>NZ_JALKAL010000001.1 GCF_023015765.1 Ornithinimicrobium sp. F0845
GTACGAACGTACCCACCGGCCAAGCCTACCCAGGGTTGTTAGTGACCACCCTGAGCCCCGAAGCTGCAGGTCAACGAGTCACGACACGAAGAATCTTGACCGACCTAGCCAACTCAGGTCCGGCGTCAGGTCGAAGCGGTCCCGTCGCAACCCGAGCGCCTGGTGGTAGTCGGCGAACTTCATGTCTGCGACATGGCGGTCGGTGTCGACCGGGACGGCCCACACCGCGGGGATGCCCTAAGAGTCGGCGGTAATAAGTCCATGCAGCGACGAACTCACAACCAAGTCAGCCGGCGCGATCTGACGGACCGCGCCTGTCACGCCCTGGTCGAAGCGGACCCGGCTCACGCCCGACCGTGCGACCAGGTCGTCGTAGCAGGACGCCCACACGGCGTGGTGGCCATGAGCTACCGCAGCCATGGCCGGTGCGGCGAGGCCGGCGGACAAACTTGGAGACCAGCAGGCCCGGATCTCCCAGCGGCGTGTCATCGGTGAGTCCGAGTAGGTCACGGGTGAGCGGGCCTCTTACTGCGAAGAAGTGTGCCTCAGGCATCGACCGGGGTGTTTCGTGCATCAGACCGGCGCCCCACACCGCTGCAGAGACGCTCTCGGGGGCCATCTCAAGGATGCTGCCCACCCCGATGAGGTCGGCCTCGCTCGCGGGGCGTAGGAGCGGGACCATGCCGTGACGGGCCAGGAGCCAAGGGGTCAGCGCGTCGCCGAAGTTCTTGTGACCGTCCCACCAGAACGCGCGCACGAGCCGCGGGCGTCGGCCGTCGCTGAAGGTTCTAACAGTTCCCGCTACCAATCGCCCGATCTGACGCGAGCGACGCACAGTGACGTGGTTGTGAGCAGGCATCGCAACGGAGCCTATCCGCCTCGCGGCGCCGTCAACCTGGCGGTGGGCCGCGGGGAACTCGCAGTAGCCGGTCCCCGACCCACTGGGGTCCGTCGCGGAGTACCAAACGCGGATGCGGCCAGCTTCTACGCGCAAGTACGGCCGGTACATCTTGTACGACTGCCACGTGTCAGGAATGGTGTGCATGACGGGCCGGTCTGCCACGGCCCAGTCAACACCGTTGATGGGGGCCGCGAGGGCGAAGGTGTCGTCGCCGCCGCCCCAACCCAGTTTCGCCGACGCCAACCAGCATGTGCCAGGTGTCGTCGTGGCAAGTGACCCCGATATGCCAGGGGTCTGCCCCGTTCCATCCCGTGATACGAGGTGAGCGGGACAGGCGTGAACGTCGCGGAGCTGAGGCCCAGGATCGTGGTGCGATACAGGATGACGTGACGCCACCGGGACCGTCCCGCGTCCCATATCTCGCCGTCGCCACGGTGGTTCTCCGAGACCCGTCTTGGGCGCGAGCCGGGCACCCGGTCGAACGGGCCACGCTCGACCCGCAGGACCGGGGGGTCGGTCTGCTGGCCGCTGAGGTCACCAGGGTGTCGCCTTGGATGAGCACCAGCCCATCGAAGCCGCCGTCGCGTAGCCACGGCACGTCGGCGGTAGGCTCCGACCCATGGGATGTGGTTCGACGACCTTCGTGATCGCGGTGCCGGATCAACGAGGCGTCGCCGATTGGGCCAAGGCCGTGCAATTGCTGCGCGAGACCACTGATTCGTGCGTCCGGCAGATCGGGCCACGTCCGATCGTGCTTGTAGCGGCAAGCCGGGGAGCAGCGCTGCCGCCGCTGCCGGGGGTTGAATTAGTAGAGATTGACCGCGAGTACCGCCCGCTGCCACCTATGTGGGATACGCCAAGGCAGGCGGCGATTCGTGCGGACAAGGGGGCCAGAATCGCGGCCGCACTCACCCAGGCTCAACCCTGTGGTCACGTGATGGTCGTTGACTGGGACGACCTTGTCTCTCCTCGAATAGCCAAGCACGTGGCGGAGAATCCGCACGCTAACGGATGGTTCGTAGAGTCTGGCCTCATATTCGATACGGGTCCGCTTGTCCTCACTGTTCCAGAGGGCATGAACAGGTTGTGTGGCACCACGCTAATAATCCGCTCTGACCTCATGAGCATCCCCACCACGCTCGACGCGGCTGACGATCAATGGGTGGCATCGATGTACGGCTCTCACATCCGGGCCCGTCAGATTCTGAGCGACAGCGGGAATCCACTGGAGCCGTTACCCTTTCACGGCGCGGCATATCGAGTGGGCACGGGGGTGAACGGATCATATAGGTCGAGTGTCATTCGGACTGCCCTGGAGATACTTCCCAGACGACGGATATTTCCGAGGCTGCGACCTCGTTTGCGGTTGGGTGAGTTCTCGGCATGACCCTCATGCTTTGTTGCACCTGAGGTGGCGAGGAGTCGGACGACGAGTGCGTCGAGGGTCTCTGGGACACGCCGTGGTCCGCAAGATGACACGCGGCCTTGGTCGAGTAGCGCACCAGCCCGCTGCTGATCTGTACCGTGGAGGGTCGCAGTTGTGTGCGGCGCGCGAGCACGAGACTAGACTGTCGCAGTGCTGCGGGGACGAAGATCTGCAGCGTGGTGGCCGCATGGTGTGGGTCAGCATCGTGCTCCAGCACCTGACCATGGCCTCGGTCTCCGAAAGGACTCGCGGTGAATCTGCCCCCTCGTAGCCTGCGTGGATCGGCCACGTTGACCGGGTGCACAACCACTGCACATCCCGGTCCCAGTGCTGCGGGCCTTTGCGTTGGGTGCTGGCTTGGGGATGGTGGCGCCTCTCTCCCTCCGTGGAAGCTGCGCGATTCCCATGTCGCACAAGAGGGGTCCGACGAGGTTGGCTACCTGGCGGTACGGTCTCGCGGGCGTGGCAAGAGGCTTGCGTACCCTGACAGGATGCTAGCCACAGGACCGTACAAGTGAGTTCTGTGACGCACATCGCACCCACCCACAAGTGAGGCACTTCAACTCCCATGAATCTCGTCGAGACGGTCCGGGCAACGCGACGGATCCTGGATCGGCCGACCCAGCGCGCCCTGGTGTTGGCAACGATTGCGACAGTGATCATCGCACTATTCGACACGGTTGCGATTGCTCTTGTTCTCCCACTGGTTACCATTGCTTCTGGCGCGGAGGACACCTCTGGAGTGGGCTCGTGGGTCGCCAGCATGCTGGGTGACCCAGACCCTCGCACCTTAGTCATCATCATGACTTCGGCTGTGGTGACGCTGTTCATTCTCAAGGACTTTGGCGCCATTGCCTACACCTGGTGGCTCACTAGCTTCAAAGTTCTCAAGCGCGTCGAGCTCTCAACACGCCTACTCCAGCACTTTCTGCGTACGCCCTACACGCAAGTCTCCCGACGTAGTTCCGCGGAACTTCTTCGGACCATGAATGACGCCGTCGTCCAGTTCTATAATACCACCGTCTTCGGGCTAATGACCCTTGTGTCTAACGTAGCAAGCCTCATTGCGATTGCGATCGCTTTGTTAGTGTCGGCGCCACTACCTAGTTTAGCGCTGGGTGCCTATTTCGCGGTTGCGACTTTCTTCTATCTGCATGTGATGAAGCCGCGCTCAATTCAAGCCGGCAAGGTGGCGGTTGAAGCCTCTTCAGCCGCCTACCGCACCGCGTTCGCCGCCTTGGGTGCCATTAAGGAGGCAAAACTTCGAGGGAGTCAGCCCTTCTTTGTCGAACGTTACCGCGAGGCCTCCCTCCGTGGTGCCTACGCCAGTCGCACTGCCGGCTTCATCTCTGCGATCCCCCGCTATCTGCTTGAGATCCTCTTCATCCTGGCTGTCGGTCTGCTCCTTCTGTCGAGCACTCTGCTCGCTGATGGGGCGGGCGAGGGGCTAGGCGTGCTGGCCCTCTTCGTGGCTGCAGGGTTGCGGGCGCTGCCCGCCGTGACGAGCCTGGTTGGCCAGGTCAGTAACGTGCGATTCGGCGCGGGTTTCGTCGACATCGTCTTGACGGAGGTTCAGGCGGAGCAACACCATGTGTTCATAGATGGAGACAACGAGTCGGCTCCAGTCAGCTTCGACAATGCGGTCGTCCTCGAGGGCGTCTCGTTCACCTACCCAGATGCGTCTGTGCCTGCCGTGTCTAGCTTGAATCTTGTCATCCCGCATGGCAGCAGCATCGCAATCGTGGGTAGCAGCGGAGCGGGTAAAACGACACTTGTTGACCTCATCTTGGGGCTGCACCGCCCGTCTGAGGGCCGGATCTCCATTGACGGTCAGGACATCGAGGACAATCTCACGGCCTGGCAGCGTGTGGTCGGCTACGTTCCCCAGGAGGTGTTCCTGCAGGAGGCCACCTTGGCGGAGAATGTGGCCTTTGACCAGACAGCCGATCAGATCGACCCGAGCAAGCTCTATAAAGCGATCGAGCGGGCCCAACTGGAGGACGTTGTCGCGTCTTTTGAAGAGGGACTGTGGGAACCCATTGGTGAGCGGGGCTCTCGACTGTCGGGCGGGCAGCGGCAGCGGATTGGGATTGCCCGCGCGATCTATCAGGAGCCTCACCTACTGGTCCTGGACGAGGCGACGTCCGCTCTTGACAACGAGACCGAGCACCGCGTGAGCGAGGCTATCCGTGAGCTCCATGGCGAACTCACCATGGTGATCGTTGCGCACAGGTTGTCAACGGTCCGTCACGTCGACACGGTTGTTCTAATGCACGAAGGCCAGATCGAGGCGATCGGGACCTTTGAAGAGGTGAGACGCTTGAGCCCACGCTTCGCGCGGATGGTGCAATTTGGCTCGCTCAGCTGAGCTCTATCGGGCAAGTGAGCGCGATTTGCGGCAGCACTCAACTCGACAAGCAAGGGCGGCAACGGATAGGAGAATGTGATGCACTACACGCATCCAATACGTCGGCGGGGACGCGCCATATCGCAGGTTGCGTCGGCCGCGATCGGAACGGACGTGCGCTGGGGGAGTCCGATCGTAGCGACATTCTGGTGGGTTGGACACGCGAACTTTGGCGACGACCTCACGCGGTGGCTGCTTCCCCGCTATGGTGTCCTGCCGCTGCACAGGCCGAGCGCACAGGCGGAGCTCCTGGCCGTTGGAAGTATCTTGGGACTCTGTGACTCGTCATACGAAGGCGCGGTCTGGGGGAGTGGCTTGCTGGTGGACCAGCAACACTCACTTCCGCGCGCGCGCATACTAGCCCTTCGAGGCGCGCTGACACAGGAGCGGGTTGGCGCCCCCGATGATGTCGTGTTGGGCGATCCCGGCCTTCTGGTGGCGCGCCATACACGGCGGCGTAAGAGGCGGTGGGACGTAGGCTTCGTGCCCCACGCGGGACATCGGCTGAACGAGGCCTTTATATCGGTCGCGAAGCGAGGTCGCTCCTTGACGAGGATTATAGATGTTCGTCGGCCAGCCCCAAGGGTGGTGGCCGACATCAGCGCGTGTGGCACGATTGTGACCACCTCGCTTCACGGACTCATTACCGCTGACTCCTTCGGAATTCCTGCTGTTTGGACTAGGCTGTCTCCGGACCTTCACGGCGGTGATTTCAAATTTCGGGACTATGAGTCCGCGGTCACCCCGGGATCGAGTCGATTCGTGGCATTTGACCCGAAAATGACTCCCGAGGACCTAGAGAATCTAGCTGGTACAGTCACTCGCGAGACGGTGCTATCCATTTGCGGAAAACTTGAAAAGTCAATTGGAGAGTGGTCCGATACGCTAGGGGACCTTCCGCAGTTTCCCGGAGGGGTAGTGTCAGCCCTTACTGCCACGCGGCCCGGGCCCAATGTGAGCGGGCCATCATGAACTCTGATATGCCAAGGACGCCTCGTTTCGAGCATGAGCTGCGTGATTTCAACGCTACGGTTTCCGAGCCCCAGAGTGGCGTGGTCGACGTGGTCTTGCCGACAAATCGCGGGGGACCTTACCTCGCTGCTGGCGTGGATTCATTGCGTTCTCAATCCTATTGCGACTGGCATCTGATTCTTGTAGACGATGGTTCCCCAGCCCCATCCGTGCTGCGTGGATTGACCTCCGGCATAGAGAACTGCACTCTGTTGCGCCAGGAAAATAGAGGGGTCTCCTCCGCAAGAAATACTGCCATTCGGGCTGGAAAGGGTGAGTTCGTGGCATTCTTGGACGACGACGACATCTGGCCCTCTAACAGGCTGAGCCTCCTCGTAGACGCTCTCCAAGCGTCCCCAAATGCTTCGGGAGTTTTCGGGAACGGTCGTTACGTTGACTCGAATGGAGTCCCGTTCGGAAGATGGGAAACAGAGGCTGCATCGCAGCAGAAGTTCCTGCGGCGAGAAACTCCGATCCCACGAATCGCTGCCCTTATGGTGCGCAGAACGGCGCTCGTACACGTGGGGCCTTTCAATGAGTGCATGAAGTTATCTGAAGATGACGAGATGATATTGAGATTGTTACGCCACGCGCCGATGATCCACGTGGATGCAGATGTTGTCGACTACCGCCGGCACTCTAGGAATGCCAGCTCGGCCACCTGGTGGGAACGTTACCAAGGTGGCCGGATGTCCGTAATGCTAAATCTTGAGTCAGCACGCCAGCTAGGGCCCAAGGAGCATGAGATATGGCTGCGCGAGTACCTCTCGCGGTTAGATCGCGCCACGGCGGGGGAGTCGCTGGGAAGAATTGTTTCGGATGCGCGCGAAAGGAGGTACCGAAGCGCGCTGTCGGACTTCGTGAGTTCCCTGAAGATAAGTCCGCGTGGCTTTTTAGTAGGCGGCGGGCAGCGAGTCGCCGAAGCCGTGTCCAGGCGATTGGCGCGATCTGACTAAGGCCGATCTCGCCAATCCATGGCGCGTGGTACAGGACGGGCATCGTACTCGATTATTTGGAGCTGAGATGGTCTCAGAGCCATTCGCGAAGACGCCATCGAATTGGTGGAGGGAGTATCAGCGAATACCTTATATACCTTGAAGGTATAATAGTTCGGGTTGCCCGGAACAGCGCGAGTGCGTCGGGCCATCGATGGGCCTTGATCTCTCCCCAGAGCCAGACGTTGGCCTCGCGTGCGTAATAGGTCGAATAGTTCTTGAGAGAATATCCTCGTGGGTGGCCAGCGTGCGACCATGCAAGTTCCCAGGCGCGGACTCGGTGCTGCCACCCAGACGGTCCGAGCTGCTTCGTCGATTGATTGCCGTGAACTCTGTAGAACATCCACCTGCCGGGAACTAGATGCCATTCCGTTTCGGTTGCGAGAAACACGAAGAGAAGCCAATCCTCCGCGGTCCGGAGGTCATCGGGAACCTTCGGGATATGGTCCAGAAGGCGACTGCGGAAGACGGTTGTTGAAGTAACGCCCAGGTTTCTCTTGAGCAATTGTTCAAGACTTTCACCATGGATGTCTAGGTAGTCGAAGTTGTTGAGGGGCCGAGCCATGGTGGCCTGCGCCTCGAGATCCTTCCTCTCCCCACTGGAGAATATCTCTGTTAAGAAGCCGTTCAATTCTGTGGGACCGTTAGGTATTGCGAACTGCCAAGATGCACTTCGCATGGCCTCGCAGTCCGGATTTGTTTCGAGGTATCGCGCGAAGGAGTCTTGTTTCTCGCTATGCCAGACGTCATCGTCATCTAGTAATGCGACCCAATCCGTTCTTACGGCGCGGAGTCCTTTGTTTCTACTTGCGGCTGCGCCGAGCGAGTGGGAATTCTCAATGATGTCCACGGACGGGTAATGCTGCCGTATGAACCGTGCTGTGCCATCCGTATCACCGTCAATAACGACGATAACCTGAGATGGCTGGATGGTTTGCGCATATACACTTTCTAGTGCTACATTTAGATATGTTTTGCGACTTCGCGTGGGGATTATGACGGCGTAGTTGAAATTTTTGGCCATGGATCTATACCTCCTGCAGTCTCTTACTCCTTGGTGGAGGCGGGTGCGTTGCCCGAATTATGAGAAGGACGATCTAGGTCATGAAGTAGCCTGAGTGCGACGGCGTGGCCGACTACTGCACCTGCGAGTGAGACTGCAGCTCGGGACAGGCCGTTGGCGGCACCTCGGTACCTATTGCGACTTCCACCGGGTTTAGAGGCTAGGGACAGGGCCGCATACCCAATATGGCCCGCAACTTTGCGGGCAGCGGCTCGCGGGTTGGCCCGTGCGCGAGGGTCGTGCAGTCCAAGCGTCGTCAGCAACAGAACGGCGTGGTTGCGTGCTGCGTAGTACTCGTAGCGGCGATCGAATCGGTGGCCCTTTGCGTATGTGCCACCTACGTGCCTGACCACGGCGTCTGGCGTATAGGTGAGGCGGTACCCAGCGACCCGAGCCCTCAGTGCGATGTCGGATTCCTCCCTAAGACAGGTTCCTGGGTAAAAGTCCCGGATTCCTCCTAGCTCTTCAATGACATTGCGGCGCATAGACATGTTGGCGCCCAGCAGGTGGTCCACCTCGACGTCTCCGTCCGTCATAGCAGCGAAGTAGCCAGTCAGGGCTCCGTCAGCAAGCAATTTGCCCACTCGATCTCGGCCCTCGAACTCCTCGCCTGGTTGACCGTTTATCGTTCGGCCGCCCACCCCCGCCACCGTAGGGTCCGTGTAGCGGCTTATGAGCTGCTCCAGCCAATCAGGCCTAGGATAGGCGTCATCGTCAAGGAAGGCCACCACATCACCCGAGGTGCGCTCGATGCCAATGGCCCGAGATGTTGCCGTGGTCCCCCTGCCGTGCGGGCTACGGACGTAGGTAACGGTCGGGAATGTCTCGACCAAAAGCGCGGTCTCGGTACCTGGCGACGCATCCACCACCACTACCTCGGCGGACTGCACAGATTGAGTCAAGACGTGCTCAAGGCACGTGCCGAGGTAGTCCGTTCGATTGTAGGTGGGGATGACGACACTCACTGTGGGGGAAGTCATGAACTGGTCCTTCTGACTCCTTGACGATGGCGTTCTCCCACCGCTCTGAGCGCGGAGTCTGTCGCTCGGAGGGCACGCTGGTCGGTGAACTCGGCAGAGCGGGATGTTGCCCAGGAACTGAGCGTGGGTATCTTTGCAAGTGCGGCCGCCAGCGCTGACGCCAAGGCCGCCGGATCTCCTGGCGGGTACAGAAGCTCGGTCGGGGCTCCCCGCAAGATCTCGACCGGGCCGCCATGGCCGGTCGCGACAACTGGCATCCCCGCCGCCAACCCTTGGACGATAACCTGACCGAACGGTTCCGGCGCTGTCGAACAGTGAACTAACACGTCATGCTCCGTCAGCAGGCCCGGCACGTCTTTGATGTGACCAACCATCGTGGCAGCTGGCTCAGCCTCGACAAGGGCGTAGAGGCTCTGGGCGTATCGGTCCTCGCCAAAGTGTGTGCCACCAGCGATGGTTAGGGTTGCCTCTATTCTGTGGCGGCGTACGTGAGTGAGTGCTCGAACAGCGATGTCTGGGGCCTTCCACGGTGAGAGTCGTCCCAGGAACAGGAGTCGTGCCGGAGTGTGCGGGGCTTTTCTTGGAGTGCGACCCAGCATGTCCTCGGTCACGCCGCACATGGAGTGAACCACTTGAATCCGGTCCGGGGCGACGCTTAGAGCCTCTCGCACCGTGCCGGCGGTCCACGCAGAGTTGGCTATATAGTGACTCACCCGACGCGCCGTGACGTGTTTGGTGAGGTGAAGCGCCAGGGGCGACATTGCACTGGTGGTCAGTCCGTCGCGGACCCAGTAGACGAGCCTCGACTTAGGGGGCGCAACGAGGGCAGTCAGGAATGCTGCGCGCATCGAGTTGGAGACGATAACCTCGCCCCCACGCAGCGCAGAGCGGAGTGCGAGGAGGTCCTGGGCGACAGATACCTCAATATCTAGCCCGTCCCAAACGCCCCCGTGCTCCATTGTCACAAGGCGGACTGACTGCGTTGTCGCGTCCAGGTAGCGGCGGAGTGCCAGTTCCGCGCCTCCAGGCTTATTCGTGTGCGACACGAACGTAATCATGTTGGTTGCGATCCGTCACTTTCCCAAAGGCTGGCGATGACGCGGGACATTTGGCCCACCCGTTGCGACCAGGATGGGATGTCGTCGGGAAGATCCCCGGACCAGGGAACCGGGGAGTTAATGGATGCCGCGACTTTCGCGGGAAAGTCCTCGGGATCCGCCGTCGTGACTAGGGGGTCAATCACTCTGATGAAGCCAGGTACAGGCGTTGCGACTACCGGCCGGCGAGCTGCCCGGTACTCATAGGCCTTGATGGGGTCAAGCGATGCCGTGAACTCGGTGAGTACATGCGGCACGATGAGGACATCAGCATGCTGCAGGTACGCTGGGACCGTCTCACTTGGGCGGGGACCCATCGTGACCACGCCAGTGGCATGTAGCGCTTCTACGTCCGAGGGGGGCAGTGGTGTCGGTCCGACCAGCGCCAGCCTTCCGCCAGTTCGCTCTTTGAGCGTGATCGCACTGCTTCGCAGCAAGTCCAGATCGACCCGGTCTCGGTGCGTCGTGCCCACGTAGAGCGCCAGGGGGCCACTCGGCAGGTCTGAAGGCCTTGGTCGCAATGTGCGGTACAGCTCAAGATCAACCCCGTTCGGGATGAGCTGGACCTCGCGCTGCGCAGACTTGGTGCGCGCCATTGTGGGCGAGCAGACGACGACTTCGCCACAGCGCGCCAAGAGGTGTGCCTCTTGACGGCGTAGCCTAGCCAATTCACTGCTTGGGCGGTTTGCGAGAATCCAATCATCGGTGATGTCGTACAGCGCACGCCAGCCCGTCAGAGCGAGATGTTCGGCGCCTCCCGGGTCGTTTACCCACAGGATGGGGTTGGCCATCCCCAGGCGCTGGGCCGCAGTCACAACCCATTGTGCGCGCCGGCGGTCACCTCGTGGGTCTAAGCGTCGAGGTAGGGACTTGCGAGGCCGCAGTGCCCATAACTCACCGTCTGCATCGGGAAGTTTAATGCGTCGAAGGCCTGTCCCAGATAGACGAGGACGACGCTGTCTGCGCACCTCATGGAGCGCATCTACCGGCGGCTCCACGAAGAGCACGCGCCGGACACTACCGTTGCGGAGCAACCCGGAGACGAGGTGTTGATTGCGTCTCCAGACCTCGTCCCACACCTCTAGCGAGATCACGACTAGGTCGGTCATGCCAACACCTGCTGATACACGACCCTAGTTGCCTCGGCCTGCGCATGTGGAGTGAAACTCGTCTGCTGCACCTTGGCCAACTCGTCGCCATACCTGCCGCGGAGTTGGACGTCTCCACAGAGCCTGGCCAGCATTTTCGCTGCCTGCTCCGGTGCACCGGGGTCGAAGAGATGTGCGCTGGGGGCCATGCCAACTGTCTCAGGATGTGCTCCGGCGCGACTAGCTACGACGGGAAGCCCTTGTGCCATGGCCTCTAGGACACTCAGGCCGAGGCCCTCGATCTCGCACGGCGCGAGGAAGACAGATGCCGATTGCATGAGTGCCGGAACGTCGTCGCGGAAGCCGAGAAAGGAAACTCGGTCCTGGACGCCTAACTGCTCCGCCAGGCCTCGCAGCGACGACAGTTCGGGCCCGCGACCCACTACTTCAAGGGTCCACTCCGCCGGAGCGGCCAGTGCAAAGGCTCGTAGGGCGATATCGGTGTTCTTTTCTGGCTGTAGACGCTGGACGACGAGAACAACTGGTCGACGCACTGCTCTTGAACCATCGCTGGCCGGCACTCCGGGGTAGACGACAGTCGCCCTCCTCTCAATTCTCTGCGCGACATACTGGCTGACGGCGATCTGGGCACCTGTTCTCCGTCGAATGAGTATGCCTGCCAGTCGGCCGACTGGCGTTGCTCCACGCGGTCTCGCGAAATGACGCGTGACGACGAGTGGTGCTGTCGTGGAGAGGCACACCGCCAACTCGCCTGCAGTCATGTGGGCGTGGACGATGTCTGGGCGAGTAGCACGACGGATACTCGCCGCGACACCCCGAAGCGAATCCCCACTCAGAACTCCTATGCCATCATCGCCAAGCGCCCGCCTCATTGGGCCCACAGCACCACCTATCACGGTGACTTCGTCTCCGGCGCGTGCCTGTGCCGCGGCCAGAGTTGTGATGTGCCGTTCGACGCCAGAGAAGCCGTCTGACCGGACCACGTGGAGCACCTTCACCGAGAATGCACCTGCCGACTCTCCAGAGACAGGAACAGGTCAAGGTAGGTCTCAGCGACAAGGCCCCAGTTGAAGGCCTCGACGCGTGCTCTGGCAAGAGCCTGCACTTGCGCGCGGGGCAGACTGACGCGAGCGAGCGCGATAAGGCCATCCCGAACGCCACCTGCGGTACGTTCGACGATTCGCGAAACCTCGTCGTTCGCGAGGCTCTGGGGGATCGAGCCAACGGGGGTGGCTACCACCTGAAGTCCACTCGCGAGTGCTTCGAGAACCACCAAGGGGTTTGCCTCGTAGGCGCTCGGAAGCGCCAGAATATCGCCGGCTGCGAGCGCAGATCGAGGGTCGGGGACCCTCCCCGCCCAATGCACCCGTCCACTGAGATCGGAACTGAGGCCTGCGCGGTAAGCGTGAATCTGTCGCGGTGTCCCGCCGACGACTAGGATGTGGTGGTCGGGCAAGTCCTTGACTGCCTGCAGCAAGACGGGAAGTCCTTTGCGGTCGAACTCGTGGCCAATGAAGACCACCACGCGACTACCCCGAGGGATACCCATGGCTTCTCGAGCTCGGTGGTGTTCCTCGTCGCTGACTGGTGCGAAGCGATCCAGGTGGACGCCGTTTGGGATCACGACTGCCTGATGGGCAGGGACCCCATATGTGTCTATGAGCGTTAAGCGATCAGCCTCACACAGGCTAACCACTGCACGGTGCGAACCCGACCGATAGCGGTAGGTATCCCGGGCTGCGGTAAAGAGGTGGAGGGGGTTTCGGGCCATCCGCCAAGCGAAGTGTCCTCGAGCCCGCATGGCGCTTGCGAGCAGACCGTGGTTGACGTAGATGTCCCCCGCTAGTGCATCGTTGTGACAGATCGTCACGGCCTCCAACGGCAATGTGCGGATGGTTCGCCGAGCTCGGGCCGTGCCGATTGTCGAGAACCAGGCGACCCGTGCGGCATGTCGAAACCGCCCGCGGAAACCTGGTGCTTGCTCAGCAAGGAACGCGCATCCCGCGTGCTCGGGGCCGAATCGTCGGACGTCGTGACCACGAGCCAGCCATTGCTCCTCGAGTGCGTGCGCCACTCCACCAACGCCAGTTCCTGGTGTGAACTCAGGGGAGATCTGTAAGATGATCATGCAACTGACCCGATGCTCATCGTGGTCCCCGCGGACTTGTTGGTGGCGATTGGCGAGTTGGTTTCACGATGAGCCAGCGCTCCGATCGCTATACCAGAAACAACCAGCGGAACAGAGACCGTGATAGCGATCCAGAACAGGTCGAACTGGGACTGCACCAAGCGGGCGAGCACCAAGGCAAATGCCACCGTGCCATAGTCAGGATCAAGACGCCACAAGACGACAAGCATCCCTCCGAAGAGCATCACAAATGCCGCAATTCCGACAATCCCGGTGCTAGCGAGTACCTCGAGGAACGCATTTGGCGGCTGGAATCGCTCCTCAGTGCGACCAGTCGTCCAGTATCGCAGTCCGTGGCCCAAAAGTGGGGAGCGCTCCCACAGTGCAATCGTGTCCCCGAACCAGTTCAACCGCTGGAACACCGAGTTGTGGACATTTCCCGAAGCAATCTGATCCCGGATCAGGGTGGCGACGAAATATCCCGTCGGAATGATTGCCAAAATAGCAAGGATGGATCGACGCTTCTCACCTGGCTTGCGGAAGGAGACCACCAGGAGTGCCACCCCCAGGGCGAGGAGTGCCTGGCGTGACTGCGACATGGCGATCCCAACTGCGAACAGCCAAAACGCACTCATCGCCCAACGTCCGGACCAACCCATCCACGTTGGGTGCGCATACGCAAGTATCGCCGCGAAGCACAAGAGAGTCCCGATGAAGTTCTTGTGCATCGACCATGGGTACTTGGGGTAAACCTCCGAGAAGTCGCCAGAAGCCCACTGTAGTGCACCTTCAGCTACGGTTGGGATTGCGAGAGCGACGCACGCCAGAAGGAAGAGCGTAAGGCCAATCTTTCCAAATCCAGCGCGGCCCACCGCCCAGCCGACAATTAGCGCACCGCTGACCAATAGCCAGGCGTGGAACCACTCGACCACGTTCGCAAGGTAGGGGTTGGCGACTACCGTGAGAAGAGTGGCAGCCTGGTAGACGACATTGAGCCACAGCAGGTACCGCAATTCGCGGCTGAAAGGCTTGGGGGACAGGATCAAAGCTGGCCAGAAGACGAGGCCGAGCACGAAGTCGGACACGGTGAGGTCTACCCCGCCACCACCGACCCTAAGCACAACGACAAGCAGCGGCATTGCCGCTACCGGTAGGAGAGCAGGTTGTGCCACTGCGGCCCCGAAGACGAGCACGGCGAAAGCGCCGGCTAGCGCCATGGTCGGACGTTCGGGCACGATGTAGCCGATCCCCATTGCGAAGGTGGCCGCCCCAGCGAAAATGAGTACCAGGAGCACGCGGCGCAGGACTTCGTTCGTGGTGATCATGACGCGCGCCTAGGGAGGAGTCGCGGATCGCCCGCCGAATGCAACAAGTCTTCGACATTGCGCGGCCCCAGCCTCAGAAGCCGCACACGGGCACAGGCATCGGCCTTGCGACGGTCTCGCAGCAATGCGCTACGAATCAGCGATCCGACGAACTGTGCTCCGCGTGCCACCTGCCACCCAGCAGCGCCATGATGCTTACGGAAGTACCGTTCCTGACCAGCATGAAAGTGTGCGCTCCGGCGCTCCGAGTCAATGCTGGTGCCCGCGCCGACGTGAATGGCGGGGACAGCGGCAACGGATGCGTGCCGCCAGCCCATGAGTGATGCCCGTCGCGCCCAGTCTGTCTCCTCCGCGTAGAGGAAGAAGTCCTCGTCGAAGCCGCCGACCTGGGCCAGTGCCTCGGCCCGCAGCATGAGGATCGACCCGATCACGTAGTCCTCGGACTTGTTGAGCCGGCCCAGGCCGATGGCCTCGATCCAGGAACCCAGTGGGGTTGGCCAAGGCCAGGAGACCCGGGCGGTCTTGCCGTCCTCATCGACCTGTGCAGGACCGACGCTCGCCAGGGCTGGAGCAGCCCGCAGAATGGTGTGCAAAGCGCGCGCGCCCTCCACGCTGATCCGTGCGTCGGGATTGAGCAGCAGCACGTCCGAGCCCGGCTGGAGGCGTCGCTCCAGCGCATAGTTGACCCCCGTGCCGAAACCGCCGTTGTGCCCCGGGTCCAGGTAGCGCACGCCGGCGGCCTCGCAAGTTTCCCGAACGTCGGCGCGCGAAGAGTTGTCCACGACTGTCACGGTGAGCCCTGCAACTGATCCAAGCGCCTCGGCGAGGAGGTCGGGGGCACCGTAGGCCACAACGACCACTTCGGGGTCCGTCTGCGTTGCCGATTCCACTGGCTCGTGAGTCACGATGCGGTAGAGCTGGTTGAACTGGTCCGCTACGGCTGGCCAGGCACACTCGCGTGCTCGATCGATCCCTCGTGTCCTTAGCGTGCTGTGCAACTCCTGGTCGGAACCGACCTGCACGAGTGCCGCGGCCATCGCGGCAGGATTCGCCTCGGGGACGAGCACACCCGCCTTGTCTACCAGGTGGGGCAGGGCTCCACTCTCGGAGGCGACCACGGGGACGCCACTCGCCATGGCCTCGACCACCACACGGCCGAACTGCTCCGCCCACCCTGGGGTAGTCAGGGACGGCACCGCGAGCACATCAAACCTGGCATAGACCGCTGGGAGGTCCTCCTGCGAGACACTGCCCAGCCAGGTCACCCGTCCAGCGAGGTCCGGTTCGGCGGCCCGCTGCCGCATCTCGACTTCCTGGGGGCCGCTCCCGGCTACGGTCAGCACCAAGTGCGGCTGACTGGCCACCGCCTCCAGGAGCACACCGACGCCCTTGTGGGAGGCCAGCCGTCCGACATACCCCACCTGCACCGGACTCTCAGGGGCCGGCCGCCGGGTGCTCACGGTGAACTGGTCGAGATCCACGCCCAGCGGGATCACGCGGGGTTGACCAGGGAACCCCTTGCGCTGCGCGATGCGCCCCGCCTCCGTGTTGCACACTTGCAACCCCGCGGCGTGCCGAAGGGTCCACCGCTCGAACCACCGGAAGGGGATCGGGTAGCGCTTCTGGAGGTTCTGGGCGGAGTAGATGACGTAGGGTGCGCGGTTCTGTCGGAGCTTGCGGATCGCAAGGATCTCGGCGGTGGCTAGGGCGAAGGGTTCTTCATGGATGTCGATGACATCCCACTCCTCGCCCATTGCGCGCCAGATCGGGCGGGGGTCGTAGAGAAACAGCGCGGGGTGGCGACCGAGGGTCCGGACACCTTCGACTTGTTCGCCCGGTCCGGGGTCCAGTTGAACGTCACTGCCGCCCTCGTTCCAGCGCTGGGCGGAGAGAAGGTGCACTTCGTGACCCAGTCTCCGGAGCTCACGCTCCCGCTGGCGCCAAGCGTCCACGACGGCGCTGTGGAACACACGGAGGACCTTCACGCCAACAGGATACGGTCTCTTGACCATTCGACTCCGCTCGCAAGGCGCTTTCGCCGCTGGTCAGAGGATCGTGCGCGTCAGTTCCACGGCAGACTCGGCGCCACCGAGCCCAACGTGCGCCACTCGGAGGCGTCCGGAGACCGCCAGGGTCAACTCACCTGGCGAGCCCATCAGGACGACTGCGCCCGCAACCGTCGGACGCTTCACGGCCTTGCGGCCATGGCCCCGTGCGACCAGCACCACGCCGCAGTCGAGCCTGGCCAGCATCAGCCGCGCATTCGTAGTCAACTGCCTCCACAACGTCGACTCAAGTTCCTGAGAGATGTCCCGCTGTGGCCCGACCCGTCCGTCGCCTCGCAGAACGTCCTCGTGATGGATGAAGAACTCGGTGAGATTGACGAGGTGGTCGAGGGCAGGGATGCGAGCAGGGGACCAGGCCGGCGGCCCGTTCCGCACGAGGTGCACCAGTTCGTCCCACGGCCGGGTCGCATACTCGGCCATCCCGGCGTCAAGCTTGCCCTTCAGCGGGGGGATGATGCCGGCCATCGCGAGATCCGGGCGGGTATCTCGGATCACCAGATGTGCGGCGAGCTCCGCGGACAACCAAGGGTCGCACAGGGTCGGGGCGGAGGGACCGACCCGCTCCAGGGTGTCGCAGAGCGCCTGGCGCTCCAAGCCGGCGAGGTGGGTCATCGCGCTCAGACGTCCTCGGCCTTGATGGCGCTCGGGTCCCACTTGGTGACGCCGCGATCCGCCCACCCGCGGTCCTTCGCGGCCTCGCGCGCCTCACGCTTGACCGGGCCGATGAGCCGGTCGACGTAGAGCATCCCGTCAAGGTGGTCCGTCTCGTGCTGCAGACATCGGGCCAGGAGTCCCTTACCCTCAACGACGACCGCGTTCCCGTCCAGGTCGATGCCAGTGACGCGGGCTCGCGGATGGCGGGCGAGCGGGAAGTACTCTCCCGGCACGGACAGGCAACCCTCGCCATCCTCCTCCTCGTCCAGGGGGGCGGGCGAACCCAGCCGCTCGAGCACCGGGTTGATCACGACACCCTTCACGTTCTCCTCACCGGGCACCGGACAGTCATAGACGAAGATCCGCAGGCGCACCCCGACCTGGTTGGCTGCCAGGCCCACCCCGTCCGCAGCCTCCATCGTGTCGAACATGTCGGCCACGAGCTCTCGGACCTCGTCGGTCACCTCGCGGACCTTCTTAGTCGGCTGGTGCAGGGCGCGGTGGCCGATGACGGTGATGTCTCGGACGGTCACGGGGTGGGCTCCTCGGGCGCAGGACGGCTGGTGTCGCTAGATCCTAAGCCGTCCAGCCGGGCGGGCCTCAGTCGTAGTAGGGGCGCGGAATGGGACCGGTGTCGTCCGGGTCGTGCCACAGGCCCACCGGGGCGTAGGTCGACTCGTCCTCGTGCGAGACCTCCCAGGCGGGCTCGTCCTGGTCCGCGTCGCTCTCGTCGTGGTCGTGCCGCTCCTCCTGGACGGGGAGATGCAGGTAGTCGTCCGGGTCGTGCCCCTCGGGGCCGAAGATCGTGTCGCAGATGAGGCGGTAGGTCTCGTCAGGCTCCGGGACCCAGTTGATCTCGCGCATGGCCTGGTCCTGGCCGGCCGACTCCATGATGAACTGGCCGTAGCCGAGCAACCGCCCCAGCGGGGAACGGGCGTAGTTCATGTCTGTCACCTTGCGCAGCGGCATCATCGCCACCTTGTGGGTGATCAGGCCGTAGGTCATGAGCAGCCGCTTGTCCGTGGCCACGAACCACTCGTTGCGCCACTCCAGCGCCTTCCACACCAGCCGCAGCACGAGCGCGAACAGCACCCACCACAGGAACAGGGGGAGTGCGGAGGCGTTGGGCGGGGAGTTGCTGGAGAACCACAGCGCCGCTGTGAGAGCAAGCAACGTCGTGCCGACCGGTTCGATCATGCGCCCCCAGTGGTGCCGGATCGCCACGATGACGCGCTCCTCGCGGAGGACGTAGCGGTCGAGGATGCGACTGTGCACGCGTGCGCGGCCCACCGGTCTCACCGGTTCCCGGGGGCGCTGGGAGTGCCCATGGTCACTCGATGAGGGATGAGAAGAAGCGACCGATGTTGCGGAAACCGGTGGCGATGATGTCCCAGACGGCCTGCACGATGTCCGCCGCCCGCTCGGGGCTGGTGATGATCGCGTAGATGATGAACCCGAACAGCAGCCAACTCAGGATCTGCTTGATGTTCCTGGGCATCTCGGACTCCTCGGGATGGGCATGCAGCGGCCACACGACCCCAGCATCATGACAGGCGGACTCGTCAGGTCGAGGGTGCCACGCCCGACGGTGCCGAATCGCATGTCGGCCGATCCACCTGCTGCTATGGCCGGTCGACGGAGCGGTAGATGGCCTCGTAGTCGTCGACGACCCGGTCCCAGGTGAAGCGCTTCACGCTCTCCAACCCGTTTGTGCTCAGTCGTGCGGCCAGGGAGGGCGAGCTGAGCACCTGGTCCATGGCGTTCGCCAGGGCACGGGCGTCCTGCGGGTCGACAAGAATGCCGTCCACCCCATCGGTCACGAATCCCGCGGGACCGCCCAGCGACGTCGCGATCAGCGGTGTGCCGCTCGCCCAGGCCTCTAGCGCCACAATCCCGAACGCCTCCCTGCGGCTGGGCATGACCACGAGGGCGGCGTTGGCCATGGCCTGCTGCGCATCTTCGGGCGACCGGGGGCCTAGAAGAGCGACGCGGTCCTGCAGGTCGAGTCGCCGCACCAGACGCTGCAATGCCTCTCTCTCGGGGCCGTCACCGACGACGTGGAGGCTTCTGACCTCCCTGGAGCGAGCAACGGCGTCGATGAGCAGGTCGAACCCTTTCACCTCAACGAGGCGGCCCACTGCGACCACCTGCTTCAGCGTCGCGTCTGCCGGGCTTGTAATCGTTGTGTGCGTCGCGACCCGCACGCCATTAGGCACGACGCTGACGTCGCGCGCACCGTATGCTCCGCGGAGATCATCGGCGACTGCCTCAGAGCAGCCTGTGACGGCGTCGGCGTCACTGCAACCACGTCGGAGTTGCGCGCGCATCAGCGCAGACCGTCCGAACAGGTCGTTGGCATCCATGAAGGTCTCGCCATGAGCCGAGAGCACCCAGGGTGTGCGGGTGAGTGAGGCGACCACACGCGCATACGGCCCGTTGGGGCCGAAGCAGTGGACATGGATCACATCAGGCCTGAGTTGGCGAGCTGCTCTCAACCACCGCGCCAGCGCCAAGGGAGCGGTGAGAGCGAAACGCGCGAGATTGCTGGTCTTCCGTGCCGGCAGCGGGGTAGGGAGGTAGCGGACTCGGACCCCATCAACCCACTGCGCGCCTAGACGCTCACCACGGTCCACGGTCCAGACCTCGACGGTGTGCCCTCGGGAGGTGAGCTCGGCGGCCACCTGGCGGACGTGCTCTTCCACACCTCCGAGGTGTGGGTGATAGGAGCTGGACACGAGCGCTACTCGTCGCTGTTCTTCGCCTTCTGACATGCTCGCTCTCGATAGTTGCCGGTCGGAGATCCGTTGCGGAGCCTCCTGGGAGGAGTGCGCGTGGTGCCTGCATTGTCCATTGCCACGACCGCGGTCGAGACTCCTATGGGTGCGCAAGCCTACGAGCATGCCATCCGTTCCCGGGCACGCGCCGCACTCGAAAGCGCTCCGGAGCCGTGGGAGGTGCACGACGTGGTCGTACGCTCGCTGCGCTCGCCGCTGGCGGGGAACCGGCGGCTGCCCATGGGGTGGCTCTTCGGTGCCAGTCCGGCGGCCCGGCGGGCACTAGGGCGGCTGGTCTATCCGCGGGGCTCGGTCGTGCACCGAATGGACCTGCTCCTTCCGCCCCCGCCCGGCCCGGACGTCGTCACCCTGCACGACGTGGTGGCCTGGGAGTTCGACGACGAGTCGGACCCCGTGCGCGCCGCGCCGGAGGAGCTGCGCCGGGCCGACGCTGTCGTGTGCGTGTCAGCGTTCACTGCCCGGCGGGCGCAGGAGTTCCTGGGCGTGGTCGACCCGGTGGTCGTGCCAAACGGGGTGAGCCCGGACTACTTCGCCGCCGCCCCGCTCAGCCCGGAGGTGCTCGAGGGGCTGGGACTGCGATCGCCCTACCTGCTGTATGCCGGCGGGTCGGCGCGGCGGAAGAATCTCCCCGCGCTGGCGGAGGCCTGGCGGCACGTCGCCGACCGCCGGCCGGAATGGCAGCTCGCCCTGGCCGGACCGACGAACCCCGAGCGGCAGCAGCTCTTCGCCGACGCCCCCCGTGTCGTGCACCTCGGCCGGCTCGCCGACGAACTGATGGCGCCGCTCATGGCCGGAGCGGGTGCTGCCGTCGTGCCCTCGCTGTATGAGGGCTTCGGCCTGCCCGCGCTGGAGGCCATGGCCGCCCGGGTGCCGCTCGTGGCGAGCAACCGGAGCTCGCTGCCGGAGGTGGTCGCCGACGGCGGCACGCTGGTGGATCCGACGCCAGAGGCCCTCGCCGAAGGCCTCGAGTTCATCACTTCGGGAGACTCTGCGCTCGCGGCCATCACGAGTCGCGGTCGGGAGCGGGCCGAGCGGTTCACCTGGGAGCGCAGCGCTGACGGTCATGCGGCCGTTTGGCGGCACTTCGGATAACCGTTCCAGGCCACGAGGCGAGGCTTACTACTTCCCGCGAGCTCGGCATGCCAGGCGTCCACGCCCGGCCACTGACGGCGACTCACGTTGGTGGAGGCGTGTGAGCCTTCACGAGAGCCGCGATGCGCGCATGGGGCCAGCGCTGCCGGCGGGCCAGGTTGGCTCCCAGGCTGCTCGGCGGAACCAGGTGTGTGTGGAGCGCCTTCAGCGCGTCCCTGGTCGTGGCTCGCGCAGGCCAGGCATCAGGATGGAGATCGAGGCTGTGCGCGACTTCGAAGAGCTTCCACAGGTCCAGTGCGTCACCGAGTTTGCGCCGGGCCTCGAAGGCATAGGCCTTCAGGACGATCGCTGGAATCACGTCGGGCACATCGAGGTTTGTGGTGAGCGTCGATCCATCTGTCAGGCGCACGGACAGATCAAGGGACGCAGCCGGAGTGCTCAGCCGAGGCGCAACCCTGGGATTGCGTCGACGACGAGTGCTCCCCAGGCCACGTTGGTTCCTATCTGCCTCCAACGGTCGGCACAAGCACGTCGATCACGCGTGCCTCGTCGCCGGCACCCTTCACGAACCTGTTGCCCTCAGTCTGGACGTAATCCAACTCGCCGAGTCCTTGGACGAGCCCGTCACTCGTCACGATGTGGTGGTCCATCCCCACATCCGCGTCAGCCGTCTGTCTCGGCGGCACGTCACCCGGAGACCCGTGCGCGGCGTGCAACATCGAGACGGCAAGGCCACCGACCAGGCGATAGTCCAGTCCCAGCCCAAGTGCCACGCTGGCGATGTCCGCGGACGTGAGATAGCCAGCATCCTCAGCGAGGCTGCCAGACGCCAGGTGCAGAGCCAGTTCCTTGCCCGTCACACAGTGCTCCGGACCGCGTCGACAACCGCCGACTTCAGGCGCCTAGCGGACTCGTGCGAGTCGATGTCCCCCGACATCGTCAGATCCCAGAGGACCACGAGAGGATCGGCGAGTGGCGTCTCTTGCGGGCCTCGGCTGAGGCGCTTGATGATGGTCGCAGCGCTGCTCGACGGGGGGATCGCCTTGTCCTGGGTGACGACGACTTCAAGGGTCGCCTCGAGGGTCTGGCTGGGGACGAACTCGAGACGGCTGAGGTCTCGACCTGACCGTGTGTACACCAGGGCGCGCTGGGGGACGCTCCAGGGCG
The DNA here is from genome assembly GCF_023015765.1 of Ornithinimicrobium sp. F0845. Lineage (GTDB taxonomy): Bacteria > Actinomycetota > Actinomycetes > Actinomycetales > Dermatophilaceae > Ornithinicoccus. The sequence continues at coordinate 22,217 of NZ_JALKAL010000001.1, forward strand.
CCAGCATGTCGGCCGCAACAGCGCCCGATAGCCACGTGTCTGCGCCGAGGGCCTGGGCGGAGCTCCTCGCCTGGTCGACGATGCCATCCAGCCCGTACCAGTAGGTCGACATCCGCTTGCCCGGCCGGAACACGCCGAGCCAGTGGTCGATGAGATCCCCCGGCTCCGTGACCCGCCAGGTCACGGGCTTGCGTCCGATCGGAGTCAGCCACGGCTCCTCAGCTAGGTCGGACAGGATGCCGGACACTCGAGCCTGACTGATGCCGGTTGCTTTGGTCAGGCCGATCTGCGTCACGCTGCCTTGATAGAGCAGCTCTTGAAGGACGCGTCCGGTCGCAACTCCAGGGCGCCCAGCTCCATGTCGGGCCGTCGGTCGCGGGTTGTCGCTGCCCGCGTCTCGTAGGGTGAGCAGGCCGTCGTCGAATCGGATCTCGCCCCGGATCCCAGACTTCAGCGGGTGACGGCTGGCCCACGAGAAGCCGTGCCTCCGCAACCGGCTCACAGCATTATCGCTGAGCCTGTCCGCGGTGATGAGAAGGGTGCGCCCGTCCGGGGGGAATGTCGCTGCCAGCTGGTCCACGGTGGATGGCCGGAAGACGGTGTAGTGCTTGATCGCGGCACGCGTCGTCTGCACGGTGCCGTCTTGGGTGGTGGCCTGGATCTGTACGTCCGCAGTGCTGGTGTCCAACTGGAGCGTGGTCAAGGTGGCACCGGCCTCGTGCAGGGCATCCCAGAGCCATTGATCCGGCCGCGAGTCCGATATCAATATTTATCGCCCTTCACGAGAATTAGTGATAAGTCTGCCACAAGGCCGGTCGGAGTTGACAGCGCCGCACCGTTGGAGAGCGGCGCCTGAGGAGGGCACCTGGGAGCGTCATGCGCAGGTGTGGCGACGCTTCACCTGACCGCGTCGCCCGCGAGCCTCTTGCGAAAGGTAATGAATAAGTAAGAGGATGGTAAAGACTTGTTCAAGGATCGAGGGATGAATCCGCGACCCCCATCCCTGACAAGCAGTCAGGAGAACCCATGCGCCCGATCGCGGTGCTCCCTGCCACGGCAGGCCACGTGACCGCCCAGGCGGTGTTCGAGGTGCTCGAGCAGGAGCGCCTGGACTACGACGTCGTGCCCACGGAGGAGTTCCTCCGGAGCCTGTCGACGGACCGGCCGTCGATGGTGGTCGCGCTCGTGCGCGGGCTGGACGTGCCCACCATTGAGCTCGTCCGCGCGCTGCACGACGTCCGCGCCCCGGTCTTCCTGGTGGCCGAGGAGCTGGGCGAGTCCGACGAGGTGACGCTGCTCCACTCGGGGGTGTATGACGTGGCGCGGGCGAGCGTGTCCCCGCGCCTGATCGGCGCCAGGCTACAGGCGATGTACCACTACGTCCTCGAGGAGGAGCCGGCCCGCACGTCATACCAGTTCGGCAACGTCACCGTGCGTCCCGACCACCATCAGGTCCACGTCGACGACCGGGCTGTCCCGGTCACCCGCACGGAGTTCCGGCTGCTGATGCTCCTGGTGCAGCAGCCCGACCGCGCCATGACCAAGGACCAGCTCGCCGACGGGCTCAGCGACTCCCGGCGGCTGGCGCCGCGCGCGGTGGGGAACCATGTGAGCCGCCTGCGCAACAAGATCATTGCCGCCGGCGGCCCACGCCTCATCGAGTCGGTCCGCGGCATCGGCTACCGGCTGCTTCCCTGAGCCTCCGGCCCCGGGCCCACGGAAGCGCCGTGGCCCGCCCGCGGTGCTACCCTCGAAGCACTCCCACGACGCTGCAGGGGAAGCCGGTCAAACTCCGGCGCTGACCCGCAACCGTAGGCCACCGACCAGGTGGCGAGCCCGATCATCCCGCGGCCGAGTTGGACTCCACGACACCCGCCGAGGACTGCGGGCCGGAGTCCGGGCGCCGGCAGTTGCGGTGTCCGGCCGATCTGGTCCCGGTCAGAGACCAGGAGCCGCCCGATGCGTCACCGCAGGACGTCGGCGTGAGCGCGCCGGCCGCCTCGCCGCTGGCCGACCGGTGGTACGCCTACTTCCTGCCCCGGCCGCTGCACCCGGGCGCCTGGTGGGTCTGGGCGCTGGGTCTCGCCGTCGCCGCCAGCCGCACCACCAACCCGCTGATCCTCGGGCTCATCCTCGCCGTGGCCTGCATCGTCGTCGTCGCCCGCCGCGGTGACGCGCCGTGGGCAATGGCCTTCCGGCTCTACGTCTACGTCGGCATCTTCATCGTCGTGATGCGCGTGGCCTTCCGGATCGTCTTCGGCGGCGGCGCGGTCGGGCACGTGCTCTTCACCCTCCCCGAGGTCCCGCTGCCCGACTTCGTCACCGGCATCCGGCTGTTCGGCCCGGTCAGCGCCGAGTCTCTGCTCATCGGCTTCTACGACGGCCTGCGCCTGGCCACGATGATCATCTGCATCGGCGCCGCGAATGCGCTCGCCAACCCCAAGCGCCTCCTGAAGTCCGTCCCCAGTGCCCTGTATGACGTGGGGTCGGCCATCGTGGTCGCCCTCTCGGTCTTCCCTCAGCTGGCCGAGTCGGTGCTCCGGGTGCGGCGCGCCCGTCGCCTGCGCGGCGGCACCGGCAAGGGCCTCCGCGCGCTGCACGGGATCGCCGTCCCGGTCCTCGAGGACGCCCTGGACCGCTCGCTGCTGCTCGCCTCGGCGATGGACTCCCGCGGCTACGGGCGGGCCGCGCAGGTCACCCGCGGCGCCCGACTCTTCGCGGGGGCGTGCACCCTGCTGGGGCTGGTCGGCGTCTGCGTCGGCGTCTACGGGATGCTCGACGCCACCACGCCGCCCTACCTCGGGCTGCCGCTGCTCCTGGTGGGGCTGCTCGCCGCCATCGGCGGGTTCGTGCTCACCGGGCGGCAGGTCCGGCGCACCCGCTACCGCCCCGACCCGTGGCTGCTCGCCGAGACCGTCGTCGCCTGCTCCGGCCTGCTCGTCGGCGCGCTGATGTATCTCGCCGCCACCGTCGAGCCCGCCCTCCTCACCCCGTCGTTGAGCCCGCTGCAGTGGCCCCAGATCTCCCTGCCGCTCGTCGTGACGGTGCTCATCGGCGCGCTGCCCGCGGTCCTCGCCCCGCCCACGCCGCTCACCGTCGAGGAGATCCGCTCAGCCGGCTCCCGGCATACTCCCGCCGTCGTGGAGGTGGCCCGATGATCAGGTTCGAGGACGTCTCGGTGACCTACCGCGGCGCCGCGCGGCCCGCGCTGCGCGATGTCGACCTGGTGCTGCCCGAGGGGGAGCTGGTGCTCGTCGTCGGCCGCACCGGCGCCGGCAAGTCGACCCTGCTGCGCGCCATCAACGGGCTCGTGCCGCACTTCACCGGCGGCCACCTCGAGGGCCGCGTCACCGTCAACGGCCTGGACACCCGCGACCACCCGCCCCGCGACCTCGCGCACGTCGTCGGCATGGTCGGACAGGACCCGCTCGCCGGTTTCGTGACCGACACGGTGGAGGAGGAGCTGGCCTACGGCATGGAGCAGCTGGCCGTCCCGCCGCAGGTCATGCGCAAGCGCGTGGAGGAGACCCTCGACCTGCTGGGCATCGCCGAGCTGCGCTCGCGCCCGCTGCGGACCCTGTCCGGCGGCCAGCAGCAGCGCGTCGCGATCGGGTCGGTGCTGACCATGGGCCCGCGCGTGCTCGTGCTCGACGAGCCCACCTCGGCTCTTGACCCGACCGCCGCCGAGGACGCCCTGGCCGCGATCACCCGCCTGGTGCACGATCTGGGGGTCACCGTGGTCGTCGCCGAGCACCGCATGGAGCGGGTCGTGCAGTATGCCGATCGCCTCGTCCTCCTCCCCGGTGACGGCATCGTGGTGTCGGGTGATCCGGCGACGGTGCTCGCTCACTCGCCGGTCGCGCCGCCCGTGGTCGAGCTGGGCCGCGAGGCCGGGTGGTCGCCGCTGCCGCTGTCGGTCCGCGACGCGCGCCGCCGCGCCACTGCCCTGCGCGCCGAGCTGGTGGTGGCCGCGGGTGGGGGACGTGACACTGGTGCACCAGGTGCACCAGTGTCACGTCCCCCCGCAACGGCCCTGACCGCCAGCAAGGTCGTCGTGCGCTACGGGGACGTGGTGGCCGTCCGCGGCGTCGACCTGACCCTGCAGCACGGCTCGGTCACCGCCCTCATGGGCCGCAACGGCTCGGGCAAGTCCTCGCTGCTGTGGGCGCTGCAGGGCGCCGGGGCGCGCCAGTCCGGCTCGGTCACCGTGCAGGGCAAGGACCCGGGCAAGCTCCCCGCGCGCGCGGCCCGCGCCCTCGTCGGCCTGGTGCCGCAGTCGGCCTCGGACCTGCTCTACCTGGAGACGGTCGACGCCGAGTGTGCCGCCGCCGACCTGGAGTCCGGCAGCCCGACGGGTGCGTGCCGCGCGCTGCTGGACCGGATCGCACCCGGCATCGACGGGGACCGGCACCCGCGCGACCTGTCCGAGGGGCAGCGGCTGTCCCTCGTGCTCGCGGTCCAGCTGATCGCAGCGCCCGAGGTACTCATGCTGGACGAGCCGACCCGGGGCCTGGACTACCGCGCCAAGGAGGAGCTGGCGCGGATCGTTGCCGAGCTCGCCGAGGCCGGCAAGGCCGTGGTCATCGCCACCCACGACGTCGAGTTCGTCGCCGGCGCGGCCGGCCGGGTCGCCGTGATGGCCGAGGGTGAGATCGTCGCCGACGGCGACGCCGCCGCGGTGATCGGCGCCTCCCCGATGTTCGCGCCCCAGGTGGCCAAGGTCCTCGGTGCCCCGTGGCTCACCGTCGCCCAGGTGCGGGCGGCGCGTGACGGCATACTGCAGGAGAGCCGGCCGTGAGCGTCCTGGCCCTCAGGGGCCGCGCCCAGCGCTACCACCCGCCGCGCAGCGAGGCCATCCGCCTCAGACGCCGGTCCGGCCTGGCCATCACCCTGGTGTCGCTGGCGGGGCTGGCGATGTTCGTCTGGCCGCTGTGGATCCCCGCCAGCCCCTCGGTCGTGCAGCACACCACCGACGCGCCGTTCCTCTTCATGGCCGTGCTGCCCTGCCTGATCCTGGTCGTCCTCGCCGAGGCCAGCGAGGGTGGCATGGACGCCAAGGCCCTGGCGATCCTCGGCGTCCTCTCCGCGGTCAACGCAGCGCTGCGACCGCTCGGGGCCGGCGTCGGCGGTCTCGAGCTCGTCTTCTTCGTGCTGGTGCTGGCCGGTCGGGTGTTCGGGCCCGGCTTCGGCTTCGTCCTGGGCTGCACCTCGATGTTCGCCTCCGCGCTGCTCACCGCCGGGGTCGGGCCGTGGCTGCCGTTCCAGATGCTGTGCGCGGCGTGGATCGGGCTGGGCGCCGGGCTGCTCCCGCGGCGGGTCACCGGCAGGGCCGAGATCGCGATGCTCGCGGCGTATGGCGTGCTCGTCGCCTATCTCTTCGGCGCCCTGATGAACATGTGGTTCTGGCCGTTCGTCACCGGCGTCTCGGTCCCCGGCGCGGAGGGCTCCCTGGCCTATGTGGCCGGTGCCCCCGTGCTGGAGAACCTGCACCGCTTCCTGGTGTTCACCCTGTTCACCTCGACGCTCGGCTGGGACACCCTGCGGGCCGTCACCAACGCGCTGCTCATCGTGATCCTTGGCCCGGCCCTCCTGGCGACGCTGCGCCGGGCGAGCAGACGGGCGTCGTTCGGGGTGCGCGGGACCTTTGGGAGCCGTGCTGTGCGGGGACGTGACACTGGTGCGCCACACGCACCGGCCGAAACTCTGGAGCGCCAGGTGCACCAGTGTCACGTCCCCCCGCAGGGGCGGGTGGGCAGGCCGGTGTCAGCGGGGGACGGGGTCGAAAGCCCGGCGTCCGCCGCGGACGAGCCACTCGGCTCGGCGACCTAGCAAAGTCCGTCGGCGGCTCCGTGCGGCCGCGGACGACCTCTACTCTCGCCTCGCACCACTCGAGCCCGCCCGTGCCCCGCGTCACCCGACCTTGGCGACCGCCGCGGCCAGCTGCGGCTCGATGCCCTCAACAGCGAGTGCGATGGACTCCGGAGTCCCGGCCGCCAGGGCAACGTTGATCTCGTCGGTCTCCTCAAGGATGATCGCGCGGCCGTCCGAGGTCACGTCCAGGGAGTTGAGTGTCGCATCGCCCGTCAGCTCCTCCAGCGGCATGCCGATCGTGGTCAGCACCGCGACGTCGGCTTCGAAGGCTGTGACCTGCTCGGCCGCGACGGCGGCGAAGAAGCCACCCGGAGTGGCGAGCTCGGCCAGGGCCGGGTTCTGCACGAGGCCCAGCTCACCGAAGACGTCGAAGCGGGCGTCCCCGGCCACGTAGCCTCCGTAGGCGTCGCCGAACTTCACGCCGTACACGAAGGTCGTCCCCTCGAAGTCGGGGTTGGCCTCAGCGGTCTCGCTGAGGACCTGATCGGTCTCGGCGATGGCCGCTGCGGCCTCCTCGTCCTTGCCGATCGCCTGGCCGATGATCTCGGTCTGGGTGCGCCAGTCGACCGCGAAGTCGGGGGCGTCCTCCGGGGCCGTGGCGACCGGGGCGATCTGCGAGAGCCGGTCGAAGACCTTGTCGTCGCTGGCGGCCCGCACGTTGAGGATCAGGTCGGGTTCAAGCAGCTCGATCTGCTCGTAGTTGTAACCCGTCCCCGTGTTCTGGATGACCGTGACCTCGGTGTCCCCCACCGAGTCCGTCGCCCACGGGCCCACCCCGTGGTTCTCCTCACCGTGCCCCTGCCAGTCGTAGATCCCCACCGGCGTCAGGCCCAGCGACGCCGCGATCTCCCCGTCGGACCAGCCGAGGGCCACGACCTTGAAGGTGTCGCCGGCCTGGGTGACGTCCGTGGTGGGGCCGCGGTCGACCGTGCCGATGACGCCGGACCCGGCGTCGCCCCCGTCGGCGGTGGTGCCACCGTCGGCGCTGGTGCCCTCGTCAGCGGGGTTCGGCTCGTCCCCGTCGGACGAACCGCACCCGGTGAGGGGCGAGGCCGACGGTCAGGGCGATGGCGGTGATCAGGTGGCGCTGGGTTCGCATGGCGGCTTCCTTCGGAGTATGTCGGTGGGCTGGTGTGTCAGCGGGCTGGTTTCGGTGAGCAGGCGGTGGGCGGGGATGCACTTCAGCGGGTAGGGGTGTGGTCTCAGGTCGAGGCGCGTGCGGTGGCGGTGTCGCCGGGCCGGTCGACGCCCACGACCGCGTCCCGGGAGAGCGGGATGACCAGCGGGGTCCCGGACTCCGGGTCGTCCACGACACGGGTGCGCACCCCGAAGACCGCGCGGACCGTCTCCTCGGTCACCACCTCGCGCGGCGTGCCCTCGGCGACGATGGACCCGTTGCGCATGGCGATCAGGTGGGTGGCGTAGCGCGCGGCCTGGTTGAGGTCGTGCAGGACGGCGACGAGGGTCCGGCCCTCCCGGTTGAGTCGCGAGCACAGGTCGAGCACCTCGAGCTGGTGCGCCAGGTCGAGGTAGGTCGTGGGCTCGTCGAGCAGCAGGATCGGCGTCTCCTGGGCCAGGGCTGTGGCGATCCACACCCGCTGCCGCTGGCCTCCGGACAGTTCGTCCACGGGCCGGGTGGACAGCTCGACGAGCTGAGTCGCTTCGAGCGCCCGGCGGACCGCGGCCTCGTCCTTGTCGGTCCACTGGGTGAACAACCGCTGGTAGGGGAAGCGGCCCCGGGAGACCAGGTCCACGACCGTGATCCCCTCCGGGGCCAGGGACTGCTGGGGGAGGAGCCCCAGCTCGCGGGCGAACTCCTTGCCCCGGTAGGACTGCACGTCCTTGCCGTCCAGCAGCACGCTGCCGGCCGTCGGCTTGAGCAGGCGCGAGAGGCTGCGCAGCAGGGTCGACTTGCCGCAGGCGTTGGGGCCGACGATCACGGTGAAGGACCCGTCGGGATGGCCACGTCCAGGCCGGAGATCACCCTGCGCGCGTCGTAGCCGACGTCGAGGGACTCTCCGTGCAGCCGTGAGGTGTGCGAACGAGGGGGTGGTGCGTCTGTCGCCGTCACGCGGCCACCTTTCGGGACTGGGCGATGAGCAGACCGAGCAGATAGACGCCACCGAGCGCGGTGGTCACGACGCCGACCGGCAGCTGCACCGGCGCGAGCATCGTGCGGGCGAGGGCGTCGCTGACCACCAGGAGGGTGGCGCCCACCGCGGCCGTGGTGATGAGGGGGATGCCGGGGCTGCGGGTGATCCGCATGGCCACCTGCGGCGCGACGAGGGCGATGAACGCGATCGGCCCGGCCACCGCCGTCGTCACGGCGACCAGCCCGACGCCCACGAGCAGCAGCAGGAACTGGGCCCGCCCGGTGTGCACGCCCCTGCTCTGCGCGGAGTCCTCGCCGAGCTCGAACATCCGCATGCTCGGGGTCAGCAGGGCCAGCGCAGGCAGGAGGACCACCAGGGAGAGGGCGACGGGGACGACATCGGCGAAGCGCAGCTCCCCGAAGATGCCCTGACCCCACGCCGCGGCAGTGGCCGCGTTCTCCACCCGTGCCCGCACCAGGAGGAAGCCGTTGAACGCGATGAGCATCGCGCTGATGCCGATGCCCACGACGATCAGCCGGGTGCCGTTGATCCCGTCCTTCAAGGCCAGGAGGTAGACCGCGATCCCGGTGGCCAGTCCGCCGATGAGCGCGCCGAAGGTGGCGCCTCCGTAGCCGAGGCCAAGGACCAGCATCGCGACGAGCGCGCCGGTGTTGGCGCCGCTGGTGAAGCCGATGATGTCCGGGCTGCCCAGCGGGTTGCGCGTCAGGGTCTGGAAGATCGCGCCGCTGAGCCCGAGCGAGGCGCCGCCGAGGACGGCGACGAGGACCCGCGGCAGCCGTCCCTCCACGACGATGCGCTGGATGGCCTCGGACTCGGTCCCGGCGAAGGCGCCGGCCACCCGGTCCAGCGGGAGGTTCGCGCCCTCGACGGAGCCGACACCCAGGGACCATACGGAGACGGCGACCGTCACAAGGGCCAGCAGCCCGGTGATGACCAGGGTGCGCAGGTCGACCTTCAGCCGGGCGCGGCCACCGCCCAGGGCGACGAACCGGGTCCGCCGCGGCCAGATCGGGCGCTCGACGAGGGTGTCTGGGGCGGCGGTCTCGCTGCTCACAGCTCCTTCACCCCGCGCGTGCGGACCAGCTGGATGAGGACCGGAGCGCCGATGAAGGCGGTGATCATGCCGACCGGCAGCTCGGTCTCCAGCGCGACCCGCCCCACGATGTCGGCACCGAGGAAGAGGATCGGCGCAGCCAGTGCCGATGCCGGGAGGATCCAGCGCTGGTCGGGGCCGACCACGGAGCGGACCGCGTGTGGGATCATCAGGCCCAGGAAGGAGATCGGCCCTATCGCGGCGGTCCCCGCTCCGCAGAGCAGGGTGAGTGCCACGAAGCCGGCGGTGCGCACCGTGGTCACCGGGACACCGAGGGCGCGGGCCCGGTCGTCACCCAGGGCGAGGGCGTTGAGATAGCCGGTGAGCGCGAAGGCGATGAGCAGGCCCACCACGATGTAGGGCGCCGTGGTCAGGAAGAGCTCCATCCCGTGGTCCTTCTGGAGCGACCCGACCGCCCAGCCACGGATCTTGTCGAACGTCTTGGGGTCGATCATCGTGATGCCGAAGGCCACCCCGGTGAACACGCAGCTCACGGCGACGCCGGTGAGCACCCCTTTCGCCGGACCGGCACCGCCCCGCCCGCGGGACCCCACGGCATACACGAGGAGTCCGGCCAGGAACGCCCCGCCCATCGCAAAGACCACGTTGCCGAAGGTCGTGGTGGCACCGAAGGTGGCGAAGCCCACGACCATGGCAAAGTAGGCGCCGGCGTTGACGCCCAGGATCCCGGGGTCGGCGAGCGGGTTGCGGGTGAGCGCCTGCATCAGCGCACCGGCGACCCCCATCGCCGCCCCGACGCTCAGCCCGAGATAGGTCCGGGGCAGCCGGGTGCTGCGGATGATCTGGCTGTTGGTCGACCCGTCGTCGTGCCAGAGCGCGGCCCACGTGTCAGAGAGCGGGATGTCCCCGCTGCCGACGAAGACCGAGAGCAGTGCGATGCCGGCCAGGACCGCGCCATCACCAGGAGCGCGACCGACCGCTGGGCGGTGCGGGACCGCTCGGCGGTGGTGCGTCCAGCGACGACAGCGACCACGGGTAACCTTTCTTGCCGCGCCGGGTGCGCAGCCAAGTTAGGTTACCTAACCAGACCAACCCATTCTTGGGGTAGTTTTGTACGCCTCCCACGTCTTCGTGGGGAAGTTTTGTACGCCTCACGCCCCGTGGATTGTGCGCTCGTGCTGGGGAACCTGCACCGCTTCCTGGTGTTCACCCTGTTCACCTCGACCCCCTCGGCTGGGACATCCTGCGGGCCGACACCGACGCCATCCTGCTCCTCGCCCCCGCGCTCCTGGCGACACTGCGCCGGGCGAGCCGGCGGGCGTTGTTCGGGGTGCGCGCGACGTTCGGCGGACGGTCCGGACGGCGGGGCGTTCGGACCCAAAGGCGTAGCCCACGCCGCGTCACCTACCGTGGCCTCATGGCCGACGACATGGTGCACATCCAGGGCGGGACCCTGCTCATGGGGTCCGATGAGTTCTACCCCGACGAGCGACCCGTCCATGAGCGCACCGTGGCGTCCTTCGAGATCGACCGCTACGAGGTCACCAACGAGGACTACGCACGCTTCGTCGAGGACACGGGATACTTGACTGTCGCCGAGCGGGAGCTGGACCCGGCCGACTTCCCGGGAGCTGACCCGGCGGACCTGGTGCCCGGGGCGATGGTGTTCACGCCCACGCAGGGTCCGGTCGACCTGCGGAACTGGCGCCTGTGGTGGCGCTGGCAACCAGGCGCGTCCTGGTCGCACCCTGCCGGCCCCGCCTCCTCGATCGAGGACCGTCTGCTGCACCCGGTCGTGCACGTCGCCTTCGAGGACGTCATGGCCTATGCCGAATGGGCCGGGAAGCGGCTGCCCACCGAGGAGGAGCACGAGTTTGCCGCGCGCGGGGGCCTCGTCGGTGCACGGTTCGCGTGGGGGCAGGAGATCTATCCCACAGGGAAGGCCGCGGCCAACACCTGGCTCGGGCGCTTCCCCTACGACAACCAGGGCGTCGGCGACGCAGCACCGGTCGGCTCCTACGAGCCCAACGGCTACGGGCTCTATGACATGACCGGCAATGTGTGGGAGTGGACCAGCGACTACTACACGCCCCGGCACCTGCGGCCAGGTGACACACCGGTGGACACTGGCGAGCGGGCCAGCCTGCTGGCTGCAGCCAGTGCCGAGCAAGGTTTCCCGATACCGCGGCGCGTCCTGAAGGGCGGCTCGCACCTGTGCTCCCCGGACTATTGCCTGCGCTTCCGACCGGCCGCGCGCTCGCCCCAGGCCGAGGACACCGGTATGTCGCACATCGGCTTTCGCTGCGCCCGCGACGCCTGAGCTCGACTCTCACCCGTACCGGGTGAATTGGCGGGTAGACTAACTCGGCGAATAGCCATAGGCCTGACGCGGCGATAGCTTCGTGAGGACGCTGTCGGTGACACACGGGAGGCCCGCACCATGAGCAAGGAATTCGCCGGGAAGATCGCGCTGGACGTCCGCGACTCGGTGCCCGACTGGGGGCCGTACGAGCTGCCTCGCGCACCAGAGGGGGCGCCGAACGTGTTGGTCGTCCTCTTCGACGACACCGGGATGGCCGCGTGGTCACCCTACGGCGGGCGGATCAACATGCCCACGCTCGACCGGCTGGCTGAGAACGGCCTGACCTATACCCAGTGGCACACCACCGCGTTGTGCTCGCCCACGCGATCGTGCCTGCTGACCGGTCGCGACCACACCACCAACCGCATCGCCTCGATCATGGAGACGACGAGCGGATTCCCTGGCAACTCCGGCCGGATCCCGGACGAGTGCGCGAGCATGGGCCACATCCTGCAGGACAACGGCTACAGCACCTACTGGATCGGTAAGGACCACAACGTCCCCGAGGAGGACATCGCGGCGGGCGGGAGCCGGTCGCGGTGGCCACTCCAGATGGGCTTCGACCGCTTCTACGGGTTCCTGGGCGGCGAGACGAACAACTGGTATCCAGACCTGGTCGAGGACAACCACTTCATCGAGCAGCCCTACGCGCCCCAGGACGGCTACCACCTGTCCAAGGATCTGGCCGACCAGGCGATCAAGATGTTGCGGGACCAGCAGGCCACCAACCCCTCCAAGCCGTGGTACATGTGGTTCTGCCCAGGCGCCAACCACGCCCCCCACCACAGCCCCAGGGAGTATGCCGAGAAGTACCGTGGCGTCTTTGACGACGGGTACGACGCCTACCGGGGGTGGGTCCTGGAGCGGATGATCGCCAAGGGCATCCTGCCGGAGGGCACCGAGCTGACGCCGTTCAATCCGATCCCGGGGGATCAGCAGAACCCGATTGACCACGTGAAGCCGTGGGAGGAGCTGAACGACGACGAAAAGCGGCTGTTCTCACGCATGGCTGAGGTCTTCGCGGGCTTCTCCGAGTACACGGATGCCCAGATCGGGCGCGTCATCGACTACCTCGAGGAGACGGGGCAGCTTGAGAACACCGTCGTGTTCTACTGCGCCGACAACGGTGCCTCCGGCGAGGGCACGGAGAGTGGCTCGGTCAACGAGAACAAGTACTTCAACAACTATCCGGACGATCTCGCCGAGAACATGACGATGCTCGACAAGCTCGGCACGCCCGACACCTACAACCACTATCCGACCGGGTGGGCCGCCGCCTTCAGCACGCCATACCAGATGTTCAAGCGCTATGCGCAGTATGCCGGCGGCACCTGCGACCCGTTGGTGATCCACTGGCCCAAGGGCATCCGTGCGCGGGGCGAGGTCCGGCACCAGTATCACCACGTGACCGACATCGTGCCGACCATCCTCGACATCATCGGCCTGGAGATGCCCGGTGTGTACCGTGGCGTGGAGCAGGTGCCGCTGCCCGGTGTGTCGATGCGCTACACCTTCGACGAGGCCGACGCACCGACGCAGAAGAAGCGGCAGTACTACACGATCGGTGGCACCCGTGGCATCTGGCAGGACGGGTGGAAGGCCGCCGCCACCCACGCTCCGCTGAATGGCAAGGGCAACTTCGACCAGGACGCCTGGGAGCTGTATCACGTCGATGAGGACCGCTCGGAGTCTCGAGACCTCGCCGCCGAGCACCCCGACAAGGTAAAGGAGTTGGTGGACGCCTGGTTCGAGGAGGCGCACAAGCACCACGGCCTTCCAATGGACGATCGGTCGGTCATGGAGATGTTGACCACGCCGCGACCGCAGGCCGAGCCCGCCCGCGACCGCTACATCTACTATCCGGACAGCAGCCCCGTGCCCGAGGGCGTCGCGGTCAACATCCGGGGCCGGTCCTTCAAGATCGTCGCCGACGTTGAGCTCGAAGAGGGCGCCGAGGGCGTGCTCTTCGCACACGGGTCACGCTTTGGCGGGCACACGCTCTTCATTCAGGACAACAAGCTGCACTATGTCTACAACTTCCTCGGCATCCCGCCGGAGCAGAAGCTCGTCTCAGGAGAGTTGACACCCGGGAAGCACGTGCTCGGGATGGAGTTCATCCGCGAGGGGGCCGGCGAGCACAAGGAGTCGGTCGGGACCTGCAAGCTCTATGTCGATGACGAGCAGGTCGACGAGGGGCCGATGCGCGCCCAGGTCGGGAAATTCACCCTGTGCGGCGACGGGCTGTGTGTCGGCTTCGACAGCGCGGACACGGTGAGCCGCCAATACACCAACCCCTTCCCCTTCACCGGCGGAACGCTGCTCGGCGTTGCTGTTGATGTGAGTCAGGAGCAGTATCTCGACCTGGAGATGGAGGCGCAGGCCGCCCTGGCTCGCGAGTAGTCCACCAGCCTCGGCGTCGTTCGGGGCACGCGGGACGTGTGGACGACGGCCTGTCAAGGGCTTCCCGTCAGTCGCGCGAGGTTCCGTCGACGGCCTGACGTGAGGAGCGCGGCGGCATCCTGGCACCGGCTACGATCCGACGGACAAGCGGGCCATCCTCGGAGCGTCGATGACCCGAGACCGGAGGGTGAGCAGTGCATACTGAGACCAGGTCGCTCGAGCCGGTGTTCGTCGGTGAGCACCGCCAGTTGCTCGTTGAAGGGCTCGTGGCCGCCTTCGATCAGGTCAATGCGAGCAGCCAACCGCTCTGGGTGGCGCTGGAGGCGCCGTCCGGGTGGGGCAAGACCCGGGTCGCCCGAGAGTTCTATGCCCAACTGGCTGCCCGCCGGCAGCACACCCCTCCCTACTGGCCGCCGACCATACTCGGCAGCCGGCCCGACCTCGCCGTCGACGATGTGTCGGCACGGCGCAAGCGGGTCTACCCTCACGTCCGCCACGTGCCCAACAGCCTCCCGGCGTACCTCTGGTGGGGGATTGCGGCGTCCGTGCGCAACGGCATCCCCACCTTCGCGCTGGCCGAGGACATCGGGCAGCTCGAGGCGCACGCGCCCTACCTTGACGACGCGTGGGCGCGGCTGGCGCGGTGGTCCGAGCGGCACGGTGACTGGTGGCGACAGCCGCTGTCCGCCGTCGGTCAGGAGACCGTCAGTGAGCTGTCCGGGCGGATCGTCGAGTCGCTCGCCGGGTTCGCCGTCCCCGGGCTCGGACTCGTCGGGACGGCGTTGGGAGCGTTGAGATCGGCTCGTGCCGATGCGCGGGAGCGGCGCGACCGGCTCAGTGGCGCCGAGGAAATCACGGCGGCCACCTACGACATCGTCGACGAGGCCTGTGACCTGCTGACCCGGCTCGGGCGACCTGGCCTGCCGGTCGTGCTCTTCGTCGAGGACCTGCATGCCGCCGATGACGTGCTGGCCGAGCTGCTGGAGCGCTTGGTGGTTTCCGCCGCCGCGGTGCTCATCGTGACGACGGCCTGGCCAGGTCACGTGGCGGGCCGGCCACGGGTCCTCGCAGCGCTGGCGCGTGATCCCTCGCGCGTCATCCGTGTCGATCACGAGACGACGGCTGCCGCGGCGCCCTTCCCCCCTGGCGCCTCCCTCGGGCCGCTTGGCACGGCGGAGCTCGGGGCGATCATCCGGCACTACTATCCCGCGGCCGAGGCTGCCACGGTGGGCATGCTCGTCGAGCGGTATCGCAACCCACTGGCGATCGAGTTGTTCTGTCTCCTCGACCGCTACCGCACGCGCTTTGCGGCCGGCGACCTACGGCTGCCACGCAGTGAGGTGGACCGACTGCCCGAGACCGTGCGCGACCTCTATCGCCACCTGTGGCGCGAGCTTCCCGAGGCCTCTCGGCGCGGGCTCACCCTGGCCGGCCTGGCGATCCCCACGAACAGGGGTGGCGCACTGCTGGCCGATCCCGTGTGGCACAACCCGCTCGTCCTCGAGGCCGTGGCCGTCCTCGGCACGGGCGCTGCGTCCGAGGAGGTCAGCGCAGCGCTGACGTCGTCACCAGCCACGAGGGCGTGGGCGCGGCCTCTCGGAGCAAGCCTGCGCCAGTTCCACGAGGACGACCAGTGGCGGGTCGCGGTGGCTGACGACGAGTTCTTCTGGGAGTCCGATCGTGACGCCTTCCTCACCGCGCTCGCCGAGGCGCTGACGGCGGCGACCGAGCACGCCCGGTGGGATACACCCGAGGACCGTGCCCATGCCGCCCAGCTCGCAATCGGCCTCCGCGGACGTGGGCTGCTGGCCGACGATGCCCTGGCCAGGGCGGTGCAGGGGGCCGTCGATGACCTCTGGGCGAGCCCACGTGAGCTGCCCTCCATCGTGCGTCTCACGGCTGCGGCTCTGGAGCACCTGGACGCCACCGCCCCGGCGGCGCTGGTCCTCCGTCGTGCCCACGCCTGCGCCCGCGACGACCTCGGTGAGCACCGGGACGCCGCTGATCTGCTCCACACCCTGCTGGCCGACTGTGCGCACGTGCACGGGGAGAGCCACCCGACAACGCTCAACGTGCGCAACCGTCTGGCGAACGCCACCCGGTCCGCTGGGCGGCCCGAGGAGGCGCTGCTCATCTATCAGGGAAACCTGACCGACCAGCTTCGGGTGCTCGGCGAGGACCATCGCGCCGTGCGCACCACCCGGAACAACCTGGCCAACGCCTACCTCGAGGTCGGTCGTGTCGACGACGCCTTGCCATTGCTCGAGGACGCGGTCGAAGCATCGACGCGCGCTGACGGACCACTCGATGTGTACACGCTCCAACTGCGCAACAACCTCGCCGCCGCCTACGGCCGCGCGGGCCGCGACGAGGACGAGCTCACTCTGCTCGAGGCCACCGTCGATGACATGACAGTGGGGCTCGGCGCCAAACACCCCTCCCTGCTCAACGCACGCCTCAACCTCGCGAGCGCGTATGGCGATCGTGATCAGGTCGGCGTCGCGATCCGGCGGCTGGAGGAGCTCGTCCCCGATCTTGAGCAATTTCTCGGTGACCGGCATCCCACCACCTTCAAGGCACGCAACGTGCTCGGCGGGATGTATCGAGCGGACGACCGCGTCGAGGAGGCACTCGATCTGCACTCCCGGTTGTATGACGCCACGGTGGAGACCTTCGGGCTGGAGCACCCGCTGGCGGCGGTCATGCTGAACGACCTCGCGATCACCCAGTTCACCGCCGGTGATCACGACCAGGCTCTCGCACTCTTCGAGCGGTGCCTTGACGATCGGCGTAAACTGCTCGGCACCGATCATCCGGACAGCCTCACCACGGAGTCCAACCTGGCGCGCACGCTGATCGCCATGGGACACACCGAGAGGGCCCTCGGTCTCCTCGAGCCCCTGCTGACCCGCATGGCTGCGGTCCACGGCCCCGACTCCTCGCGGCTGCTGGACCTACGCGAGCACGCCGCACTCGCCTACGACAGCGCCGGACGCGCGGACGACGCACGGCGGCAGGCGGCCGAGCTGGTCAGGGCCCGCGCACGCGTGCAGGGCGCGCTCCATCCCGACACCGTCGTCGCCCTCGACTGGCTGCTAAACCATCTCGTCGCCGGCTCCGATCTCGAGGAGCTCGTGAGCTGGCGCGCCTGGCATGTCGAGCGGGTCGGGGAGGCGTATGGCGTCACAGCCCGGGAGACGATCACCGCGCGCCAGGAGCTTGCCTACGCGCACCAGCTCGCCGGTGCTCAGGAGGAGGCGACAGCCTATGCCGAGCAGACCCTCGCCCTGTGCCTCGACGCACTCGGGGCCGACGACGAGCAGACCCTGGTCAGTCGCAATCTCCTGGCCAACACCCTTTTCGGAGCGCAGCAGTATGCGCGCGCCGGTGCTCTCTACGCCCTCAATCTCGAGGAGTGGCGGCGGGTGGCCGGTGAAGATGCGTCGGGAACGCTCGCAGCCATGCACAACCTGGCGCTCTGCCGTGAGCACGAGGATGACCGGGCTGCCGCACGGCGGGGCTATTCGGCTGCCGCCGAGGGACGAGCCCGGGTGCTCGGCGAGGACGACCCTGACACGCTCGCCTCGCGCGTGGGCGCCGCATCAGTGCTCGCCGATTCGCGGCAGACGGTCGCCGAGCTTGAGCCAGTGCTCGCCCGCGCTGTCGAGATCCTCGGCTCGACGCACGAGACGACCCGCTGGGCGCGCCGTCGCCTGATCGCCGCCTACCGCGACCTCGACGAGGACGAACGCGCGACAGCTCTCGAGACGGCTGATGCCGGGTCGTGAGGGCCGATCAGTCTCGTGCGAGGCGTGGGCGCTGCCAACAACGTCGTCTCGTGAGGGCTACTTAGACTGGTTGGCGAGCACCTCGTGCAGCCGCACCGCGAACGCCTTCGCCTGGCCGGGCCACGGGTCGTTCTCGCCGGCGAAGCCGCCGTGGTGGCTCGGGAACTCCACCGCCTCCTGGCCGAGCAGGGCGGCGACTGACTTGGCTGCACGACCCATCATCACGTCCGCCGACTCCTCGCCGTGCGCCAGCACGATGCGGGTGGGTGCGGCCTGCAGGGCGGCCACGTCGGGGCGGTAGGAGGTGATCGCCTCGGACCGGTCGGACATCAGCGGGTCGTCGCGCGACCCGTCGTCCTCGGTCGGCAGCCCGAACTGTGCCGGGTCGGGCGCGGGCTGGGCGAAGTAGGCATCGGTGAACTCGCCCTGCCACGAGCTCATCGCTATGAAGCCCGCCATGCCGGCGCCCCACCCCCTGTCCCGGTAGGCCTGCTGGAACGCCACCGTCGCGCGCCGGGTGGCCTCCGCGTCGGGCAGGACGTCGACCAGCGGCGGCTCGTGCGCCACGAGGGTCCGCACGTCGTCGGAGTATGCCGTCACGAGCGCGAGCGCTGTCACCGCGCCCCCGCTGCTGGCAAAGAGGTCGACGGGGCCGCCGACGGCCTCGATCACGGCGTGCACGTCGCCGCCCTGGATCTCGGGGTCGTTGCCGACCTGACCGTCGGACCTGGTGCTCCGCCCCATGCCCCGAGGGTCGTAGGTGACGACCGTGCGGTCGGGGAACTCGGCCGCCAGTGCGGCGAAGCCGCTGGCGTCCATCGGCTGGCCGATCATCAGCAGCGGCGGCTGACCGTCCGCGGTCGGGAGCGGGCCGTGCACGTCATACGTGACCTCAGCCCCGTCGGTGGCAATGGTGTGCGTCGTTGTCGTCATGATCTGTCGACCCTACGGACCATCGGAACTCATCGCCCCCAGAATTGGGGGGAACCAGAATCCCGTCAGAAGGGTGTAGTTGACATGGGACTGGACCCGGACGTTGGCCTGGCCGACTACTACCCGCTGGCGTTCCGGCGACTCGTCGGGACGCTGCGGGTGATGGGTGTGCCCGGCGCCGACGCGAGCGAGGTCGCGCAGGAGGCGTTCGTCCGGCTGATCCCGCGATGGGACCAGATCCGCACCTACGACAGCCCGGACGGGTGGCTCCGCACCGTCGCGTGGCGGATCTGGCTCAACCGCCGCCGCAAGGACCGTCGCACGTTGGTCCTTGACGACCTGCCCGAGCCGCCGCACCCGGAGGGCGTGAGCGACACCGAGCGGCTCAGCCTGCTGCAGGCGCTCAAGGACCTGCCGGCGGGTCACCGCGAGGTCGTCGTCCTGCACTACCTGCACGACCTGCCCGTCGCGCGCATCGCCACCGAGCTCGACGTCGCCCAGGGTACGGTCAAGTCCCGCCTCTCCCGCGCCAGGTCCACCCTGGCCGCCGCACTCACCCTGGAGGTCGACGATGTCTGAGCGCGACCACATCCCTGAGCCGGTTCACGAGGCCAGGCTGGCCACGCTCCTGCGGGAGGAGGCCGCCCGGGCGAGCGACGGCATACTGCCTCCGCCGCTGGAGGAACTCCAGAGCCGAGGCATCTCCCGGCGTCGGCGTCCGTGGCTGGTCGGCGCAGCAGCCCTTGCCGCGGCCGCGGTGATCGGTGCCGTCGTCTGGGCGAACCTGCCCTCCACCGACGGGCAGGTCGGTCCGGCCGGCGAGTTCGTGCCACCCGCCGACGGTCCGATCGCCGACACGTTCGAGGTGCCCACCTTCGACTGGGACGAGTCCGGCGGCGACGGGGCGCTGGTCGCCGGAGCCCTCGCGTTCACCGACGCCGGCTGCCCGTTGCTGGTCTTCGGGGAGAGCGCGACCCCGCTGTTCTTCCCGAACGCGACCGGGGTCACGTACGACAACGGGGTGCGGGGGGTCGTCGACGCGCAGGGTCGTGTCTACGCCACCGAGGGGCAGCCGATGGAGTATGCCGGGGGCTGGGCCGAGCCGATGACCGGCGAGCTCGCGCAGGCCTGGGACAGCCTGTGCGCTGACACCCCGGCGCGGGACGCGGTGTACGTCAACGACATCGCCGCGATCGATCCGCTGGCAGAGTCTCCCGAGGTGCCGGGCGACTTGCCCACGGTGCCCACCACCCGGGAGGAGGCCGGCTGGTTCGACGTGCCGACCTACGCCTTCGACCCGGACGGCCCGCGCGAGGACGCGCTGATCGAGGGCACGGTGGAGTTCACCGACGAGGGCTGCCCCGTCGTGGAGACGGACGGGGTGCGGACGGGGCTGATCTTCCCCAACGCCGAGGGCTTCCAGGCGCCCGGCACCGACGACCCACGCCTGGTCTACTCCGTCTTTGGGGACGGCTCCTCGGCGGCCATGGCCCAGGAGGGTGAGCCGGTCTCCTGGGGCGGTGGCGGTGGGCCGGCCGACGACGAGCGCTGGACGTCGGTGTGTCAGGAGTCCCCGGTCGACGCGGTCTTCATCGTCCAGGACACGCCCTTCGACTGACCGCGACCCGCTGGGGGCTGCGACACTCTCCCTGAGAGAGGGGGCGGCATGGAGGACGTCGTCGTCATCGGTGCGGGCATCGTGGGTCTGGCCACCGCCCGGGCGCTGCTGCGCGCCCGCCCCGGCCTGTCCGTGACCGTCCTCGACAAGGCGGACGACGTCGCCACCGCCCAGACCGGTCACAACTCGGGCGTCATCCACGCCGGCATCTACTACGCCCCCGGCTCGCTCAAGGCGAGGCTGTGCCGCGCGGGGGAGGCTGCGACGAAGGCCTTCTGCGACGAGCACGGCATCTCGTATGCCGTGCCCGGCAAGTTGGTCGTCGCCACCGAAGAGCCCGAGGTCGTGCGGCTGCGCGCGCTGGGCGAGCGGGCGGCGCAGAACGGGATCGAGCTCGAGTCGGTCGACGGGGCCAGGCTGCGTGCGCTGGAGCCGAACGTCCGGGGCCTGGAGGCGCTGCTGTCCCCGGCGACCGGGATCGTGGACTTCCGCGAGGTCGCCCGCGCCATGGCTGCCGAACTGGTGGCGTCGGGTGTGCGGGTCGTCACCCGGGCGGCCGTGCGGTCCATCGCCGAGGACGGCACGGGCGTGCACCTGGAGTCCGACACCGGGGAGTTGCGAGCCCGCGCGCTGGTCGCCTGCGCCGGACTGCAGGCCGACCGGGTCGCCCGGATGGGCGGGCTCGACGTGAGGTTCCGGATCGTGCCCTTCCGCGGGGAGTACTACCAGCTGCCCGCCGCCAAGAACGATCTCGTGACGCGGCTCATCTATCCGGTGCCCGACCCGGAGCTGCCCTTCCTCGGGGTGCACCTCTCGCCCACGATCGACGGCCGCGTGACGGTCGGCCCCAACGCGGTCCTCGGCCTGTCCCGGGAGGGCTATCCCAGGGGAGCTGTCCGCCTGCGGGACGTGGCGTCATACTCGCTGTTCCCGGGGATGTGGCGGTTCGGGCGAGGCAACCTGCGGACCGGGCTGTCGGAGGCGCGCGACTCGGTCTTCCGGTCGGGCTACCTGCGGCAGGTGCAGAAGTACGCCCCGTCGCTCACGGTCGAGGACCTGCTGCCCTATCCGGCCGGGATCCGTGCGCAGGCGATCACTCGCACCGGGCGGCCCGTGGAGGACTTCCTGCTGCGGCACACCGCCCGCCAGGTCCACGTGTGCAACGCACCCTCCCCGGCGGCGACTTCGGCGATCCCGATCGGCGAGCGGGTCGGTCGGTCCGTCCTGGGTGTGCTCGACCGGTGAGCGGGCCGGAGGCTCGCGGCGGAGGTGACCCCAGCGGTGGGCGTCAGGCAGGGTCCTCGGAGACGTGACACTGGTGCACGACACGCACCAGTCCAGGGCTGGTGCACGCCACGCGCCAGGCCAAAACCTGGTGCACGCCACGCGCCGGCCCAAGACCTGGTGCACGCCACGCACCAGCCCAAGACCTGGTGCATGACAGACGCCAGCCCGGGGCTGGTGCATCAGGGACACCAATGTCACGTCTCCGAGAGGTGGCCACCCGGGCAGTGCTCACGCACGCAACAACCCGAGGCGGCCATCCGGGCAGTGCTCACGCACGCAATAACGAGACGTCCACCCGGGCAGTGCTTACGTACGCAACAAGCCCGAGGCGTCCAACCGGTCGAGCGCCTCGTCGATCTCCCCGGTGCCGCCGGCGAAGCTGAGCCGCACCCACTGGTGGCCGTGCACGGTGTCGAAGTCGACGCCCGGCGTCAGCGCCACCCCGGTCGCGGCCAGCACGTCCTGGCACCACCGCAGCGAGTCGTCGGTCAGGTGCGAGATGTCGCACCAGGCGTAGAACGCGCCGTCCGGGGGAGCGAACGAGGTGAGCCCCAGCTCGGGCAGACGGCGCAGCAGCAGGTCCCGGTTCTCGGCATACCGCGCGACGTGGCCGTCCAGCTCCCGCTGGGCCTCGGGGGTGAAGGCGGCCAGCGCGGCGTGCTGGGAGATCGCCGGCGGGCAGATGTTGAGGTTCCCGGTCAGCACCTCCATCGGCCGACGCAGCGCCTCGGGCACGATCGCCCAGCCAAGGCGCCAGCCGGTCATCGAGAAGTACTTGCTGACCGAGCCCACCACGACCGACTCGCGGCTGGTCTGCCAGGCGCTCGCGACCGGCCGGCCGTAGGTCACGCCGTGATAGATCTCGTCGCTGATCAGCAGGCAGCCGGCCTCCTCGCACCAGCGGGCGATCGCCGCGAGCTCGTCGGCGTCGATCACCGTGCCGGTCGGGTTGGCCGGGCTGGCCACGATCAATCCCTTCGGCGGCTCCGGCAGGGCTTCCAGCATGGCCACGGTCGGCTGGTAGCGCGTCTCCGGGCCGCAGTCGAGCTCGAGCACCTCGCAGCCGAGGGCGGCCAGCGTGTTCCGGTATGCCGGATAACCCGGCCGTGTCATGGCCACCCGGTCACCAGCCTCGAAGGCCGCCAGGAACAGTGTCGTGAACGCGCCGGAGCTGCCGGTCATGACGATCACGTCAGCGGGGTCGACGTCCACGGCATATGAGTCCCGGTGGTGCTCGGCGATGGCCTGCCGGAGGGGCAGTATGCCGGTCGCCTCGGTGTAGCCGAGCACCTCACCCTGGAGGGCACTCACCGCCGCCTCGCGGACCGCCCGGGGTGCCGGCGTGGACGGCTGCCCCGCGCACAGGAAGATCGCGTCACCGTGCGTGCGCTCCCGCTCGGCCGCGGCCGCGAGCACCTCCATCACGTGGAACGGCTCGACGTTGCTGCGGCTGGACGCGGTCACCATGCAGGCAACCTATCCGGCCGTGCGTGTGGCCCGGGTGGGGGACGGTGGACGCCCCGTGCCCGCCTGCTCAGATCACTCCGTAGAGCCGATCGCCCGCGTCGCCGAGACCGGGCACGATGTAGCCGTGCTCGTTGAGCCGCTCGTCGATGGCGCCGGTGACGAGCGTGACCGGCGGCTCCAGATCCTTCAGCTCCTCCTCCAGCAGCGCGATGCCCTCTGGGGCGCTGAGGAGCGTGATGGCGGTGATGTCGTGGGCGCCCCGCTCGGCCAGGAAGTGGACCGCCGCAGCGAGGGTGCCGCCGGTCGCGAGCATCGGGTCCAGGGCGTAGCACTGCCGGTTCGACAGGTCGTCCGGCAGCCGGTTGGCGTAGGTGTGCGCCTCGAGGGTCTCCTCGTTGCGGACCATGCCCAGGAAGCCGACCTCGGCGGTGGGCAGCATCCGCATCATCCCGTCGAGCATCCCGAGCCCGGCCCGCAGGATCGGCACCACGAGCGGCTTGGGCGTCGACAGGTGGATGCCCGTCGTCGGGGCGACGGGGGTCTCGATCTCGAACGGGCTGACCCGCACCTCGCGCGTCGCCTCGTAGGCCAGGAGTGTGACCAGCTCATCGGCCAGCCGACGGAAGGTCGGGGTGTCGGTCCGCTTGTCGCGCAGGTAGGTGAGTTTGTGGGCGATCAGCGGGTGGTCGGCAACGTGGACGCGCATACTGCGAACCTACCTGCTGGGCCTGGCTGCGACGACCCCCTCGGGCGGGGACCGCTCAGTTTCGTCCGGCGTCCTGGTCGGTCCGGGTGCCGAAAAGAAATCGGCCGGACCGGCAGCCGCCTGGCAGGCTGGACCCGAGGACGTGAGGAGGAACCATGACGACATCAGCGGAAACCACCGGCACAGCACCCATCGAGACTGGCTACGCACCGGTCAACGGGCTGCAGATGTACTACGAGCTGCACGGCCCCGACACCGGCACCCCACTGCTCCTGCTCCACGGCGGCCTGTTCAACATCGACCTGCAGTTCGGGCCGCTGCTGCCCGGCCTGAGCGAGGGCCGGCGCGTCATCGCGACCGACTTCCAGGGTCACGGGCGCACCAACGACGCCGACCGGCTCCTGACGACTGCCGGCCTGACCGCCGACGTGGTCGCCCTGCTGGAGCACCTGGGGGTGGGCGAGGTCGACGTCTTCGGTTACAGCGTCGGCGGTGCCGTCGCGCTGCAGCTGAGCATCGAGCACCCGGAGCTGATCCGGCGGGCCATCATCTCCTCGGTCTCCTTCGACCCCTCCGGCAACCGCGGCTCGGAGAACGCCGAGGCCGTCGCGGAGATGACGGTCGACATGATTGCGGGGACCCCGATGGAGGCCGACTATCTCGCCAAGTCGCCCCACCCCGACAAGTTGCAGACGCTGCTGGACAAGCTCGGCTCCTACGGCGCGGGCGAGGACGGCTGGTCCGAGGACGCGATCCGGGGCATCACTGCGTCGACCCTGTTCACGGTGGGCGACTCCGACATGGTTCGTCTCGAGCACGCGATCCGGTTCCTGCAGCTGCGCGGCGGTGATGTCAACGGCGACTTCGAGGGCGTCCCGTCCTCGCAGCTGGCGGTGCTGCCGGGCACGACCCACTTCGGCGGCCTGGCGAACCCTTCCCTCGTCCTGGAGATCGTGCGCCCCTTCCTCGACGCGGCGGCGTCGCAGGCCTGGGACACGGAGGGCACCGGGTGAGGGAGGTGCCCGTCTGGGGTGCGGGGGAGTATGCCGTGTGGATGCGGGAGGCCCTCGACCTCGCCGCCGGTGCCGAGCAGGGCGGGGACGTGCCGATCGGGGCGCTCGTCATGTCTCCCGACGGCGTGGTCGTCGGTCGCGGGTTCAACGTGCGCGAGGTGCTGCACGACCCGACCGGCCACGCCGAGGTGGTGGCGCTGCGCGAGGCCGGGGCGGCCCTGGGCCGGTGGCGCCTGGAGGACTGCACGCTCGTCGCGACGCTGGAGCCGTGCGCGATGTGCGCCGGTGCCGCGGTGCTCGCGCGGGTGTCCCGGATCGTCTTCGGCGCCTGGGACCCGAAGGCCGGGGCCTGCGGCTCGGTGTGGGATCTGCCGCGCGACCGCAGGGCGCTGCACCGCCCGGAAGTGGTCGGCGGGGTGCTCGAGACCGAGTGCGCCGCGGCCCTCGTCGATTTCTTCGGCCCCCACCGCCTCGGGTAACCTGCCTGGCGGTGGCGTGTCCGAGCGGCCTAAGGAGCACGCCTCGAAAGCGTGTGAGGGCGCAAGTCCTCCGTGGGTTCAAATCCCACCGCCACCGCCAGTTGTCCTGAGTCGCGACACCGTCCACACGGTGTCGCGACTCAGCTGTGTGCGGGGGCGACTGCCGGCNCCTCGTCGATTTCTTCGGCCCCCACCGCCTCGGGTAACCTGCCTGGCGGTGGCGTGTCCGAGCGGCCTAAGGAGCACGCCTCGAAAGCGTGTGAGGGCGCAAGTCCTCCGTGGGTTCAAATCCCACCGCCACCGCCAGTTGTCCTGAGTCGCGACACCGTCCACACGGTGTCGCGACTCAGCTGTGTGCGGGGGCGACTGCCGGCCGGGCCGTTGCGCGGCCGAACAGCCACGCGGCGAGTCCGAACAGGCCGGCGTACATCATCGTGAGCCCCACCAGGTCGAGCACGGACACGTCATCGCGCCCGGGCACCACGGCCACGAGGACGCCCACGGTCACGGCCACCGTGGCGACCGCGGCCGCGACGAGCGTGACCGCCATCCCACGCGCCCGGAACCTGGCCAGGAGCGCACCCAGGACGAGGACCGCGAGGACCGCACCGTAGAGCAGATCGGCACGACCCCCAGACCCGACGATGCCCAGCGCTCCGGCGCCGAGGACGAGGAGGGCGGCGGTCCCCACCGTGACGAGGAGGCCGAGGCGGTATGCGGAGGTGCCGGTGGTCATGACTGCCAGGCTATGACCGGCCTGGGGGCGAAGGTGGGTGGAGCGTGTGAAGGTTGTGTGCAGATGCACAGCGCTCACCGGTCGGCCGCCCTCCGCGCCCCGCCCGCACCGCCTGCGAGCTGCCGTTAGCGTGGACGGGATGACGCCGACGGTGGACTTCTCGGGTCTGCAGATCACCTACGACGAGCGGGTCCTGGAGCCGAGGCGCTGGACCGCCGACCAGTCCCGGTGGGCGGCAGAGCTCATGTCGCTGGCGCCTCCCGGGCCAGTGCTCGAGCTGTGCTGCGGGGCGGGGCACATCGGCCTCCTGGCGACGGCGCTCACCGCCGCTGACACGCGACGGCACCTTGTGGCCGTGGACCTCAACCCCGCCGCGGTCACCCTCTCGACCGCGAACGCCGCTGCCGCCGGACTCGACGACTGGGTCGAGGTCCGTGGCGGAGACATGAGCGAGGTCCTGAGCGACCGCGAGGTCTTCTCGGTGATCATCGCCGACCCGCCGTGGGTGGCGACCGAGCAGACCACCCGTTATCCCGAGGACCCGTTGCTGGCGATCGACGGCGGGCCCGACGGTCTTGCTGTGGCCCGACTCTGCGCGCGGGTCATGCAGGAGCACCTCCACCGCGACGGGGTCGCGGTCCTGCAGCTCGGCGACCTGGACCAGGTCGACGCCCTGGACCTCACGGCATACTGCCTGGAGGTGACAGAGGTGCGGGCAGGTGAGCGCGGGGTGCTCGCCAGCCTGCGGCGACTCGGCCCGGACGCCCGGCCGGCCTAGTCGGGACGCTTGTCCGGGGGCAGCCGCTTGTGGGTGCTGTCGCACCAGGGGAGCCTGCCGGAGAAGCCGCAGCGGCAGACCGCGACGACCGTGCGATCCACTGCGTGCTCGACCCCCTCGCCATCCGTGTAGGTCTGGCACCCGCGCAGGAGCAGGGGCCCTCCCGGGCACACGAGCACCCGCTCGGGCAGGGTCGTCATGCGGCCACGCCCCAGCGACCGAGGATGGCCCGGGCGAAGCGGGCCTCCTGGTCCAGGCAGGTGAAGGCTCCGAAGAAGATGTCCTCGGCCTGGTCCGGCTCGTCGGCGGCCAGCGCGGCACAGATCAGCCGGACGGCGATCTGGTCGTGGACCGAGTCGGCGACGACGTGCTCGGCGTAGTAGTCGATGATCTCCTCGGCCATCCCCAGGCGCTGCAGTCCCTTGACCAGGCGGCCGCTGGGCACCGAACTGGTCACCTCGAACGCGGCCAGGTGACCCATCGAGGCCCCGCGCAGACGCCCGTCGAGCCCGAAGAGCGTCATGACGTTGTTCATCTCGAGCACCTCCAGGGGGCACTCGTCGAGGTAGTCGGCGTAGCGGGTGCTCAGGCCCAGCGCCTCCATCGCCCTCGCGAAGAGGTGTGCGTGCAGGCGGTCGGGGCGGCCCGAGCCGTACTCGTCGTACTGCAGCTCGGCCAGTGCCGCCTTGGGGGCGGTCGTCAGCCGGGGCAGGGTCCAGGTGGAGGGGTCGGACTCCCTCAGGTGATAGATCGAGCGCCACCGCACGAGCTCGAGCACCTGGTCCGCGCTGGCGTGGCTGTGCACGTAGGACGCCACCGACGGCCCGTCGTCGCTCTCGATGAAGGCCATCAGGTCGTCGGCGAAGGTCTCCCGGGACACCTCGTGGCCGGGCCAGCGGGCCCGGAGCCGTGCCTCGAGGTCGCGCTGCAGGTGACGGCGGAGCGCGAGAACGGCCGGCTCCCACTCGGCGTCGGGCGAGACGTCCTCGAAGCCGCGGTAGGACAGCTCGTGCAGCACCCAGAGCGTGAGCGCGGCATCGACCTCGTCGACGTCCTGGGGGTCCCCCGGGTCTGTGGTGAGCCGGCCGGGATCGCTCCGCAGGGTGGTGAGGACGCGCTCGCTCAAGGGCCCTCGCGGGCTCGGCAATGACGCTGCGCGCGTCTCGGCCACGGTCATGCCCTCATTGTTGATCGCGCTCGTCCGCCGCGCCCTCCGTCACGACACCCTCGCTCGCGCCGCCGCCGATGAGTTCCTGCCTCCGGTCGGGTCAGTCCTGCCATGCGCTATCTCCTCGTCCCCGGGGCCGGTGGACAGGCGTGGTACTGGCACCGGCTCGTCCCGCTGCTGCCAGATGCCGTCGCTGTCGAGCTCCCCGCGGCTGATCCGCACGCCGGCCTTGTGGAGTATGCCGACACGATCGTTGCCGCGGCAGGTCCGGATCCCGGGCCGGTCACCGTGGTCGCCCAGTCGATGGGCGGGCTGTCGGCGCCACTGGTCTGCGACGGGCTGGACGTCCGGGAGCTCGTGCTGGTCAACGCGATGATCCCCCGGCCCGGCGAGTCCGGTCATGAGTGGTGGGCCGCGACGGGCCACGCGCTGAGCGAGCCGATGGAGGTGATGCACCACTTCTTCCACGATGTGCCCGAGGACGTCACGGCGGAGGCGATGGCCATGGGTGAGCCACAGCAGACCGAACGGCCGTTCGACGACCCGTGGCCACTGCCGGCGTGGCCCGACGTGCCCACCCGGGTGCTCACGGGCAGCCACGACCGGTTCTTCCCGCCGGACTTCCAGCGTCGAGTGGCGCAGGAACGGCTGGGCCTGCCGGTGGAGCTGGTGCCCGGCGGTCACCTGGCGGCGCTCAGCCGGCCGGAGGGGTTAGCCGCCGCGTTGCTCGGGGTGTCGGTCAGCCCGCGTCGATGAGCTTGCCGCTCCGGGAGAGCTCGGGGTCGGTGCAGGAGGAGAGGTCGAAGCAGCAGGGTCGGCGCTTGCCGTCGCGCAGCTTGGAGACGCTGACCTCGACCCGGCGCTCGCGGGTCGACGGGCTCCTCGTCGACTGGACCCACCGCACCCACTCCCAGCGCGCCATCGGCGTGAGGCTGACCCAGGTGTCGGCCAGGTCGGGAGCGTCGTCGAGCGCCGACCCGAGGTCCTCGGGAATCTCGGGCTCCGGCCACGTCTCGGTCGGCGTGACCTCACAGGTGAGGGTGTCCCCGTCCTCGAGCGCGAGCGTCTCCCGCAACCCGTCGTCGACCGCGACCCAGTGGCCCTTGCGGCCGTCCGGCTCCAGGACGGTGGCGAAGGAGTGCCCGTTGGCCTCCCCCTCGACCGCGACCTGGCCGCGGGAGGGGAGCGCCCCGCTGGCGTCCGCTGGGAGTGGCACGATGAGCCGGTCGCCGATCTGCCGCACGCGTCCTTCGAATGTGATGCTCATGGGCACGACTGTAGTGACGCCCGCAGCCGGTGACTTCTCCATCTGTGATCGATGCATGGGCCGTTGCCGGTGACTCTCCACCTGTATCGATGCATATCCCGTTGCCGGCGCCGATCGGGGCGGCCTACCGTGAGGGGGTGAGGGCCTTGACCCTGCAGATCGACGCATTCGAGCCCGCGGGGCTCGGGCGGTTCTGGGCGGACCTCCTCGGGCTGCCGTTGGAGAGCGATCCGCGCGGACCGCTGATCGCCGGTGACGACCGGCGGCCGGGGCTGAGGTTCACTCTCACCCGCACGGAGCCCACGGTGCCCAACCCGATCCATCTGCCCCTGACCAACGCCGTGCTCACTGACCAGGACCGGACGGTGGAGCGTGCGGTCGCCCTGGGCGGTCGCCCTGGGCGGTCGCCCCGTGCGCGTCGGTCCGTTGCCGGAGGACCCCCACGTGCTGGCCGACACGGAGGGCAACGAGTTCTGCGTCATCGAGGCGGGGAACGCCTACCTGGAGGGTTGCGGCTTCCTCGGCGAGTTCGCCTGTGACGGGACGCGGGCGGTGGGGCTCTTCTGGCGGGATGTCCTTGGGTGGCCGCTGGTGTGGGACCGGGACGAGGAGACCGCCATCCAGTCGCCCGCAGGTGGCACCATGGTGGCCTGGGGCGGTCCACCCCTGAGGCCCAGAGACGGCCGGCCACGACAGCGGTTCGAGCTTCACGTCGCCGACCCTGCGGCCGAGGCCGACCGGCTGCGGGCCCTCGGCGCCACCCGGCTGCAGGACGCCGGTGATGCTGTCCTCATGACCGATCCCGACGGCAACGAGTTCACCGTGTGGGGATCGTTATAACGGTCCCAGCACCTCGGCGGGGTCCGCCCGCAGCTTGAGCGTCTCCAGCACGCTGAGCAGCTGCCGCTCCTCGTAGGCGAAGTGTGACTCCATGATGGCTCCGAGCCCGTCGAGATGTCGCTCGAGCTCGTCCGGGGGTGCGTTGGCCCCGAGGGCCTTCTGCAGCCCGCCGATCAGATGGTTCATCGTCGAGTGGTCCTGCTCCAGGTAGCGCAGCGTGTCCGCGAGCTCCGGGTGGGCCGCGGCGATCGCCGGGAACAACCGACGGTCCTCGCCCTCGTGGTGACCGGTCAGCGCGGTGCAGAACCCGTGACAGAAAAGCAGCAGGTCCCGGCTCACTTCTCCTGCGGGTGCCCCCGCGGCCAGCGCCTCACGGGTGACGTGCAGTGCCTCGCGCAGCCGCTCGTGGACGGCGCGCAACTCGCGGCTCCAGGCGATCAGCCTGGTCTTCTCGCCCTCAGTCACGCTGAGGGCGAAGGGTCGACGTCGTCATCGTCTCTCCTTCGTATCCGGCGCCTCCATGCCTGGCACTGACTGCCACCGGCACGCGACGCTGGCCCCAGTGTAGGCGAATGGCGCCCTCAGCCTGCGCTCAGCGGTGTCCGGATCAACGTGTGCCGTGGCCCTGCACCAGCCGGTAGACGGACACGTGCGAGCCCGAGTGTGCGGTGAAGTCATTGCCTGACCAGTCGGCGTGCCGGGACTCCAGCTCCATCCCGGCCAGCCGCGCCATCAGGTCCAGCTCCGAGGGCCAGATATAGCGGTGCGGGGTGCGGCCGACGGTCGCGCGTCGCCGGTCCGCTGGGTCCTGGTCGAAGCGGAAGTGGTGCGAGACGACGCGCTGGTCGACAGTGTCGATAACGTCCAGGCCGACGTAGCCATCCGCGACGGTGAACACCTGGGCCGCGGCGGTCCGCGACGCGCCGCGCAGGTCGGGCACCCAGAGCTCGACGACGAAGCGGCCGCCGGGCCGCAGGTGGGCCGCAGCGTTGCGGAAGCACTCGACCTGCTCGTCCTGGGTCAGCAGGTTGGCGATCGTGTTGAAGACCAGGAACACCAGCGAGAACTCACCGTCGACGCGGGTCGTGGCCATATCGCCCTGCACCACGGGCAGCTTCTGCGCGTCGACCTTCTCCCGCAGCCGCGCGATCATCGGTGCCGAGAACTCGATCCCGGTGACCGGCACCCCGCGCTCCACGAGCGGGATCGCCACCCGCCCGGTCCCGACGGCGAACTCCAGCGCCGCGCCGCCGGACGCCAGCTCGACCAGCCGCTCGACGGTCGGCTCCAGCACCTCGGGCGCGAACATGTCGGTGCCCGGCGTGTCGTAGGCCGCTGCGGCCCGGGCGTCCCACAGCTCGTCCTGGGACAGGTGGTCCAACGAGGTCAGGTCCATGCGTCCATCCTTGCCCCGACCGAGCGCGCGGCGCAGGGGTTTTCCGATGCCGTCCCACGAGCACGGCGTGAAGTCTCGACGCCTTCCCACGAGCGCACGGTGCCCCCACATGGTGTCCACCCCCTCCATACGCCGAGAGTGGCCGGGGCCCGCGTGTGGACTTTGTTCCAGTGTGTGGGATTTGACCCCCGATTTGGGGTCGGATCCCACACACTGGCACATTTGCCACACGCTGGTACGGCTCCGGGCACGTGGCAGGATCAGACGCGGTCCACGGCGTGGGGCCATCAGCCAACCGGACCGCCGCGTCAGTCACTCTCAGCCAACACGGACCGCCCGTCACTCACGCCCAGCCACTGAAGGACAACATGCCCGACACCGCGCTCCTGCTCGGCGGCACCGGCACCCTGCGCCGCACCGCCGAGCTGCTCGCCGCCCACGGGTGGCAGGTGACCGTCACCGGGCGCGACGCCTCGGTGGCGCCGGAGGACTGGGCGAGGCACGGCATACGGACCGTTGTTGCGGACCGCGCCGACGAGCAGGCGACGGGTGCGCTGGTCGGGTCAGGGGTCGGCCTGTTGGTCGACGGGCAGTGCTACACACCGGACCGGGCGCGGGAGCTGGCCAGGTGGTCCCGCGCGTGCGGCTCCACCGTGATGCTGTCGGCCAAGGCGGTGTATGTCGACGGGCTGGGCCGCCACCTCAACTCACCGGAGAAGCCGGTCTGGGACGGACCGGTCACCGAGGAGCGACCGACGATGGCGTTCGCGGGGGAGGAGCACCAGTCGGCGGAGGGCTACGGCGCGAACAAGGCTGAGGCCGAACGGGTGCTGCGGGCCGAGGGGGAGCGGATCTCGCTGCTGCGGCCGAGCAAGATCCATGGGGCCGGCACACGGCAGCCGCGACTGTGGGGTGTGCTCGCGCGGGTGCTCGCCGGGCGCACGAGGATCGCGGTGCGCCACGGTGACGTCGTGGAGTCGACGACCTCGACGGAGGCGCTGGCCCGCACGATCCTGGCCTGCGCGCAGACCCCCGCAGCGAGGGTGCTCAACGTCGCCGACGGCGACCCGCGCCCGGCGCGGGAGCTGCTCGGTGAGGCGGTCGCGCTGGCCGGCGGGGCCATGGAGCTCATCGACGTCGACGGGGACGGCTGTCCGGAGGGGATCGGCCGGCTGCCGTGGACCCTCGACATGGAGCTCGACACGTCGGCCGACGTGGCACTCGGAGTGGAGCCGACCGTCTTCGCCGACGGCGCGGCGGCCGAGCTCGACTGGCTGCGTTCCCAGGCGCGTCGGGAGCCGGGCGGCACGTGGCGGCTGCCCGAGCGCCTCGGTGCCGCCTGGCCCGACCTGGCGGCCGAGGACGCCTGCCTCGCGTTGGGCGCCGCGGCCCCCTGACGGAGTCCGCCAGCGCCGCGGCCCGCTGAACGAGCAGGTCAGCGCCGCGCCTCAATGCGGTGTCGCGTTGAGTGCGCGACGACAGGGCGGCCCGCCCGCAGCTGCGCGTCGAGCGCGAGCAGCTCGTCGCGGTAACGGGCGACCGTGAAATCCGGCACCCACCACACGCACTTGCGGAGCGTCCAGACGACAGCACCGATGTCGTGGAACTCCATCCGGCAAAGCGCCGTCCGCAGATCCACCACCGTCAGCCCGGCCGTTTCGGCGGCTGCGGCCTCGCGCTCCGGGTCCCGACCCTCCGGGCCGTCGGGCCAGGAGCCGACGAAGTGGGTGATCAGCTCCGCCGCCGACCTGGGCCCGACGTGCTGTGCCAGATAGGTCCCGCCCTCGACCAGCACCCGGTGGATCTCCGGCCAGTCGGGCGCCACCGGGTGCCGCGAGGTGACTAGCTCGAACGAGCGG
This sequence comes from Ornithinimicrobium sp. F0845, assembly GCF_023015765.1. Lineage (GTDB taxonomy): Bacteria > Actinomycetota > Actinomycetes > Actinomycetales > Dermatophilaceae > Ornithinicoccus. The sequence goes on from NZ_JALKAL010000001.1 coordinate 55,353, forward strand.
TCCGGGAACGGCAGGCCCTCTTTCCGGGAGGTGTCGACGACCTCCACACCCCGCGGCCCCAGGCGCTCGCGAGCCCGCACCAGGTTCGGCGGCCACGCCTCGGTCGCCGCCATCCGCGGCGGGAGCGCTGCCGCCTCGCCCAGCACCTCGCCGCCACCGGTGTCCAGGTCGAGCGCGGAGTCGACGGTGGCCAGCCGCTCGGCCAGCAGCACGGCATACTGCCACGGCGGTCGCTCCTCGGTGGCCCGCCCGTCGAGCCAGCCGAACCCCCACCCGGTGACGTCGGCCGCCTCGGCCTCGGCGACCAGATCCTCGAACGACCTCATCCGGGGCATATGCCGTGGGTCGCCTCGTCGGTCAGCAGGTGCCAGCCGAGTGAGCCGGCGGCCCGCCGATCGAAGGTGACGATGTCGGTGATGCCGAAGGGCTCCATGGCCCCGGCGATGAGGGCGTCGGCGAAGTCGGCACCTTCCTGTGCCAGGGTCAGGGCTCGGACGACTCCCTCCGCGTCGTCGAACTCCAGGCTCGTCGACGACACCAGCTGGGAGATGACCGTGAGCACGGTGTCGCGTGAGTAGCCATAGCTGCGGGTCAGCACCCAGTAGAACTCGACCAGCGTGACCTGCGTAATGAACCCAGGTCGTGCCGGAGCAAGGTCCGCCAGGACGGCGGCTGCCCGCTCGAACTGGTCCTCGTCGTCCCGCACGACGTAGCGCACCAGGACGTTGGTGTCGATGCCGATCATGCACCGGGCTCGTTGCGTGCTCCGGCCGTCGCGGCTGCATCGGCGATCCCCTCCTGCATCTCCTCGACCGTCCGTGGCGCCTGGCCAGGCCGCTGCAGGACGCCGGCGAGATCACGCAACGAACCAGTCCGCGCGAGCAGTCGGTAGTGCCCCTCGCCGACCTTGACGAACAGCACCCGCGAGCCGGCCAGCCCGAGGTCCTCCCGCACGCGGCGGGGGTCACTCGCCGGTGGCGCCATCGATCCGCTCACGCAAGAGGTCCGCGTGACCGTTGTGACGCGCATACTCCTCGATCATGTGCACGTAGATCCACCGCAGCGAGATGTCGGCGCCGGACCGGCTGCGGGACAGGACCGTGTCGAGGTCGGTGATGCCCGCGGCGAAGGCACGGGACCGCTCGACCGTGCCTCGGTAGGTCGCGAGATCGTCGGCCACCACGGCGTCGGCGAGGTTGTCGAAGTCGCCGTCGGGGTCCTGCTCGCTCCAGTAGATCCCCGGGATCTGCCCGTCAGCCAGGTCGTCGTTGAACCAGGCCTCAACCTCCGCGAGGTGGCGCAAGAGACCCAGCAGGGTGAGGGTCGACGGCTCGCACGAGCGGGTCTTGAGCTGCTCGTCGGTCAACCCCTCGCACTTGCGCAGCAGCGTGTCGCGGTGGAAGTCCAGGAAGCCCTCGAGGATCGCCCGCTCGCTCCCGGAGTGGGGCGGGTCCTGCCGGTCGGAGGCGAAGAGGTTCTGCGTCATGGGCGCCCACCCTAGGCGTGCCGTCGCTGCGTCGGCACCCGGTTTTGTGGGAGCCTGAGCCGCGCACCATGGCCGTCCAGCGGCGGCGACGACGCAACAGAGGGGACGGCGGCACGATGGACAGCGGCTCGGCAGAGGCACGGGGCGGGCGCCGGGTGCGCGGGTGGCTGCAGCGGCGCTGGTTGACCGGTCCCGGCTGGACCGGCGCGACGGTTGCGGTGGCCGTGACCGCGCTGGCCCTGTGGGGCTGGCGCGCGGCCGAGCAGATCCTCCCCGGCGCCGCGGCGGCGTCCTGGCGGATCCTGGTCAACGACCCGCTGCTGGCCTGCGGCGTGACGGTCGTGGTCGCCCTCCTGCTCACCGGTGTCGTTGCGGCGCTGCGCCGACACTGGCCGGTGCCCTTCCTGGCCGTGCTCGTCGGGGCGCTGCTGCTCCTGGTCACGATGGGCGCAGGAGCCTCCCGCACGGCCTGGCTGCTCCTCTGCGTGGTGGCCGTGACCACCGCCGCACTGATCGGCGGCGCCGTCGGCGGGCTCCTGGCCGGTGGCTCGGCACGTCCGGGCCGTGGCCGGGTAGTCGCAGCAGCCGTCAGCGCCGCCACAGTGGCCGTCGTTGCGGCGGGACTCGCCTGGCCCGGCCCCGGTGCCGACGCCCCCGACCTGCTGGCCGTCCGGGGAGGTGAGGCTCCGGCGGACCCCTCGGCACGCGGTCCGCACGAGGTGACGTCCACGTCATACGCCAGCGCTGTTCCCGGTCCGACCGACCACTACGCCTCCGCCGACGTGACCACCTCGCCGGTCGACGCGAGCGGGCTGATCAGCGGCTGGCGCAGCGGCGACACGCGCAGCCAGGTGTGGGGGTTCGACGCGTCAGCCCTGCCGGTGAACGGCGCGGTCTGGGCGCCGGCCGAGGGTGGACCGTTCCCGCTGGTGCTCATCGCGCACGGCAACTCCCCGCACGCGGACAGCGACCTGGGGTTCGCCTACCTGGCCGACGTGCTGGCCAGCCGGGGGTATGTCGTGGCCTCCCTGGACATGGGCTTTCTCAACACCAGCGTGCTGGACCGGGCGGGAGGCATCGTCGGTGCCGACCGGACCCGGGCCTGGCTCGTGCTGCAGCACCTGCGCCAGTGGGCGGCCTGGCAGGAGGGTGGCGGGCCCGTCGCGGCCCAGGTCGACCTCGGCCGCGTTGCCCTGGTCGGCCACTCCCGCGGCGGGGAGGCCGTCGCCGCCGCCACTGCCCTGGACGCACTCGGCTCCGACCCCGAGCTGCCGGGCCATGACCTGACCACCGGCGTCACCATCAGCAGCGTCGTGGCGCTGGCACCCAGTGACGGGCTCGTGCCGGTCGGGGGCGAGCCCGTGGTGCTGCAGGACGTCAACTACCTCACCCTGGCAGGGAGCCACGACGCGGACGTGGGGGCCTTCGCCGGCAGCAACCAGTACGCCCGTACCGCAACCTCGGATGACACGGTGAAGGCGGCGGTCCTGATCCACCGGGCCAACCACAGCCAGTTCAACGCCCGGTGGGGGCGCTACGACGTGGGGCTGGGGCTGAGCAAGCACGTGCTGGACACGGCGGCCCTGCTCGCACCGGAACAGCAGCGGCAGGTCGCCACCGTCCTCGTCTCGGCGTTCCTGGATCACACCCTGCGCGACGACCGGGCCGCGGGCACCCTGTTCGACGGGACGCTGCCCGAGGCAGGCTGGCTGCCCGACACCGGCTACCGGGTGGCGGCCGCCTCGGGGGAACGCGGTGGGGTGATCGGCTTCGACGACGCCGTGGTCGGTGCCGCGGGACTCGACACGTCGCTCGGCACGGTGCCGGTCGAGGGTGCCTCGGCCACGGTCGCCCCGCTGCCGCTGCGGGTCGGCACCTCGGACAACCCGGCTCTTCACCTGTCGCTCGACGGCGGCCCGGCGAGGGTCGGGATCCCGGTGGAGGGCCTCGGCGCGGACGCCCGAGTGGTCGTCGACCTGGCGCAGCTGAGCGCAGGCGGCGCACCGGTCACGGTCCACCTGGAGGTGACCGACGCGGGCGGCGCGGTGGCGACCTGCCCGGTCACCGGACCGGACGGCATACCGGATCAGTTGTCCGGGCAGACCGTCAAGCTGGCGGTGCTGCAGCCCACCGCCACCAGCGAGCCGGCCCTGCAGTCGTATGCCGTGTCGCCGGCCTGCGCGTCCGGTCCCGGGGGCGATCTCGGGCCGCCAGCGTCGGTCGCAATCGTGCTGGAGGCCGAGGCGTCCGCGAGCGTCCTGGTGGACAACCTCGGCGTGGTCCCCTGACGGTCTGTCCGTGGGCAGCCGGTCTATCCGTGGGCAGCCGGTCTGGCCCGTAGGCAGCCGGGCTAGTCGCTGGGCAGACGCCGGCGGGTGCCGGGCAGGCGGCGCAGCAGCGGCAGCAGACCCACGCGGCGGGCGACCGACCGCATCGGCCGGGCCAGGGCGGCGCCGACGACGATGCCGAGGGCGATCGCGGCGACGATGATCACGACGCCGCCGAGCGCGCCGATCGCCGTGTCGGGCGCCACCTCGATGCGGGTCAGCGAGACCAGCCCGAGGGAGCCCGGCACGAGCAGCCAGAAGCTCGGCAGGAACGCGATGACCCGCGGCAACTGGGGGCGCAGGAACTCCACGACGGTGGCGACCAGGCTGGCGGCGGTCGCGCCCAGGAACGCGCCGAGCCACGGCGCGTCGGACAGCGCGTTGCCCGCGGTCAGGGCCAGGAAGGTGGCCAGGATCGTCGCCAGCAGCCAGGGCACCATCGAGATGGACACCGACTCCATCAGCGAGATGGCGATCGTCACGATGACGACACCGACCACCGGAGCCCACCACCCCAGGGGACGGGTCAGGTCGATCTCCTCCGGAGGGACCCGCAGCAGCACGACCGCGGCACCCATGCCGAGGGCGAAGAGCAACAGCTGGGTCGCGCCGTAGCCGAGCCGGGCGGTGCCCGCCATCATCGACCCGGCGGCGAGCTCGGTCAGCCCGGTCACGATGAGCGCACCGGGCAGCAGCACGGCGATGGGGGCGACCAGCGTCCACAGCGGCGAGGAGACCAGCCCCTGCCCGGCCGCGAGGAAGGCGATCATCGCGGCGATGAAGGCGGCGAAGAACGGCATCAGGGTCCGCACGAGCGCGCTCCGCCCGGAGAACACCATGAGCGTGACCGTCCACGGTGCGATCAGGGCCGCAAAGAGCACCGAGGGCCAGCTGGGCGCCAGCACCAGGGCGATGCCGACCGCGGCCAGCAGGCCGCCGCCGAGCAGGCCGCCGTGGGCGTAACGGTGCGGCTGCGCCCGCAGCGTCGACATCTTCGCCAGGGCGTCCTCGACCGTGATGGTGCGGGTGCGCAGGCCGGCCTGGAGCACCGACACCTCGGCCAGCTGGTCCAGCCGCAGACCGCCCTCCACCCGCTCGAGGGTCGCCGGCTCCCCGGACGCGAGGGACAGGGTGATCGCATTGGGTGAGCAGGCGACCTGCGTGCGGGGATGGCCCAGCGCCGCCGCGACCGCCCGCACGTCCTCCTCGGCCTCGTGGACCGGCATGCCCCCGGCGAGCAGACCGCAGCCCAACCAGGCCAGCAGACGTCGGGTGCGGGTCTCGTCGGTCTCTGCGGGCACGGGCCCATTCTTCCTCAGCAGGACCTGCAGTATGCCGGGGGAGACTCTGGTGCGCACCGGCCCGCTGTGCCATCGTGGAGAGGTGTTCCGCCTGCTGGGCCTGCTCGGCGCGCTGTCCCTCGGCACGGACCTGGGATCCGGGTCCCCGCTGGACGAGTCGCTGCGGCGCAGCGTGGTGGCGACGCGCTTCGCGACGGCGCTGGGGTGCCCGGGTGACCAGGTCTCCGACGTGCTCTACGCCTCGCTCCTGCAACACCTGGGGTGCACGGCCTACGCCCACGAGAACGGGCAGCGGTGGGGCGACGACACGGCCTTCGTGCGCCTGGCCTTCGGCACCGACTTCTCGGACAACCGCGACGTCTGGCGGACCTTCGTCACGGGCCTGGCGGAGAGCAGCGGCCGGTCCAGGGTGGGCGTGCTGGCCACCACGCTGACCACCGCGCGCAAGGACGCCACCCTCGGACCGACGGCCACGTGCGAGGTGACCCGGCAGGCCGCCGGGCGTCTGGGGCTGTCCGACACGGTCCAGGTCGCGCTGGTGCACGCGCTGGCGCAGTGGGACGGCCGGGGCTACCCGGACGTGCGTGGCGAGCAGATCCCCCGGGCGACCCGACTCGTGCACGTGGCCTCGGTCGCCGTGCAGACCGACGCGGAGGCGGGACGTGACGCGGTGGTGCCGGAGCTGCGGCGCCGCTCAGGGACCGTGCTCGACCCGGCGCTGGTCCATGTCTTCGTGGAGCGGGCCGGTGACCTGATGGACACTGGGGACGCGGACCCCTTCGACCTGGCCCTCCAGTCGGAGCCTGACCCGGTGCGGTGGGTCGACGTGCCGGGCGTCCGGGAGGTCTCCCGGACGTTCGGCGACCTGGCGGACCTGAAGAGCCCGTGGTTCCAGGGGCACTCGGGTGCGGTCGGGGAGCTGGCAGCCTCGGCCGCGGCCGGGCTCGGCCTCGGGGAGGCGGAGGTCGAGACCGTGCGGGTCGCGGGCTACCTGCACGACCTGGGGCGCATCGGCACACCCAGCAGCATCTGGGACAAGCCCGGCACCCTCACCCGCAGCGAGCTCGAGCAGACCCGGCTGCATCCCCAGCTCAGCGAACGCATCCTCTCGCGGGTCCCCGCGCTGGCCGAGGCGGGTGCCCTCGCAGGGCAGCACCACGAGCGCCTCGACGGCAGCGGCTACTTCCGCGGGCTGGGGGGCGCGCACCTGTCGGTCGCCTCGCGGGTGCTGGCGACGGCGGACGCCTACCGGAGACTGGTGGAGGACCGGGCGCACCGGCCGGGCACGGCCCCGGCACGCGCGGCCGAGCGGTTGCGGGCCGAGGCGAGGGCGGGCGCCCTGGACGGCGACGTCGTGGAGGCGGTCCTGCACGCGGCCGGGCACGGCACCGCGTCGCGAGGAGCCCGGCCGGCGGGCCTCACCGCGCGGCAGGTCGAGGTGCTCCGGCTCGTGGCGGCCGGGCAGTCGAACCGTCAGATCGCCCGGAGCCTCAGCATCTCTCCGCGCACGGCCGAGCACCACGTGCAGGACACCTACCTGAAGATCGGTTGCTCGACCCGGGCCGGCGCGGCCCTGTTCGCGATGGAGCACGGGCTGCTCAAAGATGGGTAACCCTACCCATCCGCCCGGTGGCTGCGACGGACGACGCTTGGTACATGAACACCACGGAGCCCAGCGCCCGCGCCCGTGAGTCCGCCGCGGCGGAAGCCCACCCCCGTGAGTCCGCCGCGACGGAGCGCTTGCTGACCCGTTCGCTGGTGCAGCTGACGGCGGCAGACCTGGCCTACTTCACTGCGGCGGGGGTGGCGATCTACACCCTGCCGATGTTCGTCACCGGACCGGTGGGGTCCGGACGCGCTGGGGCCGGCCTGGCGTTCGGCGCCTTCGCGGTCACCGCCCTCGTGCTGCGGCCGTTCGCCGGGCGCCTCACCGACCGCCACGGCCGACGACCGCTGCTCCTCGGGGGTGCGGCGCTCGCCGCGGCGACCATGCTGCTCACCGGACTGGTCGAGGACCTGGCTCTCGTCATACTCCTGAGGCTGCTGCTCGGAGTGGCCGAGGCGGCCTTCATGGTGGCCTCGTTCGCGGCGGTCGCCGACCTGGCACCGCCGAGCCGGATGGGCCAGGTGCTGAGCTACAACTCCCTCGGGCTCTACCTGGGTCTGGCCGCGGGGCCGCCGCTCGGGGAACTGCTCACCAGGAGCCTCGGCTTCCCCGCTGCCTGGACCGGGGCGGCGGCACTCGCCGGGTTGGCCGTCCTGCTCGTGGCCGGCCTGCCCGAGACGAGGTCCTCGGAGCCAGGGGCCGCATCCGGGGCGGGGCGGACGGGGCCGGCGCACCAGCCGGTCGTGCACCGACCCTCGATCCCGCCGGCGCTCGGCTTCCTGGCCTCGACGATCGCCATGAGCGCGTTCCTGGCGTTCGCTGCGCTGCACGCGGACGCGGTGGGTCTGGCCGGCGCGAGTCTGCCGCTGACCGTCTACGGCGGCGTGGTGGTCCTCGGCCGGATCAGCTTCGCCCGCTTCATGGACGTGCTGCCACCGCACCTGGTGGCGGCGACTGCCCTGGTGACGATGGCGCTCGGACTCGCAGCGGCCGCGCTCTGGCAGTCGGCGGCGGGTCTGCTGGTCGGGGCCGCCGTGCTCGCGCTCGGCGTCGTCTTCAGCACGCCCGCCTTCTTCAGCGCGATCTTCGCGACCGCCGGGCCGGCGGAGCGCGGCGCCGCCGCCGGGACCGCCAGTGCGGCGATCGACCTGGGCCTCGGCGCCGGCCCGATCGCGCTGGGTCTGGTGGCCGAGGGGCTCGGGCTCCCGTGGGTGTTCGGCGCCGGTGCGGCCGCGGCCCTGGTGGGCACGGTCTGGACGGTGTCCGTCGCAGCCCGGGCGGACCGCTGAGGCCGAGCTCAGTCCGCCAGCAGCGCGCTCGGGGTCAGCCGCACCGGGAAGGGCGTGGTCACCGCCACGGGTTGGTCGCCCTGGGCGACCACCACCCGCTCGTAGGTGCCCTCCTGCAGCTCCCACATGGTGACGGAAGGCACCAGGGGGTCCACCGTCCAATAGGACGCACAGCCCGCCTCGCGGAACCGGTCCCGCTTGAGCGTCAGGTCGATCCGGCGGGTGCTCGGCGAGAGCACCTCGACCGCCAGCACCGGGGCAGTCGGCAGGTTGCGGTCGGTGAGGTCGCCGCGGCGGGCGACGAGGATGTCCGGCTGCAGGCTGGTGTCCTCGGAGAGGTCGACGTCGAAGGGGGCCATCAGCACGACGAGCTCATGAGGTTTGTGCTCGTGAAGCAGCCGGGCGAGCCCGAAGGCCGCGGTCTGGTGCCACCGACCGGGTGCCGGCGTCACCAGGATGCTCCCGTCCAGCAACTCATAGCGGATCGCCGACTCGCCCTGCGCGGACCGGAGCTCCTCCAGGTCCTCGCGGGTCATCGGTCCCGCGTGCGGGATGACCGTCATGGTCCCCATTGTGCCCCCTTTCGCTCATGGCCCCCACCGTGCCACGGATCGCGCCCGAGCCTCGCGGGTTGTCCACAGGTGCCGTGGCACCATGCCTGGGTGAGTGAACCGACCGACCCCGTGCCTGCTGACGACCTCCCCGCCGACGTCGCGGGCGGCCCAGGCTGGGTGATGGACGGCGCGAGCCTCCGGCCCCGGATCACCGACCTGACCGCCTTCCGGGAGGGCATGGCGACCGACCCGCTGGTGGACGCGATCGAGGCCCTCTGGTCAGGTGACCCGTCCCGCGCACGCGAGCGACTGCATACTGCCGAGTCGTCGGTGCGGGTGCGCGCCCTGCGCGCCGACTGTGCCCGCGCCCCTGGGCGAGGTCGACGAGGCCCTGCGGCAGTATGCCGACCTGCTGGCCGAGTGCACCGGCTCGCCCTGGGAGCCGGTCCTGCGGCAGCATCACGGCAAGGCGCTGCTGGCCGCCGGACGGGTGGAGGACGCGCTGGCGGAGTTCGAGACCGCCCTCGTGATGCGGGTCGAGGCGGGTGCGCCCGCCGATCTGGTCGCCTCCAGCAGCCAGGCACGCGACCGGGCCCGGCAACTCGTGGCCGCCCGGCACCAACCTCCGGGGCCCTCCCCGCGTTGAGTCACTGAGGCTGAGCCGACGGGGCCAGCCGAGGAGGAGGTCCGGTGGCCGAGCATGAGCGGGAGTTCGAGGCGTGGGCGCTGTCGCGCCAGCGCGACTTCCTGCGCTCGGCGATCCTGCTGACCGGCGACCAGTCGACAGCGGAGGACCTGGTCCAGGACGCTCTCCTCAAGGTTGCCGACCGCTGGTCGCGGCTGCGGCACGAGGCGCCGGACGCCTATGCGCGGCGGATCATCTACAACGCTGCTGTGTCCCGATGGCGGCGACGTCGGCGTGAGACGCCGATGGACGAGCTGCCCGAGACGGGTGTCGCCGGCCGCAGCGAGGCATGGGTGGCCGGGGCCGATGTCCGGGCGGCGCTGCAGGCGCTGACGCCGAGACAGCGTGCGGTCCTGGTGCTGCGTTACTACGACGACCTGTCCGAGCAGCAGATTGCCCAGACCCTGGGGGTCACGCCGGGGACGGTCAAGAGCCAGGCGCACGTGGCGCTGCGCCGGCTCCGGGAGGAGTTCGGCGTCATGGTGGCGGAGGAGGCCCGATGAGTGACCTGCGTGAGTTCCTGGATCGTGGCGTGGCCGGCGCCCCCGAGGTCGACCTTGTCGAGGGAGTGTGGCGGACGGCCCGCCGGCGTCGCCGGAACCGGCGGCTCGTGGCCGGTTCGGCCGTGGTCGCCGTGGCGCTCGGAGGCTTCGCGGTGAGCCAGTGGGACCGTGCGCCGGTCGACCTGGCGCCGGCCGTCGAGACCACGCCGTCGCCGGGGCCGGTGGATGACCTGCTGGTCGCGAACCAGGCCTTCCTGGCCGGGATGCGGGCGAGCGGGCTGCAGGTGGACTACCGCCCGCTGAAGAGCCCCACGCTGGCCATCAGCCCGGCTGCCGCCTACGTCGTCGTCGGGGAGGTGTGGGACGTGCGGGCCCGCGGCGACGACTTCGTCGTCACTGTCGACGTGGCAGAGACCATCCCGGAGGACTTCCTGGCGCGAGATCGGATCGACGTCCTCCTCGACAGCGGGCCACTGCACGAGGTGACGCCGCAGGTGAGCGCGGCCGTCGGTGGTCCCGTGCTGGTGGTGCTGCGCAACCAGGTGCAGCCGGTGGACGAGAGCGCGCCCGTCCGGCCCTATGTGGACGGGTTCTGGATCGACGTCCCCGGCGGGATCGGCAATCCCTATACCGACTACGCCGACATGCGGGCGGACTGGCCGCCGGTCGGCTCAGTGGAGGAGCTCGCGGACGTGCTGTCCGAGGCGGAGGTGGCCGCCCGGCGGGTGCCACCGCCGCTGCCGGTCGAGTGCTCGACCTCCTGGCAGAACCCGCCACCCCTGAACTCGACGGGCCTGAGCGCACTGGCCCTGCAGACCGCGAACGACCTGATCGGGATGGCGGCGACCTGTGACGAGGAGGCCCTGATCGCCCGTGCCCTCGCCGACGGCACCGTCGTCGCCGTCGGGGAGGGCGACGTGGGCCAGCAGCTGGCCACCCCGGACGACAACGACGCCTACCTCCGGCTCGAGGCCACCTTCGGGGTGCCGGCGACGAGGGAGGGCGACCAGCACGTGTTCGAGCTCGAGGGCTGGCGGGTCGTCGTCGCCAGTGACGGCCGCTGGGTCGAGTTCAGCCGCGAGTAGGCGCTAGGTCAGGGGGGTGCCCTAAGGTCCTTCGGGTCGATGCCGTGGGCCCAGGCAAGGAGCGGATCACCTTCACCACGTCGCAGACCTCCCACCGGTCACCGGGACAGGGGTGCTGAACGGTGTGAGACTGCCACGCCTCGGCGGCCACTCCGCACGGCCTGCACTTTTGGTCACGCAGAAGTCGTCGCATGCGACGTCTTCTACGCGACCGAAACTGCTGGTCGCAACCGGCGCTGCGTGCAGTGCTCTCGGATGTGTGATGATCCGGGCATGACCGAGCACACCCCGCCGACCGAGACCCACGAGCCCGGCGTGCGGGAGCGCAACCGTGCCGAGGTGATGGCGCAGATCATGGCCGCGGGCCGTCGCGAGCTGGCCGAGCACGGGGCCGACGGGCTCTCCCTGCGCGCGGTCGCGAGGGAGATCGGCATGGTCTCCTCGGCGGTCTACCGCTACGTCGCCAGCCGTGACGAGCTGCTCACCCTGCTCATCATCGAGAGCTACGACGCCGTCGGGCTGGCGGTCGAGCGGGCGGCGGAGGGGGAGGGCACCGCGGCCGAGCGGTTCGTGGCGATGGCTGCAGCGATCCGCGGCTGGGGCCGTGAGCACCCGCACGAGTTCGCGCTGCTTCACGGCTCGCCGGTCCCCGGCTACCGCGCGCCGGATGACACCATCGCCCCCGGCACACGCGTCCCCGCCGCGATGATGGGGCTGCTGATCGAGGAGTATGCCGCGGGCCGGGTCTCCCCGCCTCTCGCCGGCGAGGACGCGCCGATCAGCGCAGCACTGAGCGCTCAGCTGGACATCGTCCGGGCCTTCTTCGGTACCGAGGTGCCTGACGCGGTCCTGCTCCGGGGGATCGCGGCGTGGACCCAGGTCTACGGCCTGATCAGCTTCGAGCTGTTCGGTCAGTTCAGGAACACCTTCGAGCCTGCGGACGACCTCATGGACCACCAGTTCGCCCTGGCCGCGGCCCGTGTGGGCATCGCGTGAGCGCGACGACGCGCACGAGGGGTTGGCCGCAGGGGCATCCCTGGCGCAGGGCCGCCCGGAGCGCACGGGAGCACTGGGACGTCATCGTCGTCGGCTCCGGGTTCGGCGGGTCCGTGGCGGCCCTGCGGCTCGCGGAGAAGGGCTACCGCGTGCTGGTCCTGGAGGCCGGAGCCTGGTTCGCCGACGCCGACTTCGCGACGACCTCCTTCGAGCTGCGGCGCTACCTGTTCCGTCCCGAGATCGGGTGCTACGGCATCCAGCGCATCGACACGCTCAACAACGCGATGATCCTCTCGGGCGCGGGCGTCGGGGGTGGTTCCCTCGTCTACGCCAACACCCTGTACGAACCGCTCCCGGAGTTCTACACCGACCCGCAGTGGGCGCACCTCACCGACTGGCGGGCCGAGCTCGCGCCCTACTACGACCAGGCCAAGCGGATGCTCGGCGTGGTCACCAACCCGACGCACACCCCGTCCGACGAGGCACTGCGTCAGGTCGCCGAGGAGATGGGCGTGGGGGACACCTTCCACTCCGCGCCGGTCGGCGTGCACTTCGGCACGGGCGCGGGGGAGCCGGTCGCCGATCCCTACTTCGGCGGGGCGGGACCGGAGCGCCGGGGTTGCACGGAGTGCGGCGAGTGCATGACCGGCTGCCGGCACAACGCGAAGAACACGCTGGTCAAGAACTACCTGCACCTGGCGGAGAGGCTCGGGGCACAGGTCCGCCCGCTGAGCACGGTCACCCGGATCCGGCCCGTCGGTGCCGACGGGCAGCACCTACGCAAGGACCTGCAGAACCTCCCCAACGACGTGCAGAACCTCCCCACGGATGCGCGGGAGGCGGGCAAGACCACCCCAAGAATTGGGGAGGGTCGGTACGTCGTGACGGTGAAGGACACTCGGCCCACGCGGCCCGGGCGTTACGAGCTCACGGCGAGCCACGTCATACTCGCGGCCTCTGCACTCGGGACCCAGCGCCTGCTGCACCGGATGCGGGAGACGGGTGACCTGCCGGAGCTCTCGCCGCGGCTGGGGGCCTTGTCGCGGACCAACTCCGAGTCGCTGCTCGGGGCGATCCGCACCGGCGACGGGCCGGACTTCAGCCGGGGCGTGGCGATCACCTCCTCGATCCACCCCGACCCGCAGACGCACATCGAGCCGGTCAGGTACGGCCACGGCTCCAACGCGATGTCGGCCCTGCAGACGGTGCTCACCGACGAGGTCGAGGGGACGCCGCGGTGGCGCACCTGGGCGGCGGAGCTGTGGCGCCAGCGGCGCATCCTGCCCAGGATCTACGACCTGCGGCACTGGTCGGAGCGCACCGTGATCGCGCTGGTCATGCAGTCGCTGGACAACTCGATCACCACCTTCCCGCGCCGCACCCGGTTCACCCGCCGCTGGGTGCTCGGCAGCCGGCAGGGGCACGGCGCCCCGAACCCGACCTGGATCCCGGCGGCCAACGAGGCGGTCCGCAGGATGGCCCGCATCGTCGGCGGCGTCCCCGGCGGCAACATCGGCGAGCAGTTCAACCGGCCGCTGACCGCACACTTCCTCGGGGGCTGCGTCATCGGCGACAGCGCCGGGACGGGGGTCATCGACCCCTACCACCGGGTCTTCAACTATCCCGGCCTGCACGTCGTCGACGGCTCCGCGGTCTCGGCGAACCTCGGCGTCAACCCCTCGCTCACCATCACCGCCCAGGCCGAGCGCGCGATGGCCCTGTGGCCCAACAAGGGCGAGCCCGACCCGCGCCCCGACCTCGGCGAGCAGTATGCCGTCACCCGCCCGGTCCCGCCCCTCACCCCCGCGGTGCCCGGCCCCGCGCCCGGCGCGCTGCGGCTGCCGATCACGCCGGTCTGAGGCGGGTGCGCCGGCCCGGCCCCCGCCGTCCACGCGCTCGTCCCCCCGCCACCTGCCCGGCCCCGCAGCCCACGCGCCCGTCCACCCGCCAACTGCTCGGCCCCGCCGTCCACGCGCTCGTCCACCGCCACCTGCTCGGCCCCACCGTCCATCGTCTTCGAGCGCCTCGCTCATCCTCGGGCCGACTGTAACCAGCTCGAAGCGACACAGGGCGCTCGAAGACGGGGGTCGCTGCCGTCCTCGCGCTCGAAGACGGGGGCTGCCGCCGTCCTCGCGCTCGAAGACGGGGGCAAACACGAGGATCACCGGCACCACGGGGGAGCACCGGCACCACGGGGGCGCGGACAGCACGGCGCCCCAGGACCGGGAGTCGTCCTGGGGCGCCGTGAGTCGGGCCAGAGGTCAGTGACCTGCGGCGGTCATGTTGCGAACGTGCCTTCCGGGCCGGCGGGCGCCGGGATGCGGAAGTTGCCCGGGACCTTCTTGCCCTTGACGCCGTTGACGGACTCCGTGGAGTAGGCGAAGGTCAGCACGGCGAAGGCCACCGAGTCGACGTTGACGTCCAGGGCGTGCATGCTCACGTTGCCCAGGTCGTCGCACGCCTGGTGGTAGCACGGGTCGAACCAGTCGCCCGCCGTGCCGCCCCAGATCGCGGCCTGCTCGTCGGTCTTCACGCCCTCTGCGCCGGTGAACAGACCACCGGAGGGGATGTCGTTGGCGATGAAGGCCTGGTAGTCGCTGCGCCCGCTGAACTGCGAGTCGTCGTAGGGCTCGCCGGCGAGGGTGTAGAACGACTCGAAGGTGCGCTCGATGGCCACCGAGCCCTCCGGGATCGGCACACCGGCCGGGGCCGGGAACGTCGACTCGTTGGCGTCGTAGACACCGAGGTAGTAGTTGGGCGAACCGATCATGTCGAAGTTCAGGTAGAGCGCGATCCGGTCGAGCTCCTCCTGCGACTGGTCGGCGACCCACTCGGTGGAGCCGATCAGGCCGATCTCCTCAGCACCCCAGAACGCGAAGCGCAGGGTGTTCTGGGGCTTGTGGTTGCCCAGCTTCTGGGCGACCTCGAGCAGCCCGGCCGAGCCGGATCCGTTGTCGTTGATGCCCGCGCCCTCCTCGACGCTGTCGAGGTGCGCACCGGCCATGACGACGTTGTTGTCGTTGCGGCCCGGCAGCTCGGCGATGACGTTGAGCGACTCCTTGATCACGTAGTCGACCTGGACGTGCGCCGTGGAGCCGTCCTGGGCCAGGGCCTCGCCGTCGGCATATGTCAGCCCGACGACGGGGATGGTCACCACGGACGGCACGAGCGTCGGGTTGAGCGGCCCGCACCGGTCCGGGGTGTCGCACTGGTTCATGATGAGGACCGCGCTGGCGCCGGCGGCCTCGGCGTTCTCCGCCTTGAGGCCGAAGGCACAGGTCCCGCGCTGCACGAGCGCGATGTCACCGGGGGTGAACCCGTCGAAGTCCGCGGCCTCGCAGCCGCTGGTGCTCGCACGCGGCGGGTCCAGGGCGAGGTCCACGCCGCTGACGGCAGCCGTCACGTCACCCTCGCCGGACCCCTCGGCCACGTAGTGGCTGTAGGTGGCCTGGACCGGCGTCAGCTGTTCGACCACAGAGTTGGTGCCCTCGTAGTCGAAGGGCACGGCCTCGGCGTCCCAGCCGGCGTCCTCCATGACGTCAATGACGTAGTCGACGCTGGCCTGGTATCCGGGCGTGCCCTCGGCACGGCTGCCGTGCTCGTCGGCGATCGCCTGGAAGGCCTCGAGGTGCTCGAAGGCGCCGTCGCCGCTCACGCAGTCCAGCAGCTTGGGGTAGGTGTTGTTGTTGCGGTTGTCGCACGCGACGGGGTTGGGCTTGGTCGGCGGGGCGGCGGTGCTGGGGAGGGCGACGAGGCCGGAGACGGCCAGCCCTCCCGCGGCGATGAGTACGCCGAACCGACGCATCCTGGTGTGCTGGTGCATGAGCGACCTCCATGTCGCGAGGGGACTCGACCCGCAGGGTTTCGCGGGCGGCCGGGGCGGGACAGAACCTAGTCACCGTCCTGCTCGCAGGGAAGAGACTTTGCCAAGTCATAGGCCAGTAATGGGGTGATTGTTGCGATTCGTCCTCGGGCCGGCGCATCAATGGCTGGGTGGCTCGACGTCGGGACTTGACTCAGCCTTTACCAAACATTTACCAGCGCTCTATAGTTCGCGCAGTGAGCGCATGTATCTTCCGGTCCGCTCTCCTGAAGGGAAGTGCTCGTGGGCAGACACCTGGCGACCACGGACGAGGAACGTGCCGACAGTCGAGACGGCCGCGGATGAGCAGGCGGCCGGGCGCTCGGGGGGCTGACGCATGGGGTGGCGTGGCGTGGTTGCACGTCCCCGGGGTCGTTGCCCTCCCCTCCGGGCGACGCGTGCTGGTGGGGCAACGGGAGAAGACGTGGGTGACCCTGGAGCTCCTCGGGGGAGTGCGCATCGTCGTGGAGCTGGGCGAACCCCACGTCGTCACCCTGTCGCTCCACCGGGCCCGCGGTGAGCTCGACGGCCCGCCCGCGACCCGACCCCAGGGCTCCCCGGCGACGGTGGCCATGGACGTCCCCGGTGGTGGCCTGGTGATCAGGGATGTGCCCGCCACGCACCAGCGCTCCCGCGAGGAGGGCCAAGTCGCGGGTGCGGGCCAGTTCAGGGTCACCGTACCGCCCGCCATGGTGGGGGAGTATGTCGATGTGCTGGCCGGTCTCCCGCTCGACACCCGGCCCTGGGCGGTCCCCGTCGCCGGCGTGCGCCTGTGGCGTGGCCGGGTCAACGACGACGGGTGGGCGCTGGTCGAGCTGCTGGGCGACGAAGAACGGCGGTGGGGCGCGGAGATGCCGGTCGTCGCGAGGGTGGACCTCGGCCTTGGCCAGCACTGAGCGCAGTTCAACGATTGCGGTGACGCTCGGCATACTGTGGGGCCGTCGAGGGCATCAGTCCTCGGGCATGACGGTGGCCGCGAGGACGGCGCCGAGCTCCTGGCACCCCTCGATGGCCTCCCGGTCCGGTGCGCCCATCACCTCCAAGGTCGGGGCCACCGCCTCCCAGCCCAGGGCCGAGGTGATGCTCCCGATCGCCCGGACGGCACCCTCGAGTCCCTCGTTGCCGTGGACGTAGGCCGCGAACGGCCGCCCCCTCGTGGCCTCCAGGCACGGGTAGTAGACCTGGTCGAAGAAGTGCTTCATCGCCCCGGAGATGTAGCCGATGTTCGCCGGGGTCCCCAGCAGGTAGGCGTCGGCCTCGAGCACGTCCACCGGGCCGGCGGTCAGGGCCGGCCGGACCACGACGTCGACGCCGGTGATCTCCTCGTCCCGGGCCCCTGTCAGCGCCGCCTCGAGCATGGCCTGCATCCCCGGGGAGGGGGTGTGGTGGACGACGAGCAACCGCCGGGAGGTCATCTGCTCACGCCCTCCACGGCCGCTTGCCGTGCACCAGCGTGAGTGCGGTCCTGAAGATTCCGTCCACGCGTGCCCGGCGCTCGAAGTTGGTCATGCTTACGGGCGGCGTGAAGCGCTGCCTCGCCACGGACTTGGCGTAGCAGAACTCGCGCAGCCCGTCCTCGCCGTGGATCCGGCCGAAGCCGGAGCCGCCCACGCCGCCGAACGGGAGGGCGGGCAGGCCGGCGAAGCCCACCACGTTGTTGACCGAGGTCATGCCGCTGCGCACGCGACGGGCGATCTCGGGGCCGTTGCGACGGGAGTAGACCGCGCCCCCCAGGCCGTAGGGCACCGCGTTGGCGACGGCCACGGCCTCGTCCATGTCGCTGACCCGGTCGACGGTGATCACGGGACCGAAGGTCTCCTCGGACTGGATCCGGGCGCCGGTCGGCGTGTCGACCAGGACGACCGGTTGGATCACCCGGGCCGGGTCGGAGATCGGCGCGTCGTCCGGCACCTGAGGTCCGCGGGGTGCGTCCTGACCGGCCTGCTCGCCCCGCACCACAGCCTGCTCGCCCCCCACCGCGGCCTGCTCGCCCCCCACCACGGCCCGCGCGCCGGCGGCCACGGCCTCGGTCACCTGGTCGCGGATGATGCCGAGCTGCTTCGGCAGCGTGATCGGCCCGAGGTCCGCGTCCTCGTCGGTGCCGGCACGCAGGTGGGACGCCTCCCGGCAGATGGCGGCGACCAGCTCGTCGTACACCGCCTCGTGGGCCAGCACCCGCTCGACGCCGATGCAGGTCTGACCGGCGTTGCTCACCCCGCCCCAGACCGCCGCCAGCGCAGCGGCCGCGACGTCGGCGTCCGCGTCGACGATGAGGGCGTCCTTGCCGCCGCCCTCGATGAGCACGGGCGTCAGGGTCTCCGCGCACGTGGCCATCACCTTCTGGGCGGTGCGCGTCGACCCGGTGAAACCGACCTTGTCGACGCCGGAGCGGCACAGCGCGTCACCGACCTCCGCGCCACCCTGGACCGCCAGGAGGACCGGTCGTCCGACGGCCCGCTCGAAGCTGTCGACCAGCCACTGACCGGTCTGCGGCGTGAGCTCGGAGGGCTTGAACACCACGGCATTGCCGCCCGCCAGGGCGTAGCCGATGGAGCCCATCGGCGTGAAGACCGGGTAGTTCCAGGGGCCGATCACGCCGATCACTCCGAAGGGGAGGTACTCCACCGTCGCGGAGAGGTGCACCGCCAGCAGCGTCGAGCCCACCCGTCGGCGGCCCAGCGTCCTGCTGGCGTGCTTGGCCGCCCACGCCAGGTGCTCGACCGCCAACCCGATCTCCAGCACGGCGTCCCCGTGCGGCTTGCCGGTCTCGCGGCGCACGACCGCGGCCAGCTCGTCGAGGTGCTCCACGATGTCCTCGCGCCACCGGTCCAGCAGGTGCCGCCTCCCGGCGAACCCGATCGAGGACCACCAGGCCTGCGTCTCCCGGGCCAGGGCCACCGCCTCATCGACGTGCACAGCCGGTCTGCCACCGCCGTCGGTGACGGAGGGGTCGGCCGGCCTGACGGCATACTCGGTGCTCATGGGTCCATCCTCCCCGCTGGAGTGACGGTCGCCAATCATGAGAAGACTCTCATCGAAGTCTCACGGGATTCTCACGGCGGGTGCCATAGCGTACTGAATACGCACAATGCGCCCGGTGCCCTGTTGGCAAGCAGTGGTGACGGGTTCTCGGAGGACATGTGCCGGCGACTCGATTGCCTGAGAGTCCCCTGGCACGCTCGGTAGGTCCCGCGAAGCCCCCCCTCCTCGCGGGGCCTACCGCCGTCCGACGTGGGTGGTCGGGCTGGTGACCCGCGCGGTGGTCCCCCCGAGTCAGGTCCTGGCCGTCACTGCGATGGCGACCAGGTCCTGCTCGAGCTCCGCGCGGGTCACCGTGACCGCCCTGCCACACGCGTGCGGACCATCGGCCGGTCCGCGGAAGCCGTCAGCCCGTCGCGCTCGGCGAGTCGCCCGGCGCGGGCTCGAGCTCGACGAAGTCGGTGCCGATGTAGAGGTCGATCTCGTTGATCTCGCGCGTGTCCTCCACGAGCACGGCGCCGGAGATGTAGGTGGCCAGCAACTCGGCCGCCTCCTGGTTCGCCGCACCGAAGCGGATCTCCGCGACCTCCGGGGTCTGGGTGCCCGCGGGGGCGTCGGCCACGGCGTCGATCTGGAACCCGTGCGTGCTCAGGGCCTGCGAGGTCCGCCCGGCGATGCCCGTGACGCCTGAGGCGTTGTAGACGTTGACCGTCACGTCCGAGGGAGCCAGCGACGGTGCGGTGGACGTCGCGGTGACCTGGTCGATGTCGCCGCCCTCGGTGCCGGGCAGCCAGCCCTGGTAGTAGGCGACGGCGTAGCCGGCGACAGCGATCAGCAGCGCGACCAGCGCGGTCAGCACCAGGGCGGCACGGCGCCGACGGCGGCGCGCGGCGGTCGACATACCGGCAGTACGGACGTAACCCACGGGAAGCTCCTTGTGATCCGGTGAGCGAACGCTACCGAGCGGTGGGGGCGGGGACCACGAGGACACGCCCGTGCACGAACGGACGACCTGCGAGCGCGGCCCGCAGGGCCCGGTGCAGACCGTCCTCCAGGTAGAGCTGGCCGTCGTAGTCCACCACGTGACAGAAGATGTCGCCGTAGAACGTGGAGTCCGCCGCGAGCAGGTGCTGCAGGTCCAGCGTCGCCTTCGTCGTGACCAGCTCGTCGAGCCGGATCATGCGTGGCGGCAGGTGCGACCAGTCCTCGAGGTGGTGGGGAGGGTATGGCTGCCCGTCGCCCACTCCCTTGAAGATCATGCTCCCAGTGTAGGGAGTCCGGCGGGCCGGACTCACTAGAGTGCTGCCCGTGACCGAGAACGTGACCGAGACCCAGCTCGACCAGATCCGCGCCGGCTACACCTTCGAGGGGCCGTCCATCACGCTGGGCGCCGCCCTGCACGAGGGAGCGCCCGTGCCCGACGCCACCGTCCGGCTGCCGCTGGCCTCGATGAACCGGCACGGCCTCGTGGCCGGCGCGACCGGCACGGGCAAGACGGTGACCCTGCAGGTGATGGCCGAGCAGCTGTCCGCGGAGGGGGTGCCGGTGTTCCTGGCCGACATCAAGGGTGACCTGACCGGGTTGGCGACCCCCGCGGAGGCCAACCCCAAGGTGACCGAGCGCATGACGGGACTGGCGCAGCCGTGGGAGGGCACGGCATACCCGGTGGAGTTCCTGGCACTCGGCGGCCGTGGCAAGGGCACCCCGATCCGGGCCACCATCAGCTCCTTCGGCCCGATCCTGCTGTCCAAGGTGCTCGGGTTGAACGACACGCAGGAGTCGAGCCTCGGGCTGATCTTCCACTACGCGGACACCAACGGCCTGGCGCTGCTGGACCTGAAGGACCTGCGCTCGGTCGTGCAGCACCTGGTCTCCGACGAGGGCAAGGCCGAGCTGAAGGCCCTCGGCGGACTCTCCACCGCGACGGCCGGGGTGATCCTGCGTGAGCTGATCGCCTTCGAGAGCGCCGGGGCCGACGAGTTCTTCGGTGAGCCGGAGTTCGCCGCGTCCGACCTGATGCGCACCGCCGAGGACGGCCGCGGAGTCATCAGCTGCCTCGAGCTGCCCGGTGTCCAGGACCAGCCGGCGGTCTTCTCGACGTTCCTGATGTGGCTGCTCGCCGAGCTGTTCCAGGACCTGCCCGAGGTGGGCAACCCCGACAAGCCCAAGCTGGTCTTCTTCTTCGACGAGGCGCACCTGCTGTTCAAGGACGCGTCCAAGGCCTTCCTGGAGTCGATCGAGCAGGCCGTGCGGCTGATCCGCTCCAAGGGCGTCGGCGTCTTCTTCGTCACCCAGGTGCCCAAGGACGTGCCGGAGTCGGTGCTGGCCCAGCTCGGCAACCGGGTGCAGCACGCCCTGCGGGCCTTCACCCCCTCCGACGCCAAGGCGCTGAAGGCCGCGGCCAAGACCTTCCCGATCAGCGACTACGACCTGGAGGAGGTGCTGACCCAGCTGGGCACCGGCGAGGCGATCGTGACCGTCCTGTCCGACCGCGGTGCGCCGACGCCCGTGGCGTGGACGCTGCTGCGCGCCCCGCAGGGCACGATCGGTCCCTCGCCCGAGGCGACGGTGGACACGGTGGTCGCCGGGTCGCCGCTGGCCTCGAAGTATGCCGAGGGGCTGGACCGCGAGTCCGCCTACGAGCTCCTCGCGGCCCGGATGGAGGCCGGTGCCAAGGCCGCGGCCGAGGCGGCCGCCGCCGAGGAGGCGGCTGCCGAGGAGGCGGCTGCCGAGGAGGCGGAGAAGCAGGCGGCCGCGGCGGAGAAGGCGGCCCGCAAGCGTGAGGAGGAGGACCCCTCGATCGTCGAGCAGGTCGTCGGCTCCTCCGCGTTCAAGTCGATGCTCCGCTCGGCCGGCACCGTCATCGGCCGGGAGATCTCGCGGAGCATCTTCGGCACCGGCCGTCGTCGCTGACCAATTTTTGGGGAAGTTTTGTAGGCGTCCCGCGGCTTTTTGGGGAGGTTTTGTACGGGCCGCCCGCCCCGGGGGACCGGCCACCGCCCCCACGCGGTGACCGGTCCCGGTCTGTGGTGATGTCGCCGTGCCCTACGAGAGGACTCGGCCGGAGGGACGCTGTCCCCCGGTAAGGCTCACGGTGTGAGCGTGAAGCGTCAGTCCCTCTCCTCGTAGGGGACCGGCGCCCGCAGGTCCTCATCGAGCAGGTCGAGCAGGTCCTCGATGCCGGCCACGTCCGACCCCGCTAGGGTCTCGGCCTCTTCACGCAGGTCCTTGAGCGTGAAGCCGCGCTCGCTGACGATGCTGTTGCCCTTCAGCAGCTCGGCCGAGTCCGCCACGAGCGCGGCCAGTTGCAGCGCGTCCGTAGCCTCCGCCTGCGACCACTCGATCGGTGCGTTGACCTCGGTGGTCTCCCCGCTGTCCGGATCCGCCCACCGGAGCCGGGCCTCGCCGACCACGGTGCCGTCGGTGACCGCGCCGGTCGGGACCAGCTCATAGAGCGCGGACACCTGGTGGCCCGCCCCCAGCTCGCCGGCGTCGACCGTGTCGTCGCGGAACTCATCGTCCTCGAGCGCGCGGTTCTGATAGCCGATCAGGCGGTAGGACTCCACGAACTCGGGGTCGAACTCCACCTGGCTCTTGGCGTCACGAGCCACCACGGTCAACGTCTCGGTGAGGTCCTCGACGAAGAGCTGCTCGGCCTCCTCGAAGGTGTCCAGGTAGGCGTAGAACCCGTCGCCCTGGTTGGCCAGCTGCTCCATGAGCGTGTCGTTGTAGTTGCCCATGCCGTAGCCGACGGTCACCAGGTGGATGCCCTCCTCGCCCGCACCGGCGATCTCCTCGGCCAGGGCGCCGCCGTCGCTGACGCCGACGTTGGCCACGCCGTCGGAGGCGAGCACCACCGCATTGATGCCGTCCTCGACGTGCGCGGTGCGGGCCTGGGAGTATCCCATCCGCAGCCCGGCTTCCATGTTGGTGCTGCCCCCGGGCCTCAGGTCCTCGATCGCGTTGATGATGGTGTCCCGGTCCGCGACACGGGTCGGCTCCAGCAACGGCGTCGCCTCGTCGCCGTAGATGACGATCGCGATCGTGTCGTCCGGGTTGAGGCTGTCGACGAGCAGCGCCAGGGACGACTGCACCAGACCCAGCCGGTTGCGGATGTCCATCGAGCCGGAGGTGTCGACGACGAAGGTGATGTTGGCCTGCGGCCGGTCCTCGTCGGCGATCTCCACCGAGCTCACCCCCACGCGCACCAGCGCCGTGCCCTCCGCGGCACGGGGCGCGGCCCCGGTCTCCACCTGCAGACCGAGCGCGGTGTCCTCAGGTGCCTGGTCGCCATACTCGAAAGCGTTGACCCACTCCTCGACCCGGATCGAGTCCGGCTCCGGTGCCAGGCCCTCGGCGACCATCGCGTGAGCCACCCGGTAGGAGCCGGTGTCGACGTCCAGCGCGAACGTCGACTGCGGGTCCTCCTGCGCCCTCACCCACACCGTCTCGCCGACGTCGGTGAAGGTGTTGTCCTCACCCGGCCCCGGCGGGATCGGCGGCACGGGCACCGGCTCGACCCCGACGCCAGCGTCGGCCGCTGACTCCTTGAGCGTCGTGCTGGGCGCAGGTGCCCCGGCTCCGTCCATGTCGGCCTGCTCGTCGTAGTCCTCGACGTAGCGGCGCGCCTCCTCGTGGTCGGCGCCCTGCGTGCCCTCCGTGGGGTCGTGCGGCTCGGAGTCCCCTGAGCATGCCGTGGCGCCGAGCCCCACCACCAGCAGCATTGCGAGCAACGTCGTGTTCTTCATGCGGGTGCGACGGCCCGCGGCGCGTGGCCGGTTCCCGCCCCCGGGTCACGATCGGGTCACGGACGCAAGGGTCCCCCGCGCACCTGGAAGAGCTCACCTGCCCTTGCTGCATTCCTGCCCTGGGGGAGTTCAGTGAGGTACCACCGCACGGGGGACCGGCTCCCATGCTACGTGGCCCGCCCCCGTCGGACGAAACCGCGCGGGGCCGACGTGAGCCGTGCGACGTATTGTGCGCCGCGCGACGTCAGAGCTCTCCTGGCGCACAAAAGGTCGCACGGCCCGGGCCAGGGAGAGGCCGGGGCGGCGTCGGAGCGCGGCCGGGCCCGGGCGGGGCCACAGAAAACCCCCAGCCCGTGGGGGCTGGGGGCTTCGTGGCGGAGGATGGGGGATTTGAACCCCCGAGGGTTTTATCCCAACACGATTTCCAATCGTGCGCACTAGGCCACTATGCGAATCCTCCGTCGGAGAGGTTACCTGACAGCCTGCTGACCACCGAAATCGCGGGGGAGTGATGCCGTGATCAGGGGAGTATGCCGTGGGTCAGGGGCGGCGGGCCGTGGGTCAGGGCCCTCGGCGCTCAGGGACGCAGCATCACCTTGATGGCGGTGCGCTCGTCCATCGCGCGGTAGGCGTCGGCCACCTGGGTCAGCGGCAGCACCCGGTCGAAGACGCGGCCGGGGTTGATCCGGCCGTCCAGGACCCGCTCGAGCAGGTCGGGCAGGTAGGCGCGCACCGGCGCCATCCCGCCGGCCAGGCCGACGTTGCGGCCGAACATCTGCCGCACCGGGGCCTCCGCGCCGTGGGGCACCCCGACGAACCCGACCGTGCCACCGGGGCGGGTGCTGGCGAATGCCTGCTCCATGGACTCCTTGGTGCCGACGCACTCCAGGACCGCGTCGGCACCGACGCCGTCGGTGAGCTCCATGACCCGCTCCACGCCGTCGGGCCCGCGCTCGGCCACGATGTCGGTCGCGCCGAACTCGGTGGCGATCGCCTGGCGGTCGGCGTGCCGCGACATGGCGATCACCCGGCCGGCACCCAGCTGGCTGGCGGAGAGCACCCCACACAGCCCCACGGCGCCGTCGCCCACGACTGCGACGGTGCCACCCTCGCGCACCCGTGCCGAGACCGCCGCGTGCCAGCCGGTGGCCATGACGTCGGAGAGCGTCAGCAACGAGGGCAGCAGGTCCTCGTCGGGCTGCTCGGGCGTCGCGACGAGGGTCCCGTCGGCCAGCGGCACCCGCACGAACTCGCCCTGGCACCCGTCGACGAGGTTGCCGTCGCGGTCCGGGCCGCCGAATCCTCCGCCGTGGGCGCAGGCCGACTGTATGCCGGCGCGGCAGTGGGCGCAGGTGTTGTCCGACCACAGGAAGGGGGCGATCACGAAGTCACCCGTCCGGATGGTGCTGACCTCGCTGCCCACCTCCTCGACGACGCCGACGTGCTCGTGCCCGATCCGGCGGGGGCGCTTCACCGGCGAGACGCCGCGGTAGGGCCACAGGTCCGACCCGCAGACGCACGAGGCCGTCACCCGCACGACGGCGTCGGTCGGCCTGACGATCGTGGGGTCCGGCACCTGCTCGAGGCGGATGTCTCCGGGGGCGTGCAGCACGGTCGCTTCCATGGCGCCATTCTTGTCTGCCGACCCGACCCGGGATCACCCGGCCTGGTGCGCCCAGCCGGCTCACGGCATACTCCCGCCGTTTGTCACTCCCCCTGGGAGAGGTGCGGGTGCGAGGATGGGGGGCGCACCCGCGACCGAAAGGACCCTTCATGCCACTCCACGTCGACTCGGAGGTGGGCCGGCTCAGGCAGGTGATCGTGCACAGGCCGGGCCTTGAGATGCGTCGGCTGACCCCGGAGAACAAGGAGAGATACCTCTTCGACGAGGTCCTGTGGGTCGAGCGTGCGCAGGAGGAGCACGAGGAGTTCGTGCGGGTGATGGAGGAACGGGACATCACCGTCCACCACTTCCACGAGCTCCTCGAGGAGACCGTCGGCATCCCCGAGGCGCGCAAGCAGATCCTGTCGCAGTCGCTGGACGACCGGCACCTCGGGCCCTTCGCGGCGCACGAGATGCACGAGCTGTTCGACCAGATGGCCGACCACGAGCTGGCCGAGTTCCTCATCGGCGGCATCACCAAGGCCGAGGTGCTCGAGCGGATGGACGCGCCGCGCTCGGTCGTGATTTCGCAGATGGGGCTGCACGAGGCGCTGCTCGCGCCTCTGCCGAACCACCTGTTCACCCGGGACACCTCCGCGTGGCTCTATCGCGGTGTCGCCGTCAACTCGATGCACAAGAAGGCCCGGCGCCGGGAGACCGTGCACTACGAGGCGATCTACCAGTGGCACCCGATGTTCCGCGACGCCGGCATGGACTGGTGGACCGAGGGCGTCGAGGCCGGGCCCGCGACGTCCGAGGGCGGTGACATCCTGGTGCTCGGCAACAAGGTGCTGCTGGTCGGCATCAGCGAGCGGACCACCACCCAGGGCGTCGAGCGGCTCGCCCAGCGCACCCTGGCCTCCGACCAGATCGACACGATCATCGCGCTGGACATGCCCCGGGCGCGGGCGCTGATGCACCTGGACACCGTCATGACGATGCTGGACGAGGAGACCTTCACGCTCTACTCGGAGCTGCCCGACCTCGCCTCGTTCACGATCACCGCGAGCGGGTCCGGTGACTCCCGGCTGCCCAACCTCAACATCCAGGCCAACGACCCGGCCGACATGATGAAGGTGATCGGCGAGGCCATGGGCATCGGCACCCCTCGGGTGGTTGCTGCCGACCAGGACCCGCGGGCGGCGGCGCGCGAGCAGTGGGACGACGGGTGCAACGTGCTGGCGCTCGAGCCGGGTGTCGTCGTGGGCTATCAGCGCAACACGGTCACCAACGACTACCTGCGCGGCCTCGGCTTCGAGGTCCTGGAGATCGCCGGCCAGGAGCTGGGCCGCGGTCGCGGCGGACCGCGCTGTATGTCGTGTCCCATCGAGCGCGACCCGCTGGGCTGAGCGTGGGTCTCGTGGGAGGTCGCTGAGTGCCTCCACGTCGACGCGTGCCGATCGACCGGGGTGAGCTGGCCCTGGCGGAGTGGCGTGCCGACCCCTCTGGTGCGCCGCGCTCGGTCCTGGCGACCGCCGTGCGTTTCACCCTGGAGGAGCTGGCCGAGCGTGCCCCCGGCCGGTCCGTCGAGGTGCGGGTGCCGCCGTTCGGTGCGGTCCAGTGCGTGGAGGGGCCACGGCACACCCGGGGAACCCCGACCAACGTCATCGAGACCGACGGCGTGACGTGGTTGCGGCTCGTGGTGGGCGAGGCCTCCTGGGAGGACGAGGAGCAGGCCGGCCGCGTCCGCGCCAGCGGCCAGCGGGCTGACCTCACGGAGTGGCTCCCCCTCCTCTGACGTCGCCGCCTGCTTGACCGGGCACACCGTGTGGCGCTCTCACCCCTGAACGGGCCTCGCGTGCTGTGGCGCCCTCCCCTGTCATCGGGCGAGCGCTGGTGTGTGGACTCTGTGCCGGTGTGTGGGTTTTGACCCCAATTTGGGGGTCAAAAGTCGCACGCGGGAACAAAGTCCACACGCGCGATGGCGCCGTCCGGGCCTGCATCGCACCTGGTGGTCGTCGCACCTGGTGGTCGTCGCACCTGGCGGTCGTCGCACCTGGCGGCCGGGCGCGGCGAGGTGGGTGCCATTGGGCGACGGGGACCACCGGGCTCCGGGCACCTTCTCCTTGCCCTCCCCCCTGCGGGCGGTCGGGCCGTGTGGCGCCCAAACCCGTGACCCGGCGCGTGGGGTCGCGCTACGACCGTCCGGAGAAGCGCTCGGCCAGCAGGTACACGATGCCGCCGAGGAGGCCTCCGAGCAGCGCACCGGGCAGTCCGATCGCGATGACCTCCTGCGCGGGCGAGGCGTTCGGCGCGTCCGGGCCGGTGACGGCCAGCAGCACGCCGACGACCAGACCCACCAGGGCGCCGGTCACCAGGAACGGCACCAGCCGGGGGCGGCGGTAGACGGGTCGGCGCTGGGGGGTGGTCACCCCTCAAGGATGCCACGGGCGCCGACGGGCGTGCGGAGCCGGTCGGGCGCAGGAGTCACGCGAGATCGGACGTGGGCGCCGACGGATCTGGTTCGAGCGCGAGCACCAGATACGTCTCGACCGGTTCAGCCTTGCCCTTCAGCTGCAACGTCCCGAGCGGGGTCGTCCGCGCCCCGGGGATCGCCTCGAGCGTGGCCGGCCCGATCGCCACACCGCCCGCGGGCGCCTGGCCCTCGATGCGCGAGGCGGTGTTGACGGTGTCGCCGATGACCGTGTGCGTCCGCCCGCCGTGCGTGCCCAGCAGGCCCACCGAGATCGGTCCGGTGTTGACGCCCACCCGGAACCGCGGCCACCCGCTGTGCCGCTCGGCGACCCGGCCCGTCGCCTCCTGCAGTGCCAGGCCCGCCCGCACCGCCCGAAGCGCATGGTCGGGCTGGTCGCCCCGCTTGTTGAAGGTGACCATGAGGGCGTCGCCGATGATCCGGTCCACGTCCCCGCCGTGTCGCAGGGCGGCCGGCACGGCGACCGAGAAGTAGTCGTTCAGCATGGCGGTGACCTCCGCGGGAGCGTGGCCCTCGGAGAACGTGGTGAACCCCTGCAGGTCCGCGAAGAGCACGCTCGCCTCGCGATGACCAGCAGCCGTGTCGTCGAGGTAGAGACCCGCGAAGCGCTCCTCGTGCCAGGAGCGACGTGCGCCGACCACGACGAGCCCGAACGCGACCAGCAGCAGCACGTGCCACTCCCACCACGCGATCCGCCAGGTGGTCGCCAGCGCCATCGCGACCAGTGCCTCTGCGAGCAGGATGTATGCCGTGCAGACGGCCAAGAGCACCCCGTCCCGCCGGGCGCGCCACAGTCGGGCATAGCGCCAGGCCGCCACGACATACAGCAGGACTCCCGGCACCGCCACCAGGACGGGCAGGGACTCGACCTGGGTCGGCAGCCCGTTCAGGGGCGGCAGCCGCAGCAGCGACACGGCACCCCACAGCACCATGGCGGCCACGAGCACCCAGCGCAGACGCCTGGTCAGCGCGACCTCGGCCACGGCCGCCGACCCGGCGAACTCCGTGGTCGAGCGCACGGCGAAGAGGGACCCGACGGCCACCCCGATGGGAGTGGCCACGGCGAAGCCGACGTTCGACTCGTCCAGGAGCACCCCTGGGGTGGCGAGCGCGTGGAGCCCCAGGAAGCCGGACGACGCGAGGAAGGCGAGGGAGACGTGGCTGAGGCGTGCGTCACCGCGTCGGGCAGCGGCGTCCCCGGTGGTGTACGCCAGCACCGCCGAGAGCGTGGCCGTGCCCAGGACCAGCCAGAAGTGAGCCGGATGGTGGGCCCAGTGCAGGTCCAGCCGGGGGACGCCCAGCAGCAGCGCCAACCCGAAAAGGGGCAGCGCGATCGCGACCACTGCGGCAACCAGCGCCGCGGGCCCTCGTCCCCCGACGCGGTGCCTGGTCAACGGCGTCGCACGCTCAGGTGCTGGTGGACCTCGGACACGACCACGGACCCTTCCCCGACGCCGGAGGCGACCCGCTTGACCGACCCGCTGCGGACGTCGCCGACCGCGAAGATCCCCCGCACAGTCGTCTCGTGCGGCCGGAGCGGCGGGTCCTCGGTCTCCCCGGCCTCGCTGCCGGTCAGGACGTATCCCCGCTGGTCACGCCGGACCTCCTCGGGCAGCCAGTCGGTGTGCGGCTCGGCACCGATCATCACGAACAGGCCGTCCATCTCCAGCTGCGTCGTCCGCGAGGTGTCCAGGTCGGTGAGGGTCAGCTGCTCGAGCCGCCCGGTGCCGGTCGCGTCGGTGACCGCGGAGGAGGTGTGGACGGTGATGACCGGTTCGCCGGCGATGGCCTCGATCAAGTATGTCGACATCGTCGCCTCAAGCGTCGGTCCCCGGACGATGAGGTGGACGGCTCGGCAGTAGCGCGCCAGCTGGAGCACGGCCTGCCCGGCGGAGTTGCCGCCTCCGACCACGGCCGCGGACAGTCCGGCTAGGGCGTGCGCTGCCGAGACGCTGGCGCCGTAGTAGACCCCGTTGCCGGTGAAGGCCTCGACGGCGGGGACGCCCAGCCGGCGGTAGGCGACGCCGCAGGCCACCACGACGGCGCCGGCCGTCACGGTGCCCTGGCCGGACACCGACGCGCGGAAGCGCCCGTCCTCCGGCTCGATGCGGTCGACGGTGCGGGTCAGCAGGAAGTGCGCGCCGAAGACCCAGGCCTGCTGGAAGCCGCGCTGGGCCAGCTCGGAGCCGCTGAGGCCGCGCGAGAAGCCGAGGTAGTTGCGGATCAATGAGCTGGTCCCGGCCTGGCCGCCGATGGCCTCGCGCTCGACGACCAGGGTCCGCAGCCCTTCCGAGGCGGCATAGACCGCGGCCGCCAGGCCGGCCGGGCCGGCGCCCACGACCAGCAGGTCGACCTCGCGCGACTCCTCGGACAGGGTGGTCGGGATGCCCCAGGCGTCCAGGATCTCGCTGTCGGTGGGGTCGACGAGGGCCGGTCCGCCGAGCGCCGCCAGCCACACCACGACCTCACCGTGCCGGGGTGGTGTCGCGGCCTCGAGGACCTGATGGCCCTGGGCCGAGTCGCGCTCGCGGAAGGCGTAGGGGATGCGGTTGCGGTGCAGCAGGTTGCTGATCTCGAACGCGCGACCGGAGTGACGGTCGGCCACCACCACGACCTCGCGCTTGGTGCGCGGGTCGGCGCGCGACCAGTCCTGGACGAACTCCGCCACCGTGCGGTGGAACAGCTCGTCGCCGGAGGTCCACGGACGCAGCACGTAGGAGTGCAGGTCGCCGACGGCGGAGCCCTGGAGGATGACCCGGGCGACCTCGGCGTCCGACCAGGACCCCCAGTCGATGAGGAGCGCCCGGCGCGCCTCGGGGTGCAGGGAGCGCGCTGCCGCGACGACCACGTCCCGGCCCTCCGCGGACAGGTCGTCCCCGATGAGGACGAGCGCCACCCGTTCGTCGCGGTGTCGGGCGCCCTCGAGCGTCCGCACCGCGTCGGAGGCAGAGGCCTCTCCGCGCACCCGCAGGGAGGCACCGAAGTGGCGCGCGAGCTCGGTCTCGGTCCGACCCAGACGAGCGGGGTCCGACTCGACCGCGAGCAGGAGGGGACGCGCGCCCCAGCCGTCTGTGGCCATGGTTCAGGGTAGAAGCGCCAGGGCTCCGTGCGCTAGACGTTTTGAACGCGCGCACACCCTGCGCCTGCCCGCAGAACGTCTGGAATGCCCACGGCGACCGCTGCCGACAACCGCCTGAGCGTCAGGCACGGCCGAGCGACGCCACGTAGTCCTCCAGCACTGCGAGGTCGGCGCGGTACGGGTCTGCGGACCGTGGCCAGTGCACGATGACATCGGTGAAGCCGAGCTCCTCGGCCCGGCCCACCTGGTCGGTCAGGAACTCCACGCTGCTCAGGACCGCTGGGCCACCGGCGTCGAGGGTGAGGTAGCGGTCCAGCGCCGGGCGACTCGCGCTGCCTGCCTCGGCCGCCCACGCCTCGTGGGCAGCGTGCTCCGCGTCGCTGAACCGCTGCGCAGCGTCGGCCACCCCGCGCCACCACTCGTCGACGGCGTCCCGCTCGGCCCAGTCGCCACTGGCCGGTCCGGTGGTGACCCAGCCCTCGGCATACTGCACAGCCAGGGCCATCGCCCGCGGACCGTCCGCCGCGACGAGCAGGGGAGTGGCGGACGGGGTGCGGTTCCGGACGTCGACCGTGCGATAGAAGGTGCCCTCGTGGGTGACGTGGTCCTCGCGCAGGGCGCGGTCCAGCAGGGGCACGAACTCGCGGAACCGCCGCGAGCGCTCCCCGCGGGTGAGCTCGTCGCCCAGCAGGCGCGCGTCCAGGTCGCCGCCGGCCCCGACCCCGAGCAGGATCCGGCCGCCGCTGATGTCGTCGAGCGTGACGACGTCGCGGGCCAGCGTCACCGGGTGCCGGAAGTTGGGTGAGCTCACCAGGGTGCCGAGCCGGATGCGCTCGGTGACCATGGCCGCCGCCGTGAGCGTCGCGACCGTCGAGTGCCACGGCGAGTCCGGCAGTCCGGCCCACACCAGGTGGTCGTAGGTCCAGGCGTGGTCGAAGCCCAGCTCCTCGGCGCGACGCCAGAGGTGTTGGGCCTCGGCCCAGGGATACTCGGGCAGGATGCAGACGCCGTGACGCATGGGTCAAGGGTAGGCACGTGCGCGACGCTCGACACGCTCGGCGGGGCTGGGGGGCGACGCTCGACGCGCTCGGTGGGGCTGCGGGGCGCAACACAGTGGGCCCGGTCGGCGTGTGGGACGATAGGGCAGTGGCACGCGCAGACGGACGGCTCTCCCACGATCTGATGCCTGACGAGAAGGGCCCGCAGGACGCCTGCGGTGTCTTCGGTGTCTGGGCGCCCGGGGAGGAGGTCGCCAAGCTCACCTACTACGGCCTCTACGCGCTGCAGCACCGCGGGCAGGAGGCGGCGGGCATCGCGACCAGCGACGGGCACTCGCTGCTGGTCTACAAGGACGTCGGGCTCGTCTCCCAGGTCTTCGACGAGTCCAGCCTGGCCTCCCTGCGCGGGCACCTCGCGGTCGGCCACTGCCGCTACTCCACCACCGGGCGCAACTCCTGGGAGAACGCCCAGCCCACGCTCGGCGGTACCGAGGACCAGACGGTCGCCCTCGCGCACAACGGCAACCTGATCAACACGGCCGAGCTGCGCGACCGGCTCGCAGAGGCCTACGGCGGCGAGCTGCGCAACGCGCCGGGCGAGGTCCGCCGCGGCAGCACCACCGACACCGCCCTGGTCACCGGTCTGCTCACGGCCGACCCGGACCGCTCCCTCGAGGCCTCCGCGATGGAGGTGCTGCCCACCCTGCGCGGCGCGTTCTCCCTGGTCTTCTGCGACGAGCAGACGCTGTATGCCGCGCGCGACCCGCAGGGGGTCCGTCCCCTGGTCCTGGGTCGCCTCGAGCGGGGGTGGGTGGTCTCCTCCGAGACCGCCGGCCTGGACATCGTGGGCGCCTCCTTCGTGCGCGAGGTCGAGCCCGGCGAGCTGATCGCCATCGACCAGAACGGCCTGCGCACGCAGCAGTTCGCCCAGACCGACCGCAAGGGCTGCGTCTTCGAGTACGTCTACCTCGCCCGGCCGGACACCTCCCTCAACGGGCGGGGCGTCTACGAGTCGCGCGTCGAGATGGGGCGCACGCTGGCGCGAGAGCACCCGGTCGAGGCCGACATGGTGATGCCGACGCCGGAGTCCGGCACCCCCGCCGCGATCGGTTACGCCGAGGCCTCGGGCATCCCCTACGGCGCCGGTCTGGTGAAGAACGCCTACGTCGGCCGCACCTTCATCGCGCCCAGCCAGACGATCCGCCAGCTCGGCATCCGGCTCAAGCTCAACCCGCTGCGCGACGTGATCCGCGGCAAGCGGCTCGTCGTGGTCGACGACTCGATCGTGCGCGGCAACACCCAGCGGGCGCTGGTGCGGATGCTGCGCGAGGCCGGCGCCGCCGAGGTCCACGTGCGGATCTCCTCCCCGCCCGTGCGGTGGCCGTGCTTCTACGGCATCGACTTCGCCACCCGGGCCGAGCTGATCGCCACCGGGCTGGGCGTGGAGGAGATCTGCCAGTCCATCGGCGCCGACAGCCTGGGCTATATCAGCCACGACGGTATGGTGGCCGCCACCCAGCAGCCGCGCGAGCAGCTCTGCACCGCCTGCTTCTCGGGCGTCTACCCGATCGAGCTGCCCGCGGCGGAAAAGCTCGGCAAGGACGTCCTCGAGCTCGAGTTCCCCTCACGCGAGCCGGACGGCCCGCCGGCCGAACGGCATACTCCCCTCCGGGCGCGAGCCGACAGCGTCAGCCTGACCGCCCACGGGGGCGCGGCCGAGGCCGTCCGCCGCCCCTGACCCACGCCCACCCGAGGAGACCTGAGTGACCCAGCCGAGCGAGCCGATCACCTATGCCGGGGCCGGTGTGGACGTCGAGGCCGGCGACCGTGCCGTGGAGCTGATGAAGGCCTCCGTCGCCCGCGCCCAGCGCCCCGAGGTCATCGGCGGTCTCGGCGGGTTCGCCGGCATGTTCGACGCCAGCGCGCTGCGGGGGATGCAGCGGCCGGTCCTGGCCACCAGCACCGACGGCGTCGGCACCAAGGTCGCGATCGCGCAGGCCATGGACGTGCACGACACGATCGGCATCGACCTGGTCGGGATGGTCGTCGACGACATCGTGGTGTGCGGGGCCGAGCCGCTGTTCATGACCGACTACATCGCGTGCGGCAAGGTCGTCCCGGAGCGCATCGCGGCCGTGGTCAGCGGGATCGCCCGTGGGTGCGAGCTGGCCGGCGTGGCCCTGGTCGGCGGCGAGACCGCGGAGCACCCGGGGCTGCTCGGCGAGGGGGAGTATGACGTCGCCGGCGCGGCCACCGGCGTCGTCGAGTATGACGACGTGCTGGGTCCGCAACGGGTGCGCGAGGGCGACGCGGTGATCGCGCTGGCCTCCTCGGGGTTGCACTCCAACGGGTACTCCCTGGTGCGCCGGGTCGTCGCCGCCGCCGGGTGGGGGTGGGACCGGCGCGTCGACGAGCTCGGCCGCACGCTCGGTGAGGAGGCGCTGGAGCCGACCCGGGTCTATGCCCGGATGCTGCTGGACCTGATCCGCACGCCCGACCTTGACGTCCACGCGCTGTCGCACGTCACCGGCGGGGGGCTGGCGGCCAACCTCGCGCGCGTGCTGCCGACCGGTGCGCTGGCCACGGTCGACCGTGCGACGTGGACCCCGCCCGCGGTCTTCGGCCTCGTGCAGCAGCTGGGGTCGGTGCCGCAGCAGGACCTGGAGCGCACGCTCAACATGGGGGTGGGCTTCGTCGTCGTGCTGCCCGGCGACCAGGCGGACCTGGCCGTGCGGCGCAGCGTCGAGCTGGGCGTGCCCGCGTGGGTGCTCGGTGAGGTGCAGGCGGACACCGGCGCCACCGGCGGCGACGTCGTGCGCGGCGCCAAGGGTGTCGACGGCGGCGCGGTGCGCGTCACCGGCTCCCACGCCTGAGCGCCGACCGTCACGCGACCGACCTCACCCCGCCCCCAGCGGCGCCGACCTCACCCCACCGCAGCGGCGCCGGCCTTCACCCGACCCCCAGCGGCGCGGGCCTTCACCCCCTCAGCGCAACTTCGAGCGCCTAGACGTTCCTCGGGCCGACTGCAGTCGTACCGAGGATGACGAAGGCGCTCGAAGACGTGGGTGGGACCGCCGTGGGTGGGACGGACGTGGCTGGGGCTGCGGGTCCTGCGGGGTCTTCGTGCGTCAGCGGGGGGCGACGACGAGGTAGAGCTCGAGGGTGTCGATGTCGCCCAGGTTGCGGGCGAAGACGGTGCGGTCCACGTCACCGGCCCGCATCTCGCGCAGGACGGTGGGCGGGGTCGTCGAGGCGTCGGCGATGAAGACCCTCCCCGCGGACTCCTCGAGATAGACGTCGAGTCCCAGCGTGGTGAAGGCGGAGGGCATATTCCCGAACTGCCAGGTCGTCCCATCGGTCTCGACATCCTCGGCGGGCCTGCCCCCGTCGAGCAACCGGATCTCGATGCCCGGGATCTCGGACTCCTCGCAGCCGGCGGCGTCCATGTCCGACCACGTGGCACCCTCGGCCAGTGGGGCCTCGCACGCAACCGTCGTGACGGTGAAGTCGTCGTACTGCCAGTAGTCGTTGAACCGCGCGACCGAGAAGAGGATCAGCACGGCGGGGATCAGGAGTAGCCACAGCCAGCCCATGCGCACGCCGCGCTTCTTCTTCCCGTCGGGGTCGACCCAGGTCGCTTCGTGCCAGGCAGGCATGGGTGCCTTTCCCAAGACGGCGCCGCCGTATCCCGGGGGCTTCCCGGGCACGGCGGCGGTGGTGCTATCGGTCAGTTCTCGGAGGAGGCCCAGCGCTCGTAGGCGTCGTCCTCGTCGAACTCCTCGTCCGCGGACTCGACGGCAGCGTCCTCGGGTGCGGCGGGGTCACCGCTGGCTCCCAACTCGCGCGCGAGTGCGTTGAGGTCAGTCTCCGGAGAGTAGTACTTCAGTCTCCGGGCGACCTTCGTCTGCTTTGCTTTGGCCCGGCCGCGCCCCATGGCGAGACCCCCTTGTGCGTTGTGCGGATCGGCATCGCCTGCGTGAGGGCACCTTGGTGCCACCACCCCGCGGAGCCGGTCCGGGGAATGTTATCTGTCGTGCGTCTAACGGTACATGACTCCGCGCGCTCTAGCCTCATCGATATCGCGGGTCGTCGGCCTCAGTTGCGTCGGAAGGCAAGGAACCCGCAGGCCACCAGGCCCACGGCCGCCACGCCGGCGACGAGCCAGCCCCAGAAGGGCATGCCCTGGGAGGTGCTCCCCGGGTCAGTGGCCGCGGCGGTGTCCGCGGTCGTCTCGGCCACGTCGGTCGTCGCGCCGCCCGTCGTGGGGTCCTCCGTGGGAGATGCGTCCGTCGTGGGTGCCTCGGTCGTGGATGCCTCGGTGGTGGGTGCCGCCGTGGGCTCGGGGGTGCCCGTCGCGGTCTCGTTGGCGGACCCGGCCTCGATCGTGAAGGTGATGATGCCTGAGATCGGGTGGCCGTCGGAGGAGGTCACCCGCCAGGCGGCCTCGTAGTCGCCGTCCGCGAGCTCCTCGGCCAGCGCCTGGGTCACCGCGGTGCCGTCAACGGTGGGGGTGCCCTGCACCACGTCGCGGCCCTCGGGACCGGTCACCACGAACTGCACGCCCAGGTCGGAGATCTCTCCGGAGAAGGTCAGCCGCAGCTCGGTCGGGACCTCCTGGAGCACCTCCCCCTCGGAGGGCGAGCTGTCGGTGAGGGTGTCGTGGGCGCTGGCGGGCAGCGCGAGGAGCGTCAGGCAGAAGGCCAGCAGGATCGTGCCGAGTGCTGCACGGCCCCCTGGACGTCGCCCCCGGTCAAGGAGGGTAAACACGCCTCTCAGACTACGCTGCGTCCCTCCCACGTATCCTGCGGCCCATGGCCAGCACCGGATACCGCACGATCCGCGGGGCGGTCACCGCCTCGATCGAGGAGCGGCGCTCGGTCTTCACCTGCCGGCTCGAGCGCGTGGACACCGAGGACGCCGCCCGGGCCGTGGTCGAGAAGGCTCGCACCACGCACTGGGACGCCCGCCACCACTGCTCGGCGTGGGTGCTCGGCCCCGACGGCACGCTGACCCGCTCCAACGACGACGGCGAACCCTCGGGGACCGCGGGCACGCCGATGCTGGAGGCACTGACCCACAGCGGGTTCAGCGACGTCGCGGCCGTCGTCACCCGCTGGTTCGGCGGGACCCTGCTGGGCACCGGCGGCCTGGTCCGCGCCTACGGCGACGCGGTGCGGGCCGCGCTCGCGCAGGCCGTCCCGCTGGAGCGCGAGCTGCGCCGCCTGGCGACCCTGGAGGTCGGGCACGCCGACGCCGGGCGCCTCGAACACGACCTGCGGGCCCACGATGTCGTGGTGAGGGACGTGACCTACTCGGCGCACGTCATACTGCACCTGGCTGCCCCGGTGGGGGACGAGGGGGAGGTGACGTCCCTGGTCGCCCGGCTCACCGGCGGCACCGCCGAGTTGGTGCCCGGCGAGACCGAGTGGGTCGACCTGGCCTGAGGCACAGCGTGGTTGGGACAGCCAGCGTGCCTCGCGGCGGAGGCGGTTGCTCGTCGCAGCCGCTCGACGGTTCAGAAGCCGGAGTCGGTCGGCTTGGGGTAGTAGGTCGCGTACTTCTTGACGAAGTTGGCCTTCGCAGCGACGACGTAGGCCTTGCGCCACAGCGAGTCGGGGTAGACCAGCGGGTGGTGCACACCCTTGGCCGAGATGCGCTTGTGCAGGGCCCTCGCCTCCCCGCTGAGGTAGCGGCGCAGCAGCGGCTGGGGCAGCACCGAGTAGAGGATCTCGTTGCGGACGACGACCTGGTCGTGCGGCTGCTTCTCGATGAGGTCGGTGGTGATGAACTCGGCCACGTTGGCCCCGGCGGCGGTCACGTAGTAGTTGTTGCGACCGATGCGGGGGTTCATCTCGAAGAACTTCATGACGCCGTCACGCGGGTCGAGCTTGACGTCGAAGTTGGCGAAGCCGTGATAGCCGACGTGCTTGAGGAAGCGCTCGGCCTGGTCCATCAGCTCGGGGAACGGCGTGGTCACCATCGCGGCCGGGTTGCCGATCGCCAGCGGCTGGTGCTCCTGCAGCAGCACCTGGGCGGTGGCCAGCAGCGTCACCTCGCCGGAGGAGTCCATGTAGGCGGTGATGGAGCGCATCGCCGTGTCGTCGCCGGGGATCAGCTCCTGCACGACGAACCGGTCGCGGAAGCCCGCACCGCGCACGAGCCCGAAGATCTCGCGGAGCCGCTCGGGGGTGTCGACCTTGTAGATCTTCTGCTTGCCCTCGAACTTCAGCCCCTCGTAGGCCGCGCCCACGGCCGGCTTGGCCACGACCGGGAAGTCCAGGTCCACCTCGTCCGGGGTCCAGTCGGCCTCGTCCGCGCGGGAGAAGTCCTGCAGCAGGGTGCGCGGCGTCGGGATGTCCAGCTCCTCGCAGACGCGCGCGAACTCCACCTTGTCGGCGACCATGTCGAGCACGGAGCCGTCGACGGCGGGCACGACATACCACTGCCGCAGCCACTCGGCCTGGTCGGAGAGCATCCGGCTGAACGTGTCGGCGTTGGACAGCAGCAGCGTGGTGCGCCCGGCGGCCTTGCGCTTGCGGCCCTCGCGCTCCAGGGCGGCGAGGGTCTCGGGGCGGCCGGAGTCCTCGCCGATGTCGATCGTGTCGATGATCCGGGAGTTCTTGATCGGTCCGGCGATCACCCGGGAGATGACCGTGCTGACGATGCCGTAGCGCTCGTGGAAGGCCCGTGCGAGACCGTAGATGCCGATGTCGGTGCCGAGCAGGACGACGTCGAAGTCCGGGTCGGGGTTCACGGTGGCCATGCTGCTCCTCTGGGTCGTGCCCACCGTGCGCAGGGGCGTGCCACGGCAGAACTGGTGCGGGGCGAAGCCTAGTCGTTCCCGGGGACCTTGCCGCGCAGGCCGCCGCCCCGTCGGGGATGGGGATGTCGGCGGCCGGGCCTACCATTCATCCATGCCTCGGGGAGTGGTGCGCCGACCGCGCTGCAGTATGCCGTCAGGCCGGCTCTCCCTGCCGGCGGCGGCACTCCTCGCTGCCCTGGTCAGCGGGTGCGCGGCCAGCGCGCCCGTGACCGTCACCCCGGCCCGGCCCCTGGAGTCCACGCAGGCAGCGCCCACCCCGCGCGACGGGGCGGTGCCCGGTCCGGGAGGCGAGGCCGCGGGCGGTCGGGGCGGCGAGGAGACCCGGGAGGGCCGAGGCGAGAAGGCCGCGGTCACCACCGATGAGCTCATCGCGCTCGGGGCGGAGCTCACCGCGGCGCTCGAGAGCGGCGACGTCGAGCAGTGGCTCGCCCTGACCACCCTGACCGGCGAGGACGCGCAGCAGCAGCGCGACTGGTTCGCGGGCGTCCACGCGGTCCCGATGGACGTGCGGGAGATGCACCCGACCTGGCTGCTGGAGCGGGACGTCGACGGGCCGGTGCACGGGCCGCTCGTGGAGTTCTCCTTCCGCCACCAGGTGACTGGCGTCGACGCGCAGCCGGCCGTCGAGCTCTACGAGTTCACCCTCGAGCGGGTGGGGACCGACGGTCCCTACCGGATCGTCGGGGTGAGCGGCTCGGAGGACCTCGACTCGGCCTATCCGCAGCTGTGGGACCTCGGCCCGATCGAGGTGGTGGAGACCGAGCACACGGTGCTCATCGCCGAGCCGGACAGCGGGATCGGTGAGCTCAGCGCGGCTCTCGACGCTGGGGCCGCCGCGGTCCTCGAGGCGTTCCCGGTCGAGGGCGTCGACCGGATGTCGGTGACGGTCGTCGACGAGGAGCTCGTCGCGACGGTCTACCAGGAGTCGGACCCGGGCACCTACGCCGGTTTCGTGGTCCCCGTGCCCGCCTCCCCGGTGGTGGAGACGGGCTCCGGGCTGCCCGACGTGGTCACCGGCGACTCGATCGGGGCACGGCTGGTGGTCGACCAGGAGTATGCCGAGGACGAGTGGGGGGCCTATGACGAGCCTGCGGGCGGGTCGCCCGTCATGCGGCACGAGGGGCTCCACCTGGCAATGACCCTGCGCTATCCCGACGACATCCCGCCGCGCTGGGCGGTGGAGGGCTTCGCCAGCTGGTTCGAGGTGACCGGCGACCCCGAGGTGCTCGCGAGCCACGAGGACTGGTACCGCGTGCTCACCACCGAGGACGACCTGCCCGACTCGTTGCCGCCGAGCGGCTACGAGGAGTTCTTCGGCGATCTCCACGGCGAGCCCGATGAGGAGTCCGGGGACGAGGAGTCGATCTGGGACGAGCCGCTCGAGGACCCGTGGTGGGACTCCGATCCCGACGTGGTCGAGCTGGCCTACCTCGAGTCGGCGAACGTCTTCCTCTATGTCGACGCGACCTTCGGCCCGGAGGTCACGGCGGCCCTCGGCGACGCTCTGCACACCCACGACCTCTGGCTCGACGACGACGAGGACCTGGACGCGCTCGTCCACGACCACCTCGGCGTCGACCTGGACGAGCTCGAGGGCGGCTACGTCGACTGGGTTCACGACACCTATGGCCGGTGAGCAGGGGTCGGATGCTCCCGACGGCTAGAGTGGCTGGTGAGGGAGGTGAGCACGATGGAGTGGCTCACGGAGACGCAGTGGTTGTGGTGGATCGCGGCCGCCCTGGTCCTGGGTCTGATCGAGATCGCCTCGCTCGATCTCGTCTTCTCGATGCTGTCCCTCGCGGCCCTGGCCGCCGCCGGTGCCGCGGGGCTCGGCCAGGACATCACCGTCCAGGTGCTGACGTTCGTCGCGATGTCCGCCCTCCTGCTCGCCGTCCTGCGCCCGCTGGCGCTGCGCAAGCTCAAACCGGCCGGCGAGGGCGAGCGCACCAACGCCGACGCGCTCGTCGGCCGGACCGCCGTCGTGCTCCAGGAGGTCACCGACCGCACCGGGCTGGTCAAGCTGACCGGCGAGGAGTGGACCGCCCGGACCGCCCCCGGCTCGGCGCTGCCCGTCGACGACACAGTGCAGGTGCTGCGCATCGACGGCGCCACGGCGGTGGTCGCACCGCTGCCCGACGCGGGTCCGGACGGACCCGATGTCGGGACCACACGGCATACTGACAACCCGTAACCTCCGGAGGTCGCGCCATGCCCGAACCATCGACAGTCGCACTCTGGGTCGTTCTTGCCCTCCTGGTCGTCTTCACGGGGGTGGCGATCAGCCGGGCCATCCGGATCGTGCCACAGGCCACCGCCGTGATCGTGCAGCGGCTGGGTCGCTACCACCGGACGCTCGACGCCGGGCTGCACTTCCTGATCCCGTTCATCGACAAGGTGCGCGCCACCGTCGACCTGCGCGAGCAGGTGGTGTCGTTCCCGCCGCAGCCGGTGATCACCAGCGACAACCTGGTGGTCAGCATCGACACCGTCATCTACTTCCAGCCGACCGATCCCAAGGCGGCGGTCTATGAGATCGCCAACTACATCCAGGGCATCGAGCAGCTGACCGTCACCACGCTTCGCAACGTCATCGGCTCCCTCGACCTCGAGCAGACGCTGACCAGCCGCGACCAGATCAACGGTCAGTTGCGTGGGGTGCTGGACGACGCGACGGGTCGCTGGGGCATCCGGGTGAACCGGGTCGAGCTGAAGGCGATCGACCCGCCGGCGAGCGTGCAGGACTCGATGGAGAAGCAGATGCGCGCCGAGCGTGACCGCCGCGCCGCGATCCTCAACGCCGAGGGTGTCAAGCAGTCCCAGATCCTCACCGCCGAGGGTGAGAAGCAGGCCCAGATCCTGCGGGCCGAGGGCACCGCGCAGGCCGCGATCCTGGAGGCGCAGGGTGAGGCCAAGGCGATCCTGCGGGTCTTCGACGCCATCCACACCGGCAACCCGGACTCCAAGCTGCTGGCCTACCAGTACCTCCAGATGCTCCCGCAGATCGCGCAGGGCGAGTCCAACAAGATGTGGATCGTGCCGACCGAGCTCACGCAGGCGCTGCAGGGGATCGGTGCCGCGCTCGGGCCGCACGGGCCCTCCGGCACGGGCTCGCTCGACGGTCCGCCCGTGGGCACGGCCGGTGGCTTCGACCACGCTGACGAGGTGGAGGTCGACGAGCCGTCGCTGGAGGACCCCGCCAAGGCGCTGGCCCGGGCGCGGCGGGAGGCCGCCGGTGCGGCCAAGGAGGCCGAGGA
Source organism: Ornithinimicrobium sp. F0845 (assembly GCF_023015765.1). Classification (GTDB taxonomy): domain Bacteria; phylum Actinomycetota; class Actinomycetes; order Actinomycetales; family Dermatophilaceae; genus Ornithinicoccus. Next base: position 97,025 of record NZ_JALKAL010000001.1, read on the forward strand.
GTCCACGCGCGCGGCTCGCCGCCGTGGGCTCGGGGCGTCGCAACCCGGGCCCGGCCCCACTGAGCCCGGCCCGGCGCCCGCGGCCGAGCCGGAGATGCCGGACGAGCCGACCGAGTAGGCCTCGCGCGGGGTCTTGAGCTGGCCAGAAGACGCCTGCAGACGACCGAACGTGGCGATCCTGCACGGAACATGTCCTCGAGCCGGCGTGTGATAGGCGCACGGCATACTCGATTGCATAGTTATGCGGGTCAGCGTATATACTCACACCGTGAGCAAAGTGATGACCAGTCTTCCTGCCGGAGAGCGCGTCGGCATCGCCTTCTCCGGGGGTCTTGACACCTCCGTGGCCGTCGCGTGGATGCGTGACAAGGGCGCGGTGCCGTGCACCTACACCGCGGACATCGGCCAGTACGACGAGCCCGACATCGCCTCGGTGCCCGGCCGTGCGCTGGAGTACGGCGCCGAGCTGGCCCGTCATGTCGACTGCAAGCTCCCCCTCGTCGAGGAGGGTCTGGCAGCCCTGGCGTGCGGCGCCTTCCACATCCGTTCCGGGGGCCGCCCCTACTTCAACACCACGCCGATCGGGCGCGCGGTCACCGGCACGATGCTGGTCCAGGCGATGCGCGAGGACGACGTCAACATCTGGGGCGACGGGTCCACCTTCAAGGGCAACGACATCGAGCGGTTCTACCGCTACGGCTTGCTGTCCAACCCGGACCTGCGGATCTACAAGCCGTGGCTGGACGCGGAGTTCGTGGAGGAGCTGGGGGGTCGGACCGAGATGAGCCAGTGGCTCACCGAGCGCGACCTGCCCTACCGCGACTCGCAGGAGAAGGCCTACTCCACCGACGCCAACATCTGGGGCGCGACGCACGAGGCCAAGACGCTGGAGCACCTGGACGTCTCGCTGGAGACGGTCGAGCCGATCATGGGCGTCAGGTTCTGGGACCCCTCGGTCGAGATCGGGACCGAGGACGTGACGATCGGGTTCGAGCGCGGGCGTCCGGTCACGATCAACGGGGTGCGCTATGACGACCCGGTGGCCCTGGTGCACGAGGTCAACGCGATCGGTGGGCGCCACGGCCTGGGCATGTCCGACCAGATCGAGAACCGGATCATCGAGGCCAAGTCGCGCGGCATCTACGAGGCGCCGGGGATGGCGCTGCTCTTCCTGACCTACGAGCGGCTGGTCAACGCGATCCACAACGAGGACACGATCGAGCACTACCACGCGGAGGGGCGCCGGCTCGGGCGGCTGCTCTACGAGGGTCGGTGGCTCGAGCCACAGGCACTCATGGCGCGGGAGGCCATCCAGCGCTGGATCGCCTCGCTCGTCACGGGCGAGGTGACCGTGCGGCTCCGGCGCGGCGAGGACTACACGATCCTCAACACAGTCGGCCCGGCGTTCTCCTACCACCCCGAAAAGCTGTCGATGGAGCGCACGGACAACGCCGTCTTCGGCCCGAAGGACCGGATCGGCCAGCTGACGATGCGCAACCTGGACATAGCTGACTCCCGTAGCAAGCTCGAGCTGTATGCCGCCCAGCCACTGGACGAGGGGCAGGTCCTGGTCGAGAACGGCATCCTGCTCGGCGCGATCGAGGCCGGCGGCGGGGACCGGATCGCCTCACGCGACGGGGTGCAGACCAACGGTTCCGAGGCGGCGCTGGACAGCGCGGCGATGGAGTTCGGCACCGACTAGCGCCGCAGGTCGAGGGCGAGTACCAGCTCCAAGGCATCGTCGACGGACTCACGGTCGTCCCGGTCCAGGTGGTCCCTCAGGCGGCCCAACCTCGTGAGGTCAACGGTCCGGAGTTGCTCCACCAGGACGCAGGTGCTTTCACCGGCGATCTGAACAAGCGGGCGGAAGAGTCGCGGTGGTGCCGAGCGTGAGGTGGGTGCCAGGAGCACCGTCGACAGGCGGAGGTCGTCGGACTGCACGACCACGCCGAGTCGTGGGCCGCGCTGCTCGTGCCCGCCTGATCGACGCGGGCCAGGGACCTCGATGACGTCACCACGGATCAACATCGGCCCACTCCTGCATCGCTGCCTTGATCGCGGCACGATCTGCGGGGTCGGCCATTGCGAGCCGGGCGTCGTCCAGCATCGCGCGGCGGCGGCGGACGGCGATCGCGTCCAGCAACGCCTGCCGCACTGCGTCTGAGGTGCTGGTCCCGTCCGCCGTCAACTGCTGCAAGGCACGCTCGGCCTCTCCTGAGATACGCACGTTCACGATGGCCATGCTGTCAGGATAGCGGCCTGTCACACAGATGTCATACGTATGCCTGTGGACAACGTTGCACGGTGGAGAACTCGGTGTCCCCGGGACTGCGGAGCTTGGTCACCAGAGGCCGGTGCCGTTGAGCACCGGGGGCATGCCAGGGGCGCTCAGCGGGACGGCCGGTCGCACCTCAGCGCGGTATGGCCGGGTGGCCAGGGGTGAACTGGTGCCAACTGCTGCTGCGCCGACGGTGGCGGGGTGCCCGTTGATGCGGTGCCCGCTGGGCTGGTGGCTGTTGGCGCGGTGGCGCTGGGCGGGGCGGCCGTGCAGCGCGTCGTCGATCGCGGCGAAGATCTGGTCGGTCTCGATCAGGAAGCCGTCGTGTCCGAACGGCGAGGACACGGTCACCAGACCGCGGCACGCGGGGGAGCCAGCGATTCGCTCGCCCTCGGCGGGGGTGAACAGCCGGTCGCTGTCCACCACCACGACCGTGAGGTCCGCGGTGATCCGCCGCAGAGCAGCCTCGACGCCGCCACGGTCCCGGCCGATGTCGTGGGTGTTCATCGACTCGGTGAGGGTGACGTAGCTGTTCGCGTCGAACCTGCGGGCCAGTTTCTGCCCGTGGTGCTCCAGGTAGGACTGCACCGCGAACCGGCCACCGGCCAGCGGGTCCTCACCAGGCTGCGGCTCGGCCCCGAAGCGGTCGCCCAACTCTCCGGCGGTCCGGTAGGTCGCATGCGCGATCTGTCGCGCGAGCTCCAGGCCCGTGCGTGGACCAGGGCCGGGGTAGTAGTCACCCCGGTGGTACGCCGGGTCCTGCCGGATCGCGAAGAGCTGCGGCGTGGCCCAGCCGATCTGGTCGGCAGAGGCCACGGCCGAGGTGGCGATCGGCAGGCACCGCCGGACCCGCCCGGGGAGGGTCACTGCCCACTCCAGGGCGCGCATCCCGCCCATCGACCCGCCCACGACGGCGGCGAAGGTGTGGATCCCTAGCCGGTCGGCCAGCAGGGCCTCGGCGCGGACCTGGTCCCGAACGGTCACCTGGGGGAAGAGTGAACCCCAGGGGCGACCATCCGGGCCGGGTGAGGAGGGCCCGGTCGTGCCGCGACAGCCGCCGAGCACGTTGGGTGCCACGACGAAGTAGCGGTCGGTGTCCAGGACCCTCCCCGGGCCGATCAGCCCGGGCCACCACCCGGGCGTCGGACTGTCCGGTCCGGCAGGACCCTCCACGTGGGAGTCCCCGGTGAGCGCGTGGAGCACCAGCACGGCGTTGTCCCTGGCCTCGTTGAGCCGTCCCCACGTCTCGTAGGCCATTCGCACGCCGGGCAGGTTCTCCCCGGACTCCAGGAGCAGGTCACCGACGGGGAGCGTGTGCCGTCGGCTGCCGGACCGGACAGTGTCTGCGGTCATCGCGCTCAGAGACCCTTGGCGGCCCGGAAGCCCGTCTCCAGGTCGGCGATGATGTCGTCGATGTGCTCGAGCCCGACGGCCAGGCGCACCAGACCGGGCGTGACGCCCGCCGCGGCCAGGGCGTGCTCGTTGAGCTGCCGGTGCGTCGTCGACGCCGGGTGGATCACCAGCGAGCGCACGTCACCGATGTTGGCGACGTTGGAGTGCAGCTCCAGCGCGGAGACGAACGCCTTGCCCGCCTCCAGACCGCCGGCGATCTCGAAGGCGAGGACGGCGCCGGCGCCACCGGGCAGATACTGCTGGGCCAGCTCGTATGACGGGTGGCCGGGCAGGCCGGCGTAGCTCACCGAGACGACCTGCTCCTGGTCCAGCAGCCAGTTGGCCACCTGCTTGGCGTTCGCGACGTGGCGCTCCACCCGCAGCGACAGGGTCTCGATGCCCTGGGCGATGAGGAAGGCGTTGAACGGCGAGATCGCCGGGCCGAGGTCGCGCAGCAGGGTGACTCGGGCGCGCAGGATGTAGGACAGGTTGACGCCGCCGAAGATCTCGTTGCCGACGCCGAGGTCCTTGGCGAAGGTCAGGCCGTGGTAGCCCTCGTCCGGCTCGTTGAACAGCGGGAACTTCTCCGGGTGCTGCGCATAGTCGAAGTTGCCGCTGTCCACGAGGACGCCACCGATCGCGGTGCCGTGGCCGCCGAGGTACTTGGTGGCGGAGTGCACCACGATGTCGGCCCCGTGCTCGATCGGTCGGGTCAGGTAGGGAGTGGCGATGGTGTTGTCGATGATCAGCGGCACGCCGACCTCGTGCGCCACGTCGGCCACCGCGCGGATGTCCAGGACGAGCGCGCTGGGGTTGGCGATGCTCTCGCCGAAGAAGGCGCGGGTCCGCTCGTTGGCGGCAGCACGCCACGACTCCGGGTCGGTCGGGTCCTCGACGAAGGTGACGTCGATGCCGAGCCGCGGCAGGGTCTGGGCGAACAGGTTCTGGGTGCCGCCGTAGAGGCTGGGCGAGGCGACCAGGTGGTCACCGGCCTGGGCGACGTTGAGGATCGAGAAGGTGGAGGCCGACTGCCCGCTGGCCAGCAGCAGGGCACCGACGCCGCCCTCGAGGTCGGCGATGCGGTTCTCGACGACCTCGGTGGTCGGGTTGCCGATGCGGGTGTAGATCGGACCGAGGTCCTCGAGGTTGAACCGGGCCGCGGCGACGTCGGCGTCGTCGAAGACGAAGGAGGTGGTCTGGTAGATCGGCAGGGCGCGGGCGCCGGTGGCGGCGTCCGGGGTCTGACCGGCGTGAATCTGACGGGTGGCGAAGGACCAGGACATGGTGTGCTCCAAGGGTGTGTGGGTGCGCGGCAGCGCGCGATGACAGGGGTGTTCTGGGGCGGCGCAGGCGTGGTGGCGCCGGCTGAGTCACGCAGACCGGGGTCCGATGGCGGTCGCGCCGGTCTCGGGTGGCGTCCTCAGCGACTAGGCATTCGACAACAGGTCACAGCAGCGCTCCTTCGTGCGTCACTGGGCCCACCGGTCGACGGGCCCGCGCTTGCGGATCACGGCTCCTGTGCCGTGGTCCGCCGGGTCATCACCCGGGGCACCCCACCGCGAGTGGAGGGTTGCCGCCCAGCGAGCCGGGGCTTGACGCTGGGACTCTTGACCTGAGGTAGTTGTATCAGACACTGATCACCGTGGTCAATTCGGTCACACGCGCCAGTGAACGGGGTGGAATCGCATGAACTGCGTTAGAGAGACTCTTTGCCGAGGATTATGCAGTATGACGTGTGCTGGGTGGGATCCTGCCCACCCGACGCCGGGGTGGGACCGCCGTTTCTCCGGGGTCTGCCAGGCCCCAGCGCGCCGCTATAAGGTCTCCCGATGATGAACGCTGCGCAGCCGCCCGACCCACCCCGGACCGTCGTGCTCGCCGAGGGACTGGCCCTGACGACGGAACGCGACGCGGTCTTTGGTCCGATCGACCTGTCGATCGATGCCGGCGAGATCACCCTGCTGGTGGGCCCAGCCGGGTCAGGGCGCTCCACGCTGCTGCTCGCCCTGACCGGTCGCATGAAGGGCCTCACCGGGGTGCTGGTCGTGGACCACCGTCACCTGGATCGCTCCCGCAGCGTCCGGGACATCACCTCGGTCGCCCGGATCTCTGGTCTCATCGGGTTGGAGGAGCAGCTGACCGTGGGGGAGTGCATCGTGGAGCGCTGCCTCATGGACGGGGTCCCCACCGGGCAGGGCAGTGACCGGATGGCGCTGCTGGCCGGTCGACTGCGACTGCTGCTCGACCACGCCACCCTGGTCACCGACCTGACGCCCCTCGACCAGACCCTGCTGGCCGTGGCGCTGGCCTGCCTGCGCCGGACCGAGCTCGTGGTGCTCGACGACCTTGACGCCGGGCTCCGGCGTGACGAGCAGCGGGAGGTCCTGCGCCGCCTGGAGCGCCTGACCGAGGACGGCCTCAGCGTCGTCGCCTCGTGTCTGGAGGACCCGAGCGGCGGCCGTTACCCGGTGATCGAACTGCCCGCGGCGCCCCACGGAGAGGACCTGACATGAGTTTCCCGGCCACCCGCCTGGCCCGCTACGAGCTGCGGCGTTTCCGCGGCACCCTGCCCCGGCTCGCGCTGGGCTTCGTGCTGATCATCCCGTTGCTCTACGGCGCGATCTACCTCACGGCCAACTGGGACCCCTACGGCAAGCTGGACCGGCTGCCCGTGGCTGTGGTCAACGAGGACGAGCCCACCACGGTCAGCGGACGGACGGTCACCGCGGGTGACGACTTCGTGGAGTCCCTGCAGGACAAGCCCACCTTCGCCTGGCGGGTGACCGATGCCGAGGACGCCGCGGCGGGGCTGCGTGACGGGCGCTACTACATGACCGTCACCGTGCCGTCGGACTTCTCGACCAACCTGGTGAGCGGGGCCGGCGAGGACCCGCGCCGCGCGCAGATCCAGTTGCGGACCGACGACGCCAACGGCTTCGTCATCGGGTCGATCACCGCCAAGGCCCGCGAGAGCATCGAGCTCGCGGTCGACGAGTCGGCCATCGAGTCCTACTTCGAGGCGGTCTTCGCCAACCTCGACACCATCCGGGACGGCATGACGCAGGCCAGCGACGGCAGCACCGAGCTGGCGGACGGTCTGGACCAGGCACACGACGGCGCGACCCAGCTGGCCGACGGTGCCGACCGCGCGGACCAGGCGGGCGCGGAGGCCGCGGACGGCGCAGCCCAGGTGGCCGCGGGGACCAGCACGGCCCACGCGGGTGCCCAGTCGCTGGACGCCGGCCTGGTGCAGCTGCGGGACGGGTCGGCCGAGCTCGCCGACGGTGCCGGGCAGGTCGCCGACGGCACGAGCCAGCTCAACGCGACGGTCCTGCCTCCGCTGGAGCAGCTCCAGGAGGACCTGCCGGCGCTGCAGGCCGACGCCGAGCAGATCTCCGGCGACGCCGTGACCATCACCACCCAGGTCAGCGAACTGACCGGAGCGCTCGATGAGGATGTCGCGGCGCTCCAGGCCGGGATGACCGACCTGGAGGAGCGCTATCCCGAGCTCGCTGACGACCCGACGTGGCAGCAGATGACCGGCGTGGTCGGCCAGGTCGGCGACCACACCGCCGACATCGACGAGACGGCCCAGCGGGTGGCGGACGCCGCGACCCGGATCGACGAACGCATCCGGGAGACCGACCTCACGGCCACGCTGCAGACGGCCCACGACAATCTCGTCGCACTGGACGACGGCGCCCAGCAGGTCGCGGCGGGCGCCGACACCCTGCACGAGGGCCTCGTCGAGGCCCAGGCGGGCAGCGCGGAGCTGTCCTCCGGCCTCGCCGAGCTGGAGACCGGGTCCGTGGCGCTGGCCGACGGCCTCACCGAGCTGTCCGGGGGGCTGGCCACCCTGCATACTGGCGTCGCCGACCTGGCCGACGGTCTCACCCAGCTCCAGGAGGGTGCCCACCAGCTGCGCGACGGACTGGTCGACGGGGTGGAGCGCCTTCCGGTCTACAGCCAGGCGGAGCAGCAGGAGGCCGCCTCGGTGCTGTCCTCCCCCGCCGACGTGCAGATGACGGTGGACAACCCGGCGACCTACTACGGGCGGGGCGTGGCCCCGATGTTCTTCTCGATCGCGCTCTGGGTGTTCGGGATCTCGGTGTTCATGGTGGTGCGACCCATCTCCGCGCGCGTGCTGTCCGGCCGGGCCAACGCCGTGCGGCTGGCGCTGACGGCGTGGTTCCCGATCGCGTGGATCGCGGTCGTCGGAGGACTGCTGATGGTCTTCACGGTGTGGCTCACCCTCGGGCTCGCGCCGGTCCACCCGGTCCTGCTCGTGCTGCTGACGGTGCTCGGCGCCCTGTGCTTCTCGGCGATCGCCCACATGTTGCGCACCGCGCTGGGTGCCGTCGCGACGGCGCTGACCCTGGTGCTGCTCATCCTGCAGCTGCCCGCATCGGGCGGCACCTACCCGTCCGCGATCCTGCCCGGGTTCTTCTCCGCGATCGCGCCGTTCCTGCCGATGACCTACCTCATCGACGCCTACCGCATCGTCATCTCGGGCGGACCCCTGTCACGACTGGCTCTGGACGTGATCGTCCTCGCGGTGATCACCGGGATCACCATGCTGCTCTGCACCGTCGTGGTGCGCCGCCGACAACGGTTCACCGTGCGGGACCTGCACCCGGTGCTGGTCACCCCCTAGGACCCGGGCTCCTCGTCCTCGTCGCCGCGCCGCACGAGCGCGGCCAGACCGACGAGCACCAGCACCAGGCCGACGCCAACCAGCATCAACGGTCCGGAGCGGGTCCAGTCCAGCGTCACGTCCGCCCACTCCACCCACAGTGCGCCGCCGGCGACCAGGACACAGATCAGGCCCAGGGCGACGGTGCCCCACGAGGGGCCCTTCGGACGGGACAGGCGCGGGGCGGGCTCGGCCGGCCCGGTGCCGTCGTCGGTGCTCTGCTCGTAGGCCCCGGGCCCGAAGCCCTCGGCGGACTGGTCCTGCCAGTCGTCGTGCGTGGCGCTCATCGCGACGTCCTCTCCTGTGGTCTGCTCGGTCCCCCCGAGGGGGCCGGTCGTCATCCTGCTGTCGTCGTTCCCGGTCATCACCCGCGCTCCTCCACGAGGACCTGCCCGAAGCCGACGTTGGCCTCGACCTCCACGTCGACGGGGCCGTCGCCGACCACGATCACCTCGTCGACCCCGATCCCGCCGACGTCCTGGCCGTTCTTGTTGACGGCGCCCATGCCGGCGCCCGCCTCGATGCGGACGGTCAGGTCGTCGGGGACCACGACCGTGAGGTTGCCGAAGGAGACGCTGGCCACAATCGGGTCCGGGAAGTCGCCCGGGTCGACGCCGCGCAGGTCGAGGGTGCCGGTCCCGGCACCGAGCCGGAACGGCCCGTCGTCGCCGATGCTGGCGTCCGGCCGCCAGGTGACGTCACCCATCCGCCCGGAGGGGACGAAGTTGTGGCCGACCGGCACCGCGACCATCGTCAGGATCAGCGCGCACACCGCCAGGAAGCCGGGGAACCCCGAGGTCCGGCCGAGAAGGCCCAGGAGCAGGATCACTAGACCGAGGGCGGCCAGCGCACCGGTCAGGCCGATGACGACGGGGTCGACCGGCCAGTCGTACTCCGTGGCCGCCCAGGCCAGCCCACCGCCCGCGGCGAGCGCCAGGCCGGTGCCCAGCAGTGTGCCCGCGACACCCGCCGAGCGTCGCGAGGGACGCCGCGGGGCCTTGGGCGGCTTGGGTGGGCGGGGCGTCGCGGGGGTCGGTCCGCCGCCCTGGTGGTCGCCGGACTGCCCGAGGGACTGCCCGACGGACGGCTCGGTCGGGGACCAGGCCGTCGCCCCGCTGGAGCCGGCGATCGGCGCGGTGCTCCCGAGCGCGTCCTCGGGCCGGTCCTGGGTCGTCGAGACCGAGGCCGTGTCCTGGCCGGCGTAGGGCGGGGCAGGATGCTGCGAGCTCCACGCCTGCGAGCTCCACGCCTGCGTGGTCCCCGACGGCGACCCCCACGGCTGCGCCGAACCAGACTGCGCCGGATCAGGCTGCACGGGACCAGACTGTGCCGGACCGGCTTGCGAGGCTCCGGACTGCGCGGCCCGGTTGCTGTAGAACCCGGGCTGCTCACGTCGGGACCACTCGGTCCACAGCCACCAGCCACCCAGGGCCAGCAGCGTGAGGGAGATCACCGTCCAGAGCCCACCGAACCACCAGTCGTTGCCCCACCAGCCGAACGTCCCGAAGACGCTGAGCACCGTGAAGACCAGCAGGATCACCGAGCCGACCTCGCCATTGCGCAGGGCCTGCTCGATGTGGGTGGTCTCGTCGCGGTCCGGGATCAGCAGCCAGCCGGCCAGGTAGAGCAGGACCCCCGCCCCCAGCCCCAGGCTCAGCACCACGAACAGGGCGCGGACGACGATCGGGTCGATGCCCAGCCGCTCGGCCAGCCCGGAGCACACGCCGCCGAACCAGCTGTCCCCCGAGCGCCGCATGTCGATCCTGCGCAACCCCACGAAGAAGTTGTCGGCGCTGCGCGGGCCCGGCTGCCCGCCATACTGTCCGCCGGGTGGTGTCTGTGTCATGACTCCAGGGTCCCGCCCACGCGGGGGTGCGCGCTATGAGGGTCGACCCTGACCGGACCCTGATCGCACCCCGAGAACCGCGGATCCGAGGGCGGTGGTGCGAGAGTATGAGGTGGTGACCAGTCCGCACGCCGCCCCGGGACCGCAGGGTGTCGCTCCCCGTCGGGAGCGTCCGCCGCTGCGGCGGGCGAGCGAGGGCCGGGTCGTCGCGGGAGTATGCCGTGGGCTGGCCGACCACCTCGGCCTCCACCCGCTCGCGCTGCGGGCCGCGATCGTCGTGCTCACCCTGGTGGGCGGCACGGGTGCCCTGATCTACGCCTTCCTGTGGGCCACGGTGGAGCCGGACGAGGGCGAGGCCCAGATCCGGGCGGCCCGGACCCGCTGGGCCGACCCGGGGGTGCTCCTCGTGGTCGGTGGTGGGCTCGCGGTCCTGCTCGGCGTGGCCGCCCTGGTCCAGTCCTGGGGGCTCGACCTGCGGCTGGACATCACGCTGCCGGTGCTGCTGCTCACCGTCGGAGCGGTCTTCGTCTGGTCGCAGCTGGACGCGCCGCGGCGGGACCGGCTGCTGGCCCACCAGGGCATCGACCGGCGGCAGGCGCTGGGGCGCCTCGTCCTCGGGCTCGGGCTGGCGGTCGCCGGCCTCGTCGCGCTCGGGGTGCAGGGGGGCAACCTGGCTCAGCTGCGCGACGTGGGCGGGGCCGTCCTGCTGACCCTGGCCGGCGTGAGCCTGCTGGCCGCGCCGTACGTCGCGCGCCTGTGGCGGGACCTGCGCGAGGAGCAGGCCGGCCGCATCCGGGAGACCGAGCGGGCCGACATCGCCGCCCACCTTCACGACTCCGTCCTGCAGACGCTCGCGCTGATCCAGCGCAGGGCCGACGACCCGGTGCAGGTGGCGCGGCTGGCGCGTGCGCAGGAGCGGGAGCTGCGCAGCTGGCTCTACACCGGCCCGACCGGGCACGCGGCGACCCTGGCCGGTGCCGTCGCGGCCGTCGGGCACGAGGTCGAGGACCTGCACGGGGTGCCGATCGAGCTGGTCGTCACCGGCGACCGGCCGCTGGACGCCGACGGTCAGGCCCTGGTCAACGCGCTGCGCGAGGCTCTGGTCAACGCGGTGCGGCACGGGGAGCCGCCGGTGTCGGCCTACGTCGAGGTGGGCCGGGTCTCGGTGGAGGCCTTCGTCCGCGACCACGGCGCCGGCTTCGACCCCGATGACGTCCCGGCCGACCGGCTCGGCGTGCGCGAGTCGATCCTGGGCCGGATGCAACGCCACGGAGGGACGGCGCGCGTGCGCCGCCTCGAGAGCGGCACCGAGGTCAGCCTCGAGCTGCCGGTGCCCGTCGAACACCAAGGAGCAGAGTCATGACCGAACCTAGCGGCAGTATGCCGATCCGCCTGGTCCTCGTCGACGACCACCGGATGTTCCGGTCCGGGGTGCGGGCCGAGCTGGACGAGATCTCCGGCAACCGGCTGGAGATCGTGGGGGAGGCCGGCACCGTCGACCGGGCCGTCGAGGTGATCCGGGAGCAGCAGCCCGACGTGGTGCTCCTGGACGTGCACCTGCCCGGCGGGAACGGCCGTGGTGGGTCCGACGTGATCGCCGGGTCCGCCGGGGTGAGCACCCGGGCCGGGGGACCGGTGCGGTTCCTCGCGCTGTCGGTCTCCGACGCGGCCGAGGACGTGATCGCGGTGATCCGGGCCGGGGCCCGCGGCTATGTCACCAAGACGATCAGCGGCCCCGAGCTGGGCGGTGCGATCGTGCGGGTGGCCGACGGTGACGCGGTCTTCAGCCCCCGCCTGGCGGGCTTCGTGCTCGACGCGTTCGGCGCCGCGGCGGGCGAGATCGCCGAGGTCGACGAGGAGCTGGACCGGCTCAGCTCCCGCGAGCGCGAGGTGATGCGACTGATCGCCCGCGGCTATCAGTACAAGGAGGTGGCCAAGGAGCTGTTCATCTCGGTCAAGACCGTCGAGACGCACGTCTCCTCGGTGCTGCGCAAGCTGCAGCTCTCCTCCCGCCACGAGCTCACCGCCTGGGCCTCCGCCCGCCGCCTGCTCTGACCCGGATCCACGACCGGGACGCGCTGCGGTTGCGCGGGGCAGAAAAGGTCGTGCGGTCCTGGTCGCATGCGCCATGTTCTGCGCGACCACTTCTGCTCGTCGTTCTGGGGTGGCGCAGTCAGGTGCTTGGTGGGGGTGGGCTCTCGCAACGCGGCGTGCTCGGTGGGGGGAAATCGCGCAACACGGTGCGCTCGGTCCCGAGGGGAGGGGTGCCGTCAGGCCGGGCGCCGCTGCAGCAGCGCCGTGCCCGCGCCGACGACGAGGATCGCGCCGGAGAGCAGCAGGCCGGTGCCGAGGTCGGCGGTGACGTCCGAGACCCATCCGGTCAGCGTGGGACCGACGGTCTGGCCCAGGCCGAAGGCGACGGTCGCGAAGGCGATGCCGGCGGTCCACCACGGCTGCGGCAGGCTCTCGCGGACCGCGATGCTGACCGCCGTGACCACCGCCAGGAAGCTCCCGCCCACGACGGCACCCGACAGGTAGGCCGCCACGGCACCGTCGAGCACCACGGGCAGAATCGTGCCGACCGCCAGGGCCGTCATGACGACGGCCATCCCGCGCGCGCCACCGAGGCGTCCGAGCAGCGGACCCCACGCCAGGCCGGACACGGCGGCGGCGAGACCGACCACCGCCCAGAAGCCGGCGATCAGGGGACCGCTCATGCCCTGTTCGGTGAGGTACTGGCTGATGAAGGTCAGATACGCGATGTAGCCCAGGCCGAAGCAGGTGTAGGCGGCCACCGCCCACCCGATGCGGCGCCGGTCCCAGCGACTCGCGTGGTCCCCCGGCGGTGCGGGATCGGACACCCGCCGTGCGGCGAGGACCGCGGCCACGGTGGCGACGACCCCCACGGCTGCGAGCGTGAGCCACCCCTGCCGCCAGCCCGCGCCGTCGGTGACGTCCAGGACCCACGGCACCAACAGCCCGGCGGCGACGATCCCGGCACCGGCACCCCCGAAGTAGACGCCGAGCAGCACGGCGGCCCGACCGGGCGTGCCCCGGTGGCTGGCCTCGGCGACCAGCGCCGCGCCGAGGACGAAGGCCAGGGCCCCCGAGAGTCCGGCGACGAAGCGGATGGTGAGGAGCACGGCATACGTGCTGGTCACGGCGGTGAGCGCCAGGGCGACGGTGGTGACCGCGGTGCCCGCGACGAAGGCCCGTCGGGTGCCCCACGTCCTGGCGAGCGTGGTCGCGATCACCGCGCCGATCAGATAGCCGGCGGCGTTCGCGGTGTTGAGGGCGCCGGCCGCGGAGTAGGACCAGCCCAGGTCCTCGCTCATCGCCGGGAGCAGGAGGGCGTAGGCGAACCGGGCCAGGCCGAGCGCCACCAGCGGACCTGCGGCGAGCCCCACGGCGAGCAGCAGGCGACCGTTGCCGTCGTCGGTGACCAGGGGGAGGCGTGGCGTCGTGCCGTGCCCGCCCTCACCCGTCATGGGTGCAGTCCACCACACCGCACCCGGGCGGGTCGGCGGCCCCAGGGGCGGAGCGGTGCGAGGATCGTGGCTATGTCCCGCAGCGTGCTCGCTCTCGCCACCACCGCTGTGCTGCTTGCCGCCGCCGGGTGCTCGGTCGAGTCGGACAGCGAGGAGCCGACGGCGACGCACACGGGTGAGGCGTCCGCCGAGGCGCCGACCACCGAGGCAGGTCAGACCACCCCCGAGGACCGGGCGAGCACCGCCTCGCCGGAGGGCACCGCGGGAGCCGGCCTGTCGGCATACGGGATGGCCCTGCTGGCCACGCCGGTGGAGGCGACTCACCTGACCGTCACCGACTTCGACGCGGTCCGGGGGCGGCTCGGGGTGCCCGACCTGACCTCGGCGGACCTGATGACCGACCGGCTTGAGTTCTGGCGCGCGGCGGAGGGCTCGAGCGTGCTGCTCAGCGACGGGCTGCTGCGGCTGGAGAACAGTCGCTACGACCTGACCTACGGCTTCACGCAGGACGACGTCGACGCCGAGGTGCACTGGACCGGCCCGGACGGCGGCGGCTTCCTGCTGGCCCTGCGCCCCGGCCTGGACCTCGACCTCGTGCAGGCGGCGATCGACGACGACGCGCCCGGTCTGGCGGACGCGATCCTCGACCCGGCAACGGCCACGGTCGGCCAGGGCGTGGGCACCGACGCGGTGTGGGCGACCAGCAGCCACAGTGCCGCCGCCAGGGTCGGGGAGGTGCCGGCCGAGAGCCTGATCGTGCGCAACGGGTGCGTGCCCTTTGCGGACGCGCTGGGGGTGGACGCCACTGTCGAGGACCAGGAGGAGGTGCTGGACGCGCACGACGTGGAGTCGCTCCTCGACGTCGAGGCGGTGGCCATCGCGTTCACCGGCCACCAGGCCACGATCCGGCTGGCCTACCCGCACGGCACGGACCCGGCCGCGATCGAGGCCGACCTGGCGGCACGCCTGTCACTCGCGCAGGACTGGCCGATCACCGAGAGCATCGGCTTCCTGGACGGGTTTGCGGACGGGACGGTCGGCGGCGTCGACGTCGAGATCGGCGAGCTGGAGTTCACGGTGACGAACCCGACCGCCGCCGCGCTCCTGGCGCTCGCCGACCTGGTCCCGCTGGGCGTGTGCACCGACGTGGAGCCGCTGGCGGAGCCGACCGGGCTGTGAGGCGCCCGAGCCGGTGAGCGCCGGCCGCGTGCGCGTCAGTCGGTGCGCGCAACACGCCATCGGTGTGAGCACCATGACCTCACATCGACGGCGAGTCGCTCGCACCGATCCGCCCGATCGGGCCGGACCGGCTCAGGGCAGGTCCAGCACCCACTCGCCCTGCATCGTGTCGAGGTCGAACCGACCCATGCCCTGCCACTCGAGGGTCCACAGGTCGTCGCCGATCACGAGCGTGCGCACCGGGCCCTCGCCCCAGTAATCACCCTTCGGACTCACCTCGACCGTGCCCTGCTCGGTCAGCCGGTCCTCGCCGACGCCCAGCACGACCACGCCGGCAAACGGCTTCTCGTCATCGGAGTACCACCTGGACATCGGCACGAACGCCTGGCCCGTGGCCGGCCAGTAGGTGAACGCCCGGTGGTCCCACTCGACCGTCGTGTAGCTGTCCTTCCAGTTCAGCACCTCGGTCTGCCGGGGCGCGGTGAGGTCGCTGATGTCGAAGAGCGAGACCTGCATGCCGTTGGTCTGCCCGGTCTCGGGGTCCGCGTCCTGGCCGACACCGATCAGCGTGTCTTCCCCGACCGGGTGCAAGTATGCCGAGTAGCCGGGGATCTTCAACTCACCTGTCACCTGGGGTGCGGTGGGGTCGCTGGTGTCCATCAGGTAGAGCGGGTCCGTCTGCCGGAAGGTCACGACGGCGGCCAGGTCCGGGCTCAGGTAACGGACGGCGCGGACCTGCTCGGTGAGGCCCAGGCCGTCGACCCGGCCGGTCTCGACCAGCTGGTCACCGTCCTCGCGCATCATGATCAGCGAGGACTCCGACTCCTCCGAGATCCCTGGCGGGTCGGTGGTCGTGGCGACGCGGAGGACACCGGCCTCCTCGTCCAGGGCCCACTGGCTCAGCAGGTAGCCGTCGACGGAGCCGGAGGCCTGGTAGGTCGTGCCGTCCGGGTCGCTGATGTCGAAGGAGTGCAGGTCGGTGCGCATCTCGGCATCCCCGCTCCACAGCGCGTCGTTGCCCGACCAGCGCCAGGAGTCCCACCGGCTGGTGGCCACGACCAGGCGGTCGGTCGAGGCATAGACGGTGCTCCCGCTGGCGACCAGCCCGGTGGCGGAGGTGGGCTCGGGTGACTCGGAGCCGACGTCGAAGGTCAGGACGGCCATCGTCGACAGACCCGCCGGGTCACGCGGGCGGGAGATGTCGTCGCAGTCCAGCAGTCGCTCGGTGGAGAGGGTGTCACCGTCGGCGTCGAGCTGCTGGACGTGCGGCACCCAGTCGTCGATGGTGGAGTCCAGAATGAGCTGCCGGTTGCGCTCCTCGGCCTCGTCCTCGGCGGCCATGGTGTTCTTGGTCGGATACGTTTGCTGCAGGCCGGGCGGGTCGGTCTGCATGACGAGCCGGACCGTCTCCCCGATCATCCGGGCCGACACGTAGGAGCCCTCGACCCGGACCGACCCGAGCGTCCGGGGAGCCGCGGGGTTACTCAGGTCCACCGTGGTCACCAGCGTGCGGGAGGCACCGAACGCGGGGTAGGTGTTGTCGGAGCTGTCCGTCACGGCGTGGTAGTTCTCCTCGTAGGACAGGACCACCAGGGTGCTGCCGTTGAGGAGCAGTTCGTGGGGATACACGCTGTCGGTGCGCCCCGGCATACTGATCGTGCTGACGACCCGCTCGGAGGCGACGTCGACGACCCGCACCTTGCCGTTGATGGTGGTCACGATGATGCGGCCGTCCGTCTTGACCATGTCGGCCTCGTCGACACCCGCCTCCTGGACGTTGGTCGTGGAGTGCGCGGGCGCCTCGCCGCCGCTCCCGCTGCTGGCGACCCCCGCGCTGTCCGCAGCCGCCTCCTCACCGTCGCCGGCCATGGCGTAGCCGTAGCCACCGCCCAGTCCCCACGGCCCCACGAGCTCCAGGGCGTTGGCCCGGTAGTAGGTGAGCAGGTCGTCGCAGCCCGCGAACCGCTCGATGAGCGAGGCGGGAAGGGCCGCGACGGCGGCCCTGGCGGCATCGACGTCCAGCTCGTCGCCGGCGCCGGAGGGCGGTGTCCCCTGGGAGCCGGAGCGCGGCGGGTCCGTGCCGGGCGGCTGCGCGCACGCGGCGAGCCCGGCGATCAGCGAGATGGTGAGTAGTGCGGGGAGGGTTGAACGACGCATGGTGCGCCTCCGGGAGGAGTAGGGCTGACGACGCTGTCGGCAGATGTGACGCAGCCCACGCGCCCTCGGTTCCGGCTCTGGCGACTTCCGTCAGGCTGGTCGCTGCGGCGACCGCGGCGGACTACGGGTCGGTGGTGCGCGCCGAGGGCTCGACGATCTCGGTGACCACCTCGACCTGTGGGTAGACGGGCTGCCACATCAGGTCCTGGATGTCCTGGATCGGGGTCGCGAGCGTGATCGTGGCCAGCCCCTCCTGCTCCGCAGCCTCCACGACCCGCACCGCGACGGCCGCAGACACGGCCCGCAGCTGCCGCATCGAGGGCAGGATCGGGGCGCCGAGCCGCTTGGCCGAGGTCATCTCGGCGACCGCCCGCGAGGCAGCGGCGATCATCCGGTCCGACACCTTCGTCGCCCGGCAGGCCACCACGCCGAGCCCGATGCCGGGGAAGACCAGGGCATTGTTCGCCTGCGCGATCTCATAGGTCGTCCCGCCGTGCTCGACGGAGCCGAAGGGCGAGCCGGTGGCGATCAGCGCCTTGCCGTCGGTCCACGCGAGCAGGTCCGCCGGTACCGCCTCGGCCTTCGGGGTCGGGTTGGACAGCGGCATGATGATCGGCCGCTCGCAGCCCGTGGCCATGTCGCGCACGATCTCCTCGGTGAACGACCCCGCCTGGGCCGAGGTGCCGATGAGGATGGTCGGTCTCACGTTGCGGACGACATCGGCCAGGTCGTAGCGACCGGTCTCGGCAGTGACCCAGGAGGCGAGCTCCTCCGAGGGCCGGGCATACCGCTCCTGGAACGGACGCATCGGCCCGGCCGTGTGCAGCAGGCCGCGACTGCCCAGACCCCAGAACAACCGGGCCGCCTCATCCTCCGGCAGCCCCTCCTGCACCATCACGTCGCGCATCAGGTCGGCGATGCCGATGCCGGCCGTGCCCGCGCCGTGGATGACGACGCGCTGGTCGCTCAGCTGCTCGCCCTTGGCCCGCACCGCCGCGATCGCCGCGGCGGCCACCACCGCGGCCGTGCCCTGGATGTCGTCGTTGAAGGAGACCTGCTCGTCGCGATAGGTGTCCAGGATCCGGTGGGCGTTGTTGGCGCCGAAGTCCTCCCAGTGCAGCAGTGCCCTGGGGAAGTGCCGTTTGACCGCCGCGACGAAGGTCGCGATGAACTCCTCGTAGCGCTCGCCGCGGACCCGGGCGTGACGGGCGCCCAGATAGGCGGGGTCGTTGAGCAGCGCCGGGTTGTCCGTACCGACGTCGAGCACGATCGGGACGCCGCGCAGGGGGTGGATCCCCGCCGCCGTGGTGTAGACCGCGAGCTTGCCGACGGCGATCCGGATGCCGCCGACCCCCTGGTCGCCGATGCCGAGGATCCCCTCGGAGTCGGTTACGACGAGCAGGTCGACGTCGTCCGGCCCCTGTCCGTGCGCCGCCAGCGCCTCGTCGATGTCCTGGGGGTTGTCGATCGCGAGGTAGATGCCGCGTGCCCGGTCGAAGGTCGAGCTGAACTCCTCGATGGCCTCCCCGACCGTCGGGGTGTAGATGATCGGCAGCATCTCGTCCAGGTGCTCGGCCACCAGCCGGTAGTAGAGGATCTCGTTGAGGTCCTGCAACTGGTTGAGATAGACGTACTTGCTCAACGCGTCGGGCTTGTTCGCGAACTGCCGGTAGACGCGCTTGAGCTGCTCGTTCATCGAGTTGACCGCGGGCGGGAGCAGCCCCTGCAACCCGAGGGCGCGACGCTGCTCGAGGGTGTAGGCCGGGCCGAAGTTCAGCATCGGGCGGGCCAGCACCTGGCGCCCACGCACGGCGATCTGGACGGTCTCGACGCCGTCGACGGTGCGGAACTGATACTGGCGCGCCATGACGGGACAGTAGTCCATGGTCAGACGGTGCCCACGCCCTCCCCCGACGAGCGACGGACCGGCAGTATGCCGTCACGCGCCTGTCGTTAGCCCTCCTGGCGGACGATCAGCTCACCTTCACCAGGTCGTCGGGTCGCCAGGTCTGGTCGTAGAAGGCGTGCTCGGTGCCGTAGACGCGCAGAGCGACGAGGAAGTGGCGCTCGGGCACGGTTTTGATGAAGGCGGCGTCGACCACGCCCTCCGGCTGCGCCGGCCCGAACCAGAGGTCGAGGGAGCCATCCTGGTTGGCAGGGATGTCGTAGTAGCCGTTCGTGGACGGGAGGAGCTGGTCGGTCTCGGGCATGGTGCCGTCGGTGATGTTGTAGACGGTCGCTGCCCAGAACAGGCTGGCGGGGATGTCCGGGGGTAGGTGCAGCCGATAGGTGTGGCTCCCGTGAAGATACTCGCCGTCGGCGTCGTGGTAGGTGAAGGGGTACTTCGAGCCGGCGCCGGTCGAGTGGATGTTCATGGCCGGGGCGGATGAGTATGCGTACTGGAAGAACCGGGCACGGGTGTTGATGTCCAGGTAGCTCTCCTGCATCCACTCGGCCGTGCCGCCGGCCCAGGCCACCTGCCACCGGCGGTCGGCGTAGTAGAGGTTCCGCTCGTCGTCGCGTCCGAGCTGGGCGAGCGCCAGGATCATCCTCGGGGCGTCCGTGACGGCGCGTTCGAGCTGGGTGCGTTGCCAGTCGCTCGGCCTGAACGGCTCACCCTTGATGATGCCGATCGACGCGAGCACCCCGCGCAGCTCGGGGTCGATCGCGGACACGGGCTCGTAGTCGACGAACTCCTGGAGTTTCGTCCAGTACTCGAAGTCGGTCGGGTACATCATGTTCAGGCGCTGCCCGCTGGCGTTCGGGAACTGCATCGCCGGGACGTCCTTCTCCGGCGTCCACAACGGGAACACCCGCGTCTGTTCAGCGACGGCGACGCCGGCTGCCGGGTCCGGGACGCCGTCACCCTTGCCCATGATCGTGCGGAAGAAGAGGAAGACGTTGTACGTCGAGGAGGTGAAGGTGAAGTAGCCGCCCGGTACGTGCCCGTCGTAGCCGGGGGGCAGCAGCAGGTAGAGACCGCCGCGGGCCCGGTCGGGTCCGATGGCGCCGACGTCGGTCAGCGTGCGCTGGAAGAAGTCGGTGAACATGCCGATCACGTTCGGCGGCGCATTCACGACCAGCGGCCCAGTCTCCTTCAGGTCGAGGTAGCTCATCGAGTAGATGACGTCTGCATTCGGTGTCGGCACCCACGTACGGCTGTCCATCCGGTCCTTCCAGATCGGGAGCACGTGGTAGCCCCGGCCGAAGGCCTTCTCGGACCCGTCGCGCATGCCGATGACGTTGAGCGCCGGCTGCATGGTCATGTAGGCGTGCACGGCGCGCTGGTAGAACAGCGTGGCCCGCAGCGACTCCGCTTCCTCCCTGGGGAGCCAGTTGCCGTCGTTGATCTGTCGCACCAGCGGCGAGGTCTGCGGTTCGTCCACCATGCCGACAATCTAACGACCGACCGAGCCGGTGGACCTCACCTGCGACGGGTGAGGTTTGGTCGCTACACGCGCTCGGTCGAGTGGGGAGTCAGAGGTTGATCATGTGGCCCGCGACGCCGTGCAGGGCCTCCTTGACCGCCTCGCCCAGCGTCGGGTGCGCGAAGATCACGCGGGAGAGCTCGTCGGCGGTGAGGTCCCAGGTCTGTGCGGCGTTGAGCACGGGCAGCAGCTCGGTGGCGTCCGGGCCGATGATGTGGGCGCCGATGATCTCGTTGTGCTCGGCGTCGGCCACGATCTTGGCGAAGCCGACCGCGTCGCCCAGGCCCATCGCCTTGCCGTTGGCGGTGAAGGGGAACTTGGCGACCTTCACGTCGTAGCCCTTCTCCTTGGCCTGCTCCTCGGAGTAGCCCATGGACGCGATCTGCGGGTGGCAGTAGGTCGCGCGCGGGATGAAGTCGAAGTCGATCTCCTGCGTCTCGGCGTCCGCGATGGTCTCGGCGGCGACGATGCCCATCGCCTCGGCGGTGTGCGCCAGCATCAGCTTGCCGGTGACGTCACCGATCGCGTAGACCCCGTCGACGTTGGTGCGGCCGCGGCCGTCCACGGCGATGGCCCCGCGCTCGGTGGTCTCCACGCCGATCGCCTCCAGGCCGTAGCCCTCCAGCCGCGGCGCGAAGCCGATCGCGGACAGCAGCCGGTCGGCCTCCAGCACCTGGGAGTCGCCACCCGCGGCGGGGGAGACGGTCACCCTGACCCCGCTGCCGGTGTCCTCGACGGACTCGACCTTGGTGCCGAGCATGACCTTGACGCCGAGCTTCTTGTAGTGCTTGAGCAGCTCCTTGGACACCTCGGCGTCCTCGGTCGGCACCATCCGGTCCAGGAACTCCACGATCGTCACGTCCACCCCGAAGTTGGCCATGACGTAGGCGAACTCCACGCCGATCGCGCCGGAGCCGGCGATGATGATCGACCCGGGGAGGTCCTCGTCGAGGATCTGCTCCTCGTAGGTGACCACGTTGTCGCTGACCTGCACGCCCGGGATCATCCGGGTGGTCGCGCCCGTGGCCAGGATCAGGCTGTCGAAGGTCAGCTCCTGGGTGCCGCCGTCGTTGAGCTCGACACTCATCGACGTGGCCGAGGTCAGCGTGCCCCACCCGTCGACCTCGGTGATCTTGTTCTTCTTCATCAGGAAGTGGACGCCCTTGACGATGCCCGCTGACACCTGGCGGCTGCGCTGGTGGGCCGGGCCGTAGGACATCGTCGCATCGCCCTCGATGCCGTACTTGTCCTTCTCGTGATTGAGCGTGTGCGCCAGCTCGGCGTTCTTGAGCAGCGCCTTGGAGGGGATGCAGCCGACGTTGAGGCAGACACCGCCCCAGTACCGCTTCTCCACGACGGCGACCTTCTTGCCCAGCTGGGACGCGCGGATCGCCGCGACATACCCTCCAGGACCCGCACCGAGGACAACGACGTCAAAGTGATCGGCCATGCGGACAGTATGCCGTGAGCCGGGTGACCCGGCAGCCGCGGCCCGGGTGCAGGCCCCCAGCCAGAACGCGACCTCTTTTGGACACTGTCCAGAAGATTGCTAAACTGGACATAATCCAAAAGAGGCGGAGGTGAGCCAGGGTGAGTCACGACATACTCGATCCTGCGCAGGAGCTGCGGCGGGTGGGGCTGCGCGTCACCCGGCCCCGGTTGGCCGTCCTGGGGGTCCTCGCGGGCGCGCCGCACAGCAGTGCCGACACCGTGCACGTTCGGGTGCAGGAGCACGTGGGGCCGGTGTCCCGGCAGGCCGTCTACGACGTGCTGCACGTGCTGACCGACGCCGGCCTCGTGCGGCGGATGCTGGTCGGCAACGCCTCGCGCTACGAGCTGGACACCCACGACAACCACCACCACCTGCTGTGCCGCGGCTGCGGCGCCCTCACCGACGTGCCCTGTGCCGTCGGGGCCGCGCCCTGCCTGCTGCCCAGCCACGATCACGGGTTCGAGGTGGAGGTCGCCGACGTCCTCTACTCCGGGCTCTGTCCGACCTGCCGCGCTGCGGGGGACCGCGGGGCGGACGCGACCACACCAACAACCCACGGAGGATGAATGTCTGAGTTTTCAGCCGGCACCCACGAGAACGGCGCGCCGCGCCCGTCCGACGCGCACTCGCTGAGCGTCGGGAGCAACGGTCCGCTGCTGCTGCACGATGTGGCGCTGGTCGAGAAGCTCGCCCGGTTCGACCGCGAGCGCATCCCGGAGCGCAGTCCCCACGCCAAGGGGTCCGGTGCCTTCGGCGAGTTCGAGGTGACCGAGGACGTCAGCAGGTTCACCAAGGCCGCGTTCCTGCAGCAGGGTGCCAAGACCCCGATGATGGCGCGCTTCTCCACCGTCGCGGGGGAGCTCGGGTCCCCGGACACCTGGCGTGACGTGCGTGGTTTCGCGCTGAAGTTCTACACCGAGCAGGGCAACTTCGACATGGTCGGCAACAACACGCCGGTCTTCTTCGTCCGCGACCCGATGAAGTTCCCCGACTTCATCCACTCCCAGAAGCGCACGCCGGACTCGGGGCTGCGCAGCGGCAACATGCAGTGGGACTTCTGGACCCTGGTGCCGGAGTCGGCCCACCAGGTCTCCTACGTGATGGGCCCCCGCGGTCTGCCGCGCAGCTGGCGCGAGATGAACGGCTACTCCTCGCACACCTACATGTGGGTCAACGAGGCCGGCGAGAAGTTCTGGGTTGTCTACCACTGGCTGTCCGAGCAGGGCGTGCACAACATGACCAACGAGGAGGCCGCCGAGCTCGCGGGCAGCGACAGCGACTACCACCGTCGCGACCTCTTCGAGGCCATCGAGCGGGGCGACTTCCCGAGCTGGCGCCTCGAGGTCCAGGTCATGCCCTACGACGAGGCCAAGGACTACCGCTTTAACCCCTTCGACCTGACCAAGACCTGGTCCAAGAAGGACTACCCGCGGATCCCGGTCGGCCGGTTCACCCTCTACGAGAACCCGACCAACCACTTCGCGGAGATCGAGCAGGCCGCCTTCAGCCCGTCCAACACGGTGCCCGGCACCGGCGTCTCGCCGGACAAGATGCTGCTGGCCCGGGTCTTCTCCTACCCGGACGCGCAGCGCAACCGGCTGGGCACCAACTTCAACCAGCTGCCGGTGAACGCGCCGAAGAGCAAGACCAACTCCTATGACAAGGAGGGCGCGATGCAGTTCCACCACAGCGGCGCCGCGCCGGTCTACTCCCCCAACTCCTACGGTCGTCCCTACGCCAACGAGCAGGGCACCTCGGAGACCGGCTGGGAGGCCGACGGCGAGATGGTGCGCGCGGCCTACACGCTGCACGCCGAGGACGACGACTTCGGCCAGGCCCACACCCTGGTGCGCGAGGTCTACACCGAGGAGGAGCGCCAGGAGCTCGTCAAGACGGTCGTGGGCTCGCTCGCGGACGTCGAGGAGCCGGTGCTGAGCCGGGTCTTCTGGTACTGGACCCAGATCGACCAGGAGGTCGGCGCCAACATCGAGGCCGCCTACCGCGCAGGGGCTGGGGAGACGGTGCCCGGCAACGCCTCGGTCGACATCCACGCGTGATGCGCTGAGCGTCACCGCCCGACAGGGCGGCCTGTGGAGGGGTCGGTATGCCGACACCTCCGCAGGCCCTTCGTCATCACCTGCTCGCGGGTCCGGTCGGGGTCCGCTGGTGGCTCAGCCGGCCTGGGCCAGCAGCTCCCGGATGCTGACCAGCTCGGCGGCGTCGACGAAGGCGCGCAGGGTCTGGTCGTCGAACGTCGCCGGATGGCCGACGAGCACCACCAGCGTGGCGGCGTGCACCTGTCCCTCCGCGTGCAGGATCGTGCTGGGCCCGTTCGCCACCGCGGAGAGGCTCGACCCGGACACCTCGCACCGGTCCCCGAGTGCTGGCTCGACACGGGTGAGCACCTCGCAGGGGTCCTGGCCGGTCCCCACCCGGAGGTTGAGCAGGCGGAACTGGCTCACCGGCTCGCCGTCGGCATACCGGTAGGTCGTGACCAGTCCCCGGTTGTTCTCCAGGGCCGAGACCTCGTCGATCTCGAAGGTGAGGGGCGGCAGACCCACCGCGAGCAGACCGGTCTTGGTCAGCTCGGCCAGCCGGTTCTCCTGCTGCTGGCGCTGCCACAGGAAGACGCCGAGCGCCACGCACACCAGCACGAAGAGCGCGATGATCGTCGCGATGACGAGGCGTCCCCGGCGCTGGACGCGCTGCAGGTCCTGGTCCGTCCCGGTCATCTCTTTCCCCCGGTCATCGCGCTCCTCCGAGGTCCCGTGCACGGTGCTTCCCGAGACCAACCTGCCCCCAGTATGTCGTGAGGTCGCAGATCTCACCCCGCGCCTCGGCATACTGCCGCAACGAACGGGCCGGGACCCACCCGCAGGCCAGCCTCATGAGCCCTAGTTGCACCACGCGCCGGCGATGTGACCCGGCTCACAGCGAAAGCCTCTTGACAGGAAGGGGGGCGGAGGGGGCATGGTTAGCCCCATGCATCTCAGCATCGTACTTATTACCTCAGGGCGCGTCACGCGGTAGCCATACCGAGACGCGTCCTACCTCCGTTGCCCATCGGGCCGGAGGTTTTTTTATACCCCGAAACGATCCGAGAGAGTTGATATGACCGCCCAGCCCGCCAGCGCAGCGCCCACCCAGTCGGCGCAGCCGAGCACGACGACCGGTGCCGAGGCACTCGTGGACGCCCTGCTGCGCGTAGGGGCTGAGCACATCTTCGGCCTCCCGGGCGGCGCGGTCCTGCCGCTCTACGACACGCTCTACCAGCGACCCGAGCTGCGGCACATCCTGGTGCGTCACGAGCAGGGTGCCGGGCACGCCGCCCAGGGTTATGCGGCGGCCACGGGCAAGGTCGGGGTGTGCCTGGCCACCAGCGGACCGGGTGCGACGAACCTGGTCACGCCGCTGGCCGACGCCAACATGGACTCCGTCCCGATGGTCGCGATCACCGGCAACGTGCCCAGCAGCGCGATCGGCTCGGACGCCTTCCAGGAGGCCGACATCCGCTCGATCACCATGCCGGTGACCAAGCACAGCTTCCTGGTGACCGACCCGGACCAGATCGGCCCGACCGTCGCCAGCGCGTTCCGGCTGGCCTCGAGCGGTCGCCCGGGGCCGGTCCTGGTCGACGTCAGCAAGGACGCGCTGATGGCGCAGACCAAGCGGATCACCGACGGTGACCTGGCGATGCCGGGCTACCGCCCCGTCACCGAGCCGGGGCAGGCCGAGGTCAGCGACGCCGTCAGCCTGATGCTGTCCTCCCGCCGCCCGGTGCTCTACGTCGGTGGTGGCACCATCCGCGCCGGCGCGCACCGCGAGCTGATGGCGCTGGCCGAGCTGACCGGGCTGCCGGTGGTCACCACGCTGATGGCGCGCGGCGCCTTCCCCGACAGCCACCCGCAGCACCTGGGTATGCCGGGGATGCACGGCACGGTCGCTGCGGTCGGCGCGCTGCAGAAGTCCGACCTGATCATCGCCCTGGGCGCCCGGTTCGACGACCGGGTCACCGGCGTGCGCGAGTCGTTCGCCCCGCACGCCGCAGTCATCCACGCGGACATCGACCCCGCCGAGATCGGCAAGGTCCGCGATGTCGAGGTCGCCCTCGTCGGTGACTGCCGGCCCACCATCGCGGCCCTGGCCGCGGAGTTCCGCGCCCGGGTCGAGGGTGGCGACGTCCCCGACTATGCCGAGTGGGTCGCTTTCTGCCAGGGCGTCAAGGGCCGCTACCCGTTGTCGTATGACGAGGCGCCCGGTGGGCAGGTCGCCCCCCAGCAGGTGATCCAGCGGCTGGGCGCCCTGGCCGGGCCGGACGCGGTGTTCACCTCGGGCGTCGGGCAGCACCAGATGTGGGCGGCGCACTACCTCGGCTTCGAGCAGCCCCGCACCTGGATCAACTCCGGTGGCCTCGGCACCATGGGGTATGCGGTGCCGGCCGCGATGGGCGCCAAGGTCGGCCGGCCGGACGCGACCGTGTGGGCGGTCGACGGCGACGGGTGCTTCCAGATGACCAACCAGGAGCTGGCGACCTGCTCGGTGGAGGGCATCCCGATCAAGGTGGCGATCATCAACAACGGTGCGCTGGGCATGGTCCGCCAGTGGCAGACCCTCTTCTACAACGAGCGCTACAGCCACACAGGCCTGCGCGGCACCCCCGGCCACCCCGGCAGCCGCACCCCGGTCCAGGTCCCCGACTTCGTGATGCTGGCCCGGAGCTACGGGTGCGAGGCCCTGCGCTGCGAGGACCCGGCGGACATCGACCGCACGATCGAGGCCGCGATGGCCATCGACGACGTCCCCGTGGTCGTGGACTTCCGCGTCCACCAGGACGCGATGGTCTGGCCGATGGTCGCCTCCGGCACCAGCAACGACGACATCAAGTACGCCCGCGATCTCGCGCCGCAGTTCGAGGAGGACGACTGATGCCTTCCTGCTACGGCCGGCACCGCCTCCTGATTATTCGAGTCCGGGTAGGGGCCGGGCATACCAGCTGACATGCACCACACACCACATCAACCACTTTGGAGCACATCATGAGCCGTCACGCACTGTCCGTCCTGGTCGAGAACAATCCGGGCGTCCTGGCCCGGGTCTCGGTCCTGTTCGCCCGCCGCAGCTTCAACATCGACCACTTGGTGGTCGGCCCGACCGAGGACCCGAAGGTCTCCCGGATGACCATCGTCCTCAACGTCGGTGACGAGCAGCTGCACAAGGTCACCAACCAGCTGGACAAGCTGATCGAGGTCATCCACATCGAGGAGCTGTCCGACCCCTCGGCGATCCGCGACCAGCTGTGGGCGATCAACGACAACGGCCCCCGCCCGGTCGGCGCGATGGCTGCGGCCTGGGGCTGATCCCCCCCCAAAAAATATAGGGGTTTCGTCGGTCGATCCCGGAAAAATAGGGAGGTTTTGCAGGTCCTGCCTCCGCGGTTTCCGGGATCTCCGACGCGCCAGGTCCACCGCCCGAGCTGGGCAGTGCACCCGCCGACCCACAGAAACCCGTTCCACATCATCCCGCACAGGGTGGAACCGCAGCGAAACTACGACGAAAGGTGGGGTCGAGGCGCAAAACCACTACGAAAATGCGGGATCGACCAACAAATCCACTACGAAAATTGGAGAAGAACTTCAGATGGCCAAGATGTACTACGACGACGACGCCGAGCTCGGTCTGATCCAGGACCGGGCGGTCGCGGTCATCGGTTACGGCAGCCAGGGGCACGCGCACGCGCTGTCGCTGCGGGACTCCGGGGTGGACGTGCGCGTCGGTCTCCCCGAGACCTCGCGATCGCGTGCCAAGGCGGAGGCCGAGGGGCTGCGCGTGGTGACCCCGGAGCAGGCGGCCCAGGAGGCCGACCTGATCATGATCCTCACGCCGGACCACACGCAGCGCCAGCTCTATACCCAGGCGATCGAGCCGCACCTGGAGGAGGGCGACGCGCTCTTCTTCAGCCACGGCTTCAACATCCGCTTCGACTACATCAAGCCCCCGGCCGGGGTGGACGTGTGCATGGTCGCCCCGAAGGGCCCGGGTCACCTGGTGCGCCGGGAGTATGTCGACGGGCGGGGTGTGCCGGTGCTGGTCGCCGTGGAGCAGGACGCCAGCGGGCGCGCCTGGGACCTGGCGCTGTCCTACGCCGCGGCCATCGGTGGCCTGCGCGCCGGCGGCATCAAGACCACCTTCACCGAGGAGACCGAGACGGACCTGTTCGGTGAGCAGGCCGTCCTGTGCGGGGGCGTGAGCCAGCTGATCATGAAGGGCTTCGAGACCCTCACCGAGGCCGGCTACCAGCCGGAGGTCGCCTACTTCGAGTGCCTGCACGAGCTCAAGCTCATCGTGGACCTCATGTATGAGGGCGGCATCGCCAAGCAGCGCTGGTCGGTGTCCGACACGGCGGAGTATGGCGACTACGTCTCCGGGCCGCGGGTCATCGACGACCAGGTCAAGGCCAACATGCAGGCGGTGCTCGAGGACGTGCGCAGCGGAGCCTTCGCCGCCCGCTTCATCGCCGACCAGGACGCCGGTGCCCCGGAGTTCACCACGCTCCGCGCGGCTGGTGAGACCCACCCGATCGAGGGAGTGGGCCGCGAGCTGCGCGAGATGATGTCGTGGGTGAAGTCCCACGACACCGACTACGTCGAGGGGACCGCGGCGCGGTGACCCAGGTGGACAGCACGACCGGGTCGGTCGCCAGCTCGGGGGAGCCGGCCGATCCCAAGCCGCGTTCACGCGACGTCACCGACGGTCTGGAGCGTGCCGCTGCCCGCGGCATGCTCCGGGCCGTCGGCCTCGGCGATGAGGACTTCGCCAAACCCCAGGTCGGCGTCGCGTCGTCCTGGAACGAGATCACCCCGTGCAACCTGTCGCTGGAGCGGCTGGCCCAGGCCGCCAAGGACGGGGTCCACGAGGCCGGTGGCTACCCGCTGGAGTTCGGCACCATCTCGGTGTCGGACGGCATCTCGATGGGCCACGAGGGCATGCACTACTCGCTGGTCTCCCGCGAGGTGATCGCCGACTCCGTGGAGACGGTCATGTCGGCCGAGCGGCTCGACGGATCGGTGCTCCTGGCCGGGTGTGACAAGTCGCTGCCGGCGATGCTGATGGCCGCCGCCCGCCTCGACCTGGCCGCCGTCTTCGTCTATGCCGGGACGATCCTGCCCGGTCAGGCCAAGCTCTCCGACGGCTCGACCCGCGAGGTCACCATCATCGACGCCTTCGAGGCGGTCGGTGCCTGCGCCCGGGGTCTGATGTCCCGTGAGGACGTGGACGCTATCGAGCGGGCGATCTGCCCGGGCGAGGGCGCCTGCGGGGGCTTCTACACCGCCAACACCATGGCTGCGGTGGCCGAGGCGATCGGCATGGCGCTGCCGGGATCGGCGGCCCCGCCCGCGACCGACCGGCGCCGCGACGGCATCGCGCGGGCCTCCGGTCGCGCGGTCGTCGAGATGCTCCGTCAGGGGATCACGGCCCGGCAGATCCTGACCAGGGAGGCGTTCGAGAACGCCATCGCCGTCGTCATGGCCTTCGGTGGCTCGACCAACGCCGTGCTGCACCTGCTCGCGATCGCGCACGAGGCCGAGGTCGAGCTGTCCCTGGACGACTTCCGTCGGATCGGGGCCAGGGTGCCGCACCTGGCCGACGTCAAGCCGTTCGGCCAGCACGTGATGGTCGACGTCGACCGGGTCGGCGGGATCCCCGTGGTCATGCGGGCGCTGCTCGACGCCGGGCTGCTGCACGGTGACTGCCTCACCGTGACGGGCAGGACGGTCGCCGAGAACCTGGCCGACGTGCCGCCGCCGGACCTCGACGGCACCGTGCTGCGGTCGCTGGACAACCCGATCCACCAGACCGGCGGGCTCACCATCCTGCAGGGGTCGCTGGCCCCCGAGGGCGCGGTCGTGAAGTCGGCCGGGTTCGACTCCGACGTCTTCCGCGGCACCGCCCGGGTCTTCGACGGGGAGCGCGCCGCGATGGACGCACTGGAGGACGGCACGATCGCCGCCGGGGACGTCGTCGTCATCCGCTACGAGGGGCCGCAGGGTGGCCCGGGGATGCGCGAGATGCTCGCGATCACCGGTGCCATCAAGGGTGCTGGCCTGGGCAAGGACGTCCTGCTGGTGACCGACGGCCGGTTCTCCGGCGGGACGACGGGGTTGTGCGTCGGGCATATCGCTCCGGAGGCGACCACCGGCGGCCCGATCGCCCTGGTCGAGGACGGCGATCCCATCGTCCTGGACGTCTCACGCGGGACGCTGGAGCTGGAGGTGGGTGACGACATACTGATCCAGCGGCGGGCCCTGTGGTCGCCCCCGGATCCGCCCGAGCGCTCGCGGCGCGGGGTGCTGGCCAAGTATGTCCGGCTGGTCGGGTCGGCCTCCCAGGGAGCGGTGACCTACTGACCGACTCGTCGAGACTCCGGTCTACCCGGTCGACGTGACTTCGGTTTATCCGGTGAACAGCGGTCGCTCGGTGGCGCCGCGCCCACCCGGCCACGTGCCAGGAAGGTCTTTACCTGGAAGGGATAGGCGCGGCGCGCGACAGGGCCTATGGTGACCGGAACAAGTTCCTCGGGAAGGGGCCTGCCCATGAGGCGTCAGATCGTGGCACTCGGCACGGTGATGGCGGTGGGGCTGGGCCTCTCCGCGTGCGGGGGAGGTGGCGCGGGCAGCGACGTGATCATCCTCCGGGTGGCGCTCAACCAGACCGAGACCCACCCGTCGTACGTCGCGCTGGCCAACTACAGCGACCGGCTCGAGGAGCAGACGGA
Source organism: Ornithinimicrobium sp. F0845 (assembly GCF_023015765.1). Taxonomy (GTDB): domain Bacteria; phylum Actinomycetota; class Actinomycetes; order Actinomycetales; family Dermatophilaceae; genus Ornithinicoccus. The sequence continues at coordinate 127,751 of NZ_JALKAL010000001.1, forward strand.
CGGGCGGATGCGCCTGGACATCTTCCCCAACGAGACGCTCGGAGCGCAGGCCGAGGTGCTGCAGCTGCTCAGTGACAACATCATCGACCTGGGCATCATCTCCGGCTCCCAGATGGAGAACCTGAGCGCGGACTTCCTGGTGCTCAACATGCCGGGCGTCTTCGACTCAGTCGAGCACCAGATGCCTGTCGTGCACGACCCGGAGATCGTCGGCGAGCTCTACACCTCGCTGGAGGACAGCAACGACATCACGGTCATGGGTGGCTTCACGCAGGGCTCTCGGAATATCTACGTCAAGACACCGATCGAGACGCTCGCAGACCTGGACGGCGTCAAGATCCGGGTCCAGGAGAGCGAGCTCAACCTGGCGATGATTCGGGCGCTCGGCGGGTCGCCGACGCCGATGGCCTTCGGCGAGGTCTACACCGCCCTGCAGTCCGGTGTGCTGGACGGCGCCGAGAACAACGAGGTCTCCTACTTCACCCAGAAGCACTTCGAGGTGGCTCAGTACTACACGAACTCCAACCACCTGGTGGGGCTGGACTACATGGTGGCCAGCACCGAGATGCTCGAGGGTCTGGACCCGGCCGACCGGCAGCTGCTGGAGGACGAGTGGATCAACACCTACGAGGACCACACCCAGCTGTGGGACGCGGCGACCCAGGAGGCGATCGAGGGGGCGCAGGCCGGCGGTGCACAGTGGATCGAGATCGACCAGGCGGAGGTCCAGGAGGCGCTTGCCCCCCTCGCTGACCAGTTCCTGACTACGTCAACGCAACGGGAGCTCTACGACAAGATCCGCGCTGCAGCGCCGGAGGAGGAGGGCTGACATGGAACCCGTCAAGCGAGGGCTGGACAAGGTCCTGCAGTGGGCCTCGGTCATCCTCTTCGCCCTGCTCGTCGTCGTGGTGGTCTGGCAGGTCTTCACCCGGCAGGTGCTCGACAGCCCGAGCGCCTGGACCGAGGAGATGGCCCGCTACACCTTCGTCTGGGTGGGCCTGTTCGCCACGGCGCTGGTCTTCTCCGAGCGGGGCCACATCGCGGTGGACTTCGTGGTGAAGAAGCTCTCCCCGTCCCGGCAGAAGGCGGTGGCGGTCTTCGTGCAGCTGGCGATCATCTTCTTCGCCGTGGTGGTGCTCGTCTATGGCGGCATCCGCGCTGCCAGCGGTGCCTGGAACCAGTCGCTCAGCGCCCTGCCGACCCAGGTCGGCGTGATGTATCTCGCGATGCCGATCTGCGGCGCGATGATCACGTTCTATGCGATCTATCACCTCCAAGCGGTCCTGCGGGGCGCCGAGGAAGCCATCGAGCACGACGAAGACCCCCAGGTGGTGTGACCCGTGGACCCCATACTCCTCGCCGCGATCGTCCTGGTCGCCTCGATCGCGATCGGCATCGTCTTCTCGGTGCCGATCGCGGTGAGCATCGGACTCGGCTCGTTCTTCGCCGCGGTCGTCCTGCTCGACTTCGAGAAGGCGGCGCTGGTCTCGGCCCAACGGCTGTTCACCGGCATCAACTCCTTTACCCTGTTGGCCATCCCGTTCTTCGTGCTGGCCGGGGTGCTGATGAACACCGGCGGCATCGCCGGGCGGCTGATCGACTTTGCGAAGGTCCTGGTCGGCAAGCTGCCGGCAAGCCTCCCCACGACCAACGTCGTCGCCAACGGGATGTTCGGTGCCGTCAGCGGTGCGGCCGTGGCTGCCGCGGCGGCGATCGGCACGGTGATGACGCCCCGCATGAAGGAGGAGGGCTACGACAAGTCCTGGTCAGCCGCGGTGAACGTCGCCTCGGCTCCGGCTGGCATGCTGATCCCGCCGAGCAACACCTTCATCGTCTACTCCCTGGTCAGCGGCGCCTCCGTCGGTGCCCTGTTCATGGCCGGCATCATTCCGGGCCTGATCTGGGCGGTGGCGTGCATCATCGTCGTGATGCTCACCTACCGAAAGTTCGGCAACCCGCAGCCGGGTCAGTGGGTCACCCTCAAGGAGGGTCTGTGGGTCTTCTGGCGGGCGGTGCCGTCCCTGCTGATGATCATCATCGTGATCGGCGGCATCGTCGCCGGCATCTTCACCGCCACCGAGTCCTCGGCCATCGCGGTCGTCTACTGCCTGGTGCTCGGCTTCGTCTACCGGACGATCAAGGTGTCCGACCTACCCAAGGCACTGCTGGACGCCGCCCGGACCACGGCGATCATCATGCTGCTGGTCGGTGTCTCGACGGCACTGTCCTTCGTGATGTCGTTCTCACACATCCCCGACGCAGTCTCCGACCTGCTGCTCGGCATCTCGGACAGCCCGGCGGTCATCCTGGCGGTCATGATGGTCATCCTGCTGCTGGTCGGCACCTTCATGGACCCCACGCCGGCGATCCTGATCTTCACGCCGATCTTCCTCCCCGTGGTCGTCGGCTTCGGGATGGACCCCGTCCACTTCGGGACGGTCATCGTCTACGCCCTCTGCGTCGGCGTGATCACACCCCCGGTCGGCAACGTGCTCTTCGTCGGTGCCCGCGTCGCGGGGATGGGCATCGAACCCGTGGTGGGCAAGCTGATCTGGTTCCTGCTCGCCCTGGCCCTCGGGCTCCTTCTCGTGGCCTACATCGCGCCCTTCTCGATGTGGATCCCCGAGCAGATGGGGCTGCTCTCGCCCGAGTAGGAGGCCCGGCGGCTACAGTGGGAGCTGGTGTGCCGGGAAGTCTGGTCGGCGTCATGTCGCCGAGCCACGAAGGACACCGATGTCTGAGGACCAGAGCCCACCACAGAGGCCCACCACGCTGGGGCGGGGAAGCTACTCCGAGGTCGTCCGGATCAGCGACGTGCTCCGCAAGGAGACCGTCGGTGGCATGCTCCTGGTCACGGCCGCCGTCGTGGCGATCGTCTGGGCCAACTCGCCGTGGGCCGACAGCTACTTCTCCCTCCGGGACACCGAGGTCGGCTACGAGCCCTGGCACCTGCGCCTGACCCTCGGCGCGTGGGCGGCCGACGGACTGCTGGCGATCTTCTTCTTCCTGGTCGGCCTCGAGCTCAAGCGCGAGATCATGATCGGCGACCTGCGCCGGTGGGACCGGGCCATCGTGCCGGTCGCGGCGGCCTTCGGTGGCGTGGCGGTGCCCGCCCTGATCTACACCGCGATCAACTGGGGGAACGGCGAGGCCCTGCGCGGCTGGGCGATCCCGACCGCGACGGACATCGCCTTCGCCGTCGCCGTGCTGGCGATCATCGGCTCACACCTGCCTCCTGCGCTCCGGATCTTCCTGCTGACCCTGGCCGTCGTCGACGACCTCATCGCGATCCTCATCATCGCGCTCGTCTACTCCTCCGGGATCGTCGTCCCGATGCTGCTGTGGTCGTTGGTCCCGCTCGTGGCCTACGCGCTGCTCGCGCGCCAGCAACGGTCACTGTTCCGCCGGCACCAGTCCTGGGCCTGGGTCCTGCTCCTGCCCGTCGGGATGGTGTTCTGGGCGCTGGTCCACGCCTCGGGCATCCACGCGACTATCGCCGGCGTCATCCTCGGGTTCACCGTGCCGGCGCGACTGCGGGCGGACAAGGGTGAGCCGGAGGGCGAGCACGTGCACGGGCTGGCCGAGATCTTCGAGCACCGGCTCCGGCCGATATCGGCCGGCTTTGCGGTGCCGGTGTTCGCGTTCTTCTCCGCAGGGGTCGCGATCGGTGGTCTGGACGGGCTGGGCTCGGCACTCGGCTCAACCGTGACGACCGGCATCATCGCCGGCCTGGTCCTGGGCAAGATCATCGGGATCACCGGCACGACCTACCTCGTCACGAAGCTGAGCCGCTCCAGCCTGGACCCGTCCGTGCGCTGGATCGACGTCATCGGGGTCTCCGCCCTCGCCGGCATCGGCTTCACGGTCTCGCTCCTGGTCGCCGAGCTGAGCTTCGGGGTCGGCACCATGATCGGGGCGCATGCCAAGGTCGGCATCTTCCTCGCCTCGGCGCTGGCCGCAGTCGTCGGCTCGATCATCCTGACGGCGCGGAACCGGCACTACCGACGGGTGGAGGCGGCCGACAGCCTCGATCTCGACGACGACGGGATCCCTGACGTCTACGAGCGGAACGGCTGAGACCGAGGACCCGATGGCTCTGGAGGGCTGACGAGTCAATGAGGTCTCGGCCCCGTGGCTCGGGTTGTCAGCCCGTGGCAGCGATCTGCGCAGCCAGGTGCCCGGCGCCGTAGCCGTTGTCGATGTTGACGACGGCCACGCCTGGCGCGCACGCGTTGAGCATCGAGAGCAGCGGGGCCAGCCCGTCCAGGGCTGCGCCGTAGCCCACCGAGGTGGGCACGCCCACGACCGGCGCCGAGGCCAGACCCGCCACGACGCTGGCCAGGGCGCCGTCCATGCCGGCCACCACGACGATGGCCGAGGCCGCTGCGATCTGGTCGACACGGGCCAGGACCCGGTGCAGTCCCGCGACCCCCACGTCGACCACGAGCTCGGCCGGCCGGCCGAGGTGCCGGGCCGTCAGCCACGCCTCCCGCGCGACCGGGATGTCCGCGGTCCCGGCACACAGGACCAGCACCGTCCCGCCGCTCGGCTCGGGCACGGGGCCCGGCCAGGCGACCATCCGCGCGACCGGGTCGTGGGCGGCCCCGGGGAGCTCACGGCATACTGCCTGCGCCTGGTCGGTGGACGCGCGGGTGAAGAGGATCGTCCCCAGCGGCTCGTGCCCGTTCGAATGCTGGTGCGCACCCACCTCCCGGGCGATGGCGACCAGGTGCTCCATCGTCTTGCCCTCGCAGAGCACCGCCTCTGGATAGCCGCGGCGGGCTGCTCGGCCGAAGTCGAACTCGGCGATGCCCTCGAGGCTGGCGGTCGGCGGTGTGCGGGTCGGGTCAGTCACGGGCGACCAGGGGCAGGGTGAAGGCGCCGGACTGGATGCCGACCAGGTCGAGCGCCACGAAGCGGAATCCGGCGGCCCGCACGCCGTCGACCAGCGCGGAGCGCACCTCCGGGTCGGCGGCGCGGGCCAGCTCGTGGTCGGTCAGCTCCAGCCGCGCGACGTCGCCGTGGTGGCGCACCCGGCAGTCGGAGAAGCCCAGCGCGCGCACGGCGGCCTCGGCACGGTCGACCTGCGACAGCTTCTCCGGCGTGACCTCCGTGAAGTGCGGGATCCGCGAGGCCAGGCACGGCGCCGCGGGCTTGTCCGCGTTGGGCAGGCCGAGCGCCCCGGCCACCGCCCGCACGTCGGCCTTGGTCAGCCTCGCCTCGGCCAGCGGCCGCAGCACCCGGTGCTCGGTGGCCGCCCGTGCACCCGGTCGGTCCGGCCGGATCGCGTCGTCGGCGTTCTCGCCGTAGCTGATCGCGCTCAACCCGTACGCCACCGCCACGTCGTCGCCGATGCGGGTGAACAGCTCGTCCTTGCAGTGGAAGCACCGGTCCGGCCCGTTGGCACGGTAGGCGGCCGAGGACCCCTCGTCCGTGGGCACCTCGACGACGCCCACGCCGATGCCGCGGGCGATGTCGTGCGCCGCCGCACGCTCGGCGGTGGCCAGGCTGGGAGAGATGCCGAGTATGGCGACAGTCCGGTCCGCGCCGAGGTGCCGGACGGCGACGGCCAGCAGGGTGGTGGAGTCGACGCCGCCGGAGTAGGCAACCCCCAGCCGGCCCTCGGTCGGCAGGTGCGCGGCGACCCGCCCGATCAGCGCCTCGACCTCTGGGGAGACCTCCTGGCCCACGTCCGGGACGGGCTGTGTGCCAACCACTCAGAGCTCCAGCTCGCTGCGGTCGCCGGACCACAGCGTGTGGAACGTCCCGGGCCTGTCGATGCGCTGGTAGGTGTGCGCCCCGAAGAAGTCCCGCAGCCCCTGCACCAAGGATGCGGGCAGCCGCTCGGAGCGCACCGTGTCGTAGTAGGCGAGGGCGGCGCTGAACCCGGGCACGGGCACGCCGGCCGTGGTGGCCACGGCCACCACGTGCCGCCACGCGTCCTGGGAGCTGGCCAGCTCGGCCGCCACGCTCGGGGCGGCCAGGAGCGTGGCCAGGTTCGCCCCGGCATACTCCTGCCGGATCCGCTCCAGCAGCTTGGCCCGGATGATGCACCCGCCGCGCCAGATGCGGGCCACCTCGGAGATGTTGACGTCCCAGCCGTAGGTCTGGCTCGCGGTGCGGATCTGGTCCAGGCCCTGGGCGTAGGCGACGACCTTCGCCGACCAGAGCGCCCGGCGGACAGCGTCCACGAGCGCCGGCCGGTCCTCGACCGTGATCGCGCGGTCCGGCCCGGCCAGGCCGCGCGAGGCCTCGCGCAACGCCGTGTGGCCGGAGGTGGAGCGGGCGAAGACGGACTCGGCGATGGTGTTGACCGGCACCCCCAGCTCGAGGGCGATCTGCACGGTCCAGCGACCGGTGCCCTTCTGCTCGGCCCGGTCCATGATCACCTCGACTAGCGGCGTGCCGTCGACCTCCTGGTCGAGCACCTCGGAGGTGATCTCGATGAGGTAGGAGTCCAGGTCGCCGGTGTTCCACTCCCGGAAAACGTCTGAGACCTCCCGGGCAGCCATCCCGGCCGCCGTGAGGATGTCGTAGGCCTCTGCGATGAACTGCATGTCGGCATACTCGATGCCGTTGTGGACCATCTTGACGAAGTGCCCGGCGCCGTCGGTGCCCATGTAGGCGCAGCACGGCTCACCGTCCACCTTCGCGGAGATGTCCTCCAGGAGGGGGCCGAGCGCGGCGTAGGACTCCGGGCTGCCGCCGGGCATGATGCTCGGGCCCTTGAGCGCACCCTCCTCGCCGCCGGAGATGCCGGCGCCGACGAAGTGCAGGCCGACCTCGCGCAGCGCAGCCTCCCGCCGGCGGGTGTCCTCGTAGTGCGCGTTGCCGCCGTCCACCACGATGTCGCCCTCCTCGAGCAGCGGGATGAGCTGCCCGATCACGGCGTCGGTGCCGGCCCCGGCCTGGACCATGATGATCACCTTGCGCGGTCGCTCCAGCGCGGCGACGAACTCCTCCAGCGTCGGTGCGGCGACAAAGGTGCCCTCGGCACCGTAGTCGGTGCTGAACACCTCGGTCTTCTCCACGGTGCGGTTGAAGACGGCGACGGTGTGGCCCCGCGAGGCGAAGTTGCGCGCCAGGTTGGAACCCATCACCGCCAGGCCGATCACGCCTACCTGGGCTAGAGGGCTGACTGGTGCGGTCATCGGGCGCCTCCCGGAGCAGGTGATCTGAAGTCTCTAGGCCCACTCTGGCCTGAGTGGGGCAGAAGGACAAGTGGCCCGCCGCGCCGAGCCCCCGGGAAGGGTGACGACAGGCCACCGGGTGCCCGTCACCCTAGACGTCCCGGGGGGAATCGGCTTAGGTGGGTTCATGTCGACCAACGTCCTGCACCACGACCGGCTTCTGCCCGCTGACCCGGCGACGCGGCGCATCGCGCGGGAGATCTACGCCGCGGCCAAGGACCTGCCGATCATCAGCCCGCACGGCCACGTGCCACCGGAGTGGCTGGCTGAGAACACCCCCTTCCGGGACCCGACATCCCTGCTGCTCACGCCGGACCACTACATCTTCCGGATGCTGCACGCCGCAGGGGTGCCCCTGGTCGAGCTGGGCGTGGGCGGTGCGGAGCTGGACGAGGCGGGCGCCCGCCGCGCCTGGGCGCACCTGTGCCGGCACTGGGACCTGTTCCTGGGCACCCCTGTGCGCTACTGGCTGGAGGACGAGCTGGTCGGCATCTTCGGGGTGACCGAGACCCTGTCGGAGGAGAGCGCGGACGCCAGTTACGACCGGATCGCCGAGGTCATCGCGGGGGCGGACTTCCTCCCCCGCGCGCTCATGGACCGCTTCGGCATCTCGGTGCTGGCGACCACCGACGACCCGTGCGATGACCTGTCGCACCACGCCCGCCTCGCCGCGGACGACTCCTTCCACCACCGGGTCCTGCCGACCTTCCGGCCGGACAAGTACCTGGAACCGGGCCGGTCCGACTTCCCCGAGCTGGTCGCCCGCCTCGCCGAGGTCTCCGGCGAGGACACCGGGGAGTATGCCGGGTACCTCCGGGCCCTGGAGGCGCGCCGCCGCTACTTTGTCGAGCACGGCGCGGTCTCCAGCGACCACAGCCACGCCGACGTCGTGACCCTGACCCTGGACGACGCCGAGGCCAGCCGGATCTACGCGGCCGCGCTCGCGGGCACCGCCACCGAGGACGAGGCCACCGCACTGCGCCGACACCTGCTGGTCGAGATGGCCCGGATGGCGACCGAGGACGGCCTGGTGATGACGCTGCACCCGGGGTCCTACCGCAACCACCACACGCCCACGCTGCAGGCCCACGGCCCGGACACCGGCCACGACATCCCGATCCAGATGGAGTTCACCCGCGGCCTGCAGCACCTGCTCAGCCGCTTCGGCACCGCGCAGGGTTTCCAGCTGATCCTGTTCACCCTCGACGAGACGGTGTTCAGCCGGGAGATCGCACCGCTGGCCGGGTTCTACCCGAGCGTTTACGCCGGGGCACCCTGGTGGTTCCTCGATGCGCCCGAGGCGATCGGCCGCTACCGCTCGGCGGTGACTGACACGATCGGCTTCTACCGGACCTCCGGGTTCATCGACGACACGCGCGCGTTCTGCTCGATCCCGGCGCGGCACGACATGTCGCGCCGCCTGGACGCGGCCTTCCTGGCCCGCCTGGTTGCCGACCACCGGGTGCGGGAGGATGACGCACACCGCATCGCCCGGGACCTGGTCACCACCATCCCCACCCGCGCCTTCAAGCTCGCCGGAGCGGCATCATGAACGATCCCTCGCACACCTCACCGGAGGCCCCGGGCGGGGGGTCCGCCCCGCCGCCGGAGTCGGTGCAGCTGCGCCGGAGCGAGCATGGGCGCCCGGCTGCCCCCGTGCGGATGGTCCACCTCGGCATCGGCAACTTCTTCCGGGCGCACCAGGCGTGGTTCACCGAGCACTCGGCGGACGCCGCCGACTGGGGGTATGCCGCCTTCACCGGTCGCACGCCCGACGTGGCCGAGGACCTGGCCACGCAGGAGGACCTCTACACCCTCCTCGTGCGGGAGCCGGACGGAGACCGCCCGGAGGTGATCAGCTCCCTGAGCGCGACCCACGCCGGTGCGGACGTGGCTGCGCTGCGTGGCTACTTCGCCTCTCCCGAGCTGGCGCTGGTGACCAGCACGGTGACCGAGGCGGGCTATCGCCGCGCCACCGGTGGTGGGCTCGACCTGACGGACACCGCCGTTGCCGCCGACGTCGAGGCGCTGCGCACCGACGCCAGCACCGACGACGTGTCCACGACGCCGGGTCGCCTGGTGGCGGGGCTGCTCGCGCGCCGGGCCGCCGGTGCCGGGCCGATCGCCCTCGTGCCCTGCGACAACGTGCCACACAACGGCGCCATGGTGGGGCGGGTCGTGCGCGACCTGGCCGCCGAGGTCGATGCCACGCTCCTGGACTGGATCGAGGAGAACGTCGCCGTCGTCACGACGATGGTCGACCGCATCACCCCGCGGGCCACCGAGGAGGACCGCGCGACCGTGGCGGAGCTGCTCGGGGTCGAGGACCGGCAGGTCGTGGTGACCGAGCCGTTCTCCGAGTGGGTGCTGTCCGGCGAGTTCCCGCGAGGGCGCCCGGAGTGGCCCGGCGCGCAGTTCGTCGACGACGTGAGCAAGCACGAGCAGCGCAAGCTGTGGCTGCTCAACGGCTCGCACTCGCTCATGGCCTACGGCGCCTCGATCCTGGGGCATGAGACGGTGTCGTCCGCGATCACCGACGACACGGTGCGGGGCTGGGTCGAGGAGTGGTGGGACGTCGCGGCGGCCAACCTGGACGTGGAGGGTGTCGAGGACTACCGCGCGGCACTGGTCGAGCGCTTCTCCAACCCACGGATCAAGCACCTGCTGGCCCAGATCGCCGCCGATGGCTCCCAGAAGGTGCCGATCCGGTTCGGTCCGGCCCTGGCCGCCGAGGCGGCCCGGGGATCTGCCACCGGGGCCGCGGTGCCGGTGGGCGCGACCCGGCCGGTGGCGGCCTGGATCGCGCACCTGCACGGGCACGGCGCGCCCGTGACCGATGCCCAGCAGGACACGGTCCGCCACCTGGCCTCGGCCGACCCGGCCGAGGCCGTGCGGACCGTGCTCGGCTGGATGGGCATCGAGGAGCCCGGTGGTGGCCTGGTCGACCAGGTGCTGACGCAGGTGGGCGAGTTCGAGGCTCACCAGGAGGTCTCGTGACACAGCACGCGGTGGTCATGGGGGTGTCGGGGTCCGGCAAGAGCACGATCGCGGTGCTGATCGCCGAGCGGATCGGCTGGGTCTTCGCCGACGCCGACGGCTTCCACCCGACGGCGAACATCGAGAAGATGCGGGCCGGCATCCCCCTCACCGACGCCGACCGACGACCCTGGTTGCTGGCCCTGGCGGACTGGATGGCCGATCAGGAGGAGCAGGGCAACTCCACGGTGCTCGCCTGCTCTGCGCTGCGTCGCAGCTATCGCGACCTGCTCTCCGGGCGGACCGAGGTGGGCTTCATCCACCTGCACGGTCCGGCGGAGCGGGTCGAGGCCCGGATGAGGGCACGCGACCACTTCATGCCACCCAGCCTGCTGACCTCCCAGTTCGCCACCCTCGAGGAGCTGCAGGAGGACGAGATCGGCGTCGTGCTGGACCTGGAGCGCACGCCGGAGGAGCTGGTCGACGCCGCCGTGGACTGGCTGCAACGGGGACCCCTGGAGTCCTGCGGCCCGCAGGGCTAGGTTGGCGACATGACCTGGTTCAGCCACGAGGCCAAGCCCATCGACCGCGCGACGATCGAGGAGCTGATCGAGCGGACCCTCACCGAGGCCAAGGACCGGCTCGGCATCACGACATACTCCCGTGTCCTGCTCCTCCCACCGGACATCACCCGCGCACACGCGGGGGTCGGCTGGATGACCGAGCACTTCTACCACCTGCTCACCGCGCAGGGTGCCGACGTCCACCTCATCCCCACGCTCGGCCAGCACGTGCCGCACACCCCCGAGGACAACCGGTGGATGTTCGGGTCCGTGCCGGAGGAGAAGATCCACGTGCACGACTGGAAGGACGGGGTGACCAACGTCGGCACGGTGCCCGCCGAGTTCGTCAGGGAGCAGACCGGTGGTGCGGTCGACTGGGAGATGCCGATCGACCTCAACACCATGACGGTGACGCAGGACTGGGACCTGATCATCAACATCGGGCACGTGGTGCCCCACGAGGTGCTCGGCTTCGCCAACCACAACAAGAACTACTTCATCGGGCTGGGCGGCAAACGCCTGCTCGGCTCCTCCCACATGGCCTCGGCGGTCTACGGCATCGAGAACAACCTGGGCAACCTCATCACGCCGGTGCGGCACTGCTTCAACTATGCCGAGGAGCACTTCCTCGGCGATCTCAAGGACGTCTACTTCCAGGTGGTCATGGACTACGACGATCAGGGTCACCTGGTGCACACGGGGGTCTATGTCGGGGACGACCTGGACACCTACCTGGACGCCGCGCGGGCGTCCAAGGAGCAGAACATCACCGCCTTCGACGAGCCGATCGACAAGATCGTCGCGGTCATGCAGGCCGATGAGTTCCGGGCCACCTGGGTGGCCAACAAGGCCGTCTACCGCACCCGCATGGCCATCGCCGACGGCGGCGAGCTGGTGGTCATCGCGCCCGGTGTGGAGCGGTTCGGCGAGCAGCCCGAGGTGGACGACCTGATCCGCAAGTACGGCTACCTCAGCCAGGCTGAGGTCCTCGACCTCTACCAGACAGAGGCCGACATGCAGGACATCCCGCACGGCACCGCCCACCTGGTGCACGGCTCGTCCGAGGGCCGCTTCACGATCACCTATGCGCCTGGCGGGCTGTCGCGGGAGGACATCGAGTCCGTCGGCTACACCTACCTGGCGCTGGACGAGGCCGTGGAGCGCTACCACCCCGACGTCATGAAGGACGGCTGGAACCAGCTGCCCGACGGTGAGCGCGTCTTCTACATCTCCACCCCGTCGGCCGGCCTGTGGGCGACCAAGGAGAAGCTCGGCGACCGCTGACGGACCTGTCGCCGCACCCGGTCGCGGAAACACTAGATGTTGGGGGTTACATCGGTGTAGTTTCGTGTATATAGTGATCGGAGCAGCTGGTTCGGCCGCTCTCGTCCGCGAGAGGCCGTCGCAAGAGGGAACCCGGTGTGAGTCCGGGACTGCCCCGCAGCGGTAAACGGGAACGACCTTCGCCATGACGCACTGGACCAACCCAGGTCCGGGAAGCGGCGAACACTAGGAAGCCCGGGACGCGTGTCCTGGACCGCCCGTGAGTCCGAAGACCTGCCAGTGCACTGCCGTCCAGACGACGGCGGTGGTCCGCGACCGCGTGGGACGGTGGCAGGACCGGCCCGACCTCCCCAACCGGGGTGGGCGTACCGATCCTCCCCAAGAATGCGGGGAGAGCGTACAAAATCTCCCCAAGAATGGGTCTCCCGCGACCGTGGACTTGCTCCGCTTCGAGTTCACGAGGGGTGAACCGATGAGCATCACGGTCATCAAGCGCGACGGCACGCGCACGCCATACGACGGGTACGAGGTCGCCCGGTCCATCGAGGCCGCCGCCCGCGGTCTGGACGACGCGATCACCACCACCACCCAGCTGCAGTCCGAGCTGGAGATCACGCTCTTCGATGGCATCACCAGCGAGGAGCTGGACCAGGCCGTCATCCAGGTGGCGCTACAGAACGTCAAGGACGACCCGTCCTACGACAGGATCGCCTCCCGGCTGCTGGTCAAGTCGCTCTACAAACAGGTCTTCGGCGAGACCCACGACCTGTTCGGGGACAACGACCCCGGCACGATCGCCACGCTGCACCGCAACCACTTCCCGAGCGTCATCGAGACGGGGGTCCGCTCTGGTCAGCTGGACACCCGACTGACCGAGTTGTTCGACCTGGAGCAGCTCGCTGCTGCCCTGGATCCCGCGCGGGACGACCTGCTCCGGTTTATCGGTGTGCAGACGATGCGGGTGCGCTACCTGCTGGACAGCGCCGACGGGGCGCCACTGGAGGTGCCACAGTTCTTCTGGATGCGGGTCGCGATGGGGCTGGCGCTGAACGAGCAGGACCCCACGGGTGCGGCGATCGCGTTCTACGACAAGATGTCGCGCCTGGAGTACCTTGCGGCCGGCTCCACGCTGGTCAACGCGGGCACGTCCTACGCCCAGCTGTCCAACTGCTTCGTGATGCAGATGGAGGACGACATCGAGCACATCGCCAAGAGCGTGCGCGATGTGATGTGGCTGACCAAGGGTACTGGTGGCATCGGGATGTCGGTCTCCAAGCTCCGCTGCGAGGGCAGCCCGATCCGCTCCAACAACACCACCTCCACCGGCCCGATCCCGTTCATGCACACCATCGACTCGACGCTGCGGGCTGTCAGTCGTGGCGGCAAGAAGTTCGGCGCCCTCTGCTTCTACATGGAGAACTGGCACCTGGACTTCCCGCAGTTCCTGGACCTGCGAGCCAACTCCGGTGATCCCTACCGCCGGACCCGCACCGCCAACACGGCGGTCTGGATCTCCGACGAGTTCATGAAGCGCGTGGAGCGCGACGACGACTGGTTCCTCTTCGACCCGTTGGAGACCCCCGACCTGGTCGAGCTCACCGGGGCAGCCTTCTCCCGGCGGTATGCCGAGTATGTTGCTCGGGCGCTTGACGGCAGGATCAGGCACCGGCGGTTGCGCGCCCGGGAGCAGTTCAAGGCGATCCTGATCTCCCTGCAGGCGAGCTCCCATCCGTGGCTGACCTGGAAGGACACCATCAACACCCGGGCGCTGAACCACAACACCGGCACCATCCACCTGTCCAACCTGTGCACCGAGATCTGCCTGCCGCAGGACCGCGACAACACTGCCGTCTGCAACCTGGCCTCGATCAACCTCTCCCGGCACGTCACCGGGCGCCATGCGCAGGCTCGGGTCGACTGGGACCGGCTCGCCGAGTCCACCCGCCTGGCCGTGCGCCAGCTGGACAACCTGATCGACATCACGATCAGCTCGGTGCCGGAGTCCGAGCGGTCCAACGAGCTGAACCGCGCCCTCGGCCTGGGGGTGATGGGCTTCACCGACATCGTCGAGCGCTTCGGCTGGTCCTATGAGTCCGAGCAGGCCTACGACCTGATGGACCAGGTCATGGAGTTTGTCAGCTGGCACGCCATCGACGCCTCGGCCGACCTGGCCCGCGAGCGCGGTGCCTACCCGAACTTCGAGGGCAGTCGCTGGAGCCAGGGCCTGGTGCCGATCGACTCCCTGGACCTGCTCGAGGCCGACCGCGGCACCCCGGTCGAGGTGGACCGCACGACCCGGCTGGACTGGGACACCCTGCGGGCCAAGGTGGCCGGCGGCATCCGCAACTCCACCCTGATGGCCATCGCGCCGACCGCCTCGATCGGACTGGTGGCGGGCACCACGCCGGGCCTGGACCCGCAGTTCAGCCAGATCTTCAGCCGCTCGACCAGCAGCGGCAAGTTCCTGGAGGTCAACCGCAACCTGGTCCAGGACCTGCAGGACGCCGGCCTGTGGGAGCAGGTCCGCGAGGAGCTGCTCCGCCACCAGGGCGACCTGTCCAAGGTCGAGGGCGTGCCCGCCGAGCTGCAGGAGGTTTACCGCACCTCCTTCCAGCTCTCGCCCTATGCCTTCCTGAAGGTCGCGGCGCGCGCACAGAAGTGGATCGACCAGGCCATCAGCCGCAACATCTACCTGGCCAGCCGCGACGTCGGCGAGATGATGGACCTGTATGCCGCGGCCTGGCGGATGGGAGTGAAGACCACCTACTACCTGCACATGATGCCGCGCCACCAGGCCGAGCAGTCCACCGTGCGGGTCAACAAGGCCGAGACGTCCCCCGGTGCCGGCGGCGGACCGCGGCGCGGCTTCGGTGCACGGCGCGCCGCAGCGTCTGCGGCACCTGCGCTCACCGTGGTCGACGGGCAGGAGTGCCCGATCGACCCCCAGGAGCGACTGCAGTGCGACTCCTGCCAGTGACCGGCACGCTCACCGCACCCGCCCACAGCACCTGCCCCACGGCATACCGGAAGGACCTGACATGACCATGGACACCACCCCCACGACCGGCGCCCGCATCCTGGGCACCGGCATCCAGGAGGGCCTGCTCCTCAAGCCCGTTCACTACCCCTGGGCCATGGAGCTCTACGAGCAGGCCGTGGCCAACACCTGGTTCCCCAACGAGGTGCAGCTCGGCGAGGACCTGGGCGACTTCCAGAAGATGACGCAGGAGGAGCGGCACGCGCTGACCTTCCTGATGAGCTACTTCAACCCCAACGAGCTGCTGGTCAACAAGGCCCTCGCCTTCGGGGTCTACCCCTATGTCAACGCCGCCGAGTGCCACCTCTACCTGGCCAAGCAGATGTGGGAGGAGGCCAATCACTGCATGGCCTTCGAGTACGTCCTGGAGACCTTCCCGGTCGACCGCGAGCAGGCCTACGAGTCCCACGTGACGGTCCCGTCGATGGCCGCCAAGGAGGAGTTCGAGGTCCGCTACATCACGCGGATGACCGAGCGGGCCCTCGACATCAGCACCATCGAGGGCAAGCAGGACTTCGTGCGCAACCTGGTGGCCTACAACGTCATCCTGGAGGGCATCTGGTTCTACTCCGGCTTCATGGTGGCGCTGAGCTTCCGGCAGCGGAACCTGCTGCGCAACTTCGGCTCGCTGATCGACTGGATCGTGCGCGACGAGAGCCTGCACCTGAAGTTCGGCATCAACCTCATCCTCACCGTGCTCGAGGAGAACCCCGAGATCGCCACCGACGAGTTCGCCGAGGAGATCCAGCAGATGATCCTCGACGGGGTGGCGATGGAGGAGGCCTACAACCGGGACCTGCTGCCGAACGGGATCCTCGGGCTCAACGCCGACTACATCAACCAGTACGTGAAGTACCTCGCCGACCGCCGGCTGGAGGAGCTCGGCTTCGAGCCGCACTACCGGGTGGCCAACCCGGCCAAGTGGATGGCGACGGCCAATGACACCCTCGAGCTGGTCAACTTCTTCGAGTCCACCAACACCTCCTACGAGGTCAATGCCCGGGCATGATGCGATCCGACATTCGGTTCGAGGTGTCCGGCCCCAGACCGGTCTCACGCTGGAGCCGGTGCTGATGACAGGATCAGCCCATGTCTTCCGCGCACCCGTTGCTCGACCGCGTCCTCGCCGACCCCGCCGGGTTGCCCTGGGCGCTGTTGTGGCGCGAGGAGGGACCCGACATCGAGCTGCTCGTCGGCGACGTCCGGGACGTGGGGCTGCTCGCCGACATCCCCCCGGCGACACCCGACCGGCCGGTCCTGGCGATGGTCCCGTTCCGGCAGATCACCGAGCGCGGTTTCGACGCCCACGACGACGGTGCCCCCTTGCGCCTCCTGGTCGCCACCGAGACCGAGCGGATCCCCGCGGAGGTCGCGATCGGCATACTGCCGGCTGAGCCGGTGGAGGTGACCGGCGAGCACTTCAGCGTCTCCGACGAGGAGTATGCC
The DNA here is from genome assembly GCF_023015765.1 of Ornithinimicrobium sp. F0845. Lineage (GTDB taxonomy): Bacteria > Actinomycetota > Actinomycetes > Actinomycetales > Dermatophilaceae > Ornithinicoccus. Next base: position 144,247 of record NZ_JALKAL010000001.1, read on the forward strand.
GGGATCGTCACCCGGGTGATCGAGGACGAGATCGGCAACGGCGAGGGCGCCAACTTCGTGATCCGCCGGGACGTGGTGGCGCACACCGACGTCCCGGCGGCGGTCGCGGCGCTGACCTGGTTCCGCACGCTGCTGGTCGACGAGCGCGGGACGTACTGGACCTTTGCCGTGCACACGCCGGGCCACACCCTGGTCGGGGCGACCCCGGAGCGTCACGTGAGCGTGCGCGACGGTCGCGTGCGGATGAACCCGATCTCCGGCACCTTCCGGCACCCTGCCGACGGGACGACGCTGGAGGAGTCCTTCCGCCGGTTCATCGCCGACACCAAGGAGACCGAGGAGCTCTTCATGGTGGTCGACGAGGAGATGAAGATGATGGCCCAGATCTGCACCGACGGCGGGCGGATCACCGGGCCCTACCTGAAGCAGATGGCGCACCTGACGCACACGGAGTACCTCCTGGACGGGCGCGCCGAGGCAGACCCCCGGGACGTGCTGCGCGCGACCATGTTCGCTCCCACCGTGACCGGGTCCCCGATGGAGAACGCCTGCACGGTCATCCGGCGCCACGAGCCCGGGGGGCGCCGCTACTACTCGGGTGTGCTGGCGCTCCTGGAGCGGGAGGGTGACGGCCGCAGTATGCCGAGGCGCCCGGGCGTCGTCGACCCCGAGGTCGCCGCTGGTCCGGAGTCGTTGGACGCCCCCATCCTGATCCGGGCCGCCCACCTGGCCGACGACGGCACCGTCACCGTGAGTGCAGGCGCGACCCTGGTGCGCCACTCCGACCCGGTCTCGGAGGTGGCCGAGACGACGGCGAAGGCCAGCGGTATGCTCGCGGCCCTCGGCCTGCGGCCGAGGCGGGAGGTGCGAGAGACCCCGGTGCTCGCCGAGCTGCCCGGCGTGGCTGAGGTGCTGGAGGCCCGCAACGAGTCGCTGGCCGCGTTCTGGCTGTCGCCGCAGGAGCCCCGCCCCGACCCGGAGCTGGTGGGCCACGAGGTGCTCGTGGTCGATGCCGAGGACATGTGGACGCAGATGCTGGCACACCAGCTGCGGCACCTGGGGCTGAGTGCCCGGGTGGTGCGGTGGGACCGGGTCGCACCTGCCGACCTCACCACGCCAGACCTGGTGCTCTTCGGACCGGGACCCGGCGACCCCGCCGACCCTGACGACCCACGCATGGAGCGGCTGCGTGAGCTGATCGGCGCGCGGATGGCGGACGGTCGCCCGCTGCTGGCGGTGTGCCTCAGCCACCAGGTCCTCGCGCGCATGGCGGGGCTGGAGATCGCCAAGCTGCCTGCGCCCAACCAGGGCGTGCAGATCGAGGTCGACCTGTGGGGGACGCCGGCGCGGATCGGTTTCTACAACACCTTCGTGGCGCACCCGGGCCGAGCGGCGCTCGACCGGGCGGGAGAGCCGGTCGTGCTCGAGGTCGCGACCGACCGGCGGCACGGAGTGGTCGCCCTCCGCGGTCCCGGGGTCGCCACGATCCAGGGCCACGCCGAGTCGGTGCTGTCCCGTGACGGGCTGGTCAGTCTGCACGCGATGATCCGCCATGCACTGGGGCTCGACCGGTGACCGCGCCACAGGAGCAACCGGCGGTGAGCACATCGGCCGAAGGGCGTCAGTCAGTGGGTGAAGCGCAGGAGTTCCAGCCGGCAGCCGGTCGACTGGCGGGGGTGCACGTCGTCAGCCTCGCCGGCACCCTGCCGGGCCCGGTGGCCGCCAGGCGGTTGACCGCCGAGGGTGCCCAGGTGGTCAGGGTCGAGGGGCCGGGTGGCGACATCCTGCGGCTCGTGGCCCCGGCGCTCGTCGACGACCTGGTGCACGACCAGCAGGTGGTGCGGCTGGATCTGAAGGACCCCGTCGACCGTGCGTCCCTCGACGAGCTGCTGGACGGCGCGGACCTGCTGCTGACCTCCTCCCGCCCGGCGGCTCTGGCCCGGCTCGGCCTGACGCCCGAGGGAGTCGCGCAGCGCTGGCCCCGGCTGGGGTGGGTGGCGATCGTGGGGGCCACGGGGGACCGGGCCGACGAGGCGGGGCACGACCTGACCTATCAGGCGGAGGCCGGACTGCTGGGGTCGGGCACCGAGCTGCCGCGGGTGCTGCTGGCCGACCTCTCCTGCGCCGAGCGCGTGGTCACCGAGGCGGTGCTGGCCCTTCGGCAGGCCGAGCTGCACGGTGTCGGCGGCCACTTCGAGGTCGGGCTGGTCGAGGCCGCCCGTGCGCTGGGCGAGCCGCTGCGGCACGGGCTGACTGCGCCCGGAGGCATTCTCGGTGGCGGCAACCCGGTCTACGCCGTCTACCCGGCGCGGACCGGCCGGGTCGCCGTGGCTGCACTCGAGCACCACTTCCAGGTCCGGCTGCTGGAGCAGCTCGGGGTCGAGGGGACCCACGAGGCGCTCGCCGCGGTCTTCCTCGAGCGGGATGCTCAGGAATGGGAGGACTGGGCGGTCACGCACGACCTCCCCGTCGTGGCTGTGCGCTGACTCGTCGTCAGAACCAGCCGCGTCGGGCCGCCGTGATGCCGGCCTGGAGCCGGTTGGTGCAGCCCATCCGCTCCAGCAGCGCGGTGACCTTGCGGCTCACGGTGCGAGGACTCACGCCGAGCTGTCGGGCGATCGCGCCATCCTTGATGCCAGTCGCCAGCAGGCGCAGCAGCTCCCGCTCGTCTGCGGTGAGCGCCTCAGCCTGGCCGCCTGGCGCCAGGGCGGGGACCGAGACGTCCCACAGGGCACGGAACAACTCGTCGAGGGCGTCGGTCAGGACGCTGGAGTGGACCCGGATGGCCGAGCGCACCTGCGCGCCACCCAGCGGGATGATCGCCTCCGCCCCGTCGACGAGGAGCATCTTGAACGGCAGCTGGTCGCGCACCTTGAACTCCTCGCCGAGCGCGGCCATCGCCTCCAGGTTGTCCATGTGGCTGGGCCGTGACAGGACCGTGGACTCGTAGAGCACCTGGGTCTGGATGCCCCGGGTGAGGGTGGACGCCTCGGAGGCCTCCACCTCGTTCGAACTGCCGAAGGGGGGCTTCTCAAAGACCTTGATGCTGCGCGTGGCGGTGCCGATGAGCTGGTTGAGCTCCCGGACCGTGGCATCCCGGTCGGGGATCCGCTCGACGAGGGCGGTGTGGTCGGACTCGCCGCTGCCCTGGCGGTAGTGTTTGGCCAGCTCCGGCAGCGCGCGGAGCATCGTGCTCAGGGCATCACGCTGGTCACTGACCAGCGACAGCAGCGCGGTCGTGGGTGGACGGATGGCCACCGAGCCGTCGTCCACCTCGACCAGGTGCAGCCCCTGCAGCTCGGTCAACGCCGCAGCGAACTCGGCCGCATCCAGACCGGTGAGCTCGCGCGCCACCTCAGGAGGTGTCGGCGTCGAGAGGTGCACCAGCACGGCATACACCTCATGGGCAGACTGGTCCACGACGTCACCGTAGCTGTCTAGTTGACGCCAATGCCACCAACTGGCCAGCTCTGGGCTGGTGCCGGGGAGCCTGCGCGCTCTACCGTGCCGAGGAGTCCCCCGATCTGAGGGGCATCCCCATGACTGGAAGGCAAGACCTTGTTTGCTCGCAACGGTGCGCGCGGAGGCGCAGCATTACTCGCCGGAGCGTTGGTGCTCACGCCCATCGCGGCCAGCGCCTGGCCCGGCAACCCTGATGAAGCGGTCGTGGTGTCGGCTACGGATCAATCCGAGGCTACGACGCACGTGTCCCCAACGGCCGATGGTGGCAACTGGATCGCCTGGGTGGCTCACAGCGGTACAGGCGAGAGCAGAGTCTTCCTGCAGCGCCAGGGCCCGGATGGGGAGGTGCAGTTCGAGGCGCCCATCGAGGTGGACATGCGCGCTGAGGCCTCCAGTCAGAACTTCGACCTGAAGACCACGCCGGACGGGGACGCGCTCCTGGCCTTCCGGCGCGTCGCCGAACTGAACGGCCAGGCAGAGGTCGGGGTCGCGCGTTACCGCTTCGACGGCACTGAGGTGTGGTCGACCCGGACCATCTCGCAGGCCTCCGGGTTCGTCGGTGCCCCCAGGGTGGCGCCGGGGCCTGACGGCGGTGCCGTGGTCACCTGGATGGAGGAGTCCGAGGTGTTCACCCAGCGTTTGGACGGCTTCGGTCAGCCCGTCTGGCCAGAGCCGATGCCGCTGGCGGCCCCCGAGCCGGTCTATGCCACCGACATCATCTCCGACGACGACGGCTACACCGTGGTCTACACCCAGCTGATCCGCCTCGCCCACGGCTACACGCAGCGCTACACCTGGGACGGCGAGCCGCAGTGGGGTGAGTCCGAGCTGGTTGAGCTGTACAAGCCGGACTTCGGCGTGGTCTCCACGGGGTTCCGGCCCAAGCTGACACCGGACGGTGAGGGCGGTGCCGGCTACGTCTGGCAGGCCACCATCGGCACCCAGTTCAACGTGCTCGCCCAGCACATCACGGCCGATGGCGAGAAGCAGTTCGCGGAGGACGGGCTCAGCCCGGTGGCCGCGGTGCAGACCGACCAGGGTGATCCGGTGGGCTACTTTGACCAAGAGGCCGGCGACCTGGTGGTGGGGTGGACCGAGCGGGTGAATGGCGCCGTCCCCGACTACCGGGTCCACGGCCAACGGATCGCTCCCGACGGGTCACTGCTGTGGGGCGACCAGGGTGTGGTGCTCCGTCCTGAGTCCGACGAGCAGCCCGCAATGGCTGGGGTGCTGCCGGTGTCGACAGGCACCATGTTCGCCTGGACGAGCACCATCTACGGCAGCGTGCGCGACCATATGGACGGAGCGATCGTCGACCCCAGCGGTGAGCTGACCGGGTTCGCCGTGGCCACCGACGACTCGGTGTCCCGGACCTATCTGACGTCGACCGTCACCAATGACGGTGACGCAGTGATCGCCTGGGCTGAGGACGAGTTGGACGGCCAGACTGACATCATGGCCAACCACGTCAACCCCGACGGCACCCTGACCGACTACATCACCGAGACACACCCGTGGGTCAACAGGGTCACCGGTGTCGACCGTTACGGCACTGCGGCGCAGCTGGCCTCGGAGTACTTCCAGCCCGGCGGCACCGTCTATGTTGCGTCCGGTTCCGTCTTCCCTGACGCGCTGGCGGCCGGGGCCCTGGCGGGTCAGCAGCAGGCCCCGGTGCTGCTCACCGCCGCCGAGCGCCTCCCGCTGGACACCCGCGAGGCGCTGGAGGCGCTGGCGCCCAGCGAGATCGTGCTCCTGGGTGGGTCGGTGGCAGTGTCCGACGAGGTCGCGGCCGAGCTGGCCGCCTACGGCGAGGTCACCCGCATCGCCGGTCCGGACCGCTGGGGCACCTCTGCGCTGATCGCTGAGGAGTTCGGCACCGCCGAGACGGTGTTTGTCGCCGTCGGCACGGAGTATGCCGATGCGCTGGCCGCTGTGCCCGCTGCAGGCACCGCGGATGCGCCGGTGATCCTGACCCATGGCGACCACCTCTCGCAGGCGGCGGCCGGAGCTATCGAGCGCCTCGGCGCCACCCAGTTTGTCGTGGTCGGCGGCGAGGGCGCGGTCAGCTCCGCGGTCGAGACGGAACTCGAGCAGCTCGGCACGGTCACCCGGGTGTCTGGCCTGGACCGCTACGCCACCGCGGAGCAACTGGCCCGGACCTACTTCGAGGGGCCGGTCGCCAACGCACTGGTCACCTCCGGGCAGAACTACCCGGACGCACTGGCTGCCGGCCCGGTCGGTGTCATCGGACAGCGCCCGGTGCTGCTGACCCGCGCCGACGGAGTGCCCGTTGTCGTGCGTGACGTCGTGCGCGACCTGCAGATCCGCAGCCTGACCATCAGCGGCGGCGAAAATGCGGTGTCCACAGGTGTCGAGCAGTCCCTGGCCGACATCGTGCTGACGCCATAATCCGAGCAGACCCCAGCTATCAGGCGTGACCTGGCCCGGCCAGGTCACGCCTGATGGTCATGCCAGAGGCGAGCCGTGGGCAGCGCAGCACGTCGTCGGGGCGCACCTGGGGGACGTGACACTGGTGCGTCGTGTGCCCCGGAGTTCGAGCTGGTGCGTCGTGTGCCCCGGAGTTCGAGCTGGTGCGTCGTGTGCCCCGGAGTAGACACTGGCGCGTCGCGCACACCCATGTCACGTCCCCCCGGTGCGGGCCCTGATCTAGTGAACGGCCAGGAGTGCGGAGAGGGTGCCGAGGGCTTCGGGCTGGATCCAGTAGTAGACGTAGGTGCCTCGGCGTTCGCTGTCCACGAGACCCGCGTCCCGCAGCGTCTTGAGGTGGTGCGAGATGGTGCCCGAGGAGAGGTCGAAGGCCGGGGTGATCTCACACACGCAGAGCTCTGGCTGCGCGGCGATCATCGCCGCCATCCGCAGCCGGACCGGGTCACCGAGCGCCTTGAACATCCGGGCGAGCCGCTCGGCGTCCTCGGCCGTGACCGGCGAGGTGGCCAGACCGCAACAGGTCGCGCCGGCGGCGCGGGCAGAGGGGACGACAGCCGTCATGACGTCTATCTTGACAGATATCGAATCAATGCGCCACAGTAGGTCCTACCAACTTGATTCGATGTTTGTCGAGATAAGGATGTCAGATGAGCGATCTGAGGCACAGCGACGACCAGGTGCGACAGGTGGTCCGGGAAAGGTATGCCACCGCGGCACGCTGGTCCCAGACGGCTGGAGGCTCGGGATGCTGCGGAGGGTCGTCCTGCTGCGGCATCGACGGCGGTGCGAGGGGGCACGACCCGGTGACCACCGGCAACTACGACGCCGCAGACACCCCGTTCACCGAGGCGCTGGCTGCCTCGCTGGGGTGCGGCAACCCGACCGCTCTGGCCGACCTGCGACCGGGTGAGGACGTGCTCGATCTTGGGTCCGGCGGCGGACTGGACGTGCTGCTCTCGGCACGTCGCGTCGGGCCGGCAGGCACGGCATACGGGCTGGATATGACCCCGGAGATGCTTGACCTGGCAGAGCGCAACCGGGCAGAGGCTGGTGTGGAGAACGCCCGGTTCCTGCGCGGCACGATCGAGGACCTCCCGCTGCCCGATGAGTCGGTCGACGTGGTCATCTCCAACTGCGTGATCAACCTCAGCCCGGACAAGGATGCCGTGATCCGGGAGTCTTTTCGGGTGCTCCGGCCCGGTGGCCGGTTCGCGGTGTCCGACATCGTGCTGCTGCGCGACATCCCGGAGGCGCTCCAGGAGGTCACGGCGTTGTGGACCGGGTGCATCTCCGGCTCCCTGCGTGACGACGACTTCGTCGCCAAGCTCGGGGCGGCCGGGTTCGAGGACGCCGCGGTCGAGGTGACCCGACAGTACGCACGGGCCGACCTGGAAGGTCTCGCCGAGGAGTTGACCGACGAGCAGCTCCCGCAGGGGATGACCCGGGCTGACGCCGTGGACGCCTTGGAGGGCGCGTTCGCCAGCGCGTTTGTCCGGGCGAGGAAGCCAGCGGGAGCGGGCGTGCGAGCATGAGCGACGCCAGCGCCAGCCCCTCCGTGCTGTTCGTCTGTGTCCACAACGCCGGCCGCTCACAGATGGCTGCCGCGCTGACCAAGCACCTGTCAGGCGGACGGGTTGAGGTGCGGTCCGCCGGGTCAGCCCCCGCCGACACCATCAACCCCGCCGTCACCCAGGTCATGCTTGAGGAGGGGATCGACCTCACCGGCGAACGACCCAAGATCCTCACCACCGATGCCGTCCAGACCTCGGACGTCGTCATCACCATGGGCTGCGGGGACGCCTGCCCGATCTTCCCCGGCAAGCGCTATGAGGACTGGCCCCTGGACGACCCCGCCGGCCGGGGACCGGATGCCGTCCGACCCATCCGTGACGAGATCCGGACCCGGGTCGAGCGTCTCCTCGCCGATCTGGGCATCACCCCGACCGACTCCTGAGGCTGTGCGTGCTGGTGGGACACATGTGACTACTGAGTATCTAGACGCCGCAACGGAATGGGTGGACACTGGCCCGTATGGCTAAGGCAACCAAGCGTGAGAACTGGTCTGGACAGACCGGGTTCCTGCTGGCCGCGATCGGTTCGGCGGTCGGTCTGGGCAACATCTGGCGGTTCCCCGGAGTGGCCTACGAGAACGGTGGTGGCGCCTTCCTGATCCCCTACCTCGTGGCACTGCTCACCGCGGGCATCCCGATCCTCTTCCTGGACTACGCGCTGGGCCACCGATACCAGGGGTCGGCGCCGACGGTGTTCCGCCGGTTGTTCAAGGGCGGCGAGACACTCGGCTGGTTCCAGGTCGCGATCTCGTTCGTGATCATGTGCTACTACGGTGTGATCCTGGCCTGGGCGGCGAGTTTCACGATTTTCTCGGTGAACGAGGCCTGGGGCGATGACCCGACCGCCTTCTTCCTCGGCGACTACCTGCAGCTGGCGGACGAGCCGGGCCTGAGCCTCGACGTCGTCGGTGGCCTGCTCCTGCCGCTCTTGATCGTGTGGCTCGCCGTGCTCTTCGTGATGGTGCTCGGTGTGCAGAACGGCGTGGAGAAGGCCAACAAGTTCTTCCTGCCGCTGCTGGTGGTCCTCTTCGCGATCCTGGTCGTCCGGGCGCTCTTCCTGGACGGAGCCATGGACGGGCTGAACGCCCTGTTCACCCCCGACTTCGGGCAGTTGACCAACACAGACGTCTGGCTGGCGGCCTACAGCCAGATCTTCTTCTCGTTGTCGATCGCCTTCGGCATCATGATCACCTACTCCAGCTACCTCAAGCGCAAGTCCGACCTCACCTCAACCGGTTTGGTCGCCGGCTTCGCCAACTCCTCGTTCGAGATCCTGGCCGGCATCGGCGTCTTCGCGACGCTGGGCTTCATGGCGGTCTCCAGCGGCGTGGGCGTTAACGAGCTGGAGGGCATCACCGGCCCGATCCTGAGTTTCGTGACCTTCCCACAGATCATCTCGATGATGCCAGGCGGCCCGATCTTCGGAGTGCTGTTCTTCGGGTCCCTCGTGCTGGCCGGCTTTACCTCCATGGTCTCAATCGCCCAGGTCGTGGTCGCTGCAGTTCAGGAGAAGTTCCCGATCGGGCGGGCCGCAGCCTCCGCGCTGGTCGTGGCCGTGTGCGGCACCATCTCGATCCTTTTGTTCGCCACGACGACCGGGCTCTACACCCTCGACACCGTCGACAAGTACATCAACGAGATCGGCATCATCACCTCGGCCATCCTGATGACCCTGATCGTCGCGTGGGGTGTGCGCAAGCTGCCCGCGCTGCGGGCTCACCTGAACCGGGTCTCCGCCTTCCAGGTGGGTGTGTGGTGGCACTGGCTCATCGCCGTCGTGGTGCCTGTGATGCTTCTCATCATGCTGGGCTCCACCGGCTACTCGTTGCTGATCGACGGTTACGAGGGCTACCCGACGTGGTACCTCAACCTGATGGGCTGGGGCGCGGTCGGCTTCGCGATCCTGTTCGCCATCGTGTTCACCGTGATGCCTGGGCGCCAGGACCGTGCGGCCGAGGACGAGGCGTTCGACCCGGACGATCTCACCGACGAGGATGAACTGGAGGAGGTCCGATGACCGGCACCGCTATCGCCTTCCTGCTGCTGGCGATCATCGTGCTCTGGGGCGGGCTGGCCCTGGCGGTGATGTACTACGTGCGCTCCGGGGCGGCCGGCGGCCAGCCGCGCCGGGACCGGGAAGGCCACGTCACCTGGCCGCGCGACACCTGAGCGCGGGCACAACTCACGGCAGGGCCGGAGCCTTCAGCGGACTGAGGGCAGACTTCAGGCCGGTGAAGCCGTCGACGTTGTGCGTCACCAACGGCAGACATCGAGGATGTCTGGGTGCGCTGGCGTCGGCGCACCTGCTGCGCGCGTGATGACTCAGTATGGCGAGGCGCAGGCAGGTGCATGCGTGGCGGTCCACGGGGGGCGGCGGATCGGCCTCGCCGTGAGTCAGGCACGCGTGAGCTCTCCTGGCGTGATCTGCAGAGGCCAGGGACGGTCGAGCTCGGCCGTCGACATCTCGACTGCGGGGCTCACCAGCTCATAGTCGTCAGAGCCGAGCGCCCAGGCGCGCAGGGATGGCTCAGCCGGGTCGATCACCCAGTAGTTCGGGCACCCAGCCTCCTCCTAGCGCGCTCGTTTAAGGGCTCAGGTCGATGTGGCGGGTGCTGCGGGAGAGCACCTCGACGGCAAGCACCGGAGGCCCTTCGATGCGCGCCCGTCCGATGCTGATTGCCTCGGCAACGAGGATGTCCGGTTGGACGACGGTGTCCACGGCCAGTCGGATGTCGAGTGGAGCCACGAACACCTCGTGGTCGGCTGGCGCACTGTCGCTCAGCAGCCGCCAGAGTCGGGTGACGATCCGCTGGTGCACGGGCACGGACGAGGGTGTCACGATCAGCGCGCCGTCGATGAGCTCTTAGCGGTGACCGTCCTCCACATCACGGATCGCCTGGAAGTCCTCGAGGGTCAGTGATCGGCTCGCCGGCAGTGTGGGCATGAGTGCCGTGGTGCCCTCCCTGTCCCATGATTTCCCGTATGCCGAGTAGCCGGCAGGTGCCTCGGTCGCTGTCCACAGGGGTGGGGCGATGAGCGGCGGGCCATCCCAGTTGGGGACGTGCATGACGTCCAGGACGTCCGCTGTCTGCCTCCGGTCGTGCCCGCCCACGATCAGTCTCGCCTCGACCACGGGCCGCAGTCACTGGTCTCGAAGAAGCGGTCACTCTCCTTGATCGTGGCGATCGTCTGCCCGGCGCCGAAGTGGTTGGTGATGATGGAGTCGAACCCGTCACTGCCACTGAGCCGTGCCCAGTAGCAGCCGTCACCGGCGTCCGCGACGTAGGTACCAGGCTGGATGTCGACCCCCACCTCGTAGATCCCGTCGCCAGAGAAGGCGATCTCGGGCTCGGGTGGACCGACCGTGACCGTCTCGGTCACGGCCTCGGCCTCGACCGTCACCGTCTCGGCCTCGAGGGTTTCGGTCACGGTGTGGGTCTCGGTGGCCGGCGTGGCGGTGACGGTCATGGTGGCCTGGGCGGGAGTGGGTGCCGCCGCGGTCGTTGTGACGGTGACGGTCTCGGTGGCCACAGACGTGGTCGGCGGCGCGCCGTCACCGGAGCCAACCATGCCCAGGCCGATGCAGCCGATGGCGGTCAGACCATAGCCAACGATGTGCTTCCAGATGGAGGCGATGCGCCGAGGTTGGCCGTGGGGTCGGAGGGCTCTGAGCGAGGTCCCCTGCGTGATCCGTGACCGTGGTCACCCCGGCACAGGGAGCTGGACCGACGTTACGACGTGTAGAGTACGTGTATGGCACGGACGCGCACCAACATTGAGATCGAGAACGACTACGTCGAGAGGATCATGGAGCGCTTCGGGGTGCGGACGAAGACCGAGGCGGTCGATCTGGCGCTCCGTCATCTGGCGGGTGACCCCATGTCCCGTGAGGAAGCTCTGGCGATGCGCGGCGCCCATGCGATCGAGGCACTGCCCGCCGACCGCCCGGCCCCGGGCGTCGCGTGATCCTGGTCGACAGTTCGGCCTGGGTGGAGTTCGACCGGGCGACGGGCAGTGCCGTCGATCGCACGTTGACGGACCTCATCACCTCAGACGGGCCTATCGCAGTGACCGAACCGATCGTCATGGAGGTCTGTGCCGGGGCTCGCACCGAGTCCCGAGAGAAGGACCTGAGGCGCCTGCTCGCCCGCTTCCACCTTGAGCGCTTCGACGCGGCAGCGGACTTCAACGCTGCCGTGACGATCTATCGCGCCTGCCGTAGGGTCGGCGTCACACCTCGTGGTCTCATCGACAGCCTCATTGCTGCTGTCGCCCTCCGCGGCGGTCATCAGCTCCTTGCTCGGGATCGTGATCTGACGAACGTCGCACGGGTGATGGACCTGCCTCTTCACCCTGCCGTGCCGGCACAGCGGTGATCCGTCGTCAGCTGCTCAGCCAGGCTCCGAGCGCCCCTGAGCGCAACGAGCGCGCGGAGTCCGCGTCCGCGTCCTGCATCCCGCCAAGAACTACCGACTGCAGACCGGGCTCGATGGGGCCCGCCGCAGGTTCCACCTCGAGCGTGATGTCGGCCAGGGTCAGCGTCGCGCCCGCAGGGGTGAGGCAGACGTTCGTGGCGCCGAGTGCGCGGTACACACGAAGAGTGGCGTCAATGTCGGGGCTGCCGACGACCACTGTTGACACCTTCTCCACCCCAGGGAGTGGTTGGTGAACTGCAGATAGAGGATCGGCAGGTCGAAGCGGTTGACCGTTGGCAGCGGGCAGTTACACCACCGGCTCGCCGTGGCCTCGCTCGCGGGGGGGTTGATGGCTCGACCGTGGCACCCTCGTGGGTGCGGTGGGCATCTCCCTCATCCTGATCACCGCGGGCGGAGCGGTGACCGGCCTCGCCACCTCCCTGCCTCTGCTGGTGCTCGGCCTGTGCACCAGCGGGGTCGGCAGCAGCACCATCCAGATGTCCGTCGGCCGGATCCTGGCGCAGCGGGTCACCAGCGACCACGGAGTCTCCTTCGGGTGGTTCCAGAGCGCCAAACCGGGCGCGGTGGCGCTGGCCGGCGGGTTCGGTCTGCTCGCCGCCCTCGGCATGGACCGGCGGTGGAGCTTTCTGCTCGTCGTGTGCTGCACCGCCGCACTCGGGCTGGTGCTGGCACTCTGGTGCGCCCGTGCGGAAACGCCGCCAGGGTCGGGGACACGGCCGCCCTCCCACCGCGGCGGGGTGTTCCTTCTCGCAGTGCTCATGCTCGTCGGATTCGCCCGGCCCAACATCTCCACGACGTTCATCCCCGACACGGTGCTCGCTGGTGGCGGGAGGGCGAGCTGGGGAAGTGTTCTCCTGGTGATGGGTGGGACGGTGGCGGCCGCTAGTCGGGTGTATGCCGGGCGCCTCACCGACCGGACGGGCTGGGACGAGGCCGTCCTGGTCGGCCCCGGGTTCATCGTCGCCGGGTTGGGCAGTGCGCTGATCTCCACGTTGAGCCACAGTGGGCTCTTGGTCGGCTGCCTCCTCGTGTTTACCTTCGGCGGGTCCGCGGCGCCACCCCTGTTCGGTGTCGCCGCCGTCCGGTGGGGCTACGACACGGCCTGGTTGGCCTGGGGATGCCTCCTCGTCGTGGCTGGTGGCCTGTGCGAGTGGCTGGGTCGCCGACAATACCGATGAGGAATGTCGGTGCCGGGAGTCAGACTGAAGCATGAGCACTCTCCCACCCGTGGGCCGGACCTTCGCCCACCTGCTGGCGAACACCGCGGTCGCCGGGCTGACGACGAGCTTCCTTTGGTTCGCGCTGACCTTCTGGGCCTACCTGGAGACCAGATCCGTCCTGGCGACGGGCGTCATCGGTGGTGCCTACATGCTGTTCGTCTCCGTGAGCAGCATCATGTTCGGCTCCGTGGTTGACCACCACCGCAAGATCGTCGTGATGCGGGTCTCGACCGTGACGACGCTCGCGCTGTTCATCGTCGCCGGCCTGTTCTACACCCAGGTGCCCGGCGCGGACCTCACCGACCTCAGCCAGCCGTGGTTCTGGATCTTCGCGGTGCTCATCCTGGTCGGCTCGATCGTGGAGCACATGCGCAACATCGCGCTGTCCACCTGCGTGACCATCCTGGTGCCCGAGGACCAGCGCGACCGGGCCAACGGCCTCGTCGGCACCGCACAGGGCATCACCTTCCTGGCCACCAGCGTGCTGTCGGGCCTGTCCATCGGCTTCCTCGGCATGGGCTGGACCCTCGTGCTGGCAACCGTGCTGGTGGGCGCCGGCCTCGTGCACCTGCTCCTCGTGCGGATGCCGCAGGAGCCTGTGCCCACTGCTGCCGGCAGCGACGACCACGGCCGGGTCGACCTGCGCGGCTCGATCGCGGTGATCGCCGCGTCCGCCGGGCTCTTCGCCCTCATCTTCTTCTCGACGTTCAACAACTTCGTGGGCGGCGTCTACATGGCCCTGATGGATCCCTACGGCCTGGAGATGTTCCAGGTCGAGGTATGGGGTCTGGTGCTGGGCGCCTGCTCTGTCGGGTTCATCGTCGGTGGCGGGCTCGTCGCCAAGTTCGGCCTCGGCCCCCGACCGGTGCGGACCATGCTGCTCGGGGTGGTCGCCATGGGCGCACTCGGCTCGCTCTTCACCATTCGGGAGCTGGCCTGGCTCTATGTCGTCGGGATCTTCCTCTACATGTGCCTCATCCCGCTGATAGAGGCCGCCGAGCAGACCATCATCCAGCGGGTCGTCCCCCTCGAGCGGCAAGGCCGGGTCTTTGGCTTCGCGATGGCGGTGGAGACCGCCGCGGCTCCGCTCACCGCCTTCCTCATCGCCCCCATCGCCTCGGAGTGGATCATCCCCTTCGCCGCGTCCGAGCCGGGACAGCTGGCCATCGAGCCGCTCGTCGGGTCGGGCACACCGGTGTCACGTGGCATCGCGCTGGTCTTCCTCGGAGCGGGGCTGATCATGGTCGTGGTGGCAGTCCTGGCGCTCTTCTCGCCCGCCTACCGTGCGCTGTCCGCGACCTACGCCAAGGCCGTTCCTCCACCCGCAGCGACCGGCGGGGCCGCATCGATCAGCGCCGGGATGGTCTCAACAAGCCCCGGGGAGGTCGTCGGCTCGGCCTCGGCAGCGGCCGCGCTGACGTTGCCAGGCCAGGACGAGCGCGGAGTCACCGAGCCAGACCCGCCACCGCCGCGACCGTGACCTCATCGAGGCTCTCGACCGTCAGGACGGCGAGGGCCAGGGCGTCCGGTGTCGGCGGGAAGGCCTCCTGGGGCACGGCGATCACCCGCAGCCCGGCCGCTGAGGCTGACCGCAGCCCGTTGCTGGAGTCCTCGATGGCGACCGCGGTCGTCGGGTCCACGCCGAGCAGCTCGCAGGCACGCACGTAGCCATCTGGCGCCGGCTTGCCGGCGGCGACCTCCTCGGTGGACACCGAGACGGTGATCAGGTCGGCGACACCCAGCGTCGCCAGCGAGGTGTCGATGAGGCGGCGGGCGGAGGAGGAAGCGACCCCGAGCGGCCACCGCGCGGCCAGCCGCTGGACCGCCTCGACTGCCCCGGGCAGGGTCGGCAGGTGCTGCTGGAGCCGGGCGGCCATCGCGGTGAGGGTGCGCTCGGCTGCGTCGCCGCGGATGCCTACCGCGGAGGTGAGGTAGTGCGCCCACTCGGGTGTCGACATGCCCATCATCGCCTCGGTCGCCCCGTCGGGCCAGGGTACGCCGTCCTCGTCGGCCAGCCCGCGCCGCACCTCGTCCCAGATGGTCTCGGTGTCGGTCAGCACGCCGTCCAGGTCGAAGACGACGGCGGCGATCGGGTGGGTGTCGCTCTTCATGCCACCATCGTGCCCGACCTGACCCCTAGGAGTCCGCCAAGGCCCGCACGACATCGGCGGCCGGCACCTCCCGGCAGGCGCGCCAGCCGACACCTGCCCAGATGTGTATGCCGTGCACGTCGCCTGAGCGCGCGGCCGCCGCCCGCACCGGTTTGGTGAGCTGGTCGATGACGGGGAAGGCGGGCGGGGCGATGGCGTCGAAGCTGTCGACGAAGCCGTTGCGGCCCGCCCCCGCGGGGCGCCCGCTGAAGGCGCGGGTCACGACGCGCTCGGTGAGGCCTGGGTCGCGCAGGGCCGCGCGGTAGGTGGGTGAGGCTCCGGACTCCGGCGTGAGCAGCAGTGCTGTGCCGACCTGGACCGCGGTGGCGCCGGCGTCGCGGGCACGCCGGACGTCGCCCGCCGTCGTGATCCCGCCCGCGGCGACCAACGGCAGGTCGGTGCCGGGCGCCACACCGGCCAGCAGCCCGAGGTGGTCGATCGGCTCCGGCGCGGCCTGCGGGTCGTGCGTGCCCCGGTGCGCTCCGGCCTCGCGGCCCTGCAGGATCAGCACGTCCGCGCCGGCGGCCTCCGCGGCCAGGGCCTCGGCGGCGGACGTGGCCGTGACGTGCACCTCGCAGCCGACGGACTTCCAGCGGGCGACCACCTCGGGCTCGGGGACGCCGAACGTGCAGGAGACCACCGGCGGGGCCCACGCCTCGACGAGGGCCACCTTGTCGGCCCAGTGATCCGTGTCGCCCCACACCGGCTCACCGGGAGCCACCCCGAGTGGTTCGGCGACGGCGAGGAGCGCCTCGCGATAGGCCGTGACGGCCGGCTCGAGGCCGGCACGGTCGAGCCGGTGCGGGACGAAGAGGTTGACACCGAAGGGGAGGCGGGTGCGGTCCTCGGTGTCGGCGATGTCCGCGGCCAGCTGCTCGGGGGTGCGGTAGCCGGCGGCCAACATGCCCAAGCCCCCGGCCTCGCTCACCGCCGCCACGAGCGACGGGGTGCTGACCCCGCCCGCCATCGGGGCGCCCACGACCGGGCACTCCAGGTCGCGCAGCCGACTCACCGCGGGACCTCTGAGTTCGTGGCCATTCCCGGAGCCTAATGGGTGTGCAGTCCTAGCCGGACGCGACCTGGCGAGACTCATTGGTGGGGCCGGCGACGAGGGCGATGGGCACCGCCCACACGCGGTCTGCCAGCGGATAGGTGTCACCTCCGGTGTGCACGACATACCCCTGGGTGAACCGGTCGCCCAACGCATCGCGGAGCCACACCAGGTGGCGCGCATCTGTGGATGTCGGCCGTGAGCCTCGCTTCACCTCGAGCCCGAGAACGCGGTTGCCCACCTCGACGACGACGTCGACCTCTCTCCCGCCTCCGCTCGTCCGCACGTGCGTCAGCACCCCGCCGACGAGGTCGACCTGCGGCCGGAGCTGTTGCAGCACGAAGCTTTCCAGGTAGTGACCCGCCATCGTGGGGGATGCGTGGAGGTCCTCCAGCGCGAGGTCGGCGAGGCTCAGGGCCAGCGCCGTGTCGGCGAAGTGGCGCTTGGGATAGCTGGTCAGCCGCTTCAGCCGGTTGCTCTCGAAGGCCGCGCTCGGCGCCGCCAGGTGAGTTCGTTGCAGGATGTCGTCGTACGCCTTCCAGGTGACCTTGTTGATGTCCGACGCCTCCCAGATGCGCTGCTCCGGCACCGCCTGGGACTCCAGGGTCGCGAGGACCCGCATCGTGCGCAGCAGCCGCGAGGAGTCGCGCCCCTCCTCACCCGCGCGCTGGGAGACCAGGCCGGCGTAGGCATCTAGAAACAGCCTGGCGTCCGGCATGGCTCTGGTCGCCGGAAAGCCGGAGCTCAGCAGCCAGCGGAGATCGAAGCGCGCGGGTATCCCCGCCGTCACGACAGGCGTGTCGCCGTCCAGCGCGGACCGGAGGAAGGGAGCGGTCGAGCCTCCGCCGTCGAGTTCGGCGAGGGTCATGGGCCGCATCACCAGGCGGACCGCACGCGCCGTCAGCGGATAGGTGGGGCCGTAGGTCGCCGGCTCGACGCTGCCGGTCAGGATGAAGCGGCCGGGTTGCGGGTCGTCGTCGACGAGCCCCTTCAGGGCCCACAGCAGGTCGGTGCCGGCCAGCTGCCACTCGTCGATCAACACGGGCGGCTCAAGCGCCGCGAGGTAGGTCTCTGGACTCGCGGTGAGCTGGTCGCGGTCGCGCGGCAGCATGACCCTGGAGTTCGCCAGGCGTCGGGCCGAGGTGGTCTTTCCGGCTCCCCGCGGCCCGTCGAGTAGCACGATGGGGGCCGTTGTCAGGGCGGCTGCGAGCGCTCCATCAAGGAGTCGCGGGAGGTAGTCGGTCGACCCATCCATGCATAAAAGGTTACCGACTGTCTGCATTTGCGGCTAGTCGGTATCGGGTTTTGCACACGCCAGTGCGCCCAGCCACGCAGGTTGGGCTGCTCGGCATACTTCGGGGAGAGCGATCTGCGCATCATGAGTATCCGCAGACCGGATAATCACTGGTAATCGGGGGTGCAGGAGGGTCCGGGCGGGCCAGATCAGGGCCGCTGGCGGTCGCTATCCAGAGGAGCTGGGAGCGCGCGTCAGGGCACTGGGCACGACCCGCAACGCCCAGGGTGAGCTGAGCTCGGCGGCCTCGTCGCCGGTCACGTGGGCCACCAGTTCGTAGCCCTGGTCGGTGAGGTGCCAGGCACGCAGTGACTCCTCGTGCGGGTCGATCACCCAGTAGTCCGGGCACTCGGCGGCCTCGTAGCGGGAGAGCTTCAGGCCCAGGTCGATGTGCCGGGTGCTCGGGGACAGGATCTCGACGGCCAGCAGGGGCGTGCCCTCGACGCGGCGGTCGCTGACTGAGCTGTCGGCCGCCACGAGGACATCTGGCTGCACCATCGTGTCCGGTCCCAGCCGGATGTCCAGCGGCGCCACAAAGACCTCGTGCCCCGGCGGGGCTGGACCGGCCAACAGAGCCCACAGCTTCGTGACCACCCGTTGGTGCACCGGCACCGGTGACGGCGTCACGATGAGCACCCCGTCGATGAGCTCGTATCGGTGCCCGTCGTCGACATCACGGATCACCTCGAAGTCCTCGAGGGTCAACGGCCGGCTCTGGGGCAGTGCCACCATGGCTGCCATTCTGCCTCCTTCGGTCCATCGCTGCACTCTGCCTGACGGGCCAGGCACCCACCGCGAGTTATCCACAGCCGGTTACAGTGCGCCTATGGTGCGCGTGACCAAGCCCTGGCGGGTGACCCGCCTGCGAGGTGACGGGTCCACCCGGGTGCGTGCCGACATACTGGCCGGGGAGGAGCCTCTGGAGGTCCGGCTGGGCGGGCGCCCGTTCAACGTCACGATGCGGACTCCCGGCCACGACTTCGAGCTGGTCGCGGGGTTCCTGGTCAGCGAGGGGGTCGTGGTCGACCGGGAGCAGATCCGCTCGATGGACTACCGCGCGGGGATCGCGGCCGGCGGCGAGCGGGACTACAACGTCGTCGACGTGAGGTTGGCCGAGGATGTGCCACTGCCGGACACCTACATCGAGCGGCACGTCTACACCTCCAGCAGCTGCGGCGTCTGCGGCACCGCGTCCATCGAGACGGTGCGCAAGACCTCGCAGTATGCCGTCAGCCAGGACCCCCTGACCGTCCCCCTGGGTGTGCTGCTGGGTCTGCCGGATGCGTTGCGGGCCGAGCAGTCGGTCTTCGAGCGGACCGGCGGGGTGCACGCGGCGGGGCTCTTCGTGGACGGTGAGCTGGTCTGCCTCCGGGAGGACGTGGGCCGGCACAACGCGGTCGACAAGGTCGTCGGGTGGGCGCTGCTGGAGGGGCGGGTGCCGCTGACCGGCACGGTGCTGCAGGTGTCCGGGCGGGCCTCCTTCGAGCTCGTGCAGAAGGCCGCGATGGCAGGCATCCCCGTGCTGTCGGCCGTGTCGGCGCCGTCCGCGCTCGCCGTGGAGCTGGGGGAGGAGCTCGGGCTGACGGTGATCGGCTTCAACCGCGGTGAGATGCTGAACGTCTACACCCGGCACGACCGGGTGAGCGGTGCGGGCGAGGAGCGCGAGACCGGTGCTTGAGATCGCCGACGTGACCGAGGGCTCCGACGACCTGTGCGTCGCCCGGGTCCCGCTCTTCCAGGCGCTGCGCCGCGAGGAGCAGGAGGCGGTGGCCGGGCTGGCCCGGCCGGTGCGGGTCGCCCGGGGCGACCGGATCTACTCCGCCGGCGAGGACGTCTCCCAGCTGATGGTCGTGCACACCGGCCTGCTGAAGATCAGCCGCATCTCCGCGGACGGACAGGAGCAGATCATCCGGGTGCTCGAGCCGGGGGAGTTCGTGGGGGAGTCCGCCTTCCTCAACGGCGGGCGGCCCGACCACTTCGCGACGGCGCTGGAGGCGGGCAGTATGTGCGTGTTCCGGCACCAGGACGTCGGTGCCCTGATCGCGCGGCACCCGAGCATCGGACTGCGCATGCTGCAGGGGGTGAGCCGGCGGCTGGAGCAGACCGAGGAGCGGCTGGCGGCCGCGACGTCGGTGGAGGTCGGGGGACGGCTTGCGCGCTACCTGCTCGACCTGCCGGCCCAGCACGGCACGACGGGCGCGATGTCGGTCCGGTTGCCGCTGGCCAAGAAGGACATCGCCTCCCTGCTGGACACCACCCCGGAGTCGCTCAGCCGGCAGCTGCGGCGGTTGCAGGACGCCGGGGTCATCGACCAGCGCGGGTTGCGCGAGGTGCGCCTGCTCGACCTCGACCGGCTGCTGGCCCTGGCCGACTGACGGCTCCGGTCCGGTCCGCCCGCTCGGTCCGGGGATGACAGGATCGGCGGGTGCGATGGACTGCGGTGGCCCCCGTGACCTGGCCGAGCGACCAGGCACTCGACGTGTGGTGGCCCGGCGCCGTGGCCGAGACGTTGGCGATCGATGAGGCGGGCGGTGGGGCCGCAGGGATCTTCGAGGTGGACGGACAGCACGTGCGGCTCGTGTCCGGGGAACACCTGCAGCCCGGCGCGGTCTATCGCTGGGTGCCGCCCGAGGGAGCCATCGGCTCGGCCGCGTGGGGGATCGGGGGCCGACCCGCCCGGCGTGACGTCTACCTGGAGTATCAGGAGGTGGACCGCCCCCGTCGCAGGGTCGAGGTCAGGGTCGACGGCCTCGACGCCTGCGGATCGGTCAGCGCCACCAGCACGCTGGAGCACCTCGCGGCCGAGGCGTCGTTCGTCCCGCACCGGGACCAGCTGCTGGACGTCGAGGTCAGGCTCGACTGGCTGGCCGTGCGGCTGCGGGCGCGTGTGACCCCGGCCGAGAGCGGCGAGCAGCTCCGGGTGTCGCTGCGGGTGGTGGGGCGCGGCATCTGGAGGCCGGTGATCGCGCCGCTGCTCGTGCCCGTCGGGCCCTATCTGCGCCACCTGCTCACCGAGGAGACGGAGCAGGTCGCCGACCGGCTGACCCACCTGGAGGAGGACCCGCGCGGTGACGGTGCCCCCGAGCGCGAGCTGGCACGGATCCGTGCTGGGGCCGAGCTGATCCGGGGGCGCCTGCACGAGGTGGTGCGCGCCGTGGACGCGCGGCCGTGGTGGTCCGGTCGTCGGGCCCGGCACCTGCGCGAGGCGTTCGCCGCGCTCCCGGCCGTCGGCACCGGCTGGCCGCCCGTGACGCCGGCGATCACCTACGGCGAGAGCGGGCGGTGGTGGGACGAGGAGCAGTGGATCTTCGACCGCTTCCTCGAGGCCGAGCCGTGGCGTCGCAAGCGGCACGAGGAGGTCGACACGCAGGTCGACAACTGGCTGCGCTCGCAGGAGGCGATGGTCAAGCACATCGCCGAGCAGCAGGCCCAGCTGACGGCGACGCCGGACCCGGCCGATCAGGTGGACCTCAGCACAGCGGCCGAGCTCAACGACTGGCTGGACCTGTCGTGGCTGGCCACGCCGTGGTCCACCGTCCGACACCTGATGAGCAAGGGCTCAGAGACCGACGACGACCTGCCTGTCCTGGAGACCGACGAGGACGCGCGGCGCTACGTCACCACGATGTTCAAGGAGATGCGCGGGTGATGTCCGCAGCCCGACGCTGAAGACGTCGGCGGCCGAGGCGTGCCTGCCGGTCAGACAGCTCGCGCGGGCTCGGCCCGCACCGGGCGGCTGTGCCCGGTGCGCGACTCGTGGAGCTGGGCCGCCACCGGCTCGCGGTGCCGCACCAGGCGGACGGCGTTGAGGATGACGACCAGCACGCTGATCTCGTGCACGAGCATGCCCGAGGCCATGAAGACCACACCGAGGAGCACACCCGCGACCAGCGCGGCGACGGTGCCCAGGGCGATCGCGGTGTTCTGCGTCATGTTGCGGACCGTGGCCCGCGCGACCGAGCGCGCCTGCAGCAGCTGGTCGAACCGGTTGCCTACCAGGATCACGTCGGCGGTCTGCACCGAGACATCCGTGCCGGCGCCCATCGCCAGCCCGAGGTCGGCGGTCGCGATCGCCGGGGCGTCGTTGATGCCGTCGCCGACCATGGCGACGGTCCGGCCCTGCTCCTTCAGCTCGGTGACCAGGCGCACCTTGTCCTGGGGCAGCAACCCGGCGTGCACCTCGTCGATGCCGACCACGTCGGCGACCGCGCGGGCGGTGTGCTCGTTGTCGCCGGTGAGCATCACGAACCGGTCGATGCCGTGGCGCCGCAGCTGGTCGATGGCCGGCGCGGCCTCCGGGCGGACCCGGTCGGCGATCGCGATGAGCCCGACGAGCTGACCGTCGACCCCGACGTGGACCACCGTGTGCCCGGCCTGCTCCAGCGCCACCGCGCGCAGCCGCACGGCGTCGCTGACCGGGGTGGTGAGCAGGTCGGACGTGCCGACCGCGACCCGGCTCGGCACGCCGTCGCTGGTCACGGTGCCGACGATGCCCCGGCCCACGACCACCTCGACGTCGTCGGGGGAGCCGGCGACCGGCATACTGCCGTCCCTGGCGTGCTCCACGATGGTGCGGCCGAGGGGGTGCTCGGAGGCCTGCTCCACCGCCGCGGCGAGGGTGAGCACCGCCTCGGGGGAGTATGCCGGGTGCTCGCTGATCACGTCCGTCACCTCTGGCCTGCCGACGGTGAGCGTCCCGGTCTTGTCGAGCACCAGGGTGTCGACCCTGGCGAGCCGCTCGATCGCGTCGCCGCCCTTGATGAGGGCGCCGTGGCGGGCCGCGTTGCCGAGGCCTGCGACGAGCGAGACGGGGGTGGAGATGACGAGCGCGCCCGGGCAGGCGATGACCAGGAAGGTCAGCGCGAGACGGAGGTCGCGCGAGATGAGGAAGGTGAGGACGGCGCCGACCACGATGGCCGGGGTGTAGATTGCGGCGAACCTGTCGAGGAAGCGCTGGACGCTGGCCTTGGAGTCCTGGGCGTCCTCCACCAGCTCGATGATCTGGGCGAAGGTGGTGTCCTCGCCGACCCGGTCGGCGGTCAGCTCGAGATAGCCGGTGTCCAGCACCGTGCCGGACCACAGCTGGTCGGCGACGCCCTTGCTGACCGGGACGGGCTCACCGGTGATGGTGGCCTCGTCGACCAGGGCCGTGCCGTGCGTGACGGTGCCGTCGACCGGGACCCGGCCGCCGGACCGGACGATCACGCGCTCGCCGACCTCGACGTCGTCGACGGGGACCGTGACGGTGGCGCCGTCGCGGACCACCTCCGCCTCCTGCGGGGCGAGGTCGACCAGCTCGCGCAGGGACCGGCGGGTGCGGTCCATCGTGCGGGCCTCGAGGTAGGAGCCGAAGACGAACAGGAACGAGACGACGGCGGACTCGACGAACTCTCCGATGATGAGCGCGCCGGTCACCGCGATCGTCACGAGCAGGTCGATGCTGAAGGTCCGCACGCGCAGCGCGCGCCACGCGGCGACCGCGATCGGGGCGCCGGCCAGGACCGAGGCGACGACCAGCGAGACGTCCCGCATGGCGCCCTGGCCGCTCAGGTGCAGGGCCAGGGCGAGCAGGAGCAGGGCACCGGAGACGGCCGCGGTGCGGGCCTTGAGGGACAGGGACATGGGGTTGCCTCCAGTGCGTGGGTGGATGTCGGCGTGGGTGATGGGTGGGTGTCGGTGAGGGGGTCGGCGGCGTGCGCGGAGTCGCCGGTCAGCCCGCGACGCGGGCGCGCAGCACCGGGTAGCCCAGGCCGGTGATCGTCTCCCGGATCTCCTCGGTGGTGATCTCGGCGGGGTCGAAGCCGACGTCGACGCGCGCGCTGTTGAACTTCACCTTCACCCACTCCACGCCGGGCAGGCGCCCGACGGCCGACTGGATCTTCTTGATGCAGGACGGGCAGGTGAACGGCTCGGTGGTGAACCGGGCGGTGAGGGTCGTGGTGGTGGCGACGGACATGGTGCTCACTCCTTGGGGTGCTTTCGTGGACACCCTCAGAGTCGCCCCTTCCGGCACGGATCTCCTTGACGTGGGTCAAGCCGTGACACAACGCAGCGCGGGTGCGCGGCGTTGTCGCCACGCACCCGCGCTGGGTGTGTCTACCGGGTCAGGCCGACTGCAGGGCCTTCCCCTTGAGGGTGTTGAACTCGTCCGGGGTGATGGTCCCGGCGTCGAGCAGCTCCTTGGCCTCGGCGATCTGCTGGGCCGGGCTGGCCGTGGCGACCGACCGGATGTAGTCGTCGGTGGCGGCCTTGCTCTCCCCGATCGCGGCGGCGCTGCGCTCGGCCATGCCGCCGCCGCGGACAATGAGGTAGACCAGCGCGGTGAGCACCGGCAGGAAGATCAGCAGCACCATCCAGACGGCCTTCATCCAGCCGGAGAGCTCGCTGTCCCGGAAGAGATCAGTGATGATCGCGAAGAGGGCGACCAGGGCGGCGATGAAGATGAACGCCCAGAAGAAGACCAGGACGAGGTCCCAGAACGAATCCAGAAAGTCCATGGGGAGACTCCAATCTCGGGGTGAGCCCGCCGACAGCGCCGGTGTGCCCTGCTAGTCAAGCGCTCGGGGTCCCCCTTGGCAATCCCCCTGTTCGGGTGAGAGATCCGGGCGAGCCCGGGCACGGCATACTCAACCGAGCGGCACCCGCACGTCCGACCCGCCCTCCTGGGTGATCCGGGCCCCCATCTGCACCAGCATGGGGTGCGTGACAAACCCGCCGGCGAACAGCGCCTGTCCCTGTCGGAAGGACGCCGAGCGTCTCAGCGCGTCCTCGGGGACGAAGCCGAAGACGTCGGCGAGCTCGGCCAGGTCGCGCGGTGCGTTCATCCGCATCAGCCCCAGGTTGTCGCACTGGGAGAGCACGTTGGGGTGGATCTTGGTGGGGCGCTGGGTCGACAGGAACAGCCAGAGCCCGAACTTGCGCCCCTCGGCCGCGATCTGGATGACCTGGTCGGTGAGCAGCTGCTCGACCGGCGTGACTGGGGTCGGTGGGCAGATGTTGTGGGCCTCGTCGATGACGATGAGCACAGGACGGCGCGACTCCCGGGTCGCCCACAGGTGCTCTAGCACGCTGAGCGCCGCGACCTTCAGCTCCGCGGGGTGGGCGAACCCGCCCAGGTCGAGCACCGTGGCGCGGGGGCGCTCGTCGACGACGTCGGTGGCGGCCTGCGCCCCTCGGGCCCACAGACCCCACTCGAGGACCTGCAGGTTCTCGATCCGGGTCGCGAGCCGTGCCTGACCCGGGTTCCCGGAGGCCCGCAGCGAGGCCACGAAGTCCGCGTCCCTGAAGTGCTCAGGATCGGAGTCGACATGGAGCAGCACGTTGTACTCCTCCGCGTCGGCGATCGGGTCGAGCCGGAGCACGGCGGCCTTGGCGACGGTCGACAGGTCCTTGAACCGGGCGTGCAGGCGTGGGCCGTCCGGCCGGCTGGTGTGCAGCACGCGCAGGTCCTTCCCGCCGAGGGCGGTACCGGCGTCCGGGTCGGCGGCCGGGTGCGGCTCACTGATGCGACTGAAGTCCGCATTCGGGTCGAGGACCAGCAGCGGCAGCTCGGTGCGCAGCAGCAGCTGTTCGAGGACCACCCCGAGGGCGTAGGTCTTGCCCGAGCCGCTCTGACCGCACCAGAAGGTGTGCCGGTTGAACCGGCTGGCATCGAGCTCGGCCGGGTCCTGGCTCGCCACGAGCTCCGGACCCTCCTGGGACAGATCGAGGCGGGTGCCGATCGGGAGGTTCACCATGGCCGAACACTACCGGCGACCGGCCGTCGGCGGCGGGAGCAGTGTCGTCGGCGAACTCGATACTTAAGTAGGGTGGGTGGCCGGAACACCGGGGGGCGTCACGGCGTTGTGCTCCCGGTTAATCACGTTTGCTCTACCTAATCCACGAGGGATCCCATGGCTTTGTCGACCCCAGAAACAGCACCGGACACGGTGGCTCCCGACCGCGCACCGATCGTGCTCACCCAGCGCACCGTGTGGCTGATCTTCGGCGCCCTGATGGCGAGCATGTTCCTCTCCTCGCTCGACCAGTCGATCGTCGGCACCGCGATGCCCACGATCGTCGGTGAGCTCAACGGCGTGGCCCACCAGGGCTGGATCATCACCATCTATATCCTCGCGGTCGCCATCGTCATGCCGCTCTACGGCAAGGCGGGCGACGTCTTCGGCCGCCGCTGGCCGTTCCTCATCGCCATCACGTTGTTCACCGTCGCCTCAGCGGGCGCCGGGTTCGCCGGGACGTTCACCGAGCTGGTGCTCTGGCGCGGCGTCCAGGGCCTGGGTGGCGGTGGCCTGATGATCCTGTCGCAGGCGATCATCGCCGACATCGTCCCGGCCCGGGAGCGCGGCAAGTACATGGGACCGATGGGCGCCCTGTTCGGCATCGCCGCGGTCGCCGGCCCGCTGCTCGGCGGCTGGTTCACCGACAACCACGACTGGCGCTGGGCGTTCTGGATCAACATCCCGATCGGCATCGCCGCGATCGCCATCGCCTGGTTCGCGCTGCGCCTGCCCAGCCACCGGGCCAGCAAGCGCTTGGACATCGCGGGCGCGACGCTGCTCGTGATCGCCGCGTCCTCGGTCGTGCTGATCACCAGCTGGGAGAGCCTGTCCGGCGGAGCCGGCTACGACTGGTCGGACTGGCGCCTGCTCGGGCTGGCCGGTCTCATCGTGGCCTCCATCGCCGTGTTCATCCCGGTGGAGCAGCGCGCCGCCGACCCGGTGCTGCCGCTGCACCTGTTCAAGAACCCGACGTTCACCCTCACCACCACGATCGGCCTGGTCATCGGCATGGGCATGTTCGCCGCCCTGGGCTTCCTGCCGACCTTCCTGCAGATGTCCAACGGCGTCGGCGTCACCGCCTCCGGGCTGCTGCTCATCCCGATGATGGTCGGCGTCATGGGCACGGCCATCTGGTCCGGTTTCGCCATCACCAAGACCGGGCGCTACCGTCGCTACCCGATCGCTGGCATGGCGACCGCCACCCTCGGTCTGGTCTGGTTGACCCAGCTGGACGCGAACACGCCGTTGTGGCTGTTCGGCATCATGATCTTCGTCCTGGGTGCCGGGCTGGGTCTGGTGATGCAGACCATCGTCCTCGCCGTGCAGAACGCGGTCGACCCGCACGAGCTGGGCACCGCCACGAGCGCCAACAACTTCTTCCGCGAGATCGGTGCGGCCGTCGGCATCGCGCTGTTCAGCAGCATCTTCACCTCCCGGCTGGTCACCAACCTCGAGGGTGTCTTTGCCGGCGTGCCGATCCCCGAGGGGGGCGGCGGGGCGGAGTCGCTGACGCCTGAGATCGTCAAGAACCTGCCCGAGCCGCTGCATACCGGCGTCATCGAGGGGTATGCCGACGCGCTGGCTCCCGCGTTCTGGTATCTCGTGCCGCTGCTTGCCCTGGGCTTCCTCCTGACCCTCTTCCTCAAGGAGATCAAGCTCTCGGACATCGCGGGAATGGTCGCCCGTGGCGAGGCGGTCACCGAGCCGCCGGCACCGGTCCTGGACGGTGACCCCGCGCACCGATGAGTTCCTGAGGACGGACCGGTCCACACGACATACTCGCCATCCCAGGAGGAGCCATGCGCAAGATAGTCAGTGGACTGTTCCACTCCCTCGACGGTGCCGTCGAGAGCCCGGACCAGTGGCAGTTCGACAGCTTCGACCCCGAGCTGGAGGAGTTGATGATGCGGACCATCGGCAGCATCGACGAGACCGTGATGGGCCGGGTGACCTATGAGGAGTGGGCCGGCTACTGGCCGTCCCCGGAGCGGGAGGCGGACGATGAGTTCGCCACCTTCATCAACACCGTGCCCAAGCACGTGGCCTCGACCACGCTGACCGGGCCGCTGGAGTGGCAGAACTCGACTCTCATCGAGGGCGACCTGCACGACCACGTCCGCTCGCTGAAAGAGCAACAGGGCCAGGACATCGGCGTGCAGGGCAGCACCAGCATCGTGCGCGACCTGTTCCTCGCCGGGCTGCTCGACGAGCTGATCCTGATCACCCACCCGGTGGTGGCTGGCGGCTCCTTCCGGCGCCTGTTCCAGCCGGGTGATCCCACCACCCGGCTGGAACTAGTCGACCTGGTGCGGACCTCGGCCGGCAACGCGGTGCAGACCTACCACCTGCGTCGCGACTGACCGCCGTCCTCGCCCCAGCGGGCGCCACACACCAGTTGCGCCACACCTCATTTGCGCCACAGGCGCCCAGTCGCACCTCCGCGCGGCCACCGCCACTCGTCTTCGAGCGCCCCCGCGTTCTTCGAGCCGACTGCAGTCGGCCTGAGGAACGGTGAGGGGCTCGAAGTAGTGGGAAGCCGCCGTGTGCGGGGCCGAAGTAGTGGGGAGCCGGCGTGGGGAGCGAAGTGGTGGGAGGCGGCGCGGGGACCGAAGTGGTGAGCTCGAAGTGGGCGAAGCGGTAGGGGAGCCGGCGTGGGGGCGAAGCGGTGGGGAGTCGAACTGGCTCAGCGGCCGATCGGCTCCTCCCCGCGCGACACCGCGTCGTGGTGGGGCTCCACCCTTCGTGCCCGGCCCTCTGCGTGCTCGGCTGCCTTCTGCAGGCCGCTCAGGCGCCGGGCCGTGTTGACCAGGCCCACGTGGCTGAACGCCTGGGGCGTGTTGCCCAGGTGGCGGCCCGAGACGGGGTCGACCTCCTCGGCGAGCAGCCCGAGGTCGTTGCGCAGTGCGAGGAGGCGCTCGAAGTGCTCGCGGCCCTCGTCGACCCGCCCGATGCCGGTGAGGGCGTCGGCCAGCCAGAAGCTGCACAGCAGGAAGGCGCCCTCGTCGCCGGGGAGCCCGTCCACGCCGTGCTCGGTCCGGTAGCGCAGCACGTAGCCACCCTCGGTCAGGTCGCGCTGGACCGCCTCGACCGTGCCGACGACCCGCTCGTCGTCCCACGGCAGGAAGCCCACCTGCGGGATCAGGAGTAGCGCGGCGTCCAGGCCGGGCGAGCCGTAGTACTGGGTGAACGTCCCGCGGTCGACGTCGAAACCCTCCGCGCAGACCTCGTCGTGGATCTGGGAGCGCAGTGCCTTCCACCGGTCGACAGGGCCCTCCAGCCCGAACTTCTCCACCGCCTTGACCGCACAGTCCAGCCCGGCCCACGCCATCACCTTGGAGTGCACGAAGTGACGGTCTGGCCCGCGGATCTCCCACAGCGACTTGTCCGCGCGCTGCCAGTTGCCCTCGAGGAAGTCGAGCATCGCCAGCTGCAGGTCCCACGCGTCGGGCGCGGCCGACAGGCCGGACTCCCGGGCGATGTGGAGCATGTCGAGGACCTCGCCCCAGACGTCCAGCTGGAACTGGCCCGCGGCACCGTTGCCGATCCGGACCGGTGCTGAGCCCTCGTAGCCGGGCAGCCAGTCCAGCTCGTACTCCGGCAGCCGGCGACGGCCGTCGATGCCATACATGATCTGCAGGTCTGCCGGGTCGCCGGCGACGGCACGCAGCAGCCAGTCGCGCCAGGCGCCAGCCTCCTCGACGAAGCCGGTGCCGAGCAGCGCCTGGAGGGTGAACGTCGCGTCGCGCAGCCAGCAGTAGCGGTAGTCCCAGTTGCGCGAGCCGCCGATGTCCTCCGGCAGGGAGGTCGTGGCGGCGGCGACGATGCCACCCGAGGGGGCATAGGTCAGGCCCTTCAGCGTGACCAGGGACCGGCGCACCGCCTCGTCCCACCCGCCGTCGTAGGACAGGTGGGAGGTCCACTCCTCCCAGTACCGCTCGGTGTCGGCGAGCACCCGCTCTGGGTCCCGGCGGACGGGCTCCGGGTCGTGGCTCGGGTGATGGGTGAGGACGAACGGCACCCGGTCGCCCGCGGCGACCTCGAAGTCGGCGGAGGTCGTCAGGTCGTGCCCGTGGACGTCGATGGGCGTGTCCAGCCACACCGAGTCCGGTCCGGCGATGGCCGAGAGCTGGTGCCCGTCGCGCCGGACCCACGGGACGACGCTGCCGTAGTCGAAGCGCAGCCGCAGGTCGGTGCGCATCCGGACTCGCCCGGACACTCCCTCCACGATGCGGACCACGTCCGCGGCATTGTCGCGCACCGGCATCAGGTCGATCACCCGGACGCTGCCCTCCGGCGTCTCCCACTCGGTCTCCAGGATGAGCGAGTCGTCGCGGTACTGCCGCCGCGTGCACCGGTCGGCCCCAGCCGGGGCGAGACGCCAGAAGCCGTGGTCGTCGGTGCCGAGCAGCTTGGCGAAGCACGCACCGGAGTCGAACCGGGGCAGGCACAGCCAGTCGATCGAGCCGTTGTTGCCCACCAGCGCCATGGTGTGCAGGTCGCCGATGACCCCGTAGTCCTCGATCGGCAGTGCCACGCGTCCTCCGTCCCACACCGTCGCGGCCCGACGGCACTCTCCCGTCCTACCGGTCGAGCGCCCGACCCGCAACCGAACGGTCCCGCCACCCCGTGGGAAGACCCCCCAGGTGGGGGGTGGTGCCGACGCGCGTGGTGCCGGACGGTGGATTCAGCGGCCGATCCTCGGCCGGGTGAGGGAGCGTCATGGACGACGAGGTCATGGTGATCGGCGGGGGACCGGGAGGGTTGTCCTGCGCGGCCGAGCTCGGGGCGCGCGGGGTCTCCGCGACGGTGCTGGAGCGCGGCGACGGTCCGGGGGCGGCCTGGGCGAGGCGCTACGACGCGCTCCGGTTCAACACCAGCCGGCGCAACTCCCACCTGCCGGGAGCGCCGTTCCCCCGGGAGTGGGGCCAGTTCCCCACGCGCGATCACTACGTGGACTACCTGAGGCAGTATGCCGAGGCGCGCCGCGTGCGGGTCCGCACCGGTGTCGACGTGGGCCGGTTGGACCCGGTCGACGACATGTGGCGGGTGACCACCAGCCAGGGGGAGGCGACGGCCCGCCACGTGGTCGTGGCGACCGGCCTGGCGAACCGCCCGGTGCTCCCGGGCTGGGCGCACGACCCGGCCTTCGGCGGGACGGTGCTGCACCCGGACGACTACCGCAACCCGGCCCCCTTCCAGGGGCAGGACGTGGTGGTCGTCGGGGCCGGCTCCTCGGGGCTGGAACTGTCCCACGACCTGGCCACCGGGGGAGCGGGCCGGGTCAGTCTCGCCATCCGGACGCCACCCAACATCCTGTTCCGCGAGGTCGGCGGCGCGCCCTCCGACCTGCCCGTGCCTCTGTTCCTGCACCTGCCGGACTGGCTCGTGGACCGGATGCTCGCTGCCCTGCAGCGACGGGTCGTCGGTGACCTCACGGCATACGGACTGCCGCCCGCGCCGGAAGGGGCGATCACCGGCCTGAAGCGCCGCGGCGCCGGAACGGCGGTGGTGGACCCGGAGGTGATTGACTCCATCCGGGAGGGACTCATCAGGGTGGTGCCGGCTGCGACGGGCCTCGACGCGGACGGTGTGGTGCTGGCCGGCGGGCAGCGGCTGCGTGCCGACGTGGTTCTGGTGGCGACCGGCTATGCCACGGGCCTGGAACCGCTCGCCGGCCACCTGGACGTGCTCGACGATCGCGGGATGCCGTGGGCCAGGTCCGCGGAGGAGGCGCTGCCCGGGCTGCGGTTCGTGGGCTATGTGTACCGGCCGGGGCTCACCGGCTTCGTCGGGCGACAGGCTCGGCGGGTCGCACGCGAGATCGCGGCTCGTGGGACAGCAACGCCGCCAGCTCGGGACGGCTGGACACCCCCAGCTTCGCGAAGACCGACTTCACGTGACCGCGCAGGGTCTCCGGGCTGATCCAGAGCTCCCGGGCGATCTGGCCCGTAGACATCCCGTGGAGCAACAACTGGGTGACCTCGCGCTCGCGGTCGGTGAGCTGGTGGAGGCCGAGCAGCAGGGGCGCCAGGTCGGCCCGCCGGGCGGGCTCGAGCACGAGCGCGGTGGTGCCGCGCTGACCGTTGCCGTCCCCGTCCGAGAGACGGACCCCGCGCACCACCAGCCACTCGCCGTCCCGGGAGCGCGCCCGCGCCATGGCGGGCTGGTCCAGCGGGGCGCCAGGCGACCTGTCGTCAGCCGAACCGTTCGGTGACGCGTCGCCCGCCGGGCCCGCGGCCAGGACACGGGCCTGCTGGGCCACCTCGTGGAGCACGATCGCGGCGTCAACCTCCTGGGGTTCGCCGAGCCAGGCGGTCGCCTGCGCGGTGAGTGAGACCACGGCTCCCTCGTCGTCGAGGACCACCATGGCGGGTGACTGTCCCGGCTCGCCGCCCGTGAGGTCGCCGAGCAGGTAGCAGGTGCGGATGCCGTTGCCCACGTGCGGCGCGATGGCAGCGACCAGGTCGACCTCCTCGGCGGTGAAGAAGGGGTCGTCGGCCCGGCGGGTCAGGCAGGCGTGGCCCCACGCCACCCGTCCGGTGGCGAAGACGGCCCGGAGCTCGTCGCCGTAGCCGTGCGGCCCGTAGATCCGCGCCCACCGGGTGCTCTGTGCTAGGTCGCCGGCGGTGCTCGCGCTGAGGGCGACGGCCGTCAAGCCCTCCCGCGCCAGCTCCCAGAACTTGTTGAGGTCGTCCTCGGTGAGCTCGCACGCGATGAGGTCACGGTGCAGGTCGTGGTCCACGTCCTCGCCGTAGACGGCGTTGATGAGCATGGTGTCCGGGTCGATGAGGATCCACCCGGCCGCCGCGTAGGGCACCTCGGTCCGGACCAGGGTGGCCACGGACTCGAACAGTTCCAGGGGGTCCTGCGCACGCGCGCACACCCTGGCCACCCGTTCGACCAGGCGGTCACGATGGCTGCGGTGCGGCAGCATGCTGTGCCATTGTGCCGCGTCTCCCGACGCGGGTCCACAGGCGTCCGCCGCGGTGAGGCGCGCAAAACCAGTACGAGAATGCCTGGGGGCCTGCAAAACCCCTGCGAAAATACGTGAGGGGCCCGCAAAACCCCTGCGAAAATTGGTTAGAGGCGGCCGGCGTCGATCACGCGGCGCAGGAACTCCTGGGTCCGGGGCTGGGTGGGCTCGCCCAGCACCCGGGCGGGCGGTCCCTCCTCGCACACCACCCCCTGGTCGAGGAAGACCACGTGGTCGGCGACCTGCTTGGCGAAGCCCATCTCGTGCGTGGCCATCAGGATCGTGGCGCCGCCTGCCGCGAGCTCGCGCACGAGAGCGAGCACCTCGCCGACCAGTTCGGGGTCCAGCGCCGAGGTGATCTCGTCCAGCAGCAGCACCCGGGGCTCGACCGCGATGGCGCGGGCGATCGCGGCCCGCTGCTGCTGCCCGCCGGAGAGCCGGTCGGGGTAGGCGTCGGCCTTGTCGGCCAGTCCGACCCTGGACAGCAGCGCGTGCGCGCGCTGCCGGGCCTCCTTGGGTGCCACGCCGTGCACCACCCGGGGCGCGAGGGTGATGTTGTCGAGCACGGTCATGTGCGGGAACAGGTTGAAGGCCTGGAAGACCACGCCGAAGCGGGCGCGCACGTCGTCGGCATCGATCCGCGGGTCGCTGATGTCCTGGCCGTCGAGCAGGATCTGCCCGTCGCTGATCGGCTCGAGCACGCCGGCGCAGCGCAGCAGGGTCGACTTGCCGGAGCCGGAGGACCCGATGAGGGTGACCACCTCGTGCTCGGCCACGGTGAGGTCGATCCCTCGGAGCACCTCAGCGTCGTCATACGCCTTGACCAGGCCGCGCACGTCCAGGACGACGTCGTCACTGCGCCGCGGACCCGGCGGAAGATCGAGGGAGGTGTCCCGCGCGGCCGGGCCTGGCGGCATACTGCCGTCGCCGGTGGAGGACCTGAGCCGCCGGATCACAGCATCGCCCCGCTCTGCTCGCGGCGCGCCGCTCGGGCCGCGGCCCAGTCGGCGGCCCGCGCGGTGGGGACCGACAGCAGGACGAAGAGGAGGGCGGCCACGACGTAGGGAGTGAAGTTGAAGGTGCTCTGCGAGGCGATCTGCGCGGCGCGCACAGCGTCCAGGGGACCGAGCAGGGAGATCAGGCCGACGTCCTTCTGCATCGCGACGAAGTCGTTGAGCAGCGGGGGCGTGACCCGACGCACCGCCTGGGGGAGCACGACCAGCTTCATCGACTGGCCGTAGCTCAGGCCGAGGGAGCGGGCGCCGAGCCGCTGGCTGGGGTGGACGCTGTCGATGCCGGCGCGGAAGACCTCCGAGACGTACGCCGCGTAGGTGAGCACCAGGGCGATCGTGCCCAGGTAGACCGGGTTGATCCGCTCGTCGGTGAAGCGGAGCGCCGGCACGCCGAAGCCGATGAGGTACAGCAGCACGATCAGCGGGATCCCGCGGAACAGATCGACGAACCCGGTGGCGAGCAGACGCAGCGGCAGGAAGACCGGCCCCCGGAGCGTGCGCAGCACCGCGATGACCAGCGCCAGCACGAGGGTGGCGACGGCCGCGACCGCGAGCACCCGGATGTTGAGCCACAGCCCCTCGAGGATCTTGGGCAGTGAGTCCCACGCGACCTGCGGGTTGAGGAAGGTCGCCTGGGTGCGCGGCCACCCGGGGGCGCTGGTGACGGCCAGGTAGAGGACCGTCGCGAAGACCAGCGTGCTGACCAGTGCGGTCAGGGTCGAGCGCCGCGAGCGTCCCGCGCGCAGCCTGCGGCGGGACAGCTCGAGCGGGGTCGGGTGATCCAGGCTCACTGCAGCTCGGGGGCCCCCGCGACGTCGGCGAGCCACTCGGTCGCCAGGTCGTCCAGGGTGCCGTCCTCGCGCAGGGCGTCGACGGCCTGCGTCGCGCAGTCGGTCAGCGGGCTGCCCAGGTCGAGGACGAAGCCGAGCTGCTCGGTGTCACCGGTCAGCGGCAGCTGCCCCACGATGACGCCGCCTTCGATCTCGACCGCGGTCAGGTAGAACGCGGTCGGCAGGTCGACCACGATCGCGTCGACCTGGTTGTTGTCGAGGGCGAGCTTGGCCTCCTCGTTGCTGTTGAAGATCAGCGGGTCCTGGGTCGGGGCGATGGACTCCTCGATGGAGGCCAGGCTCGTGGTGCCGACCTGGGCGCCGAGGAGGGAGTCCTTGAGGTCGGCCAGGCTGGTGGCGTCGGCCGCGCCGGCCCCCTCCTTGGAGACCACCGCCTGTCGCACGTCGTAGTAGCCCGAGGTGAAGTCGACGGCCTGCCTGCGCTCCTCGGTGATGGAGAACTGGTTGATCGCCAGGTCGAAGTTCTTCGGGCCGGGGGAGATGGTCGCCTCGAACGGGTTGCGCACCCACTCGACGGTGTCGGCCTCGAAGCCGAGCTGCTCGGCCACCGCGTAGGCGACGGCCGACTCGAAGCCCTCGCCGTTGGCCGGGTCGTCGTCCACCATCCACGGCTCGAAGGCCGGCTCGGAGGTGCTCAGCGTCAGCGTCCCCGCGGTCACCGTCTCCAGCGAGTCTGGGGAACAGGCGCCGGCGTCCGCGGTGTCCTCACCGGCGTCAGCGGTCTGGTCTGCGTCGTCCGCGGTGTCCTGGGTGTCGGTCTCGACGGCATCCGTCGGCTCTGGCTCGTCGGCGCCCCCGCCGCAGGCGGTGAGCAGGACGGCCGTGGCCGAGAGGGTGGCGAGGAGGGAGAGGCGGGTGCGGGCCATGTCGTGCTCCAGGGTGTGCGCTGAGTATGTCGTCCGGTCGTCTCGGGCGTGAGCGCAAGCGTATCCCCCTGTTGAGGTGGCCAGGGGCGGGGTCGAACCGCCGACCTTCCGATTTTCAGTCGGACGCTCGTACCAACTGAGCTACCTGGCCGGGTGTGCGTGGGCCGAGGGTGACGTGGCCTGCGCACACAACACGCCGGAGCGATCCGGCGCGGGATCACTATACCCGAAACGCGGGAACCTCCTGTTTCGCGCCAGCAGCCGGGCCGACGCCCGCAACGGCCCGACACCCGCACGACCCTCCGACGCAGGCCCGTCCTTGCGGCTACACCTCAGGCACTGCGGGCGCCGTCGCTGGTTGTGCTGCTCTGGTCGGTGTTGCCCTCGAAGCGGCGGCTCGGCGTTTGCTGCGGCGTCGTCTCCCCGGACAGGACGGCGCTGATCTGCTCGGCCTCGGATGTCACCGTGTCGGCCTCGACAAGGTCCGACGCGTGGTGGGTCAGCACGTCGACCCAGCCGTCCAGCACCTGCTGCGCCACACCGCTGTCGACGAGCTCGGCCTGAAGGTCGGCCAGGGCGTCGCCGTAGAGCGCGGCGAAATCGGCGTTCGCCTCGAACCGCTCTGCCAGGATGTTGCCGCCCATGCCGCCCATGTCGCCTGGTCGGCCGCCGGGGAACCCGTCCTGCTGGTCGTCCGGCGGGGTCATGCCCTCGGGGAGTTCGCCGGGGTTCTCCGGTGGGGTCATGCCCTCGGGGAACTGACCACCGGGGAACTGACCACCTCCCGCCCGCCCGCCGCGGTCATCGCCCATCTGGCCGCCGAAGGCCAGGTTGTGGTCCCAGGCGACCACGGTCATCACCCCGGTGTCGGCATCCCAGCGTAGGAAGGAGTTGTTGCCCGGACCGGCGATGTCGTCGAAGTTGCCCACCAGGTCCTCGAAGGCCAGGTAGCGCGCGAAGGACTCCACGTCCACGTACTCGTCGAGATCGGCGGCGAAGTCCTCGTCGCTGGAGTTGTTCACGAAGTCCAGGAACTCCACCAGTGGGGCATAGTCCTCCTCGCCGGCCTCGACGTCGAAGGCCTCGGTGTAGGCGGTCGGGTCGTCGCCCCGGTAGCTGTAGTCGCCCTCTGCGTCCGCCTTGTAGAGGATGCCCTCGGAGCTGAAGTTCTCCTCGTCCCAGGTGTCGTCGAGGTTCTGCACCACGAGTCGCAGCTCGGACTCACTGCCGTTGACCGTGAAGGTCGAGGCCACGGCGTGCTCGGAGGCCAGACCGGCCGCCTCGAGCAGATCGAGCGCCACCGCCTCGTTGAGCGAGGTCTGGCTGTTGTTGGCACGCACCACGAAGTCGGTGTAGCCATCGAGCTGCTGGCTGTCGACATACTTGTCCAGCCGGATCCGCCACGGCAGCGTCACCGGATCGGTGTCGGCGGTGGCGCCCCGGAGGCTGGAGTTGCCCTTCAGCTTGGCCCCGACGTTCTCGAAGGTCTCACCGTCGATGGTCACCGTGGCCGTGATCCATTCCTTGTCGCCGGAGGACACGTAGGTGTCGATCATCGCGGCGTACTCGGCGTCGTCGAGCTCCAAGGAGAACGAGTGCAGCGTCGAGGCGTCGAATACGGTCTCCTCGGTGCCTGCGCTGGCGCCGGTCGCGGTCAGGTCGGCCTCCCCGTCGACGGCCGGGTCGGTCGGCGGCGGCTCGCTGGTCGGGGTCCCGGTGCAGGCTGCCAGCGCGATCGTCGCGGCCAGCGCCAGCAGTGCGGTGCCACGAGGGCGGGGACGGTGTGTCATGACAGCTCCTTCTGGTGTGGAGCCCCCACTTCACCCCGCGGCGCTCGGCGGAGCCTGTGCCATCCCTGTCAGTGACCTGTGACGTGCGCAGTTGTCCTTGATCCGCACGCCGAGACGGTGTGACGACGCACGCACCGACGTCGGGAACACCACACGTTACTGGAGCGTTTACCTACACGCCGGACGGATTCCGTGACCATTCGGCTTCTCTTACCCCAAACGACATCCCCGAGGGAGGGATCAACTGTGGCGAGGCGTCGCAAGAAGTACATCGAGATTGAGGAAGTGCCCGGCAAGCCGCTGCGCTACTGGCCGCACGTGCTGGGAGGCGGGCTGGTCGCCGAGGGTGCCGTGGTGGACCCGCAGGCCTACGTCCACGAGTCGGCCTACGTGGACCCCGGTGCCCGCGTGCTCCGAGGTGCCCGGGTGAGCTCCGGTTCCTGGGTCGCCGAGGACGCGTTCGTCGATGAAGACGCCGTTGTCGGCACGAACTCGTGCGTCGGGCGTGGCTCCCGGCTGGGTCGGGGGGCCCGGCTCGGCATGCGAGCGATCCTGGGCGACCGCGTCCGGGTGGCCGACTTCCACACCGTCGATGCGGACGAGCGGGTGCCCGCCGGGGCCGTGCTCGGTGTGACGCAGGAGCCGGTGACCACGTCCGCGACAGCAGTGAACCCGCCTGCGCAGCGCGTGCCCGCCCCCGCGAAGGCGGCGGACAAGCCCGCCCAGCGCGTGCCGGCCCGGGCCAAGGAGCTGGACCGCAGCGCCGCCTGACCCCGGTTTCGCGAACTGGTATAAGGACCTGCAGAAATGGTCGCGCGGTTGATGTCGCATTCGACGTCAACCGCGCGACCTTTTCTGCCTGTCGCAGGGAGGGACGTGCACGTGAACGCATCCTTCCCCGATCTGCCGGCGGGTGGCGGGAACGATCCATGCACGTGCACGGCCAGGGAGGGTGGGGCGTCAGCCCGCGGCGTTCCAGGCGGCGGCGATCGCCTCCAGGTCGGGGATGGTGAAGATCGAGTCGATGTCCTCGGCGGTGAGCGTCGGCGCGGTGGTGAGGTCGACCGAGTCCCGGTGATCCTCGCCGTTCGTGAGGTTGACGCGTAGGCCGTCGGGCAGGATGTCCCGCAGCTCCGGGACGGTCTCGACCACGGGCCGCGCCAGGGTGATGCGCACCCCGGGCACCGAGGGCTGGCCCGGCTGCGGGCTGTCCGGGTCGAAGACCGGCAGCGGGGAGGTGACCCAGACCCGCGTGACGTCCTCGCTGCTCAGCAGGTCGAGGAAGAGCGGCAGCAGCTCGTCGTCCCCGCCCGGGAAGCGCACGAAGCGGTTCCCGGCGTCGGCGTCAGGCAGGGAGACCTGGATCCGCAGGGTGAGGTCCTCGTCGAACTCCGGGTGCTCCATGGCCGCGTCGTAGATCCCTCGGACCGCAGCGGGGTCCCGTGTCGCCACCGCCACGCTCATGTGGTTGGGGTCGACGGTGACGGAGGTGACCCCCTCCACCGCGCGCAGCGCGTCGGGGATGTGCGCCAGGTCCGCCATGGCAGCTGCCTTCTCCGGGCTCAGGCTGCCCTGCATGAGCGTGACGGGCAGGCCGGGACCTGCCGCCGCGGTCGCGGCCTCCTGGGTCGCCTCCAGCTCGGCGGTGGGGGTGACGGCGACTCGCAGCCCCTCGTCGGTCAGCTCGAAGGTGACGATCTGTTGCTCGGCGGCCAC
Organism: Ornithinimicrobium sp. F0845; assembly: GCF_023015765.1. Classification (GTDB taxonomy): domain Bacteria; phylum Actinomycetota; class Actinomycetes; order Actinomycetales; family Dermatophilaceae; genus Ornithinicoccus. Next base: position 182,866 of record NZ_JALKAL010000001.1, read on the forward strand.
CGCGTCGAGGGTGGCCTGCAGGGTGTCCGGCAGCTCCGGCCAGGAGTGGTCGATCGTGCCCGTGGGGGTGTTCACCTCGGCCTCCAGGCGCAACTCCCCGTCGCCGTCCCAGACCTGTCGCACCACCTCGGCATCCCGGGTGACGTCCGCCAGGGTGCCCTTGTAGACGGAGTGGCTGCCGTAGATCGCCGCCGGGCACAGCCAGCTGCCCTGCAGAGCCAGCCCGTCGGCATACAAGGCATCGCGCAGCGACTGCATCTGGTCCTGCTGCTCGTTGTCCAGGCAGACCCCGACCCCGTTGGCGACCAGGCCGATCGGCTGGTAGTTGCTGTTCGCGTCGGGAGCCCACGTGGTCAGGTCGTCCAGGATGGTCGCGAACACCTCCGGCGGGGTGTCGTCGGCCAGGACCAGCGTGCCGGCCATCTCGCCGCCGACCCACGGCAGCTTGTCCGAGGCCGCTGTCAGGGTGTCCACGACGTGGTCGGGGTAGGTCTGGGTGAAGTGGTCGATGAACTCCTGCTCCGCCTGGTGCCCGGGGTCGATCCCGCAGCCTGAGGTGAGCACGACGAGGGAGGCGGTGGCAAGGGCCGCGAGCGATCGTGTGGTCCGCATGGTGACGGATCCTTCCGGGCAGGTGTCGAGGTTGCCCGTATGACGTGGGATCGGGTCAGGCCGTTCCCCCCGGGCTCGACGCTCCGGAACCGTACCAAAGGACGGGCGTGGACGCAGCGGACGGCGAGGCACGCCGGGCGGCCCGCGGGTCGGGGGACGGGCCGCGGAACAACAAAGCGCCGCCACCCGAGATGGGTGACGGCGCCGGTGGCGACCCCGACGGGACTCGAACCCGCGACCTCCGCCGTGACAGGGCGGCGCGCTAACCAACTGCGCTACGGGGCCTGGTGTCAGGCCTTCCTGCGTGCGGTCCGTAGACCGCGATCTGGTCCGAAGACCAGTATCCCCAACGGGATTCGAACCCGTGTTACCGCCGTGAAAGGGCGGGGTCCTAGGCCACTAGACGATGGGGACCTGTCCTGCAGGCCCCCCGCCGCCAAGCGCAGCTCGGATCCTTCGAGGACGTCCGGAAGCATACGTCAGCCACGGACCAAACTCCAAAGTGAGTCCTCGCGGCGACCGGTGGGCGCGACGTCGGACTGTCGCCGTCCGGCGTTATGTTGGTGTTGTGGCTGGGGCCCAGCTCCGCGTCCACCTCCTGGGCGGCTTCGCCGTCTCGGTGGACGGGCACCCCCTGCCCGTGACGGCGTGGCGGCAGCGCCGGCCGGCCGACCTCCTCGCGCTTCTGGCGCTGACCCCGGGAGGCGGTATGCCGCGCGACCAGGTGATCGAGGCGCTGTGGCCCGACCTGGGGCCGGCGGCGGGCGCCGCGAACCTGCGCAAGGCCGCGTTCCACCTCCGGCGGCTACTGGAGCTGCCCGAGGCGTGCGTGCTGGAGGAGCGCCGGGTCGGGCTGCTGCCCGGGGGTGAGGTCAGCACCGATGTCGACGACTTCGTGGGACCCGCGGAGAGGGCGCTGGCTGCGGGTGATCCAGCCGGGTGCCGGGAGGCCGCGCAGGCCTATCGCGGCCCCCTGCTGCCCGACGATCCCTATGCGGACTGGGCGGAGGAGCACCGAGTGCGGCTGCGCGATCTCTACCTGGAGCTGCTGGAGGCCGGGCGGATGTGGGGAAGGCTGGTCGCGGAGGATCCGACGCGGGAGCTCGCCCACCTGGAGCTCATGCGCGCACACCTGGCCCGCGGCGACCGTGCCGCCGCGATCCGGCAGTTCGGCCGTGCCCGGCAGGTGCTCCGGGATGAGTTGGGCGTCTCGCCGGGCACCGAGCTGACCGGCCTCTACGAGCGGGCGCTCGAGGCGGAGGGCCGGGCCGCCGCAACGCCCGCGATGCGGGCCCGGGCACTGCTGATGTGGGGCGGCATCCACTACGAGCGGTCCGAGCTCGCCGAGGCCGAGCGCGCGGCCCGTGAGGCGAAGGCCCTGGCCGTGGACGCCGGCCTGACCACCGAGCTCACGGGAGCCAGCGAGCTGCTGGGCCTGACGGCATACTCCCGTGGTGCCTGGAAGGAGGTCTTCGCCGAGGAGTTCCTGACCATGCTGTCGGCGGCCCCGGAGCTGGTGCCCTTCCTCTACGACGCGAACATGTGCATGGTGGAGTTCGCCCTCGGGGAGGCCGACGGGCTGCGTGCGGTGAGTGAGTATGGCGCGGGCCTGCTCGCCGAGGGGGAACGTAGCGACGCGGTGGCGGCTCGCGCGCTGGGTCGGCTGCTGCGGGGGGAGGCGGGGGTGCTGGGCGGTGAGCCGCCGGACGCGGTGCGTGCGGATCTCGAGGTGGCGCTCGAGCTGCACGACGACATCGGTGCGGTGACGGGCCGGACGGTCGCCACCGAGCGGCTGGCACAGCTCGCCAGCGTCGACGGCGACCCGGCACGGGCGCAGCGCGGGCATCGCGAGGCGCTGGAGGCCGCACGGGCGAGTGCGGTGCCGCAGCACCTGGTGCCGTGGGTGCTCGGCGGCATGGTGGAACACGCTCCCGACCTGACCCGTGCGGTCGAGCTGCTCGATCAGGCCGAGGCGGTGTGCGCGGACCTGCAGGTGTGCGCACCGTGCGCGATGGGGCTGCGCGTCGCGGGCGCCAGGGTCGGTGCCGCGCACGGTGACCGTGACCGGGCCGAGGAGCTGCTCGCGCTGGCCGAGCCCGTGGCTCAGATGTGGACCGGCGGGCCGTGGCACGCGGCCCTGGCCGAGGCCCGGGCGCACCTCCTGGCGGGATCTGGTGAGCCCGCTGAGGTGGCTGCTCAGCTGGCCGCGGCCGCCGAGCAGTTCGAGGCTGCCCAACGGCCGCGGGAGGCGGCGCGCTGCCGTGCCGGGGCGGCACTCTGAGACGGGCCGGTGCACGCGTGATGGGGCGGTGCTACCGATCTGATCCGCTCGTTGCCCGCACCCGCGTGCCCACGCTCGGTCAGCCCTGGACGACCGGGTGGATCTCGTCGGCCAGCAGGCCGTGGGCCTCCCGGTGGACCGCCGCCGCGGTCTGCGCGTCGGGAGCTTCCACGAGGCAGAAGATCTTCCCTGCCTCGGCGTCGAGCCAGTAGTTCAGGTACTGCGTCCCGTACTTGTCCTGCACGGACAGGTCGGCCTGGTGGGCCTGGGCGACGGCTGCCGCGTCGGCGCCCTCGGGGATGGTGTGGTGGACGTCCATGAACAGGGCCATGGCGGTGCTCCTTCCGGTGGTGTCGAGGTGCCTCTCACCTCGTGCCACCGACGCTAGGCAGCGGGCCGTTCCCTGGGCGTTCCCTGGCGACGGGGTGCGCTCGCTGGTCGGCCGCGCTCACCGGTTGGCCCGCGCTACTGCCCACGGCACGCTGCCGGGCTGCGTCTTCGAGCGCCTGGGCGCTCCTCGGGCCGACTGCAACCAGCCCGAAGAACGGGGAGGCGCTCGAAGACGAGCGAGCGACTCGGGAGGCTGACCGCCGTCCAACGCCTGGGATCAACTGTGTGGTGGTCGGAGGGAGGGGAGCGGTGCAGTCGCCCTGCTCAGGTGCCTGGGTTCGCCCAGGCGAGGAGCTGCTCCAGCGGCCAGGTGTTGACGATCCGATCGAGGGGGACGCCGAGTCGCTCGGCGCGCTCGCAGCCATAGGCCTGGAAGTCCAGCTGCCCGGGGGCGTGCGCGTCGGTGTTGATGGCGAACAGGCAGCCCGTCTCGATGGCCAGTGTCAGCAGGTCGTCGGGCGGGTCGGTGCGTTCTGGCCGGCTGTTGATCTCGACGGCCGTGTTGCTCTCGACGCAGGCCTCGAAGACGGCGGGCGCGTCGAAGCTGCTCTGCGGGCGCTTGCCGCGGTCGCCGGTGATGAGCCGGCCGGTGCAGTGACCCAGGACGTTGGTGTGTGGGTTGCGCACGGCGTCGACCATGCGGCGGGTCATCGCCGCTGACTCCATCTTCAGCTTGCTGTGGACCGAGGCGACCCGGACGTCGAGCTGGTCCAACAGCTCCTCGCTCTGGTCCAGGGCGCCGTCGTCGAGGATGTCCACCTCGATCGCCTTGAGCAGCCGGAAGTCCGGACCGACGGCGGTGTTGATGGCGTCGACCACGCCCAGCTGCTTGGTCAGCCTCGCAGCCGTGAGCCCGTTGGCGACGGTCAGCCGGGGGGAGTGGTCGGTCAACGCGAGATAGGAGTGGCCGAGCTCCATCGCGCTGGCCACCATCTCCTGGATCGGGGACCCTCCGTCGGACCAGTCGGAGTGGCTGTGCAGGTCGCCCCGCAGCACGGCACGCACCGCCTCCCCGCCCTCGACGAGGGGGCCCCCGACCTCCGCCTCGAGCTCGGCGAGCTTGTCCGGCACCCGACCGGCGCAGGCCTGCTCGATCACGGCGGCCGTCGACGGGCCGATGCCGTCCAGCTGCTTGAGGGTGCCCCGCCGCACCCGCTCGTGGACCTCGGTCTCCGGGATCGCGAGCAGGGTGTCCGCGGCCTGGCGGTAGGCCTTGACGCGATAGGTCGAGGCACGGCTGCGCTCCAGCAGGAACGCGATCCGTCGCAGGGCATCAACCGGCTCGATGGTCATGAGGTCGACGGTAGTTCACGGCCTCTGGTGCCGCCCTCCTGCGGGACGGGCGGGGAGACGGGCGTCCCGGCATACTGTGGGAGCGTGACCGGACCACAGTTGCGCGTCGCCCGCTTCGAGGACCTGACCGCCCGCGAGCTGCACGATCTGCTGCGCCTGCGCGTGGATGTCTTCGTCGTGGAGCAGGAGTGCGCCTACCCCGAGATCGACGGGCGGGACACCGAGCAGGGGACCCAGCACCTGTGGATCGAGGTGGGCGGCGCCCTGGCCGCCTACGTGCGGGTTCTTGAGGGGGACGGCCACGCGATCATCGGCCGGGTCGCGACCCACCCCGAGCACCGGGGTCACGGGCACGCCGCGGAACTGGTCGAGGTCGCGCTGGACCGCATCGGTGACCGGCCCACGCGGATCGGCGCCCAGGCGCACCTGGAGCGGTGGTACGGCCAGTTCGGGTTCGTGCGCTCCGGTCCGGACTACGTGGAGGACGGGATCCCGCACCTGCCGATGGTGCGCGACGCACCGGGCGGGGGACAGCACCGCGGGTGAGGTTGTGAACTTGCAGTGACTCCCGAGCCGGTCCGGCCCCGGACGCGGGTGGAGATCGGGCGCGCCCTGCGGACCGCGCTCCGATTGCTCCGTGCCCGGTGGGTCGTGGTCGCCGTCGCGATGCTTGGCGTCCAGGGGGCACTGCTGTGGACCATGCCTCTGCTCACCGCACTGGTGCGCTGGACGCTGCACCGCCTCGGGATCAGCGGGGTGAACCTCTACACCCTGGACACCGTGGTCACCTCGCCGCTGGCCGTGCTCGTGCTGCTGGTGATCGCCTGGGTGGCGACCCTGCTGGTCTTGGCGCGAGATCACCCTGTTCGCGGTGATCGGTCACCTGGCGCTCGACGGCGGACCGCTAACCTTCACCGCCGTCCTGCGGCGGTCCTGGCAGACGGTCCGCAAGGCGGCCAGCTGGCAGGGTCTGCTGCTGGTCCCGTACCTGACGGTGCTGCTCCCGGTCTCGGGGGTGGGGTTCGCCTCGGTGATGACCGAGCGGGTCGCGCTGCCGAAGTTCATCAGCGGCGAGCTGCTGAAGACCGTGCCGGGGACGGTGCTCTACGCGGGGGTCTGGGTCGTCCTCTGCTACGCCATGCTGCGCCTGCTGCTGTTCCCCGCGCTCCTGGCCGGCTCGGACATCACCATCCTGCAGGCACTGGGCCGCAGCGTGCGACTCACCACCTGGCGCACGCTGCTCGGCTTCGGGGTGGTCGGGCTGGGTGCGGTGCTGGTCGCGTCCCTCGTGCTGACACTCCTGGCGGGTGTCGGCGTGGTCCCGGTCGCGCTGACCGGCACCCACACGGCGGCGGGGGTCGTCCTCGGACTGCTGGAGCTGGCGCGCTTCGCCGTGGCCGGACTCACCACGGCCTTCGTGGCGTTCTTCTTCGTGGCCTACGTCCGCCAGGCGCACGGCCGACCGGTGGAGGTGCCACGGGCCGGTGTCTCCAGCCGAGGCACCCGGGTGGCGGCCCTGGGGCTGGTCGCCGTCGCTGGGCTGAGCGCGCCGCCCACGGTGGTCACCGCGGCCGACGCGGCGGTCCTGGCGGCGCAGGTGGACCCGCGGATCATCGGGCACCGCGGCAACCCCTCGCAGGAGGTGGAGAACAGCATCGCGGGGCTGCGTTCGGCGCAGGCGGCTGGTGCCGATGTCGTCGAGACCGACATCCAGGAGACCCGGGACGGGGGGTGGGTGGTGATGACGACGTCGGGCTCGGCCGGTTGACCGGCGACGACCGGAACGTCTATGAGCTGACCGAGGAGGAGGTCACCTCACTCACGCTGCGGCAGAACGGGCAGAGCGCCCCGGTGCCGACGCTCGAGGCGTTCGTCGAGGAGGCTGACGACCTGGGGGTCCGGTTGCTCGTGGAGGTGAAACCGCACGGCCGCGAGCCGCCCGGCTTCGCGCGCCGCATCGTCGCCCAGCTGGACCGGCTCGACCCCGACCACACCCACATGATCCAGTCCCTCGACCGGAGCCTGATCGAGGAGATCGCCCGGCTCGACCCCGAGCGTCCGACGGCCTATGTGGTGGGCTTCCAGATCGGTGAGCTGCCGCCCACCAGCACGGGGGCGGTGGTCATTGAGGCCTGGTCCGTCAGCGACGAGATGCTGGTGGATGCCCACGCGCAGGACCGCGATCTCTACGTCTGGACGGTGAACGACCTCGGCGACCTCACCGATCACCTCGCTCGCGGCGTGGACGGCGTCATCACCGACGAGGTCGCCCGGGCGTCGGCGGCCCGGGAGCGGTTGGTCTCGGGCCCCGTCCCTCTCTATGTGGAGCGGGCCCGCGGGCTGGTCACCCTCGGGTAAGCAACCCCCGCCGGCACCAGAGACGGTGACCGGGCGCCTAACCCCGGCGCAGGGTGATGTCGCCCACGGCGGTGCGCACGTCGATCGTCCGCGTCGAGGCCTCGTCTGTGGCCAGGGTGTTGCGCACCTCGCCCACCGAGGCCGTCGCCACCACCCGGTAGGTGGCGTCGCCGGGCACGGTTATGGTCACATCGCCCGTGGAGGAGCTGGCCTGGAGGGCGACGGGATCGGCGATCAGCTCGAGGGTCACGTCCCCGACGCTGCTGCGCGCCGTCACCTGCTCGCTCCCGAGACCGGTCGCCGTGAGACCACCCACGCTGGAGGTCAGTGACAGTGGCCCGGTGACGTTCTCCACCGTGACCTCGCCGACCGCGCTCACCACGGTCACCGCGGTGTCGGCGGGCACCAGGATCTCCCACTGCACCGAGCAGGTCGCCCACCAGCGGTTCTGACAGGTGTCGGTGAGGGTGGCGGTGCCTCCGTCGACGGCGACCTCGGCCTGCGCGTCGACCAGTCCGGAGCGCAGGGTCGCCTGGGCACCAGGCTGCTCGCCGGCGCCCACGGCCCGGATCTCGACGTCACCGACATCGCTGTCCACGGTGAGCTCGGACAGGTCCGCGGGCAGCGCGTGGCTGGTCCGCTCCGTGCTCTCCAGGAGGCGGCTCGCGGTGGGCACGGCCAGGGCGAGCACGATGAGCACGGCCACGATGCCTCCGATGATGACGATGAGACGTCGGCTCGAGGGGGCCATCGGGGGGCGCGGGGGTGTCGGCGCCGTGGTCGGTGGGTTCTGGGTCGTCGTCATGACTGCTCCTGGCTGCCGTGGTCGAGCCACCGCAGCACCGCCAGGACCCTGCGGTGGTCCTGGTCGGTCGGGGGCAGGTCGAGCTTGGTGAAGATGGAGGAGACGTTCTTCTCCACCGCGCCCTCGCCGATGAACAGGCGCTGGGCGATGGCGGCGTTGGTCCTGCCCTGCGCCATCAGGCCGAGCACCTCGCGCTCGCGGGGCGTCAGCCGGTCCAGGGGGTCGGCGTTGCGGGCCCGCGACAGCAGCTGCATCACCACCTCGGGATCCAGCACCGTGCCGCCGCCGGCCACCTCCCGCAAGGCCGCGATGAAGTCGGCGGTGTCGGCGACCCGGTCCTTGAGCAGATAGCCCACCCCCTTGGCCCGGCTGGCGACGAGCTCGGTCGCGTACTGCTCCTCGACATACTGGCTCAGGACCAGCACCGTCGTGTCGGGATAACGCTCCCGGACCTCCAGGGCCGCCCGGATCCCCTCGGAGGTGAAGGTCGGGGGCATCCGGACGTCGACGACGACCAGGCCCGGCCGGTGCTGCTCGACCGCCTCCAGAAAGGTGACGGCGTCCGGGCAGGCGGCCACGACCTCGAAGCCGCCCTCGGTGATCAGGCGGACCAGCCCGTCGCGCAGCAGCGCCGAGTCCTCGGCGAGCACGACCTGCACAGGCGTTGTCATCGGGTCTCCTCCGGGGCGGTGTCGGGGGTCGGTATGTCGTGGCGCGGGTCGGTGGTGCCGGTCCCGGTCGGTGGTGGGCCCGGCGGGGGTGGGCCATAGGGGTCGGCAGCGGGCACACGTCGGGCCGGCAGGAGGATCTGGACGCGGGTCGGGCCACCGCCGGGGGACTCGAGGTGGATCACGCCGTCGACCGCCATGACGCGCTGGCGCAACCCGTTGAGTCCGCTGCCGCCCCGCGGGTCCGCGCCGCCGACCCCGTCGTCCTCGACCTCGATCACCAGGGCGGGTGGCGTCAGGCCGTGGTCCAGGGCCAGCCGCACCCGGGCGCGGTCGGCGCGGGCGTGCTTGGCGACGTTGGTGAGCAGCTCGGACACGCAGAAGTAGCCGATCGCCTCGGTGGTCGGGTCCAGCCGACCGATCTGCGCGGCCTCGACGGTGACCGGCACCGCTGACCGGGCTGCCAGGGCCGACACCGCCGCGTCCAGCCCGCGGTCCGCCAGGATCGGCGGGGTGATCCCGCGGGCCACGTGGCGCATCTCGGTGATGGCCTCCTTGGCCGCCAGGTGGGCCTTGTCGAGCAGCTCCCCGGCGCCATCGGGGTCGCGGGCGAGCCGTTCCCGGGCCATGCCCAGGTCCATCGCGATGGCGACCAGACGCTGCTGCGGCCCGTCGTGCAGGTCCCGCTCGATGCGTCGCCGTTCGACCTCCACGGAGTCGACGGTCTCGCTGCGCGAGGTGGTCAGTGTCTCCACCCGTTCCGACAGGTGCGCGATCTGCTCCTCAGGGTCCTGCCCCAGCAGGCTGCGCGCCAGCCCTGCGTCCACCTGCGTCAGGTGGCGCGCGGCGAACGGCGCGACGAGCAGGACCGCCAGTGCGGCGATCCACGCCGCCGCGACAGCGCCCGGCTGCTCCAACGGGACCAGGCCGAACAGGCGCGCCTCGTCGTGCGTCACGAGGGTGCTGGTGAGCGGCAGGGTCAGCACCGCTACGCAGGTGGCCAGGGCGAGGCTGGTCAGGGCCCCGGTCAGCAGCCCCCAGAGCGCGTGCAGGCCGGAGTATGCCGCAGCTCGCCGGTGCGCGCTGCTCACCCCCAGCGTGGTCACCCACGGCGGCTCGCCGGAGGTCTCGCGGGGGACGATCCGGTGGCTCGTGAAGGCCTCGATCCGGCTCCGCTCGCCCTTGGCGAACAGCCAGGTCAGCCACAGGGTGGGCCACAGCAGCAGCAGTCCCAGGCCGGCGGCTGCGAGCAGGATGACGCCGATGAGCAGGCACAGGACCAGGGCGAGCGCGACGAGCCCGGTCAGCAGGTTGAGCACCAAGAAGGCCACGTGCGCCCAGCCCTGCCACCACTGGCGGAGCAGGCCGGGACGGGGGAGCGCGGTGCTGGACATGCCCCAACCCTAGGAGCGGGACGCGCCGGCCAGCAGCCCGTTAGCAACCGCGTCGTGGTGGGGATAACCCCCCGAGCGATCAGGGTGGTCACGCCAATGTCTGCGAGTCGTCATCTCTGCAGGCTGGAGACATGATCCAGAACCCGACTGAAGTGATGTCGCCGCCCCGTGCCCCGCAGGCACGGAGCGAGTCCGCGGCCGAGGACGTCGCCTACCGTCCCGAGCTGCCACGCAGCCCCGTCGCGCTGTTCTCGGCCCGGCACAAGTGGCTCGTCCTGGCCACCTCCCTGCTGGTGGTCCTCGGAGGCGTCGGACTGCTCGGCACCCTGGGGATCACCACGCAGCACGTCAACGAGCAGCTGGTCGGTGACTCCGCCGTGGCCATGGAGATCATGGACGGTGCGGACTTCGGGGACGCACCGACCGAGTTCGTCATCGTCACCGACCCCGCCGGTGCGCTCGACCCGGGCCGCGCCCAGGCTCTGGGCGCCGAGCTGGTCGCCACCTACCAGGACACCCCGGGGGTCACGAGTGTGGGGGAGCCGTTCCCGGGCGTCGACGGGAGCCTCGTGCTGCCGCTGGAGTTCGCCGCGGACGCGGACGGCGCGGCCCTGGAGGTTGACGGCTCGCTCGAGGCCACGAGCGACCTGGCCGACCAGCACCCCGATCTCACGGTCGGCCAGTTCGGCCAGACCTCGCTGGACCAGGAGATGAACGAGACGGTCGGGGAGGACTTCGAGCGCGCCGAGCTCTTCGCGATCCCGGCCACCCTGATCATCCTGCTGCTCGCCTTCGGCGCCGTGCTGGCCGCCGGCGTGCCGCTGCTGATCGGGCTGGGCAGCGTGGCGGTCGCGCTCGGCCTGACGGCTGTCATCTCGACCTGGGTGCCGGTCGACCAGAACAGCCAGGCCATCGTGCTGCTGATCGGCCTGGCGGTCGGGGTCGACTACGCCCTGCTGATCGTGCGACGGGCTCGGGAGGAGCGGCACGCCGGGGCCTCGGTGCTCGACTCGATCGGCATCGCCGGGGCCACCGCCGGCCGGGCCGTGACGATCTCCGGGCTCACCGTCGTCATCGCGATGTCCGGGATGCTCGTCGCGGGCGGGATGTTCACCTCGCTGGGGCTGGGGGCCATGTTCGTGGTCGCCGTCGCGGTGGCGGCCGCGATCTTCGTGCTGCCCGCCGTGCTGGCCCTGCTCGGAGACCGCATCGAGGCGCTCCGGCTGCCGTTCACCCGGCGGCGCGAGGCACGCCGCGGCACGGACCGCTCGCTCTGGGGCCGTCTGGCCGGCGCGGTGACCCGGCGGCCCGCCACCGCCCTCCTCGTCGTCGGAGGCGCCATGGTCGCCCTGGCGATGCCCGCACTCGGGATGAAGACGGCCATCGGGGGCGTGGAGACACTGCCGCAGGATCTGGCGGGCGTCCAGGCCTACCAGCAGTTCCACACCGCGGTCCCGGCGGAGGGCGATGCCCTGCAGGTCGTCGTCTCGGCTCCGGCGGAGGCCGCCGACGAGGTGGAGGCGGCGCTCCTGGGAGCCGCCGACCGTGCCGAGGGAATCGAGCTCGTCTCGGACGCCGCGGACCAGGTCGACCAGTCCGTCGACGGCACGGTCACCGTCTGGAACATCGGCGTGGAGGTCAGCAGCAGCGACGAGCGGTTGAGCGCCGTCGTCGAGGACGTCCGCGGGGAGGTCCTGCCGCAGTTGCGTGCCGACCTGTCCGACGTGCCGGGCGCCGAGGTGCACCTGGGCGGGCAGGCCGTCGTCACCGACCTGACGTCGTGGATGGACGACCGGCTGCCCTGGGTGGTGGGCCTGGTGCTGACCCTGTCCCTCGTCGTCATGCTGCTGTCGTTCGGCTCGCCGTCCCTCGCCCTGGCCACCGTGGGCCTGAACCTGTTGTCGGTCGGCGCGGCCTACGGCGTCCTGTCGCTCGTCTTCGGCGGCACCTGGGCCGAGGGGCTGCTCGGGTTCACCTCCACCGGCGCGGTCGCCTCGTGGATCCCGATGATGCTGTTCGTGCTGCTCTTCGGCCTGTCGATGGACTACCACATCTTCGTCACCAGCCGGGTCCGCGAGGCCTTCGACGGGGGTCACTCCGCGCGCGAGGCCATCCGCTACGGGGTGGCACGGTCGGCCGGCGTGGTCACCGCGGCGGCGGCCGTGATGGTCGGTGTCTTCTCGATCTTCGGGACGCTGTCCATGCTGGAGATGAAGCAGCTCGGCGTGGGCCTGGCCGTCGCGGTCCTCGTCGACGCGACCGTCGTGCGCGGCGTGCTGCTGCCCGCGGTGCTGGCGCTGCTGGGGAAGCGGGCGCACACCGGCCCCGCGTGGCTGCCCAAGCTGCACCACTGAGAGCGGGACCATCTGAGGCCATCCGCGAGGGCCGACCCACCACGGGCCGGCCCTCGTCGCCGCGGTCTGGGGCGCTCTGGCGCCCCCGGCTTCCCCACGAGATCCGGGTGGGGACGGCGGTGCCGCTGTGGCAGGCGGGCCGCGCTAGGTCCCGGGCTGGTCGCCCACCAGCCCGGCCCGAGCGGTCGCGCCGGCCTCCGCCGTGCGCCGCAGGAAGTCGGCGATCAGGTCGAGCTGCTCCGGGGTGTAGGCCGCGCACAGCGAATCCATCGCATCGTTCATCCCGGCGTAGTGGCCGATCAGCTCGCGGTTGCGGTCAGGGAGGGGTTGCACGCGCACGGTGCGCCGGTCGGTGGCCTCCGGATCGCGCTGCCGAGTGATCCACCGAGCCCGCTCGAGCCGGTCGAGGATGCCGGTGAGCGTGGCCGGGTGCAGCCCTGTCAGCCGGGACAGCGCCGAGGGGGTGATCGGCCCGTGCTGGTTGATCAGGTCGAGGCAGTCCAGGTCGGCGTCCTTGAGGGCGACCAGGCCACCCACCTCATGCTGGAGCACGGCCAGCTGGCTGCGCAGGGTGCGGAGCGCCAGTTTCACCTGGGTGGTTGACGATCGCTGGCGGCGCCGCTCTTGTGCAGATAGTTCGAAACTCATAACATATCCTCCACGAACAATATTGCTCTCAATCTACCAAGGGGTGACCCATGGACAAGCCAGAGACCAGACGGTTCGTGCGAGGAGATATCGTCCCGCGCCGTGTGCTGACCACCATTGACGGGACCCGTGTGGCCGTCCCCGATGCCGATGCCCTGATCCACCTGCAGTTCCGCCGGTTCGCGGCCTGCCCGATCTGCAACGTCCACCTGGGGACCCTTGTGCGCCGTCATGAGGAGATCAGTGCGGCAGGGGTGATCGAGGTCGTGGTCTTCCACTCAGAGGCCAGTGCCATGCGTCCGCACCAGGCTGGCCTGCCGTTCGCTGCGGTTGCCGACCCAGAGCGCGTCCTCTATGACGAGTTCGGCGTCGGGCGGTCGGTGCGCTCGCTGCTGAACCCCCGGGCGTGGACGTCCCCACTCAATCCAGCCGCGTGGCAGGTCGCCGCACGGGAGTGGCGCGACCCGGACTCACGCCCCTTCCAGGTGCGCGGTGGCTCGATCACGGGCCTGCCCGCCGACTTCCTCATCGCACCCGGCGGGGCGGTGCAGGCCGTCCGTTACGGGCAGCACGCCAACGACCAGTGGAGCGTTGACGAGCTGTTGGACCTCGTGGAGTCCGACGCGGCCTGACAACGTCCGGTCATCACGCCGTTTGCCCTCAGGGCCCTCAGGCGCTCACGACCGGGCGCAGCCACTCCAGCAGCGGACGCACAGCGCGCCAGTCCACCCGCACCTGCTCCACCAGCCGGGGCGTGGTGACGATGTCGGCGTCCTCGACCCACCGCATCGCCGAGATCGTCCGGTGCCGCAGCAGGTCGATCCGCTCGTGGTCGCGAGGAAAGCCCCGCGGCGCGGTCTTGAGTCGGTCCCCGCCGACCTCCCACCCGGCCTCCCGCAGCTCCCCGACCAGGCGCTCCAGCTCGGCCCCGCGCGGTCCGGCGACGTCCGTCCGAAACGCCGCCAGCACCGCCGGCTCCATCTGGTAGCACCCGCCCCCGAGACGGAACCCCTCGGCCGACACCTCGGCATACCAGCCGGTGCGTGAGCCGGTGGTGACGTATCCACCCTGGTGCGTCTTGTAGGGGCTCTTGTCCGCGGAGAAGCGCACGTCCCGGTTCGGCCGGAACACCTTGCCCGACCCGAACTCCTCCTCCAGCTCGGCCAGCAGCGCGGTCATCGGGCCGCGCACGCTGATCTCGTAGCGCTCGCGCTGCGCCCGCCAGAACCCGGTGCTGTTGTCCAGCTCCAGCTCGGCATAGAAGTCGGTGGCATCGTGCGGGAAACCCTCGAACGTCATGGGCGACAGAGTATGCCGCGAGCCGGGGCCGTCGACCCGGTCACCGGCGGCGCGGGCTGGGACGGAGGCCTGTCCCGGGTGCAGAATCGTCCCCATGTCCCTCACCTGGCGAACAGTGACCCGTGACGACGTCCGTGCGGTGGTGGCGTTCACCAACCTGGTCGGCGAGCGCGACGGCACCGGGGAGGTCACCACCGAGCAGGCGACGACCGAGATGTTCGAGGCGCCACGGTTCGACGTCTCGACCGACGTGGTCACCGTCTGGGAGGACGACGAGCTCGTGGGGCTGGGCAGCGTCTTCTGTCGCGACACGGTGGTCGAGGGGCGCGCGATGGTCAGCGTCCAGGGTGCTGTCCACCCCGACCACCGCGACCGCGGTCTGGGCAGCGAGCTGTTGAATCGGCTGGAGGCCCGTGCCCGCGAGCTGGCGACCGAGCGGCTCCCCGGAGAGCCCGTGCGGCTGCGCACCTCCGGCGGCCTCCCGGACTCCTCGGCCCAGCGGCTGCTGGAGGACCGCCGATACCGGCCGGACAACTACTTCATCACGATGCAGGTGCAGCTCGCAGACTGGGTCGACCAGGGTGAGGAGACCGCCGCGGTCCGCCCGGACGCAGAGCAGCTGAGCGCCACCCGTGACGCCCACAACGACGCGTTCCGCGACCACCGCAACTTCAGCCCGATCCCGGAGGACCACTGGGAGTTCTGGGGGAAGTCCTCCACGCAGCGGCCCGAGCAGAGCCGCGTCGTCGTCGAGGGCGATCGGGTGCTGGCCTACTCCCTGGTCGCCGAGCACGAGCCCGGCGTGAGCCACGTCGAGCTGGTGGGCACCCGCCGCGAGGCCCGCGGCCGCGGTCTGGCCCGCCAGGTGCTGCTGAGCTCGCTGCGGGCTGCCCGTGCTGCGGGTCAGCGGGTCAGCGAGCTCGAGGTCGACTCGACCAGCCCGACCGGCGCCGACCGCCTCTACGTCTCGGTCGGCTACCAGCCGGTGCGGGTTGTCTCGCGCTACGTCCGCGACGTCGACTGACGAACCGCTGCAAGCACACAAGTCGGCGCGGCGTGTGCCGAATCCGCGCCCTGGCGTGCTTTCTGCACATGCCGGCCCCACGCCTTGATGTCACTGGTGGTCGGGCGACCCGCCGGGAGCCGGTATCATGGGAGCTGCACAGGGACTTCACGCGCCAGGGGCTGGGATGGCGCGAGTCCGCTGTACCCCCCTCGGAGGTTCTGTTGTCACCCGTGGCGTCCTACCGTCACCTCTTCTCGCTCACCGGCCCGTTGTATGTCGTCGTGGCCTTCCTCGGTCGCCTGCCGCTGGCGATGTCCCAGCTCGGTGTCCTCCTGCTCGTCTCGGGCGTGACCGGCTCCTACGGGGCCGGCGGTGCGACGGCGGGTGCGCTCGCCGTCGCCAACGCGATCGGTGCGCCGGTGGCCGGCGCCCTCACCGACCGGCTCGGTCAGCGCCCGGTGCTGCTCGTGCAGTCGGTCGTCGGCTCGCTCGGACTGTTCGCGGTGGTCGCGCTCGCCGGCACCTACGAGAGCGGCGACCCGTGGTGGCCGCTCACCCTGGTCGCCGCCCTCGCCGGTGCCTTCACCCCCCAGGTCGGGACGATGGCCCGCGTCCGCTGGCGCCCGATTAGCCGCCGGGCGGGCCGGGAGAAGCGCGAGCTCGTGGACGCCGCCTTCTCCTACGAGGGTGCCGCCGACGAGGCCTCCTTCGTCCTCGGCCCGGCGCTCGTCGGCCTGGTCGGCGCGCTGCTGAACCCGTCCGCCGCGATCCTGGCTGCCGGCATACTGCTGCTGCTGTTCGGGACCTGGTTCGCCGTCCACCCCACCGCCGGCCTGGTCGGCCCCTCGACGGTGAGCGCGCAGGCCGCCGCCCGCCTGCTCACCCCGGCCCTCGTGCTGCTCGCGCTGGTGCAGCTGTCCGTGGGCATGGTCTTCGGGTCGGTCCAGACCGGCACCTCGGTGCTGGCGACCGCCGCCGGGGAGCCGGGTCTCACCGGCCTGTTCCACGCCCTGCTCGGGGTGGGGAGCGTGGTCGCGGGCCTGGCAGTCGTCGCGGTGCCGGAGACCTTCGCCTATGAGCGCCGGCTGCGGCTGTTCACCATCGCCCTGGCCCTGCTGTCGCTGCCGCTGCTCGCGGTGGATGGTCTGGGATTGCTCGCCGTGGTGCTGCTGGTCCTCGGGCTGGCGGTGGCGCCGACCATGATCACCACGTTCACCGTGACCGAGCGGATCACCGATGTCCGGCGCCTGGGGGCGGCGATGACGATCCTGGCGGCGACGACCGGCATGGGGTATGCCGTGGGGTCCAGTGTCGCCGGGCGGCTCGCCGACTGGGGTGGTCACCGGCCGGCCTTCGCGGTCACCGTGGCCGCGAGCTTCCTGGCGCTTGGCCTGGCGCTGACCGGTGCGCGCACGCTGCGGATGGCCCAGGCCCGTGCGGCCGCGGCCCCCGAGCGGGTCCCCGCCGGGTCGGTCCCCTCTGTGTCCGCCTGACAGAGCAGGGCCCCGACCGCTGGTGCGGTCGGGGCCCTGCCCGTCCAGGACCGCCGGGTGGCCGTCCGTCGGGGTCTGTCAGCTCGCGGGGATCACGTCCGGGAACTCCTCGAGCCAGGCGTCGATGGCCTCGGCCTCGTTGCCCTCGCCGAACTCGTTGACCACCATGTCCTCGAGAGCGCCATACTGCTCGTCGTTGAGCTTGATGGAGCCGATGATCTCGGCCGCCTGCGGGAACTCCTCGGAGAAGCCCTCGGTGGCCAGGAAGTGCAGGGCCTCGGGCTCACCCAGGGCACCCTCGGGGTCCTCCAGGTCCTTGACCGGGAAGGCGCTGTTGGCCCAGAACGGCTTCCAGAGGGTGACCACGATGGGCTCCTCGTTGTCCGTGGCGTCCTTGAGCTGGGCCAGCATCGCGGTCGTCGAGGACTCCACGAGGGTGAAGTCGTCCAGCCCGTAAGCCGGCATCACCGACTCCTTGGTCGTCCGGGTCAGGCCGGCGCCCGGCTCGATCCCGATGATCTCGCCGCCCAGCTCGTCCACGTGGTCGGGCAGGTCGGCGATCGACTCGATGTCGCTGTAGGTCGGGACCGCGAAGGTGAGCTTGGCGTTGTCGTAGTAGGAGCCCAGGTCCTCGATGCGGTCGCCGTACTCCTCCATGTAGTCGGCGTGCGTGGCCTCGGGCCAGGCGCTCGGATACATGTCGACGTCGCCGTTGGCCACCGCGGAGTAGAGCAGGGCCGCCTCGGTCAGGGTCTGCATCTCGACGTCGTAGCCCTCCTCGGTGAGGAGGTGCTCAAGCAGGTAGGCGGTGGACAGGCCGTCCGTCCAGGACGGGATGAAGCCGAGGGTGATCGTGCCGGAGGCCTCGCCTCCCGCCGCCTCGGTGTCGGCGGAGTCGTCGGCCATGTCCTCGGAGCCGTCGTCGCCGGCGCCCTCCTCGGCCTCGGCCTCGGTGCCCTCGGAGTCGCCGCCGTCCTCGGAGCCACAGGCTCCGAGGATCAGGGAGAGGGCGAGCGCGGACGTGATCACGCCCGCGGCGCGTCGGTTGCGCTGCAATCTCATGGGATCGTTCCTTTCTTCCTTCTGGAGCCGGCACGGGCCGGCCTTGCTCGGACAGTCGGGGGTCTCAGATGCAGTTGGGGGTCTCAGGTGCAGTTGGGTCTCAGATGCCGGTCGTCACGCGCTGTGCCACGGATCGACCCCTGCTGCGCCGGATGAGCGCGCCCAGGGACTTGTCCGACCCCGACCCGCCGATGGAGGCGGTGAGCCGGTCGAGGTAGATGGCCAGGACGACGACGGACAGGCCGGCCTCGGCGCCCAGGCCCACATCGAGGCGGGCGATGGACTCCACGATGAGCTTGCCGAGACCGTCGGCCCCGGCCATGCCGGCGATGACGGCCATCGACAGGGCGAGCATGATCACCTGGTTGACGCCGGCCATGATCGTGGGAGTGGCCAGCGGCAGCTGGATGCCGCGCAGGATCTGTCGGGGGGTGGCCCCGAAGGCCTGCCCGGCCTCGACCGTCTCGGCGTCGACCTGCCGGATGCCCAGCTCGGTGAGCCGCACCCCGGGTGGCAGCGCGAAGACGATCGTGGACAGCAGGCCCGGCACGAAGCCGATGCCGAACAGGATCACGGCCGGGACCAGGTAGACGAAGGCAGGCATGGTCTGCATGAAGTCCAGCACGGGCTGCACGATGTTGCTGACCACGCGGTTGCGGGCGGCCAGCACGCCGATCGGGACGGCGATCAGGACCGCGACCACCGTCGCGAACACGACGATCCCCAGGGTCTGCATGGCCGCCTCCCACATGCCCATGGCCACCACGGCGGACAGGCCGAGCGCCGAGCCCACGGCGAACTGCCACGAGCGGAGGATGAGCCCCAGCAGGACCAGCACCACGATCATCAGGTCGGGCGGCACGAACAACAGGGCGTCGATCAGCCCGTTGATGAGGGTCTCCAGGACGTCGCTGAACGTGCGGAAGATCTCGCGGAAGTTGCCGGTGAGCCAGTCCACCCCGCTCTCGACCCAGTCGCCGACCTGGATGCTCGGGATGACCGTGCTCTCCTGGTCCTCCATCAGACCACCTCCGCCGTGCTGCCGTCGATCGGGGTCTGTATGTCGTGAGGAGATACCCCGGGCGTCTCTCCGTTGCCGCCCGGTTGCCCGTTGCCCATGGCCGCCAGGAGGGTCACGTCCGGGATGACCCCCAGGAGTCGGCCGGCGTCGTCGCGGACGATGAGCGGGGCCGGGCTGCTCGCGGCCTCTGCGAACAGGTCGTTGAGCGTCGTGTCGGGGGAGGTGAACCGCAGCCCGTCCCGATAGAGCGGGAGGGCGTCCTGCCCGTCGTGCACGGCGGAGGCTACCCCGTGCGACCACAGGAGCCCCTCGACCGTGCGGTCCCGGTTGACGACCAGCAACCAGTTGAGCTGGTGCTCGCGCATGAGCTTCTGCGCGGCGCGAGGGCCTGCGCCCGACCCGAGCAGGGCCACCGGCTGTTCCATGATGTTGGCGGCGGTGAGGACCCTCGTGCGGTCGACGTCCTGGACGAACTCGGCGACGTAGTTGTTGACCGGGTTGTTGAGGATCTCCTCGGCGGTGCCGATCTGCTCGATCCTCCCGTCGCGCATCATCGCGATGTGGTCTCCGAGACGCATGGCCTCGTTGAGGTCGTGCGTGATGAACAGGATCGTCTTGTCCAGGCGCTGCTGCAGGTCGATGAGCTGGTCCTGCATCTCGCGGCGGATGAGCGGGTCGAGCGCGCTGAACGCCTCGTCCATCAGCATGATGTCGGTGCCGGCGGCCAGCGCCCGGGCGAGCCCGACCCGCTGCCGCATTCCCCCGGAGAGCTCCGACGGCAGGGAGGCGCCCCAGCCGTCCAGCCCCACCATCCCCAGGGCCTCCTCGGCGCGGGCCTCGCGGTCGCTGCGGTTCACCCCCTGCACCTCCAGGCCGTAGGCGGCGTTCTCCCCGACCGTGCGGTGCGGCAGCAGGGCGAAGTGCTGGAAGACCATGCTGACCTTCTCGCGGCGAACCTGCCGCAGGGCGGCCCCGTCGAGGCTGCTGATGTCGGTCCCGCCGATGACGACGGACCCGGCGGTCGGGTCGAGCAGGCGGTTGACGGTGCGGATCAGGGTCGACTTGCCCGAGCCGGACAGACCCATCACCACGAAGATCTCCCCAGGATCCACCGAGAAGGTGGCGTCAATGACGGCCGGGGTCAGGCCCCGTGCGCGCAGCTCCTCCCGGTCGCGTCCCTCCTGCAGGGCTCGGACGCCCCGCTCAGGGCGGCGCCCGAAGATCTTGAATACTCCGTGGGCCTCTATCGCAGACACAGGTCTCCCGTTGTCGGTGTCACAAACTCTCGGCACCCACACCACGAAGGACGGCCAAGACACTCAGGGGCCGTCACGAAAAGCGCAGACTCGGCATGCCGAGACCTCTCGACCGTAGCAACCTGGGCGACCAGGTGCCACAAAGTCACCGGTTGGTCACGCCGGGATCACAAACAGGTCAACGAAATTCGAGTGCTCAGGAGGACGGTGGTGCCGTGGTGCGCCACCCGCGGCGGAGCGTCAACGCACCCGTGGTTGCGGCAGCTCGGGCGGCGGGACGTCAGCGCACCCGTGGTTGCGGCAGCTCGGGCGGCTGGGCGCTCGGTGTCTCCTCCAGCCGCGCCAGCACCTCGGTGATCGCCCGGTCCAGCTGCGGGTCGGCCGCACCGAAGAAGTCGCCGGGGGAGTGGACGACCTCGATGTCGGGGTCGACGCCGTGGTTCTCCACGCCGAAGCCCTTGCCCTCCAGCCAGAAGGCATAGCGCGGCTGGGTGATCCCGGTGCCGTCGACCAGGTCGAACCGTCCGTCGATGCCCACCACGCCGCCCCAGGTCCGGACCCCGACGACCGGGCCGATGCCGAACGCCTGGGCGCCGGCGTTGACGATGTCGCCGTCCGACCCGGAGTTCTCGTTGGCCACGAGCACGACCGGCCCCCGGGGGGCTTGGTCCGGGTAGGTGTAGGCCGACGCGTAGTGCCGGCCCAGCCCCCAGCCGACCACGCGACCCAGCAGCCGGGAGAGCACCATCTGACTGGTGTGGCCACCGCGGTTGTAGCGCACGTCGGCGATCAGCCCCTCGGCCTGGGTGGCCCGTCCCAGGTCCCGGTGCAGCTGTGCCCAGCCGGTGCTGGTCATGTCGGGCACGTGGAGGTAGCCGACCCGGCCGTCGGAGTGCTCCCGGACGTAGTCCCGCCGGGAGCGGACCCAGTCCTGGTAGCGCAGGACCTCCTCGTCCTCCAGCGGCACGACGACCACCCGACGGGCCTGGCCGTCCCGGCGAAGAGTGAGCTCGACGGGCTTGCCCGCGGCGCCCACCAGGCGGGGGGCCGGCCCGAAGGCGGGGTCGACGGGGCTGCCGTCGACCGCCACGACCACATCACCCTCGCGGGCATCGACACCGGCTGCGCGCAGCGGGGAGCGGGCGTCGGGGTCCGTCGTCTCCCCGGGCAGGATCCGGTCGATCCGCCAGCCGTCCTCGACCCGCGACAGGTCCGCACCGAGCAGCCCCAGCCGGCGCGACTGGTCACCCAGCGGCTCCGCGGGAGTGACGTAGGCGTGCGAGGTGTTCAGCTCGGCCACCACCTCCCAGAGGAGGTCCACGAGGTCGTCGTGGGTGCGCACCGCCGCCACGAGCGGGCGGTAGCGCGCGACGACCCCCTCCCAGTCGACGCCGTCCATGTCCTCGCGCCAGTAGTGGTCCCGCATGATGCGGGCGTTCTCGTCATACATCTGGAGCCACTCGGCCACCGGGTCGATCTCCAGCCGCAGCCGGGACAGGTCCACGCTGACGGACTCGCCGGAGTCCTCCTCCGGCTTGTGGTCGCTGGGCTGCACCGACACCTTCTCCTTGGCCCGCACGACGACCTTCTCGCCGTCCCCCGAGACGGCGTAGGTGTCAGCCGCGTCGGCGACGGTGGTGACCCGGCGCTGCTCGAAGGACCAGTAGTCCAGCGTGTCGGTCATCGGCTCGCCGCTGACCCCGGCGCGACGCGTGCCCAGCACACCTGCCTCGCCCGCGACCTTGACCCACAGCACACCGCCCTTGGCGGACCGCAGGTCCCGGTAGTCGCCCGAGGGGACGGGGAAGGGCACGAGGCGGTCCTCGGCGCCGTCGACGTCCAGGTCGGGGCTCGTCGGTGGCTCTGTGGACGAGTCGGCCCCGGCCCCGGACTCGCCCGCGTCCTTGTCATCCGGCGGCTTGCTGATGCGCCAGCCCTCCGCGCTCGGGCCGAAGGGGGCCGGCTCGGTCGCCGAGAGGGGCAGCAGCCACGGGCGGGTGGACCGGCTGAAGGACAGCATGAACTCGTGGGTGTCGTAGGTCGGGTCGAAGGTCCGGTCGGACAGGAACACCAGGTAGCGCCCGTCGTCGGTGAAGGCGGGAGACCGGTCGTTGAGGTTGCCCTCGGTGAGCGCGACGGGCTCGCCGCCGCCCGCCAGGTCCGCGACGACCAGCTGGAAGCGAGCACCCTCGCGGGTGGGTCGGGCCCAGGCCAGGTAGCGCCCGTCGGGGGAGAAGGTCAGCGAGACCGGCTCACCCTCCGGGGAGTCACTCAGCTCGCGGACGGACCCGTCAGCGACGGTGACCAGGCTGACCCGCCCGTCGTGGGAGACGGTCGCCACCCGCTCCCCGGCGGGGTCGGAGGCAGTATGCAGCACGCGGCCCAGCGCTCCGCCGCACAGTCTGCGGGGTGGCTGGCTCCCGTCGAGGTGGTGCACCTCCAGGGCGTCCTCCCCGTCGGCGTCGGTGACCAGGAGAGCCTGACCGGTCCGGCCGAGCAGCTCGGGCTCGCGCACCCGGACGGCCGAGTCCGCGACCAGCGCGCGGGCCGGCCCCTCGCGGTGGCTGAGCCAGAAGGCGCTACCCCGCCAGCCGACCAGGCTGCCGTCGCCACCGTGGTCCGGCACGATCGTGTGCAGCCGGTCGGTGGGGTCGGCGGAGCGGGTGAGGGGCCGCGGCCCCGGCAGGTCGATCTCGACGCGGTGCGGGGTGCCGTCGAGGTCCTCGAGCAGCCACAGCGCACCGCGGGAGTGCCAGACGATGCGGGCGCCGTCGCTGCTGGCGTCACGGACGTAGCCGTCCTCCGGACCCTGCTGGGTGAGCTGTCTCGGCTCGCCCTGACCGGGGTCGTCCCAGACCCAGAGGTTGGCCTGGTCGCTGCTGATGGACGGTGTCCCGTGCGACGGATTGTCGGCCGAGGGGGAGCCCGCGCCACGGTCCGAGACGAAGACCAGGCGGTCACCGACCCACAGCGGGTCGACCAGTCCCGCCGCCTCGGAGGGCAGCAGCCGGGTCCACTCACCGCCGCCGGTCGGGTCGAGCCAAAGGCGGGATGCCGTGCCGCCGCGGTAGCGCTTCCAGTGCGCGGGCTGCCGGCTGCCGGGCGTGCTCAGGGCCACCGCGCCGTCCGCTCGCTCCGCCACGCCCCACGCCGGTCCGTAGCGAAGCCGCTCGACCGAGCCGTCCAGGGAGACGGCCCGCACGGTCAGGTGTCGGAGGTTGGCCTCCCCGGCGTGGGAGGCCGCGAGGACCCGGCCGTCGGTGGTCCAGCCCAGCACCAGGGTGTTCTTCGCGCCCCACCAGGTGAGGCGTCGCGACTGTCCGGTCGCGACGTCGACCGCCACGACCTCCGGGTGCCCGTCGCGGTGCGAGACGTAGGCGATGTGCTGCCCGTCCGGGGAGAAGCGCGGGTTGCGGGCCGGGGACCCGTCGTCCGAGACCCGCCACGCCCGTCCCCCCGCGGCCGGGGCCAGCCAGACGTCGTCAGCCGCCACGAAGGTGAGGAGGTCGCCGTGCAGATGGGGGTAGCGCAGGTATGCCGAAGTCACCTACCCCAAGGTACGTGTCGCCTCCTCTTCCAGTGTTAGGTTCCGGTCAAGGTTGGGCAAGGAGTCGGCCACCTCGACCGAGCCCGTCGTGGTGCGTTGTCACCGCCACCGAGCCCCGCACGGTGGGCGCCGCCGTCCTCACCTCCCCCGAGCGTGCGGACGGCGGGCTCCGCCATGCTCCCCCATGCACGGACCCCGGGTCGCGACGAGGCGACCCGGGGTCCGTGCACGGTGGATGACTACTGGTTGCGTCCCCGGACGGCCTGGACCGCACGCTGGGCGACGTTGCCGGCGGCCGCGGCGACCTCGTCGGAGGACTGCTGCGCCGCCTGCCGCACGGCCTGCCGCGGACGCGACGCGGCACCGGCCTGGATCTGCGGGAGCAGCTGGGCCATGAGCAGCGTGGACAGCGCCGAGTTGTCGCCGGTGCCGGCGTCCGTGTGCACGATGACCGGGCGGGGTGCGTTCTCGGCCAGGTTGGCGCCGACGTCGAGCCGGCGCCGAGCCAGCTCGTAGCCGAGCACGGCCCGGTTGTCGCGGTACGCCGTCGCCAGCTGCTCCTGGGCCTTGGCCTCACCCTGGGCGGCCACCAGGTTGGTGCGGGCCTTGGTCTCGATCTCGTAGCGGATCGCCTGGGCCTCGGTCTCGCGCTCCTCGAGCATCTGCGCGACGTCCTTGCGGGCCTTGTTCAGCGAGGCCTTGACCTCGACGATCTTGGCGTCGCGGATCTTCTTGGACCGCTCGATCTCCATGAGCAGGGTGTCGATCCGCCGCTTGCGCGTCAGCTCCCACTCCTTCTCATAGGCCACCAGCTCCTTGGCCACACGCTCGCGGGTGGCCAGGTGCTCGCGGTACTGGTCGGGCAGCTGCACGTCCGGGATGTTGCAGCCCATGATCTGCACGCCGTAGCGGGTCAGCTGACGGTTGAGCAGGTCCTGCATGTCCTTGACGTCGCTGCCGCGCAGGTCGTAGGCGCGCTCGGTGCGCACCTGCCGGCTGCGCTGCCGGATCGCGTCCTGGACCGAGTTGGACAGCACGAGGTCGAAGTTGCCGGCCCCGATCGTCTGCACGAACCGGATCGCGTCGACGATGCGGAAGCGCAGGAAGAACTCGATCGACTTCAACGGGACGTTCTCGTGCGTCGGGGAGGACAGCACGGGTGCGGCGTAGGGGATCTCCGTGGTGACGTCGACGACGTAGGCGACACGTGCCCACGGGTGCCAAAGGTAGTGCCGACCCGGTGCCAGCCCCGGACCGCTGATGGCCCCGAACTTGGTCAGCACACCGACGGTGCCCTCCTCGATCTCGACGATCGAGGAGCGCCACCACCACAGCGCGGCCAGGATGAAGGCCAGGATCGCGACGATGACCGCCGGGACCCCCCAGTTGCCGCGCATCAGCATGAAGCCGCTGATCAGGGCCCACAGGCCGAACCACACCAGGGTCGTCCAGCGCAGGCCACGGTTGTCCCGGGGTATGACGACGGGCACCAGGGCGCCGGAGTCACCTCCGCGCAGCAACCGGGCGACGTCGCTCCAGCCGGAGACGACCTCCTTGATCGAGCTCATGCCCTGGGCGCGCACGGCGCGTGTCGTCTGCTCCACCATCTGCTCAGCCACGGTCCTCACCCTCGTTCTTCATCTCGTCGTGCTGCGGGCGCTCCGGGTGCCGCGGCGGCTGACCCGGGGGCGGGGGGAACTGGCCGGGCGGAGGTCCCTGGGGGAACTGGCCCTGCGGCGGTCCCTGGGGGAACTGGCCCTGCGACGGTCCCTGGGGACGCTCGCCCTGCGGCGGCCCCTGCGGGAACTGGCCCTGCGGAGGTCCCTGGGGACGCTCGCCCTGCGGAGGTCCCTGGGGGAACTGTCCCTGCGGAGGTCCCTGGGGACGCTCGCCCTGCGGGGACTGGCCGGGGTCGGACACGGGAGCGGACGGCATACTGCTGGGGCCGGAGACGGGAGCGGACGGCATACTGCTGGGGCCGGAGACGGGAGCGGACGGCATACTGCCGGGGTCGTCGCCGCGCGGTGATTCGGCCCGCTCGGGTGCGCCACCGGAGGTGCGCACCTCCTCCAGGTCGGCCGTGACGTGCTCGTCGCTGACCGAGCGCCGGATCTGGTCCAGCACCTGCTCGCCCTCGGGGTCGTCGACCGGTTCGGACGCCGGGATGATCTCAACCTCGGTGGCCTCGGGGGCCTGCAGCAGGACCTCGATCTCGTCCTTGCGGCCGGCGACGCGCTGGGCGATGTCGGCTTCGCGAGCCCGGATGGCCTCCATGTCCTCGGCGGAGAACAACTTGTCGTCCTGCCCACCGACCAGCTCGCGGGCGATCTGCAGGTAGTCGACGCCGTCGGCCTCGCCGCCCACGCGCACGATCTGCGGCAGCGAGCCGGCCAGGCTCTCCATCTTGTCCAGCATGTCCTGCTGGTAGCGGTAGTCCAGGATCTCCGGGGCCAGCGCCGCGCTCAGGGCACGGATGTCCAGGGCCTGGGCCTCGAGCATGGCCGCGTTGGCGTGCGCGGTCGACTCCGACTCGACGAAGCGCTGACGGGCCATCGCGTTGGCGCGGTTGGTCTCGCGCTCGAGGGCGGTGTCCATCTGCGCCTGGTAGCGGGCGATGTCGGCCTGGATCGCCGAGAGGTTCTCGCTGAGCGAGGCGAGGTCCTTGTTCAGGTCACCCTCGTTCTGCTCCTTCTTGAGGTTCAGCTCGTACTCGTAGGTGTAGGCCTCCTTGGCCACGCGGATCATCTCCGGGGCGGCCAGGTCCATGCGGTACTCCTGCGCGGACGGCTCGGCGTGGGTGATGTTGGCCGTGGTCAGCTCGACCGCCGGGGCGAACTGCGCGTTGAGCTGCTCGAGCAGGCGCGCGGTGCTCTCACCGACCAGGTCGTAGATGCCGGAGGCCTCCTGGTCGTAGATGAGGGACCGGGTGGTCTCCGAGATCGCGTTGTTGAGCTTGTCCTGGAACCCTTGGACCGCGCCGAGCACGAAGACGAACTCGCGCGCGCTGACGATCCGGAACTGCAGGAACAGGTCGACCGAGGCCTGGACACCGGACTTGGTGGGCGCCTGGCGGATCGGGGCGTTGAAGGGGTACTCACGCGTGGTGTTGACGATGTAGGACACCCGCTTCCACGGGTTCCACAGGGTGACCCGGCCGGGGCCGACCTCGGCCTCGACCTTGCCGAACCGGCTGATGAGCGCGGTGCAGCCCTCGGGCACCATCACCATGCCCTGGCGCCACCACATGAACGCGGCCAGCAGCACGACCAGGACCCAGTAGTGCACGCCGAAGACGCCCGTGCTCATCCCGTCGAAGGGGAGCAGCACGACATAGCCGACGATGCCGACGATGACCATCAGGATCACCGGCATCATGGCGCGGATCTTGCGCCCGCGCGGCATGACCATCGGCGTGATGACGTGCACGGGGCCGCTGGGACCCATCTCGAAGTGGCTGCGGCTCAGCTTCTCGGCCGCGTCGTCGAGCGAGACGCTCTCGGAGGCGATGCGGGTGCCGGCCGAGCCGCCCTCCCCGCGCGCTGCCGGGAAGTCCCGGGCGTTGAGGTCGAAACCTGCACCGCCGGACGCGCCCGCGCCGCCTCCCATGGCCTGCTGGAGCGACTGCCCCACGACGTCACGGACGTCCGCGCCGCCCGCAACCTGCCGGGCGGCCTCGATGAACTGTTGTGATCTGTTGCTCACGCCATCTTCCCCTCTGTACTTCCGTCGGGCACGACCTCGCCGCGCGGCACCGAGTCTTTCACAGGGGCAGACGTGATCGGGAGGCCAGCGGTTCCGTGGCGGTGTCGGTGTGCCGTGGGCCGGCTGCCGCTTGCGCGCCCGGCTGTCGCGAGGTCCGAGGCTTCGTGAGTCGACTACGCCGAGTTCCTGTCCCAGCGGGTGATGCCGTGGCAAGGGTGCCCCCGAGTGCCGGCTGTGGTGCGATTCCAGGGGATCTGTAGTGCCCGGCGAGTGTCATCGGCTGCGCTCAGTGGTTTTGGTCGTGCAGTTCTTGTCGCATGCGACCAGATCCGCGTGACCAAAACTGCCGGTCGCAGGTGATGGGCCCCCGCTGGCGCCACCCAGCGGACTCCACCTGGCACGACTCAGCGGACTCCACCCGGAGCGAGGCGGCGCCGGAGGAAGGCCAGCGTTCCACGACCCAGCGGGCTCCACCCGGCGTCACCCGGCGGGCTCCACCCGGCGCCACCCAGCGTGGCTCTACCCCGGGCTACCGACCCGGCGGGCGCCGGCCTCCTCGAGGCCGCGTGCGACCTGGTCGAGGAACTTCTCGGGCTGCGTCCGCAGACCGAGCACCGGGATGCGCAGCGTGATGTCCTGGTTCAGCGCGATCTCGTTCTGGCGGAACGCGTCGCTGACCATCGCCATGCCCAGCTGGTGGTGACAGCCATCGACTTCGACGTGCAGGTCGAGGTCCTCCCAGTAGACGTCGAGGTAGTAGTGACCGTTCGGACCCTCGCGGAGCGTCTGTCGAGACGGAGCGGGCAGTCCACGGTCTCGGCACAGCGCCGCAAAGTCGAGCTCGCCCAGGCTGTGGGCGCCGTCGCAGATGTCCCGGATGACGGCCGTCAGGAAAGCTGCCCGAGGTGAACGCTGCACCCGCTGCCACTCGGCAAGCAGGTCCTGCGGGCGTACAAGGCGTTGCTGCACCGTCATGGCGAGGATCGTCGCGGACTGCCGGTCAGAAGTGGCCTCCTGGGCGGCGCGAACGGCCGCGACAGCGGGCGCCGTGCGGGGCAGTCCGGCGGTCATGACATCTCCGAGACGGCGCGGGTAGCCTGGTCGAACGCCGGGTAGCGGATGCGCCGTGCACCCGCTCGGCAGTGAGACCCTGATCTGGTCGTGGCTCAGGGTCCAGTTCTTCAGGCCCGCCTCGATCAGTGCGGCCTCCCCGTCCAGGACCGCCCCGGACCCGGACTCCCATACCGCCCACCACCTCCGTGCTCTGCCCTCCGTCCTGCTCACGGTGACGCCGATCGTGTGGCGGCCGAGGCGTGTCCACCGACCGGCCTCCACCTCAGCCCGGATATCGGCGTCAGTCAGCCCGGCAGCACGAAGGTCCTTGCGCCGCGCCACGCCGTCATGCTGGTCAGCCACCGTCCGGGCGAGTCTCTGGCGACGGGCGATGACCTCCCGACGTGTCGTGGAGAACCGTGACCGCTTCCTCTTCATCGGATCAGGATGCCGGGTTCGGGCCGTGCCCGGGCCGGCCTGTGGATAACGGTTGTGCACTGCAGAATTGGTCGCGTGGTTTCAGTCGCATGCGACAAGATCCGCGCGACCAAAACCGCCGGTCGTTGGGGGTGGGTGGCCGTGGAGGCGTCGCAGGGGGGCGTCGCGGGGGGCGAGTCGCAGGGGAGTGCGCTGTAGGGGGAGTGCGCTGCAGAAGGAGTGCGCTGTCGGGGGCGTCGCTGGGGGTGAGTCGCCGTGGGGGGCGTCGCTGGGGGTGAGTCGCCGTGGGGGCGTCGCAGGGGGAGTGCGCTGTAGGGAGCGGCTGCCGCAAGGGGAGCCGGGAGTGCGCCCGAGTCGCTAGTCTCAGGAGCATGAGCAACCTGGAGGTCGCACCGCCCGAGGTTCTCTGTGGCGGTGAGGCCGATGTCGAGTCCACGTCCGCGGTGGAGGTGATCCCGCCGCGCGAGGTGCCGCTCGGCGGGCCGCGCGCGATGCTCGTCAGGCGCACCCTGCCCACGCGCGGGCGCACGACGATCGGTGCGTGGTGCTTCGCCGACCACTACGGCCCGGACGCCGTGGACCAGACCGGAGGCATGGTCGTCGCGCCGCACCCGCACACCGGCCTGCAGACCGTCTCGTGGCTGTTCACCGGCGAGATCGAGCACCGCGACAGCACTGGCGTCCGCGCCATGGTCCGCCCCGGGGAGCTGAACATCATGACCGCGGGCACCGGGATCTCCCACTCCGAGGTCTCCACCGACAGCACCCGGGTCCTGCACGGGGTCCAGCTGTGGACCGTCCTGCCCGAGGAGTCGCGCTTCGAGGAGCCGGGCTTCGAGCACTACGTCCCCGAGCCCGTCGACCTCGCCAGCGGGGGCAGGCTCTCGGTCTTCCTCGGCTCGCTCGAGGTGACCGACGACGACGTGAGCGGGCCGATCAGCTCCAGCGCCACGACATACTCCCCGCTGCTCGGTGCCGAGCTGACCCTGCAACCCGGGGCGGTCGTGACCCTGAGACTGGACCCGACCTTCGAGCACGGGGTCCTGGTCGACGGCGGGCCGGTCTGCGTCGGGCCGGAGCAGATCGCGATGCACGACCTGGCCTACGTCGCGCCGGGGCAGGAGACCGTCGACATCCACGCGGGCGAGCACGGCGGCCGGGTGATCATCCTGGGCGGCACACCGTTCGAGGAGCAGATCGTCATGTGGTGGAACTTCATCGGCCGCGATCACGACGAGGTCGTCGCCTACCGCGAGGAGTGGCAGACCCGCGTCGAGCAGGGCGCGCAGACCCGCTACGGCCTCTTCGACTACGACGGGGACCCCCTGCCCGCGCCGCCGTTGCCCGGGGTGCGCCTGCGCCCGAGGGGCTGAGGTTTGCCGCGTGTGCTGCTGATCGACAACGTCGACAGCTTCACCTACAACATCGCCGACCTGCTGCACCGGGTGCTCGGGGAGGCGCCGACGATCTGGCACCACGACCACACCGCGGACGACCTCAGGGGCTTCGACGCGATCGTCGTGGGGCCCGGCCCGGGACGTCCCCAGCACGCGGCCGACATGGGGCTGAGCACCCTCGCCCTGCGCCAGCGGGACGTGCCGGTGCTCGGGATCTGCCTCGGGCACCAGGGGATGGCGCACCTGGCCGGTGACGCAGTCGTCGAGCTCCTCCGTCCGGTCCACGGGCAGGTCAGCAAGGTCGTGCACGACGGGACGGGGCTCTTCGCGGGGGTGCCGTCGCCGTTCTCGGTGGTGCGCTACCACTCCCTGGGGGTCCGGCCGGAGCCGTCGTCACCGCTGGTGGTGACCGCGCGCGCCGCCGATGATGGGGTGGTGATGGGGCTCGCGGACCCGGCCGCCCGGCGCTGGGGCGTGCAGTTCCACCCCGAGTCGGTGCTGTCCGAACACGGCGAGGCGATCGTCACCAACTTCCTCAGTATGTCGGGGCTCGAGTTGGCCGGTTCCGCCGAGCCGAGCGCGGGTCGGGACGGAGTGGTCGCCGTCGGCGACGTGCACCGTCCGCTGCCGACGGGGCGGGCGGGTGCGCGGGCGGTGCAGGCCACGTCCGTGCTGCTCAGCCCGGACCGGGTGGAGTCCCCGGGCGCGTCCCCCGACACCTGGGCCCTCCACCAGGCGCTGTACGCCGACAGCCCCACCTCCTTCTGGCTCGACGCCTCCTCCTCGGCGCGCTGGTCGGTGATGGGTGACGCGAGCGGGCCGCTGTCCTATGTGCTCACGCACCGGGTGGGGTCCGGTCCCGAGCGGTCCCCACTCACTGAGCTGTCCACCGGCGAGCGGCTCGAGGGGCCGCTGCTGCCGAACCTCGCCGCGCTACGCGGTCGGCTGGAGGTGCACCGTGGGGACGACCTCCCGGGACCGTTCCGGCCGGGGTTCGTGGGCTATCTCGGCTATGAGCTGAAGGCCGAGCTCGGTGGCAGCGCCGCGCACCGCTCCGCGTTCCCGGACGCCCGGCTGGTGCTCGCCGACCGGGCGGTCGTGGTCGACCACCAGGACGGCACGGTCCACGCGGTCTATCTGTGGGACGAGGCGACGCGCGCGGAGCAGCAGACCTGGATCGAGCGCGTGCGGCAGGTCCTGACCGTTCGTGAGGACTGGGCAGGTGCACGGGTTCTACCCACGGATCCCCCCGGCACCGGGGTAGAACCCGGGCACGTGCCCGGGGCGGGTCAGGGCGGGGATAGTCAGGGCGGGGATGGTCAGGGCGGGGCGGGTCAGGGCGGGGAGGGTCCGGACGGTGAGGCAGGGGGAGAGCCGGCCTTCCGGCATACTCGCGCGGCCTATCTGGACCTCATCGACCACTGTCAGGCGCAGATCCGGGCGGGGGAGTCCTACGAGATCTGCCTGACCAACGCCGCGACGTGGCCGGGGCGGGTCGAGGAGACCGCGCTGGCCCGGGCCATGCGGGAGGCCAGCCCCGTGCCGTTCGCCGCCTGGCTGCGCGGACAGGGCCCGAGCGTGCTCAGCGCCTCGCCGGAGCGGTTCGTGTCGGTCTCCGCCGACGGGGTGGTGGAGGCGCGGCCGATCAAGGGGACCCGACCGCGCGGGGCCGACCCCTCCGCCGACGCCGCGCTCGCCGAGGAGCTGCGCACCAGCGTCAAGGACCGGGCGGAGAACCTGATGATCGTCGACCTGCTGCGCAACGACCTGCACCGCGTCTGCCGCTCCGGGTCGGTGCACGTGCCCGGGATCTTCGAGGTCGAGAGCTATGCCACCGTCCACCAGCTGGTCTCGACCGTGCGGGGTCAGCTCGCCGCGGGCATGGACTGCCTCGATGTGATCGGCACCTGCTTCCCCGGCGGCTCGATGACCGGTGCGCCGAAGGTCCGGACCATGGAGATCCTGGACCGACTCGAGGGCGGGCCGCGTGGGGTGTACTCCGGCGCCCTGGGGTGGATCGGGCTGGACGGCGCGATGGATCTCTCCATCGTCATCCGCACCGTCACGGTGATGGACGGTGTGGCCGAGTTCGGCGTGGGCGGCGCCATCACCGCACTGTCCGACCCTGCCGAGGAGTATGACGAGACGCAGGTCAAGGCGCGGGCCCTCACCTCCGCGCTGCGAGCGTCGACCGTCGGGGTGAGCGGCGGCCCCATGGAACCGCGCGCCGACGGGTAGCGTCCCTGTGCCATGACTCGAAAGATACTGACGCGGCGGGCCGGTGGGGTCCTGGCCGCGACCGGACTTGTCCTGGCCCTGGCCGCCTGCGCCGACGATCAGCCCCAGCCCTCGGCCGGTCTCCCGGCGGAGTCCACTGCCGAGGGGGAGGCGGACGGCGGGGAAGCAGCGACGTCCGAAGAGACACAGGGCGCCGGCGAGGCCGAGACGTCTGAAGAGGCGGCGGAGACGGCTGAGGGGACAGCGGAGACGTCTGAAGAGGCGGCCGAGACGGCTGAGGGGACAGCGGAGACGTCGGAGGCACCCGAGACGGTTGCGGCTGCCGACGTCGAGGCGGCCCGGGCGGGTCTGGCCGCCTACCTCGAGGCGAACATGCCGGCCACCCCGCAGACCAGCACCAACATCCCGGGGTGCCCGGTCATCGAGCGGGCGGCGCTGGAGGAGGCGCTGGCCGGAGCGGGCTACCCGGGGACCTCGCTGGAGGGGTGGGGCACCGAGATCGAGTGGGACGAGTACGAGGGCGTCGGGGAGGACGTCATCGGCATCGTGTGTGGCGGTGACAGCGACGGGAGCCCGAACGACTCGGACTTCGGGGTGGCGGCCGGGATCATCGCAGTCGACCTCAAGGGCACGGGCGCCGTGCCGGAGGACATCCTCGGTGACACCGAGCTCGTCCCGGGACCCGAGGGTCTCGGTGGGGAGATCGCCAGTCTGTGCCAGGACGACACGTTCTGCCTCGCGGCCTGGATCAGCGACGACCTCGTGCTCGGCACCGTGCTCAACACCGACGGGGCCAGCGCGGAGAGCGCCCGGGCCATGCTGGACGCCACGCTCCCGGAGCTGCTCGAGACGCTCGCCGCCAACTAGGCCAGCGGCCGCCGGCTATGTCCTGCAGCCTCAGGGCTCTGACGCTGGGGGTGCAGGACGTAGTCCGTGCCGCAGGTGGTCGCGGCCGACACTCGCCCGCGCGACTCGACCACCCCGGGGCCGCGCGGGCGACCGGTCCTGCCGCTGGATAGGTGGTGTCCCCACCAGTCACGGGACCACACGGTAGTGCCCGACGTGGCAGCATGCGTAGGTGGACACGAGCCGGATCCTGCACGAGGGGCACGCCCCCACGCCGTTCACCGCAGAGCAGATCCGGACCCACTGTCCGGACGGCCTGCGGGTCACCCTCGCCGTGGAGAGCCCTGAGGGGACCACCTTCCACACGGACACCTTCCGGGACGGGGACCGCGAGGGGGTCACCCTGGAGTCCTGCCCGTCGGACGCTCAGGGCACCCCGACCGGCCCGGCGCGCACCACCCGGGTGACCTGGCTGGATCTGCAGGAGCACGCGTCCTTCCCGGCCGAGCAGACCGCCGTCGGTGAGGAGACGATCACCGGGCCCCTCGGCATACTGCCCTGTCTGCGGTATGACGTGCGGCTGGCTGCCGGGCCGGTCACCTTCTGGTTTGCTGTCGGCCACCCGGGCATGCCGGTGCGGTTCGAGGGACAGGGGTCGGTGACCGAGATGGTGGACCGGGTGCTGCTGCCTGAAGCGAGCGCGGCACCGCCGGAATAGCAGCCGGTGTCCGCGACGTAAACTCGCGGGCATGACGAACCCCAGTATCCCGACCATCGAGCTCAACAACGGCGTGACGATCCCCCAGGTTGGGTTCGGTGTCTTCCAGGTTGCCGACGGCCAGACCCAGCAGGTTGTCGAGCAGGCGCTCGAGGCCGGCTACCGGCACATCGACACGGCCGCGGCCTACTACAACGAGGCGGGCGTCGGGGCCGCGATCAGGGCCAGCGGTCTGCCGCGCGAGGAGGTCTTCGTCACCACCAAACTGCGCAACGGCGACCAGGGGGCGGAGAGCACCCTGACGGCCTTCGAGAACAGCCGCAAGGCGCTGGGTCTGGACGTGGTCGACCTCTACCTCGTTCACTGGCCCTATCCGAGCGCCGATCTCTACGTCGAGACCTGGGGGTCCTTCGAGAAGCTGTATGCCGAGGGCGCCGTCCGCGCGATCGGCGTCTCCAACTTCCTCCCGCAGTTCCTCGAGCGGCTGCTCGCGGAGACCGACGTCATGCCGGCCGTCAACCAGTTCGAGCTGCACCCGACCTTCCAGCAGCCTCACACCCAGGAGGCCAGCCGGGCGGCGGGGATCGCGGTCGAGGCCTACTCCCCGCTGGGCCAGGGCAAGGACCTCCACGACCCCACGGTGACCGCGATCGCCGAGCGGCTCGGCGTCACCAGCGGTCAGGTCGTGCTGCGCTGGCACGTGCAGCAGGGCACCATCGTGATCCCGAAGTCGGTCACGCCGGAGCGGATCGCCAGCAACCTGGACCTGTTCTCCTTCGAGCTGACCGACGAGGACATGACGGCGATCAGCGCGCTGGACACGGACGAGTTCATCGGTGCGGACCCGGCCACCGCAGCGTTCACGCAGGTGCGCAGCTGACGGACTCCGGCTGCGGCATGGACTGATCGACCTCCACACTCCAGCGACCGGGTGAGGTCAGGCCATGGCCGAGGCCGGCTCGGCCTCCGGGAGCGCAGCGCGGGACCGCAGTGACAGCACCGTGATGATGAGCAGCCCGAGCGCCAGAAGCCCGGCACCGAACGAGCCGATAGCCGGGGTGGAGATCGCGCCGAGGATCATCAGAACCGCTCCGACCCGGCTGTGTCCTGCGCGCCACAGGGTGATGGCGAAGACGATCATCGCGACCATGAAGAACACCCAGATGCCGAACATCGAGACCTGGAGCATGCCGCCGTCGGTGGCGTTGACGATCTCTGGTGCCTGCGGAGTCAGCCAGGTCAGCACGAACCCCTGCACATAGTGGCTCACCGCCTGCAGGGCCAGGGCGATCTGCACCAAGGGCACGACCCAGGCCGGGGGTGTGCCGCGCTGGCCGGCGTGAACCAGCGCGGGCACCAGGGGAATGAGCAGGGTCAGCAGGAACCAGCTGATCCCCTGGGCCCACCCGAAGGCCGGGACCGAGGCGGTGTCGCTGAACTCCTCAGCGGGAGCCAGGATCCAGAACGGGCTTAACACGAAAGCGTTCAGCACGAGGGCACCGAGGACGGCGATCACTACGGACTGCGTGCGGGTGACAGTGGCCACGGGACTTCCTTCCGGGAGGGCCGGGCTGGTCCCGACCGCTGGGGCACCACGCTGGCGTTCCCGGTTTCCCGGGCGACAGGGGCGCAGTTCCCGATAGGGACGTGGTGCCGTGCCGGGTGGTCCTGCTGCGTGCCGGGTGGGCCTGCTGCGTGCCGGGTGGGCCTGCTGCGTGCCGGGTGGTCCTGCTGCGTGCCGCCGTGTCGCTGTCCCGGGCCCCGAGGTTGTGACCAGTGGATTTGGTCGCGCAAAAGATGTCGCATGCGACCAGATCCGCGTGACCATTTCTGCTGAGCGTTAGGGAGGGGCGCTGGGGAGGGTCGCTGAGCGTTGGGGAGGCGCTGAGCGTTGGGAGGGGAGGGGCGCTGGGCTGGGAAGGGGCGCTGGGGAGGGGCGCTGGGGAGGGGCGCTGGGCTGGGGAGGGGCGCTGGGGAGGGGCGCTGGGGAGGGCGCTGGGCTGGGGCGCTGGGCTGGGGAGGGGTGCCGCGAGGGCGTTACTGCGCGTCGCGGGCGAGGGCGACCAGCTCGGCGCGGGTGCGGGCGCCGGTCTTGGACAGCAGGGCGCTCACGTGGTTCTGCACCGTCTTGGCCGACAGGTAGAGCGAGCGCGCGATCTCGTGGTTGTCGCGACCCTGGGCCACCAGGGTGAGCACCTCGGACTCGCGCGCCGACAACCCGGGCAGGATCGGCTCGTCGGAGGTCAGCGTGCGGCGTCGCACCGCCTCACCAACCGTGCCGCTGAGCACGGTGTCACCCTCGGCGACCGCCCGTACGGCCCGGGCGATGGCACCGTGACCAGCCCCCTTGAGCACGTATCCCCGCGCCCCTGCGTCCAGCGCCCGGGCGACCACGGACGGTTCGTCGTGCATCGTCAGGGCGAGGATGCCCAGATCCGGGCGGGCCGCGGAGAGGCGCCGGGCGGTGGACACCCCGTCCAGGACCGGCATGTCCAGGTCGAGGACGACCACGTCGACCTCGACGTCGGGGCGCTCGATGAGTCGCAGCAACTCGGCTCCGTCCGCAGCGACTCCGACCACCTCGATGTCGCCCGTCGACTCGAGCAGCAGTTGCAGGCCCTCCCGGAAGACCGGGTGGTCATCGGCCAGCGCGACCCTGATCACCGCAGCACCTCGCGGACGCGGGTGCGTGAACGCGGGACGAACCCGCTCATCGCAGAGCCCCAGGTAACTCGAACCGCACGACCGTGCCCCCCTGCTCGCTATCGGCGACACTCAGCCGCCCACCCTCCTCGACGATCCTGGTTGCCATCCCCGACCGCCCCACGCCTGCCGGTGCCCCGCCCAGGCCACCACCGTCATCGGTGACCTCGGCGAGGAGGCGACTGCCCGACATACGCACGGAGATGTGCGCCCCGGTGCCGCCGGAGTGGCGGGCCGCGTTGCGGACCGCCTCGGTGATGACCAGGTATGCCGTGGCCGAGGCCTTCTCGTCGAGCGGGGGGAGCGGGTCGGGGTGGGTGGTCAGCGTCACGGAAAACTCTCGGAGTATGCCGCCAACTGGGTGTGCAGCGCGGGGGCCAGGTCGCGGTCGGCCAGGGCGGTCGGGCCCAGGTTGTCGATGAGCCGCCGCACCTCGGTGAGGGCACCCTCGGTCGCGGTCCCGATCGAAGCGAGCAGGTCGTCAGCGCGGGCGGCGTCCCCGGTGGCCAGGACGTTGCGGGCGGCCTCGGCGCGCATCGAGATGGACCCGAGGACCGGGCCGAGGGAGTCGTGCAGCTCGCGGCGCAGACGTTCTCGTTCCTGGTCGCGAGCCAGACGGAGCTTGTCGTAGCGGCGGCGGAGGTCCAGGTCCCACAGTTCCTCGCGCAGCACGGCGGTGCCAATGCCGATCGGCAGCAGCAGGCCAGCGACGCCCTGCAGGATCTCACCGGTCTCGCTGGCCAGGGCCAGCGGGGCGCTGATGCCCACGGCCACGGCCGCCATCGCGACCCAGCGCAGCGCGGCCCGCTCCCGGGTGCCGGCGCGGCGCCAGCGCACGACCGGTGCGGTGGCGGCCAGCAGGACCAAGCCCGGCAGCACCAGGAAGAGGGCACTGAGCAGCCCGTCGGAGATGCCGGCGAGGGCCGGCACGCCGAACGGGTTGGTCAGCGGTGCCAGGAACGCGTCGGCGCCGAGCTCGCCGGGCAGGAGCGCGGTGACCAGCACGGTGAGGCCGGCCCAACCCAGCACCGCCCACTCGGCAATCCTCCATCGGGGGCTGGGCAGGCTCCCGGTCGGGAAGCGCAGCAGGGTCAGCATGGACAGTGCCTGGGCCGGGATCCACATCCAGTTCGTGAGCCACCCCGCAACAGGTGCCCACGGGCTGCCACGGTCCAGCAGCCACCACGCCCCGAACATCACGAAGTTGCCCAGCATCCACGCCAGGCCGGTGCCGAGCATGAGCCAGGCGATGGTGGAGCGGGGAAGCTGCTTGGCCAGGACCGTGCCCGCCACCGCGAGGCCGACCAGCCCGACCGCGAGGAGGGCCGCCGCCACGGAACTGTTGAGCTGCTCGGCCTGCTCGGTCGGCATGCTCACGACCCCGATGAGTGACGTGGCAGCGGTCAGGACGGTCAGGGCCAGACACACCGGCGCGAGCACCCGCAGCCAGGCGTCGGGCGCCGGTCGCCCGGCCGCCAGGGTGCCGGTCGCCGAGAGAGCTCGGGCGTCACTCACGTCCACAATCTAGGGCGTGCGCTTCCCGGCGGGTAGGGGTTGATCTCCCGGTGACCGGGAAGCGTGGGCCGGTAGCCGCGGGCCACCCGCCTCAGCCGCACCCACCGGTCACCGGATTGCCCTCGAACCGGTCGGCGGTCCACTCCAGGAGGTCCTCGATCAGCTCGGACTCCGGCTCGACGAGTGAGAGGTGATCGCGACCGGGATACGTCCGGTAGGCCAGGGACTGTCCCGCCGAACAGAGCCGGTCGACATACTGCCGCTGGTCAGTCGGCAGGATCAGGTCGTCCGCCTCTCCCTGGGCGAGCAGCACCGGCATGGGGAACGGGCCGGTCGGGACGTTCTCGCGGAGCCGCTCGCCGAGGGCACCCTCGGCCGGCGGCCGCGCGTAGACCGACCGGTCACGTGCCAGGGAGAATACCGAGACCACGGAGGCCAGGATGCTCGGCTCGGCCAGGCACCGCGTCGACATCTCGCGCACCAGGGTGCGGGCCGGAGCGATCACCTGCTCGTCGAGCGTGATCTCGGGGTAGTGCGCGGCGTAGGCGGCGATGACGTAGGAGGCGAAGAGCCCGCCGACGCTGGAGCCCGGCAGGCTCTCGGCGAGCGCCACGACGTCGGCTGCCGGCGCCATCGCCACCACGCCGCGCAGGGTGAGCTCGGGGGCGTAGTCGGCGGCCAGCTGCCCGGTCCACAGCGCCGCGTGCCCGCCCTGGGAGTGACCCCAGACCACCGTGTCGGGGGAGAGGTCGACCTCGGAGAACTGCTGTGCGGCGCGGATGCCGTCGAGCACCGAGTGCGCCTCGCCCGGGCCGATCAGGTAGGGATGGGGACCGGGTGTGCCGAGCCCGGTGTAGTCGGTGGCGACCAGCGCCCAGCCCCGGTCGACCACCTGCTCCAGGGCCGGCATCGCGCCCGCCTCGAACGGGTGCTGCAGCAGGCTCGGGGCGCACTGGGTCGCGAACCCGGTGGTGCCGTGGGCCCAGGCGATCACCGGCGGCGGCCCGGCCCCCACGCCCTCGGGCACGAGCACGATCGCGCTGGCCGTGGCGGGGGCGCCGTCGGCCGCGGTCGTCGTGTAGAGGATGCGCCACCCGGTCGCCCCCTCCGGCACGTCGCGGGTGAACGGCTCGCTGCGCAGCAGCACGCCGGGCTCGTCCGGGACCTCGTCGGGCGTGGCGTAGAACGCGTCGACAGCCGGAGCCCCGCTGCGCGCCTGGACCCCCAGGAAGGCCGCGCCGAGGGCGAGGACCAGCGCCAGGGCCCCGCCCACCAGCTGCAGCCAGGGCCGGGCCCGTCCGGGGCCGGTCCCCGAGGCCGGGGAGTATGTCGTGCGGTCGGCTGGCCGAGCCACCGCGGGTCGGGTGGTCGCCCGCCGGACCAGCCGGATGCCGAGCATGACCAGACGCACCGCGAAGACGACCGCGACCGCCAGGAGCGTGAGGTCCGGCCAGCGGACCGCGAGGACGCCGATGACGATCTCCGCGGCGCCGAGCAGGCCGCTCGCCACCCGCCCCGGGCTTGTTTGCAGCGCGGTGACGGAGGTATCCGCCGTCCCTCCCAGTGGTGCGCCCCGCACCGCGGTCCAGATCCGGGAGGCGCCCGAGACCACGAGGACGACGCCGACGGCCAGCGCCAACAGGTCGAAGGAGGTGCGCAGCCAGACCAGGACGAGCAGGCCGAGCACCAGCCACCCCACACCGCGGGCGACATCCCACCGGGTGCGCTCCTCCCGATCGGTCAGCAACGCGACCGCACCCGTCACGACGAAGGCCGCACCCAGGGTGAGGGTCAGCGCGGAGAGCGAGGTCAGCGGCCGGGTGGCCAGGAGCACGCCGACGACGACGGCGACCACGCCCAGCACCAGCAGCAACCAGCGGGGCACCCGGTCGAGCCATGGCGCTGGCCGCTCCTGGTCAGTCGCGGACACACCCACGCCGGGCAGCGTACTGGCACACCGGCGGACGGGACCGGGAAGCACTGTCGGTGCTGCGCGTCATACTCGCAGGAGAGCACCAACCAGCTGGGTCAGCGCCGACCCGGTCCCGAAAAAAACCCGATGAGTTTCCGCGCCGGAGCAGGTCTACTGGGAAGTCGGCCTTGGAAGCGACGACGCAGAGTGAGGGAGTGCGGATGAGCGACATCATCGTGGCCAGTGGACTGGTCAAGAGATACGGCGAGGTGACGGCCCTGGACGGGCTGGACCTGAGGGTGCCGGAGGGGACCGTGCTCGGTCTGCTCGGGCCCAACGGTGCGGGCAAGACCACAGCGGTCCGCATCCTGACGACGCTGCTGCGTGCAGACGAGGGACAGGCGACCGTGGCCGGCATCGATGTCGCCCGGGACCCGCAGGGCGTGCGCTCGCGGATCGGGCTGTCGGGGCAGTATGCCGCGGTTGACGAGCACCTGACCGGTTTCGAGAACCTCGACATGGTCGGTCGGCTCTACGGGCTGGGGCGCACCCGGTCCCGCGAGCGGGCGCGCGAGCTCCTTGAGCGGTTCAGCCTGGCCGACGCCGGGGACCGGCCGTCGAAGACCTACTCCGGCGGCATGCGCCGCCGGCTCGACCTGGCGGCGGCGCTCGTGGCCGAGCCCCCGGTGCTGGTGCTGGACGAGCCCACCACCGGGCTGGACGTGCGCGCCCGGCAGGAGATGTGGGACGTCATCCAGGAGCTGGTCAGCGGCGGCAGCACCCTGCTGCTCACGACGCAGTATCTCGAGGAGGCCGACCTCCTCGCCGACGACATCATCGTGATCGACCACGGGCGGGCGATCGCCCACGGCACCGCCGACCAGCTCAAGAGCCAGGTCGGCGGGGAGCGCGTGGAGCTGGTCGTCCAGGACGAGGGCGACACCCGGGCGGCCTTCGCGGCGCTGGCGACCGTCGCCACGAGCGAGGTCCAGCGCTCGGGCGGCGGCAAGCGGCTCAGCGCCCGCGTCGACGCCGGTCAACGCGCGCTGGCCGACGTGCTGCACCGGCTCCAGGAGGCAGGGGTCGAGGTGCTCGACATCGGGCTGCGCCGGCCCACCCTGGACGACGTCTTCCTGGAG
Source organism: Ornithinimicrobium sp. F0845 (assembly GCF_023015765.1). Classification (GTDB taxonomy): domain Bacteria; phylum Actinomycetota; class Actinomycetes; order Actinomycetales; family Dermatophilaceae; genus Ornithinicoccus. Next base: position 224,014 of record NZ_JALKAL010000001.1, read on the forward strand.
CTGACCGGCCACGTCGCCGAGGAACGAGACAACGAGGCCGACCAGGACCGTGAGCTGGTCGGCTCGAAGGAGGGATCCCGATGACCACCCTGACCGAGACTCGCCGTCCCGCCGCCGCGGGCCGGCGGACCACCCCGGCGACCGTGCTCGCGGACAGCTGGGTCATCGCCAAGCGCAACCTGATCAAGATCAAGCGGGTCCCCGAGATCCTGGTCTTCATCCTGATCAGCCCGATCATGTTCGTGCTGCTGTTCGCCTACGTCTTCGGCGGTGCCATCACGCCGGCCGACCCGGAGGCCTACCGCGAGTTCCTGATCGCCGGCATCTTCGCCCAGACCGTCGTGTTCGGCTCGACGTTCACCGGCGCGGGGCTGGCCGAGGACATGCAGAAGGGCATCATCGACCGGTTCCGGTCGCTGCCGATGTCGCGGGCCGCGGTCCTCATCGGGCGCACGGCCTCCGACGTGGTCTACAACGTGCTGACGCTGATCATCATGGCGCTGACCGGCCTGCTGGTCGGGTGGCGGATCCGCAACTCGATGTTCGACGCGCTGGCCGGGTTCGCCCTGCTGCTGGTCTTCGCCTACGCGTTCAGCTGGGTGATGGCCTATGTCGGTCTGCTGGTGCCGAGCGTCGAGGTGATCAACAACGCCTCGTTCATCGTCATCATGCCGATGACCTTCATCTCCAACGCGTTCGTGCCGCTCGAGTCGTTCCCGACACCGTTGCGGATCTTCGCGGAGTGGAACCCGGTCTCGACCGTCACGCAGGCCTCGCGCGACCTGTTCGGCAACAACCTGCCGATGTCCGCGCCCTCGGACGCGTGGTCGCTGCAGAACCCGGTGCTCTACACCCTGATCTGGACGGTCGTCATCGTGCTGATCTTCGCGCCGCTGTCGATCGCCCGCTACCGGCGGACCTCCGCCTGAGACAGGTTCGCGTGGGCCGAGGGGCCGGGTCAGCGTGACCCGGCCCCTCGGCATACTGCAGGAGAATGGTGCCCGGCCTGGGAGGGCTCAGTCGTTCTGGTCGAGGCCGATCACGACGATCTCTGCGGACTCGTGCAGCCAGGTGAAGGTCAGGACCGTGCCGTCCTGCTCGTGCGACCAGGCGTCGATGGTGAGGGCGTTGTCCGGGATGGCCAGGGCCAGGCGGTAGAGCTCGCCGGGGTGACGTGCCCGGGCCAGCAGCACGGTGCTGTCGGCGAAGGCGAGCCGGCCGGTGTGCGGACCGGGAGCCGCTCGGATGGCGCGCAGGGGCACGCGCCGGGTGGACAGCACGCGCAGCCGGAGCTCCAGGAGCGCCTCCAGGGTGTGCGCCCCCTCGGCCTCGACTGCCGCGAACTCCCGCGCCAGCTCGGCCTCGTCCTCCGGGGCCACGTCGGGGTCGTCCGGACGGCGGGGCCCAGGACGTGGTGCGCGGGGCTCGCGCGCCGAGGTGCCACGACGCTGACGGCGGTCCCGCAGCGCGCGGACCACGCCCAGGCCCAGCACGAGGGCCAGGGCGAGGACCAGCACCGCCCACTCCATGCCTCCAGTGTTCCGCCCCGCTGGGTGGGGCGCCACGGAGTTAGCGCTGAGAGAGCGCGGATCGTGGGGCCGCGATCACCCCGCGGAGGCAGGGACGCGGTCGACGTCAGAGCGCGCCGGTCCGTCGGGCTCCTGCGGGCCCACGCGGCGGGGCCACCAGAAGCGCTCGCCGAGCGTGAGCACGATCGCCGGCACCAGGATGGTGCGGACCAGCAGCGTGTCCAGGAGCACGCCGATGCAGATGACGGCGCCCACCTGGGCCAGGACGACGAGGGGCAGGACGCCGAGGACCGCAAAGACCGCGGCGAGCAGGATGCCGGCGCTGGTGATCACGCCACCGGTCGCGGACAGCGCCCGCAGCACCCCCTCCCGGCTGCCGACGTGACCGGCCTCCTCCAGGGTGCGGGTGATGAGGAAGATGTTGTAGTCCACGCCGAGGGCGACCAGGAACAGGAACGAGTAGAGCGGGACGATCGCCTCGAGGCCGCTGAAGCCCAGCAGCCCGGTGAACAGCCACCACGAGACGCCGAGCGCGGCACAGAAGCTGGCGATGACGCTGGCCACGAGGATGACGGGCGCCACCACGGAGCGCAGGATCGCGGCGAGCGCGAGCAGCACCAGGATCAGGATGATCGGCAGGATCACGAGGCGGTCCCGGGAGCTCGCGTCGGAGGCGTCGGCCGCCTCTGCGGCGGTGCCGGTCACATAGGTCTCCGGCACGTCCGTCGTCACGGTGCGGACCTCGTCGAGGGCGGCGCGCGCCTCGGCCGATTCCGCAGGGGTGGTGAGCACCAGGCTCAGCTGGGTGACCCCGCCGCCCTGGGCGCCGAGGCTGACAGAGCCCACGGGCTCCAGTGCCTCCAGGTCGGTGATGAGCTGCTCGACGGTGGCCTCGTCCTCGGTCGCGGTCACCACGACGGTCGGGTCGGCCGCGCCCTCGGGGAAGGACTCCGCCAGGCGCTCGGCAGCGACGATCGCCTCGGGCTTCTCGGTGAACTGCTCCGAGGCAGGCAACCCGAGCTGGAGCTGCGTCAGGCCGAAGGCCATCGCCGCGAGCAGCGTCAGGGTGCCGACGATGAAGGTCCGTGGCCGGACCGCCACCTGGTCACCGATCCGTCGCCAGGCCGAGCGCCGACCGGCCTGGCTCTCCTCACCGACGCGCGGCACCTTCGGCCAGAAGATCCAGCGGCCGAACAGCACGAGCGCCGCCGGGAGCATCAGCAGCACGAAGGCGGCGGCGACGATGATGCCCACGGCGCTGGCCAGCCCCAGACCGCGGGTGTTGGGGAAGACCGAGAGCAGCAGGGTGAGCACGCCCACGACGACCGTGGCCGCGCTGGCGAGGACCGCCTCCGACGTGCGGCGCAGCGCGCGGGCCATCGCCCGGTGCCGGTCCTCGTCGGTGCGGAGCTCGTCGCGGTAGCGGGAGATCAGGAGCAGTGCGTAGTTGGTCCCCGCGCCGAAGACCAGCACCGAGAGGATGCCGATGGTGGACTCGTCCCAGGGCACCCCGAAGAGGGCGAGCACCTGGGTGGCGAGGATCGCGGCGGTGCGGTCGGCAATCGCCACCACTGTGAGCGGGACCAGCCAGAGCGTGGGGCTGCGGTAGGTCACCAGCAGCAGCAGCGCCACGACGGAGGCGGTGAAGGCGAGCAGGGTCGTGTTGGCTCCGGCGAACACCTCGGTGAGGTCGGCCCGCACCGCCGCCGGACCGGTCACCTGCACGTCCACGCCCTCAGGCGTGGCGTCGCGGAGCGAGGTGCGCAGGTCGCTCACCGACGCGGCGACCTCGGTCGCGGTCCTGGCCGGGACGTTGACGACCGAGATCGCCGCCGTCCCGTCCTCGGAGGGCTGGAGGAAGGCGGGCGGTCCCGGCACCCCGGTGTCCAGACCCTCGACGACCTGCTCGAGCTCGCCGACGGAGGGGCCGATCTCGGAGTCCGCGCTGAACAGGATGATGGCGGTCGCTGTGTCCTCGGTGGGGAGCCGCTCCTGTAGCTCCACACCCTGCGTCGACTCGTACCCCACGGGCAGGGTGTCCGTCGGGTGGGGGTCGCGCTCGGCCTCCCCGAGCCCCGCCATCACTCCAGCGCCCACCAGAAGGCCCAGCAGGGCGACGATCCATGCGGTGCGCCTGCCGGTGACGGTGTCGATGAGCCGATCGATGACGGCGCCCAAGGGACCACTCCTCATACAGGTTGAAAAAGGTTTGTCCAACCTTAGGTCACAGAGTCAGGCCGGGCGCACGCAAACTACGGCATCGACCTGTGACGGCCGCACAGCGCCTTCCCCATAGTCGCCGCGCCGACCCGCCGTCACCCCCCGAACCCGGCGGTGGCAGCTGCGGCTCGGGGGACTCTGCTACTTCTCGACGCGGAAGCCGAGCTTGATGCCGACCTGCCAGTCCGCGACCTTGCCCGCGTCGTCGAGGTGTCCGCGGATCTCGGTCACCTCGAACCAGTCGAGGTTGCGCACGGTCTGGCTCGCAGAGGCGAGGGCGTTGTTGACGGCGGACTCCACACTGTCCGGTGAGCTGCCCACGAGCTCTGAGATGGCATAGACGTGGTTGGCCATGGTGATCCTCCGGGGCGTCGGGCCGGACGCCGGTCGCCCGGCTCTTGCTCCAACGTAGCCCTCACGGCGCCTCGCGCAACCGCTGTCAGGCTGGCCGCAGGACCGCGACGAGGAAGGGTGAGTCGGTGCGGAACGGGCGCAGGTCCCACGTGGACAGCAGCACGTCCGGCACCAACCCGGCGGCCTCCGCGTCCGCCAGGACCTCGGTGAACGGGTAGCCGCGGCCCTCCCCGTAGCCGATCACGACCCGCCCCTCGGGAGCCGTGTGCTTCCGGAGCCGGGCCAGCACGTCCCGGCGGGTGCTCGGTGCCAGGAAGGCGACGACGTTGCCGGCGCTGACGACCACGTCAAACGGATCGAGTATGCCGTGGGCCGGCAGGTCCAGCTCCGCCAGGTCCCCGGTGATCCAGGTCGGGCCGGGATGGTCCTCCTCGGCCGCGCGGACCAGCACGGGGTCGACGTCGACCCCGACGACGGTGTGTCCTAGCCGGTGCAGGTGGCCGCCGATGCGGCCACCGCCGCTGCCGGCGTCAAGGATCCGCGCGCCGCGCGGCGCCATCGCGTCCACCAGGCGCGCCTCGCCGACCACATCCGCCCCGGATGCGGCCAGCCGACGGAAGCGATCGGCATACTTCGTGGAGTGCGCAGGGTCCGCCGCGACCTGACGCATCCACCCACTCGGTTCGACCATGACACCAGGCTAGCCAGGCCCCACCGACCGGGCCGGGCGACCGGGTCTCCGACGCACGCATCGGCGAAACAGATTGCGCCGCAACCCTGGTCAAGAGGAAGGCGGACTGGCTAGGGTCGTGCTCACATCCTGCTCCCCAACCGCACGGAGAGACCCATGAGACCCAGATCCCGCCCACCGGTCGACGTCGCACGACTGCGGCGCCGCGGCCTCGGTGCCGTCGCCGCGAGCGCGCTCGTCGCGAGCTCGCTCGCCACGGGTGTCGCCACCGCCGACGAGGACGACGCGACCTACCTCGGCAGTGCTCCGGACTTCGGCATCGAGCCGAGCGCCACGGACACGACCTTCGACGAGGGGGTGCTGGCCGGGAGTCCCCGGGTGGCGTCCGCCTACTTCGTGCAGCTGAAGGGCAGGTCGGTCATCGAGGGGGCCAGCGCGCAGGCGGTGAGCGCGGAGCAGGAAGGGTTCCTCCAGGACGCCGCAGCTCTGGGCGCGACCGTCGACGTCCGGGAGACCTACCGCAACGTCTGGAACGGCGTGACGGTGGACGCGTCCTCGGCCGACCTGTCGGTCCTCGCCGGGGCGAGCCAGGTGGAGGCGATCTTCCCGGTGTACCTGATGGACGCCCCGGAGGTGGACCCGGACGCGGTCGCGCCGATGATGGAGTCTGCCATCGGTATGACCGGTGTGGATGAGGCGCACGAGATGGGATACACCGGCGCCGGGCTGCGGATCGGCATCATCGACACCGGTGTCGACGTGGACCACCCCGACTTCGGCGGCGGTGGCACCCCGACCGACGGCCTGCACCCGAACTGGCGGACCAGCCAGATCCAGTACGGCCTCGACCTGGTTGGTGACAACTACAACGCCAACCCGCAGTCGGCCGCCTACGACCCCGTGCCGCTGCCGGACGGCAACCCGGACGACTGCAACGGGCACGGCACGCACGTGGCCGGCATCGCGGCCGGCAACGGTGACCCCGCTGCCGGCGGGGTGGTCGGGGTGGCGCCGGACGCCACCCTCGGTGCCTACCGCGTCTTCGGCTGTGGCGGCTCCACCACGGCGGAGATCATGCTCTCCGCGATGGAGCGCAGCTACGAGGACGGCATGGACGTGGTGAACATGTCCATCGGCTCGGCCTTCATGACGTGGAAGCAGTACCCCACCGCCGTGGCCGCCGACGCCCTCGTCGACGCCGGTGTCATCGTGGTGGCCTCCATCGGCAACAGCGGTGCGGAGGGCCTCTACTCCGCCGGTGCCCCGGGCGTCGGCGACAAGGTCATCGGCGTGGCGTCCTTCGACAACACGCAGATCGTCGTCAACGCGGTGACCATCAGTCCCGATGACACCGAGATCGGCTACGTCAACGCCACCGGCGCGGGCCCGACCCCGACCGAGGGCACCACGGTGCTCTCCAGGCTCGGGGACCCGGGCAGCGCCGAGGCCCGGGCCTGCGTGCCCATCACCGCCGACCTCACCGGCACCACGGTGCTCATCGAGCGCGGGGCCCACGCGGATCACCCTGCCTGCGACGCCTCGTTCTACAACAAGGCCCTGCAGGGTCAGGAGGCCGGCGCCGAGGCAGTGATCATCTACAACAACGTTGCCGGTCTGATCAACCCCACCGTTGAGCCACCGTCACCGGCTGACCCGCCGGTCACCATCCCCGTCATCTTCATCCAGCAGGCCGACGGTGCGCTGATCGACGGCCGCATCGTCGCCGGTGAGACGACGCTGACCTGGACCGACCAGGAGACTTCCATCCCCTCGCCCACGGGTGGCCTGATCTCGAGCTTCAGCTCATACGGGATGACGGCCGAGCTCGACCTCAAGCCGGACATCGGCGCGCCGGGCGGCAACATCCGGTCGGCATGGCCGCTGGAGAACGGCAGCTATGCCACCATCTCGGGCACCTCGATGGCCTCCCCGCACGTCGCCGGCGCGGCAGCACTGCTGCTGCAAGCGCGCCCGGACCTGACGGTGGCCGGCGTGCGTGACGTGCTGCAGAACCACGCGGACCCGGCGCTCTGGTCGCTCAACACTGCGCCCGGCCTTCTTGAGGGTGCCTTCCGCCAGGGTGCGGGCTTGCTCGACCTCGACGACGCGATCCTGGCCACGACCTCGATCAGCCCCGGCAAGCTCTCACTGGGCGAGGGTGAGGCGGGACCACACACGGTGTCGCTGTCGGTGACCAACACCTCGGACTCGCCGGTCACCTACGCGATCAGCAACAACGGTGAAACCATCGCGGTCGGCCCGCCGACCACCGCTCCGTCCTACTTCTACGACCCCGCCAACATGGTCGGACCGTCCGACGTCACGGTCGGTGCCGGTGAGACCGCTGTCGTCGAGCTGACCTTCACCCCCCCGGTGATCAGCCAGCGGATGTACAGCGGCTGGGTCACCTTCACTCCCGGGGACGGCGAAACGCTCCGGGTGCCCTATGCCGGGTTTGCCGGCGACTACCAGAGCATCGAGGTGCTCACCCCCGGCTCCTCCGGTGCGCTGCCGGTGCTGGGTCAGCTCGCCGAGTGCGACCGGTTGATCGGTGACGAGTGCGTGTGGAACGGGGTCTGGGACGGATTCTCCGACACGGGCACGGGCAATGAGCCGATCTTCACCCTGGTGGACGGGGACGTCCCGACGATCCTGGCCCACCTGGAGCACCAGGCACGCTCGGTGACGCTCACGGCATACGAGGCCGGTGCGGACGGTTCCCAGGGCGACCAGGTCGGGGTGGTGTCCACCCAGGACTACCTCGCCCGATCGGCCACCCAGGGCAGCTTCGACGCGTTCGTCTGGGACGGCACGTTCCAGGGCGAGGCGGTCGCCGACGGCAAGTACATCCTCGAGCTGGCCGTGCTCAAGGCTCTCGGCGATTCGGCGAATCCTGCCCACACCGAGACCTTCACCAGCGAGCCGTTCACGATCGGCGACGAGTCGGCAGCGCCGACCTCACCCGAGGTCACCCGGTTCACCGGGACCGACCGGTTCGCCACGGCGGCGCGGATCTCGGCCGAGACCGAGCCGGGCGTCGAGACCGTCTACATCGCGACCGGTCTCGATTACCCGGATGCACTCGCGGGCGCGGCCCGTGCCGGCAGCGAGGGTGCGCCGGTGCTCCTGGTCCGTGCGGACTCGATCCCGGCGGCGACGCAGTTCGAGCTCAGCCGGCTCCAGCCCCAGAACATCGTGGTGCTGGGTGGCACCTCGGTGATCCAGGGCTCGGTGACCGGTGCGTTGCGTGACTTCACCGACGGTGACGTCACCCGCGTGTCCGGGCTGGACCGCTATGACACAGCGGTCCAGATCTCCGCGGTGCACGCGCCGGGTGTCGACACGGTCTATGTGGCGACCGGATCACAGTTCCCCGACGCGTTGGCCGGCGCAGCCCGGGCCGGTGCGGTGGATGGTCCGGTGCTCCTGGTCAAGCAGGACCGTGTTCCGGCCGTCACCAGGGCCGAGCTCGAGCGACTGGCACCGGCCAACATCGTGCTGCTCGGCGGCACGGAAGCGATCTCGGGCGCGGTGGAGACCGAGCTCGCGGCCATCGGCACGGTCGACCGGGTGAGTGGCACCGACCGCTACGGCACCGCCGCGGCGATCTCGGAGGTCTACGAGCCCGGCACCGGGGTGGCGTTCGTGGCCACCGGCCAGGACTTCCCGGACGCGCTCGCCGGCGCGGCCAGGGCTGGTCACCTGGAGAGCCCGGTCCTCTTGGTCAAGCAGGACCACATTCCGGCCGCCACCCTGGCGCAGCTGGAGCGGCTGCAGGCCCACGAGGTCGTCATCCTCGGTGGTTTCGGCGCGGTCTCCTCCGACGTTGAGGAGCAGATCGCGGCGCTCACCTACGGCGACTGACCCCTCGTCGGCGCAACGGCTGGGGACCGCACAACGCGGTTCCCAGCCGTTGTCGTTGTGGGCCAGGAAACCTTCTCGCATTCAAAGGAATTGGAGGATGGCCGAAAGTCTGAGGCGATGCCACGATGCGTGGGAAGGCCCACCACAAGTCGGGCCGGACGCACACTAAGGAGAGGGACGTCGTGGAACTCGTTCCAGGCAATTCACTGATCACCGCCACACCGCAGGAGGGGCGCGAACTCGCGATCGCCATGGCCCGCAAGACCATCGGGGCGATCCAACCTGACGCCGATGTTCGTCATCTGCTGAGGCCCGGCTACGCGATGAGTGCCGACTCGCTGACGGCGGCAGGGCACGTGGTCGCGGTCGAGTTCGCGACGATCGCGGCGGCCAACAACTACTGGCGCGACAACGCCTGATCGCTGCAGGCTGCGGCCTTCGGTGAGCCCACATCTGCGAGCGACTGCGCGTTCTTCGGGCCGACTGTGCCCGAAGATACGGAAGGCGCTCGAAGTCCGACTGTCCAACGCCTCACGTGCTGCCGTCGGCAACCTCACGCTGGCTCTTCCCGACAGCCCATTTTCGTTATACGATTTTGCCATGGTGACTGAAGACCGGGTGACTGACGAGCAGATCAAGAAGTGGGCTGACGAGGCTGAGGCCGGATACGACGTGGAGGAGTTGAAGCGTCGCGGTCGGGGACGTCCCGGGCGGGGGGCCGAACCAAGCCAGGTGATAGCCGTGCGCCTCACGGCCGAGGAGCTCGCGGCGCTCGACGCTTACGCCGCCCGGGAGCACCTGTCCCGCTCCGAGGCCATCCGACGAGCGCTGGCCGGCTACGCCGCGTGAAGGTCCACCGCAGCGCGCTCAAGCACGGGATTCTGCCCGAGGACGCGGTCCAGGCTGCGGACCTGTCGCTGTGGATCGAGCCGCTGGAGGAAGACGAGTGGCCGCATCGCGAGCTGCGGCTCGGCTTCGACACTCGGGCGCGGCTCCTCGAGACGGTCGTGCTCGTCTTCCGCAGCGGCGAAGAACTGGTCATCCACGCTATGCCGGCACGTCGTCCGTTCTGGGACCTTCTGCCCTGAGTCAACATGCGCCCCCAGTCGCCCCTTCGATGGACACTGGTGGCCATGGGCATCATGCGAAAACTCATGAACGGCCGCGCCCACATCACGGCCCGGAGCAGCGCAAACGCGAGTGGGCCCCGTGGGACTCGAACCCACAACCTACGGATTAAAAGTCCGCAGCTCTAACCATTGAGCTAGAGGCCCAGGGCGTCCCCAGTGCTCGGTGGCGCTCCGGCCGGTCAGTCTACGTCCGTCGGCAGCCTGCACCGAGATGAGGGAGGGCGTCGGCGGCCCGATGCCGCACCGGAGGTGACGACGGACTCCGCTCGCTGTCACGCCATACTCCGCTCGCTGTCGCGCCGCAGGCCGAGGCCGCGCGCCTACGGCTTGTGCGGCAGCTTCACGTCCACCCAGACGAGCCGGTGGTCACTCGACGGGAACGGATAGGTGCCGGTCAGCCACGACAGCGGATCGCTCGACACCGGCCAGAACACCCCTGAGTCCAGGATCCGCAGGCTCTTGCCGGGCAGGACGTAGTCGACGCGGATGTTGCCCGGGGGCTCGGCGAAGTCCGCCGTGTCCAGGTGCGGGTCGCCCAGGTGCTCCAGGTTGATGCCGCCCTGCAGTTCGCTCGCCTCGGCAGCGCCCTCGCTGGTCGGGGGAGTCCCTGCGTTGACCCGCGGGTGCTCGAGCAGCTGGTTGATGGCGCCGTCATAGGAGTCCCCGTCCAACGGGTCGGCGTTCTGATCACCGGCGATGACGAACCGCGCGCCGGGCTCGAGGCCACCACGCACACCCTGGTCGTCATAGATATACGACGCCTTGCCCGGCGCCCCCACGTAGTCGGCCCAGAACCGGATCTCGTCGTGGTTGCGGCGCCCGTTGCGGTCCTCGGGGCCGTCGAAGGTGGGCGGCGTCGGGTGGCTGACCAGGAAGTGCACCGTCTTGTGCCGGTCGACCCGGATCGGCACGTCCCAGTGCGACTTGCTCGACAGCCGCAGGATCTCCTGCTCCTCGGGGGAGTAGAACTCCGTCGGCATCAGGTTGCCCGGCATGTCCTGCCACCGGAAGAGCTGGAAGGTGCGCACCGCGTCGGTGTCGATCGGGTACTTGCTGAACACGACCATGCCGTACTGCCCGGGGAAGAGCCCGAACCCGAAGGCGTCGTCGCCGCCGCCGATCACGCCGTCGTTGTTGAGGTCGTGACCGGAGGGGATCCCGGTGTTGGACGGCGCCACGTAGTAGTACGGATAGTCGACCGGCGCCGCACCGTTCTGCCCCACGGCCAGGTAGTTGTCGCGGAACAGCTCGGCGGCCGCACCGCCCTCGACGTAGTCGAACTCGTTGACCAGCAGCACGTCGGGGTCGTTGCGCTGGATGATCTCGGCGATCACCTGCGCCTGCTCGTTGTCCGGCGTCGACAGGTCGGCCAGCAGCTGGCCCTCCGCGCCGCGGTTCAATGAGGCGTTGAAGGTCGCGAAGCGCACGTCCATGTCCGGCCTTCCGGGTGCTGTCTGGGCGGCCGCGCCGGGAGAGCGGTCCGACGTGGCCGACGCAGGCGCCAGTGCGACGCCCGCGACAAGTGTGGCGGCGGCGAGGGCCAGGGCAGCCAGTCGCCTGTTCGTGGCAGCAGTCATAGGGGCAGGTTAGAGGCAGGAGTATGCCGTGTCGCGCGCTCGCGATGAGCGTCCGGTGAATGCTCGGGCCGACAGAGCGGTGTGCAAAATCTCCCCAAGAATGCGCGGGAGGCGGACAAAACCTCCCCAAGAATTGGTGTAACACTTGTCACACCAGTCACTTCTGCATCATATTGGTGGGCCCCGACCAAGGAGTCCACCGTGCGACCAACCCTCGCCGCCTCACTGGCCCTCGCCCTGACCGTCACGCTGCTGCCGACCGCGGCACTCGCGGCCGACGACACGGCCGAGCCGGTCAGCGAGGCGATCCCCGACGAGCACCTCGACCTCGAGCACGGGCTCATCACGTCCGACCCCGAGGACGTCGCCCTCTCCGAGCCGACCGTGGTCACCGAGCTGACGCAGCTGCCGGCGGCCGAGCCGAGCGCCGAGTCCTACCCGATGCCACCCGGCGGCGCCTACACGGTGACCGGGGGCGGCTGGGGGCACCGCATCGGCATGTCGCAGTACGGCGCGCACGGGGCCGGCCTCGCGGGCCTGACCCACCAGCAGATCCTCGCCTTCTACTACCCGGGCACCGTGCTGGAGACCCGGGACATCGGGACGATCCGGATCGGCATCACGATCGACAACGACGGGGTGACCCGGGTCGACCACCGCGCCGGACTGGTGGTCAGCCACGGCACCGGCGGCACGACATACTCCCTGCCGAGCAGGGACCAGTGGCGCGTCCGGGCCACGTCAGGCAGCGCAAGCAGCTGCGTCCTGGAGGGGCGCAGCGACGCGGGGGTGTGGTCGGCCTACCAACCCACCGGCATGCCGTCCGGGTGCCCGATCACCTTCGCCTCGCCCACCGAGGGCACCGTCGACCTCTACCTGCCCAGCGGCTCCCGGCGCATCTACCGCGGGCAGCTCACCGCCACCCACCGCGGCAGCACGAGTCTCGCAACGGTCAACCGGCTGCCGATGCAGCACTACCTGCGCTCGGTCGTCTCCATCGAGATGTCCCCCTTCTTCCACACCCAGGCGCTGCGCGCCCAGTCCGTCGCGGCCCGGACCTACGCCGAGCGCGGCGTCAACGGGACCGGCTACTACGACACCTGCGACACCACCTCGTGCCAGGCCTACCGCGGTCGCGGAGCGCGGCAGAGCGACGGTGGGATCACCAGCTATGAGTATGCCGAGAACACGGCTGCCGTGAACGCCACCGACGGGCAGGTGCTCACCTATAACTTCCCCACCGGCAAGGGCCTGGCCACGACGATGTACGCCGCCTCGACCGGTGGCTACACCATCCCGGGCGGGGCCGGGCACCCCTACCTGACGGCCCAGGCCGACCCCTACGACGCCACCCCGCTGAACACCCGGCACCGCTGGACGGCGCAGCTGACCGCGACCTCCCTGGAGGCGCGCTACGGCATCCACGACGTGACGCGCGTGCAGGTGCTGGAGCGGGACGGCCACGGGTTGTGGGGCGGCCGGATCGTCCGGGCCAAGGTGGAGGGCTTCACCTCCGGTGGCGCCTACACCTACGCCAACGCCACCGGCGTCGGGCTCTACCTGGCGCGGCCGTGGCCGACCTGGAGCACCGGCCTGTCCACCGACTACTTCACGTTCGGCGACCCCGGCGACGACCCGCCGCCCGCCGGCGACGTCACCAGGATCTCGGGGAAGGACCGCTGGGAGACGGCCAAGAAGGTCTCCGAGCAGTGGGCGCCCGGGGTGAGCGTGGTCTACCTGGTCAACGGCCAGGACTACCCGGACGCGCTGGCGGCCTCGGCGCGCGCCGGGATCTACGACGCGCCCGTGCTTCTGGTCAAGCGGGACCACATCCCCTCGGCCACCCAGCAGGCCCTGACCCGGCTGCAGCCGGGCCGCCTCGTGGTCGTCGGGGGCACCGGTGCGGTCAGCACGGCCGTCGAGGACCAGCTCAAGGAGTTCACCACCGGCACCATGGAACGGGTCGGCGGCGCCAACCGCTATGAGACGGCCGCGAACCTGGCCTCCTACTACGCCAGCGGGCAGTCGCGCGTATACCTGGCCAGCGGCCAGGACTTCCCGGACGCGCTCGCCGTCGCCGCCCTGGCCGGCAAGCAGCACACCCCGCTCCTGCTGACCCGGGGCGACCGGCTCAATGCTGCGGCCCGCACCCAGCTGGACCGGCTGAACCCGGGCGAGATCGTCGTCCTGGGCGGCACGGGCAGCATCTCGAACACGGTGGCGCAGCAGGCCGCGGCCTATGCGACGAGCGGCAGCTACCGCCGGCTCGGCGGGACCGACCGCTACCGGACGGCGGCCCAGGTGGCGCTGGAGTATCCCGGGTCGGTCAGCTCGACGATCGTCGCGTCCGGGGAGACCTTCTCCGACGCCCTGGTGGGCGCCGCGCTGGCCGGGCGTCGAGGCGTGCCGGTCGTCCTGGTCCAGCGGGACCGGGTCCCCGTGGGTGCCATCACGGCTCTCACCCACCTGCGCCCGTCCGCCATCGACGCGCTCGGCGGCACGAACTCCGTGACCGACGCCACGCTGGCCGATCTCGCAGATTACCTGCGCTGAACGCCGCCCGGTGGGAGAATCCGCGCATGACTGACACGCACACCGCCGTGCCCGAGGCCAAGCGGGTCCTGATCGAGACCAACGGGATCGACATCATCACGGAGCAGGAGCGCACCGCCAAGCCCTCCGACCTGTTCTGGCCGTGGTTCGCCGCGAACGTGTCGGTCTTCGGCATGAGCTATGCCGCGTTCGTCTACGGCTTCGGCATCGGCTTCTGGCAGGGGGTCCTGGTCACCGTCGTGGGCGTGACCCTGTCGTTCCTGCTGTGCGGGATCATCGCGATCGCGGGCAAGCGCGGCTCGGTGCCCACGATGGTGCTCTCCCGCTCCGCCTTCGGCGTCAACGGGCAGAAGGTGCCCGGCATCTTCTCCTGGCTCATCTCGATGGGGTGGGAGACCTTCCTGGCGATCATGGCGACGCTGGCCACCGCCACCGTCTTCAACGAGCTCGGCTGGAGCAGCGGGACGACCACCAAGGTGATCGCGTGCGCAGTGATCGCCGCGCTCATCGTGCTCGGCTCGGTCGCCGGCTACCACACGATCATCCGGATGCAGTCGGTGCTGACCTGGGTGACCGGCCTGGCCACCCTCGGCTACATCGCGATCACCTTCCGGGACATCGACCTGTCCGCGGCCACCGCGCTGCCGGCCGGGTCCAACCAGGCTGTCATCGGTGCCCTCGTCATGGTGATGACCGGCTTCGGCCTGGGCTGGATCAACATCGCGGCCGACTGGTCCCGCTACCAGAAGCGGGACGCCCCCGGCGGACAGATCGTCTTCTGGAACACCCTCGGCGGCGCTCTCGCCCCGGTCCTGCTGGTCTGCTACGGCCTCGCCCTGGCCGGCTCCAACCCCGACCTGATCGACGGCATCGCGAACGACCCGATCGGCACCCTCGCCACCATCCTGCCGACCTGGTTCCTCATCCCGTTCTGGATCGCCGCAGTGCTGGCGCTGGTCAGCGGCGCCATCCTGGGCATCTACTCCTCGGGCCTGACCCTGCTCAGCCTGGGCATCGACATCCCGCGCCCCATGGCGGCCCTCATCGACGGCACGATCCTGACCATCGGCACGATCTACGTCGTCTTCTTCGCCGAGTCCTTCCTCGCGCCCTTCCAGAGCTTCCTGATCACCCTGGGGGTGCCGATCGCCGCGTGGGCCGGCATCCTGATCGCCGACATCATGCTGCGGCGCAAGGACTACGACGAGCTGGCGCTGTTCGACCGGCGCGGGCGCTACGGCAACTGGAACTGGACCTCGGTCGGTCTCATGGTGGTCGCCTCGATCGTGGGCTGGGGCCTGGTCGTCAACAACTTCGCCGCGGACGCCGCCTGGAACAACTGGCAGGGCTACCTGCTGGAGCCGCTCGGCCTGGGCACCTACGTCGAGGACGGGGCCTACTGGGACGGCAACTGGGCCTACGCCAACCTGGGGGTCCTGCTCGCCCTGGTGATCGGCTTCGTCGGCTACGCGCTCCTGCAGGCGGCCACGGTCCGCCGCCAGGAGGCCACACCCGTGGCCCCGGCGGTCCGCGAGGACGTCGACGGAACGGTGGTGTGAGTATGTCGGACGAGCAGTCCTCCTCCGACCTCCCGACGGACCAGGGTGAGCTGAAGGAGGGCCCCGGCGACGTCGCCTCGTCGGCCGGCACGGACCCGTGGCTGGTCGTCATCGACGCGCAGGTCATCTTCGCCGACCCGGAGTCGAAGTGGGGCGCACCGCGGTTCCCCGAGATCGTCGAGCCGGTGCGGCGCCTGGCCGCCGCCTTCGGCGACCGCGTGGTCCTGACCCGCTGGGTCCCGCCGGCGCAGAAGATCGGCTCGTGGGTGCCCTACTTCGAGCAGTTCACCTTCGCCGACCAGCCGCCGAACCACCGGCTCTTCGACCTGGTGCCGGCGGCCGCGGACCTGGGCGCACGGCATACTCTCGCCGAGCCCACCTTCGGCAAGTGGGGCGACCAGCTGCGTGCGCTCACCGGGCCCACCCCGCACCTGGTCCTGGCCGGCGTCGCCACCGACTGCTGCGTCATCTCGACCGCGCTCCCGGCCATCGACGACGGTGCCCAGATCACGGTGGTCTCGGACGCCTGCGCCGGATCCGACGACACCAACCACCAGCGGGCGCTGGACGCCATGGCGCTCTACGCACCCCAGCTGTTCGTGCGCACGACCGAGCAGGTCCTGACCGAGGACCTCACCCCCTCCTGACCGAGCGCACGGGCGTCAGTCCGCCGGGGTGATCGACAACCCGAGCTCGGCGAACTGCTCGGCCGGGCGGTGGTAGCCACGGACGAGGTGCCGGATGCCACCGATGCGGGAGGGGGAGTCCGCGATGGCCGCGGCGATCACCGAGGAGAAGCCCGCGCGCACGTCGGGGACCTCGACCTCGGCCCCGCGGAGCCTGGACACGCCCTTGACGACCGCCGAGTGGACCGCGTTGGTGTCGTGGAAGCGGCACGACTCACCGCCCAGGCAGGTCGAGAAGAGCTCGATCTCGGCGCCCATCTGCTGCAGCGCGGGGACATAGACCAGCCGGTCCTCATAGACGGTCTCGTGCAGCACCGACATGCCCGAAGCCTGGGTGAACAGCACCATGAGCGGGGTCTGCCAGTCCGTCATGAACCCCGGGTGGGTGTCGGTCTGCACCGCGGCCGGCCGCAGCCCCTCGGGTGCGGTCGCCAGGACGTAGTCGTCGGTGATGTCGAAGCGGGCACCCATCCCGCGCAGGGTGGTGAGTGCGGTGACCAGCCGGTCCTGCCGGCAACCGTGGACCCGCACGTCACCGCCGGTCACCAGGCCGGCGACCAGATAGCTGAACGCCTCGTTGCGGTCGCCCTCGAGAGTGACCTCGGCGGCCTGGAGCCGGTCCACACCGTCGATGGTCCACTTGCGGCCAGGAGAGAGGACGATCCGGGCGCCCATCCGCTGCAGGAAGAGGGCGAGCTCGATGACCTCGGGCTCGGTCGCCGCGTTGCGGAGCACCGTGCGTCCCTCGGCAAGGGCCGCGGTGAGCAGCACCGTCTCGGTGGCGCCGACGCTCGGGTAGGGCAGCTCGAGCCGAGCGCCCCGCAGACGGGTCGCGCGGGCCACGATGCCGTCGTCCCGGTGCTCGATCTCCGCTCCGAGCGCCGTGAGTGCCTCGATGTGGAAGTCCACCGGGCGGCGTCCGATGCGGTCCCCGCCGACCAGCGGCACGAATGCCTCGCCGGCCAGGTGCAGCAGGGGTCCGAGCAGCAGGATCGGGATACGGTTCAGGCCGGTGAACGACAGGGGCACCTCCGCGCGCACGTCGTCGCCACGCCCCACCGTGATCACGCCCTGCTGCTCGTCGTGCTCCACCGCCACCCCCAGCGAGCGCAGCATGTCCCGGGTGATCGCGACGTCGCCGACCTCGGGCACGTTGCGGATCTGGCTGGGCCCGTCGCCCAGGATCGCGGCCACCATGTGCTTGGTGACGGCGTTCTTGGAGCCACGGACGTGCACGTCTCCGTGCAGGGGACCGGAGGGCGTCACCGACCAGGCTGTCGTAGGCATGGGATCAGGCTACGCACTGTCGGAAACTGCGTCGCGGGCGCTGGCCCCGGCTGTCAGGCTGTTGCCCATGACCTCACCTGATCAGAAGGCGATCCTGCACCGCTATCTCACGAGTGGCCGCGAGGCGCTGCTGTGGAAGCTGGACGGGCTCAGCGAGTATGACGTGCGCCGGCCGCTGACCTCGACCGGCACCAATCTGCTCGGCCTGGTCAAGCACGTGGCGAGCGTGACCGACGGCTACGTGGGCTCGGTCATGGGCAGGCCGTCGGGCATCGACCTGCCGTGGTTTCCCGAGGATCCGGCCGATGAGGAACCCAACGCCGACCTGTGGGTCCCGGCCGAGGAGTCCCGCGAGTCCATCATCGACCTGCACCACCGCGTGGCGGCCCACTCGGACGCCACGATCCAGGCGCTCGAGCTGGACGCTGTCGGTCACGTGCCGTGGTGGGGCGACCGGGGCGAGGTGACGCTGCACCAGGTCCTGGTGCACGTCATCGCCGAGACGCACCGGCACGCCGGCCACGCTGACATCATCCGGGAGCTGATCGACGGCGCGGTCGGGGTTCGTGAGGGCATGGACAACATGTGGGCCGAGGACGGCACCGACTACTGGGAGCGGCACCGGCAGCGGATCGAGGACGCCGCCCGTGCCGCCCAGCAGTCGGCGGGCGCCTAACGAGCCGGCGGGGCGACCGGGGCGGCCGAGGTGGCCGACCGGTCCGCCACCCGTGGTGCGTCCGTGTCCACGGAGCGCAGCGCTGAGCGCGCGGCGGGCAGGAGCCCGGCGACGAGCGCCACGCCCCAGACCACGCTGGCCCACGGCTGACCCGAGAAGGCCGCGAAGACGACGGTCCCCAGGAGCACGGACCCGAGGGCCCATCCAGGGATGACCCGCGCCCGCCAGAGCGCCAGCGCGAGCACCGCGGGGGCCAGGAGCACCCCGAGGAGGAAGGGCGCGAAGACCGCGAAACCGAGGCTGCTGGCGTCGAGGGACTGCTGGGCCGACACCGCGGCCTCCGTGTCCGGCATCCCGGACAGGGCGCCGACCGTGACGAAGTAGCCCATCAGGTGCGCGATCTGACCGGTGACCATCCCGGCGCCCAGCACCCCGCCGGTCCACGCCAGCACCGGCGCGCGATCGACCGCCAGGCGCCACAGCAGCAGCACCATCGGGATCGTGAGCAGCGCGGCGAGGTAGAAGAGCCACGCCCCGGCCTCCCAGGCGCCGCGGTGCGCGTTCACGGCCGTGAACAGCTGGGTGGTGCTAGCGGAGCCGTCCGCGAGGACGCCTCCCTCGGCGCCAAGGCGCAGCAGGTCGGCGACGGTGATGACGACGGGGGTGAGGAGGACGGCGATCGCGCCGAGCGTCCGTGCCTTCATGAGGTGCTCCTATCGGTGGTGGTTCGCGGCCCGGGTCCCCGGACCACCTCCACGGTGCCGCCGGGGAGCCCGTCGCCGCGTCCGCCGTGAGGCCCCGGCCTGCCTCCCCGGCCAGGTGATCCCGGCGACGCGCGACGAGGGATGCGGGTCCACCCTGAGGGGGACGCGCAGTGAGCGGTCCGGGTCGTACTCTCAGGCAGATGAGCAGGTGGCGCGGCCTCGTCGTCCTCGCGCTGGCGTGTGCCGGGCTGGACGCCTTCCTGCTGGCCGGGGAGGGGATCGCTCGGTATGCCGTGCCACCAGTCGCCGCGGTCGCTGTCCTCGCCGTGGGGCTGGCGCCGTGGGCAGGGCTCATCGGTGTCGTCGCAGCGATGGTGCTGAGCGGCTGGCTGGGGGTGCCCACGGAGAGCCCGGCACTCCTGCCGGCGACGCTGGCGGTGACCTATCTGGCCGGGCGGTCGGCGAGCACCTGGCCGGGTCCGGCCGGGGTCGCCGCTGTCGCCCTGACGGCCTGGGTGCAGGACGACCTCGGGGTGGGGACCCTGGTGTTCGCCGCGGTGGTGCTCGGCACGGTGTGGGCGTTCGGTCGGGTCGTGCGGCGCCGGACCGAGGCGGCCGAGGCAGCCGGCGAGGAGGCGGCCCGGATCGCAGCTCTGGACCCGGTCGCCGCGTCCGGTCAGGTCGTGCTGGCCGAGCGTCAGCGCCTGGCGACCGAGGCGGTCGCGGTGCTGCAGACGGCCGTGACGGACATGCGCCGGGCCTCCGGGGAGGCAGCCGGCTCGCTCGGCGAGGACGACCTGACGGCCGTGCACCGTCGAGGAGTCGTGGCGGTCCAGGAGCTGCGGCGCCTGCTCGGGCTGCTGCGCCAGGATCCCGAGGGGGAGGGCAGCGACGCGCACGGTGACGCGGAGGGGGTGACCGACGAGCGCCCGCCCGCACGCCGGTCCCGCTGGCCGTGGCGGTGGCACGAGTGGGCCACGGCCCTTCTCGCGCTCGCGCTCGTGCCGGTCGGCCTCGGGCCGGAGGCTCTCGAGCCATCGTCGCTCGACGTCGGCGTCGTGCTGTGCGTGGTGCCGCTCCTCCAGCGGATCCGCCCCTTCGCGGCGGCACTGCTGCTCGGTGGCGTGCCGCTCCTGACCCTGGCGCTGGGCGCACCGCCCTTGGACGGGATGTCCGAGGTCGTGGTCACCGTCGCCGCCGCGTGGCGGGTGGGCGCCGCCGGCGACCGGGTCCTCGGCGCGGGGCTGGCGGGCCTGCTGCTGTCCCGCGTCGTCTACGTGATGGGCCACGACCCGGGCAACCTGATGATCGAGCTGGCCCTCGTGGGCATGCCGCTGCTCGCCGGCGCGGCCTGGGGCGAGAAGGACCGCGCCTACCGCCGGGCGCGGGACCGGGCCACCACGCTGCACGAGGTGCACGACGGGATCATCAGCGCGGCGGTGGCCCAGGAACGGTTGCGGATCGCCCGTGAGCTCCACGACGTCGCCAGCCACGCGGTCGGCGCCATGGTCCTGCAGTCCGCGGCGGCGCTGTCCCACCGGGAACAGGACCCCGAGCGGGCCCGCCGGGCGCTGGGCTTCGTCGACACCGCGGGGGCGGAGGCCCTGGGCGAGCTGCGTCGGCTGCGGTCCGTGCTGCGCGGGGATGCGGACGGGCCGGCGTCCCCGCCGCCCGACCTCCAGG
Organism: Ornithinimicrobium sp. F0845; assembly: GCF_023015765.1. Taxonomy (GTDB): domain Bacteria; phylum Actinomycetota; class Actinomycetes; order Actinomycetales; family Dermatophilaceae; genus Ornithinicoccus. Next base: position 244,527 of record NZ_JALKAL010000001.1, read on the forward strand.
ATGTCGTGGCCCGTGTCGGTCAGGGCCTCGAGGTGCACCTGGACGCAGAGGCGCTGCCGCAGGATCCCGTGACCGCGGCCTTTATCCGCCAGGTCGTGCACGAGGGGCTGGCCAACGCCAGTCGTCACGCGCCGGGCTCCCGCGTCGACGTGCACGTCGGACGGAGTCCCGGCGGGTGGGTCGTCGACATCGTCGACGACGGTCCCGCCGCACCGGGAGCTGCGGTGCAGAGCACCGGCTACGGTCTGGTCGGACTCGCCGAGAGGGCCCGGGCGCTCGGGGGAGAGGTCATCGCTGGACCCACGGCCGACGGAGGCTTCGCGCTGCGGGCCAGCCTGCGGCATACGACCCCCGCCGCTGAGAGGGTGGAGGCATGAACAACGAGCCCGTCCGGGTCGTCGTCGCGGACGACCAGGACCTCGTCCGCGGCGGCATCACCGCCATCCTCGACGCCGCCGAGGGGATCGAGGTGGTCGCCGAAGCGGCCGACGGGCACGCCGCGGCCGCGCTGGCGCGCGAGCACCGCGCCGACGTCGTGCTCATGGACGTGCAGATGCCCGGTCTCGACGGGGTGTCTGCCGTCGGCGAGGTCGCACGGGCACGGCCCGAGGCCCGGGTGGTCATGCTGACCATGTTCGACCTGGACGAGTACGTGTTCGGCGCGCTCCGGGCCGGTGCCAGCGGGTTCCTTCTCAAGACGACCCCGCCGGCGGAGCTGGCCGCCGCGATCCGCGCCGTGCACGCGGGCGACCTGCTCTTCGCGCCCGCCGTGACGCGTCGGCTCGTCGAGAACTACGTGCGCAGGCCACCCGCGGGCACGGTGTCCGACGGGCTGTCCGGTCTGACCCCGCGCGAGCTGGACGTGCTGCGGGCGATGGCCAGGGGCCTGTCGAACGCCGAGATCGGGCGCGAGCTCTACCTGGGCGAGGCCACCGTCAAGACCCACGTGACACGGGTGCTGGGCAAGCTCGGGCTGCGGGACCGGGTGCAGGCCATCGTGCTCGCCTACGAAACGGGCCTGGTCTGAGGAGAGCGACGGGCGGCGCGCTCGGTCGTCAGGGGGTCTCGGCGAGCCAGCCCCGCCGCTCGGCCTGCACGCCGAGCTGGATCCGGGTGTGGACGCCGCACGCCTCCATCAGGGAGGCCACCCGCCGCTGCACGGTCCGGATCGACAACCCGAGCTGGCTGCCGACCGCCTGGTCCGTCAGGCCCGAGAGCATCAGGGTGAGCACCCGCAGATCGGTCCCGTCGAGCCCGTCCCGCGTCGCGGCATCGGTCGGCTCGGCGGCCAGCGATCGGGCGGCCGCCCACGTGTAGTCGAAGAGAGCCACGAGCGAGTCCAGCAGCGCGCTGGGGTGGACCAGCAGGGCTCCCGCCTCGCTCCGGCCCTCGTTCGCCGCCGAGGCCAGCGGGATCAGGGCCAGCTCCTGATCGGCCATCATCATGCGCAGCGGGATCCGGTCCGCCACCCGGACCAGCTCGCCGCGGCTCATCGCGCTCTCGATGTTGGCGTCGAACCCCGGCTGCTCCAGGACCGCTCGCTCCAGGACGACCCGGTAGGTGACCCCGCGCTCGGCCGCCGCGTCCTCCTCGACGTTCTCGGCCGCCGAGACGACTGCCACCCCGGCACGGATCAGGGCACGCACCTCGGTGCGGGCCGAGCGCTGCAGCTGGGCGAACCGCTGAGCCACCGCGTCGGCCCCGGTGACGACGTCGATGACGTCGGTCGCCGTGCGCTTCGCCGCGGCGCCGCGGTACTGCTCCGTGAGGACCTCGAGCTCGGAACGAGCACGGTTCAGATCGTCCTGACGGTCCCGCACGAGCGATCCCAGCGCCACGAGGGGAGGGGACGCGACATACTGCCCGGTGCCGTTCGTGGACGTGGCGACCAGGCCCTTCTCAGCCAGGGTCTTCAGGGCCGCCTGCAGCTCGGCGGAGGGGAGCTCCAACTGCAGGGCGAGATCGGTCGAGCTGGCTGAGGGCAGGGTGATGAGATGGCGATAGGTCGCCTCTTCGATCGGATCAAGTCCCAACACATCGAGCATTGTTGTCCTCCTTCCGTCAGTGAAGACAGTCAAGCGTACGGCGGAAACATGCCACGGCGTAAATCCGCCGTTGTGATCGGGCGGTCTGAGTGACATATTCATGCCGTCAGATCAATCCCTGCAATGTAGCGAGGACCCTCTATGACTCACCGACCACGCGCGCGGACCGTCGTGTCCGGCGTCGCCGCTGCCGCCCTCGTGGCGACTGCGGCAGCAGGTGTCGCAACCGCGGCGCCCGACCAGGAGACCTCGGCCACGGCCGAGTCGAACACGACGTCGCGTCCACAGCTCAACCACCCGAGCACCGGCACGACGCACCGTCTCACACTGATCACCGGTGACGTCGTCACCGTCACCGAGCTCGCGGACGGCACGAGGACCGTGGGCGTCGAGTCGCCCACCGGTGGCGGCTACCAGACCACGACGGTGGGCGAGGACCTGCACGTCGTGCCTGACGCGGCACGCCCCTTCGTGGCGGCGGGGACGCTGGACGCGGACCTGTTCAACGTGTCCGCGCTGATCGAGCAGGGCGTCGGCACGGCAGGGCGCGACACCGCGCCGGTCATCGTGCAGTATGCCGAGGGGGCCTCCACGCAGTCGCTCCAGTCGTCCCTCGGGACGTCGACCGCCACGCTGGAGAGCATCAACGCCGTGGCGGTAACGCCCGAGGCCGACGCCGGCGCTGACCTGTGGCAGTTGCTCACCGGCGGTCGCAGCGACGGCACCCTGGCACGGGGCATCAGCAAGGTGCACCTCGATGGTCTTGTCGAGGCCACCCTGGCGGACAGCGTCCCGCAGGTCGGCGCGCCCGAGGCCTGGGACCGGGGGATCGACGGGGCCGGGGTCACCGTCGCGGTCCTGGACAGCGGCGCTGACGTCGACCACCCAGACCTGGTGGACGCGATCACTGACTCGCACAGCTTCGTGCCGGGCCAGGCCGTCACCGACGGCAACGGCCACGGCACCCACGTGGCCTCCACGGTCGCCGGGTCCGGCGCCGCCTCCGACGGTGTCCAGGTGGGTGTCGCCCCGGGGGCCGAGCTGATCATCGGCAAGGTGCTCGGTGACGACGGCTTCGGCCAGGAGTCCTGGATCATCGACGGGATGGAGTGGGCGGCGGAGAACGCCGATGTCGTCAACATGAGCCTGGGCACCCCCCAGGCGAGCGACGGCACCGACCCGATGGCGGTGGCACTGCAGACCATCAGCGAGGACACCGACACCCTCTTCGTGGTGGCCGCGGGGAACAACGGCCAGGTCAGCGGCATCGGCTCGCCTGGTGCGGCCGAGGCCGCGCTGACCGTCGGTGCCGTCGACGGCATGGACTACCGACCGTGGTTCACCAGCATGGGCCCCCGTCTCGGGGACGGCCTGGTCAAGCCCGACCTGTCCGCCCCGGGCGTCGACGTGCTCGCCGCCCGGTCGCAGGACAGCGCCGGTGAGGGTTGGTACACCACCCTGGACGGCACGTCCATGGCCAGCCCCCACATCGCCGGGGCGGCAGCCCTGCTGCTCCAGGACGACCCGGACCTGACCCGCGAGGAGCTGAAGAACACGCTGATGTCCTCCTCGTTCCCGCTGAGCGAGGGGCCCTTCCAGCTCGGCGCCGGGCGGCTCGACGTGCCGGCCGCGCTGGACGCCGAGGTGATCGCCACCGGGTCGGTCTCCTTCGGCTACTTCGACTGGCCCCACGAGGGTGACGTGCCCGTCACCCGCGAGATCACCTACACCAACGACGGTGCGGCAGACGTCACCCTGGCGCTACGTCTCGAGGGCGACGACGGCATGGGCGGCGGTCTGCCCTCCGGCCTGACCGAGCTGTCCGCCACCCAACTGGTCGTGCCCGCCGGAGGCACCGCCAGCGTCCAGGTCACCCTGGACCCGGCGGTCGTCCCGCTGGCCTCCACCCTGTCCGGCTTCGTCATCGCCTCCGCCGACGGGGCCGACGTGGCGCGCACCGGCTGGGGCGTCATGAAGGAGGAGGAGCGCTACGACCTGACCCTGCGCGCCACCGACCTCGACGGCTCCCCGGCCCTGGCCTACGTGGTGTTCAAGGGTCGCGACCACATGTGGCCCTCGCAGTACATCGTCGACGGCGAGACCACCCTGCGGCTGCCCGCCGGCACCTATGCCGCGATGAGCTACATGGACGTCCACGTCGCCGAGGACGCGCTCGGCGTGGCCCTGGTGGGTGACCCCCAGGTCGAGCTCGCCCAGGACACCGTCGTCGAGCTCGACGCCCGAGAGACGCACGAGATCACGGTCGACGTGGGTCAGGACGGGCTCGAGCCGTCCCAGCGCCGGATGGACTTCAGCATCAGGGCGGGCACCGGTCTGAACAGCGCCTACCAGGTGCCGGCCGCTGTCGACCACCTCTTCGCCGCCCCCATGGACGGCATCACCGACGGTGACTTCGAGTACCTCACCCGCTGGCGGCTGCGGACCCCGTTCGTGGCCGTCGCCGAGGGCGGCACGTCGCTGGACGTCACCGGGCTGGTCGGCAGCTCGATGCCCACCGAGCAGGTGAGCCTCGACGCGGTGTACGCCGGCACGGGCACGCCCGACGAGCTCGCCGCCGTGGAGACCGAGGGCAAGGCCGTGGTGATCACCCGCGACCAGTCCCTGGACCTGACCCAGATCGCCGCCGGCATCGACCAGGCCGGCGCGGCGCTCCTCGTCGTCGTCAACGACGAGCCCGGCGAGTTCTCCGCCGGAGTGTCCTGGGAGGCTCCGGTGTCCTACCCGGCCGTCGGCGTGAGCGGCGTCGAGGGCGCGGGCCTGATCTCCCGGATCCAGGCCGGTCCCGTCCAGCTCACCGTCAGCGGCGGTGTGGACAGCCCGGTCGTCTACGACCTGGTGGACCCGCACCCGGGCAGCATCCCGACCGACCTGGAGTACGCGCCGACCCTGGACGAGCTGGCCCGGATCGACACCAGCTTCCACGGCAACCAGACGCGGGCGGGTGGCGAGTTCCGCTACGACTTCCGTCCGTACACCCCCTACGGGGTCGGCTTCCAGGAGATGATGAACATGCCGATCGCCCGCACCGAGTACGTCTCGGCGCAGGAGGGCACGGAGTGGTACCAGGACGCCGTCGTCCTGGAGGGCAGCTGGAACGAGCGCGGCATCCGTCAGGGCTACGAGCCCGGCAGCGCCACCTCCGAGGCGTGGTTCTCCGCCGTCGTCCAGCCGCGGTTGGGTGAAGGGTTCTGGGTGCCGAACCGGCAGGGCAACACGCTCCAGGTGAACCTGCCCAGCTGGGCGGGCGACGAGCCGACCCACACCGGCAGCCTGGGCGACTACCAGGGCAACGACGACCAGACCATCCGCTGGTACGAGGGTGAGACCCTGCTGAAGGAGACCATCGGCTGGCAGAGCTCGTTGGTCGACCTGCCCACGGGTGAGCGCACGCAGTACCGCGTCACCAACGACGTGGGACGCCCGGACTCCTGGGGGACCACCCCGGCCAGCAGCACCGAGTGGACCTTCTGGAGCGAGCAGCCGGCCGACTGGTTCGCCGAGCTGCCGTTCGTCCAGGTCGACTTCGCGGTCGAGACGGACTGGACCGGCACGGCGGTCAACGCACCGAGCGACACCATCGGCCTCACCGCGTGGCAGCTGCCGAACACCCAGCTCGCCGGCGAGATCACGCAGGGCTCGCTGGCCATCTCCTACGACCAGGGTGCCACCTGGGAGGACCTGGAGCTGACCGGTGAGCCCGGCGACTGGACCGCGCAGGTCACCTACCCGGCCGGTGCCCAGACCGTCTCGCTGCGGGCGACCGCGGCGGACTCCGAGGGCAACTCGGTCACCCAGGAGGTCTACGGCGCGTACCACGTGGCCGAGGTGACCGGTCCGACGGTGGAGCGCGTCTCCGGCGTCGACCGCTACGCCACGGCGGCACAGATCGCGGAGCGCTACCCCGATGGGGCCGACACGGTCTACGTCGTCACGGGCGAGGACTTCGCCGACGCCCTGGCCGGTGCCGCACCGGCCAGCGAGGGCCGGCTGCCGGGCTCCGCGGGGCTGTTCACCGTGGACGGCTCACCGGCGCCGGTGCTGCTGGTCAAGTCGGACCGGATCCCGGGCGCGACCCGGGCGGCGCTCGATGCGGTCCAGCCGCAGCGACTCGTCGTCCTCGGCGGTGAGGGTGCGGTGTCCGAGGGCGTCGCCACCCAGCTGGGTGCGTGGGGCGAGGTCGACCGGGTCGCGGGCGAGAACCGCTACGAGACGGCCGCCATGCTCTCCGATCTCTACCCGGCCGGCGTGGACACCGTCTACGTCGCCAGCGGCGAGCCGGAGAACTTCCCCGACGCACTGGCGGGCGCGGCCCTGGCCGGCCACGAGGGCGCCCCGGTCCTGCTGACGCAGACCGACCACGTGCCCGCCGTGGTGACCGAGGCGTTGGATCGCCTGGACGCCGGCGAGATCGTGGTGCTCGGTGGCGACGGCGCGGTCTCCGACGAGGTCTTCGCCGAGCTCGGTGCCGATCGGCGGCTGGCCGGTGTGGACCGCTACGCCACCGCGGCGGCCATCTCGGCCGAGCACCCCTCCGGTCTGGCGAACACGTTCGTCGCGACGGGTCTGGACTGGCCGGACGCCCTCACCGGCTCCGCGCTGGCCGCCCACCTCGGCGAGCCGGTCAACCTGACCAGGCCGACCGGTCTGCCGGCGGTCACCCGCGCCGAGCTGGAGCGGCTGGAGCCGGGTCACGCGACGGTGCTGGGCGGCAGCGGTGTCGTCCCCGAGGACGTCGTGGCCGAGCTGACGGCGCTGCTGGACGGCTGGCTGTGACAGCGGCCTGCTGAGGAGGCATCCGACGACGGGGGCCCGGTCCGACCAGGACCGGGCCCCCGTTCGTCTCCTCTGTCACAGCGCCGTCTCCTCCGTCACAGCGCCGTCGCCTCCGTCACAGCGCCGTCGCCTCCGTCACAGCGCGGCATCACCTGAGTCACAGGAGCAACACAGGTCACATTGAGGTAAACATGTCTCGCAGGCCCCCCACGCGGGTCGCGTTTCCCCTACTGTGCTAAATGCCCCTTTCCCGGGAGCCCGTGTGACTTCCGGTTGCCCCGAGCGACGGAGAGTCCCGTGTCCGAACAGACCTACCAGCTCATCGCCATCGGCGTGTACTTCGCGCTCATGCTCGCGATCGGCTTCTACGCCTACCGGCAGACCAGCGACCTGGGCGATTACATGCTGGCGGGGCGCAACCTGCCGCCGGGCGTCGCCGCGCTCTCCGCGGGTGCCTCCGACATGTCGGGCTGGTTGCTCATGGGTCTGCCCGGCGCGATCTACGCCACCGGGCTGGTGGAGGCCTGGATCGCCATCGGACTGACGGTCGGGGCCTATCTCAACTGGAAGTTCGTCGCGCCTAGACTGCGTTCCTACACCGAGGTGTCGAACAACTCGATCACGGTCCCCAGCTTCCTGGAGAACCGGTTCAAGGACCACACCCACGCCCTCCGTCTGGTGGCCGGCATCATCATCCTGGTCTTCTTCACCTTCTACGTGTCCTCCGGCATGGTGGCCGGCGGCGTCTTCTTCGAGTCCTCCTTCGGCAGCACCTACATCTTCGGCATGCTGCTGGTGTCCGGCATCACCCTGATCTACACCCTCTTCGGCGGGTTCCTCGGGGCGTCGCTGACCGACGTCGCGCAGGGGCTTTTGATGCTGGCTGCCCTCATCCTCGTGCCCATCGTCACGATCGTCTCGATGGGCGGCCTCGGTGAGGTCTTCTCCAGCATCGAGGCCGCCGACGCGGCCTTCAACGCCGGGGTCAGCGACCCCGCCGACGAGCTGAACCGCACGTCGCTGCTCTTCGGCGGCACCTTCCTGGGCATCGTCTCGGCCGCGGCGTGGGGGCTGGGCTACTTCGGCCAGCCCCACATCATCGTGCGCTTCATGGCCCTGCGCTCGGCGGCCGACGCCAAGGCGGGCCGCCGCATCGGCATCAGCTGGATGGTCCTGGTCGCCGGCGGCGCCATCTTCACCGGCCTGATCGGCATCGGCTACTTCTTCAACTCAGGGGAGGAGCTGGGCAACCCCGAGACCGTCTTCCTCCGCCTGTCGCAGATCATGTTCCACCCGATCATCGCCGGCTTCGTCCTCGCGGCCGTGCTGGCCGCGATCATGTCGACGATCTCCTCCCAGCTCATCGTCTGCTCCTCGGCGCTCGTCGAGGACATCTGGAAGATCTTCGGCAAGGAGGCCACGCCACGTCAGCAGGTGATGCTCGGCCGGATGGGGGTGCTCGTCGTCGCGGTCGTCGCCGGACTGCTCGCCATCGACCCGCAGTCCAACATCCTGGGCCTGGTCGGCTTCGCATGGGCCGGCTTCGGCGCCGCGTTCGGCCCGATCATCATCCTCGCGCTGTTCTGGCGGAAGCTCACCGCGATGGGCGCTCTGGCCGGCATGATCACCGGCGCGGTGGTCGTGGGCATCTGGGGCAACGTGGATGCCCTCAGCGGCTTCATGTACGAGATCGTCCCCGGCTTCCTCGCCTGCCTGGTGGTGGCCTACGTCGTCTCGCTCGTCGGCACGCCGAACGCCGAGGACGCGGCGATCCAGGCCGAGTTCGATGAGATGTCCGGCACTGCCGAGAAGATGAAGGTCTGACCCGGGCACTCCTCTCCTCGCCGGCGGGTGGCGGGGCGGCCACCAATCTCTGCGGAGGCATGGCTGCCCCGGCCGGCCGCCTCTGGCGGGGCCGGTGTCCGAGATGACCACACGGCATACGGGATGATGGGCGGGATGGCCACTCCCACCACGCTCACCGACCTGCTCCCGCCCGAGGGGACCAACCCCGACCCGGACGACCTCTACGAGAAGTTCGCCGACTGGGCGGAGCAGCGCGGGACCGCGCTCTACCCGCACCAGGAGGAGGCGGTCATCGAGCTGCTGTCCGGGGCCAACGTCATCCTGGCCACCCCGACCGGCTCCGGGAAGTCACTCGTGGCGACCGCCGCCCACTTCCAGGCGCTGGCCGAGGACCGGGTGAGCTTCTACACCGCCCCCATCAAGGCGCTGGTCAGCGAGAAGTTCTTCGCGCTCTGCAAGATCTTCGGCGCGGACAACGTCGGCATGCTCACCGGGGACGCCGCGGTCAACGCGGACGCGCCGATCATCTGCTGCACCGCCGAGATCCTGGCCAACATCGCGCTGCGTGAGGGAGCCCAGGCCGACGTGGGGCTGGTCATCATGGACGAGTTCCACTTCTACGCAGAGCCCGACCGCGGGTGGGCCTGGCAGGTGCCGCTGCTGGAGCTCCCGGACGCCCAGTTCCTGCTGATGTCGGCCACCCTCGGCGACGTCACCCGCTTCGTCGACGACATCTCCCGGCGCACCGGCCGCGAGACGGCCGTCGTCGCGGGGGCCGAGCGGCCGGTGCCGCTGAGCTTCAGCTGGGCGCTCACCCCGATCACCGAGACGATCACCGAGCTGCTGGAGACCCACCAGGCGCCGGTCTACATCGTGCACTTCACGCAGAAGGAGGCACTGGAGCGCGCGCAGTCGCTGATGTCGCTCAAGATCGCCACCCGGGAGGAGAAGGACAAGATCGCCGAGCGGATCGGGGCCTTCCGCTTCACCGCGGGCTTCGGCAAGAGCCTGTCCAAGCTGGTCCGCAACGGCATCGGGGTGCACCACGCCGGGATGCTGCCGCGCTACCGCCGCCTCGTGGAGCAGCTCGCCCAGGACGGGCTGCTCAAGGTCATCTGCGGCACCGACACCCTCGGTGTGGGCATCAACGTGCCGATCCGGACGGTGCTGTTCACCGGCCTGACCAAGTATGACGGGAGTCGCCAGCGCGTCCTGCGCGCCCGGGAGTTCCACCAGATCGCGGGACGGGCCGGCCGGGCCGGCTATGACACGAGCGGGTATGTCGTGGTGCAGGCCCCCGAGCACCACATCGACAACGTGCGGGCCCTGGCCAAGGCCGGGGACGACCCGAAGAAGCAGCGCAAGGTGCAGCGCAGGAAGCCGCCGGAGGGCTTTGTCAACTGGACCGAGGAGACCTACGACAAGCTGGTGGTCGCCGAGCCCGAGGCGCTGGTCTCCCGGATGCGGGTCGACCACTCGATGATCCTCAACGTCGTGGCGCGCCAGGGTGACCCGTTCGTCAACCTGCGCAAGCTGCTGCGGGACAACCACGAGGACCCGCGCGCGCAGGTCCGGCTCTCTCGGAAGGCGATCACGCTGGCCCGGAGCCTGCTCGACAGCGGGGTCCTGGAGCGGCTCCCCGAGCCGCAGGAGTCGGGTCGGCAGGTCATCCTCTCCGCGGGCGTGCAGGAGAACTTCGCCCTCAACCAGCCCCTCGCCCCCTTCGCCGTCGCGGCACTGGAGGTGCTGGACCGGGAGGACCCGGCATACTCCCTGGACGTTGTCTCGGTGATCGAGTCTGTGCTGGAGGACCCGCGCCAGGTGCTCTACGCCCAGCAGTCCAGGGCCAAGGGGGATGCCGTGGCGCAGATGAAGGCCGACGGCATCGAGTACGACCAGCGGACGGAGCTGCTCGAGGACGTCACGTGGCCGATGCCGCTGGCCGAGCTGCTCGAGGCGACGCTGGAGATCTATCGCCAGTCGCACCCGTGGGTCAGCGAGGACGCGCTCAGTCCCAAGTCGGTGGTGCGGGACATGTACGAGCGGGCGATGAGCTTCACCGAGTTCGTCGGGTTCTACCAGCTGACCCGCTCCGAGGGGATCGTGCTGCGCTACCTGACCGACGCCTACCGGACGCTGCGCAACACCGTGCCGGACAGTGCCAAGACCGAGGAGCTGGACGACCTGATCCACTGGCTCGGCGAGACGATCCGGCAGACCGACTCCTCGCTGCTGGATGAGTGGGAGGCGCTCACGGATCCGGAGCTGGTGGCGGCTGCTGCGGCCCGGGCGGCGGAGGGGGTGCCGCTGGCACCGTCGCGGCCGATCACCGGCAACGAGCGGGCCTTCCGGGTGATGGTGCGCAACGCGGTCTTCCGCCGCGTCGAGCTCGCGGCCCGTGACGTCTACCACGACCTGGCGGCGCTGGAGCGGGCGGTCGCCGAGCTCACCGAGCCGCCGCGCGAGCCGCTGATGACCGCGGACGACTGGGACGCCGCGCTGGGGGCCTACTGGGAGGACCACGACGAGATCGGCCTCGGGCCGGACGCCCGCGGGCCGGCGATGCTGGAGATCACCTCCGAGCAGGGGCCGCAGCCGGGGGTGCGGGTCGTGCCGGGTGTCGCCTCCAGCGGCCCGGAGCAGGTGCGGCTGTGGCGGGTGCGCCAGACGCTCGCCGACCCCGCGGGCGACCACGACTGGGTGATCGAGGCGGTCTGCGACCTGGACGCCTCCGACGAGGTGGGCGAGCCGGTGCTCCTGGCCTCGGCGATGCGCCGCCTGTGAGCCGGGCGACGAGGGGCGCGGCAGTACCCTGACCCCCATGAGTGCCGACGCAGCCACTCCCGCCCCCGCGCCTGCTCCCGCCCCCGGGCCGCACGGCGTGGGCCGGGCCCGCCAGAACGCCATCTACCGTCCCGGCGCGCTCGGAATCGAGCCGGCGGTGCCTACGAGCACGGTCGAGCTGGAGCGCCGGGCGCGGCGCGCGATGAGCCGTCGGGCGTGGGCGTACGTGGCTGGGGGAGCGGGCGACGGTGCGACGATGCGGGCCAACCGGGAGGCGTTCGACCGGTGGCGGGTCGTCCCGCGCGTGCTCCACGGCACGACCGAGCGGGATCTACGGACCAGTGTGCTGGGCACCGATCTTGCGGCCCCGCTGCTGCTGGCTCCGGTGGGCGCCGCCGGGCTGATCACCGACGACGCGGACCTGAAGATCGCCGAAGGCGCGCACGCCAGCGGCATCCCGTACGTCTTCTCGTGCCAGGGGTCCTCGCCGATGGAGGAGACGGCCGCGGCGATGCGCGGCACGCCGTTCTGGTACCAGCTGTACTGGTCCACCGACGAGGAGCTCGTCGACTCGATGATCGGCCGGGCCGAGGCGGCGGGGGCGCAGGCGCTGGTCGTCACGCTGGACACGACGATGCTCGGCTGGCGCACGCAGGACCTCGACCTCGGGTCGCTGCCGTTCGCCCGGGGGATCGGGATCGCGCAGTACACCTCCGACCCGAGGTTCATGGCCCTGGTGCGGGAGCGGGTGGCCGCTGCGCAGAGTGCGGACGGGGGAGCGGGCCTGGGGATCGACCCGCGCAAACCACTCACGGCAGCCAGGGCGGCGCGGTCCGGCGTCGGCACGCTGCTGTCGATGGCGCGGTCCCATCCCGGCGCCACCCGCGACAACCTGCGGTCCCCGGAGCCACGCGCGGCGGTCGAGGCCTTCCTCGACATCTACTCCAACCCCGGCCTGTCCTGGGACCACGTCGCCACCCTGCGGGAGCGCACGTCGCTGCCGGTGCTGCTCAAGGGCGTGCTGCACCCGGACGACGCCCTCCGTGCCCTGGATGCCGGGGTCGACGGGCTCATCGTGTCCAACCACGGCGGCCGCCAGGTGGACCGGTCGGTCGCCGCGCTGGACGCTCTCGTCCGGGTCCGGGAGGCCGTCGGGCCGGAGCCCACCGTCCTGATGGACAGCGGGATCCGCACCGGCGCCGACGTCTTCGTGGCGCTGGCGCTCGGCGCCGACGCCTGCCTGCTCGGGCGCCCGCACGTCTACGGACTGGCCCTGGACGGCGCGGCGGGTGTGGGTGCCGTCATCGACAACGTCGTGGCCGAGCTCGACCTGACGATGGGGCTCGTGGGCGCCGGGTCCGTGGACGCCATCACCCGCGACCTGCTGGAAGGCTGAGGCCCGCTAGGGCAGGTGCTCGACCAGGCTGTCCAGCACGGCCATCCAGCCGTGGGTGGGATCGGTGGTGTCGGCCTGCGGCACGGCGAACTCGTGGACCAGCGTCACCAGCGTGCTCGCCTGCCCGTCGTCCCCGTCGGCGAAGGTGACCGTCACCAGGTCCTGCGGGGCTGCCGGGCCCGGAGACTCCCACAGCCACGTCATGACGATGCGCTCGCCCTCGTCCAGCTCCAGGTAGGTCCCGGTCGCGCCCAGCCCGGTCTGCGCGGAGCGGATCGCGAAGTGCCCTCCCCGGCGGGCGTCGATGACATAGCTCGTGTCCTGCCCGGGCCACCACCACTGCGCCAGCCGCTCCGGCTCCAGCCAGGCAGCGAAGGTGTCGGCTCGTGGGGCGGGCACGACCTGGGTCAGGGTGATCGCCGGCTGCAGATCGGCGTCGGCCGGGCTCGCGGCCACGGCGGGCGCACCGGAGGGGAGCTGCCCGTCGTGCGGCAGGCGGGCCAGGTTGCCGAGCACGTACTCCCACCCCTGGCGGTAGGACTCGACCCCGTCGGCGGTGGCCACCAGGTGCGTGACGGTGACGAGCGTGCCGCCGTCCTGGTCTGCGAGCTCGACCCGCACGTGCTCCTCGGGTCCGGCGACAGCACCGTCGAGCCAGGTCCACGTCAGCTCGATCAGGGTCGGCTCCTCGAGCCTGGTGAAGGTGCCGCGCACACCGATGCCGGCGCCGACGGACTCGACCAGGTAGTCCCCGCCGACCCGGCCGTCCACGGCATACTGCGTGTCGCCGATGCTGACCCACCACCACCGGGACATGCCCTCGGGAGTCAGCCACGCCGCATACACCTGGTGTGGCGGGGCGGGGACGTGCTGGGTGATCACGAGCTCGCGGGTCATGGCTGCTCCTTGGCGGTCGGGTCGAAGGACTGGGCGAGGTTGCCGAGCTGGGTGGCCCAGAAGGTGCGGGTGCGGTGCAGCCAGTCCTCGGCCGCGCGGAGCCGGTCGCGCTCCAGGCTGACGGTGACCGTGCGGCCCGACTTGGTGCGGGTGACCAGCCCGGCCGACTCCAGGACGGTCAGGTGCTTCAGGGTGCCCGGCAACGAGATGGGCAGGTGGGCGGCCAGCTCCGAGACGGTCTGGTCGCGCTGGGCGAGCAGGTCCACGATCAGGGCCCGCCGAGGGTCGCCCAGCGCGGCGAAGACCGTTGCCTCCTCCTGATGGTTAACCATACGGTTAACAGTATGCCGTGGGGCACGCGAGCGCAACACGGCGCGTTAGGTTTGCGTCATGCCGAATCTCTCCGCACTGCTCGAAGACTCCGCCGGCCAGTTCCCCACCCGTGACGCGGTGGTGCTCGGGGAGACACGACTGACGTACGCACAGGTCAACGGTGCGGCCAACCAGGTGGCGAACCTGCTCGCGTCCCGGGGCGTCGGCGCCGGCGACAAGGTGGCGCTGACATGCCCGAACCTGCCGTTCTTCCCGATCGTCTACTACGGGATCCTCAAGACCGGCGCCACGGTCGTGCCGTTGAACGTGCTGCTCAAGGCCCGCGAGATCGCCTACCACCTGCAGGACTCGGACGCCACGGCATACTTCTGCTTCGAGGGCACGCCGGAGCTGCCGATGGCGCAGGAGGGGGCCAGGGCCTTCGAGCAGACCCCGGGGTGCGAGCACTTCTTCGTGATGACCGCCGACCCGGCCGCGCCGTCCCCGATCGAGGGCACGACCACGCTCGGCGCCGCGATGGCCGACCAGCCGCCGACCTTCGAGACGGCTGAGGTGTCCGACGACGACACCGCCGTCATCCTCTACACCTCGGGGACGACCGGCCAGCCCAAGGGTGCCGAGCTGACCCACGCCAACATGACGTCCAACGCGCTGGTCGGTCGGGAGCTCTTCGAGGCCGACGCCGAGCGGCCGGACACCTACCTGTGCGTGCTGCCGCTGTTCCACTCCTTCGGGCAGACCGTGATCCAGAACTCCGGCTTCGCCTTCGGCGGCACGGTGGTGCTGCTGCCGCGCTTCGAGGCGCAAGCCGCACTGGGTCTCTTCCAGAAGGAGAAGGTGAGCTTCTTCGCCGGCGTCCCCACGATGTACTGGGGGCTGCTGGGGGCACTCGACGAGACCGTCGACGTGGCGGCCATCGCGGCCAACCTGCGGGTCGCCGCCTCGGGCGGCTCGGCCCTGCCGGGTGAGGTGCACAGGGCATTCCGGGAGCGCTTCGGCGTGACGATCCTGGAGGGCTACGGCCTGTCCGAGACCTCGCCGGTCGCCTCCTTCTCGGTCTTCGGGGAGGAGCCGCGGGTGGGTTCGATCGGGGTGCCCATCCCGCAGGTGCAGATGAAGCTGATCAACCCGGACTGGTCGGAGGTGGAGCGTTCGGGCGACCCGGACGCCGTCGGTGAGATCGCGATCAAGGGTCCCAACATCATGAAGGGCTACTACGACCGGCCCGACGCCACCGGCGAGGCGATCCACGACGGCTGGTTCCGCAGCGGTGACCTGGGGCGGGTGGACGAGGACGGCTACTACTACATCGTCGACCGCGCCAAGGACATGATCATCCGGGGCGGGTTCAACGTCTATCCGCGGGAGATCGAGGAGGTCCTGATGACGCACCCCGCCGTCTCCCTCGCTGCGGTGATCGGCGTGCCCCACGAGAGGCACGGCGAGGAGATCAGGGCCTACGTCATCCCCGAGCCTGGCGCGGAGGTGACCCCGGAGGAACTGGTGGCCTGGGGCAAGGAGCAGTTCGCGGCCTACAAGTACCCACGCCAGGTGGAGATCGTGGGCGCCCTGCCGATGACCGCGACGGGCAAGATCCTCAAGCGCGAGCTGGGCTGACCGCGGGGAGCGGGCCCAGACCAGCAAAACCACTATCAAAAGTGCTGGAGGACCAGCAAAACCACTATCAAAATTGGTCAGACGAAGACCGCGAGGATCCAGTAGGTCACGGCGGCGACCAGCCCGGCGCCGGGGAAGGTGAGGATCCAGGCGCCGACGATGTTGCCGGCGACACCCCACCGGACGGCGGACAGCCGGCGGGTTGCGCCGACGCCCATGATCGCCGAGGTAATCGTGTGCGTCGTGGAGATCGGCGCGTGGAAGCCGATGCCGGCGACGTAGAGCACGGAGGCGGCCACGCTCTCGGCGGCGAAGCCCTGCGGCGGGTCGAGGTCAATGATCTTGCGACCCAGGGTGCGCATGATTCGCCAGCCGCCGGCATACGTCCCTGCGGAGATGACCAGCGCGGAGGTGACGGTCACCCACAGCGGGATGCTGTCGCCCTCGTGGTAGCCGCCGACTACCAGGGCGAGCACCACGATGCCCATCGTCTTGGCCGCGTCCTGCAGACCGTGTCCCAGCGCCATGGCCGCCGCCGACACGGTCTGGGCCCTGCGGAAGTTGCGTGACATCTTGCCGGGGTGCCCGTTGCGGAAGATCCACAGGATGGCGGTCATCGCCAGGAAGCCCAGCAGCATGCCGGCGATCGGGGAGATGAGCATCGGGATGACGATCTTGTTCAGGATCCCGTTCCAGAGCACCGTCGTGCCGGCCGCGAGTGAGGCTCCGGCCATGCCACCGATGAGCGCGTGGGAGGACGAGGAGGGCAGGCCGTACCACCAGGTCAGCATGTTCCAGCCGATCGCACCGACCAGGGCGGCGGCCACGATGGCCAGACCGGTCATCCCGGAGGGCGGGTCGATGATGCCCGAGCCCACCGTCTGCGCCACGCCGGTGCCGAGAAAGGCGCCGAGCAGGTTGAAGAAGGCGGCCATGGCCAGGGCCACGCGCGGGGTCAGGGCCCGCGTGGACACCGACGTCGCGATCGCGTTCGCGGCGTCGTGGAAGCCGTTCGTGTAGTTGAAGCCCATCGCCAGGAGGATGACGAGGGCAACCGGGAGCCAGTCCACCGGATCAGGACTCCTTGGCCGCGATGCTCTCGACCGTGTTGGCGACGGTCTCGAACGCGTCGGCCGCAGCCTCCAGCTCGTCGTAGAGGGCCTTGTGCCGGATGATGTCGATCGCGTCCCGGTCGCCGTCGAACAGGTTGGCGATCATCCGCCGGTAGTTGCGGTCCGCGTCGTTCTCCAGGCTGTTGATGGCGATCCAGAACTCGCGCAGGTTGTGCATCTTCTCCAGGCCCGGCATGGCCTCAAGCGTCAGGTCGGCCATCTCGACCAGAACGGCGACCTGCTTGGCCACGGTCTTGGGGAGCTTGTCCACGCGGTAGAGGACCATGATGTCCAGGCTCGCCTCGATGTGGTCCAGGCAGTCGTCCAGCCGGGCGGCGAGTCGGTAGATGTCGTCCCGGTCGAACGGGGTGATGAACGAGCTGTTCACCGCCGACAGGATGGTGTGGGTGGCCTCGTCGCCCTCGTGCTCGATCTGCTTGAGCCGCTTGGCCGCCGACTCCCACTCGCCGGGCGGACCGGCGACGGCCTCCTGCAGCAGATGGGCGCCGTCCCGGATGTGGGAGGCCAGATCGGCGAACTGTCCGTAGAAGGTCGTGTTCTGTGGTGTCAGTTTGAAACGCACGGCGACGATGCTACGGGACACTCGCGGGACTACCCACCGTCGCCCGGCGTTCACAACGCGTTCATGGTTCGTTGACAGCGCGCGGAGAGGTGCCCGAGCGCCGTTCCTGGGGTCGCGCAACGGCGGGGAAAGGGACAGGCTGGGCACGGACATCCCGCCCAGCAAGGAGCCACCCGATGAGCGCCGCACCCGAAACCGCGAACGGCCCACTGTCCCAGGAGCAGCTGCAGTCGATCGACGCCTGGTGGCGCGCCTCGAACTATCTCGCCGTGGGGCAGATCTACCTCATGGACAACGCGCTGCTGGAGCGGCCGCTCGCCGAGCAGGACGTGAAGCCACGGCTGCTCGGCCACTGGGGCACCTCACCGGGCCAGAACTTCGTCTACGCCCACCTGAACCACCAGATCATCGAGCGCGACCTGGACATGATCTATCTCAGCGGTCCGGGGCACGGCGGCCCGTCGCTCGTCGCGGCCGCCTGGCTGGAGGGGACCTACTCCGAGGTCTACTCCCACGTGGGACCCGACGCGCGCGGGGTCAACGCGCTGTTCCGGCAGTTCTCCTTCCCCGGCGGGGTCCCCAGCCACGTCGCCCCGGAGACGCCCGGGTCGATCCACGAGGGCGGCGAGCTCGGCTACGTCCTGTCCCACGCCTACGGCGCCGCCTTCGACAACCCCGGCCTCGTCGTGGCCGCGGTCATCGGGGACGGCGAGGCCGAGACCGGCCCGCTGGCCACCGCCTGGCACAGCAACAAGTTCCTCAACCCGAAGGTCGACGGGACGGTGCTGCCCATCCTGCACCTCAACGGCTACAAGATCGCCAACCCCACGGTGCTGGACCGGATCCCGCGCGAGGAGCTCGAGGCCCTCATGGTCGGCTACGGCCACCGGCCCTACTTCTTCGAGGGCGGCTTCGAGGACGAGGACGACGCACAGGTCCACCAGCGGTTCGCCGCGCTCCTCGCGGAGGTGCTCGACGAGATCGCGCGGATCCGCACCGAGGCGGCCGACGGCATACTGGATGAGCGTCCGCGGTGGCCGATGATCGTCCTCCGGACGCCCAAGGGCTGGACGGGACCCAAGGAGGTCGACGGGCTGCCGGTCGAGGGCACCTGGCGCAGCCACCAGGTGCCGATGGCCTCGGTGCGCGGCAACGCGGACTACACCCGCCTGCTCGAGGAGTGGATGCGCAGCTACCGGCCGGAGGAGCTGTTCGACGAGGACGGCCGGATCGTGGAGGCGATCGCGCGCAACAACCCGGCCGGGACGCGCCGGATGAGCGCCAACCCGCACGCCAACGGGGGCACGCTCACCCGCGATCTGGACCTGCCGGACTGGCGGGAGTATGCCGTGGACGTCCCCTCGCCCGGCGGGGCCACCGCCGAGGCGACCCGGGTGCTCGGGGAGTGGGTGGCCGACGTGGTGGACCGCAACCGGGAGAACTTCCGGGTCTTCGGGCCCGACGAGACCAACTCTAACCGGCTGGGTGCGGCGGCGGAGAGGGGCGGCAAGACCTGGGTGGGCGAGGTCGTGGACACCGACGTCGACCTCTCGCCGACCGGTCGGGTGATGGAGGTGCTGTCCGAGCACCAGTGCCAGGGGTGGCTGGAGGGCTATCTGCTGACCGGGCGGCACGGTCTGCTCAACAGCTACGAGGCGTTCGTGCACATCGTCGACTCGATGTTCAACCAGCACGCCAAGTGGCTCGACGCCTGCCGCGACATCCCGTGGCGGGTGCCCGTCCCTTCGCTGAACTATCTGCTCTCCTCACACGTGTGGCGGCAGGACCACAACGGCTTCTCCCACCAGGACCCGGGCTTCCTGGACGTGGTGATGAACAAGACCGCGGACGTGATCCGGATCTACCTGCCGCCGGACGCCAACACGCTGTTGTCGACCTACGACCACGTGCTGAGCAGCAAGAACTACGTCAACGTCGTCGTGGCCGGCAAGCAGCCCGGGCCGCAGTGGCTGACGACGGAGGAGGCGGTGCTGCACTGCACCCGCGGCCTGGGCATCTGGGACTGGGCCGGCTCGGAGGTGCCCGGGGAGAAGCCGGACGTGGTGCTCGGCTGCGCCGGTGACATCCCGACGATGGAGGCGATTGCGGCCGCCAAGCTGCTGGCCGAGCACCTGCCCGAGCTCAGGGTGCGGGTCGTCAACGTGGTCGACCTGATGCGGCTGCAGGACGAGAAGGAGCACCCGCACGGTCTGAGCCACCGCGACTTCGACTCCTACTTCACGACCGACCGGCCGGTGATCTTCGCCTTCCACGGCTACCCGTCGCTGGTGCACCGGCTGACCTACCGACGCACCAACCACGCCAACATCCACGTGCGCGGCTTCAAGGAGGAGGGCACGACCACCACGCCGTTCGACATGCTGATGATGAACGACCTGGACCGCTACCGGCTCGTCGCCGACGTCATCGACCGGGTGCCGGGCCTCGCCGAGCGGGCCGCCGGGCTGCGGCAGGAGATGCTGGACCGGCGGGTGCGGGCGCGCAACTACACGCGCGAGCACGGTGAGGACATCCCCGAGGTCGCGCAGTGGGTCTTCAACGACGACGACAACACCCAGGGGTCGGGTGCCCCCGGCTCGGACACGGGTGGCGACAACGAGTAGCCCACCCATTCTTGGGGAAGATTTGTACGCGTTCTGCGCATTCTTGGGGAAGATTTGTACGTACTGACACGCGCATGGTTGGGGGCTCGCACCGCTCGGTGCCATGCCGAACACCCAAGAGCTCGTTGCCAGACGAAGATTTCGGTCTCGTTGCCAGCGCTTCGGCCAGTCGTGCGTCCCCGGTCCACACCGGGGCACCGAGCTCGGCGGCCAGCGTGAGATACGCGGCATCGTAGGCCGTGAGGCGCTCGCGCCACGGCCACGTCGACCATCGCAGTGAGCGAGTCATGGAGTGTCTGGAGGACATCCATGTCGGGAGGGCTGGTATGTGTTCGGCGGCTCTGGGGTGTCACGGGTTCCTCGATACCGTACCGAACGTCCCCAAGATTGCGGGAGCGGCGTACAAAACTTCCCCAAGAATGCGGGAGCGGCGTACAAAACTTCCCCAAGAATACGGGAGCGGCGTACAAAACCTCCCTCAAATTTGGTAGCCGAGGTTGGGGGCGAGCCAGCGCTCGGCCTCCTCCAGCGTCCAGCCCTTGCGGGCCGCGTAGTCCTTGACCTGGTCGCGGTCCAGCTTGCCGACCGCGAAGTAGACCGCCTCGGGGTGGCCGAAATACAGGCCGGAGACCGCTGAGGTCGGGGTCATCGCGCAGTGGTCGGTGAGCTCGATGCCCACCTCGTCGGTGTCCAGCAGGCGGAACAGGGTGCGCTTCTCGGTGTGGTCGGGCTGGGCGGGGTATCCCGGGGCGGGGCGGATGCCGTCGTAGTGCTCCTTGATCAGGTCGCCGACCTCGAGCTGCTCGTCGGGGGCGTAGCCCCACAGCTGCGTCCGCACCCTGCGGTGCAGCCACTCGGCGAACGCCTCAGCCAGCCGGTCGGACAGGGCCTGGGCCAGGATCGCGGAGTAGTCGTCGAGGTCCTCCTTGAAGGCCATCGCCAGCTCGTGGGCCCCGTGGATCCCGACCGCGAACCCCCCGACGTGGTCCCCCTCGGGCGCCACGAAATCGGCCAGGGCGGCATAGCGGTTGGTGCGCTGCTTCTGCTGGCGCAGCGTGTGGAAGACCGTGGTGCTGCCGTCCGGCTCGGTGATCTCGATGTCGTCCTGCCCGAGCCGCCGGGCGGGCCACAGCGCGACCACACCGCGCGGGGTGAGCAGCCGCTCGTCGAGAATCCGCCGCAGCAGCGCCTGCCCGTCGGCGAACAGCGCTCGGGCCTGCTCGCCCTGCCGCGGGTCGTCCAGCAGCCGCGGATAGGTCCCGCGCAGCTCCCACGCGGAGAAGAACGGGGTCCAGTCGATGATCTCGACCAGCTCCTCCAGCGACGGCTCGACCACGTGGCGTCCGAGCCGGAGGGGAGCGGGCTGCCCGGGCGAGTCGACCGCGCGGGTGTCCGCGCGGGCCTGGTCGAGCGCCACGAGCGTGACGTGCTTGCCGCCGTGCCGCTCCCGCAGCTCCGCGAACTGCGCCCCGACCCGCTCGGCGAGCTCGGACTCCCGGTTGATCGCGTCACCGGCGACCCCCACGGCGCGACTGGCGTCGGCCACGTAGGCCACCGTGCCGCGGTAGGCCGGGTCGATCTTGACCGCGGTGTGCGCGGCGCTGGTCGTGGCGCCCCCGACCAGCAGCGGGGTGGTCAGGCCGCGGCGGGACATCTCCGTGGCGACCCCGACCATCTCGTCCAGGCTGGGCGTGATCAGGCCGGAGACCCCGACGACGTCGGCACCCCACTCGGCCGCGGTGTCCAGCAGCGTCTCCGCCGGGACCATCACGCCCAGGTCACGCACGTCATAGCCGTTGCAGGACAGCACGACGCCGACGATGTTCTTGCCGATGTCGTGCACGTCGCCCTTCACCGTGCATAGCAGGATCCTGCCCTTGGAGTGGCCACCTGTCTCCGCCGCGGCAGCCTCGAGATAGGGCGTCAAGTGAGCCACGGCACGCTTCATCACCCGCGCCGACTTCACCACCTGCGGCAGGAACATCTGGCCGCTGCCGAACAGGTCGCCGACGACGTCCATGCCGTCCATCAGCGGACCCTCGATCACCAGGAGCGCCGACCCCAGCTCCTGGTAGGCCTCCTCGGCGTCCTCCACGACGAAGTCGGCGATCCCGTGCACCAGCGCGTGCCGCAGCCGGTCCGCGACGGGTGCGTCACGCCATACTGCCCGCTCGGGCCCACCACCCCCGCCCGAGGAGGTGCCCCGGTAGCGCTCGGCCAGCTCCAGCAGCCGCTCGGCCGCGTCCTCGCGCCGGGCGAGGATGACGTCCTCGACGGCCTCGCGCAGCTCCGGCTCGATCTCCTCGTAGATCCCGAGCATGCCGGCGTTGACGATGCCCATGTCCAGCCCGGCGGCGATCGCGTGGTAGAGGAACACCGCGTGCATCGCCTCGCGCACCACGTTGTTGCCGCGGAAGCTGAACGAGACGTTGCTGATGCCACCGCTGACCAGGGCACCGGGCAGGTTCGCCTTGATCCAGCGGGTCGCCTCGATGAAGTCGCGTGCATACAGGTCGTGCTCGCTCATGCCGGTCGCGACGGTCAGCACGTTGGGGTCGAAGATGATGTCCTGCGGGGCGAGACCGGCCTGCTCGGTCAACAGCCGATAGGCCCGGGAGCACACCTCCTGGCGGCGCTCCAGGGTGTCGGCCTGGCCCTTCTCGTCGAAGGCCATCACCACCACGGCCGCGCCGTAGGCCCGCACGATCGCGGCCCGGCGCAGGAACTCCTCCTCGCCGTCCTTGAGCGAGATGCTGTTGACCACGCCCCGCCCCTGCAAGCAGCGCAGGCCCGCCTCGAGCACCTCCCAGCGCGAGGAGTCGACCATCACCGGAACCCGCGAGATGTCCGGCTCGCCGGCCAGCAGGTTGAGGAAGTGGGTCATCGCGGCGACACCGTCGAGCATGCCCTCGTCGAGGTTGACGTCGATCAGCTGCGCGCCCGCCTCGACCTGCTGCCGGGCGATCTGCACCGCGGCGTCCCAGTCGCCCTCGGCCACGGCTTTCTTGAACCTCGGGGAGCCGGTGATGTTGGTGCGCTCGCCGACGTTGACGAAGTTGGTCTCGGGGGTGAGGGTGAAGGGCTCGAGACCGGACAGCCGCAAGTATGCCGGGAGCTGGGCCGGGTGCCTGGGTGGCACCCCGTGGACCGCGGCCGCGATGGCCGCGATGTGCTCGGGCGTGGTGCCGCAGCAGCCGCCGACGATGTTGACCATGCCCCCGCGGGCGTAGTCGCCCAACACCCGCGCCATCTGCTCGGGTGTCTCGTCGTAGCCGCCGAAGGCGTTGGGCAGCCCAGCGTTGGGGTGCACCGACACCAGGCGCTGCGTGCTGGCCCCGACCTCGCGCAGGTGGGGGCGCAGCGCCTCCGGGCCGAGCGCGCAGTTCAGTCCCACCGACACCAGGTCGACGTGGTCGGTGTCGATCCCGGTGGAGACCACGAACGCCTCCGGCGTCTGCCCGGACAGGGTCCGGCCGGAGGCGTCGGTGATGGTGCCGGACATCATGACCGGGACCGGGCGCCCCAGCTCCGCGCCGACGGTGTCGACGGCACGCAGGGCCGCCTTCGCGTTGAGGGTGTCGAAGACCGTCTCGATCAGGATCAGGTCGGCCCCGCCGGCCAGCAGCGCCCGGGCCTGCTCGGCATACGCCTCGTGCAGCTGCTCGTAGGTGACGGCCCGGAACTCGGGGCGCTCCACGTCGGGGGAGAGGGAGGCCGTCCGGTTGGTCGGGCCGAGGGACCCGGCGACCCAGCGGGGCCGGCCGTCCCGGGCCGTGAACTCCTCGGCGACCTCCCGGGCGAGCGCGGCCCCGGCCCGGTTGAGCTCGGGCACGAGCGCCTGCGTCCCGTAGTCGGCCTGCGCGATCGAGGTCGCGGTGAACGTGTTGGTGGTGGCGATGTCCGCGCCGGCCTCGAAGTACTGCCGGTGCACGTCGCGTACTACGTCGGGGCGGGTGAGCTGCAGCAGGTCGAAGTTGCCGCGATAGCTGCGGCCGGGGTCGGCGCCGTCGAAGCGGAAGTCCTCCTCGTCGAGCTCGACCTGCTGGAGCATCGACCCCCAGGCGCCGTCCAGGACCAGGATGCGCTCACGCGCCAGGGTGCGGAGCTCCGCGCTGTTCATCGTCTGCCTCTCGTGCCACGGCTGTGGACTTCCGACCTCGCGGCCGGGCCTGGGGACGGCACCGTCGAGGATAGTGGAGGCGCCGCTGCAACCTTTGGTCGCGGTGGGAGCGTCATGGCTGACGTGAGGGACAGGAGCACCGGATGAGGATCTTCGGCCGCTCGGCCGAGCAGGGCGAGGTCGAGGCCTACGTCGTGGGCGCCATGCCCCGGCTGGTGGGCCTGGCCTATGCGATGACCGGCGCCCGCGAGGACGCCGAGGACCTCGTCCAGGACACCCTGGCGATCGTGGTCACCAAGTGGGCCCGGATCTCCGGGGCGGAGAACATCGACGCCTACGTGCGGCGCACCATGGTCAACCTGCTCATCTCCAAGAAGCGGCGCAAATGGACCAGCGAGGTCGTCTCGCACGAGGCGGTCACGGCTGACCGGGCACAGCCCGCGACCGCCGGGGTCGCCCAGCGGGTCACCGACCGCGACGCCGTGCTGGAGTTGCTGCGCGAGCTGCCCGACCGGCAGCGGGCGGTGATAGCCCTGCGCTACTACGAGGACCTCCCGGACGTGCAGATCGCCGCGGCCCTCGACTGCTCCGAGCAGGCCGTGCGCAGCGCGGCCCACAACGCGATGAAGACGCTCCGCCGGCTGCTGCCGGCCAGAGAATGGCAGGAGGTCCGGTGATGGCTCCACAGGACGGCGGTCAGGGCAGGGAGAGCCTCCGCACGGCGATGCACGTCGCGGTGGACCGCGAGCAGTTCGACTACGAGGCGCTCGTGGCCGGGGTTCACGTCCGCGCGGGCCGGATCCGGCGCCGGCGGGCGATCACGGCAGGGGTGGCTGCGGCGGTGCTCGGTCCGGCCCTGGTGGGCGGCGCGGCCCTGGTGCTGCCCGACATACTGCCCGGTGGTGACTCGACCATCATCGCCCCGGCGACCAGGCCGGATGACGGGTCGACGACCGCCCCCGTCGAGGAGTCCGAGGCCACCGCCGAGCCCACTCCTGCCCAGCCCGGTCCTCCCTGGCAGGACGGCGCGCCGCCGCTGCCTGAGGGCGGGTTCGAGGTGAACGAGGACCTCCCGAACGCGTGGGAGATCCCGGACGCCCGACCCACCGGCGTCCCGGCCCTGGACGATCTGGGTGTGCCCCAGTTGGCCCAGGCCTACCCGCGGGCGGTGCCCGTGATGAGCCTGATGGTCTGCGACCCGGGCCGCGAGGGCGGGGCCGAGCCCGAGGCGGCCCAGTCCTTCGGTTACTTCTCCGACGAGGCGGGCGACCCGACCATCGATCTCCAGGTGACCGGGTGGGCGGACAGCGACGCGGCGCGCGACGGGCTCGTGTCGGACAGTTACACCCTGTGCACCTGGTCCCCCGATCCCGGGGAGCCGCAGCCGTGGCCCGGCCACGAGGGTGACGAGGACTACCTGCTGTTCACCCCCGAGGGCTCGGACACAGCGGCCGCGGTCGTGCGCCAGGGCGACTACCTGGTGGCGGTTACCGTGCAGGACACCGGCGCCCACGGTGCCGAGCTGGCGACGGAGATCGCGAGCCGGACGGCGGACAACCTCGAGGCGCTGGACCCGGTCCACGGACGGGACTGACGGTGCCGACCCTGTTCGACGAGCGCTTCGAGCGAGACCTCGCCGACGACCTGCGTCGCTCTGTGGCCGAGGTGGAGTTCGACTATCCCGCGCTCGTCGCCGGGGTGCGCCGCCGGGTGGCACGTCTCCGTCGACGGCGGATACCGGAGACCGGTTCCAGCGTGCTGCTGCTCGCTCCGCGGTGGTGGGTGGGGGCGCGCTGGTCCTGCCGGGGCTACCCGACCCACCGGCGCGACTGACCTCGGGGAGCCCACCGGCCTGCCAGGGCTGACAGACTCAGAGGGTGCGCCCCACCGACGTCACCGCGACCTACCGGCTGCAGCTGCACGCCGGCTTCACCCTCGACGACGCCTGCGGCGTGGTGCCCTACCTCGCCGATCTCGGCGTCTCCCACGTCTACATCTCCCCGGTGCTCACCGCGGTGCCGGGCAGCCAGCACGGCTACGACGTGCTGGACCACGGCTCCATCGACCCTGAGCTGGGCGGGCGGGAGGCGCTGGAGCGCCTCGCAGCGTCCTGTCACGAGGCCGGTCTGGGGGTCGTGGTCGACATCGTCCCCAACCACATGGCCCTGACCGCCCCCGAGTGGGCCAACGTCCAGGCCTGGCAGGTGCTGCGGGAGGGCCGCCTGTCCGCCACCGCGCACTGGTTCGACGTCGACTGGGACGCCCTCGACGGCCGCATCGGCCTGCCCGTCCTCGGTGCGCCACTGACCGAGGTGCTCGCGGCGGGGGAGCTCACCCTCGACACCGGCCGGGACGACGAGGGACCCGCCGCCGGTCAGCCGGTGATCCGCTACTACGAGCACGTCCTCCCCGTGGCGCAGGGCACCGGAGAGACTGGGGACGTCGCGGAGGTGCTCGCGCGGCAGCACTACCTGCTGGCGGACTGGCGCGAGGCCGAGACGGCGCTGAACTATCGCCGCTTCTTCGAGGTGGACTCCCTCATCGGGGTGTGCGTCGAGGAGAGCGACGTCTTCGAGCAGACCCACCGGCTGCTCCTCGACCTCAACCACGCGGGGGTCATCGACGCGTTCCGCATCGACCACCCGGACGGGCTCGCCGACCCCCACGACTACCTGCGGCGACTCACCCGCCAGGCGCTGCCCGGCACCCCGATCTGGGTGGAGAAGATCCTCGAGGGCGACGAGCGCCTCCCGGAGGGCTGGGAGTGCTCGGGCACCACGGGCTACGACGCCAACGCAGTCCTCCAGCGCGCGCTGACCCCGACCGCGACGGTCGAGCCGGTCTCGACCGCCTGGCAGCAGGTCGGGGGCAACCCCTCGCTGGACGAGGTCGTGACGCGTGCCAAGCGCGAGGCGGTGGACCGGCTGCTGACCCCGGAGACCGCCCGGCTGCTGCGGCTGGCGCGCAGGGTGCTGCCCGAGCGCGACCCGAGCGACCTGCGTGCGGCGCTCCGGGACCTGCTGGTCTCCGTGGACGTCTACCGGGCCTACGTGCGGCCGGGCCGCGACACCGACCCGGCGTCCGCCGAGCGGTTGAGGGAGGCGATCGACCGGGGCGACACGACTGACGAGACCGGGACCGTCCGGGCGCTCGGGGCCGTGCTCCTGGCCCCCGACGCCTCCCACGACCCGGTCGCCGCGCGAGACCTCGCGGTGCGCTTCCAGCAGGTCACAGGGCCGGTGATGGCCAAGGGCATCGAGGACACCGCGTTCTATCGCTGGCACCGGCTCACCGCCCTCAACGAGGTCGGAGCCGACCCCGCGGCGCCGGCCGGCACGGACGCCCTCGTGGCGTGGGCCGAGCATCAGCTTGAGCACTGGCCGTCCGGCATGACCACGCTGTCCACCCACGACACCAAGCGCAGCGAGGACGTGCGGGCCCGGCTCCTCGCGGTCGCGGCGGACGCCGAGGCGTGGCGGTCCTGCACCGAGGCGTTTGCCGCTGCGGCGGCAGAGCACGGCGTCGACGGCCCGACCGCGCACCTGGTCTGGCAGACGGTGGTCGGGGCCGGCGGCGACTGCGGGAGCGGGCTGGAGCTTGACGAGCAGCGGCTCGGCGACTATCTCGTCAAGGCGCTGCGCGAGGGCAAGGAGCACACCAACTGGATCGCGGTCGACGAGGCCTACGAGGCCCGCGTGCTCGGTCTGGCCCGGGCGGCGCTCGCCGACGGACCGTTGCGTGAGGTGACCGACGCCGCACTGGCCGCCAACCGGGGCCGGGTGCGCGCCGTCATACTCGCCCAGAAGCTGCTCCAGCTCACCCTGCCCGGCGTGCCCGACACCTACCAGGGGTGCGAGCTGGTCGACCTGTCCCTGGTCGACCCCGAC
Source organism: Ornithinimicrobium sp. F0845 (assembly GCF_023015765.1). Taxonomy (GTDB): domain Bacteria; phylum Actinomycetota; class Actinomycetes; order Actinomycetales; family Dermatophilaceae; genus Ornithinicoccus. The sequence goes on from NZ_JALKAL010000001.1 coordinate 272,525, forward strand.
AACCGGCGGCCGGTCGACTTCGCGGATCGCGCCGCGCGTCTGGCGCGGCTCGACGCGGGGGAGGCACCTGCGGACCTGTCGGACGAGAAGCTCCTGGTCACCGCCACGACAGTCCGGCTGCGGCGCGAGCGACCCGCCCCATTCGCCGCGGCCTTCACCCCGCTGGACGTCGGGGAGCACCTCATCGGGTTCGGGCGCGGCGAGGACGTCCTCGTGCTCGCTGTGCGTCAACCCGACGCCGACGGCACGGCTCCCGGCCCACGGCTCGACCTGCCCGCAGGCACGTGGACCGAGCGGTTCAGCGGCGAGCAGCACTCCGGCGCCGTGTCCACCGAGGCCCTGCTCGCCGAACTGCCCGTAGCGCTCCTCGTCCGGACGTAGGACCATGGTGGACAACACCCGGGAGGCGTCATGGCCGGAGAGAGCTTCGCGGCATACCTGAAGCAGGTGCGGGCCCACCGTGCCGAGCTGCGCGACTCGGTGCGGCAGGTGGAGGACGCGCTGTCCTCGCCGATCGCCCAGGGGAGCGCGTGGCGGACGCGCGTGGCGGTCGCGCTGGCCGAGCTGTCCCGCGACTTCGAGGATCACATCCACCTCACCGAGCGGCCCGGCGGTGTCTACGACTCGGCACGGTCCGCCGCGCCCCGGCTGGCGGCGACGGCAGAGCGACTGGTCAGTGAGCACGTCGGCCTCAACCGGGCTATCGCCGAGTGCCTCGAGGCCTACACCGAGGGCCCGGACGACGCCGACCTCGCCACCCTGCGGGAGCGCGCCACGACCCTGGTCGGACAGCTGGTGCGGCACCGGCAGCGCGGCGGCGACCTGGTCTACGAGGCCTACGACGTGGACATCGGCGGTCAGGGCTGACCTCCCACGCCGGCCGCTCCCGCCAGCCATGCGACCCGCCCGCTCCCGCCAGCCATGCGACATTCTGTGCGCCGTGCGACGCCCAAGCACTCCCACGGCGCACAATTTGTCGCACGGCGGCGGTGAGTTGGTCGCACGGCGGCGGTGAGATGCTCGCGCGGTGGCGGTGAGTTGGTCGCACGGCGGCGGTGAGATGGCAGGATCGGTGTGGTGAGCCAGGGGACCGAGCAGCCGAGGCAGTATGCCGTGTGGGCACCCGACGCCGACCGCGTGGACGTGGTCGTCGGTGACCGCGTCGTCGGTGACCGCGTCGTCGGTCACCCCGCCGACCGTGCGCGCCCGATGGTGCCGGGGGAGCGTCCGGGCTGGTGGGTGGCGCCGGTCGAGCAGGGCGACGACGGCCGCTATGCATTCAGCCTCGACGGCGGTGACCCGCGCCCGGACCCGCGCTCGCTGTCGCAGCCCGACGGGGTCCACGCCTCCTCGGCCCTGGTCGACCTCGGGGCCCACGAGTGGGGGGACGGCGACTGGACCGGCCGCGAACTGGAGGGCTCGGTCCTCTACGAGCTGCACGTCGGGACGTTCACCCCGGAGGGCACCCTCGCCGCGGCGACCCGGCACCTGGACCACCTGGTCGACCTCGGGGTCACGACGGTCACGCTGATGCCGGTCGCGGCCTTCCCGGGGCGGCACGGCTGGGGCTACGACGGGGTCGCGCTGTTCGCGGTGCACGAGCCCTACGGCGGCGCGCGGGGGCTGCAGGAGTTCGTCGACGCCTCCCACCAGCGTGGCCTGGGGGTCCATCTCGACGTCGTCTACAACCACCTCGGGCCGAGCGGCAACTACCTCGCGCAGTTCGGGCCCTACTTCACCGACCGGCACCACACCCCGTGGGGACAGGCCGTCAACCTGGACGCTCCGGGCAGCGACGAGGTGCGGACGTTCCTGCTGGACAACGCACGGATGTGGCTCACCGACTTCCACCTGGACGGGCTGCGCCTGGACGCCGTCCACGCGCTGCACGACGACCGCGCCGAGCACCTCCTGGAGGCGCTCGCAACCCTCGCCGACGAGGTCAGCCGGCAGACCGGCATACCCCGGCACCTGATCGCCGAGTCCGACCGCAACGACCCCGCCACGGTGAGCCCGCGCGGCCCCGGCGGCGCCGGCGGGCTCGGGCTGGCCGGACAATGGGCCGACGACGTCCACCACGCGCTGCACGTGATGCTGACCGGGGAGACGCAGGGCTACTACGCCGACTTCGCTGCTCCCGGCGCCCTGGCCAAGGTGCTGACGCGCACCCCCTTCTTCCACGACGGCACCCCCTCCACCTTCCGGGGACGCGACCACGGCCGCCCGGTCGACCTGGGCGTCACCCCGCCGTGGCGTTTCGTGGCGTCCCTGCAGACCCACGACCAGGTCGGCAACCGGGCGGCGGGCGACCGGCTGTGCCACGGGCTCACCCCCGGCCAGGCGGCAATCGGGGCAGCGCTGCTGCTCACCGCGCCCTACACGCCGATGCTGTTCATGGGGGAGGAGTGGGCTGCGGGCACGCCGTGGCAGTTCTTCACCGATCACGCCGAGCCGGACCTCGTCGCGTCGATCCGCACCGGGCGGGCCCGCGAGTTCGCCGAGCACGGCTGGACGACGCAGGTCCCCGACCCGCAGTCCCCGGACACGGTGGAGGCCTCCCGACTGGACTGGATCGAGCCGACCCGTGAGCCCCACGCGTCCCTGCTGGCGTGGCACCGCACCCTCCTCCGGCTCCGCCGGGACCTCCCCGACCTGCTCGACACGCCGCTGGACGCCTCCAACCTGACCCGCGAGGGCGACGTCCTCGTGCTCACTCGCGGAGGCGTCCACGTCGTCGCCAACCTGGGTGAGTCCCCCGCCCGGGTGCCGGCACCGGGGGAGCCGGGTGCACGGCATACTGCCGCGGAGTATGCCGGGGCGCGGGTCGAGGCGGACACGGTCCACCTGCCCGCCCACTCGGTGATCGTCGTCGCCGACCAGCGGCCGGCGGACTGAGGGGGCACCCGCCGCCGAGAGAGCCGGGGCGGCGCGTCACGGCTACCCTGGGGCGCGTGAGGTTCCACAAACCGATCCCCGTGCCACCTGAGTCGATCGACGCCAACACGGCCGCGCCCGACCAGCTTGAGGTGGCCGAGATGGCCCACCGCAGCGCGGCCGTCCTGGTGGACCGCGGCCGGGCCAGCGACGACCCCGAGCTGCAGCGACGACTCGTCGAGCTGCCCCGGACCGTCGGCCTGCAGACCCTCGCCGAGGTGTGGTCCGAGCGCCCCGCCCGCACGCTGCCGGGCGCACTGTGGCGGCTCTACGTCCTCGACGAGTGGGTGCAGCGGTCCCCGGAGGCGGTGGCGCAGGCGTTCACCGCCGGGGCCGCCCATGCCGAGGTCTACCGCGTGATCTCCGGAGTGGTGGAGCCTCCGCGGCCGGAGGACCTGCGGGAGCTGACCCACCAGATCCTCAGTGGTGTCTACGAGGGCGACCTCGACGTGGCACTCGAGCGGGCGGCGGCCTTCTGCCACGTGGCGGCGACCGGTCTGGCGGTGCTGCACGAGAGCGACGACGAGTCCTCCCGGTCGGAGGAGCTGCGCCGGGCCGCCCGCCTCCAGGAGACGGCCGCCGACCTGCAGGCGTGCGCGAAGCTCTGGCTGCGCGGCGACCTGCGCTGAGGGACCCCGGCCCGGCCCGGGAACAGATCCGCCCGGAGACCCGTTAGTCTCATCGTGTGCCGGGCCGCGGCAGCCCCGGGCTCCAACATTCGCCGCTACGAGCGGCCACGCGCCGAGAGGCGCTCCCGGCCCGGCACACGACTTCCCTGCGAGCCTGCACCTGACTCCCCCTGTGAGGCCAACGAACCAGATGGCCTGCTCGCGAACGGAGGGTTTCGGTAGTCTGACTACGGCTGCATAGCATGTGGCCAGCGACGGACCTCGTCGTGGCGGCCGAGACTCCGGAGATGACGCGTGCGCCTTCGCCTGACCCCCAGGAGCCCGTCGTTGACCGACGCCCTGACCGGTCTGGCCGTCCTGGTCCGTGACGGCGCCGTCATCATGCGCGACAGCCTCGGTGCCACCAGCGTCGGCAGGGCGCAGGAGCTCGACCGGCTGCGGGCCCTCGTGGGCGAGGCCGGGCAGGCGCGCAACCACATCGTCGACCTGACGCGCAACGCCTTCGTGACGCCCTACGACCGGGGCGACATCCACCTCCTCGCCGTGACGCTCGCCGAGTGCCTGATGCACCTGGAACGCGCGGTGGACGGTGGCATCCGCCACCGGATCGAGGACGTGCCCGACGGAGCAGCGGCCCTGGTCGACGCGCTGGTGCGGATGGCCGAGCTGACGGCGCAGGCCATGCCGCGGCTGCGCAGCCTCGAGGAGCTGGCCGGCTACCCGGAGGAGCTCCGCCGGGTGGCCGCCCGGGCCCTTCGCGTGCGGGGGGAGATGCTGACCGAGACGCTGGCGGCCGGAGCAGATCCGCTCCTCGCGCTGCGGACCGTGGTCGTGAGCGGCGACGTGGCCAACGCAGTGCGTGCCTTCGAGCAGGTGGCCACCGTGGTCGAGGGCATCGTCGTCAAGGAGTCCTGAGGGTGGACTGGCTGCCGGTCGCCCTCGTCATCGGGCTCGCGCTGATCTTTGCGTTCACCAACGGTTTCCAGGACGCGTCGAACTCCATCGCGATCGTCGTCGCGACGGGCTCGCTCAGCCCGCGTCTCGCGGTGACGATGGCAGCGACCCTGGGGCTCGGCGGCGCCTTCCTGGGGGAGGGGCTGGCCCGCAGGTTCGGCCTGGCCATCATCGACCCGCCCGCTGGGGGGCTGGGACTCCGGATCATCGGCGCTGCCCTGGTCGCGGCGATCGTGTGGGACCTGGTCACCTGGTGGTTCGGGATGCCGGCGTCGTCGACGCAGGCGCTGATCGGAGGGCTCACCGGGGCGTCGCTGGCGGCCGGGACGACCGTGCTCTGGAGCGGCATCTGGCGTGATGTCGCACTACCGATGCTGCTCTCGCCCGTGGCCGGACTGGTCCTCGCCTACCTGGGCATGCGGGTGCTGATCAGGGTGGCGGGCGACCTCGCGAGACGTCGGGTGGGACCGGACATGCGCCGTGCCCAGGTCGCGGCGGCCGGTGCCGTCGCCCTCGGCAACGGCCTGCAGGACGCCGCCAAGACCATGGGCGTGATCCTCCTGGTCCTGACCGTCAGCGGTCACCAGCTGGGGCCGGGCGTGCCGTGGGAGGTCATGGTGGGGGCGGCCGTCGCGATGGCGCTCGGCACGTATGCCGGGGGCTGGCGGATCGTGCGCACCCTCGGCCGCCGGATCATCTCCCCGGCACCCGACCCGGCTCAGGGGACGGTGGCCCAGAGCGCCACGGCAGGCATCCAGTATCTGGCGGGCGCCCTCTATGCACCGGTGTCGAGCACGCACACCGTCACGGCCGCGATCGTGGGCGCCGGGTTGACCGGGCGTCGCTCCGCCATCCGCTGGGACGTCATCACCCAGGTCGTGGCGGTCTGGTTGGTGAACTTCCCGGCCACCGTGGCCCTCAGTGCGCTCCTGTGCACGGTGGCTCTCGCCCTCTGATCTGAGCCCGTTCGTGACGCAGCCCACACGGTTGCGTTGCACATTCAAACGTCGTTCACGCCGCGTTCACCCAGCACGCCCGATCGGGTCACGTGCCCTCCCTACGGTTCGAGGAGGTTGGCAACGAGGCCAGCACGCAGGACCAGCAGTTTGCTGCCGTCGCGTGCCACCGACCACCCCCCTCACTTGGAGAGAGGCAACACCACCGTGAAGCTCAACCGCTTTGGCTCGACCGTCGCGATCGCGATGGCGGCATCCCTGACCCTGTCCGCCTGTGGTGACGACAACCCCACCCAGAGCGACGACTCCACCTCCGAGGCCGCCGGGGAGGGCGCGGCGCAGGAGGGTGCTGACGAGGAGACCACCGCGGACGACGCGGGCGAGGAGACCGAGGCGTCCGGCGCCGAGCTGTCCGGCACGCTCGCCGGCGCCGGTGCCTCCTCCCAGGACTCCGCGATGGCGGCCTGGATCGCCGGCTACAACGAGGACCAGCCCGACGTCACCGTGAACTACGACGGTGTCGGTTCCGGCGGCGGCCGCGAGCAGCTGCTCGCCGGTGCGGTCGGCTTCGCCGGCTCCGACGCCTACCTCTCGCCGGACGAGCACGCCGCGTCGCAGGAGTTCTGCGGCCCGGGCGGCGCGATCAGCATCCCCGTGTACATCTCCCCGGTCGCGATCCCCTACAACCTGCCCGGCGTGGAGACCCTGAACCTCTCCCCGGGCGTGCTGGCCCAGATCTTTGACCAGCAGATCACCACCTGGAACGACCCGGCCATCGCCGAGATCAACCCGGACGCCGACCTCCCCGAGGCCGACATCACCGTGGTCAACCGCTCCGACGAGTCCGGCACCACCGAGAACTTCATGGAGTACCTCTCCGCGGTCGCTGCGCAGGACTGGGAGTACGAGGCGGACAAGGTGTGGCCGGTCGCCGGTGGCGAGGCCGCCCAGGGCACCTCGGGCGTCATCGAGGTGGTCGGCTCGACCGAGAACGCGATCGGCTACGCCGACGCCTCCGCCGTCGGCGCGCTGAGCACCGCCCTGGTCGGGGTCGGCGACGAGTACGTGGCCTTCTCCCCCGAGGCCGCAGCCAAGGTCGTGGACGCCTCCGAGTCGGCCGACACCGGTGTGGAGGGCGACCTGGCCCTTGACCTGGCGCGCGACACCACCGAGTCCGGCGCCTACCCGATCGTCCTGGTCTCTTACCACATCGTCTGCACCACCTACAACGACCCGGTGCAGGGCGAGCTGGTCAAGGACTTCGTCGGCTACGTCATCTCCGAGGAGGGCCAGGCCGCCTCCGCCGAGGCTGCCGGCTCCGCCCCGATCTCCGAGGCCCTGCGCACGCAGGCCCAGGAGTCGCTGGACTCCATCGACGCCGGCTGATCGGAGCACCCACTGCACCCCCAGCACCTACGCACTGAGGCGACGGTTGCCACCCACCCGTGGCGGCCGTCGCACCGGCGCGACCGGAACGGTCGCGCCAGGCAAGGAATGAGATGAGCGAGACACTCACCCGCACGCCCCGGCGCAGCGGCCCCGCCCGCCGTGTCGGCGACGTGATCTTCAGCGGCACCTCACGGGCGTCGGCACTGCTGATCCTGGTCATCCTGGCCGGGGTCGCCATCTTCCTGACGGTCGAGGCACTGCCGGTCTTCGCATCCGAGTCCGAGGAGATCACCGGCGGGCAGGGTTTCGTCTCCTACGTCTGGCCGCTCGTCGCCGGGACGGTCGTGGCGTCGATCATCGCGATGGTGGTGGCGACCCCCATCGCCGTCGGCATCGCCCTGTTCGTCTCGCACTACGCCTCGCGGCGGGTCGGCCAGACCATCGGGTTCGTCATCGACCTGCTCGCCGCGGTGCCCAGCGTCGTCTTCGGCATGTGGGGCATGCAGGTCTTCGCCCCCAAGCTGGTCCCCGTCTTCGGCTGGTTGGAGGAGAACCTCGGTTTCCTCCCCTTCTTCGCGGACGGCTCGGCGACCGGACGGACCCTACTGACCGCCGCGCTGGTGCTGGCCGTGATGATCCTGCCGATCATCACCTCGGTGTCCCGCGAGGTGTTCGTGCAGACGCCCCGGTTGCACGAGGAGGCCGCCCTGGCCCTGGGCGCGACCAAGTGGGAGATGATCCGCACCGCGGTGATCCCGTTCGGCACCCCCGGCGTCATCGGCGGCACCATGCTCGGTCTCGGACGGGCTCTCGGCGAGACCATGGCCGTGGCGATCATCCTCTCGCCCGGACCGTTCACCTGGAACCTCATCGGCACCGGCAACAAGACGATCCCCGCCGAGATCGCCCTCAACTTCCCCGAGGCGGCGGGGCTGCGGCTCTCCGAGCTGATCGCCGCCGGTCTCGTCCTGTTCGCACTCACCCTGGCGGTGAACCTCATCGCCCGCTGGATCGTGGACCGCCGGTCCGAGTTCTCAGGAGCCAACTGATGAGCACCCCGACGAAGGACCGCACCCCCGCGCGCCGGATGGACCACGAGCTGGACCACCTGAGCGGCATCGTGCCGTCCCCGGTGCGTCCGGCACCGCGCCACCTGAGCCTGATGGTGCTCGGCGGCGCGGTCCTGGCCACACTCTTGATCCACACCGTCCTCGACCGGTCGCTGGTGCTGTCGGCGGTCATCGGCTACCTGCTCTACGTCATCGGCGTCAACGTGGCCTACCGGCTCACGAGCGGGTCGCGGGTGGCCACGGACCACACGATGCGCGCCCTGGTCTACGGCGCGTTCGTCCTGGCGATCATCCCGCTGGTCTCCCTGCTGTGGACCGTCGTGGAGAACGGCGGCGCCCGCGCGCTGAGCCCGGACTACCTCCTGCAGACCATGAACGGCGTTACCGGCGTGCACGACAAGGCCTACGCCGAGGACGGCGCGCCGATGGTCGGCGGTGCCTACCACGCCATCATCGGCACCCTCATCATCACCGGCATCGCGGCCCTCATCTCCATCCCGATCGGTCTGTTCACCGCGATCTACCTGGTGGAGTACGGCGCCAAGAACCGGCTCTCCCACGCCATCCGGTTCATGGTCGACGTCATGACGGGCATCCCCTCGATCGTCGCCGGCCTCTTCGCCTTCGCGCTGTTCGGCGTGCTGTTCGGCGTCGGGACCAAGAACGGGGTGGCCGGCGCGGTGGCGCTGTCGGTGCTGATGATCCCCACCGTGGTCCGCAACAGCGAGGAGATGCTGCGGATCGTGCCCAACGAGCTCCGGGAGGCCTCGCTGGCCCTGGGGGTGCCGAAGTGGCGCACGATCGCCAAGGTGGTGCTGCCGACCGCGGCCTCCGGGCTGGCGTCCGGCATCACCCTGGCCATCGCCCGCGTCATCGGTGAGACCGCGCCGCTGCTCGTGGCCGTCGGGTTCACCCGCGTCCTCAACCTCAACCCCGTGGACGGGCCGATGAACAACCTGGCCCTCTACGCCTACTACATGTTCACCCGGCCGCTGAACCCCGGCTACCGGGACCCCAGCATCGAGCGGGCGTGGGCCGCCGCCGTGCTGCTGGTGATCTGCGTGATCGCCCTCAACCTGCTTGCCCGACTGATCGCCAAGTTCTTCGCACCGAAGACGGGGAGCTGACCACCATGGAGAAATCTGCAATGTCCAAACGCATCGACATCAACGACCTGAACATCTTCTACGGCGCCTTCCACGCGGTGAAGGACGTCAGCATGGCCATCGAGCCGAAGACAGTCACCGCGTTCATCGGCCCCTCCGGCTGCGGCAAGTCCACCTTTCTGCGGACGCTGAACCGGATGCACGAGGTGATCCCCGGTGCCCGGGTCGAGGGCGAGGTCAGCATCGACGGCAGGAACCTCTACGGCCGCGGCGTCGACCCCGTGGACGTGCGCCGCGAGGTGGGCATGGTCTTCCAGCGGCCCAACCCCTTCCCCACCATGTCCATCAAGGAGAACGTCCTGGCCGGCGTGCGCCTCAACAGCAAGCGCCTGTCCACCAGCGCGGCCGACGAGCTCGCCGAGCGGTCGCTGCGCGGGGCCAACCTGTGGAACGAGGTCAAGGACCGCCTGGACAAGCCCGGGTCGAGCCTGTCCGGCGGCCAGCAGCAGCGTCTGTGCATCGCCCGCGCCATCGCGGTGCGGCCGCAGGTGCTGCTGATGGACGAGCCCTGCTCGGCGCTGGACCCGATCTCCACGCTGGCCATCGAGGACCTGATCAACGAGCTCAAGTCCGACTACACGGTCGTGATCGTCACCCACAACATGCAGCAGGCGGCCCGTGTCTCGGACCGGACCGGCTTCTTCAACCTCGAGGCCACCGGGCAGCCGGGACAGCTCGTCGAGTTCGACGACACCCAGCGGATCTTCAACAACCCCGCGCAGCAGGCCACCGAGGACTACATCTCCGGCCGCTTCGGCTGATCTGCCCGCCGCAGGCCCTACACTCTGCGCATGACCTGGCTCGCGGCGCTCCCGTCCGCCTGGATCGTCCTGGAGACGGGGCTGAAGCTGTATGCCGTGGGCACGGTGCCGGAGAACCGCCGGCCTGCCTCGTCCTCGGCGTGGCTGCTGCTGATCCTCTTCCTCCCGCTGGTCGGTTTCCCGCTCTACTGGCTGATCGGCAGCCCGTGGGTGCGGGGACGGCGGCACGAGGTCCAGGCCCGCACCAACCAGCTCCTGGCCGAGGTGAACGCCCCTCTGCCGCAGCTGCCGGACGGCGTCACGGTCTCCGACGGGCTGGCCTCGGTGGTCACCATGAACCGGCGGCTCACCGCCCTGCCCTGCGTGACAGGGCGGGACGAAGGGCTCTATGGCGACACCGATGACTACTTCGCCGCGCTCGCCGGGGCGATCGGCGCCGCGCGGGAGCACGTGCACATCGAGTTCTACATCGTGGCGCGGGACGACGCGACCGAGCCGGTTTTCCAGGCCATGTTCGAGGCCGTCCGGCGTGGCGTCCAGGTCCGGCTGCTCCTGGACCACCTCGGCTCGCGCAAGTATCCCGGCCGCACGCAGATGCAGGAGGCCCTCACCGCCGGCGGGGTGCAGTGGCACCACATGATGCCGATCGACCCGCTGCGGGGCCGGTGGCGGCGCCCCGACCTGCGCAACCACCGCAAGCTGATGGTGGTCGACGGCACCGTCGGCTTCATCGGCTCGCACAACCTGATCGGCGCGGCCTACGGCAGCGCCGCGAACGAGAAGATCGGGCGCCGGTGGAAGGACCTGAGCATGCGGGTCACCGGTGACGTGGTGACCTCCCTGCAGTCGGTCTTCCTGACCGACTGGTTCACCGAGACGGGCGAGCTGCTGGACCGCACGACATACTTGATCGACCAGCCGGACCTGCTCCCGGGTGACCGGGACAACGCCCTGCAGCTCGTCCCCTCGGGTCCGGGCTTCCCGACCGAGCCCAACCTGAGGATGTTCACCGCCCTGGTGAGCCAGGCGACCGAGAAGATCTCCATCACCAGCCCCTACTTCGTCCCGGACGAGTCGCTGCTGGCCGCCATCACCTCCGCGGCCTACCGCGGGGTCCGGGTCGAGCTCTTCGTCGGCGAGCAGGCGGACCAGTTCCTGGTCGGGCACGCCCAGCGCTCCTACTACCGCGCGCTGCTCACCGCCGGCGTGGTCATCCACCTCTACCCGACCCCCACGGTGCTGCACGGCAAGTACCTCACCGTGGACGACGCGGTGGGCGTCATCGGCTCCTCCAACATGGACTTCCGCTCCTTCGGCCTGACCTACGAGATCATGCTGATGGGCTTCGGCGGCAGCATGGTCGCCCGGTTGCAGGCCAACGATGACGAGTACCGCGCGGTGTGCCGCGAGCTGACCCTGGAGGAGTGGGACGCCCAGCCGTGGCACGCCCGCTACATCGACAACGTCTGCCGCCTGACCGCGGCGCTGATGTAGCCGCTCAGACGGGCGGGCGGTGTCGCTCGACGTGGACGACGTTCGCGTCCGGTCCGGTGCCGGCCAGATGGACTGCCAGCACCTCACCCTTGTCCATCCCCTGCCTGGCCAGGCGGGTCAGCATCCGCGCCGACCGTCCGGCAGGTGCCAGACCGGCGAGCGTGGTCAGTATGCCGGGCAGCACCGGTCCGTGGGTGCACAGGGCGGTCCCCGCCCCGCGGGCGAGCACCGCGCCCAGGTGCTTGGCCGCCTTGTCCGGTGCCGCCTCGAACCCCTCCTCGGACAGACCCTTGCGGGTCGTCAGCCGCAGACCGGACTCCACGGCATACGGGGCCAGCGTGTCGGCGCAACGGACCGAGGGCGAGCTGACCAGGTGCTCCGGGTCGTAGGCCGTGAGCAGCGGGATGATCCGCCGGGTCCGCCGCTGACCGGCCTCGGTGAGCGGTCGGTCGGGGTCGACGCCGCGCCAGGACCCGCGCCCCACCGCCTTGGCGTGCCGCACCACGAGCAGGGTCCAGGTCTCCAGGTGCCCGTCGGTGTGGGCCTCGACGGCGGCGTCCAGCTGCTCTCGGTCCCGGCGGTAGCTCAGGCGCTCCCTGGCCTCCTGCGCGCCGAGCCAGCGCACCTCGTCGATCTCGTGCTCGAGGTGACCGTGCCCCCCGGTCACGGTGCCCGCCCAGTAGCGCACCTGCTTGAGCTGTGGGCGTCCGTCCTTGGTGCCCAGGCCGTAGAAGGAGGTGGGCAGCGGCGGCCCGAGGCGCACCCGCAGGCCGGTCTCCTCCAGGGTCTCCCGGGCCGCGGCCACCGCCCACTCCTCGCCCACCTCGAGCTTGCCCTTGGGCCAGGACCAGTCGTCATACTGCGGTCGGTGCACGAGCGCGAACTCCAGCTCACCGTCCCGCAGGCGCCACGGGAGGACCCCCGAGGCACGGACGAGCACCGCGCGTTCGGTCTGCGTCGCCACCGTCTGCCGGTCCTCAGCGGCGACGGCCCGGCCGTCGCCGGGCGCGGTAGGAGGCGATCAGCTCGAACTGGATGTCGGTCAGCGGGACGCCCTCGCTGGACAGGTGGTGCCGGTGCCACTGGCCGTCGGGGGACAGGTGCCAGCTGGCGACCTCGTCCGAGAACACCCGGTCGAGCAGCGTGCTGAGGGTCTTGAGCTGGTCCCGGTCGGTGATCGGCACCAGCGCCTCGACCCGGCGGTCCAGGTTGCGGTGCATCATGTCGGCCGAGCCGATGTAGACGGTCGCGGTCTTGCCCCGGCCGAACGCGAAGATCCGGGAGTGCTCGAGGAACCGCCCCAGGACGGAGCGGACCCGGATCGTCTCCGAGAGGTCGGGCACCCCGGGGCGGATGGCACAGATCCCGCGCACCCACACGTCGACCGAGGCACCGGCCCTCGAGGCCCGGTAGAGCGCATCGACGACGGCCTCGTCCACGATCGAGTTCAGCTTGAACCGGATCGCCCCGTCAGCGCCCTTGGCGGCCTCGGCGTCGATGAGCTCGACCAGCCCGGAGCGGACCGACCGCGGCGCGACCAGCAGCCGCTTGAACTTTGACTTGGGGGCCATCCCGGACAGCTGGTTGAACAGCCGGGTCAGGTCCTCACCGACCCCGTCGTCGCAGGTGAGCAGTCCGAGGTCCTCGTAGAGTCGGGCGGTCTTGGGGTTGTAGTTGCCGGTGCCGACGTGGCAGTAGCGGCGCAGGCCCCCCTCCTCCTCACGGACCACGAGGCAGAGCTTGGCGTGCGTCTTCAGCCCCACCATGCCGTAGACCACGTGCACGCCCGCGTGCTCCAGCTTGCGCGCCCACGAGATGTTGTTCTCCTCGTCGAAACGAGCCTTGATCTCCACCACCGCCAGCACCTGCTTGCCGGCCTCGGCAGCGTCGATGAGGGCGTCGATGATGGGGCTGTCGCCGCTGGTGCGGTAGAGCGTCTGCTTGATGGCCAGGACCTGCGGGTCGTTGGCAGCCTGCTCGATGAATGCCTGCACGGAGGTGGAGAAGGAGTCGTAGGGGTGGTGCAGCAGGATGTCGCCGGAGCGCATCGCCCGCAGTATGTCGCCTGGTGCAGCGCTCTCGACGGGCGCCAGTGTGGGGTGGGTCGTGGGCACGAAGTTGGGGTAGCTCAGCTCGGTGCGGTCCAGGTCGGCCACCGTGTTGAGCGCGGTGAGGTCCAGCGGTGAGGGGAGCCGGTAGACCTCGGAGGACTGGACGCGCAGCTCCCGGGTGAGCAGGTCCAGGACGTGGTCGTCCATCTCCGACTCGACCTCGAGGCGCACCGGGGGGCCGAACCGTCGCCGGGTCAGCTCCTTCTCCAGCGCGGTCAGCAGGTTCTCGGCGTCGTCCTCCTCGACCTCCAGGTCCTCGTTGCGGGTGACCCGGAAGGTGTAGGTCTCGTGGACCTCCATCCCGGGGAAGAGGTACTGCAGGTGGTTGCCGATGAGCTCCTCGAGCAGCACGTAACGGGTGGCGTAGAGCCCGTCCTCGCTGGGGAGCTCGATGAAGCGGGGCAGCAACGGGGGGACCTTGACCCGCGCGAAGTGCTCGGCCCCGGTCTGGGGGTTGATGAGGATGACCGCCAGGTTGAGGGAGAGCCCGCTGATGTAGGGGAAGGGGTGCGCCGGGTCGACGGCCAGGGGAGTGAGCACCGGGTAGACGGTGCTGCGGAACATCTCCCCGAGCGACTTCTGCTCCTTGGCGGTCAGCTCGTCCCAGCGCACCAGCGTGATGCGCTCGCCCTCGAGCGCGGGGGCGATCACCTCCCGGTAGAGCTGGGCGTGGCGCTCCATGAGCTCGTGCGCGCCGATCGAGATCTCGTCCAGGACCTCGCGCGGCTCGAGTCCGGAGGCGGAGCGGGTGGCGATGCCCGTGGCGATGCGGCGCTTCAGCCCGGCCACCCGCACCATGAAGAACTCGTCGAGGTTGCTGGCGAAGATGGCCAGGAACCGGGCCCGCTCCAGCAGGGGGACCTCCGGGTCGGCGGCCAGCTGCAGCACCCGCTCGTTGAACTGCAGCCAGGAGACCTCGCGGTCCAGGAACCGGTCACCGGGCAGTGCCTCGTCAGTGCCTTCGCCCGCGGTGGCCCCGGGCGGCGCCGCGCTGATGAATCGCCCGTTGGAGGCACGGGGTCGCTGGGCGCGGATCGTGGGCAGCGGGACGACGGTCGAGGACTCCACGATGTCCGGGACGGACCGGGTGCTGGAGGTCATGTCAGCCAGTCTGCCACCACCGTCGGCAGCTGCGACGACACAGGTGTGCGGCGTCACCGGCGCGCGGAGGGGTGCTGCTCAGGCTGGTGCGTCCGCGGCGGCATACATGACGTCGATAGCGGACCGCTCGAACCCCAGCCGGTGGTAGGTGGCCAGCGCTGGAGCGTTGTCCCCCTCGACGTAGAGGGTGGCGCTGGCCAGGCCGCGATTGCGCAGGTGGTGCAGCCCCACCAGGGTCACCACGGTGCCGAGTCCGCGTCCCTGGTAGGCCGGGTCGACCCCGACGACGTAGACCTCGCCGGAGGCGGGCACACTGTGGCCCGGCTCCGCCGGCTCGACCTTGGTCCAGTGGAATCCGGCGAGGTCGTCCCCGTGCTCGATGAGCAGGAATCCGTGGGGGTCGAACCACGGCTCCTGGGTCCGGTCCTGGAGGTCGGCCAGGGTCATCCGGCCCTGTTCCGGGTGGTCCGCGAAGGCTCGGGCGTTGACCGCCAGCCAGCGCTCCTCGTCGCGGCCGCGCTCGAAGCTGCGCACCGTGAAGCCCTCCGGCAGCGTGACTCCCGGCAGCTCGGACCACTCTCCGCGCAGCGGCCGGGTCATCTGCCACAGCTCGCGGACCGGTGACAGGTCCAGGCTGGAGAAGAGGTTCCGTGCGGCGGGTAGGTCACCGTGGGCCCAGAACCGCGTGTGCGGCCACTGCGCGAGCACCGCCTGCGCCAGGGCGCGGCCGTGCCCTGCGTGCCGGTGGTCCGGGTCCACGACGATCTCTGCCGACGGGGGGTCGGTCAGCTCGACGTGCGCATAGGCGACCACGCCGGTGCGCGGACTGTCCGGGTGCTCCTCGATGAGCAGGTGCCTGGTGGGGGCCTCGCTGGCCGCCGATCCGGGCAGGCGGCGGACGTCGAGCACGGTCTGCTCGGACAGGGGGCGCACCCCGTCGTGGGTCGCCGCCCGCACGGCCATGGCCAGCACGTCCGCGGACTGGGCCGGTTCCAGGTGTGCGTCGGTCACAGTCGGCTGCATCGGGCTATTCCACCATGCCGCCGTCGGTCACGGAGCGGGGCGCCCGGGCAAAGCGGTAGCCGACGTTGCGGATCGTGCCGATCAGCGACTCCCGCTCCGGTCCGAGCTTGGCGCGGAGCCGCCGGATGTGGACGTCCACCGTGCGGGTCCCACCGTAGTAGTCGGTGCCCCACACCTCGTGCAGCAGCTGCTCGCGCGTCACCACCCGGCCGGGATGGCTGACCAGGAACTTCAGCAGCTCGAACTCCTTGAAGGTGAGGTCCAGGGGCTCTCCTCCCGCCCGGACCATCCAGCTGGCCTCATCGACCTCGACGTCGGCGACCTGGATCGGGCTGGCCGTCGCCGTCGGGGCAGCGACGTGAGGGGCGGGTGGGGACGCGCTCGCTCGACGGAGCCGTGCCGCCAGCTCGGTGGGGCCGCAGCCGGTCAGCACGAAGTCGGTGATCGGCCACTGCTCGTCCAGGGCGACCAGGCCCCCATCGGCGAAGACCGCGATGACGGGACAGTCCAGCTGCATCGCGTCGATGGTGCGGGCCACCGTGCGTGCCTGGACGAGCGCCCGGGTCGCGTCGATGAGGACCAGACCGGGGGGAGGACCGGTCAGCAGCTCGGCGGGGTCCAGCTCCAGGACCCGCAGCCGGTGGGGGAGCAGTTCGAGGGCGGGCAGCACGGTGAGCGGCGCGTCCGGGGCGCCACCGGGAGTGAGCAGTGCCAACTCGGCCACCCGGTCAGGATAATCGCCCTCCCCCACCCACGACCGAGCGCGTGGTGTCGCGTCTCCTCAGCTCCGCTGGAGGCCGGTGATGGCACCATGGGCCTGTGCCGCGCCGCCCAGCCCCACTGCCGCCCGCTGTTGAGGTGGCGACCTTGGTGTGCTGTGCAGCGGCGGTCGTGGCACTGGGGGCGATGGCCAGTCCGGACGTCCTGGCGCTCGCCCTGTGGATCGGTGGAGCGGTCCTGGCGTGGGGCTGGGCGGGCATGCTCGCTCTCCCTGCGCCCCGTGGCACGTCGGTGGTGCTGCTGATCGGCTCGCTCGCTGTCGTGCTCAGTGCCTCGCTGGACAACGAGCGGCCCTGGCTCACCTGGGTGGCGGAGGCCCTGGCCATCGCCGTCGTGGTGGCCTTCCTCCACCAGCTTCTCCGGGTCGATGGTCGACCTCGGATCGTGGAGTCGGTGAGCTCGGTCGTTCTGGGCCTCGGGCTCATCACCTGCGGCGTCCTTCTCATCCCGCTGGCCGGCACGGTCCAGGGCGCCGCCCTGGTCGCGGCCACCGTCGCAGGTGCGGCGGGCAGCGCCCTCACCGACACACTGGGCCGGTGGGCGGCGGTGCGGCCCTGGCTGGTCCCGCTCGCCCTCGCAGCCGGTGGGGTCGGCGCGACCGTCGTCGCCCTCGTCCTCGACGAGCCGTGGAGCATCTTCATGCTGGCGGGAGTCGTGGCCGGGGCAGTGAGCCACGCGACCCGGTCGGTGCTGCGCATCCTGCCCACGATGGCCCACGCGCGACCCCGGCTGGTCATGGCCATCACCTCGCTGCTGGTGACCGGCCCGGTCGCCTACGCCGTGGCCCTCGCGCTGCTGCCCGCCACCGCGCTGACCTGACCTGCTGACCGCCACCGCGCTGACCTGAGCTGCTGCGGGGGTCCTGGACCGCCACGTGGAGGACGCTTCAGCTGGCCACCGCGCCGCCTGAGCCACCTACGATGGGGCTGTGGCTTTTGAACTCGACCCGAACATGCCCTCCGAGCTGGCCCCACTGGCCTGGCTGATCGGCCGCTGGGAGGGGGCCGGTGTCGTCGGTTACCCGACGATCGAGTCGCACAACTTCGGGCAGGAGCTGGAGGTCAGCCATGACGGCCGCCCGTTCCTGCGCTGGGAGTCCCGCACCTGGCTCCTGGACGAGGCAGGCAACAAGGTGCGGCCCGGTGCGACCGAGCTCGGCTTCTGGCGGCCGTTGCCTGATGGTGAGGTGGAGTTCCTGCTGACCCACCCGACGGGGATCGTGGAGATGTACTTCGGCAGCACCAGCCCCGCCAAGATCGAGGTGCGCACGGACAGCGTCGTGCGCAGCCCCCATGCCAAGGAGTACACCGCGGCGCACCGCCTCTACGGGCTGGTCAACTCCAACCTCATGTGGGTCATGGACATGGCCGCCGTGGGTCAACCCCTGACCAGCCACCTGTCCGCCGAGCTCAAGCGCGTCGGCTGAGCAGCCGCTGCAGCGTCAGCGCCCAAAACCCTGCGTCGGTGACACGTCGTCGCGATAGTCCTCCATCGTGTCGGTGCGCAGGTGCTCGCGGAGCACCTCGAACTGCGCTTCGTGGGGGATGACGATCGATCCGGCCAGGTCGTCCGAGCCGATGCCGCTCCACGGTGCTGTCACGAAGTGGATGTCACCGCCTCGCAGGTCGCGCAGCTGCCAGCCGAGATCGCGCATGTCGCTGACCTTCAGGTCCTCGTCGACGGTGAGGTTCTGCGTCGCCGCGTCGACGACGGTGGCCAGCCGAGCGGGGTTGGTGAACGTGTCACGCGTCAGCACCTTGAGCATGACGGCCTTGATGAACTCCTGCTGCCGGTGGCCGCGGGAGATGTCGCCCTGGCTGAGGTTGTAGCGCTCGCGGACAAAACGGAGGCCGGTCTCGCCGTCCATGTGGGTCATCCCCACCTCGAAGCCCGGGCTTGCCTCGGCGACGTTGACGTCGACGCCGCCCACCGCGTCGGTCAGCGACTGGAAGCTCTCGAAGTCGGTGATGACGACGTGATCCACCGGCACGCCGATCAGAGGCTGGATCGTCTCCACCAGGAGCGGTGGGCCGCCGAAGGCGTAGGCGGCGTTGAGCTTGTTCTTGCGCTCCGAGCCGGGGATCTCCACGAACAGGTCGCGCGGGAAGTGGATGAGGTCGACACGTTCCCGTTCGTGCGAGACGTGCATCAGCACCATCACGTCGGACCGGCCACGGTCGGCGTCAGGGTCCCTGCTGTCCGAACCGATGACCAGGATGTTCAGCGCGTCACCGGCCTCTGCGGGCTTGTCGGGCGGCGCCGGGGTGACGACGGAGTCCTCGCCGCGGATGGGGGAGTCCGGGAGGAGCTGTGCGTGGGTGATGTTGCTGCTGACCTTCCAGTTGAGGAAGGCCAGGTAGCCCGCGACGGTGCCAACGCCGAGCAGCACCAGGGTCACGAACGAGACGATCGCGATCCGCAGCCCGCGCCGTCGTCGGCGGCGTGGGCGCACGCCCACGTCGTCCTGGGCGCCGGTGCCGTCGAAGATGTCATCGCCCTCGTCGGCAGCCGGCAGGTCTCCCTCGTAGTCCCCTGCCATGGGAGCGGATTCTACGTCCCGAACCTGGGGGGATACCGTGAAGAGGTGACCCACGTGACCAGCGCCCCCGGTGACGCGGCGACCCAGGAGCGTCGCGTCGTCCCGCCGAGCCCTCTCCTGAGCCGGCCCGGTGCCGTCGCCGCCAGCGGTGCCGATGACGGCGTGGCCGCGCACTTCGGGGACCCGCACCGAGAGCAGCGGCTGCTCGTCGAGGGCCTGTCCGTCGTCGACCTGTCCCACCGGGCCGTGCTGACGGTGACCGGCCCGGACCGGCTCAGCTGGCTGCACTCCCTGACCAGCCAGGCACTGACCGATCTGGCGCCGCGGACCTCGACCGAGTCGCTCATCCTCACGCCGAAGGGGCATATCGAGCACGCACTGCACGTCATCGACGACGGCGACACCACCTGGCTCGTGACGGAGCGGGAGACCGCCCCGGCGGCTCAGGCATGGCTGGACTCGATGCGCTTCATGCTGCGCGTGGAGGTGGCCGACCGCACCGAGGACTTCGCTGTGGTCGGCGAGCCCGTGGCGCGCGAGGCGGCCGAGGGTGAACACCTGGCCTGGGTCGACCACTGGCCCGGACCGATCGGGGACACGGCGCTGTACGGCCCCGCCGAGGGACACCCGGGTGCCAACCGACCCTGGCGCGAGGTGCTGGTCCCACGGGGCGAGCTCACGGCATACGTCGGCGAGCGGCCGCTGTCCGGGGTCTGGGCGGCAGAGGCGCTGCGCGTGGCCGCCTGGCGCCCACGGGCCGGCGCCGAGACCGACCACCGGACGATCGCGCACGAGCTGGACTGGTTGCGCACCGCGGTGCACCTGCACAAGGGCTGCTACCGCGGGCAGGAGACGATCGCGCGGGTGCACAACCTCGGCCGGCCACCGCGACGACTGGTCTTCCTGCACCTGGACGGGTCGGGGCACACGCTCCCCGAGCCCGGGGACGAGCTGCACCTCGGCGACAAGACGGTCGGACGCATCACCACGGTGGCGCGGCACTACGAGGACGGGCCGATCGCGCTCGCCGTCGTGAAGCGCAACACCGATCCCGAGGCGGTGCTCACCTCGGGCCCGACCAGCGCAGCCCAGACAGTCATCGTCACCCCCTGAGCACGGACCGCGGCGGGGGCTCGGTGGGTGGTGGACCCCGGCTGTGAGCAGCATCTCACCAGGAAACTGCTAGCTCAGTTTGCATTGTGCTTGCAGTTGCAAGCACAATAGAGCCATGAGCCGCCTACCAGTTCCGGACCTGGGGTCCTACCTGCGCGAGCAGCGTGAGTCTGCCCAGATGTCGGTTCGGCAGGTTGCCAAGGCTGCCGGTATCAGCAACCCCTACCTCAGCCAGATCGAGCGGGGCCTGCGCAGGCCGAGCGCCGAGATCCTCCAGCAGCTCGCCAAGGGCCTGCGGATCTCGGCCGAACAGCTCTACATCCGCGCCGGCATCCTGGACGACAGCTCGACGGGAGCCCCGGTCGAGCAGCCGTACGACGTCACCGTGGCGATCATGGCCGACGAGCGGTTGACCGACCGCCAGCGGCGCGCCCTGCTGGACGTCTACCGCTCCTTCGTCGGCGACGGTGCCGACGCGACCGCAGAGCCGGTGGATCCGGCCACTCCCGACCATCCCTGACCGGGTGCCTGACGGCCCCGCCATCGACCACACCCCCTGAGGAGAGAACACCATGGCAAGCATCAAGAAGATCAAGGACGACGCCGTCAAGGCCGTCGAGACCTACACCGACCAGGCCAGCAAGCGTGTCGAGGAGGTCACCACCGAGGTGACCAAGCAGTCCGCTGCCGCCCGCGCCGAGGCCACCCGCGTCGCGACCGACCCGACGCCGATCTACGCCGTCGTCGGCCTCACCGACACCGTCGTGGAGCGTGCCCGCGAGACGGTCACCGGGACGGTCAACCTGGTCAGCAAGTCGCTCAGCCCCAAGGCCATCAGCACCACGGTCAGCCAGACGGCCACCGAGGCCTCCAAGAAGGCCGAGGCGCTGCCGGGCAAGGCCCTCGGCGACGTGACCGGGGGTCTGGGCAAGGTCCAGGAGGGCTACCAGGAGCTCGCCAAGCGCGGCGCCGACCTGGTGGGCCGGGTGAAGGAGCAGCAGGCCACCAAGGACCTGACCAAGCAGGTCAGCAACGTGGTCGAGCAGGGCAAGACGCTGCTGGGCACCGCGGCCAAGGGAGTCACCGACACCCGCAGCGCGGCGAAGGCGACCGTGACCAAGGGCCGCCGCCAGGCCGCCGACGTGGTGGCCGACGCCGTGGCCGGTGAGGACATGACGGTCACCACCAAGAAGCCGGTTGCCCGCAAGGCTGTCGCCAAGCCGGCGACCAAGGCTGCTGCGACCAAGTCCAGCACCAAGGCCCCGGCCAAGCCGGCCACGAAGGCTGCTGCGACCAAGTCCGGCACCAAGACGGGCAGCAAGCCGGCCACGAAGGCTGCTGCGACCAAGTCCGGCTCGAAGGCCGCGGCCAAGCCGGCCACGAAGGCTGCTGCGACCAAGTCCAGCACGAAGGCCGCGGCCAAGCCGGCCACGAAGGCTGCTGCGACCAAGTCCGGCACCAAGACGGCGAGCAAGCCGGCCACCAAGGCTGCCGCGACCAAGTCCGGCACCAAGACGGCGAGCAAGCCGGCCACCGGGACGACCGCTCCGAGCCAGCCGACCACGACCGCGGCCAAGCGCACCGTCACCACGGCCCGCAACGCCGCCACCAAGACCGTGGACGCGGCCCAGGGCACCGTCACCGAGGCCGCCAAGGTCGCCGACAAGGCCGGCGACGCCGTGAGCGCGACCGCTGCCAAGGTCGGCGACTGACCGCTCACCGGTCGATCTGACCGACCAACACCGACCACTGCGGTGGGGACTAGGCTCTGCGCCGTGACCCCACCGCAGTTGTCGTCTGACCCCTCCCTGCACACAGCGCCCGTCGTGGCGCAGGTCCACCGAAGCGGGTTCGTGGAATCCGTGCACCACGGTGTCGTCGCCGTCACCGCGGCGGACGGGAACCTGGAGCTGACGGTCGGCCCCGTCGGGACACCGATCTTCCCGCGGTCGTCCAACAAACCGGTGCAGACCCTGGCCATGCTGCGCAACGGGCTCGACCTTCCGGACAGACTGGTGTCCCTCGCGAGCGCCAGCCACAACGGTGAGTCCTTCCACCTGGACGGGGTCCGCGAGATCCTGGCCTCGGCCGGGCTGGGTGAGGACGCCCTGCAGAACACGCCCGACCGCCCGATCCACGAGCCCGACCGGGAGCAGTGGATCGCCCGGGGGCTGGCACCCAGCTCCCTGGGTCAGAACTGCTCCGGCAAGCACGCGGCGATGCTGGCCACCTGCGTGGTCAACGGCTGGGACACCGCCACCTACCGCGACCCGGACCACCCGCTCCAGGTCGCGATCGCCGAGACCCTGGCCGAGCTCAGCGGCGAGAGCGTGGCCGCGACGGGCGTCGACGGCTGCGGTGCTCCGGTGATGGCCATCAGCACCGCCGGCCTCGCCCGGGCGTTCGGCACCCTGGCGGCAGCCGGGGAGGACACCCCGGAGGGGCGGGTCGCCCGCGCGATCCGGACCTATCCCGAGTTCCTGGGCGGCACCGGCCGGGACGTCACCGACCTGATCCGCGCCGTCCCCGGCCTCATCGCCAAGGACGGGGCGGAGGCGGTCTACGCCATCGGTCTCCCCGACGGCCGGGGCGTCGCCGTCAAGATCAGCGACGGCAACCAGCGTGCCCGCACCGTCGTCGCCCAGGCGGCCCTGCGCGCAGCAGGCATCGAGGACGACCTGTCGGCCCTCGACGCCGACCCCGTGCTGGGCCACGGCGAGCCCGTCGGCGCCATCACCGCCGTCGGTCTCGACGGCTGACACGACGCGGCGAGCAGATGCGTGCGGTGCTGCAGCGGGTCATCCGGGCCGCGGTGACGGTCGGCGACCGGGTCGTCGGTGCCATCGACCGACCCGGTCTGGTCGCACTGGTGGCGGCCACCCACGACGACGGACCCGACGACGTCGAGCGGATGGCCCGCAAGATCGCCGAGCTGCGGATCCTGCCGGACGAGAAGTCCGTGAGTGACGTCGGCGCCCCCGTCCTGGTCGTCAGCCAGTTCACGCTCTACGGTGACACCCGCAAGGGACGCCGTCCTGGATGGTCGCAGGCGGCGCCCGGCCACGTCGCCGAACCGCTGGTCGACGCCGTGGTGACGGCCCTGCGCGAACGGGGGATCGAGGTCGCCACGGGGGAGTTCGGGGCACAGATGCAGGTCGACCTCGTCAACGACGGCCCGTTCACGGTCCTGGTCGACACCTGATCCGACACCGGCTCGACACCAGAACTGTCCGCGACGGCCCGTACCCTGGTGCCATGCCGACGTTCTTCGATGTCCAGCAGTGGGTCGGGCTCGCCCTGGGCGCCCTCGCCCTCGGCATCCAGGTGTGGGCGTTCGTCGACGCGCTGATGACCCGCGGCGACGCGTTCGTCGCCGCCGACAAGCGCACCAAGGGTTTCTGGCTCGCGCTGACCGGTGTCGCCAGCGCCATCGGCTTCATGCACCTGCAGCAGCCATTCGGGCTGTTCAACCTCATCGCGATCGTGGCCGCCGCCGTCTACCTGACCGACGTGCGTCCCGCCGTCGCGCAGATCCGCGGCCGTGGCCGCGGCGGGGCCTCCAGGGGTTCCTACGGTCCGTGGTGACCCCACCGCATACTCGTCTGGTCGTCGGTCCCACGGGGGACCTGGAGGTCCTGACCGCCGGCCACGGCGCACCCCACACCGTCTTCGCCCACGGACTCGCCGGGTCCATCCCGACCACCCGGCCCTACGCCTCGAAGGTGCCTGGCACGCGCACCTTCCTGCACTTCCGTGGCCATGGCTCCTCCACGACCCCGGACGACGGCTGGCAGTATGTCGACCTGGCCGCCGAGCTCTGGACGGTGGCGGACCACGTGGGGGCCAGACAGGCGCTGGGGATCAGCATGGGTGCCGGCGCGTTGTGCGCCGGGCTCACCACCGATCCGGGCCGGTTCGAGCGCCTCGTGCTGGTCCTGCCGGCGGCCATCGACCGCCCGCGGGACGACGCGGCGATGGCCCGTCTGGCCGGGCTGGCCGACCTGGTCGACGCGGGTGACCACGAGGGGGTGGCGGAGCACCTGCTGGGGGCCGAGCCGGTGCACGTGCGCAGCGAGCCGGGCGTGCGCCAGTGGGCCCGGGGCCAGGCCGACCGGCTGGTGGGGACCGGCGTGGGTCGGGCCCTGAGGACCCTGCCGCACCGGGTGCCGGTCGCCGACCGGGCGCTGCTGAGTCGGGTGACCGCCCCCGTCCTGCTCCTCGCCCAGGAGGGCGACCCCGCCCACCCGGCTGCCGTCGCCCGCGAGCTCGCCGAGGTGCTGCCCGGGGCGATGCTGCAGGTGCTGCCGCCGGGTGGCATCATGTGGGGTCACCGCTCCCGCGTCCGTGACCTCGTGGGGGAGTTCCTGACGCCATGATCCGACGCACCATCACCGAGCACGGGGAGACGACTCGATGAGTGACCACACCACCACGGAGGAGCAGATCCACACCCCCGAGGAGTTGGCCGCTGCTGCCCGGGCGCAGCCCACCGAGGGGTCGCCCGGGGCCTACCGCGACCGCACCCGGGACGTCTTCGTGGTCGAGCGGCCCTGGGGTCGCTTCGAGCAGTTCGCGACCAACGAGACCGTGACGGTCAAGACGGTCACCATCGACCCCGGTCAGCGCCTCTCGCTGCAGCACCACGCGGCACGCAACGAGATGTGGCAGGTGCTGGACCACCCGGTCGACGTCACGCTCGGCGACCGCACCTGGTCGGCCCAGCCGGGCGAGCTCGTGTGGGTGCCGGTGGGCACGCTGCACCGGATGGGCAACTCCGGCGACCAGCCCGCCCGGGTGCTCGAGCTCGCCTTCGGCGACTTCGACGAGGCGGACATCACCCGGGTCGAGGACGACTACCGCCGCGACTAGCGTCTGCTCCGCGCCGGGCTGGCTCCCGGCTAGGTCCCGGGCGCGACAGCCTCCCACGCGACCTCCAGCTCGCCCAGGCGCCAGCGTCCCCGGGTGCCCAGGACCGGCCACCCGCGGTCTCGCAGGTCCGAGACCGTCGCCAGGAACCGCTGCCGGTGGCCGTATGCCGCGTGGCCGACCGCCCGGGCCCACGCGTCGTCGAGGTCGGTCATCAGCGCGTGCACCCGCTCGCCGGGCACGTTGCGGTGGATCAGGACCTTGGGGAGGCGCTCGGCCACCACCGAGGGCTGGTCCAGCTGCGCCAGCCGCCAGGAGAGCGTCAGCGACCGGGGCGTCGGTGCCCCGTCCTGGCCCCGGCGCACGTCGACCCAGGAGCCCAGTCGGCCGAGCTCGTCGCAGGTGCCCTCCACGAGCGCCCCTCCGGGAGCCAGCCGGGAGACCACCCGGGACCAGGCAGGCAGGACCTGCTCCTCGTCATACTGCCGGAGCACGTTGAGCGCCCGGACCACCACGGGCGACCGTCCGCCGGCGAGCGGGATCTCGAAGCCCCCGACCGCGAAGGTCAGGCCCGGCGGGTCCGCGTGCCGGGCGGCGGCGGTGACGCGTTCCTTGTCGATCTCCAGGCCCACGACCTGCACGTCCGGACGGACCGCCGCCAGCCGCTGGTGCAGCTCGAGGGTGGTGACCGGGTGGGCCCCGTAGCCGAGGTCGACCACCACCGGAGGTTCCGGGGAGGACGCGAGGAGCGGGCCGTAGGTGTGGACCACCCACCGGTCCACGCGCCGCAGCCGGTTGGGGTTGGTCGTGCCGCGGGTGATCGCGCCGACCGGTCGGGTCGTCCGGGGTGCACCAGCCACGGCCCCACGATAGGCGCCGTGCGAGACTGGAGGACACAGTGCAAGCCGTAGGCAGGAGTTCACCACGTGACTGAGACCGACCGGGTCCGTCGGGTCGCCATGCTCAGCGTGCACACCTCGCCGCTGGACCCTCCGGGCACCGGCGACGCGGGCGGGCTGAACGTCTATGTGGTCGAGACCGCGCGGCGGCTCGCCGCCCGGGGCACCGAGGTGGAGATCTTCACCCGGGCCACCGACGGCTCGTTGCCCGAGACGGTGCGGATGGGCCCGGGCGTCCTGGTCCACCACGTGCCGGCCGGACCCTATGAGGGCCTGGGCAAGGACGACCTGCCGGGACAGCTCTGTGCGTTCACGGCGGGGGTGATGCGGACCGCGGCGGGCCGCCCGGAACAGTGGTATGACGTGGTCCACTCCCACTACTGGCTCTCGGGGCAGGTCGGCTGGCTGGCCGCGGACCGGTGGAACGTGCCGCTGGTCCACACGATGCACACCATGGCGCGGGTCAAGAACGCCCAGCTGGCCGAGGGGGACAGTGCCGAGCCCCCGGGCCGCGAGATCGGCGAGACGCAGGTGGTTGAGGCGGCCAGCGTGCTCGTCGCGAACACGCCCGAGGAGGCCACCCAGCTCATCGAGCTCTACGACGCCGACCCGCAGAAGGTCCGGGTGGTCCCGCCGGGCGTGGACCTGGAGGTGTTCAGCCCCGGTGACCAGCGCGCGGCCCGGCACGCCGTCGGCCTGGCGCCGGACGCGCTCGTGGTGCTGTTCGTCGGCCGGATCCAGCCGCTGAAGGCGCCCGACGTCACGATCCGGGCGGTCGCGGAGCTGGTCCGTCGCGACCCCACGCTGCGTGAGCGCCTCGTGGTCGGGGTGCTCGGTGGCCCGTCGGGGTCAGGGCTGGCCAGGCCGGAGTCGCTGCAGGAGCTCACCGCCGAGCTCGGCCTGGAGGACATGGTCCGGTTCGTGCCGCCGGTGTCCCGGGCTGCCCTGGCCGACTGGTACCGCGCCGCCGACCTGGTCACCGTGCCGAGCTACAACGAGTCGTTCGGGCTGGTCGCCGTGGAGTCGCTGGCCAGCGGCACCCCCGTCGTCGCCGCAGACGTCGGCGGGCTGCCGGTGGCGGTGGGTGACGGCGGGGTCCTGGTCGACGGGCACGACCCGCTGCACTGGGCCGACGAGATCGGTGCCCTGCTGGCGGACGGCCAGCGGCGCGCGGCCCTCGCCGAGGCCGGTCTGGCCCACGCCGCCTCCCTGGGCTGGGACAGCACCGTGGACCGGCTCGACGAGGTCTATCGGCAGGCTCGGGCACAGCGGGCTCCGTCGGGTGTCAACGGCTACGGACCGCTGCTCGGTCAGCCGGTCCCCAGCCTGGTGCTGCCGTGAGCACTGAACAGTCATTGAGCCGGTTGCGGGCGGCGCTCGACGAGGTGGGCGTCGACTATGACGAGGGCACCCGGGAGGGCGAGCTCGTGGTCACCCTCCCCGGTGAGCGCAAGCTGCGGACGGTCTGCTCGCTGGTGGTGGGTGCCGACGCGGTCTCCGTGCAGGCCTTCGTGATCCGCAACCCCGACGAGAACCACACCGAGTTCTACCGCTTCCTGCTGCGTCGCAACCTGCGGATGCCGGGCACGGCCTACGCCATCGACGCCGAGGGTGACGTCTATCTCAGCGGCCGCCTACCCGTCGAGGCGATCGACACGCCCACCATCGACCGGCTGCTCGGCACGGTGCTCACCGCCTGTGACGAGCCGTTCAACGAGCTGCTGGTCATCGGCTTCCTCACCTCGATGAGGACCGAGTGGCGCTGGCGGGTCTCGCGGGGCGAGTCGACGGCCAACCTGGAGGCGTTCCGGCACCTGCTCGAGGGAACCGGGGACGAGTCCGGCGCATCCTAGGGCCATGGAAGAGCGGCGCAACCACCGAAGGGGCATGGTCACCTTGGCCCTCGCGCTCCTGCTCGGCGTCGCGACGGGCTGGAGTTCTGGCCGCTCCTGCCCGAGGAGCAGGACGACCTCGACCTGGTCCGCTACGGCACCGGGATGGGCGTCCACATCCTGACGGTCTCCGAACCAGGCCCGGGCGACGACATCGGCACCCTCACCGTCTACGCCGACGGCCGGGCCCACTACGTCTCGGACAGCGGTCAGGAGATCTGGCTGGTGGATGAGCACCGCACCTACAACTGGGTGTGCTGACCAGCCTGCGGTCCTGCGACAACCCCGAGGCAGGGCGGAGGGTGCCCGGAACCCGAGAGCTTCGGTGATTCCGGCTCGACCGAGACTCCCGGTGATTCCGGCTCGACCGAGACTCCCGGTGATTCCGGCTCGACCGAGACTCCCGGTCAGGCCTCCGTGACCAGCGAGGGGCGGTACTCCTCCGGGACGTCCAGACCGAGCAGCACCAGCAGCGTCGCGGCCAGGTTGGACAGGCCGGGGGACTCCACGCCGTCCACGATCTGCCACTGCTGGCCGGAGTAGTCGGCGATGAGCAACGGGACCGGGTTGGTCGAGTGGGCGGTCTTCCAGAGGGGGGTGCCGTCCTCGCGGGTGCGGGGCTGGCCCGCCTTGTCGCGCTCGACCATGTCCTCGCTGTTGCCGTGGTCCGCGGTGACCACCAGGCAGCCACCCGCCGCCTCCACCGCCCCCGCGATCCGGCCCACGGCCTCGTCCACGGCTTCCACGGCCAGGACGGTGGCGTCGAAGTTGCCGGTGTGCCCCACCATGTCGCCGCCGGCCAGGTTGGACCGCAGGAAGGTGTAGTCGCCGTCCTGGAGCGCCGAGATGACGTAGTCCGCCGTCTCGGCCGCCTTCATGCGCGGGGCCTTGTCGAACTCGATGCGGTCCGAGGGGATGTCGATGTAGGTCTCGGTCTGCGGGTCGAAGGGGTCGGACCTGTTGCCGTTCCAGAAGTAGGTCATGTGCCCGAACTTCTGGGTCTCGGACGCCGCGAGCTGGCGCAGTCCGGCGCGGGCGATGACCTCGCTGACCGTGTCCTCGATCTTCGGTGGCTGCACCAGCCGGACCGGCGGCATGTTGGTGTCGCCGTCATAGAGGGTCATTCCCGCGAAGAAGACGTCCGGGCGAGTGCCCCGGTCGAATCCGGGGAACTCCTCGCCCTCCACGAAGGCCCGGGTCAGCTCGATCGCCCGGTCACCGCGGAAGTTGAAGATGACCACGGCGTCACCGTCGCGGACGGGTCCCACCGGATCTCCGACGGCGTCGACGACGGTGAAGGCCTCGAGCAGCTGGTCGCTGATCCCCGGAGTCTCCTCGCGGAGCGTGCGGATCGCCTCGGCCGCGGACGGGAACGGTCGGGCGGCACCCTGCATGTGGGCGCGCCAGCCCGCCTCCACCACGGACCAGTTGGCCTCGTAGCGGTCCATCGTGGTGACCATGCGCCCACCGCCGGAGGCGATCCGAAAGTCCAGGTCGGTGCCGTCGGTGAGCGCGGCGAGGGCCTCCTCGAGCCGGGCGACGTAGCGGTCCGCGGTGCGGTCCTCCACGTCCCGGCCGTCGAACAGCGTGTGCACCCGCAGGCGGGTGACCCCGTCGGACCGGGCGTGCTCGAGCAGCAGGAGCAGGTGCTCCCACGAGGAGTGAACGTTGCCGTCACTGAGCAGGCCGATCAGGTGCAGCGCGGCGCCGTCACGCGTCGCGGTCGCGACCACGTCCTGCCAGGACCCCTCCCAAATCTCCCCGCCGAGGACGGCGTCGTCCACCCGCTTGGCTCCCTGCGCGATGATGCGGCCCGCGCCCATCGTGTTGTGGCCGACCTCGGAGTTGCCCATGTCGCTGTCGCTGGACAGCCCGACGTGGGTGCCGTGGGCGAGGATCTCCAGGGAGGTCCCGTCCTGGCGCAGCGCGTCCAGGTGCGGGGTGTCCGCCGCGGCCACCGCGTCATACTGGTCGCCGGTGCCGACACCCACGCCGTCCATGACCACCAGGACCACGGGCCGCCCGCCGGGCGCGCTCGCCGGGGTGCTCACGGCGCCTCGAACTTGTAGCCGAGACCGCGCACCGTGACGATGTGCTGCGGTTGTGCCGGGTCCGGCTCGATCTTGGCGCGGAGCCGCTTGACGTGCACGTCCAGGGTCTTGGTGTCCCCGACGTAGTCGGTGCCCCAGACGCGGTCGATCAGCTGTCCCCTGGTCAGCACCCGCCCGGAGTTGCGCAGCAGCATCTCGAGCAGCTCGAACTCCTTGAGCGGGAGCGTGATCGCCTCGCCGTTGACCGACACGGTGTGCCGCTCGACGTCCATCCGGACCGGTCCTGACTCGACCGTCGAGGGCAGCAGCTCCTCGGGCTCGGCCTGTCGGCGGAGCACCGCCTTGATGCGCGCCAGGAGCTCGCGGCCGGAGTAGGGCTTGGTGACGTAGTCGTCGGCCCCGATCTCCAGACCCACCACCTTGTCGACCTCGCTGTCCTTGGCGGTGAGCATGATGACCGGCACGCTCGACTTGGCACGCAGCGACCGGCAGACATCGACGCCGGACAGTCCCGGCAGCATGAGGTCGAGCAGCACCAGGTCGGCCCCGTTGCGGTCGAACTCGGTGAGAGCGTCGGGGCCCGTCTCGGCGACCGCCACGTCGTAGCCCTCCTTCTGCAGCATGTAGGAGAGCGGGTCGCTGAACGATTCCTCGTCCTCGACCACCAGGATCCGGGTCATGAACTCACTCCTCGCTCGGTCTCTCGACCGAGGTCGTCTGACGGGTGGGTGGATGGAGCGGATGCTGTCTCCGAGGCTACCCCGACGGAGCCAGAGGCCGAATCCGCGGCAGGGAGCCGGATGGTGAAGGTGGACCCCTGCCCCAGCTCGCTCCAGACGACGACGTCGCCGCCGAGGTTGGCGCAGATGTGCTTGACGATCGACAGGCCCAGGCCGGTGCCGCCGGTCGCCCGGGAGCGCGCGGCGTCGATGCGGTAGAAGCGTTCGAAGATCCGCTCCTGGTCGGCCGGGGAGATCCCCTGGCCCTGGTCGGTGACCGCGACCTCCACGAGATCCTTGCGACGCCGGCAGATCACCGCCACGGGACTGCCCTCCTCGGAGTAGCTGATCGCGTTGGTGATGAGGTTGCGGATGGCGGTGGTGATCCACTCGGGGTCACCGTGGACCGTCAGGGGGGTGCGCGGCGTGGCGTTGGTGAGGGTGATGCGCCGTGCCCCCGCGACGACCCGGGTGTGTTCGACCGCCTCGCGGGCGCACGCGCCCACGTCGACCTCGCCGAGCGGGGAGGACAGGTCCGCCGTCTGCAGTCGGGACAGGTCCACGATCTCGCTGACCAGCCGGGTGAGCCGGACGGTCTCGACCTTCATCCGGCCGGCGAAGCGCTGGACGGCGTCGGGGTCGCTCGCCGCATCCTCGACCGCCTCCGCCAGCAGCGCCAGTCCGCCCACGGGGGTCTTGAGCTCGTGGCTGACGTTGACCACGAAGTCGCGCCGGACCTCCTCGACGCGGCGGGCCTTGGTCCGGTCCTCGACCAGGGCCAGGACCTGGTCACGGCCGATCGGGGCCACCCGGACCCCCACGACGATCAGCACCTGGCCCAGGGGTCCCCGGGGCAGCTCCAGCTCGGCGTCGCGGATGACGCCGTCGCGGTGGACCTGGACCGCCAGCTCTCGCAGCTCGCTGTGGGTCAGTCGGTTCCCCCGCACGAGACCGTGGGCGACCGCGGACGCACTGGTCTTGACGACGCTGCCGTTGGCGTCGAGCACGATGGCCCCGTCCCGCAGCACGGCGAGCACGTCAGCCACCCCCTTGGGCACCGCTGGCTCGACCGGCTCCGGGAGCGCTGCCGGGACAGACCTGCGCTCGGTGACCCGCACCAGCAGGGTCGCGATGGCCGCCAACGCCAGCCCGAGCACCACGCCCAGGGCCCCTGCCGTCAGCTCGTCCACGGCTCCAGCCTAGTGAGCCGGACGGCATACTCCTGCCTGTGGGTGCGCCCCCCCACGCACATCAGAGGAGCACCGGGGCGACCCTCGCCCACCTGGTCGAACGGCGTTCACCTGGTGTGCGGGAACCGTTAACCCAGGGGTGACACAGTCTCCTGTGGAGTAGGACCCGACTGACACAGAGGGAGTGCGCGTGCGCAAGGCTTTTACCGAGGAACTGCAGTTCATCACCGACCAGCTCGTGGAGCTGTCCCGGCTGTCGGCGGCTGCGCTGCGCCAGGCGACCGAGGCGCTGATGACCGGGGACCTGGAGCTGGCCGAGTCCGTGATCTCGGCCGACGAACACATCGACGCGGTCCGGCGCGACCTCGACACCCGTGCCGTTGACGCGCTCGCCCGGCAACAGCCCGTGGCGACCGATCTGCGCATGCTCGTGACGGCGATGCGGATGAGCGCGGACCTGGAGCGCATGGGTGATCTCGCCAGGCACGTCGCCAAGGTGGCGCGCCTGCGCTACCCGGCGCGCGTGCTCGGGGCGAGCCTCACGCCGACCTTCGCCCGGATGGCCGAGGTGGCCCAGGACCTGGTGACCGAGGCGGGGCGTATCATCCGGGAGAACGACGTCGAGGCCGTGTCCCGGCTCATGGTCACCGACGACGAGATGGACGACCTGCACCGCGAGGTGTTCCGCACCCTGCTGTCCGAGGAGTGGGACTCCGGGGTGGAGGCCGCGATCGACGCGACGCTGCTCAGCCGCTACTACGAGCGCTTCGGCGACCATGCCGTCTCCGTCGCGCACCGGGTGGTCTACCTGGTCACGGGCGAGTGGGGCGCGGATCACCTGGATATCGACGAGCGGCTGGACGTCACCGAGGTCAGCCAGCCCGCAGGGCTCACCCGGCCCGCGGGCTGAGGAGGGCTACTGGCTCGTGTCCGTGGTGGGGACGACCACGTCACCGTAGTAGCCGTCGGGCAGGACGACCGGCGCCAGTCCCGAGTCCGCCTCGCCCTGCGAGGTCTGCACCATGAGCTCGATGACGCCGCCGGCGCGGACCGGGACGTTCGGAACGGTGACCGGTGTGCCGGCGCCGCCCGAGCCCTGGCCGTCCAACCGGACCGATGCTCCGGGCTCCACGGTCACCGTCGGTTGCAGCGCGACCATCTGACCGTCGACGACGGCGGAGATCGTGACGTCGGCCGCCTCGCCGGTGTTGTTGACGACCTGACCGCTGACCACCCCTGGAGCGCCGTCCCCCTCGCTGACGACCAGCAGGTCGCGCACCGCCATCGCTCCAGCATCGACCGAGACGCCGTCGGCGGGGTCGTAGCCCATATCGGTGGTGACCGGGGAGCTCATCTGGCAGGCGCTGAGGGTCAGCGCGGCCGCCAGCGCGAGCCCGGCGGCGGCCAGACGGCGGGGACGGGGGGCGAGCTGCGGGGCAGCGGTCCTGGAGATCACGGGAGCCACTCTAGCGGCCCCCTCGCGCGCGCGTCAGAGACCCGTCAACCTCGGGCGGCCAGGCCGTGCCTGAACAGGGTGAATGAGCCCCGTTACTCCGCTGACCAGCACAAATGCCACGGATGTTATTACGTGATCTGCGCCACGCATGTTACCCTTGAACTCCGCGAAAGGGGCTAACTGAAGATGACGTTCAAGGTCGGCGAGACGGTTGTGTACCCGCACCACGGGGCCGCACTGATCGAAGAAATGAAGACGCGCACCATCAAGGGCGAGGAGAAACTCTACCTAAAGCTCAAGGTCGCCCAGGGTGATCTGACCATCGAGGTCCCCGCAGACAACTGCGATCTGGTCGGCGTTCGCGATGTGGTCGGCAAGGAAGGTCTGGACAAGGTGTTCGAGGTGCTGCGCGCCGAGCACACCGAGGAGCCGACCAACTGGTCCCGCCGTTACAAGGCCAACCTGGAGAAGCTCGCCTCCGGTGACGTCATCCGCGTGGCAGAGGTCGTCCGCGACCTGTGGCGCCGCGACAAGGACCGGGGCCTGTCCACCGGTGAGAAGCGCCTGCTGAACAAGGCCCGTCAGATCCTGGTCTCCGAGCTCGCGCTCGCCGAGAAGACCAACGAGGACAAGGCCGAGGCCACGTTGGACGAGGTCCTGGCCTCCTGAACCCGCAGCACCGCGTCGGCGTCATCCTGGTGGCGGCCGGCCGGGGCACCCGCCTCGGGGCCGACCGGCCCAAGGCACTCGTGCCGATCGGGCACGGCGCCGGTGCTGAACCCCTCGTGACACACGCCCTCCGGGGCGTGTTGTCATGTCCGGACCTGTCCGATGTGGTCGTGGTCGCTCCCGCCGGCAGTATGCCGGAGCTCACCGAGGCCGTCCGCCGTGCGGTCCCGGACGGGTCGCCGGTGCCGGTCTCCGTGGTGCCCGGTGGGGCCGAGCGCACCGACTCCGTCGCCGAGGGGCTGCGCGCGATGCCCGATGACGTCGGCATCGTCCTGGTGCACGACGCGGCCCGCGCGTTCACCCCCGCCGCGGTCTTCGAGCGTGTCGTCGCCGCGGTCCGGCACGGCCACGCGGCAGTCGTCCCGGCGGTGTCCGTCACGGACACGATCAAGGTCGCCGACGCCCGGGACCACGTGGTGGCCACCCCCGACCGCAGCACCCTGCGGGCCGTCCAGACGCCCCAGGGGTTCCTCCGCGAGACACTCGACCGGGCTCACCGGGAGGGCCACGGTCACGCCACGGACGACGCCGGCCTGGTCGAGGCCATGGGCGGGGCGGTCTTCCTCGTCGTGGGCGACCCGCGGTCCCTCAAGGTCACCGGGCCCGAGGACCTGGCTCGTGTCGCCGCGTGGACCGAGCCCCCCGACGTCGCCCGACGACCGGTCCTGCTCGTGCTGGGCGGCCTCCCGGGCTCCGGCAAGACCACTCTCGCCCGCGCGTGGGCGCGGCACCGCGCGGCGGCGCACGTCCGGGTGGACACGGTCGAGCAGGCGCTGGTCCGTGCCGGGACAGACCAGGTCGGACCGCAGGGATACGCCGCCGCCTACGCGGTCGCGGCCGACCAGCTCGCGCTCGGCCTCGACGTGGTCGCCGACTCGGTCAACCCGCTGCCGGAGACGCGGGCGGCCTGGCGGGAGGCAGCCACCCCCTCCGGTGCGGTCGTGCTCGAGGTGGAGCTCACCTGCACCGCCGGTGAGCACCGGGAACGCGTCGAGACGCGGGAGGCTGACATCGCCGGGCACCGGCTCCCCGGCTGGGAGTCGGTCGTGGGCAACGACTACCAGCCCTGGCCCGAGTCGCACCTGACCCTGGACACCACCAGCCGCCCAGTCGAGGCCCTGGTCGCGCAGGTCGAGGAAGCTCTTCGAGCTCGGCGCGCCGGGCGCTGCGGCTCCTGACGCCTGTTTGGCCAGCCTCGCTCACCGCACCTGCGGCATGACCTCCGCGGCGATCAGCTCGAGGTGGTCCACGACGTCGTCGGTGAGGTCCAGCACCTGGAGGTAGACCCGCTCGATGCCGGTCCGGTCGACCCACTGACCGATCCGCTCGACCACCTCGCCGGGCGCTCCCGCCAGACCGTTCTCCCGCAGCTCGTCGGGGTCCCGGCCGATCGCGGCCGCGCGTGAGCGGAACTGCGCCTCGTCGCGACCGACGACCGCGGTGAGGGCCGCCGAGCGGATCATGCTCCCGGACGCGCGTCCGGCCTCCTCACACGCGTCCGCCACCCGCTGGAACTGCTCGGCGGCCTGCGGCAGCGCGACGAACGCCGTGTTGAACTCGGCGGCATAGCGTGCGGCCAGCGCGGGGGTGCGCCGCTTGCCCATACCGCCCACGATGACCGGTGGCCCGCCGGAGACGGCGTCCCGCTGCACCGGCTTGGGCAGCCCGGGCGAGTCGGTCACGGTCACGGTCGCTCCGTCATACGAGAACAGCTCTCCCACCGGGGTCCCCCACAGGCCGGTGATCACCGCCAGGGAGTCCTCGAGCAGGTCGAACCGGCCACCCACGGCGGGGAACGGGATGCCGTATGCCGTGTGCTCGTCCTCGAACCACCCGGCACCGAGCCCGAACTCGACCCGGCCGTCGCTCATCGCGTCGACCTGGGCGACCGCGATCGCGGTCGGTCCGGGTCTCCGGAAGGTCGCGGAGGTGACCAGGGTGCCGAGGCGGATCGTCGAGGTCTCGCGGGCCAGGCCGGCCAGCGTCACCCAGGCGTCCGTCGGTCCGGGACTCCCGTCCCGGTCGCCCATCGCCAGGTAGTGGTCGGAGCGGAAGAAGGCGCCGAAGCCCGCGGCCTCGGCGGTGCGTGCCGCGCGGAGCTGCTCGTCGTAGGTGGCGCCCTGCTGGGGCTCGGTGAAGATGCGTAGGTCCACGTCCGCCATCCTGCCTCAGCTGTCGCCCTACAGTGGGCTCATGTCCACAGCTCCCTTCCGCGTCGGCACCGGGGTCGACGTGCACGCCTACGCTCCGGAGGGGAGTGCCAGGGTGCTCATGCTCGGCTGCCTCGAGTGGCCGGGGGAGCGCGGCATCGAGGGTCACTCGGACGGCGACGTCGCCGCCCACGCCGCCTGCAACGCCCTGCTGTCGGCCGCCGGACTCGGTGACCTCGGCTCGGTGTTCGGGACCGACCGCCCGCAGATGGCTGGGGCCTCGGGGGCGCAGATGCTCGACCACGTCCGCGGCCTCGTCGAGCAGGCGGGCTATGCGGTCGGCAACGTCGCGGTGCAGCTGGTCGGCGCGCGCCCGAGGGTGGGCCCGCGGCGCCAGGAGATGGAGGCCGCGATGTCCCAGGCCCTCGGTGGCGCCTCGGTCTCGGTGAGCGCGGCCACGACGGACGGGCTGGGGTTCACCGGTCGCGGTGAGGGTCTCGCCGGCATCGCGACCGCCCTGGTCTTCTCGGGCGCGGGCACCTGACGCGGGAGGTCGAGGGGCCCCCGACCTCGGCGCCGCTCAGGTGAATGCGAGCGTCCCGATGCCACCGTCGGTCAGGCGAACGCGAGAGCACTCAGGACGCCACCTGGCCACCACAGCCACCAGCCGACCGCGCGCCTCGCCAGGCATCCCCACCGGTGCCCGCGGAGCAGGTGCACGAGGGTGGTGACCACCAGGGACACCACGGGCAGGAGCATGATGACGAGGCCGCCGACGGGCCGGCCCGGGTAGAGCTCCAGCCCGATGAACACCACGAGGGTGTAGAGGCCGAGCGTCAGGACCGGGATGAGCACGAAGTTGGCCACGCCGGACCAGAACCCGTGGTGGCGTGTGTCGACCTCCCGGCCGCACGGGCACAGTGCCCGACCCACGCCGATCCTGCCGGGCCTCCCGCTGCGCGGTGGGCGCCGGACCAGTTCTTCCCCGCGGGACGCCGACGGCGCCCTGTCCCCGCTCATGGGCGACAGGATATCCGCAGGGCCGGGCACTCACCGATCGCCAGGCCGGGATGACGCACCGCGGGCGACCGCCTAGATTGGGCCAAGGCGCGCACGCGCGCACGTGTCACTAGTGCACGTGTCACTACCGGTCACAACCCGAGGGGTCAGGAATGCCAAGCACGGTCAAGGGAGTCATCGCCCGCAGAAGGGGCGCCGAGGTCGAGCTCGTCGACATCGTCGTCCCGGATCCTGGACCGGGGGAGGCCGTGGTAAGGGTCGAGGCCTGCGGCGTGTGCCACACCGACCTGCACTACCGGGAGGGCGGCATCAACGACGAGTTCCCGTTCCTCCTGGGCCATGAGGCGGCAGGCACCGTCGAGGCCGTCGGGGAGGGAGTCACCGAGGTGGAGCCCGGTGACTTCGTGATCCTCAACTGGCGGGCGGTCTGCGGTCAGTGCCGGGCCTGCGCCAAGGGCGAGCCCTGGTACTGCTTCAACACCGCCAACGCGACCCAGAAGATGACGCTCACCGACGGCACCGAGCTGTCGCCCGCGCTGGGCATCGGCGCCTTCATCGAGAAGACGCTCGTGGCGGCCGGGCAGTGCACCAAGGTCGACCGGGAGGCCTCGGCCACTGCCGCCGGGCTCCTCGGGTGCGGGATCATGGCCGGCTTCGGTGCGGCGGTGAACACCGGCGGGGTGCGGCGCGGTGACTCGGTGGCGGTCATCGGCTGCGGCGGCGTGGGAGACGCCGCCATCGCGGGTGCGGCTCTGGCCGGCGCGACGACGATCATCGCGGTGGATGTGGACGACCGGAAGCTGGAGATTGCCACGGGCTTCGGCGCCACCCACACCGTGAACAGTTCCGGGCGTGACCCGGTCGTGGCGATCCAGGAACTCACCGACGGGTTCGGTGCCGACCTGGTCGTTGACGCCGTCGGCCGGCCGGAGACCTACAAGCAGGCCTTCTACGCGCGTGACCTGGCCGGCACCGTCGTGCTGGTCGGGGTGCCGACGCCGGAGATGACCGTCGAGCTGCCGCTCCTGGACGTCTTCGGGCGCGGCGGGTCGCTGAAGTCCAGCTGGTACGGCGACTGCCTGCCCTCACGGGACTTCCCGATGCTCATCGACCTCTACCGTCAGGGCCGTTTCGACCTCGATGCCTTCGTCACCGAGACCATCGGCATCGACGACGTCGAGGGGGCCTTCTCCAAGATGGAACGCGGCGAGGTGCTTCGCTCGGTGGTGGTCCTGTGAACGGCGCCGGCCAGCTGCGGATCGACCACGGCGTGACCTCCGGGACCTTCAGCCTGGACGGTGGCACCTGGGACGTGGACAACAACGTGTGGGTGATCGGCGACGACCGGGAGTGTGCGGTCATCGACGCCCCGCACGACGTGCAGAAGATCCTGGACGTCGTCGGTGGTCGCACGGTGGCCGCCATCCTCCTGACGCACGCGCACGACGACCACATCGACGCGGCCGCGGCGCTGGCCGAGGCCACGGGGGCGCCGACCTACCTCCACGCGGAGGACCGGATGCTCTGGGACCGGGTGCACTCCGACCCCCCGACCGAGGAGCTGGAGGACGGCGACACGATCGAGGTCGCGGGCACCGTGCTTCAGGTGATGCACACGCCGGGGCACACCCCCGGGGCGTGCTGCTTCCACGTGCCCGCGCTGGGGGCGGTGTTCACCGGCGACACTCTCTTCCAGGGCGGTCCGGGTGCGACCGGGCGCTCGTTCAGCGACTTCGGCACCATCGTCGACTCGATCACGCGAAGGCTGCTGACCCTTCCGCTGGACACGGTCGTGCACACCGGTCACGGCGAGACGACGACCATCGGAGCGGAGGCCCCGCACCGCCAGGAGTGGATCGACCGCGGGCACTGACCCACAGCCATGGACACGGCCGTCGGCCACCGGGGCGCGGGAGAGAAGGCGCCGACCTCCTGAGCTGAACTCGCGGCTATCCTGTGGGTGTGCACCAGACCGACCCGCGCCGCTCCCTGCTGGGGATGCTGCTGAGCGCTGTCGTCGTCGGTGCGCTCGCGGGCATCCCCGCGGACTCCGCCACGCTGGCGGTCGGGCTCGGAGTGCTGCTGCTGGTCGGGATGGCCGTCACCACGACGGTCGCCGCGATCGCGCTGGGTGCGCCGGGCGCCGTGGTTCCGGGCGCAGGGCGGCTCCGCAGGCAGTGGGGTCGCGCTCCGATCCCGCTGCTCGACCCGGGCCTGGCGGGCAGGCCACAACCGAGGGCTCCGGGGCGCCACCCCGCGGAGGTCCTCGTGACCAGCCCTGCCCGCTGATCCGCGCGCGAGACCCGCGCCGACTGACGCCTGACCCGCGCCGACTGATCCAAGCGCCGCACGCCTGATCGCCGCAGCACCTCCGAGACGCCCCCGTCCCGCTGTGCCTCCCGGAGGATCCCTATGTCCTGGCTCGACCCGTTCCTGCTCCCCGTCCACCACCTGATCGACGGGACCGCCCAGTGGCTGCCGATGCCCCTGGTGATCGTCCTGCTCACCGTCCTGGTGCGGCTCGTGCTGCACCCGCTCAACCGCGCGACCTACCGTGCCACCCTGCACCGGCAACGGATCGCACCCCAGCTGCAGGAGGTCCGGGCACGGCACGGCAAGGACCGCGAGCGGCTCCAGCGCGAGCTGCTCGAGCTCCACCAGCGGGAGGGTGTCTCACCGGTCGCGGGTTGCCTGCCCGCACTGGTCCAGCTCCCGGTGTTCTTCGTCGTCTACCGGTTGTTCGCCGCACCGGAGTTCGCCGGCCAGGTCAACTCGGTCCTGGAGCACACGATGCTCGGCGTGCCGATGACGGCCCACCTGGTGACGGCGGGCCCAGGGCTCCCCGTGTTCGTCGGGCTGCTCACCGTGTCCCTGGTGGTCGCCTTCCTGACGATGCGGCAGACCCGCGCCTACCTGGTCGAACCCGCCGCAGGTGGCGACCCGCGTCAGGCCGAGGTGGCCGCCACGATGAACCGGATCATGCCGTGGCTGTCGTTCGGCTCGGTGTTCGCGGTCGCCGTGCTCCCGCTGGGGACCGGGATCTACCTGGTGACCAGTGCCCTGTGGACGCTCGTGGAGCGGGCTGCCGTGCGACGGATGGTCAGCCTGTGAGCCTCCCCTAGCGCGACCGGGCTCGGGGGGAGCAGACTTGATCCGTTCGAGCCAGGAAAGGGTCCGCGTGGGTGAGATGGAGCTCCAGCAGAACCGGGTGACCGACGCGATCGTCTGCACCCACCAGGTCGACGTCGACCCGGTGCACGCCTTCGAGGT
This sequence comes from Ornithinimicrobium sp. F0845, assembly GCF_023015765.1. GTDB lineage: Bacteria > Actinomycetota > Actinomycetes > Actinomycetales > Dermatophilaceae > Ornithinicoccus. The sequence continues at coordinate 312,787 of NZ_JALKAL010000001.1, forward strand.
CTTCACCGAGCGGTTCGGCGACTGGTGGGACCCCCGCCTGACGTCGGACCCCTCGACCTACGAGGGAGCGGACGTCGAGGAGGTCGAGGGTGGCGTGGTCGCCCTGCACCACGACGGCGAGGACTACCCGATCGGCGAGGTGCTGGAGTGGGAGATCGGCGAGCGCTTCGCGATGACCTTCCACCTGGCCCTGCCCCGGGACCACCCGACCGAACTGGTCGTCGACTTCGAGCCGTCCGACGGGGGCACTCTGGTGACCCTGACGCACGGCGGGTGGGAGCAGGACAACGCGGCGCAGCGCCACAAGTTCACCGAGTGGCCGAGCCTGCTGGCCCGGTTCGCCGCTACCGCACTGCAGGACTGACCGGCCTCCGAACGTCCCGGGTGGACCGACCCCGGGACGTGCGCCGGGTCGCGCTTGCGCAGGTAGCCTTACCCGCGTGAGCCTGCGTCTGTACGACACCGCCACCCGCGAGCTGCGGGCCTTCGAGCCCCTTGAGCCCGGACGGGTCGGCATCTACATCTGTGGCCTCACGACCCAGGGGGCGCCGCACATCGGGCACGTCCGGTTCGCCGTCGCCTTCGACATCCTGCGCCGGTGGCTGGTGCGCGGGCACGGGCTCGACGTCACCCTCGTGCGGAATGTCACCGACATCGACGACAAGATCCTCGCCAAGTCCGCCGACCACGGAGCGCCCTGGTGGGCCTGGAGCTATGCCCACGAGCGCGCCACCACGCAGGCGCTGGAGACACTCGGGGTCCTGCCGCCGACCTACGAGCCGCGGGCCACCGGTCACATCACCGAGATGGTCGAGCTGATCGACGTGCTCGTCGAGCGGGGCCACGCCTACCCGGCGGCCGACGGCAGCGGCGACGTCTACTTCGACGTGCGCTCCTGGCCGTCCTACGGCGAGCTGACCCACCAGAAGATCGAGGACATGGAGCCGGCCGCCGACGCCGACCCGCGTGGCAAGCGCGACCCCCGGGACTTCGCCCTGTGGAAGGGCGCCAAGCCCACCGAGCCGGCCACGGCGTCCTGGCCGACCCCCTACGGGCGCGGCCGCCCCGGGTGGCACCTGGAGTGCTCGGCGATGGCCCGCAAGTATCTCGGTGACACCTTTGACATCCACGGCGGCGGGGTCGACCTCCGCTTCCCGCACCATGAGAACGAACAGGCCCAGTCCCGCGCCGCCGGGCTCGGCTTCGCCCGGTTCTGGCTGCACAACGCCTGGGTGACCCTGAGCGGCGAGAAGATGAGCAAGTCGCTCGGCAACACCCTGACCGTCACCGAGCTGACCAGGACGGTGCGCCCGCTGGTCCTGCGCTACTACCTCGGCGCCGCGCACTACCGCTCCACGATCGAGTATGGCGATCACTCACTGGACGAGGCGCAGGCGGCGGTCGAGCGGATCGAGGGTTATCTGCAGCGCGCCCTGGAGGTGGTCGGGGAGCCGGCCGACGGCCTCCTGGCTGAGTCGGCCGACGCGGCTGTCCCCGAGGGCTTCGCGGCGGCGCTGGACGACGACGTCAACGTGCCCGAGGCGCTCGCCGTCCTGTTCGGTGCGGTGCGCGAGGGCAACCGGGCCCTCGAGCAACAGGACGGGACCGACCGGGCGAGTGTCCGGCATACTCTCCTGGCCGTGGTGGCGATGACCGACGTCCTCGGCATCAACCCGCTGGACCCCGTCTGGGGTGGCGGGAGCCAGGGCGGGGCCGCCGAGGACGTGCTGGCCGCGCTCGTGCAGAACCGGCTCGACGCCCGGGCCGACGCGCGCGCCGCGAAGGACTTCGCGGAGGCGGACGCGATCCGCGACCAGCTCACGTCGCTCGGCGTGGTCATCGAGGACACCCCGGCCGGCGCCCGCTGGTCGCTGGCCCGCTAGAGAAGGACGAGGTAGATCGCGATGGCGGGAAACTCCCAGCGCAAGGGCGCGGTGCGCAAGAGCGCCAAGAAGGGCCCACAGGTCGGCAGCGGCGGGCAGCGTCGCAAGGGACTGGAGGGGCGGGGCCCCACGCCCAAGGCGACCGAGCGCACCGGTCACCCGGCCGCGCGCCGGGCCAACCGGGACAGCAAGGCCGACCGTCCGCGTCCGCAGCGTCGCGGCGGCACCCGGGCGAGCAGCGAGATCGTCGCGGGGCGCAACTCGGTGCTGGAGGCGCTGCGCACCCAGGTGCCGGCCAGCACGCTGTACGTCGCCTCCCGCATCGACTCCGACGACCGGGTGCGCGAGGCGATCGCGCTCGCCTCCGAGCAGGGCATCGCCCTGTTGGAGACCCCGCGCGGCGAGCTGGACCGGCTGACCGACGGGGCCGTGCACCAGGGGCTGGCGCTGCAGGTGCCACCGTACGACTACGCGCACCCGGACGACCTCCTCGCGGCGCAGCTGCCAGGCGTCCCGCTCATCGTGGCGCTGGACGGCATCACCGACCCGCGCAACCTCGGGGCGATCATCCGCTCGGTCGGTGCCTTCGGCGGTCATGGCGTCGTCGTGCCGGCCCGTCGGTCCGCCGGCATGACCGCTGCCGCCTGGAAGACCTCGGCCGGTGCGGCCGCGCGGATCCAGGTCGCCCAGGCCACCAATCTCACGCAGGCGCTGAAGGACTACCGCAAGGCCGGTTGTTTCGTGATCGGTCTGGACGCTGACGGCGAGGTCGAGCTGCCCGGCCTCGAGCTGGCCGACCAACCGCTCGTGGTGGTGATCGGGTCGGAGGGCAAGGGCCTGTCGCGGCTGGTGCGCGAGACGTGCGACCAGGTCGTCTCGATCCCCATGGCCGCGGTCACCGAGTCGCTGAACGCCGGCATCGCCGGTGCCGTGACGCTCTACGAGATCGCTCGCCTGCGGCGGAGCTGAGCGTCGTGCCCGTCGTCCGTGCCGCGACCCGGGGTCTCGTCGTCGACGACGGCAGGTTGCTGCTGACGGTCCTGCACGGTCACACGGGGGAGTACTGGCTGACGCCCGGCGGCGGGCAGGCGTTCGGTGAGTCGAAGGTAGAGAACGTGGCGCGGGAGGTGCTCGAGGAGACCGGCTACCGGGTCCGGGTGGGGGACCTGGCCTGCGGTCGGGACTACATCGGTGCCCGGCACTTCCCCGACTGGGACTCCGGTTTCCAGCAGACCGAGCTCTGGTTCTGGTGCTACCTCGTGGACGACCGGCAGCACCCAGCGGCCGGGGCCGACGCCGAGCAGACCGACGTGCGCTGGGTGCTGCTGCCCGACCTCGTCGGCTCGCCCCTCTATCCGCGGGCACTGGCCTCGTGGCTGAACTCCGATCCGGCCGACCGCCCCGTGTGGCTGGGCGACGTCAACTGATCTGGTGCCAGAGATCCTGAAGGAAGACCCTGTGGAGGACCACGTGCAGACCCGCCCCTACGGCTCCTGGCCGTCACCGCTCGACGGGCGCCAGACCCTGTCGGCGACGACCCGTCGCAGGTCGCCGCGGACCGACGGGGATGACCTCTACTGGTTGGAGGCACGTCCGGAGGATGCCGGGGCCGTCACGCTGGTGCGGCGCCTCGCTCCCACCCAACCCGGCCTCACTCAGCCCAGCGGTGGTGCCGTCGAGGACGTGAGCCCGGCGAGTCACAACGTGCGCACCCGCTATCTGGAGTACGGCGGTGGCGACTATGCCGTGGCCGGGGGAACGGTGCTGTGGGTCGACTTCGGCACCCAGCGGGTCTGGCTCCGCGCACCGGGACATGAACCGCGAGCGCTGACCCCGGACACCGGAGGGGCTGTCCGATGGTCCTGCTTCCGGATCGACCCTGCGCGGCGGGCGGTGTTCTGTCTGCGGGAGGACCAGCGTGAGCCGTCGCTGGAGCCGGTGAACTCCCTGGTCCGGCTGGACCTGGACGGCGACAACGATGACCTCGGTGTCGTGCTCGTGGCCGGGAAGGAGCGCCGCCGGGCGGAGCGCGGCAGCGACGAGGGGACCGCCGGACCCGACTTCGTGCTCGACCCGGTGCTCTCCCCGGACGGCACGCGGATCGCCTGGCTCACCTGGGACCACCCGCACATGTCCTGGCACGAGACGACGCTCTGGCTGGGAGACCTCGATGAGCACGGGGACCTGCACCGTGCCCACACGGTCGCCGGTGGCTCGGGCGAGTCGTTGGAGCAGCCGCTGTGGCTGGACGACGCCACGCTGCTGGTGCTCTCCGACCGCACGGGCTGGAGCAACCTGCACCGTCTCGACGTCTCCAGCCCGGGCGGCGGGCTGCAGGCCGTCACCACCGAACAGCTCGACCTCGGCCTGCCCCGGTGGGTGCCCGACACCTCCACCTACGCCCTACTGCCAGGCGGGCGGGTGGTGAGCGGTCGCTCGCGCGAGGGCTTCCGGGAACTGGTCGTGATCGACCCGGCGACCGGTGCGACCGAGGTGCTGGACTCGGCGACCACGGCTGTGACCGAGATCGCGGTGCTGGCCGACGGGACCCTGGCCGTCGAGGCGGCCCGGGCCGACCTGCCCACGACGGTGGTGACCGTCGACCCGCGGACCGCCGCCACGGCGCCCGTGGTCCCCGAGGAGCCGAGCGGTCTGGAGGACTACGCGGCGACGCCTGAACCGGTGAGCTGGCCGGGGGCAGACGGCGAGACGGCCCACGGGTTCCTCTACCTGCCCCGTAACCCGCAGGTCCGTGCGCCCGAGCGGGACCTGCCGCCGCTCGTGGTGACCCTGCACGGCGGGCCGACCGCCGCGGCCGTCCCGGGGCACAGCGCCGCACGGACCTTCTGGACCTCGCGCGGCTTTGCCGTCCTCGACGTCAACTACGGCGGGTCCACCGGCTACGGCCGCGCCTACCGGGAGCGGCTCGACGGCCGGTGGGGCGAGGTGGACGTCCAGGACGCCGCCACCGGGGCCCGCCACCTGGCCGAGCAGGGTCTCGTGGACGGCGCCCGCCTGCTGATCACCGGCGGCAGCGCCGGCGGTTTCACCACGCTGGCCGCGGCGACCTTCACCGACGTCTTCGCCGCGGGCGCGAGCCACTTCGGGATCTCCGACCTGGCGACGTTGGCGACCGACACGCACAAGCTCGAGTCGCGCTACTGCGACGGGCTGGTCGCGCCCTGGCCGGAGGGCCGGGAGGTGTATGCCGCGCGCTCACCGATCCACCACGTGGACCGGCTGGCCACGCCGCTGATCCTGCTGCAGGGCACCGACGACCAGGTGGTCCCCCGGGCGCAGGCGGAGCAGCTGGCCGAGGTGCTGCGCACCAAGGGCCTGCCCGTCGCACTGGTCCTGTTCGAGGGTGAGGGACACGGGTTCCGCGCGCTGGACAACCAGGTCCGGGCGCTGGAGTCCGAGCTGTCGTTCTACGCCCAGGTGCTCGGGCTCGACCCGCCCGAGGGCCTCGACCCGGTGCCGGTCGAGAACCTGTCGAGCGCGAGGAACCCCAACGCGCCCCACGGGGTTTCGTTGCGCTGAGCGCCCGTGCCGCGTCCTAGAACACCCCGTCGGAGTGGTGCCGCCGACGACGGGCGATGTCCGACGCGGCGTCCTGCGCATCGCGGGGGTCCGGCCGGGAGCTGCTCGTCCGGGCGCCCCCAATGGTGACAGAACGGACCCCTGCTGTCAGCAGCCCGGCGTTCACCCCGCGAGTTGGCCGACTCTTGACGAGGCCCAGGGCCAGGTGTGTCGAGAGTCGGTGCACTGGGGCGGATCGTGGCCGGGCAGGGTGGCACGTGCCCGGGAACTACCCACGGTTTGGCGTCCCGTGGGGTATTTCCCGGGCTCGTGCCGCCCTCCGGACGAACGGCGGGACTGCCGTGTGGGCTGCGGGGACGGGGGCAGGGGCCGGCGCGAGCGGGTCGTGGTGTCCCTCTCGGGGGTCCGGGGAGGACGGCCGGCTCAGCCCTTGGTGCGGATCGGGATCTCCTGGGTGTCCAGGCCGAGGACCGCGACCTCGTCCGGCTTGCTGGGCAGCACGGTGTCCACGTAGTCGCGGACCGCTTCCTCCAGGGGGACGTCGTAGTCCGCGCGCTCGGAGAGGTACCAGCGGTGCTCGAGGAGCTCGTGGAAGAGCTCGGCCGGCTCCAGCTTGCTGCGCAGCTCCGGCGGAACGGTGCGGGTGACCGGCTCATAGATGCTGGAGAGCCAGTCGTGGGCGACGAGCTCCTCGTCGTCGTTCTGTCGGTCCTGGGAGGCGCGGAAGGCGTCCAGGTCGTTGAGCAGGCGGCGCGCCTGGTTCTCCTCGACGTCCAGACCGGTCAACCGCAGCAGGCGACGACAGTGGTGACCGGCATCGACGATCTTCGGCTCGATCTGGATATGGGTCCCGTCCACGTCCGTGCTCATGGCCAGCTCGCCGACGTCGAAGCCAAGGTTGTTGAGTCTGCGGATCCGCTCGTCGACGCGCCAGCGGTCACCGCGCTCGAAGCGCTCGGTCGCGGTGAGCTCGCGCCACAGCAGCTCGTAGCGGTGCATCAGCCGGTCCGCGATCTCCAGCGCGTCCGCGTCCTCGGCGAGCAGGCCGCCGGCCTCCAGGTCCATCAGCTCGCCGGCGATGTTGCCGTGTGCGATGAAGAGGTCGTGGCGTCGTTGTCCGTCGCTGAGCTGGTTGTGCACCTCGGCGGTCTCCGCATCCACGAGGTAGGCGGCAAACTCCCCGGCGTCGCGCCGGAACAGGGTGTTGGACAGCGAGACGTCGCCCCAGTACACCCCTGCGAGGTGCAGCCGCACCAGGAGGACGGCGAGCGCATCGAGCACCCGGCGCGCGGTGTCGGGCCGCAGCCGCTGGCTGAAGATGGCGCGGTAGGGCAGGGAGAACTTCAGGTGCCGTGTCACCAGGCACGCGTCCAAGGGGTTGCCCTCCGCGTCGACGCGACCGGCGATGACACCCAGTGGCTCCACGGCCGGCTGACCGATCCGCCGGAGCAGCTGGAGCGTCTGGTACTCCCGCTGAGCCAGCTCGGCCTTGATCTCCTTCACCGCGATGACCCCGCCGGAGAGCCGCACGAAGCGCACCACGTGCCGGGAGATACCGCGGGGGAGCGCGGCCAGGTGGTGCTCCGGCCAGTCCTCCAGGGACACCGCCCAGGGGAGGTCGAGGATGGCAGGGTCCGGCCGCGCGGCGGTGATCTGCAGTGGCATGGTAGAGCCTCCCTGTGCTCGGGGTGCGGTCAGGACAGTGTCCGCCCGACCGCACCCCGGTACATCCGCAGGATGGGCGCGACGCGGGCCTCAGTCGCCGAGTCGGAGCCCGCTCTCGGCGTCGAACACGTGCAGGTGGTCGGGCTTGGGCACGAAGCGGACGACCTCGCCCTTGGCGGGCGGGGTGCGACCGTCGACCCGCGCGATGAAGGCGTTGGCGTCCGCCCCCGAGCCGGGGCGCCGTCCGTAGACGTAGGCGTCGGCGCCGAGCTCCTCGACGACGTCGACCTCGATGGCCAGCCCGTTGCTGTCGGTGCCCGGCGTCAGGTCCTCGGGCCGGACACCGACCACGACCCGGCTGCCCGCGGCAGCCAGGACGCTGCGGTCGACCGGGAGCACTGCCTCGCCGAAGCGGACCCCGCCGTCGGTGACGTCTCCCTCCATGAGGTTCATCGCGGGGGAGCCGATGAAGCCGGCGACGAAGACGTTGTCCGGGTGGTCATACATGCGTCGCGGCGGGTCGCACTGCTGCAGCACACCGTCCTTGAGGACGGCGACCCGGTCCCCCATCGTCATGGCCTCGACCTGGTCGTGGGTGACGTAGACCGTGGTCACGCCGAGGCGGCGCTGCAGGGAAGCGATCTGCGTGCGGGTCTGGACGCGCAGCTTGGCGTCCAGGTTGGACAGCGGCTCGTCCATCAGGAAGACCTGCGGCTGGCGCACGATCGCGCGCCCCATGGCCACGCGCTGGCGCTGACCACCGGACAGGGCCTTGGGCTTGCGGTCCAGGTAGGGCTCCAGGTCCAGGATCTTGGCGGCCTCCTCGACACGCTGGCGGATCTCGGCCTTGGACTTGCCCGCGATGCGCAGGGCGAAGCCCATGTTGTCCGCCACGCTCATGTGGGGATACAGCGCGTAGTTCTGGAAGACCATCGCGACGTCGCGGTCCTTGGGCGGGAGGTCGGTCACCTCCCGGTCACCGATCAGGATGCGGCCGGAGTTGACCTCCTCCAGTCCGGCGAGCATGCGCAGGCTGGTGGACTTGCCGCAGCCGGAGGGACCGACGAGGACGAGGAACTCGCCGTCGGTGATCTCGATGTCCAGGGAGTCGACGGCCGGGATCTCGGAACCGGGATAGATCCGCGTGGCCTTGTCGAATGTCACTGTTGCCATGGTGGGGCTACTCCTTCACCGGCAGGAACGTGCCGGACGATCCGTTGTAAAGGACGGTCCCGCCGGCGGGCGCCGACAGGAGTTCGCCAGGGACCCCGCCCCGACGAGTCCGGCCCTGCCGGGGCCGGTCACCGGCGGCGTTGCCCGTGACTGTTGTTCGTTACCGTACTGCAATCTGCAAAATCTTGCAGAAAATGTAAGGTATGCGCCATGCTAGCGGACGTGCCTTCGGGCATGGCTCGTGACCCGGAGCCGCGACCCTCGCGGACTGCCGTTCAAAGGAGAACTCATGAAGCGCACGACCGGCGCGATCGCGATGGCGGGCATCACAGCCCTCCTGCTGACCGCCTGCGGTGGCGACGCCGCGAACGACGACGACCCCACCACCCCTGCTGGCGAGACCGAGGCCGAGACCCCGGCCGACGACGAGGAAGCCACCGACGAGGGTGACGCGGCCGACGAGACGGAGGAGGCCGCGGAGGAGCCCGCGACCGACGACGCGGAGTCGACCGAGCCCCCCGTGCGTGACCAGAACGCCGAGCTGGTCATCTGGTCCGATGACGTCCGGGCCCCCATCCTGACCGAGTTTGCCGACGAGTTCGGCACCGAGTTCGGCATCACCGTCCAGGTCCAGGTGGCCACCGACGTGCGTCAGCAGTTCAAGGACGCCACCAACGTCGACCAGGGGCCGGACGTCATCGTCGGAGCCCACGACTGGTTGGGTGAGCTCGTCCAGAACGGCACCGTCGCCCCGATCCAGATGTCCCAGGACGTCCAGGACCAGTTCGTCCCGGAGGCGCTCGAGGCCACCAAGTTCGACGGGCAGATCTACGGCGTCCCCTACGCCACCGAGTCCCTCGGCCTGATCCGCAACACCGCTCTGGCCCCCGAGGCGCCGTCCTCGATGGAGGACCTGATCGCCAACGGCACCGCACTGGTGGAGTCCGGCGACGCCGACCACGTCATGGTGACCCCGGTCGGCCAGCAGGGTGACGCCTACCACGCCTTCCCGTGGCTGTCGGCCTACGGCGGTGGCATCTTCGGCACCAACGCCGAGGGTGGCTGGGACGCCCAGAACGTGATCATCGACTCCCCGGAGAGCATCCAGGGCGGCGAGAAGATCGCCTGGCTGGCCGAGAACGGCGCGCTGAACGTCAACGTCGGTGGCACCGAGATGGAGGCCCTGTTCGGCGAGGGCAGGACCCCCTACATGGTGTCCGGCCCGTGGGCGATCGCCAACGTCGAGGGTGCTGGCATCGAGTACGCCATCGACCCGATCCCGGACTTCGAGGACGGCGGGACGACCACCCCGTTCCTGGGTGTCCAGATGTTCTACGTCTCCTCCAAGGCCAAGAACCCGGCCATCGCGCAGGAGTTCGTGAACCAGTACGTCCCCAGCGTCGACCTGCAGCTGGCGCTCTTTGAGGCCGGCGACCGCCCGCCGGCCCTCCAGGCGGCGCTTGACCAGGTCTCCGCCGAGAACGAGGACATCGCCGCGTGGGCTGCCGCCGGTGAGGGTGCCCTGCCGATGCCGAACATCCCCGCCATGAACGCGGTCTGGGGCCCGCTGGGCCAGGCCACCTCCGACATCGTCGGTGGCGCGGACCCGGCCGAGCGCCTGACCGCCGCACAGGAAGAGGTCGTCGCAGGGATCGGCTGATGACCACCCGCTAGACCCGGTCCCGGCTGGACCTCTCCGCGAATGTCCAGCCGGGACCGCCCCCTGAGCACCACCCCCCGACGACCCCACCCTGACAACATCTGGCACCCAGGGAGACGACGATGTCCCAGCAGGCCACCACCCCACCGGAGGACGCCGAGCTCAGCCACCTGGCCGAGCCCGAGCACCTGGACTACGGCACGCGGCCGCCGCTCTGGCTGACCGTCGTGAAGTGGGCGTTGATCGCGCTGGCACTGGCTGTCCTGCTCTACGTCGCCCAGGAGCTGATCGAGGCCGGCCACTGGCTCATGGTGATCCTGGTGGCCTTCGTGGCCATGTGCATCCTGGCCGTCTACTCGACCAGGCGTGCGGTCCCGCTGAAGTACCTGCTGCCCGGCCTGCTCTTCGCCCTGGCCCTCCAGATCTGGCCGTTGATCTACACCGTCAGCCTCTCGTTCACCAACTACGGCGACGGACACCTGATCTCCAAGGAGGAGGCGATCAGTGCCATCGAGGCCAGCTCGGTGCGCCCGGTCGAGGGTTCCGCCCGCTTCTCGCTCAACATCGCGGTCCCCGAGGGCCAGGACGCGGCGACCGGCGACCTCACCTACCTGCTGACCGACCCCGACGGGAACTTCTTCGCCGGCGACCTCGAGGGGGTCGAACCACTCGACCCGGCGACGGTCGAGGCCGGGATCAGCGGCCGGATCACCAGTGCCGAGGGTTTTACTATCCTCAGCGCCAGCGAGGTGAACGACCGCTCGGCGGACCTGGCCGAGTTCGCGGTCCCGACCGAGACGGGCGGCATCAAGCAGATCGGCCTGTCCGAGGCCTTCATCGGTGAGCCCACCAAGGTCTGGGACGAGGCCACGGACACCATCACGGACACGCTCACCGGCCGGGTCTACGTGCCCGAGGGCGCCAACTTCGTCCCGCAGGACGGCGTCGGACCGCCGCTGCCGCAGGGCTGGCTGGAGAACGTGGGCCTCGACAACTACACCGAGGCGCTGACCAACCCCACCCTGCGGGCCGGCTTCATCAAGGTTCTGCTCTGGAACTTCGCGTTCGCCGCCATCACGGTGGTGTCGACCTTCCTGCTCGGCATGCTGCTGGCGCTGCTCTTCAACGACGCCAGACTCAAGGGCAGGGGGATCTACCGATCGCTGCTGATCCTGCCCTACGCACTCCCGATCTACGTCACGGCGCTGGTCTGGTCCTCGATGTTCAACCAGGACTTCGGGCTGATCAACAGCGTGACCGGACTGGACATCAACTGGTTGGGTGACCCGTGGATGGCGCGGCTCGCGCTGCTGATCACCAACCTGTGGCTCGGCTTCCCCTACATGTTCATCGTGTGCACAGGAGCGCTGCAGTCCATTCCGGGCGAGGTGCGGGAGGCCGCGGCGATCGACGGAGCCGGTCCGTTCCGGACCATCCGCTCGGTGATCATGCCCCTGCTGCTGGTCGCCGTCGGACCCCTGCTGATCGCCTCCTTCGCGTTCAACTTCAACAACTTCGGGCTGGTCTTCCTCTTCAACGAGGGCGGGCCGTTCATCGGCGGCCAGAGCCAGGTCGGCTCGACCGACCTGCTGATCTCCTGGGCCTACCGGCTGGCCCTGGGCGGGACGCAGCCGAACTTCGGCCTGGCCTCCGCGATCGCCGTCTTCATCTTCTTCATCGTGGCCCTGATCAGCTATCAGGGCTTCCGGTCCACCAAGGCACTCGAGGATGTGAACTGACGATGACCACAGGCACCCCCGCAGGCGGGGAAATGGCTGCCATCGACGTGAGCAACGCCGACCAGCGAACGGCGGCCCCGACTCCGGCGGGCCGGCGGAAGAAGGGTGGTGGGGTCTGGTGGCGGCACGCCCTGGCGCTGCTGGCCCTGGTGTTCGCGCTCTTCCCGATCCTGTTCATCGTCTCCTCGGCGTTCAACAACGCCGGCACGCTGTCCACCTCCGGGCTGATGCCGACCAGGTTCGGCACCGACAACTTCAAGGACCTGTTCGCCGACCCGGCGCGGCCGTACTGGACCTGGTTCAAGAACTCGATGATCATCTCGGTGGTCTCGACGATCGCGACGCTCTTCCTCGGGGCGTGCGCGGCCTACTCCTTCTCCCGGCTGCGGTGGACAGGACGCCGGACCGGGCTGCTGGCCATCCTGCTGCTGCAGATGTTCCCGGCCGTGCTGGCCTTCGGCGCGCTCTACATCACCTTCGCCAACGTCGGCAACGTGCTGCCCGCGGTGGGCCTGAACACCCTGGCCGGCCTGATCCTGGTCTACCTGGGCGGTGCCATGGGCTCGAACATCTGGCTGCTCAAGGGCTACTTCGACACCGTGCCCAAGGAGCTCGACGAGGCTGCCTACATCGACGGCGCCTCCCACGCCCGGATCTTCTTCACGATCACCCTGCGGCTGGTCACCCCGATCCTGGCCACCGTCGCGATGCTGGCCTTCGTCGGGCTGTGGGGCGAGTTCCTGCTGGCCTCCATCTTCCTCACCGACGTCAACCAGCAGACCCTCGCGGTCGGCCTGTGGCAGACCCGCAACGCCGACGTCAACCGCTACTTCGGTCAGTTCGTCGCGGGTGCGGTCATCGCCTCCATCCCGGTCGTGCTGGTCTACCTCTCCCTGCAGAAGCAGCTGATCGGCGGTCTGACCCAGGGCTCCGTCAAGTGATCGCATGCTGACCCAACCCCACCACGACGGGTCACCGCTCTACGTCTCGGCGGTCGCGCCCCGGCTCGGCGACGCCGTCTCCGTCCGGGTCCGCACCCCGGAGAGCGCGGGGGTCACGGCCGTGCACGTGCGCACCACTCCGGACGGTGAGCAGGAGTTCACGACCGCTCGCCGCGTGCACACCGACGGGGCGGAGACGTGGTGGCAGGCCGAGCTGGTCCTGCACAACCCGGTCACGAACTACCGCTTCCTGCTCGAGGGCGGCGCGGCGGCGACGGGCGGCTACCGCTGGCTCAACGGCACCGGCGTGCACCCGCGGGACGTGCCGGATGCCGCCGACTTCCGCATCGTCACCTACTCCGCGCCCCCCGCCTGGGCCACCGGCGCCGTGGTCTACCAGATCTTCCCGGACCGCTTCGCCCGAGACGCCGCTGTCGAGCCCGCCGGCGACCCGGGCGGCCCCCGCCAGGACCTGCCGCCGTGGGCGGCCCCGGCGCACTGGAACGACCCGGTCGACGAGACGCGGCACGGCAGCCAGCAGGTCTTCGGCGGCACGATCCAGGGCATCATCGACCACCTCGACCACCTCGTCGAGCTCGGGGTGAGCGTCGTCTACCTCACCCCGTTCTTTCCGGCCAGGTCCAACCACCGCTACGACGCCTCGACGTTCGAGGAGGTCGACCCGATCCTGGGGGACCCGGAGTCGATGGCCCGCCTGCAGGCGGCTGCGCACGCCCGCGGCCTGCGGGTGATGGGTGACATCACGACCAACCACACCGGGGACGCGCACGAGTGGTTCGTCGCCGCCGACGCCGACCCCTCCGGGCAGTATGGCGGGTGGTACGTCCGCCAGACCCGTCCCGACGGGACCCCGGGCGAGTGGGTGACCTGGCTGGGCGTGCCCTCCCTGCCCAAGCTGGACCACACCGACGCCGGGCTCCGCACCGCGTTCATCGACGGCCCGGACTCCGTCATCCGCCGCTGGCTACGACCCGGCGCCGGGCTCGACGCGTGGCGGGTGGATGTCGCCAACATGACCGGCCGCTACGCCCAGACCGACATCGCCCACGAGGTGGCCAGGGCCGTGCGCGCCGTGGTCGACGAGGAGGCCGCCGCGCACGGGGCTGAGCCGCTGCTGGTGGCCGAGCACGTGCACGACCACAGCGCCGACGCCGTCGGCGACGGGTGGCACGGGGTGATGAACTACTCCGGGTTCACCAAGCCCGTGTGGACGTGGCTGCGTGACGACGGCTTCACCCCGAAGTTCCTCGGGTCGCCGGCCCGGCTCCCTCGGCTCGGCGGCGGGCTCGTGGCGGAGACGATGCGGGAGTTCTCCGCGATCGTCCCCTGGCGCAGCCTGGTGCACTCCTTCACCCTGGTCGGCTCGCACGACACGAGCCGCGTGGCCACCCTCGTCGGTCGCGACCGCGCCCTCACCCTGGTGGCCGCGGGACTGCTGCTGACCGCCCCGGGCATCCCGATGATCTGCTACGGCGACGAGATCGGGATGCAGGGTGACTTCGGCGAGGCCGGGCGCCGACCGATGCCGTGGGACGCGGCCCCGGACGGCCCGGACGGGGAACCTGCCGACCCGGACCGGTGGGACGAGCAGCTCCGGCGGGAGTATGCCGTGCTGATCGGTGCCCGACGCACCAGCCCGGCCCTCGCCGCCGGGGGTATGCGCTGGGTCCACGCGGAGCAGGACGCGCTGGTCTTCCTGCGCGAGCACCCCGAGCAGACCGCCCTCGTGCACGTGGCCCGGTCCGCTCACGACCCGATCACCCTGCCCTCGGGGCAGGTGCCGGGCGCACCTGCCGGCTCCTCGGCATACGGCCCGGCGGTGGGGACCGACGCCGACGGTGACCTCGTCCTGGACGCGACAGGGCCGCTCGTGCGGATCTGGACCTGGCCGACGCAGGCCCCCGGCTGGGAGGTGGCGTCGTGAGCAGGCTCGCTGACCTGGCGCAGCACGCGGGAGTCAGCGAGGCCACCGTCAGCCGGGTGCTCAACGACCGGCCGGGGGTCGCGGCCAACACCCGCCAGGCCGTGCTGACGGCGCTGGACGTGCTGGGCTACGAACGGCCGAGCAAGCTGCGGCGCAACAGCGCCGGACTGGTCGGTCTCGTCGTGCCCGAGCTCACCAACCCGATCTTCCCGGCGTTCGCGCAGGCCATGGAGACCCGCCTGGCCGCCGCCAACTACACCCCGGTGCTGTGCACCCAGGTGCCCGGCGGCATCCACGAGGACGACTACGTCCGGATGCTGCTGGACCGCGGGGTCGCCAGCATCGTCTTCATCAGCGGCTACCACGCCGACACCAAGGCCGACATCACGCGGTACACCGCCCTGCGCGAGCGCGGACTACCGATCACCCTGGTCAACGGCTGGCGTGAGGGGGTCGAGGCCACCTTCATCTCCAGCGACGACATCGCCGGGGTGCACCTGGCGGTGCGGCACCTGCGCGAGCTCGGCCACACGCGCATCGGGCTGGCGACCGGCCCGGCGCGGTATATCCCGGTGCAGCGCAAGATCGAGGGTTACGAGCTCGCGATGGACGAGCTGCTCCCCGATGCCGAGCACTTCGTCCAGACGACGCTGTTCACCGTCGAGGGCGGTGTCGCCGCCGGGCGCAGACTGCTCGAGCTCGGGGTGACCGCGGTCGTCTGCGGGTCCGACATCATGGCGCTCGGCGTGGTCCGCGCCGCCCGTCAGGCGGGGTTGCGGGTGCCCGAGGACGTCTCCGTCATCGGGTCGGACGACTCCCAGATGATCGGCTTCACCGACCCGCCGCTGACCACGGTGCGCCAGGACGTCGAGTCGATGAGCGAGGCCGCCGTCACCGCGATCCTGGAGGAGATCCAGGGCGAGCACGTCGTGCACCGGGAGTATCTCTTCGCGCCGGACCTCATCCTCCGGGCCTCCACCGGCGCGGCACCCGACCGGGGCTGACCGAGCATCTCAGGGCAGTCGCTGGCCGCGCAGCAGGAGCAGGCCGCGCAGGAGCGTGACGACGTAGGTCTCGTCGCGCACCCGGTGCTGCGCGACGGTCTCGCCGGGGCCGACCCGGACCGTCAGGTGGTCGGGCCCCAGTGCGGCGAAGGCCTGCTCGTCGGTGACGTCGTCGCCGATGTAGAGCACCTTGTCCACGCCACGGGCCTGCGCCAGGTCCAGCAGGGCCGTGCCCTTCCCGACGTGGCGGGTGGCCAGCTCCAGCACGTCCTTGCCGGGCGTCAGCTGCAGGTCCCGGCCCTGGGCCAGCGCCCGACCCTCGGCCAGCGTGGCCGCGGCCTCCTGCGGGGGGATCCCGCGGGTGTGCAGCACCAGGGAGTGGGGTTTGCGCTCGAGCCGCGCCAGGGGGTGCGCACGCAGCAGGGCGTTCAGATCCGCCTCGAGTGCGGCATACCGGATTGCCTCGGCGTCGTCCATCGCCGGCGCCTGGTCGTGGTAGGAGGTCTCGACGCCGTGGCTCCCGACGAGCAGGAGCGGCTCAGCTGCTCCGGTCAGCTCGCGCAGCGCGGCCAGGGCGCGTCCGGAGACGATCGCCACCCAGGTGTCCGGGAGCTCGGCCAGCCGGTCCAGCAGCTCCAGCGCCCCGGGCAGCGCGCGAGCACTCATCGGGTCGTCGACGAGGGGGGCGAGAGTGCCGTCGAAGTCCACGGCGACCAGGACCCGCGGGAGGACCGCGAACCGGCGGAGCGCGTCGGTGAGGGCTCCGGCGGGGGTGGTCGCCCGGTGCCGCACGCCGGTCACCCGCGGTCCGGCTTGTCCGGGGCCGCCTCGAGGGCTGCCAGATAGCGCCTGGCCCAGGCGTGCACGTCGTGGGTCCGGACGCGGCGACGCATGCCCAGCATCCGCTTGCGCCGCGAGGCGGCGTCCTCGCTCATGGCCGCCACAATGGTCTGCTTGAGCCCGACGATGTCGTGCGGGTTGCACTGGAAGGCCTGGGTGAGCTCGTGGGCGGCCCCGGTGAACTCGCTGAGCACCAGGGCACCGCCACCGTCCCAGCGGCTGGCGACATACTCCTTGGCCACCAGGTTCATCCCGTCCCGCAGCGGGGTCACCAGCAGCACGTCGGCCGCGAGGAAGAGCGCAGCCATCTCCTCCTTGGGGTAGGAGTGGTGCAGGTAGTGCACCGCCGACGCGCCGATCGTGGAGTGGTCACCGTTGATCCGGCCGACCTGTCCGTCGACCTGGCTGCGCAGCTCCCGGTAGGCGCTGACCCGCTCGCGGCTCGGGGTGGCGACCTGCAGCAGCGTCACCTCGGGCGTGGCGATGTCGCCGTCCGCGAACATCTCCGAGATCGCCCTCAGCCGGTGCCGGATGCCCTTGGTGTAGTCCAGCCGGTCGATCCCCAGCAGCACGGTCCGCGGGTTGCCCAGGGAGGCCCGGATCTCCTGGGCGCGACGCCGCACCCCCGGCGTCCGGGCCAGCTCGTCCACGGTGGTGAAGTCGATCGAGATCGGCACGGCGGCCATCCGGACCCGCCGCTCGCCCGACCCGGGTTCGTCCTCGTCGCCGACCCAGGAGACGACGTCACCGGAGGTGTGCGCACCCAGCAGCTGCTGGCAGGCGCGCGCGAAGTTGGCGGCGTCGTTGCGGCGCTGGAACCCCAGGAAGTCGGCCCCGAGGAGCCCGCGCAGGACGGAGTCGCGCCACGGGAGCTGACCGAACAGCTCCACCGGGGGGAAGGGGATGTGGTTGAACCAGCCGATCCGCAGATCGGGCCGCAGCTCCCGCAGCATGCTCGGCACCAGTTGCAGCTGGTAGTCGTGGATCCAGACGACGGCACCGCGCGCAGCCACCTGGGCGACGCACTCGGCGAACCGCGCGTTGACCTCCCGGTAGGCGGCCCACCATCGCCGCCGGTAGCGCGGGGGCACGATCACGTCGTGGTAGAGCGGCCACAGCGTCTCGTTGCTGAAGCCCTCGTAGTAGTCCTGGATCTCCTCCGCTGTGAGCACGACCGGGTGCAGCCGGACCCCGTCCCGGTCGAAGGGCCTCACGTCCTCGTCCGGCACTCCGGCCCAGCCCACCCACGCCGCACGCCGGCCCTGCATGACCGAGTCCATCGCGGTCACCAGGCCGCCGGGGCTCGCCTGCCAGCGGGTGGTCCCGTCGTCGTCGACGACCCGGTCGACCGGTAGCCGGTTGGCGGCCACCACGAAGTCGAAGGTGCGTCGTGCGGAAGCCAAAACCACTCCTGAGCCTCTGGGGTCGCGTGCGCGGCTGTCGGCGAGGAAACCAACTGAGCACGCGGATCGTTGCCGACCTTGAGCCTAGTCCGGTGCTGAACGTCCAGCGAACGGACGCAGCATGCCGTGTCGACACGAGGAGACGCAATACGGTGGAGACTATGAGTGCCGAGTCCACGCCCCCCGCGGGGCCGCCCGAGCGAGCCGGGTCATCGCCCCGGCGTCTCGGGCGTTACACGCTGGGCACGCGCCTCGGCGAGGGCGGCATGGGCGTGGTCTACCGGGCCCGCGTCGACGGTGCACCCGTCGACGGCAGCCGCGACGTGGCGATCAAGGTGCTGCGCCCGCACATCGCCCACGACCCGCACGCGCGGACCCGCCTGTCCCGCGAGGTCGCCACGCTGTCCCGGGTCAGTAGCCCCCGCGTTGCGGCGGTCCTCGACGCCGACACCGAGGGACCGGCCCCCTATATCGTCACCGAGTTCGTCCCCGGGCCGCCGCTGGACCACGTGGTCAGCACGCAGGGGCCGGTCACCGGGCAGGCGCTCGTCGACCTCGGTCGGGGCCTGTCCGAGGCGCTGACGGCCATCCACCGCGTCGGCATCGTGCACCGCGACCTCAAGCCGGGCAACGTCCTGATGGTCGGGGCGGACCCGGTCGTGATCGACTTCGGCATCGCCCAGGTGGCCGACGACGTGCGCCTGACCATGACCGGCCTGGTGATGGGGACACCGGGCTACCTGTCCCCGGAGGTCGTCGAGGGCGGCGCCGTGACCGAGGCCACCGACTGGTGGGGCTGGGCGGCGACGCTGGCGTTCGCAGCCTCCGGCACCCCGCCCTTCGGCAGCGGGCCGATGAGCGTGGTCCTGGACCGCGTGGTGCGCGGTCGCACCCAGCTGGACGACGTCGACCCGGCCCTGCGCCCCCTGCTCGCCGCGGCCCTGGACCCCGAGCCGACGCGTCGCCCGCACAGCGACGAGGTGATGCGGGCACTGGAGCTGTATGCCGAGCACAAGCCGGTCACCGAGGCGCTCACCGTCCACCTGCCCAGCCCCGGGACGGACCGGGGGCCGGACGCAACCGTCGCGGCGCGGGGCACCACCGTCTCCGCACCGGAGACCACCCGCACCCCGCAGCAGGAACAGACCCGGGTGCAGCCCGTGGACCCCACCCCGCGGACCCGCGTCGCCCCGGTGCAGCAGCCTCAGGCGCAGCACCCGGCAGGGACGCAGTATGCCGCGCCCCAGGGACCGCGGCAGCGTGCCACCTATCCACCTCCTCAGGGTGCGGCACACCCGGCGCCGCAGGGCAGCTACCCGCGCCCGCAGCAGGGCGTAGGGTACCCACCGGCGCAGGCCGCTGGACCATCGTCACCCAGCACCTCGCCATACGGTCCGCCCGCGGTAGACCAGCAGCGGTTCGGACAGCCGATGCGCGGACCGGACCCCCGCATCGGGCGCCCGCTGCGCACCGGCACGCTCGCCGCCGGACTCGTCGCGCTGGTCGGGACAGCGGCGGTCGTGCCGCTCGTGGCTTGGGGGATCCTGGTCCTCTGGTCGGTGTCCGCCCGCACCGTGGACCACGCCATGACCTCGCTCGTCCTGCGCCGGCACGAGGCCGGTCCACGGCGCTCCGACGTGCCGGTCACCGTGCTCACCAGCCCCTGGCACCTGTTCGTGGCCGCGCTGTCGACGGGGCTGGCCCTGCTGCTGCCGCTCGCGTTTGCGTTCGCCGCCAGCGTGATCACCGCCGGTGTCCTCACCGAGTCGGGCCTGCTGCAGGTCGGCGTCGAGCATCCGCTCCCGACGGCGGTCGGCACCCTGCTGGGGGTCCTCATGGCGTGGTGGGGCCCCGGCGGGCTGTCGCTGCGACGCGGGTCCCGCACCATGGTCCGGGCCATGCTGCCGACCCAGCTGCTCACGCAGGTGGTCGTCGCGGTGCTCCTCGCGGGCGGTGTGGCCCTCCTCGTCCTCGCCCTCATGGACGGCACCGGCGTCTCCTGGTGGCCCACCACGTGGGACACCGCACCCTTCACGGACCTGATCCCGCAGATGCTCCGCCCCTGACCGGCCTCGAGCGAGCCCTCCAGCGCGTTCCGGGGTGCACGTCCCAGCGCATGGGGCAGGTAGCATCGTCGTCGGTGTCGGCCGCTGCGGTCGGCGCCGTCGCCGGTGCTCCGGCGGCACGCCCCTGTAGCTCAGTTGGTAGAGCATCCGCCTTGTAAGCGGACGGTCGCGGGTTCGACTCCTGTCGGGGGCTCCAGGCACTCCCGGTCGGTCAGCCGAGCGGGGGGCGCTTGCCGACCATGGCCCGCACCGCGCGGATCTCCTGGGCGTCGGGGATGTCCAGGCGCGCGATCCGGGCCGCGAGCTCGCGTGCCGGGGCCTGTGCCTGGGCCACCCGCTCCATCGCCTCGCCGGGGAAGCCCTGCGAGGCCGTGGCCAGGACGGTGAAGCCGAGCCAGGCCGTGGCGTCGCGCACCGGCACCAGGTCCGCGATCCGGTCCGGCTCGTCCCGGATCGCCCGGCCCGCGATGGCCGAGAGCTCCTGCAGGTCGAGCGCCAGCTCGCGCTGGGCGACCAGCCCGGGCGGGTCCTGGTGCTGGCCCCGCGCCAGCAGACCGGTCACCCTGGCGGCCGAGCTGATCGCGCGGGACAGGTGCGCCGCGACCATCCGCCGGCCGGACCGCCAGCCGACCAGCCACGGCACCACGACGCCGCAGGCCACGCCGATGGCGGTATCCAGCAGCCGGTCCTGGGCGATGACCGTGGCGGACTGGCCCGACCCCGCCGTGCCGATGGTCAGGGCGAGGGGAGTCATGAACAGGACCGCGACCGTGTAGTTGCGCACGATGCACAGCTCGACGAGACCCTGCAGGATCACGATCGTCACCACGACGGCCCACATCCCGCTGTCGGCAAAGCCGCCCAGCAGGAACAGACCGATGCCGACGGCGGTGCCGCCGAGCCGCTCGACCGACCGGATCGCCGTGGCCCGGCGGTCCATCCCCGTGTGGAGCACCAGTGCCGCGGCCGCCATCGCCCAGTACATGTGCCCGCTGCCGACCAGGATCCCTGCCACGACCCCTGCCGCGGCGATGCCCGCGGCGACCCGGAGGGCGGCCTGCAGGGCGCTGGTCGGCCAGCGGAGCGCGCGAGCGATCATCCGGCGGAGCGGGGGCCGGCCCAGCGGAGCCGCCGTCGGCTCCCCGCCGAGGTCGGGGTTGGCCTGTTGCGTGGGCAGGAGGCGCTGGGAGTACTGCTGCTGGATCACGATGAGGTCGGTGGCCAGCTCCGCGCGGGTGGTGTCGCCGGTGCTCTCGGGGGAGTCCTCGACCGTCGCACTCGCGACCAGGGGCTCCCCGCCGTCCCACAAGGTGGTCCACGCGTCGTGGATGGCGTTGGTGGCGGCGGTGCTCAGGTCCTCCGCCTGCGGGTCACCCGGGGTGGTCGCCACGAAACGGTCCACCGCGTGCTGTGCGGCCGCGACCGCAGCGCGCTCGGGTCCGAACCGGTCCAGGATCAGGTCGAACATCGCGATCGGGATCGCGACGGCCGCCCCGGTGGTGGTGGCGAGCACCAGGGCGAGGGGGTCGATGTCGTGGGTCGGGAGATAGCCGCCGATGCCGACGACCAGCACGAAGAAGAACGCGCCCGGCGGCCCGACCCGCAGCGCCTGCGCGAGGAAGGTCGCCCCCGCGCCGACGAGTGCCGTGACCGTGATGGAGAGCAGCAGGTTGCCGGAGACCAGCACGCCCAGCGCCATCCCGGCGACCAGGCCGAGTGCCACCAGGACCAGGAGCCGGATCCGGCTGCGCAGCGGGCGCCCGGCGCCGTAGAGCACGGTGAACGTCCCGGTGCCGCAGAGCAGACCCCAGGACTGGTGCCCGAGGAGCGTGGCGATGGTGAGCGGGATGGCGATGGCCAGCGCCGCGCGCAGCGCGACCGGCCACCGGGTCGGCGGACGGAGCTCCCAGCGCAGCCCGCGGAAGGGCGTGGACGCGGCCGTGGCCAGGTGGCTCGCGCCACGGACCGCCCGGCGCCCCATGCCGCGGACGGCCCGCTGCGGGTAGCTCACGGCCGGCTCGGCCCAGCGGCGTGCACGGCGCTGCCTACCGGCCCCTCAGCGCGGCGGCATCCGCAGGGCGCCGTCGAGGCGGATCACCTCGCCGTTGAGCAGGGGGTTCTCGACGATGTGGGCGACGAGCGCGGCATACTCCTGCGGCCTGCCGAGCCGCGCCGGGTGGGGGACGAGCGCCTCGAGCGAGGCCCGCACCTCCTCACCCAGCCCGGCCATCATGGGCGTCTCGAAGATGCCGGGGGCGATCGTCATCACGCGGATGCCCTTGTCGGCCAGGTCGCGTGCGGCGGTGATCGTCAGACCGACGACCCCGCCCTTGGACGAGGCGTAGGCAGCCTGACCGACCTGACCGTCGAAGGCCGCCACCGAGGCGGTCATGACCACGACACCGCGGTCGGCGTCCACGGGCTCGTTTCCGGCCATCGCCTCGGCGGAGAGACGCAGCACGTTGAAGGTGCCGATCAGGTTGATCTCGACCACCGTGCGGTAGGCCTCGAGGTCGTGCACGCCCCGCCGGGACAGGATCCGTCCAGGGGTCGCCACCCCGGCACAGTTGACCACGATGCGCAGCTCACCGAGCTCGGTCGCGACACCGATCGCAGCGCGGACCTGGTCCTCGTCGCGCACGTCCGCAGGGGCGAAGCGCACCCGGTCACCGAGCTCGGCGGCCAGCTCCTCTCCGCGTCCGCCCGGCAGGTCCATGAGCACGACAGCGGCGCCGTCGGCGAGCAGGCGGCGGGCGGTGGCCTCCCCGAGGCCGCTGGCGCCGCCGGTGACCAGGGCGACGGTGTTCGGGGTGATCTGCACGGGACTCTCCTGACGGTTCTGTGGACGGTATGACGTGGGGCCGGGTGGGTGTGGGCCGCGCGACTGGCTCAGCGCAGCAGCTGGCGGGAGATGACCAACCGCTGGATCTGGTTGGTGCCCTCGAAGATCTGGGTGACCTTGGCCTCGCGCATGAAGCGCTCGACCGGGAAGTCCTTGGTGTAGCCGTAGCCGCCCAGCACCTGCACGGCGTCCGTGGTGACCTTCATCGCCGCGTCGGTGGCGACCAGCTTGGCCACCGACGCCTCCTGGCTGTGCGGCAGGCCGGCGTCCTTGAGCCGAGCGGCGTGCAGGTAGGTCGCCCGGGCGCTGCCGACCGCCGCGGCCATGTCGGCCAGCAGGAAGGCCAGGCCCTGGTTGTCGGCGATGGGCCGGCCGAACTGCTCGCGCTCCTTGGCGTAGGCCACGGCCTCGTCGAGTGCCCGCTGGGCCAGGCCGGTGGCGGCGGCCGCGATGCCGAGCCGGCCGGCCTCGAGCGCGGCGAGGGCGATCGACATGCCCTGTCCCGGCTCGCCGATCAGCCGGTCGTCCGCGACGAAGACCTTGTCGAAGAGCACCTCGCCGACCGTGTCGGAGTCCAGCCCCATCTTGCGCTCGGGCTCGGCGAAGGTCAGGCCCTGCGCGTCGGCGGGGACGATGAAGCAGCTCAGGCCGCGCCCGCCCTCGTCAGAGGTGCGCACGAACGAGGTGTAGTAGTCGGCGTGCCCCGCGTGGCTGATCCAGGCCTTCCCGCCGGTGATCTCATAGCCCCCGTCGACCTTGGTGGCCCGGGTGCGGATCGCGGCGACGTCGGAGCCGGCGTGCGGCTCGGAGAGGCAGTAGGCCCCGAGCTGCTCGCCCGAGAGCATCTCGGTCAGCAGGGTGTTCTTCTGCTCAGGGGTTCCGAAGGTGGCCACCGGGAAGGCGGTCAGGGAGTGGACCGAGACGCCGACCGCGACCGACATCCAGGCCTGGGCGATCTCCTCGACCACCTGGAGATAGACCTCGTAGGGCTGACCCCCGCCACCCAGCTCCTCGGCATACGGCAGGGAGAGCAGCCCGGCCCGGCCCAGCACGGTGAACACCTCACGCGGGAGGCGGGCGGCGGCCTCGGCCTCGTCGACCTGTGGCAGCAGCTGGTCCCGGGCGATCTCACGGACGAGGGCGATGAGCTCGGTGGACTCCTCGGTGGGCAGCACGCGCGACACTGGCATGGGCCGAAGACTACCCGTGGACCACGGGGTGCTCGCCAAGTCCGCAGGTTCGGGCCTATGATGCGCAGTATGCCGCAACTACGGATCAGCGAGGCCGCCTCACTTCTCGGGGTGAGCGACGACACGGTGCGCCGGTGGATCGACCAGGAGCGCCTGTCGGCGACACGCCCCGAGACCGGCCGGATGACGATCGAGGGCCGGGACCTGGCCGCCCTGGCCCAGGAGCTCGCGGGGGAGGAGGACGGCGGCCTGCGCTCCTCGGCCCGCAACCAGCTGCGCGGGATCATCACCCGGGTCACCCGGGACACGGTCATGGCCCAGGTCGACCTGCAGTGCGGGCCCTTCCGGGTCGTGTCGCTGATGAGCTCCGAGGCCGTCGACGAGCTCGGGCTGGAGCCCGGGGTCG
Organism: Ornithinimicrobium sp. F0845; assembly: GCF_023015765.1. Taxonomy (GTDB): domain Bacteria; phylum Actinomycetota; class Actinomycetes; order Actinomycetales; family Dermatophilaceae; genus Ornithinicoccus. Next base: position 337,084 of record NZ_JALKAL010000001.1, read on the forward strand.
TCGCGGTCGCCTCCATCAAGGCCACCCAGGTCGTCGTCGCCCTGCCTCCGGACCACTGACCACCTCCCACATCGTCACCCGCCCACGGAGTCCACATGTCGATCAGCAAACCCCCGTCCCTCGCCAGCCGCAGCCGGATCGCCGTCGCGGGTGCCGCCATACTCCTCCTGACGCTGACCGCCTGCGGGAGCGACGAGGCTGACGACCAGGAGACCGACGAGGCGACGGCCGCTGGTGGCGGGGCGAGCGAGGTGACCGGCGACATCGCGGTCTTCGCGGCCGCGTCCCTGACCGACACCTTCACCGAGCTGGGGGAGCAGTTCGAGGCCGCGCATCCGGGCACGACCGTGACCTTCAACTTCGCGGGCAGCTCGACGCTGGCGCAGCAGATCATCGGCGGTGCGCCCGTGGACGTCTTCGCCGCAGCCTCACCGGCGACGATGGCGCAGGTCACCGACGAGGGGCTCGCCGAGGGGGAGCCGACCGTCTTCGTCCGCAACCGGCTCGAGATCGCGGTGCCCGCCGGCAACCCGGCCGGGGTGAGCGGTCTGGAGGACTTCACCGACGAGGACCTGATCATCGCGCTGTGCGCGGAGGAGGTGCCGTGTGGTGCGGCCTCGGTCAGAGTCTTCGAGGCGGCCGGTCTCACGCCCGCTCCCGACACCTACGAGCAGGACGTGCGGGCGACGCTGACCAAGGTCGAGCTCGGTGAGGTCGACGCGGCGCTGGTCTACCGGACCGACGTCATGGTTGCGGGTGACAGCGTCGAGGGCATCGAGTTCCCCGAGTCCGACGGGGCGGTCAACGACTACCCCCTCGTCGCGCTCGCTGAGGCGCCCAACGCCGACGGCGCGCAGGCCTTCATCGACTTCGTGCTCGGTGACGCCGGGCGCGAGGCGCTGGGAGCGGCCGGCTTTGACCTCCCGTGAGCAGCGCCGCGGCAGCGGCATCCCACCGGTCCTCCTGATCCCGGCCGGCCTCGCGCTGGCCTTCCTGCTGCTGCCCCTCGTTGGGCTGTTGGTCCGCACCCCCTGGGCCGACCTGGGCACCCACCTGACCCAACCCGCCGTGCTCGAGGCGCTGCGCCTGTCCCTGGTGACCGGTGTGATCGCGACCGCGGTGTGCCTGGTGCTCGGGGTGCCGCTGGCCTGGGTGATGGCCCGGGCGGAGTTCCCGGGCCTGCGTCTGCTCCGGGCCCTGATCACCCTGCCTCTGGTGCTGCCGCCCGTCGTCGGCGGTGTCGCGCTGCTGCTCCTGCTGGGCCGGCGCGGCCTGATCGGGCAGCACCTCGACGACTGGTTCGGCATCAGCCTGCCGTTCACCACGACCGCGGTGGTGATCGCCCAGGCCTTCGTGGCCATGCCGTTCCTGGTGATCGCGGTCGAGGGGGCGCTGCGCGGGGCCGACCGGCGCTACGAGGACGCGGCAGCCACCCTCGGTGCCGGCCGCTGGCTCACCTTCCGGCGGGTCACCCTGCCGCTCGTCGCGCCGGGCATCTCGGCCGGTGCCGTCCTGTGCTTCGCGCGGGCGCTGGGCGAGTTCGGGGCCACCATCACCTTCGCCGGCAACTTCCCCGGCGTCACGCGCACCATGCCGCTCGCGGTCTACCTGACGCTGGAGACCGACCCGGAGGCGGCCATCGTGCTGTCCCTGGTGCTGCTCCTCGTCTCGGTCGCGGTGCTGGTCAGCCTGCGCGGCCGGTGGGTGTCCGGAGCGTCCTCGTGACCGCGTCCGGCAGCGCGCCGACCCAGCCCCGGGACCGCCGCGACGCCGCAGCAGGGGGCGGCGTCGCGGCTCAGCTCCGGATCTCCCGGGGCGAGTTCCACGTGGACGTCGACCTGGAGGTGCCCCAGGGCCAGGTCGTCGCGCTGCTCGGCCCCAATGGCGCCGGCAAGACCACCGTGCTGCACGCGCTCGCGGGGCTGCTCCGGCTGACGGACGGGTCGATCGGGCTGGCCGGTCGGGTCCTGGACGACCCGGCGCACCGGAGGTTCGTCCCCGCGGAGCAGCGGCACGTGGGGATGGTCTTCCAGGACTACCTGCTCTTCCCGCACCTGTCCGCCCTCGACAACGTCGCGTTCGGGCTCCGGGCGCGCGGGGCGGGGCGCGGCGCGGCGCGGGCCACGGCGACGAGATGGCTGGAGCGGGTCGGGGTCCTGGAGCACGCCGACTCCAGGCCGCGTCAACTCTCCGGGGGGCAGGCGCAGCGCGTCGCGCTCGCGCGCGCCCTGGCGACCGAGCCCGGTCTGCTGCTGCTGGACGAGCCGTTGGCCGCGCTGGACGCCGCGACCCGGCTCGAGGTGCGGGCCGACCTGGCGCGGCACCTGCGGGAGTTCGGCGGCAGCGCCGTGCTGGTCACCCATGACCCCCTCGACGCGATGGTGATCGCCGACCGCATCATCGTGCTCGAGCAGGGGCGGGTCGTTCAGGACGGGCTCCCTGCGGAGGTGGCCCGGGCACCACGGACCGACTATGTCGCGCGACTGGTGGGTCTGAACCTGCTCCGGGGTGCGGGCACGGGACCGATGGTCGCGTTGGAGGCCGGCGGGGTGCTGCACGTCGCCGATCCGGTGGACGGGCCCGTGCTCGTCGCCTTCCCGCCGACCTCGGTCACCCTTCACCGGCGGCATCCCGAGGGGTCGGCGCGCAACGTCTGGCAGGGCACGATCGCTGGGCTGGAGCAGCACGCGCACACGGTCCGGGCGCAGGTGGCGGCCCCCGGTCACCCGGCGGTGCTTGCCGACGTGACCCCCTCCGCGGTGGCCGAGCTGGACCTGGCCGTGGGCGCCCCCGTGTGGCTCTCGTTCAAGGCGACCGACACCCACGTCTACCCGGCGTAGCCCGCCAGCACGCCTGGCAGCGCCGCCTAGGCCGGTCACCCTCGTGGGGAGGCCGGGTGTCGTCCTGGTGCAGTCGGTCGACCCACGAGTTCCCGTCCCTGGGCTCAGGGCTGGTCGTGGGGGCTCGCATCGCCTGTGTGCGGGTGCTCGGCTGGCGTCGTCGCAGACTCCGGTGGCTGAAGCGGCGTCAGGTCCGGCCGCTTGGGGTCGATGTGGTCACCGGAGGAGGTGCCGCGCAGGCGCCGACCGACCCAGGGCGCGGCATACTCCCTGGCCCAGACCGCGTTCTCGCGCAGCGACTCCAGGCGCCCCGGCCGCGGCTGGGGCGGGAGGGGGATCCGCCAGTCCGCCTCGGCGGCGGTGTGCCCGAGCGTCTCGTAGGCCGCCAGAGCGACCCGCCGGTGTCCCTCGGCGCTCATGTGGATGCGGTCCGGCTCCCACATCCGCCAGTCCTGGAGGAAGGTGAGGGCCCACTGGTTCATCAGGTAGGCACCCTGGCGCTCGGCGATCGACCACAGGTGCGCCAGGTAGACCGCGACCTTGGGGCGGGTGCGCTCCACGACGGGGGCTCCAGCCGGGTCAGTAGGTGTGGCCATCAGCACATCCGCCCCGGTGGCCCGGATCCGCGCGATGGCCTCCTCGAGCTGGGCGGCGAGCGCGTCGGGGTCGGCGCCGGGGCGCAGGATGTCGTTGCCGCCGCCGATGATGCTGACCAGGTCGGGTTGCAGCTCCAGGCCGACGTCGATCTGCCGGCCTGCGATGTCGCCCATCCGGCGACCGCGGATCGCGAGGTTGGCGTAGGCGAAGTCGGGCGAGTGTGCCGACAGCAGTGCGGCGAGCCGGTCGGCCCAGCCGATGAGTCCACCCTCGGGGCCGGGGTCGCCCAGACCCTCGGTCATGGAGTCGCCCAGCGCGACGTAGCGGCTCCACGCGCGCGGCTCGGGTCGGATGCTGCCGGTGCGGTTGCTCCCTGCCATGGCCCTATCCTGCCGTGTCACGCAGGTGGCCGAGCAGGCGCCCGAGGCCCTCCTCGCCGAGCACCTCGCCGGCCATCAGCGGCACCTGCACCGCGGGCAGGTGAGGCAGTGACCGGGCCAGCTCGGCGACATACTCCTCCTCGAGGAGACGGCGGGAGGCGAGCAGGTCGCCGGCGTCGGCAGGCGATCGCTTGTTGATCACCAGGGCGGCGACGTCCATCCCTGAGCGGGTGAGCTGTTCGTGCAGCTCGACCGACTCCAGGACGGGCAGCCGCTCGGCGGCGGTCACGATCACGAAGGCCGTGCTGGTGCGGTCGGTGAGCACCTCCCGCAGGTGGCGGAAGCGCTGCTGACGGCGGTCGAGCACCGACCGGATCTCCGCATCACGGCGGGCGCGACGGTCCTGGGTGCGGCGCGGACCGATCGAGGTGCCGGAGTCCGGCAGACGTCGGGACCCGATCACCTCGGCGGCGTCGTAGTCGGCTCCCTCGAGGCCGCGCAGCGCCGCCCCGAACCGGGCGGACCGGTCCTGGCGGCGCAGCAGTCCCTCCGTCCAGGCCTGCATCAGCTCCGGTAGGGCGATGAGTCGGGTGGTGTGCCCGCTGGGCGCGGTGTCGAAGATGACGAGCTCGTCAGGACGGCGCTGCTCGACGACCTCGGCGATCCTCTCCAGGACCGCGGCCTCGTGCGTGCCGGGCGCGTCGCGGGCCAGGTCGAGGTGCTTGTCGACCTCGCCCTGGAGGTGGTCGGCCATCAGGCGCCGCAGGGTCGCGCGGACCGCCCGCAGGTGCTCGTCGGTGGTGCGTGACGGGTCGATCTCGAGGCCGCGCAGCAGAGGGGCGAGCTCGACGGGGGAGTCGCCGACCGCACGCTGCCACAGGTGCCCGAGGTTGTGCGCGGGGTCGGTGGAGACCACGAGCGTGGGCCGGCCGACGCGGGCCTGGGCGAGCGCCAGGGCGGAGGCGATCGCGGTCTTGCCGACGCCGCCCTTGCCGCCGACGAAGAGGACGTCCCGCCGGCCGGCGAGATCGGAGAGCGTCATGTGGATCCTCAGCAGCAGGAGAAGTGGTCCAGGGGAGAGCGGTCCAGGCCCATCCGCCGGTGCCAGTCGTGGAACTGGTCGTAGACGACAGGGAGCAGCTCGACGGTGTAGTAGCTCACCGGGTTGGGCACGCCGAGCGCCTCCGCCATGACGATCACCAGGAACAGGTCGTCCTCGTCCTGCTGCGCCCGTGCGAACGTGCGGCGGTAGGGACCGCTGTAGAAGTCACGCAGCCCCGCAGCCACCTGGGACAGGCGGCTGCGGGGCTGGTCGGACTCCTCCATCAGGGGGAGGCTACCCGGGTCAGTCCTGCGCGGAGCGACCGGACGCGATCTCGACGGCCTCCTGGGCCAGCTCGGCGTCGTCGTCGCCCTCGTAGTTGCGTGCGGTCTTCATCGCGGCGAAGGCCTCGACGATGACCCACAGGGCGGCGATCAGGATGACGACGTCCATGATCAGCAGCAGCCAGTTCTGCTCCGAGTAGAAGGTTCCCAGCTGGACGAACAGTGCGTAGACGGTCACCAGCCCGACGAACACCAGCGGGATCAGGGCCGGCAGCGGCGTGCGGCCGCGGCGCAGCAGCATGATCGCGATGATCGAGAGGGTCAGTGCCGCCATCAGCTGGTTGGTCGTGCCGAACAGCGGCCAGATCAGCATGCCGCCGGACCCGTCCGCGCCCGCGCCGAAGGTGAGCGCGAGACCGACACCGACCGCGATCACGGTCGCGAGGTTCTTCTTCAGGGTGACGCCGGCGATGTCACCGATCTCCTGGACGACGAAGCGCTGTAGTCGCACGCCGGTGTCCATGGTGGTCGCGGCGAACAGGATCGCCGTGGTGGCCATGATCGTCGCCGACAGGGACTGCGGCAGGCCCAGCCCGGACTCGATGATCGCTCCACCACCATTCACGAAGGCTGCGACGCCGCCGTCGTTGAAGGCCTGGTAGACGTTCTCCCAGTCGGCCAGGGTCCGGAAGCCCGCCGTCGTGGCGATGATTGCGCCCAGGGCCAGCAGGCCCTCGCCGACCGCACCGAAGTAGCCCACGAACCGGGCGTCGCTCTCCTTCGCCAGCTGCTTGGAGCTGGTGCCGGAGCTGACCATGCCGTGGAAGCCGGAGATGGCGCCACAGGCGATGGTCACGAACAGCAGCGGCACGATGCTCGGCGTGCCCTCGGGCACGTTCTGGTTGTACACCGGCGCCACGATCTCCGGGCGTGCGATCAGGACCGAGCCGTAGAGGATGCCCAGGGCGATGAACAGCTGCAGCCCGTTGATGTAGTCACGCGGCTGCAGGAGCATCCAGACCGGCAGCATCGAGGCGATGCCGGCGTAGACGAACAGGATGATGATCCAGACCGCGTTGGCGGGCAGGCCCATGACCTCGTCCGGCAGGGCCAGCGGCACGTTGTCGCCCACCACGATCAGGGCGTACAGCGCCACCACGCCGACGATCGAGACGGTGATCAGGTTCCACTTGTAGCGGTAGATGGCGTGGCCGACGAGGAAGGCGACGATGAGCGCACCCCAGGTCGGGATCACCGCGGTCGGCGTGGAGATCAGCAGGTTGGCGATGACGACCGCGAAGGCCGCGTTGACCATCAGAAGCAGGAGGAATATGACGACCAGGAACAGGTTGCGACCGCGCGCACCGATGTAGCGTCCCGACAGGGCACCGATCGACTGGCCGCGGTTGCGGGCCGAGGCCCACAGCGCGCCCATGTCGTGCATGCCGGCGAAGAAGACGGTGCCGAGCGTCACCCAGAGGAACGCGGGTAGCCAGCCCCAGATGACGGCCACGGCCGGACCGACGATGGGGGCGGCGCCGGCCACGGACGTGAAGTGGTGGCCCCAGAGGACGTACTTGTTGGTGGGGACGTAGTCGACGCCGTCCTCGAACTGGTGGGCCGGGGTGGTTCGGGAGTCGTCGAGGGCGTAGATGCGTCGGGCCAGATACTTCGAGTAGAGGAAGTAGCCGGCCAGGATCATGCCCACGCCGATGAGGGCAAGAGTCAAGGAGTTCATGGCGCCTCTGCTGGTTCGGGGGTCGGTATGTGCTCACCCTAGTCGCGGCTGTCGGCGCCACCGGATCAGGGCAGGGACCAGTCCACCAGCTGGCCTCCCTGGGCGACGAGCAGTTTGTTGGCCCGGCTGAACGGTCGCGAACCGAAGAATCCTCCGCGCGCGGACAGTGGCGAGGGGTGGGCGCTCTGGATCGTGGGCACGTCGCCCAGGGCCGGGGCCAGGAACCGTGCGTCACGCCCCCAGAGGATCGCCACGAGCGGCCCGCCACGTCCGGCGAGCGCCGCGATGGCCAGGTCGGTGAGCTGCTCCCAGCCCTTGCCCCGGTGACTCGCGGGTGCTCCGGGTCGCACGGTGAGCACCCTGTTGAGCAGGAGCACGCCGTGCTCGGCCCACGGCGACAGGTCGCCGGTGGAAGGGGTCGGCAGGCCGAGGTCGGTGCCCAGCTCGGTGTAGATGTTCTGCAGGCTCCGCGGGATCGGGCGCACGTCCGGTGCCACCGAGAAGGACAGCCCGACCGCGTGGCCCGGGGTGGGATAAGGGTCCTGGCCGACGATCAGCACGCGCACCTGGTCCAGCGGTTGCTGGAAGGCGCGCAGGATGTGCTCGCCCGCGGGGAGGTAGCCGCGCCCCGCCGCCACCTCCTCCCGCAGGAAACGGCCCAGGTCGCGCACCACTTCGGTGGCCGGGGCCAGGGCACGGGCCCACGAGGGGTGCACGAGGTCGACCAGGGATGCGGTGGGCAGGGTGCTCACGACGACAGAGTATGCCGTGAGCCGCCTGAGGTGGCCAGGTGACCGCCCGTGCGGCACGTCGGAATGACAAGCATGTCATTCGCGTCGTACAGTAGGCGCCAAGCCGTCGGGTGGGCTGCCCGACGGGATCTCGAGGGAACGTAGAGGATCGACCATGGGAGCCGCACCGAGGATCGGCGGGGAAGCGCCGGCCGGCCTGACCGAGCGCGACCGCCAGATCATCGACTTCGAGCGCCAGTGGTGGAAGTATCCCGGCGCCAAGGAACAGGCCATCAAGGACCTGTTCGACATGAGTGCGACCCGCTACTACCAGCTCCTCAACCAGCTCATCGACTCACAGGCAGCCCTGGAGCACGACCCGATGCTGGTCAAGCGACTGCGCCGGATGCGTGCGCAGCGCCAGAAGTCGCGCTCCGCACGTCGGCTCGGCGTCCAGCTCTGAGCCCGGAGCACCGCCTCAGGTGAGCCCGAAGCACCGCTCGCCTGAGCCCGAAGCACCGCTCGCCCGAGCGGACCCTGCGCCCACGTCGTGCCGGGCAGGCACTGTGGGATTCGGGCACCCTGATGGCCCAAACCACACAGCACCAGGGGCTTGACGGTCGGGAGATGCGCCCCGCCCGCACGCGCGCTGAGGAGGAGGGCGGCGACGGAGTTCAGGGCAGCGTGCGGGCCCGCGCCGACATCGTCCGGCAGCACGGTCTGCCGCCGCCTGGCTCAGCTGTGCGGACACCAGGGTCGCCACGAGGTCCGGCCCGGGAGTCGGGTGACTCCCGGGCCGGACGCTGGATGCGGCGGAGCCCCGAGGCTGCGCCGGACAACGGATCAGTAGTCGGCGGTCTTGCGGTCGCGGCTGGTCGCGGTGCGGAGGGCGAGGCGGTTCTCGACCTCCAGGTTGCGACTGCGCTCAGCGTGCATGTCGCGGGCCACATCGATGTCCATCGGGTAGCACATGGCGCGTCTCCTCTCAGGGTGCTTGTCTCAGGGTGCTTGGTGCGTGTGGGTGGTGGCGTGGGACTGGTCGGTGGGGGAGTTGCTCTCGGCCGGGAGGTGGCCGACCGTGATGTCGCCCGAGACCGAGCGCAACCTCAGCTCCACGAAGGGCGCGCCTTCCGCCGGCTGGCCCAGCGACATCAGGGTGGAGGTCACGTCGCCGCTCAGCGTGTGGATGTCGGTCCAGGCCGGCAGCCCCGCGCTCACCCCGACGGCGAGGTCGCCGCTGGCGGTGCGGGCCTCCAGGCTTCCTCCGGAGAGGCGGTCGACGGAGATGTCGCCGCTGGCGGTGGTGACCCGGGCGCCGTGGTCGCACTGCTCCAACCGGACGTTGCCCGAGCCGCTCTTGGCATTGGCCCGCCCGCCGAGCCGACCGACGACGATGTCGCCGCTGCCGGTGATCGCCTCGACGTCCCCCGAGACGGCCCCGATGCGGACGTCACCCGACCCGTTGCGAGTCGAGGCGTTGCCGGTCACGGCGCCCACCTGCAGGTCGCCGGAGCCGGAGGTGAGCTCCAGGTCACCGATGTCCTCGAGCTGGTTGTCGCCCGAGCCGGACCGGAGGGAGCAGGCGCCCAGCGTGCCGCTGGCGACCAGGTCGGCCGAGCCCAGCTTGGTGCTCAGCGCGCTGCCGCGGGGGGTGCTGATGCGGACGGTGAGCTGGTTGCTGCCGAAGGCGAAGCTGAAGCCGTGCCTGGAGCGGGGGCCGATGACGGCGATGGTGTTGCCCCGCTGCTCGATGGTCGTCTCGTCGGAGCCCTTGCCGGTGACGGTGACCAGGGTGCGGCCATTCGTCTCGCCGGCGAGGACCTCGACGCTGCCGCTGCCGATCTCGACGGACAGGTCGGGCGGGGTGGGGGTCTCGAAGGTGCGGTCCATGCTGATGTCCTCGGTCTCTCGTGTGTGTCGCTCGGTCGGGTGCATCTCGGGCTCAGGACCAGCCGGTCATCCGGCGGCCGGGTCCGCTCGGCGGGCGGGGCGCACCGGGCGGGGTGGGGTAGTCGAAGCGGACACCGTGGCTGCGCAGGTTGATGCGCAGGCCGGAGGTGGTCGCGTCGCGCACGGCGTCGACCAGCCAGCTGTTCAGGGACTGGCCCACCTCGGCCGCCAGCTCCTCGGCCCGGAGCTTGAGACCCTCGGGGAGGCGCAGCGTGATCCGGATCTGGTCGCCGCTCTCGTCGACCGGCTCCCGCTCGGAGTCCTGCGGATAGGCCTCCTCCGGCCCCTCCGGGCCGCCGACGCCGTCCAGGACGAACTCGACCGCGCGACCGCGCAGCCGGGTCTCGACGCTTCCGGACGGGAGCTCGGTCGTGATCTCCGCGGCGGCGTCGGTGAGTGCCTCCAGGAGGACCAGGCGGATGGCCGGGTCGACCGCGGACAGCACGCGCTGGGCGGCCGCGGTGATCTCTGTGCCTCCGAGCTCGGTGGCCGCAGCCACCTCGGCCCGGAGCCGCTCGACGTAGGTAGTAAGTTCCATGACGCCAACTATGACACCATTGTGACGTCATGTCAACGCCACAATGGTGTCGAAGTGCCGCGGATCTGGTGTCGGCGCGGCGTCACGCATCATCGATGCAGGTCATAGGCCCGTCGAGACCCGTCGCCGCGGTGTGCCGTGCCGCACAAGCGCTTGGGCGGCGCCGCCCGTCTCGCCTACGGTGGAGGACATGTCTGCGCCGCACTTCCGGGAGATCGCACCGGGAACCTCTGTGCGCAGGCACTCCGAGCTGGAGCTCAACATCGGCCTGGTCGTCGGGTCCGAGCGTGCCCTGGTCATCGACACCCGCAGCACGACGGCCCGGGGGGAGGACCTCGCGGCGGCGGTCCGTCAGGTCACCCCGCTGGAACAGGTCGTGGTCAACACCCACGCCCACTATGACCACTGCTTCGGCAACGCCGCCTTCCGCGACTCGCAGATCTACGCCCACGTCCTCGCGGCAGAGAGCCTGCAGCGCACCGCGGAACACCAGCGCAGCCAGGTGGTGGAGCACCTGCGGCGCACCGACCGGCCCGAGCTCGCCCAGACCTACCTGGACACCGAGGTGGTCCTGCCGTTCTACCTGGTCGAGGACACGGTGACCCCGATCGACCTGGGTGACCGCACGGCATACCTGCTGTTCGGTGGACGGGCGCACACCGACCACGACCTGGTCGTGGCGGTCCCCGATGTCGGCGTGGTGTTCTTCGGCGATCTCATCGAGCAGGGTGCCGACCCGGCCATGGACGACTCGTTCCCGCTCGAGTGGGGGGCGACCCTGACGACCCTGCTGGAGCACCCGCACGTCAGCGGCGCGACGTCCTTCGTCCCCGGCCACGGGGAGGTCGTCGACCTGGCCTTCGTGCAGGCTCAGCAGGGAGTGCTCTCGGCGCTGGCCGCCGAGCTCGAGGGGGCGCTCGCGGCCGGGGTGTCGGACGTCGACGGGCTGGTCGCCAAGACGCGCGGCCTGGGCCTGCAGGACGCCACGCTGCGGGATGCCGCGGTGCGCACCCTGGAGACCCGCGCTCGCGATGCCGGGGTCGACGCAGCACGATAGGGGCATGAGCGCAGACGCCCGAGCAGCCAGTGACACGTCGAGCCACACCGGCTACCGGGAGCTGGTAGCGGCCAGCCTGGACGATCCCACGACGTTCTGGGGTGCCGCCGCCGAGGACCTCACCTGGATCCGTCGCCCGCGCACGGTGCTCGACGACTCGCGGGCGCCGTTCTACGACTGGTTCCCCGACGGCGTGCTCAACGTCTGCTTCAACGCGCTCGACCGGCACGTGGTGGAGGGGCGCGCCGACCAGACGGCCCTGATCTACGACAGCCCGGTGACCGGCGGCGGGCGCTCCTACACCTACGCCCAGCTGCTCGACGAGGTCGCTCGGTTCGGGGGCGTGCTGCGCCACCTCGGGGTCGGCAAGGGGGACCGGGTCGTCATCTACCTGCCGATGATCCCCGAGGCGGTCATCGCGATGCTCGCCTGCGCGCGGATCGGCGCCGTCCACTCGGTGGTCTTCGGAGGGTTCGCCCCGGCCGAGCTGGCGGCCCGCATCGAGGACGCCGAGCCGACGGTGGTCGTCTCCGCCTCGTGCGGGGTCGAGCCGACCCGGGTCGTGGAGTACAAGCCGATGCTCGACGAGGCGATCCGCCGCTCCAGCCACAAGCCGGCCCACACGGTGATCGTGCAGCGAGAGCAGGCGCGGGCCGAGATGGGCGAGGGTGACCTGGACTGGAGCGTGCTGATGACCCCGGACGCCGTGCAGCCGGCCGAGTGCGTCGCGGTGGCCGCCACGGACCCGCTCTACGTGCTCTACACCTCCGGCACCACCGGCAAGCCCAAGGGGATCGTGCGAGACAGCGGTGGCTATGCCGTCGCCCTGCGCTGGTCGATGAGCAACCTGTATGGCGTGCAGCCGGGGGAGACCTGGTTCTGCGGCTCCGACGTCGGCTGGGTCGTCGGACACTCCTACATCGTCTACGGCCCACTGCTGACCGGCGCCACGACGATCCTCTACGAGGGCAAGCCCGTCGGCACCCCTGACGCCGGTGCCTACTGGCGGCTGGTCCAGGAGCACGGCGTGGTGTCCGCCTTCTCCGCGCCGACGGCGATCCGGGCGATCAAGAAGATGGACCCGGACGCGGCGCTCCTGGCGGACTACGACGTCTCCACCCTGCGATCGCTCTTCCTGGCGGGGGAGCGGCTGGACCCGGACACCTGGCAGTGGGCCACCGACGCCCTCGGCATCCCGGTGATCGACAACTGGTGGCAGACCGAGACCGGCTGGCCCATCACGATCAATCCCCTGGGCATCGGCCAGCTGCCGATCAGGGCGGGGTCCTCCGGCCCGGCCACCGTCGGCTACGACGTGCAGGTGCTCGACCCGGCCGGTGACCGCGTCGAACCAGGTGTGGAGGGGGCGATCTGCATCAGGCAGCCGCTCCCACCCGGCACGCTGCCCACCCTGTGGCACGACGACCAGCGCTACGTGGACTCCTACCTGTCGGCCTTCCCGGGCTACTACCTGACCGGCGACGGTGGATACGTCGACGAGGACGGCTACGTGTTCATCATGGGACGCACCGACGACGTGCTCAACGTCGCCGGCCACCGGCTGTCCACCGGCTCGATCGAGGAGGCCCTCTCTGGCCACCCGTCCGTGGCCGAGTGCGCCGTCATCGGGGTCCGGGACGCGCTGAAGGGGCAGGTCCCGCGGGCGCTGGTGGTGCTCAAGGCCGGTGCCGACGTGGAGGGTGAGGGCGCCGAGTCGCTCCGGGCCGAGCTGGTCCAGCGGGTGCGTGAGGAGGTCGGCGCGGTCGCGGCGCTGCACCGGGTGGACATCGTCGACGCCCTGCCCAAGACCCGCTCCGGCAAGATCCTGCGCAAGACGATGCGACAGATCGCCGACGGTGACGACGCGCTGGTCCCCTCCACGATCGAGGACGTGTCCGTGCTCGACGGGCTCCGCGAGGTCCTCGAGGCCGACGCCTGACCACCTGCGGTGCCGGCGACGCCTGACCACCTGGGCCCCCGGCGACGCCTGACCACCTGGGCCCCCGGCGACCCGGTGCTCACGCAGGGTGGTCGCGGAGGTGAGCGATCGGCATACTGGGGTGTCGATCTCGTGCTCAGCGAGGGCCGAATATTTGCACTCGGACCCTGAGAGTGCTAATCATGGACTTAGCACTCGACCCATGAGAGTGACAACTGACCGACCGAGCGAGGGTTGGCCGTGCCAGTGCGACGTGAGCCTGGTGCGGTCGGTCCGTCCGTCGCGGGCGTGAGGCCGGTCTCCACCGCGTAACGTGTGGGAGGAACCACCCGAATGGCCAAGACCATTGCTTTCGATGAGGAGGCCCGTCGCGGGCTCGAGAAGGGTATGAACACCCTTGCCGATGCCGTGAAGGTCACCCTCGGCCCCAAGGGCCGCAACGTCGTCCTGGAGAAGAAGTGGGGCGCGCCCACCATCACCAACGATGGTGTGAGCATCGCCAAGGAGATCGAGCTCGAGGACCCCTACGAGAAGATCGGCGCCGAGCTGGTCAAGGAGGTCGCCAAGAAGACCGACGACGTCGCCGGTGACGGCACGACGACGGCGACCGTCCTGGCCCAGGCCATGGTGCGTGAGGGCCTGCGCAACGTCGCCGCCGGCGCCAACCCGATGGCGCTCAAGCGCGGCATCGAGCAGGCCGTCGCCGCCGTCAGCGAGGAGCTGCTCGGCATGGCCAAGGACGTCGAGACCAAGGAGCAGATCGCGCAGTCCGCGTCGATCTCCGCGGCCGACAACGAGATCGGCGAGATGATCGCCGAGGCCATGGACAAGGTCGGCAACGAGGGCGTCATCACCGTCGAGGAGTCCAACACCTTCGGCCTGGAGCTTGAGCTCACCGAGGGGATGCGCTTCGACAAGGGCTACATCTCGCCCTACTTCGTCACCGACACCGAGCGCATGGAGGCGGTCCTGGAGGACCCCTACATCCTGGTGCTCAACTCCAAGATCAGCGCCATCAAGGACCTGCTGCCCGTCCTGGAGAAGGTCATGCAGTCCGGCAAGCCGCTGGCGATCATCGCCGAGGACGTCGAGGCCGAGGCCCTGGCGACCCTGGTGGTCAACAAGATCAAGGGCAACTTCAAGTCCGTGGCCGTCAAGGCCCCGGGCTTCGGTGACCGTCGCAAGGCCATGCTGGCCGACATCGCCATCCTGACCGGTGGCCAGGTCATCTCCGAGGAGGTCGGCCTGAAGCTGGAGACCGCCGAGCTCGACCTGCTCGGTCACGCCCGCAAGGTCGTCGTCACCAAGGACGAGACGACCATCGTCGAGGGTGCCGGAGACGCCGACGCCATCGCCGGCCGGGTCAACCAGATCCGTGCGGAGATCGAGAACTCTGACAGCGACTACGACCGCGAGAAGCTGCAGGAGCGCCTGGCCAAGCTGGCCGGCGGCGTGGCCGTCATCAAGGCCGGTGCCGCGACCGAGGTCGAGCTCAAGGAGCGCAAGCACCGCATCGAGGACGCCGTCCGCAACGCCAAGGCTGCGGTCGAGGAGGGCATCGTCGCCGGTGGTGGCGTCGCGCTCATCCAGGCGGCCACCGCCTTCGACAAGCTGGACCTGCAGGGCGATGAGGCCACGGGTGCCAACATCGTCAAGGTGGCCATCGAGGCCCCGCTCAAGCAGATCGCCATCAACGGCGGTCTCGAGGGTGGCGTCGTCGCGGAGAAGGTCCGCAACCTCACCCCGGGCCACGGCCTCAACGCCGCGACCGGTGAGTATGGCGACATGCTGGGCTTCGGCGTCGCCGACCCGGTGAAGGTCACCCGTTCCGCGCTGCAGAACGCCGGCTCCATCGCGGCGCTCTTCCTCACCACCGAGGCGGTCATCGCCGACAAGCCGGAGCCCGCTCCGGCGATGCCGGCCGGTGCCGACGGCGGCATGGGCGGCATGGACTTCTGATCCACGCCACATGAGTTCCCGCGTTTCTCGCGGACAACCCAGCAGCGGGGCGGTCTCCTCACGGAGGCCGCTCCGTTGTGCTGTCGCCGGGGGGCTTGACAGAACAGGCGGGATAAGCCGACCATACTGCTATGACCGACCAATCGGCAGAAGCCGACGACAGTGGTTCCGAGGCGTCGACGGGGCCCCAGCGCCCCGACTACGACCTGCCCGACGCGCTGGTGCTGGAGGACCCGGCACAGTACCGCGCGCTCTTCGAGGAGACCCGGCACAAGATCATCGCGCTGCTGAGCGAGCGTGCGGCCACCGTGAGCGAGCTGGCCCTGACCCTGGACAAGCCGAAGGGCACGATCGGACACCACGTCCAGGTGCTGGCGGATGCCGGACTGGTGCACGTGGTGCGCACCGAGAAGGTGCGTGCCCTGGAGGCGAAGTACTGGGGTCGCACCGCCCGGATCTTCTTCTACGAGCGGGTGGGCGCGGCCGTCGGTGACGGGCAGCGACTCCTGGACGGTGCGGCTGCGGAGGTGGGACGGCTCGAGGCGGCGGCCCGCGAGGCCGGGACCGACGTGGAAGGCGTCCTTGACGTCAACCGGCGCGACGTGCGGGTGCCCGTGGAGCGGGTGCGGGAGTTCCGCGAGCGTCTGGGGGACCTGCTCGTCGAGTTCGCCGAGGAGCCCCGGGGTGGCGACACGACGTATGCCCTGATCTTCGGGGTCTTCCCCAGCGAGCTGCCGCAGCTGCCGGCTCGTGACACCGACCCGGACACCGGAGCGGACGCATGAGCGCCCGCCAGCGGCCGACGCCTCTCGGGGCCAACTACTGGAAGTTGTTCACCGCTTCCACGATGACCAACCTGGGGGACGGACTCATGTCGGTGGCCGTGGTCTGGTTGGCCTCCGCGCTGACCCGCGACCCGACCATGATCGCCCTGGTGGGGCTGGCCTCCCGGGTGCCGTGGCTGGTGTTCTCCCTGCCCGCCGGGGTGATCACCGACCGTTTCGACCGACGGTTGCTGGTGGCCTGGATGGACGTCCTCCGCGTCGTCATCATCGCCGGCTTCGCCGTGGTCGTGCTGCTCCATCAGCAGTCCCTCCCGACCCCGGAGGAACTGGCCGCCGGTGCGCCGGCACCCGACCGGGCCGGCTTCCTGCTGGCGATGCTCGCCCTGGCCGCCCTGCTCCTCGGGTTCGCCGAGGTCGTGCGTGACAACTCCGCGCAGACCCTGATGGCCTCGGTCGTCGACAAGTCCCAGCTGGAGCGCGCCAACGGGCGGCTGTGGGGCGCGGAGACGGCGATGAACAACTTCGTCGGCCCGCCGCTGGGCGGCGTGATCATCGCCGTCGGCCTGGCCCTGCCCTTCTTCCTCAACGCCGGGCTGCTGGCGGTGGGCGTCGCGCTGATCTTCGGTCTCACCGGGTCGTTCGTGCCCAAGGGCACCCGCACGGCGGGCAGGATCCGCTGGCGGGAGGAGATGGGCGAGGGCTTCGGCTGGCTGTGGCGCCACCAGCTGCTGCGCACACTGGCCCTAATGCTGGGCGTGATGAACATGCTGTCGGCGCTGGCCTTCATCGTGATGGTGCTCTTCGTCCAGGAGGTCCTCGGCCTCTACGAGGGCTGGCAGTTCGGGGTGGTCATCACCGGTTCCGCGGTGGGCGCGGTCCTGGGGTCGATGGTGGTCGAGCGCATCACCGCGCGGCTGAGCTCGGGCACCAGCCTCATGGTGGCCATCGTCGGCATGGGAGTGACCAACATCGCCATCGGGCTCACCTCGTCGGCCGTCGTGGTCTGGGGCTCGCTGCTGGTCGGTGGGCTCTTCATCGTGCTGTGGAATGTCATCACCGTCTCGCTCCGGCAGCGCATCATCCCCGACCACCTGCTGGGGCGGGTGAACTCGGTCTACCGGTTCTTCGGCTGGGGCACCATCTCGCTGGGCACGCTCTTCGGCGGTCTGCTGGTCTCGGCCGTCGAGCCGTTCCTCGGGCGCGAGTGGGCGCTGCGCACACCGTTCCTGCTCGCGGGAGTGATCGGCGTCTTCCTGGTCCTCATCGCGCTGCCCCGGCTCAACACCGCCAGGATCGAGGCGGCCCAGGCGGCCGCGGAGGCGGAGCAGGCCGAGTCCGAGCGGACAGCGTCCGAGCTGGCTGCGTCCGAGCGGACCGCGTCCGAGCAGGCTGGCGCGGAGGCACCCGACCCGCGGTGATCGGGAACGGCGGGGCGGCCCTCCCGGACCGCCCCGCCGTTGTCCCCCCCGATGTCCCCCCGGGTCGGTGGAGCCGTGGGGTCGGCCACCGGGGCTCACGCAGCGGTGAACCGCTGCCGGTTGGCCTGCTCCACCAGGTCGTAGTCGTCGCCCGCGGTCTTGAGGGCCACCGAGATCTCCTGCAGGGACGCCCGCACCTGCTCCTGCGTGGCGCTCCACTGCTGGGTGATGTTCGCGAAGTTGCCGGCTGCCGCGCCGCGCCAGCAGTCCTGCAGGCCATTCAAGCGGGCCATCATGGCGCGGACGTCGCCCTCGATCTGCGCCGAGATGCGCTGGATGTCGCCGGACGCCGCGGCGATCCGGGCCGTGTCGACGGCAAAGGTTGTGCTCATGGTCCTCCCCTTTCTCGGGTGGCCCGACCCCTGCGGCCGAACCGGTGCCCGAGACGCTATGCCGACCGGGCACCGGCCCGCAGAAGTTGTCCACAAGCGGCTACGCTCGGCCCGATGACCGTCACGCGCTCCCTCCTCCTCTTCGGCCTGGCCGCCCTCCTCGAGATCGGGGGTGCCTGGCTCGTCTGGCAGGGCATCCGCGAGCACCGCGGCCTGCTGTGGATTGGCCTGGGAGTGGTCAGCCTGGGCCTCTACGGGGTGGTGGCCACGCTGCAACCGGACGCCAACTTCGGACGCATCCTCGCGGCATACGGCGGCGTGTTCGTCGCCGGCTCGCTGGCCTGGGGCATGGTGGTGGACGGGTTCCGTCCCGACCGGTTTGACGTCATCGGTGCCCTCATCTGCCTGCTCGGCGTCGCGGTCATCATGTACGCACCCCGCGCGGTGGCCTGAGTGGCCATCCTCATCGACCCACCCACCTGGCCCGCCCACGGCCACCTGTGGTCCCACGTGATCAGCGACACCTCGCTGGAGGAGCTGCACGCCTTCGCCCAAGCGACCGGCGTCCCCCCGCGTTCCTTCGAGGGGGATCACTACGACGTCCCTGGCGAGCGGCACGCGGAGCTGGTGGCCGCGGGGGCCGTCCCGGTGGGTAACCGGGAGCTGGCCAGGGTGCTCCGGGCCAGCGGGCTGCGCTTCCGCAAGCGCCGGGGGGAGCGCCCGCTGGGCAGGGTCGTCGACGGGCTGACCGCGGTGGGTGCGCCGCACGTCCTGGATATCGTCGCCTCACCGCACGAGCCGCTCGCGAGCGCGGGCGCCTCCGTGGTGCTGGTCACCGACCCGAGCGCGGCGATGGTGCTCGTGCAGAGCGTGGGCCGGTCCGGCTGGGCACCGCCGGGCGGCAAGCGGGACCCGGGCGAGACGCCCCGGTCCTCGGCGGTGCGTGAGGTGGCCGAGGAGACCGGCCTGCACCTGGACCCGGGGCTCCTGGTCCCGGTCGGCTATGAACGGATCACCCTTGCCGGCGGGCACGCCGTCGCGCCGTGGGTCGCGGGGGACAACCACATCGCGGTGTTCGGGACGCGGGTCGAGCGACGCCTGCCGGTCGGCCCGCGTGCGGCGGACGTCGTGGCCGCTGAGTGGGTCGGACGACCGGAGCTGCTGGCCCGGTGCGCCGCCGAGCCGTGGTGGCCGTTGGTCGAGCGCTATCTCTCGGGACCCTAGGCCTCCAGCCGCGCGAGTTCCGCGGTGACGTTGGCGCGGGCCCGCGGCTCCCAGTGCGTGCGGGCGTGCGCGGTGCGGTAGAGCTCCGGGCGCTGCGCGAAGCCGGACAGGACCGCGGCACGCCCCCTCACGAACAGGTCGTCGGGGACGTGGGCGTACTCGTCCCGGACCTGCCCGGCATACTCCCGGTAGCGGGGGTCCGGTGCCGAGAGGATCCACAGGTCGGCGTCGTGCAGCACGGCGGCAGTATGCCGGCGGCTGGCCATGGCGGGGTGCTCGCCATCCGGGTCGTGGTCGACGGTCATCAGGATCAGTGCCTCGACGACGTCCACGGTGCCCTGGGCCACGCCGAGCGCGTTCAGGTGGTCCCGGGCCAGCGTTGCGCTGCGGTGCTCGTTGCTGCCGGCAGCTGCCTGAGGGTCGTAGGCCAGGTCGTGGTACCACCCGGCGACACGCGCCAGGCGGGCACCGACCGCGTCCGTCTCCCCGGCAGCCGCCAGCTCTTCCACCGCCCCCAGCACCTCCCTCAGGTGCCGGGCGTCGTGGTAGCGCCGGTGTGGCTCGGACCACCCGGCCAGCAGGCGCTCCACCTCGGCCTCCCGCAGCGCGGGTGGCGCCTCGGGCGCGAGGAGCACGGTGTCGGTGTGCCAGGACTCGGTGAGTTGCCGGAACGCCTGGGCGGGCACTCGGCGAGGCGGGTCGGTGGGCACGCCCCCACTGTGCCAGACGCCCGTGGCGGATCAACGTGTGAACCTCACAAGGGGGTTGAATGAAGATTTCATGAACAAATCTTTAAGAAACCCTTGTGTTCCTGGTCACATCTGGACCAAACTCTGGTTCACCCCCTACTTGCCAGGGGGCCCACCTTGAGGGGAGAACACAGTGGTACCCATTCCGGCGATGGTCGGACTACTCGTTGTTGCGGGAGTCCTCGTCGCGATCTACAGCATGAGCTCAGTGCCCGTGCGCCGTCGTCGCACGGCACTGGGCGTCATCGTCGCGGGGGCCATGGTCGCCACCCCCGTGGCTGCGGCAGTGCCGCAATCGTCGGTGCCCGCGGGCACCGTGAACCAGGTGCCGACCGCGGACGGGCCGGACTTCGCGCCGCTCGTGACGGACGAGGACCCAGCCTTCGAGCTGATCGACAGCGACCTGGAGTTCATCCTGGACCAGATCGAGATCTCCGAGGCGCACGCCTACGCGCAGATCACGAATGACAACGGGTACTCCCTGCTCTGCCCGACCAACGACGACACGAGCGGCAAGTGCGTGCGGGACCCCATGCTTCCCCACGGACTCCGGACGGTCGACGGCTCCTTCAACAACCTCGAGTTCGACACCACGATCGGCAAGTCGAACGAGCTCATGCCCCGCCTCGTCCCGATCAACTGGCGGCAGGCCGGGGAGGCTCTGCCTCCCGCCACGCCCCCGGCGCAGGGTCCGCCACAGAACCCACCGGGTGCCACAGACATGTGCGAGGGCAGCAACACCTGTTACGAGCAGACCAACGGGTTCGTCTACGACGCCGAGGCCCGCGTGATCAGCAACCTCATCGTGGACAACTCGGACAACAACCCCACGGTCCTGGACGCTGCCGCGAACAACGACGGTGCGGTCATCGACCCGGACACCGGGGAGCTCTACCTGCCGAACACCACCGCGGACGAGGGACTGTCCGCGCCCGTGAACATGTGGTTCGTCTTCTTCGGCCAGTTCTTCGACCACGGCCTGGACCAGGTCAACAAAGGCGGCAACGGCACGATCATCGTGCCGCTGGCCGAGGATGACCCGCTCTACGCGACCACCCCGCCCGAGCTGCGCTTCATGGCGCTGACCCGCGCGACGAACGTAGCGGGCGATGACGGGGTCATCGGCACCGCGGACGACGTGCGTGAGCACGCGAACCGGACCACCCCGTGGGTCGACCAGAACCAGACCTACACCTCACACCCGGCGCACCAGGTGTTCATCCGGGAGTATGCCGGCGGCGAGAGTGGCAACCTGCACGCGACCGGCCGTCTCCTCAACGGCGCGGACCAGGACGGTGACGGCGAGCGCGACGGCCTGCCCACCTGGAACGACATCAAGGCACAGGCCCGCGACCAGCTCGGCATCGACCTGGTCGACCGGGACGTGCTCGCGGTGCCGCAGATGGTCGTCGACTACTACGGCAACTTCGTGCCGGGCCCGAACGGCTACCCGCAGATGATGACGAGTGCCGGCGTCGTCGAGGGCGACCCCGCCGCGCCGCGGTCGACCGCCAACGCCGTCCGCCTCGACCAGGCCTTCCTGGACGACATCGCCAACGGTGCGGTCCCGGATCCCAACGCGGACCCGAACGCGCCCCCCGGCTACGACAACGTCCTGCTCGGTGAGCACTTCGTCACCGGTGACGGCCGTGGTAACGAGAACATCGGCCTGACCGCCGTGCACCACGTCTTCCACGCCGAGCACAACCGGCTCCTGGGCGACATCATGGAGACCCTGGACGCCAACCCGGACCTCAAGGCTGCCTACGAGAGCAGCGGCGAGCTCGACGACTGGAGCTATGAAGAGCGCCTCTTCCAGGCCGCCCGGTTCGGCACCGAGATGCAGTACCAGCACCTGGTGTTCGAGGAGTTCGCGCGCACCGTGCAGCCTCAGATCGACGCCGTGGTGTTCAACGAGAACGCCTACGACAGCACGATCGACGCCTCGATCAAGGCCGAGTTCGCCCACGTGGTCTACCGGTTCGGTCACTCGATGCTGACCGAGGACATCCACCGCGAGGGCTTCGGCGCCGAGCCGGCAGCACTGCTCGACGGCTTCCTCAACCCGGTGGCCTTCCACTGCAGGGTCCAACCCGACATCAACAACGAGTGCCCCAACCCGGCGGTCAACCTGATGACCACCGAGGAAGCGGCTGGAGCCATCGTCAACGGCACCACCAACCAGGCTGCCAACCAGATCGATGAGCTCGTCACGAGCACGCTGCGCAACAGCCTCCTGGGCCTGCCCCTGGACCTGGCCACGATCAACATCATCCGTGGTCGGGACACCGGTATGCCCTCGCTGCAGCAGGCACGTCGCACGTTCTACGCCGAGACCGGCAACCCCAACCTGGAGCCCTACTCATCCTGGGAGGACTTCGGCCTGGCGCTGCGGAACGGCAACAACTTCGGTCGGGGCGAGAGCACCAGCTCGCTGGTCAACTTCGTCGCGGCCTACGGCACCCACCCGACGATCGAGGCACAGACCACGGTCGTCGGACGCCGGCAGGCGGCCGAGGTGCTGGTCAACGGTGTCGCGACCACGGACATCGTGGAGCGGATCGCCGGCGCCAACCGGTATGAGACCGCGGCGCAGATCAGTCGGAACAACTACCAGACGGCATCCGTCGTCTACGTCTCCAACTCCACCAGCCCGATCGACTCGCTGACCTCCGGTCCGGCCGCGGCGGCCCGTAACGCTCCGCTGCTGTTCGTGGGTCAGAACTCGATCCCGCAGGCCACGGCACTCGAGCTGTTCCGGCTCAAGCCTGAGCGGATCGTGGTGCTGGGCGGCACCGGGGTGATATCGACCCAGGTGGCGAACTCGCTGGAGACCTACACCACCACCAACACGGTGACGCGGCTCTCCGGTCCCAGCCGTTACGACACGGCTGCGGCGATCAGCCTGGACGCCTTCCCCACCGCGGACGCGGTCTACATCGCCAACGGGTTCTCGTTCGTCGACGCCCTGCCTGGCGGTGCGGCTGCTGCCGCCGAGGACGCGCCGATGCTGCTGGTGAACGGCAGCACCGTGCCCAACGCGACGCAGGCGGAGCTGGAGCGACTGACCCCGAGCAAGATCGTCCTGCTCGGTGGATCGTCGATCATCACCCCAGCGGTGGAGAGCATGTTGGCCACCTACCTTGCTGATGGTGGCCAGATCGTCCGGCTCTCCGGGGCCAACCGCTACGAGACGGCCGTGAGCATCAGCGACTCGTTCGCGACCGTCGGCGGTGGCACTGTCTACCTGGCCACCGGGCAGGACTTCCCGGACGCACTGGCCGCGGCTCCGGTCGCCGGTCTGCAGGGTGCACCGATCCTGCTGATGCCGCGCTCGGACGCTCTCCCGAACTCGACCCGCGACGAGCTCCTGCGGCTCGACCCGGGCCGAGTCGTCATCCTGGGTGGCGAGGGTGTGATCACCCTGGTCCAGGAGGCCTTGATCGAGGCGCTGTTCCCGGACCCAGAGGCCCCCGGAGACCGCCAGGCCTTCATGAGGAGCACGGGCACGTGGGCCAGTGAGGCCGGTATCACGACGACGGGTCTGGAGGAGGTCGACTTCTGGACCGGTGGTCTGGCCGAGGCGCTCGATCCCTTCGGCGGCATGCTCGGCAGCACGTTCAACCACGTGTTCGAGCAGCAGCTGGAGGACCTGCAGTTCGGTGACCGGTTCTACTACCTGTTCCGCAACCAGGGCGAGCAGTTGTTCGGCGCCCTGGAGGCCAACTCGTTCTCGTCGCTCATCCAGCGCAACACGGACGCGTCCCTGCTGCCTGGTGACATCTTCCTGACGCACGACCCGTACATCGATCTCGAGAACCTGCCGGACCCGTGGCCCGAGGGCCTCATCCAGCTGGCGAGCGGGCTGTGGCGCTGGGACGGCGACGAGCACATCGAGATTCACGGCTTCCGCACCGACCCTGACCTGATTCAGGGCGGCCAGGGCGACGACTCGATCTGGGGCTACGGTGGCAACGACCGGATCCACGGCGGGTCGGGCAACGACACGATCGTCGGCGGACCAGGCGACGACATCATCCAGGACTCCTTCGGTGACGACAACATCAAGGGAACCCAGGGTCACGACGCCATTGACGGCGGCACCGGAGCGGATCTGCTGCTCGGCGGCGCTGGCAACGACTACGTGTCCAAGAGCGGCGACAACGCCGCAGGTGCGACCGGCTTCCTCGGGACCGGCAGCGACATCTTCGTTGGTGGATCCGGGCGGGACAACCCGTTCGGGAACGAGGATGACGACTGGCTCGAGGGTGGCGCGCACGCCGACCTGCTGATGGGCGACAACGGTCAGCAGTTCCAGAACGACGTCGACGGCGGCAACGACATCCTCATCGGCGGCCCCGGGTCGGACGACATGGATGCCGAGGGCGGTGACGACATCATGGTCGGCGGCATCGGTGGCACCGATCGCTACCACGGCATGTTCGGGTTCGACTACGTCACCTACTACGGCGCCAACACCGGCGTCGACGCGGACCTGAACTTCAACCTCCTGCAGCCCCCGGACGTCACCGCGGTGCGCGACCGGTTCCTGCAGGTGGAGGCACTGTCCGGCGGTGACCACAACGACGTCATCCGAGGTCTGGGAGTCTCACCGGACGACCTGGCCGACGACGCCGTCAACAAGATGGACGACGAGGGTCTGGCGATGATCGACGGACTGGAGGAGATCCTGCGACCGCCCGCGGCCGTGCAGGACTACGCCCTGCGGTTCCACATCGACGACCCGTTGCTGCAGGACAACGACGGTGTCAGCACCCTGCTGTTCGGCGGTAGCGGCAACGACGTCCTGGAGGGTCGCTTCGGCGACGACTTCATCGACGGAGATGCCGCGATCCGGGTCCAGCTGGAGGCCAACGGCGTCCGCTACGACAACGCCGGCCAGCTCAAGACCCTGGTGTTCAACGGGACGGTCAACCCCGGCGACATCACCTTCCACCGCGAGATCGTGGTGGCCGACGATGCCGGTTCCGACACCGACACGGCGGTATACCAGGACCCGTTCCTCAACGAGGAGGGTGTGCCTAACTACACGATCAAGCACCTCCACGACACCTACTACGAGGTGGTTCACGTGGGCGGTCCGGAGTTCGAGGAGAGCGAGGGACAGGACATCCTGCGCAACATCGAGGTCATCCAGTTCGGCGACGGAGGATGCTTCCTCCTGAGCGAGGACACGGAGAACCTCGAGCCCTGCCCGTCGCTCGGGTTCGTCGAGTTCGAGGGTCAGACCAACCCGCCGACCGAGAACCAGGCCATCATCGCGACGGTGCACTTCGAGGACGAGGCGGGCGAACCCAGCGTCGCCAACCCCACGTCCATCCGGTTCAACTGGCAGGCCGGTGAGGTCGGCGAGGCGTGGGACCCGGCATCGTCGGGCGACTCCCTCCCGGACGCACCGAACGGCCGGGTGGACACGTTCACACCGGGCGACGGTGAGGCCGGCGCGATCCTGCGGGTCGTGGTCACCTTCCACGACGACAACGGCGTCCTGCGGCAGATCGCCTCGGAGGTTGTCGGCGGGCCGGCGAACCTGGCCGTGGTGAACGTCAACGACGAGCCGTACGGTCTGACGATCAACAACACGGCACCGGTGGTCGGTTCGGCGCTCGTGCCCAGCGGCTTCTACGACGACGACGGCCTCGAGGAGTCCGTCGAAGGCGGGATGACGTATGAGTGGCAGACCATGGAGAGTGGCGGCGCCTGGAACACCGTGGCAACACGGGTGACGCCTGACACCTTCCTGCTGGGCTACACCGTTCAGCCTGCCGATCTCGGCAAGCCGATCCGCGTGCAGGTCAGCTACACCGACGACCAGGGAACGGATGAGGTGATCATCTCCCCACCCACCGACCCGGTCGCTGCAGGGTTGTAGGTCCCACAACCCGCACAGAGGGGCCCGTCGCGCGTTGCGCGGCGGGCCCCTCGCCCTGTCCGGCTCACCATGGCCGACCCTGGCCGGGCCCGGCGCGTCCTCTCAGCGCATGGCCCCGGACCGCAGCTCCACGGGCAGCGGCTGGTCGTGCACCACGGTCAGCCCGGAGACGGCTCGGGTCAGCACGACATACAGCCGGCGCAGACCGGTGCGCTCGTCCGGCTCGGCGGCCACGATGGCGGCGGGCTCGACGACGACGACCTGGTCGAACTCCAGGCCCTTGGCCAGCGTCGCCGGGACGAGCTGCACGCGTGGCGGCGGCTGATCCTGCGCAGCCTGCTCCGGTGCCGGATCCTCGGTGGCACGCACGCCACCCAGCACGGTGTGTTCCAGCCCGCCGGAGTCCAGGGCTCGTGCGGTGGCGCGCACCTCGCCGTCGGCGACGATGATCCCGACGGTCCCCGGCGCACCGGCCAGCGCGCCACGGGCCGCCGCGACGACCGCGGAGAGCAGCTGGCCACCGGCCGGGACCAGCTCCAGGCGCCCCCGGTTGGACCGGACGGACTCCGGCAGGGCCAGGTCGGGCGCGATGCGCGGCAGGAGACGCGCCGCATACTCCAGGACCGCGGCGGGGACGCGGAAACCGCGGGTCAGCTCCTCCAGGTGCGCTCCACTCTTGCCCAGGTGCTCCAGCGACTCGGTCCAGGAACGGGTGGCCCACGGGGTCGTGCCCTGCGCGAGGTCCCCCAGCACGGTGAGCGACCCGGTCGAGGCGCGCCGGCCGACGGCGCGCAGCTGCATGGGGGAGAGGTCCTGCGCCTCGTCCAGGATGATGTGGCCCAGGCTCGGGGTGCGCTCCAGGAAGTTGGCGATCTCATCGAGCAGGACCGTGTCGGCCGGGCTCCAGCGGGCCGCTCCCTTGCTCCGGGGAGGCCTGTCCCACAGGAGAAGTCCCTGCTCGTCCGCGGACAGGATGTCCTCCGCGGCCGTGGCGAGGGCGTCGGCGTCCGAGAACAGGGTGTAGAGCACCGCGGCCGGGTCGAGCGCGGGCCAGATGCGGGCCGCGTAGTCCCGGACCGGCTTGCTGCGCGCCACGGTGTCCTGGACGCGGTCGTCGGGGGTGTCTCCCGCCCGCTCCATCCGGACCAGCACGGCGTGCGCGAGGCGCTGGGGGAGCATCGCCCGGGCGGACTGGTAGGGGACCCCGCGAGCGGTGAGCTCGTCCACGATCTCCTGCACGTCATACTCCGGCACCCGCCAGCGGCGGGCCCCCCGCGGCACGACCAGCGCCTCACCGGCCCTCCCCACCCCGGACCACACCGCCCTGCGCAGCACCTGGGCCAGGCGTGCGTCGCCCTTGAGCGTGGCGACCTCGGGGGAGTCGGTGCCGCGGCTGGTGCCGGTGAGTTCCTCGACGGTCGTGTGGCCCACCTCGATCTCGCCGAGGGTGGGCAGCACCGCGCCGACGTGCTCGAGGAAGGCCCGGTTCGGCCCCACGACCAGGACGCCGGAGCGGGACAGCCGGTCGCGGAAGGAGTAGAGCAGCCACGCCGCCCGGTGCAGTCCGACCGCGGTCTTGCCGGTGCCCGGGGCGCCCTGCACGCAGATGGTCGTGGTGACGTCGGCGCGCACGATCTCGTCCTGCTCGGGCTGGATGGTGGCGACGATGTCGCGCATCGGTCCGGAGCGTGGGCGCTCGATCTCGCGCGCCAGGATCGAGCTGTGGCCGGCGTCGGGCAGGTCGCCGTCCTGCGGGGCCGCGAGGTGCTCGTCCTCGTATGCCGTGAGCTGGCCGCGGTCCACGCCGAACCGGCGGCGCAGGGTCACCCCCATCGGTTCCCGGGGGGAGGCGCGGTAGAACGGGGTGGAGACCCCGGCCCGCCAGTCCACGACGACCGGCTCGCCGTCGGCGTCGGAGATGTGCCGGCGACCGATGTAGTGGCGCTCGACCGGTGATGACAGCCCGGCCCCGGTGTCGATCCGGCCGAAGAAGAGGGTGCTGGACGGGTCGTCGCGCAGGGACTGGGCCCGGCGCCAGAGGGTGTAGGCGAGGTACTCACCGGCCATCTTGTCGCCGGCCTGGGCCTGGAGGCCGAGGGTGTGCTCACGCATCCGGGCCATCTCGGCCCGGGCGCTGCGCAGGTAGTCCTGCTCCCGGGCGAGCTCCGGGTCCGGTGCCGGGTGTCTGGGTGGGTCGGGTGCCGGGTCTGTGGGGCCGACGGGATCAGGAGGGTGGGCGGGCGAGGACATGAGAGGGCCACCTCGGATCGGAGAGGGGACGGGGAGAAGGCGACCCTAGCCGATCCGAGGTGGCCAGAACAGGGGTTTAGGAGTCGGCGCGCACATCCAGGGTGACGGTGACGTGCTGCGTCTCGCCGTCGCGGATGTAGGTCAGCTCGACCTCCGAGCCCGCGGTGCGCTGCCGCACCTGGGCGACCAGCGCCAGGGAGCCGTTGACACGCTCGCCGTCGATGTGGGTGACCACGTCCCCCTCCTTCAGGCCCGCGCCGTCGGCCGGCGAGCCGGGCTCGACCATCGTGACGCCCGCGGCGTACAGCGTGGCGCCGTCCTGGTCCGCGGTGGCGTCGCTCAGCCCGATGCCGAGGAAGGCGTGCTCGGCGGTGCCGTCCTCGATCAGCTGCCCGGCGATGGAGGACACCTCGTTGACCGGGATCGCGAAGCCGATGCCGATGTTGCCCGCCTGGCCGCCCATGGCGCTGGACAGGCTGGCGATCGAGGAGTTGATGCCGATCAGGGCCCCGCTTCCGTCCACGAGCGCGCCACCGGAGTTGCCGGGGTTGATCGCGGCGCTGGTCTGGATGGCGTTGGTGACCACCGGCTCCGCCTGTGCCATGGCGCCGGGCTGCATACCCTCAGCGCCGGCCTGCTCGGTCGTCACCGGCCGGTCCAGGGCGCTGATGATGCCGGTGGTGACCGT
Source organism: Ornithinimicrobium sp. F0845 (assembly GCF_023015765.1). Classification (GTDB taxonomy): domain Bacteria; phylum Actinomycetota; class Actinomycetes; order Actinomycetales; family Dermatophilaceae; genus Ornithinicoccus. The sequence goes on from NZ_JALKAL010000001.1 coordinate 365,538, forward strand.
GCCACTCAGGCCCAGCGGGTTGCCGATCGCCATGACGGGGTCGCCCACGGCGAGCGTCTCGTCGTCACCGACGGTGATGGGGTGCAGGTCCTCGGGCGGGGAGGTGAGCGTCAGCACCGCCAGGTCGGTCGACGGGTCGGCCCCGGCGATCTCGGCGCTGTAGGACCGGCCGTCTGCGAGGGTCACCTGCACCTGCTGCGCCCCGGCCACCACGTGGGCGTTGGTGACGATGTGCCCGTCCTGGTCCCACACGACACCCGAACCGGCGCCACCCCCGGCGTTCGACTCGACGCTGATGGCCACCACGCTCGGGGAGACGTTGGCGGCGACGCCGCCCCAGTCGGTGGAGGGGGAGTATGCCGCCGGGCTGGCGTTGGCGCTCGTGGTGGCCGCCGCGGCGTCCAGGACCACAGGCTGCTCGTCCTGACTCGCCTGCACCACGGCATACGTCCCGCCGGAGGCCAGGATCGCGGACAGGAGACCCACCGCGGTGACCTGTGTCCACATGGTCGGGTTCGTCCTGCTCATCGTTCGTCTCCTTCGTCCTCGGCTGGGCTCGCGGTCGGTTCGCTGCTGCGGCCCACGTGTCTAGAGAACACCGGCGACCTTCCAGAACCCTGGGTCACGTCTGGCTGTTTCCTGTGAATCACTCACCGCGCACCAGATCAGGGCGCCGGAGTGTCGATGTGCGGGGTGCCCGTCCGTCATGGGGGTGAGGTCGCGACCGCGGCCTGGCCGACGCGCGAGGTCGGCCGCGACCAGAGAGGATCGACACATGACGGAATACATGGTGGTGATCGTGGGCGACGCCGACCGGTGGTGGTCGACGATGAGCCGGCAGGAGCGGGCCGACGGCTATGCGGAGTACACCCGCTTCGGTGAGGAACTGACCGGGCGGGGCCACCGCATCACCGGCGGCGCCGAGCTGCACGCGACGACGGAGGCGCGCACCGTCCAGCCGGGTGGCCAGCAGGTCACCGACGGACCCTTCGCGGAGAGCGCGGAGCACGTGGGTGGCTTCTACCTGGTGGAGACCGAGGACGTCGACGACCTCACCGAGTGCTGCAGGATCATCGCGGCCCTGGGTGACGCCGTCGAGATCAGGCGCACGGTGTCGCCGGAGGACCGGGCGGACTCCACACGGGAGGAGGCGTCATGAAGTTTGTGGTCCTCCTGATGTCCGAGGGTGAGATGCCCGCGTGGGACCGGCAGACGCCGGAGCAGCAGGCTGCCGCGATGCAGCGCCACGACGACTTCGGCGCCGCGTGCCGGGACCGCGATGGCGTGAGCATCCTGGCTGGAGAGGCCCTGGACGGGCTCCCGACCGTGGTGCGCGTGCGTGGTGGTGAGCGGAGCGTGACCGAGGGTCCCTACGCGGAGGCGGTTGAACAGCTCGGCGGCTTCTACCTCATCGAGTCGCCCGACCTCCAGACCCTGCTGGAGCTCACCGAGGCCCTGCCACCGTACGACCTCCAGATCAGCCCCGTCGGTGAGGTCGACGCAGCGCCATGAAGCGCTATCTGATCCTGATCGCCTACGAGCCGTGGGACTGGGGCTCGGCGACGGAGGAGACGCGGGCGGCCTTCTTTGCGCAGCACAGTGCGTTCTCGGCCTTCGTCACCACCCACGGCAGGGAGGTGGCCAGTGCTGCCCTGGACGACACGGACACGGCCACCACCGTGCGGCACGTCGACGATGAAGTGGTGGTCTCGGACGGCCCCTTCGCCGAGACGGTGGAGATGATCGGCGGCTACTACGAGGTGGAGCTGCCCGACCTGGACACCGCGATCCAGGCGGTGTCGCTGCTGCCACCGTCCTACTCCCTGGAGATCCGCCCGATCGTCACGATCACGTGATCCCGCACCACGTGGGGCACGACACGTGAGTGGCGCGAGCAAGGACGCACTCGAGCAGGTGGTGCGCGAGGAGTGGGGACGCCTGACCGCCCTGCTCCTCGCGCGCTACCGGCGGCTCGACCTGGTCGAGGACGCGCTGGGCGACGCTGTCGAGGCCGCGGCGCGCACCTGGCCCGCGGACGGGGTGCCCGACAATCCCGCCGCCTGGCTCAACACCGCGGCGAGCCGTCGTGTCCTGGACAGGCTGCGGGCAGAGGCGATGCGGCAGCGGCGTGGCCCGCTGCTGCTGACGGAGGCCGAGCGAGGGCAGGAGCGGACCGTGGTGATGGCCGACACCGGTGACCTCGTGGAGGACGACGTCCTGCGGCTGGTGCTCATGTGCACCCACCCGGCACTGGCGCCGGAGGCGGCCAGTGCGCTCGCGCTGCGGCTGGTCCTGGGCGTCAGCACCCATGACGTGGCGCGGCTCTTCCTGGTCCCGGAACCGACGATGGCTGCGCGCATCACCCGGGCCAAGAAGAAGATCGTCGCAGCCGGCATCCCGTTCTCCGTGCCACGGGCCGATGTGCTCCCCGATCGGCTCGACACGGTCGCGCAGACCGCCTATCTCGCGTTCACGGCCGGCTATGCCCCAGGAAGCGGGGCGGATCTGCTCCGCGCCGACCTGGCGGGTGAGGCCGTGCGGCTGGTGCGTGTGGTGCTGAGCCTGCGACCCACCGAGCCGGTGCTGGTGGCGCTCCTGGCACTCATGCTGTTCCAGCACTCCCGCCGGGACGCGCGGGTCGGTGCCGACGGAGGTCTGGTGCTGCTCGCGGACCAGGACCGCTCCCGGTGGCACACCGAGGAGGTCGAGGAGGCCGTGAGGCTGCTGCGGACGCTCGGTCCGGCCCGGGTCGTGACGCAGCAGTGTGCTGCCTACGTCGTGCAGGCCCGGATCGCGGCCGAGCACGCGACCGCCGAGACCGCCGCCAACACCCGGTGGGACCGGATCGTCGGCCACTACGACGTCCTCCTGCAGATCATGCCGTCACCTGCGGCCCGGCTGGGCCGTGCCGTCGCCCTGGCCGAGGCCGAGGGGCCGCGGGCCGGCCTCACCGCCCTGGACGACGTCCACCTGCCCGGCAGCCACCGGCCGGCTGCCGTCCGCGCCGAGCTGCTCGTCAGGGCAGGCTCGGCCAGCGAGGCGCGCGAGGCCTTCCGCGAGGCGATCGCACTGTGTCGCAACGAGGCCGAGCTGCACTACCTACGCGAACGCCTGGCCGCGCTGGCCACCTCGGACTGATCCGGACCCAGCCCGTTGCCGTCGGGTCAGGCGTGCTGCGAGGCTGGACCGGATGCGGGTGCCGCGAGCTGGACCGTGCGCGGGAGCTCGACGCGGAAGGTCGCGCCGCCGCCGGGCGTCGGCCGGTGCCGGACGGTGCCGCCGTGCCGCCCGACGATCGAGGCGACGATGGACAGGCCGAGGCCGGTGCCGCCACCCCGGCCAGCGCCCCGGGAGCGCGAGGGGTCGGCGCGGTAGAACCGCTCGAAGACGCGACTGGCTGCCTCGGGCGGAATGCCCGGACCGTGGTCCTGCACCTCGATGACGGCGGCCGTGGGAGTCTGCCCGACCAGCACCTCGACCGACGTGTCGTCCGGAGTGTGCGACACCGCGTTGGCGACCAGGTTGGTCAGCACCTGGCGCAGCGCGAAGTCATCCCCGGGCACGACGACCGGTCCGTTGGCGGCACCGTAGCGGCGCAGCGAGATGACCCGGTCGGGAGCCCTCACCAGCGCGTCCTGCACCACATCGTTGGCCACGACCACCAGGTCCACGTCGCCGTGCGGCCGGTGGGGCGTGGTGTCCAGCCGGGTGAGCAGCAGCAGGTCCTCCACGAGCCTGGCCATCCGGGAGGACTCGTCCTCGATGCGGCGCATCGCACCGGCCACGTCCTCCGGGTCGGTGACGCCACCGACGCGGTACAGCTCGGCATACCCCTTGACGGTGGCCAGCGGGGTCCGCAGCTCGTGCGAGGCGTCGGCGACGAACTGACGCATCCGCGCCTCGGACGCCTCCCGGACGGCGAACGACTGCTCGATCTGGGCGAGCATGGCGTTGAGGGACTGCGAGAGGGAGGCCACCTCGTCGTTGGCGTTGCGCTCCGGGATGCGGCGGGTGAGGTCCCCGGCCGCGATCGCGGCGGCGGTGTCCTCGATGCGAGTCAGCGGGCGGAAGGCGCGGCGCACCGCGAACCAGCTGATCAGGGCGACGGCCAGGAGGGTCGCCAGGCCGACCACGGCGGTCAGGATCAACAACCGGCTCACCGTGTTGGTGACCGTCCAGAGCGGCAGGGCCACCGCGACGGTGCCCTGCTCGCCGGTGATGCTGTTCTGGTAGGTCTGCACCAGCACGCGCCACTGCGACGTCCCGTCCACGGAGTCCACCGTGAACGGCCCCGCGCCGACGCTCTGGTCACGGATCGAGGTCCAGCCGATGTCTGGCTCCTGGCCCTGCGTGCTGCTCACCGAGGTGCTCTCGATGAGCTGGCCCCGCATGGGGCCGCTGATCAGCAGGTAGTACGGGATGGGGTCGCGCGGCGTGCGCGGCTGCTGCCCGCTCACCCGGAGCCAGGCGTCCTGGGCCAGCGGCTGGCTGTAGGCCTCCAGGTCCCGGTCGGTCTTGTCGGCCAGGTAGTCACGCATCAGGGTGGCGGTCAGCACGGTGGTGATGACGTATGCCGTGAGCACCAGTGCCACGACGACCGTCACCAGACGCGCCGTCAGCGACAGGTCGTGCAGCCGCGAGACGGCGGACCGGCGCGAGTTGCCGAGCCAGCCCATGAACGTCAGTGTCCTTCGGTGTCGCGCGGTTCGCGCAGCACGTAGCCGACGCCTCGCTTGGTGTGGATCAGCGGCTCGCCCTCGGTGTCGATCTTGCGGCGGAGGTAGGAGATGTAGGACTCGACGATGCCCATCTCGCCACGGAAGTCGTAGTCCCAGACATGATCCAGGATCTGCGCCTTGGACAGCACCCGGTTGGCGTTGAGCATCAGGTAGCGCAGGAGCTTGAACTCGGTGGGGGAGACGTCGATGACGCGGCCCGCCCGGGTGACCTCGTGACGGTCCTCGTCGAGCTCGAGGTCGGCGACCCGTAGCACGGTCTCGTCGTCGTCGGGCACCATCGACTGGGTCCGGCGCAGCACGGCGCGGATCCGGGCCACGACCTCCTCGAGGCTGAACGGCTTGGTGACGTAGTCGTCCCCGCCCACGGTCAGGCCCTTGAGCTTGTCGTCCAGGCTGTCGCGCGCCGTGAGGAACAGCACGGGCAGGTCGCGGCCCTGGTCACGCAGCCGGCGGGTGACCGTGAAGCCGTCCATGTCGGGCAGCATCACGTCCATCACGGCCAGGTCGATCTCGTGCTCCTCGGCGAGCCGCATCGCGGTGTTGCCGTCCGGGGCCGCGTGCACGGCGAAACCGGCGAACTTCAGGCTCGTGGTGAGCAGCTCACGGATGTTCGTCTCGTCCTCAACGACGAGCAGGGTTGCCTCGGGTGCACTCATGACACCAGTGTGTGACCGTTCACTGAGAGCTTCCTGAGAATGTGCTGGGGCTAGGGGGATACCTGCGGCACGACCGGCTCCGACGCGAGGAGGTCCAGCCCGAGCTCATAGGACATCGCGCGGGCCGCCAACTGCCCACGCACGCTGTTGCCCTCGCGGTCCAGGGGCGGGGAGAACGAGCCGAGGGCGCCCTTGCCCGGGGAGACGGCCACGATCCCGCCACCGATGCCACTCTTGCCGGGGATCCCGACCCGCATCAGCCAGTCGCCGGAGGTCTCGTAGAGCCCGGCGACCGTCATCACGACCAACGTCGCCCGGGCCACCTCCGCGTCGACCACGCGGACACCGGTGAGCGGGTTGACCCCGCCGTCGGCCAGCGTCGCTCCCATCACGGCCAGGTCCACGGCCGTCACTTGCAGGCAGCTCTGGCGCGTGTAGAGCTCAACGGCTGTCAGCGGGTCCTCGTCGAGCGCGCTGAGCTCGCGCAGCAGCATCGCCAGCGCCCGGTTGCGGAAGTTGGTCTCCCGCGCGCAGGCCAGCACGTCCTGGTCGAGGTCCAGCTCGTGCCCGGCGAACCGGGAGAGACCCTCCGCCAGCCCCTCCCAGCGCTCGTCCAGGCTCGTGCCGGTGAACAGGCTCGTGGTGGCGATGGCCCCGGCGTTGACCATCGGGTTGGTGCGGCCGTCGACCGTCCGCTCCACGGCATACGCGGAGTTGAAGGGCAGGCCCGTGGCATCCACCCCCACCCGCTCGATCACGGTGTCGATGCCGACCGCCTGGGCGGCCAGGGCGAAGGCGAACGGCTTGGCGACACTCATGATCGTGAACTCGACGCGGGAGTCGCCCACCTCCTGGGTCGACCCGCTCACCCCGACCAGTCCGAGCCCGAAGTGCTCTGGGCGCGCCCGCTCCAGCGACGGGTACACCCGGGAGACCTGCCCGTCGACGACGTGGCGGTAGCGCTCGTGGGTGGCGCGCAGGATCTCCCCGCGCGCCCGGTGCCCCGGCAGGTCGCCGGTCGAGGTGTAGCGGTGCCCGACCGCGACCTCCTCCTGGTCGGCCACCCGACTGACCCGCGACTAATCCTGCGCGGACGGTGCGAAGCCCAGCGCGAGCTCGATCAGCAGGCGCGCACCGAAGGCTGTCGGCCCCTTGTTGAGCCAGCTCGCGGCGGCCGAGGACTGCGCGGTCCCGGCGATGTCGAGGTGTGCCCAGGGCACGCCGTCGACGAACTCCTCGAGGAAGAGGCCGGCATGGATCGAGCCGGCGTTGGCGCCGCCGATGTTCTTGATGTCCGCGATGTCGGAGTCCAGCTCCTTGCGGTAGCTGCGGATGAGCGGCAACCGCCACACCTGCTCGTCGGTGAGCTCGGCCGCGGCGCTGACCTGGGCGGCCAGGGCGTCGTTGTTGGCGTACAGGCCGGCGACCTCCTCGCCGAGGGTCCGCAGGCACTGCCCGGTCAGGGTGGCGATGTTGACGATCGCGTCGACGCCCTCCTCGACGGCCAGCACGAGCGCGTCGGCCATCACGAGCCGGCCCGTGGCGGTGGCGGGACCAGGGTGGAGAACGCTACCGGGTGCGCCGACTACCTGTCGACAACCCGACGGGGGTTGCGGCCGGGGAACCTCAGACCAGTTCGAGGGTGCCGAGGTCCTCGGCGTCGACGATGCGGTAGGCATAGCCCTGCTCGGTCAGGAACCGCTGCCGGTGGGCGGCGAACTCCGCGTCGACGGTGTCCCGGGCCACGATCGTGTAGAAGTGCGCGGTGCGCCCGTCGCCCTTGGGTCGCAGCACGCGCCCGAGGCGCTGGGCCTCCTCCTGGCGGGAGCCGAAGGTGCCGGAGACCTGGATGGCGACCGAGGCCTCGGGCAGGTCGATGGAGAAGTTGGCCACCTTGCTCACCACGAGCAGCTGGATCTCGCCCGTGCGGAAGGCGGCGAACAGCTTCTGCCGCTCGGCGACCGTGGTCTCGCCGGTGATCAGGGGTGCGTCCAACCGCTCCGCGAGCGTCCGCAGCTGGTCGAGGTACTGGCCGATCACCAGGGTCTGCTGGCCCCGGTGCCGCTCGACCAGCTGGTCGACGACCCTGTCCTTGGCCGGCGCGCACGAGGCGAACCGGTAGCGCTCGTCTGGCTCCGCCACGGCATACGCCATCCGCATCGAGTCCGACAGGGTGACCCGGACCTCCACGCAGTCGGCGGGCGCGATGTAGCCCTGCGCCTCGATGTCCTTCCACGGCGCGTCGTAGCGCTTGGGCCCGATGAGGGTGAACACCTCGGACTCGCGGCCGTCCTCGCGCACCAGCGTCGCCGTGAGCCCGAGGCGGCGCCGGGCCTGTAGGTCAGCCGTCATCCGGAAGATCGGCGCCGGGAGCAGGTGCACCTCGTCGTAGACGATGAGTCCCCAGTCGCGGGCGTCCAGCAGGTCGAGGTGCTTGTAGACGCCGCCCCGCCGCGTGGTCAGCACCTGGTAGGTGGCGATGGTGACCGGGCGGATTTCCTTGCGGGAGCCGCTGTACTCCCCGATCTCGTCCTCGGTCAGGCTGGTGCGGGCCAGCAGCTCATCGCGCCACTGCCGCGCGGACACCGTGTTGGTCACCAGGATCAGGGTGGTGGTGGCGGACCTGGCCATGGCGCCGGCGCCGACGAGCGTCTTGCCCGCCCCGCACGGGAGGACGACCACGCCGGACCCGCCGTCCCAGAAACCGTCGACGGCCTGCTGCTGGTAGGGCCGCAGCGACCAGTCGTCCTGCCGCAGGTCGATGGGGTGCTTCTCGCCGTCGACGTAGCCCGCGAGGTCCTCCGCGGGCCAGCCGACCTTGATCAGCTCCTGCTTGAGGTGACCCCGCTCGGAGGAGTGGACGACCACGGTGTCGGGGTCGAGGCGCTCACCGGTCAGCGGCTTGATCTTCTTGTGCCGCAGGATCTCCTCGAGCACCGCGCGGTCGGTGGTGCGCAGCAGCAGCCGTCCGGGCTCGGTGGAGTCGTCCTTCTCCAGCGTGAGACGACCGAACCGGTCCATCGTCTCGGCGACGTCCAGCAGCAGCGAGTTGGGCACCGGGTAGCGGCTGTGCCGCACCAGGGCGTCCACCACCTGCTCGGCGTCGTGACCGGCGGCCCGGGCGTTCCACAGACCGAGTGGGGTCACCCGGTAGGTATGGACGTGCTCGGGGGCCCGTTCGAGCTCGGCGAAGGGCGCGACGGCGCGGCGCGCCGCCTCGGCGTCGGGGTGGTCGACCTCGAGGAGCAGGGTCTTGTCGGACTGGACGATCAGTGGGCCATTCATCGTGGGGTCAACGGTATGCCGCCCCGCCGGCATTCCGGACACCTCCCCTCCACCGTGGTCGGGTCTGCGAAGATCCTGTCCATGGGTCTCGTCGCGCAACGGAGGCTCGTGGCGGTGGGGGCGCTGCTCCTGACGGTCTTCGCGATCTGGCGGGCCGGCATCGGGGCCGACTTCGGGGACGGCACCCACGTCGTGGCCCTGGCGATGCGGATGGCCCAGGGGGACATGCCGCTCGCCGACGAGATGAACCTGCAGGCGCTCGGCTCGCTGCCCGCGGTCCCGTTCACCTGGGTGTGGCTCTCGACGGTCGGGGTCGACGGCATCGTGCTGGCCTCCCGGCTCTGGTATGTCGCTCTCGCCCTGCTCGCCGGTGTCCTCGGCTACCGGGCGCTGCGCACCGGGTTCGGCCCGGTCGGCAGCTTCGTCGCGGTGACCCTGATGATGCTGCCCACCCCGTACAGCCTGCTGGTGACCAGTTACAACACCGTCCCGGTCCTCGGTCTGGCATTGGCCACCTGCACCGCCTTCGCGGCGTGGCGCGTGCGCAGCGGCCGGTGGGCCGCCCTGAGCGGGGTCGCCCTGGCGCTCACGGCGCTGGCGCACCCGGCGATGGTGCCGCCGGCGATGGTGCTGCTGGCGATGGTCGTCGTCGTGGGGCGCGGGCCCGTGGCCCGCGGCGTGCTCACCGGCGCGCTCGGCACGGCGCTGGTGATCGTCGTGGCGGTGGCGCTGGGCCCCGGCGTGGGGGCGCTGGGCGAGACCCTGCGCTACACCGCCGAGTACCAGTCGGCTCGACTCACGGCGTTTGAGCGCCTCACCCTCTCGGCGGAGATGCACAGGAACGGCCTGCTGGTCTGGCGGAACGTGCCGGCGTTGCTGCTCGCCGTTGCGGCCGGGCTCCCGTGGACCTCGCAGCGGTGGCGTGCGCTCCTGGCCACGGGCTCGGTCGTGGCCCTCTCCATCGCCGTCGTGGGCGCCTCGCTGCAGCAGCCGCCGACCGAGGAGCTGCTGCTGGGCTCGGTGGCCGCCGCCCTCGTCGTGCTGGCGGCGGTGCTCCTCCTGCCGTTCCTGGTCACGGCCCGCGACCTCGGCGAGGACCGGCTGCGCGTTCTCCTCGTGCTGACCGCTCCCACCGCGGTCGTCGGCTTCGTGGCCGTCTCGCTCGTCTCCTCGGCCAGCGCGAAGTGGGGGGTGGCTGCCGCGCCCGTGCAGCCCCTGTTCGGTGCCGCGGCACTGGTGGTCCTGCTGTTCGTGGCGCGGCACCACGTCCGGGCGGTGGCGCTGCTCGCCGCACTCGCGCTGCTCGGATCGTTGGTCGTCGTCCATCCGATGCGCTCCTTCCGCGACGTGCAGCCGCACCGGCTCGACGGGCGGGTGGAGGACGGGCCGCTGGCAGGTCTGCTGACCCATGAGGCCTATCTGCAGGAGGACTGCGAGCTGCGCGCAGCGGTGAGGGACTGGGTCGACCCCGACGACAGCGTCTTCTTCTGGGCCGCGCCGGCGGGCTATGTCTACGCGGACGCCCCGATGAGCACCCACAACATCTGGGTGGCCGACTTCGGCGCGGCCAGTGCCGCCGGTGTCGAGTGGATGACCCGCACCGACCGCTGGCCGGACGTCGCGTTCGTGCACGCGGGTGCCCTCGCCTCGGCGGGCGGCTGGGAGGCGCTCGCGGCGCGCGACCCGGTCATCGCGCGCCTCGACGCCCACTACGGCGAGCCCACGGAGGTCGACGGCTTCGTGGTGCTGCGCCGCGACGGTGGCGTCCGGGCCGACGGGCCCGCCCCGCAGGGGTGCTAGGAGACCCCCCGGCCCACGTCATACAGCCACGGCGCGCCGACGCGGAGCTGCTCGTCGAGGAAGGGAGCGAGCGACCGGGCAAAGGTCGCCGTGAGGTGGCTGTGGTCCCGGTAGACCAGGACGTTGCCGATGACGGCCGGGCACCACTGCTCCGTGCACAGGTAGTCGGTGAGGTCGACGGGCACGACGTTCTCCGGGCGAGCGGGGTCCTCGGCCACCGGGTAGCGCGGACCCAGCACCGCGTCCCGGGCCTGGCCGCAGGACGTCGCGTCGCCGCCGTCCTCCAGGCAGCGCGGCACGTTGCCCGCCATCCGAGCCGTGTCGCGGATCGCGATCACCGGGATGTCGTGCCCGGCGAGCTGGGCCCACACCTCCTGGAACCCGAGTGAGTAGCGCTCACGGTCTCCGGTCGTCGTGGTCCCGATGGTGACGACGCCATCCGGTGCCAGGTCCACGATGTCGGCGAGTGCGCTGACGTTCCAGGCCTGGCAGCTGGCCGACGTGGGCTGGTCGGTCTCCTCGGAGAACTGTCCGCTGTTGCTCGTCAGCTGGCACGCGGACTTGTCCATCACCAGGACCGACCACCCGTACTGCTCGGCCAGCACCTCGAAGGCCGGTTGCCACATGTGCGCGTGGCTGCCGCCGGTGATCAGCAGGGTCCGGGTGGGATCCGCCACGTCGTCGGTGCAGAGCAGCACCTCCGCCGTCTCGGGTGTGTCCTCGTGGGACTGGACGCAGTCCTGGTCGTAGGTGCTGGGCTTGTCCTCCCGTGCGACGGCGGGCGAGGGCACCGGATCGGTCGGGTCGACCTGGGCCGCGCCCGGAGCCATCACGGCCGCCCCGGGGTGCTCCGGCGACCGCACCGCGGCGGCCGCGAGCTCGGCGCGCTGGTCGTCCTCGAGCCGCTCCTGCCAGAAGGTCAGCGCCACCGCGCCCGAGGCGACCACCACACCGCTGACCACCAGGACGAGCATTCGTTCGCGGGCACCGCGCAGCTGGTGGCCGGTGATCGGACGCTCGACCAGCCGATTGGTCATCGAGGCCAGCACCAGTGAGGCCAGGACGACCATGACCGCGGTCGGCAGGTCGGCGCGCTCGGCGCCCTGTCGGTGCAGGGTGAAGACCAGAAGCGGCCAGTGCCAGAGATACAGGGGGTAGGCCACCGTGCCGAGCCAGGTCAGGGGTCGCGTCGTGAGGGCGCGGTCGGCGCCGAACCGGGAGTCGGTCCGCCCGGCCAGCAGGACCAGCAGCAGGGAGGCCACCGGCCAGAGGGCCCACGGTCCCGGGAAGAGCTGGGCGCCGTCGAAGAGGAAGCCGCAGGAGACCAGCATGGCCACGCCCACCCAGCCCAGGATGATCCGGACCGGCCGCGGCGCCAGGTGCCCACCGGCGGCGAAGCCGATCAGGAGGGCGAACAGGCCGGCGAGGCCCAGCTCCCAGAGCCGGGTGCCGGTGTGCAGGTAGGCCACCGCCTGGTTGCGCTCGTGCTCGTGGACGGCAAAGGCGAACGAGGCCGCGGTCAGCACGGCCACGACAACCCCCGTGACCGCCAGCGGCGACCGGTTGAGCCGACGGGCCAGCCACACCGCGCCCACGATGACGCCGAGCCACACCAGGTAGAACTGCCCCTGGACCGACAACGACCAGAAGTGCTGCAACGGGCTGGCGTCCGGGCCGGCCGCGCCATAGACGAGCTGGGAGTCGATGAGCTCCCAGTTCTCCCGGTAGAACAGGGTCGCGCGCAGTTCCCGCGCGAGCTGCGGGTGGTCGCTCCGGGGCAGCACCCAGTGTCCGACGACAGCGACCGCAGCGAGGGTCAGGACGGCTGGTGGCAGGAGGCGTCGGGCCAGCTGGGCGAAGTATCCGCGCAGGTCGAGCCGGCCGCTGCCCGCAGGACGACCGACCACGGCCCGACGGAACAGCGAGGCCGTGAAGAGGAAGCCCGAGATCGCCAGGAAGACGTCGATGCCACCTGACACTCGGCCGGCGCCGAAGACGTGGAAGAGCACGACGAGCAGGATGGCCAGCCCCCGCAACCCGTGCAGCTCAGGTCGATAGCGGCTCGCCGGCAGGGCGGGCTGTGTCCCGGAACTGACCTCGGCAGCATCCGAGGAGCGATGGTGGGACACGGCTGGGAACCTAGCACCGGACGGCCGCCCGACGGTGCTGTGACCGAAACGCGGTGGCCGCTGCGGCGTGCCGCGACACACAATGACCTGGTGCGTGATGACCTGGTGCGTGCAGAGCCGGCGCCCCCGCAGACCCTCGTCCTCCTCGAGGGTCCCAGCGACGTGGCCGCGGTGACCGCTCTCCTGCCCCGCGGCCCACGCGAGACGGACGACGGCCCCGTGCGCACGGCATACTCCCTGGTGGACCTGGGCGGGGTGACCAATGTCGGGGCACACCTACTCAGGGCCGCCGCTGCGCGGCCCGCCCCGCGCGTGGTGGGGCTCTGTGACGCCGGGGAGTCGCGGGTCGTGCTGCGGGCGCTGCAGCGTGTCGGCCGCGAGGTGACCGAGGTGGACGACCTGCCGGCCGAGGGGTTCTTCGTGTGTGAGCGGGACCTGGAGGAGGAGCTGATCCGGGCGCTCGGGACCACGCGGTGCCTCGAGGTGCTCGCTGACCAGGGCCTGGCGGCGCGCTTCGAGGCGTTCAGCAGGCAGCGCGCCTGGGCCGGGAGGCCGCTGACCGAGCGGCTCCACCGGTTCAGCGGGATCGCCTCCGGTCGCAAGATCCTGCTCGCGGGAGCGATGGCCCGGGCCCTCGCGCCGGACCGGGTGCCGGCGCCGCTGGCCGGGCTGCTGCGACGCCTTCAGGAGGCCGGGTCACGGGCCTGAGAGAATGGCGTCATGACCAGCAGGACACTGCCGATGACCGAGCCGGCCGCGGGATTCCCCGAGCAGGTCACCATCTACGAGGTCGGCCCGCGCGACGGCCTGCAGAACGAGCAGGCCGTGGTGCCCGTCGAGGTCAAGGCGGAGTTCGTGCGCCGCCTCGTCTCCGCCGGCCTGCAGACGGTCGAGCTGACCTCGTTCGTCCCGCAGAAGTGGGTGCCCCAGCTCGGCGACGCCGAGGAGCTCCTGGACCTGCTCGGACCCCTTGCCGCAGGGCAGCAGCGGCCCGTCCTGGTGCCCAACGAGCGGGGGCTGGACCGCGCGCTGGACAAGGGCGTCAGGGCGGTCGCCGTCTTCGGGAGCGCGACCGAGACCTTCGCCCGCAAGAACCTGAACCGCTCGGTGGCGGAGTCCCTGGAGATGTTCGCGCCCGTGGTGAAGCGCGCGCTGGATGCCGGGGCGTGGGTGCGCGGCTACGTGTCGATGTGCTTCGGCGACCCCTGGGAGGGTCCGGTCCCGGTCTCCCAGGTGGTGGAGGTCTGCTCCCGGCTGATGGACCTGGGCTGCGACCAGCTGTCCATCGGGGACACCATCGGCGTCGGCACCACCGGCCACGTCAGCCGGCTGCTCGAGGCGCTGGACGCCGCAGGGATCGGCGTCGACCAGATCGGGGTGCACTTCCACGACACCTACGGGCAGGCGCTGGCCAACACGGTGGCGGCGCTGTCCCACGGCGTCAGCGTGGTGGATGCGAGCACCGGCGGGCTGGGGGGCTGCCCCTACGCGAAGTCGGCCACGGGCAACCTGGCCACGGAGGACCTGATCTGGACCCTCGACGGGCTGGGCATCGAGCACGGCGCCGACCTGGACGCGCTGGTCGAGACGAGCGTGTGGATGGCGGGCCAGCTGGGCCGCCCGTCCCCGTCGAGGGTGGTCAAGGCGCTCGCCGGCGCCTGAGTATGCCGTGAGGAGCGTCGGCAGCGACGCGCCTCAGGACTCCGGGTCGAGCGGGATCTCCTCCGGAGCGTCCACGTCGTAGTCGAAGTCGCCGCCGGAGGGTCCGCCGGCCACCGACTCCACGTCCTCGTTGGCCGCCCAGGACACGTCGTCGCCCCCGGCGTCCTCGAACTCTCCTGCGGTCTCGATGAGCAGACCCTCCTCGGCGTTGTCGAAACCGGGGATCGAGGTGGTCAGGTCGGCCGCCGGCGCCTCGGTCGCGGTGGCGTCATCGTCGGCGGTCGACTTCGTGTCACCCACCTCGTCCTTCTTGTGGTTGGCGTTGAACAGGCCGCCTGCGATGCTCACGGTGCCTCGTCTCCTCGTCGGTCTGGGGCGTGCGGCTTCGACGGTAACCGGCTGCGGAGATCGAGGCCAGTGCTGAGCGGATCCGGACCGACGAAACCCCTGCAAAAAGGCGGGAACGGAGCGCAAAACCACTCTCAAAATTCGGGGTGGGGCCGGGAACGCTTACGGTGGTGCCAGTCCCCGATCCGAAGGAGCATCGCTGATGAAGTCCGGAGTCCGCCGCGAGTTCATGAACCCGCAGGTCCGCCCGCAGGACGACCTGTTCGAACACGTCAACGGCGGATGGCTCGCCAGCACCGAGATCCCGCAGGACAAGGGGCGCTACGGCGCGTTCGACATCCTGCGCGAGAACGCCGAGGCCGACGTCCGCGCCCTGATCGAGGAGAGCGCCGCCGCGGCCGACGAGGCGGAGCCGGGCAGCGCCGAGCGCCAGGTGGGGGACCTCTACGCCTCGTTCATAAACACCGAGCGGATCGCCGAGCTCGGCACCGGGCCACTGACCGAGGACCTGCGCTCCATCGCCGCGGTGAGCGACCCCTCCGGGGTGGTCCGCGAGTCGGCCCGGCTGCAGCGCGGCGGCGTCGACCCGCTCGTCCACCTCTTCGTCACCGCCGACGCCGGCAACCCGCAGGAGTACATCGGCTACCTCCACCAGGGCGGGCTGGGGCTGCCCGACGAGGCCTACTACACCGACGACGAGCACGCCGCGGCCCGGGAGGCCTACGTCACCTACCTGGGCCGCCTGCTCTACCTGGCCGCTCCCGCACTGGCCGAGGCCGGGCTCGACCTGGGTGAGGACCCCGCGCAGCGCGTGTTCGACCTGGAGACGCGGATCGCCGCGGGCCACTGGGACCGGGTGACCGCCCGCGACGCGGTCAAGTCCTACACCCGGTGGTCCCGCGCCGAGCTCACCGAGGGCACGCCGGGCTGGGACTGGACGGCGTATGCCGAGGGGCTGGCTCTGCCCGACGGAGCCCTCGACCACGTGGTCGCCCGGCAGCCGGACTTCCTGGCGGCCGTCGCGGAGGCGCTCCGCGACGTGCCGGTGGCCGACTGGCGCGCCTGGCTCACGGTGCGGCTGCTGGACAGCAGCGCGCCCTACCTGACCGAGGACTTCGTCGAGGCCGCCTTCGACTTCCACGGCCGCACCCTCACGGGCACCCCGGAGAACAAGGACCGCTGGCGCCGCGGGGTGGCCCTCGTGGAGGGCCTGATCGGCGAGGAGGTCGGCAAGCTCTACGTCGAGCGGCACTACCCGCCGGAGGCCGGGGAGCGGATGGCCGTGCTCATCGACAACCTGATGGCCGCCTTCCGGGCCCGCATCTCCGAGTTGGAGTGGATGGGGGAGGAGACCCGCGCCAAGGCCCTGGAGAAGCTGGCGGCCTTCCGGCCCAAGATCGGGCACCCGTCCCGCTGGCGGGACTACTCGGCATACTCCGTGGACGCTGGCGATCTCCTCGGCAACGTCCGTCGGGGCAGCGCCGTCGAGTTCGACTACCAGGTCGGACGGATCGGCGGCCCCATCGATCAGGAGGAGTGGATGATGACTCCTCAGACGGTCAACGCCTACTACCACCCGATGCTCAACGAGATCGTCTTCCCGGCCGCCATCCTGCAGCCGCCGTTCTTCGACGTGGAGGCCGACGACGCCGTCAACTACGGGGGGATCGGGGCGGTCATCGCCCACGAGGTCGGCCACGGCTTCGACGACCAGGGCTCCCGCTACGCCGGGGACGGCTCGCTCACCGACTGGTGGACCGAGCAGGACCGCGCCGCCTTCGACGAGCGCGCGCAGCAGCTCATCGCCCAGTTCGACGACCTGGAGTCGCGCAGCGCCCCGGGCACCAAGGTCAACGGCGGGCTCACCGTCGGGGAGAACATCGGCGACCTGTGCGGCCTGGCGGTCTCCCTGCACGCCTACCGGTTGGCCAGCGACGGGGCGGCCCCCGAGATCGACGGATGGACCGGTGACCAGCGGTTCTTCCTCGGCTATGCCCAGGTCTGGCAGGGCAAGGCCCGGCTGGAGGAGGCCAGGCGGCTGCTCGCGATCGACCCGCACGCCCCCTCCGACCTGCGGGCCAACCTGGCGCGCAACGCCGATGCCTTCCACGAGGCGTTCGGGGTGAACGAGGGGGACGGCATGTGGCTGGCCCCGCAGGACCGCGTCCGGATCTTCTGAGGGTCCGGTGAACGGCTCCACGACGCTGGCCACCGTCCTGGTCGACGAGCTGGTCCGGTGCGGCGTGCGCGAGGTGGTGCTGGCGCCGGGGTCGCGCTCCGCGCCGTTGGCGTATGCCGTGCAGCAGGCCGAGCGGGCCGGTCGCCTCCGGCTGCACGTGCGGGTGGACGAGCGGTCGGCGGGGTTCCTGGCGCTGGGGCTGGCCAAGGTGAGCCGGCGTCCTGCCGTGGTGATCACGACGTCCGGCACGGCCGTGGCCAACCTGCACCCCGCGGTCCTGGAGGCGCACCACGCGTCCGTGCCGCTGGTCGTGCTCAGCGCCGACCGCCCCGAGGAGCTGCGCGGCACCGGGGCCAACCAGACGACGGTGCAGCCCGGGATCTTCGGGCGCGCCGTGCGCTGGGAGCACGACCTCACCAGTTCTTGGGGAAGTTCTGTGCGCCTCTCACGCGATTTTGGGGAGATCCTGCACGCCCACCCCGGGTGGCGCACCACCGTGGACCGGGCGTGGGCGGCCGCGGTCGGTGCCCTGGGCGGCACCCCGGGGCCGGTGCATCTCAACGTCGCGTTCCGCGACCCCTTGGCGCCGGACCTCGACGCCAGCCCGGCCCTCCCGACCGAGCTGGCCGGACGTGCCGACGGCGCACCGTGGACCGCGGTGCCCACCACGTCGCCGCAGCCCCGCTCGGGCGGGCCGGGAGCTGGGGAGCGCCCGGACCCCGTGCCGACGCTCATGGTGCTCGGTGACCTGCCCGACCCGCGCCTGGCCGAGGAGGCCCTGACGGTCGCGGTGGCCCGGGGCTGGCCGGTGGTCGCCGAGCCGTTCGGCGCGGGTGACCGGGGCACCGTGCTGCCGCACGGCTCGCTGCTGCTCACCGCCGAGGACTGGCTGGACGACCACCTGCCCGAGCGGGTCCTGCTCGTGGGTCGCTGCACGCTGAACCGGGAGACCGGGGCGCTGCTGCGGCGACCGGCCGTGCGGGTCGAGGCGGTCACACCCACGGGCACCTGGCCGGACCCCTCGCACGCCGTGGCGCAGGTCCATCCGTGGGGTGCCCTCGCCGAGTGGGCGGCGGATGAGGCGGGCCCCCCGGAAGCGCAGGGCTCGTGGGCGACGCTGTGGCACCGAGCCGGCCAGGCGGTGGCCGAGGCGGTGCGGCCGTTGCTCGAGGACTCCTGGCCGTCCGGACCCTTCGTAGCGCGAACGGTGCTCGACGCGCTCGCCGACGAGGATCTGCTCGTGCTCGGGTCGTCCAACGCCGCCCGTGACGCAGACCGGGCCGGCCTCGCCGGACGGCGCCTGCTGGTCACCGGCAACCGTGGTCTGGCCGGCATCGACGGCACCAATGCCACGGCCGTAGGCATCGCGCTGGCCGCTCCCGACCGGCGGGTGGTGTCTCTCGTGGGGGACCTGACCTTCCTGCACGACGTGAACGGTCTCCTGCTCGGCCCGGACGAGCCGCGGCCCGACCTGACGGTCGTGGTCCTCAATGACGACGGCGGCGGCATCTTCGGGACGCTGGAGTATGGCGAGCCCGCCCGGGCCGGCGACTTCGAGCGGGTCTTCGGCACCCCCACCGGAGCGGACCTCTCAGCGGTTGCCACGGCATACTCCCTGGGGTTTGAGCGGGTGGGCAGCGCAGGTGAGCTGCGGGCCGCGCTGCACCGACCGGCTGAGGGGATCCGGGTGATCGAGGTCGTCGTGCCGCGGGACGGGCAGCGGGCCCTGCGTGAGCGGCTGACCCAGGCCGCCGCGGCTGCTCTCGGCTGACGACGCGTGTGGACTACTCGGTGATCGTGTAGATGATCGTGTAGATCGACGGTGCGGGACAGAGCTCCTGCAGCTCGATCACCGCGGCGCCGACGAGCTCGTGGCTCAGCGGGTCCCAGGGTGGCGTCATGACCGACTCCGGGGCGCGCTGCATCTCGGCCACGAAGGTCTCCAGGGAACGCGCCGGCACCGTCTCATAGCCCTCGTCCCCGGGCATGGGCTCGATCCCGACCTCGCCGTCCTCCTCGGTGACGGTGTAGCCCAGCTCGGCCATGCACTCGTGGCGCCGGTCCTGGGCGGCGAGGACCTGCTCGTACTCCGCCTGACGGTCCACACCGGTGCGCGAGGTAGTCTCGCCGGTCTCATCAGCCGTGTGGCTCGTCCCGGCACACCCACCCAGCAGGAGGGCAGCCAGGACGATGCCGATGGAGCCGGGGCGGGCAATCATGGCCAGCAGCCTAGGGTGGGATGACCTGAGTGAGCCGGTGGGTCAGTCGGCTGCGGCGACGCCGGAGATGCGGTGCAGCAGGAAGGTCCGCGGAGCGTCCTGGTCGGCGACGGTGCCACGGACCCGGCCCTGCTCGACGACCGTCGGCCGCAGCAGCAGCCGCTGGATGCCGCCGACCTCGTCGGCATAGCCGATCCACACCGGGAGCCGCTCGGCCGCGGCCTCGCGGAGCATCGCCGACGTCACCACGGGGTCGGTCGGTGCGGGGAGCCCGTTGCCGCCGCGCGGCCGGTTGGACTCCCCGCTCACCATCGTGCTGACGATGCGGGCCGCGGTCTCCTCGTCGACGGTGCTGACCCGGGTGGGTGGCGTCCGCCGGCGAGTGGCCCGGTGGTCCTGGAGCGAGACCAGGGTGAGTGCACCGTCCTCACCCTCGGGGACGGGACCGTACTGTCCCTCGCGCAGCACGTCGAGCACCGTACCGGCCGGGACCGGGCTGACCAGCACGGTCGGTGCGATGCGGCGCAGCTGGAGCAGGGCCAACGCACGGTCGGCGAGCACCCGGTCGAGCAGCGCGGGGTCGTCGGAGCGCACGTAGGAGCCGACCGACCCGACCCGGGCGACGCCGTGCCGCCTGGCGACGTCGCGGACGAGGTACTCCAGCGGCTGGGGGACTCCCGTCCGGCTGATCGCGGAGACCTCGGACAGCACGCGGTCGGCGGACCAGCCGAGGTCGAGCGCTCGCCGGATCCCTGCCTCGGTGATGCGGTGCACCGTGGCTCCACCGCGCGACTCCACCTCGCCCAGGAGCCGCATCACCGACCTGGCCGGCCCGTCCAGCCGCCCGGGTGCCACGGCTGTCAGGTCGGCCTGGACCAGCACGTGCTCCACGGCCTCGGGGATGTGGCCCTCCATGGCCCGTGCCGCAGCGGCCAGGTCACCGGTGAGTATGCCGTGGGCTGCGGTCGCCAGGGCGCCTCGCCCGGTGACCCCGGCCCACTCGGCCTCGCGCAGCACTGTGGTCACCCCGGGGTCGGTGGAGCGGCTCAACCGGATCGGGTGGCACCAGCGGAGCAGGTCGGCGAGCCGGTCAGCCCCTGGCGCAGCCCCGGACGGCAGCGTGGCCAGGGCGGCGAGGGTGTCCTGACGGCGCTGCCTCCCGTGGGGCCACGAGGTCTGCAGGCTCAGCGCGTTGACCTTGGTGTTGCAGTCGGCCGAGCCCACGAGGGACGCCCCGGCCGCCATGGTGCGCCAGGCCGAGGCCAGGACGGCCCAGCGCTCCCCGGCGGGCAGCTCGGCCCAGTCGTCGGACTCGCCCGTGGGCATCCAGGACGGCTCCGTGGACTCGTCCGCCGCGATGAGACCGGCGGCGTGCAGAACCTCGACGAGCCAGGCCGCCTCCTCGGTGGTTGCCTCCAGCAGCGTCGCCGTCCGGTTGAGGTCACGCACGGCGAGCCCGCCCGTGCGCAGCACCCGGGGAGGACGGCTGCCCCAGGCGTCGAGCAGCTCGGCGGTCTGCTCGAGCAGCTGCGCCGCGCGGCCGCCGGCCGTGGCGTCGACCACCGCGACGTCGAGCGTGGCGTCCTCCTGCGTGGGGGGTGTGAGCTCGGGGTGGCGGTGCACGCGACCACCGCGCAGCACCAGGGCCACCTGTCGGGGGAGCAGCACGTGGCTCTCGTCGGTGCGCCGCAGCAGCCGGAGCCCGAGGAGTTGCTCGCCGGCCTGCCGCATCGCGGTGTCACCCGCTCCGCCGCTGGGCAGCACCCCGGTGGGCGGTCCCCAGGTCAGGGCGTCCAGGATCGCCCGGGCCCTGGCGCCCAGCGAGCCCAGCGCCTCGGTGAGCTCCTCGCCGGTGGGTGCGTCCTCGGTGTCGGGGCCGAGTCCGGCGGGGGAGCCGATGATCTCGTGGACGGTCCGCGCCGCGCGGTAGCCCTCCGGCCCGTGCCAGCACAGGGCCCGGGCACACAGCTCGTCGACGAGCTCGCCCACCCGCGGGGACCGCTTCGGCTCGCCGAGGGCGGTTGCGATGTCCCCGATCCGGGCCGGGCCGATCACGCACACGACCTCGAGGGTTTGCAGCTGGGCGAGGTCCAGCCCGTCGAGCGCGCGCTGCACGCTGGCCCTGGTCGTGGCACGGGCGGCGAGGGTCGTCAGGTCCGCGGGGGTCGGCCGTGCCAGGTCGGGTCGCTGCACGAGCAACGCGACCAGGTCGTCGGGGGAGCGTCCACGCAGGTCATCGGCGAGGCTCCGGGCACGGGTCGGCACCCGACTACGGTAACCGTGGGCCGCGCCTCAGAAGCGGGAGGAGCTGCCCGCCCCGCTGAAGCTGCCGCCGCTGCTGTAGCCGGAGGTGGACCCGGAGGACGTCGACCGCGAGGCCTGCACCGCCTGGGTGCCGGTGGAGTAGCCGCTGGTGAAGGAGTTGATGCTGATCCAGGTCCACGTGGGGTTGGCCGTGCTGAGAATGGTCGGCTCGTGGCCTGCCCGCTCGTCGCCCAAGGCGTCCTTCAGCGTCTCCTGCTCCGACTCGTCCTCGCTGTAGGCACGCGCCACGGCACCGGCGAGGGTGTCCAGGTGGCCGCTCAGCTCGTCGCGGGTGGTGCGCAGCCGGTCCAGTGCGTCGTCGGGTGTGACGGTGCGGTCCTCCAGACCACCGTAGAGCTGGTCCAGGTCGACCAGGGCCTGCGACGCGAACTCACGCAGTGGCTGTGCCTCATCCAGGCCCCGCACCTCCTCGTCCAGGGTCGAGGTCAGAAGCTCCTCCACGCCGTCCAGGTCCTCCCGCAGCGGCGCGACCTGGCGCTCCCAGGACTTGGGCCAGGTGTGGTCCAGGTTGAGCAGCGCGGCGGTGTCGGCGATGACGTCATCGAGGGTGTCCAGCGCCTCGCCAGCCTCTTGGTACTCCGTCAGCGTGCTCAGGCTCGCCTTGCTGTCGAAGCTGCTCTCCGGGATGCCCTTGGCCCTGTTGCCGAGCTCGGTCAGCTCGCGGAACGAGGCGGTGTAGTCCTCGTAGCGCCGCAGCATCGCCCCGCCGTAGCGCGACTCCTCGGGGATCAGGTTGGCGTGCACCTGGGTCTCGTCGTAGTCGCGGACGACGTTCGCCATGGCGCGGTCGCCGGCGGCGCGGGCCGTGCGGCTGCGACCGGCCCGACGCGTCCCCACCAGGAGGTACGCCCCAGATCCGGCGACCGTGGCCAGGGACAGTCCGGCCGCGGCCACGGTCCCGGCCGTCGAGCGGATGACCGGTTGGTTCATCTCGTCCGCGGCCGCCCGGATGCCGGCGATCGACCCGTCGGTCCAGCGGCCGTTGCGGAAGTCGTCCTTGGTGGCCTCCTGGATGTCATCCTGCGCGCTCTGCGGGACCGCGCGGTTCTCGCCGAAGTAGGTGCCGACGAGGCGACCCTCGGGGTCCACGCCCAGGATGAACAGGTCGTCGGCCCAGTGCTGCTCGTCGTCGCTGAGCCAGTCGGTCCGGGTCTCCCGGGCGAAGGCCAGGGTCGCGTCGTTGAGGGCGTAGTCGTCGGTCAGTGCCTCGGACCCGCCGCGGTGGGTGAACACCGCGACCGTCGTGGGCTCGTGGAACCGCAGATCCTCCACGGCGGCCTCCAGGTCGGGGGCATAGAGGATCTCGGCCGTGTCCTCGATCTGGAGCTCGGTCGCGACCTGGCCCGGTGCCGCGCCGAGGAAGAGCCACACGCTGGTCCCGACGACCCCGACGCTCGCGGCACCCCCGATCAGTGCTCGCTGACGGATCGACATACTCACCACTCCTCACTGGCCCGACCCCATCGTGTGGCCGTCCTCCCCTGACTGTTCCGACGGACAGCCTGCCAGAGTCCCTGCGGTTCTCCGTGTCCTCCCACGGTGCGCTCGGTCGTCTCCTGCGCCACCAGGCGGCGCGCTCGGCGGGCGGGTCAGAAGCCGATGGCGGCGACCGGCTCGACGTCCCCGCGCATCGCCCGGGACAGCTCCGCCGCGGCGCCGGGGCGCAGCTCGGTCACCGTGCCAACCACGGTCTGACCGGCGATCGGACGCGAGCCCAGGTAGGCCGCTCCCAGGGCGGTGACCGGCATCCGCAGATCCGGTGCGTCGTCGGTGGGCAGGCACCGACCGACACCGTCGGAACCGACCGTGAGGCGCCAGCGACGCTGGTTCCACGGGCACACCGGGTCCAGCACGTCGAGCACCACGTCCGCGGGCGCGGCATAGCCCCGGGCGGTCAGCGCCTTGTCGACGTCGACCAGCCGGACCCAGAGCGAGTCGCCGGCGCGCAGCGAGGTCGGACGTGGTCCGCCGGCCCACCACAGGATCGGGTCGTCGAGCCCCCGACCGTGGAGCGTGACCTTGCCGGTGAGGTCGAAGTCGACGACCCGGCGGGCCAGCGCCAGCAGAGCCGCCGGGTCGGTGGCACCGATCTCGCGCACCGTCACCTCGCCGCCGGGCACGTTGTGCTCCCACTTGGAGGACCGGCGGACGAGGGCGTAGCCGCAGACGTCGTCGTCCCGGGTGGCGAAGAGCACCTGCAGGGGCTCCTTGCTGCCCCGCGCCACGGGGAAGTCGCGGAACCACACCCCGGCCATCTCCTCGGTGCGGGTCACGGCGCCGAGCGTGTGCTCCGCGGCCCGCAGGTGGGCCCGCTGGATCACTGCCATCGCCTCCGGGGTCCCGGCCGGGACCATGTGGGTCGAGACCTGCTCTGCGGCGGCATCGAGCGCCTCACCCGCGGCGAGCTCCGTGCCCCGACCCAGGGTCAGGGTCACGTCCAGCGACGCCGCGCCGTAGCCGAACCGCCCGTAGATGCCCGGCTCGGCCGCCTGCAGCCCGGCGACGGCCTCGCCGTGGTCGTGCGCCGTCGTGAGGTGCTCGGTCATCATCTGCCGCAGGATGCCCCGGCGACGCAGGTCGGGGTGGACCCCGACCCAGGTCAGCCCGTTCATGGGCAGGCTCACCAGCGACCCGAGCGGACCCGGGGCAGTGACCGCCATCGCCCAGGAGGCGTACATCCCGGCCAGCGGCTCCGCCCCCGGCGCCGCCCCCGGGCGAGGACCGGACGAGACCAACTCGGCCCCGCGCGTGCGCTCGAAGTCGAGCTCGGCCAGACTGTCCTCGGCACTCACGCCGGGCGCGACCTCGAACCAGACCAGGTGCTCCAGGGCCATGATCCGTTCGGCGTCCTCGGGTCCGAGAGCGACCGAGGTCGTGGCCGGAGCCCGGGGTGCGGAGGTCAGGGCAGAATCGGACGTCGTCACCGGCACAGTGTGGCGCTCGCGGGTGGCCGAGGGCCAACCATTATCGCAACGTTCACCGCACTGCGGGTGACGGACAGGAGGTCGGAGTGGCTGCAGCCGGGTGGCTCCGCACGAGCCACGGCACACGTCTGGGGTCCCCTGCGGCCGTCGCGGTGGTCTTCGCCGCCTCCGGCTTCGTCATGGCCCAGACCCTGGCCCGGCTCCCGGCGCTGCGCGACAGCGTGGGCGCCTCCCAGGCCGAGCTCGGGCTCGCGCTCGTCGGTGGCGGGCTCGGGTCCCTGCTGGCGATGCCGCACACCGCCCGCCTGATCGATCGCTTCGGCAACCGCACGGTCACCACCGTGGCCCTCATCCTGGGCAGCCTCGGCTGGGGCAGCGTCGCCTTCGCCCCCAACGTCTGGGTCCTGGGCGGACTGCTCGTCCTGGCCGGCGCCCCGGTCGGTGTGTGGGACGTGTCGATGAACATCCAGGGCAGCCGGGTCGAGCAGCTCCGGTCACGGACGCTGATGCCCTATCTGCACGCCGCCTTCTCGGCCGGTGCCGTGCTGGGTGCCAGCCTGGGTGCGCTGGCCGCCTGGCAGGGCGTGGGCCTGGTGCAGGTGGCGGTCGGTGCGGTGGTCGGCCTGCTCGTCGGCGTGGTGGCGGCCCGTCGCTTCGTGCCCGCTGACGCGGCCGGGGACACAGAGGGGACGGTGCCGGACGGCGGCGGGCATGGCACCCCCGAGCCTGCCACTCCCGAGCCCGCCCATCCTGAGCCAGCCACCCCCGAGTATGTCGACACTCACCTCGGCAGCGCCGCCCCGGTCAGTGGTCCGGTCCCGCGCTCCATCACCCGCACGGAACTGCTCATCGGCCTGGTCTGTCTGGCCGCCGCGCTCGCCGAGGGCGCGGCCAACGACTGGCTGGCGCTGCTGCTGGTGGACGTCCACGAGGCTCCGGCCGGGTTCGGGGCACTGGCGTTCACCGCCTTCAACGTCACCATGATGGTCGGTCGGCTCCTGGGCGGCCCGGCCACCACCCGGTGGGGGCGGGCCAACCTGGCCCGGGGCGGTGGGGTGCTCGCCGGAACGGGCATCCTGCTGATCACCCTGGTGCCGTCCCTGGAGGTCGCCCTCGTCGCCGCCCTGCTCTGGGGCCTGGGCGTCTCGACCGTCTTCCCGGCAGCGATCTCGGCGGCTGGCGAGATCCCCGGCCGTGGCAACCGTGCCATCGGCGTCGTAAGCACGATCGCCTATGGCGCGTTCCTCTTCGGCGCCCCGACGATCGGGCTGCTGGCCGAGGTCTTCGGCCTGGAACGCGCCCTGTGGCTGGTGGTCGCCTTCCTGGCGCTCATGGTGGCGCTGGCCGGGGTGCTGCAGCCCCGCCGCAGCTAGACCAGCCCGCCCCGGGACCTGGACGACGGGACGTGGCGGCGGCCAGGGTGCGCGTCAGGACAGGTCGATCCAGTAGCGGCGGGTGGACGCGCCGTCGTCGCGGGGCCGGGTGTCCTCGAGCACGCCGCCGCAGCGCTCGATCGTGGCGATGGACGCGGGGTTGTCGTCGTCGCAGGTGACCAGCGCGCGGTCAACGCCCAGGCCTCGGACAACCTGCAGTCCCTGCCGGAGCATCGCCGTCGCATAGCCGCGTCGCCGATAGTCCGGGCGCACCCCGTAGCCGATGTGACCGCCCTCCTCCAGCAGGGCAGGGGTCAACTCGTGGCGGATGTGGGCCCGCCCAACGATCTCCTCGCCCACCACGCCGAACAGCATCGTCGCGGGCACCCGGCCCGGCGCCAGATCGACCCCGGCCCGGTCCCGGGCCACCTTGTCCAGCCACTGCGCCCAGGTCCGGTCGCCCAGGAGCAGGAAGTCGAAGCCGTCGGCTGCCAGCTCGTCCTGGGCCTGCAGAGCCGCCTCCTCGTCCCCGGGCTCCGGGGCGCGCAGGGACAGCGGAGGCGGACAAATCCTCCCTTTTTCTGCGCGGGAGGCGGGCAAATCCTCCCTATTTCTTGGTGGGGGCATGCCCGGACTCCAGGCCGAGGGCGTGCCGCATCGCCGCCAGTTTGACCTCGGTCTCGGCCAGCTCGGCCTCCGGGTCGGAGGCGGCCACGATCCCGCCGCCGGCGAACAGTCGCATCGACCGGGCGTCGGGGGCCAGCTGACCGCAGCGCAGCGCGATGCCCCAGTCCCCGTCGCCGTCGGCGTCCACCCAGCCGACGGGCCCGGCATACCGCCCGCGGTCCATCCCCTCGAGCTCGGCGATGAGGCGGGCCGCGTCCTCCGAGGGTGTCCCGCACACGGCGGCGGAGGGGTGGAGCGCGGCGGCCAGGTCCAGCGATGTGGCGTCGTCGGCGGCCTCACCGCTGAGGTCGGTCGCCAGGTGGTAGACGTCCGGCAGCTCCAGCACGAACGGCTGCTCGGGCACCTGCAGGCTCGCGCAGTGCGGCGTCAGCGCATCGGCGACCGACCGCACCGCGAAGGCGTGCTCCTCCAGCTCCTTGGCGTCGGAGACCAGGTGCAGCCGCGGGTCGGGGCGGTGCGACTCCTCCAGCTCGGGGTGCGTCTCGGTCACCGACGGGGCGGGCGAGCGATCCCGGCGCACCGTCCCCGCGAGGACCCGGGAGCGCACCCGGCCGTCCTGCAGGCGCACGAGCATCTCCGGGGTGGCGCCGATCAGCCCGTCGACGGCGAAGGTCCAGGTGGCGGCGTAGCGCGAGGCCAGCCGCCGCAGCAGGGCCACCGTGTCGATCGGCCGGTCCGCCTCCGCGACGACGTCGCGGGCGAGCACGACCTTGGCCACCTCCCCGGCCTCGATGCGGGCGACCGCTCCGGCGATCACCGCGGGCCAGTCCTCGGCGGCCACCGCACCGGACCGCAGCCGTATGCCGTCCGTCGCGTCCGCGGACACCGAGCTGTTCCCCGTGGGCGCAGGAGCAGCGTCGCCGTCCTCGATGCTGGTCACCCACGCCCGCCCCGCGTGCTGGCCGGCGATGACGCGCGGGACGATCAGTCCGCCGCCGTCCGGCGAGTCGGGAGAGAAGGCGAAGGAGCCGAACGCGAGCAGCCCGGTGCCGGGCAACCCGACCTCGTCGACCACCTCGGCCCCGGCGACCACGTCCCGCCACCACGCGGCGGCGAGGGCGAAGCGGTCGGGACCACCCCGCATACTCACCGGGCTGGCGGCCGCCCGGCCCCAGCCCACCAGCCCGCTGCCCTCGCGCACCCAACTGACGACCGTCGCCGGATCCACCTCCGGCGGGACGAGGTCGAACAGGTCGGGCTGCGGGGGCGCCTCGAGGGTGCGCGCGCGCAGACGGGGAAGGACGGGGACGGTCACGGCAGGTCAGCCTATGCCGTGACGGTCTGGGAAGATGAGCCGCATGAGTCGCGCGAGCCTGGACAAGGCGCCATCCGAGGTCGCTGAGATGTTCGACGGGGTGGCCGGTCGCTACGACCTGACCAACGACGTCCTGTCCCTGGGGCAGGACCGTCTGTGGCGACGGGCCGTGGTCAAGGCGGTCGATGCCCGGCCGGGGGAGCGGATCCTGGACATCGCCGCCGGCACCGGCACCAGCAGCGAGCCGTTCGCCGACGCGGACATCGACGTCGTGCCGGCCGACTTCTCTCTCGGGATGCTGCGCCAGGGCAACCGGCGGCGCCCCGACCTGGCGTTCACGGCCGCAGACGCGCTGGCGCTGCCGTTCGCGGACGGGTCCTTCGACGTGGTGACCATGTCGTTCGGCCTGCGCAACGTGGCGGACACCGGCGCGGCCCTGGAGGAGTTCCACCGGGTCACCAAGCCCGGGGGCCGCCTGGTGATCTGCGAGTTCAGCACCCCGACCTTCGGACCGTTCCGCACCGTCTACCAGGAGTACCTCATGCGGGCGCTGCCGGCCGTCGCGAAGCGGGTGAGCAGCAGCCCCGACTCCTACGTCTACCTCGCCGAGTCCATCCAGGCCTGGCCCGACCAGACCGGGCTGGCCCGGCAGATCCGGGCCGCCGGGTGGAGCGGGGTGCGCTGGCGCAACCTCTCCGGCGGGATCGTGGCCCTGCACCACGCGGTGCGCTAGGCCCGTCGGCACGATGGACGGGGAGCTCACCGAGGTCGCGGAGTTCCTTGCTGGGCACGCGCCGTTCCGGGAGCTGTCCCGACCGCTGCTCTCGGCCCTGATCCGCCGGAGCAGCGTGCGCTACGTCCGGCGGGGCACCCGGATCCTCTCGGTGGGCGAGTCGCACGAGGTCATGTATGTCCTGCGCTCCGGGGCGGTCGACATCACCGACCGGGAGGGTGGCCTCGTCGAGCGCAGCGACCCCGGCACCTCGTTCGGCATGTCGCCCCTGGTCGAGCGGGCCCCCTCGCGCTATGACTTCACCGCCCTCGAGGACAGCCTGCTGCTCGTCGTGCCGGAGGACGCCTTCCGGGACCTCTGCGCCCAGGACCCCACCTTCGAGTCGTTCTACACCTCGGCCCACGCGGCCCGGTTGCGGCGGGCGGTCGGGGTCCTGCACGTGGCAGAGCGTGGCAGCGCCGTGCTCCGGACGACGCTTGACGACTTGGTCCGCCGACCGCCCGTGGCCGTGTCGCCCACGACGTCCGTCCGGGCGGCTGCGCAGCTCATGGTCCGGGAGCGCGTCTCCTCGGTGCTGGTCCTCGACGGGGAACGGCTGACCGGCATCGTGACCGACCGGGACCTGCGCGGTCGGGTCGTGGCGGTCGGCCGGGACACCGAGGAACCCGTGGCCCGGATCATGACCCCGCACCCGGCAACGGCCCGCGGGGACGAGCTCGCCTTCGAGGCGCTCATGGAGATGGTCGACCGGAGCATCCACCACCTGCCGGTCCTGGACGCCACGGGGCAGGTCATCGGGCTGGTCAGCAGCACCGACCTCATGCGGCTCGAGCACAACAACCCGGTCTATCTCGTGGCCGACCTCACTGCCGCCCAGGACGTCGAGACCCTCGCGGAGCTGGCCACGCGGATCCCGGTGATCCTGGAGCAGCTCGTCGCCGAGGACGCCTCGGCCCGTGACATCGGGCGCGTGGTCACCTCCCTGGGTGACGCCCTGGAGCGCCGGCTGCTCACGATGGCCGAGGAGGAGCTCGGCCCGCCCCCGGTGCCGTACTGCTGGGTCGTGCTCGGCTCGCAGGCACGCCACGAGCAGGGCCTGGCCAGCGATCAGGACAACGCCCTGGTGCTGTCCGACGAGGCCCGGCCGGAGCACGATGCCTACTTCGCCGCGCTCGCCGCCCGGGTGTCGGGAGGGCTCGAGGCCTGCGGCTACCCGCGGTGCCCGGGAGAGGTCATGGCGACGAATCCGCGGTGGCGCGCCTCCCGGTCGACGTGGCGGGAGCACTTCGCCCGGTGGGTCGAGACCCCGGAGCCGAAGGCCGTGCTCAACGGGTCGATCTTCTTCGACATGCGACCGCTGCACGGCGACGTCCGGCTGGTCGAGGAGCTCCGCGACGAGGTCCTGTCCCGCACCCGCGGTGCCGACCTGTTCCTCGCCTACCTGGCCCAGCACGCAGTGGCACGCCGTCCACCCATCGGCTTCTTCCGCGGGCTGGTGCTGGAGAAGGAGGGCCGGCACCGGGACACCCTGGACCTGAAGACGGGTGGCACGGCAGCGGTCGTCGAGCTGGCCCGGGTGCACGCGCTGCTCAGCGGGCTCCCCGAGGTGAACTCCCAGGCCCGGCTCGACGCCGCGGTCCGGGCGGGCTCGTTGTCGACCGAGCTGGGCGCGGAGCTGCAGGACGCGTTGGAGTTCGTGGCCTACCTGCGCCTGCGGCACCAGGGCCGTGCGGTCCGCGCGGGCCGTGCGCCGGACAACTTCGTGGACCCGGCAGACCTGACCGACTTCGAGCTGCGGCACCTGCGGGACGCCTTCCGGATCGTGCGCGGCGCGCAGCAGGCGCTCGGACAGCGGTTGCCGCTGGGCAGTCTGTCCTGAGCGGCATGACACCTCTGTCCTGGCGTCGTCGCGCACCCGACGTGCCGGTCCGCGACCTTGAGCTCGTGGCCGTCGACCTGGAGACCACCGGGCTTGACCCCTCCTCGCACGAGATCCTCAGCATCGGGGTGGTCCCGGTTCGGCGCGGGGTCATCGAGCTCGGCGGCGCGCGGCAGTATGCCGTGCGGCCATCCGGCCCGACCGGGGTCGGGTCGAGCGCGACGGTCCACGGCATCACCGACGACGAGGCGGCCGCCGCCGCACCCCTCGCCGAGATCCTGCCGCAGCTGCTGACCGACCTGGAGGGCCGGGTTCTGCTGGCGCACCACGCCACGATCGAGACCGGGTTCCTCGCCGCGGCCTGCCGCGCCACCTCCCATGAGGTCCCGGCTCTGACGGTCGTCGACACCGTCCGGCTGCAGCGCCGGGTGCTGCAGCGCGGGCGCACCCGCGGCCACGTCGCCGACGAGGAGCTGTCGCTGGCTGCGGCCCGCCGGCACTTCGGGCTGCCCCGCTACCGCTCGCACGACGCGCTGACCGACGCCCTCGCCTGCGCCGAGCTCTATCTGGCACAGGTGGCGGTGCTCGCCGGTGACCACGACCTCACCCTCCGCGCACTCATCCGGTGACCTATCCCGCCTCGGCCGAGTCTGTGGTGCCGCGCTCGGTGCCAGGTGGGAGCGCGACACGGCGTGCCTGCTGGCGGCGGCGGGGTGGTGCCCGTCAGTAGGGTGGCTCCACGACCGGTGCCGCGGGGGCCGTGTCGGGGGAACGCCGGACCGCACGGAGGAGCACGTCATGCGCACGAAGATCATGGTGGGGATGGCCGTCACCGCACTGGTGGCGACCGCCTGCAGCGGGGGAGCCGAGGACGGCCTGGGCACGGGGGAGGCCTACACGGTGCTCGGTGCGCTCGCCGAGCTCCCCGGTCCGCCCAGCCCGGGCCTCATGATCCAGACCGCCGACCTCACGGGCGCGACCGAGGCCGCCGGCCTGGAGCGACCGGACACGCCGGAGGGGATCGCCCTGGTGGAGTGGATCAGCCCGCTGCTCGGCCAGCCGATCGGCGAGAGCGGTGAGCCGGCGCCCGTCTTCGTGCCGGTGGCCGAGGTCTTCAACCTCCAGCAGCTGCACC
The DNA here is from genome assembly GCF_023015765.1 of Ornithinimicrobium sp. F0845. Lineage (GTDB taxonomy): Bacteria > Actinomycetota > Actinomycetes > Actinomycetales > Dermatophilaceae > Ornithinicoccus. The sequence continues at coordinate 396,866 of NZ_JALKAL010000001.1, forward strand.
AGCACCAGGAGTTCCAGGAGTCCCTGGGCTGGTCCCTGGTCGACGTGGACTCCTTCGCCGAGCTGGTCCTGCCGCCGGAGCGCTTCGCCGTCGTCGCCGGGGACTTCGACGAGTCGACCCTGGCGGCCGACCTGCCCGAGGTCGCGGAGGGCGTGGTGACCTTCGGTGAGGGCGAGGACCTCTCGACCGACCTGGAGAACGCCTCGGTCGTCAGCAGGCTCGGGCAGCCGATCCGCCTCGCGCAGCAGGATGGTCGGGTCGTGGCCGCGTCCGGCACCGCGGCGGTCGAGGACTGGCTGGCCGGGTTGGACGAGACGCTGGCCGACGACGAGTCGCTGGCCGCGGTCGCGGCGGCACTCGACGAGCAGGACGCCGTCTCGGCCGTCCTCCTGTCCGGGGGGAGCTTCCAGGGCGCGCAGACGCTGGCCGGGAGCGGTGCGCCGGAGTCGACCGTGGCGCAGCTCCAGGATGAGCTGGCGGGCCTGCCGTCCGCGGCCTTCGGGACGGTGGGGATCGGCTGGACGGTGCAGGACGGTGAGCCGGTCATCGCGGTGGCCTACCACCTGGGCTCCGAGGACGCCGTCGAGAGGGCCGCGCCAGAGTTCGAGGCGATGTATCAGGACGGCGTGGAGCTGACCTCTGGCCGACCGGTCAGCGCCTCGGTGGAGCTGCTGTCCGTCGAGTCGTCGGGGCAGGTTCTCGTCGTGCGGGCAGCGAGCGCAGAGCCCGCCCGGGTGAGGTGGCTGCTCAACCAGCTCTCCGCCCGGGACGTGCCGTTCGCGCACCAGTGAGTCCGGGCGCCGAGGTCCGGTGACGCAGGGGGAAATAGGCCAGGGACTCAGCACGAAATTGGGTGAGGATGACCTAACGCCTCGGCCCTCGGAGGGCGTCCTAGACTGGCGCGGAAGTTCGTGAATCCCTTCACAAGCGAGGCAGCCCAGGTGTCCCAGCCCACCCCGTGTGATCCCCCCGTCGCGACCGACGCAGCGGCCGATCTCCACGACCGGCTCATCGCGGCTCTCGCGAAGACCGCTCCTGCGGCATGATGACAACGAAGACCCCTAGGATTGGCGTGCGGACCAGCCAGCGCCGAAAGGAGCGTGGGTGATGGACTACCACCCTTACCTACCGCTGTTGTTCTTCTTCTCGCTCGGGCTGTTGTTCGCCGGCGGGTCGATGGGTGCCGGGGCCGTCATCGGACGCAAGACCTACAACCGCGCCAAGGCCGAGGCCTACGAGTGCGGCATCCAGCCCACGCCCCACGCACCGCAGGGTGAGCGCGTGCCGATCAAGTTCTACCTGACGGCGATGCTGTTCATCATCTTCGACGTCGAGGTGCTCTTCCTCTATCCCTTCGCGGTCGCCTTCGACCAGGTCGGGCTGTTCTCCCTGCTCGCGATGCTGCTCTTCCTGGTCGTGGCCTCCGTGCCGTTCGTCTACGAGTGGAGCCGGGGTGGCCTGGAGTGGGACTGAGGACAAGCTTCTGCAGTATGCCGTGCGCCGGGTTGCGCACGAACGATGCACGTTGTGAAGGGACGGTGTGAGACGTGGGACTTGAGGACAAGCTTCCGTCTGGATTCCTGCTGACCACGGTCGAGGGCATGGTCGGGCAGATGCAGGCCCGGTCGATCTGGCCGGCCACGTTCGGTCTGGCCTGTTGCGCCATCGAGATGATGGCCGTCGGCACGCCCGACTACGACATCGCCCGGTTCGGCATGGAGCGCTTCGCCGCGACGCCGCGCCAGGCGGACCTGATGATCGTCGCCGGCCGGGTGAGTCAGAAGATGGCGCCGGTCGTCCGGCAGGTCTACGACCAGATGCCCAACCCGAAGTGGGTCCTGTCGATGGGGGTCTGCGCCAGCTCGGGCGGCATGTTCAACAACTACGCCATCGTGCAGGGCGTGGACCACATCGTCCCGGTCGACATCTACCTGCCCGGGTGCCCGCCGCGGCCCCAGATGCTGCTCAACGCCCTGCTGTCGCTGCACGACTCGATCCGCCAGACCAAGTTCGGCGTCGACCGCGTCGAGGCGGCCCGCAAGGCCGAGGCGGCGGCACTGGCGGCGACGCCGACGCACGAGATGAAGGGGTTGTTGGCCTGATGGCAGCGAACGAGGACACCTCCAACATCCCGCAGAGCCCGACCGACGACCTGCCGGCGGCCCAGACCGCGGACGTGGCGCAGGCCGCGGGGGAGCCCGTGGTCGTGGCGCGTAAGCAGGGCATGTTCGGCCCGGCCGACAGCGGTGACACCTCCGGCTACGGCGGTCTGCAGCGCGAGGTCCTCTTCCCCGGGGCCGCCGCGCGGCCCTACGGCGGCTGGTTCGACGAGGTCGCCGACGTGCTGGAGGAGGCGACGGGCTCGGCATACTCCGAGGGGGTCACGGTCGTCATCGACCGCGGCGAGATGACGCTCCAGGTGGCGCGCGAGCACCTGCTGACCATCGCGCAGGCGCTGCGCGACGAGCCCGCCCTGCGCTTCGAGCTGTGCCTGGGCGTCAACGGCACGCACTACCCGCAGATGACCGGTGCCGAGCTGCACGCGGTCAACAACTTCCTGTCGATCACCCACGGCGGCCGCCGGATCCGGGTCGAGACCTCCTGCCCCGAGGACGACCCCCGCGTCCCCTCGCTCGTCGGGATCTACCCGGCCAACGACTGGCACGAGCGCGAGACCTGGGACATGTTCGGCATCATCTTCGACGGTCACCCGGCACTGACCCGGATCCTGATGCCGGACGACTGGCCGGGACACCCGCAGCGCAAGGACTATCCGCTGGGCGGCATCCCGGTGGAGTACAAGGGCGCCACGATCCCGGCGCCGGACACGCGCAGGAGCTACAACTGATGGCCACCCAGACCCAGGACCTCTACGGCGACGACCTCGGCGCCCCCGTCTTCACCGCGACCGGGGGTGACTGGGACCAGATCGCGGCCGACGCGGCGACGCTCGGCGAGGAGCGGATCGTGGTCAACATGGGGCCGCAGCACCCCTCGACCCACGGGGTGCTCCGCCTCATCCTCGAGCTCGACGGTGAGACGGTGCGCGAGACCCGGGCGGGCATCGGCTACCTGCACACCGGCATCGAGAAGAACATGGAGTTCCGCACCTGGACGCAGGGCACCACGTTCTGCACCCGGATGGACTACCTCACCCCCATCTTCAACGAGGCCGCCTACTGCCTCGCGGTCGAGAAGCTGCTCGGCATCACCGACCAGATCCCGCAGCGCGCCAGCGACATCCGCGTGCTGATGATGGAGCTCAACCGGATCGGATCGCACCTGATCTGCATGGGCACCGGTGGCATGGAGCTGGGCGCCACCACGGTCATGACGATCGGCTTCCGCGAGCGGGAGCGGATCCTGCGCTTCTTCGAGGCCGTGACCGGCCTGCGGATGAACCATGCCTACATCCGTCCCGGCGGTGTCGCCCAGGATGTCCCGACCGAGGCGATTGACGCCTTCGAGGCAGAGCTGCCCGACCTGCGCCGCGGCATACGAGACCTGGAGAACCTGCTCCTGGAGAACCCCATCTTCAAGGGTCGCACCGTCGACGTGGGGCACCTCGACCTGACCGGCTGCATGGCCCTGGGCGTCACCGGCCCGGTCCTGCGCTCCACGGGCCTGCCGCACGACCTGCGCAAGCTGACCCCCTACTGCGGCTACGAGACCTACGACTTCAACGTGGTCACCCGGGACAGCGCCGACGCCTACGGCCGGGCCTGCATCCGCATCGAGGAGATGTGGGAGTCGCTGAAGATCGCCGAGCAGGCGATGTCCCGCCTGCGGGCGAGCGAGGGCGAGCCGGTGATGGTGGCGGACAAGAAGATCGCCTGGCCCGCGCAGCTGTCCGTCGGTGCCGACGGCCAGGGCAACAGCCTGGACCACATCCGCAACATCATGGGCGAGTCGATGGAGGCGCTGATCCACCACTTCAAGCTCGTGACCGAGGGCTTCCGGGTGCCTCCGGGCCAGGCCTACGTCGGCATCGAGTCACCCAAGGGCGAGCTCGGCGTGCATGTCGTCTCCGACGGTGGCACCCGGCCCTACCGGGCGCACTTCCGGGACCCTTCCTTCCACAACCTGCAGGCGGCGTCCGTGATGGCGGAGGGCGGCCTCGTGGCCGACGTCATCGTCGCGGTCGCCTCGATCGACCCCGTGATGGGAGGCGTGGACCGATGAGCGCGGAGACGCACGACCCGCTGCACCGCTACACCCCGCTGCAGGCCAGCGACGAGCCCTACACCGAGGAGCAGCTCGCCAGCCTGCGCGCCGACGCGGAGCAGATCATGGCCAAGTACCCGCAGAAGCGCTCCGCGCTCCTGCCGCTGCTGCACCTGATCCAGTCCGTCGACGGCTACGTCACCGGGCGCGGGGTCGACCTGTGCGCCGAGCTGCTGGACCTGACCCGGGCCGAGGTGTCCGGCGTGGCGACGTTCTACACGCAGTACAAGCGCCACCCCAACGGCGAGTACACCGTCGGCGTCTGCACCAACACGCTGTGCGCCATCATGGGCGGCGACCAGATCTTCGACGAGGTCAGCGAGCACCTGGGCATCGGGCACGACGAGACGACGGCCGACGGCAAGATCACCCTCGAGCGGGTCGAGTGCAACGCGGCCTGCGACTTCGCCCCCGTGGTCATGGCCAACTGGGAGTTCTTCGACAACCAGACCCCGGAGAGCACCAAGCAGCTCGTCGACGACCTGCGGTCCGGCACCCCGGTGGCCCCGACCCGTGGCGCCTCCCGGGTCTGCACCTTCAAGCAGGTCTCCCGGATGCTGGCCGGCTTCGAGGACGGCCTGGCCGATGAGGGGGTGGGCGCGGGCCCGGCCTCCCTCGAGGGGCTCAAGCTCGCCAAGGAGCGCGGCTGGACCGCGCCCGACGCGGAAGAGACCACGGATCCCTCCACCGAGGACACGACCAGTGACCCCGAGCCGGAGACCGGTGAGGAACACAGCTCGGCGGCGCAGCCGGGCACGGGCGAGGAGAAGGACGCGTGAGCACCCAACTGACTCCGATCCTGACCAAGTTCTGGGACCACCCCACGAGCTGGACCCTGGAGACCTACGAGGCCAACGGCGGCTACCAGGGCCTGCGCAAGGCGCTGCAGACCGAGCAGGCCGACCTGGTCCAGATGGCCAAGGACTCCGGGCTCCGGGGCCGTGGTGGTGCCGGGTTCCCGACCGGGCTGAAGTGGAGCTTCCTGCCCCCGCCGGACGGTGGCCCCCGCTATCTCGTGGTGAACGCCGACGAGGCCGAGCCGGGCACGTGCAAGGACATTCCGCTGCTGTTGGCCGCGCCGCAGTTCCTCATCGAGGGCATGGTCATCACCTCCTTCGCGATCGGCTGCCACCACGCCTTCATCTATCTGCGCGGCGAGGTCGCACACGTGCACCGACGGGTCCAGCGGGCCATCGCCGAGGCGTATGCCGCGGGCTACCTGGGCAAGGACATCCTCGGCACCGGCTTCGACCTGGACATCACCCTGCACTCCGGCGCCGGCGCCTACATCTGCGGCGAGGAGACGGCGCTGCTGGACTCCCTGGAGGGCCGCCGCGGGCAGCCCCGGCTGAAGCCGCCGTTCCCGGCGGTCGCTGGTCTGTACGCCCGGCCCACCGTGGTCAACAACGTCGAGTCGATCGCCTCGATCGCACCGATCGCGGCCAACGGAGCCGACTGGTTCGCCGACATGGGCACCGAGAAGTCCCAGGGCTTCGGCATCTTCAGCCTGTCCGGGCACGTCACCAGGCCGGGGCAGTATGAGGCGCCGCTGGGCATCACTCTGCGCGAGCTTCTCGAGATGGCCGGGGGCATCCGCAACGGCCGGAAGCTGAAGTTCTGGACCCCCGGCGGGTCCTCGACCCCGCTCTTCACCGACCAGCACCTGGATGTGCCGCTGGACTTCGAGTCCGTGGCCGCCGAGGGCTCGATGCTCGGCACGCGCGCCCTGCAGATCTTCGACGAGACGGTCTCGGTCGTGCGCGCGGTCTCGCGGTGGACGGACTTCTACGCCCACGAGTCCTGCGGCAAGTGCACGCCCTGTCGCGAGGGCACCTTCTGGCTCAAGCAGATCATGCACCGACTCGAGGCGGGCACCGGCAGCCAGGACGACATCGACAAGCTCGTGGACATCTGTGACAACATCCTGGGTCGCGCGTTCTGCGCCCTGGGAGACGGTGCGACCAGCCCGATCACCTCGGCGGTGCAGTACTTCCGCGAGGAGTTCGAGGCCGGCATGCACACCCCGGCGTCCGAGCTGTTCCCGCCGGGGCGCTCGACGTTGTTCGCGAAGGAGACGCAGCCAGCATGACCGTCAACACCTCACCCGCATCCGGGGGCAACGCCGTCTCCGACGGCGGCAACGCCGAGGTCCCGGCCGAGCCCGACGTGCCCATGGTCTCGCTGACCATCGACGGGGTCGACGTCAGCGTGCCGGAGGGCACCCTGGTGATCCGCGCCGCCGAGCAGATCGGCGTCCAGATCCCCCGGTTCTGCGACCACCCGCTGCTGGACCCGGTCGGCGCCTGCCGCCAGTGCATGGTCGAGGTGGCCACGCCGGACCGCGAGGGCAACGTCCGGCCGATGCCCAAGCCGCAGACCTCCTGCACCCTGACGGTCAGCGCGGGCATGCAGGTCAAGACCCAGCACACCTCCCCGGTCGCTGACAAGGCGCAGCACGGGCAGATGGAGTTCCTGCTGATCAACCACCCGCTGGACTGCCCGGTCTGCGACAAGGGCGGCGAGTGTCCGCTGCAGAACCAGGCGATGTCCAACGGCCGGCCCACCTCGCGCTTCGAGGACATCAAGCGGACCTACCCCAAGCCGATCAACATCTCCTCCCAGGTGCTGCTCGACCGGGAGCGCTGCATCCTGTGCGCCCGGTGCACGCGCTTCTCCGACCAGATCGCCGGTGACCCGTTCATCGCGCTGATCGAGCGGGGTGCCCTGCAGCAGGTCGGCATCTACGAGGAGAAGCCGTTCGAGTCCTACTTCTCCGGCAACACCGTCCAGATCTGCCCCGTCGGCGCCCTGACCGGCGCGGCCTACCGGTTCCGCTCCCGGCCGTTCGACCTCGTCTCGACGCCGAGCGTCTGTGAGCACTGCGCCTCGGGGTGCGCGATCCGCACCGACCACCGTCGTGGCGTGGTCCTGCGCCGGATGGCGCTGGACGACCCGGAGGTCAACGAGGAGTGGAACTGCGACAAGGGTCGCTGGGCCTTCCCGTATGCCGTGCAGCCGGACCGCCTGCGCGATCCGGTGGTGCGTGACCAGGACGGCAACTACCAGGTCGCCACCTGGGGCGAGGCGTTCGCCGCCGCAGCCGCTGGTCTGGCCGCTGCCCGGGCCGATGGTGGCGCCGGTGTGCTGGTCGGGGGCCGGGCCTCCGTGGAGGACGCCTACGCCTACAGCAAGTTCGCCCGGGTCGCGCTCGGCACCAACGACATCGACTTCCGGGCCCGCCCGTACTCCGAGGAGGAGACCACCTTCCTGGCCTCGCAGGTCGTCCGCCGCTCGGACGTCACCTACTCCGACATCGAGGCCGCGGACACCGTGCTGCTGGTCGGCTTCGAGCCGGAGGAGGAGAGCCCGCTGGTCTTCCTCAGACTGCGCAAGGCCTTCCTGTCCAACTCCACGAGCGTCTACGGCCTGGCGCCCTTCGCCACCCCCGGTCTCACCAAGGCCGGTGGGACGCTGATCCCCGCCGCCCCGGGCACGGAGGCGGAGATCCTGCGTGCGCTCGCCGACGGCCACGCGTCCGCCGACACCGGGGCCGCCTCCGCCGACACCGATGCCACCTCCGCCGCAGCTGACCCGGTGGCGGCTGCCGCAGCCGGGTTGAGCGAGTCCTCGGTCATCCTCGTGGGCGAGCGCCTGGGCCTGGTCCCCGGCGGGCTGTCCGCCGCAGCGGCTCTGGCCGAGGCCACCGGGGCCGGTCTGGCCTGGGTGCCGCGCCGCGCCGGTGAGCGCGGTGCGGTCGAGGTCGGGGCGTTGCCGGGCCTGCTGCCCGGTGGCCGCCCGGTGGCCGACGAGAGCGCTCGCGCCGCCGTGTCGGACCTCTGGGGCACGGGCCTGCCGGAGGCCGGCGGCCGCAGCACCGACGAGATCCTGGCCGCCGCCGCAGACGGCGAGCTGTCCGCCCTGGTGGTCGGTGGCGTCGACCCCGACGACACGGCCGACCCGGCCCTGGCCCGCGCCGCGCTGGCCAGCGCCTTCGTCGTCTCCCTCGAGTTCCGGGAGTCGGCCGTCCACGAGTACGCCGACGTCATACTCCCGGTCGCCCCGCAACAGGAGAAGGCCGGTGCCTATGCCAACTGGGAGGGCCGACTGCGTCCCTTCGAGCAGGCCCTGGAGTCCAACGCGATGAGCGATCACGTCGTGCTGGATCTGCTGGCCGGCGAGATGGGTGTCCACCTGCAGGCCCGTGACCTCACCGCCCTCCGCACCGAGCTGACGGCCCTGGGGTCGTGGGACGGGGTCACCGACCTGCCGCGCGTCGCCGCGGCCGAGCCGGCCCGGCCCGCGCAGGGCGAGGCGGTCCTGGCGACCTGGCACACCTTGCTCGACAACGGGTCGATGCAGGACGGCGAGCCGTTCCTGGCGGGCACCGCGCGCAAGGCGGTGGCGCGCATCTCGGCGGCCACGGCCGCAGCGGTCGGTGCCGCCGCCGACGGGCTGCTGACGGTGAGCACCGACCGCGGCAGCATCACCCTCCCTGTCGACCTCACCGAGATGCCCGACCACGTCGTCTGGGTCCCGACCAACTCGCCGGGGTCCGCGGTGCGGGCCACCCTCGGCGCCGAGGCGGGTGCGGTCGTGCGGATTGCGGCAGCTGACGAGCTCCGGGGCGTCGACAGCACCGGAGGCCACGCCCTCACAGGAGGTCAGGCATGAGCGCGGTGAGCGTCCTCAACGACGTGACGACCCAGGCGCCGACCCTGCTCGCGGCGGTGCCCCTGCCGATGGCGGACGGCCCGCGGGCCGACTTCAGTGACACCCCGTGGTGGCTGTCGCTGATCAAGGCCGTCGGCATCTTCGTCTACCTGCTGCTCTCGGTCCTGGTCGTGATCTGGGCCGAGCGCCGCATCATCGGCCGGATGCAGCAGCGTCCCGGACCCAACCGGTTCGGTCCGTTCGGTGTGCTGCAGACCCTGGCCGACGGGCTCAAGCTGATCATGAAGGAGGACGTCACCCCCAAGAACGCCGACAAGGTGATGTTCATCATCGCCCCGCTGATGGTCGGCTCGCTGGCGTTCGTCTCCTTCGGCATCATCCCGATGGGTGGCGAGGTGTCGATGTTCGGGCACACCACCCCCCTGCAGCTGACCGACATGCCGGTCGCCACGCTGCTGGTGCTGGCCGTCGCCGGCGTCGGCGCCTACGGCTTCGTGCTGGCTGGCTGGTCCTCAGGCTCGACCTACCCCCTGCTGGGCGGCCTGCGCTCGACCGCGCAGGTGGTCTCCTACGAGATCGCCATGGGCCTGTCCCTGGTCGCGGTCTTCCTCTACGCCGGGTCGATGTCCACCAGTGAGATCGTCGCGGCGCAGGACCGCTGGTGGTTCGTGTTCCCGCTGTTCTTCTCCTTCATCGTCTACATCATCACGATGGTGGGCGAGACCAACCGGCTGCCGTTCGACCTCGCGGAGGGCGAGGGCGAGCTGGGTGGTGGCTTCCACACCGAGTACTCCTCGATGAAGTTCGGCATGTTCTTCCTCGGTGAGTACATCAACATGTTCACCGTCTCGGCCCTGGCCACCACCCTCTTCCTCGGGGGCTACAACGCACCCTGGCCGATCGGCGCCATCAACGACGGCATGTTCAACGAGGGCTGGTGGGGTCTGCTCTGGTTCACGGCCAAGATGTGGCTGTTCATCTTCTTCTACGTCTGGCTGCGCGGGTCGCTGCCGCGCGTCCGCTACGACCAGTTCATGAAGTTCGGGTGGAAGGTGCTCATCCCGTTGTCCCTGATCTGGGTGATCGCGGTGATGCTGATGCGGGCCGCCGACCCGAGCATCGGCTACTTCGGTGAGGGCCGCCTGCCGGTCATCATCACCACGGCGCTGATCATCGTCGGCGTCGTCGGCGGCATCATGCTGCTGATGTCGCGGCTGGAGAAGAGGGAGGCCCAGCGACAGGAGGACCGGCGACCCCCCGCTGAGGTCGACCCGTTCGCCGGTGGCTTCCCGGTCCCGCCCATGCCCGGCCAGACCCTGCGGGAGCCGGCGCCCAGGCAGCGTGCCGTCGCCCCGGCCCAACCGTTGTCCGGTGACACGGGCGCCGGTGACGCCGGAGCGACCGAGGCCGGGAGCACGACGACCACCACCACGACCGCCGTCGCGGACCGCGAGGATACGGACGAGACCACAGGCCACACGACCGGGGAGGACACCCGTGACTGAGCGCAAGCAACCCAAGCACTCCCGGGGTGCCGACACGACGCCGGAGGCCGAGCCCGGCACCGAGGTGGCCAGGCTCCCCGAGGAGGAGAAGGCACCGGCGCTGGTCACCCGGCCCGACGGCACCCGGGAGAAGCCCGGCTTCCTCGAGGAGCTGTTCGCTCCCGTCGCCGGCTTCGGCGTCTCCTTCGGCACGATGTTCCGCAAGGTCTACACCGAGGAGTACCCCGAGAAGCCGCGTCCCACCGCGGCCCGGTTCCACGGGCGCCACCAGCTCAACCGGCACCCGGACGGCCTGGAGAAGTGCGTCGGCTGCGAGCTGTGCGCGTGGGCCTGCCCGGCCGACGCCATCTACGTCGAGGGAGCCGACAACACCGACGAGGCACGCTTCTCCCCCGGGGAGCGCTACGGCCGCGTCTACCAGATCAACTACCTCCGCTGCATCTTCTGCGGCCTGTGCATCGAGGCGTGCCCCACGCGCGCGCTGACCATGACGAACGAGTACGAGCTCGCCGACGAGGAGCGGGCACCCCTGATCTATGAGAAGCACCAGCTGATCGCCCCGCTGCGGGACGGCCAGCTGCCCCCGCCGTTCCCGATGGCCGAGGGCGCGAGCGAGCGCGACTACTACCGCGGCACGGTCACTGCGCCGACCCGCGCCCAGCGCGACTACGTCTTCGCCCGCGACAAGGCGGCCCAGCGCGCCGCCGAGGCGGAGCAGGAGCACGACAACGAGGAGGTGACCCGGTGAGCGGTGGTGAGGCCCTGCTCTTCTGGGTGCTCGGACCGACCTGCGTCCTGGGGGCCCTCGGGCTGCTGTTCGCCCGCAAGGCGGTGCACGCAGCGATGGCGATGGCCCTGGTCATGGTCGGCCTGGGCATCTTCTACATCGCGCAGTACGCCGAGTTCGTCGGGATCATCCAGATCTTCGTCTACTCCGGCGCCGTGATGATGCTTTTCCTGTTCGTCATCATGACGGTCGGCACCGAGTCCTCCATCTCCCCGATCGAGACGATCTCCGGACAGCGCGCCTGGGGCTGGATCCTGGTGCTGCTCTTCGGTGGCGTCGCGATGTACGGCGTGGCCCGCGTCACCTTCCCCGAGCCGGTCGGACTGGGGGGCGCGCAGGCCGAGGGCACGGTCACCGCCCTGGCCCGCGAGATCTTCAGCCGTCAGGTGATCAGCTTCGAGGTGCTCGGCTCGCTCCTGGTCATCGCGGTCATGGGCGCGATGGTGCTCGCACACCGGGAGCGGCTGGTGCCGCGCGCCACCCAGCGCGTGCTGGCAGCTGACCGGGTCCGGCGCAACACCTTCGTGGCCGGCAAGCCCGCCCCGGGCGTCTACGCCCGCCACAACGCGTCCGACGTCCCGGCGCTCCTGCCCGACGGGACTCCCGCCGACGTCTCCGTGCCGCGGACCCTGGTCGCCCGCGGCCAGACCGTGCCCGTGCCCTACCGGGGCGTGGACCCGGCCGGGACCCCACCTGACGCCGAGGCGGCGGACACCGCCCCGCCCAGCACCCGGCGGGGGGACCAGGCATGAACCTGACCGCCTACATCTACCTGGCCACGCTGCTCTTCGCGATCGGCGCCCTGGTCGTCCTGCTGCGCCGCAACACGATCATCGTCTTCATGGGTGTCGAGCTGATGCTCAACGCCTGCAACCTCGCGCTGATCACCTTCGCCCGGATGCACGGCTCCCTCGACGGCCAGGTGTACGTCCTGTTCGTCATGGTGGTCGCCGCGGCCGAGGTGGTCGTGGGACTCGCCATCATCATGTCCATCTATCGGGCGCGCCGCTCGGCCTCGGTCGACGACGCCAACCTGCTGAAGCTGTAAGGAGCGAGCTGCGTGTCTGTACTCGAGACATCGGTCGGCCTAGCGCTCGCCGACCCCAGCGCGGTCCGGGCCGTGGAGGCCACGGGGACCTCCGCCCTGGCCTGGCTGCTGATCGCCCTGCCCCTGCTCGGAGCGGCGCTGCTCCTGATCGGCGGTCGCGCCACCGACTCCTTCGGTCCGCTGCTGGCGACCCTGCTCTCCTGGGGCAGCTTCGTGGTGGGGGCGCTGATCGTGCTCCAGCTGTCCGGCCTGGCCGAGGACGAGAGGGCGATGTCGGTCCCGCTCTGGGACTGGGTCACCGCGGGCGACCTGTCGGTTCACGCGGGGCTGCTCATCGACCCGCTCTCGATGGCGTTCGTGCTGCTGATCACCTTCGTCGGCTCGCTGATCCACGTCTACTCCCTGGGCTACATGGAGCACGACCCCGACAAGCGCCGGTTCTTCGCCTACCTGAACCTCTTCGTCGCGGCGATGCTGATCCTGGTGCTCGCCGACTCCTACCTTCTGCTGTTCGTCGGGTGGGAGGGCGTCGGTCTGGCCTCCTACCTGCTGATCGGGTTCTGGAACCACAACCCGGCCTACGCCAGCGCCGCCAACAAGGCGTTCGTGGTCAACCGCATCGGTGACTTCGCCCTGATCATCGCGATGGCCTACATGCTGGCCACCTTCGGCGGGCTGGACTTCGCGACGGTGCACGGCAGCGCCGGCTCGGCGAGCACCACGATCCTGACCATCATCGGGCTGCTCCTCCTGCTCGGCGCCTGCGGCAAGTCCGCCCAGTTCCCGCTCCAGAGCTGGCTCGGTGACGCCATGGCCGGCCCGACCCCGGTCTCGGCGCTCATCCACGCGGCGACCATGGTCACCGCAGGTGTCTACCTCGTGGTCCGCAGCCAAGCGATCTTCGACCTCACACCCGAGGCCCGCCTCGCGGTGGCTGTCGTCGGCGCGATCACGCTGCTCTACGGCGCCATCGTCGGCTGCGCCAAGGACGACATCAAGAAGGCCCTCGCGGCCTCGACCATGAGCCAGATCGGCTACATGATGCTGGCCGCAGGGCTCGGACCGATCGGCTACGCCTTCGCGATCTTCCACCTGATCACCCACGGCTTCTTCAAGGCCGGCATGTTCCTCGGCGCCGGCTCGGTCATGCACGGCATGGCCGACCGGGTCGACATGCGCCGCTTCGGTGGCCTGTCCGGGATGATGAAGATCACCTGGCTGACCTTCATGGCCGGCTGGCTGGCCATCCTGGGGGTGCCGCCGTTCGCGGGCTTCTGGTCCAAGGACAAGATCATCGAGTCCGCCTTCGTCGACCAGGGCAACGGCGCGTGGCAGGCATGGGTCTTCGGCCTCGTCGCCCTCATCGGTGCCGGGATCACCGCGTTCTACATGTCGCGCCTGTTCTTCATGACCTTCCACGGCAAGGCGCGGTGGGAGGACGACGTGGACCCGCACGAGTCACCGCTGACGATGACCGTGCCGATGATCGTGCTGGCCGTCGGCTCGGTCGCCCTCGGCTTCATCCTCAGCTGGAGAGGCACCTTCGCCTCCTGGCTGGAGCCGGTGACCGGACACGTCGAGCACCACGAGCCGGTCCTGTCCGTGCCGGTAATCATGGGCCTGACGCTCGTCCTGGTCATCATCGGCGGGGCCATCGCCTGGCTGCGCTACGGACGGGACGAGGTGCCGGTCGTGGCGCCGGTCGGGTCCTTCGCGACCCGGGCCGCCCGCCAGGACCTGTTCCAGGATGAGTTCAACGAGAACTTCCTCCGGCGCCCCGGTGCCAGCCTGGTGGCTGGCCTTGAGGTCGCCGACGACGACGTGATCGACGGCGGGCTGGTCGGCGGCACCAGCCGCGGCCTGGCCGGTGTGGCCGACGTCGTGCGGAGAGCCCAGAACGGCTTCGTCCGCACCTATGCCCTGACGATGCTGGCCGGCATCGTCGCCATCCTCGGTGCTGTGTGGGTGATTCAGTGATGTCCGACGTGCCCTGGTTGTCGATCCTGCTCGCGGTGCCGGCGCTCGGCGCCCTCGCGCTGGTCCTGATGCCGCGCGGCTTCGCCCGTGCCCGCGAGTTCGCCCTCGGCGTCTCGCTGCTCACCCTGGTGCTGGCAGTCCTGGCCGCGCTCCAATTCACCGTCGGCAGCGGCGGCGAGCTGCAGCTGACCGAGGTCTACAGCTGGATCCCGCAGTTCGGGGTGAGCTTCGCTCTCGGTGTCGACGGGATCGCCCTGTCGATGATCCTGCTCAGCGTGATCCTGGTGCCCGTCTGTCTGGTGGCCGCCTGGAACGACGTGCCCGCCGACGGCACCCGCCGGCTGCAGGGCTACGTCGCGTGGATGCTGCTGCTCGAGGCGATGATGATCGGGGTCTTCGCGGCCACAGACGTCTTCCTCTTCTACGTCTTCTTCGAGGCCATGCTGGTCCCGGTCTACTTCCTGATCGGTCAGTACGGCGGACCGGACCGGGCCCGGGCAGCGACCAAGTTCCTGCTCTACTCGCTGCTCGGCGGGCTGATCATGCTGGTGGCCGTCATCGCCCTGTATGCCGAGGGGCCGGGCGGGACCGACGGGTTCCTGCTGGCGAACCTGACCGGTCTGGAGATCGGTGGTGTCACCGAGAAGCTGCTCTTCCTCGGCTTCTTCATCGCCTTCGCGATCAAGGCACCGATGTTCCCCGTCCACACCTGGTTGCCGCACGCCGCCACCGAGGCGCGACCGGCGACCGCGGTGCTCCTCGTGGGTGTCCTGGACAAGGTCGGCACCTTCGGGATGCTGCGCTTCTGCCTGCAGATGTTCCCCGAGGCGAGTCGCTGGGCGACGCCGGTGGTGCTCGTGCTGGCCGTCGTCTCGATCATCTACGGCGCCCTGCTGGCGATCGGGCAGAAGGACATGATGCGCCTGATCGCCTTCACCTCGATCAGCCACTTCGGCTTCATCGTGATGGGCATCTTCGCGATGACGACCGTGAGCCAGACCGGGTCGACGCTCTACATGGTCAACCACGGCTTCACCACGGCGGCACTGTTCCTCGTGGCCGGCATGCTCGTGGCCCGCAGAGGCTCCCGTCTGATCGCCGACTACGGCGGCTGGCAGCGGGTCACCCCGCTGATCGCGGGGACGCTGCTGCTCTCTGGCCTCTCCGCGCTGTCGCTGCCCGGACTCAACGCGTTCGTGTCCGAGTTCATGGTGATCGTTGGCACCTTCCAGCGCTACCCGGTCTTCGCGATCGTCGGTGCCACGGGTGTCATCCTGGCGGCCCTCTACATCCTGCTCTGGTACCAGAAGATCGCGACCGGTCCGAAGCCCGAGGAGGTGGCGGCGCGCACCCACGACATGTCGGTGCGGGAGAAGTTCGTCATCGCCCCGCTCATCGCGGCCTTCCTGGTGCTCGGTTTCTACCCCAAGCCCGTTCTCGATCTGTTGGAGCCCGCGGTGACCACCACCCTGCAGCACGTCGGCGTCACCGACCCGGCGCCCACCATCTCGGCCGAGGGGAGTGAGGGCTGATGTTCGACGTCCCCGAGATCGACTACCTGGCGATCCTGCCGCTGATCATCGTCTTCGCCGGCGGCCTGATCGGCTGTCTGCTGGAAGGCTTCCTGCACCGCTCGCGGCGCCCGAACGCCCAGCTGTGGCTCAGCATCGTGACCCTGGTCGCGGCACTGGTCGCGGTCGTCTGGGTGGCCCGCGACAACCAGGGCATCACCGCGGCCGGCGCGGTCACCATCGACGGCCCGACCCTGCTGATCCAGGGCCTGGTGCTCATGCTGTCCATCATCGGCCTGCTCGCCATGAGCGAGCGGCTCGGCGGCACGAACCCGGACGCCTTCACCCAGGCCGGTGTCTCTGTGCCTGGCTCCGTGGAGGAAGCCGACGCCGTGCGGCTCGGCGGCACCACGACCGAGGTCTACCCCCTCACCCTGCTGTCCGTCGGCGGGATGATGCTGTTCCCGGCGTCCAACGACCTGCTGCTGATGTTCATCGCACTGGAGGTCCTCTCCCTGCCGTTGTACGTGCTGTCGGGCCTGGCCCGGCGCCGCCGACTGCTGTCGCAGGAGGCGTCGCTCAAGTACTTCCTGCTCGGTGCCTTCTCCTCGGCCTTCTTCCTGTTCGGTGCCGTGCTGCTCTACGGCTACGCCGGCTCGATGCGACTGGACGTGATCGCCGAGGCGATCGGCACCCAGACGGTGATGGACGGGCTGCTCGTGCCCGGCATACTGCTGCTGGCCGTCGGTCTGCTCTTCAAGGTCGGAGCCGTGCCGTTCCACTCCTGGGTCCCGGACGTCTACCAGGGTGCACCCACCACGGTCACCGGCTTCATGGCGGCCTGCACCAAGGTCGCCGCGTTCGGCGCGATGCTGCGGCTCCTCTACGTCGGGGTGGAGGCGGCCCGGCTGGACTGGCAGCCGGTCCTGGCCGCGGTCGCCGCCGTCACGATGGTGGTGGGTGCCGTCCTGACGATCGTGCAGACCGACGTCAAGCGGATCCTGGCCTACTCCTCGATCGCCCACGCGGGCTTCGTCCTGACGGGCCTGATCGCGATGCAGCAGGTCGGGGCGTCGAGCACCATGTTCTACCTCATGGCCTACGGCTTCATGACGATCCCGGCCTTCGCGCTCGTTGCCCTGGTTCGATCGGCCGGCAGCGAGGCGACCCACATCAGCCAGTGGGCGGGCCTGGGCCAGCGCGCTCCGTGGATGGCCGCGGCGTTCTCCTTCCTGCTGCTGGCCTTCGCGGGCATCCCGCTGACCTCCGGGTTCACCGGCAAGTTCGCGGTGTTCGCGGCGGCGATCGCCAACGACTATGCCTGGCTCGCGGTGATCGGTGTCCTGGCGAGCGCGGTCACGGCCTACATCTACTTCAAGCTGATCGTGACGCTCTACTTCGGTGACCGCAAGAACGACACCGTCGTGGTGACCCCGTCCGCGCTGACCACCTTCGCCGTGGTCTCCGGCGTCCTGATCACGCTCGGCCTGGGGATCGCTCCGGCCCCGCTGCTCGACCTGGCGGCCAACGCCGCGCACTTCCTGCGGTGACCGGGCAGGACGTGGCCCCCCAGGTCGTCCCGGGGGTTGACCCCGCCCTCAACGACCGCCTGCTCGCGGGCCTTGACGCGGTCCAGCGCCGGCTGGAGGAGGTCGTGGACCACGACGACGAGTTCATCGCCGGAGCCGCCCGCTACCTGAGCGACGCCGGGGGCAAGCGGTTCCGGCCCCTACTCACGCTGCTGGCCGCCGAGGTCGGTCGCACCTCCCCGGACCAGCCGCTGGCCCCGGAGGTGGTGGACGCAGCCGTCGGCGTCGAGCTGACCCACCTGGCCTCGCTCTACCACGACGACGTCATGGACGTCGCCGAGCTCCGCCGCGGGGTCCCCAGCGCCAACGTCGCCTTCGACAACTCGACCGCGATCCTCGTGGGTGACCTGCTGTTCGGCACTGCTTCCAAGGTGATCTCCCGGCTCGGGGCCGAGGCGGTCGGCATCCAGGCGGACACCTTCGTGCGCCTGTGCGCCGGTCAGATTCGGGACGACCGCCCGGTCCCTCCGGACGTCGAGCCGGTCGACCACTACCTCGGCGTGCTGGCCGACAAGACGGGGGCGCTCATCGCGACCGCCTCGCGCTACGGTGCGATGTTCGCCGGGTGCGACGCCGACACGGTCATCCTGCTCACGGAGTATGGCGAGAAGGTCGGCATGGTCTTCCAGCTCGCGGACGATCTGCTGGACATCGCCTCGGACTCCGAGGACTCCGGCAAGACGCCGGGCACGGATCTGCGGGAGGGCAAGGCCACCCTGCCGGTCCTGATCGCGCGGAGTTCGACCGACCCGGCCGACGACCGGCTCAAGCAACTCCTGAGCGGACCCATCGCCGACGAGGCGGACCTGCAGGAGGCCCTCGGGCTGCTCCGCGCCCACCCGGCCATGGACGCGGCCCGGGCCCACACCCTCCGTGTCGCTGACGAAGCCCGCGCCACCCTGGCTCCGCTGGGCGAGGGCCCCGCGGTGCAGGCGCTGCGCGTCCTGGTCGACGGAGTAGCCCTCCGCTCCACGTAGTCCCCGGCTGCCCGCGACCGCAGACCCAGCTCGGTGTTCTTGCTGGTCAGACCACTGTCAGTGGTCTGTTCTAGCGTGGGCAGTAGTTGGCGAGGAGACTTCGGAGACGGAAGGGGGTGTGGTGCCGTGGAGGTGCTGGAGAGGCACGTCGAGCTGCAGCTGGCTGCGGCGACGGGTGAGTGCCGGCCATCGCGGCTGCGGGCAGAGCGGCAGCGGCGGATCGGGTTCCGGCTGTGCCGCCCCCGACCGGGGGTGCACGTCCTTGTCGAGGGGCCGAGCCTGACGCCCGGGGCCCCCGAGTCGTCTGTCGATGGAGGCGGGGCGCCACGACCGTCCTCCTCGCCCTCGTCCTCCTCGCCCTCGTCCTCCTCGCCCTCGTCCTCCTCGCCCTCGTCCTCCTCGCCTTCGAACTCCTCGCCTTCGAACTCCGCGCCTTCGTCCTCCTTGTCGTCCTCTGCCGAGGGGGAAGTTCGGTTGCGGGCGGCGTTGGCGGGAGTGGGGGTCTCGCCGGAGCTGGTGGAGGACCTGACTCAGGTGGCGCTGGCGTGTGCTGCCGTGGATGGGGTGGATGCGGTGGATGCCTGGGGCCAGCCGTCGGGCTCGGCACCGAAGGCATTGGCGCCGGTGTCTGACGCACCGGCCGTCAGGACCCGGGCACAGGAGTTGCTGTCGGTCGTGGAGGTGGTGACCGGGTTCGGGTGCCGGTTGGACGGGGTGCGGCTGGCCGCCACCCGGCAGCTGACCGAGCGGCTGGGGGTGCTGGCACTTCTCGACCAGGGCAAATCAGATCCGGACGAGCTGTCCAAGACAGCCCGGGCACAGTTGGTTGCCACGGCGCGACGGTTGACCAGGCACGAGATCGAGGCCGCGACCGGGTGGGGAGCTGGTGATGTGACCACCCTGGTAGCAATGGCCAACGCTCCGGCGGCGGTGCGTGGCCCGGTCCACCAGGGACTGGCCAGGGGCGAGGCGTCCTGGCCGTTGGTGCGGTCCTTCTACCGCGCCGCCTCGGGGCTGGACCATGAGGACAGCGCGGCGATCGCTCACGGCCTGTTCGGGGATGACCCGCAGTCGGCGGTCACCGAGCGGACCACTCGGCAGGGGGAGTTCACCGGTGACCCGTGGCGGGCCAAAGAGTTCTACCGCGCCCTCGACCGAGAGGTCCACAAGGTCAAGAACCGCGACCCCGAGGCGGCCAGGAAGACCCGGGACCGGGCTCGGCACGCCGCAGACGTCCGGGTCAGGATCGATGGGGACGGCACCGCCGAGGTGCTCATCGGCACCCGCGCGGCCCACGCCGCTGCCGTCGCCGACCGGATCGAGCGGGCCGCACGTGGAGCCCGCAAGGCGGGGGACAAGCGAACTCTGCGCGAGCTACGGGCCGCGGTCGCGATGTCGCTGTTGCTGCACGGAACCCTGGACTTCTCCGGCATCGGTGATGACCAGGCCACCCTCACCGTGGAACAGTCCGACCAGCTCACCAAGCTGATGTACGCCCTACCCACTGCCGACCTGCAGGTCATCCTGCCCCTGGAAGCCCTCTTCGGCTCGTTCACGCCGAACGCCAGTCCCGACGACACCGGACACAGTCCTGGCTGTCGTCCGGGCACGGGTGGCGACCGGCCAGGCCCGGGCGACGGCACAGCCGACCCTCCCGGCGACGGGCACGATCCCAACGACCGGCACGATCCCACCGACGGGCACGATCCCAGCGACGGGCGCGATCCCAGCGACGGGCACGATCCCAACGACCACGATCTCAACGACCACGATCCCAGCGGCGCTGGGCACGATCCCAGTGCCGTGGGTGAGGTGATCGGGCGTCATCCCTGCTTCCTGGACAGCCGTCAACTGTGGGAGCTGCTGCTGACGCCGGGCTCGAGCCTCTATCGGTTGCTGACCGACCCGGTCACCGGGCGGTGCGTGGAGAAGTCGGCCAAGGGGTACCGGTTCACCGCCGCGCAACGTGCCCAGATCGTGGCAGCCGACGTCTTCTGCCGAGCCGCGGGGTGCCTGGTCCCGGCGTGGTTGTGCCAGATCGACCACGTCCAGGAGTACGGCACCGCCGGCGGGGACACCAGTGAGGCGAACGCCCAGTCGGCGCACGATCCGCATCACGACCTGAAGACGAAGAAGGCTTGGGACGCGACGATCAACGCTCAGCGCGAAGTCACCTGGACCACGCTCCTCAGGCGGATCTACACCACCAAGGCCCATGACCACACGCAGTACACCAAGCTGCTAACGGCCGCCACCGGCTTCGTCACGGCCGCGGAGGGTCCGGACATCTCCACTGGCCTGACCCAGCTCACCGGTGCCGCCGAGCCAGCCAATCCTGCCGACCCAGCCAGTCCCGCCGACGAGAATGTCGCCGACCGCGCCGAGGGCAGGGTGGTGCCGGTGCAGGAAGCCACCAGCGACGGGGCCGACCGCCTGGACCTGGCCGTCTACCAGGCACTGTCCTACCTCCCGCCGGGTGCACCGCTGGAACGCCCCGCGGACTGGGACGACTCTGACGACGTGTTCCACGGGTGGGAGCTCATCACCCTGACCCACCGCGACGCCAACGGCCGACGCGTCTGGCGACCCGATCCCGCCACCGTCCAGGCGGCGCGCCGGGCTCACCACGACAGCGGCGAGGACGCCACCACGACCGGCACGGCGTCTGGTCGGGCATGCACCGACACGAAGGGTGACCAGGCCGACGGGGACCACGCCCTGCTTGAGGGCATCGACCTTTCCCAGTCCATCGACCTGACCACCCTGGACCCCGCCACCCCAGCGCAGGACGACACCCACGGCACGACCACCGACCCCTTTGGGCCTGTGCGCTACAGCCACTGGAGTCTGCACGACGACGACCCCCCGTTCTGACCGCGAGTCAGGTCCCGCGAGTGTGGGGCCGGGTGGAGGCCTGGTGCGTCGGCGCCGTTTATTGTTGCCCTTCGGGGGATTGGGGCCGTCGACGCACACAAGCGGGCGGACATCTCGTGGCGTCACGGAGGACAATGCGTCTGGAGTTGGTATGCCGGGGGCCCGGTTAGCCTGTGCCGGTGACCTCTGTGCGTGCCACCCGCGTGATCGCCGGCATCTGGGCGATGTTCCCGTTCCTGCTCCTGCTGATGGGTGCCACCCTCTGGCAGGCGCCGGAGCGGGTCCCCACGCACTGGACCAGCGACCTGCCGGACGGGTTCAGCACCGGAGCGGGTGTCTTCGCCGTCGCCCTGTCGGTCGCGGGCTTCTGTGCGGTCGGCGCCGCGCTGCTCACCCTCCTGACCGCCTTCCTCCCGGCGGTGCTGAGCCGCTGGCTCACTACCATCCTCGCCGGCGTCGCGGCCACGGCTGCCGGGACCTACGCGGCAGCGGCGTGGGGCACACACCTGGCCGATGGGCCCGAGCACGTCCACGTCGTCTGGGCGCTCGCCCCCTTCGTCGTCGGACCGCTCTGGGCGTGGCTCGCCTACCTGCTTTACCGCCCCGACCCGGTCGACCGCCAGGCAGTGCTCGACACCGTGCCAGAGCGCTCCCGCGTGGTGCCGGTCGGCGCAGGAGACGGAGCGCCGTGGGCGACCCTCGTCACGTCGAGCGTGCTGAACGGGACCGCGGTATTCGTGGGTGTCGTGCTCACGGTGACCACTGTGCTGGCCTGGTGGAGCTCCATCTGGTTGGGGGTGGCGACGGCACTGTTCGCGGTGGCGATGACGCTGTTCGTGCTGGCCTGGTCCCGCGTCGAGGTGCGGGTCGACCGACGGGGCCTGGCGATCCGCTCCACCCTTGCGCTCCTGCCGGTCCACCTGCTGCGGGTCGCGGCCGAGGACGTCGTGGGCGTCGAGACGCGCGACCTGGACCCGATGAAGTGGGGTGGCATCGGGCTGCGGTGGCTCCCTGGCCGGACGGCCTACATCGTCCGCGGCGGACCGGGGATCGTGGTGCACCGGGTCAACGGCCGGGTGCTGGGGGTGGAGGTCAGCGAGGGCGAGGAGGTCGCTGCGGCCGGAGCCCGTGCCCTCCTTCGCTCGGCCGGTCAGGTGATGTCTGCGGGGCGCTCCTCGTAACCGACCAGCACTCGACAGCGGGCAGGAGCCACGGGACGGACGGGGCCTGACCCGCCGAGCGGGGTCTGACCCGCCGAGCTCAGACCGCAGCTCCCTCGGCCGCGCGGGCCAGCCGACGGGACCGGCCAGAGGACACGACGGAGTCCACCGAGAGCACGACGAGGGCCACCCAGACCAGCCCGAACCCGACCCATCGCGAGCTCGGCATCACCTCGCCCAGGACGAGCACGCCGGCCAGCAGCTGGAGGACGGGCGTCAGGAACTGCAGCAGGCCGATGGTCACCAGCGGGACCCGCTTGGCGGCTGCGGCGAACAGCAGGAGCGGGACGGTCGTGGCGACCCCGGCGCTGACCAGCAACAGCGTGTGGCCGGTGCCATGGCCGGTGAAGGTCTGCTCGCCCATGGCCGCGAGCCAGACCAGCAGCCCGATCGCGAACGGGGTCAGCACCACGGTCTCACCGGTCAGTGACTGCAACGCCGACAACGAGGTCCCGAGCCGCTTCTTCAGCAGCCCGTAGCAGGCGAAGCTGCAGGCCAGCACCAGCGAGATCCAGGGGGGTGCGCCGTAGTCGACGGTGAGGTAGACCGCCGCCGCCAGCCCGATCGAGACGGCCACCCACTGGGCCGGGCGCAGGCGCTCACGCAGGATGAGCACGCCGAGCGCCACCGTGACCAGCGGGTTCAGGAAGTAGCCGAGAGCCGCCTCGGTGACGCGCCCGTTGAGGACGGCCACGATGTAGACCGTCCAGTTGACCGCGATCAGCAGCCCGGCCAGCGCCAGGGTGCCGAGTTGTCGCCCGTCGCGGAACATGTCGATCACCCAGCGGGCACGCCGGGTGACCGCCAGGATCAGCAGACACAGCACCAGCGACCAGATGATCCGGTGCGCCAGGATCTCCAGGGCGCCCGCCGGCTTGAGGGCCACGAAGTAGAGCGGGAACGCGCCCCACAGCAGATAGGCCAGGAAGCCGTAGACCGTGCCGCGGCGGGTCGCCGCGGCCTCGCCGGGCGTCGGGGCACCGGCGGTAGTCGGGGCCTCGCCGGGAGTCGGGGCACCGGCAGGAGTCGGGGTCGTCGGAGAGATCGGGGTGCCGGAGGAGGCTGTCGACCTCGGGGACGCCGGTGACCCGCCGGCCGGGACGGGGGTCCCGGCGGCTCGGCTCAAGCCACGGTCCAGGTGTCGCGGCCGCGCAGCAGGGCAGCCAGGTCCTCGTCGTCGGCGGGGCCTCCGGCGCTCGACCGGGCTCCGTCGACCTGGGCCCGCACCTGGTCGTCATAGGTGGGCCGGGAGACGGAGCGGAAGATGCCCATCGGGATGTGCGTCATCGACCCGTCGTCGAGCCGGGACAGGGCGAAGGCCAGCGACGGGTCCTCGTCGCCCGCGTCGTGGACCAGCACCGAGCCGGGCTCCGCCTCGCTCTCGGCCACGACCGCGAGCGCGCCGTCGGCGCGTCGCACCACGACGTGGTCGTTGCCGGCGCGCACCGGCTCGCCGTGGACCAGGTTGAGCACCCTGGCCTCCTTCTCGTCGCGGTCCTTCAGCAGCTGGAAGGCGCCGTCATTGAAGATCGGGCAGTTCTGGTAGATCTCGACCAGGGCGGTGCCCCGGTGCTCGGCGGCGGCCTGCAGCACGGTGGTCAGGTGCGCCCGGTCGGAGTCCATCGTCCGCGCCACGAAGCTGGCCTCGGCACCGAGGGCGAGAGAGACAGGGTTGAACGGGTGGTCCACCGAGCCCACCGGCGTCGACTTGGTCACCGAGCCCACGTCGGAGGTCGGGGAGTACTGGCCCTTGGTCAGCCCGTAAATCTTGTTGTTGAACAGCAGGATCGTCAGGTTGACGTTGCGGCGCATCGCGTGGATCAGGTGGTTGCCGCCGATGCTCAGGGCGTCGCCGTCACCGGTGATCACCCAGACCGACAGATCCTCCCGGCTGGTCGCCAGGCCCGTGGCAATCGCCGGGGCACGACCGTGGATCGAGTGCATGCCGTAGGTGTCGAGGTAGTAGGGGAAGCGCGAGGAGCAGCCGATGCCGGAGACGAAGACGATGTTCTCGCGCTTCAGCCCGAGGTCGGGCAGGAACCCCTGGACCGCCGCGAGCACGGCGTAGTCGCCGCAGCCAGGGCACCAGCGCACCTCCTGGTCGGAGGTGAAGTCCTTCTTGGTCTGCCTCGGGGTGTCCTCCGCCAGCCGCGGCACTCCCTGCGTGCCGCCCAGGGCGGGTATCCCGAGATCTGTGCCGGTCGACATACTCACTGCACTCCTTCCAGGGTCTGCGCGATGCTCTTGTGCAGCACCTCGGCCAGGTCGGCGGCCGGGAACGGCAGGCCGCGGACTGCGGTGTGCGACTGCACGTCGACCAGGAAGTGCCCCCTCAGCAGCAGCGCTAGCTGGCCGAGGTTCATCTCCGGGACGATCACCCGGTCGTAGGCGCGCAGCACCTCGCCGAGGTTCTTCGGGAACGGACTGAGGTGACGCAGTTGGGCCTGGGCGATCGGCAGGCCGGTGGCCCGCACCAACCGGGTCGCCGCGGCGATCGGCCCGTAGGTCGACCCCCAGCCCAGCACCAGGACGCGTGCCTCACCGGAGGGGTCGTCGACCTCCAGGTCCGGGATCGTGTCGGCGATGCGGTCGATCTTGCCCTGCCGCAGGCGGGTCATCTTGTCGTGGTTGTCCGGGTCGTAGGAGATGTGCCCGGTGACGTCGGCCTTCTCGATGCCGCCGATGCGGTGCTCCAGGCCGGCCGTGCCCGGCACCGCCCAGGGGCGGGCCAGCGTCTCGGGGTCGCGCAGGAACGGGTGGAAGACCGGCTCGCCCTTGTCGTCGGTGTCGTTCGGTCCCGTGGCGAACTCGACCTCGAGATCGGGCAGGTCCGCCACGCCGGGCACCCGCCACGGCTCGGACCCGTTGGCCAGGTAGCCGTCGGAGAGCACGATGACCGGGGTGCGGTAGGTCGTGGCGATCCGCACCGCCTCCATGGCGATGTCGAAGCAGTCCGAGGGCGACTGCGGCGCGATGACCGCGACCGGCGACTCCCCGTTGCGGCCGTGGATGGCCTGCAGCAGGTCGGACTGCTCGGTCTTGGTCGGCAGGCCGGTGCTCGGTCCGCCGCGCTGGATGTCGAGTATGACGAGGGGCAGCTCCGTGGACACGCCCAGGCCGATCGTCTCGGCCTTGAGCGCCAGGCCCGGGCCGGAGGTGGAGGTGATGCCCAGTGCGCCGCCGAAGCTGGCGCCCAGCGCCATGCCGACCGCGGCGATCTCGTCCTCGGCCTGCAGAGTTGTCACGCCGTAGCGCTTCATCCCGGACAGCGTGTGCAGGATGTCCGAGGCCGGGGTGATGGGATAGCTGCCGAGCACCAGGGGCAGGCCCGCCCGGTGCGAGGCGCTGACCAGCCCCAGCGCCATGGCGGCGTTGCCGGTGATGGTGCGGTAGGTGCCCGGCGGCATGGTCGCGGGCGCGACCTCGAAGCGGACGGCGAAGTCCTCGGTCGTCTCGCCGTAGTTGTAGCCGGCGCGCAGCGCGGTCAGGTTGGCCTCGAGGATCTCCGGGGCCTTGGCGAACTTGGCCTTCAGGAACGCCTCGGTGCCCTCCAGCGGCCGGGAGTACATCCAGGACAGGAGCCCCAAAGCGAGCATGTTCTTGGCCCGCTCCTTCTCCTTGCGGGTCAGCCCGAAGTCGGCCAGCGCCTCCACCGTGATCGAGGTCAGCGCGATCTCGTGCACGTGCCAGGACTCCAGGCTGCCGTCCTCAACCGGGCTGGCTGCATAGCCGACCTTGGCCAGGTTGCGCTTGGAGAACTCGTCGGTGTTGACGATGATCGTGCTGCCGCGCGGCAGGTCGGCCAGGTTGGCCTTCAGCGCCGCGGGGTTCATCGCGACCAGCACGTCCGGTCGGTCGCCCGGGGTCAGCACGTCGTGGTCGGCGAAGTGCAGCTGGAAGCTGGAGACACCAGGCAGGGTGCCGGCAGGGGCCCGGATCTCGGCGGGGAAGTTGGGCAGGGTCGACAGGTCGTTGCCGAGCGCTGCCGTTTCAGAGGTGAACCGGTCGCCGGTCAGCTGCATCCCGTCGCCCGAGTCGCCGGCGAACCGGATCACCACCCGGTCCAGGCGCTGCAGGGGCTTGCTACTCATACGGTGCGGGTCACCAGATCTCGTGTCGCGGGTTATGTCCTCTCATGGTAGGCCCGTTCGGCCCGCCGATATTCCTTGACCCCGGCGTGGCACGGATCCGCCGCCCCATGTGATGAGGTAGTGCGCATGACCGGATGGGCACGAGGGGATGGGCTCGACGGGACGGACATGAGGGGATGCGCATGAGGGGAATCGTGGCGACTGGGACGGTCGCCGCGCTGCTGGCGCTCACCGGGTGCAGCGCGGACGAGCCCGCCGACCCGGTGACCAGCGACGCGGCGGAGTCCACGGGGGTGCCCGACACGTCCGGCGACATCGCACCGAGCACGTCCGACGACGCGCGCAGCACGCACGTCGCGCCCAGCACGGACGACGCGCCCAGCACGGACGTCGCGCCCCGCGCCGTCGACCTCAGCGCCCTCGACGGTGCCCTGGGTGAGCAGGCCCGCTGGGTGCTGGACCACCTCGACCCCGCGGCGACCGGGCCTGCAGCGAGTGACGTGGAGGAGCGGTTCCACCCGGACTTCCGCGCCGAGGTCCCCGCCGAACAGATCGAGCCGGTGCTGGCGCAGTTCCGGGAGGGGCCCGCGCTGACGCTGACGGCGGTCGGGCCGGTCCAGGAACAGTCGGACGGCGTGCGGTCGGCCGAGCTCACGCTCTCGGGTGACCAGCCCCTGCGGATGACCCTCGCCGTGGACGCCGACGGGCTGATCACCGGCCTCCTCTTTCGGCCGGGGCCGCCACCGGACCTTCCGGAGGTCGCCTCGTGGGAGGAGCTGGACGAGGAGTTCGCAGCCCTCGGCGGGACCACCTCGCTCTACGTCGGCGAGGTCGCCGACGGCAGCTGCACCACGACATACGGCGCCGGCAACGAGCCGGCACCCTCCGGCTCGGTCTTCAAGCTCATCGTACTCTCCGCGGTGGTCGACGCGGTCGCTGCCGGCGACCTGGCCTGGGACGACGAGCTGACCATCACGCCCGAGCGCAAGAGCCTGCCCTCGGGGGAGCTGCAGGACCGACCGGACGGGGATCGGGTGCCGGTGGAGGAGGCCGCCGGCCTGATGATCTCCATCAGCGACAACACCGCCACGGACCTGCTCATGGACGCGGTCGGGCCGGACCGGTTGCGGGACGCGGTCGAGCGGGTCACGACCGACCCGGACCGGCTCATGCCCCTGCTGACCACCAGGCAGTTCTTCGTCCTCGGCTGGGACGCGCCCGAGCTGCGCGAGCAGTGGGCCGGGTCGGACACGGCCGAGCGCACCGCGATCGTGGCCGATCTCCCGGACGACCTCTCCGCGCTGCGCGGCAACCCCTTCGCGGTGACCGACCCCGCCTGGCCCGACGGCGTCGGCTGGTTCCTCACGGGCGAGGAGATCTGCGCTGCGCACGCCGTGCTCCAGGAGCAGGCCCAGACCGAGGCCGGCGACCCGGTGCGCGGGATCCTCAGCGCCAACCCCGGCCTCGCGGTGCCCGACGGTGCGACCTACCAGGGGTTCAAGGGCGGCTCGGCCCCCGGCGTGCTGGCCTACACCTTCTACGTCGAGGCCGGGGACGGCCCCGGTCGCGTGCTCAGCGTCCAGGTCTCCCACGACGGCCAGATCCTGCCCACGGCCTACACCGAGCTCACCCAGGCCGGCCTTGCGCACCTGGTGGAGGACGGGGGCGGCTGAGCGTGCCGGACCGCCGCCACGTCCTCCTGCGCGGGGACTGGCCTGCGCGTTAGGCTCCCAGATGATGACCGACTACCTCGTGGTGCTCGCCGTGACCATGACCGGGATCCTCCTGGTCGTGGCTGCTGCGGGTGCCCGACGGGTCATGGCCCCGCACGACCCCCAGCCCCGCAAGCTGACCACCTACGAGTCGGGGGTCGATCCGGTGGGCTCCGGCTGGGCCCAGGGGGCGGTCCGCTACTTCGTCTACGCCCTGCTCTACGTCGTCTTCGCCGTCGACGTGGTCTACCTGTTCCCGTGGGCGCTGGTGCTGCGCAGCGAGATCGGTCCCGCGTCCCTGGTCGAGATGGGCATCTTCCTCGGTGTCATCCTCGTCGGTCTCGGCCACGTGTGGCGGCGCGGTCTGCTGAGGTGGGTCTGATGACGGTCGACCTGCCCACCCCCCGCGTCGGGCGGGCGGCGGAGGCCGCCCCGCAGGCCGTGCGCGTGGTGCTCAACTGGGGCCGCCGCTACAGCCTGTGGGTGTTCAACTTCGGTCTGGCCTGCTGCGCCATCGAGTTCATCTCCGCCTCGATGGCTCGGCACGACTTCATCCGCCTGGGCGTGATCCCGTTCGCTCCCGGTCCGCGGCAGTCCGACCTGATGGTTGTCTCCGGCACGGTCACGGACAAGATGGCGCCGGCGATCCGCCGCCTCTACGACCAGATGCCCGAGCCGAAGTACGTCATCTCCTACGGCGCCTGCTCCAACTCCGGCGGCCCCTACTGGGACTCCTACTCGGTCACCAAGGGCGTCGACCAGATCATCCCGGTCGATGTCTACGTACCCGGCTGCCCGCCCCGCCCCGAGGCGCTGCTCCACGGCATACTCACCCTGCAGCAGCAGATCGCGGCCGAGACCCCCGGTCACGCCCGCGCCAGGTCCCGGCCCCGCCCGTATGCCGAGGTGCCGGCCTCCGCCGGCGAGGTCACCCGAGGCCTCGTGTCACCTCCCGACACCTCACCGAGCGCACCTGGCGAGGACCGGTCATGACCCCCCAGGACGTGGCGAGCGCCGCGTGGGCCGACCGGGTGCGCGAGGCACGCGACGAGGGCTATGACTTCTTCGACTGGCTCTCGGCCGTGGACCAGACCGACGCCGAGGAGGACCCCGGTTTCGACGTGGTGTGCCACCTGATCCGCACCGACCCGTGGGACCGGGTGCTGCTGCGCACCCGGGTCGGCGAGGACACCCCGCTGGCCAGCCTCACCGCGCTGTTCCGCGGCGCTGCGTGGCACGAGCGGGAGACGCACGAGATGTTCGGCATCGACTTCACCGGCTTCGACGACGGCACCGGTCACGGCCTGCGCCCGTTGCTGCTGCCCGACGGGTTCGAGGGCACCCCGCTGCGCAAGTCCTTCCAGCTGGCGGCCCGGGCCTCCAAGCCCTGGCCCGGTGCGAAGGAACCGGGCGAGGGCGGCGGCGAGCGGCAGGGCGCGGACACAGAGACCCCCGCGCCGCGCAAGCGCGCCCGCCGCCGGCTCCTGCCGCCGGGCGTCCCCGACGAGTCGTGGGGGCCCCGATGAGCGACAGGACTCGCGAGGACACGAGCTTGCGAGGCCCGGAGCGGGTCCGCGGAGCTCATCAAGGAGTGCCACCGATGAGCGACAGGACTCGCGAGGACACGAGCTTGCGAGGCCCGGAGCCCATCAAGGAGGCGCGCTGATGGAGCTCCCGCTGACCGTCGAGATCATCCTCAAGGCCGTGGTCGTCCTGGCCGCCTTCCTCACGCTGCCGCTGGCCATCGGCCAGACCGAGCACAAGGTCATGGCACACATGCAGGGCCGTCTCGGGCCGATGGAGGCCGGACCGCACGGCATCGCCCAGCTCGTGGCCGACGGCATCAAGTTCGTCCAGAAGGAGGACGTGACGCCCGCCGCCGCCGACCGCTGGGTCTTCCGCCTGGCACCGGCCGTCGCGCTGATCCCCTATCTGATCGCGCTCGCCGCGATCCCGTGGTCCGCTGCGTGGGTCGCCGCCGACGTGCCGGCCAGCCTGCTGTTCGTGCTGGCGGTGACCTCGGTCGGCATCTTCGGCACCCTCATGGCGGGGTGGGGCAGCGGCAACAAGTACTCCCTGGTCGGTGGCATGCGCGCCGGGGCGCAGCTGGTCAGCTACGAGCTGCCGATGGTCCTCGCCGCGGCGTCGGTGGCCATGGCGGCCGGCACGCTGTCGTTGACCGGGATCGCGCAGGCCTGGTCGTGGTGGTGGCTGGTCTGGCAGCTCCCGGGCGCCCTGGTCTTCCTCATCGCCGCGGTGGCCGAGCTGCAGCGCGTGCCGTTCGACGCACCGGTCGCCGACGCCGAGGTCGTCTTCGGTCCCTACACCGAGTACTCCGGGCTCGGCTTCGCCTTCTTCCTGCTGGCGGAGTATGCCGGGATCGTGGTCATGTCGTTGCTGTTCACCGTGCTCTTCCTCGGAGGTTGGTCGGGGCCCTGGTCCGACACGCTCGGGCCGGTGTGGACCCTGCTCAAGGCGACCATGGTCGCCATACTCATCCTGTGGTTGCGGATCGCCTGGCCCCGGGTGCGCGAGGACCAGCTGCAGCGGCTGGCCTGGGTCGTGCTGGTGCCGGTGGCGCTGGTCCAGCTGGCCCTGACCGGCGTCGGGGTGGTGGTGTGGGGATGAGCACCCAGGAGAGCCGCGAGCGTGCCCCGGGCGCGCTGGACCTGCTCAAGGGTCTGGGCAAGGGGCTGGCGACCACCGCTCGCACCCTGGCGCGGCCGGCGCACACGCGGCAGTACCCCCACGCCGAGCCCGACCTGCCCGAGCGCTCGCACGGCGTGATCGCGCTGCTCGAGGAGAACTGCACCTCCTGCATGCTGTGTGCCCGCGAGTGCCCCAGCTGGTGCATCTACATCGACTCGCACAAGGAGACCCTCGAGCCCACGACCGAGGGCGGCCGGGCCCGGCAGCACAACGTGCTGGACCGCTTCGACATCGACTTCTCGCTCTGCATGTACTGCGGGATCTGCATCGAGGTGTGCCCGTTCGACGCCCTGTTCTGGGCGCCCGACTTCGCCTACGCCGAGGGCGACATCCGCAACCTGCTCCACGACAAGCCCAAGCTCGGGACGTGGATGGAGAACGTCCCCGACTCGGCGCTGCCGGAGGGCTACGTCCGGCCCGGCGACCCCGCGACGCCGGAGACCGAGGAGTGACCAGTCGCGACGTCCTGTTCGTGGCAGTCGGGTTGATCACCGCTGCCGCGGCCGTGCTGTCGGTCACGAACCGGCGGGTGCTGCACGCCGGGCTCTGGCTGGTGGTGGCACTCGGGGGCCTGGCCGGCTGCTACCTGGTGCTGGGGGCGGAGCTGGTGGCGCTGGTGCAGCTACTCGTCTACGTCGGTGCCGTGGTGGTGCTGGTGCTCTTCGCCCTGATGCTGACCCGCTCAGGGGCCGGTGAGGTCGACACCTCCTCGGCGCACCGCTGGGTCGCCGGGGCCGTGGGCGCGGGGGTGACGGTCCTGCTCGGCGGGACGCTCGTCGCGGCCTACGGCTGGTCGGAGCGAGAGGTCGCCGGGCCGTCCAACGACGCGATCGGTGAGCAGATCTTCGGCACCTGGGTCTGGCCGTTCGAGCTGCTCTCGCTGTTGCTGCTCGCCGCACTCGTGGCCGCGGTCGCGGTCGCGACGACCGGCCACCGGCGCCAGGAGGGGGAGCGGTGAGCCCGGCCCTGCCCCTGCTGCTCGCGGCCATCCTGGCCGGCGTCGGGACCTATGGCGTCCTGGCCAGGCGGCACGCGGTGCTGATGCTGATCGGCGTCGAGCTGATGCTCGGGGCGGCCGGTCTCATCCTGGTCACCGTCGGGCAGTTCGACATCGGGCAGGTCGGCGGCGACCCGCTGGCCTCCGGTGCCGTCCTCACCCTGTTCGTCATCACCATCGCGGCCGCCGAGATCGTCGTCGCGCTCGCCGTGGTGATGGCGATGTTCCGCACCCGCGGCGACGTCGACCTGACCGGTGAGGCGCAGACGGTTGAGGCTGAAGTTCCGGACGAAACCTCCCCAAAAATGGGTGAGGTGCTCGGGTGACCCGCGCCGTCGACTTCCCCTGGCCCGACTGGGAGCTGCCGACCCTGCCCCTGCCGGGCGTGCCGGACATCCCGATCCCGGACCTGCCCGGCACCCCCGCCCAGGCGGCGGTCCTGCTCGCGGGAGCGGCCGGCATACTCGGTCTGGCGCTGTCCAAGCGCTCCTCGCGCACGGCAGCGTGGATCGCGATCGGCTCCGCCGGTCTCGTCCTGCTGGCCTCCCTGTGGCAGATGTACTCCCTGCACGAGGCCGGCGACCCGCGCATCTCGACCACGATCGGGCCGCTGGCCTTCGGTGAGCTGGTCGTCCCGCTGGAGCTCTCCGCCTCCCGGCTCAGCGCGCTCGTCGCCGCGGTCGTCGGGCTGGTCGCCCTCATCGTGCAGGTCTTCGCGCGCTGGTATCTGTGGTTCGACCCGCGCTACCGCCAATTCTCGGCCACCGTCTCGGTGTTCACCGCCGCGATGCTGCTGGTCGTCCTGTCCAACGACGTGCTGCTGACCCTCATCGGGTGGGAGGTGATGGGCTGGTGCTCGTTCCTGCTCATCGGCCACCTCTCGGCCAAGGACTCCGCCAACCGGGCGGCGACCAAGGCCCTGCTGGTGACGCGGCTGGCGGACGTCGGTTTCGTGCTCGGACTGGTGGCGCTCGCCGCCGGGGCGGGGACCACCGCGATCGACGGCATCATCGGGCACTGGGTCACGATCGGGAGCGACATCACGGTCGCGCCGGGCCAGGGCGCCGCGCTGACCCTGGCGATGGTCGGCGTGGTGCTGGGCGTCCTCGGCAAGTCCGCGCAGCTGCCGTTCCAGGACTGGCTCCCCGACGCGATGGAGGGCCCGACCCCCGCTTCCGCGCTGATCCACGCGGCCACCATGGTCGCGGCGGGCACCGTCGTGCTCGCCCAGCTGTTGCCGCTGCTGCAGGCGGCGGCCCCGGCCCGGGTGCTGCTGGCGGTGCTGGTCTCGATCACCATCGTCCTGGCCGCGCTGCTGGCCTTCGCCCAGCCCGACATCAAGCGCCTGCTGGCCTGGTCGACGGTGAGCCAGGTCGGGCTGATGCTCGCCGCCCTGACCGTCGTGCCGGTGGGCACCGGGCCCGACGCGGCCATCATGCACCTGGTGTCGCACGCCTGGTTCAAAGCCCTGCTGTTCCTCGCCGTCGGGTGGATGGGCGTGCTCACCGGTGGCACGGTCGTGCGCTACGTCGTCTCCGCCACCAAGCGCTACCGCACGTTGCGCCGGCCTGTGGGCATCGGCCTGCTGTCGCTGGCCGGGGTGCCGCCGCTGGTCGGGTTCGTCTCCAAGGAGCTGGTCCTGGCCCAGGCCGAGCACGGGGTGCAGCACGGCGCCGGGACGGCGGGCACCATCGTGCTCGCGGCGGTCGGTGCGAGCGTGCCGCTGACCGCGGCCTACTGCATGCGCGCCTGGCTGATCCTGGACCGGGGCCCCCGGCGGCGTGCGGTCCACCAGCCGGGCGCACAGCAGGGACACGAGATCATCGACGACTTCTTCGCCGAGCCGGAGGTGGTCGAGGAGGCCATCGGCATCGAGGAGGCCGAGTCGGCGATCTCGTCCTCGGCCCGGTCCGCCGTCGCGGTCCTGGGGTTCCTGTCCGTGGTCGGTGGCCTGCTGGCGTTCACCCCGCAGCTGGAGCTGGACCTGGTGATCAACCTCCAGCTGCTGGCGGCCGCGCTGCTGCTGATGATCCTGGCCGCGCTCGCGGTATGGGTGGCATCGCGCGGCGTCGGGTCCCGCGACGCCGCAGCCCGGCTGCCGGTCAGCGTCAGCCTCGCGACCGAGCGGGGGCTGGGCTTCGACCGGCTCTACCGCGCCGTCGTGGCCGCACCGGTCCTCCGGCTGGCGCACTGGGTGCAGTGGCTGGACCGTGAGGTCCTCGACGCCTACGTGCGCGCCGCCGTCCCCGCCGCCAAGCTGCTCGGCGGGGCGCTGGAGCAGACCCACCCACGACGTCCGGCCCCGGGCCTCGTGCTGGTGCTGGGCGGCGTCGTGGTCCTGGCCGTCATCGGGGTGGTGGTCTCGTGAACCTCGTCGAGGACCTCGCCCTGCCGGTGCTCGTGCTGGCACCGCTCGTGGGCGCCGTCTGGTTGCTGGTGGCCGACCGGGTGGGGGAGTCACCGCGCCCCGGGGCCAGCCGGACCCTGGCCGTCCTCGCGGCGCTCCTGGCCGCCGCGGCGGCGGGCGTCGTGGTGTGGCGCCGCCCGGAGATCGAGCTCACCTGGATCGAGAGCCTCGGGGTCCAGCTCGATCTGGGCGTCGACGGACTCAGCGCGCCGTTCGTGCTGCTCACCGGTCTGATGGCGGTGGTCGCCACGCTGGTCCCCTATCACGAGCCGCTCTCCGACGCTCGGCTGGCCGAGCCCGGCGGCCACGAGAAGACGGAGCCGATGGCGCTCGGCGAGGTCGTACCCGCCCCGCGCTCGCTGGCCACCTACTACGCCTGTCTCCTGGTCGTCGTGGGCGGCTCGCTGCTGACCTTCCTGACCCGCGACGCGGTGGTCTTCTTCGTCGCCTTCGAGCTGGTGCTCGTGCCGATGTGGGTGCTGGTCGCCCGGCACGGCGACGCCACCACCCGCGCCGACCGGGACGGTGCCGCGATGCGGTTCCTGCTGTTCACCGCCACCGGCTCGATGCTGATGCTGGTCGGCATCCTCGCCCTGTGGGGCGCGACGGGCACGACGGACCTGGTGCGGTGGGCGGAGCTCGCGGGGTCGTCCCTGGACCACGGCACCCAGGTGATCGTGGCCGTCATACTCCTCATCGGTCTCGGCATCAAGGTGCCGGTCTGGCCCCTGCACACCTGGCTGCCCTGGGTGCACGCGACCGCCCCGACGGCCGGGTCGGTGCTCCTGGCGGCCGTCCTGCTGAAGATGGGCGCCTACGGCATGATCCGGCTGGTCGCCGCGCCGCTGCCAGAGGGGCTCGCCGAGGTGGCCCCGGTGCTCGCCGGGCTGGCCGTCACCGGCATCCTGTGGGCCGGGCTCGCGTGCCTGGTCGAGCAGGACCTCAAGCGGCTCATCGCCTGGGCCTCGATCGGCCACCTCGGCTTCGTCGTCCTGGCGATCGCGACCGGCACGGAGACCGGGCTGCAGGCCGCG
Organism: Ornithinimicrobium sp. F0845; assembly: GCF_023015765.1. GTDB lineage: Bacteria > Actinomycetota > Actinomycetes > Actinomycetales > Dermatophilaceae > Ornithinicoccus. Next base: position 432,199 of record NZ_JALKAL010000001.1, read on the forward strand.
ATCTTCGGCAACATGGCGCACGGCCTGATCTCGGCGCTCCTCTTCGTGCTCGTGGGCTCGCTGAAGCACCAGTGGGGCGGCGCCGACCTGGGCACCGCCCGCGCCGCGCTCCGGGAGGTCTCCCCGCGGCTCGGGTTCGCGCTCGTCCTGGGCATGGCCGCGGCGATGGGGCTGCCGGGCCTGGCCGGGTTCTGGGGGGAGTGGGGCGCGATCTACGCCTCGTGGGCGCCGGGGGCGGGCCGCACGGAGGGGTGGTTCCGGTTCTTCGCGTTGCTCGCCGCGCTGGGTGCGGTCCTGGCGGCGGCGTATGCCGTGCGCGTCCTGCGGGAGGTGTGGGCCGGTGACCGTCGTAGCCCAGCCATCCGGGACGTGCGGGGCACCGAGCTTGGGGTCCTCGTCGTGCTGGGGGTCGGCATCGTGGCGCTCGGGGTCTATCCCGTGGCCCTGCTCGACCTGACCGCCCCGGCGGTGGAGGGCATCATCGCGACCCTGGGGGTCGGCCCGTGACTCTCGAGCTGAACATCTCCGTCCTGTGGCCGGTCCTGGCCCCGGCACTGGCCGCCGTGGTCGTGCTCGTCCTGGACGTGCTCTGGCCGCGGGGCGGTGCCGTGCACCTGTGGTTGGCCGCCGTGGGCCTGGTCGGTGGTGCCGCCGCCACCTGGCCGGCCATCGCCCAGGGCGCGGGAGATGCCACCGGCGCCTTCTGCCTGCCCTCGGGGTCGTGCCTGTATGCCGCCAGCTCGCTCACTGGCGGCCTGCAGCTGCTGGCGCTGGGCAGTGCCCTGGTCGTACTGGTCCTCACCTGGCCAGCGTGGAGCCGCGCCGGTCGAGGGAGCGCGACCAGCGCGCCCACGGTCGTGCTCGTGGCGCTCTTCCTGGCGGCCACGGCGGGGGTCACGGCGGTCCCTGCCGCCCGGGACCTGGGCACGCTCCTGGTCTCTCTCGAGCTGGCCACGCTGCCCGTCGTGGCGCTGGTGGCCCTGGAGCGCCGGGCCGCCCGGTACCGCGGCGCGGTCGCCGGTGCGGTGGCCCTGCTGACCACGTCCCTCGTGTCGTTCGCGCTGCTCGCGCTGGGGGCCGCGCTGTGGGTGGCCGCCACCGGCACGGCGCTGCTGTCACCCGAGGCCGCGGCCGAGGCGGCAGCGGTCCCGGAACGCTCCGCGCTCCTGCTGCTGGCCGCGGTCCTGGTGCTGGCGGGTCTCGGGTTCAAGATCTCGGCGGTGCCGTTCCACGCGTGGACCCCGCTGACCTACGCCACCGCGCCGCTGCCGGTCACCACCTACCTGGCGGGGACGTCCAAGGTCGCGGCGCTCGGCGGCATGATCGTGCTGGTGCAGGCGCTGGCCGGGACCTCCGGCTTCGCCCTCGTGGCGGTGGCGGTGATCGCCGCGCTGACCATGACGCTCGGCAACGCGATGGCGCTGCGTCAGGTGGACCTGGTGCACCTGCTGGCCTGGTCGGCCGTGGCACAGGCCGGCTGGCTGATGCTGCCGCTGGCCTCCTTGTCCTCCCGCGCGGTCCACGCCGCCGGTGGATACCTCGCGGTGTATGTCGTGGCGACCGTCCTGGCCTTCGTCGTCGTCCTGACCGTGGCCCGCCGACCGGACGGCGGGGTGCTGCTCTCCGACCACCGCGGCCTGGCCCGGCACCAGCCGCTCACCGCGGCCGCACTGGGGCTGGCGCTGCTGACGTTGGCCGGGCTGCCGCCGGCGATCATCGGCCTGGTCGCCAAGGTCGTGGTGCTGCGGCCGGTCGCCGCCGACGGCACGTGGTGGCTGCTCATCGTGGCGACGCTGAACATCGCGCTCGGCATCGCCGTCTACGTGCGCTGGCTCGCGGCGCTCATCGAGCGGACGGCCGGTGAGGAGGTCCTGGTCCCGGCCCCGGCCGCGGAGGCGGCCGCGCAGACCCAGCCCCGGGGAGACCGTGGCGCGACCGCGGCGCCCAGCCACGCGGCATACCAGATGCCGGTGCGGCACCGGGTGCTGATCGGCGCGCTCGCCGCCCTGCTCCTGCTCGGTAGCATTGCCCCTGTCGGGATCTTCTGAGCGGATCTGCGGCGGAACACCAGCACCGGACGGAGCGTTCCACGAGCATGCACAAGCACTTCAACGGCCTGAAGACCGCGCTGCTCTTCGGCGCGATCTGGGCCCTCCTGCTCGGGGTCGGTGCCCTCGTCGGCAACGGTCGCTACATCTGGCTGTTCGCGATCATCGGCGTGGCGACCACGGCCTACGGCTACTGGAACTCCGACAAGATCGCGATCAAGGCGATGAAGGCCTACCCGGTGACGCCCGAGCAGCAGCCGGCGATGTATCGCATCGTCCACGAGCTGTCGACGCGCGCCGGGCAGCCGATGCCGCGGCTCTATGTGAGCCCGACGGCCGCGCCGAACGCCTTCGCCACCGGACGCAACCCGCAGAACGCCGCGGTCTGCTGCACCGAGGGCATCCTGCACCTGCTGGACGAGCGCGAGCTGCGCGGTGTGCTCGGACACGAGCTGATGCACGTCTACAACCGCGACATTCTCACCGGTTCGGTCGCCGCGGCGCTCGCGGGCATCATCACCTCGGTCGCGCAGATGATGCTGTTCTTCGGCGGCGGTGGCGGGGAGAACCGCCCCAACCCGATCGCGATGCTCGCCATGGCGCTGCTGGCCCCGCTGGCCGCCTCGCTCATCCAGCTGGCCATCACCCGCACCCGGGAGTATGACGCGGACGAGGACGGCGCCACCCTCACCGGCGACCCGCTCGCCCTGGCCAGCGCGCTGCGCAAGATCCATCTCGGCACCCAGGCCGCGCCGCTCGCGCCCGAGCCCCAGCTGGTCAACGCCAGCCACATGATGATCGCCAACCCGTTCCGCGCCAAGGACGTCCAGAGGCTCTTCGCCACGCACCCGCCGATGGAGGACCGCGTCGCCCGCCTGGAGGCGATGGCGGGGCGCCAGCCCTCCTGACCCGAGCTCAGGGCTCGCCGCGCACCGCCGTGGCGGGCGGCCGGTCACCGCGGATGCTGGCCACCATGTCCACCACGCGGCGGGTCGCCCGCACGTCGTGCGCGCGGAAGACGGTGGCACCCAGCCAGGCCGCGACCGCAGTGGCGGCGAGAGTGCCCTCGAGCCGGTCATCGGCCTCGAGGTCGAGGGTCTCGCCGACGAAGTCCTTGCGGGAGAGCGCCTGCAGGATCGGGTAGCCCAGCCCCGCCAGGTCCCCCGTGTGCCGCAGCACCGTCAGGCTGTGCCGGGTGGTCTTGCCGAAGTCCAGGGTCGGGTCGATCAGGATCCGCTCGGCGGGCACGCCTGCCTCCCGCGCGCCGGCCGCGCCGTCCGCCAGTCGGCGCAGCACGTCCCGCACGACCGCCAGCTCGTCCGCCCCCTGCACGTCGGCATACGTGACCGCCACCGGGTCCGTCCGCGGGGGGAGCCCGCCGGTGTGCGACACCACCACCCCGGCGCCTATCTCGGCCGCGACGTGCACCAGCTCCTGGTCGTGCCCCGCCCAGGTGTCGTTCACCAGGTCGAGCCCGACGTCGGCGGCCGCGCGGGCCACCTCGCTGCGCCAGGTGTCCAGGCTCAGCACCAGGTCCGGGAACTCGCTGCGGGCGGCCTCCAGGAAGGGCACCACGCGCCGGATCTCCTCGGACGCGTCGACGACCGCACCCTCCTGGCCCGCCCGGACGCCACCCACGTCGACGATGTCGGCTCCTGCGGCCACGGCGTCCCGCAGGGCCGCGATGGCCGAGTCGAGCTCGGTGTGCCGGTTGCCGCCCCAGAAGGAGTCGGGCGTGCGGTTGACGATCGCCATCACGGCTGGGTGCCCGTTGTCGAACGTGCGGCCCCGCAGGCGCAGCGGGGGAGTAGGCCGGAGCTCCGGCGGGTGCGGTCCCGTGGGTGTGCGTGAGGTCACGGATTCATCGTTGCATCCCCGCCGCGCGGGCGGGCGCCCCCCTTGCCAGGAGCCCAGGATGCCGTGAGGATCGGGGGATGAGGATCGGCGTGCCGCGGGAGCTGAAGAACCGTGAGTACCGGGTGGCGCTCACGCCGGTCGGTGTCCACGAGCTGGTCTCGCACGGCCACGAGGTGGTCGTGGAGGAGGACGCGGGCGCCGGGTCGGGCATCTCCGACGAGGACTACGCCGCCGCGGGGGCGCGCCTGCTGGGGCGGGCGGAGGAGGTGTGGGAGGCAGCTGAGGTGCTGCTCAAGGTCAAGGAGCCGGTGCCGGAGGAGTATGACCGGATGCGGGAGGGCCAGGTGCTCTTCACCTTCCTGCACCTGGCCGCCAACGCCGAGCTCACCCGCGAGCTGGTCGATCGTCGGGTGACCGCGATCGCCTATGAGACCGTCCAGCTGCCGTCCGGCGGGCTCCCGCTGCTCTACCCGATGTCGGAGGTGGCCGGGTGCCTCGCGCCGCAGGTCGGCGCCCATGCGCTGCTGCGTGCCAGCGGGGGACGCGGCGTGCTGATGGGCGGGGTCGGCGGCGTGGCCAACGCCAAGGTCGTGGTCCTGGGGGCCGGGGTCGCGGGGCAGAACGCCGCCAACATCGCGCTCGGCATGGGCGCCGACGTCACCCTGCTCGACACCGACCTCGACAAGCTGCGGATGTCGTTCTGGCGCTACAACAACCGCGTCCACGGGATCGCCTCGTCTGAGCTGGCGGTGCAGCAGCAGGTGCTGGAGGCCGACCTCGTGATCGGCGCAGTCCTGGTCCCGGGGGCCGCCGCCCCCAAGCTCGTCAGCAACGACCTGGTGTCCCAGATGAAGCCGGGGTCGGTGCTCGTCGACATCGCCATCGACCAGGGTGGTTGCTTCGAGGACAGCCACGTGACCACGCACGACGACCCGACCTATGTCGTGCAGGACTCGGTCTTCTACTGTGTCGGCAACATGCCGGGGGCTGTCCCGCACACCTCGACCTACGCGTTGACCAACGCCACCTTGCCGTATGTCGTGGCGCTGGCTGACAAGGGGTGGGAGCGGGCGTTGCGCGAGGACCGGTCGCTGGCGCTCGGCCTGAACACCCACGCCGGGCAGTTGACCAACGCTGCCGTGGGGGCGGCGGTCGGGCTGGAGTCGGTCTCGGTGGAGAGCGTCGTCGACGCGGGCTGATGTCCATGTCCTCCCTCACCCGGGCCGACGCAGAGCGGCGCGCACAGACCGTCGATGTGACGGCATACTCCGTTGACCTCGACCTGACCGGCGGGGACGACCCCGAGCACACCTCGTTCGGGTCGCGCAGCACGGTCAGCTTCACCGCGACGCCAGGGGCCAGCACCTTCCTGGACGTCAAGGCCGTCGAGGTGCACTCGATCGAGCTGAACGGCAGGGCGGTCGACCCGGCCACCGTGGCCGACGGGCGGGTGACGCTGACCGACCTGGCGGCGGACAACACGGTCGTGGTCGAGGCGACCATGGGCTACAGCAAGGACGGGCAGGGGCTGCACCGCGCCGTGGACCCCGCCGACGCGCGGGCCTACGTCTACGGCCACCTCTTCCTGGACGCGGCGCCCAAGGTCTTCGCCTGCTTCGACCAGCCCGACCTCAAGGCGCCGTTCACCATCACGGTGACGGCGCCGCAGGACTGGATCGTGCTCGGCAACGGGGCCGCGCTCCCGGCCGGCCCGGGGCGCTGGGAGCTCGCCACGACCAAGCCGCTGGCCACCTACTTCGTGACCGTGTGCGCCGGGCCGTACGAGTCGGTGACCGACGAGCACGACGGCATTCCGCTGGGCGTCCACGCGCGCGCCTCGCTGGGCCGGGAGCTGGCCGAGCAGGCACCGGAGATCCTGCGGGTGACCAGAGAGGCCTTCGACTACTACCACGAGCTGTTCGGGCTCCGCTACCCGTTCGGCTCCTACCACCAGGTCTTCGTCCCGGAGTTCAACGCCGGGGCGATGGAGAACCCTGGCTGCGTCACCTTCCGCGACAGCATGATCTTCCGGGGCGCCGCCACCGAGGACGAGCGGCTCGGCCGCGCCAACGTCATCTGCCACGAGATGGCCCACATGTGGTTCGGTGACCTGGTCACCATGCGGTGGTGGGACGACCTGTGGCTCAACGAGAGCTTCGCGGAGTACATGGCGCACCGGACGCTCGCCGTGACGACCGGTTCGGACGACGCGTGGGTCGACTCGACGGTCTCCAAGGGGTGGGGCTACGCCGCGGAGCGGGCGCCGTCGACACACCCGGTGGCCGGGTCGCCGGCTCCCGATGCCGACTCGGCGTTGCAGAACTTCGACGGCATCTCCTACGCCAAGGGGGCCGCCGTGCTGCGTCAGCTCATCGCCCACCTGGGCGACGACGCCTTCGTCACCGGCATCGCGGACTACCTGCAGCGGCACGCCTACGGCAACGCGACGCTGGCCGACTTCCTCGGCGCCATGGAGTCCGCCTCGGGCCGCGACCTCACCCAGTGGGCCGCGGCCTGGCTGACCACCGCGGGGGTCGACGCCATCGCGGCGCAGACCGTGACCGGTGGCGTGCACGTCACCCGGACCCCGCCGGCGGACCGGCCGGCCGACCGCGCGCACACGCTGGACGTGGCCGGGTGGACCGACGGCCACCTGGTGCTCGAGGTGCACGCGACCGTGGACCGCGACGAGGTCACCGTCCCGGCGAGCCATGCCGAGCCGGCCCTGCTCATCCCGAACGCGGGCGACCTGACCTGGGCCCACGTCGTGCTCTCGGAGCAGAGCCTCGCGGCCCTGCCGGAGCAGCTCCCGCTCGTCGGCTCGGCCCAGCACCGGGCCGTGGTCTGGGTCGCCCTGATCGACGGGCTGGCCACCGCCGCCGTCGACCCGCGGCTGGTCGTCGAGACCTTCGCCGCGGCCTGGCCGAGCGAGGACAACCCCTCGATCCTGAGCCGTTCCGGGTCGCTCCTGTCGGTCTCGGTGCTGGGGGAGTACCTCCCCGACGACGCGGTCCCGACCGCGCAGGACACCGTGTCGGCGGCGGCGATGGCGCGGCTCGACTCCGCCGAGCCGGGCTCGACCCAGGCGCTGGCGGCCGCGCGTGTGGTGGCCGCGACCACGCGGGACACCGACCTGCTGGGCCGCTGGGCCGCGGGGGACGGGCTGCCCGGGGGACTGGCTGGCGACCGGGACTTCCGCTGGCTGGTGCTGCGCTCCCTCGCGGTGGCCGGCTCCGTCTCGGTCGAGGAGCTGGAGGCCGCACGGGCGGCCGACGACTCGCTCCAGGGCAACCTCGGGGCGCTGACGGCCCGCGCCGCACTGCCCACCGAGGCCTCCAAGGCCTGGGCCTGGGACCAGCTGGTGGGTGACCACGGCCGGTCCAACCACGAGCTCAACGCGCTGGCCGGCGGCTTCTGGACCGGTCGGCATACTGACCTCGTCCGAGAGTATGTCGCGCGCTTCCACCGCGACATCCCCGCGCTGGAGGGGCGGGTCGGCCAGGACGCGCTCGCCCGGGTGGCCTTCCTCGCCTACCCCCGCACGGTGGTGGAGGAGGCGACGGCCGCCGCGACCGACGAGCGGCTCGCCGCCGGCGACCTGTCCCCGGCGGTGCGACGGGCGCTGGTCGACCAGCAGTCGGTGCTGCGCGAGGTGATCACCTCACGGAGCATCTTCGGCTGAGCTCCCTGCGCGGCCGCGCCCCGCAGTCAGGGGGTGAAGTCCAGAGCCTCCTCGGCCAGGCCGAGGACCTGCCAGCTGTTGCCGCGGTCGTCGGTGAGGTGGTAGACGGGCGCGACGAACTCGGTGCCGTCCCACAGGCTCACCACACCGGAGTGCAGCTCGGCTGCGGTGACCTGCGACTCGGAGAGCGGGTAGGGGATGGGCTCCCCGGCCACCAGTGGCGGCAGCGGCTCCGGCTCGGTCCAGTCCTCGTCGTAGGTCGCCTCCATCTCCAGGTCGGGGATGTAGGCGCCGATCTGCTGGAACCGGGTGTCGTTGACCCGATCGACCGCCTCCGCCGGTGAGATGACCTCGTAGTCGCCCATGGGGACCAGGTCGCCGAGCTGGAAGCTGGCGTAGGCCACGCCCTGGTCGGTGACCCCGAAGTACCAGGACCGGTAGCTCGGCATCGGACTGTCCGTGCGCTCCGCGGTGACCGACACGTCGCGGACGTCCTCGTTGCTGAACTGCGACCCCCACTCCTCGAGGTAGTCCTGGACCATGGCGTCCGGGACGGCCGTGGCCTCGGCGGCGTCACCCGTGCCGTCGGTGCCGGCGTCGGCGTCGGGGGCGGAGGTCGCGCCGGACTCGTCGAGGAGCTCCTCGTAGCCCTCGCCGTAGGCGATCATCGGATCGAAGTTGTCTGCCCGGAACTCATAGCCCGCGTCGTCGATGCCCAGGGTGTCCGCGAACTCCTGCGCCAGGGCGATGGCCGTGCCCTCCTCGGGCGCCTCGCCCGGAGGGAGGCAGGTGATGGACTCGGGGCCCTCCTCGCCGAACCACCCGCCCCCGGGCTCGGACATGTACTCCTGGCAGTAGGGATCGAGAGCGGGGTCGGAGTAGTCGATGGAGGCCATGCTGCCCTGGACGTAGACGTGCAGGTTGCGACCGTCTGTGGTGTCCGTGACGTAGGCCGAGTAGGGGTCGGACTCGACCGTGCCCTCGATCCCCAGCGCCCCGGCATACTCCTCGAGCACCTCGCCCGGGTCCGGAGCGCCATCGCTGTCGTCCGCCGCGAAGACGGGTCCCGTGGTCCGCTCCGTCGACAGCCCCTCGCCGGCCACCGGCACGACCGGGCCGGCGTAGCCGCCGCCCATCCCGTCGTCGCCGTAGACCCCGCCCTCGGACGCGGCCATCTCCTCGGACGCGGCCATGTCCTCGGAGGAGGCCATGTCCTCCGCAGCGTCCGCGACGTCCCTGCGCTCCTGCTCCTCGTCGGTGCTCGCCACCGTGGTCGACCCGTCGCGGTCATCGCCGCTGCTGGCGACGCCCGCGACGTAGCCACCGCCCCCGAAGGCGAGCGCGGCGACCGAGGCCGCGACCACGAAGCCCACCCGGCTCGTGCGGCTGGCCGGATCGTTGACCCGGACGGCGGTCTCGCTGGTGTCGGAGAAGCTGTAGCCGGTGCTCGTGGCGTAGCCGCCCGCCGACTGGCTGCCGAGCGGGGTCCGCCCGCGCAGCCGCTGGGAGATCCGGTGCAGGTCGGGGTGCGCGCCGGTGGCAGGGTCCGCAGCCCGGAGCCGGGCCAGGGCCTCCTCGTCCTGGTAGTCGTTCATCGTGCGTCCTCCCTGCCGTGCCGCCCCCGTGGGCGGCTGCCTGCCTGATCAATGTCCCCGATAGCGCGGCTGTTGCTGCCACGTGGTGCGGTGCTCATGTGGCCCACGCCTCCCGGAGGCGGGACCGGGCGCGGGAGAGCGCGGCCGCCGCGCCACCTCTGGTGACGCCGAGCGCCTTGGCCAGCCCCTCGCCGTCCAGACCCTCCCAGGCGTGCAGCATCAGGACCTTCCGGTCGCGCGGGCTGAGCCGGGCCAGGGCGGTGCGGACGTCGTCGTCCTCGACGATCAGGTCCGCCGGGTCCATGCTGCGGCTGCGCTCGTCCGACGGCGTGCCGACGTCGGCCAGCAGTGTCAGCGTCGGCTTGCGCCGGTGGTTGGACAGCACGTAGGAGGCGGTCTTGTAGAGCCAGGGGAGCACGAAGTCGTCCGGGATGCTCTCTCTGCGGCGCCAGGCGACCGCGAAGACCTCGGCGACCAGGTCCTCGGCCTCCTGGCGGGGTGCGCGGCGCACGAAGTAGCGGTGCACCGACACGGCGTGCTCGGCGAACAACTGGTCGAACCACGCGGCGTCCCGGGTCGGTGGACCCACGCCGCTCCCCTCTGTCACGCCGAACACCATCGTTGCTCCCGTCGCTCTGGCGGCCCACGACGGCGTGGGGCCTTTACCCCCTCATTGTCAGGCAGCTCGCAGGTGTTGCACCCGCCCTGGTCGAAGGGCGGGACGAATCCCCTCACGGCACCGACAGACCCGGCAGGATGAGCGCCGACGAACCTAGGGTGAGGTCTATGACCACTTCGCAGGCCCGAGCCATCCCCGAGGGACTGGCGTCCCGCACCCGCGCCTTCATCCATGAGCACGTGCTGCCGGTGGAGGAGGAGCACGACGGAGACGTCGAGGCGGCCGGTGGGGACGAGCTGCGCGTCCGGCTCCAGGGGCTCGCCCGGGAGCATGGGCTGCTCGCCCCCCACGCCCCCGTGGACTGCGGGGGCCTCGGGCTGTCGATGACCGAGCGCTCGCCGGTCTTCCAGGCCGCCGGCCGCTCGCTGTTCGGGCCGATGGCGCTGCACCTGGGTGCCCCGGACGAGGGCAACGTGCACCTGCTCGACAAGGTGGCCACGCCCGCCCAGCGGGAGCGCTACCTGAGGCCGCTCGCCACCGGGGCGATCCGGTCCGCGTTCGCGATGACCGAGCCCTCCCCGGGTGCCGGGGCCGACCCGACGCGGCTGACGACATCGGCGGAGCGGGTCGACGGGGGCTGGGTGGTCCGGGGCCGCAAACGCTTCATCACCGGTGCAGCCGGTGCCGGGATGTTCATCGTCATGGCGCGGACCAGCGGCGAGCCCGGAGAGCGGGACGGCGCGACGATGTTCCTCGCCCCAGGTGATGCACCGGGCATCGTGGTCCGGCGCCACCTGCGGACCGTGGACCGGGCGATGATCGGCGGTCACTGCGAGGTCGACTTCGAGGGTCTCTTCGTGCCCGATGAGGACGTGCTCGGCGAGGTCGACCTCGGGTTCCGCTACGCCCAGGTCCGGCTCGGTCCGGCACGGATGACCCACGTCATGCGCTGGCTGGGTGCGGCGACCCGGGCGCACGAGGTGGCCGTGCGCTACTCCGCCGAGCGCGAGGCGTTCGGCGGCCGGCTCGCGGACCTCGGCATGGCGCAACAGCTCATCGCCGACAACGAGATCGACCTGGCCGCGACCCTGGCCCTGCTGCGGGAGGCCTGCGACGAGCTCGATGCAGACCGGTCGGCAGCCCGGTCGACCGCGATCGCCAAGACGTTCGCCGCGGAGGCGCTCTGGCGGGTCACCGACCGCGCCACCCAGCTCTGCGGAGGCCTCGGCGTCTCCGCGGACCTGCCGGTGGCCCGGATCGCCCGCGAGCTGCGCCCGTTCCGGATCTATGACGGACCCTCGGAGGTCATGCGGTGGTCGATCGCCCGCCGCGCGGTCCGCACCGTCCTCGCGCAGAGCGACGATGACTGAGAGACCGACGATGACTGAGCTGTCCGCGCGCGAGCTCGACGGGGTCGCCGGTCTCCTGCGCGAGGCGGGGTCGGAGGTGGTGGGGGCACTCACGGCAGAGCCTGTGCTGGGCGGACGGTCGAACCAGACGTTCGCGCTGACCGACGGGCGCTCCTCCTGGGTGCTGCGGACCCCTCCCCGGGTCGGTCGCACCCCGTCGGCGCACGACGTCGGTCGGGAGTTCCGGGTGACCTCCGGCCTGGCGCAGGCGGGTGTGCCGGTGCCACCGCCGGTGCTCTTCCACGAGGACGAGGGCCTCCTCGGCGGACCCTTCGCGATCGCGGAGTTCGTCCGCGGTCACACCATCCAATCCCGGGACCAGCTCGACGACCTCGCCGACGAGACCGTCGCCGCGGTCGTCGGAGAACTGGTGTCGACCCTCGCGCGCCTGCACCGGGTCGACCACGTCGCGGTCGGGCTCGAACGCTTCGGTCGCCCCGACGGCTATGCGCAGCGCCAGCTGAGCCGGTGGTCCGGGCAGTGGGAGCTCGTTGGCGACCCGGCGCTGGGTCCCCTGGCGGCGGAGGTGGTCGCGGGCCTGACCGCCCACCTCCCGCGGCAGGCCGCGACCTCGGTCGTGCACGGCGACTACCGCCTGGACAACACGATCCTGGATCTCGACGGGTCCGCACCGCGGGTCGCAGCCGTCGTGGACTGGGAGCTGTCGACCATCGGCGACCCGGTGGCTGACGTGGCGCTCATGGGCGCCTACCGGGCCGCCCCCGTCGACCTCGTCATCGGGTCGCCCACGGCCTGGAGCAGCCCCCGGCTGCCCGACGCGGCTACCCTCGCTGCCGCCTACGAGGCGGCAGGCGGTGCCGACCTGCTGGACTGGGACTCTCACCTGGCACTAGCCCGCTTCAAGATCGCCGTCATCGCCGCGGGCATCGCCCACCGGCACCGCGCCGGGGCCACCTCCGGCCCCGCGTTCGCGAACGCCGGCGAGGCGGTCGAGCCCTTCCTCGAGCTCGCCCGCGACAGCCTCCGGGCGGCGAAATGAGGCCCGCGCCAGTCAGTGGCGGGAGGGCGTGAGGCGGGCGCCGGTCAGCGGTAGTTCGTGAACTGAACCGCGAAGTCCAGGTCGGCACCCTTGACCAGGCGCTGGACCTCCTGCAGGTCGTCGCGGGACTTGGAGGTGACCCGCAGCTCGTCTCCCTGGATCTGGGCCTTGACGGACTTGGGCCCCTCGTCCCGGATCAGCTTGGACACCTTCTTGGCGTTCTCGCTGCTGATGCCCTCGGTGAGCGCGGCGTCCAGGCGGTACTCCTTGCCGGAGGGCCGGGGCTCGCCGTCATCGGAGTACTTCAGGGACTTCAGGGAGACGCCGCGCTTGACGAGCTTGGTCTGCAGGACGTCCAGGACGGCCAGGCAGCGCTCCTCGCTGTTGGCCTTCATGGTGATCGACTCACCGGACAGTTCTACGGACGCCCCGATGTTGCGGAAGTCGTAGCGCTGGCTGATCTCCTTGGCGGCCTGGTTGACGGCGTTGGCGACCTCCTGCTTGTCGACCTTGCTGACGATGTCGAACGACGAGTCGGCCATGGTGCTGCTCCTTGCGTGTGGTCCCGGCTGGGTTCGGATCTGTGGTCTGACGCTGTTATCCTTGCACCCGCAGTTCACGGCAGGTTGTCCGAGTGGCCAATGGAAGCGGACTGTAAATCCGTCGGCGTACGCCTACGCAGGTTCGAATCCTGCACCTGCCACCATGTCAAGGGCCCGGTCTCACGACCGGGCCCCACGCATTTCCCATGCATTTCCGTCGTGCTGTCGTTGCTCCCACGCGCCCGTGCGCAGTGGTTTCGTTGAACCCGTTCACGCGCGGCTGCCGATGTCGGTGCCCGCCCCTAGCGTGGAACCAACGACTACCGCTGGAGGCACCATGACCACCACCGACTGGCACGGACTCGCGCTCGAGCAGCTGTCCTGGCACTGGGAGCAGCAGGCCCGGCCACGACTCGACGGACTCTCGGATGAGGAGTACCTCTGGGAGCCGGTCGCCGGCGCCTGGAACATCCGGCCACGGGGCACCGGCGCCACGTCACAGGCGGCGGGCGGCGGCGACTGGGAGATCGACTTCGCCTTCCCCGAGCCGGACCCGGCCCCGGTCACCACGATCGCCTGGCGGCTCGGTCACGTGATCGTGGGTGTCCTGGGGGCGCGCGCGGCCTCGCACTTCGGGTTCCGGGAGTGTGACTACTTCACCTGGGAGTATGCCGGGACGGCAGCGGGTGCACTGGCGCAGCTGGACGAGACCTACGGGGCGTGGGCGGCGGGGGTGCGCGGGCTCGACGCCGCGGCACTCGCCCGTCCCGTCGGGGAGGCGGAGGGCTCCTTCGCCGAGCACCCCATGGCCGAGCTCGTGCTGCACATCAACCGTGAGGTGATCCACCACCTGGCGGAGGTCGCGCTGCTGCGTGACCTGTGGGCCAACGGGCTGAGGTCATAGCCGCGGCCGGCAGCGTCGGGGGGGTGAACCACGGCGGGTTCAGGTGAACGGATCGGCTGCACGGCCCGCTGCACGGACAGGTGCCCGGTGGCCCTACCCTTGCTCCATGACCGACACCACCTCGTCCCTGCAGACCAACGCAGCGTTCATCGAGCTCGAGGACCGCGTCGCGGCACACAACTACTCCCCGCTCCCGGTCGTCGTGGCCGAGGCAGAGGGCGTGTGGGTGACCGACGTCGAGGGCAATCGATACATCGACGCGCTCGCCGGCTACTCCGCCCTGAACTTCGGCCACCGCCATCCCGGCCTGATCGAGGCTGCCAAGACGCAGCTGGACCGGTCGACCCTCACCAGCCGCGCCTTCCACAACGACCAGCTCGGTCCGTTCTGCCGCGACCTGGCGGCCCTGGTCGGCAAGGACATGATCCTGCCGATGAACACCGGTGCGGAGGCCGTCGAGACCGCGATCAAGATCGCGCGCAAGTGGGGCTACCGCGTCAAGGGTGTCGAGCAGGGCAGGGCCAACATCATCGTGATGGACGGCAACTTCCACGGCCGCACCACGACGATCATCAGCTTCTCCGACGACCCGGAGGCGCACGACGACTACGGCCCCTACACCCCGGGCTTCACGCCGGTGCCCTATGGCGACCTCGCGGCCATCGAGGCCGCCATCACCGACGACACCGTCGCGGTCCTAGTCGAGCCGATCCAGGGCGAGCAGGGCGTGCAGATCCCCAAGGAGGGCTTCCTGCCGGGCCTGCGCGAGCTGTGCACCGATCGCAACGTGTTGATGATCGCCGACGAGATCCAGTCCGGCCTGGGACGCACGGGCACCACGCTCGCCTGCGGCTACGAGGGCGTGGAGGCCGACATCTACACCCTGGGCAAGGCCCTGGGTGGCGGCATCATCGCGGTCTCTGCGGTCGCGGCCGACGAGGACGTCATGGGCGTCATCACGCCAGGCACCCACGGCTCGACCTTCGGCGGCAACCCGCTGGCGGCCGCCGTCGGCCACGCGGTCGTCAAGCTGTTGGAGTCCGGCGACCCGCAGCAGCGTGCCGCGGACCTGGAGCCGGTCTTCCGTGACGAGCTCGAGGCGCTGATCGGCAAGGGCGTGGAGAGCGTCCGCGTGCGTGGCCTCTGGGCCGGCATCGACATCGACCCCGCACTGATGTCCGGCAAGGACGCCTGCAAGGCACTGGCCAAGAAGGGCGTCCTGGCCAAGGACACCCACGGCTCGACGATCCGGCTGGCCCCGCCGCTGACCATCACCGAGGCCGAGCTGCGCCAGGTGACCGACGCGCTCGCGGCCGTGCTGGCCGAGGCCAACGCCTGAGGCTGCGGCTGACGACGGAGCAGACGTGATGCGACGGGTGCCACACCAGGGGCGGCACCCGTCGTGCTGTCCCGGGACGCGCTCAAGGACCAGCCCGTGAGTGAGATCCTGCTCGCCGTCCTGGTCGGGATCGTGGTGGGCACTGTCATGGGCTCACTGGGCGGGGGCGGCGCCATCGTCGCGGTGCCGGCCCTGGTCTACCTCCTCGACCAGTCCCCCCTGGAGGCGACGACGACGTCGTTGGTGGTCGTCGGTGTGACCGCGGTCGTGGGTGCCGCGCAGTACGCCCGGCAGGGCCTGGTCAACGTCACCGACGCGATCGCCTTCGGTGCGCTCAGCATCGTCGGCGCGGTGGTCGGGGCGCGGATGGCGCTGGTGGTGGACGGTGACCTGCTGATGCTGCTCTTCGCCGCGCTGCTGGTGGTGGTGGCCTGGCTGATGTGGACCCGGGCGGGCGGACAGCAGGCCGAGGAGGAGGTGGCCCACCACTGGCTGCAGCTGCGGCCGTTCCACCTGGACCGCCGCCGAGCCGTCCGGGTGGCCCTGGTCGCCACCGGCATCGGCTGGCTGACAGGGTTCTTCGGGGTGGGCGGAGGCTTCGCGATCGTGCCGGCGCTGGTGCTGCTGCTGGGACTCCCGCTCCGGCGTGCGGTCGGCACCTCCCTGCTGGTCCTGGCGATGACCAGCCTCGTCGGGCTGGCCACCAGGGCGACGGCGGCCGTCCACCTGGACTGGCCGCTCATCATCGCCTTCACCACCGCGGCCGTGGTGGCGAGCCTGCTGGCCGGTCGGTTCAGTGCGCGGTTGCGACCCGAGAGACTCAGCCGGGGCTTCGCGGTCTTCCTGGTGGCGGTGGCCCTCTACACGCTCGTCAACAGCATCGCCGCGCTGACCGGCTGACCGCGGCCCGCTCGGTCCGCCCGGCGGCGGGCGTGCGACCAACCTGCCCCTCGACATACTGATCGAGCAGTATGCCGAGGGCCGGGCGAGCAGGCAGGTTCAGTCCTCGAGCATGGCCGACTGCAGCAGCTGCTCCGGGACGCCCATCCCCTCGACGAGGGGGAGGGCGAGGGGGCGCAGCTCCTGGCACAGCTGGTTGAGGGCAGGGACGATCGCCTTAGCCCGGACCGTCGACATCCGTCCGTGCTCCTGGAACCAGCCGCGGTCGCCGGCGAGGTTCTCCAGGACGTAGAGGTCGCAGAGCTTGTTGAGCACCGCGGCGGTCGCCTCGTCCTCGCAGGCTTCGATGCCGGCGATGAATGCCTCCAGGACGACCCGGTCCATGTGGGTCCGGGCAGCGAGCAGCTGGTGGTCCTGCGTGGCGTTGAACGCCTCGAACGCCCTGGACTCGTCCTGGCCGGCCGTCCGGAGACGCTGCGCCAGGCTGTCGAGCACGTGCTGCTCGCGCTCCTCGAACATCGTCACGTGCCAGCTGCGCTCGAGCACCGTCTCGGAGTCGGACTTGCGCTGCGCGGTGGCCATGATCCGCTCGATGGCGGGGCGGGCGGCGGTGCGCTCGATCACCGTGCCGGTGAAGGTCCGCGCCGCAGCCTGGACCATGCCGAGCATGTCCAGATCGCCCCACATCGCCTTGTAGTTGGTCAGCAGCCCCTTGGCCACCAACTGCAGCAGCACCGTGTTGTCGCCCTCGAAGGTGGCGAACACGTCGGCGTCGCGGCGCAGCTCGGTCAGGCCGTTCTCGGCCATGTAGCCCGCCCCGCCGCACGCCTCCCGGCAGACCTGGATCGTGTCGTTGGCGAACCGCGTGCTCACGGCCTTCAGCCCCGCCGCGCGGGTCTCCAGCTCGCGCTGCGCCTTCTGGTCGCGCTCGCCGACCGGCCTGGACTGCACCGACTGCAGGGTGTCGACCAGCTCGTTCTGGGCGAAGGAGAGGGCGTAGGCGGTCGCGATGGCGGGCAGCAGCTTGCGCTGGTGCGCCAGGTAGTCCAGCAGCAGCACCTCATCCTCCCGTCCGGGTGCCTCGAACTGCCGGCGCTGGAGGCTGTAGCGCGTGGCGATCGACAGGGCCTTGCGGGCCGCCTGGGCAGCGGCGCCCCCGACGCAGATCCGGCCCCGGACCAGCGTCCCCAGCATGGTGAAGAAGCGACGGTTCGGGTTGTCGATCGGGGACTCGTAGGTGCCCTCGTCGGTCACGCCGCCGTAGCGGCTGAGCAGCATCGTGCGGGGCACCCGGATCTGGTCGAAGCTCAGGGTCCCGTTGTCGACGCCGTCCAGGCCGCCCTTGGCGCCGTTGTCGCCGATGGTGACACCAGGAAGGGAGTCGCCGGAGTCGTCGCGCAGCGGCACGAGCACGACGTGGATGCCGTGGTTGGTGCCGGCGACCTCGAGCTGTCCAAAGACGGCGGCCATCCGGCCGTCGGCGGCGGCGTTGCCGATGTAGGTCTTGGTCGCCGAAGGGCCGGGGGAGTGCACCACGATCTCGTCGGTGTCGGCGTCGTAGGTCAGGGTCGTCTCCAGCGCCTGCACGTCACTGCCGTGCCCGACCTCGGTCATCGCGAAGCAGCCCGGCAGATGCAGGCTCATCACCTGGGGCACGAACTCCTGGATCTGCTCCTCGGTGCCGAGGTTGGAGATCGCCCCGCCGAATAACCCGAAGTGCACGCCGACCTTGACGGTCAGCGACAGGTCGGCCAGGGCGAGCATCTCGAAGTTGACGACCGAGCTGGCCACCAGGCCGTCGCCGCCGACGGAGGTCGGGAAGCCGGCACCGCCGTGCCCGGCGTCGACGATGCCCTGCAGGGCGTTGCTCGTCCATGCGCGGGCCTCGGGCACGCTCAGCGACGGGTCCCGCAGGAAGTCCCCGCCCGTGAGCATGGCCCGCAGGTCCCTGCGGACGTCTCGGAAGGTCCCGTCGAGCGCCGTGCGCAGGCTCCTGCCGAGCGGGGTGAGCTGCTCGGCGCCGGTCTCGGGCGCTCCGGTATGTTCCTGCGTGGTGTCTCCCCTGGCGGCCTGCTCCTGGCCGAGGGCCGCCTCGACGGCTGCCTCGAAAGCGGTGTCTGTCTGAGTGCTCATCAGTCTGCGTCCTCGGGGTCGGTGTGTTCGGTGGTCGGGTCGGGGGTCGTCTGGTGGGTCGTCACGGAGTCGCGGGAGTATGCCGTGGGTCCGGGTGCGCGTCCGGGCCAGGGTGCGCGTGCGGGCCAGGGTGCGCGTCCGGTCCGGCTGCGGCCAGGGCGGGGGCGAAGAGGGTGGTCACGTCCGCGACGACGGCGCTGCGCGGGCGGGCCATGTCGGAGCTGAGCCAGTGGTCGGCGGCGGCGCGGACGAAGCCGACCAGGCCGTGGCCCCAGATCGGGGCGCAGGAGGCATCTCGGCCCTGCCGTTCCAGGTGGGCCTCGAGTGCCCGAGAGACCTGCTCGCCGATCCGGTCGGCGAGCCCGGCCACCGGGTCGACCTCGACGGGTCCGTCGACCAGGGGGCGAGTGACCACGAAGCGGTAGATCTCGGGGTCCTTCTCCACCAGCACCAGGAAGGCGTCCACCATGGGCGCGACCAGCGAGAGCGGGTGCTCGGAGGCGGGGTCGCGGCCCGCGGTGGCGGCGCCGAGGCTGTCCAGGATGCGCTGGTCGACGGACTCGACCACCGCGGCGTAGAGCCCGGTGCGGTCCCGGAAGTGCCGGTAGACCACGGTCTTGCTGGTGCCCGCCTCCGCGGAGATCTCGTCCATCCCGACGGCCGGTCCGTGACGCCGGATCGCGCGCAGGGCGGCCTCGACGAGCTCGCGGCGCCGCTGCGCCCGGTGCTGGGCCCACCGGGTGTCCCGGCCGTCGACGTTGGTGCTCATGCCAGACACAGTACCTAGTACCTGGCGTACCTGCTACTGTCGGTATCGGATATCCAGCGTCGTGCCACAGGGGCGACGTGTCACACGATCCCCACACAGGAGTGCCTGATGGCTCAAGCCCGCAACGCCGTGATCGTCGGCGGCAACCGCATCCCGTTCGGCAAGGCCGGCGGGGCCTACGCATCGGTGTCCAACCAGGACATGCTCACCGCCGCGCTGGACGGGCTGGTCGCCCGCTTCGGCCTGGCCGGCCAGCGGGTCGGGGAGGTCGCCGCCGGTGCCGTGCTCAAGCACAGCCGAGACTTCAACCTCACCCGCGAGACGGTGCTCGGCTCCGCCCTCGACCCGACCACCCCCGCCTACGACCTGCAGCAGGCGTGCGGCACCGGCCTGGAGGCGGTGATCCAGGTCGCCAACAAGATTCAGCTGGGTCAGATCGACAGCGCGATCGCTGGTGGTGTCGACAGCGCCAGCGACGCCCCGATCGCCGTGGGCGAGGGTCTGCGCCGGGCGCTGCTCAGGGCCAACCACGCCAAGACCACGGCGCAGCGGATCCAGGCGTTCGCCTCGATCCGCCCCGGAGACCTCGCGCCGGAGACGCCCCGTAACTCGGAGCCGCGCACCGGCCTGTCGATGGGGGAGCACCAGGCGCGCACCGCCAAGGAGTGGGGGATCAGCCGGGAGGCCCAGGACGAGCTGGCCGCGGCCAGCCACCACAACATGGCCCGCGCGTGGGACGAGGGCTTCTTCGACGACCTCGTCACCCCCTTCCGCAAGCTGAGCAAGGACCAGGGGTTGCGCCCCGAGACCTCCGTGGAGAAGCTGGCCAAGCTGTCCCCGGTGTTCGGCAAGGGCGAGGGTGCGACCATGACGGCCGGCAACTCGACGCCGCTGTCCGACGGAGCCGCCCTCGTGCTCGTCTCCTCGGAGGAGTGGGCCGCAGAGCGCAACCTGCCGGTGCTGGCGCGCTTCGTGGACGCGGAGGTTGCCGCAGTCGACTACGTCAGCGGCGACGAGGGTCTGCTGATGGCGCCGGCGTATGCCGTGCCCCGCCTGCTCGCCCGTCAGGGCCTGAGCCTGCAGGACTTCGACCTCTACGAGATCCACGAGGCGTTCGCCTCGACCGTCCTGACCACGCTCGCGGCGTGGGAGGACGAGGAGTTCGCCGCCGAGCGCCTGGGGCTGGACGCACCGCTCGGTGCCATCGACCGGAGCCGGCTCAACGTCAACGGCTCCTCCCTGGCGGCGGGTCACCCGTTCGCCGCGACCGGCGGGCGGATCGTCGCCTCGCTGGCCAAGATGCTGTCCGACAAGGGGCCGGGCTCCCGTGGCCTGATCTCGATCTGTGCTGCCGGCGGCCAGGGCGTCGTCGCGATCCTGGAGGCTGTGTGATGACCAAGGTGCTCGATGTGCTGACCGGCAACCCCGTGGCCAAGGCCGTGGGCAAGCAGCTGGGCGTGCCCCAGGCGACCGAGCTGCGTCGGGGGCGCTCCCTGCCCACCGGCGACGTCGTGCTCGCCGTCCTGGCGGGCTCCGGCGCCACCAGCAGCGCGACCCGCGAGGCACTCAAGGGTCTCGGCGTGACCCCGGTCGACGCGGTGCGCGACGAGCCGGCCGCCCGCACGACGGGCGAGGACGGGAGAGCCGTCCCCCCGGCATACTCCAGCAAGATCGGTGCAGTGGTCCTCGACGCCACCGCGCTGGCCACCGTCCCCGAGCTCGAGGGCGTGCGCGCGGTCCTGCGCCCGGCGCTGCGGGCGCTGGGGTCCAGCGGTCGCGTGATCGTCGTCGGCACGGCTCCGGAGCTGACGGACAGCCCCGAGGCTGCCGCCGTCCAGCAGGCGCTGGAAGGCATCACCCGCAGCGTCGGGAAGGAGCTGCGCAAGGGTGGGACCGCCAACCTGGTCCTCGTCTCCACCGAGACCACCGGTGCGGCGCTGTCCTCGACGCTCTCCTTCCTGCTCGAGGGCCGCTCGGCCTATGTCTCGGGGCAGCCGTGGCGGGTGCTGGGCGCCGAGGCGGGGCAGGTGCCGTCCGACCCGGCGGCACCGTTCGCAGACAAGGTGGTCGTGGTCACCGGGGCCGCCCGCGGCATCGGCGCGGGCATCGCCGAGGTCTTCGCCCGGGACGGCGCGTCCCTGGTGGTCGTGGACATCCCGGCCGCGGGCGAGGCGCTCACCAAGGTCGCCAACCGTCTGGGTGGCACCGCCCTCCAGCTGGACATCACCTCGCCCGACGCGGGCCAGAAGATCGCCGCGCACGTCGCCGCCCGCCACGGCAAGGACGCACGCATCCACGCGATCATCCACAACGCCGGCATCACCCGGGACAAGCTCCTGGTCAACACCGACGAGGACCGTTGGGGCAGCGTGCTGGAGGTCAACCTGGCCGCCGAGATCCGGATCAACGAGGTCCTGCTGGACGCCGACGTCGCCGGTGGGCTGGCCGAGGGCGGCCGCATCGTCGGGGTGGCGTCCACCTCGGGCGTGGCCGGCAACCGCGGCCAGACCAACTACGCCGCCAGCAAGGCCGGCGTGATCGGTCTGGTCCGGGCCGAGGCGCCGGTGGTGGCCGACCGCGGCATCACCGTCAACGCCGTCGCGCCGGGCTTCATCGAGACCGAGATGACCGACAGGATCCCGTTCGCGACGCGCGAGTTCGCCCGGCGGTTCAACAGCCTGAGCCAGGGCGGCAAGCCGGTCGACGTCGCCGAGACGATCGCCTACCTGGCGGCACCCGACAGCGGTGCGGTCACCGGTCAGGTCATCCGGGTCTGCGGCCAGTCCCAGATCGGAGCCTGAGCATGGCCTCCGAGGAGGACGTCGACGTCGAGCTACTCGACACACTGCCCGGCATCGGTGTCGAGATCGCCCGCGCCCTGGTGCCGACCAGGCGCGGCGGCCCGGACGGGCAGCTGCCCACGCGTCGGGTGATGATCACCGACCTGGAGCAGGACGCGGAGCGCTTCACGGCATACTCCCGGGTCTGTGGGTTCACGCTGCGGGACAGCGTGCCGGCGACCTGGCTGCACGTGCTGACGTTCCCGCTGCAGGTGCACCTGATGGCCGCGCCGGACTTCCCGCTGGCCCTGGCCGGCCTCGTGCACGTGTCCAACGAGATGCGGCTGCACCGGCCGGTCGACATCGGAGAGCGGCTGACCCTGTCCAGCAGCGCTGCGGATCTGCGGGCGCACCGCTCGGGCACCCAGCTGGACCTGCTCGGGGAGGCGCGCGTCGGCGACGAGGTCGTGTGGACCGGTCGCAGCACCTATCTGGCCCGCGGGAAACGCCCCAGCGGCAGCCCTGAGGACGCTGGATCCCTCTCCGCCGGCGCGGAGGCGCCGGCTGACCCGCAAAACCCCTACGAAAAGGCGGGGGAGGCCAGCAAAACCGCTACGAAAATTGGGGAGGTCCCGACCGCACTGTGGCGCCTGCCCGGCGGCCTCGGGCGGGAGTATGCCGGGGTGTCGGGCGACGTCAACCCGATCCACCTGACGCCGCTGACCGCGAAGGCGTTCGGGTTCCCGCGCACCATCGCGCACGGCATGTGGACCCATGCCCGCGCGCTGGCGGCGCTGGAGGGTCGCCTCCCGGGCGCCTACGAGGCCTCCGTGGAGTTCCGCAAGCCCGTCCTGCTGCCCTCGACGGTCGGTTTCTCCTTCGCCCGGGAGGGCGAGGACCTGGCCTTCCGGGTCACCTCCAGGGACGGCAGCAAGGTCCATCTCGCAGGCACCGTGGCCTGACCGCGGTCCACCCGGCCCTCGATTTCGTGGAGGCCGGGTGGGCCGTGTAAAGTCTGCGGAGCGTTCCACGCCCGGGCCACGTCCCAGGGTCGCGGGAACACGCCCCCCTAGCTCAGTCGGCAGAGCGTCTCCATGGTAAGGAGAAGGTCAACGGTTCGATTCCGTTGGGGGGCTCAGGGAAGCCACCCGCTCCGGGAGGCACCGCCCGAGGCGGGATAGCTCAGCTGGTTAGAGCGCACGACTCATAATCGTGAGGTCGCGGGATCGAGCCCCGCTCCCGCTACTGGTCGCGATTCGGTCGACAGCCGAAGTTCGCGTATCCTTGAGTGCTGCTGCCCGCCGCCGTCTTTGCTGCGGCGGGCGTCGCACGCATCACCACCACCATCGTTTCGAGAGCAGGTTGCCCCGTGGCTACTAAGAGCGCCGACGTCCGCCCGAAGATCACTCTGGCGTGCACGGAGTGCAAGGAGCGCAACTACATCACCAAGAAGAACCGCCGCAACAACCCCGACCGGGTCGAGCTGGCGAAGTTCTGCTCGCGCTGCGGCAAGCACACCGCGCACCGCGAGACCCGCTGACGCACTCCGGCACCCGCCGGACTGGAGGCCGTCACCCCGAGAGGGTGGCGGCCTTCGTCGTGCCCGGGCTGGGTCGTCGGCATTGCAGGTGGCGCGGGGCGTCTGGTCGGGTGGCCTGGCGCTGTGAGTCGCCGTAGGTCGGGGGACAGGTGCCCGGCCGATAGGCTGCCCGGTATGGCAGTCAACCCCGACTACGCCGGCCGTGAGTATCCGCCGGCCGGCCCCTTCCAGGTCACGCGCGAGCAGATCGAGGCGTTCGCGGACGCGATCGGCTCCACCAGCCCGGCCCACCGCGATCCCGCGGCCGCCCAGGCGCTGGGCCACGGTGACGTCGTGGCGCCGCCGACCTTCGCGGTGAGCCTCTCCCAGCAGTGCGAGGCCCAGCTCATCCGCGACCCGGAGGCGGGCATCGACTTCTCCCGGGTCGTGCACGGCGAGGAGGGCTTCACCCACCACCGTCCGATCACCGCGGGGGACTCCCTGACCGGTGTCCTGCACGTCGACCGCATCCGGGAGGCCGGCGGGCACGGCATGGTGTCCACCCGTGTCGAGCTGCGCGACGCGGACGGTCAGCCGGTGACCACGGTGACGTCCACCATCGTCGTGAGGGGGGAGTCCTGATGGCCGAGCTGACCACCGACCCGGGTGCCCTGACCCGCACCGTCACGGTCGACCGGGCCCAGCTGGTCGACTACGCCAACGCCTCCGGCGACCAGAACCCCATCCACCAGGACGCCGAGTTCGCCCGGTCCGTCGGTCTGCCCGACCTGATCGCGCACGGCATGTGGACCATGGGCGCGGCCCTCGACGTCGTCACGGCGTATGTCGGCGGCGACCCCGGCCGCGTGCTCTCCTGCTCCACCCGGTTCACCGGCATGGTCGTCGTCCCGGAGGGAGAGACCGTCGAGGTGCTTGTCGAGGGCGTCGTCAGGAAGACCGACGAGGAGGCCGGCACCCAGACCGTCGAGCTCACCGCCACCTGCGCTGGCGAGAAGGTCCTCGGGCGCTGCCAGGCCGTCGTCCGCGCATGACGGATGGCGGGGCCAGCCCCACGGCATACTCCCTCGCCGAGCTCACCACCATGCGGGTCGGCGGGCCACCCCGGCGTAGCGTCACCGTCACCTCCGAGTCCGAGCTGATCGAGGCGGTCCGCACCACCGACGAGGCCGGGGAGCCGCTGCTCGTGGTGGGCGGCGGCTCCAACCTGCTGGTGGCAGACGATGGCTTCCCCGGCACGGCGGTCGTGGTCCGCACCTCCGGGATCGAGGTGCCCGACGCCTCCGCCTGCGGTGGGGTGACGGTGACCGTCGCCGCCGGTGAGGTGTGGGACGACGTGGTCGCCCGCGCCGTCGAGGAGGCGTGGTCCGGGATCGAGGCGCTCTCCGGCATACCGGGCAGCGCGGGGGCCACCCCGGTGCAGAACGTCGGCGCCTACGGACAGGAGGTCGCCCAGACGATCGCCCAGGTCCGGGTCTGGGACCGCGTGGAGCAGCGGGTGCGAACCATGTTCGCCGCCGACCTGCGGTTCTCGTACCGGCACTCGGTGCTGAAGGACTCGATCGTCGGCCCGGACGCCCCCGCCGGGGCCGTCACGCCCCGCCACATCGTGCTCTCGGTGACCTTTTCGCTGCGCCCCACTGAACTGTCCCAGCCGGTGCGCTACGCCGCACTCGCCGACGGCCTCGAGGTCGAGCTGGGGGCGCGCGTGCCGCTGGCGGAGGCCCGCGAGGCGGTGCTCCAGCAACGTCGCAACCGGGGCATGGTGCTCGACCCGGCCGACCACGACACGTGGAGCTGCGGGTCCTTCTTCACCAACCCGATCCTGCCTGCGCACGAGTATGCCGAGCTCGTCACCCGGGCCGCCGAGCGCCTGGGCCCGGACGTCCCGCCCCCGCCGCAGTACCCCTCGGCCGAGGGCACGGTGAAGACGTCGGCCGCCTGGCTGATCGACCGTGCCGGGTTCGGGAAGGGGCACGGCCTGCCCGGTCCCGCGGCGCTGTCGAGCAAGCACACGCTGGCGCTGACCAACCGTGGGTCGGCTCGTGCCGCCGACCTCGTGGCGCTGGCCCGCGAGGTGCGGGACGGCGTGCGGGAGGCCTTCGGCGTCACCCTGGTCAACGAGCCGGTCCTGGTGGGCCTCTCCCTCTAACGACCGAGCGCACCATGTTGCGAGCCACGACCCCACCGGGCGCACGGTCTTGCGAGAATCCAGACTTCTGAGCGCGCGGTGGCTGTGTGTCCGTCGTAGGTTCGGGTCATGGGCAGCGTGCTCCCTGACAGCGTGGATCTGGATCGCTGGGACGAGCCGAGTCCGGGAGTTGACCTCCGGCAGCGCTTGGTGCAGTGGCTCGGCTACCAGCGGCATGAGTTCCAACGGAAGTGGCGTGACCTCTCGGCGGAGCAGCTGGCCAGCTGGTCAATCCCGCCCGTCGAGCTGTCCGTGCTGGGGCTCATCCGGCACATGCAGCAGATGGAGCATGTGTACCTCAGCTGGGGGCTGGGTGGTGGCGACCAGGTGGAGACCTACGGCGATGACGACTACGCCGGTGGTTCGGCGCAGACCGTGCAGGAGGACGTGCGGCTCTACCTTCAGGAGGTCGACCGGGCGGACGCGGCGATCGGGCTCATGCCCGCGCTGGACAGCCTCGGTCTCGGCCATGGTGACCCGCTCGGGCACACCCTCGTCAAGATGATCGACGAGTACGCACTCCACAGCGGTCAGGCGCACATGCTCCGCTTCGCAGCACTGGGCACGCTACGAAGGTAGCCGCTCGACAGGGTCCTGGTATGCCTCCTGTGGAGGGTGCACAACCACTACGGGAATGCGTGCAGGCCCGCAAGAGCACTACGAGACGCGTGCAAGGCGGGCACACCATTATGTTTCTTGGGAGAGCCAGGCGTCGACGTCGGCCAGCAGCCCGGTCCTGACCGCGTCGGGAGCCTGGCTGCCGCGGATCGAGCTGCGGGCCAGCTCGGCCAGCTCCTCGTCGGTGAGGCCGTGGTCGGCGCGGGCCGACTCGTACTGCGCGAGCAGCCGGGAGCCGAACAGCAATGGGTCGTCGGCCCCCAGAGCGATGCTGGCCCCGGCGTCGACCAGCTGCCGCAGCGGCACCTCGGACAGCTCGTCATAGACGCCGAGCGCCACATTGCTGGCGGGGCACACCTCGAGGGTGATGCCCCGGCGCACCAGCGCGTCCAGCACGGCGGGGTCCTCCGCGGACCGGACCCCGTGGCCCAGCCGGTCGGGGGTCAGGTGGTCGAGCGCGTCACGCACGTGCGAGGGTCCCAGGAGCTCACCGGCGTGCGGGACGCTGGCCAGGCCGGCCTTGGCCGCGATGTGGAAGGCCTTGCCGAATTCGGCGGTGTCGCCGCGCCGCTCGTCGTTGGAGAGCCCGAAGCCCACGACGGTGCCGGCGCCATCGCCGGCATACTGCCCGGCCAGGCGCGCCAGGGTCCGGGCGTCGAGCGGGTGGCGGATGCGGCTGGCCGCCACGATCACCCCGACCTGGGCACCCGTGTCTCGGCTGGCCGACTGGGCCTCGTCCAGGACGATCTCGATGGCGGGGGTGATGCCGCCGACGAACGGGGCGTAGGAGGTCGGGTCGACCTGGATCTCCAGCCAGCGCGAGCCCTCGGCGGCGTCGTCCTCCGCGGCCTCCCGCACGATCCGGCGCATGTCCGCCTCGTCCCGCACGCAGGCCCGCGCGGCGTCATAGAGCCGCTGGAAGCGGAACCAGCCCCGCTCGTCGGTCGCCCGCAGCCGTGGTGGCCAGTCCTCGAGCAGGGCGTGCGGCAGCCGGAGCCCGTGCTTGTCGGCCAGCTCTCGGAGCGTCGTGATCCGCATCGACCCGGTGAAGTGCAGGTGCAGGTGCGCCTTGGGCAGCGCCCGGAGGGAGCGGGACATGCAGGACTGTCTATCAGTATGTCGGGGCGCGCCGGTGCAGGAACGTGCCGGTCTGTGCTCCAGACTGGGAGCATGTTCGCCAGGCATCCCGGCCGCAGCGCCGCCCCCGAACCGGAGAGGGCCGAGGTCACCCCGGTCCTGGGGCTGGCGCTGGGTGGCGGTGGCGCCCGTGGGCTGTGCCACATCGGGGTCGTGCGGGTGCTGGAGGAGCTGGGGGTCACTCCTGACGTCGTGAGTGGGACCAGCATGGGAGGTCTGATCGGGGCGTTCATCGCCGCGGGCTACTCCGCGGAGCAGATGGCCGAGATCGCCACGGACCTGCGGTGGAGCAGGCTGATCGACTGGAGCCCACTCTCCGGCCGCCTGGTCAACACCAAGGGTCTGGAGCGGTGGATGGCCGAGCTCCTGCCTCCGACCTTCGAGGAGCTCGAGCTCCCGCTGGTGCTGACCGCCACGGACCTGAACGAGGGCCGCATCTACTACAGCCAGCACGGCGACCTGATCCGGGCGCTGCGCGCGACGACCGCCTACCCCGGCGCGCTCGAGCCGGTGCGGGCGGGCAGCGCGCGCCTGGTGGACGGCGGCCTGCTCAACCAGACCCCGGTGGACGGCGCACTCTTCCTGGGCGCCCATCGGGTGCTGGCCGTCAACGCCACGCCGCTCTCCCGGCTCGACCAGCCGGAGGACGATGCGCGTGCCCCGCGCAAGAGGGTCCGCATCGGGGCCGTCGGCGAGCTGCTGCGGGCGGTCGACGTCATGCAGTCCCAGCTGACCATGGCGCGGCTCTCGTTCTACAAGCCCGACGTGCTGCTCGACCCGCTCATCGCCGGCGTCGAGATCGCGGACTTCCACAAGGCCAAGCTCGCGATCCAGGCCGGTGAGGACGAGGCGCGCAACCACGTCGACGAGCTCAGGACGCTCCTGGGTCCGCGGCGGGCGGCCGAGCCGGAGGAGCGCAGATCAGCTCCCGGTGAGTAGCGCCCGGCGCGAGAGGTCAGGAGCTGCCCGGTCACCCGGTCGTCGCGGAGGGTCGGATCCACACCCACGCCCACGCCCGGGCCGCGCTCGAGGCGGGCGCGCACGCCGTGTGCGTGAGCACCGCGATCACCCATCCCACCTCGCTGACCCGGTGGTTCGTGGAGGCGATGCACTGATGGAGGTCGTGATCCTCGACGACGAGGAGCAGGTCGGCCGCCCAGGAGCGGACGCGGTCGCCGAGCACGTGGCGCGGGACCCTCGGGCGGTCCTCGGCCTGGCCACCGGGTCCAGCCCGCTCCGGGTCTACCGTGAGCTGGCAGCCCGGGTGGGCAGGGGAGAGCTGAGCCTGGCCGGGTGCCGGGCGTTCCTGCTGGATGAGTATGTCGGTCTGCCGGTCGAGCATCCCGAGTCCTACCGGTCGGTCATCCGGCGGGACCTCATCGACCACGTCGACCTCGACCCGGCGAGGGTGCTCGGCCCGGACGGGGGCGCGGACGACCTGGCCGCGGCGGGCGCCGACTTCGAGCGGACGATCGCCGCCGCCGGCGGGGTCGACGTGCAGCTGCTGGGCGTTGGCAGCGACGGTCACATCGCCTTCAACGAGCCGGGCTCGTCACTGGCCTCGCGCACCCGGATCAAGACCCTCACCACGCAGACCCGCCGCGACAACGCCCGCTTCTTCGGCGGGGACGTCGACGCGGTCCCGCGGCACTGCCTCACCCAGGGCATCGGCACCATCCTGCAGGCCGGGCACCTCGTCCTCGTCGCGCTCGGGACCGGCAAGGCCGAGGCCGTCCACCAGCTCGTGGAGGGACCGGTCACCGCACTCTGGCCGGCCTCGGCGCTCCAGCTGCACCCGCACGCCACCGTGCTGGTCGACGAGGCGGCAGCCACCCGACTCCTGCTGCGCGACTACTACCGCGAGACCTACCTCGGCAAGCCCGCCTGGCAGGGGTTTCTGAGGCCCCGCCCCCGCCCCGCCACCTGACCGGACCACGGGGCGACCGGACCACCAGCTGACCGGACCGCCGGGTGACCGGTCGGCGGGCCGCTTCGCTGAGCGATCGGCATACTGACCGAGTGCCCAACCCGGGGCCGGCGCCTGGCCGGTGCACGGGTTCTACCCACGATTCACACGGCCGATGAGTAGTTCCCGGACACGTGCCGGTTTCGTTGGGCTGATGCCGGTGGTTCGGCCCGCCATGGGCCTTGACGTCGGGACATCCCAGCTCTGTACGCCGAGGCCGCGCAGGAGCACCGGTCGGATGGGCTGCCCATGGTGCCGTCAACAGTGGGTCCGTTGAAGCAGTTGATGGGTAGCTGCAAAGCCGAGCCGTTCGTACATCGCTACCCGCTGCTCGGCCGGAGTGGACTGTCACCCGGACAGCCCCGGCGTGTTCCGCCTGGGCGTCGGATCCGCACAGCACGAGTCTCGCAGCCGGACGGCGTCGTGCACCTGGGCCCCGCCGTCTGGTCCCGCGCAGCGAGTCTGCGAACCTTCGCTGCATCTCGACAACCGGTGGCGGTAGGTTGTGTCCCGTGGGGATTATCGAGACACAGGGTCTCACCAAGCGCTACGGGCAGGTGACGGCCCTGGAGGGCCTGGACCTGGTCCTCGACGACGGCGTGACCGGCCTGGTCGGCGCCAACGGTGCCGGCAAGTCCACGCTCATCAAGATCCTGCTCGGACTCCTCGGCGCCACCCAGGGAACGGCACAGGTGCTCGGTCACGACATCCGTGCCGAGGGCGCCAAGATCCGGTCCCTGGTCGGCTACATGCCCGAGCACGACTGCCTCCCACCGGACGTGCGGGCCATCGACTTCGTGGTGCACATGGCCCGGATGTCCGGGCTCCCGCCGACCGCGGCCCGGGAGCGCGCCGCGGACGTCCTGCGCCACGTCGGCCTCGCCGAGGAGCGCTACCGGCTGATGGGCGGCTACTCCACCGGCATGAAGCAGCGGGCCAAGCTGGCGCAGGCCCTGGCCCACGACCCCCGGCTCGTCTTCCTGGACGAGCCAACCAACGGGCTGGATCCCGCGGCGCGCGACGACATGCTCGCGCTGGTCAGCAAGATCGGCCGCGAGTTCGGCATCTCGGTGCTGGTCACCTCCCACCTGCTGGGTGAGCTCGAGCGGGTCAGCGACCACGTCGTCGTGCTGGACGGCGGGCGGCTGCTGCGGTCCTCGGCCACCACCGAGTTCACCTCCGACACCGGGCTGCTGCTCGTCGAGGTGCTGGGCGAGGGGGACGCGCAGACCGCGATGGGGGAGCGGCTCGCCGCCCAGGGCATCGCCTGCCGGCCCCGTGGTCAGCTCATCGAGATCAACGCCCCCGGCCGGGCCGACCTGCACGACCTGGTGCGGGACACCGCCGTCGAGGTCGGGGTGGGCCTGGTCCGGCTCGCGGCCGACCACCGGCGCATCGAGGACGTCTTCCGGGAGGAGGCAGGCCATGGCCCAACCGTCTGAGGGGCGGCCGGGCGGTGTCATCCACGACATCGGTTACCGGCCCTACACCGGCCCCCGGCAGGGCACCGACGCCGCGGCCCGCTCGCTGTTCGTCGCCGGGCTGCTCAACGCCTACGGCATCGGGCGGTCCGGCAAGGCCAAGGGGCTGCCGATGACGCTGCTGGCGATGATGGTCGTCCCCGCCGCGATCATGGTGGCCGTCATGGTCACCCTGGGGCTGACCGAGGGCTTCCTGAACTACGGCACCTATCCGGTCAGCCTCATGCTGGTCATCGTCATCTTCGTCGCGGCCCAGGCGCCCGTGCTCTTCTCCCGCGACCTGCGGTCGGGGGCGATCTCCCTCTACCTCGCGCGCCCGCTCAGCGCCACGGCATACGCCCTGGTGCGGTGGGCCTCGCTGTTCGTGGCGATCCTGGTCTTCATCGGCCTGCCGGTCCTGGTGCTGTATGTCGGGGCGCTCACCGCCGAGGCCGACGTCTCCGAGCACACGGCGGACTTCCTGGCCGCGATGGTCGGCATCGTGCTGCTGTCAGCGGTCCTGGCCACCCTCTCCGGCCTCGTCGCCGCGCACACCCGGCGGCGGGGGCTGGCCGTCGGGGTCACCATCATCGCCCTGCTGGTGAGCACCGGCGTCGTGACGGCCGTGCAGGCCATCACCTCCGAGCAGGGCAACGAGACCGCCGGACGCGTCGTGGGGCTCTTCTCGCCGTTCTCGCTCGTCGACGGTGTGCAGGCCGAGCTCCTGGGCGGGCAGAGCTCCTTCCAGGTCCCGCCCGACACCGTCGGCTGGGGGCTGCTCTACTTGGTGGTCTGCCTGGCGGTCATCGGGGCCGGGCTGTGGCTGCTGGTCCGCTACTACCGGAAGCAGGCGGGCCGATGAGCGTCCTGGAGCTGGCCAACACCTCCCGCTGGTACGGCAACGTCGTCGCGGTCAACGACGTGTCCATGCGCATCGGGCCCGGCGTCACCGGACTCCTGGGCCCCAACGGCGCCGGCAAGACCACGCTCATCGCGATGATGGCCGGGTTCCTGGCCCCCTCGGCCGGGTCGGTGACCCTCGACGGCGACACGGTCTGGGCCAACGTGTCGATCTACCGCTCCATCGGCCTGGTGCCGGAGCGGGAGGCCAGCTTCGGCTACCTCTCCGGCCGTCAGTTCGTCCGGGCCAACGCCGAGCTGCACAAGCTGTCCGCGCCGGGGGAGGCCACGGAGCGCGCGCTGGGCATCGTCGAGATGGCCGAGCCCGCCGGACGGCTGATCAGCACCTACTCCAAGGGCATGCGGCAGCGCATCAAGCTGGCCGCCGCCCTCGTGCACGACCCGTCCGTGCTCCTGCTCGACGAGCCCTTCAACGGGGTCGACCCCCGCCAGCGGATGCACCTGATGGAGCTGCTGACGCGGATGGGGGCGGAGGGCCGCACGGTGCTGTTCAGCTCGCACATCCTGGAGGAGGTCGAGCAGATCGCCCGGCACATCGAGGTCGTCGTGTCCGGCCGGCACGCCGCCTCCGGCGACTTCGGCGCGATCCGGCGGCTGATGACCGACCGGCCCAACGTCTACCTGGTGCGCAGCAGCGACGACCGTCGCCTGGCGACCGTCCTCATGGCGGCCGACAGCGTCTCCGGGGTCCAGCTCGAGCCACGGGGAGGGGTGCAGGTGCAGGTGACCGACTTCGGGGAGTTCGCCGTCGCGCTGCCGCGCCTGGCCAAGGACCACCGGATCAGCCTCCGCGAGGTCACGCCCACCGACGAGTCGCTGGAGTCGGTCTTCGCCTACCTGGTGTCCGCATGAACGGCACGGTCTCCCGGTTGGCCCTCCAGTCCCTGTTCGGCCAGAAGCGGTGGTGGGTGCTGATCGCCCTGCCCCTGCTGCTGATCGGGCTGGCCGTCCTGGTGCGGGTGCTCAGCGGGGGCGAGACCGGGGGCGCCTTCGAGCCCGTCCTGGTCGTGTTCGGTCTGGGCCTAGTGCTCCCCCTGGTGTCCCTGCTGGTCACCACCGGTGTGCTGGGGCCGGAGATCGACGACGGCTCGATCGTCTACCTGCTCTCCAAGCCGATTTCGCGGTATGTCGTGGCGCTGAGCAAGCTGCTCGTCGCCGTCGCGGTGACCGTGCTCCTCGGCGCCGGCTCCATGGTCGTCGCGGGGCTGATCCTCGAACCCTCCGCACCCGGCCAGGCGCTCGCGGTGGGCGTCGGCGCGGCCGTGGCGGGCACGGCATACTGCGGTGCCTTCGTGATGCTCTCGGCGATCAGTCGCCACGCGATGGTCGTCGGACTGATCTACGTCCTGGTCTTCGAGGGGCTGCTCGCCTCGTGGCTCGCGGGGCTGCGCTACGTCAGCGTCTCGGCGTTCGGTCGCCGGATCGCAGGCGCACTGGACGACGCCCTCGAGCCGATCGCCGGCAACCTGCCGCTGGCCTACGCGTGGATCGCGAGCCTCGTGGTGCTCGTGGCGGGGTGCTACGTCGCCGGGCGCAGGCTCTCGCACTTCCAGCTCCGCGGCGAGGAGTGACCCCCCAATTTTCTCAGGGGTTTTGCTGCCCGATCCCGCATTTTCTCAGGGGTTTCGCTGATCCCGGCCACCAGCCGAGCGCGGAGCAGTGGCCGGGACCAGCAGCTCTGGGGTCACTCACCGCGCGGTGTAGCCACCGTCCACGACGAACTCCGCCCCGGTGATGAACCCGGCCTCGTCACCGGCGAGGAAGGCGATCAGGGACGCCACCTCGTCGGGGGTGCCGAGCCGGCCCATCGGCGTGGCCTCGGCCAGCATCGCGCGGTCCGTCTCGCCGAGGATCGGGGTCTCGATGAACCCCGGGTGCACGGAGTTGACCCGCACGCCCTCGGTCGCCCAGCCCAGGGCCGCGCTCTTGGACAGCAGCCGCACCGCGCCCTTGGCCGAGTGGTAGGCCGGGCCGGTGCCGAAGCCGCCGACGATGCCGAACATCGAGGAGACGTTGATCACCGAGCCGCGCCCCGAGGCCTTCAGTGCCTCCGCCGCGGCCCGCATCCCGAGGAAGACGCTGGTCTGGGTGACCGCGACGACCTTGTCCCAGGTCTGCGTCGTGGTGGCCTCGATGGGCTGGTCGTCGCCGATGCCTGCGTTGTTGACCAGGATGTCGAGCCCGCCGTGGTCGGCCAGGGTCTGCTCGACGACGGCGGTCCAGTTCGCCTCGTCGGCCACATCGAGGTGGGAGTATGTCGCCCGCCCACCGGCGGCGGTCACCTCACGGACGACCTCGGTCCCGAGCTCGTCCTGGACGTCGGCCACCACGACTGTGCACCCCTCGCGGGCGAGCTGCAGGACGGTGGCCCTCCCGATCCCGCTGGAGCCCCCCGAGACGATCGCGACCCTGCCCTCGAACCGTGCCATGACTGCCTCCCGTCCTCGTGCCGGACATGCACCGGCTCCGCAGGTGCGGACGTTGACGCCCGCACCACCTCCAGTATCTACTACAAGACGTAGGAGTGGCGAGTTCTCGGGGTATGCCGTTGGTCACGTGGAGCGTGCCGTTGGTCCCGTGGAGCGTGCGGCTGCTCACGTGGAGCGTGCCGTAGCTCACGTGGAGAGGGACTGCGTGGGGTTCAGTCCCTCTGGTGGACACAACCCCACGCAGTTGGTCACGTGCAGCGGGACTGCGTGGGGTTCAGTCCCTCTGGTGGACACAACCCCACGCACAGAGGCACCCTCCCGGCGGGTCCTGGCCCCGACCGTGACGGTCTGATCCCGCCCCCTACCGGGACGGTCTGGTCCTGGCCCGACCGTGACGGGTCGAGCAAGCCCCTATGACCATGCGGGGCAGTTCCGAAACCCCTCTGAAGACGGGGGCCTCAGGCCAGGAGGTCCTGGATCCGCCCGACGCCCTCGGCGAGGTCGTTGTCGCCCAGGGCGTAGGACAGGCGCAGGTAGCCCGACGGCCCGAACGCCTCGCCGGGCACGACCGCCACCTCGACCTCGTCGAGGATCAGCTCGGCCAGCTCGGCGGAGGTCTGCGGGGTGCGGCCCCGGATGGTGCGGCCGAGCACCCCGGCGACGCTCGGGTAGGCGTAGAAGGCGCCCTGCGGCGTCGGGCAGGTCACGCCGTCGATCTCGTTGAGCATCGAGACCATCGTCTGCCGGCGCCGGTCGAAGGCGGTGCGCATCTCGTCGACCGCCTCCAGCGACCCCTGCAGCGCCGCGATCGCGGCCCGCTGGGAGACGTTGGCGACATTCGAGGTCGCGTGCGACTGCAGGTTGGTCGCGGCCTTGACCACGTCCTTCGGGCCGATCATCCAGCCCACGCGCCACCCGGTCATCGCATAGGTCTTGGCGACCCCGTTGAGGACGACGCAGGTCTCGGCCAGCTCGGGGACCGCGACGGGCATCGAGGGCGCGGTGGCGCCGTCATAGAGCAGGTGCTCGTAGATCTCGTCGGTCACCACCCAGAGGCCGTGCTCGAGGGCCCACCGCCCGATGGCCTCGACCTGCTCGGGGGAGTAGACGGCGCCCGTCGGGTTGGAGGGCGAGCAGAACAACAGCACCTTGGTGCGGTCGGTGCGCGCGGCCTCGAGCTGGTCCACGGTCACCAGGTAGCCCTGGTCGTCACCGGCGAAGACGTCGACCGGCACGCCGCCGGCCAGCCGGATCGCCTCCGGGTAGGTCGTCCAGTACGGCGTCGGCAGCAGCACCTCGTCGCCCGGGTCGAGCAGCGTGGCGAAGGTGTTGTAGACCGCCTGCTTGCCGCCGTTGGTGACCAGGACGTTGGCCGGCTCCACGGCATACTGGCTGTCACGCTGCGTCTTGGCGACGATCGCGGCCTTGAGGTCGGGCAACCCGCCGGCCGGGGAGTAGCGGTGGTTGGCCGGGTCCTGCGCCGCGGCCACCGCGGCGGCGACGATGTAGTCGGGCGTGGGGAAGTCCGGCTCCCCGGCGCCGAAGCCGATCACCGGGCGTCCCTGCGCCTTGAGCGCCTTGGCCTTGGCGTCGACGGCCAGGGTGGCGGACTCGGCGATGGAGCCGATGCGGGCGGAGATGCGGGGCGTCTGGGTGCTCTCGGTCACCGTGCCATTGAACCACCGCTGGAGATCCGTCGGATGGCTGGTTAGCACCGGCCCGTCTGATCGCGTAGACTTGCTCCTCGGATGTTGACGCATCCCATGCTGGAGCCTGCCCACCGGGCCCCGGCGCCATCTAGGGCACTAGCTCAATTGGTAGAGCACTGGTCTCCAAAACCAGGGGTTGGGGGTTCGAGTCCCTCGTGCCCTGCGCGACGCGACCGCGCTGGTCGCTGCCGACAACGAAGTGTGAGAAAGGTAGTCCGTGTCTGAGACAAGCGCCCGTGACACCAAGGGTGTCGACCGTGGCCACAGCCAGGCCGGAGCGCCGCCCCGTCCCAGCACCTACGTGGCCCAGGTCATGGCCGAGCTGCGCAAGGTGCACCGGCCGACGCAGCGTGAGCTGATCGTCTACACGATCGTCGTGCTCGTCTTCGTGCTGATCGTGATGGGCTACGTCGTGGGTCTGGACCAGATCTTCACGAGAGTGGTCGACTTCGTCTTCGGCGGCTGACCCACCCGGTCCAGCCCCGTGGTCGCCCGAGACCACCGGCCGCCAGCGCGGCCACCCGCCCGACAGTAGTGAGGAAGTAGTCATGTCCGAGCAGTGGACGAACGCCGAGGACCCCGAGGTCGACGAGACCGCCACGACCCTCGGTGCGCAGGACGGTGCCCAGGAGTATGCCGAGGAGCCGGTCCAGGACGACGCCGCCGGTGAGGCGCCGGTCGAGTCCCAGGAGACCGACGAGGCAGAGGCGCAGGCTCCTGCTGAGGACGCCGCTCCCGACGCGGATGACGCGCCCGCCGACGAAGCCACTGCCGCCGACGACGGGCCCGCCGCCGATGACGCTCCCGCCGAGGACCCGATGGTGGAGTTCCGGAACACGCTGCAGTCCCAGTTCGGTGACTGGTACGTCATCCACTCCTACGCCGGCTACGAGAACCGCGTGAAGGTCAACCTCGAGACCCGCGCCACGAGCCTCAACATGGAGGACTACATCTTCCAGGTCGAGGTCCCGATGGAGGAGGTCACCGAGATCAAGTCCGGTGTCCGCAAGCAGGTCCGCCGCGTGCGGATGCCCGGCTACGTGCTGGTCCGGATGGATCTCACCGACGAGTCGTGGGGCGCCGTCCGGCACACCCCGGGCGTGACCGGCTTCGTCGGCAACGCCCACCAGCCGGTGCCGCTGAGCATCGACGAGGTCATCACCATGCTCGCCCCCGTCTTCGACACCCCCGAGACCGGCGAGGCCGCCGGTGAGGGCACCACCAAGGGTGCCGCTGCCCCGGCCGCGAGGACCTCGCCCGCCGAGGTCGACTTCGAGGTCGGCGAGTCCGTCACCGTCATGGAGGGCCCGTTCGAGACCCTGCCGGCCACGATCTCGGAGATCATCCCCGAGAGCCAGAAGCTCAAGGTGCTGGTCTCCATCTTCGGCCGGGAGACCCCGGTCGAGCTCTCGTTCAACCAGGTCGCCAAGATCTGAACGGACGAGATCTGCACGGACAGGAGCGGACGTCGTCCGCACACTGAACCCGCCGAGGACGCCCGTCCTCGGCACTGCAACCGGGTCATCGCCCGTAGGCGTGGGCCCACAACACGAAAAGGAACAGCATGCCCCCCAAGAAGAAGGTCTCCGGCTTCATCAAGCTGCAGATCCAGGCCGGTGCGGCCACCCCGGCTCCGCCGGTCGGTCCCGCGCTGGGTCAGCACGGCGTCAACATCATGGAGTTCGTCAAGGCCTACAACGCCGCGACGGAGTCCCAGCGTGGCAACGTCATCCCGGTCGAGATCACGGTCTACGAGGACCGCTCGTTCACCTTCATCACCAAGACCCCGCCGGCTGCCGAGCTGATCAAGAAGGCCGCGGGTGTCGCCAAGGGTTCCGGTGAGCCGCACAAGACCAAGGTCGCCAAGCTGACCAAGGACCAGGTGCGCGAGATCGCCGAGACCAAGATGGCCGACCTCAACGCCAACGACATCGACCAGGCCGCCAAGATCATCGCCGGCACCGCCCGGTCCATGGGCATCACCGTCGAGGCCTGAGCCCCGACCCTCACGTGGCAGGACCAGCGCTGGTCCGCAACACCACAACTCCACCCCTTTCCAAGGAGCAGACATGAAGCGCAGCAAGGCCTACACCGCCGCCGCTGAGAAGATCGCGGACGGCAAGTTCTACACCCCCGTCGAGGCCATCGCCCTGGCCAAGGAGACCTCGACCACGAAGTACGACGCGACCGTCGAGGTCGCCCTGCGGCTGGGCGTCGACCCGCGCAAGGCCGACCAGCTGGTCCGCGGCACCGTCAACCTGCCAAACGGCACCGGCAAGACCGCGCGTGTCCTGGTCTTCGCCAACGGTGACAAGGCCGAGGCCGCCCGCGAGGCCGGCGCGGACTACGTCGGCTCGGACGAGCTGCTGGAGAAGGTTGCCGGCGGCTGGCTCGACTTCGACGCGGTCGTCGCCACCCCGGACCTGATGGGCAAGGTCGGTCGACTGGGCAAGGTGCTCGGCCCCCGCGGCCTGATGCCGAACCCGAAGACCGGCACCGTCACCATGGACACCGCCAAGGCCGTGAACGACATCAAGGGCGGCAAGATCGAGTTCCGCGTCGACAAGCACGCCAACCTGCACTTCATCATCGGCAAGACCTCGTTCGACGCCGACAAGCTGGTGCAGAACTACAGCGCCGCCATCGACGAGGTGCTGCGCCTGAAGCCGGCCTCCTCCAAGGGCCGCTACGTCACCAAGGCGACCGTGAGCACCACGATGGGCCCGGGCATCCCGGTCGACCCCGCGCGCGTCGGCAGCGTGGTCGCTGCCACCGAGTGATCTGAGCAGTATGCCGAGGGCCCGGTGAGCGATTCGCTCGCCGGGCCCTCGGTCTGTTTGGTGGTGGGCCCCAGGTAGCGGGCCTCGTGAGGCGGGTGGGTGGTCCGCAGTGGCAGGCCTCGTGTGGTGCGCGGCGTGTTTCCGTCCGCGGGCGCTCTTCCTCCGCAGCTCGTCCGCCGCGCCGCGTGTTTCCGTCCGCGGCCGCTCTTCCTCCGCAGCTCGTCCGCCGCGCCGCGCGCGTCACAACGCTCCGAGCGCACGTGGTGTGTGGACTTTGTGCTGCTGTGTGGGAAAAAGTCCCCTAGGGGGGTCAAAAGCCACACGCAGGCACAAAGTCCACACGCGGGAGGCATTGGCTGGCCACGCGCCCGCGGCGACGACAGGGGGTGTCCCGACTCATCCGGCAGGATGGGGGACATGACGACAGTGGACCACCAGGAGGCCGACCGGGTGCGCGATGCGGTCCAGCAGTATGTCGAGCGCCAACCCGCGCTGGTCCGGGCCACGGAGGGGTTCATCGCGCTGGTCACCTCGGCGCTGGACGACGCGGGCATCAACTATCTGACGGTGACCGGCCGCACCAAGTCGGTGGAGAGCTTCGCCGGCAAGGCCGCCCGCAGGGTCGACGGCCGGCTGCAGTATCCCGACCCGCTCGAGCAGATCACCGACCAGATCGGGTTGCGGGTCATCACCTACGTCCGCGACGACGTCGCCGCCGTCGCCCAGCTGCTGGCGGGCGAGCTGACCGTGCTCGATGACCGCGACATGGGCCAGGAGACCGCTGACCAGGGACGCTGGGGCTATGCCAGCCGGCATCTCGTGGTGGCCGTCGACGCCAGCCGCACGCTGACCCCGGCGCAGGAGGCCCTGCGCACCTTCACGGCCTCGGTGCAGATCCGCACCGTGCTGCAGCACGCGTGGGCGGAGTTCGAGCACGACATCCGCTACAAGGGGACCATCCCGCAAGCCCACGCCCCCGATCTCAACCGACGCTTCACACTGGCGGCGGGGCTGCTGGAGCTGGCTGACCAGGAGTTCTCCGCCATCCGGGACCGGCTGCAGGCAGCCCTGCCCGAGCAGCCCCCCGAGGAGCCGGACGAGGACGACCCGCGGCTCAGCGCCCAGGAGCTCGCCAAGTTCCTGGCCGGGCAGTATCCCGATGCCGGCTGGTCGCGCACGGAGCACTACGCCTGGATCTCCGGGCTGCTGCTGGAGCTCGGCGTCACCTCGCTGGAGGAGCTCAGCCACGTGCTGGGCGGCGTGGACGGCGAGGCCATCACGGCACGGATGGGCTACCGCTACCCGCCCGCGGCGGTGCGCCGCCTCGACGACGCGCTCCTGGCCGTCTTCGGTCCGCAGTACGTGCAGCTCCACGGCAACAGCCATCGCGTGGACCAGCTGGCGGAGCGGCTGAAGAAGCTCGGATGAGGCCGGGTGTGCCGGCCCGGCCTCACCGCAGTGGCACGCTGTCCAACAGGGACCGGTCAGGGCCGATGTAGCGCAGCACCGGCACCTGGTTGGACATCCCACTGACGAGTCGGGCGGCCTCGTCGAACCACCTGAGGTATGTCGTGTGGTCACCCTCGAGGCCCTCCCAGGCCAGTTGCAGGGCATAGGACATCACGCCC
The DNA here is from genome assembly GCF_023015765.1 of Ornithinimicrobium sp. F0845. Lineage (GTDB taxonomy): Bacteria > Actinomycetota > Actinomycetes > Actinomycetales > Dermatophilaceae > Ornithinicoccus. The sequence goes on from NZ_JALKAL010000001.1 coordinate 472,152, forward strand.
CGATCGGTGCCACCGTGCGGCACCCGGACGGGATACGCGTCCTGTCCCTGGCGTGCGGCGGCCAGGCTCAGCCGGAACGGTCCCTCGCGGTTGACGAGGATGTGTCGCTCCGGCTGGGACTGCCCCGCGATAGCGATGCTGTCGGAGCTGCAGGTGTCGGCGAGGGCGACGACCCGAGCATGGGGCGGTAGGCCGGCCCAGATCGCCGCGAACTCGTCGTCGAGGACCGGGCCGTCCGTGGCCGCGAAGACCTCGTCCATCCCGTCCGGCTCGTCGTCGTCCTGGTCCGGGACCTGGAGTCCGTGGCCGACGAGGACCAGCAGGATGTCGGTGCACCCGCCCGCTCGAACCGCCTCCGCGGCGCGGCCTACTGCACGCAGGATCCCGGTCCGAGTGGTCCGCTCGGGGGAGTCGAGCACGGTGAGAACGACCCCGGCGGTGGCCTCGGCCAGGAGCCACTGCTCGTACCACGCGAGGTCCTCGAGCACCCCCGGAGCGGACGCGAAGCGATAGGACCGTCCATGCAGGGTGAACGGTGCAGGGTCGGGCACGCCCACCAGGACCGCCTGGAGGGGCCCCATCTCACCGACCCGTCTCGGTGGCGGTGTCCGGCTCGGCAGGGGTCTGCGTCGGGACGCCGGTCTCCTGCGAGGGTCCGGTCGGTGTCTCGGTGGCCTGGTCGGTGTCCGCGGTTCCCGAGCCCGCCCCGCTGACGAGAGTGGAGGCGAGCAGCAGCGAACCTCCCAGGATCAGTCCACCCACCACCAGGGTCGCCATCATGCCGCGCATCGACTGCATCGCCTTCAGCACCGGCTCGAGCGTGTCCTTGAGCAGGTCGGAGACAGTGCCGCGCACGCCGTCGACCCGGACCGCTGGAGCCTGGCCGGGGAGCCTGAGCCGCCCGCGCGTCTCCAGCGCCGCCAGATAGGCGCCGACGAGGAGCAGGATGATGCCAGTCGTCGCCCCGATGAGCACAACCCTGCTCACCATCCGCTCCGCGAAGGTGCCCATGACCTGCTGGTCGTCCGTCAGGGTGGCGGTGGTGTCCGGGACCGTCACCTCGGAGATCCAGATCAACTGAAACACCGCGACGGTCACGACGGCGATGACCAGCGCGATGAAGCCCCGCTTCGCGAACGCGCTGTCGTACTCGCCCACGGCGATCTCTGCGACGGACTCCGTCGCCTTGTCGGGAGCGGCGGCCTTGGCGCGCTCGCGGACCTCCAGGGTGTTGCTCTGCGCCGTCTCGGTGCCCACGGTCGCCGTCGCCTGATAGGTCGAGAAGACTTCGCCCTCCGCCGTGAGCGTGACGCGATGCTCGCCGTCCTCGACGACCACGGCGTCGTCCGGCGGTTGCCACGTCTCGCCGCCCCGGGTCCACTGCAGGTCCGCGAGCCCTGTGCCGTCCTCGTCCCCGGCCGGAGCAGCCGCGGCGAGCACCAGCGTGATCTGCGTGCCCGGCAGGACTTCAAGCAGGGCGCCGCCCTCCTCCGGCACGTCCTGGGGGCGCAGGTTGCCCGCCTCTGCCGTCAGTGTCAGCGCACCCGCCATGGCTACTCCCTCAGTCGCGCACCGCAGTTGGCTAACGCTAGCGCCCGCCGGACCCCGCGTCCAGAGTCGCTACCCGCATCGCCAACTGTCGGCATACTGGCAGGTCAGCGACGTGCCGCGCGAGGAGCGGTCAGCCGAGCAGCTCGCGGAGGTACTGCGGCAGCATCGCCCACCACGTCGGCCACTCGTGCTCGTACCCCGGGCCCCAGTCGTCGACCCGGTTGGGCACGCCCTTCTCGCCGAGCACCTTGGCCATCGCCCAGGACTCGTCGATGTTCTCCCAGGCACCGGTGCCCGAGGCCAGGATCACGAACCGTTGCCGGAGCAGGTCCAGGCTCGGCCCGTCGAGTCCCGGCAGGAAACGCCGGGGCGTGGCGAAGTAGAGGTCGTCGGTGACGCCGCCGACGAAGCGCTCCACGTCATACGTCCCGGACATGCCGATCGCGGCGCCGAACAGCTGGGGGAAGCGGCAGATCAGCGCCACCGAGTTGAACGCGCCGATCGAGGCGCCCGCGACGACGGCGAGCCGCTGGCCGCTGTCGGTGTGCATCGCCGGGACGATCTCGTGGGCGACGGCCCCGTGGAACTGGTTGAGCAACCAGGTGCGGTACTCCACAGTGCCCGTCGAGCGGGTCATCGCCCGGCCGGCCACGCTGTCGCAGGAGTAGACGGTGATCGCGCCGCTCTCGATCAGGTCGCCCAGCTTGGTGATCAGGTGGTGGCGCTCCACCTCCTCGGCGTCGCCGCCCGCCGTCGGCAGCACCAGGACCGGAGTCCCGGAGTGCCCCCAGCGGACCAGGGTGAACTCTTGCTCCATGCGCGGGGAGACCCACCGCTCGACAGCCTTCATGTCCTAGTGCTACTAGACCGCGCGGCTCCGCGCCACCGCGCCGCGCCCGGGCGTGTGCCCTAGGTTGGTCCCGACGGGAAGGAGTGCGATGCGAGCGCAGATCGATCACGTCATCCTCGCGGGTCCCGACCTCGCCGAGCTGGAGGAGTATGCCGAGGCGCAGCTCGGCGTGCGCGCGCAGCCGGGTGGGGCGCACCCGGGACTGGGCACGCGCAACGCACTGATCGGGCTGGGCGGCCAGTGCTACCTGGAGCTGGTGGCGCCCGACCCGGATCAGCCCGACCCTGCCGGGGGACGGCCGTTCCGGGTCGACGGGCTGAGCGGCCCGACCGTGACGGGCTGGGCGCTGCGCGTCACCGACATCGCCGAGTGGGTGGCGCAGGCGCGCGAGAGCGGGACCGACCCGGGTGACCCGCGGCCGATGAGCCGGGCGCGCCCGGACGGCACCGAGCTGGCCTGGCAGCTGACCCCGCCGGACACCGACCTGGACGGGACGGTCCCGTTCCTCATCGACTGGGGGAGCGCCCCGCACCCGAGCACGGGCCTGCCGGCCGTGAAGCTGGTGTCCATGCGCGCCCGCCACCCGGACGCTGCCCGGCTGAGGAGTGCGCTCGAGTCGCTCCGGGCGCCGCGCGGTCCGATCCAGGTCCGGGTGGGCGACCCGGTGCGTCTGTCGGTGGTGATCGCCACCGACGACGGCGAGATCACGCTGGGCTGAAACGCACTCGCGCTCCGCGGTTCGCGCTGCCTACGCTGGCGTGGTGGAGCTGGCTGCGGCACGTGTCCTCCTCGCCCTCGTGGTGCTGCTCCTCGGTGCGTGCGCGGGGACCGACGCGGAGGTCGTGGCGACAGGTGACGTCGTGCCGGTCGATGACGCCGTGCCCGTTGATGACGCCGTGTCGACCACGGGGGCGGTGCCGGTCGAAGGGCTGACGGCGACCCTCGACCAAGGCCGGATGGACGTGGTGGCGGGCCAGGTGCTGGTGCGGCTCACGAACGGGTCGGCCGCCGCGGTCACCGTCCAGGGCCTGAGCCTGGAGTCCACGGGCTTTGCGCAACCGATGACCTACGACCGGAGCGGCATCGTGGTCGAGCCCGGGCGGGCCGTCGACCTGCGCGTCGCGCTGAGCGAGGTCGTGTGCAGCGGTCTGCCGCTCGAGCACGAGGCGCACCTCGACCTCAAGTTCGGCGACGGCAGGGCCGGGGACGTCGTGCTCCCGGTCGTCGACGAGACCGGGCGGGTCGCCGACCTGCATGCGGCGGAGTGTTTCGCGGCCGAGGCGGGAGAGGTGGCCTCGCTGTCGATCGTCGGGGGGCCGCAGGAGCGCGACCTGGGCGGTGCCCCGGTCGCGGAGCTCACGGTCCGGGTGACGCCGCAGGGTGGGCCGGGCAGTCTCGAGCTCGTCCTGGTGCGCAACACCACCCTCCTGCAGCTCGTCGACCCGGGCACGGGGGAGCGTCAGCCCGACGGATACCCGGTCGGCGTGACGGTCTCGGGCAGCGACCGGGCCAGGGACGTCGTCCTCACCGTGGTGCCGGCCCGGTGCGACGCCCACGCGGTGGCCGAGGACAAGCAGGGCACGCGGTTCCGTTTCGACGTGGTGCTCGACGGCCGGGAGGACACGGTCGGGGTCGCCGCACCGGCCGAGGTCACGGTAGCGGTCTACGACTTCGTCCAGCGAGCGTGCGAGGAGTCGTAGCTCGGTCGGCGGCGGTCGGTCGGCGGCGCGGATTTGTCCGGCCGGGCGCAGGGCCGGTACAGTTGGCCCATACCCAATGACCGCCGGTTGTCGGCGTGCCCGCGAGGGCACTCGACCGAAGGTTCCGCACGATGCGGGCGACCTGCGCAGGTGAACTGAGCTGGACGGCATACTCATGCTGTCACTTCGAGCCCCGGTGCGCCTGCGCCGGGGCTCTTGTCGTCGGACCGGGAGGGTGCCGGCACCACGATGAAGGAGGCCCCATGGCGACTGCTGCGAAGGCTGCTGCCATTGCCGAGTTGACGGATCACTTCCGCAACTCGGGTGCGGCCGTGCTCACCGAGTACCGCGGTCTGACCGTGGCTCAGCTGACCGAGCTGCGCAACTCGATCCGTGAGCACGCGACCTATGCCGTGGTGAAGAACACGCTCACCAAGCTTGCTGCCACCGAGGCCGGAGTCACCGACCTCGAGGAGCACCTGCAGGGCCCCACCGCGATCGCCTTCGTCACCGGTGACCCGGTCGAGGCCGCCAAGGGCCTGCGTGACTTCGCCAAGGCCAACCCTGCCCTGGTGATCAAGGCCGGTGTGCTCGACGGCAAGCCGTTGAGCTCGGAGGAGATCACCAAGCTCGCCGACCTGGAGTCGCGCGAGGTCCTGCTGGCCAAGTTGGCCGGGGCGATGAACGCCTCGCTGACCAACGCCGTCTACCTGTTCGCCGCGCCGCTGTCCCAGACCGCGCGCGTGGTCGAGGCGCTGCGCGCCAAGGTGGAGCAGGAGGGCCCCCAGACTGGCGTCACGGCGGATGCCGACGCCCCGGCTGAGACCGCGGAGGCCGAGCCGGCCGCTGCGGAGGAGGCACCGGTCGAGAGCGCGGAGGCCACGGCCGCTGCGGAGGAGACCACCACCGACGTCGCCGAGGGTGGCGACGACAGCTGAGACCAGCCCCCGGGCTGATTGACGCAATCACTACACACCGCCACTCACGGCACCACTAGGAAGGAACGCCACCATGGCGAAGCTGAGCACCGAGGAGCTCCTGGAGAGCTTCAAGGAGATGACCCTGATCGAGCTCTCCGAGTTCGTGAAGCAGTTCGAGGAGACCTTCAACGTCACCGCTGCGGCCCCCGTTGCCGTTGCCGGTGCTGCGCCGGCCGCTGGCGGCGGCGACGCCGCTGCTGCCGCCGAGGAGCAGAGCGAGTTCGACGTCGTTCTCGAGGCTGCTGGTGACAAGAAGATCCAGGTCATCAAGGAGGTCCGTTCGCTGACCTCCCTGGGCCTGAAGGAGGCCAAGGACCTCGTCGATGGCGCTCCCAAGCCGATCCTGGAGAAGGTCGACAAGGACGCCGCCGAGAAGGCCAAGGAGGCCCTCGAGGGCGCTGGCGCCACCGTCACCCTCAAGTGACACCAGCCGGGTCGATGACCCGGTGACTGCCTGACGGACCGGGCGGGACGACCACTGGTCGTCCCGCCCGTTCTGTTCTCTCCGGTGACCGGGGCGCGCGGGGTGGTGCCTGCGGGGGGTCACGGGGGCGCGCGGGGTGGTGCCTGCGGGGGGTCACCGGCGCGCGCGGGGTGGTGCTGTGGGGGGTCACCGGGCGCGCGGGGTGGTGCTGTGGGGGTCACCGGGCGCGCGGGGTGGTGCCTGCGGGGGGTCACCGGGGCGCGCGGGGTGGTGCTGTGGGGGTCACCGGGGCGCGCGGGGTGGTGCCTGCGGGGGGTCACCGGCGCGCGCGGGGTGGTGCTGTGGGGGTCACCGGGCGCGTGGGGTTGGCGCTCAGCGGAAAAGGTCATGCGGATCTGGTCGCATGCGCCACTTATTGCGTGACCAAAAGTGCAGGTCCATCGGGCGCGCCGCCCAGATCGTCCCCGCGGACGCGGTACTGCGCGCGTGATTGTAGTGGAGGGACGATCTCGCAACACCGTGCGCTCGGTGGTTGGGGGAAGGCCAAGGGTGGGGGAAGGGCCAATTTGGCTGGACACGCCGGTGGTGGGCTTGACGGATCGGCCTCCGCGGGGGCATCCTCTTGGCGATCGTCACGCACCGGCGTGGCCACCGCGAGGGGGCGGTTGGCTCGAGCCGGCCTTTCGTGTATGCTATCTCTTTGCGCTGCCCTGTCCCGTGCCGCACCCACCAACCGAGGTTCCAGAACCGCACTGTTGCGTCTGGTCCAACGTCAGTGTGGTCGTGGGTCCGTGCAGCTGACCCGCTGATCATGTAAGGCCTGTGGAAGGACCCATCCTTGGCTGCCTCGCGCACTGCGAAGACGACTGTGTCCACCGCTCGGACGGCCTCTGGCCGCCTGAGCTTCGCCAAGATCCGGGAGCCGCTGGAGGTCCCCGATCTGTTGGCGCTTCAGACGGAGAGTTTCGACTGGTTGCTCGGAAACGAGGACTGGCAGGCTCGCGTCGCCGAGAGCGGCAAGGACGAAGTGCCCGACCGTTCCGGCCTCGAGGAGATCTTCGAGGAGATCTCGCCCATCGAGGACTTCTCCGGCTCCATGTCCCTCTCGTTCCGGGACCACCGCTTCGAGGAGCAGAAGTACTCCATCGAGGAGTGCAAGGAGCGGGACATGACCTACTCCGCCCCGCTGTTCGTCACCGCGGAGTTCATCAACAACACCACCGGTGAGATCAAGAGCCAGACGGTCTTCATGGGTGACTTCCCGCTGATGACCGACCGGGGCACGTTCATCATCAACGGCACCGAGCGTGTCGTCGTGTCCCAGCTGGTCCGCAGCCCGGGTGTCTACTTCGAGCGCTCGCTCGACAAGACCGCCGACAAGGACATCTTCTCCACCAAGATCATCCCGAGCCGGGGTGCGTGGCTGGAGTTCGAGATCGACAAGCGCGACATGGTCGGCGTCCGCGTCGACCGCAAGCGCAAGCAGTCGGTGACGGTGCTGCTCAAGGCCCTGGGTTGGACCGACGCGCAGATCCGCGAGGAGTTCGGCGCCTACGAGTCCATGATCGCCACCCTGGACAAGGACCACACGGTCGACCAGGACGACGCGCTGCTGGACATCTACCGCAAGCTGCGTCCGGGCGAGCCGCCGACCAAGGAGGCCGCCCAGACCCTGCTGGACAACCTCTACTTCAACCCCAAGCGCTACGACCTGGCCAAGGTCGGTCGCTACAAGATCAACAAGAAGCTCGGTGTCGAGGCCCCGCTGAGCGAGTCGGTCCTGGGCATCGACGACATCGTCGCCACCATCAAGTACCTCGTCGCGCTGCACGCCGGCGAGGAGACGATGGAGGTCGTCCGCAACGGGCAGGCCGAGGAGCTGCGCGTCGAGGTCGACGACATCGACCACTTCGGCAACCGGCGCCTGCGTTCGGTCGGCGAGCTGATCCAGAACCAGGTCCGCACGGGCCTGTCCCGGATGGAGCGCGTCGTCCGTGAGCGGATGACCACCCAGGACGTCGAGGCCATCACGCCGCAGACCCTGATCAACATCCGGCCGGTCGTCGCCTCCATCAAGGAGTTCTTCGGCACCAGCCAGCTGTCGCAGTTCATGGACCAGAACAACCCGCTGTCGGGTCTGACCCACAAGCGCCGCCTGTCGGCACTGGGCCCCGGTGGTCTGTCCCGTGACCGCGCCGGCATGGAGGTCCGCGACGTCCACCCGTCGCACTACGGCCGCATGTGCCCGATCGAGACCCCTGAGGGTCCGAACATCGGTCTGATCGGGTCGTTGGCCTCCTACGGCCGGATCAACCCGTTCGGTTTCGTGGAGACCCCCTACCGCAAGGTCGCGAACGGTCGGGTCACCGACGACGTCGACTACCTGTCCGCGGACGAGGAGGACCACTTCGTCATCGCTCAGGCCAACGCCGAGCTCAACGACGACGGCACCTTCGCCGAGGAGCGGATCCTGGTCCGCACCAAGGGTGGGGAGGCCACCGACGTCCCGGCCAGCGACGTGGACTACATGGATGTCTCCGCGCGCCAGATGGTGTCCGCGGCCACCGCGATGATCCCGTTCCTGGAGCACGACGACGCCAACCGTGCCCTGATGGGCGCCAACATGCAGCGTCAGGCCGTGCCGCTGGTCCAGGCCGAGGCGCCGCTGGTCGGCACCGGCATGGAGCACCGTGCCGCGCTCGACTCCGGTGACGTCGTGCGCGCCACCAAGGCGGGCGTGGTCCAGGAGGTCTCGGCCGACCTGGTCTCCGTCGCCCACGACGACGGCACCTACCACTCCTACAAGGTCGCCAAGTTCACCCGCTCCAACCAGGGCAACTGCTACAACCAGGTGGTCCGGGTCAACGAGGGTGACCGCGTCGAGGCGGGCGACCTCCTCGCCGACGGTCCCGCGACCGACGGCGGCGAGATGGCGCTCGGGCGCAACCTGCTCGTGGCGTTCATGCCGTGGGAGGGTCACAACTACGAGGACGCGATCATCCTGTCCCAGCGTCTGGTGCAGGACGACGTGCTCTCCTCGATCCACATCGAGGAGCACGAGATCGACGCCCGCGACACCAAGCTGGGTCCGGAGGAGATCACCCGGGACATCCCGAACGTCTCCGACGAGGTCCTGGCCGACCTGGACGAGCGCGGCATCATCCGCATCGGTGCCGAGGTCCGCGACGGCGACCTGCTGGTCGGCAAAGTCACGCCCAAGGGTGAGACCGAGCTGACCCCGGAGGAGCGCCTGCTGCGCGCCATCTTCGGCGAGAAGGCCCGTGAGGTCCGCGACACCTCCATGAAGGTCCCGCACGGCGAGACCGGCACGGTCATCGGCGTCAAGGTCTTCGACCGCGAGGAGGGCGACGAGCTGCCCCCCGGTGTCAACCAGCTGGTCCGCGTCTACGTCGCGAACAAGCGCAAGATCACCGACGGTGACAAGCTCGCCGGCCGCCACGGCAACAAGGGCGTCATCTCCAAGATCCTGCCCGTGGAGGACATGCCCTTCCTCGAGGACGGCACGCCGGTCGACGTCGTGCTCAACCCGCTGGGTGTGCCCGGCCGGATGAACGTCGGACAGATCCTGGAGCTGCACCTCGGCTGGGCCGCGGCGCAGGGCTGGGAGATCGCCGAGGGCGCCGAGTGGGCCGCGGGCATCCCCGCGGACGCCCGCTCCGCCGAGCCGCGCACCCGCGTGGCGAGCCCGGTGTTCGACGGTGCGACCGAGCACGAGATCGCCGGCCTGCTGGAGTCGACCCGTCCGTCGGCCTCCGGCGAGCGTCTCATCGGCGAGTCCGGCAAGGCCCGGCTGTTCGACGGCCGCTCCGGCGAGCCCTACCCGCAGCCGGTGTCCGTGGGCTACATGTACATCCTGAAGCTGCACCACCTCGTGGACGACAAGATCCACGCGCGCAGCACCGGGCCGTACTCGATGATCACGCAGCAGCCGCTGGGTGGTAAGGCGCAGTTCGGTGGACAGCGCTTCGGCGAGATGGAGGTCTGGGCCCTGGAGGCCTACGGCGCCGCCTACGCCCTGCAGGAGCTGCTCACCATCAAGTCCGACGACGTCACCGGCCGCGTGAAGGTCTACGAGTCGATCGTCAAGGGCGACAACGTCCCGGAGCCGGGCATCCCCGAGTCCTTCAAGGTGCTCATCAAGGAGATGCAGTCGCTCTGCCTGAACGTCGAGGTCCTGTCCTCCGACGGCACGCAGATCGACCTGCGCGAGTCCGACCAGGAGGTCTTCCGCGCGGCGGAGGAGCTCGGGATCGACCTCTCGCGCCGGGAGCCGAGCTCCGTCGAGGAAGTCTAGGTCGTATGCCGTGGGGCCGGCCGGGTGCACACCCGCCGGCCCCGCGGACCCGGCCACACGTCATACCCAAGTCTTTAACGCTTTTCCACGAGATCACGAGAGAAGGATCCACGTGCTCGACGTCAACTTCTTCGACGAGTTGCGCATCGGCCTGGCTACCGCGGAGGACATCCGCCGGTGGAGCCACGGCGAGGTCAAGAAGCCCGAGACCATCAACTACCGAACCCTGAAGCCGGAGAAGGACGGACTCTTCTGCGAGAAGATCTTCGGCCCCACCCGCGACTGGGAGTGCTACTGCGGCAAGTACAAGCGCGTCCGGTTCAAGGGCATCATCTGCGAGCGCTGCGGCGTCGAGGTGACCCGCGCCGGCGTGCGCCGTGAGCGGATGGGCCACATCGAGCTGGCGGCTCCGGTGACCCACATCTGGTACTTCAAGGGTGTCCCGAGCCGGCTCGGCTACCTGCTGGACCTGGCCCCGAAGGACCTGGAGAAGGTCATCTACTTCGCGGCCTACATGATCACGTCCGTCGATGAGGACGGCCGCCACCAGGCGCTGCCCTCCCTGGAGGCCGAGATCGACTCCGAGCGCAAGGCGCTGGAGAACCGTCGCGACGCAGATGTCAACACCCGCGCCGTCAAGCTCGAGGCCGACCTGGCCGAGCTGGAGGCCGAGGGGGCCAAGGCCGACGCGCGCCGCAAGGTGCGCGACGGTGCCGAGCGCGAGATGAACCAGATCCGCCGTCGTGCGGACCAGCAGATCGAGCGCCTCGAGCAGGTCTGGGACCGGTTCAAGAACCTCAAGGTCCAGGACCTCGAGGGCGACGAGATCCTCTACCGCGAGATGCGCGACCGCTTCGGCATGTACTTCGAGGGCGGCATGGGAGCTGCGGCGCTGCAGAAGCGCCTGCAGAACTTCGACCTGGAGGCCGAGGTCGAGCTGCTGCGTGAGGTCATCGCCACCGGCAAGGGCCAGAAGAAGACCCGCGCCATCAAGCGTCTGAAGGTCGTCACCTCGTTCCTGACCACGGCGAACAACCCCGACGGCATGGTCCTGGACTGCGTCCCGGTCATCCCGCCGGACCTGCGCCCCATGGTGCAGCTGGACGGTGGCCGCTTCGCGACCTCCGACCTGAACGACCTCTACCGTCGCGTGATCAACCGCAACAACCGGCTCAAGCGACTGCTCGACCTGGGTGCTCCGGAGATCATCGTCAACAACGAGAAGCGGATGCTGCAGGAGGCCGTCGACAGCCTGTTCGACAACGGTCGCCGCGGTCGCGCCGTCACCGGCCCGGGCAACCGGCCGCTGAAGTCGCTGTCCGACATGCTCAAGGGCAAGCAGGGCCGCTTCCGGCAGAACCTGCTCGGCAAGCGCGTCGACTACTCCGGCCGTTCGGTCATCGTCGTCGGCCCGCAGCTGAAGCTGCACCAGTGCGGTCTGCCCAAGCAGATGGCCCTGGAGCTGTTCAAGCCGTTCGTGATGAAGCGCCTGGTCGACCTCGACCACGCGCAGAACATCAAGTCCGCCAAGCGGATGGTCGAGCGTGGCCGCTCCGTGGTGTGGGACGTGCTCGAGGAGGTCATCACCGACCACCCCGTGCTGTTGAACCGCGCACCCACGCTGCACCGCCTCGGCATCCAGGCCTTCGAGCCGCAGTTGGTCGAGGGCAAGGCCATCCAGATCCACCCGCTTGTCTGCACCGCCTTCAACGCGGACTTCGACGGTGACCAGATGGCCGTGCACCTGCCGCTGTCCGCGGAGGCGCAGGCCGAGGCCCGGATCCTGATGCTCTCGAGCAACAACATCCTCAAGCCGGCCGACGGTCGCCCGGTGACCATGCCCACGCAGGACATGATCATCGGTCTGTTCCACCTCACCTCCGCGTCCTTCGAGGCCCCGGAGCTCACCGAGGACGGCGCCCCCGTGCGGTCCTTCACCTCGGTGTCCGAGGCGCAGATGGCCTTCGACGCCGGCGAGATCGAGATCGGCACGCTGATCCGGCTGCGGGTGCGCAACACCGCCGCCCCGCTGGGTCACGAGCTGCCCGAGGGCGCCGAGGTCGACGACGAGGGCATTGCCTCGGAGTTCGTCGTGGACACCACGCTGGGCCGCGCCGTCTTCAACGACGCGCTGCCGCCGAACTACCCGTTCGTCAACGACGTGGTCGACAAGAAGCGTCTCTCGGCGATCGTCAACGACCTGGCCGAGCGCTACACCAAGGTGCAGGTCGCGGCGTCCCTGGACTCGCTGAAGGACACCGGCTTCTACTGGGCGACCCGCTCGGGCACCACCGTGGCCATCTCCGACGTGATGACCCCGGTGCGCAAGACCGAGATCCTGGATGTCTACGACACCAAGGCGGCCAAGGTCCAGACGCAGTACGAGCGCGGTCTGATCACCGACGACGAGCGCCGTCAGGAGCTCATCGAGATCTGGACCCAGGCGACCAACGAGGTGGCCAAGGAGCTCGAGACCACCATGCCCAAGGACAACACCATCTACCGGATGGTGACCTCGGGTGCTCGTGGTAACTGGTTCCAGCTGCGTCAGATCGCCGGCATGCGCGGCCTGATGGCCAACCCCAAGGGTGAGATCATCCCGCGCCCGATCAAGTCCAACTTCCGTGAGGGTCTGTCGGTGCTGGAGTTCTTCATCTCCACGCACGGTGCCCGCAAGGGCCTGGCCGACACCGCGCTGCGGACCGCCGACTCGGGTTACCTGACCCGTCGTCTGGTGGACGTCAGCCAGGACGTGATCATCCGCGAGGAGGACTGTGGCACCGACCGCGGCTTCCTGATGCCGATCGCCGTGGAGACCCCCAGCGGGGACCTGCGCGAGCACGACGACGTGGAGACCGCCGTCTACGCCCGCACCCTGGCCCAGGACGTCGTCCACGAGGGCGAGACCCTGGCCGAGGCCGGCATCGACCTGGGCGACGTCGTCATCGACGCGCTCGTCGCGGCCGGTGTCAAGGAGGTCAAGGTCCGCTCGGTGCTCACCTGTGAGTCCCTGGTCGGCACCTGCGCCAAGTGCTACGGCCGCTCGCTGGCCACCGGCAAGCTGGTCGACATCGGTGAGGCCGTCGGCATCATCGCGGCCCAATCCATCGGTGAGCCCGGCACCCAGCTGACGATGCGCACCTTCCACACCGGTGGTGTGGCCGGTGACGACATCACCCAGGGTCTGCCGCGTGTCGTCGAGCTGTTCGAGGCCCGCACGCCGAAGGCGGTCGCCCCGATCGCCGAGGCCACCGGTCGCGTCCAGGTCGAGGACACCGACAAGTCCCGCCGGATCCTGCTGGTCCCGGACGACGGCTCGGACGAGCACGCCTACCCGGTCAGCAAGCGTCAGCGCCTGCTGGTCGCCGACGGCGAGCACGTCGAGGTCGGCCGTCAGCTGGTCCAGGGTGCGATCGACCCGAAGCAGGTCCTGCGCATCCTCGGCCCGCGTGCTGCCCAGCAGCACCTGGTCGACGAGGTGCAGGCGGTCTACCGCCAGCAGGGCGTGTCGATCCACGACAAGCACATCGAGGTCATCGTGCGGCAGATGCTGCGCCGGATCACGATCATCGAGGCCGGCGACGCCAACCTGCTCCCGGGTGAGCTGGTCGAGCGTGGCCGCTTCGAGACCGAGAACCGTCGCGTCGTGTCCGAGTCCGGCAAGCCGGCCTCGGGTCGTCCGGAGTTGATGGGCATCACGAAGGCCTCGCTGGCCACCGACTCGTGGCTGTCCGCGGCCTCCTTCCAGGAGACCACCCGGGTCCTCACGGAGGCGGCCATGCAGGCCAAGTCCGACCCGCTGCTGGGCCTGAAGGAGAACGTCATCCTCGGCAAGCTGATCCCGGCCGGCACCGGTCTGCCGCGCTACCGCAACCTCACCGTGGAGCCCACGGAGGAGGCCAAGGCAGCCGCCTACGCCGTGCCGGACTACGACCAGTTCGAGTACCCCGCCTTCGGGCCGGGCTCCGGCGAGGCCGTCCGCCTGGACGACCTGTCGGTGGGCGACGACCGCTACTGATCCGCTGATCCACCGCCGAGGGGCGAGTATGCCGTACGGAACCGTGCGTCATACTCGCCCCTCGGTCGTTGGTCCCGGCTGGTCGGCCTCGTGGCAGACTCACCTGCCGTGAGCAGCGCAGAGCGGTCCGAGGGCGTCGACCGAGCCGTCCAGGGTGCCGTCGCCGCGGTGCGGGCGGCGCTGCCCCTGACCACCGCTCGTTGCACGCTGCGGGAGGTGGGTGCGGGCGACGCCCGTGCGCTCCACGCCTATCGCAGCGACCCGCAGGTGATCCGCTTCCTGGGTCACCCGCCGCTCGACGTCGACGGGGTGGGGGAGCTGCTGACACGGTGGCGGAACGACCCCACCGGCGTGAGCGTGGTGGCCGAGCTGCACGGACCGGAGTCGGCGCTGCCCGGCGACACCACCACGCGGCTCGTCGGGGACGTCCGGGTGCGGTTCCGCACCGCATCGGCGATGGCGCCGGCGACCACGGACGCGGTCGAGGCGGCTGTCGGCTATGCCTTCCACCCGGAGTTCCACGGCCAGGGGCTGGCGACCGAGTGTGTCCGGGCCGTGCTCAGGGCCGTCCTCGGTGCCGGCGCCCGCCGCGTCACGGCCCGAGTCTTCGCGCCCGCGACGCCCTCCTCACGGCTCCTGGCCAGGCTCGGCTTCTCCCGCGACGGAGTGGACCGCGCGGCCGTCCTGGCCCCGGATGGGGCACACTGGTGGGACGACGAGCTCTGGAGCCTGCTGCCGGAGGACGGGAGTATGCCGTAGGTCACGGGCGTGGGCGCCCGCCTGAATTTGGTGCATACCACGCACGCCGGTAGTCTTGAGGCTTGTGTGCGTAGGCCTCGCCTGCGCGCGTGTCGCCGGGCTAGGTCCTGGTGGCAGCCACCTCTCGCCGGGCAGCCCCGCTTGAGTCCACCCATCACCATCTCGCATGGCGGTGCCGTGGCCTCTGGGGGAAGTGCAGGGGAGAGCACCGGTCCGACACACCCGAGCTCGGGGGCGGCGGGCCGGCACACCAAGGAGCGTGAACCGTCAGTGATGACGGCCAGCGCAGACAACATCGACTGACGGAGAATCAGTGCCCACAATCAACCAGCTCGTCCGCAAGGGGCGCCAGGACAAGGTCAAGAAGACCAACAGTCCCGCCCTCAAGGGCAACCCGCAGCGCCGCGGCGTCTGCACCCGTGTCTACACCACCACCCCCAAGAAGCCGAACTCCGCCCTGCGCAAGGTCGCTCGCGTGAAGCTGACCAGCGGCGTCGAGGTCACGGCCTACATCCCGGGCGTGGGTCACAACCTGCAGGAGCACTCGATCGTGCTCGTCCGTGGTGGCCGCGTGAAGGACCTCCCCGGTGTTCGCTACAAGATCGTCCGCGGCTCGCTCGACACCCAGGGTGTCAAGGGCCGCAACCAGGCTCGTTCCCGGTACGGCGCGAAGAAGGAGAAGAAGTAATGCCTCGTAAGGGCCCCGCTCCCAAGCGTCCGCTGATCTCCGACCCCGTCTACGGGTCGACCCTGGTCACCCAGCTTGTCAACAAGATCCTCGTGGACGGCAAGAAGTCCGTCGCCGAGACCATCGTCTACGGGGCGATGGAGGGTGTCCGCGCCAAGACCGGCACCGACCCGGTGGCCACGCTCAAGCGTGCCCTGGACAACGTCCGTCCCGCGCTGGAGGTCAAGAGCCGCCGCGTCGGTGGTGCGACCTACCAGGTGCCGATCGAGGTCAAGCCCGGCCGGTCCACCACGCTGGCCCTGCGCTGGCTCGTCGGCTACGCGCGGCAGCGTCGTGAGAAGACGATGACCGAGCGTCTGATGAACGAGATCCTGGACGCCAGCAACGGTCTGGGTGCCGCGGTGAAGCGCCGTGAGGACACGCACAAGATGGCCGAGGCCAACAAGGCCTTCGCCCACTACCGCTGGTGACGCTGGTCTGACGACCGCGACCACCCGACATACGCAACGAGCTAGAGAAGAGAGACTGTGGCACTCGACGTTCTGACGGACCTGACGATGGTCCGCAACATCGGCATCATGGCGCACATCGATGCCGGCAAGACGACGACCACCGAGCGGATCCTGTTCTACACCGGCGTCAAGCACAAGATGGGCGAGACCCACGACGGTGCCTCGACGACCGACTGGATGGAGCAGGAGAAGGAGCGGGGGATCACCATCACCTCCGCCGCGGTGACCAGTTACTGGAAGGGTCACCAGATCAACCTGATCGACACTCCCGGTCACGTTGACTTCACCGTCGAGGTCGAGCGCAACCTGCGCGTGCTCGACGGGGCCGTGGCGGTCTTCGACGGCAAGGAGGGTGTCGAGCCCCAGTCCGAGACCGTGTGGCGCCAGGCCGACAAGTACGGCGTCCCGCGCATGTGCTTCATCAACAAGATGGACAAGATGGGCGCGGACTTCTACTTCTCGGTGCAGACCATGGTGGACCGCCTCGGCGCGACGCCGTTGGT
Source organism: Ornithinimicrobium sp. F0845 (assembly GCF_023015765.1). Classification (GTDB taxonomy): domain Bacteria; phylum Actinomycetota; class Actinomycetes; order Actinomycetales; family Dermatophilaceae; genus Ornithinicoccus. The sequence continues at coordinate 488,452 of NZ_JALKAL010000001.1, forward strand.
CATGCAGCTGCCGATCGGTGCCGAGTCCGACTTCGAGGGCGTCATCGACCTGGTCCGGATGAAGGCCCTGGTCTGGCGCGGCGAGACCGCACTGGGTGAGGACTACGAGGTCGAGGACATCCCGGCCGCGCTGCAGGACAAGGCGCAGGAGTACCGCGAGCTGCTGGTCGAGAAGGTCGCCGAGGCCGACGAGGAGCTGCTCGAGAAGTACCTGGGTGGCGAGGAGCTGACCGAGGACGAAATCAAGGCCGGTGTGCGCAAGCTGACCCTGGCCAGCGAGGTGAACCCCGTCTTCTGCGGCACCGCGTTCAAGAACAAGGGCGTGCAGCCCCTGCTCGACGCGGTCATCGACTACCTGCCGAGCCCGATGGACGTCCCGCCGACCGAGGGCCACAAGCCCGGCGACGAGGAGACCGTCATCTACCGCAAGCCGGCCTCCTCGGAGCCGTTCGCTGCGCTGGCCTTCAAGATCGCCACGCACCCGTTCTTCGGGACGCTGACCTACATCCGGGTCTACTCCGGTGAGATCAGCGGTGGCCAGCAGGTCATGAACGCCACCAAGGGCAAGAAGGAGCGGCTGGGCAAGCTGTTCCAGATGCACGCCAACAAGGAGAACCCGGTCGATAAGGCCTCCGCGGGTCACATCTACGCCGTCATCGGACTCAAGGACACCACGACCGGTGACACCCTGAGCGACATGAACGAGCAGATCATCCTGGAGTCGATGACCTTCCCGGAGCCGGTCATCCATGTGGCGATCGAGCCCAAGACCAAGGGTGACCAGGAGAAGCTCGGCACCGCGATCCAGAAGCTGGCGCAGGAGGACCCCACCTTCACCGTGCGTCTGGACGAGGAGACCGGCCAGACCGTCATCGGCGGCATGGGCGAGCTCCACCTCGACATCCTGGTCGACCGCATGAAGCGGGAGTTCAAGGTCGAGGCCAACGTCGGTGCGCCCCAGGTGGCCTACCGCGAGACCATCCGTCGCTCCGTGGAGAAGTACGACTACACCCACAAGAAGCAGACCGGTGGTTCCGGCCAGTTCGCGAAGGTGCAGCTCACCTTCGAGCCGCTGGACACGACCGAGGGCGAGCTCTACACCTTCGAGAACTCGGTCACCGGTGGGCGCATCCCGCGGGAGTACATCCCCAGCGTCGACCAGGGCATTCAGGAGGCCATGCAGCTCGGCGTCCTCGCCGGCTACCCGCTCGTCGGGATCAAGGCGACCCTGCTCGACGGTGCCTACCACGACGTCGACTCCTCGGAGATGGCGTTCAAGATCGCCGGCTCCATGGTGCTCAAGGAGGCCGTCCGTCGGGCGGACCCGGTCCTGCTCGAGCCCGTGATGGCCGTCGAGGTCCGCACCCCCGAGGACTACATGGGTGACGTGATCGGCGACCTGAACTCCCGACGTGGCCAGATCCAGGCCATGGAGGACATCAGTGGCGCCAAGGTTGTCAAGGCAGTGGTCCCGCTGTCCGAGATGTTCGGGTACGTTGGTGATCTTCGGTCCAAGACCCAGGGCCGTGCTAACTACACGATGCAGTTCGACTCCTACGCAGAGGTTCCCCGGAACGTCGCGGAGGAGATCATCAAGAAAATCCGTGGTGAGTGAGCAGTAGACTCCCCACCGGAGTTTCGACCACCACAACTTGCAAGATGTCGCCACCACGACAAAGGAAACAGTGGCGATGACACATCCGAGTCCTGAGGAGGACCCAAGTGGCTAAGGCCAAGTTCGAGCGGACCAAGCCGCACGTCAACATCGGCACCATCGGGCACATCGACCACGGCAAGACGACGCTGACGGCTGCCATCTCCAAGGTCCTGCATGACAAGTACCCGGACCTCAACGAGGCGTCCGCCTTCGACACGATCGACAAGGCGCCCGAGGAGAAGCAGCGCGGCATCACGATCTCGATCTCGCACATCGAGTACCAGACGGAGAAGCGTCACTACGCTCACGTCGACTGCCCGGGTCACGCTGACTACGTCAAGAACATGATCACCGGTGCGGCCCAGATGGACGGCGCGATCCTGGTCGTGGCGGCCACCGACGGCCCGATGCCGCAGACCAAGGAGCACGTCCTCCTGGCCCGCCAGGTCGGCGTTCCCTACATCGTCGTGGCGCTCAACAAGTCCGACATGGTCGACGACGAGGAGATCATGGAGCTCGTCGAGATGGAGGTCCGCGAGCTGCTGTCCTCCTACGAGTTCCCGGGCGACGACCTGCCGGTCGTGCAGGTCTCCGCGCTGAAGGCGCTGGAGGGTGACGCCGAGTGGGGCGACAAGCTCATGGAGCTCATGAACGCGGTCGACGAGTCGATCCCGGAGCCGGAGCGCGACGTCGACAAGCCCTTCCTGATGCCGGTTGAGGACGTCTTCACGATCACCGGTCGTGGCACCGTCGTCACCGGTCGTATCGAGCGCGGCATCCTCAACGTCAACGAGGAGATCGAGATCGTCGGTATCCACGAGGGCCCGCCCGCCAAGACCACCGTCACCGGCATCGAGATGTTCCGCAAGCTGCTCGACGAGGGCCGTGCGGGTGAGAACGTCGGCCTGCTGCTGCGTGGCACCAAGCGCGAGGAGGTCGAGCGCGGTCAGGTCATCTGCAAGCCGGGTTCGATCACCCCGCACACCGAGTTCGAGGGCAACGTCTACATCCTGTCCAAGGACGAGGGTGGCCGTCACACGCCGTTCTACGACAACTACCGTCCGCAGTTCTACTTCCGGACCACGGACGTCACCGGTGTCGTGCACCTGCCTGAGGGCACCGAGATGGTCATGCCCGGCGACAACACCGAGATGCGCGTCGAGCTGATCCAGCCGATCGCCATGGAGGACGGCCTGAAGTTCGCCATCCGCGAGGGTGGTCGCACTGTCGGCGCCGGCCGGGTCACCAAGATCATCAAGTGACCCTGACGCACTGAGCTCCACAGAGGGCCCGCAACCTGTCACAGGTTGCGGGCCCTTCTGCGTCCCCCCAATTTTCGTAGTGGTTTTGTTGGCCGTGCCCGCATTTTCGTAGTGGTTTTGTCGTTCCTACCCGCACCCTTGTGGTGCTGTTGCCCCAGACCACTGTCCGAGGGAACTCCGCCCACCAGGCAGATCCCCGGTCAACGTCCTCTGTCTCCCGAACCGGTCGCCGCGTCTCGTGCGCGCCAAGTGCAGCGGCTCTTGACGCCAGGGCCGTGCTCCGCGTCAAGAGTCGGTGCAGTCGCGGCGCGGAGGGGCGGGTGGATGCGGCCATCGCCTACAAAACCCCTGCAAAAAGGCGTGGAGCGGCAGCAAAACCTCCCTCAAAATTGGGGGAGGTCGGGGTCCGCGCCTCCGGGGTTGCAGCGGCTCTGGACCAGCTCCGGGGTGTCCACCACCGGCCGCCAGGGCTCCAGGTGCCAGACGTCCTTCGTGGGGGCGAACAGGATGTGACAGGTCAGCTGGTCGGCCATGCCCGGGGTCTGTGCGTCCGGCTCCAGGGCGACCACCTCGGCCCAGGCGGTGTCGTCGACCCCCGCGAGGCCGCAGCGCCGCAGCAGGGCGCTGGGCGTGACCTCGAGCGACGGCCGGCCGTCGACGTCGATCCAGACCACCCCGTCGATCAGGGTGCTGCCGCTGGTGCAGGGGGCCGGTGTCCCGCTGGTGGTCGCAGCGTCGTCGCCGGGGAGTGCGGTCCTCGTGCTCGTCCCGGCCTCGTCGGGAGCCGTTGACTCCATCGGGGCGAGGTCGTCCTCGTGACCGGAGGTCGGTGCCGCACCCACCGGACCGTTGGCGGCGGGGGAGGAACAGGCGGCGGTGAGTGCCGTCATACTGCCGATGAGGAGGATCGCGACCCTGGTCGGGACGGGGTTGGGTGGCACCTGATCGACCCTATGCCCGGCGGGGCAATTCGCAGCACCGGGGAGGATCGGGGTAGCGTCGGGGGGCGGCGCCTGCCGAGGCGCCGGATGACCGAGTGAAGGAGAGCTATGGCGGAGCTAGATGGCTCGATGAGTGGTGAGTGGCGTTTTGACCCCGAGCACACCCGGGTGGGCTTCTCGGCCAAGCACGCGATGATCACCACGGTGCGAGGGGCCTTCAACGACGTCGAGGGCATCATCCAGCTCGACACAGACAACCTCAGCAACTCCACAGTGACGGTCCGGCTGCAGGCGGCCAGCGTCGACACGCGCAACGAGAAGCGCGATGCGCACCTGCGTAGCCCGGACTTCTTCGACATCGAGACCTACCCCGAGATCGTCTTCACGAGCACCACGATCGACGAGGTGGAGGAGAACAACTTCATGGTGGTCGGGGACCTGACCATCCGCGACACCACCAAGCAGGTCGCGATCCCGATCGTGCTGCTGGGCGTGAGCCGTGACCCGATGGGCAACCTCCGCGCCGGCTTCGAGGCCACGCGTCGGCTCAACCGGCGTGACTACGGCCTGGAGTGGAACCTGCCCCTGGACACCGGCGGCGTGCTGGTCTCCGAGAAGGTCACGCTCGAGTTCGAGATCTCGGCCATCAAGACCGAGGGCGAGGCCCAGGAGGGCTGAACGACCGGGCGCCGCGTGCTGCACAGCACCCCGTGGCGTCCGCAACATCGTGGGACCCCAGCCCAATGCGGGCCGGGGTCCCACGTCTCGATTTGGGCTGTGCCGCCCAGACGTGGCACACTAGACAGGTTGCTTGACGCACGGTGCTGACCCATGTCGGTCCCGTCAGCCACCCAGCACGCTCGAAGTGCGCCCCAATGTCGGGGTGTGAGGGCGGGCGGAGGCAGCTCAAGCCCCGGTCAGGCCGGGCTCCGAACACTCATCACCAGCAGACTTCGGTCTTCTGGTGCCTGGCGGCAGGGCGACACGCCCGACCGCGGGGGTCGGAGGTCACCTGAGCGGCCGAAAGCCAGTAGTACGACGAGAGAGAGTCAGACAAGCGATGGCGGGACAGAAGATCCGCATCCGGCTGAAGTCCTATGACCACGAGGTCATCGACAGCTCGGCGCGCAAGATTGTCGACACGGTCACCCGTGCCGGCGCGACCGTGGTGGGCCCGGTGCCGTTGCCGACGGAGAAGAACGTGTTCTGCGTCATCCGGTCGCCCCACAAGTACAAGGACAGCCGCGAGCACTTTGAGATGCGTACGCACAAGCGTCTGATCGACATCGTCGACCCGACGCCGAAGGCCGTCGACTCGCTCATGCGACTCGACCTGCCGGCTGACGTCAACATCGAGATCAAGCTGTAAGGGCACCACCATGACTGCTACTACCGAACGCGCCGTCAAGGGCGTCCTCGGCGAGAAGCTCGGCATGACCCAGGTCTGGGACGCCGACAACCGCCTGGTGCCCGTGACCGTGATCAAGGCCGGCCCGTGCGTCGTCACCCAGGTGCGCAACGCCGAGTCCGACGGCTACAACGCGATCCAGATCGCCTTCGGTGCGATCGACCCGCGCAAGGTCAACCAGCCCACCAAGGGCCACTTCGAGAAGGCCGGGGTCACCCCGCGCCGCTACGTCGCCGAGCTGCGCACGAGCGACGCCGCCGACTACGAGGTCGGCCAGGAGTTCACCGTCGAGACGTTCGAGAGCGGCCAGACCGTGGACGTCACCGGCAAGACCAAGGGCAAGGGTTTCGCCGGCGTCATGAAGCGGCACGGGTTCGCCGGTGTCAGCTCCTCGCACGGTGCGCACCGCAACCACCGCAAGCCCGGTTCCATCGGCGGGGCGTCGACCCCGGGTCGCGTCTTCCGCGGCCAGCGCATGGCCGGCCGCATGGGTGGCGAGCGCCAGACCACCCAGAACCTCACCATCCACGCCGTGGACGCCGACAAGGGCCTGCTGCTCATCAAGGGTGCCGTTCCGGGCCCGCGCGGCAGCGTCGTCCTCGTCCGCACCGCAGCCAAGGGGGCCTGACGCGATGACGACCATCACCATCACCAAGCCGACCGGCGGCGACGCCGGCACCGTGGAGCTGCCCGCCGAGATCTTCGACGTGCAGACCAACGTGCCGCTGATCCACCAGGTCGTCGTGGCCCAGCTGGCCGCGGCCCGCCAGGGCACCCACGCCACCAAGACCCGCGGCGAGGTCCGCGGCGGTGGCCGCAAGCCCTACCGCCAGAAGGGCACCGGCCGCGCCCGCCAGGGCTCGACCCGCGCGCCGCAGTTCGCCGGCGGTGGCGTCGTGCACGGCCCGCAGCCGCGTGACTACAGCCAGCGGACCCCGAAGAAGATGAAGGCCGCCGCCCTGCGCGGTGCCCTCTCCGACCGGGCCCGCCACGGCCGGATCCACTGCCTCACCGCGGTCGTCGAGGGGGACACCCCCTCCACCAAGACCGCCTGGGCGGCGCTGAGCGGCCTCACCGAGCGCCCGAACGTGCTCGTGGTCGTGGACCGCGCCGACGAGATCGGTCTGAAGAGCCTGCGCAACCTCGCCGAGGTGCACGTCCTGTTCGTCGACCAGCTCAACACGTATGACGTGCTGTGCGCTGACGATGTCGTGTTCACCCAGGCGGCGCTCACCTCCTTCATCGAGGGCCGCAAGGTCGCCGGTGCCGCCGAGGTCGAGGTCGCGGAGGAGGCTCCGGTCGCCGAGGCCGCCGAGGTCGAGGTCGCGGAGGAGGCTCCGGTGGCAGAGGCCGCCGAGGTCGAGGCTGACGACGCCGAGGTCGCGACGCTGGTCGACGGTGGCTTCGGCTCCGACTCGGCCGCCCCGACCGAGGACGGCGCGGCCCCCGAGGGCTTCACCGTCAAGGGCAACAAGGACTCGATGAAGTACCACGTCGAGGGCTCCCGCTGGTACGACCAGACGGAGGCCGAGGTGTGGTTCCGCACCGCCGAGGCTGCAGAGGCCGCTGGCTTCGAGCCGGCGGGCGGCGCTGCCGCCCAGTCCGCCGACACCGGCCTCGCGCTGGGCACCGATGAGGAGGGCACCAAGTGAGCACCGCACTCGAGGCCAACAAGGACCCGCGCGAGATCCTGATCTCCCCGGTCGTCTCGGAGAAGGCCTACACGCTGCTGGACCAGGGCAAGTACACCTTCGTGGTGGACCCCCGGGCCAACAAGTCCGAGATCAAGCGGGCCGTGGAGTCGATCTTCGACGTCAAGGTCGAGTCGGTCCACACGCTGAACCGCGTGGGCAAGACCCGCCGCACCCGGTTCGGCCTGGGCAAGCGCAAGGACACCAAGCGGGCGATCGTCACGCTTCGCGAAGGCACCATCGACATCTTCGGCACGCTCTGAGCCGGTAGTCGAGACGAGAACCGAGGATTTCTTAAACCATGGCTATTCGTAAGTACAAGCCGACAACGCCGGGCCGTCGCGGCTCCAGCGTCGCCGACTTCGTCGAGGTGACTCGCTCCACGCCGGAGAAGTCACTGGTCCGTCCGCTGACCAAGTCCGGTGGACGCAACAACTCCGGCCGCATCACCACCCGCCACATCGGTGGTGGCCACAAGCGTGCCTACCGCGTGATCGACTTCCGTCGCCACGACAAGGACGGCGTGCCCGCCAAGGTGGCGCACATCGAGTACGACCCGAACCGCACCGCGCGTATCGCGCTGCTGCACTACGCGGACGGCGAGAAGCGCTACATCATCGCGCCGAACAAGCTCCGCCAGGGCGACGCGATCGAGCAGGGGCCCTCGGCCGACATCAAGCCGGGCAACAACCTGCCGCTGCGCAACATCCCGGTCGGTACCGTCATCCACGCCATCGAGCTCAAGCCGGGTGGCGGCGCGAAGATCGCCCGCTCCGCCGGCACCCGCGTGCAGCTCGTCGCCAAGGACGGCCCCTACGCCCAGCTGCGTATGCCGTCCGGTGAGATCCGCAACGTGGACGCCCGCTGCCGCGCCACCGTCGGCGAGGTCGGCAACGCCGAGCAGAGCAACATCAACTGGGGCAAGGCCGGCCGCATGCGGTGGAAGGGCAAGCGCCCCTCCGTCCGTGGTGTCGTGATGAACCCCGTCGACCACCCGCACGGTGGTGGAGAGGGCAAGACCTCCGGTGGTCGTCACCCGGTCAGCCCGTGGGGTCAGCCTGAGGGCCGCACCCGTCGTCCGAACAAGCCCAGCGACAAGCTCATCGTTCGTCGCCGCCGCACCGGCAAGAAGCGCTGAGTAGGGAGCAAGCGAACACATGCCTCGTAGTCTGAAGAAGGGCCCCTTCGTTGACGACCACCTCGTCAAGAAGGTCGAAGCCCAGAACGAAGTCGGCACCAAGAACGTCATCAAGACCTGGTCCCGCCGGTCGATGATCACCCCCGACATGCTCGGCCACACCCTGGCCGTGCACGACGGCCGCAAGCACATCCCGGTCTTCGTGACCGAGTCGATGGTCGGCCACAAGTTGGGTGAGTTCGCTCCGACCCGGACCTTCAAGGGTCACGAGAAGGACGACAAGAAGGGTCGCCGTCGATGACCAACCACACCACTGAGGAAACCACCATGGAAGCCAGGGCACAGGCGCGGTTCGTCCGCGTCACCCCGCAGAAGGCTCGCCGTGTCGTGGACATGATCCGCGGCAAGTCGGCCGACGAGGCCATCGCGGTCCTGCGGTTCGCGCCGCAGGGCGCGAGCGAGCCAGTGCTGAAGGTGCTGAACAGCGCCATCGCCAACGCCCGCTACGCCGCCGAGCAGACGGCCCAGCCGTTCGACGAGCACCAGCTCGTCGTGACCGCGGCCTTCGTCGACGAGGGCCCGACCATGAAGCGGTTCCGTCCGCGCGCCCAGGGCCGCGCCAGCCGCATCCTCAAGCGCACCAGCCACATCACCGTGCTGGTGGGCGAGAAGCAGGGAGGTGCCCGCTAATGGGGCAGAAGATCAACCCCAACGGCTACCGCCTGGGGATCACCACGGACCACCGCAGCCGCTGGTTCGCCGACTCGACCAAGCCGGGTCAGCGCTACCGCGACTACGTCAAGGAGGATGTGGCGATCCGCAACCTCATGTCGACCGGTATGGACCGGGCCGGCATCAGCAAGGTCGAGATCGAGCGGACCCGCGACCGGGTGCGGGTGGACATCCACACCGCCCGTCCGGGCATCGTCATCGGCCGCCGCGGCGCCGAGGCCGACCGCATCCGCGGTGAGCTCGAGAAGCTCACCGGCAAGCAGGTCCAGCTGAACATCCTCGAGGTCAAGAACCCCGAGGTCGACGCTCAGCTCGTGGCCCAGGGGATCGCCGAGCAGCTCGCTGCCCGCGTCACCTTCCGTCGCGCGATGCGCAAGGGCATGCAGTCCGCCCTGCGCGCCGGTGCCAAGGGCATCCGGATCCAGTGCTCCGGTCGTCTCGGCGGCGCCGAGATGTCCCGCTCGGAGTTCTACCGCGAGGGCCGCGTCCCGCTGCACACGCTGCGCGCGAACATCGACTACGGCTTCTACGAGGCCCGCACGACGTTCGGTCGCATCGGCGTCAAGGTGTGGATCTACAAGGGCGACATGACGGCCAAGGAGCTCGCCCGCGAGCAGGCCGCCGCCCCGTCCCGTGGCCCGGGTCGCCCGCGCCGCGACGACCGTCCGGGTCGTGGCCCGCGTCGCGGTGACCGCCGCGACAACGCCGCCACCGAGTCCGGTGCGGCCGAGGCGCCCGCCGAGGCTCCGGCCGCCGAGACCCCGGCTAGTTCTGAGGGAGAGCAGTCCTGATGTTGATTCCACGTCGAGTCAAGCACCGTAAGCAGCACCACCCCGGTCGGAGTGGCGCTGCCAAGGGCGGCACCGCGATCGCTTTCGGTGACTACGGCATCCAGGCCCTGGAGCCCGCCTACGTCACGAACCGTCAGATCGAGTCCGCTCGTATCGCGATGACCCGCTTCATCAAGCGTGGCGGAAAGGTCTGGATCAACATCTACCCGGACCGTCCGCTGACCAAGAAGCCCGCTGAGACCCGCATGGGTTCGGGTAAGGGCTCGCCGGAGTGGTGGGTCGCCAACGTCAAGCCGGGTCGCGTCATGTTCGAGCTGTCCGGTGTCGAGGAGGACGTCGCCCGCGAGGCGATGCGCCTGGCAATGCACAAGCTGCCGATGAAGTGCCGCTTCATCGCACGTGAGGGTGGTGACATCTGATGGCGGTCGGAAGCAAGGACCTGACCCCGGAGCAGCTGCGCGGCCTGGAGGCCGGCGCGCTCGCCGACGCACTGGCGACGGCCAAGCGAGAGCTGTTCAACCTGCGGTTCCAGTCGGCCACGGGCCAGCTGGAGAGCCACGGTCGCCTGCGTGCGGTCCGCAAGGACATCGCCCGCATCTACACCGAGATGAACGAGCGCAAGCTCGGCATCGGCCGTGAGCCCGAGGCTGCCGCCGAGGAGACCACGACCGAGGAGACCACGAAGGAGAAGGTGGGCTGACGATGAGCGAAACCATCGAGAACCCCGACGCCGGCACCGCCGCGCGCAACGACCGCAAGACCCGTCAGGGCTACGTGGTCAGCGACAAGATGGACAAGACCGTCGTCGTCTCGGTCGAGGACCGGGTCAAGCACGCCCTCTACGGCAAGGTCATGCGCAAGAACAGCAAGGTGAAGGCGCACGACGAGGAGAACGCTGCCGGCATCGGTGACCGCGTCCTCATCATGGAGACCCGTCCGCTGTCCGCGACCAAGCGGTGGCGCGTCGTGGAGATCCTCGAGAAGGCCAAGTAAGAACCATTCATCCACAACGTTCGGCAAGGCTCACCCGGAACTCCGGGGGGAGAACCGGCTCGACGACAGGAGTTCGACAGTGATCCAGCAGGAGTCGCGACTGCGTGTCGCGGACAACACCGGTGCGAAGGAGATCCTCTGCATCCGCGTGCTCGGTGGTTCCGGCCGCCGCTACGCGGGCGTCGGGGACACCATCGTGGCCGCGGTCAAGGACGCCATCCCCGGTGGAAACGTGAAGAAGGGTGACGTCGTCAAGGCCGTCATCGTTCGCACCAAGAAGGAGCGTCGTCGTCCGGACGGCTCCTACATCAAGTTCGACGAGAACGCCGCCGTGATCCTCAAGGCCGACGGCGACCCTCGTGGCACCCGCATCTTCGGCCCGGTCGGCCGTGAGCTGCGCGACAAGCGGTACATGAAGATCGTGTCGCTGGCACCGGAGGTGATCTGAGGATGGCGAGGATTCGCATCAAGAAGAACGACCTGGTGCAGGTCATCAGCGGCCGCACCCAGGCCAAGGGTGGGGACCGTGGCAAGCAGGGACGTGTCATTGCCGTGTACCCCGAGACCAACCGGGTGCTCGTCGAGGGCATCAACCGCGTCACCAAGCACACCAAGGCTGGTGACAACCAGGGTGTGAACACCGGCGGCATCCAGGTCGTCGAGGCCCCGATCCACGTGAGCAACGTGGCCGTCGTGGACCCCGAGACCAAGAAGCCGACCCGGATCCGCACCCGCGTCGAGAGCGTCGAGCGCGACGGCCGGACCAAGCAGCAGCGCACCCGCGTGTCCGTGCGCTCGGGTAAGGACCTGTGATGACGACCGAGACCACCACCGCCGAGCGGACCGCGCCGCGCCTGAAGCAGCGCTACGCCGACGAGATCAAGCCGGCCCTGCTCACCGAGTTCGGCTACGGCAACCCGATGCAGGTCCCCGGGATCGTCAAGATCACGGTGAACATGGGCGTCGGCGAGGCGGCCCGCGACAGCAAGCTCATCGAGGGCGCCATCAAGGACCTGGCCACGATCACCGGTCAGAAGCCGGCCGTGACCCGGGCCCGCAAGTCCATCGCCCAGTTCAAGCTGCGTGAGGGGATGCCGATCGGCGCCCACGTCACGCTGCGCGGCGACCGCATGTGGGAGTTCCTGGACCGCCTGCTGTCCCTGGCGCTGCCCCGGATCCGCGACTTCCGTGGGCTGTCCCCGAAGCAGTTCGATGGTCGGGGCAACTACACCTTCGGTCTGACCGAGCAGTCGATGTTCCACGAGATCGACCAGGACAAGATCGACCGCGTGCGTGGCATGGACATCACCGTGGTGACCACCGCCACCAACGACGACGAGGGCCGCGCCCTGCTGCGCGCGCTCGGCTTCCCGTTCAAGGAGAACTGACCCGTGGCGAAGACTGCACTTGTCAACAAGGCCAACCGCAAGCCGAAGTTCAAGGTCCGGGGCTACACCCGGTGCCAGCGCTGCGGCCGTCCCCACTCGGTGTACCGCAAGTTCGGCCTGTGCCGGATCTGCCTGCGCGAGATGGCGCACGCGGGCGAGCTGCCCGGCGTCACCAAGTCCAGCTGGTAATCCCGCACCACACTCATCCACGCACTGCTACATCGCAGGTCGGCCGCCCCTCCGGGGCGTGCTGAAACCGCGGTGAGGAAGGGCACGAAGCCCAATGACAATGACCGACCCGATCGCGGACATGCTGACCCGCATCCGGAACGCCAACTCGGCGCACAAGGACCAGGTGAGCATGCCGTTCTCCAAGCTCAAGTCGCACATCGCGGAGATCCTGCAGGCCGAGGGCTACATCGGCGGCTGGTCCGTCGAGGACGCCGAGGTGGGCAAGACCCTGCTGATCGACCTCAAGTACGGCCCCAACCGTGAGCGCTCCATCGCCGGCGTGCGCCGGGTGTCCAAGCCCGGTCTTCGCGTCTACGCCAAGTCCACCGGGATGCCCCGCGTCCTCGGTGGCCTCGGTGTGGCCATCATTTCCACCTCCTCCGGCCTGTTGACCGACAGGCAGGCGGCCCAGAAGGGTGTAGGTGGGGAAGTCCTCGCCTACGTCTGGTGAGAACGGAGGAATAAGACATGTCTCGTATTGGACGACTTCCGGTCACCGTGCCCTCTGGCGTCGAGGTGACCGTCGACGGCAACAACGTCACGGTGAAGGGCCCCAAGGGTCAGCTGGCCCACACGATCGCCGAGCCGATCACGGTGGCGACCGGTGAGGACGGCGCCCTCGAGGTGTCCCGCCCGAACGACGAGCGGGAGTCCCGTGCGCTGCACGGCCTCACGCGCTCCCTCATCGCCAACATGGTCGAGGGCGTCACCAACGGCTACACCAAGAAGCTGGAGATCCACGGCACCGGTTACCGCGTGGTGGCCAAGGGCTCGGACCTCGAGTTCGCCCTGGGCTACTCCCACCCGATCCTGGTGAAGGCCCCCGAGGGCATCACCTTCCAGGTCGAGAACCCCACCCGGTTCGCCGTGTCGGGCATCGACAAGCAGCAGGTCGGCGAGGTGGCTGCAAACATCCGCAAGCTGCGCAAGCCCGACCCCTACAAGGGCAAGGGTGTGCGCTACGAGGGCGAGCACATCCGCCGCAAGGTCGGAAAGGCTGGTAAGTAAGCCATGGCAATGATCGTCAAGCGCTCCAGCAGCAAGCACGCTGCGCGCATCCGCCGGCACACGCGTCTTCGCAAGAAGGTCGTGGGCACCGCCGAGCGTCCCCGCCTGGTCGTGAACCGCTCCTCGCGCCACGTCTTCGTCCAGCTGGTCGACGACGACACGAGCAAGACGCTCGCGTCCGCGTCCACCATGGAGGCCGACCTGCGTGCGATGGAGGGCGACAAGACCGCCAAGGCCAAGCGGGTCGGCGAGCTGCTCGCCGAGCGCGCCAAGGCCGCCGGGGTCGAGGCCGTCGTGTTCGACCGCGGCGGCAACCGCTACGCCGGTCGCGTCGCCGCGATCGCGGACGGTGCACGAGAGGGCGGTCTGTCCCTGTGACCGCGACTAACCTGAACGAGAAGAGGACCGTCTGATGGCTGACAACCAGCGCCGTGGGACCGGTGCCACCAGCGGCACCGACAACACCTCCGACCGTCGCGGACGCGGCGGCCGGGACAACCGAGACCGTGACAACCGTCGCGGCGGGCGTGACGACGAGCGCAACCAGTACATGGAGCGCGTCGTCACGATCAACCGAGTGGCCAAGGTCGTCAAGGGTGGCCGCCGCTTCAGCTTCACCGCGCTCGTCGTGGTGGGTGACGGCGACGGCACCGTGGGCGTCGGCTACGGCAAGGCCAAGGAGGTGCCCGCGGCGATCGCCAAGGGTGTCGAGGAGGCCAAGAAGAACTTCTTCCGCGTCCCCCGCATCGCCGGCACCATCCCGCACCCCGTGCAGGGTGAGACCGCCGCGGGCGTCGTGATGCTGCGTCCGGCCAGCCCGGGTACCGGTGTCATCGCCGGTGGTCCGGTGCGTGCGGTCTTGGAGTGCGCGGGCATCCACGACGTGCTCAGCAAGTCGCTGGGTTCGGACAACTCGATCAACGTCGTGCACGCCGCAGTGCAGGCGCTGAAGGAGCTCGAGCCGCCGGAGGCTGTCGCCGCTCGTCGCGGCCTGCCCCTGGAGCACGTCGCCCCGGCAGCGATGCTGAAGGCGCGCGCAGAGGCAGGTGCCTGATGGCTTCGCTGAAGGTGACCCAGATCAAGTCCGAGATCGGTGGCAAGCACATGCACCGCGAGACCCTGCGTTCGCTGGGCCTCAAGCGCATCGGCCACACGGTCGTCAAGGAGGACCGCCCGGAGTTCCGCGGCATGGTCCGCACGGTCGCCCACCTGGTGACCGTCGAGGAGGTTGACTGACGATGGCTGAGACCGTCGACAACGGTGCCGACCGCACCGCCGCACTGAAGGTGCACCACCTGCGACCCGCCCCGGGCGCCAAGACCGCCAAGACCCGCGTGGGTCGTGGTGAGGCATCCAAGGGCAAGACCGCTGGTCGTGGCACCAAGGGCACCAAGGCGCGCTACCAGGTGCCCGAGTCCTTCGAGGGCGGGCAGACGCCGCTGCACATGCGGCTGCCCAAGCTGCGTGGCTTCAAGAACCGGTTCAAGACCACCTACCAGGTCGTGAACCTCGACAAGCTGGCCGAGCTCTACCCGCAGGGTGGCGCCGTGTCCGTCGAGGACCTCGCGTCCAAGGGCGCTGTCCGCAAGGGCCAGCCCGTCAAGGTGTTGGGCACCGGCGAGATCGACGTGGCCGTCCAGGTCACCGGCGTCCGCTTCTCCGGCACCGCCAAGGAGAAGATCGAGGCCGCCGGCGGATCGGTCACCGAGGCCTGACATGCGTCGGCGGCACCAGGGCCTCGTGCCACGTGTCCGCCGGTCGCGTGCCCTGACCCGCATGCCCTGACGAAGCCCCGGAGTGCCACCAGGCACCCGGGGCTTCGTTCGCTCCGCCCCCGGGTGTTATCGTCACCCGGATCACTGCTTGAGCCCGCCGCTGCGGGACCATGGGAGGAAAATCCTCGTGCTTTCCGCGTTCGTGCGCGCCTTCAAGACGCCTGATCTTCGCAAGAAGATCCTCTTCACCCTCGGCATCCTGGCGATCTTCCGCCTGGGCAGCCACATCCCGGCCCCGGGGATCGACTACGGCCTGGTCCAGCGCTGCCAGGACATGGCGCAGTCGACCAACGCCGCCCTCGGGATGATCAACCTGTTCAGCGGTGGCGCACTGCTGCAGCTGTCGATCTTCGCCCTCGGTGTGATGCCCTACATCACCGCGGCGATCATCGTCCAGCTGCTGACCGTGGTCATCCCGCGGTTCGAGGCCCTCAAGAAGGAGGGGCAGGCCGGTCAGACGAAGATGACGCAGTACACCCGCTACCTGACCATCGGCCTGGCGGTGCTGCAGTCCTCCACGCTGATCACGTTCGCACGCAACCCCTCCACCCTCTTCGGCGGGACCTGCTCGACGGTCATGCCGGATGAGTCGATCCCGGTCATCGTGCTCATGGTGCTGACCATGACCGCCGGCACCGGCCTGATCATGTGGCTCGGCGAGCAGATCACCGAGCGCGGCGTCGGCAACGGCATGTCGCTGCTCATCTTCGTGGCGATCGCCGCGGGCTTCCCGAACTCCCTGACCGTGGTGCAGCAGCGCTCGTGGACCACCCTGGCCCTGGTGCTGGTCCTGGGCCTGATCATCATGACGCTGGTCGTCTTCGTCGAGCAGTGCCAGCGCCGGGTCCCGGTGCAGTACGCCAAGCGGATGATCGGGCGCCGGCAGTATGGCGGGACCTCCACCTACATCCCGCTCAAGCTGAACATGGCGAACGTCATCCCCATCATCTTCGCCAGCTCGATCCTGATGCTGCCGACGATGATCGGGCAGTTCAACACCCCGTCGGACGGCAGCGCGCCCCCGGACTGGGTCAACTGGGTCAACCGGCACCTCGGCATGGGCGTCCCCGGCCAGGACACCTCCTGGCTCTACATGACCATCTACACCGCGATGATCATCTTCTTCGCGTTCTTCTACACCAGCGTCACGTTCAACCCCGACGATGTCGCAGACAACATGAAGAAGTACGGCGGGTTCATCCCGGGCATCCGCGCGGGTCGCCCCACCGCGGAGTACCTCGCCTACGTGCTCAACCGGATCACGACCCCGGGCGCCATCTACCTGGCGGTGCTCTCGCTCATCCCGCTGATCGCGTTCAACGTGCTCGGGACCAGTCAGGACTTCCCCTTCGGCGGAGCATCCATCATCATCATCGTGGGTGTCGGACTGCAGACCGTCAAGCAGATCGAGTCCCAGCTCCAGCAGCACGACTACGAAGGGTTCCTCCGCTGATGCGCATGATCATTCTCGGCCCCCCGGGCGCGGGCAAGGGCACGCAGGCCGCCATGATCGCCGACAACCGAGGCATTCCCGCGATCTCCACCGGTGACATCTTCCGGGCCAACATCAAGAACGAGACCGAGCTCGGGCTGCAGGTCAAGGAGATCCTCGCCAGCGGCGGCTATGTCACCGACGAGACCACCAACGCCATCGTCCGGGACAGGCTCACCCAGCCCGACGCCGCGACCGGCTTCCTGCTGGACGGCTACCCGCGCACGCTCGGCCAGGTCGAGGCGCTCGATGAGATGCTCGCCGACCAGGGTGCAGGACTGGACGTCGTGCTGGAGCTCGTCGTGCAGACCGAGGAGGTCGTGCAGCGTCTGCTGGACCGGGCCCAGGGCCAGGGCCGCGCCGACGACACCGAGGACGTCATCCGGGCGCGGATGGAGAAGTATGCCGAGGAGACCGCTCCGCTGGCCGAGGTGTACAGCACCCGCGGGTTGCTCCGCCAGGTCGACGGCATGGGAACCGTCGAGGAGGTCTCCGCACGGATCCAGGAGGCCCTGGACACCCGCACCAACGGCGTCAACGGCACCCACCTGTAGAGCATGTCCTTCCTGCGGCGACCCAAGATCGAGGCCAAGACCACCGAGCAGATCCTGCTCATGCGGGAGGCCGGTCTGGTTGTCGGGCGCACCCTGGAGCTCATGCGCGGCCACGCGGTCGCCGGCGTCACCACCGGCCAGCTGGATGCCCTGGCCGAGGAGCACATCCGCAGCCTGGACGCCGTGCCCTCCTTCAAGGGCTACCACGGCTTCCCCGGCTCCCTCTGCGTGAGCGTCAACGAGGAGGTCGTGCACGGCATACCGGGGGAGCGGGTGCTGCGCGAGGGTGACCTCGTGTCCATCGACTGCGGCGCGATCTACCAGGGCTGGCACGGAGACGCCGCGATCTCCCTGATCGTCGGTGGCCCCGAGGCCGGACGCCCCGAGGACGTCGCTCTCGTCGAGGACACCGAGGCCGCCATGTGGGCCGGCATCGCCGCCCTGCAGGTCGGTGGTCGGCTGTTCGCGGTCGGCGACGCGGTGGAGGGCAGTGCCGAGGCCGCCCTGGAGCGCCGTCGGGCCGCCGGCCAGGAGCTGACCTACGGCATCCTCGAGGACTACGTCGGGCACGGCATCGGCACGCAGATGCACATGGACCCCAACGTCCCCAACTACTCGGTCTCCTCCAAGGGCCCGACCGTGCCGTCCGGGGCGACCCTGGCCATCGAGCCGATGATCACGCTCGGCACCATCGAGACCACCACCCTCGACGACGACTGGACGGTCATCACCAACGACCGCTCCCGCGCCGCCCACTGGGAGAACACCGTCGCCGTCACCGACGCCGGCCTGTGGGTGCTCACCGCAGTCGATGGTGGTGCGGCCGGAGTGGCCGCCGCCGGGGGTGCCTCCGGGCACGAGCACTGGCAGAGCCGCGCCGCCGCGGGGTAGCCGGCGCACGGCATACTGCCGCTAGCGATTAGTGCTCAGGCGGCCCCTTGGCGTAGACTTGACCCTCGGTCCCCGTCTGGACTCCTTCAGGGATGCCCGGGCACGGACCACGCAGTGCAATCAACCCTTGTGACCGCGACGGAACCAGGGTCGACCCTTGTCGATCCGGGCGCCGCCACGGTTGCTCAGAAATGTGGAGGACATGGCGAAGAAGGAAGGCGTCATTGAGATCGAGGGCACCGTTGTGGAGGCCCTCCCTAACGCGAACTTCCGGGTCGAGCTGACCAACGGTCACGTTGTGCTGGCTCACATCTCCGGCAAGATGCGTCAGCACTACATCCGGATCCTCCCCGAGGACCGGGTTGTCGTGGAGCTCAGCCCGTACGACCTGACCCGCGGACGCATCGTCTTCCGTTACCGCTGACCGGAGCGGGCCCCGGCCCGCACCAGCCAGCATCCACCCACCAGATCCGAAAGACGGCACCAAGAACATGAAGGTTCAGCCGAGCGTCAAGAAGATCTGCGACAAGTGCAAGGTGATCCGCCGCAACGGCCGGGTCATGGTGATCTGCGAGAACCTGCGCCACAAGCAGCGCCAGGGCTGATCACGCCGGGCAGCACCACCGCCCAGCACGAGTCGCGGCTCGACCACGACGACAACTGAAAGCAGTACGCAGCACCCGACCCCCGATATGCGGGACGTCACCCCCGGCGTGGAGGCCGGGGACCGCGGGCCCGTGCTCCTAGGAGCCAGAGCCCACCACAGAGGATGCGGACCGGTGTTGCCCCACGACCTCCACACGAACCCAGGAGAACCGCCACATGGCACGTCTCATCGGTGTCGACCTGCCGCGCGAGAAGCGCGTCGAGGTCGCTCTCACCTACATCTTCGGCGTGGGCCGCACCCGCGCCGACCAGACGCTGGCCGCGACGGGCGTCGACCCGTCCACCCGCGTCAAGGACCTGACGGACGAGCAGCTGGTCCAGCTGCGTGACCACCTCGAGGGCAGCTACCGCCTCGAGGGTGACCTGCGTCGTGAAGTCGCAGCCGACATTCGCCGCAAGGTCGAGATCGGCAGCTACCAGGGCCTGCGGCACCGCCGCGGTCTGCCGGTGCACGGACAGCGCACCAAGACCAACGCCCGCACTCGCAAGGGTCCCAAGCGGACCGTCGCCGGCAAGAAGAAGGCCACCAAGTAGTCACGGTCGGGGGCTCCGCCCCCAACTGCCCCCCGAACGCTCGCTGCGCTCGCGGGCGCGCACGGACCACACACTTGTTCATTCGTCAGGAGATTTGAATGCCCCCCAAGAGCCGTAGTACGGCTGGCGCGCGCAAGGTGCGCCGCAAGGAGAAGAAGAACGTCGCCTACGGGCAGGCTCACATCAAGAGCACGTTCAGCAACACCATCATCTCGATCACCGACCCCACCGGTGCCGTGATCTCGTGGGCCTCGTCCGGCCAGGTCGGATTCAAGGGCTCGCGCAAGTCCACCCCGTATGCCGCGCAGATGGCCGCCGAGGCCGCCGCCCGTCGTGCGATGGACCACGGCATGCGCAAGGTCGACGTCTTCGTCAAGGGCCCGGGCTCGGGTCGCGAGACCGCGATCCGCTCGCTCACCGCTGCCGGCCTCGAGGTCGGTGCCATCTCCGATGTCACCCCCCAGGCCCACAACGGTGTGCGTCCGCCCAAGAAGCGTCGAGTCTGAGAACCGGAAGGGAAGGTAAGGAAAGAACATGGCCCGTTACACCGGACCCATCACCAAGAAGTCCCGCCGGCTCAAGGTCGACCTCGTCGGCGGCGACAAGAACTTCGACCTGCGTCCGTTCCCCCCGGGGCAGCACGGCCGTCGCCGCAGCCAGGAGAAGGAGTACCTGACCCAGCTGCAGGAGAAGCAGAAGGCCCGCTTCACCTACGGCGTGATGGAGAAGCAGTTCCGCCGCTACTACGCCGAGGCGGCCCGCCGCCCCGGCCGCACCGGCTCCAACCTGCTGACCATCCTCGAGTCCCGCCTGGACAACGTGATCTACCGCGCCGGCCTGGCCCGGACCCGTCGTGCCGCCCGCCAGCTGGTCACGCACGGTCACTTCGAGGTCAACGGCCAGCGCGTGGACGTCCCGTCCTACCGCGTGGAGCAGTACGACATCATCACGGTCCGCAAGCAGTCCGTCGAGAAGTTCCCGATCGAGCTGGCCCGCCAGACCTTCGGTGACCGCCCGATCCCGGCCTGGATGAAGGTCGTCCCGGGCTCGCTGCAGATCCTGATCCACCAGCTGCCGACCCGTGAGCAGATCGACACGATCCTCACCGAGCAGCTCATCGTCGAGTTGTACTCGAAGAACTAACACCCTGGGGGCTCCGCCCCCAGACCCCCTCGGGACTGCTGGGAGCTCGCTCCGCTCGCACGATCGATGTTCCGCGGAAACCAAAGCTCGCAAGCTCGCTGGTTTCCTCGGGCTCGCTCCGCGAGCGGAGCGCTCCTGGCAGCCTGAGTCCCTCGGCACACAGACAGAGGTATGCCGAGCGCCGGCTTGACCGGCACCTCACCGGGCGTCAAATAGCGGTCGCCCGTGGAAAGGAAAAACCGTGCTCATTGCACAGCGCCCCACCCTGTCCGAGGAGGTCGTCTCCGAGTCCCGGTCGCGGTTCGCGATCGAGCCGCTGGAGCCTGGCTTCGGTTACACCCTCGGCAACTCCCTGCGCCGGACCCTGCTGTCCAGCATCCCCGGCGCCTCGATCACCAGCATCCGCGTCGACGGCGTGCTGCACGAGTTCTCCACCATCCCGGGGGTGAAGGAGGACCTCACCGAGATCATCCTGAACCTGAAGACCCTGGTCGTCTCCAGCGAGCACGACGAGCCGGTCATCATGTACCTGCGCAAGCAGGGGGCGGGCCCGGTCACCGCCGCGGACATCGCGCCGCCGGCCGGTGTCGAGGTGCACAACCCCGACCTGCACATCGCGACGCTGAACGACAGCGGCAAGATCGAGATGGAGCTGACCGTCGAGCGCGGTCGCGGCTATGTCTCCGCGCAGCAGAACAAGTCCGGTGACCAGGAGATCGGCCGCATCCCGGTCGACTCGATCTACTCCCCGGTGCTCGCCGTGACCTACAAGGTCGAGGCGACCCGTGTCGAGCAGCGCACCGACTTCGACCGCCTCGTGCTGGACGTCGAGACCAAGAACTCGATGGCCCCGCGCGACGCGATGGCCTCCGCCGGCAAGACCCTGGTCGAGCTGTTCGGTCTGGCTCGTGAGCTGAACGTCGAGGCCGAGGGCATCGAGATCGGCCCGTCGCCGACCGACGCCGCGCTGGCCTCCGACCTGGCCCTGCCGATCGAGGACCTGGACCTGACCGTCCGGTCCTACAACTGCCTGAAGCGCGAGGGCGTCCACACCGTGGGCGAGCTCGTCAGCCGCAGCGAGGCCGACCTGCTGGACATCCGCAACTTCGGTGCGAAGTCCATCGACGAGGTCAAGGAGAAGCTGGCCGAGATGAACCTGGCCCTCAAGGACAGCCCTCCCGGGTTCGACCCGGCCCAGGCCGACCTGTCCGAGGACCTGGATGACGAGGGCGACGCCAGTTTCGCCGAGGACGAGCAGTACTGATTCCGTTAGAGGAGACCTGAGTTATGCCTACCCCCAGTAAGGGCCCGCGCCTCGGCGGCGGTCCGGCGCACGAGCGCCTGATCCTGTCCAACCTCGCCACCGCCCTCTTCGAGCACGACCGCATCACCACCACCGAGGCCAAGGCCAAGCGGCTGCGTCCGTTCGCCGAGCGCCTGGTGACCTTCGCCAAGCGCGGTGACCTGCACAACCGTCGCCGCGTGCTGGCCATCGTCCGCGACAAGGGCGTGGTGCACCGTCTGTTCACCGAGATCGCGCCGGACATGTCCGAGCGCCAGGGCGGATACACCCGCATCACCAAGATCGCGCCGCGCAAGGGCGACAACGCCCCCATGGCCGTGATCGAGCTGGTCCGCGAGCCGGTCGCCAAGAAGGCCGTCGTCACGCAGGCCGAGGGCGCCACCAAGCGTGCGGCCAAGGACAAGAAGGCTGCCGAGGAGGCCGCGATCACCGACACCGAGCTGGCTGCCGAGGAGCCCACCACCACCGACGCCGCCGAGGTCGACCAGGCCCAGGCTGAGGTGGAGGCCGCTGAGAACGCAGAGGTCACCCCTGCCGCCCCCGCCGAGACCGCTGAGGTCAACGACGAGAGCACCGAGGACACTACCGAGGCTGCCAACACGGTCAAGGACGACGCCTGATCACACCCGTCCCGTGACTGCTCAAGCGGTCCCGTGACCACCGAGCGCCCGCCTCCCCTCCGGGAGGCGGGCGCTCCCCGTTGTGCTGCCACTTGTCCGCTGCACGACACGCGGGCTCGGCCGGGTGTGGGCAGGGCAGGTAGGTTCTGGGGGTGCGCATCCGGATCGACCTGGCCTACGACGGCACCGACTTCTCGGGGTGGGCGGTGCAGCCCGGGCTGCGCACGGTCAAGGGTGTGCTGTCCGCCGGCCTCGGCACGATCCTGCGCACCGACCCGGTCCAGCTGACCGTCGGTGGCCGCACCGACGCGGGGGTGCACGCGCGAGGCTCGGTCGCCCACGCCGACATCGACCCGGACGCCTGGGAAAGGCTCCCCGGCCGGTCCGACCGTCCGCCGCACGAGGCTGCAGTGACCCGACTGGCTGGTGTGCTACCCCCCGACATCGTGGTGCGGGCCGTCACTCCCGTGCCCGACGCCTTCGACGCCCGGTTCTCGGCACTGCGGCGCCGCTACACATACCGGATCTGCGACCGTCCCACGACCCTCGACCCGCTGCGGCGTCGCGACACCGTGCTCCACAAGAAGCCGCTCGACGCCACGTCCATGGACGAGGCCGCCCGAGCCCTGACCGGGCTGCACGACTTCGCCGCCTTCTGCAGGCGCCGCGAGGGTGCGACCACGGTGCGCACCCTCCTGGGTTACTCCTGGGAGAGGGGAGCGGACGGCATACTGATCGGCACTGTCGTCGCCGATGCCTTCTGCCACAGCATGGTCCGCTCGCTCGTCGGGTCCGTGGTCCCGGTCGGGGAGGGGCAGTATGCCGTGGGCTGGCCCCGCGAGATCCTCACCGCCGGCGTGCGGGACCCGCGGGTGACCGTGATGCCGGCCCACGGGTTGTGCCTGGAGGAGATCGTCTACCCGGCGGACGAGGAGCTGGCGGGCCGCGCCGAGCAGGCCAGGGCGACCCGCACGCTGCCCTGAATCTCCGTCGCCGCCTGCTCCCGTGGTGGTTAGGGTTGGAGCAGCACACGAGGAGGGGAGCGCGCAGGTGTGGAGGGCGTGGAGGCGGGAGCGGCAGCTGGCCAAGGTCAAACCCGGTGACGGGAGTGCGCTGAAGCCGCATCGGCTGTGGCACATCCCGACCCGCTCGGTCTTCCGGATCGAGCTGCCGGACGAGGACGGGGTCGAGCACGAGTACTCCGTCGACGTGGACTACTTCGACTGGGACGACACGACCCGCTTCTACCGTGATGGCCGGGAGCAGTTTGTCGCCGAGTCACCCGCCGCCTTCCCGGTGCCCGGAGGGGTGGTCGAGGTGGCGACGGGGACGTTCGGGGTCACCCGGATGCACCACGTCCCCGATGGTGGCGGCGGTGAGCAGGTGCTGCGGCCGGTCCGGAACAGCGGGGAGTACTGGCGGGCGGTCGCGGGTCACCGCTATCCGCGGCTGAGCCGGTGGGTCGGACGGGTCGCGATCGCGGTCCTGGCGGTCGGCCTGGTGTTCTTCGTGCCGCAGCTGCTCGAGCTGGTCACCAGCTGGGACGTGGTGGCCGAGCGGGTCGGCACCTTCACCTCCCCGTTCTCGCTGCCTGGTTGGCTCAGCACGACCCTGTTCGTCGCCGGCATCGCGGCCTCGCTCGAGCGCGCGCTCAGTCTGCGCAACCACTGGCTCCTCGACCTGGACACGTGGCTGCTGGGTTGAGGGGCGGTGCGCCCGGGGCAGGAGTCCGACACGGTGGCAGAGTAGAGAGATGGACGACCAGGAGATCCGGGCGACGCTGAGCGCCAAGGAGGCCGACCTGCTGGAGCAGATGGCCCGCCTGACCCGGCCGGAGCAGGACCAGGGCGCGATCAGTTTCGGCAAACGCGTCGGGGACGGCACGGCGATGGCCGTTGACCGGCTCACCGCGGTGGGGGCGCACGACAACCTTCAGGGCATCCTCGACCAGGTGCGGCGTGCGCAAGCCAAACTCGAGGAAGGCACCTACGGGCGGTGTGACGAGTGCGGCGAGGAGATCCTCGAGGGGCGGCTCGAGGTGCGGCCGTGGTCGACGCACTGCCTTGCGCACAGCTGAGCGCGACCTGGGGTGACGGGCAGGCTCACTCCTCGTTGGGGTCCTTCTCGGCGTCCTCGTGCGTCGGGTGCTCGGTGCCCGGCTCGTGGTCCGGCGGGCCGTAGAGGGCATAGAGCTGCAGCGGCTCGTCGCCGGTGTTGACGACGTTGTGCCAGGTGCCGGCGGGCACCAGGATCACGTCGTCGTCCTCCACGTCCCGGGTGAACGGCAGGTCGTCCTCGGCTGGCCCCATCTCGGTGCGGCCCTTGCCCTTCTCGACGCGCAGGAACTGGTCGTTCTTCTCGTGCACCTCCAGCCCGACGTCGTCCCCGACCGGGATGCTCATCACGGTGAGCTGCAGGTGTTTGCCGGTCCACAGAGTCTTGCGGAACTCGTCGTTGTCCAGGGTCTCCTGCTCGATGTCGACGACATACGGGTCCCCGCCGTGGTCCGTCGCAGTGGTGTAGTCCTTCTCTGCCATGACACAGCCTCCTCGTGGTCCGGTGCCGGGTTCCGGCGCCTTTCGACATTAGGGAGGAAGCCTCATCGCGGCGAGCCGAAACGACGGGTCGGCGCAGGGGCCGCTCAGGGCCGCCGACGACCTCAGCCGGCCTCCAGGCGAGCGCGGATGTCCTCCATCCGGCCGATCTCGGCCCGCTGCTCGGCCGACATCTCGTCACCGATCTCCATCGCGCGAAGGTCGCTCGCCCCCAGGCCGTGCTCATCGAGCATGACCAGGGCCCCGGCGTGGTGGGCGGTCATCAGCTCCAGGAACATCAGGTCGGCCTCCCGGCCGGCTGCAGCACCCAACTCCTGCAGCTGCTCGGGAGATGCCATGCCAGGCATGGTGTGCGTCGAGCCGTTCCCCTGCGTGGCAGCATGTCCGTCGCCATGACCCGTGTCGTGGCCGTCTCCGTGCCCGTCGCCGTGGCCAGCGTGCTCCTCGAGCACCACCGCACCCAGGGCCTCCAGATCGACACCGGCTTCGGCCGCCACAGCCGGCACCGGGTCTCCGTTCTGCGTCAACCAGGTGGCCATAATCTCGATCTCCAGGCCCTGGGCGTCCCGGATGCGGGCCGCGATGACCTGCACCTCGGCATCCTGCAGATCTCCCTCCACCAGGTCGACCATCTCGAGGGCCTGCGCGTGGTGATGGATCATCTCCTGCATGAAGGTCGTGTCCGCGACCGAGGCGGTGGGCGTCTCCACACTGATGTCGCCCGTGACCTGGGCGTTGTCCTCGCCGGGCTTGCCGGGCTGGAGGATGCGGGTTGTCGAGGTCGCCTCGTCGGCGGTCGGTCCCTCATCGGGTGTTGGCTCCCCGCCGGAGCATCCGGCGAGGACAACCACCAGCACGAGGGCGCAGGAGGCCCAACCACGTCGAGTCATGGGCTGTAGCCAATCACGCCGATCGTAAAATTTTGGTCTGGTGTGCTTATGGGTTTTTCCTGATGCCTGTCGGCACGGACGTCCCCTCCCTAGTGTGGCGAAATCACACCACCACTGGTCGACATCGGGGCGGCCTGCTCACCCAGGAAAGGGATCACGATGTTCACCAAAGGACTCACCAGGGGGCTCCAGGCCACGGTGCTGGCCGCCGCGCTCCTCGCGGTGCCCGCCGTCGCCGCGGTCGCCGCGGACTCGGGGACCGACCTTGAGGTCGACGAGATCGCCACCAGCGACAATGTCGAGCACCTCGCCAACATCGCACCGCAGGGAGCCTTCGCGGACTCCTACGGCACCGACATGGCCTTCCAGGGTGACCTGGCCTACGTGGGCAACTACAACGGCTTCACGGTCTACGACATCTCCGAGCCGGAGTCCCCGGAGACCGTGAGCCAGGTGCTCTGCCCGGGCGGGCAGGCCGACCTGAGCATCCACGGCGACCTGCTCTTCCTTTCCGTGGACGCCTCGCGCTCCGACGACTCCTGCCAGAGCGAGTCGCTGAGCGCGAGCGAGAAGGACGCCTGGGAGGGCATGCGGATCTTCGACGTGAGCGACCCCGCCAACCCGGAGTACGTCGCGGCCGTCGAGACCAACTGTGGGTCTCACACCCACACGATGATCCCGTCGAAGAACGGCAAGAACGTCTACCTCTACGTCAGCAGCTACGGGCCCCGCGCCACCTACCCGGACTGCCAGCCACCGCACGACCTGATCTCGATCATCGACGTGCCGGTCAACTCTCCGGAGGACGCGGCGGTCGTGGCGACCCCCAACCTCTTCGCCGACGACGACGGTGGCTATGCCAACACCAGCGGCTGCCACGACATCACGGCCTACCCGAAGCGCAACATCGCGGCCGGCGCCTGCATGGGTGACGGCATCCTGCTGGACATCGCCCAGCCCCTGAAGCCCAAGGTGATCGAGCGGGTCCGGGACACCGAGAACTTCGCCTTCTGGCACTCCGCCACGTTCAACCAGCAGGCCAAGAAGGTCGTCTTCACCGACGAGCTGGGCGGCGGTGGCGCGGCCACCTGCAACGAGGCGGTCGGGCCGAACCGCGGCGCCAACGCGATTTACGACCTGCGCGGACGGTCCCTGATCTTCCAGTCGTACTACAAGATCGACCGGCACCAGTTCAACACCGAGAACTGCGTGGCGCACAACGGCTCACTGATCCCGGTCAACGGCAAGGACCTGATGGTTCAGGCGTGGTACCAGGGCGGCGCCTCCGTGTGGGACTTCACCGACTCGAGCAACCCGCACGAGATCGGCTTCTTCGAGCGCGGTCCGATCTCCGACGAGAACCTGATCCTGGGCGGGTCCTGGTCGGCGTACTACTACAACGGCTACATCTACTCCTCGGACATCACCAAGGGCTTCGACGTGCTGCGCATCGACGACCCCCGGACTGACCCGGGAGCCAGGGTCGTCCTGGACGAGCTGAACCCGCAGACCCAGCCCAACTACCGCGGGTGAGCGGCTAGCCGTCGCCGCACGGCAAACGGTTTGAGATGGCCCACGGCCCCACGGACAATGGGGCCGTGGGTCATCTTGAGGTCAACGGAGTCAGCTACGCCCTCCCCGACGGGCGGCCCCTGCTGAACGACGTGTCGCTCCGGGTGGGGGAGGGCGCCAAGGTGGCCCTCGTCGGCCCCAACGGCACCGGCAAGACCACCTTGCTGCGACTCCTCGCCGGTGACCTCGTGGCCAGGTCCGGGTCGGTGTCCCGCAGCGGCGGGCTGGGGGTGATGAGCCAGTTCATCGGCACGATGGGGCGCAGCAGCACCGACGAGCCCCCGACCGTCCGAGACCTCCTGGTCTCGGTGTCGCCGCCCGAGGTCCGCAAGGCCGCGCAGGCCCTGGACCGGGCGGAGTATGCCGTGATGACCGTGGACGATGAGCCGGCCCAGATGGCCTATGCCCAGGCCCTGGTCGACTGGGCGGACGTCGGTGGCTACGACTCCGAGACGTTGTGGGACGTGTGCACGGTCAGCGCACTGGGAGTCCCGTTCGAGCAGGCCCAGTGGCGGACGACCGACACCTTGTCCGGTGGTGAGCAGAAGCGGCTGGCGCTGGAGGCGCTGCTGCGCGGCCCCGACGAGGTGCTGCTGCTGGACGAGCCGGACAACTACCTGGACGTCCCCGGCAAGCAGTGGCTGGAGGGGGAGCTGCGCGAGTCGCCCAAGACGGTCCTCTTCGTCAGCCACGACCGCGAGCTGCTCTCCAACGCGGCCACCCGGGTCGCGACCCTCGAGCCGGGGTCCGCCGGTGCCTCACTGTGGGTGCATCCGGGCAGTTTCGCCACGTGGCACGACGCACGGGTGGAGCGCAACGCCCGCCTGGAGGAGCAGCGCAGGCGTTGGGACGAGGAGCACACCAAGCTGCGCGAGCTGATGCTCATGTACAAGCAGAAGGCGTCCTACAACGCCGATATGGCCAGCCAGTACCAGGCGGCGAAGACCCGGCTGCGCCGCTTCGAGGAGGCCGGTCCGCCCGAGGCGGTGGCCATCGCCCAGCACGTCACCATGCGCCTGCAGGGCGGCCGGACCGCCAAGCGGGCCGTCATCTGTGAGGGTCTGGAGCTCACCGGGCTCATGCACCCCTTCGACCTGGAGGTCTGGTACGGCGAGCGCGTCGCCGTGCTCGGCAGCAACGGCTCCGGCAAGTCCCACTTCCTGCGACTTCTCGCCGCGGGCGGCTCCGACCCGGAGGTCGAGCACCGCCCCGTCGGAGACGTGGCACCAGACCCCGTGGCGCACACCGGTGTCGCCCGGCTCGGCTCGCGCGTGCGACCCGGCTGGTTCGTGCAGACGCACGACCACCCAGCCCTGGTGGGTCGCACGCTGCTCGAGATCCTGCACCGCGGCGACGAGCACCGGCGTGGACGGCCGCGCGACGAGGCGGCCCGCGTGCTCGACCGCTACGAGCTGGCGCGGTCGGGGGAGCAGACCTTCGACTCCCTCTCCGGAGGCCAGCAGGCACGCTTCCAGATCCTGCTCCTTGAGCTGTCCGGCGCCACGCTGCTGCTGCTCGACGAGCCGACCGACAACCTCGACCTGCACTCGGCGGAGGCCCTGGAGATCGGCCTGGAGGCCTTCGACGGCACGGTGCTCGCGGTCACCCATGACCGCTGGTTCACCCGCGGCTTCGACCGCTTCCTGGTCTTCGGCGCGGACGGCCAGGTCCGGGAGACGACCGAGCCGGTCTGGGACGAGGGACGGGTGGTGCGCGAGCGCTGAGCACCGGTTCGCGCCGTCGTAGCTCTCGGGACGGGCATCAACTCCTCGTCGCGACTATGTCCTGCGCTGCCAGGGTCAGAACCCTGCGGGTGCAGGACACAGCAGCTGATTCACCGACTCACGGCATACTGCCCGCATGAAACGCCGCACCGCCCTGGTCGCCACCGGCGCGCTCGCCGCACTGGTCGTGGCCGGGATCGTCCTGCCGCCGGTGCTCGGCGGTGACCGGACCACGGCGGGGAACGACCCCGTGGCGACCAGCGCTCAAGGGGAGGGCGGGGCGGCGACAGTCGCGGATGCGGTCCCCGATCACATCGAGGCCCTCGCGCTCGACGCGCTCCGCGGCCCGCTGACCCGGGAGCAGTTCTACTTCGTCCTCCCCGACCGGTTCGCCAACGGCGACCCGACCAACGACACGGCGGGGCTCGACGGCGACCGCCTCGTGCACGGTTTCGACCCCACCGACACCGGCTTCTACCACGGCGGTGACCTGGCCGGGCTGACCGAGCGGCTGGACTACCTCGAGGGGCTGGGCACCACGGCGATCTGGCTCACCCCGGTGATGACCAACCAGTGGGTTCAGGGCGAGGTGGGGCAGGAGAGCGCGGCCTACCACGGCTACTGGATCACCGACTTCACCACCGTCGACCCGCACCTGGGCACTGAGGAGGACCTCGCCGCGCTGGTCGAGGCGGCGCACGAGCGCGACATGCTGGTCTTCCTCGACATCATCACCAACCACACCGCCGACGTCATCGACTACGAGGAGGGGGAGCACTCCTACCGGCCGATGGGCGAGGACCCCTACACCCCGGTCGTCGCGCCGGAGGACCAGGACCTCAAGGTGCCCGCCTGGCTCAACGACCCCGCGCGCTACCACAACCGCGGCAACAGCACGTTCGAGGGCGAGTCCTCCCTCCTCGGCGACTTCTTCGGGCTGGACGACCTGGCCACGGAGCAGCCGGAGGTGGTCGAGGGGATGATCGACATCTACACCTCCTGGATCGACACCGGCGTCGACGGCTTCCGGATCGACACCACCAAGCACGTCAACCTGGAGTTCTGGACGGAGTTCGGGCCCGCGATGCTGGAGCACGCCGCGGCGCAGGGCAATGACGACTTCTTCATGTTCGGCGAGGTCTACGACGCCAACCCGATCGTCATGAGCACCTACTCCACGGCCGGCCGGCTCCCCGCGACCCTGGACTTCGGCTTCCAGGCCCGCGCCACGGCATACTCCCGGGGCGAGTCCGCCGCCGCCCTGGCGAGCCTCTTCGCCGGCGACGACTGGTACACCGACGCCGACTCCAACGCCTACGCCCTGCCGACCTTCCTGGGCAACCACGACATGGGCCGCTTCTCCCGCTTCCTCGGCGGGCCCGCCATAGTCCACGGCGACCTGCCCGAGCGGGTCGCCTTCGGGCACACCCTGATGTTCCTGACCCGCGGCCAACCGGTCGTCTACTACGGCGACGAGCAGGGGCTGATCGGGCGGGGTGGTGACAAGGACGCCCGCCAGGACCTCTTCGCGACCCAGGTCGAGCAGTATGCCGAGGAGGACGTGGTCTTCGACGACCCCGGGGCGCGGGACCGGTATGACACCGAGGCCCCGCTCTACCGGCACATCGCCGAGCTGTCCGCGCTCCGCGAGGCGCACCCGGCGCTCGCGGACGGCGCGCAGATCCCGCGGTTCGCGGCCGACGGCCCGGGCGTCTTCGCCGTCAGTCGGCTGCTTCCGCAGGACGGCATCGAGTATGTCGTCGCCCTCAACAACGACGTCGAGCCGGCTGTCGCGAGCTTTGCGACCTATGCGGCGGACGCCGAGTTCGAGCCGGTCTACGGCACGGAGGAGGGCATCACCTCCGACGCCGCGGGCCAGGTCACGGTGCAGGTGCCCCCGCTGTCCGCCGTGGTCTACCGCAGCGTCGAGTCGGTCGCGCAGCCGTCGTCGCTGCGGGTCGCGATGGGCACCGCGGGCGAGCTAACCGGTCGCGCGGAGATCTCCGCCTCCGTCGCCGAGGCCGAAGCCGAAGCCGAAGCCGGGGGCAGTATGCCGTTCGCCCAGGTCACCTTCGCCGTCCGGCCCGTGGGGAGCGAGGCTGAGTGGCAGGTGCTCGGCACCGACGATGCTCCGCCATTCCGGGTCTACGCCGACGCCGCGGCGCTGCCCGAGGGCGAGGTCGAGCTCATCGCCGTGGCCAAGCCGCTGGCGGGGGAGGTGGCCTTCGCGACCTCCACCGCGACGGTGGTGCCGCCGGCCGCCCCACCGGCCGCGGGGGAGCCGGCGCAGGTCACCCTGCCCGGGTCCTTCAACGCCGCGCTGGGCTGCCCGGCCGACTGGGACCCCTCGTGTGCCCAGGCGGCGATGGCGTATGACGAGGCGTCCGGCACGTGGACCGCGACCCTCGACTTGCCGGCCGGTGAGTACCAGTTCAAGGTCGCGGTCGGTGGGAGCTGGGAGGAGAACTACGGAGCCGGTGGAGCCCGCGACGGTGCCAACATCGCGCTCCCCCATGACGGGGGCATGGTCCTGTTCACCTACGACAGCCGGACGCACGAGGTGACGGCTGAAGGCGTTTAGCCCACACCCATCCAGGTGACCACCAGCAGCATGGCTGGCATGGCCAGGAACGTCGTGGCGAACACGCTGTCCCGCGCGAGGTTCTCCCCACGACGGTAGGCCACGGCCAGGATGAAGACGTTCTGGGCGGTCGGCAGCGAGGCCATCACGACGGCACCGAGCACCTCGGCCGTGGAGAGCCCGAGGACGGGACCGGCGACCAGCCACGTGACTGCGGGCATGACCCCGAGCTTGAGCAGCACCATGGCGCCCAGCTCGGCGAGGTTGTTGCGGCCCCGGGGCACGGGCGAGAGCCGCAACGAGATGCCGAAGGCCAGCAGCATGCCGGGGATCGCGAGGCCGGCGATGAGGTCGATCGGTGCCCGCACCATCTCGGGCAGCTGGATCCCGGAGACGGCCACGACGAGGCCGAGCAGACTGCCGATGGTCAGCGGGTTGGTGAACGGTGAGAGCAGCAGCCGACGCCTCGACACCCTGCCCTGTCCGGTGGCGTCGAGTGCCGCCAGCCACATCGGCTGCAGGAAGAGCAGCTGCATGAGCAGGATGGGGGCCGCCCACGAGGCGTTCCCCAGGACATAGACCGCGATCGGCACCCCGAGGTTGTTGGAGTTGACATAGCTGACGGCCATCCCGCCCATCACCGCGTGGGACAGCGGCCGGCGCAGCACCACGCGGGCATAGAGCAGGTAGAGCCCGGCGGTCACCAGCACCCCGGCGACCGTGGCGATCAGGAACCCGGAGAAGAGGACGCTGACGTCGGCGTCCGCGACGACCAGGAAGAGTAGCGACGGGGAGCCGACCCAGAAGGTGAGGCGCGCCAGCATCTGCTGTCCCTCGCGGCCGAACAGGCCGGTGTGCGCGATGAGCCAACCGACCGCGATGACGACCGCGATCAGCCAGAACCCCTGCAGGACAGCCACCACGCTGAGCCATTATCCGCGCCCGCCCGACCGCCCGGCGCTATGTCCTGCACCTACGGGCCGTGGACCCTGGCAGTGCAGGACAGAAGCGCGGATGAGCCGGAGAAGAATCCGCGGAGCTGGACTGTGGTGCGCGCGGCCGGAGATGACCGTGCTGACCACACGCGTTACGGTGCAAGGGAGGGGCCCGCTGCCCGCGGAGCCCACCCGAGACGAGGAGCCTCCCATGCCCAACCCTGTTGTCAGCAAGGCCAGCACCACCTGGAACGGTGACCTGTTCACCGGCAAGGGCAGCACGTCGCTGGACAGCTCCGGTGCCGCCACCTTCCCGGTCGAGTGGAACGCCCGCGCCGAGGGGTCGGACACCACGACCACCCCCGAGGAGCTGCTCGCCGCGGCGCACGCCACCTGCTTCTCCATGGCGTTCTCCAACGAGCTGAAGAAGAACGACACGCCGCCCACGGAGGTGCGCACCACCGCGGAGGTCACGTTCGTGGCGGGCACCGGCATCACCGGCATCGCGCTGACGATGACCGCGACCGTCGAGGGCATCGACGACGCGACCTTCCAGAAGATCGCCGAAGGCGCCCGGGAGAACTGCCCCGTGAGCCAGGCGCTGAAGGCCGTCGACATCACCCTGGACGCTACGCTCGCCTGACCGAACCACTGCCCAGGGCGCCGCGGCGGACGGGGGACACCGACGCCGGGACGCTGACGGTGCCGGCCCGCACCGTCGCCGTCTTCATGGAGGGCTGAGCAGGCCATGGCCCGGCAGCGTCGCCAGAACCACGGCCCCTCGGCCTCCCCGGCCCCGGTGGCGATGCCCATCACGACGAACCGTCCGCCTCTCCCGGAGCACCGACAGGCCGAGCTCCAC
Organism: Ornithinimicrobium sp. F0845; assembly: GCF_023015765.1. Lineage (GTDB taxonomy): Bacteria > Actinomycetota > Actinomycetes > Actinomycetales > Dermatophilaceae > Ornithinicoccus. Next base: position 521,789 of record NZ_JALKAL010000001.1, read on the forward strand.
GGTCTCCGGGCGGCCGAGCCGCGCCACGACTGACAAGCCTGGTTGCGGCCGCCCCGCAGCTCGGGTCAAGGGGTCGGGTCGACGGGCAGCGCGCAGGTGTAGACCGACACGCGCTTGGCCTGCGGGTTGCCCTGACCCAGCCGGCGGTAGCGCTCCAGCACCTCGACGAGCTCCTCGCGCAGCGCCGTCATCTGCTCCGCGGACACCAGGACCAGGTGGTCCTCGAGGCCGAGGACGGACTGCCACGGAGTCGGCCAGTCGGCCCGCGAGCCCAGCCAGGCGCCAGCCCGGTCGGTGAAGTGCTCCAGGTAGTCACGGGCCAGCCAGTCCGCCGCCGCCAGGTCGTCGGGGTCGTCCGGGTCAGCATCGAGTATGCCGGCACTCGCCTCGGGCGTGCCGGTCGCCACCGCGCGCCAGACCCGGCGGCGGCCGGTGCCCTCTGCGGTGTCCTCGATCAGACCCACCTCGGCCAGCTGGCGCAGGTGGTAGCTCGTGGCTCCGGTGTTGGTCTCGAGGGCGGCGGCCAGCTCGGTGGCCGTCGCGGCCCCGTGCACCCGCAGCTCGGCGAGCAGCCGGCTGCGGAGCGGGTGGGCCAGCACCCGCAGTGCGGTGCGGCCGGAGGACGAGGTGCGTTCCGACATACTGCCAGTATGCACACTCTCTGTGCACACTTCTTATGGATGAGCCGTCTCCGGGAGGGCGAAACATCCGCTGACCTGCGGGTTCGTCGGATTTGAAGCGATCGGCGACGGTCCCGTAAACTTGAGGACTGTTGCCGATCCACGATCAGGTGGGTGCGGCTCAAGCCATTCCCACGAACACGAGGGTTACACGTGCGTACCTACACACCCAAGGCCAGCGAGATCACCCGCGCCTGGCACGTTATCGACGCCACGGACGTCGTGCTGGGCCGCCTCGCGTCCCAGGCCGCGATCCTGCTCCGCGGCAAGCACAAGGCCACCTACGCGCCCCACGTTGACACCGGTGACTTCGTCATCATCATCAACGCCGAGAAGGTCGCGCTGACCGGCTCCAAGCTGGAGCAGAAGAAGGCCTACCGCCACTCCGGCTACCCCGGTGGCCTGCGGGCGGTCGGCTACGAGCAGCTGCTCGAGCAGCACCCGACCCGCGCGGTCGAGAAGGCCATCCGCGGCATGATCCCCAAGAACTCGCTGGGCCGCCAGCAGCTGTCCAAGCTCAAGGTCTACGCCGGCGACACGCACCCGCACGCCGCGCAGAAGCCGGTCCCGTTCGAAATCTCGCAGGTTGCGCAGTAAGGAAACCGTGACAGACATGACTGTGAACAACACCGAGACCGAGGTCGACGAGGTCGAGCTGACCGAGTACACCTCCGAGTCCGAGGGCCCCGTCGGCGAGGCCGCCGCTGCCCGTCGTCCCTCCGCGTCGGCCCCCGGCGCCGGCACCGGCCGCCGCAAGCAGGCCGTCGCCCGCGTCCGCATCGTGCCCGGCACCGGCGAGTGGAAGATCAACGGCAAGAGCCTTGAGGACTACTTCCCCAACAAGGTCCACCAGCAGATCGTCAACGAGCCGCTGACCGTGCTCGAGCTCGACGGCGCCTACGACGTGCTCGTGCGCGTCCACGGCGGTGGCCCCTCCGGCCAGGCCGGCGCCGTCCGCCTGGGCGTTGCCCGCTCGCTCAACGGCGTGGACGCCGAGCTGAACCGCCCGGCCCTGAAGAAGGCCGGCCTGCTCACCCGGGACGCCCGCGTCCCCGAGCGCAAGAAGGCTGGTCTGAAGAAGGCCCGCAAGGCGCCGCAGTACAGCAAGCGCTGATCCGGCTCGCTGGATCGCAGCGACCGACTCGAGGGCCCCGACCGGCACGTTCTGGTCGGGGCCCTCGCCGTGGCCTAGTCTGTGTCGGCGGGTGCAGACAGGTCAGTGCCCAGGAACTCACCTGGCATGCGCCAGTGTGCGCGGGGCCCAGGTGCCCAGGATTTTGCGAAGGAGTAGGACGTGGCGCGACTTTTCGGCACCGATGGAGTGCGCGGACTGGCGAACAAGGACGTGACCGCCGAGCTGGCACTGCAGCTGTCGGTCGCGGTGGCCCACGAGCTCGGCTCCAGCGGCACCAGCTACGGCGGTCGTCGCGCGGCGGCGGTCGTCGGCCGTGACCCCCGGGCGTCCGGTGAGTTCCTGAGTGCGGCGGTCATGGCGGGCTTCGCCTCCGCCGGTGTCGACGTGCTCGACGCGGGCGTCCTCCCGACGCCGGCCATCGCCTACCTCACCGCTCGGATGAACGCCGAGATGGGGGCGGTCCTGTCCGCCTCGCACAACGCCATGCCGGACAACGGCATCAAGTTCTTCGCCGAGGGTGGCCACAAGCTGGCCGACGCCATCGAGGACGCCATCACCGAGCGCCTCAACAACGACTGGGAGCGACCGACGGGCGTGGGCGTCGGGCGGATCCGACCGTTCCCGCAGGGGGCCGACTTCTACATGGAGCACCTGCTGGACTCGGTGCCCGGCCGGCTGGACGGACTGCACGTGGTCATCGACGCGGCGCACGGTGCCGCCAGCCACGTGGGGCCGGAGGTCTTCCGCCGGGCCGGGGCGACGGTCGACACGATCGGGGGCGACCCGGACGGGCTCAACATCAACGACGGCTACGGCTCGACCCACATGGGGCTGCTCCAGCAGGCGGTCGTGGACCGCGGCGCGGACCTCGGATTCGCCTTCGACGGCGACGCGGACCGCTGCCTGGCGGTCGACGCCGACGGCAACAGCATCGACGGTGACCAGATCATGGCGGTGCTGGCCGTCGACATGAGGGAGCGCGGCACCCTAGCCAACAACACCCTGGTCGCCACCGTGATGAGCAACCTGGGGCTGCTGCAGGCGATGGACCGCGAGGGCATCGAGGTCGTGCAGACGGCCGTCGGGGACCGCTACGTCCTGGAGGCCATGCGCGCGCAGGGTCACACCCTGGGCGGTGAGCAGTCCGGTCACGTCATCATGCTGGACCACGGCACGACGGGCGACGGCGTGCTGACCGCGCTGGCGATCGCCCGCCGGGTCCGCGCAGCCGGTCGTCCACTCTCGGAGCTGGCCGCTGTGATGACCCGCCTCCCGCAGGTGCTGGTCAACGTCAAGGGCGTCGACAAGAGCAAGGTCGACGGCGACGAGGTCGTCCAGGCCGACGTCGCGGCGGTGTCCGCGGAGCTCGACGGCTCCGGCCGGGTGCTGCTGCGCAAGTCCGGCACGGAGCCGCTGGTCCGGGTGATGGTCGAGGCCGACACCGCGGAGCGGGCTCAGCAGTATGCCGATCGGCTGGCTGCCGTCGTCCAGTCGCGTCTGGCGCTCTGACGCGTGAGCAACTCCCTCGTCCTGGAGCGGCTACTGCCCTCCGCCGTCCGGCCCCGCGCACTCCGGGGGTGGGTCTCCTGGCTGACCGCGCTCCTGGCCGCGGTCGCCGTGCTGGCCGGTGGCGCCCAGGGGGCAACCGCCGCCCTGGACGGCACCGAGGACGACCTCGGGGCGCGCTCGCTCAAGGAGGACTCGTGGAGCGACCCGGCCCTGGAGCCCGAGGACATCACGCGGTTCGGGCCGGTCCATCCGATGACCCCGCCGATGGACGAGCTCCATCGTGACCCGAGCTACTACGACGACGGGTGCCATGTGGGTCGCGCGGGCACCACGGTGCGCCCCGGGTGCACCTACGGCGTGACCGACAGCGAGATCACGGTGGCGGTGCTCGGCAGTTCCAAGATCGGCCAGCTCTTTCCCGCGCTGGAGGAGATCGCCCTGCGCGAGGGCTGGTCCCTGAGGATGTACACCAAGCAGGCCTGTGCCTTCGTGAAGGATGCTCCGCCCGCCCCGGGCTACCCCGAGTGCGACCTCTACAACGACGCGGTGCGCACGCACCTGGAGGCCGACCCGCCGGACCTGGTCCTGACCAGCGGCATGCGCACTGACGTGGCCCAGGGCTACCTGAGCGCCTGGAGGTTCCTGGAGGACCTCGGGGTCGAGCAGATCGTGGCGCTGTGGGACACCCCGGTGCCCGACGGCAACCCCAACACCTGCATCGCCGACGCCCTCCAGAACGACGGCGACCTCACGGAGTGCGCCATGCCGCTGGAGGACCGCCGTAGCGGCAACCCGTCGCTGCGGATGGCCGCGTCGTGGGTGGACTCGGCGACCTTCGTCAACCTGCGCGACTGGGTGTGTCCGGTGTCGGAGCTCAGCCCCCAGTGCCCGGCCGTGGTCGGTCGCGCCCAGATCTATGCCTCGGGCTCGCACATGTCTCAGGGCTACGCGCCCACCCTCACCGATCCGATCCACCAGCGGTTGTACGAGGCCGGCATGGCGCAGTACCGCCCGTCGGTCGACCGCGTGTCCGGTTCGGACCGCTACGAGACGGCCGCCCTCCTCTCCCGGGACGTGGAGCCGGGGGGCCGGGTGTTCGTGGTCAGCGGACACGACTATCCCGACGCGCTCGCGGCCGCGGCCAAGGCCGGGCACACCGGTGGTGCCGTGCTGCTCACACAGCCCACCGCCCTGCCCATCGCCACCCGGGAGGCCCTGATCCGGCTGGAGCCCTCAGAGATCATCGTGGCCGGCGGGCCCAACGCGGTCAGCGAAGGCGTCCTGGACCAGCTCCGCACCCTGGGGCCGCACGTCCAGCGGGTCGCGGGGACGGACCGTTACCAGACGGCCGCGGAGATCTCCCGGCTGGCGCCGGTGACCTCGGGCGGTGTCGTCTACGTCGCGACGGGCGCGGGCTTCGCGGACGCCCTCGCCGCAGCGGCCCAGGCCGGACAGCGGGACGCTCCGATCCTGCTGGTGCGACCAGACTCGATCCCGGTGTTCACCACGGATGCCCTGGAGGAGCTGAGTCCCCGCACGATCATCGTGGCCGGGGGACCGGGCGCTGTCTCCGACGACGTGGTCGCCGGGCTGGAGTACTTTGCCTGGGACGAGGTCGTGCGCCGTGGCGGCGCAGACCGCTACGAGACCGCGGCCGCGTTGGCCGAGGACACGGCGCCGGGGACGGTGCTGCACGTCGGGGTCGGGAGCAACTTCGCCGACTCCCTGGCCGCAGCGCCCCTCTCCGCGGCGGCGGAGGGTGCCGTGCTCCTGGTCCCCTCCGACCGCGTGCCCGGCACCACGGCCCAGGCGATCGAGACGCTCGCCCCCGCGAGCATCGTCCTCACCGGTGGCACGTCCGCGGTGAGCGAGGAGACCAAGCGAGCGCTCATCAGGCTCGTCCCCCCGGCTGAGCCGCCGCCCACCGTGCCGATGAGGTCAGCCCTCTCGCTCGGCCACACACTCCGCTGACCCGAACGCGCTCACGGCGTGCACATCAGCCCGACGCTGACCTCGTTCGGCCTCGAGGTGCGCCCGGTCGGAGCAGGGAGTCAGACCAGGTGCTCGAGCAGGCCGGTGTCCACGTTGTAGAGGAAGCCGCCGACCTTGGCGCGTGCGCCGATGAGCGGGTGGCTGGTCACGCGGTGGACGTCCTCCACGAGGGCGGCGCGCTGGTCGGGGACCACGTGGAAGTGCTGCCACCAGGCGTCCATCCCGGAGAGCTCGGTGATCTTGTCGCGGAACTCGTTCTCGGACATCTTGGACATGGCGCACCGGGTGTGCGGGACGATCATGATCCGCTCGACGTTGAGCAGGTGCACCCCCAGCACGAGAGCCTCCAGCGCGGCGTCGGTGACCCGGCCGCCGGGGTTGCGGAAGATCTTGGCGTCGCCGTGCGTCAGACCCACCATCGCCAGCGGCTCGATGCGTGAGTCCATGCAGGTGACGATGGCCACACCCGCTCGGGCGATGCCGTCGAAACCGCCGAGCCCGAAGGCCTGACCGTAGGCCTGGTTGTGCTCCAGCAGGTCCGCGAAGTCGTCCGGGGAGGGGCCCATCACTGCCTCGCCCCCTGCAGACCCGGCCGCAGCGGGATCGACATCGCCAGCGGTTTGCTCACCGCAGCGAAGAAGTCGTTGCCCTTGTCGTCGACCACGATGAAGGCCGGGAAGTCCTCGACCTCGATCTTCCACACGGCTTCCATGCCCAGCTCCTCGTACTCGATGACTTCGACGGACTTGATGCAGTCCTGCGCCAGGCGGGCGGCCGGGCCACCGATGGACCCGAGGTAGAACCCGCCGTGCGTGGCGCAGGAGTCGGTGACCTGCTGGCTCCGGTTGCCCTTGGCGAGCATCACCTTGGACCCGCCGGCGGCCTGGAACTGCTCAACATAGCTGTCCATCCGGCCGGCGGTCGTGGGCCCGAACGAACCCGACGGCATACCCTCCGGCGTCTTCGCCGGCCCGGCGTAGTAGACGGGGTGGTTGCGCAGGTAGTCCGGCATCTCCTCGCCCGCGTCGAGCCGCTCCTTGATCTTGGCGTGCACGAGGTCGCGGGCGACGACGAGGGGCCCGTTGAGCGACACCCGGGTCTTCACGGGGTGCCTGCTCAGCTCGGCCAGGATCGCCTCCATCGGCTGGTTGAGGTCGATCGGGATGGACGACTGCTTGCCGGTGCCCGAGACACCGTGGGTCTCGGCATCGAGCTCGGCGTCCACCTCCTCGGGCAGGAAACGGGCCGGGTCGGTCTCCAGCTGCTCGATGAAGATGCCCTCGGGGGTGATCTTGCCCAGCGCCTGGCGGTCCGCGGAGCAGGACACCGCGATGGCGACCGGCAGGCTGGCCCCGTGCCGGGGGAGCCGGATGACGCGCACGTCGTGGCAGAAGTACTTGCCGCCGAACTGGGCGCCGATGCCGAAGTTGCGGGTCAGTTCGTGGATCTGCTCCTCCAGCTCAGGATCTCGTATGCCGTGCGCCGCCAGTGATCCTTCGGTCGGCAGCCCGTCCAGGTAGCGGGCCGAGGCGTACTTGGCGGCCTTCAGGGTGAACTCGGCGGAGGTGCCACCCAGGACGACCGCCAGGTGGTAGGGCGGACAGGCGGCGGTGCCCAGGCTCCGCAGCTTCTCGTCGAGGAACTCCATCAGGCGCTCCGGGTTCAACAACGCCTTGGTCTCCTGGTAGAGGAAGGTCTTGTTGGCCGAGCCGCCGCCCTTGGCCATGAAGAGGAACTTGTAGGACAGCTCGTGACCGGGGGTCGTGTCGGCGTAGAGCTCGATCTGCGCGGGCAGGTTGGAGCCGGTGTTCTTCTCCTCCCAGGTGGTGATCGGGGCCATCTGCGAGTAGCGCAGGTTCAGCGTCGTGTACGCGTCGAAGACCCCGCGCGAGATCGCCTCCTCGTCGGAGACCGGCCCGTCCGGGCCCGGAGCGGTCAGCACCCGCTGGCCGCGCTTGCCCATCACGATGGCGGTGCCGGTGTCCTGGCACATCGGCAGGATCCCCCCGGCCGCGATGTTGGCGTTCTTGAGCAGGTCCAGCGCCACGAACTTGTCGTTGTTGCTCGCCTCGGGGTCGTCCAGGATGTTCCGCAGCTGCTGCAGGTGCCCGGGACGCAGGTAGTGGGCGATGTCGTGCATCGCGGTGTCGGTCAGCAGGCGCAGCGCCTCCGGGTCGACCTCCAGGAACTGTCGTCCGCCGGGGCCCTCCACGACGCGGACCCCGTCGGTGGTCAGCAGACGGTATGCCGTCTGGTCGGGGGAGGTGGGTAGGAGGTCGGAGTAGCGGAACTCGGGCATGGCTGAAGCCTAAACCGTGCAGACACAGCGTCCGCGGGGTGGCGCAGGTCACACATTCCGTGTTCTATGGGAGCGGTACACGGTGTACTCCGGGTCACATCCGGGTGAACGAACGTGGTTGCCCGACACGGACGGTCACCTGGGGCGACCCGGACCACGAGCTGACGAAGGAGCCAGATGTGAGCAGACACAGATCACCCTCCAGGGTGGCCGTGGCACTCTGCGCCGCGACGGTGCTGGTCGGACTGACGGCCTGCGGCGGCGGCGAGGACAGCACGCACCTGACCTGGTACATCAACCCCGACGGTGGTGGATCGAACCCGGAGGGTGGAGGCCAGGCCCAGATCGCCGCCCAGTGCACGGAGCAGGCGGGCGGCGCCTATTCCATCGAGGTCCAGCTGTTGCCCAACAGTGCGAGCGACCAGCGCCAGCAGCTGCTCCGCAGACTGGCCGGCAGTGACGCGAGCGTCGACCTGATGAGCCTGGACCCGCCGTTCATCCCGGAGTTCGCCCAGGCCGGCTTCCTGGCACCGGTGCCGGAGGACATGGTCGAGACCTTCACCGAGGACCGGGTCGAGTCATCGGTCACCGCCTCGACGTGGAACGAGGAACTGGTGGCCGTCCCGTTCTGGGCGAACACCCAGCTGCTCTGGTATCGCAAGAGTGTGGCGGAGGCGGCCGGTCTGGATGTCGAGGGCGGCAACGTGACCTGGCAGCAGCTCGTCGAGGCGGCGGAGGCGCAGGACGTGACGATCGGCGTCCAGGCCAACAGGTACGAGGGATACACCGTGTGGATCAACGCCCTGATCGCCGGAGCCGGCGGAGAGATCCTGGTCAACCCCGGCCCGGACCTGGATGACATCGAGCTGGGCCTGGACAGCGAGGCCGGTCGGGCGGCGGCGGACATCGTCCGTTCGGTCGCTGACGCCGGGGTCGGCGGTCCGTCGATGGGCACCGCCGACGAGACGGTGGCCCTGAACCTCTTCCAGGACCCCGACACCAGCGGGTTCCTGGTGAACTGGCCCTACGTGTGGGCCGCCTTCCCCGCCAACGGTGTCGAGTTCATCGACGACATCGGCTGGGCGATGTATCCAGCGACCAGCGACGAGGGCGACCCCGCGCCACCCTACGGCGGCATCTCCATCGGGGTCGGTGCCTTCACCGAGGACCCCGACCTGGCCTACCAAGCCGCTGAGTGCATCACCAACCACGAGCACCAGGTGCTCTACATGACCGGCACCGGCAACCCGGCCTCGCGTGCCGCTGTGTTCGACGAGGCCGAGGTCGTCGAGCAGTTCCCGATGGCCGACGTGATCCGCGACTCGCTCGAGCAGGCCGTGCCGCGACCGCAGACCCAGTTCTACGGCGACCTGTCGACCGCCATCCAACGTGTGTGGAGCCCACCGGACGGCGTGACCGAGGACACGCCCGCCGAGTCCGCCACACTGATCATGCAGGTTCTGAGGGGAGAGGCATTGCTGTGAGCACCGTCACCGACACACCCCAGACACGCAGGCGGGACCAGCACCGACCCAAGCTCTCGGACCGTGCCCGGGCCGAGCGCAAGCTCGGGTGGAAGCTCGCCGGTCCGGCTTTCGTCATCATGCTGGCGGTCACCGCCTACCCCATCCTCCAGGCGGTCTGGCTGTCGTTCTTCCGCTACCGGTTGACCGACCCGGACGCTCGCGAGTTCATCTTCCTGAGCAACTACTCGGTGATCTTCACCGACTCGCTCTTCTACCAGGCGCTGTGGAACACCGTGTTCATCACGGTGGTGACCGTGGCCGTCGAGCTGGTGCTGGGCTTCGCGATCGCCATGCTGATGCACCGGATCGTGCTGCCCCGCAGGACCCTGCGCACGATCGTGCTCATCCCCTACTCCATCATCACGGTGGTCTCCGCGTTCGCGTGGCTCTACAGCTTCCGGACCGACACGGGCTACGTCAACGGCTGGTTGAACACCCTGACCTTCGGCGCGTGGGACGCGACGTTCGACTGGTTCGGCAGCTGGCTGCCGGCCATGGGCGTGATCATGATCTCGGAGATCTGGAAGACCACGCCCTTCATGTCGCTGCTGCTGCTGGCCGGCCTCGCCCAGATCGACAGCGCGATGGAGGAGGCTGCCAAGGTGGACGGCGCCACGTTCTGGCAGCGGCTGTTCCGGGTGATCCTGCCCAACATGAAGGCGGCCATCATGGTGGCGGTCCTGTTCCGCACCCTGGACGCCTTCCGCATCTTCGACAACGTCTTCGTCATGACACGAGGAGCCAACAACACAGAGACACTGTCCACGCTGGCCTATAAACAGACCATCGACCGGGTCGAGATAGGGATGGGGTCGGCGTTGTCCGTGGTCCTCTTCCTGCTCGTCTTCGCGATCGCCCTGATCTTCATCAGAGGCTTCAAGGTCGACCTGGCCGGATCGAAGTAGAAGGAGGCTGACATGGACGCCACACCGAAGCAGAAGTGGAGCTTGGCCGCTGTCTCGATCCCGGTCATGCTCTGGACCCTCATCCCGCTGTTCTGGATCTTCTCCCTCGCGGTGAAGCCGCAGTCGATCCAGGCGGACAACAAGTACTTCCCCCGCGAGTTCTCCTGGGAGAACTTCCAGCTCATCACGACGGGGACCGCCAGCAACCTGTTCAACCCGGCGCTGGTGAACTCCATCGTGGTCTGCCTGATCGCCACCGTGATCAGCGTCGTGCTCGCCACGTTCTGCGCCTACGCCATCGCCCGGCTGAACTTCCCGGGCAAGAAGCTGATCCTGCTGGTCTCCCTGGCGGTGTCGTTCTTCCCCGTGATCTCGCTGGTCACGCCACTGTTCGACCTGTGGCGCAACATCGGGCTGTTCGACACCATCCCCGGCCTGGTCATCCCCTACCTGTCACTCACCCTGCCCCTGTCGATCTGGGTGCTGTCCGCCTTCTTCCAGCAGATCCCGTGGGAGATGGAGCAGGCCGCGCAGGTCGACGGAGCCACCAGCTGGCAGGCGTTCCGCAGGGTGATCGTGCCGCTGGCGGCCCCCGGGGTCTTCACCACCGCGCTGATCACCTTCTTCACCGCGTGGAACGACTTCGTCTTCGCGATCTCGTTGACCTCGGAGAACGCCCGCACCGTCCCGGCGGCGCTGGCCTTCTTCACCGGTGCCAGCCAGTTCGAGCAACCCACCGGAGCCATCTCCGCGGCTGCTGTCATCGTCACCATCCCCGTCGTGATCCTGGTCCTCATCTTCCAGAAGCGCATCGTGGCCGGGCTGACCTCCGGCGCCGTCAAGGGCTGAGGCCCGCTCAACCCAAGGAGAACCTCAATGGCACAGATTCAGCTCAACGAGATCGGCAAGACCTACGCCGACGGCTACGAGGCGGTCAAGGCGGTCAGCATGGACATCGCGGACGGCGAGTTCATGATCCTGGTCGGCCCCTCGGGCTGCGGCAAGTCCACCCTGCTGCGGATGGTCGTCGGGCTGGAGGACATCACCTCCGGCGACCTGTCGATCGACGGCAAGCGGGTCAACGAGCTCGCGCCCCGCGACCGCAACCTGTCGATGGTCTTCCAGAACTACGCGCTCTACCCGCACCTGACCGTCTACGAGAACATCGCGTTCCCGCTGCGCCTGACCAAGGGCGCGATCAGTGATGACGAGATCAAGCGGCGAGTCTCCGAGGCGGCCGACCTGCTCGAGCTCAACGACCACCTCGAGCGCAAGCCGGCCAACCTCTCAGGTGGCCAGCGCCAGCGGGTCGCGATGGGCCGGGCCATCGTGCGGGACGCGGACGCGTTCCTGTTCGACGAGCCGCTGTCCAACCTGGACGCCAAGCTGCGCGGTCAGATGCGCACGGAGATCGCCAGGATGCAGCGGCGCCTGGGCGTCACCACCATCTACGTGACGCACGACCAGACCGAGGCGATGACGCTGGGCGACCGGGTCACCGTGCTCAAGAAGGGTGTCGTGCAGCAGATCGCCTCACCGCGCGAGCTCTACGAGCAGCCGGTCAACCTCTTCGTGGCCGGGTTCATCGGCTCCCCACCGATGAACTTCCTGCCCGCGCGGGTGCAGGGCAACAGCCTGCAGCTGCCGTTCTGCGAGGTCAGCTTCGGCGAGGAGTTCGCCGGCAAGGTCGCCGGCAAGGAGCTGGTGATCGTCGGCCTGCGGCCGGAGTTCGTCAAGGACTCCGCGATCCAGGAGCCCACGGCCAACGCGATCCACTTCGAGGCGGACGTGGACGTCACCGAGTGGCTGGGCAACGAGCTCTACGCCTACGTGCCGTTCGAGGCGGACGCCTCGGTGCAGGCAAAGCTCGACGAGCTGGACCGTGACCTCGACGGCGAGGGCATGCGCACCCAGATGGTGGTCAACCTCGAGTCGCGCTCCCGCGTCCGGGAGGGTGAGCGGGCGAAGTTCTTCTTCGACCCGATGCTGATGCACGTCTTCGACCCGGAGACCGGGGAGAACCTCACCCGCGACGAGGACGCGGCGCAGCGGATCGCGAGCGAGAGCGAGGAGGACCGCAAGCGCGCCCTCGAGCGCGCCAAGCGGCAGGAGGCCGAGGCCAGCGCCTGACTCAGGCAGACAGGTCGGAGCGGGTCGGTGCTGCGGCACCGGCCCGCTCGATCGTCCAGTGGGCACAGGCCGCCGCGCGCTCCACGGCAGGCAGTATGTCGCGCAGCCCGGCGGTCCGCAGGCGCCCCCGGGCACCAGGGTCGCCCAGGTAGCCGGCGTCGAGCAGCCCGGAGAGCAACCCGGCCATGAAGGAGTCACCGGCGCCGACCGTGTCGACGACCTGGGCTGGTGCCGCGGTCAGGAGATGCTGGTCGCCCGTCGCGGGCAGGTGCAGCAGGGCCCCCTCCGAGCCCCTGGTGACGACCACGACCGCGGGACCCAGCCGGCCCCAGAGGTGGGCGACCTGCTCGACCGTCGCCCCGGCATACAGCCACCCGATGTCCTCGTCGCTGGCCTTGACCGCGTCGGCCCGGCCGATGAGCTCCTCGACGCGGGCGCGGACGTCGTGTGGCTCGCCCATGATGCTGGGCCGCAGGTTGGGGTCGTAGCTCACGGTGGTCGCTGCCCGTGCCCTCTGCAGCGTCTCCAGGACGCGGCTGGCCCCGGGCTCCAGGGTGGCCGCGATGGATCCCGTGTGCACGTGAGCGGTCCCCGCGAGGTCCACGGCTGGGATGTCCCAGGCGAGATCGAAGTCGTAGGTCGCGCCGCCCTCGGCGTCCAGGCGCGCGGTGGCGGTGGACGTGCGCGGCGCCACCGCCCCCGGGACGAGCCGGAGACCGGCGGCGGTGAGGTGCTCGGCGACGCGGGTGCCCCGGGCGTCGGGCCCGAGGTGGGTGAGGAAGTCGACCGGGTGCCCCAGACGGGCCAGACCCATGGCGACATTGGCAGGGGACCCCCCGACATACTCCCGCTGACCCTCGGCGCCGCCGACGATGTCGATGAGCGCCTCACCGATGACGAGGGTGCGCCCGGCGCGCCCAGTTGTGGGTGGCATGGGCTCAGCCTGACGCCCCGCGCCCGACGAGGTTGGCCACCTTGTCGAGCCGGTGGTGTGCCTGGACCTCGCGGATGGTGCCGGACTTGGAACGCATCACCAGGGACTGGGTGACCGCCGACCCCGCGCCGGCGTAGCGGACGCCGCGCAACAGCTCACCGTTGGTGATGCCGGTCGCCACGAAGAAGCAGTTGTCGCCGGTGACCAGGTCGTCGGTGGCCAGGACCGCGTCCAGGTCGTGACCGGCGTCGAGAGCACGTTGTCGCTCGTCGTCGTCCTTGGGCCAGAGCTTGCCCTGGATCACCCCGCCGATGGCCTTGACGGCGCAGGCCGTGATGATGCCCTCTGGGGTGCCGCCGATGCCCAGCAGCATGTCGATGCCGGAGGTCTCGCGGGCGGCCGCGATGCCGCCGGCGACGTCGCCGTCGGTGATGAACTTCAGCCGCGCGCCGGCCTCCCGCACCTCCTGCGCGAGCTGGTCGTGGCGGGGGCGGTCGAGCATCACGACGGTGACGTCCTCGACGCCGCGCTTCTTGGCCTTGGCGACCCTCCGGACGTTCTCCTTGACCGGCAGCCGGATGTCCACCACGTCGCCGGCCTCGGGACCGACCACCAGCTTGTCCATGTAGAACACTGCGCTCGGGTCATACATCGTCCCCTTCTCCGAGACCGCCATAACCGCGATGGCGTTGTCCATGCCCTTGGCGGTCAGCGTCGTCCCGTCGATCGGGTCCACGGCGACGTCGACCTTGGGCCCGGTCCCGTCGCCGACCCTCTCGCCGTTGAACAGCATCGGGGCCTCGTCCTTCTCGCCCTCGCCGATGACGACGATGCCGTCCATCGCGACCCCCGAGATGACCTTGCGCATCGCCGCGACGGCCGCGCCGTCGGCGCGGTTCTTGTCACCCATGCCCACCCAGCGCGCGGCAGCCAGGGCCGCGGCCTCGGTCACGCGCACGAGCTCCAGCGCCAGGTTGCGGTCCGGGAGCACGGACTGGTGAGAAGTGCTGCGGGCGTCCTCGGTGGGCATGGTGGCTCCTTGGGGGCAGGCGTCATTGCTGGCTCGACACTACCCGTCCGGCACGAGATGGGACCATAGGAGCATGAGCAGCCCGACCGAGACCCAGCCGACACCTCCCCAGCAGGAGAACAAGGCTGTCAACCGGCTGCGCAACTACTCGGTCAAGAACATGATCTACTCCCTGCTCGCCGTCTTCGCCCTGGCCTTCGCCTGGTGGGCGCTGATGCCCAACCCGGACAAGCTGGAGCGTCGGCCGGTCGAGGTGGCGCCGGTGGCGACCTACGCGGCCACCGAGTCCGAGTTCCCGGTGTGGACCCCCGAGGACCTAGGGGAGGAGTGGACGGCCAACTTCGCCACTCTCGAGACCTACGCCGGGGCGCTCTCCTGGCGCGTCGGGCTGGTCACGCCCGGCGAGGAGTATGTCGAGATCTCCCAGTCAGCCGACGCCACCGACGAGTGGATGGGGGTTCTGACCGAGAAGGCCGGCGAGCAGGTCGGCACCCGGACGATCACCGGCCCCGACGGAGTGCAGGAGTGGGATGCCTACGAGGGGGAGGAGCGTGCCGTCGTGCTCGAGCCGGCCGAGGGGCGCGAGGCCACGACGGTGGTGCGCGGGACGGCCGACTGGGACGAGATCGAGGAGTTCATCGGCCTGCTCGAAGTCGCCGGCTAACAATTTTTGGGGAGGTTCTGTAGGCGCCCCACGCATTCTTGGGGAGGTTTTGTACGCGCCCCTCACCCAGTTTCGTTCAGGCTCGCGGCCTCGCTCAGAGGTCGAGCGGCAGCCGAGGGGTCTCCGGCCACGGGTCCGTGGCCAGGCGGGCGTAGGTGTGCACGTCGATCCGGACGCCGTCGACCAGGAACTTCTCCCGCTCGATGCCCTCGTGGATGAAGCCCGCGGCACGGGCCACACCACCGGAGGCGGGGTTGTTCGCGCGGTGTCCCAGCTCGAGACGGTGCAGGAACATGTCGGTCAGGGCATGGTCGGCCAGCGTCACGGCGGCCCGTGACATCCATCCCTTGCCGCGGTGCTCGCGGTGCATCCAGTACCAGAACCAGCCGGTCTCGTTCTCCTGGTCGATCGAGCTGACGACGACCGCTCCGATCATCTGACCGCCGAGGTCGATGGCCAGGGCCAGCCGCTCACCGCGGCCCCCCATAAAGCTGACCCAGTTCTCCGCCTCCTCAAGGGTGCGGATGGTGCCCTGACGGCGCATGTCGTCGTCGTCGAAGGCGTCCAGGACCGCCGGGGCGTCACGCTCCTCGATGATGCGCAGCCGGGGGAGGTCTGCCACGACCTGCAACCTGCGTGACCGCGCGTCAGGCATCGTCACTGTCGTCCGTGCCGTCGTCCTCCGCGTCGCGCCCGGTGCCTGCGGCGCCGCGGTCGAGCTGCTCCTGCGCCTGGTCGAGCTTGTCCTTGCAGTGGGCCGCCAGAGCCTCCCCGCGCTCCCACAGCTCCATGGACTCCTCCAGCGCGGCGCCGCCGCCCTCGATCCGCGCGACGATCGCCACGAGCTCATCGCGGGCCTCCTCATAGCTGAGGTCGGCGACGGGGAGAGGTCCTGCGCTGCGCTCGGTGCTCATGGACCGACTCTAACCGCGCAGCAGGTCGGACCGGCCGAAGAGCTCGGCGGTCGCCCGTGCCGTGGGCTCGCCCACGTCCGGGTCGGCCCCGTGCTCCAGCAGCGCCGCGACGACCGCCGGCTCGCCCTTGAAGACGGCACCGGCCAGCGGCGACTGGCCACGGTCGTTGAGCCGGTCGACGTCGGCCCCGCGGCGGCCCAGCTCGCGCACCAGCTCGGCGTGCCCGTGGTAGGCCGCCAGCATCACCAGGGTGTTGCCCGACGGGTCGGTGAGATCGACCGGTGCCCCCGCCTCCAGATAGGCGGCCAGCTGCTGCGTGCGACCCTCCCGGGCCAGGTCGAACAACTGGTGGGCGAGGTCGACGACAGCCTGGTCGTCGGCTGCGTCTCCAGACAAACCTCCGGCTGTGCCGAGGCTCGGCTCCGTGCTGGACTCGTCGTGCTCGGTCATCGTCCGGTCCTCTCCGGGGTGCGGTCGTCCTCCAGCGTAGGGGCCGCGACCGGCCGGACCCCGAAGTCGCCCCGGGCGACCGTGACCCGCAGGAGCTCGTCGGCCTCCACCTCGGCGATGTCGCGCACGATGGCCCCGTCGCTGTGCCGCACCACGGCATACCCCCGCTCCAGGGTGTGCTGCGGTGAGACGGCCCGCAGGTGGCGGGTCAGCCCGGCGACGCGGTCGGACTCCCGGGAGACCAGCGTGCTCACCCGCTGGCGCCCGCGCTCGAGGGTCGTCTCGATGTCGCGGCGGTAGGTGGTGATGATCGCCTGCCGGTCGGCCATGACTGGCCGGCTCATCGTCGCTTCCAGCCGTCGTCGCTGCTCGGTGATCCGGCGCTGCAGCGCCTGGCGCCCGCGCCCGCGGGTGGCGGCCAGTCCGCTCAGCTCCTCCTGCTGGTCGGGGACGATCCGGCTGGCCGCGTGGGTCGGCGTGGAGGCCCGGTAGTCCGCGACGTAGTCCAGCAGTGGGGTGTCGGTCTCGTGACCGATGGCGCTGACGACCGGGGTGCGCGTCGCGGACACCGCGCGCACCAGCGCCTCGTTGCTGAACGGCAGGAGGTCCTCGAAGGACCCGCCCCCGCGAGCGATGACGATCACCTCGACCTCCGGCATACTGTCCAGCTCGGCCAGAGCCTCGCAGACCCCGGCGACGGTCGAGGGGCCCTGGACCGCCACCTGGCGGATCTCGAACCGGGCGGCCGGCCACCGGCGGCGGACGTTCATGACCACGTCCCGCTCGGCCGCCGTGTTGCGTCCGCACACCAGGCCGATGCGCCGCGGCAGGAACGGCAGCGGCTGCTTGCGGCGCGGCTCGAACAGGCCCTCGGAGCGCAGCAACGACTTGAGGTGCTCCAGCCGGGCTAGCAGCTCACCGACTCCGACGTGGCGGATCTGCCGGGCCTCCAGTTGCAGCGTGCCCCGCTTGGCCCAGAAGGCCGGCTTGGCGTGGATCACGACCCGCGCCCCGGCCTCCGGGGGTGCCGCGAGGGCGTCCAGCGCCGGCACCGGGATGGACACCGACAGCGACATGTCCACGTCCGGGTCGCGCAGGGTGAGGTAGGCGTAGGACATGCCGGCCCGCCGGTTGAGCTGGACGATCTGCCCCTCGACCCACAGCGGTGACATCTTGTCGACGTAGTCGGAGATCTTCATCGACAGGACCCGCACCGGCCACGGCGACTCCGCCGTCGTCTCGCGGGCCGTGGCGGGCACGGAGCGGGGGGCGGGCGGCTGGCTCACGTGGGACACGATAGGCGCCGGCCCGGACAGGGCCGGGGAACCCCGACCCTGGAGGCAGTATGCCGATGGGCACGGTTGGGTGGCCGAGGCGCCGGTTCACCAACGGTTGCGTGCCTCCTCGGCCCAGCCCTCCAGCCCGACCAGGTCGACCCTGGTGCCGTCGTCGGCCACCGCCCACCCAGAGAAGCGTCCGAAGCACTGGTGCGTCTCACCGGCGATGACCAGCAGGTCCGTCACGGCCACGCGCTCGTGGAAGGGCGTGAACCGCACCCCGACCCGCTCGCCCTCGATCCGCCACGGGGCCAGCCAGTCGCTCCGGTCGTAGTGCCAGACCAGCTCCTCGTGGATCTTGTGCAGCCGCCCGTCGACGAACAGCCCGTTCTCGGTCTGGCCGGTGCCGACAGTCCACCTCCCGCCCAGCTGGATCGCCAGATCACCGTCGGGGCGGGAGCCCGCGGCCCAGTTCCAGGTCATCGAGTAGCGCCACCGGCCACGCCCGTGGTCGAGCACCGCGAACGACTCGCCGGCACGGACCGGGTGCTCCGTCCCGTCGAGCACCAGCGTGCCGCTGACGGGTCGCCCGAGGTCCTTGAGGGTGTACTGGAACTGTCGCCCGGTCCACGGCACGAGGACGCCCAGCGCCTCGTGACCCGCGTGCTGGCCGACGGTCAGCTGCAGCTCGACGCCCCCGGCCGACGCCTCGACGCGGACCTCGTCGCCCTGGTCGATGGTGATCGTCAGGTCCTTCGCCCGTGCCTCCACCCGGCCGCGACCGCTGCGTGGGGGCAGGACGGCGCCGCGGGCCAGCGGCACCACGGCCTCCGGAGCCCACTCCCGACCGCTGTCCCGGTCCAGGACGTAGAGGCTGTGCACCGCGGCGTAGTCCATGGAGGAGACCACCACCCCGATGATGTGCGTCGGGGTCACCACGCCCCAGTACTCCCACCTCTTGGTGCGCCCCCACCCGGAGATGGTGTCAGTATGCCGTGGCGCGCGTGACCAGCCCACGGCCCGTGGGTTGAGCCGCCCGGTGGGCAGGGCGATGTCGACCGGCTCGGTGATCTCCCGGGCCGTCCCGGGCAGGCTCCCCGTGCCGGCCGCGGTCACAGCGAGCTCAGCTCCCGGGTCAGGTCGTCCAGGCCGAGGGCACCGAGGGACAGCGCCTTCATGTGCCAGGCCTTGAGGTCGAACTCCTCCCCGCGGGCCTCGTGGGCGGCGCGGGCGCCCTCACGCCCGGCCAGCCACGCGCGCTCGCCGAGCTTGTAGCTGATCGCCTGCCCCGGCCAGCCGAGGTAACGGATGATCTCGGAGTCGATGAACTCCTGGGGACGCCCCGAGTGCGCCGCGAAGAACTGGTTGGCCAGCTCGGGCGTCCAGGTCTCGCCGGGGGCGATGGGGGAGTCGTCCGGGATCGGCAGCTGCAGGTGCATGCCGAGGTCGATGACGACCCGGATCGCGCGCATGATCTGGCAGTCCAGGTAGCCCATGCGGGCCTCGGTGTCCAGGTAGCCCAGCTCGTCCATGAGCCGCTCGGCGTAGAGCGCCCAGCCCTCCGTCGCGCCGCTGGAGGAGCCGAGGGAGGTCTGGTAGATCGACAGCTGCGGGGCGACGTGGACCCACTGGGCGAGCTGCAGGTGGTGGCCGGGCACGCCCTCGTGGTACCAGGTGCTCACCAGGTCGTACATGGGGAAGCTCGTCCGACCCATGGTCGGGAGCCAGGTGCGGCCCGGGCGGGAGAAGTCGATGGAGGGCCGGCTGTAGTACGGGGCGGCCGCGCTGCCGGCCGGGGCGATCATCGCCTCCACCTTCTTGATCGGCTCGGCGATGTCGAAGTGGGTGCCGTCCAGGTCCGTGATGGCCTGGTCCATCATCTGCTGCAGAGTCTGGCGGACCTCCTCGACGCCGTGCACGATCTCGCCGTGCTCGTCCAGGTGGCGCATAGCCTCGACGGGGGTGGAGCCGGGCAGGATCTCCTCGGCCAGCTCGACCATCTGGGCGTGGATGCGCTGGTACTCCGCCCAGCCCCACGCGTAGGCCTCCTCCAGGTCGAGGTCGGCGCCCATCCAACGACGGGCGTTGAGCCGGTAGCGCTCCGCGCCGACCGCGTCGGGCGTGCCCTGCGTGGCAGGCAGGTAGGTGTCCTGCAGGTAGTCGCGCAGCTCGACGGTGCCGGCGGCCGCGGTCTCGGCCGCCGCGACCAGCTCTCCCTGCAGCGTCGACGGGCCAGCCGAGACGAAGTCCTGCCACCACTGGGTGTCGTTCCACTCGGTGAGCTGGTCGATCAGGGTCCGCACCTGCAGGGGAGCGGCGAGGAGCTCCTGGCGGATGCCCTCCTCGAGCGTCTGCGTCCAGGCCCGGTAGGCCTCCGGGACCCGGGCCATGCGCCGGGCGATCGCGGCCCAGTCCTCCTCGGTGGTCGAGGGCATCATCGAGAAGAGTTGGCGGACGGCCTGGGGTGGGCCGAAGATGTTGCGCACCTCGCGCAGGTGCTCACCGGCAGCGTGGGCCTCGAGCTGGACGCCGAGCCGGTCCCGCAGCAGGGTGGCGCACCGGCGCTCCAGGTCGTCCCACCCGTGCGGTCCGGCCGCCTGCTCCAACGAGTCGAGTTCGGCCAGCACGGAGGAGGCCAGGTCCGCCTTGGCCTGATAGCCCGCCGGAGACAGGTCCGGCACCCGGTCCTCGTGCGGGTTCAGGCCCAGTCCGGTGGCGACCGACGGGTCGAGCTCGGCCAGGTCGTGCACGAAGCGGTCGGCCAGCTGGCGGGGGGTGGACGGACGGTCGGGTGCGTGGTTCGGCATACCCACATCCTCACCCATGGGGACCCGCCTCCCGACCGGGCGCGGCGTTGCGGTCTGAAGGGCGAGGGCTTCAGGGTCGCTCGCGTCAACGCCGAGACGATGGAGTGGGACCAGGCGTCCCTCCCTCAGGCTCCTTCTGATAATGAACTTCTGTGGGCCTGAAGTGACATATGTGACGAATGTGACAATTCCCGGCGGGTCTACGCCATTGTTCTGCGGTAAAAGGCCATGGTGATCTCCATGGCAAGTCAGCTGGTGACCGAGGAAGAACTTCGACGCATCTGTCTGGACGCTGCCTCGCGAGGGGAAGGCGTCGGCTACATCATCAACGACTACCTCTATCTCAACTTCCTGCACGAGCAGCAGGAGGCCGACCGGGCGGCCAGTCACCGCAGTGAGGACGATCCCGGGGAGTGGTGGACCGAGTCCGGGGCACCCCGCGCAGAGGGGCGCCACAGGGCGGCAGGCTAACTTTCGCGCATCTCGCCTACCATGGACGCGTGACTGCCCTACCCACTGACCAGGTGTCCAAGCGTGTCCTGCTGGCCGCGCCGCGCGGCTACTGCGCCGGTGTCGACCGGGCCGTTGTGACCGTCGAGAAGGCGCTGGACCTCTACGGACCGCCGATCTATGTGCGCAAGCAGATCGTCCACAACAAGCATGTCGTGCGCACCCTGGAGAAGCGGGGTGCCATCTTCGTGGACCAGACCGACGAGGTGCCCGAGGGCGAGACGGTGATCTTCTCCGCCCACGGAGTCTCACCCGCGGTCCACCGCGAGGCCGCGGCCCTCCAGCTGAAGACCATCGACGCGACCTGCCCCCTGGTGACCAAGGTGCACCGTGAGGCGGTGCGCTTCGCCAGTGACGACAACACCATCCTGCTGATCGGGCACGAGGGGCATGAGGAGGTCGAGGGCACCGCGGGGGAGGCCCCGGACCACATCGTGCTGGTGCAGAGCCCGGACGAGGTGGATGACGTCGAGGTGCCCGACCCCGACAAGGTCGTCTGGCTGTCGCAGACGACACTCTCGGTCGACGAGACGATGGAGACCGTCCGGCGCCTGCGCGAGAAGTTCCCCAAGCTGCAGGACCCGCCCAGCGACGACATCTGTTACGCGACCCAGAACCGCCAGGTCGCCGTGAAGCAGATGGCCGCCGAGTGCGACCTGATGATCGTGGTCGGCTCGCAGAACTCCTCCAACTCGGTCCGGCTGGTCGAGGTCGCGCTCGAGCACGGAGCCCGCGACGGGCACCTGGTGGACTACGCCGACGAGATCGACGAGGCCTGGCTGGACGGGGTCCAGACCGTCGGCGTCACCAGTGGCGCGAGCGTGCCCGAGCTGCTGGTGCGGGACGTGCTGCAGTGGCTCGCGGACCGCGGCTTCGAGGACGTCAAGCCGATCACCGCGGCCGAGGAGTCCCTGCTGTTCGCCCTGCCCAACGAGATCCGCCGGGACCTCAAGGCCCGCGACGGTGTCGAGGCCGCCAAGATCCGGCACGACGCCGGCTCGCTCCACTAGAGCCCAAGAAGCACTGGGGTTTCGCGCTCTCCCTGAGACTGAGATCCGCCACCTATTGACCCCTGCACTCTCGTGGCGGGGTCCCCCGCTCCGTATCCCAGAACCGCCCTGATGCACATCCGGCAGCTTGCTGAGATAGTCGTTGCGGAGGTGCTCGCGTGCGCGTGATAAACGAATGCCGCGTGGTTGTCCAGCCAGTCAGGGCACGTTTGACCTGCTCGGCGGACCTTTCTATGTTCGAAGTCAAACCCCTCATGGAGATAAGGACTTCCCAATGACAACTTTGACCCGTGCCGGCCGCCGCGCCGGCGCCCTCGTCGCCCTCGTCGCGGGATCTCTCGCCCTCACCGCCTGCGGTGGCGATGACCAGAACGGTAGCGATGGCCAGAAGCTCCTCACCGAGGGTGAGCTCGTCGTGGCGATGAGCGGTGAGTTCCAGCCCTTCAGCCACTTCGAGGGCGATCAGCTGACCGGCTTCGACTTCGACATCGCCGTCGCGATCGCCGAGGAGATGGACCTGGAGCTGCAGACCCAGACGGGAGCCTTCGACAGCCTCATCCAGGGCCTGAAGTCTGACCGTTATGACGTCCTGATCGCCTCGATGACTCCCACCGAGGAGCGCGACGAGCAGGTGGACTTCACCGACCCCTACTACCTCTCCGGCGCCACCGTCTTCGTCACCAACGACAGCGACTGCACCGACCCGACACAGATGGACAGCCCGGCGATCGGCGTCGCCTCCGGCACGACCTACGAGACGTTCCTCAACGACCAGGACTGGGTCGGGGAGATCCGCACCTTCACCTCCGACATCACCGCACTGGAGGACACGGAGGTCGGCCGGCTCGACGCCGCGATGACCGACCGCCTCGTCGGGCTCTTCCAGATCAACCAGGCCGACCGGGACCTGCGCGTCTGCGGTGAGCCGCTCTACACCGAGGAGCCGGCCTTCGCCGTGCGGGAGGGCAACACCGAGCTGGTGGACGAGCTGAACACCGCGCTGGCGAGCATCATCGAGGACGGCACCTACGCCGAGATCTCGGAGAAGTGGTTCGGTCAGAACATCCTGGAGTCCGACGTCGAGGCCCCGGCCGACGACGCCGAGCAGACCAGCTGACTAAGTCATTGCCATGACCTTCTTCGACAACTTCGTCGAGTACGCCCCCCTCTTCATCGAGGCCAGCTGGGTGACGTTGCGCCTGACAGCCGTGGCCCTGGTCATCGCGATGGTGCTGGGCGGGGTGATCGCCTGGATGGTGATGAGCAGGTTCGGTCCCCTGCGGTGGCTCGCCACGGCATACATCGGGGTCATCCGGGGCACGCCGTTGATCGCCCAGATCTTCGTGCTCTACTTCGGCATCTCCGAGATCGTGAAGATGCCGGCGTTCTGGGCCGGCGCCCTGGCGCTGGCCGCGCACAACTCGGCCTACATCGCGGAGATCTTCCGCTCCGGCTTCCAGGCGGTGCCCAGGGGGCTGGTCGAGGCCTCCCGCTCGCTGGGCATGAGCAAGCGCAAGACCCTGCGCCGGGTGCAGGCACCCCTGGCGCTGCGCACCACGCTGCCGGTGCTGGGCAACCAGTACATCATCGCGGTGAAGGACTCCTCGCTGGTCTCCTTCATCGGCATGACCGAGCTGTTCCAGACCTCGCGCAATCTGCAGGCACAGAACTATGAGCCGCTCCAGATGTATCTGATGGTCTCGGTCTACTACCTGGCCATCGTGCTGGCGCTGACCTTCGTGGTGAACCGGCTCGAGCACTCGCTCAGCAAGCACCGCAGGCCGGTCGAGGGTTCCTCCGGAGGCAGCGACGGGGGTGGCCTCCGGCTGCCCGTCTGGGGTAGGAATCGGAAGGCGGAGGGTCGAGCATGACGGACGCACATCGTGGCCAGCCCCTGGTCAGCATGCGCAACATCGTGAAGACGTTCGGTGACAACGTGGTGCTCGACGGCGTGGACCTGGACGTCTATCCCGGCGAGGTGGTCGTGCTCATCGGTCCCTCGGGTGCCGGCAAGAGCACGCTGCTGCGCTGCATCAACGGGCTCGAGCGGATCTCCTCGGGCACCATCGAGGTGGACGGTCAGCAGCTGAGCTATCAGGAGTCGGCCATGAACCGGATCCGCTCCCGGATCGGCATGGTCTTCCAAGCCTTCAACCTGTTCCCGCACATGACGGTCGCGCAGAACATCATGATGGCCCAGCAGGACGTCCTGGGCCGCTCGGCCAGCGAGGCACGTCAGCGCGCCGAGGAACTGCTCGGCCGGGTCGGGCTGGAGGAGAAGGCCGATGCCTATCCGGACAGCCTCTCCGGTGGACAGCAGCAGCGCGTGGCCATCGCCCGCGCCCTGGCGATGGACCCGGCGGTCATGCTCTTCGACGAGCCCACCTCTGCCCTGGACCCGGAGCTAGTGGGTGAGGTGCTGCACGTCATGCGCGAGCTGGCCGACGCGGGCATGACGATGGTCGTGGTCACCCATGAGATGCGCTTCGCGCGCCGGGCGGCGGACCGTGTGGTGCTCATGGCCGACCGACAGATCGTCGAGGAGGGCACTCCCGAGCAGGTGCTGGACAACCCGACCAGCGATCGGGGTCAGGCCTTCCTCCGCCAGCTCTCGGAGGACTAGGCCGAGTCGGCATCCCGGCCCGGAAGCTCCCGGTGGACGGGGCCCGGGCCGGCGGCCAGGTCCGGGTCGATCGGGTCCCGGACCCCGGCGACCTCGGTCATCTCCTCGACGATCAGCTCGGGTGCGGTCAGGGGACGCACCGACGCGCGCACGGGCTCGAGGCCGGGATGGGCCGACTCGGCGATGCCGACCTCCTGCAGACTCCGGCTGGTCACCATGACCCGCGACTCCAGGGTGCCGACCATGCTGTTGTAGCTCTCGACGGAGCGGCGCAGTGCCGCCCCCATCGTGGTGACGTGCCGACCCAGGGTCCCGAGACGCTGGTGGAGCTCGGTGCCCAGGCGGACCAGGTCCCGTGCGTGCTCGGTGAGGGTGTCCTGCTGCCAGGCGAAGGCGAGCGCGCGCAGCAGCGCGAGGAGCGTGGCCGGTGAGGCGAGCACGACCTTCCGGGACTGGGCGTGGTCGTAGAGATCCGGTGCCGCCTGGAGCGCCGCGGCCAGGACCGCGTCGCTGGGGACGAAGCAGACCACGAGCTCCGGGGTGGTGCGGAACGCGCTCCAGTAGGCCTTGGCGGCCAGCGCGTCGACGTGACCGCGCAGCGCCCGGGCGTGCTGGCGGAGCAGGCCCGTGCGCTCGCCGGCGCTGATGCCATCGGCCTGGGCCTGCAGGAACGCCCCGAGCGGGGCCTTGCTGTCCAGGACCAGCACCTTGTCGCCGGGAAGTCGCACGACGACATCCGGTCGCACGGTCACGTCGTGCTGACTGACCGAGCTCACCTGCTCCTCGAAGTCGCAGCGGGCCAGCATCCCGGAGTGCTCCAGGATGCGCCGCAGCTGGGCCTCGCCCCAGGTGCCGCGCACCCCGGAGGAGTTGAGCGCGCCGGACAGGCTCGCCGTCTGGTCCCTCAGCTCGGCGGTCTGCCGCGCCACCTCGCCGAGCCGTTCGCCGACCGAGCCGAACTGCTCCACCCGGTCACGCTCGAGCTCGCGCACCTGGCTCTCGACCCGACCCAGCGCCAGGCGGAGCGGCGCCAGCTCGGCCGCGGTCTGCCGGTCGTCCTCGTCCAGCGCCTCCCGCGCCGCGAGACGCTCCGCGAGCAGATCGCGCTCGGCGCTGGTGCGCGCGAGCGCGGCCGTGTGGGACCCGCGGGCCAGGAGCCAACCGGTCACGGCCCCCAGCGCGAGGGCGACGAGGGTGAGCACGAGCGTGGTGGTGTCCATGCCGACACCGTCTCAGAACCCACCGACAGAGGCCCCGGACCACCCGCGATCCTGGCGGAGGCACCCGAAGGCCCCTGACGGCATACTGCCGCGCAGGGGCCTGGGTGCTGCGGAGGTGACGGGCCAGCTGACCCGACCACCGGTCACTGCCAGGTGACCGGCTCCTCCAGGTAGGAGTTCTCGCCGAAGCCACCGTCGATCTCGCGGACGCCGGTCCACACGGCACCGGTGACCTCCTGTCCCTCGGGCGCCAGTGACACGTTGCAGGTGGTCGCGGTCGCGCCGGTGACGAAGTCGTCGAAGTACTCGTTGGGGCACTCGGCGATCCCGGTGCTGATGACGATCAGGCCCTGCGCCGGGGTGCCGTCGTCGAGGATGCCGTCGAAGCCGGGCTCCAGGTTGGTGACGCCCTCGTCCCCCTCGGCAAAGAGCACCTCGTGCTCGGACATGATGAAGTATGGCGTCAGGCCGGCGTAGTCGTCGGCGTCCTGGAACTGGTCGAAGAACGAGGCGTCACCCTTGACGATCTCGGTCACCCTGGACTCGACGTAGCCGAAGGCGTAGAACTCCTCGCCCTCCTCGCGCTGCTGCGTGTGCAGGACGGCCGGCTCGCCGAACGCGAGCTCGGTGCCGGGGGCGGCCGTCTCGAAGTCTCCCGCGGCACCAGCAGCGGCAGGGGTCTCGGTCTCGACGGCGGCGTCGGCCGGAGTCTCGGTCTCCTCCGCCTCGTCGACGACCGCGGGCTCCGTCTCGGTGGCCACGTCGTCTGCGGGAGCCCCGGTCTCGCTGCTGTCGTCCGCCGTCTCCTGGGTCTCCTCGACCGTCTCCTCGGCCGACGTCTCCTCCGCCGGCTCCTCCTCCCCGCCGCATGCCGTCAGGACCAGGGCGGCGGCCGCGGCCGCGCTCACCAGGCCGAGGCTCCTTCGGGTGGTGCGGTTGGTGGTGCGTGTCATTTCTGTGCTCCTCTGTGTCTCCCCCGGCGGCCAGGGGGCTCGTGAACCGCCATGGAACCGACGGCAACGTGAGGGGATCGGTTCCCTCCCGCCTGGAACTTGAGCAAATCTTGACCGGGAGGCCGGGGGCCGGGAGCGGTGGTGCGCGGCCGGTAGACTCCTGATCCCGTGGCACTCACTATCGGAATCGTCGGCCTGCCCAACGTCGGCAAGTCAACCCTCTTCAACGCACTGACCAAGAACACGGTCCTCGCGGCGAACTATCCCTTCGCGACCATCGAGCCCAACGTCGGTGTCGTCCCGCTGGCGGATCAGCGCCTGACGCGGCTCGCCGAGATCTTCGGCAGCGCCCGGATCCTCCCGGCGCCGGTCAGCTTCGTGGACATCGCCGGCATCGTCCGGGGAGCCTCGGAGGGGGAGGGGCTGGGCAACAAGTTCCTGGCCAACATCCGTGAGGCCGACGCGATCTGCCAGGTGGTGCGGGCCTTCGTGGACGACGACGTGGTGCACGTCGACGGCAAGGTCAGCCCCAAGGACGACATCGAGACCATCAACACCGAGCTGGTCCTGGCCGACCTGCAGACCCTCGAGTCCGCGATCCCGCGGATCGAGAAGGAGGTCAAGGGCAAGAAGACGGACAAGGCGGTGCTCGACACCGCCCTCGCGGCCCGGACGGTCCTCGAGCGCGGTGACACCCTCTTCGCCAAGGGCATCGAGGGCGGCGTCGACATGGACCTGGCCAAGAGCCTCGGTCTGCTGACGACCAAGCCGTTCCTGTATGTCTTCAACCTCGACGAGGACGGGCTCACCGACACCGGGCTCCACGACGAGCTCGCTTCCCTCGTCGCGCCCGCCGAGGCGATCTATCTCAACGCCAAGCTGGAGGCCGACCTGGCCGAGCTCGACGACGAGGAGGCCGCCGAGCTGCTCGAGTCGGTGGGGGTCACCGAGCCGGGCATGGTGCAGCTGGCCCGGGTGGGCTTCCAGAACCTCGGCCTGCAGACCTACCTGACCGCGGGCCCCAAGGAGGCCAGGGCCTGGACGATCCGCAAGGGATGGACCGCGCCCCAGGCCGCCGGTGTGATCCACACCGACTTCCAGCGCGGCTTCATCAAGGCCGAGATCGTCTCCTTCGACGACCTGGACGCTACCGGCTCGATGGCCGACGCCCGCGCCGCGGGCAAGGTGCGCATGGAGGGCAAGGACTACGTGATGGCTGACGGCGATGTGGTGGAGTTCCGCTTCAACGTTTAACTGCCGTTTAGCTGAGGCCTGACGCGGAGACGTCGCGGGCAGCCATGGCTCAGAAGGTGTAGTCGCCTGACCGCTCGACCTTCGGGCGGTGACCGAACATCGACTGATACGTCTCGATGAGATCGTTCACGGTGACGTTCTCGCCCGCCGCAAGTTGCGCCAGGCGCGGCACGAGCCACCGGGCCTCGCAGGCGTCGAACTCCTCGGCGAACGTCTCGTTGAGCTCGCCATCGAGGATCACCTGCGTGACAGGGATCTGCCCGCCGACGTTGACGATGTGATGCCCCATCGAGAAGTTGAGCAGCGTCGTCCTGCCGCGAGGGTGGATGCTGATCGTCACCGGGTGCGGCCAGCCCGTGGCACCTTTGGGTGAGTGGCCGAGCACAAGGAAGTTCAGCTGCCCGCGGCTTGTGTCGGCCATGGAACCTCTTTCGTCGTGGTGCGTAGCTCGAAGGGCCGAGCGCTCATGCCTATCTGTGACGCAACGTGGTGGAGCTCCGCTTCATCGTGTGATCGAGGCTACCCTCGGATGGGCCGCGACGATTGACTGGGGGGCCTCCTCCGGGGCTGATCTTCCGTGCCGCAAGGCCCTCCGCGTGGAGCAGTCGGGTCTCATCGCGTAGGCGGCGGGTGGGAGCGGGCGCCCTGCTGGAAAGCATGAGTTCATCCGATACACTAGACCTCACACAAACGCGTACAACCGTCAGATCCAGCGTCCGTCCCGAATCCTCGGGAGGGGCGCTTTTTCGTGTTCACAGAGAGACTTTATGAGCGACCACCACAAGTTCGGGACCCATCTTCCCCCGTTCGGCACGAGAGTCCCTGGCCTTCGTGGTCGTCATCTCGCTGATCTCGGTGAACATCATCCCCGTGGTCATCTCGGGCCTGACCATCGGCTTCACGCTCGACATGTGGCGGGGGGTGCTCAAGGTGCTGCCGCTGCTGTGGGTCGTCGTCCTGGCGGTCGTGATGCTGACGCGCAAGCCCGCGATGTGGCTCACCGGCCTCGTCGTCCGCAAGGGCGACAGCTTCCGCGCCCACATCTTCGCGGACACCCTGTGCAGCGTCACGCTGATCTCCGTGATCCTGACCATCGTCGGGGCCTGGATCGGGACCTGGAGCCTGACCACAGAGCCTCTGCGGAACTTCTTCCACATCTGGCCGAGCAACTTCATGATCGCCCTCGTGGTCGAGGCCCTCCTCGCACAGCCCGTCGCCCGGTTGGTCATGCGTGGCCACCACCGCCGCGTCGACCTCCGGAGCGGCGCGGCAGCCCAAGCGGCGTAAACGGGCGTGGTCACCGGCAGGTCAGTCTCGACTCTCGCGCCGATGTGACCGCGACCGTCTGGCCGGACCAGACCCTGGTGACTCTGGCCGTTGGCCTCAACCCGCACGTGTCCATCCGATACTCCGATCTGTCTGCGGCACTCTGGTCAGCGTGGTCTGTGGGCCAGCGCCTGGGCGGGTCGCGGCTGGGGTCGCGCGATGCTCACCGCTGTCGGCGCCGGTTGTGGCGTGCGCCTCCGTCTTCTACTACACTCTGTAGCATTTACTACATCGTGTAGTGAAAAATTCCGGACAGATGGGAGGAACAGGACGTGCGGGTGGTCATCGGCGCACCGAGCAACGGTGTGATCCTCAAGGACGCGATCAAGGGGTTCCTGGAGCAGAACGAGCGTGTGACCGAGGTCGTCGACCTCTCGACGCCGGACATCACCTACCCAGACGTCTCGTTCCAGGCGGCGCAGCGGGTCGTGGCCGGCGACGCCGACCGGGCGGTGCTCGTCTGCGGCACCGGGGTGGGGACCGCCATCGCCGCGAGCAAGGTCAGGGGAGCTCGGGCCGCGACAGCCCACGACCTGATCACCGTGCGCGGAGCCGTGGAGAACTACGACGCACAGATCCTGTGCCTGGGGCAGAACGTCATCGCCCCCGCCTATGCGCAGGCGCTCGTGGACCTGTGGCTGGACCTGCGCCACGACCCGGGCGGCTCCTACGGTCCGAAGGTGCGTGAGATCGATGAGTTCGAGGGGCGCGGCTGACGGCATCGCGCTGACCGGTGACGCGGGGGAGAACGATGAGTGAGGCGGGCACGATCCTCACGCCATCACAGATGGCCAGGGCCGCCGAGGACGCCGCCTTCGGCAAGGCCACCAGCAACCAGCTCAAGTCGTTCCTGCTGGCCCTCACCGCGGGCGGGTACATCGCCCTCGGCTTCGTCTTCTTCACCACCAGCCAGGTGGGGGCCGCAGCCCTGCCGTTCGGTGTCGCCAGGGTCCTGGGCGGTATGGTCTTCGCCACCGGACTGGCGCTCGTCGTGCTCACCGGGGCGGAGCTGTTCACCTCCTCCACGCTGACCCTCACGGCCCGCGCCAGCGGACGCATCACCACCTGGCAGCTGCTGCGCAACTGGGTCGTGGTCTTCATCGGCAACTTCATCGGTGCCCTGACCATCGTGGCCCTGATCTACCTCGGCAAGGTCTGGGAGCAGGCGGACGGCGGCTGGGGCCAGGTGGTCCTGGACGTCTCGCTCAAGAAGGTCCACCACGACTTCCTCACCGCCTTCGTCCTGGGCATCCTGTGCAACCTCATGGTGTGCCTGGCCATCTGGGCCGCCTACAGCGGCAGGACCACCGTGGACAAGGTGGTCGCCGTGACGATGCCGATCGCGCTCTTTGTGGCCAGCGGCTTCGAGCACTCGGTCGCCAACATGTTCATGGTGCCGCTGGGCATCCTCCTGCACTCCAACGCCGGGCAGGAGTTCTGGACCACCTCGGGTCTGGACCACACGGCATACGGCGATCTGACCTGGAGCAACTTCCTGGTGGACAACCTGCTCCCGGTGACCCTGGGCAATATCGTCGGCGGCGGCGTGATGATCGGCGTCCTCTACTGGACCATCTTCCACTTCCTCGACCGACCTGGGAAGGTCATGCCCATGGCCACCGTGGGCACCGACCTCGTGACCACGGAAGGCGACTCGAAGTGATGCTGAAAGAAACTCTCCCACTCGCGCGGCACCGCGTGTTCCTCACAAAGGAGTAAGGCAATGGACGGCGACTTTCCGTTGTGGTTACGTGCACAGCACCTCCTCAACTTCGTCCTGATCGGCATGCTCATCCGGTCGGGGATCGAGATCCTCTCGTCCCTGCCCCGCCTGTGGTGGCGCAAGGACTGCGCGCCGGGCACCGAGTGGTTGAAGTTCACCAGGCGTGAGCTCCCCAAGGAGGAGGGCGTTTACACCTCCCTCATGGACGAGAAGTCCGTCCACCCGGTCCTCTCCCTCCCCGGGCGGGAGAACATCGGGCTGGGTCGACACTGGCACGGTCTGTCGGTGATGTTCTGGGTGCTCAACGGCATCATCTACATCATCCTGCTGTTCGCCACCGGTCTGTGGCGGCGCATCGTGCCGACCTCCTGGGACGTGGTCCCCGAGGCCTGGGACTCGCTCCTGATGTACCTGAGCCTGGAGGTCCCGGACATCAGCCACTTCGAGCCGTACGACGCGCTCCAGATGCTGGGCTACACCTTCGTGATCTTCATCCTGGCGCCCCTCCAGATGCTGACGGGCGTCGCGATGTCGCCGGCGATCCGGTCCCGCTTCCCGTGGTACGTCAAGATGTGGGGCGGCCACCAGGGTGCCCGCTCGCTGCACTTCATCGGCCTGGTCATCTTCACCGGCTTCATCGTGATGCACGTGTCGCTGGTGTTCCTGGTCCACCGGGACCGCAACATCGTCAATATGGTGTTCGGGGGTGGCGAGGTCACCACCGCCCGCGCCGCCCAGGCCATGGTGATCATGGTGGCGGTCATCGTCGCTGTCATCGTGTTCTGGATCGCCCTGTCCTACTGGTCGCTGGCCGACCGGGTCCGGGCACAGGGGTTCACCGCCGGCTTCACCGAGATCGGCCGCAAGATCTTCCTGAACCACCTGCGCCCGCTCGGCGCCAGGAAGAAGGCCTACACCGACAAGGACATCTCCGAGTTCCACTGGACCAACGGACTCCCGCCCACGGAGGAGGAGTCGAAGCTCTGGGTCGAGGCCAGGGACAACGACTGGGAGGGGCTGACCATCACGGTCCGCGACGACATCAACGACGTCGAGAAGACGCTGACCGTCGAGGATCTGAAGAACCTGCCGCGGCACTCCTACATCGCGACCCACACCTGCATGCAGGGCTGGTCGGCCACGTCCCGCTGGACCGGGGTGCGACTCACCGACCTGATGGACGTGCTCGGGCCGCGACCCGAGGGTGCGCGTTACCTGCTGGCGGAGTCCTACGGGTTGGCGCAGAAGATGTACGACAACCGCCCGCGCGAGCCCTTCTACGCCGCCATCGACCTGGACACCATGGCCGAGGAGGAGTCGATCCTGGCCTACGAGCGCAACGACCACCCCGTCGATGACCACCTCGGTGCCCCCGCGCGCCTGCGTGTGGAGTCCAACCACGGCTACAAACACGTGAAGTGGGTCTCGCGGGTGATGTGGATCCGCGACTACGCCGACTACGGTGATGGTCGAGGCGGGACACGGGAGGACTCGGCCCTGCAGGCGTTCAACGGAAGGATCTGATGCCGGTGGCGAGGATCGTGTCGACCTGCTTCCTCGTCGAGGGCATCGCTGACGACCGGGACGTGAAGGCGGCGATGCAGCCACTCTTCGACATCTTCGCCAGCAACGGTCTGGGCCAGGCGACCTTCGAGATCGTGCCCGGTGAGCCGACGCGCCTGTGGGTCAAGCACAAGGACAGTGTCGAGCCCAGCCGGGAGCTGATCGACCGGGCGCTGGCCAGGGCCGGTGACTACCGGGTGATCGACGAGTAGTCGCGGGACAGGTGCTCCTGGGCCTCGAGCGTGCGGAGCACCCCGCGCACGATCAGCGCCTGGGCGGCGATGTAGGTCAGCATGACCCAGAAGCCCTGCTGCGGCAGGGACCACCAGGGCGCGAAGGCGTTGAGCGCGATCAGCCCGTCGGAGACGAGGAAGAGCGCGCCCCCGATCCACACCGAGCGGTTGACCCCCGTCGCCAGCACGGCCATCGACCCGAGCAGCAGCCCATAGATGAGCACCGGCACCAGCAGCACCCCCGCGTGTGGCGCGCAGGCCACGACGAGTGCGGCCACGGCCACGACATACGGCACCAGCAGCACGCGACGCCGAGCCAGCAGACTGTCGGGGCGCCACGGCCAGAAGGCCACGATGTAGACGACCTGGGCGATGAGGAAGAAGCCGACCATGAGCAGGAAGGCCGGGTCGCCGTCAGCCAGGCGCGGTGCGGTGTCGCCCAGCCAGGAGAAGCCGAGGGCCAGCAGCGTGAGCCGCACCAGCCTGCTGCGGGGTCGGTCCGTGGCGGTGAGCAGCGCGGCCGCGAGCAGGGGCATCAGGAGCACCTGCGTCACCGCGGCGAGCCCGTCCAGCCCCAGCAGCTGCGCCGTCAGATGCACGGCCGCGACGCACCCGAACAGGCCAGCGGTGATCTGCACAGGACGTCTGGGGGGCATGCGCGCATCCTAGGGGCTCGGGTGCCCCGTGCGGTTGCGGCCGCGCGGGCACTGCACTGCACTGGGACGATGCTCCGTATCGGTTTCCACGCCTCGCACGAGCAGATCTCGCCCCGACGGCTGCTCGCAGACGTGCGGCACGCGGAACAGGCCGGCTTCGCCATGGCCATGTGCTCGGACCACGTGGCGCCGTGGAGCGAGCGGCAGGGGCACTCCGGCAACACCTGGCCCTGGCTGGGGGCGGCGCTGGCCACGACGGGGTTCCGGATCGGCACCCTGGCGATCCCGGGTCCCCGCTACCACCCTGCCGTGCTGGCGCACCAGTACGCCACCCTGGCGCAGATGTTCCCCGGCCGGGTCTGGGCCGCCCTGGGCAGTGGCGAGGCGCTGAACGAGCACATCACAGGGGCTCCGTGGCCGCCCAAGGCGCAGCGCGTGGAGCACCTGGAGGCCTCGGCCGACGTCATCCGCCGACTGCTGGCCGGGGAGGAGGTCAGCAGGGAGGGCCCCGTCACCGTGGACCGTGCCCAGCTGTGGGACCGGCCCGAGCAACCGCCGCCCCTCCTGGCCGCCGCGATCTCCTCCGAGTCGGCCCGTCGTGCCGCGGCCTGGGCCGACGGACTGGTCACCGTCGTCCAGCCCGTCGAGACCCTGCGCGAGGTCGTGTCCGCCTACCGGGACGCCGGCGGCCGCGGCCCCCTCGCCCTGCAGCTGCACCTCTCGTGGGCCCCGACCCTGCGTCAGGCGGAACAGCTGGCCATCGACCAGTGGCGCACCAACGTCTTCCCGGCCGACGTCGCGGCCGACACGGAGACCACGCAGGAGTTCGATGCGCTGGCCGAGACGACGGACCCCGCGGCGGTGCACGAGAGCGTGCGGATCTCGGAGGACCTGGGGCGGCACCGCGAGTGGATCGCGGAGTATGCCGGGCTCGGGTTCGACGAGATCTACCTGCACCACGTGGGTCAGGACCAGAGGCCGTTCCTGGACGTCTTCGGCGACCAGGTGCTGCCGGCGCTCGTCGAGAGCACGGAGGAGACCCGATGAGGATCACCCGGACCAGCGACCTGTGGTGGAAGAGCGCCATCGTCTACTGTCTCGACGTCGAGACCTACTTCGACGCGGACGGGGACGGCATCGGCGACCTCGCCGGGCTGGCCCAGCGGATCGACTACCTGGCCCGGCTCGGGGTGAACTGCCTGTGGCTGATGCCCTTCTTCCCCACGCCCGACCGGGACGACGGCTACGACGTCATGGACTTCTACGGCGTGGACACCCGGCTGGGCAACCACGGGCAGCTGGTCGAGGTGATCCGCACCGCGCACGACCGCGGCATCCGGGTCATCACCGACCTGGTCATCAACCACACCTCCGACCGGCACCCGTGGTTCCGCGCCGCGCGGCGCAGCACCGACAACCCGTTCCGGGACTACTACGTCTGGCGGGACACCGAGCCGCCGGACACCTCCGACAAGGTGATCTTCCCCGACCAGGAGGACTCGATCTGGACGCGGGAGGAGAAGACCGGCGAGTGGTATCTGCACCACTTCTACCGCCACCAGCCGGACCTCAACACCGCCAACCCGGCCGTCCGGGAGGAGATCCTGCGGGTGATCGGCTTCTGGCTGGAGCTCGGCGTCGACGGGTTCCGCGTCGACGCCGTGCCGTTCTTCATCCAGGACCTCGAGCGCGGCGCCGGCGACCTGCCCAGCGACCCCCACGACCTGCTGCGTGAGATCCGCGCCTTCCTCACCCGTCGCAAGGGGACCGCCGTCCTGCTCGGCGAGGTCAACCTGCCCTACGAGCAGCAGCTCGACTACTTCGGTGGCGACCGCGGCGACCAGCTCCAGATGCAGTTCGACTTCGTCGGCATGCAGGCCACCTACCTCGCCCTCGCGCGCGGCGACGCCACGCCGCTGGCCGAGGCGTTGCAGCGGCGTCCGTCGCTGCACCAGACCTGTCAGTGGGCCAACTTCTTGCGCAACCACGACGAGCTCACCCTCGACAAGCTCACGGACGCGGAGCGCCAGGAGGTCTTCGCCGCCTTCGGTCCCGAGGAGTCCATGCAGCTCTACGGCCGCGGCCTCAAGCGCCGGCTCCCGCCGATGCTCGACGGTGACCCTCGGCGTCTCCGCCTGGCCTACAGCCTGATGTTCTCGCTACCGGGCACGCCGACGATCTACTACGGCGAGGAGATCGGCATGGGCGAGGACCTGGCCGCGGAGGGACGCATGGCGGTGCGCACCCCCATGCAGTGGAGCCCCGGCGACAACGGCGGCTTCTCCTCGGCGCCCCGGCGCCGCCTCATCCAGCGTCCGACGCCGGACGGCTACGCCCCTGAGCACGTCAACGTCACCGACCAGGTCCGTGACCCCGACTCGTTCTGGACCTTCATGCGCTCGCTCATCGCGGCCCGCCGGGAGTGTCCGGAACTCGGCTGGGGAGAGTTCACGCTCCTGGCCCAGCCGCACGGCCAGGTGCTGGCTCACTGCTGCCGCGGCGCGGAGACCGCGGTCGTCGCGGTGCACAACGTCGCGGCCGACCCAGTGTCGCTCGAGCTCGACCTGCGCGACATCGGGGAGCACGCGATCGACCTGCTGGCCCACGAGTCCGTGGACCTTGCCGACGGCCGCCTCACGCTCAGTCTCGAGGGGTTCGGTCACCGCTGGCTGCGGGTGGGCCCGCCCGAACTGGTCGCCGTCCCCTGATCACCGGGTGGGAGCCAGCGACAGGCCAGGTCAGAAGTCGATGCGGACCACGGCCCGGCGAAGGGTCGGCCTGGTCACCTCCCGGAAGCCCGCCTCCAGGTAGGTGCCGATGGTGCCGACGTGGAGCTCCTCGTCGATGGCCGCCTTCGTCGTCATCGGATAGGCCTCCAACGCCGCCGCGCCGCGCGCCCGGGCGAAGTCGACCGCCTCGCGGATGAGCTCGGTGGCCAGACCCTGCTTGCGGAAGTGCGCCCGGGCGAACACGCAGGTGATGGCCCAGACCGAGGTGTCCTCGCGGTCCTCCTCGCGCCCGGCCCACGGCACCTGGCTGTGCCGCAGCCCGGGGAACTCCGGCCGGGGTTGGACGGCGCACCAGCCGACCGGCTCGCCGTCGAGGTAGGCGACCAGCCCGCTGGTGGTGGGGGCATCCGGGTCGCCACACTCGGTCTGCTCACGGAGGCGGGATGCTCGCTCCTCGACCGGCTGCTCGGCGAAGTTCTCCCGCGGCAGCAACTTGTAGCGCTGGCACTGGCACCGGGCCGCCTGCCCGCGCGTCCCGAACACCGTCTGCAGGTCATTGCAGCTGGCCTCGTTGGCGGGTCGAACAGTCAGTGTCGACGCCTCGGTCACGCAGACGACTCTACTGTCCACGGGCGGCCTCGAGCCATGCATCGTGTCCACAGGGCGAGGCACGCGCCTGGGGCCAACGCCCTCCACCGAGCGTAGTCTCCTGTAGCCACGGAGGGTCTGGATCGGTCAGAATCGAAGTGTGTATGTGTCCGGTGAGGTGATCACGATCGCGATCAGTGCGGTCGGGCTGCTCTGTGCCCTGGCCGGAGGCTTCGCCTGGACGATTCAACGCATGGATCGCGCCGTGAGGGAGGTCCGCGAGGAGCTGAAGGCATCTCATGCCGGGCTCGCGGCGGAGATCAGCGGTGTGCGCCAGGAGCTCGGTGAGGTCAAGGTTGGTGTGGCCCGGCTGGAGGGACGCCTCGAACGGCGTCTGATCCTCCCTGGCTAACGGAGACAGCGGCCACACCGTGCTGGCGATCCCGGTGCCGCCGCTGGATCCCTTCGTGCGGGAGCGCACGGCGCACTATGACAGCGACTATCTGGCCGCGGACCCGGAGTTCGGGCAGGCCCACGTCACCGTGCTCGGTCCGTGGCTGCGCCACCCGACACCGGCGGACCTGGCCGGCATCGACGAGATCGCGGCCACCACGAGCGCCTTCGACTACAGCCTGGAGCAGGTCGGCGTCTTTCCCAACGGCATCATCCACCTGCTGCCCGAGCCCGCCGGTCCCTTCTCGGCCCTCACCCACCGGGTGTGGGCCCGGTTCCCGGACCACCCGCCATACTCCGGGCAGTTCCCGGACGCGACCCCGCACCTGACCCTGGACGCGGTGGCGCCGGACGTCGACGAGGCCAGGGTCCGGGAGATGCTCGGCGAGCTGGTCCCGGCCCGCTGCCGTGCCGACCGCGTGCAGCTGCAGTGGTGGCAGGCTGGGCACTGCCACGTTCAGCACACCTGG
The DNA here is from genome assembly GCF_023015765.1 of Ornithinimicrobium sp. F0845. GTDB lineage: Bacteria > Actinomycetota > Actinomycetes > Actinomycetales > Dermatophilaceae > Ornithinicoccus. The sequence continues at coordinate 559,352 of NZ_JALKAL010000001.1, forward strand.
CGCCTGCGTGAGGAGGGATGAGCAGATGAGGGTCCTGGTCACCGGTGGGGTCCGCTCCGGCAAGTCCCACCACGCGGAGACGCTGCTCTCCGGGCAGCCGTCGGTCACCTACGTCGCGCCCGGGCCGACGGAGGCCGAGGAGCCGGATCCGGACTGGGCGCGCAGGCTGGAGGCCCACCGCCTGCGGCGTCCGGCCCACTGGGTCACGCTCGAGACGACCGACCTGGCCGAGGCACTGGTCGGGGCGCAGGACGCCGTGCTCATCGACTGCCTCGGCACCTGGCTGACCCGGACCATCGACCGGCGGCACCTGTGGGAGGCCCCCGCCGAGGAGGTCACCGCTGTGGTGCGGGAGCACACGACTGCGCTGGTCGGGGCCCTGGACCGGCCGGCGCCCGTGGTGCTGGTCACCAACGAGGTGGGGCTGGGGGTGGTGCCGGCCCACCGGTCGGGGCGGCTCTTCCGCGACCTGCTGGGCGAAGTGAACCGGTCCGTCGCGACCGCCTGCGACGAGGTGCATCTCGTGGTCGCCGGCCGCGTGCTGGTGCTCTGAGTCGGGCCTCAGCGGGTCAGACGAGGCCGACCGAGCTGACGGCGAGCAGCAGGACCGTCAGCGACACCTCGACGCAGGCGCCGAGGACGTCCCCGGTCACGCCGCCCAGCCGACGGACCGCCACCGCGAGGCAGCTGGCCAGGGCGAGCGCAGCCAGCACCGGCGCGAGCAGGCCGCCGAGGTCGAACCCCGGGAGCAGCGCTGCGGCCCACACCAGGCCTGCGGCGAGCAACCACACCACGACCGCCGGGACGCGAGGGACCGAGCCGGCCACCGTGGCGCCGAGACCCTCGGGGCGGGCCGCGGGGACCCCCCGGGTGCAGGCCAGCGGCAGCGCGGCACGCGAGGCGATGACGACCGCCGCGGCGAGCCACGGTCCGTGCTCCTGCCCCACCAGGGCGGCCAGCCCCACGGACTGGAGGCCGATCACCACGACGAGTGCCACCACCCCGGCAGGGCCGGCGGTGCCGGAGCGCATCACGGCCAGCGAGCGCTCCCGGTCGGTCGAGGCGGTGAGGCCGTCGACCGTGTCGGACAGGCCGTCCAGGTGCAGCATCCGGGAGACCCAGGCGAGCAGCGCCACGCCCAGCAGCCCCGCGACGAGCGGCGCGAGAGCCTTCTCCTGGCCCAACCAGACCAAAAGCGCGACCCCCGCGGCGGCCGGGACCGCCGTGAGTGGCGCGCTGAGCATGGCCGTCGCGGCGGTGCGGCGGTCGATCACCCCAGGCGGCCGCACCGGGACGCGGGTCAGTGTCCCCATGGCCAGCCGCCACCCGTCGCGCAGGCTCACCCGAGGTCCTCCAGGAGCGCCACGTCGCGCAGCAGAGCCACGGCGCCGTGCATGAGCGGCACGGCCGCCACCGCGCCGGAGCCCTCGCCGAGGCGCATCCCGAGGTCCAGCAGCGGGGAGAGCCCGAGGGCCTCGAGCGCGAGCGCCTGACCCGGCTCGGGAGAACGGTGCCCCGCCGCGAACCAGGCCGCCGCCCCCGGAGCCAGCCGCTCGGCATACAACCCGCAGGCCACTCCCATCAGTCCGTCCAGCAGGAGCGGGACCCCGGCGCGGGCCGCGGTCACCTGGAACGCCGTCGTGGCCACGAGGTCGGCGCTGCCCAAGGCACGCAGCGTCTCGGCGGGGTCGGCGGCACGCGTCCCGAGGCGGGCCAGGGCCTCCTCGATGACTGCCGTCTTGCGCCGCAGCCCCGGGTCGTTGACGCCGGTGCCGCGCCCGACGACCAGCCCGGCCGGGAGGCCCAGTGCGGCGGCCACGAGCGCGGCGGCCGGGGTCGTGTTGCCGATCCCCATGTCGCCGGTGAGCAGCAGGTCGGCGCCGGCGGCGAGCTCTTCCTGGGCGACGGTCTCGCCGGCCCGCCACGCGTCGGCATACTCCCGCTCGGTCAGGGCGTCCGCCTCGTGGATCGGTGCGCTGCCCCGGTGGACCTTGTGGCGCTGCAGCTCCGCGCGCTCGTCCGCCGCGAGGTCGGTGAACTCGTCGGCACAGCCGAGGTCGAGGACCCGGACGTGCACGCCCTGGGTCCGGGCCAGGGCGTTGACCCCGGCCCGGCCGGCCAGAAAGGTGCGGACCATGGCGCCGGTGATCTCCTGCGGGAAGGCGGAGACGCCGTGCCCGGCGACGCCGTGGTCGCCCGCGAAGATGACTAGCCGCACGGTGGCCAGGGGCGCCGGCGGCACCACGTCCTGGACCGCACTGAGCCAGACCGCGGTCTCGCCGAGCCGACCCAGCGCCCCGGGGGGTGTCGCCAGCGCGGCGAGCCGCCGGGCGGCCTGCTCCCGGGCAGCGGCCGAGGGGACGGGGACGGCGTTGATGACGGCTCCTCAGGACAGGGGGGCGGGGCCGTCCCAGAGTACGGCTCGGGGCGCCGCTTCGGCGGCCAGGCTCAGGACACCGGCCTCAGGCCGTCGGGCTCAGGACACCGGCCGCCATCCGGCGGGCGGGTCCTCGCCGACCCGGCCGTCAACCGCCTCCCGCAGCAGGTCCGCGTGACCGGTGTGACGTCCATACTCCTCGATGAGGTCACAGACCAGCCGGCGCAGGCTCGCGTGGTGGCCGCGGCCGTCGTCGATCACGGCTGGCTGGTCCAGCCCGCCGTCCTCGATCGCGTCCCGGAGCCGCTGCCTGGCGCGGACGACCTTGCTGTCGTAGAGGGCGTACAGACTGGCCGGGGAGTCCTCGGCCGCCGTCGTGAACTCCCAGTCCGGGTCCAGCTCGAAGACCGCCGGGTCCCAGGGGCCGCCGGGCGACTCGCCGGCGAACTTGAGGAAGAAGGTGTGGTCCTCCACGAGCGCCAGGTGCTTGAGGAGGCCGCCCAGGGTCAGGGTGGAGGCGCCGACGCGGGCGGTGAGGCCGGCGTGGTCCAGGCCGTCGGCCTTCCAGCGGAAGGTGTGCCGCAGGCGCTCCAGCATGCCGAGCAGGTGCTCGATCTCGCTTCCTGCCAGCGGCGGCTCCCACGGTGTGGCCTCGGACTCTGACACCGGCTGGGTGGTCTGTTCGGTCATGGTGTGCCTCCTTCGGGTCGACCCGTGGCCCGGGTCATGCGTCGACCGTAGAATCGATCCCGGACGAACCACGGGAGGGATAGGAGCCCCATGCGATCCGAGGTCAGCCCCACCGCTCGTGCGCTGCTGGCCCTGGAGCTGATCCAGACCCGGCCCGGCATCACCGCCGACCAGCTGGCCGAGCGGCTGGGCGTCACGTCCCGCGCCGCGCGCCGTTACGTCGAGATCCTGCGCGAGGCAGAGATCCCGATCGTCTCCACGAGCGGTCCGTTCGGTGGGTACCGGCCGGGCCGGGGGATCCGCCTGCCCCCGCTGACCTTCAGCCAGGGCGAGGCGCTCGCGCTGGTGATGGCCGTCCTTGACGGTCACCACGACGCCGCCGACCCCGCGGACACGGCCGGGTCGGCGCTGGGCAAGATCCTGCGGGCCCTGCCCGAGGCGGTGGCGGCCCAGGCGGGCGCGGTGCGCCGCACGGCGGCGTCGGCACCAGACCGCAGCGCCGCGCGGCCCGACCCTGCCACCACGGCCGCGCTGGTGTCGGCGTGCGCCGAGCAGCGGGTGACCGAGATCGACTACCGCTCGGAGTCCGGCAACGAGTGGACCTCGCGGGTCGAGCCGTGGGCGGTCGTCGTGCGCCACGGCCGCTGGTACCTGCTCTGCCGCGCGGTCGACCGGGACGCCGTGCGGACCTACCGCGTGGACCGGATCGTCACGGCCACGCCGGGCAACGACACCTTCGACCCCCCGCCCGACCTCGACCCGGTGGCCGAGCTCGAGGCGCACCTCGGCACCGGCTGGGAGTTCCCCACCGAGGTGCTCATCCAGGCCCCGCTCGACCAGTGCCGCCGGGCGCTGCCCGGGCCGGCCGGGCAGCTCACCGCGGTGGACGAGCAGACCACTCGCCTGGTCGGCAGCACCAGCAACCCCTACTCGTATGCCGAGTGGCTGGCCCGGCTGACCGTGCCGTTCCACGTCGTGGAGGGGCCGGAGCTGCGGACGGTGGTGCGGGAGCTGGGTGAGCGCATGGTCGCGGCGACCGACGGCTGACCGGAGAAGAATCTCGGTTGCTCCGCGTCCCCGGGGGCACCCGAGGATGGAGTGATGACCTCCTTCATCTCGCACACGACGATCGACTGCACCGACGCCTATGCGCTTTCCACGTGGTGGAAGGACGTGCTCGGCTACACCGACGTGCCGGACGACCCCAATGAGCCGGGCCACGAGGAGTGCATGATCCTGGACCCCGGAAGCGGCCACCGGCTGCTCTTCATCGAGGTGCCCGACCCCACCCCGGGCAAGAACAAGGTCCACTTCGACCTGCGCCCGAGCGACCTGACCCAGCAGGAGGAGGTGGACCGCCTGCTGGAGCACGGCGCCGTGGTGTCGACCGACCATCGCGGGATCTACGGCGAGGGCTCCGGCTGGGTGACGCTGGCCGACCCGGAGGGCAACCTGTTCTGCGTGCTGCGCTCGCCGGCTGAGTTGGCCGGCGCACCGCGCCCGCCGGCTGACGCCTAGCGGCTGCGGCGCCGGTTGCGTGGGTGGTCGCGGGCGACCCGCTCGTTGCCGCGGCGGTAGTTGCCGGTGACCCGAGCCATGAGCAGCTGCTCGTCGCCGGACGCGACGTCCTCGAGGAAGTCCGCGGCCCGCCGTCCGCGCAGCGTCGTCGCGTGCTGCCCGTGGTGCCGGATGCGGACCTCCCCACCGGGGCTCACGGCATACTCGAAACCCTCTGGCTGACGTCCCATGCACGCAGCGTGACGGATCCCGGGCCAGGTGTGCCACCCCTTTGCTGGTGCGCCATACTGGACCCAGCGGACCCGGCACAACGGAGGTGGCTCGATGTCCAAGGGACGTGTCGTCGTGGGTGTGGACGTGCCGGAGACGAGCGGAGACGCCGTCCGGTGGGCCGCCCGGACCGCGCAGCTGCACGGGGTGCCGCTCAGCCTGGTGCACGCCGTCGAGGGGGTTGCCGGGCTGCCCGGTGGAGTGGTGGGGGTCGAGGACAGCACGACCCGTGAGCTCCTGCGGGCGACCACCGACGCGCCCTCGCCGCTGGACCAGGTGGTCGAGGAGGTGCGCGCGGAGTTCCCCGACCTGGAGATCGAACCGGTCGAGATCGTGGGGGACAACGTCAAGTCGCTGCTGGCGCATCAGGAGGACGCGCTGCTCGTCGTGGGCACCGGACGCCGTGGCGGCCTCTCCGAGTTCGTCCTGGGGTCCACCTCGCTCGGGGTGGCCATGCACGCGACCAGTCCGGTGGCCGTGGTGCCCCCGGGCAGCGGGGGACAGGACGTCCGGGGCGTGATCACGGTCGCGGTCGATGGGAGCGCCGACAGTGCGGTGGCCGCCCGCATCGCGTGCTACGAGGCGCGTGCCCGCGGAGCCAAGGTCGTCGCGGTGAACACCTGGGGGCTGGAGGTGGTCGACGGCTTCGTGGTCACCGAGTCCGACCAGGAGCAGTTCGCCGCGATCCAGCAGCGCCAGACGGACCTGGTCGAACGGGCTGTGGCCGGCGCCCGCAGGGACTACCCCGAGGTCGAGCTGGACGTCGCGGTCGTGAACGGCCGCGTGGTCCACACCCTGGTGGACCGGGCGGCCCAGTCCGACCTGCTGGTGATGGGCAGCCGCGGCCTCGGCGGCTTCTCCGGCAAGCTGCTCGGCTCGGTGAGCCAGCGGGTGCTGCGCGGCTCGACCTGCCCCGTGGTCATCGCGAAGTCCTGACACCAGTTCTTGGGGAAGTTCTGTACGCCCCGCGCGCATTCTTGTCGTGGTTCTGTACGGCGCCGACGCATGTCGTAGTCGTTTCGGGCGTGCCAAGTCCCTCACTCTGCGCGACGCGTTGCGCTGACGTCTCGTGGTGGGGCTAGATTGCCGCCATGAAGCCCACTGTGCTTGTGATCCAGCACGAGGACAAGTGTCCTCCAGGCTGGTTCGCCGACTGGCTCGCCGCAGCCGGGTTGGACCTGGACGTGCTCGAGGCGCACCGGGGACGGGCAATCCCCGCAGCCCTGACGGACCATGCCGGCCTGCTGGTGCTTGGCGGCGAGATGGGGGCGAACGACGACGCGACGACGCGGTGGCTGGCGCCGACCCGGGCCCTGATCGCCACGGTCGCGGCCGGGGGCGATCCGTTCCTGGGGATCTGTCTCGGGCACCAGCTGGCGACCGTCGCGCTGGGTGGCACCGTGGCGCGCAACCCGCACGGTCACGGCACCGGCCTGACCCCTTACGGTCCCACGTCCGAGGCGGCGGACGACCCCCTGTTCGCGGCGTTGACGCCGGGAGTGCCGGCCGTGCAGTGGAACAACGACATCGCGATCGAACTGCCCCCACAGGCGACCGTGCTGGCTCGATCACCCGACGGGACCGTGCAGGCCGCCCGGTTCGGGACCCGCGCATGGGGTGTGCAGTTCCACCCGGAAGCCTCTCCGGCGATCTTCCGAAGCTGGACCACGGACAAGCCCTCAGCCCGTGAGGCCCGCGCCGACGGCATCGATGTGTTCGCCGCCGCGGACGCTGTCGAGGCCCACGCGGCCGGGCTGCGCCGTGCCTGGGAGCCCCTGGCGAGGCGGTGGGGCCGCATCGTCCGCGACGCCTGGAACGGTTAGGCCAGGGCGGCGGCCTGGGGCGGCGTACAGAACGCCGACAAGAGTGCGTGGGGCCTACATAACCACTACAAAAATGCGTGGGGGGCCTACAAAACCACTACAAAAATGCGTGGGGGGCCTACAAAACCACTACAAGAATTGGGTCACTCGGCCTCGGTGACGGAGGCGGGGCCGAACAGGCCGTCGTTGCGGTCCGACGCCGTATCCGTGGGGTCGGTCAGCTCGATCGAGACCTCGTGCGGCTGCAGCTCGCCGCTGGCGATCTGCTCCGCCCAGTGGCAGGCCACCCGTTGGGTCGGGGGGACACCGTCGATCTGCACGACGCGCAGCTCTGGTCGCTCCGTGTCACAGCGGGTCGCCTGCCGCCACGGGCACCGGGTGTGGAACCGGCAGCCCGAGGGCGGGTTGGCCGGGCTGGGCAGGTCACCGGCCAGCAGGATCTGCTCGCGGGTGTCCTCGACCTGTGGGTCCGGCACGGGCACCGCCGACATGAGGGCACGGGTGTAGGGGTGCAGGGGGCGCGAGTAGAGGTCGTCCGCGGCCGCCTCCTCGACGAGCGCCCCGAGGTACATCACCCCGACCCGGTCGCTGATGTGCCGGACGACCGCCAGGTCGTGGGCGATCACCAGGTAGGTGAGGTCGAACTCCTCCTGCAGGTCCTCGAGCAGATTGATGACCTGCGCCTGGACCGAGACGTCCAGGGCGCTGACCGGCTCGTCGGCCACGATCAGCGTGGGGTTGACCGAGAGGGCCCGGGCGATGCCGACCCGCTGGCGCTGCCCGCCGGAGAACTCGTGGGGGTACTTGTTGAGCGCCGCACGGGGGAGACCGACCGCCTGCAGCAGCTCGGCCAGGCGCTCGGTCGCGCCGCCGTCCTTGACCAGGTTGTGGGCGCGCATTCCCTCCAGCAGCAGCTGCTCCACGGTCTGTCGGGGGTCGAGGCTGCCCAGCGGGTCCTGGAAGACCATCTGCATGTGCTGGCGCTGCTTGCGAAGCGCCTCGCCCTTGAGGGTGGCGAGGTCGACACCGTCGAAGTCGACCTCACCCTCGGTGAGCTCCTCGAGCTGCAGCAGGGCGCGTCCGAAGGTCGACTTGCCGCAGCCGGACTCGCCCACCAGGCCGTAGGTCTCGCCCCGGCGGATCTGCAGGTCCATGCCGTCGACGGCATAGACGTAGCCGACGGTCTTGTCGAAGATCACGCCGCGCTTGATCGGGAAGTGCACCTTGACTCCGCGAGCGTCAACGAGGACCTCGCGCTCGGCCGTGGCGGTGGCTGTCGCGGCAGTGGCGGTCACGCCGGTGGACTCAGAGCCCGCCGTCGCGTCGGGCTCGCCCGGTGTCTCGGGGGTGGTGTTCTCGCTCATCAGCTTGCCTCCGTCTCGGCCGGCCCGTCGGGGCGGACCAGGACCGACCCGTCCGCGGGCAGCGGGTTGTGGCAGCGCAGCAGTCGTTGGCCGCCGACCTCGGTGTCCGGCACCAGCTCCGGGGTCTGCTCACGACAGACGGCGATCTCGCTGGAACACCGTGGGGCGAACGCGCAGCCGCCCTCCCAGGGGATGTTGTCAGCGACCGAGCCACGCACGGGGGTGAGTCGTCGCCCACGGGGGTCGTCCAGGCGGGGGATCGAGGCGAGCAGCCCGCCGGTGTAGGGGTGCCGCGGTGTCTCGAACAGCGGATGGCGAGCCGACCGCTCGACGATGCGCCCGGCATACAGCACGTTGACCTCGTCACAGAGGCCGGCGACGACCCCGAGGTCGTGGGTGATCATGATGAGGGCGGTGCCGGACTCCTCGACCAGCTCTCGCAGCAGCGCCAGGATCTGGGCCTGGATCGTGACGTCGAGCGCCGTCGTCGGCTCGTCAGCGATCAGCAGCCGCGGCTCGCAGGCCAGGGCCATCGCGATCAGCGCCCGCTGGCGCATGCCGCCGGACAGCTGGTGGGGATAGTCGGTGAGCCGACGGGTGGGGTCGGGGATCCCGACCTTGTCGAGCAGCTCGGTGGCGCGGGCCTTGGCGGCCGCACCCTTCATGCCCTTGTGCCGCTGGAGCACCTCCGTGACCTGGAGGCCGAGGGGGACGACCGGGTTCAGCGAGCTCAGCGGGTCCTGGAAGATCATCGCCAGCTCGGCGCCCCGGCGGTCCCGCATCTGCGCATCGGAGATGGTGAGCAGGTCCTCCCCGGCGAACCGGACCGAGCCCGTGACGGTGTTGCCACGGTGGGGGAGCAGCCGCATGATCGCCAGCGAGGTCACCGACTTGCCGCAGCCGGACTCGCCGACCAGACCGACGGTCTGACCGGGTGCCACGCCGAAGGAGACGCCGTCGACGGCGGTGAACTGCTTCTTGCCCTTCCCGCCGAACGTGACCCGGAGGTCGTCCACCTCCAGAAGCGGTGCAGTGCTGGATGTCGTCACCGTCATCACCTCCGTGACTTGGGGTCGAGGGCCTCGCGCAACGACTCACCCATCAGGGTGAAGCCGAGGGCAACGACGATGATGCACAGGGCCGGGTAGACGGCGATGTGCGGGTAGGTGTTGAAGAACACCTGCGCCTTGCCCAGCATCTGGCCCCACTCCGGGATGGCGTCGTTGGGGTTGCCCAGGCCCAGGAAGGACAGGGCCGCGGCGTCGATGATGGAGACCGCCAGGACCAGGGTCCCCTGCACGATGACCGGGCCGATGGAGTTGGGCAGCATGTGCCGGAAGACGATGGCGGGGCGACGCACGCCCAGGGCCCGGGCGGCCAGCACGTGGTCGCTGTGCCGCTGGGCCATCATCGACCCGCGCAGCAGGCGGGCGAAGATCGGGACCTGGATGATCGCGATGGCCAGGATCACCGTCCACTGGCTCGGCGAGGCGAACAGTGCCGCGATGGAGAAGGCCATCAGCAGGCTGGGGATGGACAGCATCACGTCGACCACGCGCATGACCGCCGTGTCGGCGGCGCCACCGATGCCGCCGGCGATGGTGCCCAGGATCATGCCGCCGAGCAGACCGCCCAGGGTGGCCAGCACACCGACGATCAGGGTCTGGCGGGAACCGGCGATCAGCCGCGAGAGCAGGTCACGCCCCGCGTTGTCGCCACCCAGGGGGAACCCCGGTTGGGGCTCGGGGATCGGGGTCGCTGGTGTCACCTGGTCGATCAGGAGTCGGGCGCTGGGGTCGTGCGGAGTGATCCACGGCGCGATGATCGCGATGATCACGAACACGGTGGTGATGCCCAGCCCCACGAGGAAGACCGGGTCCCGGCGCAGCCGGCGCCAGGCGCTGCGCCACAGGCTGACGCCCTCCTCCTCGGACAGGGCTCCGGCCTCGGCGAGGGAGTCGATGCGCGCCTTCTTGCGTGCCCCGAGGCCGTGCCTGGTGGAAGTCCTCTGGCCCGCACGCTCGGTGTCGGTGAGGTTGGGTTCGCTCATGGCTGGCTCCTCACGTGGTCCGGACGCGCGGGTCGATCACCGCGTAGGCGATGTCCACGAGGAGGTTGACGATGATGTAGATCAGGGCGGCCATCATGATGAGCACCTGCAGCACCGGGTAGTCACGCAGCTCGAAGCCGATCGCCAGGGCCTGCCCGATGCCCTGGAAGACGAAGACCTTCTCGGTGAGCACGGCGCCGGCGAGCAGCGCACCGATCTGCAGGCCGACGATGGTCACGACCGGGATGAGGGCGTTGCGCATGACGTGTCGCACCCGGATGGTCCTGGAGTGCAGCCCCTTGGCGCGGGCGGTGCGCACGTAGTCCTCGTCCATCACGTCGATCACCGCGGCACGGGTGATCCGGAAGATGATGGCGAAGGGGATGGAGGCCAGGGCGATCGTGGGCAGGATCAGGTGTTTGAAGGCGTCCCAGGCAGCGTCCCACTCACGCGTGATGAGGCCGTCCAGGACGTACATGTTGGTGATGTGGGTGGCGTTGATGCCTACGGTCTGCCGGCCGGAGGGCGGCAGCCAGCCCAGTTTCACCGCGAAGATGTACTTCAGGACGTAGGCCAGGAAGAAGACGGGGACCGCGACGCCGACCAGGGAGAAGATCACGCTGCCGGTGTCGAGGGGCCCCCCGCGGCGCCGCGCCGCGATGTAGCCCAGCGGTATCGCCAGCAGGAGCGCGAGCGCGATGGCGAAGATGCTGAGCTCCAGGGTCGCGGGGAAACGCTGGATGAAGACGTCGAGCGCGGGCTCGCCGCGATAGACGCCGTTGGACACGCCGAAGTCGCCCTGGATCGCGCGCTGCAGGAACCGCCAGTACTGCACGAAGATCGGGTCGTCGAGGCCGAGCTGGGCCCGGAGCTGGGCCGCGGTCTCCGGCGTGCCGCGCTCACCGAGCAGCGCGCTCACCACGCCTCCGGGCAGCGAGCGGAGCCACGCGAACAGGAGCACGCTGAGCACGAAGAGTGCCAGCACCGCCTGCAGCACGCGGCGGATGATGAACTTCAGCACCTAGACCTCCTGGGGGCTCGGCTGTCCGGACATGATGACGGGCTGGGCCAGTGTGCAGCCCAGCCCGTCATCTGTGCTGTCCCGCGTCAGGATAGACGTGGGATCGGGCGGTGTCGCCTTACTCGGTGATGGTGACCGTCGAGAAGTCCTCAGCGGTCAGCGGGCTCGCGACCATGCCCTGCACGTTCGCCGCGACGACGAGGGCCGGCGGGCTGTGCGAGAGCGGCAGCCCGGGCAGCCACTCGGGGCTCATGATGTTGGCGTTGAGCTCCTCGTAGAGCGCGGTGCGGGCCGCCTCGTCCGGCTCGGCGTCGGCCGCGGCGATCTGCTCCTGCAGGTCGGCGTGGAAGTCGTAGGCCGAGGTGCCGAACTGGTTGTCGTCACCACAGAAGAAGGCGCACAGGAAGTTGTCCGCCGAGTTCAGGTCACCGGTCCAGCCCAGGAAGAAGGCGGGGGCCCGGCTGGCCTGCGTGTCGTCGATGTAGCCACCGGCCCACGGCTTGGTGACGGTCTCGACGGTGATGCCGGCCGCCTCCCAGTCAGCCTTGACCGCGTCGTAGATGCGCTGCGGGTCCGGCATGTAGGGACGGGTGACCTCGCTCGGGTACCACAGCTCGATGGTCAGGTCGGACTTGCCGGCCTGCTCGAGCAGGTCCTTGGCCTTCTCCACGTCGTACTCGTACGCCGCGATGTCGGCGTTCCAGCCGCTGACGGTGTCCGGCATGAACTGCGTCGCCACGCTGGCGCCGGCCGGCAGCTGAGAGGTGACCAGCTGGTCGCGGTTGAGCGCGTGGTAGAGCGCCTGGCGGACCAGCGGGTCCTCCAGCTGCGGGTCGGCGACGGGGTTCAGCGCCAGGTAGAGGACGTTGAACGGGTCGCGGATGAGCACCTGGTTGCCGGCGTCCTCAAGGGCCTGCCAGTCGATCGGGTTCGGCAGGTCGTAGCCGTGGATGGTCCCCGCCTCGAGCTCCTGACGGCGGGCGTTCTCGTCGGCGATGATCTTGAAGACGAGCGTGCCCACGCCGGCCTGCTCGCCCCAGAAGTCGTCGTTGCGGACGAGGGTGACGGTGCCGGCGGCGTTGTCGTAGCCCTCGAACTTGAACGGACCGGTGCCGGTCGGGTGCTCCCGGCCATACTCCGGGAAGACGAAGGCCTCACCCTCGAGGGCGATGTCGTTGGCGTTGAACTCCTCCATCGCGGTCGGGGACTGGATGGCGTAGGAGGACTGCGACAGGACCGACGGGAACTTGCCAGTCACCCGCGTGACGGTCACCTGGGCGGTGTAGTCCTCGGTGGCCTCGCAGCCGCCGTAGAGCGAGTCCTCGCCCCACCCGAAGTCGTTGCCGTAGTAGTAGGCGCCGGAGGGGCTCATGCCCGCCTCGTTCTGGTCGGCCCAGCGCTCGAAGTTGTCACAGACCGCCTGGGCGTTCAGCTCGGTGCCGTCGTGGAACGTCACACCCTCCTGGATGGTGAAGTCCCAGACCAGGCCGTCCTCGCTGGTCCACTCGGTGGCCAGCTCGGGGACGAAGTCGGTGCCACCCGGCTCGACGCCGATCAGGTTCTGGTAGATCTGACGGGTGACGCGGAAGGTCTCGCCGTCGCTGGCGTAGAACGGGTCGAACACCGTCGGCGCACCCGCGGCACCGAAGATGAACGTGGCGTCGGACGCGGCCTGGGCCCCGTCGTCGCCACCGTCGTCGGTGGAGTCGGCTCCGTCGCCGGCGTCCTCGCCTGCAGTGTCTTCGGCCCCGGTGTCGGGCTCGTCCCGGTCGGACTCGGCGCACGACGTCAGGACGAGCGCCAGAGCGGCGGTCCCGGCGATCGCCGCCATCTTGCGGATAGTCATTCTGCCTCCTCGTGAGGCCGCCGGAGGAACCCGGGGCCGGATCGCAATGGCCCAAAGGTAGGCGCATGTGCGGCCCAGCGGAAGCAGGGGGCACGGATCGATGCCGAACCTTGACCTAATCGATGCCGGGCCTGCCCTGGGCAACGGTGATATGTCTGTGAGAGCGGTATATCCGCTGCGCCGGCCCGGGGCCGCGCCCGGGGAGGTGGGGGAGCCGTAGCGTGTCGGTCGTGACCGACCGACTCGTCGTGGCCGCAGCCCTGGTGGACGACCTCACCCACCCCTCCCGCCTGCTGGCGGCCCGCCGCTCGGCGCCCGCGGCACTGGCCGGCCGGTGGGAGTTCCCCGGCGGCAAGGTCGAGCCCGGCGAGGACCCGCTCGCGGCGCTCCACCGGGAGCTGGAGGAGGAGCTGGGCATCGGCATACTGCCCGGCGAGCAGATCCCAGGTCCGCGGGACGGGCGCTGGCCGCTCACGGCCCCGGGTCTGACCCTCGCGCTCTGGTGGGCGCTGCCCCTGGCGGAGCCGCGGCCGCTGGAGGACCACGACAGGCTGCGGTGGCTCACCGCGCCCGAGCTGGACGACGTGCCGTGGCTGCCGAGCAATGCGCCGATGGTGGCCGCGATCAGGGCGTCCCTGACCGACGTGTCCTGAGCACGGCCCGCGGGATGAGAAAATCGTCCCCATGCCCTTGAAGAACCGCGACGACATCCGGAATGTCGCCATCGTTGCCCACGTCGACCACGGCAAGACCACGCTGGTCGACGCCATGCTGTGGCAGGCCGGCGCGTTCACCGGACACGACGCCGAGTCCCACACGGTCGAGCGGGTGATGGACAGCGGCGACCTGGAGCGGGAGAAGGGCATCACGATCCTGGCCAAGAACACCGCCGTGCACTACAACGGTCCGGCCGCCCAGGAGCGCGACCTCGACGGCGGCGTCACCATCAACATCATCGACACCCCCGGTCACGCCGACTTCGGGGGCGAGGTCGAGCGCGGTCTGTCGATGGTCGACGGGGTGGTGCTGCTCGTCGACGCCTCGGAGGGGCCCCTGCCGCAGACCCGCTTCGTGCTGCGCAAGGCGCTGGCGGCGCGCATGCCGGTCATCCTGTGCATCAACAAGGTGGACCGGCCCGACTCGCGCATCGAGGCGGTGACCGAGGAGGTCTACGAGCTGTTCATGGACCTGCTCGACGATGCCGACCACAACGAGTCGGCCCTGGAGTTCCCCATCGTCTACGCCTCGGCCAAGGCGGGACGGGCCAGCCTGGAGCAGCCGGCCGACGGTGCGATGCCGGACAACGACAACCTGGAGCCGCTGTTCCGCACCATCCTGGAGACGATCCCCGCGCCGTCCTACGACGACGAGGTGCCGCTGCAGGCGCACGTCACCAACCTGGACTCCTCCCCGTTCCTCGGGCGGCTGGCGCTGTGCCGGGTGCACTCCGGCACCATCACCAAGGGACAGCAGGTGGCCTGGTGCCGCAGCGACGGCAGCATCCAGAAGGTCAAGATCACCGAGCTGCTGCTCACCGAGGCGCTGGAGCGCGTGCCGGCGACCAGCGCCGGCCCCGGCGACATCATCGCGATCGCCGGGATCCCCGAGATCACCATCGGGGAGACCCTCGCCGACGCGGACGACCCGCGTCCCCTGCCGCTGATCACGGTGGACGAGCCGGCGATCAGTATGACGATCGGCACCAACACCTCCCCGCTCGCCGGGCGAGTGAAGGGGGCCAAGGTCACCGCCCGGCTGGTCAAGGACCGGCTGGACAAGGAGCTGGTGGGCAACGTCTCCCTGCGGGTGCTGCCGACCGAGCGTCCCGACGCCTGGGAGGTGCAGGGCCGTGGCGAGCTGGCGCTGGCGATCCTCGTCGAGCAGATGCGTCGCGAGGGCTATGAGCTGACCGTCGGCAAGCCGCAGGTGGTCACCAAGGAGATCGACGGCAAGCTCCACGAGCCGGTCGAGCGCCTCACCATCGACGCCCCGGAGGAGCACCTGGGCACCATCACCCAGGTGCTGGCCGCCCGGAAGGGCCGGATGGAGCAGATGTCCAACCACGGCACGGGCTGGATCCGGATGGAGTTCGTGGTCCCGGCCCGCGGCCTGATCGGCTTCCGCACCGAGTTCATGACCGAGACCCGCGGCACCGGCATCGCCAACCACGTCTTCGACGGCTACGCCCCGTGGTTCGGCGAGATCCGCACCCGGCAGACCGGTTCCCTGGTCTCCGACCGCGCCGGCGTGGCGACGACCTATGCGATGTTCAACCTGCAGGAGCGCGGCTCGATGTTCCTCGAGCCGACCACCGAGGTCTACGAGGGCATGATCGTCGGGGAGAACTCCCGGGCCGACGACATGGACGTCAACATCACCAAGGAGCGCAAGCTGACCAACGTGCGCAGCTCCACCTCCGAGGTGCTGGAGCGGCTGATCCCGCCGCGCCGGCTCTCCCTGGAGCAGTCGCTGGAGTTCTGCCGCGAGGACGAGTGCGTCGAGGTGACCCCGGAGGCCGTGCGCATCCGCAAGGTTGTGCTTGACCAGTCGCTGCGGGCCCGTGCCGCGGCGCGCGCCAAGAACCGTGACTGACCGGCCGAGCGGGACGGACGCCTCGCGTGCGGCGTCGGGTCGGCGTCCGACCCTGAGCGAGGCCGTGGCCGGTGAGGGCGCCCGCAGGCTCAGGGTCGTGGCCGTGCACGCCCACCCCGACGACGAGACCCTGGCCTCCGGGGTCGCGCTGGCCCACCACGCGGCCCGCGGCGACGTGGTGCACGTGATCACCGCCACCCTCGGGGAGGAGGGTGAGGTGATCCCGGCGGACCTCGCGCACCTGGAGGGCGACCCGTCCCTCGGCCCGCACCGGGCGGGTGAGCTGGACCGGGCGATGGCCGAGCTCGGGGTCGAGCACGACTACCTCGCCGCGGGAGCCAGCCGGCTGACCCGGCCCCGCTGGCGGGACAGCGGCATGGCGGGGTCCGAGGCGGCCGCGCACCCCCGGGCCTTCGCAGGTGCCCCAGTCGCGGAGGCGGCGGAACTGCTGGCCGAGCGCCTCGGCATACTGCTGCCCGACCTGGTGATCACCTATGACCAGCACGGCGGCTACGGCCATCCGGACCACATCCAGACCCACCGGGTCACCGTCGCGGCGGTCGCCGCGCTGCCCGAGGCGGTCCGACCCCGGCTGTATGCCGTGCTGACCCCGCGGTCCTGGGCGCTGGAGGACCGCGCGTGGCTGGCCGAGCACGTGCCCGAGGGCAACGGCCTGACCGTGCCCGCAGCCGACGACCCGTGGCCGCCCTCGGTGGTGGACGACGCCGTGGTCACCCACGCGGTCGTCGACCCGGCGGTCGTCGCGGACCAGGTCCGCGCGCTGCGCGAGCACCCGACGCAGGTGACCGTCATGGACGACGCCGACGCGCCGTACTACGCGCTGTCCAACAACATCGCCGCGCGGCTCGCGGGGCGCGAGGGGTTCGCGGAGATCGACCCGGGGACCGGCGAACTGGTGCCGTGAGGCACGATGGAGCGGACGCGGTGAGAGGAGCTGGAGTGGTGGAGGACGTGGGTGCCGAGCCGGTGCCCGTCGACCCCCAGGACTACCGGCGGGCCATCGGCCGCTTCGCCACCGGCGTGACGGTCGCGACGACCTTCGCGGGACAGCACGACCACGCGATGACCGCCAACTCGATCACCAGCGTGTCCCTCGAGCCGGTGCTGATGATGATCTCCGTCGAGCAGTCCGCGCGGTGGCACGAGGCGGTGCTCGAGGCGGGGGTCTGGGGGATCAGCGTCCTGGCGCAGAGCGCCCGTCCAGCCGCCTCGTGGCTGAGCACCCCGGGCCGGCCGCTGCACGGGCAGCTCGACCGGGTGCCGCACCACCGCGGCGCCGCCACCGGCGTGGCTCTCCTGGACGGCGCGCTCGCGGCGTTCGAGTGCCGCACCACCGGGGTGCACGCTGCGGGCGACCACAGTCTGGTGGTCGGCGAGGTCGTCGGCCTGGAGATCCCGCCGCGGGTGGAGCCGGCGCTGATCCACTTCCGCGGCCGGTACGGGCGCCTCGACTAAACAATTTTCGTAGTGGTTTTGTCGGTGCTCCACGCATTTTCGTAGTGGTTTTGTCGCCGCTCCGCGCACCCCGGGTCGCCCCGTCGTGCGCTCGGTCGTCTCGAATCGCGCCACGCCATGCGCTCGGTGGGGTGAGGCTTTCGGGACTATGCTCGAAGGTCACAGCGCGGCCGTCGTTCGCATGGATAACCGGTGGTCGCGGGAGTGCACCGAACCATGCACCGCGCGGTCGACGACGCCCGCGCGGCCGCGGCCGGAAGGAGCACGCCGATGGGCTCGAGCGACATCACCGTCAACGGCACCGCGCGCCCGTGCGACGCGTCCCCCCACACCAGTCTGCTGGACTGGCTGCGCGACCAGGGGTGGACCGGCGCCAAGGAGGGGTGCGCCGAGGGGGAGTGCGGGGCCTGCGCGGTGCTGGTCGCCCGGCCGGACGGCCCGGAGCGGACCCGCTGGGTCGCGGTCAACGCCTGCCTGCCGCCGGCGCTGGCCTTCGACGGTCAGGAGGTCGTCACCTCCGAAGGGCTGGGCACCCCGCCCGCCCCGGGGCGGGAGGGTGATCTCCACCCGGTGCAGCGCGAGATGGCCGACCGGGGCGGGTCGCAGTGCGGCTACTGCACGCCCGGGTTCGTGTGCGCGATGGCCGCCGAGTTCTACCGCCCCGAGCGGACGCCGCAAAACAGTGCCGACGATCACGAGTGCGGTCCCAACGGTTTCGACCTGCACGCCCTGAGCGGGAACCTGTGCCGGTGCACGGGCTACCGTCCGATCCGGGACGCGGCGTACGCGCTGGGGGAGCCGGACCCCGGCGACCCTCTCGCCCGGCGGAGCGACACGCCAGCCCCGGCGGCACCACCCACGCGGGTGAGCCTGGCGGAGGCGGAGTTCGTCCGCCCCGCGGACCTGACCGAGCTCCTGTCGCTCCTCGCGGAGAGTCCGGACGCCGTCCTGCTCGCCGGGGCGACTGACGCCGGCGTCGAGCGCAACCTGCGCCACCACCGACCGCCACTCGTGCTGGCCATCGACCGCGTCGACGAACTGCGCGACCTGCGCGTCGAGGCCGAGTCCGTGGAGATCGGGGCAGCCCTCACGCTCAGCGAGATCGAGCGGGGTCTTGCCGGGCGCGTGCCGCTCCTTGAGGAGCTGTTTCCGCAGTTCGCCTCCCGGCTCATCCGCAACACCGCGACCCTCGGCGGCAATCTCGGGACCGGCTCGCCGATCGGCGACGCCGCCCCGGTGCTGCTCGCCATGGACGCCAGCCTCCTGCTTGCCTCCGCAGAGGGGGAGCGGGAGGTGCCGCTGGCGGACTACTTCACCGGTTACCGCCAGAGCGTGCGTCAGCCCGGCGAGCTGATCCGCTCCGTGCGCGTCCCCCTGCCGGCGGCACCCGACGCCGCGTTCTACAAGATCGCCAAGCGGCGCTTCGACGACATCTCCTCGGTCGCGGTCGCGATCGCGATGCGACTCGAGGACGGTGCGGTCGCCGCCGTGCGGATCGGCCTGGGCGGGGTCGCCGCCACCCCGATCCGGGCGACGGCGACGGAGGAGGCCCTCGTCGGACAGCCGTGGACCGCGGCCACCGTCGCCCGTGCCGCGGAGGTGCTGGCTGCCGAGGGGACGCCGCTCGACGACCACCGAGCCAGCGCCCGCTACCGCTCCGCCATGCTCGGGCAGGCGCTGCTGCGCTTCCACGCCGAGCAGGGTGAGGGTGCCGGGGCGGGACCAGCAAAACCCCTGCAAAAAGGCGGGTTCGACCGACAAAACCACTATGAAAATTGGGGGGAGGGGCGATGAGCACGCCACAGGGAGCCGTCGGCCTGACCGTCTCGCACGAGAGCGCCGACCTGCACGTCACCGGTGCGGCCCTCTACACCGACGACCTCGTCGGCCGGACCCCGGGCGCGTTGCACGCCTGGCCCGTGCAGGCGCCGCACGCGCACGCGACGGTGACCACACTGCATACTGCCCCCGCCCTCGCCGTGCCCGGGGTGGTGCGGGTCCTCACGGCCGCGGACGTGCCGGGCACCAACGACTCCGGGATCCACCACGACGAGCCGCTGTTCCCGACCGAGGTGATGTATCACGGGCACGCCGTCTGCTGGGTGCTCGGCGAGACGCTGGAGGCGGCACGGCTGGGAGCCGAGGCCGTGGAGGTGGCCTACGAGCCGCTGCCGTCCGTGCTCACGCTCACCGAGGCGATCGCGCAGGAGTCGTTCCAGGGCGCCCACCGCACCGTCGCCCGGGGCGACGCCGCCGCGGGCCTCGCCCGCTCGGCGCACCGCTTCAGCGGCCAGGTCGAGATCGGCGGGCAGGAGCACTTCTACCTGGAGACCCAGGCCGCCCTCGCCACCGTGGACGAGGGTGGCCAGGTCTTCGTGCAGAGCAGCACGCAGCACCCGAGCGAGACCCAGGAGATCGTGGCGCACGTGCTGGGCCTGCGCAGCCACGAGGTGACCGTCCAGTGCCTGCGGATGGGCGGCGGCTTCGGTGGCAAGGAGATGCAGCCGCACGGTCTCGCGGCGGTCGCGGCTCTCGGCTCGGTGCTCACCGGCCGCCCCGTCCGGGTGCGCCTGACCCGCACGCAGGACATCACGATGACCGGCAAGCGGCACCCGTTCCACGCCGCGTGGGAGGTCGGCTTCGACGACGAGGGGCGCCTGCAGGGTCTGCGGGCCACGCTCACCTCCGACGGCGGCTGGTCCCTGGACCTGTCCGAGGCGGTGCTGGCCAGGGCGCTGTGCCACGTCGAGAACGCCTACTTCGTGCCCGACATCGAGGTCCACGGCCGCGTCGCGCGCACCCACAAGACCTCCCAGACCGCCTTCCGCGGGTTCGGCGGCCCGCAGGGCATGCTGGTCATCGAGGACATCCTCGGCCGGTGCGCCCCCGCCCTCGGGCTGGACCCGACCGAGCTGCGCCGCCGCAACCTCTACCAGCCCGGGCAGAGCACGCCCTACGGCCAGCCCGTCCGCCACGCGGAGCGGCTCGAGGCCGTGATGGAGGAGGTGACCACCCGCGCGGACCTGGCCACCCGGCATACTCAGATCGCGGCCCACAACCAGGCCCACCCCCACCGCAAGCGCGGGATCGCCTGCACGCCGGTGAAGTTCGGCATCTCCTTCAACCTCACCGCGTTCAACCAGGCGGGCGCGCTCGTGCACGTCTACAAGGACGGGTCGGTGCTGATCAACCACGGCGGCACGGAGATGGGGCAGGGGCTGCACACCAAGATGCGCCAGGTCGCCGCGACCGCCCTGGGCCTGCCGCTGAGCGCGATCCGGCTCGCGCCGACACGCACCGACAAGGTGCCCAACACCTCCGCGACCGCCGCCAGCTCGGGCTCGGACCTCAACGGCGGCGCGGTCAAGGACGCGTGCGAGCAGATCCGAGAGCGGCTCGTCACGGTCGCGGCCAAGGCGTTCGGCACCCCACCGGGAGAGGTGGAGATCTCCGACGGGGTCGTCAGCGCCGGCGAGGAGAGTATGCCGTGGGCCGACCTGGTCCGCGCGGCCTACCTGGCGCGGGTGCAGCTGTTCGCGGCCGGCTACTACCGGACCGAGGGTCTGCACTGGGACGCGACCCGGATGCAGGGGGAGCCGTTCAAGTACTTCGCCTACGGCGCCGCCGTCTCGGAGGTCGAGGTGGACGGTTTCACCGGCGCCTACCAGGTGCTGCGCACCGACATCGTGCACGACGTCGGGGACAGCCTCTCGCCGCTGGTCGACCTCGGGCAGATCGAGGGCGGCTTCGTGCAGGGCGTCGGGTGGCTGACCCTGGAGGAGCTGCGGTGGGACACCTCCGACGGCGACGGCCGCGGCCGGCTGGCCACTCAGGCCGCGAGCACCTACAAGCTGCCGTCCTTCTCCGAGCTGCCCGGCGAGCTCACCGTCCACCTGCTGGAGCACGCCACGGAGGACGGCGCGGTCTACGGCTCCAAGGCGGTCGGTGAGCCTCCGCTCATGCTGGCCTTCAGCGTGCGGGAGGCGCTGCGTCAGGCGGTCGCGGCCTTCGGACCGTCGGGTCACGTCGTCGACCTCGGCTGCCCGTCGACCCCGGAGGCGGTGTTCTGGGCGGTGGAGGCCGCCAGGGCGGCGCGGGCCGGGCGGGCGACGCCGCGGGAGTATGCCGTGCAGGTCCCGTCGGGGTCGCTGGTCACCGGACGGACGGTGGACTGAGTGGACTGGTTGCGGGCGCTGGAGCACCTCCGCGGCGCGGGGCGGTCCGGGGTGCTGGTCACCGTGACGGCCGCCCGGGGACACGCGCCGCGGGAGCCCGGCGCCAAGATGGTGGTTGCCGCCGAGGAGGTGTGGGACAGCATCGGCGGCGGCAACCTCGAGGCGACCGCGGTGGCCCGCGCCCGGGCCATGCTGGCCGCCGGGACCGCGCAGCCGGTGCAGCTGGACCTGTCCCTCAGCGAGCACGCGACCACGGAGTTCGGGCGGCAGTGCTGCGGTGGCGAGGTGAGTGTGCTGCTCGAGCCGGTGCCCGCGCGCCCGGTGGTGGCCGTCTTCGGGCTCGGCCACGTGGGTCAGGAGCTGGGCCGGATCCTGGCCCGGCTCCCCGTCGTCGTGCACCTGGTCGACAGCCGGGCCGGCCAGGTGGAGCAGACCCGTGGCCTGACCCCCGACGCCCTCGCCGACGTCCGCGTGACGCACGCCCCCGCGCCGGAGACCGTGCTGGACACCCTGCCGGGCCACGCCCACGTCCTCGTGATGACCCACGACCACGCCGAGGACCTGGTGCTGTGCGAGGCCGCGCTGCGACGCGGCGACCTGGGCTCGGTCGGTGTCATCGGGTCCACGGCCAAGTGGCAGCGCTTCCGCAAGCGCCTGCTCGAGGCCGGTCACAGCGAGGCGGCGGTCGCCACGATCACCAGCCCGATCGGGCTGCCCGACCTGCCCGGCAAGCAGCCCGCGACCATCGCGATCAGCGTCGCCGCGGCCCTGGTGCGCACCCTTCACGCGGAAGCCGGGAGTGGGCTTGACCCGGCCGCTACGGTTGAGGGAACGGTCAGATCGACCTGAGGAGGCTCCGATGCTGCAGCGGTTGAGGAAACTGGTGAGCCGGCTCTCCCGGGCAGGGGACCGGGTCGTGCCGCAGCCTGAGCGCGCCGCCGACCACGAGTCGGGCACCCACGAGGGCACCACGGCGCAGGAGCGGCAGCTCCAGCGGGCCGAGGTCGAGCGCGACCGCGCCGTCCGGGAGTCGCGGATGCGGCAGGGACAGCAACCGGAGAGCGTCACCTACTGGTGATCCGGGCCTGCCGCGCGCTGGGGACGGCGGCCGGCAGGGATGGCGCGGGGCGCGAGGGCACGTCGCGAGGCGTGAAGGAGACGTGACGAGGCGCGACGGAGACGTGGCGAGCCGATGCCGGGAGATAACTATTCGGCATCGATACGGGTCTCCTGGGCAACGCCACGCTGCGCGGGAGGTATCTAGGTCAGGGGCGCACGGCATACTGCCACAGACGCCTGAGCCGTCGCTGACTCAGATCCGAGCAAAGAGGGAAGCCGCGTGACCGAACGACAGAGCCTGCCGGAAGAGCCGCAGCGCAACGAGTGGATCGGCATCCTCGTGCGCACCCTGGTCGCCGTCCTGGTCCTGGGCGGTGGCTACTACGCGGCCGCGCAGTATCTCGGGGGGCGTATCCCGAACGGCACCCAGGTCGAGGGCATCGACATCGGCGGACTGAGCCCCGAGGCGGCCCGCGACAACCTGCAGGAGCGGCTCGAGGAGATGGCCACCGACGAGGTGGTCATCGAGGTCGAGGGCGACAGCTTCACGATCGACCCGGCCGAGGCCGGCCTCACGCTGGACCTGGACGGCACCCTCGAGGGGATCACCGGCGTGAGCTACGACCCCAGCGTGATGTGGGGCCGGATCACCGATGACGGCAACGACCTGCCGCTGCTGGTGACGGTGGACCGCGCCGCACTCGAGCGGGCGGTGGACGAGCTGAGCGAGGACGTCAGCATCGAGCCGGTGAACGGGAGCGTCTGGTTCAGCCTGGGCGAGGTGCGGTCCACCGAGTCCGAGCCGGGCCGCGAGCTCGATGTCCAGGCCACCAGCGACGCGGTCGAGGCGGTGTGGCCGCAGACCACGACCGTCACTGGGGTCCTGACCAGGCCCGGGCCCGACCTGACCCAGGCGGAGATCGACCGGTTCGTGGAGCAGGTCGCCGCCCCCGCCGTGGCCGGGCCGATCGCGGTCGACGTCGACGGGGACGAGTCCAGCATCAGTCCCAACCAACTGGCGCGCCTGCTGACCGTCGTCGAGTCCGAGGACCACGTGCTGAGCCTGGAGCTCGACACCGATGGCATCCGCGAGATCGTCAGCGGCCAGCTCGACGAGGCCACGGTCTCCCCCCGCGATGCGAGCCTGGTGCTCGACGACGGACGGGCCGTGATCACCAAGGCCCGTGCCGGTCAGGTCGTCGACGAGGACGAGCTGATCGCCGGCGTCGAGGCGGCACTGTCGAAGAAGGGCGACGAGCGCCGGGTCGAGGCCAGCACCATCGACGTCGAGCCGACCATCACCGACGCCCACGCCGCCGACTGGGACATCTCCCGGATGGCGACCTTCCGCAGCGCCTTCCCCGGCGGCGCGGCCAACGCCGCCCGCACCGAGAACATCCGGGTCGGGCTCCGTCACGTCAACGGCACTGTCGTGGCCCCGGGCGAGACGTTCAGCCTGGCCGACACGCTGTCCCCGATCTCCCCGGAGCGGGGGTATGTCGAGGCCGGGGTGATCAACAACGGGCGGCTGGTCCAGGGGATCGGGGGCGGGCTCTCGCAGGTCTCCACCACGGTGCTGAACACCGCGTGGGACGCCGGCCTGCAGCTCGATGAGTTCCACCCGCACTCCTACTACATCTCGCGGTACCCCGCGGGCAAGGAGGCCACGATCGCGGTGGGACTGCTCGACAACCGCTGGACCAACGACACCAACACCCCGGTGCTGATCCAGACCTACATCGAGGGCAGCGAGATCGTCATGACCTTCTGGGGCGACCGCAAGTATCAGGTGGAGACCATCTCCGGCCCCCGGGTCGACGTGGTGACCCCGGAGCGCCAGACCGACGACAGCCTGGAGTGCCTGCCGCAGAGCCCCCAGGAGGGGTTCCGGATCACCGTCACCCGGGTGCTGAGCTGGTCGACCGGCGAGGTTTCCCGCAACTCCTGGACCACGACCTACGCCCCGTCCCCGGAGGTCGTGTGCACCAACCCGAATGCCGGCTGACCGTCGTGATGCCTGCCACACAACCAGGGGCTGGCTACCTGGTCCACGGGACCCGACGGCATACTAGGAAGTGGTCTGTCTCGTGCTTCGGCCCGCGTCGGGCCGCCACACCACCATCAAGAGCAGGAGCCGTTCATGACCTACGTGATCGCACAGCCGTGCGTTGACCTCAAGGACAAGGCATGTATCGAGGAGTGCCCGGTCGACTGCATCTACGAGGGTGAACGTTCGCTCTACATCCACCCCGACGAGTGCGTCGACTGCGGTGCTTGCGAGCCGGTGTGCCCGGTCGAGGCCATCTACTACGAGGACGACGTCCCGGAGGAGTGGGCTGACTACTACAAGGCCAACGTCGAGTTCTTCGACGACCTGGGCAGCCCGGGCGGGGCCGCCAAGCTCGGCCTGATCCCCAAGGACCACCCGATCATCGCCGTGCTGCCCCCGCAGGAGCACGACGAGTAAGAACCCCCCGGATTCGGGCAGGTGCTGCAGTGGCTCTGCTCGGCCAACGACAAGCGGCGCGCCCGGCCCTAGGGCGCGCCGACCCCGAGCAGGAGGACCCATGACCGACACCGCCAAACTCACTCACCAGGGCTCAGACCTCGAGCTCCCCGTCGTCCCGGCGGTGGAAGGCAACAACGGCCTCGACATCTCCTCGCTGCTGAAGACGACCGGTGACGTGACGCTCGATGTGGGCTTCGTGAACACCGCCTCGTGCTCCTCGGAGATCACCTACATCGACGGCGGCGAAGGCATCCTGCGCTACCGCGGCTACCCCATCGAGCAGCTGGCCGAGAAGTCCAACTTCCTGGAGACCAGCTACCTGCTGATCTACGGCGAGCTGCCGACCGCCGCCCAGCTGGAGGAGTTCGACCAGCGGATCCGTCGTCATACTCTCCTCGTCGAGGACATGAAGGGGTTCTTCAACGGCTTCCCGCGCGACGCGCACCCGATGCCGGTGCTCTCCTCGGCCGTCTCCGCGCTGGGCACCTTCTACCAGGACAGCCTCGACCCGTTCGACCCCGAGGCCGTGGAGATCTCCACGATCCGCCTGATGGCCAAGCTGCCGACGATCGCGGCCTACGCCTTCCGCAAGAGCCAGGGGCAGCCGCTGCTCTACCCGGACAACGACTACAACCTGGTCGAGAACTTCCTGTGGATGACCTTCGGCCAGCCGACCGAGGAGTACCAGCTCGACCCGGTCGTCGCCAAGGCCCTGGACCTGCTGTTCATCCTGCACGCCGACCACGAGCAGAACTGCTCGACGTCGACGGTGCGCCTGGTGGGCTCCTCCGAGGCCAACCTGTTCTCCTCCATCTCCGCCGGCATCCACGCACTGTCGGGCCCGCTGCACGGTGGCGCCAACTCGGCCGTGCTGACCATGCTCGAGGAGATCAGGGACAGCGGCGGCGACGTCAAGGACTTCGTCCGCAAGGTGAAGAACAAGGAGGAGGGCGTCAAGCTGATGGGCTTCGGCCACCGGGTCTACAAGAACTACGACCCCCGCGCCGCGCTCGTCAAGAAGAGCGCCCACGAGATCTTCTCCAAGGTCGGCGGCGGCAACCCGCTGCTGGACCTGGCCATGGAGCTGGAGCAGACGGCGCTGGAGGACGAGTACTTCGTGGAGCGCAAGCTCTACCCGAACGTCGACTTCTACACCGGCCTGATCTACGAGTCGATGGGCTTCCCGTCGAACATGTTCACCGTGCTCTTCTCGATCGGTCGCCTCCCGGGCTGGATCGCCCAGTGGCGCGAGATGATCAACGACCCCGCCACCAAGATCGGCCGCCCGCGGCAGTTGTATGTCGGCAGCCCGGCCCGCGACTACGTCCCGGCGGACGCTCGCTGAGCGCAGTCCCTGCCGCTGAGTCCCTGCCGCAGGCCCCCGTTCCGGCTCGCCGGGGCGGGGGTCTGTGCGTGCGGCGGCGCACTGCGTGGTCGGCCTGTGGGAGCGCATCACCGCGCCCGGTCGGTCTCGTCTCAGCCGGAGGCGACGGTGACGGTCACCGTGGTGCCGTCGGCGGGGGCGCCGGTGGTCTGCCAGGTCAGCGGGTCGTCGTGGCGGTTCCACACGCGGTCCGCCACCTCGACCCGGACGATGTGCTCGGCCTCCGCGTGCGCGACCGCCCAGCTGGCGATGGCCCAGGCGGTGGCGGCGTCGGAGGCCTGGAACGTCACGGTGTCGCCGTCCACCTGGCCGTCGCCGGAGAAGGTCCGCCGCGCCTTGTCCAGCACGTCCTGCGCCGAGCCCGCGGACTCGGCGGCGTCCAGGCGGCACGCGACGCCGGCGGGGCTCTGCCCGACGAGGGCCGAGGCCATCACCCGGGCCTCGCCCTCGTGATCTGCGTAGGCGTCGGGGAAGGCGCTGCGCTGCACCTCCTGGGCGATCGTGGTGACCTCCCAGTCCTCCCAGCCCGGGATCGCGACCAGGGCGTCGAAGAAGGCGTTCGAGGCGAAGACCGGATCGTTGACCTCCTCCGGGCTGCCCCAGCCCTGGCTGGGGCGTTGCTGGAAGAGCCCGAGGGAGTCGCGGTCGCCGTAGGTCAGGTTGCGCAGCTTGGACTCCTGGATCGCCGTGGCCAGTGCGATCGTGGAGGCCTTGGGCGGCAGGTCGCGCCCGACCGCGACCATGCTGATCGTCGCGGCGTTGGCCGCCTGCTCCGGTGTCAGCCGCTCGGACGCGCTGCCGGCGGTGAACTCGCAGGTCGGGGTCCGGAACTCCTCCACGACCCACCGAGCCCCGACCACGCCGACGAGCACGGCCACCGACGTGGCCGCCGCCAGGGTCATCCAGCCGCGCCGCCGTGGCTGACGCGCCTCGGCGGCCGGGTCATCCTGGCCGGCCGGGGTCATGGTGGGGAGTCTACCTACGGCCGACCCCCAGAACCGTGTCGCGACGGCCGTGGTGCGACCGGCGACGCCGCTCCTGCCGACCCCGCCCGGATAGGGTCAGAAGTATGTCGTCGGTGCCCCGGTTGGACCTGGGTCAGGATGTGGTTGCCCTGACCGAGAGCCTGTGCAACATCCCCTCCGTCAGCCTGGCGGAGGGGCCGCTCGCGGACGCCCTCGAGGCCGCGCTGCGCGCCCTGCCACACCTGAGCGTGACGCGCGACGGCGACGCCGTCGTGGCGCGCACCGAGCTGGGGCGAGCCGAGCGGGTGGTGCTCGCCGGGCACCTCGACACGGTGCCGCTCACCGACCCTCCCAACCTCCCGGTGCGGCGCGAGGGCGGCTACCTGGTGGGCCGCGGCACGACCGACATGAAGGGCGGCGTGGCCGTGCAGCTGTGCCTCGCGGCCACGCTGCCGCAGCCGAACCGGGACATCACGTTCGTCTTCTACGACGCCGAGGAGATCAGCGACGAGCACAACGGACTGGCGCGGCTGGCCCGACAGCACCCCGAGCTGCTCGCCGCGGACTTCGCGGTGCTGCTGGAGCCGACCGACGATGCCGTGGAGGGCGGCTGCAACGGCAACGTCACGGCGCTCGTGCACACCCGTGGGAGGGCCGCGCACTCGGCACGACCCTGGATGGGCCACAACGCGATCCATGACCTCGCCGATGTCCTGGCGCGCATCGAGCGCGGTCAGCTGCCCGACGCGGAGGTGGACGGGCTGGTCTACCGGCAGTCGCTGAACGCGGTCGGGATCAGTGGGGGCATCGCGCACAACGTGATCCCCGACCACGCCGTCGTCACCGTCAACCTGCGGTTCGCGCCGCGGTGGGACGCCGACCGGGCGGTGTCCTACCTGGTCGACGACGTGTTCGCCGGGCTGGAGGTGGAGATCATCGACCGCTCCGCCGGGGCCCGTCCGGGTCTGCAGCGACCGGCCGCCGCGGACTTCGTCCGTGCGCTGGGACTCCCGGTCCGGGCCAAGCAGGGGTGGACGGACGTCGCGCGCTTCTCGGCGCTGGGGGTCCCAGCGGTCAACTTCGGCCCAGGGGAGAGCCAGTTCGCCCACGCGGACGACGAACGCTGCCAGATCGCACAGATCGTCGCGGCGCAGGAGGCCCTGACCGGGTGGCTCGCATGAGCGGGTCGCGGCGGGTTCGCCCCGCGAGCGCCCCACGGTTTAGGTTCGGGGGGTGAGCCAGCCGATGGAATACCGCAAGGGCCCCGTGACCCTGCGGGGACGCAAGGTGCCGACCAGCACGACGGACCAGCGACTGCTGGACTCCAGCGGGCCGGCCGACTGGGTGCACACCGACCCGTGGCGGGTGCTGCGCATCCAGTCGGAGTTCGTCGAGGGCTTCGGGACGCTCTCAGAGCTGGGTCCGGCGGTCAGCGTGTTCGGGTCCGCCCGGCTGCTGCCCGGGCACCCGGTCTACGAACTGTCCGTGGCGGTCGGCGCGGCCCTGGTGGAGGCCGGGTACGCCGTGATCACCGGCGGCGGGCCCGGCACCATGGAGGGTGCGAACCTCGGGGCCGTGCGGGAGGGCGGCACGTCCGTGGGTCTGGGGATCGAGCTCCCCTTCGAGACCGGGCTGAACGCCCACGTCAACCTGGGCATCAACTTCCGCTACTTCTTCGCCCGCAAGACGATGTTCGTCAAGTACGCCCAGGGGTTCATCGTGCTTCCGGGCGGTTACGGCACCCTGGACGAGCTCTTCGAGGCGGTGACCCTCGTGCAGACCGGCAAGGTCACCAACTTCCCGATCGTGCTGATGGGCACCGACTTCTGGACGCCGTTGCTGCAGTGGCTGCGCTCCACCCTCGTGGCCGAGGGGACCATCGCCGAGGCGGACCTCGACCTGCTGCACCTGACCGACGACCCCGCGGAGGCGGTGCGGATCGTCCGCGAGGCGCGCACGTGATCCTCATCCTGGTCATCGCAGGCGTCCTGGCGCTCGGCCTGGCGGCGGCCGCCATCGTGCTGCGCAGCGGCGTGCCCGGTGTTGCCGACCCCGTGACGACGGAGGCCTTCGAGCCACTCCCGCGGGGCATCGTGCGCCCGGCGCAGGTGACCGAGCTGCGCTTCGACCAGGCCATCAGGGGCTACCGGATGGCCCAGGTCGATGAGGTGCTGGACCAGCTCACCGAGGAGCTGCGCGACCGCGACGCCGAGGTGGCCCGGCTGCGGGCCGAGCTCGCCGCGACGCCGGTGGACTTCACCGGCCGCGAGGGACAGAGCGACGACCCGCACGACGTGCACGAGGCGGGGGAGGCCCCCCAGGCAGGGGAGAGCGATCGTGGGGACCTTTGAGATCGTGCGCACCTGGGATGCCGACCCGGACCGCACCTTTGACGTCCTGGGTGACCTCCCGGCATACGGGCAGTTCCAACCGCTGACCCGGATCCGGGCGACCCCGGGACCGATCGCCCCGGGCTGGTCGTTCGTGGCCTACACCGGGCTCGGGCCGGCCTCGGTCGTCGACCGCATGGTGGTGACCGCGTGGGCGCCCGGGGAGCACTTCGAGATCGTCAAGATCGGTCCGGTGCTGGACGGCTGGGCAAGGGTGCACCTGACGCCCGAGGGCGAGGGCACGCGGATCGTCTGGCGCGAGGAGATCGTCCCCCGGCCGGGGTGGCTCGGGCGCCGGGTCGGGCCGGTCAGTGACCCGCTGATGCGGTGGTTCACCGGGCGGTCGCTGGACCGGATGGGCGAACGGGTCAGCGCCCGGTGACCCGCTCGACCGGCCGGTTTCTGCTGATCCTGCTGGGGCTGTACACGCTGTTCCGCCTGTTCACCACCGGCGTGCTGCTGTGGATCGTGGCCCAGCACCAGGACCCGGTGATCTTCAGCGGCGAGGTGCCGCGCTACTTCGACCTGGCCACGCTCTGGGACGGTGCGTGGTACGAGCGGATCGCGACCACCGGCTACCCCTCCGAGCTGCCGGTCGACGACCAGGGTCAGGTCCGGCAGAACGAGTGGGCGTTCTATCCGATCTTTCCGTTCCTGGCCAGGGGCCTGATGGCCGTGACCGGCCTGCCGTTCGCCGTGGCGGCACCGGTCGTCGCCACGGCCCTGGGGTATGCCGCAGCCGTGGTGATGGGCCTGATGCTCCGCGAGCGCGTGGGGTCGGCCGCAGCCCTGGCCGGGGTGGCGCTGTTCGCCGCCTTCCCAGCCTCCCCGACGCTCCAGGTCGCCTACACGGAGTCCCTGGCCGCACTGTTGCTGTGCGTGGTGCTGTGGCTGCTCATGCGGCAGAAGTGGTTGGCCGCTGGTGCGGTGGCCCTGCTGACCGGCCTGGCGCGACCGATCGCGCTCCCACTGGGGCTGGTGGCGCTCGTCGCCGTCATCCTGCGCTGGCGTCGCCGGGAGGCCGAGCCGATCAGCGGCGGGGAGTATGCCGGGATGGCGGCGGCCCTCGCGGGGTGCGGGATCTCCGGTCTGATCTGGCCGGCGATCGTCTGGGCGCAGACGGGTGTGCCGAACGGGTACACCGTCACGATGTCGGCCTGGCGCGGTGGCGAGCAGGTGACCCCGTTCACGCCGACCCTGGAGATGGTGCAGTGGCTCTTCGGTGACCTGCGCGGCCTGCTCCTGCTGGCCGGCTTCTTCGTGCTGCTGGCCGTGATGATGCTGGGGCCGTGGGCGCGCGGGCTCGGCCCGGTGCTGCAGACCTGGACCCTGGGGTACCCCTTCTATCTCGCGGCGGCCCTAGACCCGTGGACGAGCATCTACCGCTACCTCATCCTGCTCTTCCCCGCGTTCGTCGTGATGGTCGGCGGCGGCTGGCCACCCGACGACCCGCGGTCCCGACCGACCTGGCTGCTGGTGCTGCGGACCGTCGTGATCGCCCTGCTGTTCCTGGGCTGGCAGGTGTGGTGGTCCTGGGAGCTGTTCCGCTTCGAACCACCCCGCGACAACCCGCCCTAAACCCAAAAAATATAGTGGATTTGTACGCCCTCCACGCATTTTTGGGGAGGTTTTGCACGGTCTCCGACCTGCACGCTGTTTTGGGGACGAACCAGGACGTCGTGGGGCCAGTGTCGGACCCGGTGCTCCTGTGGTACCCCCTGCGACTGGGGGCCACCCGCGGCCGTAGGCACTCGTCATACTGAGGACGAAACCACAGCCGGGCTTGTACAAAGCCACTACAAGAATGGCGTGGGAGCGTACAAAACCTCCCCAAAAAGGCGTGTGGGCCCTGCAAAACCACTACAAAAATGTGTGGGGACGTTACTGGCCGGCGAAGGTGGGCTTCTCCTTGGCGAGGAAGGCGGCGACCGCGGTCGCGTGGTCGGCCGTGGCGCCGGTGCTGTTCATCAGCTCGGCCTCGTGGGCCAGCGACTCGCTCAGGGAGTGGCCGGCGGAGTAGGCCACCGCGCGGCGCACCGCGCCGTAGGCCTTGGTCGGGCCGGCCGCCAGGGCCTGCGCGACCTTACGGACGTGTGCCTCGAACTCCTCGTCGGCGACGACCTCGCTGGCCAGGCCGAGCTCGAGCGACTCCGCCGAGCTCAGGGTGCGGGGGCGCAGGAGCAGCTCCTTGGCGCGGGCAGTGCCCACCAGCCGCGGCAGGTGGTAGGACGCACCGGAGTCGCAGGACAGCGCGATGCCGGTGAAGGCCATGTTGAAGCCCGCCGAGGCGGCCAGGATGCGCAGGTCGGCCGCGAAGGCGAACGACGCGCCGGCGCCGGCGGCGACACCGTTGACGGCCGCGACGACAGGCTTGTCCATCGTCGCCAGCAGCTCGACGATCGGGTTGTAGTGCTCCACCACCGTGCTGGCGAGCGAGGCGCCCTCCTCCTGCATGAGCCGGATGTGCTCCTTGAGGTCCTGGCCCACGCAGAAGGCGCGCCCGGTCCCGGTCAGGACGACGCAGCGCACGGACTCGTCGTCGGCGACCTCACGCAGCGTCGCCAGCAAGGCCTCCTTGGTCGCGATGTCCAGGGCGTTCATCGCCTCCGGACGGCTGAGTCGCACGACGGCCACCCCGCCGTCCCGCTCGAGGGTGACAGGGCTCGTGGTCGTGGGGTCGGTCATCGCTGGCTGTCCTCTGCGCTCGGGGTCTCGGGTGCGGGGGCCCCGGCCGCGACCAGGGCGTCGGTGACGAAGATACGGGCTGGGGGGAGCAGTTGGTCAGCCACCTCCAGGAACAGGTCGCGAGCGGACTGTCCCGGCCACCCCGGGGGCAGCACCTCGACCGGCAGCGCGGGGTCGACGAAGAGGAACTTGCGCCAGCGGTGCAGCAGAGCCGCCCGGACCGGGTAGGCGTCCTCCGGAGCGAGCGACCCGCGGACCCGGTCGCGCAGGGCTGCGGTGTCCTCGGCGAAGCCTCGGTAGCTTGCCGCCAGCTCGGCGAGATCCCACGTGCGGGCCACGACCTGGGGTGCGTCGTCGAGGTCGGTCGTGGTGAACGCCGAGTAGCCGATCCTGTGGCTCTCCAGTGAGGAGGCGAGCTCCGGGGCGGGCCGGGCGGCCAACCAGGTCTGCGGTGCGATACGGCCGTAGCCCAGGTAGCCCAGGGTGGCGGTGACCCGGTCACGCTGCCCCCGGTCCGCGGGCCGCGCGGTGACCACGACCTGCCACCGCCCGTCCCACTCGGCCGTCGTGGGTCGGTAGATCCGGGCCCACGCCTCACCGAGACGTTCCCGCCCGGCCGGCGTGGCGGCATACCCCCGGACCGCGTTGCGCGAGACCGGCTCCAGCCAACCCTGGGAGGTGATGCGCGAGACCGCGGTGCGGGTGGCCGGGGCGGCGATGCCGCACGCCTGGAGGAGGGTGATCACGCCCGAGATCGGGGCCCAGTAGCCACGCGGCGCAAGGTGGTCCCCGTAGAGGTCGAAGACGGCGGAGCGGGCACGCATCCTCCCAGTCTGCCGCACCCGCGCGCCGGGCCGGGCCGACGGTTACCGACCCACCGTCCAAACCCAGATTTCGGGGGAGGGTGCTGGCAGGGGATAATAGGGATCCACGCACTGACCGTCGCGACGTCGCGGCAGGGAACCAGCGGCCCTGGCCGCACAGGAGGAGATCAGACATGGCAGCCATGAAGCCCCGCACCGGCGACGGCCCGCTCGAGGTCACCAAGGAGGGCCGGGGGATCGTCCTGCGGATGCCGCTGGAAGGTGGCGGCCGGCTGGTCGTGGAGATGAACGCCGACGAGGCCAACGCCCTGGGCGAGGCCATCAAGGGTTGCCTGGGCTGAGGTCGCTCAGCGCTTGACGGCGGCGAACAGCCCGTCACCCACGGGCAGGAGGACCGGCAGCAGCCGGTCGTCCTCCCGCAGGGTCTTGCCCAGGTCGCGCAGGACCGTCGTGTGCTCGTCCCGGACCGCAGGGTCGGCCACCCGGTCGTGCCACAGCATGTTGTCTAGGGCGAGCACCCCACCGCTGCGGAGCACGCGGATCCCGTGCTCGGCATACAGCGGATAGTTGCCCTTGTCGGCGTCGATGAACACCATGTCGTAGGTCGCGTCGTTCAGCCGGGGGAGCACCTGCGCGGCGTCGCCGGCGATCACCCGGGTGCGCTGCGGCTGGATGCCCGCCTCGGCGTAGGCCTTCTTGGCCAGCCGCTGGTGCTCGGCCTCGACGTCGATCGTGGTGAGAACGCCGTCCCGGGCCATGCCCTCGAGCAGCCACAGCCCGGAGGTGCCGGCACCCGTGCCGATCTCGACCACGGTCCTGGCCGCCAGGGCCGCGGCCAGGAGGCGCAGGGCGCTCCCCACGGCCGGGTGGACGGGCACGGCGCCGAGGGTCTCGCCCTCGGCCCCCGCACGCTCGATCAGCTCGCTCGGCGCGATGAAGCCCTCGGCGTAGGCCCAGGTCGCCAGTTTCTGGGTGCTCATGGGCCCACCCTAGT
The DNA here is from genome assembly GCF_023015765.1 of Ornithinimicrobium sp. F0845. GTDB lineage: Bacteria > Actinomycetota > Actinomycetes > Actinomycetales > Dermatophilaceae > Ornithinicoccus. The sequence goes on from NZ_JALKAL010000001.1 coordinate 593,364, forward strand.
GCGCCCCGGACGCTCAGGAATCTCCCAGCCGGCTCTGTCACTGTGGGGTGAGGTGACAGCGCTGCAGGGGCGCGGCCGCTCCCGCACAGCGACGGAGGAGACGATGGACGCACCGGAGCAGGACTGGCAGGTCCCCTCGTGGGACGAGATCGTCCGCGAGCACTCCGCCCGCGTCTACCGGCTGGCCTACCGTCTCACCGGCAACCAGCACGACGCGGAGGACCTTACCCACGACGTGTTCATCCGCGTCTTCCGATCCCTGCACACCTACCGCCCCGGCACGTTCGAGGGCTGGCTGCACCGGATCACCACCAACCTCTTCCTGGACCGCGTGCGCCGCAAGCAGCGGATCCGGTTCGACGCCCTGAGCGAGGAGGCCGCCGCGCGCCTCCCCAGCCGGTTGCGCTCGCCCGAGGATGAGTATGACGCCACTCACCTCGACGACGACGTCCAGCGAGCGCTGGCCGCGCTCTCCCCGCAGTTCCGTGCCGCGGTCGTGCTCAGCGACATCGAGGGCTACTCCTACGAGGAGGTCGCCCAGACCCTGGGCATCAAGCTCGGGACGGTGCGCTCGCGGATCCACCGGGGTCGGGCGCAGCTGCGCGAGGCCCTAGCGCACCGTGCGCCTCAGCCGCGCCGCGTGCCCGTCACGCACAGCCAGCCGATGCCCATCCTGGGCTGAGGGCACCCGCGTGTTCGGTGGCGGCCCGGTGATCAGGCAGAATCGGGTGCATGGCTGACGAGCGGGACCGGACGGGCGAGGACGCCGCAGCATCCGGCGTGTCGCCCGATGAGTCGACGCCGGCCCCCCAGGACACGTGGACCTTCGGGCGCCCCGACGCGCAGCTGACCGGACGGGACCCCGAGGCGCAGCGGGGTCCGGAACTGCCACCGGAGGCCCGGATCGACCAGACCTCGGGCATCCCGGTGGACTCCACGGCGGCCTTCCCGGTCCACAGCGCCTACGCGCCCCCCACGGGGGCCAGCCACAGCTCCTACCCGCCGCCGCTCGCGGAGGCCGGCCACCCGACATACTCCACGGTCCGGGCGGCAGGCCCGGCGGCCACCGGCGCCACCGCGCTCCCGCGCCCGGCCCGGCGGGGACGCCGGGGATCGGCCGGTCTGCTCGCGGGGGCGCTCGCGCTGGGCCTCCTCGGTGGCGGGGCGGCCGGGTTCCTCGGGGCGCAGGTGGCGGCCGAGAACCAGGAGCCGCTGCCCACGATCCTCGAGGCGGTGCCCGTCGGGACGACCCCGCCCACCCAGGTGACCGCCATCGCGCAGCACGCGCTGCCCAGCGTCGTGTTCATCTCCGTCGGGTCCGCGTCGGCCGACGGGGTGGGGTCCGGCTTCGTGGTGCGCGAGAACGGCTACATCGTCACCAACAGCCATGTCATCGAGGCGGCGACAGACGGTGGCTCCATCTCCGTCCAGTTCTCCGACGGCCAGGAGTTCGAGGCCGAGGTCGTGGGGGCCGATCTGGAGTATGACGTGGCGGTGATCAAGGTGGACCGGACCGGGCTGCAGCCACTGCAGTTCGGTGACTCCGACCAGCTGCAGGTCGGCGCCTCCGTGGTGGCCGTCGGCGCGCCGCTGGGCCTGGACAACACGGTGACCTCGGGCATCGTCTCGGCCCTGAACCGTCCGGTGATCGCCGGCGGTGGCGGTGGCGGGCAACCGTCCTACATCAACGCCATCCAGACCGACGCCGCGATCAACCCGGGCAACTCCGGTGGGCCCCTGCTGGACCTCAACGGTGACGTCGTGGGCGTCAACTCCGCGATCGCCCAGATCCCCGGTGAGCTGGGCGGGCAGGCGGGCAGCATCGGCCTCGGCTTCGCGATCCCGGCCCGCCAGGCGGAGCACACCGCGACCCAGCTGATCGAGACCGGCACCAGCAACCACCCGATCATCGGTGTCCTGCTCGACATGAGGCACACCGGCGAAGGGGCCAAGGTGCTGGAGGAGGCGCCCGACGGCAGCGACCCGGTCGTCGACGGCGGCCCCGCGGACCAGGCCGGCGTGCAGCCGGGCGACCTGATCCTCGCGGTGGACGGTCAGCGGATCGACCACGGCAGCCACCTGATCATCGTGCTGCGCAGCCACGCGATCGGCGACGAGGTCGAGCTGCTGCTGGAGGCACCGGACGGCAGCGAGCGCACGGTCACCATGACGCTGCAGGGCTCGGAGTAGGCCGGTGATCCCCAACGGCACGGAGTTTGTGCTCCTGATCGTGCTGGCGCTCATCATCCTGGGACCGGACAAACTGCCTGAGTATGCCGCCAAGCTGGCTCAGTTCGTGCGCTCGGCCCGGGACATGGCCGAGGGTGCCAAGAGCCAGATCAGGGAGGAGATGGGCCCCGGCTTCGAGGACGTGGACTGGAAGGCCCTGGACCCCCGGCAGTACGACCCCCGACGGATCGTCCGGGAGGCGCTGGCCACGCCGGCGGGCGGGGTCGCCGCCGCTGGCGCGATGGCGGAGGCCACCCGCGAGACGGCGGCCGGTCGGGCCGCGAACGAGGCGGCGATCGCCGGTGGCGGGCCGGGCGGGTCACCCCGGAGGGGCCAGGCGTTCGACCCGGCGCGACCGACCCCCTGGGACGTCGACGCGACCTGATCAGGGACGTGCGCCGGTGCCTGAGGTCAGCGGCCGGTGGGCGTGATGCCGAGCTTGCGCCCCGCCAGGCCGCGGCCGCGGTGGGCCAGCTGGCGGGCGATGCCGCGCAGGGCGGTCGCTGCGGGGGAGTCCGGGGTGCCCAGCACCGACGGCAGCCCGACGTCGCTGCCCTCGCGCAACGTGGTGTCGAGCGGGATCTGCCCCAGGAGGGGGACCTCGGCGCCGATCGAGCGAGACAGGCTGTCGGCCACGGCCTGGCCACCGCCCGATCCGAAGATCTCCTGACGGGAGCCGTCCGGCAGCTCGAGCCAGGACATGTTCTCGATGACCCCGACCAGCCGCTGATGGGTCTGCAGCGCGATCGACCCGGCGCGCTCGGCCACCTCGGCCGCGGCCTGCTGCGGCGTGGTCACCACGAGCAGCTCGGAGTTCGGGAGCAGCTGGGCGATGCTGATGGCGATGTCGCCGGTGCCCGGCGGGAGGTCCATGAGCAGGACGTCGATGTCGCCCCAGAACACGTCGGCGAGGAACTGCTGCACCGCCCGGTGCAGCATCGGGCCGCGCCACACCACCGGCTGGTTGCCGGGCACGAACATGCCGATGGAGATGACCTTCACCTCGTGCGCGATGGGCGGCAGGATCATGTCGTCGACCTGCGTGGGCTGGTGCTCGACCCCCAGCATCCGCGGCACCGAGAAGCCGTAGATGTCCGCGTCGACCACGCCGACCCGCAGCCCCTCGGCGGCCATCGCGGCCGCCAGGTTGACGGTGACCGAGGACTTGCCGACGCCGCCCTTGCCGGAGGCCACGGCATACACCCGGGTCAGGGTGTCGGGGCGGGCGAAGGGGATCTCCTTCTCGGGTGCTCCGCCGCGCAGCTGGGACCGCAGGGCGCCGCGCTGCTCGTCGCTCATCACCCCGAGCTGGACCCGCACGTCGGTCACGCCCTCCACGGACTGGACGGCGCTGGTGACGTTCTTGGTGATGGTGTCCTTCATCGGGCACCCGGGCACGGTCAGCAGGATCGTCGTGCTGACGCGTCCGGTGTCGTCGATGTCGACTGCCTCGACCATCCCCAGCTCGGTGATCGGCTTGCGGATCTCGGGATCATCGACCGTCGCGAGTGCGGCGTGGACGGAGTCGAGAGTGGGGGCAGACATGCTTCCCATGGTAAGCCGGGTGCCGCGGGGGACCTCGCCGGGTGGCGCCGCGGGCGTCGGGGGCGCGGTCGGGGCGATCCCTGACCGGTGGACTACCCCTCGGACGAGCCGGCCCGCCCGGGGTCGGTGCGGGGAGACTCCGCGGACTCGTCCCCGTCCTCGCGGCCGACCCCCTCCACGCGCAGTCCCCGCTCCTCCATCTCGTCCAGCAGGCTGCGCAGCTCGCTGCGGACGAAGTCGCGCGTCGCGGCGTCGCGCATCGCGATGCGCAGTGCCACGACCTCGCGGGTCAGGAACTCGGTGTCGGCCAGGTTGCGCTCGTCCCGCGTCCGGTCCTGCTCGATGACAACCTTGTCCCGGTCCGTCTGACGGTTCTGTGCCAGCAGGATCAGCGGTGCGGCGTAGGAGGCCTGGAGGCTGAGCATCAGCGTCAGGAAGATGAAGGCGTACGGGTCGAAGCGCAGGTGGTCAGGGGCCAGGAAGTTCCACGCGATCCAGATGATGACGAACACGGTCATGTAGCCCAGGAACCGGGCGGTGCCCATGAACCGGGCGAACCCCTCGGCGAAGCGACCGAAGGCGTCGGGGTCCATCTGGGCCCGGGGGACGAGACGCCGACGGGCTGCCAGGGGTTGGTCGAGCCGGTCCAGTCGGCTCTCGACCTCACGGTCGACCGCGCGGCCGGCGAGCCGGTCACGCCGGGGCGGGGTGCTGGCGTTGGGCTCAGACACGAGCGGCTCCCTCGTCGTTGCTTCGCGTCCCGGTGGCCTCGACCCCGTCGCCGGACGGCGCGTCCTCGAGGTCGTCGCGCCGCTCCTCGCGCCAGTCCTCGGGCAGGATGTGGTCCAGGACGTCGTCGACGGTGACCGCCCCGAGCAGACGCCCCTCGTCGTCGGTCACCGGGACCGCGACCATGTTGTAGTTCGCCATCAGCCGGGTCACCGTCTCCAGGGACGCCGTGGCTGACACCGGCTCGAAGTCCCGGTCCAGGACGCTGCCGAGCGACTGGTGCGGCGGCTCCCGGAGCAGGCGCTGGATGTGGACGATGCCGATGAGCCTCCCGGTCGGGGTCTCCAGCGGCGGCCGGCAGACATAGACCAGGGACGCGACGGCGGGGGAGAGCTCCTGCCTGCGGACAGTGGCCAGCGCCTCGGCGATGCTGGCCTCGGGCCCGAGTATGACGGGCTCCGGGGTCATCATGCCGCCGGCGGTGTCCTCGTCGTAGGTCAGCAGCCGGCGGATGGGGGCGGCCTCGTCCGGCTCCATCATCTCGAGGAGCTCCTCGATGGTGTCCGAGGGCAGCTCGGAGAGCAGGTCGGTGGCGTCGTCGGGCTCCATCACCTCCAGGACGTCGGCGGCCCGTTCGGTCGGCAGGCTGGTCAGGATCTCCACCCGGTCGTCGTCCGGGAGCTCCTCGAGGACGTCCGCCAGCAGTTCGTCGTTCATCGCGCTGGTGACCTCGCCCCGCCGCTTGGGGGTCAGGTCGTGGATCGCGTCGGCGATGTCGGCGGGCTTGAGATCCTCGAGGCTGTCGAGCAGCGCGTGCGCCCCCTGCTCCGTCGCGGACACGAGCAGGCCCTCGACATCCTCGATCGGGACCAGGACCGTCTCGCCCTTGGGTCGGCGCAGCTGCAGCCCGGAGCGGGAGCGCCTGGGAGCGCCACGCCGGGCAAAGACCTTGGTCACGAACCAGTCCCGGCTGGGCTGCTGCTCCAGGGCGATGTCCTCCACGACCGCCGGCTCCGGACCGGACTCGCGGTCGACGCGGATCCGCACCGGCCGGTCGAACAGCTCGGCCACGACGCTGGTCTCGCCGGGCCGCTGCTCGAACCGGCGCATGTTGACCAGCCCCGTCGTGATCACCTGACCGGCGTCGATGGTGGTGACCCGCGTGGTCGGCAGGAAGACGCGTCGACGGCCGGGGACCTCGACGACGAGCCCGATGGCCCGCGGTCCGCGACCACGGGCGCGGGTCGACCTCGCGAGCACGACGTCCCGCACCCGGCCGACTTCATCACCCAGCGGGTCGAAGACGCTGAGCCCGACCAGCCGGGCCACGAAGACGCGGGGGTTGCTGCTCACCCGGGAAGGATACCCGCGACGCCCGCCCGTGTGAGCGACCTCACCACCGCCCTGGGAATCCTCTGGAAGGTGTCGTCGTTGTCATTAGTACATCATTCAACTATGCATTTCTTCAGGAGTGAGCAACCCTTGATGGGTTTCCAGACCGGCGTGACCTACGACTACGCAACCCTGCGGGCCTTCCGGCCCGTCCGCCCCTCCGACGTCGCCCGCCGCGCGGTGAAGCCGCGCCGGCGCTTCTTCGGGGCTCGCTGACCCGCTCCGTGTCCCACGAGTTCGCGGCACGGGGTCGGTCGCGCACCACTCCGGCCGCGAACAGTGTCAGGATGGACCAGTGACCAGCATTCCCAGCAGCGGCCGGGGCCGCATCAGCGGCCTGACACTGGAGTACCCGATGTCCCTGGGCGTCTTCGAGAAGTACGAGGACGCCCAGAAGGCCGTCGACTTCCTCTCCGACCGTGAGTTCCCGGTCGAGAACTGCATGATCGTCGGCACCGACCTCCGGCAGGTGGAGCGTGTCACCGGGCGACTGACCGTCGGTCGCGTCGCGCTCGCCGGCCTCGTCACCGGCATCTGGATGGGCCTGTTCGTCGGCCTCATCTTCGCGTTGTTCGCCCAGAGTGGTGACGCGTTCATGACCGTCCTCTGGGCGATGCTCTTCGGTGGGGTCTTCGGCCTGGTGTGGGCCCTGCTCGGCCACGCCCTGACCCGTGGCCAGCGCGACTTCACCTCGGTCTCCCAGGTGGTCGCCACCCGCTACGAGGTGCTGACCGAGCACAAGTTCGCCCAACGGGCCCGCGACCTGCTCGTCGAGCTGCCGAACGGCCCGGGCGCCACCGCGTGGGGCAAGCAGCCACCGCCCCCCACCGAGCCGTAGGCCCGACCAGCACCGTGAAGAAGATCGGTTTCCTGTCCTTCGGACACTGGACCGACTCACCGCACTCACAGGTGCGGTCCGCCTCGGATGCGCTGCTCCAGTCGATCGAGCTCGCGGTCGCGGCCGAGGAGCTCGGTGCCGACGGGGCATACTTCCGGGTCCACCACTTCGCCCAACAGCTGGCCTCGCCGTTCCCCCTCCTCGCCGCCATCGGTGCCCGCACGAGCCGCATCGAGATCGGCACCGGGGTGATCGACATGCGCTAGCACATGTCTGGGTTGCAGCACTGGCTCTTCATCGTCGGGTGACGGGTCAGTCGTCCTCGTCTTCGAGGTCCTCTAGCACTTCGAACGGCGACTCGACGTCGCCGCGCCAGGCCTCCAGACCCTCGCGCACCGCGAGCACCGCCACGACCAGCGCCGCGACCGAGTCAGCCCACCACCAGCCGAACAGGCTGTTGAGGACGAGGCCGATGAACACTGCACCGGAGAGGTAGATGCACAGGATGAGCTGCTTGGCGTCGGCCATCACGCTCTTGGAGCCCAGCTCCCGCCCGGTGCGGACCTCGATCCACGCCAGCAGAGGCATGACGACCAGGCTCAGCGCGGTGATGCCGAGGCCCAGCGGGCTGTGGTCGGGGCCCTCCTGGCCGACCAGGGCCAGCACCGCGTCGATCGAGACGTAGGCCGCCAGCGCGAAGAACGCGATGCCGATGGCCTTGACGGTGACCGTCTCCCACCGCTCAGGGTCCTTGCGGGTGAACTGCCAGGCGATGGCCGCGGCCGAGAGTACCTCGACGACCGAGTCGAGCCCGAAGCCGATGAGCGCCGCGGACGAGGCGAGGACGCCCGCCCAGACTGCGACGATCGCCTCGATCACGTTGTACGTGATCGTGAAGCCGACGATGAAGCGGACGCGCCGGTGCAGCGTCGCGCGGCGCGCGGTGGTCAGGGTCTCGCTCATCCTCCCACAGCCGTTCCACAGCAGCCCGGCACCGAGCATGCCGGGTCGATGCACGGCGCGTCCTCGTCCACCGCGAGCGCGACGTCGATCAGGGACGTCAGCGCCGCGGCGAGGTGCGGGTCGGCGATCTCGTAGCGCGTCTGGCGGCCCTCGGGCTCGGTGACGACGATCCCGCAATCGCGCAGGCAGGTCAGGTGGTTGGACACGTTCGAGCGGGTCAACTCCAGCTCGCGCGAGAGCACGGCCGGGTAGCTCGGGCCGCCGAGGAGGGTCATCAGGATCCGGGAACGCGTCGGGTCGGCCATGGCACGGCCGAGCCGGTTCATGACGTCGAGGTGTGAAGCAATAGTCAGCATACGATGACTATACAGTGCTAGCTGACTAATCGTCCACTTGTGCGGGCTGCCGCACGCGCTCCGCGCCCTTGCCCTCGGGAGGCGTGGTCACCGCTTAGCGCATATCGGGGTTGTAGCGTTGGAGTCATTGGCTACCGTCGTCTACAAGTACCTACACACTTGATCGGTGCTGCACGTTTCAGGGTCCGGGTGCGCGGCGTCCTGTCTGAGGTCCGCGATAGTGTCGCGCAGCACGGAGAGCTGCGCGATCTGCTGCTCGATCTCAGCGAGGCGCACGTCAAGCAGGTCGCGCACGTGCTCGCAGGGCGCATGGCCGCCGTCGCGGATGTCGAGGATCTGGCGGATCTGGGCGAGGGTGAGGCCCGCGGCCTGGCCGCGGTGGACGAAGTCGATCCGGGCGACCGTCTCGGGTGCGTAGTCGCGATAGCCGGACTGCGTGCGCTCGGCCGGCGGAAGCAGCCCCTGCCCCTCGTAGAAGCGGAGCGTCTTCGCCGTGGTGCCCGCGCGTTCGGCGAGTTCTCCGATGCGCATCGCGGCCTCCGATCGTTCGGCAGGAGCAGGCTTGACCTTCCCCTGCACTGGAAGGTCCAGTATGGCTGAGACAGAGCAGAAAGCCAAGGACTGACAGGAGCAGCGATGCCTACCAAGTACGACCTCGCCATCATCGGATCCGGAGGCGGAGCATTCGCCGCCGCCATCCGTGCGACCACGCTCGGCAAGTCGGTGGTGATGATCGAGCGCGGGACGCTCGGCGGCACCTGCGTGAACACCGGCTGCGTGCCGTCGAAGGCCCTCATCGCCGCTGCCGACACCCGTCACGTCGCCGCCGACGCTTCAGGCCGGTTCCCGGGGATCGCGGCGACGGCTGAGACAGTGGACATGCCTGCGCTGATCGCCGGGAAGCAGGCGCTGGTCGAGTCGCTGCGCGGCGAGAAGTACGCCGACGTCGCCGACTCCTACGGCTGGCAGGTCCGCCGCGGCGATGCATCGTTCGCCGGCGGCCCAGACGCCCCGGTACTGGAGATCATCGCCGGCGACGGGACGGTCGAGACCATCGAGGCCGACCACTTCCTGGTCGCGACTGGTTCTCGCCCGTGGGCTCCGCCGATCGACGGCCTGGAGAAGACCGGGTACCTGACCTCGACCACGGCAATGGAACTCGCTGAGGTTCCTGAGTCGTTGCTGGTGCTCGGCGGGGGCTACGTCGCCCTGGAGCAGGCGCAGCTGTTCGCTCGCCTCGGCTCGCAGGTCACGCTGCTGGTGCGGTCCCGGCTCGCCTCGAAGGAGGAGCCGGAGGTGTCCAAGGCGCTTCAGGAGGCGTTCGCCGACGAAGGCATCCGCGTCGTCCGCCGCGTGGTGCCCACCCGGGTCTCCCGCGGCACGGGAGGCGAGGCCGTCGTGACCGCCGACGTGTCCGGCGACTCGCAGGAGTTCCGCGCCGAGCAGGTGCTCGTCGCCCTCGGACGCCGTCCCGTCACCGATGGCCTGAACCTCGATGCGGTCGGGGTGAAGACCGGGGACTCCGGCGAGGTGGTCGTCTCCGACCGGCTGCGGTCCTCGAACCCGCGGATCTGGGCCGCGGGCGACGTGACCGGGCACCCCGAGTTCGTCTACGTCGCCGCCCACCACGGCACCCTCGTCGCCGAGAACGCGTTCGCCGACGCCGATCGTGCCGTCGACTATTCCCGCCTGCCGCGGGTGACGTTCACCGGGCCCGCGATCGGAGCGGTCGGGATGACCGAGAAGGAAGTGCTTGCTGCGGGGATCCGCTGCGATTGCCGCGTCCTGCCGCTGCACCACGTGCCCCGCGCGCTGGTCAACCGCGACACCCGCGGGTTCATCAAGATCGTCGTGAACGCCGACACGAACGAGATCCTCGGCCTGACCGCCGTCGCCAAGGACGCCGGAGAGCTCGCCGCCGCCGGTGTCCACGTGCTCGGCAAGACCGTCGCCGAGATCGCCGACGCCTGGGCTCCCTACCTGACGATGGCCGAGGGCATCCGGATCGCCGCGAAGGCCTTCACCACCGACCCGTCGCTGCTGTCGTGCTGCGCATGACCGGCAGCGCAGGCAATCGGGGAGATCTCATCCTGAAGAGGTGCAGACGAAGAGCGCCGATCAGGACCGCGACGAACGGCGCGCCGGTCCCGTCGTCGCTGCAGGGACCGGACTGCTCTTGCTGGCATGCTGCGCGCTTCCGTTGCTGCTCTGTTGCGGCCTGCCGCTCATCGCGGCGGGCGGAGCACTCGCGGGCGTCGGTGGGCTCCTCGGTAACCCCTGGATCATCGGTGCCGGGATCGCCGTCGTGATGGCCGTCACGGCGGGGATGCTCGTCAGGTTAGGGCGGCGGCACCGAGGCCGCAGGACCGGCTGCTGCGAAAATCCTTCGACCGCTGATCGGAACCGGTAGCTCGAGCGGATCCAGCCATCATCGCCACCTCGGCCACTTCGGCACCCCGCGACCCTTCCACGTCTCCACGAGACCGGCGGCCGAGCGGACGGACGCGAAGAGCCCGTAGCCGGCCCCGGCGAGACCCACGGAGACCACGAGCCAGCGCCCGATGCCGAGCCAGATGCGCCCGTCCACGTCGAGCGCCCACTGAGCGCCCGTGATGAGACCGGCGATGCCCATCCAGAGCCCGGCGACGACCACGACCACCGGCAGCAGGGCGAGGCACATCGCAGCGGCGGCCGACCAGAGCTGACGCGCTTCGAGCTTCGCCGTCGCCGCCATCATCCGCTCGGCGCGCTCGTTCGAGGCGTCGAGGTTCGCGGTCATCGTGGCCGAGGCCTCCCCGGCGACCTGCTCGACGGCCTTCTCGACCCGCTCCTCAGTACGCTTCTCGATCCGCTGCACCGCGCCGCCGACCTGGCTCACGAGCTTCTGGTTCGCCGCGGCCTGCACCTTGAGCCCGTCAATCGCCGAGGCCGTAGCCGCGCGATTCTTCTGCGCCTCCGCGACCAAGCTCTGCGACGCGGCGCTCAAACGCTTCCCGTCGAGACTCTGCGCGAACTCGCCGAGCGTGCTCTCGATCTCGCTCAGCCTGCTCTCGACGCTCGCGATCTGCGGCGACGTGCTGGCGGACGGCTGCGAGATCGACGCCCGGTCGATCCGCTTCGTCAGCTCCTCGTCCATGATCTTCTGATGCCCGGTGAGGTCCCTCACGGCCTTCGTCAGCGTCGTGAGCTGCTGCTCGACGGCGGCGTGCTTCGAGACCAACGTCTCCAGCATCTCCGTAGTCCGCTGCTGCTCGATCTTCTCCGTCGCCCTCGCCGTGGCCATCGCGGTGATGCTGTCCATGTCCCTGCTCCTCCTGCGCGCGGATGCGCTGCTCGATCTCGTTCGTGTACTCGTCCAGCACCTGGCCGAACGCCTCTGGGTGCTGCTGCTCGAAGAACTGGCCGAAGTCCGACTGTTCGACCTGCTCGCGGACCGTGGCGAGGTGCTGCGCGGCCTCAGCGGCCCGTTCGCGGGCCTGGTCAACCTTCTTGGCGAACTCCTCGCTGCTCAGGTGCTCCTTCGAGCGCTTGGTGACCTTGAACTCGACGTCGTACCCGGCATCGGCCAGCGCTTGGCGGTGCGCCTTGTGCTGGCGCTGGAGATCGCCGGGACCCTTGAAAAAGTCCTTCTGGCTCAGCCTCCCGTCCTCCGTCACCGGGGTGAACAGGAGCTGGAGTTGAGGATTCGTCTCATCCATATGCACGGAGTAGCCCGGAAGGTTCTGCTGCCCGAACTCCTGGGCGGCCCAGTCGAGCTGCGTGCCGATGTACTGCTCTGCTTCGGCGTTCAGACCGTCCTCGCGCCAGTCCGGGTTGTGCTCGGCGAACCACTTCGGATCGAGCTGCAAGACGAGGGGGCGCATCGCCACCGCGTCGGCCTTGATCTTCTTCTCGACCGTCGCCAGGCGCGCGTCCAGATAGTCCGTCAGCTCTGCCGACGGCGGCCGGTCGTTGCCCTTCTCGTCCTGCGTCACGACCGGGGCACGCCAACCTCCGTTGCCGTCGTTGACCATCGTGATGTTCATCGACGTGCGCGCCGGATCGATGTTCGGGTTCCGCTGAGCGAAGGAGAACCCCGCGGCCTGATCCGCATCGCGGGCGATGTGGCGAACGAAGTTCGTCGCGTGAGCGCCTGACGCCTTGACCTTGTGGCTCGCGTCAGAAGTTGCCGTGTAGCTCATCGCGCACCTCCCGATGATCCGACGCCCGCCGCTGCGCGACGTGCCCCGGAGCCTCCGGCGGCACTCCCGTGGGGCCTTCCGTTCCGGAGGTCATCGCCCCTCCACATCTGGGACCCTGCGCCCTGATGTGGAGCCTCTGCGACAACCTCCGGAACGGAAGGTGTAGCCCCATACACCTTTCCGCTGCGCTCCAAGGTTCCCGGGGCCCTCCGGGGGCCGCAGCGCGGGCATGCAGCCCAATCCTCCAGCGCTCCACCGGAGCCCTGACGAATCGGCTGCGGCTGGCCGTCGAAGGTACTCATCGTGCACCTCCCACGACCAGCAGGCCGCCGTTCGCGCGGAGCCGCGCGACCTTCCGCTCAAGCTCGGCCTGACGGTGGGCCTCCGCCGCCGCTTCGCGCTCGGCCTCGCGCTGGCGCATCTCCGCCATCGCCGCCTCGGCATCCGTGCGGATCGGGCAGGACTCGGTGTGGTCCAGGGCGTAGCCCTGCCACTCGTCGCAGATGCAGCGATCGCGGGGGCTCGGCTCACTCGGTGCAACTGCGACCTCGACGGAACTCTGCGGGATTGGCTGCCCGACCCCGGCGAACTCCGCGAACAGATCGTCCGCGTCAATCGCGTCCAGCTCAGGGCATGCGATCCGGTCGTGCTGCTCCACGATCGGCGCGACCGTGCGCGCCTCGATCGCACCGCGAACGCGCTCCCGCTCGGCGGTGTCCTTGATCGCCTTGCACTTGCGTGCCAGCAGCTCCAGGTCCTGGCGCATGTGCTCGTACCGCTCGTAGCTCTGGTACTCGCGGGTGCCGTTGAGCACGCCGGAGTTCACGAAGATCGAGAACTCACGCTCGGCCACCGGGATGATCACCGGGAAGCGGCGGAACCCCTGCCCGAGGTTCTCCGCATGGTGCTTGACCCGAACTCCGCCCTGCATCGACTCGTACTCGCCCGCCAAGCCCCGGAGGAACTCCTCGTAACCCTCAGGCCCCGTCACAATGTTCACCCGGTTGAGCAGCTGCGTCTTGGACCCCTTGATGTTCACGACCGGCTTCTCGTCCGGCTCGCGCCACGGGCCGAGAATGCGGAAGAGCATTCCCCGGCTCTTCGCCGTGCGGATCATGTCGCCGACGCGCATGTCCTCCCAGATCACGACCGGCTCGCCGTCGTATCCCTCCCACGAGACGTTCTCGCCGCCGACCTTGAAGTACGGCTTGTCCGCGTCCGGGGCCAGGGCGCGAGCGAGCGCCTTCGCGAGCAGGTCCTTGCCCGTGCCGCCCTCGCCGAACACGTAGAAGTTCATGACCGACTCCGGCGCGTCCTGGTGCGAGAGGAAGTCGCCGCGCAGCTTCTGAAAATGCGCCAGGTTGCCCTTCGCAAAGTAGATCGCAGGCTCCTGATCACGGACCTGCTTTAGCGTCAGCGAACCCTTGCCCACGGCCTGGAAGAGCTTGCTCAGCTTCGCGCTGCCGCCGCCCTCCGCGGCGGTGCGGCGCATCGCCATGTGCGCGTCCAGCTCCCGGCCGAAATCGAAGTTCGCGACGATCCGCCCGCGCCCGTACTGGTACTTGCCGGGCTTGCCCTCCTGCGTCTTGTCCACGAGGTAGTGCCGATCCGACTGGTGGATGCCGGGGGTTGCGTCCCTCCCGCGCGATTCGTGCGGCAGGTACTCGGCGAGGTCGAAAAACGCCTTCTCCGCAGCGCCTCGGCCCTTGTGCTCGGTGCCGTCCTGCTCCGCGGTCTCCTTCGGCGGCTTCACCCGCGCCGAAGGGATCGAGAAGGCATCGGAGACCGTGCGGATCGTGGGGCGCGGACCGTCCGCATCGGCGACCCACAGCACCATGTGCGCGTGCAGGCCCTTGATTCCGCAGCACACCGTCTCGCCGGTGCCCTCGTCCACCTCGACCAGGCGGTCGTACGGGTGCCACACGTAGGCCCAGCGGTGGAGGCGATCGCCCAGCGCCGCGAGGCCCTCGTCGATCTGCTCCTGCGTGAGCATGACCTCGCCGGTCTCCGGGTGCTCCCGGTACTGCATCACCGAGAACACGCGCGACTGCATCCGTGCGCGCTTCACCTGCTCCGAGCTTTCCGCAGCCTTCGCCCGGGCGAAAAAATCCTTCGCCTCGGCGACCTGCGCGGGCGTGGATTCGACCACGAACGCCTCAACCTCATCACCGGGATCGGCCCCCGGCACGTCCATCTCGGCGAAGTCCACGGGTGTAGCCGAAGTAGGCGCCTGTGCAGCCGTTTCTGAAACGGATGCGCGGCCACCCAAGGAAGGCCGCGCATGAATTGCGGCGGTAGATCCCAGGTCAGAGCTGAGATCGGCGGTCGTGTCGGAGCCAGCGGAATCGCTCTGTGCAGCCGTATAGCCGTTTTCTTCGAGAAGGTCCTCGACGGCGAGAACCGGGTTCGCGACATTCGGATCGACGACGGGCAGCCCGCCTTCGGCGGGTGCCAGGCCAGGCCCTCCGGGCGGGGTCAGGTCGGTGGACACGAGGGCGCTTGTGCGTTCGGCGGCGTTCATCGGGCACCGCCCTTGCGGTAGCGCTTGATGACGGCCTGGTGCGTGACGCCGAGGGCGTCGCCGATCTTGGCCCAGGTCACACCGTCGGCGCGGGCATCGGCGACGGCGATCTCGACGGCCTCCTCCAGCACGGAGCGGAGCACACCGAGGTCGTAGAGGTGCGCCTCGCTGTCGGCGAGGGCGGGATCGCCCAGACGCCAGCGGAAGCCGTTCACGTAGTCGAAAGCGGTGGAGTTGGCGCTCATCAGCGATCACCGCCCATCACAGCGGCGACCGCGGCGCGCTGGCGCGGGGTCAGCGGCGTGCGGGCCAGGCGCTCACCAGCTCGGCGACCGGCGGCGAGGGCGGCAGCGATGACGGGATCGAGCCCATCAGCCTGCGGAACGGGGTTCAGGTCCTGGTCGAGCCCAGGACGGTCCAGCGCAGATGCGCGGGGAGCGTCGATAACGACAGACATCGGAAGTCCTCAAACATGAGTGTGCTTCCGGTTCCCCGCCACGTTCGTTGGGCTGTTTGACCGGCTACTCATCCGGGAGCAGAACCCCGCGCTTCTAAGTCGCGGCCCCGGTGGGATCTTCTTGTCTGCAACTATTCTCCCACGACTCGACTCACCGGTCCACTGACGAGTCGACTCGCGTGTCAGTCGCGACGAGGCTCTATTCGAATGAGGTCGGGGTCGAACTTCACGTGACCCGGCGCGATGGGCTCGATTGTCACCGTCACCAGCTCGTCCACGAGCATCCGGCGACGGTCCACGTCCAACTCCTTCCACTTCGACTCGACCACCTCGCGGCGCTCCGCGGTGCCGACCAGCTCGTCCACGTCCGCGAGCAGCTTCGCCGCCACCGACACCGATCGGTCGAGCAGCTCCGCGTCGATCTCGTCGATGCGAGCCTTCACGTCGTTGATCGCCGCGGTGATCTCCAGTACGGGCTGGTGGATGTCGCGCAGCAGCGGGCTCAGCTCCTTGACGCGCTCGACCAGGGCGTTCCGCTCGCTCAGCAGCTCTTCGCGGTCCGGCCCAGCATCTTCCTGCGGCATCACGAGGTCGTGCACGTCCACCGAGGACAGTCGGATGAGCACCGCCTCGGTGACCATCGCATCGACGGGCTCGCGCTGGCGGGTGAGGTGGAACTGCTCACCGCAGCGGTACGTCGGCTGCTTGCGGCTGTTCGTCCCCGAGACGAGCGTCGCGCCGCACTTCCCGCACAGCCCGATCGTGGACAGGAGGTACTTCGGTTGGTTGCCCTGCCTCGCCGACCTCCGCACGTTGTCCTCCAGCTTCGCCACCGCAGCCCGCCATGTCTGTTCGCTGACGATGGGCGGGAACCCCGCGCCCTGCACCGGGTACAGCTCGCCCGAGGCGTAGTGCTTGATGTAGCCAGCGTAGAGCGGGTTCGCCAGCAGGTACCGCACGGCATCGACGGAGAACTCCGCCCCGCGCGCGGTCAGATGACCGGCGTTGTTCAGGTCCTCGCGGATGCGCCGGATCGACAGCGACGGCTCGCCGAGGAACGCGTCGAAGGCCCGCCGAATCGCGTCGGCCTCCTCCTCGATCAGCTCGCCCTCCCTTGTCCAGCCGAACGCCTTCCAGGTGGACGCCGGTATGCCCTCGGCGCGGCGGCGCTCGTTCGACCTGATCTGACGCTCGGCCTTGCGACGCGCCTCGAACCGCGCGAGAGCGGCGAGCATCGTCGCCCGGAACTCGCCGTCCGCCGTCGAGAGGTCGATCTCGCCGTCCACGGTGACGACCCGCAGACCGAGGTCGATCAGCGTGTTCAAGTCCTTCGTGCTGCGCAGCAACCGGTCCATGTCCACCGCGACGACCATCGAGAACCGACCCGCCCGGGCGTCATCCAGCATCTCGGCCCACCGGGTGCCAGCGCGGCGCTTCTTCGTCGCCGACACCGCGTTGTCCTCGTAGACCTCGACGACGTTCCAGTCCTTGGCCTCGGCCAGCGCCCTGATCTTCCTCAGCTGCGTATCGACCGTCCAGCGGTCGCCCTTGCGGTCCATGGAGGCGCGGACGTACGCGGCCACCTCGTTCGTCTTCCTCAGCGCTACCAGTTCGACCATGCAACCAAGCTTACGTGAACGGGCGTTGCAACCACGATATGCGGTACGAGAACCCGCTCTACATGGCCGAGGACGCCGGCGCTGCGGATCTGATCTCCGGCGGTCGTCTGCAACTGGGCATCAGCCGGGGCTCGCCCGAGCAGGTGATCAGGGGTTACGAGCACCTCGGCCACGTCCCCGCGGAGGGGGAGACCGACGCGGAACTGGCCCGTCGGCATACTGCCCGGTTCCTCGAGATCCTCGCTGGTGAGGGATTCGCCGAGCCGAACCCGCGGCCGATGTTCCCCAACCCACCCGGTCTGCTGCGGATCGAGCCGCACTCACCCGGCCTGCGCCGCCGCATCTGGTGGGGTGCTGGATCGCGCGCCACGGCGGAGTGGACCGCGAGCCAGGGGATGAACCTGATGAGCTCCACGCTGCTGACCGAGGACACCGGCGTGCCGTTCCACCAGCTGCAGGCCGAGCAGATCCAGGTCTTCCGCGACGCCTGGGCGGCGGCCGGGCACGACTGGCAGCCGCGCGTCTCGGTGAGCCGCAGCATCTTCCCGCTGGTCAGCGAGATGGACCACCAGCTCTTCGGACTGCAGACCCGGAGTCAGGACCAGGTCGGCCAGTTGGAGGGCGGCCGGGCACGGTTCGGCAGGACGTATGCCGGGGAGCCGGACGACCTGATCGCCCAGCTCGCGCAGGACGAGGCCGTCGCCGCCGCGGACACGCTGCTGCTGACCGTGCCCAACCAGCTGGGCGTCGACTACAACGCCCACATCCTGGACAGCGTCGTGCGGCACGTCGCACCGGGCCTCGGCTGGCGCTGAGTCGACCCGTGGGGTCAGACGTGCGGCGAACATCCGGCCGGCACTCGTCCGGCCCGCAAGGCGAAGGTGGTGGCGGGCCGGCTGCCGGGGTGTCGGCGGACAAAACTTCCCCAAGAATGCGGGGGAGGCGGACAAAACCTGCCCAAGAATTGGTTAGCGACGGCCGCCCGCCTGGACCCAGGCCTCGACGTCGTCGGCGGAGCGGGGGAGCGCGGCCGAGAGGTTGCGGCAGCCGTCCTGCGTGATGACGACGTCGTCCTCGATGCGCACGCCGATGCCGCGGAACTCCTCGGGCACGAGCAGGTCGTCGGCCTTGAAGTAGAGGCCCGGCTCGACGGTGAGGACCATGCCGGGTTGCAGCTCGGCGTCCATGTAGTCCTCGCGCAGCGCCAGGGCGCAGTCGTGCACGTCGAGGCCGAGGTGGTGGCTGGTGCCGTGCACCATCCAGCGCCGGTGCAGCTGGCCGTGCTCGGGGTCCAGCGTGCTCTCGACCGTCACACCCTCGGGCAGCAGGCCCCACTCGAAGAGCCTGGTCGCGATCACCCTGATCGCCGCGGCGTGGATGTCGCTGAACTTGTTGCCGGGGCGGGCCGCTGCGAGCCCGGCCTCCTGCGCCTCCAGGACGGCCTCGTAGACCGTGCGCTGGGTCTCGGTGAACGTGCCGTTGACCGGGACGGTGCGGGTCACGTCGGCGGTGAACAGCGAGTCCACCTCCACGCCGGCGTCGAGGAGCAGGAGCTCGCCGTCGCGGACCTCGCCGGTGTTGCGGATCCAGTGCAGCGTCGTCGCGTGGTCACCCGCGGCGCAGATCGAGTCGTAGCCGACGCCGTTGCCGGCGTGCCGGGCGTGCAGCCCGAAGACCCCCTCCACCCAGCGCTCGCCACGCCCACGCCGCACCGCCTCCGGCAGCTCGGCGACGACGGCGTCGAAGGCCTCCGCCGTGGCGTCGCACGCCAGCTGCATCTGGTCGACCTCCCACTCGTCCTTGACCAGGCGCAGCGTGGACAGGAAGCGGGAGAGCTCCACGTCGGCCTCGGCCGCGGTCTCCGCCGAGTGCTCGGCGGACTGGGACCGTGCGGTCTCCACGACCTCGGCCACCTCCGCGTCCGCCTCACGCACAACGCGGACCGACACCGTCCCGACGTCCTTGGCCACCGCGTCCGGCAGCTCGGACAGGTCCCGGGTCGCGATCCCCAGCTCGGCGGCCATCGCCGCCAGCGTGGGGCGACGGCCGACCCAGAACTCGCCGACCCGGGCGTCGGCGAAGAACTCCTCGGTGTCGCGACCCGCCAGCGGGCGGAAGTAGAGCACCGCCTCGTGCCCGCCGTCCTCGAGCGGGTCCAGCACCAGCACCGCGTCGGGCTCCCGGTCCGAGCCCAGGCCGGTCAGGTGCGCGAAGGCGGTGTGCGGCCGGAAGACGTAGTCCGTGTCGTTGCTGCGGACCTTCAGGCCGCCAGCCGGGACCACGACCCGTTCCCCCGGGAAGGCCGCGGAGACAGCCTCCCGGCGCGCTGCGGCATACTGCGCCGCATCGGTCTGCTCGGGGAGGGACTCGTCGTGGTCCGCCCACCCCTTGGCGATGAACGCGCGGAACTCGGGGCTGTTGGGGCGGCTACGGTGCTCGGCCTTGTGCTGCTTCTCACTCACCGCTCAATCCTCGCACGCCACATGGCGCCGAGCGGCGGCGGAGTCCCTACGCTGGAGCCGTGACCGACGAGCTCAGCCCCTCCGACGCGCGCCTGGGTGGTGACGTCACCGGACCGCAGGTGATCACCGGGCCGCAGGTCCGCGCCGTCCCACGGGTCGGCCGGGCCTGGCGCCGGCGCGCCCAGTGGGCGGTGCGTGGCGTCGGCCCGCCCACCACGGCCATCGCCGTGCCGGGCAGCGACGACGCCGTGTCCCAGCGGCACGCCCGGGCCGTGATCGACCTGGCCCTGCGGGTCGGCGAGGCGATGCTGTCGACCGGGGCCTCGGCCTCCGAGGTCGTGGCGACCGTGCTCCGGCTGACCGGCGCCTACGGCATCCGCTCGGCTCACGTGGACATCACCTTCACCTCGATCACGGTCTCCATCCACCGCGGGCTGCACGACGACCCCCTGGCCGTGCTGCGGGTGATCCGGGTGCGCAACCTGGACTACACCCGGCTGCAGAACCTGCAGCTGCTCGTGGACGAGATCGCCCACCCGGCCCCCGGGGAGGACGTCCTGGACCCGGAGGTGGCGCGGGACCGGCTCGCGGACATCCTGTCCGCCCCGCACCCCTACCGCCGGTGGCTGGCCACCGGCGGCAGCGCGCTGCTGGCCGTCGGTGTCGTGCTGCTGTTCGGGGCCGGCTGGCTCACCATGCTGCTGGCCGCCCTGTCCGCGGTGCTCATCGACCAGGTGCAGCGCTGGCTGTCCCGGCTCGGGGTCGCGGCCTTCTTCAGCCAGGCGGTCAGCGCCGCCATCCCGACAGCCGTGGCGGTCCTGATCTTCTGGCTGCTCTCCCGGGGTTGGGAGATCCCCGGCATCGACCAGCCGTCGCTGGTGGTCATCGCCGGGATCATCATGCTGCTCGCCGGGCTCACCGTCATGGGCGCCGCGCAGGACGCGATCGACGGCTACTACGTGACGGCCGGGGCCCGGGGCCTGGAGGTGCTCGTCCTCACCCTCGGCATCGCCGTCGGCGTGACGACGGTCCTGGGTCTGGCCTGGCGCTTCGGGGTGCCGATGGAGATCAGCCCCAACCTGATCGTCCGCGGCTCGCCCCTGGTGGTCACCTTGGCCGCCGCAGCCATCGGGGGCGGCTTCGCGCTGTCGACCTACACGGGCTTCCGCGCGACGCTGCTGGCAGCGACCGTCGCCGGCGGGGGGTCGGTGATCTATCAGGGCATGCTGGCGTTCAACCTCGGCGCCGGTGGGTCCGTCGTCCTGCCCGCGGCGGTGGTCGGGGCGCTGGCCTACGCGGCGCACCGCGTCCTGCGGGTCCCGGAGCTGGCGATCATCACCGCGGGGATCGTCCCGATGCTCCCCGGTCTTGCCGTCTACCGCGCCCTCTTCCAGCTGATGGACAACACGGTGCTCCTCCCGAACGCCGCGGCCGAGTTCGTCACCGCCCTGTCCATCGGCCTCGGTCTGGCGTCCGGGGTCTGGATCGGGCAGTATGCCGCGCGCCGCCGGTTCGGTCTCGACCTGGCGGCACAGCGGGCGCGCTCGCGCGCGCGGGGCGCGCCCCGCTGACCCTCGTAGACCCGAGGCTGACCCTCGTAGACCCGCGGATGGCCCTCGGGGACCCGAGGGACCGGCGGGGACGCACCCTCGCCGGCCACCCGGCATACTCCCGCGGGTCAGTCCGTCCAGGACCAGCTGTCCAGCAGCTCCTCCATGAGCGGCTGGGTGGCCTCCTGCTGGCTCTGGGCGGCGCTGAACGTCGCGACGTAAAGCCGGTCGCCGTGCTCGACCCACCACTGGGTCTGGGCGACGGGCACGCCGCTGGTGGTCCGGGTGAGCAGGAAGCCCAGCGCCTCCTGGCCGTCGACCTCGATCGGGTCGAGCATCTCGAACTCGCCGTCGGACCCCGCGACCTGGGCCGCGGCGACCTCGATGGACTGCTCCAGGTCGTCGATCGGCTCCTCGCTGGCGACCACGAGGTTGGTGAAGAAGTCGTCGGTCATCTCGTCGTCGCGCACGGCCAGCTCGACCTCCTGCTCGACCTGCGAGGTCACGTCGAGCCAGCCCTCCGGGAGGGTGAGCTCGAAGGCGCCGTCGGTCGAGGTGACCGGGCCGGCGGCCTCGGTCGTGGCCGTGGTGTCGTCGGCCGGCGCGCCGGTGTCCTGCGCGGTGTCGGTGGTGGCGGCGGTGTCGTCGGTCGGCGCACTGGTGGCCTCGGCGTCGGTCGGGGCCTCCGAGGTGGTGGGGTCCTCGACTTCCGGGTCGTCACCGCCGCACCCGGCGAGCACCAGGGCGCTCAGGGTCGCGGTCGCAGCCAGGGCGCGGAGCGGGGTCGTGCGTCGCATCGGGAATCCTCGGTCTCGTCGGACAGTCACCCGATCAAGTATGCCGGTGCGCGGCTCAGTAGGTTGCCTCTATGCGGATCGACCTGCACACGCACTCCACCTGTAGCGACGGGACCGAGCCTCCAGGACAGGTGGTCCGCTCGGCCGAGACCGCCGGGCTGGACGTGGTGGCCCTCACCGACCACGACACGGCAGCCGGCTGGGCGGAGGCCGACCTGGCGGGTCAGGAGGTCGGGGTCACGGTGGTCCCCGGCATCGAGGTGTCGTGCCGGAGCAGGGGGGCCAGCGTGCACGTGCTCGCCTACCTGGTCGACCCGGAGGTGGAGGCGTTCCGGCACGAGCTCGAGCTGGCCCGGGACTCCCGCGCGACCCGGCTCCAGCGGATGGCGGACCTGCTGATCAGGGACGGCTACCTGGACAGTTTCGAGCAGGTGCTCGAGGGGGTCCCACCCGGTGCGACGCTGGGGCGGCCCCACCTGGCCGACGCGATGGTGGCCGCGGGGCGCTTCTTCGACCGGGACGCGGCCTTCGCCGACGTGCTGAGCAGCAGCTCCCCCTACTACGTGGGTCACTACGCCACCGACCCGGTGCGCGGCGTCGAGGTGATCCGTGCGGCGGGCGGCGTGGCCGTGCTCGCCCACCCGCTCGCGGCAGCCCGTGGCCGGGTCGTGGGGGAGGACGTGATCGCGGCGATGGCGGACGCCGGCCTGGCCGGTCTGGAGGTCGACCACCGGGACCACACCTCCGCCGACCGGGCGCGGGCCGCCGACCTGGCCGACCGTCTGGGGCTGCTGCGCACCGGGTCCAGTGACTACCACGGCACCGGCAAGCCCAACCGCCTCGGCGAGAACACGACCGCCCCCGAGGTCCTCGCCGCCATCCTCGAGCGCGGCACGGGGACACCGCCGATGGGGGCCGAGCTGCGCCGGTGAGCAGCTGCCCGCGCCGATGGCGGGGGGATCAGTCGCTAGCGTGCTGAGCGGCCTGCTGGCCGCTGCCGCCACGGCGGCGCTGCCGGTTGCGGGGCTTGCGCTGACGCGGCTCGCCGGAGGGCTGGCCCTCGGAGCCCCGCTGGGACTGACCACGGCTCTCGCCGCCAGACCGGCCGCCCTCGGAACGGCCACCGCCCGAGCGACCACCCGAACGGCCGCCACCTGAACGGCCACCCCCGGAACGACCGCCGCCGGAACGGCCGCCGCCCCCGGTGCGGCGACCACGACCACCGGTCTCGCCGAGGTCCTCGTAGCGCTCGGCCGCCAGGCCCTCGCGGGTCCGCGCGGACCTCGGCAGCGTGCCGCGCGTCCCCTCGGGGATGTTCAGGTCCGCGAACAGGTGGGGGGAGGAGGAGTAGGTCTCGGTCGGGGCGGGGATGCCCAGGTCGAGCGACTTGTCGATCATCGCCCAACGGTGCAGGTCGTCCCAGTCGACGAAGGTGATGGCCACGCCGGTGGCGCCCGCCCGGCCGGTGCGGCCGATGCGGTGCAGGTAGGTCTTCTCGTCCTCGGGGCACTGGTAGTTGATGACGTGCGTGACGGCCTCGACGTCGATGCCGCGCGCGGCCACGTCCGTGGCGACCAGGATGTCGACCTTACCGTTGCGGAACGCGCGCAGCGCCTGCTCCCGTGCGCCCTGCCCCAGGTCGCCGTGGATGGCGGCCGCGGCGAACCCGCGCTCGACGAGGTCGTCGGAGACCTTGGCGGCGGTCCGCTTGGTGCGGGCGAAGATGATGGTGAGCCCCCGGCCCTCGGCCTGCAGGATGCGGGCCAGCATCTCGACCTTGTCCATGGCGTGGGCGCGGTAGACGAACTGCTCGACGGCGGCCACGGTGTGCCCCTCGCCGTCCTCGCTCATCGCACGGATGTGGGTCGGCTGGGTCATGTAGCGGCGGGCCAGTGACACGACGGCGCCCGGCATCGTGGCCGAGAACAGCATGGTCTGGCGGCCGCCGGGCGTCATGGCCAGCAGCTTCTCGACGTCGGGCAGGAAGCCCAGGTCGAGCATCTCGTCGGCCTCGTCGAGCACGACGGTGCGGGCGTGCCCCAGGTCGAGGTGGCCCTGCTGGGCCAGGTCGATCAACCGGCCGGGCGTGCCGACGACGATCTCGATGCCCTTGCGCAGCGCCTCGATCTGCGGCTCGTAGGCGCGGCCGCCGTAGACGGTGAGGACCCGGATGCCGCCGCGCCGTGCCGCGGCCTTGGTGAGGTCACCGGCGACCTGGACGGCCAGCTCGCGCGTCGGAGCGACGGCGAGGGCCTGGGGCGCGCCGGGCTTGGGCAGGCTGTCGAAGCCCTCGTCCTGCGGCGCCACGACGCGCTGGATCATCGGGATCCCGAAGCCGAGGGTCTTGCCGGTGCCGGTCTTGGCCTGACCGATGATGTCGTGTCCGCCGAGGGCGACGGGCAGGGTCATCGCCTGGATCGGGAACGGGTGGGTGATGCCGCCCTCGGAGAGGGCGTCGACGATGTCGCCGTCGACGTCGAAATCGGCGAACGTGCGGGTTTCTTCCATGGGTGATGTCTTCCGGTCGGCGGGTCCGGGCGCCGGGACAGTGATGGACACCGCACCGGTCGGCAGGTGCGCGCAAGGAGTGGGCGCGCCAGCGTGAACCCTGCATGGTCGGGCCGATCGGAAGTCTTCTTGGGCGGCCGCTCGGAACGGCCAGGCGTCATGCCGACCGGGCACCGCTTGTCCCTGCAGTGTAAGCCCTGCGGGGGGCGATACGGTGCCACCATGGAGCTCGAGCCGCCCGCGGACCCCCAGAACGACCCAGTGACCGACCTACCGCACGACCCTGGGAAGGACCGTGAGAACGACGCAGGGGACGCCGGACCGGGGGGCCCGGCGGCGAGCCCGGAGGCGGTCACCGAGCTGCTCGGGGTGATCGGCTACGCCGAGCTCACCGCCGCCCTCCGGCTGGCGGCCGATGCGCTCACCGCCCCGGCCCTGGACGTGCGGGTCTGGATGGGGCGGGCCTCGTGCACCGAGTTCGAGCACTTCGAGCGGATCGTGACCCGGCTGCGCGAGACGGGGCACGATCCCGAGACCGTGCTCAGCCCGTTCGCCGGCCCGGTGGACGCCTTCCACGAGCGGACCCGGCCCCGGGACTGGCTCGAGGGGCTGGTCAAGGCGTACGTCGGCGACGGGATCGCCCGCGACTTCTACCGCGAGATCGCCCGCCGCGTCGATGCGCCGTCGCGGGAGCTTATCGAGTCCGTGCTGCACGTCGATGCCCAGGACGAGTTCGTGGTCCGGTCGGTCACCGAGGCCATCGAGGCTGACCCCACGGTGGCCGGTCGGTTGGCGCTGTTGGCCCGTCGCCTCGTCGGGGAGGCGATCGCGCAGGCGCAGTATGTCGCCCTGGAGCGTGAGGCGCTGATCGACCTGTTGGTCGGTGGCCAGGGAGACCTGGGCGACCTGGGGCGCATGTTCACCCGGCTCATCGACCTGCACGGCGAGCGGATGGCCCGGCTCGGGCTGACGCCGTAGCCGGCCACCCGACATACTCCCTGGCCGATCAGGACCGCCGCCGAGAACCACCGACGTGACCGGCACGAAGGCAGCGGGACGAGCCCAGGTGACACGACAGAAGGCGTGACCCCGGTCCAGGGTCACGCCTTCTGCGGGTGGTGATGGGGTTGGTCAGGAACCGACTCGTCGGTGGGTGTTGTCCTTGCCGGTGACGGCGCCGTAGATGAGCACGAGGACGATGGCCACGATGACCCCCAGGAAGAAGGCGATCCAGTCGATGCCGCTGGTGTCCTCGTTGCCGCTGAGGGCGGTGTAGATCCAGGAACCGGCCACGGATCCCACCGCGCCGAGCAGGATGGTCATCGGCAGCGAGATGTTCTGCTTGCCGGGGAGGATGAGACGGGCGAGGGGGCCGATGATGCAGCCGGCGATCAGTGCCCCGATGATGGTCCAGATCATGGCGAACCTTTCTCGCCGTGCATCCACGGCGCGTGTCCGAGGCAGCCGGGGTCCCGGCGCCGCGCGCCCAGTCGTCCTGGGCAGTGCTCATGGTACTGGTGGGACGGGAGTGATGGGGGGATTTGGCACCCCCAATTCACCTGGACCTCGGTCAGTAGCTGCCGAACCCGACCCGTCCGGCCTCCTCGACGCCGATCTCGACATATCCCACGGCGTCGACGGGGACGACCACCTTGTGTCCCTTGGCGTCGGCCAGCTCGAGAGTCCCCCCGTCGCGCAGGGCGGCGGACACGATCTCCTGGACCTCCTCGGGCTTCTGCGACGACTCGATGACGACCTCGCGGCTGACCTGCTTGACACCGATACGGACTTCCATGCTCCCTCAACTCTCTTGTATGGACCTTGTCTTCGGCGTCAACGTTAGTCGGAGCCGCTTTCTGCCCGGGCCAGCGGGAACCGTCCCAGCCCGCGCCAGGCGACGGTGGAGACGAGGGTGATCGCCTCCTCGAGCGGGGTCTGGCGGCCCTCGGACACCCAGCGCTGGGCGCAGGCCTGGGCCATCCCGACGAGGCTGACGCCCAGCAGCTGGGCGCTGCCGAACGGCATCCCGGTGTCCTGGGCGATCAGCTCGGCGACGGCGTCGGCACACTGCCGGAACGGTCGCTCCAGCAGGTCCCGCACGGCGGGCTCGCTGCTCAGGTCGGTCTCGAAGAGCAACCGGTGGGCCCCGTCGGGGGCGTCGGCGAACTGGAAGTAGGCGCGCACGGTGGCCGCGATCCGCTCGGCGTTGTCGTCGCTGGAGGCCAAAGCTGCCTCGAGCCGGTTGATCAACAGGTCGCTCTGGGTCTCCAGCAGACCCAGGTAGAGCTCGAGCTTGCCGTCGAAGTGCTGGTAGAGGACCGGCTTGCTGACGCCGGCGCGCTCGGCGATCTCGTCCATCGAGGTCGCGTGGTAGCCGGACTCGACGAAGGCCTCCTGGGCCGTGGTGAGCAGCTGCTCCCGCCGGGCGGCACGGGGGAGCCGCGCGCTCGGGGCGTGGTGGGTGGGCAGAGGTCCTCCTCGGGTCGCGCTCCCGGTGGGAGCGGTCAGTCCTATCCTGAGCCTATGCACCCGGACCTGGCGGACCCCGCGCCGCTGCCAGCATTCGCCGGTCGGGTGATCGACCTGGTTGACACTATCCCGTCCGGCCGCGTCCTCAGCTATGGCGACGTGGCTGAACTGCTGGAGTATGGCGGGCCGCGCCAGGTCGGTCAGGTCATGTCACGCTACGGCAGCAGCACGAACTGGTGGCGGGTCGTGCGCGCCGACGGCCGCCTGCCGGAGTGCCACCAGGGGGAGGCGCGGGTGCTGCACCTGGCCGAGGGGACGCCGCTGACCAGCAGGGGAGTCGACATGCGCCGGGCCCGCTGGGACGGTGTCAGCCCCTCCTGATCTGATGGGGGCGATGACCTCACCGGATGACCTGCTCGACGACTCCCAGCGCGCCGCCGTGCGGGAGCGCGCGCCTGTGCTGCAGGTGGTGGGCGCCCCCGGCACCGGCAAGACCCGCGTGGCGGTCGCCACCGTCGTCGACCGCGTCGCGCGCGACGGCATCCCGGCGGACGCGGCCCTGGTGCTCGCCCCGACCCGGGTCGCCGCGGGGGCGCTCCGGGACACCATCACGGCCGCGGTGGGCGGGACGACCACCCAGCCGCTGGCGCGCACCCCCTCCGCGTTCGCGTTCAGCCTGCTGGTCGATGCCGCAGCCTCGGACGACGAGCCGGCGCCGCGCCTCCTCTCGGGGGCCGAGCAGGACGTCGTGCTCGGTGACCTGCTGGCCGGGCACCGGGAGTCCGGCGGCGGTCCCCGGTGGCCGGGCGGCCTGCGGGAGGCCCTGCCCACCCGGGGGTTCCGGGACCAGTTGCGCGACCTGCTGATGCGCACCGTCGAGCACGGGCTGGGGCCGGAGGAGCTGACCGACCTGGCCGGCCGCCACGACCGACCGGAGTGGGCAGCCGCGGCACAGGTCCTGCGGGAGTATGACGAGGTGACGGCGCTGCAGCGGCCCAGCGCCTACGACCCCGCGTGGATCTGCACGGCCGCCGCGGACCGGCTGGCGGGTGACCCCGAGCTCCTGCGGATCGTCCGGCGCCGGATCCGGCTCGTCGTGGTTGACGACGCCCAGGAGCTGACCGCGTCCGCCGCGCGGTTGATCGAGCAGCTCTACGCACCGGGCATGAGCGTCGTGCTGATCGGCGACGGTGACGTGACGGGCCAGGGGTTCCGCGGCGCGGACCCGGCGCGGTTCAGCCGGCTGGCCGAGCGTCTCGCGGCCCGGTCCGGCGCGACGCCCGGCCGTGCCGTGCTCCGGACGAGTCACCGTCGAGGCGAGCGGCTGCTCATCGCGACGGGGCGGGTGGTCGACCGGATCGGCGCCACGACCGGGGTCGAGCACCGGCGGCCGCAGCCGCCAGCCACCACCGGGGTCGAGCCGCAGCTCGTGACCAGCGACGCACCGCAGCCGTCCGCGACCAGCGACGCACCGCAGCCGGCCGCGACCAGCGACGCACCGCAGCCGTCCGCGACCAGCGACCCACCGCAGCCGTCTGCGGCGGGCGACTCCGAGCCGCCGGTGCGGGTGCTCACGGTCCGGACCGCGGCCCAGGAGTCCGCGCTGGTGGCCGGCTGGTTCAGGGAGGCGCACCTCGGTGACCGGCGGGTGCCGTGGTCGCGGATGGCAGTCCTGGCCCGGAGCCGGTCCCGGCTGGAGCAGGTGCGCCGGACCCTGGTCAGTGCCGGGGTCCCGGTGCAGGAGCGGGCCGGCACCGGGCCGCTGCACGAGCACCCCGTGGTGCGGGCCCTGCTGCTGGCCCTCGAGGTGTCGTTGCGTCCCGAAGGTCAGGGGTGCACGGCTGCCGAGGCGGTCGACCTGGTCACCTCTTCCGTGGGTGGTGCCGACCCGGTGGCACTGATGCGGCTGCGCCGGGTCCTCGCGGCGTCCGAGCGGGAGGCGGGCGGTGCCCGTCCCTCCGAGGAGGTCCTCGCGGCGTTGCTCGACCAGCCGGGGGCGCTGAGGTTGATGGGCTTCGACGCCGCGCCCGCGGCCCACCTGGCCGAGGTCCTTTCGGCCGGGCGCGCCGCCGCGACCCGTGGAGAGGCCGGCGGCTGGGCGCCCGGTGTTACCGCCGAGACGGTGCTGTGGGCCATCTGGTCGACCGCGGGCGTCGCCGACGACTGGCGCTCGGCCGCGCTGGCCGGCGGTGCTGCCGGGGCACGGGCCGACCGTGACCTCGACGCCGTGATGACGCTGTTCGGTGCCGCCGAGGCCTACGTCGAGCGGTTGCCCGGTCGTGGCCCCGACGGGTTCCTGACCCATGTCAGGTCCCAGGAGGTCAGTCCCGACTCGCTCGTCGCCCGGGCCCGCTCGGCCGAGGCCGTCGAGGTGCTGACGCCGCAGGCCGCGGCCGGCCGCGAGTGGGACCTGGTCGCGGTCATCGGCGTGCAGGAGGGGGTGTGGCCCGACCTGCGGCTGCGCGACTCACTGCTCGGTGCCGAGGCGCTGGTCTCGGTGCTCCGCGGCCGCCCGGTCGAGGGCACCGCGGGGCTCCGCGCCGCCCAGGCCCAGGTGCGGGCCGACGAGGTCCGTCAGTTCTACGCCGCGCTGACGCGGGCCCGGGAGTCCCTCCTGGTGACCGCGGTGGCCAGCACCGACGAACAGCCGTCCAGCTTCCTCGGCCTGGTCGACCCGGTCGAGGGCGAGCGCGTGCCGGTTGACGTGTCGCCGCCGCTGACGCTCCGCTCGCTGGTCGCGCGGTTGCGGGCCGACCTGGTCCGGGCCCACCGCGACGGGGACCACGCGGGCCGCGACCGTGCGGCCACCCACCTGATCACGCTCGACGATGCCGGGGTGCCCGGCGCCGATCCGGCCGGTTGGTGGGCCGCGCGGGCCCTCTCGGACGAGCGTGGGCTGCAGCAGGAGGGGCCGGTCCCCGTGTCGCCGTCCCGTGTGCAGCTGTTCAGCGAGTGCCGGTTGCGCTGGCTCCTCGGCAGCCGCGGTGGCGAGGCCGGCGGCCTCTCCGCGGCGGCGGTCGGGACGCTGGTGCACGACGTCATCGCCGTCACCCCTGAGGCGCCGTTCGAGCAGCTCAGCGAGTCGCTGCGGTCCCGGTGGCACGAGCTGGCCCTGGGGGAGGGGTGGGTGCAGAGCCGCGAGTGGACCCGTGCCCAGCGCATGCTGGAGCGCTACGTCGCCTACGTCGCGGAGGCCGCCGGCCAGGGACGTGAGCTCGTCGGCGTCGAGCTGGAGCTGACCGCGGCGCACGAACGGGCCCGGATCACCGGGCGGGTCGACCGGCTCGAGCGCACCGCGGACGGTGACCTGTTCGTGGTCGACCTCAAGACCGGCAAGTCCCGACCGAGCAAGAAGGACATCGAGCACCACCCCCAGCTGGGGGTCTACCAGGTCGGCATCGTCGAGGGAGGCGGGCCGGGGCTGCTCGCCCAGTCCTCCCAGTCCTCCCCGTCCTCGCAGTCCTCCCAGCCCTCCGGTGAGGATGTCTCCGGCCCCGCCGGCCCGGCATACTCCCCGGGTCCGGAGTTGCCCGGGACGGGCGGCGCGGCGCTGGTCCAGCTCGGCGCGCCCGGGGGCAGCCCGCAGGCTGGGCACCGCGTCGACCGTCAGGCCCCGCTGGGTGACGACCCGGAGCCGCGCTGGGCCCACGACCTGGTGGCGCAGACCGCTGAGGGGATGGCCGGCGACCAGTTCCCGGCGTCACCCGGGGACTGGTGCCGGGTCTGCCCCGTGCGGTTCAGCTGCCCGATCCAGCAGGAGGGGAGGATGCTCGCGTGACCGGAGCCCTGGAGATCGCTGCGGCGCTCGGCCAGCTGCCGCCCACGGACGAGCAGGTCGCCGTCATCGAGGCACCGCTCGAGCCGACCCTGGTGGTCGCCGGCGCAGGGTCCGGCAAGACCGAGACCATGGCCGCCCGGGTTGTGTGGCTCGTGGTCAACGGTGTCGTCCGACCCGAGGAGGTCCTCGGCCTGACCTTCACCCGCAAGGCAGCCATCGAGCTCGGCGAGCGCCTCGGGCGACGGCTGCGGGCGACCACCGAGCGCGGCCTGTGGACCCCGGAGGACGACGAGGTGCCCCTGCCGGAGGTGTCCACCTACCACGCGTATGCCGGACGGCTGGTCTCCGAGCACGGCCTGCGGTGGGGCATCGAGCCGGACTCCCGGCTGTTGTCCGAGGCGTCGGCCTGGCAGCTCGCGCACGAGGTGGTGCACACGACGGACGCCGACCTCAGCGGTTTCGAGGGTGCGCCGTCGACCCTGGTCGATGCGGTCCTCTCCCTGTCCGGTGAGCTTGCGGAGCACCTCGTCGAGACGGGACCGGCCCATGAGTTGGTGGAACGCCAGGCGGCGCGGTTGGCCGACCTGCCCGGCCGGGACCACAAGAAGGCCACCGTGGAGGGACGTGCCACGGCTGCCGCCCTGCGTGATCAGGCTCGGGTCTACCCCCTGGTCGATCGCTACCTGGAGCTGAAGCGGGCCCGGGGCACCCTGGACTTCGCCGACCAGATGGCGATCGCCGCGCGCCTGGCCGCGGGTCTGCCCGAGGTCGGTGCACAGCAGCGCCAGCTCCACCGGGCCGTCCTGCTGGATGAGTTCCAGGACACCAGTGAGGCCCAGATGGTCCTGCTGTCCAGTCTCTTCTCCGGGCACGACCTGCCGCTGACCGCGGTCGGCGACCCGAGCCAGTCGATCTACGGCTGGCGCGGGGCCAGCGCGACCACGCTGAGCAGCTTCCCCACGGTGTTCCCGGCCGCCGGACGACCGGCGACCGTCCTGCCGCTGTCGACCTCCTGGCGCAATGCCGAGCGGATCCTCGCCGTCGCCAACGACGTCTCGGCGGCGCTGCGCCGCCAGAGCCGGGTCGACGTCGCCGAGCTCCGCGCCCGCCCGGGCGCCGACACCGGTAGCGTGCGGGCGGCCCGGCTGCTCACCCACCGGGACGAGGCGAGCCACGTCGCGGACTGGGTCCGTGGTCACTGGCTCGACGCCGACGGCACCCCGACCGGCCGGACCGCGGCGGTCCTGTGCCGCAACCGCGCCCAGTTCGACGAGGTCGTGCAGGCGCTCCGGGCCCGTGGGCTCCCGGTCGAGATCGTGGGCCTGGGCGGCCTGCTGAGTGCCCCGGAGGTGGCTGACCTCGTGGCGCTGCTCACCGTGGCGCAGGACCCGACGCGCGGCGACGCGCTGATGCGACTGCTCACCGGGCCGGTGTGCCGGCTCGGACCCGCCGACATCGACGGGTTGTGGACGTGGGCCGGTGCCCTGGCCGAACGGGACGGCGTGCCCCGGGGCGACGTCGTGCTCGCCGACGTGCTCGACCGGCTCCCGCCGACCGACTGGCGTGCCTCCCGGGGCCGGTCGGTCAGTGAGAGCGCCCGCACGCGGGTGCGCGCCCTCGGCCAGGCGGTCGACCGGGTGCGGACCCTGGCGGGTCTGCCGCTGTCCGAACTCCTCACCGAGGCCGAGCGTGCGATCGGGCTCGACCTCGAGGTGACCTCCGACCCCGACCTGCCGCCGGCCTGGGGGCGCGCGCAGCTCGACGCGCTCGCCGAGGTGGCCGCGACCTTCGCGGCCAGCGCCGAGCGTCCGACCCTGGGTGGCTTCGTCGCCTGGCTCGAGGCGGCCCGGGAGCGGGAGCGGGGCCTGGAGATGGCCGAGGTCGCGGTCTCGGAGTCCGCGGTCCAGGTCCTCACCGTCCACGCGGCCAAGGGGCTGGAGTGGGACGTCGTCGCCGTGCCCGGCCTCGCCGAGGGGACCTTCCCGTCATACACCACTCAGACGAAGGTGACCGAGACCGGCTGGCGGGCACGGACCCCCAAGGACAAGGGCTGGCTCACCGGGCTCGGCAAACTGCCCTACCCGCTGCGCGGCGACGCGGCGGGGCTGCCGGCGCTGCCGCTGGACTCGGTTGCCGACACGCAGGAGCTGAAGGAGGCTCTCGAGTCGTTCGCGGTCGCCGGGGGGAGGCATCAGCTCCAGGAGGAGCGTCGACTCGCCTACGTGGCGTTCACGCGGGCGCGCCACGACCTGCTGGTGACGGCACCGGTCTGGTCCACGGGCCAGACCCCGCGTGAGACCTCTCGCTTCCTGACCGAGCTCATCAACTCCGCCGGGGGCGGGGTCGTGACGGACCACTGGGAGGCGATGCCGGACGCGGACGACCCGCAGCAGCTGCTCAACCCGCTGCGTGCCGAGGAGCAGTTCGCCCCCTGGCCCGTCGTCCCGGACGCCCGGCGCCGGCTCGTCTCCGATGTCGTGCAGGCGGTGGTCGACGCCCGCCGCGCGGGCGACCTCGGCACGTCCGACCCCGACGACCCGGTGGGGCGGCAGGTTGCCCGGCTCCTGCGGGAGCGGGAGGAGCTCCGGGCTGCCCGCGCGGCCGGTGTGTCGACCGAGCTGCCCGCGCACCTGTCCACCTCGGGTCTCGTCGAGCTCACCGCGGACCGCGACGCCTACCTGCGCAATCTGCGGCGGCCGGTTCCTCGACCCCCGGCGCACGCGGCCCGCGCCGGCACCTCGTTCCACGCGTGGGTTGAGCGGCACTACGGCATGCCGTCCCTGGTCGAGATCGACGACCTGCTGGCGGACACGGACCACGAGGTCGTCGACCTGTCGGCGATGCGCGCCAACTTCCTGGCCAGCGAGTGGGCGGGCCGGCTGCCGGTCGACATCGAGGTGTCGGTCGAGACGCTGCTCGGGGCACGTGCGGTGCGCGGTCGGATCGACGCGGTGTTCGCCGAGGGCGACGACTTCGTGATTGTCGACTGGAAGACGGGCTCACGGGGGAGTGAGGGCCAGGAGCGTGCCCGTGTGCTGCAGCTCGCCGTCTACCGAGTGGCCTATGCGCGGTTGCGGGGCATCGACCCGAGCCGGGTCTCGGCGGCGTTCTTCTACGCCGGCAGCGGTGAGACGGTCCGTCCGGAGCTTCCCACCGAACAGGAGCTGGAGGCCCTGGTCCACCAGGTCGCCTCACCGGTCTAGGCGCCCTCCCCGAGGCGAGACCCGCGCAGGATCAGCGCCCGCCGGACTCGGGTGGCTCAAGGTCAGCGGCCTCCGGCATGCCGTAGATCGTGTGCAGACGCTCCTCGGCGGCGCGGTCAGCACGCTCACGTTCTTCGGCGGCGCGGTCAGCACGCTCACTGTCCTCGGCGTCCTCGCCTCCGGTCGCTGCCTCCGTCACCGGGAGGGTGCCAGTGTCTGGGCGCTCCGTGTCCGGACCGTCGGCGTGCGGGCTGTCGGTGCCCTTGCCGTCGCCGTCGGTGTCGTCGGCGTCCGTCTCGGCTTCCCCGTCCGCGGTGGTCTCGTCGGTGCCCGTCTCGTCGGCGTCCGCCCCGTCCGGGCTCGGTGTTTCGTCCGTTGCCGCCTGCTCGCCGGGGCCTCCCCCCTCGGCGTCCGCCTCGTCGGTCCCGACCTCTCCCTCCGCAACGCCTTCGGTCGTCTCGGCCTCCGTCACCTCGGGACCCTCAACATCGTCGGACTCCGTCACCTCCGGACCGTCAACATCGTCGGCCTCCGACGTCTCCGGACCGACGACCTCCTCGATCTCGGTGTCCGCCGAAACGGGCCGGAACATCGGGATCGGGGCGGTGACGTCCGCCGCCGACACCTGTGTCTCCGGCGGGGTCACCGGCTCCAGGTGCGCCCCCTCGGCGGGGGCCTCGACCTCGAACGCCGCCTCGTCGTCGGTGCCGTCGACGACGTCGGTCGTGCAAGCGTCCTCGACGGCCGTCGTGGGTGCGCCGGGGCCATCCGTGGCGGAGGCGTCCGCGGCATCCCACGACTCGTCGACCGCGAGCTCGGACTCTGCCGCCACCGGAGCGAGCGCCGTCCGGGGGATGAGCGAGTCATCGTTGGCGGTGAGCCGGTCGAGCTTGCGCAGCTCGTCGGCCCTGTGCCGGATGAACTGCTCGTCGCCGCTGCCGACCGCCGCCGCGAGGCCGTTGAGCAGCCGCATCTCCGAGGCGAGTCGCGCGCGGCTGAGCAGGTAGCCGTCGGGTCGCTGCGAGCGCGCGATCGAATAGCTGTCGAAGACCGCGTCCACGGCCCGCGGGTTGGCCACCTCGACCAGCCGCGCGAAGTCCTCGGCGGGATCGGCGACCTGGGCCCGCTCCCAGCCGGTCAGGCCGACCACCCGCCCGCTGGCGGAGTCTGTCTCGTCGGAGAAGGCGACCAGGAACGACTCCCCGTCGAGCGAGCCGTGCGTCGGGACCGTGGCAAACCGCCACAGCGGAGCGGCGTCGAGAGCCTGCTCCCACCGCGCCAGCAGGCCGTTGGGGACGTGCCCGGTCTCGGCGGCACGATCCAGCTCGGACAGCTTGCGGTCGCGGAACGGTCCGGCGTCGAAGACCGGCACGGCGAACTCCTCGAAGAGCTCCCGCGGCATGTTGTGCACGGCGGCGATCGCCCGGCCGACGGCACTGGCCAGACCCGGCCCCACCGGAAGGTGCCGCAGGCTCAGGGCCAGCCCCTCGACAAACGGATAGACGGCGGCCCGACCGTCCGGGCCGAGATCGGCGTACCCGGCCGCCGCGGGGACCTTGAACGGGAGGTGCTTGCCGAGCTGCCGGACCAGGTCGTCGTTGCGCTCGAGCTCCGCGCCGGCGGCGGGAGTCAGTGGCGAGCGGACCACCCAGGTGCGCCCGGTGACGTCCTCCACCAGCGCGGACTGGTGGAGGGGGTTGTCCTCGCCGCTGCGGATGGCGGCGACCGACACGGGCCGCATCCCGGGCACGGCGGCTGTGGCCAGGGCGGCCAGGGCCAGGTCGCTGCGAATCACCCTCCCACCGTATGACGTCTGGCACGTGCCGTGGTGTATGCCGCGCGACACGAGCGTCGGGGGGCCGGCCTACAGTGGTGGCGTGAGTCTGGATTCGGAGGCCCTGCTGGACCTGTCGCTCTCCCGGGGGACCCTGAACCGCAACGGCGTGAGCAGGCGCGACAGCGACCCGATCGCCCGGGCTCTGAGCGACTCCACGACCCGTGTGGTCGAGCTCGCGGACGGACGTGCGCTGACCTGTCGGGTCGACGGGCGGCTCCGGCTCGTCCACCGGGCCCCCCGGTTCGAGGACTCCGTGGACCACGCGCTCTACCTCGGGCACGACGCCGACGGCATCGCCTATGTCGCGGTCATGCGCGACACCGGACATCCGGGCGGGCACGTGCCGGAGCGGGGTTGGCGCAGCCTGCGTGAGGCGGGGGCGGAGCTGGATGACACGGAGGCCGGGGTGCTGACCACCGCGGTCGCCCTGGCCAACTGGCACTCCCGGCACCAGTTCTGCCCGCGGTGCGGGGGGTCGACCGTGGTCGAGGAGGGTGGCTGGGTCCGACGGTGCACCGTCGACGGCTCACAGCACTACCCCCGGACCGACGCGGCGATCATCGTCGCGGTCATCGACGAGGACGAGCGGATCCTGCTGGCCCGGGGTCCGCATTGGCCCGAGGGCCGGATGTCGGTGCTCGCCGGGTTCCTGGAGGCCGGCGAGTCGCTGGAGGCCGCCGTGCGCCGGGAGATCGAGGAGGAAGTGGGGATCACGGTCACGGACCTGGTCTACCGGGGCAACCAGCCGTGGCCGTTC
The DNA here is from genome assembly GCF_023015765.1 of Ornithinimicrobium sp. F0845. Classification (GTDB taxonomy): domain Bacteria; phylum Actinomycetota; class Actinomycetes; order Actinomycetales; family Dermatophilaceae; genus Ornithinicoccus. The sequence continues at coordinate 629,555 of NZ_JALKAL010000001.1, forward strand.
CCCGCGTCGTTGATGGTGGGCTACACCGCGCGGGCGACCAGCACGGTGCTGACGCTCGACCGGGTCGAGATCGTCGAGGCCGCCTGGTTCACGCGGGGCGAGCTGTCCCACGCCGCGCGCTCCGGCCATCTCGGCCTGCCCCCGCGGGTGTCCATCGCCCGGCACCTCATCGAGCACTGGCACGGTGGCCCCATCGAGGCAGCCAGCGACGCCTCGGTCGGTCCGGCGCCCCGAGTCGCCACGTGACCGGTCCTCCGCACGGCCCGCGACGGCCCACCTCGGCCGACGAGATCCTGCAGGGGCTCGACCCCGAGCAGCACGCCGTCGCGGCCGCGCCCACGGGACCGATGTGCGTGCTCGCCGGCGCCGGCACCGGCAAGACCCGGGCGATCACCCACCGGATCGCGTATGGCGTGTGGTCCGGTGCCTTCCAGCCGCACCAGGTGCTGGCGGTCACCTTCACGGCGCGGGCCGCCGGAGAGATGCGCACCCGCCTGCGGGGCCTCGGGGTGCCCGGTGTGCAGGCCCGCACCTTCCACGCAGCCGCCCTGCGGCAGCTCCAGTTCTTCTGGCCGCAGGCGGTCGGCGGCGCACCGCCCGAGGTCGTCGCGCAGAAGGCCCCGGCCGTCGCCGAGGCCGCCGGTCGGCTGCGGCTACGCCTCGACCGTCCCGCCCTGCGTGACCTGGCCGCCGAGATCGAGTGGGCCAAGGTCAACCTGATCACCCCGCAGGGCTATCCCGAGGCCGTGCGGGGCCGGCGCGACGGTGTCGCCGGGCTCGACCTCACCGCGGTCTCCCGCGTGATGAGCACCTACGAGGACGTCAAGGGCGAGCGTCACGTCATCGACTTCGAGGACGTGCTCCTGCTCATGGTGGGCATCCTGGACGCGCACCCCCGGGTGGCCGGGTCGGTGCGTGACCAGTACCGCCACTTCGTCGTCGACGAGTATCAGGACGTCAACCCCGTGCAGCAGCAGCTGCTCGACCTGTGGCTCGGCGGGCGACAGGAGATCTGCGTGGTCGGCGACCCGGCCCAGACCATCTACTCCTTCACCGGCGCCTCGCCCAGGCACCTGCTCGAGTTCCCACAGCGGCACCCGGAGGCCACGGTGGTGCGGCTGGTTCGCAACTACCGGTCCACCCCGCAGATCGTCCAGGTCGCCAACCTGGTGCTCGGTGCGGCGGCCCGGGGCGGGGTCGAGCTCCGTGCCCAGGGCGAGCCGGGCCGGGCGCCCCGGCTCACGGCATACTCCGACGACGTGGCGGAGGCCGACGGCGTCGCCGAGGCGATCCGTGATCTCCTCGGCAGCGGCACCATGGCCAGCCAGGTGGCCGTGCTGTTCCGCACCAACGCGCAGTCCGCGGCCGTGGAGTCGGCGCTCGCCGCGCGCGAGGTCCCCTACCTGGTGCGCGGAGGGGAGCGGTTCTTCTCCCGTCCGGAGGTGCGTCAGGCGGTGCTCCTCCTGCGCGGGGCCAGCCGCGGTGACACAGGCAACGCACCGCTCGGACAGGTCGTCCGCGACGTCATCGGTGGTGCCGGGTGGAGCCCGCAGGCGCCGTCGGCGGGTGCCGCGAGCCGGGAGCGGTGGGAGTCCCTGGAGGCGCTGGCCAACCTGGCGGACGACCTCTCGGTGGTGGAGCCGGAGATGCGTATCCCGGGGTTCGTCACCGAGCTGGACCGGCGCGCCACCGAGCAGCACGCCCCGACGGTGCAGGGGGTGACGCTCGCCTCGCTGCACGCCGCCAAGGGCCTGGAGTGGGACGTCGTGTTCGTCATCGGCTGCAGCGAGGGGCTGCTCCCGGTGTCGATGGCCGAGGGCGCCGCCCGCATCGAGGAGGAGCGCCGGCTGCTCTACGTCGGGCTGACCCGCGCACGTCGCGACCTGCGGTTGAGCTGGGCCGCCTCCCGCGGTGCCGGTGGCCGCGCCGGGCGCAAGCCGTCCCGGTTCCTGCAGCCGGCGGGCACGCTGCTGGGACTCGCGCAGGGCCAGGGTGGATCGCCCGCACACAAGGCTCCCCGCGCTCCGCGCCGGCCGAAGACCTGCCGGACGTGCGGGGCGGCGCTCGGGTCTGCGGCCGAGCGCAAGGTCGGTCGTTGCGACAACTGTCCCCCGACCTACGACGAGGCAACGTTCGAGCGGCTCCGGGAGTGGCGGCTCGAGGTGTCCCGTGAGCAGAACGTGCCGGCCTACGTCGTCTTCACCGATGCGACGCTGACGGCCATCGCCGAGCTGACACCGAAGACCACCGCGGCGCTCGCGGAGATCGCCGGGGTCGGCCCCCGCAAACTAGAGCTGTACGGCGCCGATGTCCTCGCTGTTCTTGCTGGTCAGGACGTTGTGCCGATATCACGGAAAAATTCTTGATTAATTACGTTGCGCGCCCGCGAGCGGCTGTCGTACGGTAGTTCCTGACCAACCCGCCGGGGGTGACAACCGGGGGACCAGCAGAGCGAGCGAGAGGAGGCGGAAACAAATGGACTACATGATCCTGACAGGCGTGGCAGGCACCAAGGGTGCCGTGTGCCCAGTTTCCGTCCGCTCGGTTGAGCTGCTGCGGCGGGAGCGCATTGGCACCGGTGTCTTCGGGGCCGATTCTGGCGCCATCACCAACCCTGCCACCGATGTGGCGTTCCCCCTTGCGAGGGCTGTGGGTTAGAACAACCTCCATCCCCCTCGCAGGCCGCGGAACCCCATCAGAGGATCCGCGGCCTTTGTGCATCTGCAGCAGGTGCCTGAAGTCCGGGTCCTCGATCGAGGAGCCAGCCATGACAGATCAGGACCGGGCCGAGCGCCCGCACCACCACTGCACACCGCGCGAGGAAGGGAACAGCGTGTCAACCCACGCAGGCGTCCAATACGCCCAGCAGACCGAACCGTCGATGAACCCCTGGATGGTCGGGGGGACCGGCGACGTCGAGGCCGAGTTGCCCTGCCGCCAGCACCCCGCTGACCTGTGGTTCGCCGAGCTGCCCGAAGAGGTCGAGGCAGCCAAGGCACTCTGCGGCGACTGCCCGATCAGGGCGATGTGCCTCGAGCAGGCGCTCGAGCGGCACGAGCCGTGGGGTGTCTGGGGAGGGCAACTCGTCCTCCAGGGGACCGTCGTGCCGCGCAAGCGGCCCCGCGGCCGTCCCCGCAAGAACCCCGTCGCCGCGTGACGACGACGGATCCACAACACAACTCAGGAGCAGACATGTACCACCTGTTAGACGAGCAGTTGGCCCGCGCCCAGCATCGGGAGCGGTCCGCGAACCTGGAGCTGGAGCACCGGCAGAAGCTCGCGATGAGCCTGCGGCCGACCGCCCTGCGCCAGGCCACCCAGGCGTATCTCCTGCAGCGGTGACACCGGCACGTGCCGGGGCGCATTGCCAGGCGCCGCCGCAGGAGCACCCGCCGAGGCGGGGTCGACACACCCAATCGTGTGCCGGCCCCGCCTCTTTCTGTGCCGCCTCCTTCGGTGTGGTGCCCAGGGCCTGTGTGGAGCCCAGGGTCATCAGGTATGGGTCGCACAGTCGCAGGCCGGGTGGCGCTCCCACCGACGGGTGCGCACATCGGGCAGAGGCAGCGACAGGTGCCAGGAGACACCGAGCACGCTCTCGACGGACACCAGGCACTCCAGCGTGATCATCGCCACCAGGGCGGCCACCGCGTTGGCGTGGGCCGGCGGGGCGTCGACCCTTCGTGTCAGCTCCACCGCGGGAGAGGTGATCTGGGTGAGGATGGTGGGCCAGGCGCGGTCTCGGTCGCGACGGTGGAGGTCCAGGCAGCGCAGGCAGGCGGACCGCCCGGGGTGGACCAGCGGGCCGATGACGACCTCCCCGTCGCGCAGCACGACAGGCAGCTGCGGCACCCGCGCGACCTGCCAGGGCCGGCCCTGGTCCGGAGCGATCGCGTCCGCGGCGCAGAGGACCACCAGACTGACGTCGCCGTTCGCCGGGTCGCCCTCCCCGGCCACCAGCCGACCGGCCCCGAGACCGGTCAGCTCGCCCCGGATGCGGTCGATCACCTCCCCGCGGCCGGGGACCGCCAGGTAGCAGTCGTCAGCCCTCCTGGGCGCCGCACCCGGGTCGACCAGCAGACCGTGCCCCCCGAGGGTGTCGACGAGGTCCGTGACCCGTTCGACGGGGACACCAAAGCGCTGCGCGAGGACCGTGTCGCGGGAGGTGCCGCCGCTGCCGGCGAGCGAGAGCAGGAGCTCGGTCTCCGGCTCGGTCAGCCCGGCGAGGACGATGCCGTGCGCTGGGGAGAGCCCGAACTGCACCTCACCCGGGGCTCGGCGCACCGGGCGGGCACTGGGGCGGAGCCGGACCATCGGGGACATGGGCAGACCCTGCCATCCTGGAGCGCGCGGTGGGCGCGGTTGTCCACAGGGTGCACGTCAGGCACGCACCGGGACTGCAGCAGACGACCTGGACAACAACCCGGACAGGCAGAAGGGCGGGTCGGTGCACCCGGCACCGGCCCGCCCCTCTGGCAGGGTGGTCAACTCGCTCAGGCGCTGGCGGCCTTGCCGAGGATCCGGTTGAGGTTGGTGCCGCACACCGGGCACACGCCCTTGGCCATGCGGCGGCCGTTGGTCTCCACCACGCGCCCCTCAGCCTCGCGCTTCTCCTTGCACTTCACGCAGTAGAACTCGCCCTGGTAGGTCTCGTTGGTCTCAGCCATGGTCTCTCACTCCTCATCAGTCCGCGGGCCGGAGCCCGGCTGGAGCAGGTCGTGCGACCCGCATTTCGGTTCCACCCTAGACCCAGGTGAGCACAAATCCCGCACGATTCGTGCTCAGCCACCCTGCGTGTCGGTCCCTGTGGACACAGGCACGACCTGTCGGTCCGGGCGGCTAACGTGACCCTTCATGACGCACACATCCCGCGGATATGAGAGCGCCGGCCCCGCGAGCGCCCGGCCGGAGGTGGAGATCCGCCGCAGCGCCCGCCGACGCAGGACGATCTCCGCGCGTCTGGAGGGGGACACATTCGTGGTGCTCATGCCGGCCGGGCTCAGCCAGGAGGAGGAACAGCAGCACGTCGACAACCTGCTGGGCCGCCACCTGCGGGCCCAGGCACGGCGACGGCTCGAACGCGAGGACCTGATGGCCCGGGCCATGCTCCTGTCCGAGCGCTACCTGGACGGTCGGGCCCGTCCCGCGTCCATCACCTGGGTCACCAACCAGCAGAAGCGGTGGGGGTCGTGCAGCCCGACGACCCGCACGATCCGGCTGTCCACGGAGCTGGAGGGCATGCCCGCGTGGGTGGTCGACAGCGTGATCCTGCACGAGCTGGCCCACCTCCTGGAGCCCAACCACGGACCGCGGTTCAAGGCACTGGTGGGCAGGGACCAGCGCTACGCCGAGTCGACCGCGTTCCTCCGGGGCGTGGCCTTCGCGACAGGACGCGAGATGTCCGACGACGACGGGGACCTGGAGCCGGGGTGACCCGCGCCACGAGCCGTGCCGCGAGCACTCGGCACGACGTCGGTCAGGACTCCTCGTCGCGGAGGAGGCGCTCCAGCTCCTCGTCCAGGGTGGTGTCGTCCTCGCTGGCGCTGGTGACGCGCTCCACGAAGCCGAGCGGGTCGTCCAGGTCGGCGGCGCCGGGTGCCAGGTCCGGGTGCTCCCACGCCCGGTCCCGGGCGCTCTGACCGGCCTCGGACTCCAGCGCCGCCCACAGGTTGGCGGCATCGCGGAGCCGCCGCGGTCGCAGCCCGAGCCCGACCAGGGAGGCGAATGTCTTCTCCGCGGGGCCACCGGTGGCCCGGCGGCGACGCACCGCCTCGGCGAGCGCCTGTGCATTCGGCAGGTGCGGGTCGGCGGCCCGCCCGGCGACCGTGTCGACCCATCCCTCCACCAGGGCCAGGTAGGTCTCCAACCGCGTCAGGGCCTTGCGCTGGGCGTCGCTGGGCTCGGGGGAGAATAGGGACCCGGCGACCGCTTCCTGCATGGCCTGCGGGTCACTGGGGTCGACCGACCGCAGTGCCTGCTCGATCCCCTCGGTGTCCAGCCGGATGTCTCGCGCGTAGTCCCGCACCGCGGTGAGCAGCTGCGGGCCGAGCCACGGCACCCCGGCGAACAACCGCACCCGGGCGGCCTCACGGACGGCCAGGTAGAGATGGACCTCGCCAGCGTCCACCTGGAGTCCCTCGGCGAATGCCGAGACGTTCGCGGGCAGCAGCGCCACGACCTCGCCCGGCAGCAGCGGGAGTCCCACCTCGGTGCCGGACACGGTCTCCGTCGCGAGGGTCCCCACAGCCTGCCCGACCTGGGCACCGAACATGCCCGCGCTCATCCGCCGCATCATGGGTTCCATCTGACCCAGCAGGGCACGGGGGTCCATGCCCGGGGGCATCCCGGGCAGCTGGGGGAGCTCGCCCTCCCCGAGGCCTCGCAACTGCTCCTGCATGGCGTTGGTCATGGCTGCGGCCACCCCGGCCGCGACGGGCTCGGTGAGGGCCTGCCACACGGGCATACTCAGCTCGACCCACTCGGCGCGGCTCAGGGCACGCACCCGCCCCTCCGGCGGAGCCAGGTCCGTGACCTGGTCCAGCCACAGGGTGGCGACCTGCACGACCTGCTCGACATCCCGCACGGTGGCCTCGGCAATGCTCTGGTCGCCAGCCGCCGCCACCACATTGCGGGCGCCGTCGTTGGCGACGCCGATGTTGACGGCAGAGCCGTCGTCCGGGCCGGCCATCATCGCCTGCACCTGGGCCTGAACCATCTGCATCATCGCGGGATCGATCTGTCCGAGGCCCATGGCCTCGAGCTGCTCCCGCAGCTCGGGCGGCAGCTCGCCACCGAACAGCGCGCCGAGCGCGTCGGCACCCGACTCGGGTGTGTCCGGTGCGGAGCCCCCCGAGCCGGGCGTGTCCGGCGCGGAGCCTCCCGTGCCGGAGTCCCCGGCGGACGAGTGCCCTGACACGTCTCCGGACGCGGGATCACCGGACCCGCGGAAGCCCATCGGCTCGTGACGCCCCTCGGCGTCGTCGCCGGGGTTGCCGGCCCCAGAGTTCTTCTCATCCGACACGGCACTGTCCTTCCGTCGCGTTGATCCGCTTGCCCATCATGCCCCTCCTGGGAGGATGGGTCCCGAGGTCACCCCCGCACCACCGTGCCCGCGGGGCCTCTGTTACCCCAGTCAACAGGAGGAGCGGGCCATGAGTTCCCACGAGGAGGACTTTCGCTCTCGGCGTACCCACGACGCGCGCCGCGTCGGCGTGACGCGCGCGGGCACGTCGCTGGGGGCGGTCCTCACGCAGCAACTCCGGTCAGGCGGGCACCAGGTGATAGGGCTGGGCCATGCGCCGGAGTCGCCCTCCGGCCCATCCGCCGAGCCCTCCTGGCGGGACACCGACCTGGTGTCCCCCGAGGTGGTGGACGCACTCCAGGACCTGGATGCCGTCGTGCACCTCACCCACGGTGCGCACCTGAGCGGCGAGCTCGCCGAGGACCCCGGCGTCCGCCGGTCCCGCCTAGTCAGGGAGATGCAGACCCTGACCGTGGCCTCCGCGGCGGCCGGGGTCCGGCACCTCGTGGTCGTGACCAGCGCGATGGTCTACGGCGCCCGGCCGGACAACCCGGTGCCGCTGCCGGAGGACAGTCCGTTGCGGTCGGACGACACCGAGGGCATGGTCGCCGACCTCGTCGAGATCGAGGAGCTCCTGGACCGGGCCCGCGACGTGCACCCGGCCGTCCTGGTGACCTCGGTCCGCCCGGCGGCCCTGGTGGGGCCGGGGGTGGACAGCATCATCACCCGGCACTTCGAGGCACCGCGTCTGCTCGCGCTCAAGGGGGCACGACCCCGTTGGCAGTTCTGCCACGTCGAGGACCTGGGTCGGGCGCTGGGGACGGTCCTGGACGAGCGACTGGGCCCGGTCGTGACCGTGGGAGCCCCCGGGAGCCTGGGCCTGGAACAGGTCGAGGAGATCTCCCACCTGAGACACATCTCCGTGGCCCCGGCCGCGGCGCACGGCGCAGCGGACCGTCTGCACCGTCTGGGGGTCCTCCCCGTGCCGGCCTCGGACCTGGCCTACGTGTCCAGCCCGTGGGTCGTGGACTCCCGACGGTTGGTGGACCACGGCTGGCTGGCCACGCACGACAACGTGGACTCCCTGAGGGTGCTCCTGGAGGAGGTGCGGGCTGACCGCCTCGCCCGGCGCGTCGAGCGCAAGGAGGCCGCCCTCGGCGCGGCCGGGGCGGCCAGCGCGGCGGTCGCGATCGTGGCCACGGCCGCGTTGCTGCGCCGTCGGCGCAACCGGACCTGAGGAGGGTGCTGACAGCATGCGCACGGGGGACGCCCAGCCATCTCACGGCCAGGTGATGGATGATGGCGCGGTGACGATTGACGAACATGAGGTGGTCCTGGCGCAGATCGTGGACTCCGGACCGTCGGTCGATGAGGTGCTGGCCGCGGTCCGGCATCCCGCGGCCGGGGCCGTCGCGATCTTCGTGGGCACCGTCCGGGACCACGACGGCGGACGCGAGGGCGTGGTGCGCCTGGACTACAGCACGCACCCTGACGCGGAGGAGCACCTGGCCGCGATCGCGGAAGAGATCGGCAGTATGCCGGGGGTCCTGCGCGTCGCCGCCGTGCACCGGCGCGGTGAGCTGGCTGTGGGGGACACGGCGGTCGTGTGTGCCGTGGCGGCCGGGCACCGCGCGGAGGCCTTCGACGCCTGCCGCGCGCTGATCGAGGAGCTGAAGGCCCGGGTGCCCATCTGGAAGAAGCAGCTGTTCGAGACCGGTTCGACCGAGTGGGTCGGCCTGTGACCTACTACGAGAGTCCACCGGGCGCCCAGCGACCAGCGCACCCGCCGCACACCCGGATCGGCTGGCGCACCGGGTTTGCGCTGGGTCTGGCGGTGCTGCTGGTGGTGGGCATGGCGCTGCTGAACCTGGTGACCGTCGACAAGGTGCTCTACCGGCCCGCCGGCGTGCACGACACCCTCGGTGAGATGAACGGCCAGCCGGTCGTGCACGTCGAGGGCCTGGAGACCTATCCGACCTCCGGCACGCTGGACTTCCTCACGATCATCCTGGACGGTGGCCCCCGCTCGGACGTGACCGCCTGGGACTGGCTCATGGCAACACTCGACCCGGCGGTGGACATCTACGACGTCAACGACGTCTACCCGCCGAACGTGACCGCGGAGCAGATCCAGGAGGAGAACGTCCAGCTCATGACGCGCTCGCAGCTCGGCGCCGCCGTCGTCGCGCTGCGAGCTATCGGGGTGGAGGTCCCCGAGCAGGTCAAGGTCGGTCAGATCATCACGAATGCCCCGGCTGGGGACGCGCTCGAGGTGAACGACGAGATCCTCGAGGTCGGAGGCACCGCGATCGCGGTGCCCGACGACGTCAGCGACCGGCTGCAGGACTTCGAGCCCGGCGACGTCGTCCCCTTCGTCCTGATCCGTGACGGGGAGCGGCTCGAGGTCGACGTCCCCACCGGGGAGGCGGACCCGTCCCCGCAGGACCCGGACGCCGAGCCACGGACCATCATCGGTGTCTACCTCGCCAGCGACTTCGACCTGCCCTACGAGGTGACCATCGATGCCGGGAACGTGGGTGGTCCGTCGGCGGGCATGATGTTCTCCCTGGCCATCTACGACAAGATCACCCCCGGCGAGCTGACCGGCGGTCTCCGCTTCGCCGGGACCGGCACGATCAGCTCGGACGGGTCCGTCGGCGGGATCGGCGGCATCCGGCAGAAGATGTGGGCCGCGGAGCGGGCCGGCGTGGACTACTTCCTGGCACCGGCAGCCAACTGTGACGAAGTCGTGGACCGCATCCCCGACGGGCTGCAGGTCGCCAAGGTCGAGAACTTCCAGCAGGCCAGGGACATCGTGGAGTCACTGGGTGAGGGTGAGGACGTCGACCTGCCCCAGTGCACGGCGGACGACTGACGGTGGACGACCCGGGGCGGACGACCGACCCGGACGACTGACGGCGGACGACCAACGGCGGGCGTCAGTCGGTGAGCGTGGCGCGGAGCGCGGCCACCAGGCCGGGGGCGATGTCGGCCCCGATCGCGACGGCATCGTCGCTGTCGTGGTCGCGCTGACGCAGCAGGCAGACCGACTCGCCGGTGCGCAGCACGGCCGCGAGCAACCGGACGTCTTTGCGGGCCGGATGTGCGGCCAGCGCCTCCGTCGCCTCGGTCGGGTTGAGGGGGAGGTCCCGCTCGGCCTCCGGGGGGACCACGATCCGCTCCAGCGCGATCGCCGCGCCGTCAACCCCCTCGGGCCAGGCCAGGGTGCCCAGCATCGTCTCGATGTTGGAGGTCTTGCGCAGGCCCTCCTGCTCGATGGAGGTCAACGACTCCGGTGCCGAGCCGGCCAGCTGATCCCGCAGACCGGGCTCGGCATTCCTGAGTGAGTCGGTGCGCACCAGCGCGAACAGGCGAGGGGCCTGGTCCCAGCCGAGCCTGGCCACGTGGCGCTCGGTGTCGGCGGCGGCCTGGGTGAGGATCTGCGCGAGGTCGGACACCCGCCCATCGTGCCATCCCGACACCTGAGCGCCGCACCGGTGCAGATCGGCGCCCCCGCCGAAGGTGCGGGACCGGTCACAGCGGCCGATCCGGAGGCCGTTCCCGGCCACCCGCTGGGTTAGCGTTGGGCACAGACACAGCGTGGTTCGGCCGGGAGACCCGGTCACGAGGAAGCGGGTAGCAGTGACTGAGCGGGATGGAACGACTCCGGAGGAGCCGGGCGAGGGCTCGGGGAGCCCGGACCCACGGGGACGGGCACCACGCGACCCGTTCGGCTTCGGTATGAGCGGCGACCGCCCGGAGGGGGAGGGCAAGGACAAGGCGCCCGGAGCCGGTGGTCCCGGTGGTGGTCCGGGACGCCCCGGCCTCGGTGGCCGGGGACGGTTCATCCCGACCGTCCTGGTCCTCATCGCACTCCTCACCGGACTCACCTGGCTGGCCCAGCTGTGGACCGAGTTCCTCTGGTACGAGTCGGTCGGCTACCGCACCGTCCTGACCACCCGTCTGTTCACGCAGGTCGTGCTCTTCGTCGGGGCCGGTGTGGCCACCGCGCTGCTGGTGTGGTCCTCGCTGCACCTTGCCTACCGCAACCGGCCCATCTATGCACCGAGCAGTCCGGAGCAGGTCAACCTCGACCGCTACCGCGCCGCCCTGGAGCCCGTCCGTCGGCTCGTCTTCATCGGCGCCCCCGTCCTGCTGGGGCTGTTCGCCGGCTCGGCGATGGCCGCCCAGTGGCAGACGCTGCTGCTCTTCCTCAACCGACAGCCGTTCGGCGTGAACGACCCGCAGTTCAACATCGACGTCGGGTTCTTCGTCTTCACGATGCCGTGGCTGAACGTGCTGATCAGCTTCGCCACCCTCACCCTCGGGCTGGCGCTGATCGGGGCCCTGATGACGCACTACATCTACGGCGGGCTGCAGCTCCAGGGCCCGGGTGAGCGGACCACCCGCGCCGCCCGGATCCACCTGTCCATCCTGCTGGCCCTGCTGGTCGGCGTGCGCGCCGTCGCCTACTGGGTCGAGCGCTACGCGCTCGCCACCGCCGAGCACGGCCGGATGACCGGCATGACCTACACCGACGTCAACGCGGTGCTGCCCACCCGGGGCGTCCTGGCCATCGCCGCCCTGCTGTGTGCCCTGCTCTTCCTGTCCACCATCTGGACCCGCAGCTGGCGCCTGCCCCTCATCGGCCTGGCCGGGCTGGTCGTGATCGCGCTGCTCGTCGGCGGCGCCTACCCCGCGCTGGTCCAGCAGCTGCGGGTGCAGCCGTCGGAGGCTCAGCTGGAGGAGCCCTTCATCCAGCGCAACATCGACTCGACGCTGGCGGCCTACGGACTCACGGACACCGAGATCACGCCCTATCAGGCCGAGACCGAGGCGACACCGGGTCAGCTGCGGGAGGACGCCGAGACCATCCCCGGCATCCGCATCGTCGACCCGGCGATCGTCTCCGACACCTTCCGGCAGCTGCAGGGTGTGCGCAACTACTACCAGTTCCCCGACGCCCTCGACGTCGACCGTTACGAGGTGGACGGTGAGACGGTCGACACCGTGGTGGCGGTGCGTGAGATGCGCCTGGACGGCATCCCCGCGGCCCAGCGCAACTGGGTCAACGACCACACCGTCTACACCCACGGGTTCGGTCTGGTCGCCGCCTACGGCAACCAGCGCACGGAGGACGGCGAGCCGATCTTCTACCACCGCAACATCCCGCCGGTCGGGGAGCTGGGTGACTTCGAGCCGCGCGTCTACTTCGGCGAGCACTCTCCGTCATACTCCATCGTCGGCGCGCCCGACGGCGAGACCCCGCGCGAGCTCGACTTCCCGGACAGCGACAGCGAGTCGGGTGAGACCCGCAACACCTACACCGGCGGCGGCGGGGTCGACATGGGGACCTTCCCGCGGCAGCTCGCCTACGCGATCAAGTACCGGCAGATCGAGATCCTCCTGGCAGACGCGGTGGGCTCGGAGTCCCGGATGCTGGACCACCGCGAGCCGCGCGAGCGCGTCGAGCGGGTGGCGCCGTGGCTGCGCCTGGACGGCAACCCGTATCCGGCGGTGGTCGACGGGCGGATCAAGTGGATCGTGGACGGCTACACCGTCTCCTCCCAGTACCCCTACAGCGAGCTCGAGCAGCTCGGTGAGGTGACGACTGACTCCCTCGTGGCGACCTCGCAGAACGTGCGCTCGATCGGGCAGGGCGACATCAACTACATCCGCAACTCGGTCAAGGCGACCGTCGATGCCTACACCGGCGAGATCGTCCTCTACGCCTGGGAGGAGGAGGACCCGCTGCTGAAGGCGTGGTCCGCGGCCTTCGACAACACCGTGCAGCCGATGTCCGAGATCGACGCTGAGCTCATGAGCCACCTGCGCTACCCCGAGGACCTGTTCAAGGTGCAGCGCGAGGTCCTGGCTCGCTACCACGTCGACACCGCCGAGGCGTTCTTCGGCGGCCAGGACTTCTGGGACGTCTCCGCCGACGAGAGCGCGGCCGGGGACACCGAGGTCGCGATGCCGCCCTACTACCTGAGCATCGCGATGCCGGGCCAGGATGAGCCGACCTTCTCCCTGACCAGCACCTACATCCCCGGAGGCGAGCGGCAGAACCTGGTGGGCTACCTCGCGGTCGACGCCGACGCGGGCAGCACCGACGGGGAGAAACGCGAGGGCTACGGACAGATGCGGTTGCTCGAGCTGCCGCGTGACTCGACGGTCACCGGCCCGGGCCAGTTCCAGAACGAGATCGAGTCCTCCAACCAGAACTCCGAGGCGTTCACACAGACCCTCTCGCAGTTCCTGTCGTTGAACCGGCAGGCGGGCTCGCGGGTGGAGATCGGCAACCTGCTGACCCTGCCCGTCGGTGGCGGGTTGCTCTACGTGGAGCCGATCTACGTCCGTGCAGCGGGCGGGTCGTCCTACCCGCTGCAGCGACTGGTCGTGGTCTCCTTCGGCAACCAGCTGGCCTGGTCGGACACCCTCGACGGGGCGCTGGACGAGCTGTTCGGTGGCGACTCGGGCGCGACGGCAGCCGACGAGGGGACCGGGACCGACGAACCCGTCACCGATCCCGTCGTCCCACCGACCGAGGGCGGTGAGGAACCGACCGGGGAGGAGCCGACGGGTGAGGAGCCCACCGGTGAGGAGCCGACCGGTGACCTCGCCGACGCCATCGCCGACATCCAGCAGGCCTACGAGGACGGTCAGGAGGCTCTCCGCAACGGTGACTGGGAGGCCTACGCCGAGGCCCAGGACCGCCTGGACCAGGCGATCAACCGCGCGATCCAGCTCTCGCCCGACGGCGGGGCGGTGACCGTCGCCCCGACGCCGACCGGAGACACCGACGACGCGACCGCAACCCCCTGACCTGCGGCGACCGCATCCGCCGGCCTCCACGAGGGGCCGGCGGATTTGGTCCGCCCACGGCGGTGGCGTATGCTTGAGGGACCAACGCGGGGTGGAGCAGTTCGGTAGCTCGCCGGGCTCATAACCCGGAGGTCGCAGGTTCAAATCCTGCCCCCGCTACCAGAGGTCAGGCCCGGGGATCCACGGATCTCCGGGCCTGACTGCATCCGGGAGGGTGGCAGAGGTCACGGCATACTCGGACGGCTGTTGTCGTTTCCCCTCTGAGGAGGCAACACCATGAATCCCATCGCCACCCGCCCCAGGGTCATCATCATCGGATCCGGTTTCGGCGGACTGTTCGCGGCCCGGGCACTTGCCAGGGCGGACGTCGACATCCGGTTGATCGCGCGGACGACCCACCACCTCTTCCAGCCCCTGCTCTATCAGGTGGCGACCGGCATCCTCGCACCCGGAGAGATTGCCCCGGCCACCCGCGAGGTGCTGGCGCACCAGGACAACGTGCAGGTCGAGATGGGCGATGTCACCGACATCGATCTCGACGCCAGGACGGTCACCGCTGCCACCCTGGGCGTGGCTCGGACCTACGGCTACGACCACCTGATCGTGGCGGCCGGGGCGAACCAGTCGTGGTTCGGCAACGACCAGTTCGCCGAGTACGCCCCCGGGATGAAGAGCGTCGACGACGCGCTGGAGCTGCGCGGGCGCATCTTCGGTGCCTTCGAGCTCGCCGAGCTCGCGGCGGCCGCCGGTCGTGACGAGGAGGCGGAGGCGCTCACCACCTTTGTCGTCGTGGGCGCCGGCCCGACGGGCGTCGAGATGGCGGGCCAGCTCGCCGAGCTCTCGCGCCGGACGCTGCGGCACGACTTCCGGCACATCGACCCGCGCACAGCCAAGATCTACCTGATGGACGCGGCCGACGCGGTCCTGGGGTCCTTCGACGAGTCGCTCCGCGACAAGACCCGGACCGCTCTGGAGAAGCTCGGGATCGACGTGCTGCTCGGGGCCAAGGTCGTCGACGTCGACGCCCGGGGCCTGGAGTACGAGGACGAGGCGGGGGAGCGGCACCGCATCGAGGCGCTGACCAAGGTCTGGGCCGCGGGTGTGGCCGCCAGCCCGCTGGCGGGCCGGCTCGCCGAGCAGGTGGGGCTCACGGTGGACCGTGCGGGACGGATCCCTGTGCGGGCGGACCTGACCCTCCCTGGGCACCCCGAGGTGTATGTCGTGGGAGACATGGTCGCTCTCGACAACCTCCCCGGTGTCGCCCAGGTGGCGATCCAGCAGGCCCGCTACGCGGCCAGCAGGATCAAGGCGACCCTCGGCGGGAAGCCGGTCACCGAGCCGTTCAGCTACTTCGACAAGGGCAACATGGCGACCATCTCCCGGTTCCGGGCGATCGCCGAGATCCGCCGGTTGAAGGTCACCGGCTTCCCGGCCTGGGTCCTCTGGCTCGGGGTGCACCTCGTCTACATCATCGGCTTCAAGTCCCGCGTCACCACGCTCCTGCACTGGCTCGTGAGCTTCCTCGGTCGAGGCCGGTCCGAGCGCAACATCACCGAGCAGCAGATCTTCGGGCGGCTCGCGATGAACCGGGTCAGCGACCTTCCGGAGAAGGCCGGGCGGAACGTCGGCTGGCTGCCTGACGGCGAGGACCAGGGGTCCTGACGGGCTGAGGTCTGGACGCTGGCCCTGGCACCCGTCATGCCGCTCGCCGCGAGCATCCTGTTTACAGTAGCCAGATGTCGTTGGACTACCCGATCGCGACCCGCACCCTCAGCAACGGGCTGAGGGTTGTCGTCAGCCGCGATCACACCGTGCCCACCGTCACCGTCAACATCTGGGTCGGCGTGGGCTCCCGGCACGAACGTCCCGGCAGCACCGGGCTGGCGCACCTGTTCGAGCACCTGATGTTCCAGGGGTCGGCGAACGTTGCCGAGGGGGAGCACTTCACCCTGCTCATGGAGCAGGGCGGCACGCTGAACGCCACGACGTGGTTCGACCGCACCAACTACTTCGAGACCGTGCCGACCGGTGCGCTGGAGCTGGCGCTCTGGCTGGAGGCAGACCGTCACGGCCGGTTGCTGGAGGCTGTGACCCAGGCCAACCTCGACAACCAGCGGGACGTGGTGAAGGAGGAGAAGCGCCAGCGCTACGACAACCAGCCCTATGGCACGGCGATCGCGGACCTGGGCGCCCTCGTGTTCCCCGAGGGCCACCCCTATCACCACCCGACCATCGGGTCGATGGAGGACCTCGACGCAGCCACGTTGGAGGACGTGCACGCCTTCTACCGGCGCCACTACTCCCCGGCCAACTCCGTGCTCACCCTGGTGGGCGACATCAGCCCCGAGGCCGGGTTCGCCGTGGTGGAGCGCTACTTCGGTGACCTCCCGGCACAGCCGCCCACGGCGCAGGAACCCTTGCCGCAACTGCCGCCCCTGCAGGCCGCCCCCCGCCGGGAACGGGCCGAGGACGTGCCCAACGACCGCCTCTATCTCGGGTTCCGGCTGCCCGTCGCACACACCCCGGAGTTCCTGGCCTGCGCTGTCGCGCTGGATGCCCTCGGCAGCCTGACGACCAGCCGCCTCTACCGTCGCCTCGTCCGGGTCGAGGAGCTGGCGACCAGCGTCTCGGGCGCCTCGCTCGGGCTCGTCGACGGCGCGTCCCTGGGCTTCCTGGGTGTCGACGTGGCCGAGTCGGCCGACCCGCACGCGGTGGAGCTCGCGGTCTGCGCGGAGCTGGAACGGTTTGCGGCGGAAGGTCCCACCGACGTCGAGCTGGAGTCCTCCCTGGCGGACACGGAGCGCTCCTGGCTGGAGGCGCTGGCCGGGCACCAGGAGCGGGCCGACCTGATCAGCCACTACACGCTGCTGCACGACGACCCCGGACACATCAACACCTACCTGGACGGGGTTCGCCAGGTGACCGCTGCACAGGTCCGCGAGGCCGCGGCACGCTGGCTGACCCCCGACGCGCGGGCGACAGTCGCCTTCACGGCAGCCGCCGACGAGCCGACGGAGGGCGTGGCATGACCACCGCGCACGAGGAGACCGCGCGCCCGGCACCACCGCGACCGCAGGTGGCCGATCCCACCGCGTGGAGCTTCCCCGAGCCCGACCAGTTCGTCCTCGACAACGGCCTCCGGGTCCAGGCGTTCGACATGCCGGGGCAGCACGTGCTGTCGGTGCAGCTGGGCATCCCGGCCCCGCTCGCCGGTGAGCCGGAGGACGTCGAGGGCGTCGGGCTGATCATGGCCCGCTGTCTCGACCTGGGCACCACCCGGCATACTGCCGACGAGATGGCCGAGCTGCTCGCGCGCAAGGGGATCGCCCTGCACGCGGGGGTGGGGGAGCGCGGCATCCTGGTCGAGCTGGACACGATCAGCCGGGAGCTCACCGGCGCGCTGGACCTCCTGGTCGAGTGCCTGACCGACGCGAGTTTTCCGGAGGGGGAGGTGCGCCGCGAGGTGCGCCACCGGCTGGCAGACATCGGCCAGGACCGGGCGGACCCGGCCAGCCTGGCCGCCCTGCGGCTCATCGCGACCTACTTCGACCCCGCGGACCGGGCGTCCCGCCCCGCCGGCGGCAGCCGTGAAACCGTCGCCCGGATCACCCCCGAGGACGTCCGCGCGCACCACGCCGGCACCATGCACCCCGACGGCGCAGTGCTCGCCGTCGCCGGTGACCTGACCGGCATCGAGCTGCGCGAGGTGCTGGAGGAGGCCTTCGCCGGGTGGCCCAGCAACCCCGGCCACCGACCCCTGCCCGGCGACCCGGGCGCCCGGGCGGCCGACGGCGGCCGCATCGTCTTCGTCGACCGTCCCGGTGCCGTGCAGACCGAGGTGCACGTCGGCGGGCCCGGCCCGGACCGCTCCGACCCGCTTGGATGGGGCCCCTACCAGGTGCTGTCCTTCGCGGTGGGTGGGTCGCCGCACGCCCGCCTCGACGCGGTGCTCCGCGAGGAACGGGGCTACACCTACGGGATACGCGCCGGCTTCCGGCCCCGCTCGCATGGAGGGTTGTTCACCGTGATCGGGTCGGTCCGCGACGAGGTCACCGTCGAGGCGGTGGACGCGCTGCTGTCCATCCTCGACCTGCGCGGATCCGACCTGACCGACGCCGAGCTGCAGCACGCCGCCCGCTACCAGGCGCGCACCGCCACCGCGCGCTTCGCGACGTGCGAGGCCGTGGCGGGCGAGGCCGTGTCCCTGGCGCTGGACGGCCTGGACGTCGACTTCGTCACCCGCACCGTCACCCAGGTCCGCACCCTGGACCCCGAGGTCGCACGGACCGCGTGGGACCGGCACCGCGGTGAGCCGTGGACCGTGATCCTGGTCGGGGACGCCCGCCACGCCGACGGCATCCGGGACCTGGGTCGGGGACCGGTCGAGGTGGTGCGTCAGCCGCGCGAGCCCAACAGCTCGCCGATGCGGGTGGAGGAGGCCGGGACTCCCACGTAGGCGCTCAGCAGCCTGATGCCCCGCCGGTCCATGTCGCCGGCGACCTGCGGCCCGACATAGCGGACGTGCCAGGGCTCGTAGGTGTAGCCGGTGGCCGCCCGGGACCCTTGCGGGTAGGAGAGCACGAAGCCGAACTCGTGGGCGTGCTCGGCGACCCACCTGCCCTCGTCCGTGTCCCCGAAGCACGGATCCAGGTAGCACCCACCGGTGGTGCCGTCGAGATCGACCGCCAGTCCGGTCTGGTGCTCACTGTGCCCCGGCCGGGCGCTGGAGGCATCGGCGGCCGCACGCCCGTAGTGCCGCACCCAGTAGTCGTAGGTCCCGGCCTGCGTCTCGAACGACCGGTAGCCGCTGATCACGCGGAGCCCCAGGCCGTCCTCGTCCGCGGCGCCGAACATCGCCTCCAGCTGGTCGCGGACCTCGGCCCGCATCTCGAAGTCGGTGCCCGGCCAGGTCGCCAGGTCATCCGGCTCGTAGTCCAGCGGGGAGATCGGCCTGTCCTTGGTGACGACCGTGAGCAGGCGGCTGGGGTCGTGCTGCTCCAGGTCGGTGCGACCGTCCGGCGCGCTCGAGGCGGCCCCCGCCAGCGTCAGCAGGGTGGCCAGGACGGCGCTCGCGGCACCGCGGGGAAGGGGCACAATCCCCTATTCTGCCAGTTCAGCGGGCTGCTGTCAGCGCAGAGTCGTGGTGCCCGTCACCGGGCCGTCGTCACCCAGCAGCGAGAGTATGTCGTGGTGCAGGGTGCCGTTGGAACTCACCGCACTGCCGCCGAACGGGCCATCGGTGCCGTCCAGGTCGGTGAACCGGCCACCGGCCTCGGTGAGGATCGGCGCCAGCGCCGCCGTGGCGTGGACTGCCAGCTCCGGGTCGACGGCCGCGTCCACGGCCCCCTCGGCCACCAGGACGTGACTCCAGAAGTCGCCGTAGGCGCGGGTGCGCCAGCAGCGCGCCGCGAGCCTGAGGAAGCCCTCACGGCGTGGGTGCTCGAGCCAGGAGTTGACGTCGGAGAACGACAACGAGGCGTGCTCGACGCGTGAGGTGTCCGAGGCCCAGATGCGGCTGGCGCGCGACAGCGACCGGCCGGTCCACGAGCCGGAGCCCCGGGCCGCCCACCACCTCCGGTTGAGGGCCGGGGCCGCCACCAGACCCACGACGGGCTCGTCGTCGACGACCAGTCCGATGAGGGTGGCCCAGACCGGGACCCCGCGCACGTAGTTGACCGTGCCGTCGATCGGGTCGAGGACCCACCGCCGGTTGCCGTGACCGGTCGTCGGCAGCTCCTCGCCCTGCACCACGTCCCGCGGGCGGGTGCGGCCCAGCTGGTGCCGCAGCAACTCCTCGGTGTGCGTGTCCGCACCCGTCACCAGGGCGCCGTCGTCCTTGAACCGGACCTCGAGACCGTCGGAGCGGAAGGACTCCAGCGTGAACCGTTCGACCGCGTCCGCCAGGACGTGGGCGAGGCGCAGGTCGTCATCGAAGGTGGCCATCGGCACCACGCTAGTGCCTCAGGCCCCCAGAGCCCGGGAGGCGCTGGTCAGGCGTCGCTACCGTCACCGGTGCGGCTGCGCAGCAGCCGCCGCAACGACTCGAGCCGGACCTCGCCGGAGGGTCCCGCCCGGCCGGCGGCCACCCACGCGTCCAGCGCGCAGTCCGGCTCGTCGTGGCTGCAGCTGCGCGGACAGCCCGCAGTGCCCGCTGCCAGATCAGGGAAGTGCTCGATGAAGGATCCGGGATCGACGTGACCGAGTCCGAAGGACCGGACGCCCGGGGTGTCGACCACCCAGCCACCGTCGGGCACCTCGAGGGCGACGGCGTTGGTGGAGGTGTGCCGGCCGCGGCCGGTCACGACGTTGACCACGCCGGTGGCGCGGTTAGCGTCCGGCACGAGCGCGTTGACCAGCGTCGACTTGCCGACACCGGAGTGACCGACAAACACGCTGACCCGGTCCCGCAGGTGCCCCAGCACCTCCTCGACGCCCTCGGCGTCCCGGGTGCCGGTGGGATCCAGCCGGGTCACGACATACGGCACGTCCAGCGGGCGGTAGATCTCCAGGAGGGCCTTGGGCGAGGCGAGGTCGGCCTTGGTCAGCACCAGGAGGGGGTCGAGTCCGGCGTCGTAGGCCGCGACCAGGCAGCGATCGATCATCCGCGGACGAGGCTCCGGGTCGGCCAGGGCCGTGACGATCACCATCTGGTCGGCGTTGGCCACGATCACCCGTTCAACACGGTCGGTGTCGTCAGCCGACCTGCGGAGCACCGAGGAGCGGGGCAGAACCCGCACGATCCGGGCCAGGGCATCCGGGCCGCCGGAGGTGTCACCGACCAGGCCGACCCGATCGCCCACCACGATGCTCTTGCGGCCCAGCTCACGGGCTCGCATCGCGGTGACCTGCCGGTCCTCCAGGCGCGTGGTGTAGCGGCCACGGTCGACCCCGATCACCCGGGCCTCCTGCGCGTCGTCGTGCGCGGGGCGTTCCTTGGTGCGGGGGCGGCTGCCGCGCCGGGACGGACGCACCCGGACCACCGACTCGTCGAGATGGTCGTAACGACTCACCCGACGCCGCCGTCCGTGACGCCGCCGTCCGTGACGCTGCTTCTCGTGTCGCCGCCGCTCGGGGCAGCGGCGGGGTCCTGCCCGAGGACGAGCGAGGTCCACGCGACCTGGAAGGCGGGGAAGGTCTTGGCGACCGTCTCCGCGCCGAGGATCTCGGTGCCCGGCACCGCGAGGGCCAGCACCGCGGCCGCCATGACCATGCGGTGGTCCTCGTAGGTCTCCAGCGCGGCCGGGGAGAGCCGGGCCGGCGCGATGACCAGCCCGTCCTGGGTCTGGGTGATGTCGCCACCCAACCGACCCACTTCGTTCTCCAGCGCGGCGAGACGGTCCGTCTCGTGACCGCGCAGGTGGGCGACCCCGGTGATCTGTGACGGGGTCGAGGCCAGCGCGGCCAGGGCCGTGACCACCGGGGTCAGCTCGCCGACGTCGTGCAGGTCGAGGTCCGCGCCGCGCAGCACGCCCCGTGCCGGCCCCCTCACGGTGAGGTCGTGCGTCGCCCCCTGGGACCCGTCGGTCAGCTCGACCCGGCAACCCATCGTGGTGAGGATGTCGCGCATCCGGTCACCGGCCTGCGTCGTCCGCGGCGGCCAGCCGGTGACCGTGACCGTGCCGCCCGTGGCGGCCGCCGCAGCCAGGAACGGTGCGGCGCTCGAGAGGTCGGGCTCCACCTCAACCAGCCGCCCCGCCACCGCTCCCGGCTCCACCCGCCACACACCCGGCTCGGGGCTCCCGGCCTCGACACCCGCCGCGCGCAGGGTCTGCACGGTCATGTCGATGTGCGGCGTGCTGGGCAGCCGGTCGCCGGTGTTGCGCAGCGTCAGCCCGCCGTCGAAGCGCGGAGCGGCCAGGAGCAGGGCGCTGACGAACTGCGAGCTCGCGGAGGCGTCCACGCCGATCTCGCCGCCTGCCACCCGGCCGGTGCCCAGCACGGTGAACGGCAGGGCGTCGCGACCGCCGTGGTCGACCTCGACCCCCAGGGCGTCCAGAGCCGCCAGGAGCGGGGCGATGGGGCGGGAGCGCGACCGCTCGTCACCGTCGAAGGCCACGGGGCCGTCCGCGAGGGCGGCGACCGGGGGGACGAAGCGCAGCACGGTGCCGGCCAGACCGCAGTCGATCGCGCCACCCCCGCGCAGGTGCGGCGGCGGGGTCAGCACCCAGGACCGGTCCTCGGGGGCACGCTCGACCCGCACGCCCAGCTGCTGCACGGCGCCCAGCATCAGCTCGGCGTCGCGGGAGACCAGCGGCCGGTGCAGGGTGCTGGGCCCGTCGGCGAGGGCCGCGAGCAGCAGGTGGCGGTTGGTCAGCGACTTGCTGCCGGGCACCAGGACCGTGCCGGTGACGGGTCCCGGTGCGGAGGGAGCGGCCCAGACCACGGCGCTCAGAAGGGCAGCTTGTCGGACACCGCCGAGACGGCGTTCTTGGCCGCCAGCTGTGACTCGAGCGAGGCGATGTGTGCGGCGTTCTTGGTGCGCCACACCAGACCGGGGTTGCCTGCGGTGTCCAGCGAGGCGAGGAGCACGCCGCCCAGCAGGCCAAGGTTGCCGAAGAACTGCTTCTTCTCCTCGGCCTTGGCCTCTGGGTCGGACTCCTCCCAGAAGCGGTGCTCGAAGAAGGTGGCGGGCACCAGGCTGAGCGCCAGGGCTGCACCCGCGACCCGCGGGAACTTGCCCAGTGCGAGCAGCGTGCCCGCGCCGGCCATGACGGCCCCGTTGACACGGACGAGCAGCTCGGGGTCCCCGGGGACGCCGAGCGGCTCGGCGACCGACTCGGAGAACTTCTGGGCGGCGGGGATGCGTGAGCCCGGGTGCTGGAGAGCGTCGATGCCGCGCGTGATGAACGCACTGGCGAGCAGGGGGCGGGCGAGCTTTCGGAAGACCATGGGGCTCCTCGTGGGTCGGCCGGTGTCCGGGCGGCGGTGCACCGCCCTGGGTCTAACCTAGCCGGTCCAGCCAGGCCAGGACGGTGCGCGTCACCAGCGCCTGGTCCCGTGAGGGTGAGTGGTTGCCGGGGACCTCGACGAGCTCGAGGGTCGAGGCGTCCGTCTCGGCGGTGACGGCCTCGCGCACCTCGGCGGGTGAGCCGAACGGGTCGGCGCTGCCCTGCACCACCAGGGTCGGGATGCCGGCGGCCAGCGGCACGGCCAGCTCGGCCGCCCGGCTCCGGTCCGGTCGGCCGGGTGGGTGCAGGGGGAAGGCGAGGCACAAGACGGCGTCGGCCCTCGGCATACTGCCCTCGGGGTCTCCCGGACTGGTGCGGCAGGCGACGCGGGCGCCCGCGCTGCGCCCACCGACGACGAGGGGGCGGGGGAGCGGGTCCCGGAAGACGGCGGGCACGACCGCCCGCCAGGCGGTGTCCAGCGTGGGCGGTCGCGTGGCGACCTTGCGTCCGGCGACCCGCCAGGGCTGCTCGACCAGGACCACCGCCCACCCGTGGTCGGTGGCCGTCAGCGCGCTCTGCAGGTCGCGCGGCCAGGAGCCCAGGGGGCCACCGGCGCCGTGACCGAGGATCAGGGTGCCCCGCAGTGCACCCTCCGGGAGGTGCACGCCGACGCGGGCCTCGCCCTCGGAGGTGTCGACACTGGTCCAGGTGACCTCGCGCGGGCTCACTCGCCGAGCACCTCTCCGGTGGCGGGGTTGACCACGCCCACGAGCTGATCGTCGGGGAGACGCTCCAGCAGGTGGGCCCCGTTGTTGCGCGTGGCGTTGACGGCGGTGCTGATGGGAATGGCCTCGAACCGGCCCGGCCCGGGCGACTCGAGCATGGCCCTCACCTCGTCGGGGCCGGTCGTCGCGGGGTCCAGCCAGTCCTGCCACGTCGCCCGCTCAAGGACGACCGGCTGCCGGTCGTGGACGCGGTCCAAGCCCGGCTCCGCGGCGGTGGTGATGATGGTGAAGCTGACGATCCAGGCGCCCGGGTCGTCGTCTGCGGCGCTCCGGTCCCGCCAGAACTCGTAGAGCCCGGCGAAGCCGATCTGGTCGCCGTCGGCGCGGTGCATGAAGAACGGTTGTTTGCGCGGCTTGCCCTTGGCGTCCACGGCCACCGGGGAGACCTGCCACTCGTACCACCCCGCGGCCGGCACGATAGCCCGTCGGGCGGTCGCGGCACGGGCGAAGGCGGGCTTGTCCAACAGAGTCTCGGCGCGGGCGTTGGTCATCCGCAGACCGACCTTCGGGTCCTTGGCCCAGGAGGGCACCAGCCCCCACGTGAGGTGGCGCAGTTGGCGCACCGGGTCAGCGTCGGGCTGCTTCTCCCCGTCGGGTCCGCGCGGGGCGCGGGTGAGCACCACCGGAGCTTGCTTGGACGGCGCCATGTTGTAGTCGGGGGCGCCGACGGGTGGGTCCTGGGGATTGACCAGGACGCTCCGTGAAGCCTCCCCGGAGGCATCCAGGTCCACCTCGAACGCCTCGATGAGTTCATCCGGGTCTGCCGTCGCCGCGTACCTACCGCACATGGATCCAACCTACGGCCGGGCACCGACAACCACCTCACCGAGCGACCAACGTCACCGAGCGCTCCTGCCAGGCAGAGAGCCTGGCGCGCGGCGGTCCCGGTGGCGCGGGTCCGCGGGTGACACCATGGAGGGGTGAAGGTGTCAGAACGCGGGGGTCCGCTCCGTCCGCTCCGTCAGGCGAGCAAGCTCCAGAACGTCCTCTATGAGATTCGGGGCCCCGTCGCCGCGCGGGCCGCACATCTCGAGGCCGAGGGCCACCGGATCCTGAAGCTCAACATCGGCAATCCGGCGCCGTTCGGCTACGAGGCGCCTGACACGATCCTGCAGGACATGATCGCGGCGCTACCGACCTCACAGGGCTACTCCGAGTCCAGGGGGATCCTCCCGGCGCGCCGGGCGTTGGTCAGCCGATACCAGGACGAGCCCGGGTTCCCGGACGTGGACGTCGACGACGTCTATCTCGGCAACGGTGTCTCCGAACTGATCATGCTGGTCCAGCAGGCCCTCCTCGACGACGGCGACGAGGTGCTGATCCCTACGCCGGACTACCCGCTGTGGACCGCCGCCACGAGCCTGGCCGGCGGCACTCCCGTGCACTACCTGTGCGACGAGGCGGCGGACTGGGCGCCCGATCTGGAGGACATCCGGTCCAAGATCACCGAGCGCACCAAGGCCATCGTGGTCATCAACCCGAACAACCCGACCGGCGCGGTGTACTCCCGCGAGGTCCTCGACGGGCTGGCCGACATCGCCCGGGAGCACTCTCTGCTGATCCTGGCCGACGAGATCTACGACCGGATCCTCTACGACGACGCCCGTCACACCAGCATAGCCAGCGTGGCGCCGGACCTGCTGGTGGTGACCTTCAACGGGCTCTCCAAGACCTACCGGGTGGCGGGCTACCGGGCAGGATGGCTGGTCATCAGCGGTCCGAAGTCGCACGCGACGGGATTCCTCGAGGGCATCGAGCTGCTGGCCTCGACCCGGCTCTGTCCCAATGTGCCCGGGCAGCACGCCATCCAGGTCGCGGTGTCGGGACGCCAGAGCATCGAGGACCTGATCCTGCCCGGTGGCCGGCTGTTGGAGCAGCGGGACACCGCCTGGTCGATGCTCAACGCGATGGACGGGGTGACCTGCGTCAAGCCGCAGGGCGCGCTCTACGTCTTCCCGCGCCTGGACCCGGACGTGCACGAGATCCACGACGACATGCGGTTGTGCCTCGACCTGCTGGAGCAGGAGCACATCCTGGTCGTGCACGGGTCCGGGTTCAACTGGCCGACGACCGACCACCTCCGCATCGTGACCCTGCCGGCGCAGCGCGACCTGGCCGACGCCCTGGAGCGCATGGGCAACTTCCTGGCCAGCTACCACCAGTAGGCCGCGAGCTCACCACCGGCAGGCACAGGCTGCTCCGATGTTTGTCAAGCCGAAGGCTGGCGGCCGCGACAACCAGCGCCCGGTGGGCATCTTCGGGCGCCCTCTGGTTCCTCGGGCCGACTGTAGCCAGCCCGAGGAACACCGAGGCGCTCGAAGACGCCTGGGTGGGGTAGGCGCCCGCGACACGAGAGTGATACTCCTCGGTGTGTCAAGCGCTGGGGTCGATTCTCTCCGTCCCATCGTGTGGGACCGCCCTGCAATGCTCGTCGGGGTTGTGCGACGCAACACCGCGCGATGCTCGGTCGGGGTTGTGCGACGCAACACCGCGCGATGCTCGGTCGGGGTTGTGCGACGCAACACCGCGCGATGCTCGGTCGGGGTTGTGGGACGTGACACCGCGCGATGCCAGGTCGGGTTCGGGAAGAGACCGCGAGGGTGCGGTGTTGTGCACCACTGAGAGCGCTCGACCTCAGGAGGTTGCATGACCCTGGCCACCCTTGCCCCCACCGACGCCGGTGTGAGGGTCCCCGGTGCCCTACGGTTCGCGGGGCACTCCTCGCCCGGTACGGGGCTATCGTGGACCTCGATGACTAACGACGAGGTGACCGAGCCGGCGACCGACGAGTCGACCAACGACGAGTCGACCAACCCGGACCATGAGGTGGACGTCGAGCAGGAGACCGAGGCCGAGCGCGCCGCGCGGTTCCAGCGCGAGGCGATGCCCCTGCTGGACCAGATGTACAGCGCGGCCCTGCGGACCACCCGCAACCCCACCGACGCCGAGGACCTCGTGCAGGAGACCTACGCCAAGGCCTTCGCCGCGTTCCACCAGTACCGCCCGGGCACGAATCTCAAGGCGTGGATGTACCGCATCCTGACCAACACCTACATCAACATCTACCGCAAGAAGCAGCGCCAGCCCCTGGAGTCGGATGCCGCCGAGGTCGAGGACTACCAGCTCGCCCGGGCGGCGCAGCACTCCTCCACCGGTCTCCGTTCCGCCGAGGCCGAGGCGCTGGACCACCTGCCGGACTCCGATGTGAAGCGGGCCCTGGCCTCGATCGGTGAGGACTTCCGGATGGCGGTCTATCTCGCGGACGTCGAGGGCTACTCCTACAAGGAGATCGCCGAGATCATGGAGACCCCGATCGGCACGGTCATGTCGCGCCTGCACCGTGGGCGCAAGCAGTTGCGTGACCTACTGACCGACTACGCGCTGGAGCGCGGATTCATCAACGAGGCGACGGTGAAGTCATGACTGAGTGGGAACGCCAGGGTGAGACCGACTGCGCGCAGGTCGTCCTGCGGCTCTTTGAGTATGTCGACCACGAGGCCGCGGACGAGGACGGCCGGCGGATCCGGGAGCACCTGGACGCGTGCGGCTCGTGCCTGCGCGAGTACGAGCGGGACCTCCTGCTGAAGGAGCTGGTCAAGCGGGCCTGCCACCGCGAGGCGGCCCCGGAGACGCTGCGCAGCCAGATCATGGCGCGGATCAGCACGATCCAGGTGACGACCCATGTGGTCCGGGAGGACCCTCGCTGACCTGACCGTGACGAGCTCGAGCCGCCTCTTCGCAGGGGCGACGGAGAATTTCGCAGGGGCGACAGAAGGACGAACAGAAGGACCCCGTGCCCTGAGGGCGACGGGGTCCTTCTGTGCCAGCCTGACCAGGCGTCAGGGGTCAGGCGTTGGGGGTCAGGCGTTGGGCTTGCGGCCGTGGTTGGCGGCCTTCTTCTTGCGGTCGCGGCGCTTGCGGGCACGCTTGCTCATGGCATCTCCTCGCGGTCGTGGGCTGGGCGGGCCGGCGGCGTCAAGGCCCTCCGGTCCGGCCGCCCATTCTCGCACAAGTCGTCCCTCGGGCCGCGAAGAGTAAAGATTGGTTAAAGAATCAGCGGTTTAGTGCCCCTCGGGTGCCAAGTTCCGCCCGGATATGACACCCTAGTAGGCAGCCATGAACGTGCGCCCCGGCAGGTGGGGCGATGGTCGTGGTCCTGAGTATCGGCCCCGGGAAGGACTGACACTATGTTTGCCGCGATCTTCGATCTGCTCGCCGCTGGCTCGTTTATGGATGCGCTTGGCGCTGTCATCGACATCGTGAGCTGGGAGGACTGACGGCCCACGCCGCAGGTCTCCTGCGCTGAGTTGAGCGGCGTCGATGCCTGAGGCCCTTCAGGCGTCGGCGTCCCTGTCTCTGCCCCGACGCCGCCGACCGCGGCCCTCGGAGCAGGCCACCGCGACGGTCGGCATCTACATCACGTCGGTCTGTCTGCTCGCCGTCCTGGTGGCGGCTTTCGACTGGCGGGCGAGCGGCCCTCCTACCTGGAACCCGGTCATTGTCCTGACCGTCCTCGGCATCCTCGGTTCCTCGCTGCGCGAACGGGAGCTGGGGCCGCACCTGGGAGTGTCGGTCGCCACCGTCATCCTGGCGGCCGCACTGCCGCTGGCCGGGCCTGCGGGTGCCGTCATCGTCGGCTTCCTGTCCTACCTCGGGAGCCTCCGCTCCCAGCGGTTGCGCACGCGCATCTTCAACGCGGGGATGACCGGGGTCGTCGGAGGGGTCGGCGGCCTCGTCTACAGCCTTGCCGGCGGCGTCTATCCCGGCGAGGACAACGACCCCCTGGGTCTCCTCGTGCGCGTGGCGCTCCCACTGGTGCTCGCCTACGTCGTCATGACCCTGGTCAACACCATCCTGATCGGCGGGATGGCCAGGGTCACGAGTGGTTCGAGGGTCTGGGATGTTGCCCTGCGGACCTTCCGGCGGCTGGGGGGCGGCTATCTCACGCATGCCCTCATCGCCTTCCTCTTCGTGGTCCTCTGGGCACCGGTAGGAGTCGGCACGTTCAGTGCGGTCCTCATCCTCGGGCCGATGTTCATCGCCCAGTGGACGTTGAGCCGGGACTCGGTGGAGCGCCGCTCCCACGTGCGCACGGTCAAGACCATCGTCGCGGCGCTGGAGGAGGCCAACCCCTACTCGGTGGGCCACAGCGCGCGGGTCGCCGAGCTGTGCGACCGCATCGCTCCGCGGGTCGGGATCGACTCCGCGGGTGCGGAGGTGCTGCGCTATGCCGCGCTGCTGCACGACATCGGTCTCATCGCGGTCGCGCCGCGGATGCCGCGGGCCAGCGGACCCGTGGATCTCGACTACCTGGTGACCATCACCACCCATCCCGAGGCGGGGGTGCGGATGCTCAGGGGCATCGACTTCCTCAGCGGTGCCCGGCCCGGGATCCTGCACCACCACGAGCGGGTCGACGGGCGGGGCTACCCGGCCGGGTTGGCGGGCGAGGAGATCCCGCTGTTCGCCAGAGTGATCGCGGCGGCCGATGCCTTCGACTCGCTGACCACCACCAGGTCCTACCGCGGGGCCCTCGACCAGGAGGCCGCCCTGGAGGTGCTCCGCTCTCGGGTCGGCACACACCTGGACGGACAGGTCGTGGAGGCGCTCGCGGAGGCCCTGGCGACCCGCCGCTGGTGGCCGACCGTCATCGAGGAGGACGTCCGGTCCGCCGTCGGTGACGCCCACGACCACGACGACCCGCTGGTCAGCGACCTGTATGCCGAGTGGTCACCCGACGCGGAGGGGGTCCGGTGAAGCGGGCACGGGCCTGGTCGCGTCGCTCACAGGCCGTCGTCTACACCGCGGCCGCTGCGGTGGCGCTCGCGCTGCTCCACGCCATACTCAACATCGGCAACATCTCCGTCGGTGGGTGGGGGGTCGCCATCGTCTACGCCGTGACGATCGTCGTCGGCGAGCTGTGGCGCGTGAACGTGCTGGGCACACGAGACTTCACCCCGATCGCGCTGGCCGCGAGCCTGGCGATGCCCATGACGACGTCCCTGCCGGGGAACCCGGAGACGGGCTACTCGGCGGGCTTCGTGGTCGTGGTGGTGGCGCTGGCCACCTTCGTTGGCCACCTCGTGCGGCGGTGGATGTCGGTCGGGGCCTTCGTCCTCGACCAGATCGCCTCCCGGGTGCTGGTGGTGACCGTGGCGGCCATCCTCTTCCTCGAGGTGCCGCTGGACGGCCGACCGCTGGCCGTCCTGGTGCACGAGTGGCACGACATGATGTGGATGGCCGCGCTCGCGATGCTCGCGGTCGCCCTCGTGGCGATGGGACTGCAGCTGCTCCTGATGGCGATGCGCCACTCCGTCAGCACCCACGCGCTCCTGTGGCAGTCGCTGGTGGACGAGGTGGGCGCCGTCGGGCCGCTCGCCCTGGCCACCACCTCCAGCGCCACCGTGATCGCGCTGGCCGTGGGTGCTCTGGGGCAGGTCGCCATCCCGCTCTTCCTGGCGCCGCTGCTCCTCCTCCAGCTCGCGGTGAGCCGTCAGTCGCTGGTCCGGGACGCACAACGGCAGACGATCCGGTCGCTGTCCCGACTCACCGACCAGGGCGGGTTCACCACAGTGGGGCACGGGGACCGTGTGGCGACCCTGTCCCTGGCGATCGGGCGCGACCTGGGCCTGGCCGAGCGCGACCTGGTCGACCTCGAGTACTCCGCCCTGCTGCACGACCTCGGTCAGGTGTCCCTCCGGCGGCCCATCCCGGGCGGGGCCACGACCGCCATCTCCCCGCTCGACCAGCGCCGGATCGCTCACACCGGAGCCTCGATCCTGGCGCGCACGGCCGAGCTCAGCAGGTTGTCGATGGTGGTCTCCGGGCAGGCCACGCCCTACCGCCACGGGCGCGAGGCCCAGGACCTGGCCCTAGCCTGTCGCATCCTCAAGGTCAGCAACGCCTTCGACGACCTCACCGGCGGCCACGTGAAGCGTCCTGCCGCAGCACAGGCACTGGAACGCATCCGGCTCAACCTCGGCTACGAGTACGACCCGCTGGTGGTCCGATCCCTCTGCCGGGTGCTGGTGCGCGACGGGCGGGTCACCCCCGCCGAGGTCGTCGAGCTGGACGTCTGAGCCGCTCAGGATGCGACCCGGGCCCGGCTGAGCACGTAGCCTGGTGCGGTGCTGCTCGCCCTCGACACCGCCACCGGAGCCATCGGAGCCGCCGTCCTCGACGGTGACCGGGTGCTGTCCGAGGTGACGCACCAGGACTCGCGGCGCCACGGTGAGCTTCTCGCGCCCGCGATGGAGCAGGCGCTGGCGGGGGCGGGGATCGGGGTCGGCGACCTCACGGCGGTGGCGGTCGGGGTCGGGCCAGGTCCGTTCACCGGGTTGCGGGTCGGCATCGTCACCGGGCTCGTGCTGGGGCAGGTGCGCGGCATCCCGGTGCACGGCATCTGCTCGCTGGACGCCCTGGCAGAGCAGGCGGTGGTCGAACAGGTCGTGGACGACCGGTTCCTGGTCGCCACGGACGCCCGCCGCAAGGAGGTCTACTGGGCGGAGTATGCCGTGGAGCACGGCCACCCCCGGCGCACCGGCGGCCCCGGGGTCGCCCACGCGGCCGACCTTCCCGAGGCCGCTCGAGCGCTCCCGGCGGTCGGGCGCGGACCGCTCCTCTATGACGCCCTCACCCGGGCCGGGGGCGACGCACCGGTCGATGTGCGTCCCGGGCTGCTCGGGCTCGTCGCCCACCGAGCCCTCGCCGCCGGCGAGGTGCAGGGGGCGGTGGCGGACGGCATACTGCTGGCTCCCGAGCCCCTGTATCTGCGGCGCCCGGACGCGGCCGTGCCCGGCCCGCTGAAGACGGTCCCGTGAGCGGCGGGCACACCGGCACCCGGCTGCGGGCGATGCGGTGGCAGGACCTGCCCGAGGTGCAACGGATCGAGACGGCAGCCTTCCCCGACGACGCGTGGTCCCCGGCCAGCTTCTGGGGCGAGCTCGCGGCGCGCCCGCGGCGTGACTACGTCGTCCTCCACCCCATTCTTGGGGAGGTTTTGCACGCCCATCACGCCTTTTTGGGGAAGTTTTGTCCGCCCGAGCCGCTGATGGGCTACGCCGGTCTCGACCTGGCGGGGGAGACGGCCGACGTGATGACCATCGCCGTCGACCCCGCGCATCGCGGCGAGGGACACGGGGTGCACCTGCTCGAGGCCCTGCTGGACCGGGCCGAGGCCGCTGGTGCGTCGCAGGTGATGCTGGAGGTGCGGGCGGACAACGAGGCGGCGATCGGTCTCTACTCCCGCTACGGTTTCGCGGAGCTGCACCGGCGCCGGGGCTACTACCAGCCGGGGTCCGTGGACGCGCTGATCATGCGCAGAGAGGTGGGTCACCGTGACTGAGCCGCTGGTGCTGGGGGTCGAGAGCAGCTGTGACGAGACCGGGATCGGTCTGGTCCGCGGGACCACGCTGCTGGCCAACGCGGTCGCGAGCAGCGTGGACCTCCACGCACGCTTCGGCGGCGTCGTGCCGGAGGTGGCCAGCCGGGCGCACCTCGAGGCGATGGTGCCGACGGTCCAGCGGGCGTGCTCGGACGCCGGGGTGACCCTGCAGGACGTCGACGCCGTCGCGGTCACCGCGGGGCCGGGGCTGGCCGGGGCGCTGCTGGTGGGCGTGGCCGCGGCCAAGACCCTCGCGCTCGGGCTGGGGGTGCCGCTGTACGGCGTCAACCACCTCGGTGCGCACGTGGCCGTCGACGTGCTCGACCACGGGCCGCTGCCGCAACCGATGATGGCGCTGCTGGTCTCCGGTGGCCACACCAACCTCCTGCACGTGCCGGACATCACCAGTGACATCCGCTCCCTGGGCGAGACCATCGACGACGCGGCCGGCGAGGCCTTCGACAAGGTGGCCCGGGTGCTGGGGCTGCCCTACCCGGGAGGTCCGCACATCGACAGGGTCGCGAGTGGTGGTGATCCCACCGCGATCCGTTTTCCTCGCGGGCTGACGGCCCGCAAGGACATGGAGCGTCACCGCTACGACTTCTCGTTCAGCGGGTTGAAGTCCTCGGTCGTGCGGTGGGTCCAGGCGCGTGAGCGGGCGGGTGAGCCGGTCCCTGTCGCGGACGTCGCCGCCTCCTTCCAGGAGGCCGTCGTGGACGTGCTGACGGCAAAGGCGGTCCTGGCCTGCACCGAGCACGGCGTGATGGACCTCCAGCTGGGTGGCGGCGTCGCGGCCAACGGTCGGCTTCGGGAGCTGCTCGAGGAGCGGTGTGCCAAGGCGGGGATCCGGCTGCGGGTGCCGCGCCGCGACCTCTGCACGGACAACGGTGCCATGGTGGCCGCGCTCGGAGCCCTGCTCATCGCAGCCGGGCACGAGCCCTCACCCCTGGACATTCCCGCGGATTCCTCGCAGCCGGTCGGCCAGATCCGTCCGTTGGTGCGGGTCGCGTCATGAACCGGGTCACCGGCGCCCGGGCACCTCTTGTGGCTGCGGTGACCTGCGCGCTGCTCCTCGCGGCCTGTAGCGGTGGTGAGTCACCCGCGAGTGGCACGTCCGCGGAGCAGACGACCGGCTCCGGGTCCTCGTCGGGCCCGGCGGACAGCGGGACGACCACCGGTGATGCCGCGACCGAGACGGACGCACCAGACACGGGCGTGGACACAGACACCACCACCGGAGAACCCCCCACGAGCGCCCCGGACGGGGCCACCGCCCCCACCGGCGAGCAGGGGATCGGGCTGCCGTCCGCGGCCGGGCTCGAGGCGGCCCGCGCGGACGTCGCCGGGCTGTCCGACCGTGAGCTGGCGGGACAGCTGGTCGTCGGCGCCTACTCCGGCACCGACAGCGCGGCTGCGGCGGCGCTGGTGCAGGAAAACCACCTGGGTGGACTCATCACGCTCGGGGGGAACGTGCCGGAGTCGGTGGACGCCCGCGTGCCGGCCCTGACCGCGCTCACGGCCTCGGTCCAGCAGGCGGTGGCCGCGGACGGACGGGACTGGCCGGCGTTCCTGGCGATCGACCAGGAGGGTGGTGCGATCACCCGGGTCGGCGCCCCCCTGGACCACTGGCCCGCTGGGATGGCGCTGGGAGCCGCACGGGACCCGGCGCTCGCCCGGGAGGTCGCCCAGGCCTCCGGCGAGCAGTTGCGCGCGCTGGGCTACACCGTCGTCCTCGCGCCGGTTGCGGACGTCACCTCCGGGCCGGAGGACCCGACGATCGGTTCCCGTTCGCCCGGCAGCGACCCGGGCGTCGTGGCAACTGTCGCGACCGCCCAGGTCATCGGATTCGCGCAGGCCGGCATCCTGCCCGTGGCCAAACACTTCCCGGGACACGGCACGATCCCGGCCGACAGCCACGTCGGGGTGGCCGAGCAGACGGCCGACCTGGCTCTGCTCGAGGAGCGCGACCTGGTGCCGTTCCGGGCGGTGGTCGGGGCTGGCGCACCAGCGATCATGCCCGGGCACATTGTCGTGGACGCCCTCGACGCGGACCGGCCCGCCACGATCTCCCACGAGGTGATCACCGGGTTGCTCCGCGAGGACCTGGGCTTCGGCGGGCTGGTCGTGACCGACGCGCTAAACATGGGGGCGATCACCCAGGGCGGCAGCACCGACCACCCGGCGGTCCAGGCGCTGCTCGCCGGCGTCGACGTGCTGCTCATGCCGCCGGACCCGCGGGGCACCGTCGACGCCATCGTCTTCGCGCTGGAGGACGGCACGCTGCAGCGCGCGGACCTGGAGGAGTCGGCGGCCCGGATGGTCGCGCTCCTGCGACACCAGCAGCAGGTGCCGGCCCCAGACCTCTCGGTCATCGGCTCTGACCACGAGCTGTCGGTCCGCGCGGCCGCCGCGGGCATCACCCAGCTGTCCGGGCCCTGCGGGGAGCGACTCGTGGGTGACTCGATCACCATCGCGGGAGGGACGGAGACCGACCGTGCTGCCCTGGCCGCCGCCGCGGAGGCCGCCGGGCTCGGCACCGGGTCCGGGGACCGGGTGGTTCTGGTGGGCGGCGCCAACTACAGGGCCGGCGGGGGATCGGGCGGTCCGGGCACCGGCACGGGCGACGTGGTTGTCACCACGGACCGGCCCTACCCGCTGGCCGACAGCACCGCGTCGACCGCGCTGATCGCTGCCTACGGCCGTGACCCGGCGACGATGGAGGCCCTGGTGCAGGTGCTGTTGGGCGAGGCCGAGGCGACGGGCACGCTGTCGACGCCGGTCGGCGACTTCGCGATCGGTGCTGGCTGTCACTGATCGCGGCCTCCCACCCAGGAACCTTCACTGGGGGTGGGTCTGCGTGGGTGTTATGGATTTGTTATGACGTGGCACTGGTGTGGTGGTGTTGGGGGTGGGTAGGTTGCGGTTGTCCGCGTTGGGTGGGCGTTGTCTCGGGCCTTGGTTCGTGGCTCTTGTGGGGTTGGAGGGCGTGTTGTGGTTCCCCCCAGATCGTGGAGGGCTTCGGGCTACGCGGCGTCCGGGACGGGCGCTGCGGTGGACTGCTCGTAGTTGACCGGTGACATCATGCCAGCCGCGCTGTGCCGGCGTTGGTGGTTGTAGAACCCGTAGGCCCAGTCGATGACCACGGCCCGGGCCTGAGCCCGGGTGTCGAACTCCTGCCGGGACAGGACCTCCCACTCCAGGGAGGAGAAGAACGCCTCGGCGGCGGCGTTGTCGAAGCACGACCCGACCCGGCCCATCGACTGGCGGATCCCCAGCCCGGCACAGCGTGGTGTACGAGGTCGCCGTATAAGTACTGCCGCGGTCGGTGTGGAACACGAGACGCTCGGACTCCTCCTCTCGCCAGATCGCCTCCTTGCCGCCACGGGCCGTCACAGCCATCTGTATCGCCGCGCACGCCAGTTGCGCGTCCGGGTGATCGCTGGTCGCCGCGCCGAGCAACCGGCGCGAGTACAGGTCGATCACCGTCGCGAGGTAGAGCTTGCGCTCGGCGGGCGCGAAAGATCGGCCCTTCGGCCTCAGCCTAGTGCTGTGACCGCATCCGGGCGCCCATCTGACCCTGACTGCTGAGAGCGCAGCGTTCTTCGTCGGAGACGTCCCAGGACTTCCAGAAGCGCCACCGGACTATGGCGTCGGGGATCGAGGAGCGATCGCATCCGAGGTAGCCGGCTGGGCGTCATCCTTCGAGCCGATGAGCGCCGTCTTCTTGGACCCTGCGCCGCCGCCCTGACGCCCCGGTTCAGGAGACTCCCGCGTGTGGCGAGCCGGGTCAGGTCAGCGCGGTTGTCGCTGTGCGACGGGGCTGACCTCAAGGAGCATTGGCTGGCGAGCGACGGGGGTGAGCACGACGACGGCCTCCCGGGTGCCGCGCAGGCGCAGGTCGTGCCGTAGCCGGTCGGGGTCGATCGGCATGGAGCGCTTCTTGATGGTGAGGGCACCGATGTCCTCCTCGTGTGCCCACCGGCGGAGCGCCTTGGTGGACAGCGAGTGCACCGACCGCACCCGGAAGGGGCGTGCCCAGGGCACGTCCACCGGCGCCGGGCCGGTCACGTAGCCGACGCCTGGTGCGGTCTCGGTCCCGCTGGCCAGACGCGCCAGCACTCCGATCAGCCCCGCCTGCAGGACCGCTCGGTCCGGCTCGTGCAGCCACTCGCCGATGTCGTCTGGGCCGCTCGCCACCGGTGCGGGGCCGCAGCCGTCGTCGGTCACCTCGTGCCACTGCCCGCCCTCGGTCGTGCCGACGTGTACCTGGGCCGTGCGCCCGGCGTGCCGCACCAGGTCGCCCCACCACAGCACGCACTCCAGCGCCTCCCCGCCGAACGAGGCCCACTGGGCCTCCGCCCCGCCAGGGATCTCGTGGTGCGGGAACGAGGGCGCGAGCTTGGCGCCGGCGTGCTGCACCGTCGCCGCGACCCTCTGCACCTGGTCCCACGTCGGGGACAGCTGGTCCAGCGAGAACGTGCGGGCCGTGCGGCCCCGGGCGTCGGTCCGACCGGGGAGCCGTCGGGCCGGGTCGAGCCAGGCTCCGACACCGGGGTCGTGTCCCAGGTCGAGCTCCTCGATCAGCGCCCGGCGGACCCGCGCGCCCGCCACACCGTCGAGGTTGTGGGCGGCCAGGGCCGCGGTCGTCGGGTCGGCGTCCACCGCCTCGACCCGCAGCCCGGCCGCGGCGAGCGCCAGAGCATCCCCGCCGAGACCACAGCCCAGGTCCCACACGGTCTCCAGACCGGCCTCGGCGAACCGGGCTGCGTGACGCGCGGCCAGCTGCCACCGGGTGGCCTGCTCGACACCGTCCTGGGTCAGCAGCATCCGCTCGACCCGGTCACCGAACTTCACCCTCCCGCGGAGCCGCAGCCGGGACTGGGTGAGCACGGCGGCGACCAGCGCGGGATCGTGGCCGGCCGCGCGCAGCCTGGTGCCGACCGCCAGGGCCGCCCCCTCGTCATACTCAGGCAGCGACTGGAGCAGGTCCC
Source organism: Ornithinimicrobium sp. F0845 (assembly GCF_023015765.1). Lineage (GTDB taxonomy): Bacteria > Actinomycetota > Actinomycetes > Actinomycetales > Dermatophilaceae > Ornithinicoccus. The sequence goes on from NZ_JALKAL010000001.1 coordinate 666,445, forward strand.
AGGCTCCCGGGGCGGAGAGGGTCGCGGCGGTCTCCGGGTCCATGCCGCCCATCCTCGCCCACGACGCCACCCGATGCGGAAGGGCGGCGCGCGGGAGTATGCCGTAGGAGTATCCGGTGGGAACGGGTCGGGGACAACGACTAAGTTCGAGGCATGGGCCGATGGAGTGAGCTGGGGCGCAGCACCCGACGTCTCGTGGTGGGGGCGGGGGTGGCCAGCGTCGCCACGCCGGTCGGCCTGGCCGTCGTGCTCACCGGCGTCGACTTCATGCGCAAGGCCCGTGAGCCCGACGAGCACGTCGTGCCGCCCGCCGAGCCCCTGCCCGCCGCGGTCGACGGCAACGAGCTGACGACCTACACCTACGGCGAGTACCTCTTCGAGGCCATGATCGAGGCGATCGACAACGCCACGGACTTCGTCTACCTGGTGACCTACATCTGGAAGGGCGACGAGATCGGGCAGAAGTTCAAGGAGGCCGTCATCCGGGCCGCGGACCGCGGGGTCAAGGTCTGCGTGGTCTTCGACGGGTTCGCCAATCTTGTGGTGCCGCGGGACTTCAAGCAGTTCCCCCCGTCGGTGCACCTGCTGAAGTTCCCCACCGTGCGCTCGGGGCTGGTGGTCAACGTGCGGCGCACGGGCCGTGACCACCGCAAGGTGCTGGTCGTGGACGGGGAGGTCGGCTTCGTCGGCGGCTACAACATCGGCTCGTTGTATGCCGACAAGTGGCGGGACACGCACATGAGGGTCCGGGGCACGGCGGTGTGGGAGCTGCAGAACACCTTCGTCGACTTCTGGAACCGGCACCGAAAGCGGCAGCACCCGGAGCTGCCGGACAGCGGCGCGCCCGTCTGGAACGCGAGCATCATGGCCGCGCGCAACGAGCCGAGCCGGCTGGTCTTCCCGGTGCGCGGGATCTATCTCGAGGCGATCGACCGGGCAGTGCACCGGATCTGGATCACCCAGGGCTACTTCATCCCCGACCGGGAGATCCTGGCCGGCCTGCTGGCCGCGGCCAAGCGCGGCGTGGACATCCGGGTGCTGATGCCCGAGGCCTCCAACCACGTCGTGGCCGACTGGGTCGCGCGCTCGCACTACTCCACCCTGCTGCGCGGGGGAGTGCGGATCTTCCTCTACCAGGACGTGATGGTCCACGCGAAGACGGCGACCGTGGACGGCATCTGGACCACGGTCGGGACGGCGAACATCGACCGCCTCTCCATGATCGGGAACTACGAGGTCAACCTCGAGATCCACGACCGCGGCCAGGCCGCGCGGATGGAGGAGATCTTCGCCCGCGACCTGGACAACGCGCGTGAGCTGACCCTGGAGGAGTGGGAGGCGCGCGGCATACTCTCGCGGGCGGCAGAGTGGATCCTGGAGCCCCTGCACCCGCTGCTCTGAGCGAACATCTGGCACTCGGCTTGACCGAGTGCTAATCCATGCATAGATTCAGCATTAGCACTCTGCACCTGCAAGTGCCAATGCCCGGAACGAGCCGACCCCCGCGACGGCGGCCCCGACCGGACGCAGACACTGACAGTCGAACTCGCGAAGGGAAGGTCCTACCGTGACGGTTTCCATCAAGCCGCTCGAAGACCGGATCGTTATCAAGGCCGTCGAGGCCGAGCAGACCACCGCCTCCGGCCTGGTCATCCCGGACACCGCCAAGGAGAAGCCCCAGGAGGGCGAGGTCCTGGCCGTGGGCCAGGGTCGTTGGAACGAGAACGGCACCGAGCGGATCCCGCTCGACGTCGCCGTGGGTGACCGCGTGATCTACAGCAAGTACGGCGGCACCGAGATCAAGCACGGCGGCGAGGAGTACCTCATCCTGTCCGCCCGCGACGTGCTGGCCGTCGTCAGCTGACAGCCCCCGTGAGGACACGAGCTTGCGAGTCCCGCAACGGGGCGCGGAAGCTGACTGTGCCCTCTCGGCAGCAACTGACCCGCTGACGCCCCGGGTCCCCTGCCGCGCGCAGGGGACACCGGGGTGTCGTGCATCGACCCACCGCTACGGAAGGACCGGCCCTGATGGCCAAGCAGCTGGAATTCAACGACAATGCCCGCAAGGCGCTCGAGCGGGGCGTGGACGCCCTCGCCAACGCCGTGAAGGTGACCCTGGGACCCAAGGGTCGCAACGTCGTGCTGGACAAGAAGTGGGGCGCGCCGACGATCACCAACGACGGCGTCACCATCGCCCGCGAGGTCGAGCTGGAGGACCCCTACGAGAACATGGGTGCCCAGCTGGCCAAGGAGGTGGCCACCAAGACCAACGACGTCGCCGGTGACGGCACCACCACCGCCACCGTCCTGGCCCAGGCCATGGTGCACCAGGGCCTGCGCAACGTCGCGGCCGGTGCCGGCCCGGCCGGGCTCAAGCGGGGCATCGACCAGGCCGTCGCGGCCATCTCCGACCGCCTGCTGGAGACCGCCCGCGAGGTCGAGGGTCGTGACGAGATCGCCCAGGTGGCGAGCCTGTCCGCCCAGGACACCACGATCGGCGAGCTGATCGCCGAGGCCTTCGACAAGGTCGGCAAGGACGGCGTGATCACCGTCGAGGAGTCCTCCACCACCGCGATGGAGCTGGACTTCGCCGAGGGCATGCAGTTCGACAAGGGCTACCTCTCGCCCTACTTCGTGACCGACACCGAGCGGATGGAGGCCGTCCTGGAGGACGCCTACATCCTCTTCCACCAGGGCAAGATCTCCTCGGTCGCCGAGCTGCTCCCCCTGCTGGAGAAGGTCATCGGTGAGAGCAAGCCGCTGTTCATCGTCGCCGAGGACGTCGAGGGCGAGGCCCTCTCGACCCTGGTCGTGAACAAGATGCGTGGCACCTTCAACGCTGTGGCCGTCAAGGCCCCCGGCTTCGGTGACCGCCGCAAGGCGATGCTGCAGGACATGGCGACCCTCACCGGTGGCCAGGTCGTCGCCGAGGAGGTCGGCCTCAAGCTGGACCAGGTCGGCCTGGAGGTGCTGGGCAAGGCCCGCCGCATCGTCTCCACCAAGGACTCCACGGTGATCGTCGACGGCGAGGGTGCCGCCGATGAGGTGCAGGCCCGCGTGGACCAGATCACCAACGAGATCGCGAACACCGACTCGGACTGGGACCGCGAGAAGCTCCAGGAGCGCCTCGCCAAGCTGTCCGGCGGCGTCTGCGTCATCAAGGTCGGCGCGCACACCGAGGTGGAGCTGAAGGAGAAGAAGCACCGCATCGAGGACGCCGTCTCGGCGACCCGCGCAGCCATCGAGGAGGGCATCGTCGCCGGCGGCGGCTCCGCCCTCATCCACGCGTCCAGCGTGCTGGACACCCTGGAGCTCGACGGCGATGAGGCCGTCGGCGCGACGATCGTGCGCAAGGCGGTCGCCGAGCCGCTGCGCTGGATCGCCGAGAACGCCGGTCTGCAGGGCTATGTCGCCACCGCCAAAGTGGCCGAGCTCGAGGCAGGTCAGGGGCTCAACGCCGCCACCGGCGAGTACGGCGACCTGTTTGCCGCGGGCGTCATCGACCCGGTCAAGGTCACCCGCTCGGCCCTGCGCAACGCGGCCTCCATCGCCTCCATGGTGCTGACCACCGACACCCTGGTGGTGGACAAGCCCGAGGAGACCGAAGACGGACACCAGCACAGCCACTGACCTCGTGGTTGCCGCCCGGTCGGGTCATCCCGGCCGGGCGGCGTGCTCCGGGTGAGCCCGGTCCGACGCGGCCTCAGGCCGTGTTGCGACCGGGCTCCTCGGCGTCCGGGGTCTCCGTGGCACTGGTTGGCGTGATGTCGGCCTCGGCAAGGAGCGCGGAGCGCTCCTCCTCGGTCATGGCCCCCCACACCCCGTAGGGTTCGCGGGCGCTCAACGCATGGCTGCGGCACTGCTCGAGGACCGGACACTGCAGGCAGAGCCGCTTGGCTCGTTCGTCGCGGCGGCGCCTGGCCGATCCACGCTCCCCCTCCGGGTGGAAGAACAACTCCGGACTGACCGTCCGGCACAACCCCTCGAACTGCCACTCCCACTGCTCGGCGACCGGACTAGGTCCGGCAGTTGCGTCGGCCACCAGTGCCACCTCTCATCTCTGAGACACATCCCGTGCCTGATCGTGGTTCCTGCAGTCGCCCGTCGACTGCCCGGGCGTGTGGTTCTTCGATCGAGTGCACTGTAACGCGAGTCACCCCAAATGTTGTCAAATCGTTACCCCGGATCTGCCAGGCCGGATCGGGGTGGAGCGTGAGAGTCGTCACCCGCGCCCGACGCGGTCGGGTTCGCCCGCGGCGCCGCGCCTAGGATGGGCGTATGACTGTGGCTGACCCCCACCCCGCCGTGCGCGACCCGTTCCGTGCCCTCGGCCTGACCTACGACGACGTGCTGCTGCTCCCGGGTGAGACAGACCTGGTGCCCGAGGAGATCGACACGACGAGCCGTCTGACCAGGGAGATTTCTCTGAAGATGCCGTTCGTGTCGGCGGCCATGGACACGGTGACCGAGGGGCGGATGGCCATCGCCATGGCCCGCCAGGGCGGGATCGGCATACTGCACCGCAACCTGTCGATCGAGGACCAGGCCTACCAGGTCGACCTGGTCAAGCGGACCCAGACGGGGCGCATCACCAACCCGGTCACCATCGGTCCCGACGCGACGCTGGAGGACCTCGACCGGATCTGCGGGGAGTACCGCGTGTCGGGGCTGCCGGTCGTCGACGGTGACGGGCACCTGCTGGGCATCTGCACCAACCGTGACCTGCGCTTCACCCCCGTCGCGGAGTGGGAGCAGACGCTGGTCCGGGACGTCATGACCACGACACCGCTGGTCACCGCGCCGGCCGACGTCAGCCGCGAGGACGCCACGGCGATCCTGCGCGCCCACAAGCGGGAGCGGCTGCCGCTCGTCGACGAGCAGGGGCGCCTGGCCGGACTGATCACGGTGAAGGACTTCGTGAAGTCCGAGCAGTTCCCCAACGCCAGCAAGGACGGGCAGGGCCGGCTCCTGGTCGGAGCGGCCATCGGCTACTACGGCGACGCCTGGCAGCGCGCCACGACCCTGATCGAGGCCGGGGTTGACGTGCTGGTCGCCGACACCGCCCACGGCCACGTGCGGATGCTCACCGACATGGTGAAGCGGCTCAAGACCGACCCGGCCACCCAGCACGTCCAGGTGGTCGGCGGCAACGTCGCCACCGGAGCCGGTGCCCGCGCGTTCGTCGAGGCCGGTGCCGACGCGGTCAAGGTCGGCGTCGGGCCCGGCGCCATCTGCACCACGCGCGTGGTCACCGGCATCGGCGCGCCCCAGCTGACCGCGGTCTACGAGGCCGCGCAGGTCGCGCGCGAGGCCGGCGTGCCGGTCATCGCCGACGGCGGCATGAAGTACTCCGGTGACATCGCCAAGGCGCTGGTGGCCGGGGCCGAGTCGGTGATGATGGGCTCGATGCTGGCGGGCTGCGAGGAGTGCCCCGGCGAGCTGATCTTCATCAACGGCAAGCAGTTCAAGAGCTACCGCGGCATGGGGTCGCTCGGGGCGATGAGCTCGCGCGGCAAGCAGTCCTACTCCAAGGACCGCTACTTCCAGGCGGAGGTGAGCAGCGACGACCAGATCGTCCCCGAGGGCGTCGAGGGCCGGGTCGCCTACAAAGGGGCCCTGTCCAACGTGGTCCACCAGATGTCCGGCGGCCTGCGGCAGGCGATGTTCTACGTCGGCGCGCGCACGGTGCCCGAGCTGCAGGAGCGCGGCCAGTTCGTGCGGATCACCCAGGCCAGCCTGCAGGAGTCGCACCCGCACGACATCCAGATGACCGTCGAGGCCCCGAACTACACGGCCCTCTGACGCGGCCCGGCCAGGGCTCGCACCACCTCCGCGAGGGTCAGCCGAACTGCCAGGAGCGCTTGGACAGGCCGTACCAGAAGCCGTCCACCGCCACCTGGTTGTCCAGACCCCCGCTGGCATCGGCGACGCCGAGCGAGACATACAGCGGCGCCCAGTGCTCGGTGCGGGGGTGGGCCTCCAGCGCGCCCGGTGCGCGGGTCTCGAAGTCCAGCACCGCGTCGACGTCCTGGCGGGCCAGCGCCTCGGCGGCCCAGTGGTCGAACTCCTGCGAGACCTGCGGCGGGGGAGCGTCGGCCGGGTTGCGGGGGTTGAACCACTTCAGGTTGTGCGTGGTGAACCCGGACCCGACGATCAGCGTGCCCTGGTCACGCAGCGGCGCCAGGGCACGACCGATCTCGAACAGCTCGCGCGGCTCCAGCGTCGGCATCGACATCTGGAGGACCGGCACGTCGGCCTCGGGGAACATCTCCACGAGCGGCACGTACGCACCGTGGTCCAGGCCCCGGCCCTCGTCGCGGTGCACGGCGTCGTGCCCGAGGAGCGCCGCGACATCGTCGGCCAGCTCGGGGGCCGGCGGCGCGGCATACTCCACCTCGAAGTACTTCTGGGGGAAGCCCCAGAAGTCATACACCAGCGGCACCTGCTGCCGGGTGGCGCTCACGGTGAGCGGCGCGCTCTCCCAGTGCGCCGAGACCATGAGGATGTTCTGCGGCCGGGGGAGCCGCTCGGACCACGCGTGCAGCTGACCGGTCCAGGTCGCATCATCGGCCAGCGGCGGGGCCCCGTGGCTGAGGTAGAGCACCGGCTGCCGGTCGGCCGCCGGTGCGCTGCTGGTCGGGTCCATCTCGCCTCCGCTAGTGCAACCTTCAATCACACGAGTATGCCGGGTGCCGACTTCCCCTGCACGTCGGGGCGCGCGTCGCCGCGCCGGGCCGGGGTTGTGCCCGCGGGCTTGTAGCCTGACCGCGTGAACGAGATCGAGATCGGACGTGGCAAGCGCGGCAGACGCGCCTTCTCCTTCGAGGACATCGCGGTCGTGCCGTCCCGCCGCACCAGGGACCCCGAGGACGTCTCGATCAGCTGGCAGATCGACGCCTACCACTTCGAGCTGCCGGTGATCGCCGCGCCGATGGACTCGGTCGTCTCCCCGCAGACGGCGATCGCGATGGGTCAGCTCGGCGGCCTGGGGGTGCTCGACCTCGAGGGGTTGTGGACGCGGTATGACGACCCCACGCCCCACCTCGAGGAGATCACCGCGCTCGAGGCGACGGAGAGCACCGCGCGGCTGCGCGAGCTGTATGCCGCGCCGATCCGCCCCGACCTGATCACCCAAAGGCTGCGGGAGATCCGGGAGGCCGGGGTAACCGTCGCCGGCTCCCTGTCCCCGCAGCGCACGCAGCAGTTCTGGCGGACGGTCGTCGACGCCGGCGTGGACCTCTTCGTCATCCGCGGCACGACCGTCTCCGCCGAGCACGTCTCCAGCACCGCCGAGCCGCTCAACCTCAAGCGCTTCATCTATGAGCTCGACGTGCCGGTGGTCGTGGGCGGCGCCGGCACCTACACCGCCGCGCTGCACCTGATGCGCACCGGTGCCGCCGGTGTCCTGGTCGGCTTCGGCGGCGGGGCGACCCACACGACCCGCACGACGCTGGGGATCCACGCGCCGATGGCGACCGCGATCGCCGACGTGGCGGCCGCGCGCCGGGACTACCTGGACGAGTCCGGCGGACGCTATGTGCACGTCATCGCCGACGGCGGGATGGGCCAGTCCGGCGACATCGTCAAGGCGGTGGCCTGCGGCGCGGACGCCGTGATGATCGGGGCCGCGCTGGCCCGTGCGCAGGAGGCTCCGGGGCGTGGCTACCACTGGGGCTCGGAGGCCCACCACCCGTTCCTGCCGCGCGGGGAGCGGGTCCGGGTCGGCACCGTCGGGACGCTGGAGGAGATCCTCAACGGACCCGGTCGCGACGCCTCCGGCACGACGAACCTGATGGGTGCCCTCCGGCGGGCGATGGCCACCACGGGCTACACCGATGTCAAGGAGTTCCAGCGGGTGGAGGTCGTCGTCGCCCCCTACGCCCCGCGCTGACCACCGTTCCGGCATGGCCCGGGTGCCCCTGACTTCGGGGCGCCTGGTCGGCTCACGCGCCGTTGGCCCTTACCCTGGTTCTGTCGTATTTCAGGATCCCTGACGCGCGCGGGCCCTCGCCTGCCTGCCGAGAGGGTTGGAGGAGCAGAGTATGCAGGTGCGCCGCGAGGCCAAGTACCGACGCCGCCGGGCGGTCATCGGGGGAGTGGCTGCGCTGGCGCTCGCCGGGACCCTGACCGCGTGTCTGTCGGGGGGCGACGAGGACCCCGGGGAAGCCGCAGGGGACCAGCAGGTCGCCGACCCCACGCCCACCGGCGACGATGCCTCCGCCACCTCCGCCGGCGTGAGCGACGGTTTCCAGGACGCCGCGGGTCAGACCGCCGAGGCGGAGGCAACCGACGACGCGAGCGAGCCCACGGAGGACGGTCCGGTCGCCGCGCCGCCGGCGATCCCCTCGGACGAGTCCTTCATGGAGCGCATCGACTACATCACCGGCGGCATCACGCCGAAGTCCGTGGTGGCCTCCGGTGCCGGCCTGGTAATCGCCAACAACATGATGTACAGCCACACCTCGACGGTCTACGACGCTCAGTCGCGCGAGTTGGTCGAGACCCTCTCGGACGAGGTCGTCCCGAGCGAGCTGGGTGTCGAGGGGCATCCCGGCACGGCCAAGGGCTCGCCGGTGGAGGCCGCCTGGACCGACGACGGGAAGTTCGCCTACGTCTCCCAGTACACGATGTATGGCGAGAGCTTCGGCAAGGAGGGCTTCGACGCCTGCACCCCGGCCGACGGCGTCGGCCCCTCGCTGCTCTACCGCTTCAACGCCGAGACGATGGAGTGGGACCAGGCCATCGAGGTCGGCGCCGTCCCGAAGTATGTGGACATCACCCCAGACCAGAAGACGGTCCTGGTGAGCAACTGGTGCGACTCGACCATCTCGGTCGTGGACGTCGAGACGGCCCAGGAGGTCAAGACCATCCCGATCGCGGCCGCCCCGCGAGGGATCGAGGTGCTCCCGGACAACCGCACGGCCTACGTCGCCGCGATGTATGCCGACAAGCTGTTCAAGGTCGACCTGGAGACCGGCGAGTCCGAGGTCATGATGGAGACCGGGCGCAAGCCGCGTCACCTCAACCTCTCTGCCGACGGCAAGTACCTCTTCATGGCGGTCTCCGGAAACGACACGATCTACAAGATCGACACCGAGACCGAGGAGGTCGTCGACCAGGTCGAGTCGGGCCGGGAGCCGCGCTCGATGATCCTGTCCTCGGACGGCACGGCGCTCTACGTCGTCAACTACTACGAGCCGTCGGTCGCCAAGATCAGCACAGACGACATGGAGCTGCTCCAGAAGGAGCCGACCGACGCCAACCCGATCGGCATCACCTACGAGCCGATCACGCACACGGTCTGGGTCGCCTGCTACGGCGGATCCATCTACGTCTTCGACGACACGCTCGCCAGCGACCCCGACGCCTGACCTGACTGAGGTTCCGGACAGGGAGGTCACCTACCCTGGTGGGGTGTTGCGCACCCTGTTCACCCCCCGCTGGCTGGCGCTCCTCGGCGTGGTCGTCGCGGTGTGCGTCGCCTTCGTGTGGCTCGGGCTGTGGCAGCTGGCGGTGGCGCAGAACTCCGCCTTCGAGGAGCTGCAGGCCGAGCGCGACGCGCTGGTCGAGAAGCCGCTGGACGAGGTGATGGCACCGCACTCCGCCTTCCCCGAGGACGGCGCGGGACACCCGGTGCGCGTCGAGGGGGAGTATGACGGAGCGCGCCAGTTCCTCGTCCCCGACCGGGTGCTGGACGGGCAGGACGGGTTCTGGGTGGTGACCCCCCTCGTCGTCGAGAGCGGTGCCGTGGTCCCGGTGCTGCGGGGGTTCGTCACGGACCAGTCCGCGGTCGACATCCCGCCGGTCCAGCCGGTGACGGTGCGGGGGGAGCTCGCACCGGGGGAGTCGCCATACTTCGGCGAGGAGGCCCTGCCGAGCGGGCAGCACGGCACGATCGACCTGTCGCTGCTGGCCAACCTGTGGCCGGAGTCGCTCTACAACGGGTTCATCTTCGCCACGGCGGAGCAACCTTCTCTCACCGCCGACTCCCTCGCGACCGTCCCGCCGCCGCAGCTCACCGCCGGTGACGTCGACTGGCGCAACCTCGGGTACGCCCTGCAGTGGTGGGTGTTCGCAGCCTTTGCGGTCTTCATGTACCTCAAGCTGCTGCACGACGCGGCACGAGGTCGTGAGACCGGAGGTGGACGCTCAGGATCGGCGCCTACAGTGAGCAGCACCGCACCCGCCGACGAGAGGATCGAGCCCCACCATGTCTGACCGCGCCAAGCTGAAGTTCTTCCAGGCGATGGCGTTCGTCGTCGGCGTCGGTCTCCTGGTTCTCGTGCTGGGGATGGTGCTGAAGTACGGCTTCGAGAACGACGTCCTGGACTGGTGGGCGATGCCGCACGGCTTCATCTACATGGTCTACCTGGTCGCGGTGGCGATGCTCGGGTTCGCCCTGCGCTGGGAGCTCGGCCGGATGGTGCTCATCATGCTCGCAGGCTGTGTGCCCTTCCTCTCCTTCTGGGTTGAGCAGAAGGTCACCCGGACCGCCCGTGCGGAGATCGAGGCCAAGGAGTCCACCCCCCAGTTCTCGTAGCTCCGGCGACCTCCAGGTTCCCCAGGACACGGCTGAACCAGACCCAGGTCGATGGCGAGCGACATCGCGGCGAGGGCATTGTCACGAGAGGCGGATAACCTGTCCCGGTGACCGACGACCTCCAACAGCGCCCCGTCCTCGTCGTCGACTTCGGCGCGCAGTATGCCCAGCTCATCGCCCGACGGGTCCGCGAGGCCTCCGTCTACAGCGAGATCGTGCCCCACGACATGCCAGCGGCGGAGGTGCTCGCCAAGAACCCGGCGGCGCTGATCCTCTCCGGAGGTCCGTCGTCGGTGTACGCCGACGGGGCGCCCTCCCTGGATCCGGACCTGCTGACCGCCGGGGTGCCGGTGCTCGGGATCTGCTACGGCTTCCAGGTGATGGCGAGCGCTCTCGGCGGCGCCGTCGACAAGACCGGGCTGCGGGAGTACGGCGAGACCAAGGCGCGCATCTCCGACACCGGCAGCACCCTGTTCGACGGGCAGCCGGAGGAGCAGCCGGTCTGGATGAGCCACGGCGACTCGGTGTCCGAGGCGCCCGACGGCACCCGGGTCACGGCCACCACGCCGGGCGCGGCAGTCGCCGCCTTCGAGGACGACGACGCGCGTCGCTACGGGGTCCAGTGGCACCCGGAGGTGCTGCACTCCAGCTTCGGCCAGCGGGTCCTGGAGAACTTCCTGCTCCGAGGCGCCGGCATCGAGCCGACGTGGACCAGCGAGAACGTCGTCGAGGACCTCGTCGCCTCGATCCGGGAGCAGGTCGGTGAGGCGCACGTGATCTGCGGCCTCTCCGGAGGTGTGGACTCCTCGGTCGCCGCGGCCCTGGTGCAGCGTGCGGTGGGTGACCAGCTGACGTGCGTCTTCGTGGACCACGGTCTGTTGCGCGAGGGCGAGGCACAGCAGGTCGAGGAGGACTTCGTGGCAGCCACCGGCGTGGACCTGGTGGTCGTGGATGCCCGGGAGCGCTTCCTCACGGCCCTGGACGGGGTCACCGACCCGGAGACCAAGCGCAAGATCATCGGCCGGGAGTTCATCCGGGTCTTCGAGCAGGCCGCCCGGGACGTGGCCGGCACCGCGGACGCCGAGGGGCACCCGGTGGAGTTCCTCGTGCAGGGCACGCTCTACCCCGACGTCGTGGAGTCCGGCGGGGGCAGCGGGACCGCCAACATCAAGAGCCACCACAACGTCGGCGGCCTGCCCGACGACCTGCAGTTCACCCTCATCGAGCCGTTGCGCACGCTGTTCAAGGACGAGGTGCGGCAGGTCGGGCTCGAGCTCGGCGTCCCCGAGGGCATCGTGTGGCGCCAGCCCTTCCCGGGCCCCGGCCTGGGCATCCGGATCATCGGCGCGGTCGACGCAGAGCGCCTCGCCGTGCTGCGCCGGGCCGACGCGATCGCCCGGGAGGAGCTGACCAGCGCCGGCCTCGACCGCGACATCTGGCAGTGCCCGGTGGTGCTCCTGGCGGACGTGCGCTCCGTCGGGGTCCAGGGCGACGGTCGCACCTACGGCCACCCGGTCGTGCTCCGTCCGGTCTCCAGCGAGGACGCCATGACCGCCGACTGGAGCCGGGTGCCGTATGACGTGCTGGCCAAGATCTCCAACCGGATCACCAACGAGGTCGAGGAGATCAACCGGGTGGTGCTGGACGTGACCAGCAAGCCGCCGGGCACCATCGAGTGGGAGTGAGGCGGGGAGCCTCACGTGCGGCCGACGCGCGAACACACTGCGACACGGTGTGCCCCCGAGACGCTGCGAGGGGTGTGAGGTAGTAGACACCTCGGAAGGGCACTTTCAACTTTCCTTCGACGTTGCGTAGTACTACTCTGTGTAGTGGAAGCCGAGAACGGCATCCACCCCGCAGAAACCGGAAAGGCATCGTCATGAGCGCGAATCTCCACACCCCCGTTAAGGACGACGTTGCTGTTGACCGCGCGGCGGCGCGCGGCGAAGGCACCGTCTTCCAGACCGACATCATCCACTCGAGCCTGGTCCGCAAGCTCCTGGCCTTCATGCGGATCCTGATCGGCTGGACCTTCATGTGGCCGTTCGTCGACAAGCTGTTCGGCCTCGGCTACGGCACCGCCTCGGAGGCGGCCGTCGTCAACGGCGGCGCTCCCGCCCAGGGCTACATGATCAACGCCACCTCCGGCCCGTTCAAGGAGGTCTTCGTCTGGATGGCCGAGACCTTCGGCGGCCTGGCGGACTTCCTGTTCATGTTCGGTCTGTTCGGCATCGGCCTGGCCATGCTGACCGGCGCCGGCCTGAAGATCGCGGCCTGGGGCGGCACGCTCCTGATGGCGTTCATGTACCTCGCGGCCCTGCCCATCGGTCAGGCCAACGCGGGCTTCACCAACCCGATCACCGACTCCCACTGGATCGAGGCGATCGTCCTCCTGGTGGCTGCCTACACGCTGTCCGGCGACACCTGGGGCCTCGGCCGCTGGTGGGGCGAGAAGGTCGGCAACGGCTGGCTGCGCTGACCCACCCAACCCAACTGCCCGTCATACTCCACAGAGGAGTATGACGGGCAGTCGCGTGTGCGGACCGGCGGCGGCCACCGCGTCCGCCGGGTGCCGCGGGCGATTAGAGTTGCGCGCGTGATCCGCTCCTCGCTCGCGATAGCAGCCGGCAAACTGGCGCGGGGCGTCTCCCGCCTGCGTGGCGGGGGGTCCGCTCTGCCCGGCCTGGTGACCGAGACCATCGACCCGCAGGTGCTGGCCCACACACTCGCCGGTCTGCCCGGCGGCATCGTCGTCGTCAGCGGCACCAACGGCAAGACGACCACGACCAAGATGCTGGTCGCGCTCCTGCGCGCGCACGGCCAGCGGGTCTTCACCAACCCGACCGGGAGCAACTTCACCCGCGGTGTCATCTCGGCGATGCTGGCGGAGATCCCGCTGAGCGGCCGGCTGGACGCCGACTGGGCGGTGCTGGAGCTCGATGAGGCGCATGCCCTGCACTTCGCCAGGGCGGTCTCCCCGACCCACGCGCTGCTGCTCAACGTGGCCCGCGACCAGCTGGACCGGTTCGCCGAGATCGACCAGACGGCCCAGCTGCTGACCCGGCTGGCCGAGCAGACCACGCGGGGCGTGGTGCTCAACGTCGACGACTCGTTCATCTCCCGGATCCACGGGAGCGTCGGGGAGGGCGTGAGCGTGGCCTGGTTCGGGGTCGACCCGTCCTGCGCGGACCTGCTCCCCGGGCTGCAGGAGGCCGACGTGCGGGACGCCGACGGCGCCGCGGCCCTGCCCGACAGCGCGGACACCTCGTTGCTGCTCGTGCACGACGAGCGGTCCTTCACGGTCACCGGCTCCGCGGACGTCGGCCCGGTCACCCTCCAGCAGCGCGGGCTCGCGGCGATGATCAACGCGACGGCAGCCACCGCAGCGGCCCGTGCCGTGCTGGGCGAGACCTTCGACGCGGCACGCGCCGCGCGGACGCTGGCCACCGTCACGCCGCCGTTCGGGCGTGGCGAGGTGATCGACGTCGACGGGCACCCGCTCGAGTTGGTCCTGGTCAAGAACCCGGCCGGCTTCACCGTGGCTCTGGGGACCTACGGCAACGAGCCCGTGGACACGATGATCGCCATCAACGACAACTATGCCGACGGGCGTGACGTCTCCTGGCTCTACGACGTCTCGTTCGAGAGTCTGCGGGAGCAGGGGGTCGCCCTGACCAGCGGTGTGCGTGGCTGGGACATGGCCCTGCGGCTGCAGTATGACGGGGTGCCTGTGGCGCAGGTCGAGCCGGACCTCGACGCGGCGCTCGAGCGCTTCCTGGAGGAGCACCGGGGTCGACCCACCCGCATCTTCTGCACCTACACCGCGATGATGCACCTGCGGCGGCGTCTTGCCGCGCGCTACGGGCTGGCCCGCTTCGGAGAGGATGCCCAGTGACCGCGACAGCCGACGGCGGGGAGCCCGCCGTGAGCAAGGGCACCGTCCACCTCGTCCACCTGTATCCCCGGGAGATGAGCATCTACGGCGACCTGGGCAACACCCGGGCCCTGGCCAGCCGGTTGCGCTGGCACGGCTACTCCGCTGTCGTCCACGACCACCACCCGGGGGCACCGTGGCCCGAGCAGGTGCATCTGGTGCTCGGCGGCGGCGGCCAGGACTCCGGACAGGCCCGGGTCCAGGAGGACCTGGCAGTCCAGGCCGACCGGCTCCGTGGACTGGCGGCCGACGGGGTGCCGATGCTCATGATCTGCGGGATGTACCAGCTCTTCGGGCAGGCGTTCGTCACGGCGGAGGGGCGACGCCTGCCAGGGCTGGGCATCCTCGACGTGACGACGACCGGCAACCCGACCCGGATGATCGGGCCGGTCGTGCTCGACACCCCTATCGGTCAGGTCGTGGGCTATGAGAACCACTCCGGTGCCACGGTGCTGGGGGAGGGGCAGGAGCCGTTCGGCCGCGTGCGGCACGGCCAAGGCAACAACGGGACAGACGGGACCGAGGGCGCCCGCACCGGCAACGTGATCGGCTCCTATCTGCACGGCCCCATCCTGCCGGCCAACCCGGCACTGTCCGACCACCTGCTGGAGCTGGCCGCCACCCGCGCCACCGGCAGCTGGGAGCCTGCCGAGGTGGATGACTCCATCGCCGAGCAGGCCCACCAGCGCCAGGTGAGGCGGCTGCTGCGCGGCTAGTGCCCGGAGTTGGCTAGTGCCCGGAGTTGGCCAGTGCCCGGAGTTGGCTAGTGCCCGGAGTTGCCGGGAGGCTCCTCGACCGGCGCTCGACCGACCTCCTGGCCCGCGGCCCGTCCGACCTCGTCGGAGGAGGTGGCGTCCGCCCCACCGATCCGGGTGCTCGCCTCGGCCGTCGGCACGAGCTGGCCGTGGTTGTCGAGCTGGTGGGTGGCCGGGGTCTTGGGGCCGAGCCACCAGATCCCCATGGCGAGCGCCCCCAGGGGGACGTCCAGCAGGTGCGTCACCACGGCATACAGCAGGGCCGCGGCCGCGGCCGCCGTCGGATCGGCGCCGAAGGCGATGAGGACGGCCGCCGTGCCGGCCTCGGTGATCCCCAGGCCGCCGGGGGTGATCGCCACGACTGTGAGCAGCTGGCGGATCGCGTAGGCCGCGAACAGGTGCGAGATCGGCAGGTCCACCCCGACGGTGTGACACGCGACGTAGTAGAGGATGAAGAAGGTGCCCAGCATCCCGGCCAGGCCGAGGGTCATCTTCAGGCCGTTGTGGCTGGCCACGTTGCCCCAGCGGCCGCGCTGGTCCTGGATGAGCTTGTCCAGGTTGGCGCCGGCCTTCAGGCGCTTGGAGAAGGGCTTGGCGACCCAGCCCAGGCTGTGCCCGACCACGTGCGAGGCGGTGTCACTGTAGATCACGGCGAGGAAGAAGCCCAGGACCACGAGCAGGGCGATCACCGCGACCGTCGAGCCGAGGATGACAGGGGCGGGGGTGTCCATCGGGCCGATGATCACCATCACGATCGCGATCACCGGCAGTGCCAGGCGGGCCATGATGTTCCACACGCCGGTGACCACCAGCGACGTGGAGATGTTGCGCCGCAGGAAGCCCCAGGAGCGGCACATGACATAGGTGATCGCCACGGCGACCGCCCCACCGGCGGGCATGATGTTGCTGATCATCGACCCGGAGGCGTTGACCAACAGCGCCCGCGGGTGGGTCAGACCGGGCAGTGACCCGGTGAGGGTGAAGGTGTAGGAGTAGAGCCCGATCAGCTTCAGCGCCACCATCAGTGTCGCGACACCGGCGCCCACCAGGGACATCTGGTCCAGGATCTCCGCCCAGGATGAGTCCGCGACCCGCGGGAGCACGTAGATGAGCAGCAGCGTGGCGATGGTCAGCCCGACCACCGACTGCACGACCTCACGCCACCCGAACTTCCGGGTGGGCTCGAAGTCGTCGGTCGCGTGGATGCTCACGCGATGACCCCAGGCGGCTTTGCTGCCGGGCACGGGTTTGCGGGCACGGAGAACAGGCTACGTGTCGATGCTGGGCAACGACTCCTCACACACCCACCTCCCCTGCCCGGTCTCCCGGATGCCTAGAACAACCCAGAGCACGATACCCGCGCAAGAGGTTTTGTTGCGTGAGGGTAGGGTGCGACACCGCGAGGCGGCTCGATCAGGAGGGACTGACATGGCGCGGGTGCGGGCGGTGGACGAGACCGGTCGGACGTTGGTCGAGGACACCGTGCCCCACGGCATCGACCCGGCGGCCGTCCTGCAGACCCGTGGCCACGCGCCGGTCTGGGTCGGCAGCGAGGTGGTCGACGGCGAGGTCGTCCTCGTCTACCGCGTGGCGCCCGGCGATCGTCCAAAGCCCCACCAGCGGCTCAGTGCGTATGCCGTGGTGCACGCTGAGTACGACGGGGTCCCGTCCGTGCTGCTCACCACGTTCAGCATGAGCCAGCGCGAGGTGTGGGGTCTGCCCGGCGGTGGCCTGGACCCCGGGGAGGACCCCGTGGACGGGGCCGTCCGCGAGGTCTGGGAGGAGACCGGGCAGCGGGTGCGTGACCTGAGACCGCTCGAACTGGTCAGCCGGCACTGGACCGGGCGTGCTCCATCCGGGCGACTGGAGGACTACCACGCTGTCTCGGCCGTCTATCGGGCTACGTGCCCCGACCCGGTGCGCCCCGTCATCCACGACGTCGGCGGGAGCACCGCCGACGCGGCCTGGATCCCGCTCGCCGCACTGCCCCGGACGCCGGTCCTGGACTGGCAGCGGCGGTTCCTGCCCGACGGCTGAGTCCTCAGCTCGGCAGGTCAGGTCAGCCTTACGGTGACGCGCGCGACCGGCCACCTACCCTGGGATCATGGAGTTCGTCTACAACCTCACCGTCGTCGCCCACATGCTCGGTCTGGCTGCCCTGGTCGGGGGCTACCTTGTGGCGGTGACGCGTGCCGCCGAAGGTCTGGTCCCCAATGTCGTGATGGTGTGGGGTGCCCGGGTGCAGGTGCTGACCGGTCTGATCCTGGTGGGCCTGGCGGAGGGAGCCCTGGACTACGAGGTCAACAACACCAAGATCGGGGTCAAGCTGCTCGTCGCGATCGCTGTCGCCGCGCTGACCGAGATCGCCGCCGCCCGGGCCCGCAAGGGCAAGGCTGTCGCGCCGGGCATGGTGCACGCGGCCGGTGCGCTCGCGGTGGTCAACGTGCTGGTGGCTTCGCTCTGGAAGTGAGTGCCGATAGACCCACCGCCGATCTACGCAACGTCGGGCCCCCCGCCTCTCAGAAGGGCGGGGGTTCGTCGTTGCGGTCGGTGTCCGGGGTGGACTGGTCGGCGGGTTCGGTGGTGGCCTGGTCGGCGGGGTTCTGTGCGGGTTCGGTGGTTGCCTGATCCCCGGTGTCTTGTGCAGGGTCTGTGGGGGGTTGGCCGGTGATGTCGCGGTGGCGGTCGATCTCGGTTTGGCGGATCTGGGGGTCTGGCTTGTAGGTGCGGCGTCCGCTGGGTCCGGTGTGGGAGAGGGTGAGGGAGTCCCAGCCGTTGAAGAGGTCTTCCTCGTGGTCGTCGGCCAGGGGTAGTCCGGGGTCGCGGTAGGACAGGGCCTGGTAGATGGCGGTGTTGATGACCTGTGCGCGGTCGTTGCCTGCGGCGATGGTGTCGTCGATGTGGGTGGTGGCTGCGGTCAGGAGCTTGGTGTACTGGGTGTAGTCGTGGGCCTTGGTGCGGTAGATCCGGCCGAGCAGGGTGGTCCAGGTGACGTCNAGGACAGGGCCTGGTAGATGGCGGTGTTGATGACCTGTGCGCGGTCGTTGCCTGCGGCGATGGTGTCGTCGATGTGGGTGGTGGCTGCGGTCAGGAGCTTGGTGTACTGGGTGTAGTCGTGGGCCTTGGTGCGGTAGATCCGGCCGAGCAGGGTGGTCCAGGTGACGTCTCGGTTGGTGTCGATGACCGCGTCCCAGGCCTTCTTGGTCTTCTGGTCGTGGTGGGGGTCGCAGGCGGGCTGGCCGTTGGCCTCGCAGGTGTGACCACCGGGGGTGCCGTGCTCCTGGACGTGGTCGATCTGGGACAGGCGGGCCGGGCGCAGGCAGCCGGGGGCCCGGCAGAACAGGTCGGAGGCGACGATCTGGGCGCGCATCGCCGCGTCGAAGGGGTAGGCATTGATGGAGCGTTCCACGCAGCGTCCGGTGGCCGGGTCGATCAGCAGCCGGTGCAGGGTGGAGCCGGGCAGCAGGGCCAGCAGCTGGGCCTGCTCGGGCATCAGGAACATCGAGTGGCGTCCGATGACCTCACCCACCCCCGGCAGGACCCGACCCGGCGGATCTGCCGCGCCGCGGGTGTCTGGCTGGTGGAAGGGTGAGGCGGCTGGGTCGCCCGTGCCGGGCTGGTGGGACGGTGAGGCGGCTGGGTCGCCTGTGCCTGCTGGGGCGGGTCGTGGTGGGCAGGGTTGACCTGTCGGATCCTGCCGGGGTGGTGCACCGCCGCCGGTAGTGGGGGTGGTGGCGGTGTCGGTGGGGAGGGTGTCGGTGTCGGTGGGTGGGGGGTTGGTGCGGTGGCCGATGAGGGTGTCGTAGGGGACGACGACGTGGATCTGTGCCTCGGGGAGCCCGTTGAGGACCTTGGTCAGTTGGGCGGACTGCTCGAT
>NZ_JALKAL010000010.1 GCF_023015765.1 Ornithinimicrobium sp. F0845
GGGGTCGCTGACGCCCTTCTGGCCCAGCAGCAGTTGGGCCCGGCCCGCGGTCAGGTCCCGCACCGCCCTGACCAGGACCCCGTCGAGCTGCCGGGACACCGTGGTCACCGACTCCACCACGCCCAGCAGCTCCTGGGACCGAGCCAGCACCGCAGGCTGGCTGCCGGCCTCGGTGGACTGGCTGTCGGCGTCGCTGGACTGGTCCGGGGTGGCCAAGGCCGCGCAGGCCAGGGTCACCTGCGTCAACGGACCGGCCAGGTCACCGACCCCGAGGGCGGCCATCGCTGCCTGCAACGCCTCGACCTTCTCGGTGTGCTCATCACCCAGCTCGACGACAACCACCGGGACACTCGCCTCGGGGTGGTGCACCCGCATCCGCACCGGCGCCGGCGGCATCACCCCGGTCCGCTCGTAGGACGCAGCCCGGGAGGCGACCTGAGCCTTCAACTCGGCGAGCACGTCGGCAGGGACGAGCTCCTCCAACCGGGTCTCCCACGCACTGGACGCCTGGACCGTCGGTCCGCAGGGCGATGAAGAAGGCGACCCTGGTGCCTGTGTCTGGGCCGACTTCGCCTGCGGTGCCATCCTCACCCCTCCTCCCCGAGTCCCCGTTGACGACAACTTTCCCTGCTACCAACCAACCTAGCACACATGTTCGACACGCCGTCCGGTTTGTCCACACCCGGCGTGTCGGTCACACCCGGCCACAGACCGAGCCGACGGGAACGAAGTGCCAACTGACGACATACTCCCAGCAGGCACCGACAGACCCGGTGACCGTGGGAGAGGGCCGCTTTCAGGAGGCGACGGCCGCGCCGCGCATCGGCCGGGTGCGCCACAGCCACCACAGGCCGAGGACCGGCAGCACCAGCGGGATGTAGAGGTAGCCCCGGCCGAAGCCCGACCACACCGTGGCGTCCGGGAAGGCCGCGGGGTCCAGGACGCTCCACAGACCGACGGTCAGCACCCCCAGCAGCTCGGTGCTGATGGCGACCAGCGACACCCACCAGGCCCGTGGGCCGCGGATGGACAGGGAGACGGCCGCCACGACATACACCACCCCGGCCACCGCGGAGAGCGTGTAGGCCAGAGGAGCCTCGTCGAACCGGCTCGCGATCTGGACGGCGGCCCGGGACAGGGATCCCACGACGAACACGGCATACAGCGCGATGATCAGCCGGCCGGGGCCCGAGGTGCGGGGGTTGATCCCCTCGGCGTCGGTCACGAGAAACCGACCCCGTGCCAGATCTGTGCGGCGCGTGCGCCCATCACGGCGACGACGAAGCCGGCCAGCGCGAGCACGAAGGTGCCCCAGCGCGAGGAGTCGCTGCGGGTCCACAGCCAGGCGACGGCTGGCACCATGAGCACCGTCACCAGGTAGGCCCACAGCTCCCACGGCGGCCCGACCGGGTGCTCACCGCCGATCGTCCGCGCCAGGTAGACCCCGAAGACCGCGGTGACCACGAGCTGCAGCAGGCCCGTGACGCCCAGCGTGACCCGCCCCGGCCCGTGGCCGCGCAGGCCGGAGACGACGCAGACCCCCATCGCCAGGAAGCCGGTGAGCAGCAGGGCGCTGGTCCAGCCATCCAAGTATGACGTGGTGCTGGGTGGTGTGGTCACGCCGGGGAGCGCGGTGGTGCCGGTCAGGAGGGTGGCCGAGGTCATCGCGCGGCGGCTCCCAGCGTCGCGAGGGCGTCACCGGTGAGGCGTTGGGTGGTCCACTCCTCCTGGGGCGTGGCGCCGATGTGGCGGTAGACCTCGATCGCCGGGGTGTTCCAGTTGAGCACGGTCCACTCCATCCGTGGGTAGCCCCGCTCGGTGCACACCCGGGCCAGGGTCGCCATGAGCTGCCGGCCGAGGCCGCTGCCCCGGTGGGCGGGGGAGACGTAGAGGTCCTCCAGCCACAGTCCGTTGCGGCCGGTCCAGGTCGAGAAGGTGAGGAACCAGACGGCGATCCCCACGACCGCACCGTCGACCTCCGCGACGTGGGCCCAGGCCGTGGGGGTGCCGTGCTCGGGGAAGAGCACGGCACGGTAGGCGTCGACGGTGCCGACGGCCTCCTCGGGTGCCTTCTCGTAGTCGGCCAGCTCCTGCACCAGGGCGAGAATCGCAGGGATGTCCTGCTCGGTCGCTTCGCGGATCACGCAGACCAGGGTACGTCGGTGGATAAGTCGGTCCTGCTGTCGGACCGGCGACCTAGACTGAGCGCCACCATGAGCACCCTCTTCGACAACGTCCCGCTGCCCCCGATGACCCCTGCGCAGGCCAGCGGGAGCGTGCCGGTGGACCACGCGGGGGTGCCGCTCTGGGCGCTGGAGGAGGAGCCGGCACCGGACTTCGCCCCCGACCGCGAGCCCACGGCGACGGCCGACCCCGAGCTGCTCCTGGAAGGGCTCAACGGTCCCCAGCGCGAGGCCGTGGTCCATGAGGGCAGCCCGCTGCTCATCGTCGCGGGGGCGGGGTCGGGTAAGACCCGGGTGCTGACCCACCGGATCGCCTACCTGCTGGCCCAGCGCGGAGTCCAGCCGGGACAGGTCCTGGCCATCACCTTCACCAACAAGGCGGCCGCCGAGATGCGGGAGCGGGTGGAGTCCCTAATCGGCCCCCGCGCCAAGGCCATGTGGGTGTCGACCTTCCACTCGGCGTGCGTGCGAATCCTGCGTCGTGAGGCCGCGACCGTCGGCCTCAAGTCGACCTTCTCCATCTACGACGCCGCCGATAGCAGGCGGCTGATGGCGATGGTGATCCGCGATCTTGACCTGGACCCCAAGCGCTATCCCGCGCGCGTCTTCTGCCACAAGGTGTCGGCGGCCAAGAACGAGCTGATCGACGAGGAGACCTTCGCCGCGCAGGTGGGCAACAACCCCTACGAGGCGCACGTGGCGGCGGCCTACACCGACTACCAGCGCCGGCTGCGCCAGGCCAACGCGCTGGACTTCGACGACATCATCTCGATGACGGTCAACATCCTGCAGGCGTTCCCGGCCGTCCGGGAGCACTACCGGCGCCGCTTCCGGCACGTCCTGGTCGACGAGTACCAGGACACCAACCACGCGCAGTACACCCTGGTCCGTGAGCTGGTCGGCACCGAGGACGAGCAGGTGCCCCCCGCAGAGCTCTGCGTCGTCGGTGACGCCGACCAGTCGATCTACGCCTTCCGCGGGGCCACGATCCGCAACATCGTGGAGTTCGAGAAGGACTACCCCCAGGCCCGGACCATCCTGCTGGAGCAGAACTACCGCTCCAGCGAGCGCATCCTGCGCGCCGCCAACTCGGTGATCGCCCGCAATCCCGGTCGTCGCGACAAGAAGCTCTGGTCCGAGCTGGGCGAGGGCTCCATGATCGTCGGCTACGTCGCCGACGACGAGCACGACGAGGCGTCCTTCGTGGCGCAGACCATCGACAAGCTGGGGGACGAGCACGGCGTCCAGCCCAAGGACGTCGCGGTCTTCTACCGCACCAACGCGCAGTCCCGGGCACTGGAGGAGGTGTTCGTCCGGACCGGGATGCCCTACAAGGTGGTCGGGGGCACCCGCTTCTACGAGCGGCGTGAGGTCAAGGACGCGCTCGCCTACCTGCGGGTCGTGGCCAATCCCGCCGACGACGTCAATCTGCGGCGCATCCTCAACGTGCCCAAGCGGGGCATCGGCGACCGAGCCCAGGCTGCGGTGGCGGCGCTGGCGGCCCGGGAGCGCATCCCGTTCGTCGCCGCCCTGGGGCGGGTCGAGGACGCCCCTGGCATCGCGACCCGGTCCGTGGCAGCGGTGCAGGCGTTCACGGCCATCCTGGAAGGCCTCGGCGCGATGGCCGCGGACGAGAGGTTCGGTGTCGCTGACCTGCTCGAGGCGATCCTGGACCGGTCCGGCTACTCCCAGGAGCTGCGGGCCAGCCACGACCCGCAGGACGAGACCCGCCTGGAGAACCTCGCCGAGCTCGTGGCCGTGGCCGGCGAGTTCGACGAGAACTATCCGGAGGGCTCGCTCGTCGACTTCCTCGAGCAGGTTTCGCTCGTCGCCGACGCCGACGAGATCCCGCAGGGCGGCGAGGGCACCGACGCCGGTGTGGTGACCCTGATGACGCTGCACACGGCCAAGGGGCTGGAGTTCCCCGTCGTCTTCCTCACCGGCCTGGAGGACGGGACCTTCCCGCACCAGCGCTCGATGGACGACCCCGACGAGCTGGAGGAGGAGCGGCGCCTCGCCTACGTGGGCATCACCCGCGCCCGGGAGCGCCTCTATCTCAGCCGGGCTGGCACACGGGCCTCGTTCGGCGCCCCGCAGTACCACCCGCCCTCGCGCTTCATCGACGAGATCCCGATCGATGTCATCGACTGGGAGCGCTCGGACCGGGACCGGATGAGCGCTGCCGGTCGACCCAGCGCCTCGGTCCAGCAGGGCTGGGGCGGCCGCACCACCAGCCGGACAGGTGGGGTGGTCCGGCTCAACCCCGGCGGGGCGGGCGTCCGCAAGCCCACGACCCCGGTGTCCGTCGCGGCCGGCGACCGGGTCAGTCACGACTCCTTCGGGCTGGGCACCGTGATCCGGGTCGAGGGCAGCGGCGACAACACCATGGCGCACGTCGACTTCGGCGGTGCCGGGGTCAAGCGGCTGCTGCTCCGCTACGCCCCCCTGGAGAAGCTCTGAGCGCACGGTCGTCCACGGGCGAGCCACTCCCGCGCGGTCTCGGGCAGGCCCTGTGACGCGGTCTCGGGCAGGCGCTGTGACCCGGCCTGGGGCAGGCGCTGTGACGCGGTCTCGGTCAGGCGCTGTGACGCGGTCTCGGTCAGGTGCTGTGACGCGGTCCCGGTCAGGCTCGCCGAGCGTTCAGCCAGGGCAGCGGATCGATCGGACCGTCGCTGGTCCGCACCTCCAGGTGCAGGTGAGCGCCGGTTGAGTTGCCGGTGCTGCCCACGGCGCCGATCGTCGTGCCGGGCACGACCCGGTCGCCGAGCGTGGCGGTGATCCGCGACATGTGCCCGTAGACGATGAGCTCGCCCGTGTCCAGGGTGATCTTCACGTGATAACCCAGCCCGGAGTTCCAGCCGGCGGCAGAGACGGTGCCCCGCCCGACGGCATACAGCTCGGTCCCGACGTCGGCACCGAAGTCGGTGCCGTTGTGCATCCGCCCCCAGCGCCACCCGTAGCCGGAGGTCTTGCGACCCTCGAGGATCGGCTCGTGGAAGGCGAGGTCGTGCGCGAGGCCCCGCGCCTCGGCGCAGGCCTCGTCGGTGGCGGTCACACCGGCGGTGATCGAGGACTCCATCGTCTGCACCCGGGCGGTCATGAGCCGCCGCCCCTCCACGACGGCGGCCGTGCCCCACGCGAGAGTCAGCCGGTGCATCGACCCCCGGGACGCCGACGTCGATGACTGGCGAAGGTCGGTGAGGACGGCGCCGCTGCCTGCGAGCGGACCATCGGCGAGGGAACCACTGACCGGCGTCCCGCTGGTGGTGGAACTGGTGAGGTGCGGGCTGGTGCCGGCGGACAGGGACTGCCCCGGGAGGCCTGCAGCAACCTTGGTGGGCAGACCCACGACTGCGGTGGCGCCGCCGGCTGCGACGAGGGCGGTCACCACCACGGGTGCCACGACCCGGTGCGTCAGCGCACGGACGGGGGAGGGGCTGGTGCGGCGGGAGAGCTCCGCGAGGGCCCTGGCCTCGCGGCGCGAGCGCGGGGTCGTCGCGGCGAGAGCCTTGGCCTCGCGGCGGGACTGTGGGGTCGTCGTGGCCACGGTCCTCGCGTCGCGACGGGAGCGCGGGGTCGCCTCGGTGAGCGCTCTGGCCTCGCGACGTGTTCGCGGAGCTGGTGCGGCCTGTGTCGCGGGGACGTAGCGCCGGGGCTGCGGGTCGGACGTGGCCAGTGCTGCCCGGGCCACGCGCAGCGGCGTGTCGTCAGCGGTCTGACGGGACCGTGCGCCGGCGGTGGCCTGGGCCTCTCGGCGGGAGCGTGGAGCCGGGACCGTCGGGGGCTCGGGGAGGTAGCCCCGCGTGACTTCGGCGCGTGCTTGCGGGCGGGCCGACCGCGGTGCCTCCGCTGACGTGCGCCGCCGCCGACGGCTGCGCCCGGAGTCCTGGGCCGCGCGCTCGCGCGCCTCTCGGCGGCTGCGCGGGGCATCCTCGACCGGAACCCACCGCTCCCCAGGGTGGGGCGCAGACCGTGAGCGGCCAGCAGAATGCAAGGCTCATCAACTCCGATGACGGTGTCAGCGGTCCGCGACGGGGGCTTCGCACACCGGGCGGGGGTTACCGGGGCGATGCGGACGCCCAGCACTCTAGCGTGGCTGGGGAGGGACGCCAATGTGGCCCTGATCACCTTGTCGACGGTGCGCTAATCTGCATCCCATGTCCTCCACACCAAGCGGTCCTCCCCTGCGAGTCGTCGTCGCCAAACCGGGGCTCGACGGCCATGACAGGGGCGCCAAGGTCGTCGCTCGCGCACTCCGTGACGCGGGGGTCGAGGTGATCTACACCGGGCTGCACCAGACGCCGGAGCAGATCGTCGAGGCCGCCATCCAGGAGGACGCTGACGCGGTGGGGCTGTCGGTCCTCTCGGGCGCGCACATGACCCTGTTCAAGCGGGTCATCGAGCTGCTGGGCGAGCGCGACGCCGGCGACATCGTCGTCTTCGGCGGCGGGATCATCCCCGAGGCCGACATCCCGGTGCTGCACGAGCTGGGGGTCTCGCGGATCTTCACTCCCGGCGCGACCACCAGCGAGATCACCGGGTGGGTGCACGAAACCCTCGGCCGCGACTGATTTACCCTTGCTGGCGGACCTCACCAGAGGCACGACCCCCGCAACAACACAGATGGGAAGCTGACTCGTGGACCTTTTCGAGTACCAAGCACGGGACATGTTCGAGGCACACGGCGTGCCCGTGCTGTCCGCCGAGGTGATCACCGACGCCGGTGACGCGGCGGCGGCGGCTGAACGCATCGGCGCAAACAGCGGTGGTGTCGTCGTCGTGAAGGCCCAGGTCAAGACCGGCGGCCGCGGCAAGGCCGGCGGGGTGAAGCTGGCCAAGTCCCCGGAGGAGGCCACGGCCGCCGCCGAGCAGATCCTCGGCATGGACATCAAGGGCCACACCGTCAACGCCGTGATGATCGCCCAGGGCGCCAGCATCGCCGAGGAGTACTACTTCTCCCTGCTGCTGGACCGCGCCAACCGCACCCTGCTGGCCATGTGCAGCAAGGAGGGCGGCATGGAGATCGAGCAGCTTGCGGTGGAGCGTCCCGAGGCGCTGGCCAAGGTGCCGGTGAGCGCCCTGACCGGCATCGACGCGGCGAAGGCCGCCGAGATCGTCGAGGCGGCCGGGTTCACCGAGGACCAGGACGCCATCGCCGAGGTGCTGGTCAAGCTGTGGGACGTCTACCGCGAGGAGGACGCCACTCTCGTCGAGGTCAACCCCCTCGTGAAGACCACTGACGGGCAGATCATCGCCCTGGACGGCAAGGTGTCCCTGGACGAGAACGCCGAGTTCCGTCACCCGGCCCACGCGGAGCTGGAGGACAAGGCCGCGACCGACCCCCTGGAGGCCAAGGCCAAGGAGCTCGGCCTCAACTACGTCAAGCTGGACGGCCAGGTCGGCATCATCGGCAACGGCGCGGGGCTGGTCATGAGCACCCTCGACGTCGTCGCCTACGCCGGCGAGAAGCACGGCGGCGTCAAGCCCGCCAACTTCCTCGACATCGGGGGCGGCGCCAACGCCAAGGTCATGGCCAACGGCCTCGACGTCATCCTGAACGACGAGCAGGTCAAGGCCGTCTTCGTCAATGTCTTCGGTGGCATCACCGCCTGCGACGAGGTCGCCAACGGCATCAGGGGAGCCTTGGAGATCCTCGGTGACAGCGCCACCAAGCCGCTCGTGGTCCGTCTCGACGGCAACAACGTCGAGAAGGGCCGCGCAATCCTGGACGAGCTGAACCACCCGCTCGTGACCCAGGTCGACACCATGGACGGCGCGGCCGACAAGGCCGCTGAGCTGGCGAACGCCTGAGACCGGGAGACAACGAACCATGACGATCTACCTCAACAAGGACTCCAAGATCATCGTCCAGGGCATCACCGGTGGCATGGGCTCCAAGCACACCGAGCTCATGCTCCTGGCCGGCTCCAACATCGTCGGCGGCGTCAACGCGCGCAAGGCCGGGACGACCGTGACGCTCAACGACCAGGAGCTGCACGTCTACGGCACGGTCAAGGAGGCCATGGACGCCACCGGTGCTGACGTGTCGGTGCTGTTCGTGCCCCCGGCCTTCGCCAAGGACGCCTGCGTCGAGGCCATCGACGCAGGGATGCCCCTCATCGTGGTCATCACCGAGGGTGTGCCCGTCAAGGACACCGCCGAGGTCTTCGCCTACCTGGAGGGCAAGCAGACCCGGATGATCGGCCCGAACTGCCCGGGTGTCATCTCGCCCGGGGAGTCCCTGGCCGGCATCACGCCGCACACCATCGCGGGCAAGGGCCCGATCGGACTGGTCTCCAAATCCGGCACGCTGACCTACCAGATGATGTACGAGCTGCGCGACTTCGGCTTCACCACGGCGATCGGCATCGGTGGTGACCCGGTCATCGGCACCACCCACATCGACGCCCTCGAGGCCTTCGAGAACGACCCGGACACCCGGGCCATCGTGATGATCGGTGAGATCGGGGGCGACGCGGAGGAGCGCGCCGCCGAGTACATCCAGGCGCACGTGACCAAGCCCGTCGTCGGCTACGTCGCCGGCTTCACCGCGCCGGAGGGCAAGACGATGGGCCACGCCGGCGCCATCGTCTCCGGCTCCTCCGGCACGGCGGCGGCCAAGAAGGAGGCCCTCGAGGCCGCTGGTGTCAAGGTCGGCAAGACGCCGTCGGAGACCGCCGAGCTGATGCGACAGATCCTGCAGGGTCACGGCGCCTGATCGGAGGCGACCCACCTGCGGCTGCGACCGCGGGCCACAGGTCCCGGGCCCTCGACCACGACCCTGGTGTCGGTCGGGGGCCCGGCTGTTTCCTCCATCCCGGTGAGCCTCCGCGCCTCCACGCCCGAGACGGGTGACGATGAGGGCGCCATGACACTCCTGGAGCGCACCACCACCCGACCCGCCGACGCGGCGACCCTCGGTGGTCGCCTGCGTGCGATCGTGCTCGCGGCCCTGGCCGGTCTGCTGGCCGCCCTGATCTCCTGGGTCGCGGTGACCGTGCCGGTTGTCGTCGCCTGGCTCGCCGACGAGCGCAGCACCACCTCCCTCTGGCAGACCGCCGGCATCGGCGTCGACCTGTGGGCCATGGCGCACCGCGCGACCGTCGAGGTGGGGGACACCGCGGTCGTGCTGGCTCCGCTCCTGCTCACCCTGGTGCCACTGCTGGCCTGCTGGTATGCCGTGGGGCAGGTCGTGGTCGACCGCCCGGAGGTCCGTGGCGAGGTCCACGACGTCCAGGGTTGGCGGTCCGCGTGGGCCGCGCTCGGCGCCGGGGAGCTGCTCGCCTTCCTGCTCGGTTATCTCGGGTCCGGCCTGCTGCTCTGCTCGCTGGCCGGGCTGGGACAGGCGCCGGTGGACGTCTCCAGCGCCGTCCCGGGTCTGGTCCTCGTGCCGCTGGTCGCCATCGGGCTCAGCCTGTGGCGGGAGCACCGGCGTCAGCGACACCCCACCTTCGACCGCGGGCTGAGCTGGCTCGAGCTGCACACCCCGGTCCTCTTCCGGCGTGGCCTGCGCCCCGCCTTCCAGGCTCTGGGGATCCTCCTGACGGGGGCTCTCCTGGCCGTCGTCGCACTCCTCGTGGTCCGGTTCGACCGGGTGCTCACCCTCTACGAGGCACTGGATGCAGGCGCGGTCGGCACGACGGTGCTGACGCTCGGGCAGGCCCTCGCCCTGCCCAACGTGCTGGTCTGGGCGCTGGGGTGGACCAGTGGCGGCCAGGTGTCGGTGGGCACGGTCCACGTCGGTTGGGCCGAGTCCACCGGTGGAGACCTGCCGCTGCTGCCCGTGCTGGCCGCTCTGCCTGAGCCGGGAGCCCTGCCGCCCGGGCTCTGGCTGGCCGCGCTGCTGCCGGTGCTGGCCGGAGCCTGGCTCGGCTTCCAGAGCTCCCGCGCAGCCCCGCGGCTGGCGTCCTGGTGGGCCAAGGCCCAGATCGCGCTCTCGGCCTGCGTGTGCGTCACGGTGATCGTGCTGCTGCTGAGCTGGCTCGCGCTCGGCGGGATGACCCCCGGCCTGCTGGCCACCGTCGGCACGGAGCCGCTGCGGGTGGCCGGCCTGCTCGGTGCCGAGCTCCTGGGTGGCGCGTTGGTCACCCTCACGGTGCTGCACCTGTTCCGTCGCCGTCTCTGACTATTTTTGGGGAGGTTTTGTACGCCTGCCCTGCATTCTTGGGCAGGTTTTGTACGCCTCCCTCTGTGCCAAGCTGGCGCGCCCGGGCAGGATCGTCCCAATTGACGTCCCCCCGGGGAGTGTGCGGTGGGAGGCGTACCGATCCTCCCCAAGAATGGCTGGGGGGTTATCGTCATCGGGTGCCCCACCCCGTCGTCGTCCTCGTCTCCGGCACCGGCAGCAACCTGCAGGCGCTCATCGACGCCGCGGCCGATCCGCTCTACGGGGTCCAGGTGGTCGCCGTCGGAGCTGACCGCGACGGGATCCTCGGTCTGGAACGCGCCGAGCGGCACTGCATCCCGACCTTCGTGTGCCGGGTGGCCGACCACCCGGACCGGAGCGCGTGGGACGCGGCGCTCGCGACCGAGATCGCGGCCCACGAGCCGGACCTGGTCGTCTCCGCAGGGTTCATGAAGATCCTCGGCGAGCGGGTCCTGGCGGCGCACACGGTCGTCAACACCCACCCCGCGCTGCTGCCCGCGTTCCCGGGCGCGCACGCCGTGGCCGACGCACTGGCCTACGGTGTGCGGGTGACCGGGTGCACCGCTCACCTCGTCGACAGCGGCGTCGACACCGGCCCGATCCTCGCCCAGGTCGCCGTCCCGGTCGAGGACGGGGACACCGAGGAGTCGCTCCACGAACGCATCAAGTCCGTCGAGCGACCCATGCTCGTGGACGTGGTCGGCCGCCTGGCCCGGCACGGCCACACCCTCACCGACAGGAAGGTCACCATTCCGTGAACGCCACCCCGCAGGACGCCCAGAGCAGCCCCGACGAGGGCCGCCGTCCGATCCGCCGGGCGCTCATCTCGGTCTACGACAAGACCGGGCTGGAGGAGCTCGCCACCGGCCTGCACGAGGCCGGCGCCCAGCTCGTGTCGACCGGATCGACCGCGGCTCGGATCGAGTCGACCGGGGTCCCGGTGACCCGGGTGGAGGAGCTCACCGGCTTCCCCGAGTGCCTCGACGGACGGGTCAAGACCCTGCACCCGCGGGTCCATGCCGGGCTGCTGGCCGACACCCGCAACCCCGACCACCTGGCCCAGCTCGCCGACCTCGACATCGAGCCGTTCGACCTGGTCGTCGTCAACCTCTACCCGTTCACCGAGACCGTCGGATCCGGCGCCTCCCAGGAGGAGTGTGTCGAGCAGATCGACATCGGCGGCCCCTCGATGGTGCGGGCCGCGGCCAAGAACCACGCGTCGGTCGCCGTGGTGGTGGACCCCACGGCATACTCCGAGGTCGTGGCCGCGGTGGCGGCCGGCGGGTTCTCCCTCGACCAGCGCAAGACCCTGGCGGCCAGGGCGTTCATCCACACCGCGACGTATGACGTGCACGTCGCCTCCTGGATGGGCAACGTGCTCACCGACACCTCCGACGGCACGGGTTTCCCGGCCTGGATGGGGGCGACCTGGGAACGGGCGGACGTCCTGCGCTACGGCGAGAACCCGCACCAGCGGGCCGCCCTCTACCGCAACGGCTTCCAGCCCGTGCCCTCGCTCGCCCAGGCGGAGGTGCTGCACGGCAAGGCGATGTCGTTCAACAACTACGTCGACGCCGACGCCGCCCGAAGGGCCGCGCACGACCACGGCGACGTGCCGACGGTCGCGATCATCAAGCACGCCAACCCGTGCGGCATCGCGACCGGGCAGGACATCGCCGAGGCGCACCGCAAGGCCCACGCGTGCGACCCGGTGTCGGCCTACGGCGGGATCATCGCCACCAACCGTGCGGTGACCGCGGAGCTTGCCACGCAGGTGGCCGAGATCTTCACCGAGGTGATCATCGCCCCGGACTTCGCGCCGGACGCCCTGGAGCTCCTGCAGGCCAAGAAGAACCTGCGGGTGGTCCGCGCGGCAGCCTTCCAGCGCGGAGGCGGTGACCTGCGCAACATCGGCGGGGGAGCCCTGCTCCAGTCCCTCGACGTGATCGACGCGGAGGGCGACGACCCGGCGGCGTGGCAACTGGCCACCGGACCCTCCGCCGACGACGCGGTGCTGGCCGACCTGGCCTTCGCCTGGCGCTCGGTCCGGGCCGTGAAGTCCAACGCCATCCTGCTGGCCCGCGACGGCGCCAGCGTCGGCATCGGGATGGGGCAGGTCAACCGCGTCGACTCCTGCCGTCTGGCGGTGGAGCGCGCCGGCGCGGAGCGGGCGGCCGGGTCGGTCGCGGCCTCCGACGCCTTCTTCCCGTTCGCCGACGGGCTGCAGATCCTGCTCGACGCGGGCGTGCGGGCGGTCGTCTCACCGGGCGGGTCCATCCGCGACGAGGAGGTTGTCGCCGCGGCGGAGGCAGCTGGGGTGACGCTCTACTTCACCGGCACTCGCCACTTTGCCCACTGACCCCCGGCCACGCTCCAGGAACTTGGAGCTCGCGCTGCTCGCCGCACTCGCCTGCGGTGCCCTGCTGGCGATCCAGTCCCGCGTCAACGGCGAGCTCGGCACCCATGTGGGCGCGATGCAGGCGGCCTGGATCAGCTTCGGCTCGGGCCTGGTCGCGCTCAGCCTGCTGTGGCTCACCCCGCGCTTCCGGGCCGCCTCGGCCCGGGTCCGGGAGGCCCTCCGGCAGGGGCGGCTGCGGCCGTGGCACCTGCTCGGCGGGGTTGCGGGCGGGCTGCTCGTCGGCACACAGACGTATGCCGTGCCGCTGGTGGGCGTCGCCACCTTCCTGATCGCCATCGTCGGCGGTCAGATGGTCAGCGCGCTGGTCGTGGACCGGCTCGGAGTGGGGCCGGCTGCGCCAGAGCGGGTCACGTTCGGGCGGGTGGCCGCTAGTGTCCTGGCCGTCCTGGGCGTCCTCACCGCGGTGGGACCCGAACTGACCTCGGGCCTGGCCTGGCTGCCGGTGCTGCTGGCCTTCCTGGTCGGGATGGGCACCTCCGTCCAACAGGCGACCAACGCCCTGATCACCGCGACGGGCGGTGATGCCGCGGTGACCGGCTTCGTCAACTTCGCCGTCGGCACGGTCGTCCTGGTCCTGGTCGGCTGCTGGACCGTGCTGCCGGCCGGTATGCCCGACGTCTCGACCGCACCCTGGTGGTCCTGGTCGGGTGGTCTCATCGGGGTCGTCTTCATCCTGGGCGCCGCGTGGGCCGTCATGCACAGCGGCGTCCTGCTCTTCGGCCTGGTCACGGTGACCAGTCAGCTCGGCACCGGGGTCGTCCTGGACCTCATCGAGCCGAGCACCCGGGACCAGGTCGGCACCCAGATGCTGCTGGGGGTCGCGCTGACCGTGATCGCGGCCGTGGTCGCCGCGATGGCCCGCGCCCGGGCACGCCGGGGCGGGGGAGCGGCCCGCCCGCTCGGTGCTGCCCCCTGAACCGGGCCGCGCGGGGTGCGATCAGCCCAGCGTTGCCCTAACCGGG
Organism: Ornithinimicrobium sp. F0845; assembly: GCF_023015765.1. Taxonomy (GTDB): domain Bacteria; phylum Actinomycetota; class Actinomycetes; order Actinomycetales; family Dermatophilaceae; genus Ornithinicoccus. Next base: position 13,711 of record NZ_JALKAL010000010.1, read on the forward strand.
GGTGTGGTCGGTGCTGCCGCGCGGCAGCCACACCCGCAAGGCCGTCCCGACCGCTTGCGGGTGGAGGTCGACGGTGCCGCCGTGGGCCTCCACGACGGCTCGCACGATCGAGAGCCCCAGGCCCGTGGATCCGGTGGCCCGGTGCCGGGAGGTGTCCCCACGGGTGAAGCGCTCGAACAGCTCGTCCTGCTGGTGCAGGGGGATGCCCGGCCCGTCGTCGACGACCGAGAGCAGCACGGCATCGGGGGTCTCGGCCAGGCTGACCACCACACGGGTCCCCGGTGGGGTGTGCGTGCGGGCGTTGCCGAGCAGGTTGCTCAGGACCTGCTTGAGCCGCGCGGCGTCGCCGATGACGGTGACCGGCTTGTCGGGCAGGGCTAGCTCCCAGTGGTGCTGCGGCCCGCCGCCGCGGGTGTCCGCCGCGTGCGCGTCGGCGACCGACTCGACGACCATGGCCGACAGGTCGACCTCGGTGCGCTCGAGCGCTCGCCCGGCGTCGAGGCGGGCGAGGAGCAGAAGGTCCTCGACGAGGTCGGTCATCCGCGTCGCCTCAGACTCGATCCGCTCCAGGGCGTGACCCACCTGGGTGGGGACGGGCTCGTCCTGGCGGCGGGACAGTTCGGCATACCCCCGGATGCTGGCCAGGGGGGTGCGCAGCTCGTGGGAGGCGTCGGCCACGAAGGTCCGCAGCCGGGTCTCCGACCGCTGTCGGGTGGTCAGGGCGCCCCCGACGTTGTCCAGCAGGGAGTTCAGGGCCCGACCGACCTGCCCCACCTCGGTCCTCCCGTCCGATAGCGCCGGCGGCACCCGGTCGGGCAGGTGCACCTCGCCCCGGGAGAGGTCCATCGCGGACACGTCCCGTGCCGTGGACGCGACGGCGACCAGCGGACGCAGCGAGCGGGAGATGAGCAGGGCGCCACCCAGGGCGGTCAGCACCGTCCCCGCGAGGGAGACCAGCACCACCGTGCGCACCAGGTTGGCGACGGCCTTGTCCACGGTCGTCATCGGCACGCCGGTCACGATGGTGGCCCCCTCGGCGTGCGCGGCGATCACGCGGAAGGTGCCGGCACCCTCCAGGTCAACAGAGGTCGGCGTGGGGCCACCCGCCTCGAGCAGCGCCGCCAGTTGGGCCTCGCCGAGCTCCTGGTAGGCACCCTCGGAGACCACGTGGCCCGTCGTGGTCGTGTCGGTGAAGCAGGCCTGGAGCATGCCCTCCCCGACCCCGGGCCGGGGTGTCGAGCACGAGATGCCCCCGGGCGGTGGACCACCCGGGCCGTCCGGAAGGTCATTCTCGGGAACGTCACTGGCTGGAACGTCGCCGGCCGGGCGGTCACCGGGTCCACCGCCCTGCGGTGCGTTGATGAAGCGGGCCTGGTCGGTCAGTTGCGTGTCCAGCTGCTCCACGAGCTGCTGCCGGGTCAGCAGCACCGTGGTGACCGCGGTCGCGGCCGTGACGACGAGGAAGAGGGCGACCAGGACCAGGACCAGCGTCGTGGAGAGCCGCCGTGGCCGGATCATCCGGGCGGGGCCGGCTTCAGGACGTAGCCCGCGCCCCGCAGCGTATGGATCATCGGCGCCCGGCCGGCGTCGATCTTCTTGCGCAGGTAGGAGATGTAGAGCTCGACGATGTTGGCCTGCCCCCCGAAGTCGTAGTCCCACACCCGGTCCAGGATCTGGGCCTTGGACAGGACCCGCCGGGGGTTGCGCATCAGGAAGCGGAGCAGCTCGAACTCCGTGGCGGTCAGCTGGATCTCCTCACCGTCGCGCGTCACCTCGTGGGAGTCCTCGTCCAGGGTGAGATCGCCGACGGTGAGCACTGCGTCCTGGTCCTGCTGCGCCAGGGCGGTGCGGCGCATCAGCGACCGCAGGCGGGCGACCACCTCCTCCAGCGAGAACGGCTTGGTCACGTAGTCGTCCCCGCCGGCGGTCAGCCCGGCCACGCGGTCCTCGACGGCGTCACGCGCCGTGAGGAACAGAACCGGGACGGACTCGTCGATCTTGCGCAGTTTGCCCAGGACCTCCAGCCCGTCGAGGTCGGGCAGCATGATGTCCAGCGCCACGGCGTCGGGGGAGAACTCACGGGCCGCACGCACCGCGGCCATCCCCGTGCCGGCGGTGCGCACCGTCCAGCCCTCGTAGCGCAGCGCCATGGACAACAGTTCGGCGATCGACTCCTCGTCGTCCACCACGAGGACCCGCAGCGGGCTGCCGTCCTGCCGGGTGAGGACGGGGCGCGCGGTGCCGGGAGCGTTCATCGTCATGCTCCTATCACAGCCTGTCGGACTGGGGTGACTCTGTGCTGTTCCTGTGCGCCGGCTGTGCGGGGCCGTGCACCCGTTGGAAGCTCACATCCGCGGCTGCGGATCGTCACAGCCGATGCACAGTCCCCTCCGGCGGAATGGATCGCATCGTATCCGTCCCGACCGCAGGAGCCTCCTATGAACACCCTGGTCATGCCCGCCGCCGACCTGGTCGCCATCATCGTCCTGACCGCCGTGGTCTATCTGCCGCGGCACCGCCGCACGGAGCTGGTCCCCGCCTTCGTCGGGGTCAACGTGGGTGTCCTCGCGGTCAGTATGGCGTTGGGCTCGGCCGCCGCGTCGATCGGTCTGGGGCTGGGGCTGTTCGGTGTCCTGTCCATCATCCGGCTCCGCTCGGCGGAGCTGTCCCAGCGCGAGATCGCCTATTACTTTGCGAGCCTCGCACTCGGTCTCCTCGGCGGCATCGGGGTCGCCGACCCGGCCCTGGGCGCCGGCCTGATGGCGCTGATCGTGCTCTCCCTGGTGGTCGCCGACCACCCGCGCCTGGTGGGGCGCGGCGTCCGTCGCGAGCTGGTCATCCTGGACCGCGCGGTGCCCGACGAGACCCGCCTGCGGGCACAGCTGGAGGCGCTGCTGGGGGCCACGGTGGTCGCGGTGGACGTGATCCGCCTCGACCTGGTCAACGACAGCACCCACGTCGAGGTGACCTTCCGACGGGGAGAGCTGCGCGGCCCGGTGGCGGCGCACCCGGTCGGTCCACGGGCGGAGGTGCCTGTGCGATGAGCCTGCTGCCACCGCTGGCGACGATCTCGTTGGCTGCGCTGCAGTCCGAGGCCGAGCTGCTCACCCGCGTCGACCGCAAGTACCTGCTCCCCCTGCCCGAGGCCACCCGGGCACTCGCCGGGCTGGGGGAGGGCAGCCGGGTGCTGGAGATCGAGGGACGGACCCGTTCCGACTACGCCTCGACCTACTTCGACACCCCGGAGCGCGACAGCTTCCGCTCCACGGCGACCGCGCGCCGGCGCCGCTGGAAGGTCCGCACCCGCAGCTACCTGGACTCGGGGGACTGCTGGGTCGAGGTGAAGACCCGGGGCCCGCGCGGCCTGACCGTCAAGGAGCGTGCGCCGCACCCGCCCGAGGCCAGCCAGCGGATCACCGGCGCCGCCGTGACCTGGGTCGAGGAGCGGCTCCGCGCCGCCCGTGCCTACCACCGGCCCTGGCTCGGCCTACCGGTCCTGAGCACGACATACTCCCGCAGCACCATCCTGCTCCCCGAGGGTGGAGCCCGCGCCACGATCGACACCGACCTGACCTGGCTGCTGCCCGACGGCACGACCACCGCACCGCGCGACGCGGTGGTGATCGAGACCAAGACGACCGGCACGCCCTCGGCCTTCGACCGGGCGCTGTGGCGGGCCGGGCACCGGCCCACGCGCATCAGCAAGTTCGGCACGGGCCTGGCGCTGCTCGATCCCACCGTGCCCGCCAACCGCTGGCACCGACTCTTCGCGGACGACGGCGTCCTCACATCCTGACCACCACTGCAGCAAAGGAGCACGACCATGTCCACCGAACGAACCACCCACGGACTCACCCGAGCCGTCCGCGCCATCGCGGCGGCCGGCAGCCTGGCCCTCGTCCTGGCAGCCTGCGGCAGCAGCGCACCCTCCACCGACGCCGGTGCCGGTGCCGCGACGGACTCGACCTCGACCTCGACCGGGGCGTCGGCCGACCAGGCTGGCGACACCTCCTCGGGGGCAGACACCGGGCAGCAGACCGGATCCGCCGACGGCCTCGGGCTGATCGGTCTGTCGACCCACGCGGACGGCGACGAGGGCGACTACGACGCTGACGCCGCGGTGGCGATCACCCTCGCCGACGGGTCCAGCAGCGCCGACGGTGAGGGGGTGGAGGTCAGCCGCGACGACACCGGGGAGACCGTGCTCATCACCCAGGCGGGGACCTACGTGCTCTCGGGGACGCTGTCCGCCGGACAGGTCGTCGTGGACGTCGTCGAGGACGACGACGTCACGCTCGTGCTCGATGGTGCGGTGATCACCAGCACCAGCGGTCCCGCGGTGCACATCGTCTCCGCCGAGGACGCGACCGTCGTCCTCGCCGAAGACTCGGTCAACCACCTGACCGACGCTGCCACCTATGTCCTGACCGAGGACACCGTCGACGCGGAGACCGGTGCGGCCGTGGACGCGCCCAACGCCGCGCTCTACTCGACCGCGGATCTGACCATCGCCGGCGACGGGGCGCTGACCGTGACCGGGTCTGCCAACGACGGCATCACCAGCAAGGACGGCCTGGTCATTCTCTCCGGGACACTGGAGGTCACCGCCACCGACGACGGCATCCGGGGCAAAGACTTCCTCGCGATCGAGGGCGGCACCGTCGCCGTCGAGGCGGGTGGTGACGGGCTGACCTCGGACAACACCGACGACGGCACTGGCATCGTGCTGATCTCCGGCGCCGGGACCGTCGTGACGGTGGCTTCCGGTGATGACGCGGTGAAGGGGGAGAACGTCGTGGACCTCGTCGACGGGACCCTCACCGTTGACTCATCCGTCGAGGGCCTTGAGGCCGCCCGCATCATCATCGAGGGTGGCGTCGCGATGGTGACCAGCTCTGACGACGCGGTCAACGCCGCCTCGGACGTCACCACACCGTCGGTGGAGATCAGCGGCGGGGTGATCACCCTGGACGCCGAGGGTGACGGGCTGGACTCCAACGGCACGGTCGAGATGACCGGTGGAGAGGTCACCGTCTACGGGCCGACCCGCGGTGGCAACGGCTCGCTGGACGTGGGCGGTGAGTTCGTCGTCTCCGGGGGCACCCTGGTGGCGGTCGGCACCGCCGACATGCTCGTCGGACCCTCCACCGACACTGGTCAGGCCGCGTTGGTCGTCACCCTCACCGAGACCGTCCCGGCGGGTGCGGTGCTGACCGTCACCGATGCCGAGGGCACGGTCGTGGCCGAGGTGACCACTGCCAAGACAGCTCAGTCGCTGGTGCTTTCGGACGCCGCCCTGGTGACCGGAAGCTCCTACACCGTCAGCGTCGATGGCAGCGAGGTTGCCACGGCCACGGCGGGGGAGTATGCCGAGGGCGGCTTCGGCGGACCCGGCCAGGGAGGCTTCCCTGGCGGTGGTGAGTGGCCCGGCGGTGCGCCGGGCCAGGGTGAGCTGCCCGGCGGTGAGCAGGGGTGAGGCACGTCCATAGACTGACCGCTATGACGGCGCGCATCCTTGATGGCAAGACGGCCCTGGCCGAGATCAAGACAGACCTCAGGGCGCGCGTCGCAGCACTGGCGCAGCAGGGAGTCGTCCCGGGACTGGGCACCGTGCTGGTGGGGAACGACCCGGCGAGCACCTGGTATGTCAACGCTAAGCACCGGGACTGCGCCGAGATCGGGATCCGCTCGATCCGTCGTGACCTGCCCGCCGGGTCTACGCAGGAGGAGGTCGAGGCGGTGGTCGACGAGCTCAACGCGGACCCCGACTGCACCGCCTTCCTGGTGCAGCAGCCCACCGGTCTGGACGAGTTCGCAATCCTGTCGCGGATCGACCCGGTCAAGGACGTCGACGGCCTGCACCCGGTCAACCTCGGCTCCCTGGTCCTGGGGGAGCCTGCACCGCTGCCCTGCACGCCCTACGGCGTGGTGGAGCTGCTGCGACGACACGAGGTGGAGATCGCCGGGGCCGAGGTGGTCGTGGTGGGGCGGGGTCTTACCGTGGGCCGTCCGCTTGGCCTGATCCTGACCCGTCGGTCCGAGAACGCCACCGTCACCCTGTGCCACACAGGGACCCGGGATCTGGCGGCCCACACGCGGCGCGCCGACATCGTCGTCGCCGCCGCCGGCGTGCCCGACCTGATCACCGCCGACATGGTCCGTCCGGGAGCCGCCGTCCTCGATGTCGGCGTGGCCCGACGTGACGGAAAGATCGCCGGTGACGTGGCGTCCGAGGTCGCCGAGGTCGCCGGGTGGATCTCGCCCAACCCGGGCGGCGTGGGGCCGATGACCCGGGCCATGCTGCTGAGCAACGTCGTCCAGGCCGCCGAGCGTGCTGCCGGCGAGCCGGCCAGGTGAGCGAGCCGGACACCGGCCGGGTCAGTCCCCCCTCCCGGCGGCCGGCGAACTGGGGGAGCCAGCCGCTCGGTCTGTGGTGGCTCCTGCCGGTCGGGCTGACGGTGGCGATGGTCGTGCTGTTCTCCTCGGGGGTGCAGGCGGCGGGCTACGTGATCGCCGGCACGCTGACCGTGTGCGCGCTCGTGCGGCTCGCCCTCCCGCGCGGGGCCGTGGGCGGCCTTCTCGTCCGGTCCAAGGCCTGGGACGTCCTGACGTTGCTGGCCCTGGCTGCCGCCGTGACCGTGGTCAGCGCCACGCTGGTCATCCGCTGACGAGCCTCGCGCCAGAACCACGCTCGTGGGGAGGGTGGGTGTCGCCAGGGTGCCCCAGATTGACCCGCGAGGGGATCGAGCTCGGTGGATCTCGTGGGGAGGGCGGGTGTCGCCAGGGTGCGCCAGGTTGACCCGCGAGTGAGCGGGTGGAGGGCGGTGGACCTGGTGGGGAGAGCGAGCGACCCGCCGAGCTGCCTGACGGCATACTCGGCGGGTCGTGGTGTGTACGCGGGTGGCCCTAGATCAGCCCGAGCTCGCTGACCGCCTGGCGCTCCTCGGCGAGCTCGGCGACCGAGGCGTCGATCTTGCCGCGCGAGAAGTCGTCGATCTCCAGACCCTGGACGATCTCCCAGTTTCCGCCGGAGGTGGTCACCGGGAAGGAGGAGATCAGCCCCTCGGCCACGCCGTAGGAACCGTCCGAGCGCACCGCCATCGACAGCCAGTTGCCCTCGGGGCTGCCCTGCAGCCAGTCACGGGTGTGGTCGATGGTCGCGGAGGCGGCGGAGGCGGCGGAGCTGGACCCGCGAGCCTCGATGATCGCCGCTCCGCGCTTGGCGACCGTCGGGATGAAGGTGTCCTCCAGCCAGGCCTGGTCGTTGATGACGTCCGCGGCCGAGCGCCCACCGATCTGGGCGTGGAACAGGTCGGGGTACTGGGTCGCCGAGTGGTTGCCCCAGATCGTCATGTTGGAGATCTTGGTGACCGGCACGCCCGCCTTGGCGGACACCTGCGCCAGCGCCCGGTTGTGGTCCAGGCGGGTCAGCGCGGAGAACCGCTCGGTCGGGATGTCCTTGGCGTTGCTCATCGCGATGAGCGCGTTGGTGTTGGCGGGGTTGCCCGTGACGGTGATGCGGATGTCGTCCGCGGCGTGGTCGTTGAGCGCCTTGCCCTGGCCGGTGAAGATCGCGCCGTTGGCCTCGAGCAGGTCACCGCGCTCCATGCCCTTGGTGCGCGGGCGGGCACCGACGAGCAGCGCGACGTTGGCCCCGTCGAAGATGACGGCCGGGTCGTCGCCGATCTCCACGCCGGCGAGCGCCGGGAACGCACAGTCGTCGAGCTCCATCACGACCCCTTCGAGTGCCTTCAGCGCCGGGGTGATCTCCAGCAGCCGCAGCTGCACGGGGGTGTCCTTGCCGAGCAGGTCACCGCTGGCGATCCGGAACAGCAGGCTGTAGCCGATCTGGCCGGCGGCGCCGGTCACTGCAACCTTGACGGGAGTGGGGTTCACGGTGCTCTTCCTTCAGCTCGGGGAGGTGTGCATCCGCGACGTTAGCACCGCTCGCGGGGCCTCCTGGAAACGGCTAGGTAAGGCCGGCGGACCGGGGTCGGATAACCTGAGGGCCGGCGGAAGCCCAGGCTTCCGCATGTCACGTCGGCCGCGACAGGCGGCCACCCCGACCGACAACAGGAGTCCCCAGGCATGGAGAAGATCAAGGTCGCCAACCCGATCGTCGAGCTCGACGGCGACGAGATGACCCGCATCATCTGGCAGTTCATCAAGGACCGACTGATCCACCCGTACCTGGATGTCGAGCTCAAGTACTTCGACCTGGGGGTCGAGAAGCGCGACGAGACCAACGACCAGATCACCGTCGACGCCGCCAACGCCATCAAGGAGCACGGGGTCGGCGTGAAGTGCGCCACCATCACCCCGGACGAGGCCCGGGTCGAGGAGTTCGGACTCAAGGAGATGTGGAAGAGCCCCAACGGCACGATCCGCAACATCCTCGGCGGCGTGATCTTCCGCGAGCCGATCATCATCTCCAACGTGCCGCGCCTGGTGCCGGGCTGGACCAAGCCGATCATCATCGGCCGTCACGCCCACGGCGACCAGTACAAGGCGCAGAACTTCAAGGTGCCCGGCGCCGGCACCGTGACCATCACCTACACCCCGGCCGACGGCGGCGAGCCGGAGGTCCACGAGGTGGCCTCCTACGGCGACGACGGTGGTGTCGCGATGGGGATGTTCAACTACAACGACTCGATCCGCGACTTCGCCCGGGCGAGCATGAACTACGCCCTGGATCGCGGCGTCCCGTGCTACCTGTCGACCAAGAACACGATCCTGAAGGCCTACGACGGTGCGTTCAAGGACATCTTCCAGGAGGTCTTCGACGCCGAGTTCAAGGAGAAGTTCGACGCCGCCGGCCTCACCTACGAGCACCGCCTGATCGACGACATGGTCGCTGCCGCGATGAAGTGGGAGGGCGGCTACGTCTGGGCCTGCAAGAACTACGACGGTGACGTCCAGTCCGACACCGTCGCGCAGGGCTTCGGCTCGCTGGGTCTGATGACCTCGGTGCTGATGACCCCGGACGGCAAGACCGTGGAGGCCGAGGCCGCGCACGGCACGGTGACCCGGCACTACCGTCAGCACCAGCAGGGCAAGCCGACCTCCACCAACCCGATCGCCTCGATCTTCGCGTGGACCCGCGGACTGTCCTACCGCGGCAAGATGGACAACACCCCCGAGGTCACCGAGTTCGCCGAGACCCTCGAGCGGGTCTGCGTGGAGACCGTCGAGGAGGGGAAGATGACCAAGGACCTGGCGCTGCTCATCGGCCCGGACCAGGCCTGGCTCACGACCGAGGAGTTCCTCGCCGCGATCGACGAGAACCTGCAGAAGGCGATGGCTGCCTGAGGCTCTGCTCAGCCCCAGCGCGGCATGGTCGGCAACGGGTGCTGGTGCGTCAGCCCCAGCGCGGCATGGTCGGCAACGGGTGCTGGTGTGTCAGCCCGTGCTCGACCCCGCGGGCCAGCCAGAGCAGCAGGTCTCCGGGGCGGCCCTTGACCTCGTGCCCGCCCCCGTGGATGTGCCAGTGGCGGTTGTCCGACCCGGTGAGTGACAGCGGCGGGCAGCTGCCGTGTCCCAACCGGTCCACAGCCTCGGCCAGGCCGGCGCGGACCACCTCGGGCGGTGCGTCGTGGAAGGTGTAGCCGGCGTCGAGGTCGACGTGGTGGAAGGTGACCTCACGCAGCCGCGCCCACGGGAGCTGGTCCCCGGCGAGGCGCTTGCCCGTGCTAAGCGCGACGTCGTTGAGGTCGCTGCGCCCGCGCAGCTGCTCCAGACGAGTGCGGATAGCGTCGCTCGCCGAGAGCACATCGGCCCGCAGCCGTGCGACAGGCTGGGTCGCGGCCTCCTCGATGTCGGCGTTGCGCTGCTCGATCGAGGCATACATCGGTGTCTCGTGACCGCTGACCGCCCACTGCGCCAGGTGCCGCAGCCCGTCGGCGTTGCGGGCGAGGTGACCGAGGACGTGAGCCCGGGTCCACCCGTCGCACAACGACGGATGGCGTAGGTCGTCCTGGGTGAAGGTGCTGATGGTCTTGGCCAGTGCCGCGTCGGCCTCTGCCAGGAGGTCGATCGCGCGACCGGCTGTGAGGTAGTGCTCGCCACTCATGCCTGTTCCTCTCTGCGCCAGACCCGGGAGTACCTAGGCTGCCCCTCCGTGCGACGACTCGCAAGAGATGGGGGCGGGACGGGTCAGGGCTGACTGGCTCTGGTGACTCAGGGCTGACTGGCTCTGGTGACGAAGTCGGCGAGGTCCTGGGACTGCTTGGTCCGTGACGGCTCGTGGACATACATCATGTGGCCGGCCTCGTAGTAGCGGTGCTCGATGTTCTCGTGCAGCGCTGCCGGGATGTCCAGCTGCTCGAGCACCTCCCGCGCGGCGAAGAACGGGGTCGCCCCGTCGTACCACCCGTAGGCGACGTGGACCAACAGGTGCGGGTTGGCCCGCATGGCCCGGGCCAGCCGCGGCGTGACGTCGACCGACTTGCCCTCGAAGTCCGCGTAGGACCAGGGGTGGACGCGGGCCGAGATCTGCTCGTAGTGCAGGTCCGACTCGTAGCCCAGGTCCGCCCGCACGTGGTGGTTCCAGGCGGCGGCGTAGGGTCCGGCGATCGCGTCGTGGCTGGGATCTGCGTCCATCATCTCCGCGTTGCCGGCAGCGGCCGGGCCGGTGAACCGTGAGTCCAGCCGCCCGACCACCTTGCGCTCGTCGCGGAGCAGCTCGGTGAAGAACCTGATGTGCTCGATCCGCAGGTCGGCGCGGTCGACCCAGTGGGGGTCGAGCCCGGTCAGCTCGGCGAGCCGGGTCACGTGCTCGGCGCGCTCCTGCCCGGCCAGCCGCACGCCCCGGCTGAGGGCGTAGGGATAGTCCCTGGCGGCATACTCCTCGGCGGCCCGAACCACCGTCGACAGCGACTTGCGCCCGTGCTTGCCGTGGTAGTGGGCGACCGCGGCATACGTCGGGAGGAAGCCCGCGAAGGCCCGGTCGGTGTCCGGCTCCTGCAGTCCGATGGAGCCGAGGTCCAGCACGGAGGAGATCAGCATGACGCCGTTGAGGTACATGCCGTAGCGGGTCTGCAGGTGGTCGGCCAGGGCGGCCGCCCGCAGCGTGCCGTAGGACTCACCGGCCAGGAACTTCGGGGCCATCCAGCGCTGGTTGCGGGCGGTCCACAGCCGGATGATCTCCCCGACCGACTCGATGTCTCCGCTGAAGCCGTGGTAACCCTTGGCCTTGCCGCCCTCCACGGCCCGGGAGAAGCCGGTGGAGACGGGGTCGATGAAGACCAGGTCGGAGACGGTCAGCAGCGACTCCGGGTTGTCCACGAGGCCGTAGGGCGGGGGCTGCAGCGCACCCACGTCGCCCATCTCGACGCGACGCGGACCGAGGAGCCCGAGATGCAGCCAGACCGAGGACGAGCCCGGGCCGCCGTTGAAGGCGAAGGTGACCGGGCGCTCGGGGTCACCCTCGGCCCGCTCCACGACGTAGGAGGTCAGGAAGACCTCCGCCTTCGCCTTGGTGCCGGTGAAGACGTCGTCCTCGTAGACCTCCTCCCGCAGCACGATGCGTCCCGTCGTGGCGGTGTAGGACAGCGTCGACCGGCCGGCCTTCAGGGTGTGCTGGCTGGTGACCAGGTCGTCCTTGGGCTCGGCGGGGGTGGTGGACACGTCCGGCTGCTCCGGCGAGTCGCTGGAGTCGGGCGTCCCGGAGTTCGTGGTGCCGGAACTGGGCGTGGTGGTGTCGTCGGTAGGGGCCATGCCCTGACCTTAAACGCAGGGGCGGGGGTAGGGTCAGTGGTCGTGAGTCTCCAACGGTCCGGGCCCGTGACGGTTGGCATCGCCCTGCCGGTGCCGGAGCCGTGGGGGAGCCTGGTGCGGGAGGCCCGCATCGGCTACGGCGAGGCCCGCGCCCAGCACATCCCGACGCACATCACCCTGCTCCCGCCGACCGAGACCTCGACCGAGCTGCTCGAGGAACTGCTGGTGCACCTGTCCGAGCTGGCCCGGCACAGCCCGCCCTTCCCGGTCGTGCTGCGGGGGACCGGGACCTTCCGGCCGGTCTCGGACGTGGTCTACATCCAGGTCGCGCGCGGGGTCTCCTCCTGTGAGCAGCTGCAGCTCGGGGTGCGCAACGGACCGGTCTGGCGTCCGCTGGACTTCCCCTACCACCCCCACGTCACGCTGGCGCACGACCTGCCGCACGGCGTCCTGGACCGGGCGTTCGCCGAGTTCGGCGACCTCGTCGCGGAGTTCGAGGCGCGCAACTTCGTGGTCTACATCCACCACGGGGACGAGGTCTGGCGTCCGCTGGTGACCTACGAGCTGGCCGGCACGCCGGCGGAGGACGCCGCCCGCCCCGGTGTCTGAGCCACCCAGGCGTTGCCTGGGTCGCAGCCTGCAGTATGCCGTGTGGTTCCCGCGACCGTTCAGGCCACGGCGGGGCGGTGGTTGCCCATGGCGTAGGCGTAGTAGCCGAGCAGCTGCTCGGTGAGCGCCGGCCAGGAACGCTCCTCCACGCGTGCCCGTCCCGCGAGTCCCATGGCGCGACGGGTCCCGGCCTGTTCCGCACCGACCAGGGAGGCCACGGCCTCGCGCAGTGCGCCGGGACGGTCCGGGTCGAACAGCAGCCCGGTGCGGTCCGGGTCGATCAGGTCGAGCGGGCCGCCACGGGCGGGCGCGACCACCGGGAGGCCGGCGGCCGCAGCCTCCTGCAGAGTCTGCCCGAACGTCTCCCTGGTGCCCGTGTGGACGAACAGGTCGAAGGCGGCATAGCTGCGGGCCAGGTCGACGCCCTCCTGGCGGCCGAGGAGCGCGGCCCCCGGGAGCTGCTCGCGGAGCAGGTCGGCACTCGGCCCGTCCCCCACCAGGACCACGCGGGCGCTGGGCAGCCCGTTGAGCTCGGCCAGCCGGTGCAGCTCCTTCTCCGGGGCCAGCCGGCCGACATACCCGATGAGCAATTCGCCGCCGGGAGCGAGCCGTCGGCGGAGCGCGGCGGTCTCCGGGTCGGCCTTCCGGTCGGGATGGAACAACGCGGAGTCCACGCCGCGGCCCCAGAGGGCGACGCGGGGCACGTCGTGTGCCGCGAGGTCCTGCTGGGCCGCCGTGGACGGGGCGAGCGTGAGATCGGCCTGCGAGTGGATCCGGCGGATCCAGCGCCAGGCGGCGCGGGCGGTCAGGTCACCGATCGGCCCCGAGTGCTGACGGATGTAGCTGGGCATGTCCGTCTGGTAGACCGCCACGGACGGGATGCCCAGGGCCCGGGCTGCGATGAGGCCGCGGACGCCCAGGACGAACGGGGAGGCGACGTGGACCACGTCGGGGCGGAAACGGTGCAGCACGGTCTCCATCTCGTAGGACGGCAGGCCCACCCGGAACTGGCGCACCGGCAGGCTGCTGACGGTGTGGACGGGGAAGCCGGCATAGCGCTCGGGGGCAGCGGTCTCCGCCCACGGGGTCGTGCCGGGGGCGACGACCAGCGCCTCGTGGCCACCTGCACTCAGGGACTCCAGGACCTTGCAGACGCTGGTGGTCACGCCGTTGAGGGCGGGGAGGAAGGACTCGGTGACGATGGCGACTCGCACGTGACCCAGCGTGGCCGCCCCGGGTGGTGGACCGGCGACGTCGGGGGAGGTGTCCGGTGAGCGGGAGGTGACGAGCGGGTGACCCAGCGCGTCGCGCAGGTGCAGGCGTGGTTCCCGGTGACGCGGGGCGTGGCTCACGTGAGGTCCTCCCGCCCCGACTCCTGCAGCGTCTGCACGATGCCCTTGACGTCCTGCACACGCTCCCGGGTGGTCACCAGCAGGGCGTCGGGGGTGTCGATGACCACCACGTCCTCCACCCCCAGGGTGACCACGGTTCGCCCCGCGTGGGCGGCCACCAGGCCGGTGCTGTCACGGGAGATGACGTCATCGCGTGGACCCAGGACGTGCAGCCCGTCAGGATCGACCTCCAGCAGCGACATCAGGGCGGCGAAGTCGCCCACGTCGTCCCAGGGGAAGTCGGCCGGGACGACGGCCACGCGGCCGGCGTCCGCGGCGGGCTCGGCGACGGCGTGGTCGATGGCGATCTTGGTCAGCGACGACCAGGTCTGCTCGATCAGGGCCGGCTCCGCCGCGAGCTGACGCAGCGACTCGGTGAGTGCCGGGTGCCAGGCACCGAGGAGCTCCAGCAGCGTCGAGGCGCGCACCACGAACATCCCGGCGTTCCAGCGAAAGGCCCCGGAGGCGACGTAGGCCTCCGCGGTGGCACGGTCCGGCTTCTCGACGAACTGCTCGGCACGCCGGGCCTTGCGTGCGCCCGGCCACGGCTCTCCCATCCGGATGTAGCCGAACCCGGTGGCCGGGTAGGTCGGGGTGATACCGAGTGTCACCAGTGCCCCTGAGGCCGCCGTGGCCACGGCCTCCCTGACGCAGTCGTGGAAGGCCGCTGGGTCCCCGATGACGTGGTCGGCCGCGAACGACCCGATCACCGCCTCGGGGTCGCGGGCCTCCAGGACAGCGGCGGCCAGCCCGATCGCTGGCATGGAGTCGCGCTGGCTCGGCTCCACCAGAACCTGGTCGGCGGGCAGGTCCGGCAGTTGCTCGCGGACCGCCTCCGCGTGGCGGACCCCGGTGACCACCATCAGCCGCTCGCCGGTCAGCGGGGTCAGCCGCGACACGGTGTCCTGCAGCAGCGAGCGTCCGCTGCCGGTCAGGTCGTGCAGGAACTTGGGGACGGCGCGACGCGAGAGCGGCCACAGCCTGGTCCCCGCGCCGCCGGCGGGGATCACGCCCCAGAAGTGCTCCAGCTGCTGGTCGGACTCACTCACCCCGCCAGCATAGGGTGACCGGCGTGACCCCGTCCGACACCGACGTCCGCACCCGCGCGCTCGATCTGGCCTACCGACGGGGTGCGCGCCCCCTCCTGTTCCGGCTCGGCGGGGACGCCGAGGACGTCCACCACCGCACGGTCGACCTGGTCCAGGCGCTCGGGGCACGCCCCCGGGTGCGGGCCGGGCTGGCGCGCACCCTCACGAGCCCGGGCACGCCGGTGCACCTGCTGGGGCTCACCTTCCCCAACCGGGTGGGGCTGGCCGCCGGCATGGACAAGGACGGGCGGGGGGTGCGAGCCTGGGGCGCCCTCGGCTTCGGCCACGTGGAGCTCGGCACCGTCACTGCCCACCCCCAGCCGGGCAACGACCGACCCCGGCTCTTCCGACTCCCCGCCAGCCGGGCCGTGATCAACCGCATGGGGTTCAACAACGCCGGGGTGCACTCCCTGGCCGAACGGCTCCGGGAGGCCCGCGCGGAGGCAGCGATCGACATACCGGTCGGGGTGTCGATCGGCAAGACCAAGGCGACGCCGCTGGAGCACGCGGTCGAGGACTACCTGACCTCGGTGCGGGTCCTGCACGGGCTGGCGGACTACCTGGCCGTCAATGTCTCATCACCCAACACGCCGGGCCTGCGGGGGCTGCAGGACGCCGGTCCCCTCGCCGAGCTCCTGGGTGCGGTCGTGGACGAGACACGCCGACTGGCGGGGAACTCCTCGGCGACACCGGTGCTGGTCAAGCTCGCCCCGGACCTGTCCGATGCCGCGCTCGACCAGGCCCTCGAGGTGGCCGTCGGGGCGGGGGCCTCCGGCTTGATTGCCACCAACACCACGATCAGCAGGCGGCACGTGGCGCCCGTCGACCGGGCCGTGGCCGACCGGGAGGCAGGGGGCCTCTCGGGCGCCCCGCTGACCCGCCGCGCCCGCGAGGTCGTCAGGCGGATCCGCGTGGCGACGGACCTGCCGCTGATCGGCGTCGGCGGTGTGATGACCGCGGATGACGGTGTCGCGATGCTCGACGCCGGGGCGGACCTCGTGCAGGTCTACACAGGGGTGATCTACGCCGGACCAGCCCTCGTGAGGCGGCTGGCAGCGCTGTGAGGAAGGTGCGTGGGCTCGCGGGCGCGCTGAGGAAGGCGTGCGTGGGCTCGCGGCGCGCTGAGGAAGGCGTGCGTGGGCTCGCGGCGCGCTGAGGAAGGCGTGCGTGGGCTCGCGGCGAGGACTCAGAGGGGGTCGTCGCCGAGAGGCAGTCCAGCCGAGTGGCGGGTCTTGAGGGGGTTCACGAGAGCCGAGTGCCTGGTCTTGGTCGGCTCGAGCACGGGTCCAGCAAACGACGCTGTCAGCGGAGTCGAGAGGTTCTCCACGTCGGTTCCTGCACCATCCGGGGACAGTCCGAGCACGCCGTCGACGGCGGAGTCGGACCCAGATTCGGTGGTCATCGTCCAACGGTAGACCCGGGGGACCCCGCTTGTCAGCCGAGTTCGACCCCCATCTCCAGGTATTTGTGGCGCAAAGTCCTCGTCAGGAGCGTGTAAAGGTGCCACCATGGTCCTCGTGCACGTCCTCGGGCGCGGAACGTCGCTGTCGTGGATCCCCTCGGAGTCGGTCTCGGGCTGGCTCAAGGGCGGCTTTGACCTGCACCTGTCCCACTACGACAAGCCACCCGCGGACTTCTTGAGCGGGGTCGAGCAGGTCGAGCAGATGCGAGCCGACGACCGGTTCCGGTTCGCCAACGTCATCAGCGGCTGGGCGGACTTCACCGGCGCACGTCCCACGGCCGGGTGGTCGGAGGAGTCGGGGCTGCTGATGGGATCCACCACCGTCCGACTCGCCCTGGGCAGCGCCACCTTCCTGGGCTACTCCCTGCCCGTGCTGCGCGAGATCGCTCGGCCCGACGACGACACCTTCGTGCTCACCCAGACGGTGGGTGGGCGCACGGGAGTGCCGCTGCCGCGCACGGTGCGGCACCCCCCGTTCGTCCGGTGGCAGGCGCCGATCGTGTGGACGACCCTGACCCTGACGTTGCGCCGGGACGGCACCACGCAGGTCGAGCTGGTCGGGGCCAGCGCCTTCCCGCGGCACTGGGTCTATGACGAGACGGGCGCGCTGACCGCCAAGAGCGGGGTCGCCCTGCTGCAGGACTGGCTGGACCACTCGTTCGGGCCCCGCACGCCGTGGGGCAACCAGGACTCCACCGCGCTCGTCGTGGCGGCCGAGACGGCCATCGAGCGGAGGCTGTCGGGCGACATCATGGCCGGCGGCCGGCGCCGGAGCGTGCGTCCCGAGGTCCGAACCGTGCCGGAGGGATATCTGCTGACCCGGCAGGGAGAGCCGGGTGAACACGTGTTCCTGGTCCTCGACGGTGTCCTGGACGTGCTGGTCGACGACGAGCTGGTCGCGGAGGTCGGTCCGGGAGCCGTGGTCGGCGAGCGGGCCGTGCTCGGGGACGGCCTGCGCACGGCGACCGTCCGGGCCCGGACCCGCGCCCGGGTGGGACGCGTCCTGGGGACGGACCTCGACAGCTCGAGCCTGCACGAGCTGTCGCTGGGGCATCACCGGGAGGACGAGCAGTCCGAGGCGACGCCGGGGGAGTGACCAGGTGTCCGTGACGACCCTGCGCGCCCTGCCCGAGGGCACCATCACCATGATGTTCAGCGACATCGAGGGCTCCACGAAACTGCTCCAGGAGCTCGGGCCGCGGTATCGCGAGGTGCTCAGCGACCAGCGCCGCATCATGAGGGCCGCGGTCGCGGCCCACCGTGGACACGAGATGGGTACCGAGGGGGACAGCTTCTACGTGGTCTTCTCCTCGGCCGTCGACGCCGTGCGGGCAGCCGTCCAGGCCCAGGCGGAGCTCGTCAGGGTCGCCACCGGTGCCGACCACCTACGGGTCCGGATCGGGCTGCACACCGGTGAGCCGGATCGTCACGAGGACGGCTATGTCGGCCTCGACGTGCACCGCGCCGCGCGGGTCGCCGCGGCCGCCAACGGTGGGCAGATCGTGCTGACCGCCCAGACGTGGGCCCTGGTCCGGGGCAAGGTCGCCGGCACCGCCAAGGACCTGGGGAGACACCGGCTCAAGGACATCAGCACACCGGAGCACCTGCTCCGGCTCGTGCCCGCCGGACTGGAGGACGAGGACCGCCCGTTGCGCACGGTCGGAGCGACCGCGAGCCTGCCCACGCCGCCGAACTCCCTCGTGGCCCGAGAGGGGCTGGTCGCCTCCGTGGACACGCTCCTGCGGCACCGTGAGGTGCGGCTGGCGAGCCTGGTCGGACCCGGTGGTGTCGGCAAGACCCGGGTGGCGATCGCCGCCGCGCAGAGGTGCGCCGACTGGGTCACCGATGGCGTGTTCTTCGTCGGGCTCGCAGACGTCCGCAGCAACGACGACGTGTGGACCGCGATCGCCGACGTGACCGGTGCCCCTGCCACCGAGCGGAGCCCCGCCGACCTCCTGCGGTGGCTGCGTGACCGCAGCGTGCTCCTGGTGCTCGACAACGTCGAGCAGCTGCCGCAGATCCATGAGGTGGTCTCGCAGCTGATTGCCGGGACCACCGAGCCCGAGGTCCTGCTGACCTCACGACGGCCGCTCCATGTCCTGGGGGAGCGCCTCATCCCCGTGCCACCCCTCGACCCGGACGACGCCGTCGAGCTCTTCGTCGAGCGGTTGGCAGCGGTCCGGCCCGGTGAGCCCCCGGACCGTGCCGTGGTGCGCGAGCTCTGCGCCCGCGTGGACGGCATGCCACTGGCGATCGAGCTGCTCGCCGCGCGAGGTCAGCTGCTCGGCCCGGAGGCGATGCTGGACCGGCTCACCGACGGCCTCGACCTCCGCAGCCGGTCGATGGACCGGCCGGACCGGCAGCGCTCCCTGCGGGCAGTGCTCGACTGGAGCTACCGGCTGCTGGACCCGCCGACCGGCACCGCCTTCCGCCAGCTCGGGGCACTCGCCGGCACGTTCGGTCTCGCCGACGCCTGCGCCGTCCTGGGGGTCGAGGAGGATGACGCGCTGGAGGCGCTGCTCGACCTGGTCGAGGCCAGCCTGGTGATGGCCGTGGAGGCGCCGGGCGGCGCGCCGGAGTTCCGACTGCTGCGTGTGGTCGGCACCTATGCGCTGCGCCTGCTGGAGCAGGACGAGAAGGAGCTGGTCGCGGTCCGGTCACGTCTGGCGGGCTGGGCCCACGAGTGGGCCCAGGACGTCGTCACGGGGCTGCGCAGCCAGGCCCACCTCGCCACCCGGGACCGCCTCGGCCGGCGCCAGGAGCTGATCCGGCGGGTGCTCGAGGAGTCCCTTCGACCCGGCAGCCCGGATGCCGTCGTGGGTCTGGAGCTGTGTGCGGACCTGACCTTCTACTGGTACTCCTGCGGCTACGCCGCCGAAGGTGCGAAGTGGCTGTCACGCGCCCAGCAGGCCTCGGAGGGCCTGGAGGACGTGGTGGTGAGCAAGACCCTCCACGGACTGGCGATCATCCTGATGCAGCAGGGACAGGTGGCGGAGGCCGAGACGCTGCTGCGGCGGCTGTTGGCCACCTGGACCGCGCTCGGCGAGGACGACCGCTCCTGCATCACGCTCAACAGTCTGGCCCTGGCCCGCCGCATGCAGGGTGACATGGACGAGGCGGGGGAGCTGTTCCGCGAGGCGATCCAGCGGGCGCGCGCGTCGGAGAGCGACAAGCTGCAGGTCAACGCCATGTCCAACCTGGCCCTGCTCGAGCTCGACCGCGGCAGTCCGAGCGAGGCCCTGGGGCTGATGCGCGAGACGCTCGCCCTGGACACCCGGCTCGGGGACCCCTGGGGCGTCTTCGCCGACCATGTCAACATCAGCACGGCCCTGCTCGTGCTCGGTGACGCCGCCGAGGCGGGCCGGGTGCTCCTGCAGCACGGTCCGGGCGGGCTCGGGCTGGGAGACACCGACCTCTCCCTGGAGATCGTGGAGAACCTGGCGTGTGTCTGCGCCGCCGAGGGTCTGGACGAGAACTGCGCGCGCATGATCGGCGCGGCAGCCGAGGGCCGGCGCGCCGCCGTCCTGCCCCGTCTGGGTCCGGACCTGGAGCGGCTCGAGACGCTGCTCGCCGACAGCAGGGCCAGACTCGGGCCGCGGTGGGAGGTTCTCGCGGCCGGTGGCTCCGATCTCGGGCTGGAGGGCGCCTTCGAGATGGGGGTGCGCGCCCTGGCTGCGACGGACCGTGTGCACGGTGCCGGCGCACCGGCGAGGTAACCTGACCAACGGCCGACTTCCCGACCCGACCCAGGACCCTGACTCGCGTGACGTTGCACGACCTTCCCCACACCACCGCCCCCGTTCCCGCGACGGACGACCTCATCGATCGTGCCGTGGCCGCCGTGGAGTCCCGCCGTGAGGAGATCCTGGCCCTGCGCCGCGACGTGCACAGCCACCCGGAGGTCTCCTGGCAGGAGCACCGCACCACCGCGGTCGTCATGGAGCGGCTCGAGGCCGCCGGTGTCGAGGTGCGGGCCATGGCGGGCAGCGGGGCCGTCGCCGACCTCGGAGCACCGAACCCGCGGGTCCGGATCGCGCTGCGCGCCGATCTCGACGCCCTGCCGATCGAGGAGGAGACCGGTCTCCCGTTCGCCTCGCGCGAGCAGGGGGTCTGTCACGCCTGCGGCCACGACGTGCACACCGTGGCGGTGCTCGCCGCGGGCCTGGCGCTCAGGTCCCTGCAGGATCGCCTGGAGAGTATGTCGCTCGGCATCCGGTTGATCTTCCAGCCCGCCGAGGAGTCCATCCCGGGGGGAGCCCTCAAGGTGCGCGAGGCGGGGTGGATCGAGGGAGTGGACCGCATCCTGGCGGTCCACTGCGATCCCTCCATCGACGTGGGCACGATCGGCCTGAAGGTCGGCCCCATCACGGCGGCCTCGGACTCGGTGCACGTCACCCTGACCGGGCGCGGGGGCCACACCTCCCGCCCCCACCTGACCCAGGACCTGAC
This sequence comes from Ornithinimicrobium sp. F0845, assembly GCF_023015765.1. Lineage (GTDB taxonomy): Bacteria > Actinomycetota > Actinomycetes > Actinomycetales > Dermatophilaceae > Ornithinicoccus. The sequence continues at coordinate 34,425 of NZ_JALKAL010000010.1, forward strand.
CTTCGCCCTCGGCAAGGTGATGACCGACGTCCCGGCCGCCCTGTCGCGGCGGCTCGATCCGCGGTCGGGCAACGCACTGGTCTGGGGCGCGGTCCGGGCGGGCACCGTCGCCAACGTGATCCCCTCGCGCGGTGAGTGCGTCGGGACCCTGCGGATGCTGGACTCCGAGACCTGGGCCACCACCGGGCCCCTGATCGAGGAGATCGTGCACGCGGTCGTCAGCCCCTACGGCGTGCGCGCGGAGGTGCGCCACGTCCGCGGAGTCCCGCCCGTGGACAACGACCCGGCCACGATCTCGGCGATGACCGCCGCAGCCGGCGCCGTGCTCGGGCCGGCCGCGGTCGTGCCGACCAAGCAGTCGCTGGGCGGTGAGGACCTGGGCTGGCTCCTCACCGACGCGCCGGGGGCGATGGCGCGGTTGGGGACGCGCACACCCGGGGGTGAGACGCACGAGCTGCACCAGGGCGACCTGGTCGTCGACGAGGAGTCGGTGCTGATCGCCGCCAAGTTCCTGGCGGCCGCGACCCTCAGCTCGGTGGGGCCAGACGGCCTCGTGTGACCCTGCCTGGTGCGACCCCCTCGGGTGTCGCCACCCCGGCGGGGGTGACAGGAACCCCATCGTTACTCTAAGGTCACGAATTCGACACCAAAGTGTCGACCGGCGGCCTGGTGGACCTCGCGTCCACAGTCGCCGCGTTAGCATTCCCGTGATCACGTCCCCATACCCGAAGGAGTCCCCCGTGCGGGTCCTTAAGATCGCCGCTGTCAGTGCGGCCGCCGTCATGGTTCTCGCAGCGTGTGGCGAGGCCCCGGACGAGGAAACCACCGAAGGCGGCGACAACGCCGCCACCGAGACCGACGACGTCGCCGAGGACACCGAGGCCGCAGGCCCGGACAACTCCGACTTCAAGGCGTGCATGATCTCCGACGCCGGTGGCTTCGACGACCAGTCGTTCAACCAGGCCGCCCACTCGGGCCTGACCGCTGCCAGGGACTCCCTGGGCATCACCATCGCCGACGCCGAGTCCAACTCCGACGCCGAGTTCGCCCCCAACATCGACGCGATGGTCCAGCAGGACTGCAACTTCGTCATCGGTGCCGGCTTCCTGCTCGAGGACGCCATCCAGGCCGCGGCCGAGGCCAACCCGGACACCAACTTCGGTCTCGTCGACTCCGGCTTCTCGGACGAGAACTTCGCGCCGGTCGAGATCGAGAACGCCAAGCCGATCCTCTTCAACACCTCCGAGGCAGCGTTCCTCGCCGGCTACCTCGCCGCGGGCATGACCGAGACCGACAAGGTGGCCACCTTCGGTGGTCTGCCGATCCCGTCGGTGCAGATCTTCATGGACGGCTTCTCCGACGGCATCAACAAGTACAACGAGGACAACGGCACCGCCGTCGAGCTGCTCGGCTGGGACAAGGAGGCGCAGAACGGCTCCTTCGCCAACAGCTTCGACGACCAGTCGCAGGGTGCGGCGCTGGGTGAGCAGTTCATCTCCCAGGGGGCGGACATCATCATGCCGGTCGCCGGCCCGGTCGGCCTGGGCACCGCCTCGGTCGCCGAGGGCACCGACACCAAGCTGATCTGGGTCGACCTGGACGGCTTCGAGACCACCGAGTACGGCGACCTCATCCTCACCTCGGTCCTGAAGGAGATCGGCTCCGCTGTCGAGGGCGCGATCACCGAGACGGTCGAGGGCTCCTTCACCAACGAGCCTTTCGTCGGCACCCTGGAGAACGGCGGCGTCGCCCTGGCGCCGTTCCACGACTTCGAGGACGCCGTCCCGCAGGAGCTGAAGGACAAGCTCGCCGAGTACGAGGAGATGATCATCTCCGGCGAGCTCGTGATTGAGTCCCCGAACGCTCCCTGACCCACTGAGCGCGGAGGCTGACAACTCTCCGGTGTAGCGGCCCAGCCGGTCACGGCTGGGCCGCTACGCTGTCCCCGACCGACTAGCGATGGAGTCAGGAGCGATGAAGCTCGAACTGCGTGGGATCACCAAGACCTTTGGTCCGCTGGTGGCCAACGACCACATCGACCTGGTGGTCGAGCCGGGTGAGATCCATGCCCTGCTGGGGGAGAACGGCGCGGGCAAGAGCACGTTGATGAACGTGCTGTACGGCCTCTACGACCCCGACGGCGGGCAGATCCTGCTCGAGGACCGACCGGTCACCTTCGACGGCCCGGGTGATGCCGTGCGCGCGGGGATCGGCATGGTGCACCAGCACTTCATGCTGGTGCCCGTCTTCACGGTGGCGGAGTCGGTCGCGCTGGGCTACGAGCCCGCCGGACCGGGCGGCATACTCGATCTGCAGGCCGCCCGGCGCAAGGTCGAGGAGATCTCCGAGCGGTTCGGATTCCACGTCGACCCGGACGCCCTGATCGAGGAGCTCCCGGTCGGTGTGCAGCAGCGGGTCGAGATCATCAAGGCGCTCTCCCGCGACGCCAAGGTCCTCATCCTGGACGAGCCCACCGCGGTGCTGACGCCCCAGGAGACCGACGAGCTGATCAAGATCATGGGTGAGCTCCAGGACGCCGGCACCTCCATCGTGTTCATCACCCACAAGCTGCGCGAGGTCCGCGCCATCGCGGACCGGATCACCGTCATCCGGCGCGGCAAGGTGGTCGGCGAGGCGAGCCCGGAGTCGACCGAGACCGAGCTGGCCTCGCTCATGGTCGGCCGCTCGGTGAGCCTGGCCGTGGACAAGACGCCCGCCGAGGTGCACGACAACTCGCTGGTGGTCTCCGACCTGACCGTCCTGAACGGCAGCACCCCTGTGGTCGACCACGTGAGCTTCACGGTGCAGGGCGGCGAGATCCTGGCGATCGCCGGCGTGCAGGGCAACGGGCAGACCGAGCTCGCCGAGGTCATCCTCGGCATCGACGAGGCGGCGGCGGGCTCGATCACCCTGGACGGCAAGGAGCTCCTCGGTCTGACCGTCCGGCAGCGACTGCGGGCCGGCATCGGGTTCGTCCCGGAGGACCGGTCGACCGACGGTGTCGTGTCGAGCTTCTCGATCGCCGAGAACCTCGTTCTCGACCTCTATGACACGGAGCCCTTCGCCAAGGGTGTGTCGATGTATCCGGCGAGGGTCGCGGAGAACGCCGAGGTGCGCACCCAGGAGTTCGACGTCCGCCTCACCGACATCCAGGACCCCATCTCCACCCTGTCGGGCGGCAACGCGCAGAAGGTGGTGCTGGCTCGCGAGATGTCCCGACCCCTGCGCCTGCTGGTGGCCTCGCAGCCCACGCGTGGCCTGGACGTCGGGTCCATCGAGTTCGTGCACAAGCGGATCGTGGCCGAGCGGGACCACGGCACGCCGGTCCTCATCGTCTCCACCGAGCTCGACGAGGTGCTGGCCCTGGCGGACCGCGTGGCCGTGATGTACCGCGGCCGCATCATCGGCATCGTCGATGCCCGGGAAGCCGGTCCCGCCGGGATCAACCGCGACGTGCTCGGCCTGATGATGGCGGGCGTCCCGCTGGAGGATGCGGTCCAGCAGGCGGCCAGCCACCAGTCGACGCTGGCCGGCGCCGATGCACTGGCTGACGGAAAGGACCTGACGTGACCGAGTCGAACACCCCGGCTCCCGAATCCACGCCGGAGCAGCCCGCCTCGTCGCCCACGGCCGACCGGGGAGAGGACCCGCGCTCCGGCTCGGCCATCCTGCGCCAGATCGTCGGGGGCGACGTGGTGATCTCCATCCTGGCGATCATCATCGCCCTCGTGATCGGGGCCGTGCTGATCGCCTTCGCGGACGAGGACGTCGCCGACTCGATCAGCTACGTCTTCGCCCGCCCCAGCGATTTCCTCGGCTCCGCCTGGAGCGCGGTGTCCGACGCCTACATCGCCCTGTTCCGGGGTGCCATCTTCGACTTCCAGGCCGACACGTTCAACCGCGCCGTCCGCCCGATCACCGAGTCGATGACCTTCGCGACGCCGCTGATCCTCGCCGGGCTGGGCATCGCGGTGGGCTTCCGCGCCGGGCTGTTCAACATCGGTGCGCAGGGCCAGATCATCGTGGGCGCCATCGTGGCCGCCTACCTCGGCTTCGCCTTCGACCTGCCGCCGGTGCTGCACGTGCTGCTCTGCGTCCTCGGTGGCGCCCTCGGCGGCGCGCTGTGGGGTTTCATCCCGGGCATCCTGAAGGCCCGCACCGGCGCCAACGAGGTGATCGTGACGATCATGCTCAACTGGATCGCGGTCTACCTCGTCGCCTACGTCCTCACGTTGGGCAAGTTCAACGCGAGCGGCACGGGACTGCGCAGCCCTCAGATCGGCCCCAACGCCGGCTACCCGTCACTGATCCCCGACTTCCTGGTGCCGGGCAACACCTTCCGCCTGCACTGGGGCTTCGTGGTGGCGATCCTGGCCACCGTCTTCGTCTGGTGGCTGCTGGAGCGCTCGACGATCGGCTTCGAGATCCGGGCGGCGGGAGCCAACCCGCACGCCGCCCGCACCGCGGGGATGTCGGTGGGGCGCATCACCGTGCTGACGATGGTGATCGCCGGAACCCTGGCTGGCCTCGCCGCCACCTCACAGGTACTGGTCGACGGAGGGTCCCTGACAGCCGGCGTCGCCGCGACCTACGGCTTCGACGCGATCACGGTGGCCCTGCTGGGGCGGTCCAAACCCCTGGGCACCTTCATCGCCGGGCTCCTCTTCGGGGCCTTCCAGGCCGGCGGCACCCTCATGCAGTCAGTGACCTCGACGCCGATCGACATCGTCTTCGTCGTCCAGTCCGTCATCGTCCTGCTGATCGCCGCCCCGCCCCTGGTCCGGGCGATCTTCCGACTCCCTGACCCCGACGCATCGCCCAAGAAGGTCCGGGCCACAACGAAGGAGGCCGCAGCGTGAGCACGCCAGTCATCCCGGTGACCGCGGGCACCCCCGGCGACGAGCTTCCCGGCGCCGCCGTGCTCGGGAAGATCTCCTACCGGATCCCGATCACCTACGCCGTCCTGGCCCTCGCCGCCCTCCTGGGACTGGTGGGGACCATGATCGGGCGGGAGGGCGTGTGGAGCCAGGAGACCGAGTTCCAGTCCAGGTACGGCGACCAGTGGTTCACGATCCCCAACTTCAGCGTGCCCTCGATGCTGACCGTGATCGTGCTGACCGTCGTCCTGATCGCGGCGGCGGTCTACGGCTACCTGCTGACCCGTGACCGTCGGACGGCGCCACTGTGGCTGCACATCGTCGTGGGCCTGGCCTTCGTGCTCGCGTTCCTCACCTGGGCCGGCGCGGGCAAGACCTCGGTGATCCCGGTGACCTCGCTGCTGGCGGGTGCACTGGCCCTGTCGGTGCCGCTGATCTTCGGCGCCATGTCCGGCGTGATTTGCGAGCGTTCGGGCATCATCAACATCGCCATCGAGGGGCAGCTCCTCTTCGGTGCCTTCGCGGCCGCCGTCGTCGCCTCGCTCCTCACCGCCCCCTACCTCGGTCTCATCGCGGCCCCCATCGCCGGTGGCCTGGTCGGCGCGCTGCTGGCCTGGTTCGCGGTGTCCTACCAGGTCAACCAGATCATCATCGGTGTGGTGCTCAACACGCTGGTGCTGGGCCTGACCAGCTTCTTCTTCTCCACGCTGCTCGCTGACAACGCCTCGACGTGGAACGCGCGCCAGCCGCTCGGGGTGATCGAGATCCCCCTGCTGAGCCAGATCCCCATCCTGGGTCCGGTGCTGTTCCGGCAGACCATCCTGGTCTACCTGATGTATGTCACGGTCATCGTCCTGCAGATCATGCTGTTCCGCAGCCGCTGGGGACTGCGCACCCGGGCCGTGGGCGAGCACCCCAAGGCCGCCGACACGGTGGGCATCCACGTCAACAAGCGACGGGTGTGGAACACGATCCTCGGAGGTGCGGTCGCCGGTCTGGGCGGTGCCTTCTTCACGGTCGGCAGCGGGCTGGCCTTCGGCCGGGAGATGTCCGCCGGCAACGGCTTCATCGCCCTCGCCGCGATGATCCTGGGCAAGTGGAACCCGACGGGGGCGCTGGTGGCGGCCCTGCTATTCGGCTTCTCCAAGAACCTCGGCAACGTCCTGGGCACCATCGGCTCGCCGATGCCGTCCCAGCTCCTGGCCATGCTGCCCTACGTCATCACGATCTTCGCGGTCGCGGGGCTCGTCGGCCGGGTGCGGGCACCTGCCGCCGAGGGCATCCCCTACACCAAGTGAGGTCGTGCTGATGGAGACCCCCGGGGTCGACTGGGACGCGCTGCGGGCTCGTGCGATCGAGTTGATGGAGCGCGCCTACGCGCCCTACTCCGGCTATCCCGTGGGCGTGGCCGGTCTGGTCGACGACGGGCGGGTGGTCGGCGGTTGCAACGTCGAGAACGCCGGCTACGGCGTGACGCTCTGCGCGGAGTGCGGCATGGTTTCGGAGCTGGTCGCCACGGGCGGCGGACGCCTGGTGGCCGTGTCGTGCGTCAACCATGCGGGCGCGACGATCATGCCGTGCGGGCGGTGCCGCCAGCTCATCTGGGAGCACGGCGGCGCCGAGTGTCTGCTTGCGACGCCCGAGGGTGTGCTCCCGATGTCGCAGGTGCTGCCCCAGGCGTTCGGGCCGGAGGCGCTGGCACAGTGATCAGCTGCCGCTGAGCAGGCACTCCTGCGGCAGGCCGGCCGCCAGCATCCTGGTCGCCTGGACGCCGTCTGCGGCGATGAACAGTGCGGTCCCTCCGATGCCCCGGACCTTCTCGTGGACCGCCTTGACCGTCCCGGCGTCGATGGCCATCCGGCCCTCGGCCGGCGGGATGAACGTCTGCTCGGCGGGCGGGGTGGCGTTCGCGGGCGGGGTGGCGTTCGGGGCCGTGGCGCCGTTCGCTGGTGGGGTGTCGTCCGGTGCCGTGGCGCCGACCGGGGTCGTTTCGGGTCCGTCCGCGGCGCTCTTGCGTGCGACCCGGGCCGGGTCCAGCGGCTCGTGGCTCATCGCGCGGGCCAGCTCGTCCATGATCGTGCGGTCGTCCGCCCGGCCACGTTCGGGCGCCGCGAAGATCACTTCCCCGTCGCGGACCTGATAACGCTGGACGGCGAGGCTCGCCTCCTTGTCCCGGTTGAAGGTGGTGTAGGCGATGGCCTCACCCTCCTCCTGACCCGGCACGTCCGCCGTCTCCGCGCGTGCCGGGAGGTTGGCCTGGGCGGCGATGACCAGCATCTGCGGGGCGAGCCCGATGGCCAGCGTGGGGGCGAAGGTGAGCGCGGCGGCCATGCGTGGCGCGGTCACGACGGCGAGAACGCGGTCGTCGCGGAGCGCGATCAGCGACACCGGCATCGTGGTCTCTCCACCCGGCTGGTGGAGGGAACGGCGCTTGAGGTCCTGCACCGCGGGGACGATCTGCTTCATGGCCTGGGCGAGTTTCACGGGCACAGGATCGCACACCCCCAGGCGGCGGACGCGATCGTCGCGCCGCTAGAGATCGTCTAGCGCGTGCCGGGAGTAGGGCACGCTCATGTGACCCTCCGGATCGAGCACGCCCAGGAGCGCCTCGGTGATCTCGCCCAGCTGGGTCACCTGTTCGGGCGTGAGCGCGTCGAAGACCAGGCTGCGGACCTGCTCGACGTGCTCCGGGGCGGTGACGAGGACCTTGTCCCAGCCGACCTCGGTGAGACGGGCCATCGTCACCCGCCGGTCGTCGTGGGCTGTCGTGCGCTGCAGGAGCCCGCGCGCCTCCAGACGCCGTGCCACGTGTGAGAGGCGAGGGAGGGTCGCGTTGGTGCGCACCGCGAGCTCGCTCATCCGTAGGGAACGCTCGGGCGCCTCCGACAGCATCGCCAGCACGTAGTACTCGAAGTAGGTCAGGTCTGCCACCCGTCGCAGGTGGGAGTCGAGCTGGGCGGGCAGCAGCTCCAGGACGGCGACCATGCGCACCCAGACCCGTAGGTCCTGGTCGTCCAGCCAACGGGTGGTCATCGGTCGGATCCGTGTGTGGCCATGATCACACCCTAGCGCAGAGGTTGTGGGAACAACCAACTCCCGTCCAGTGTATTAATTGATAGAACAACTAATACGAGAGGAAGTCCCCACATGACACACATCTCCATCATCGGCACCGGCGCGATGGCTCAGGCGATCTCCGGCATCGTCACCAAGGGTGGCAACACCGTCGAGCTGCTCGGCCAGTCCGACGCCGCGCGGTCGATCACCGGCGACATCGTGGTGCTCGCCGTTCCGTACCCCGCGGTGGACCAGGTCATCGCCGAGCGTCCCGGCCAGTTCGACGGGAAGATCGTCGTCGACATCACGAATCCGCTGAACTTCGAGACCTTCGACTCCCTCGTCGTCCCGGCGGAGGGGTCCGCGGCTCAGGTCATCGCCGAGAAGCTGCCGAACTCCACGGTGCTCAAGGCGTTCAACACCACGTTCGCCGGGACTCTCGCCTCCGGGGCGGTCGGTCCGCTGCCCACGACCGTGCTCATCGCCGGTGACGACAGCGACGCCAAGGCCACCCTGTCCGGGATCGTCAGCGCCGGTGGCGTGAAGGCCGTCGACGCAGGCGCCCTCAAGCGTGCGCGGGAGATGGAGGCCCTTGGCTTCCTGCAGCTGACCCTCGCCGCGAGCGAGCGCATCTCCTGGACCGGCGGCTTCGGCGTCGCCGCCTGACCGTCCTCACCGCCGCGTGCCGTCGTCCTCCGGGGCGGCGGCACGCTGTCGTATGCCGTCGCTCACCCTGCCGATTTCCCTCCCGGTGAGGTTGGATGGGGTGGTGAGCGAATCCTTCGACACCGTCGACATCATCCGGGCCAAGCGGGACGGGCAGCAGCTGACCAGCGAGCAGATCGCCTGGACGATCGATGCCTACACCCGCGGGGTGGTCGCGGACGAGCAGATGTCTGCCCTCGCGATGGCGATCCTGCTCAACGGGATGGACCGCCGCGAGATCAGTGACTGGACGGCCGCGATGATCGCCTCGGGGGAGCGGATGGACTTCAGCTCCCTCAGTCGTCCGACGGCGGACAAGCACTCGACCGGCGGCGTGGGTGACAAGATCACTCTTCCTCTGGCCCCGCTCGTGGCGGCCTGCGGCGTCGCGGTGCCGCAACTCTCCGGGCGCGGGCTCGGCCACACCGGCGGCACGCTCGACAAGCTGGAGTCCATCCCGGGCTGGCGCGCGGATCTGTCCAACGAGGAGATGCTGGCCCAGCTTGAGGAGGTCGGCGCGGTGATCTGCGCTGCTGGGTCCGGTCTGGCCCCGGCCGACAAGCGGCTCTACGCCCTGCGCGACGTCACCGGCACCGTCGAGGCGATCCCGCTCATCGCCTCCTCGATCATGAGCAAGAAGATCGCCGAGGGCACCGGAGCCCTCGTGCTCGACGTCAAGGTCGGCTCCGGCGCCTTCATGAAGGACCAGGAGCAGGCCACCGAGCTCGCGCGCACGATGGTCGAGCTGGGGACGGACGCCGGTGTGCACACGGTGGCGCTGCTCACCGACATGTCCGTCCCGCTCGGCCTGACGGCCGGCAACGCGCTGGAGGTCCGCGAGAGCGTCGAGGTGCTCGCGGGCGGGGGTCCGCCCGATGTCGTCGAGCTGACCGTGGCCCTGGCTCGCGAGATGCTCGCCGGCGCGGGCAAGGACGACGTCGACCCCGCCGAGGCGCTCGCGGGCGGTCGTGCCATGGACACGTGGCGGGCCATGATCTCGGCCCAGGGCGGTGACCCCGATGCGGCGCTGCCCCGCGCGAGGGAGACCCAGCAGGTGGTGGCCGACGCGGACGGGGTCCTCACCCGTCTGGATGCGTTCCAGGTCGGTGTCGCTGCCTGGCGTCTCGGCGCGGGCCGAGCCCGCAAGGAGGACCCGGTCCAGGCAGGCGCGGGAGTCGAGTGGCACGCCCGCCCCGGCGACACGGTACGCGCGGGCCAGCCGTTGCTGACGCTGCACACCGACACCCCGGAGCGGTTCGACCGAGCCCTCGACGCGCTCAAGGGGGCCTGGCAGATCGAGGCCGAGCACACGGCATACTCCCCGGGGCCCCTGGTGATCGATCGCGTCGCGGCGGAGTAGCGACGCTCGTGCCACTGTCGTGGCTTCGATGGTCAGGGCGGACGTTATAACAAGTTGGTTACGACTTTACCATTTCTAGACTTTTTCGACGTAAAGCCAATAGCCTGCTCGCGTGGCGCACAGGCAGCGCCGCCGGAGTTTCCCTGTGTGTGAGCGCTTCTGTCCGTCACCGGGATACCCCAGTTATGCAGGCTCGGTGTGGGGACGCCAGTCCTTGCGTTGGGCCACCCCGATGAGGAGAGCCCATGCGTCACCGCCGATCACGGCCCATTGCCCCGACCCCCGTCCGGAAGGCAGCCGTCGGTGTCGCTGCCCTCGCTGTTGTCCTGAGCGGTGCCATCGCCGCGCCCGGGGCGATCGCTGAGACCACGACCGATGAACAGGCGACCGGCAGCCTGACCTGGTTCGCGGCCGACGACGCGGGGAGCGCCGTTGCGGAGACGACCTTTGAGGTCGCTGGGCCCGACGGCATGGAACGACCCGTCGTGGACAACGACGGCCAGGACAGCAACACCACGGCCGGCACCATCACCCTGGATGGGCTGCCGGTGGGGGACTACACCATCACTCAGGTCGCCGCGCCCGAGGGCTACGAGTTCGGCGCGGAGCCGCAGCAGGTCGTCGTGACCGAGCAGGGCCAGCAGCCCGCGGTGCCGATCACGTTCGTGAACGCGGCCGTCGGGGCCGAGGACGAGAGTGGTGATGAGGGCGCCGACGAGGGGGAGGCCGAGGACGGGGCTGCCGACGAGGGCGCACGCGAGGGTGGGGAGAGCGACGCTCCAGAGGCCGAGGTGCCCGAGGAGGGGGCAGACGAGCCGGCTGAGGCACAGGCGACCGAGGACGACGCTGTCGTGGAGGACGGTGCCGAGGCTTCGGCCGAGGAGAGCACCGAGGTCGAGGCCGACGGTCCCCTGGGCACGGACGCCGAGGCTGACGTGGTCGCGACGCCGGCAGCTCTCCCGCCGGGGCCGCCCGCAAGTGACCAGGCGAACATCCTGGTCCGCAAGGGCGGTGACCGGGTCGGCACCAGCACCACCGTGACCCCGCTTGCGGGCGCGTCCTTCGAGTTCTTCCGGGTGGGCGACGACGACGAGCTGACCGGCGGCACGTCTGTCGGCACGTGCACCACGGCGCCCGGTGATAACGGCGTGTGCGGCATCCAGGTCAACCTGCCGAACTACGACGACAACTACTTCTACGTCGTCGAGACGTCCGCTCCGAGCGGCTGGACCGCACCGCTCACCTGGGGAAGTGACACCCAGTACATGCGCTACAACACCGGAGAGATCACCCGTGGCGGCGGCGTCGACTCCCGCATCGTGACCCTGCCCGGGACCAACCGCACCTTCCCGGACGTTCGCGACAACCCAGAGCCTCCAGCGCAGTGCGGGCTCAAGGTCGCCCTCGTCTACGACCTGTCGAACTCCGTGACGGACAGTGACTCGTTGCTGGAGCAGTACAAGGCAGCCGGTGTCGGCTTCGTGGACGCGCTGGAGGGCACCCCGTCGAGCATCGCCCTGTACACCTTCGCGACCAACGCACCCGCAGACGGTTTCAACAACGGATCGCTACCGCTGACCTCGGTCGCCACCAGCGGCGATGCGGTGCGCAACCACATCAACGCATTCGGCGCGACACCGCAAAATGCCCAGGGCGGCACCAACTGGGACATGGGCCTGGCGCAGGTTGACGCGGCTGCCTATGATGCCGTGATCTTCCTCACCGACGGCACGCCCACCTTCCACCGCGACGGGAGCGGCCCGGGCAACACCAGCACTATCCGCGAGGTCGAAGAGGCCATCCACTCAGCCAACAAGATCAAGGCCGCGACGTCCTTGATCGTGGTGGGGATCGGTGCCGGTGTCACGGGTGACACAATTCAGAAGCGCCTGTCCCTGCTGTCGTCCACCTCCTACACCAGTGACTTCGACGAGCTTGAGGAGTTCCTTCGCAGCTTGGCGCTGGCGAACTGCCTGGGCACCCTGACCGTGGTCAAGCAGGAGCGGGCGCTGGACGGCACGCTCAGCCCGGGTGAGGACTGGACCTTCAGCACGGCAGACGACGAGGTCACCCCCGCCAGTGGTGAGACCAATCAGGATGGTGCCATCAACTTCGAGGTCGACGGCTACTCCGACACCGTCACCACCCGCGACATCACGGTCACCGAGACGCAGCAGCCGGGCTTCAGCCTGGAGCAGCAGAACGGCTTCAACGCAGTCTGCAGCAACACCGCCACCGGTCAGCCCGTCGCCTCGACCAACTCGGGAGCACTCGGCTTCACCGTGCCGGTCCCGAGCGACGGCGCCATCTCGTGCCGGGTGATCAACAACGTGCACCCCACCGTCACCCTGCAGAAGTCATGGGTCGACGGTCTGACCGGCGACTCCGCCACACTGACCATCAACGGTCAGCCGACCGATCCGCCGGTCGTCTCCGAGGTCGGGGACACCCCCACCTTCGTGGATACCGACAACGTCGTGACCGTCCCCGTCACCGCAGGTGAGTCCGTGACTGTCGCCGAGGTGCTGGCGGGCGCGGGCGCCTACGCGACCGATCTGTCCTGTGACGGGGTGAACCCGACCTACACCGAGGGTGACCTCAGCGGGTCCTTCACCATGCCCGACGGCAACGTGCTGTGCACCTTCACCAACAGTCAGGAGCTGGTGGACCTGGAGGTCAGCAAGACCGTCGACACCAGCTACGACCGCACCTACACCTGGAGCATCGACAAGGTGGCCGACCCGGTCACGGTCAACACCCCGGAGGGCCAACAGGTCACGGTCGAGTATGACGTGACCGTCACCGCCGAGGACATGACCGACTCGAACGTCACGGTCTCTGGGACGATCACCGTGACCAACGAGAACGCTATGGCCTTCACCGGGGTGGATGTCTCGGACAGCCTGCCGGGTGCCGAGTGCACCGTCACCAACGGCACCGGCGTCACGGTGCCGGCCGACGGCGAGGTCGTCCTGAACTACGAGTGCACCGCCGAGACCATTGCTGCCGTCGGCGACACCAACACGGCTGAGGCCACCTGGGACGCGGCTAGCTATCCGGGCACCACGGGCACAGCCACCGGCACTGGAAGCGTTGCGTTCGGGGATCCGGACAGCGAGACCGACCGGGTTGTCACCGTCAACGACGCGTTCGACGGTGCCGCGGCCGAGCTGTTGCCGCTGGACGGTGACCCGGTGGAGCTGGACTGGGTCGACGTGACGGCTGACGGCGGGTCCTACACCTTCAGCTACGAGCGCGAGATCGCCGGTGTGGCTGGGACGTGCACGACATACCCCAACGTCGCGACGATCGTCGAGACGGACCAGAGCGGCGAGGCCGACGTGCAAGTGTGCGTCGGCACGGACCTGACGGTCGCCAAGAACGTCGTGGTGTCCATGGACCGGAGCTACTCCTACGACCTGGACAAGGACGTCGACCAGACGCAACTGAACGTCGACCCGACCACCGGAGAGGCGACCTTCGCCTACACCGTGACCGTCACCGACGGACCCTCTGCTGACAGCAACTGGCAGATGACCGGTGAGATCACCGTCACCAACGGCAACGACTGGCCGGTGATGGCTGACGTCACCGACACCGTCGACAACGGCGGCGTGTGCACGGTCACCGGCGGCGAGGACGCGACGATCCCCGCCAACGACAGCGCGGTGCTTGACTACAGCTGCACCTTTGACACGCAGCCGGCCTACGACGGCACCAACACCGCCACCGTGACCTGGGACGCCGACGAGTACTTCTCGCCCAGCGGCTCGGCCACGGGAACTGCGGCGTTTGCGGCCGGAGACTGGTCCGTCACCCCGATCAATGACACCGTCACGATCGTCGACGACAAGACCGACCCGGCCAACCCGGTCGTCCTGGGCGAACACACCTGGACCGGTGAGGGCAACACGGAGGACTTCACCTACAACCTCACTCTCGCTGGCGAGCCCGGTGAGTGTGTGGACTTCACCAACACCGCGTGGCTGCAGGAGCTGTCCGACGTCAGCGCCGAGCAGGAGGTCACGGTCTGCTGGCCGCTCGACCTGACCGTGGAGAAGACGGTGGACGCCGACTTCGACCGCGAGTACTTCTGGCTCCTGGACAAGGAGGCCGACCAGACCGAGGTCACGATCACCGACGGCGGCAGCGCCGAGTTCAACTACGTGGTGTCGGCGACGCCCAACGGCTACGAGGACTCCGGCTGGACGATGTCCGGCACCATCACGGTGGACAACCCCAACTCCACCGCGGTGACGGCCGACCTCACCGACGACCCGGCCGGGCTCGGCACCGACGTCACCTGTGAGGTCGCCGACGCTCAGGTCGTGGTGCCCGCCGGCGGCAGCGTCAGCACGACCTACACCTGCACCATCGACGGTCAGCCCACCTACACCGGTGGCACCAACACGGCCACCGCGTCGTGGACCGTCGACGGCGTGCTCCAGACAGCCTCAAGCGCGGCCGAGCCGGTGGAGTTCACCGTCGATGAGGAGACGAACGTCGAGGTCCAGGTGTGGGACGACAAGGTGACCGGCGAGGCGCCCGGTGACCTGCTCGGCACCGCCGACTGGCACGACGGCGTCACCAAGTTCGAGTACTCCCTGGAGTTCGAGGGCGTGGCCGGGGAGTGCACCGATTACACCAACACCGCGGTGATCCCGATGACGGGCGACGAGGCCAGTGAGACCGTCACGGTCTGCGTCGAGCTCGGCCCGGAGGTCTCCAAGATCGTCAACGCCGACTACGACCGGCAGTACTTCTGGGACATCCAGAAGGAGGCCGACCAGACTGAGGTGACGATCACCGAGGGCGGCAGCGCCGAGTTCGACTACGTGGTCTCCGCCATCCCTGACGGCTTCGCGGACTCCGGCTGGGCGATGTCGGGGCAGATCACCGTGACCAACCCGAACGACTTCTCCGACCTGACGGTCACCGTGACCGATGTCGCCACGGTCGGTGGCACCTGCACGGTGGTCGACGGTGAGGACGTCGTTGTCCCGGCTGGTGGATCGGTCGACCTGGACTACGACTGCTCGTTCACCGAGGAGCCGGATTACCAGGGCACCAACACCGCGACCGCGACCTGGACCGACGCTGCAGGCGCCGAGCAGTCCACGGACAGCGGGCCCGTGGACGTGGTCTTCGAGATCGACGAGGAGACCGACGCGACGGTCGAGGTGTATGACGACAAGGTCACCGGGGTCGCCCCCGGCGAGCTGCTCGGCACCGCGACCTGGCAGGACGGTGTCACCGAGTTCGAGTACTCCCTGGAGTTCGACGGCGTGGCCGGCACCTGCACGGGCTACACCAACACCGCGGTGATCCCGGCGACCGGCGACGAGACGGAAGAGACCGTCACGGTCTGTGTCGAGGCGGCCCCGGAGGTCTCCAAGACTGCCGAGGCGGACTTCGACCGGCAGTACTTCTGGATGCTCGACAAGGACGTCGACGAGACGTCGGTGGAGATCACCGACACCGAGGCGACGTTCAGCTACACCGTGACCGCGACCCCGGACGGGTTCGAGGACTCGGGCTGGGCGATGGGCGGTCAGATCACGGTGACCAACCCGAACGACTTCTCCGAGCTGAGCGTCACGGTGACGGACGTCGCCACGGTCGGTGGCACCTGCACGGTGGCGGACGGCGAGGCCGTGGTCATCGGGGCTGGCGCGACGGAGGTCTTCGACTACGTCTGCACCTTCACGGAGGAGCCGGACTACGAAGGCACCAACACTGCCTACGTCGCCTGGACCGACGCTGCCGACATGCCGCAGTCGACGACCAGCGACCCGGTCGACGTGCTCTTCGAGATCGACGAGGAGACCGACCTGACGGTCGAGGTGTATGACGACAAGGTCACCGGGGTGGCCCCGGGCGAGTTGCTCGGCACCGCCACCTGGAACGCCGAGAGCGCGCCGACGGCGTTCACCTACGACCTGACTCTGCCGGGTGTGGAGGGCCAGTGCGTCGACCACACCAACACCGCGGTGATCCCGGCCACGGGTGACGACGCGGAGCAGACCGTCACGATCTGTGTCGAGGACGAGCTGGTCATCACCAAGACTGCCCAGGCCGACTTCGACCGCGAGTACTTCTGGGCCATCGACAAGGAGGCGGACCGGACCCAGGTCACCATCGGTGAGGGTGACACGGCGGAGTTCAACTACGTGGTCTCGGCGATCGCCGACGGCTTCGAGGACTCCAACTGGGCGATGTCCGGTCAGATCACGGTCACCAACCCCAACGAGTATGACGAGGGGACCGTGACCGTGGAGGTCACCGACACCACCGACGTCGGCGGGACCTGTGAGGTCGTCGACGGCGAGGGCGTCGTCCTCGCGCCGGGCGCGACCCAGGTCTTCGACTACGTCTGCACGTTCGAGGAGCAGCCGGACTACGAGGGCAGCAACGTCGCCACGGTGATGTGGACCGGGCCGGACGGCACCGAGCGCACTATCACGACCGACCCGGTCGACGTGCTCTTCGAGCTGGACGGCGAGACCAACCTCAGCGTCGACGTCCACGACGACAAGGTGACCGGCGTGGCCCCGGGCGAGCTGCTCGGCACCGCGGACTGGCACGACGGCACGACCGAGTTCGCCTACTCGATGGAGTTCGAGGGTGTGCCCGGGCAGTGCGTCGACTACACCAACACCGCGGTGATCCTGGCGTCGGTCGCGCCGACGGGTGGCGTCGCGCCGCTCGCCGTCGGGGACGAGGCCGAGGAGACCGTCACGGTCTGTGTCGAGCTCGCCCCGGAGGTCAGCAAGACCGCCGTGGCCGACTTCGACCGTGAGTACTTCTGGCAGCTGACCAAGGAGGTCGACCGGACCGAGGCCGTCGTCGAGGACGGTGCCCTGGCCGAGTTCAACTACACGGTCACGGCGACGCCGGACGGGTTCGCGGACTCCGGCTGGGCGATGTCCGGTCAGATCACGGTGACCAACCCCAACGACTTCCAGGAGATGACCGTCACGGTCACCGACCTGGCGGACGTCGGCGGCACCTGTGAGGTGGCCGGTGGCCAGGAGGCTGTCATCGCGGCCGGTGCGACCGTGGTCCTCGACTACACCTGCAGCTTCACCGAGCAGCCGGCGTACGAGGGCAGCAACACGGCCCACGTGGCCTGGACCGACGCCGACGGCGTCGACCGGTCGACGGCCAGCGACCCGGTGGACGTGGCCTTCGAGCTGGACGAGGAGACCAACCTCGAGGTGCAGGTCTCCGACGACCTGGTCACGCAGGAGGCTCCCGGCGAGCTGCTGGGCACGGCGGTCTGGAACGCCGACGGCACCCCGACCGAGTTCACCTACAGCCTGTCCTTCGGTGGTGAGGTCGGTGAGACGACCTACTACACGAACACCGCGGTGATCGTCGAGACCGGTGACACGGACGACGTCACCGTCGAGGTCACGGTGCCGAAGCCGGCTCCGCCGGAGCCGCCCGTCATCCCGACGGGTGACCCGGTCTCGGGTGGTTCGCAGTGGGCGCTGATCGTCGCGGGCATCACGGCGATGATCCTGGCCCTGCTCGGAGCCGGAGCCATGCTCTGGCGCCGTCGGGAGCAGTAGGACGAGCACCAGGTGAGTAGCCTCACGGCCGGGAGACCAGGACACGATCCTGGGCTCCCGGCCGTGGCGCGTGGACGAACGGCGAGCGACGACCGGGACGAGCGACGAGCGGGACGAGCGACGAGCGGGACGAGCGACGAGCGGGACGAGCGACAAGTGACGACCCGGGACGAGGACGGAGGAGTGTGATGAGGAGCAGGGCGGTGGTGCGCGCGGTCGCGCTGCTGGCCTGCCTCGCGCTCTTCGCCGCCGGAGGGGTGCTGGTCTATCGCGGACTGCAGGAGGAGCCTCCGGCGCCCACCCCGACGCCGGACCAGGAGTTCTCCATCTCCTTGGAGGAGGCGCTGGAGACCGACCGTGCGACCGCCGACGAGCCGATCGTGATCCCCGAGGGGATCGACCTGGGGCCCTACGTCAACACCGAGCCGGTCACCGTGCCGCCCGCGCCGGACGCCGGTGACGGTCGCCCGGGCGGCGATGCGGGCGACGGTTCCGGCCCGGGCTCGGGCCAGGGGACGGCGCCGGAGCTCGATCCCGCCAACCACCTGTACATCCCCTCGATCTACGTCTCTGCACCAGTTGTGCCCCAAGGCGTCACCTCAAGCAACGAGATGTCCCTGCCCACTGACCTGCGACAGGTCGGTCTGCTGGACACCACTAGCCCACTTGGCGCTGACGAGGGGTCAACCCTGGTCGCGGGTCACGTCACGCAGCAGGGCAACCACGGCGCCCTCTACTTCCTGGGGCGTCTGCGGCCTGGCGCCTCGGTGACCACGGTGGATGCAGAGGGTGCGCACACCACGTGGGCGGTCACCTCGGTGCGCAACTATCGCAAGACCTCGCTGCCGCCGGAGATCTTCGCGGACACCGGGACCCGCATGCTGACGCTCGTGACCTGCGGGGGACCGATCATCCGCACCAGCGACGGCCGCTGGACCCACACGGACAACATCGTGGTCATCGCCAGACCTGTGCCATGACGCGGGCTGGTGCCCCGATCCTGAGCGCGCCGTCCCAGCCGTGGGTGGGCGTCAGAGCGGCTTGACCAGGATCACGGTCGGGCCCTCCCAGTCCAGGCCCTCGAACTCCTCGAGCCGCAGGAAGCCCCGCGCCCGATAGAAGGCTCGGGTCGCCGCATACCCCTCGTCCGCGTGGGAGGCACCGACCGTCTTGACCTCCAGAAGCTGCGCACCGTCCGCCCGCACAGCGTCCTCGATGGCGGCGACCAGCGCGGAGCCGACTCCACCGCCGTGGTGCTCGGGGGCGACGGCGATGAGGTGGATCTCGGCGGTCTCGGCGAAGTGCCGGTCCACGAGCGCGACGCCCACGGTGACACCGTCGACCTGCGCGAGGTAGGAGTCCTTCTCGCCGGCCGCCGTGACGTAGTGCTCGTTCGCCGCGGGGATCCCGAACCAGCTGGGCAGGGCGGCCAGGATCCGGTGGGTTGCGGGCGGGTCCTGGGCCCGGGTGATCGTGATGCTCATGCGTGTCCTTCCAGGTGGAGTCGTTCGCCGGTCCAGCCCTCGCGCAGCCAGCGGTCGTGGCTGGCGACGACGACGGCACCGGGGTAATCCGGCAGGGTCTGCTCCAGCTCGGTGACCAGGAGCAGCGACAGGTGGTTGGTGGGCTCGTCGAGCAGCAGCACGTCGGGAGGGTCGGCGAGCAGCACCGCGAGGTCCAGGCGGCGGCGCTGCCCGACGCTGAGGGCTCCCACCGGCCGGTCGGCGTCGCGCCCGGCGATCAGCCCGAACGTCGCCAGCGGCGTCCGCTCGGCGCGCTCCGCGCCCACGGCACGGGAGTATGCCGTGCGGGCCGTGATCGACGGCTCGCGGGGGAGCGGCTCCTGGCTCAGCAGGGCGACCCGCAGCCGCGCGGGACGGGTCAGCGAGCCCTCGTCGGGCACCAGGTCGCCGGCCAGGACGCTCAGCAGCGTGGACTTGCCGGAGCCGTTGGCGCCGGTGACCAGCAGCCGGCTCCGGGAGCCGAGGCTCAGCGTCGTGGGAGCCAGGCGCCCGCTCACCGCCAGGCCCGTGGCGGTCATCACCGGCCCGGCTGTCGGGCCGGCCCCGGTCGGCACACCAGCCCCTGCCGTGCCTGCGCCGACGTCACCAAGGCCGATGAACCGCAGCCGGGCGGGCGGCTTGCGCACCTGGTCGCGCTCGAGGCGTTCGAGCGCCGTGGTCGCGTCGTTGACCCTGCGGGCCACCACCTTGGCGTTGCGGTCGGCATAGAACTTCTTGGCCGCACGTGCCTCGGTCCGAGGAGGCCGGTCGGCGCGCCCGACGGTGTGGTCGTCACGAACTCTGGCGCGAAGCCGGGACAGCTCGCCCTGCTCCTCGCGGAACCGATGCACCCACCGCTCTCGCTCCTCCCTCCGCCGCCGCAGGTAGGCGGTGTAGCTGCCGGTGAACTTCGTGACGCCGAACCCGGAACCGGGGGTGTCCGTGTCGTGCCGCACCGCGGTGAAGGGGCGTGGTGCGGGATCCAGGTCCAGCAGGGTCGTGCCGACCTCGTCCAGGAACGCCCGGTCGTGACTGGCCAGGAGCACCGGACCGGACCAGCCCCGCAGCAGGTCGACGAGGGTCGCGGTGGCCGCGTCGTCGAGGTGGTTGGTGGGCTCGTCCAGCAGCAGCGTGTCGGGGCAGCGCAGCAACAGCCACGCCAGCGACAGCCGGGAGACCTGCCCACCCGACAGCTCGCGGGCCCGTCGGTCGCGCGGCAGGTGGTCGAGTCCGAGACCATCGACCACCCGATCGACCCGGTGGTCCAACTCCCAGGCGTGGTGGCGCTCGGCGGCATCGATGGCTGCGTGCAGGCGGGTCGTTGCCCCGACGGCTCCCTCGGCCATCGCCTGACCCGCCGCCTCGACCTGGCGGGTCAGGTCCCGGACCGGGTCCGTGGCGTCCGTCAGCACGCCGTCGATGGTCAGGTCGAGGGAGAACGGCGGCTCCTGGTGGAACAGCCCGACGGCGCCGGGGGTGCTGACCGACCCGGCGTCGGGCGTGTCGAGCCCAGCGACGAGGCGCAGCAGGGTCGACTTGCCGGAGCCGTTCTCACCGATCAGGGCGGCGACCTCCCCGGAGGACACGGTGAAGGTCACGTCGGTCAGCACCCGACGGTCCGGGAACGAGCGCGAGACGCCGTCGACGCGCACGTGGTCGGTGCCGGACAGCGTGGGAGTGTGTAGCGGTTGGGTCATGGGATCTCCGGGAGGGAAGCGGGCCGCGGCCGTCAGGAGAGCGAGGGCGCGGTAGGGCGGCTTCAGGAGATCCACATGGGTCCAAGTCTACGGGTCGCGGTCAGGACTCAGCAACGCCGTTTCCTCAGACCTCACGCTCAGCGCGCTGGCCGCGTCTACCAGGCATGACCTCCTACCGCATCGAGTCCATCCGCCCAGAAGCCCTCGCGTCAGTGCACCGCGACGGCGTGGAGGTCCTCGGCAACCACGTCGCCGCCTTCGACGACACCACCGGGCGCGAGCAGCTGCGCTGCTGCCTGCGGCTGAGTCGGCCGGGTGGGCGGATCGTCCTCATCGCCCACGCGCCGTTGTCCGCGCACAACCCCTGGCGCGAGGTGGGTCCCGTCTACGTCCACGCGGCGCGCTGCGCGGGGTGGACGCCTTCGGCTGCCGTCCCGGAGTGGTTCGATGATGCGCCTCGGGTCCTGCGGGCCTACACCAGCGAGCCCGCGATGCATCACCCGGCGAACCGCGTGGTCGCAGCGGGAGAAGGTGTCGCGGGAGCGCTGGAGGCGATCTTCGCCGACCCGGACGTGACGCAGGTGCACGTCAGGAATCTGCTGGCGCAGTGCTTCGTCGCCAAGGCCGTGCGTCGCTGATCCCGCCCGATCGCGGGCGACTACTCGGCCAGCGGGTCGAGGTCGGGTCCGTGCACGAGCTCGTCCGGCCGACGGCGGTAGTGGGCAATCAGCTCGCTGACGCTCCGGCGGCCCACGGCGTAGCGACCCTGCTCCGGATCCCAGACGCAGTACTCCCGCAGCGCCGCGAGCTTGGCCTCCACCGCCGGCCGCTCGAAGGCCACCCAGGTGGCTCGCTCGTCGATCACCTGGGGGACGGGCAGGTGGAACTGCACGTCCTGGACGATGCCTCGGCGGTGCGCCTCGCGCAGTCCCGCACCGGCGGCGGCGTGGTCGCCGTGGACGTCGAGGTAGCTCATCGTCCGGTGCGCAGCGAGCGGGAACCGTCTGGCCTGGTCCCGGACCACGCGCAGCACCTCGTCGCTGGTCACGGAGCCGTCCGGCAGACCCACCCGGATGATGTCGCGCTCGCGGACCCCGAGCTGAACGACCGCCGCCGCCAGCTCGCGCCCGCGGGACGCGACGAACTCCTGGAGCGTGATCGGCTCCTCCAGCTTGCGGTTGGTGCCGATGATGGCCTGGGAGGCCTCGCCGTCCGTGAGGAGCACGACGACGTTGCGCCGCTCCCGTTGGCTCGCGATGGAACCGCCCATGAAGATGGTCTCGTCGTCCGGGTGCGGGATGTACCAGATCACGACAGGCGTGGTGCGGTCCCGCCGCGCCCGCACCGCGCGGCGTGCCGGCTCGACGATGACCGCCGGCAGGTGCGGGGCGACGTCGCGGGCCAGGCGCACGGCGCGTCGCCTCACCCGGGTGGTCAGACTGGCTGGCTTCCGTGCCGTCGGGGTGGCCTGTGCGGTGGCCGTCGCGGGGGCAGCTGGCTTCGGGGCGGGTGCGGGCTCGGTGGCCCGCGGCTCCGCGGGTCTGGCGGCGGCCGGCTGTTCCGTGGCCTTGATCAGCAACCGGTAGGTCGGCCGCATCGTGGGCGTCCACTCGAACTTCCAGGGGTACTTGCCCGCGCCGAAGTCGAACTCGGTGGCTCCGATGCCTCGCCCCTCGGGCGACTCGAGGTGTTCGAGGATCTGCAGCTGCAGCACCTTGCCCATCCGGTAGGGCTCGTAGGCCGGCAGGTAGGCGCTGTTCCACGAGAGGAGCCGCCCACCGTCGTTGAACACCGTGCGGTAGGCAGCGATCCTGCCGCTGTGCGGGTCGTCGCCCTCGACCAGCGCGAAGGTGATCGCGTCGTCGGTGTGCTCGAAGACACCCCGGATGTGTGCCACGCGCCGGTCGTCCTCGAACAATGAGTGCCGCTCGGGGCGCCCCTGCGCATGGAGGTGCTCCTTCTCGGCGACGTGGACCGCAGCGATCCGGTCGAGGATGTCGTGCTCGGCACCCTGGAAGACGGCAAACCTCAGCTGGTGGTCGCGCAGCAGCTTGTTGCGGTACTTGGTGGTGTGCGAGGGGCGGGAGTACCCGCTGCCGAGATCCAGGTACGGGTTCTCGATGAGGAAGGCCAGGTGCCGGTGGTGGTCCTGGGACTTGCGGACCTGCCAGGCGAACTGCGACTCCGAGGGGATCCCGGTCAGGTGCACGCTGGCGACCGCGCCCTCCTCGACCAACCCGCTGAGGTGCTCCATCACCAGCCTGGTCAGGGTCTCGGGCCGGGCGGTCGCGCCGTCCTGCGCCTCGGCATACAGCACGGCCAGATAGTCGCCGTGGCTCGCCCACCTCAGCACCCGGACATCCTTGCCGGCGCGTTGTTCCGGACGGATCGAGCACGGCGCGATCGCGACCAGCCGGCCGTCCTGCCGGACGGTCACCACGTGGAGTCGATACCCGTCGGCCGAGCGGTAGCTCTCCCACCAGGCGGTGACGAACCGGTGCGTCACGTAGTAGGGGGTGCCGGGGGCGCGCTCCAGCTCCTCCCACTCCGTCCGCAGGCCCGCGAGCCCCTCCGAACCGGTGACGACCGCGACGTCCATCAGACCCCGGGCACCTTCCGGGAGGTCGGCAGGGCGAAGGTGCGCTTCAGATCCGGCACGTAGACCAGCTCGCGTCGGCGCACCATCCCGAACGCCGCGTAGGACGTCCGCGAGGCCACGTTCGGCCGGGAGATGATGGTCAGCGCCTCGGTGCGCCCCTCCTGCTCCAGCAACTCGATACGTCGGGCGATGGAGAAGGCGTGGAGTCCGCGGCGTCGGTGCGCGATGAACACATGGTCATCCCACAGGTAGGCCTGGTGGGGCCTGACCCGGAGCGGGAAGCGGATCCGGGCGTTCACCGTGTCACCCCTGGTGATGTGGCAGTAGCCGCACGGCTCGCCGTGCTCGTCCCGGATGATCAGCGTCTGGTCGGCAGGGTCGTCGAGCCGGGCCAGCAGGATCCCGATCTTGCGCTCGTTGAGGTCCTTGGGGTAGTCCCGGCGCATCTGCCGCAACACCTCGGCCGTCGCGTCCTCCAGGGACCGCGCGGGGTCGGCCGTCGGACCCGGCCCGGGCACGGGCATGGCGAACAGGTCGAGGGTCTCGCGCTTGCGCAGCGACGCGCGCAGGCGGGTGGGGCGGAGTCTGCGCAGGCGGGATCGGCTCAGCGGGTTGCGCATCCCTCAGATGCCCTTGGGGTGCCAGACGGTCTTGGTCTCCAGGAAGGCCTCGAGGCGCTCCAGGCCGGGCTCGGCCGTGAAGTCGGGCTCGACGGCCGTCACACCGGAGCCGGCCGGGCGCAGCACCCGCTTGAGGTTGTCGGCCGCGGCCCTCTCCAGGTCGCCCCAGACCACGTCGGGCGCGTCGGCGGCGCCGGTGAGATCGATCGCGTTGACGTCGCGGTGCGAGGCGAGCCACGGCGCGACCTCGGAGGTGACCCCGGTGATCAGGTTGACCACGCCACCGGGCACGTCGGAGGTGGCCAGCGCCTCGGCGAGGGTGATGGCCGGGACCGGTCGCTCCTGCGAGGCGAGCACCACAGCGGTGTTGCCCGAGACGATGATCGGCGCGACCACCGAGACCAGGCCGAGCAGCGAGGAGCCCTGCGGGGCCAGGGCGGCGACCACCCCGGTCGGCTCGGGTGAGGAGAGGTTGAAGAAAGGCCCCGCGACCGGGTTGGCACCGCCCAGGACCTGCGCGAACTTGTCGGACCACCCGGCATACCAGACCCACCGGTCGATGGCGGCGGAGACGTTGGCCTCGGCCCGCGCCGCGGTCAGTCCCTCCGCGGCCTGCACCTCGGCGACGAACTGGGACCGGCGGGACTCCATCACCTCCGCGACGCGATAGAGCACCTGCCCGCGGTTGTAGGCGGTCGCGCCGGCCCAGCCGGACTGCGCCTTCCGGGCTGCGACGACGGCGTCGCGGGCGTCCTTGCGGGACCCCTGGGCGGCGTTGGCCAGGAACTTCGGCGACCGGCCGGTGGAGAAGACCTCGTAGGAGCGGCCGGACTCCGAGCGGGGGAACTTGCCGCCGATGTAGAGCTTGTAGGTCTTGCGGACGTCCACCCGGGAGGGGGCGGCGGACTTGGCCGGCTTGCGGGTCGTGGTGCTCACTTCGTGGCTCCCGTCGTGACGTAGGCGGACAGACCGTGCCGACCGCCCTCGCGACCGTAGCCCGACTCCTTGTAGCCCCCGAACGGGCTGGCCGGGTCGAACTTGTTGAACGTGTTGGCCCAGACCACGCCGGCCTTGAGCTGGTCGGCCATCCAGAGGATGCGCGAACCCTTCTCGGTCCAGATCCCCGCCGAGAGGCCGTATGGCGTGTTGTTGGCCTTGGCGACGGCCTCACCGGGGGTGCGGAAGGTCAGCACCGACAGGACCGGCCCGAAGATCTCCTCCTGGGCGATCCGGTGGGTCTGGCTGACGCCGGTGAAGACGGTGGGGCGGAACCAGAAACCGTTGGCCGGCAGCTCGCACTCCGGGGCCCAGCGCACCGCGCCCTCCTCCTCGCCGACCTTGACCAGGGTGTTGATGCGGTCCAGCTGCTCACGGGAGTTGATGGCGCCGATGTCGGTGTTCTTGTCGAGCGGGTCGCCGACGCGCAGCGTGGCCAGGCGGGCCTTGAGCTTGGCCTCGACCTCCTCGGCGATCGACTCCTGCACCAGCAGTCGCGACCCGGCGCAGCAGACGTGGCCCTGGTTGAAGAAGATGCCGTTGACGATGCCCTCGACCGCCTGGTCGAGCGGGGCGTCGTCGAAGACGATGTTGGCGGCCTTGCCGCCCAGCTCCAGGGTGGCCTTCTTGCGGCTGCCGGCGATGGTGCGGGCGATGGCCTTGCCGACGGCCGTGGAGCCCGTGAAGGCCACCTTGTCCACGCCCTCGTGCCCGACCAGCGCCTGCCCCGTCGTCCCGGCACCGGTGATGATGTTGACCACGCCGGGCGGCAGGTCGGCCTGCTGGCAGACCTCGGCGAACAGCAGCGCGGTCAGCGGTGTGGTCTCGGCCGGCTTGAGCACCACGGTGTTGCCGGTCGCCAGGGCCGGGGCGATCTTCCAGGCCAGCATCAGCAGCGGGAAGTTCCACGGGATGACCTGCCCGACCACACCGTGCGGACGCGGGTTGTCCCCGAGCGAGGCGTAGGCCAGCTTGTCGGCCCACCCCGCGTGGTAGAAGAAGTGCGCCGCCGCGATCGGCACGTCGACGTCACGGGACTCCTTGATCGGCTTGCCGTTGTCCAGGGACTCCAGCACCGCGAACTCCCGGGCTCGCTCCTGCATGATGCGGGCGATCCGGAAGAGGTACTTGCCGCGGTCCGCACCGGTGAGGCGGGACCAGGAGCGGTATGCCGTGCGCGCGGCGGCGACGGCCCGGTCCACGTCGTCCTCGCTCGCCTCCGAGACCTCGGCCAGGACCTCCTCGGTGGCGGGGCTGATCGTCTTGAACGGCGTGCCGCCGCGGGAGTCGACGAACTCCCCGTCGATGAAGAGCCCGTAGGAGCTCTTGATGTCGACGACGGAGCGGGACTCCGGCGCCGGTGCGTACTCGAAGGTCGGCATATCTCGTCCTTGTCGTTCCGGGGGTGCACGGGGGCGGAGCCCCCGGGTGTCCTAGTAGAGGCTGGGGGAGTCGTCGGCGATGTAGTCGGCGCCGGAGTAGGCGCCGGTGCTGACCTTCTGGCGCTGCAGCAGCAGGTCGTTGAGCAGGCTGGAGGCGCCGAACCGGAACCAGTGGTTGTCGAGCCAGTCCTCACCGGCCACCTCGTGCACGGTCACCAGGAACTTGATCGCGTCCTTGCTGGTGCGGATCCCGCCAGCCGGCTTGACCCCCACCATCTGGCCGGTCAGCGCCCGCCAGTCGCGCACGGCCTGCAGCATGATCAGTGTCACCGGCAGCGTCGCCGCGGGCTGGACCTTGCCGGTGGAGGTCTTGATGAAGTCACCGCCGGCGAGCATCGACAGGTAGGACGCGCGCCGGACGTTGTCGTAGGTGACCAGCTCACCGGTCTCCATGATCACCTTCAGCCGTGCCCCGCCGCAGGCCTCCTTGACCGCCACGATCTGGTCGAACACGGTGAGGTAGTCACCGGACAGGAACGCGCCGCGGTCGATCACCATGTCGATCTCGTCGGCCCCAGCACTCACCGCATCGGCCGTGTCGGCCAGCTTGACCGCCATACTGGCTCGTCCTGACGGGAACGCGGTGGCGACCGCGGCCACCTTGACCCCGCTGTCACCCAGGACGTCCTTGGCGTGGCCGACCATGTCGCCGTAGACGCAGACCGCGGCGGGGCGGGGCGTGCTCAGGTCGCTCGGGTCGGGGGTCAGCGCCCTGGTGGCCAGGCCGCGGACCCGCCCCGGGGTGTCAGCACCCTCGAGCGTGGTCAGGTCGATCATCGAGATGGCCGTGTCGATGGCCCAGGCCTTGGAGGTGGTCTTGATCGACCGGGTGCCCAGGGACGCGGCGCGGGCCTCGGCACCGACCTGGTCCACGCCCGGCAGACCGTGCAGCCAGGAGGTCAGGGCCCGGTTCGTCAGGCGCGACACGCCGAGGATCTCGCGGGCCCGCTCGGCCGCGTCGGTCGCTGTCGTCGCAGGGACGGCGGTGTCTGTGCTCACCCGTCGAGTCTAGCCCGGCGCCCCGCCGGGACACCTAGGATCGGGGGATGGCACTACACCTGGAACCGGTCCGCATCCCCGTCCCCGGCGGCAAGGTCATCGAGGAGTTCGCCGGCCGCGTCGCCACCGGGCACAACAACTACTCGGTGGCCCGCATGAGTGCGCCCGCTGGGTGGGACGAGCCCGCGCAGACCCCGGTCTTCGACGAGGTGACCTATGTGATCTCCGGCGAGATCATCGTGCACACCGAGGACGGTGAGCAGCGGGTGAGCGCCGGTGCCGGGATCCTCACCCGGGCGGGGGAGCGGGTCCGCTACGAGGCCGGTCCGGAGGGCGCCGACTACGTCGCCGTCTGCGTGCCGGCCTTCTCCGAGGAGGGGGCCCGACGTGCCTGAGCAGACCGGCGGGTCCGAGTCGCGCGGCGTGCCCGAGCAGGGCGCCACGCCGACGCCCGAGCTGATCCGCGCCGCCCCCAAGGCGCTCCTGCACGACCACCTCGACGGCGGGCTGCGTGCGTCGACCGTGCTGGAGCTGTCGCGGGAGATCGGCCACGAGCTGCCCGCCGATGACGTGGACGGGCTGGCCGAGTGGTTCCGCGCGAGTGCGGACTCCGGCTCCCTGGTGCGCTACCTGGAGACCTTCGACCACACGATCGCGGTGATGCAGACCGCCGAGGGGCTGCGCCGGGTCGCGCGGGAGTGCGTGGAGGACCTGGCGGCCGACGGGGTGGTCTACGCCGAGTCGCGCTACGCCCCCGAGCAGCACCTGACGGCCGGACTGCGCCTCGACGAGGTGGTGTCCGCCGTCGAGGAGGGGATCCGGGAGGGTGAGGCCCTCGCCGCCGAGGCCGGCCGGACCATCCGGGTCGACACCCTGGTCACCGCGATGCGCCACGCCGCCAAGTCCCGGGAGATCGCCGAGCTCGCGGTGCGGCACCGGGACGACGGGGTGGCCGGCTTCGACATCGCCGGTGCGGAGGCAGGCTTCCCCCCGACGCGGCACCTGGACGCCTTCGAGTACCTCCGTCGCGAGAACTTCCACTTCACCATCCACGCCGGTGAGGCCTTCGGGCTGCCCTCGATCTGGGAGGCGATCCAGTGGTGCGGCGCCGAGCGGCTGGGCCACGGCGTGCGACTGGTCGACGACCTCACCCTGCACGGGGTGCCGGTGGCGCAGCTGGACGACCAGGTGCCCTACGCCGACTGGTCCGAGGATCAACTGGGCTCGGTGCACCTGGGGCGACTCGCGGCATACGTCAGGGACCGGCGGATCCCGCTGGAGATGTGTCCGTCGAGCAACCTGCAGACCGGGGCCTCCCCGACAATCGCGGCGCACCCGATCACCCTGCTGGACCGGCTGCGCTTCCGGGTCACGCTCAACACCGACAACCGGCTGATGAGCGGCACCTCGATGTCACGGGAGATGCAGCTGCTGGTCGACGAGGCCGGCTGGGGCTGGCGCCAGCTGCGCCGGGTCACCGTCAACGCGATGAAGTCGGCCTTCCTGCCGTTCGATGAGCGGCTGGAGATCATCGAGGGCGTCATCAAACCCTTCTATGACGACTGATCCTCACGCCCCGGCCATGCTGGGGGCCATGCCACGCGGCCGGGCCATGCCACGCCGCCCGGCCACGCGACACCTCCCGGCCATGCGACAAAATGTGCGCCGAGGGACGTCTTGGCGGCGCGGCGCACCTTTTGTCGCATGGCCCGCGGGCTTTTGTCGCATGGCCCGCGGGCTGTCCCCGGTCAGCGACCGAGTGGGTCCGGGCCGAGGACCCGGGCGCGCAGGCGGTCGTCGCGCTCGAGGCGGAGCAGGTCGCGGCGGCGGCGCTCGGCCATCACGGCAGACATCACGGCCTCCGGGTGGGCGAAGGGCGGCGGCGCGGGCGACACGTAGGCCATCAGGTCGGCGTAGAGCGATGACCCGGTCGCGCCCCGGCTCGGCGGGGTCAGCTCGTCCCTGCGGGCCAGGAACTGCCGGATCGCCACCGCGAGCCCGTCGGGGATCACGCCGATGTCCGTGCCGATGGCCCAGGGGGCGAGCTCGACGGGCATCGCCGGCGGCTCGGGCAGCGTGAGGCGGACCCGCTCGCGGACCACGTAGGTGCCGGCGAGGAAGTCGCCCAGCCGCTTGGCCTTCTCGTTGGTCGCGGCGATGAGCAGCGCCAGGCTGCCCGCGGTCAGCCAGACCTCGAACCAGGCGGTCAGGCCGCGGATCAGGGCGTGCCGGAAGCCGATCGGTCCGGTGTCGTCGCGGACCGTCCGCAGCCCGAAGATCAGCTTGCCGAGGGTGCGGCCCTGGCTGAAGGTCTCGCTCGCGACCGGGACCGCCACGAGCGCGCCGACCAGCAGCAGGATCACCAGCGCCTGGACGAGCGCGAAGTCCTCGCCGACCAGGCTCCACGGCGCGGCCCACAGGGCCACCAGCAGGATGATCACCACGACCGCGAGGTCGATGGCCCCGGACGCCATCCGCATCGGCAGGCTGGCGGCCGGCAGGTCGATCTGCACGGCCTCGGACGTGACGAAGCCGTCGCTGTCGAAGATGCCCCGGGTCGCCATGGTGCCGCCAGACTACTGGCCGGGCACGCTGCGGTGAGCACACGGCATACTGCCTGCGCCTATCCTTGCCGCGTGGACCTTGACGCACTGGTGACCCGGCGCCGGCCGGGGTGGGAGCGCCTGCGCGTGCTGTCCAGGCAGCGGCGGCTCGGGGGCGCGGAGGCGGATGAGCTGCTGGACGGATACCAGCGGGTGGCGACCGACCTGTCGACCGTGCGCTCGACCGCGCCGGACCCCTCCCTGGTCACCCACCTGTCCGGGCTGCTGGCCGGGGCCCGGCTGCGGTCCGCGGGCACCCGGACGTTCTCCTGGGACATGGTCGGGCGCTTCTTCGTCGAGGACTTCCCGGCCGCGCTCTACCGGCTGCGGTGGTGGTGGATCCTCACGGCGCTGGCCAACGTCGTCGTGGGGTTCGCGCTCGGCATCTGGCTCTATCACAACCCCGTCGTGGAGAACTCGCTGCTCTCCTCGGCGCAGGTCCAGCAGCTGGTGCAGAGCGACTTCGAGTCCTACTACTCCGAGAACGCCGCCAGCAGCTTCGCGACCCTGGTGTGGATCAACAACGCGTGGGTCGCGGCGCAGTGCATCGTCTTCGGCGCGCTCGGGCTGCCGGTGATCTATGTCCTCTGGCAGAACATCTCCAACGTCGCTGTGATCGGGTCGCTGATGCACCAGCACGGTCGGGCGGACGTGTTCTGGGGGCTGATCACCCCGCACGGGCTGCTCGAGCTGACCGCGGTGTTCGTCGCCGGTGGGGTGGGGCTCCGGCTGTTCTGGGCGTGGGTGGCGCCCGGGCCGCGCACCCGGCTGTCGTCGCTGGCGCAGGAGGGGCGGACCGCGGCCGGCGTGTCGCTCGGGCTCATCGTGGTGCTGCTCATCTCGGGGCTCATCGAGGCGTTCGTGACGCCCTCGCCGCTGCCGACCTGGGCGCGCGTGGGCATCGGCGTGCTCGCGCTGGGGCTGTTCGTGCTCTACGTCTTCACCCTCGGCCGCTCCGCGGTCCGGCGCGGCATCAGCGGTGACGTGGACGAGAGCCTGACGGCGGCCTCGGCCCCGACGGCGGGCTGAGCTCCGACCCCTAGACTCTGCCGGTGCTCACCGCCAGGGACCCGTTGCCGCACCGGCCGCGCCGGGTCCTCGTGGCCGGCATCAGCGGCAGCGGCAAGACCACGCTCGCGGGGCGCATCGCGGAGGAACTCGACATCCCGCACACCGAGCTCGACGGGTTGCACCACGGCGCCGGCTGGATCCCCAGGCCGGAGTTCCTGGACGACGTCAGGTCGCTGGCCGCCCGTGAGACGTGGGTGACCGAGTGGCAGTATGCCGGGGCGCGCCCCCTCCTGGCCGCGCGGGCGGAGCTGCTGGTCTGGTTGGACCTGCCCTTCCCCCTGACCCTCAGCCGGGTGGTGCGGCGCACGGTGCGGCGCCGCGTGCGCCGGGAGGTGCTCTGGAACGGCAACGTGGAGCCGCCGCTGCACACCGTGCTCACCGACCGCGAGCACGTGGTGCGCTGGGCCATCTCCGGCCGGCACAACCTGGACCGGCGCGTGCCGGCTGTCCTGGCGGAGCATCCGCAGCTGGCCGGTGTGCGGCTCACGAGCCGACGCGACGTGGAGGCCTGGATGGCCCGCCTGCGCGGCTGAGCGTTGCCCCGGACTGCCTCGTGCCCGCGTGCCTGCCGTCTAAGGCGTTGCCCTGTGGGGTAAGGCGCAGCCCTGTGCACTAAGGCGAGGCCGGACCGAAAGTTAGGGCACCTGCCCGATGTGCTCACCCGTCCTTAGGGACGACTGTTGGTGTCATCAGCCCAGCAGGGCACCGACACCACGAGGGAGCAGGAACCATGACTTTCCAGAACATCACCGTCGCACAGTCCGTGGCCGCCGAGCGTGAGGCTGCTCTGGTCCGCAACCTGGAGATCGACCGGCGCGCAGCGCTGCGTGGTCCCGGCCTCCGGCTGGATGGCCGCACCCGCCGCGTGCCGACGCTGCTGGCGCGCGTCACCCACCTGTCGGCCGGTCCCGCTCGCATGGTCCCGTCGGCGTGAGTCTTGCCCGGCAGACCCGCTGGCCACCCCCACCGGGCACACCCGCCGGCCACCGTCGTTGACCGCCCCGCCACCAGGTGAGGCGGTCTTCGATCGTCCGGTCGCCCCTGGGGAGACCCTTTCCCCTGCTGGTCCGGACTGGCAGGATGCCCGCATGGCGACCGTGGCCAGCAGTCCGAGGATGGTGGGTCGAGATCACGACCTTGCTGCGATGCTCGCGGCCCTGGAGTCCAGCAGCAACGGTCAGCCGGTGACGATCCTCGTGCGCGGTGAGGCGGGGATCGGCAAGACCCGCCTGCTGCAGGAGTTCCACGCGGCGGTCGCCGAGCGTTCCTGGGACAAGCCGGTGGTGACCGCGACGGGGCAGTGCCTGGACCTCGGCCCGGTGGGCGCGGCGTTCGGACCGGTGCGCCGCCTCCTGCGGGACGTGTGGGCCGAGGTGGGGCCGGACGCCTTCGTCGCTGCGGCGCAGTCGCCGGCGATCCTGGCCACGCTCGGCACGCTGGTGCCCGAGGTCGTGGTCCCGGACGGAGCGGTGACCGGCGGGTCCGAGTTCGTGACCGAGGCCATCGAGACGCTGGTGGAGAACCTCAGCGCAGACCACCAGCTCGTGCTGGTGCTCGAGGACCTGCACTGGGCGGATGCCTCCACCCTGGCGCTGCTGAAGACCCTGGCGACGACCCTGCGTGGTGGTGACGTCATCGTCGTGCTGACCTATCGCAGCGACGACGTCGACCGGTTCCACCCCCTGCGCCCGGTCATCGCCGAGCTCGAGCGCAACCGCGCCGTGCTCCGGGTGGAGCTGGAGCGACTCAACCCCGCAGAGGTGATGGAGCTCGCCGGGGGGATCGCCAGCTCAGCCTCCTCGCAGGTCGGCCCGGATCTGGCCGACCGCAGCGGCGGCATCCCGTTCCTGGTCGAGGAACTCCTGGGCCTCGGTGACGGCGAGCTGCCAGACACGCTGCGCGACCTGCTGCTCTCGCGCTACGAACGGCTCTCCGACGCCGCCCGGACCGTGGTGCGGGTCGCCTCAGCCGGTGGTGTCCATGTGGAACACGACGTGCTGCTCGAGGTCTCCGGGGAGTCGGCCGAGGTCCTCGACGACGCGCTGCGCGAGGCCATCGAGGCGCGGGTGCTGGTGAGCGACGGCGACGGCTACGCCTTCCGGCACGCGCTCACCCAGGAGGGTGTCCACGACGACCTGCTCGCCAGCGAGCGGATCAGGTTCCACACGGCCTACGGCGAAGCGCTCGAGCGGAGCCGGTCAGGGGGCGGCTCGGTGGAGTCCGCGGAGATCGCCTTCCACTGGCGTCTGGCCAGGGATCCGCGCCGTGCCCTCGCGGCCACGGTGGCCGCCTTCGACGAGGCTCGTGCCCGGGACGACGTCTTCACGATCCTGAAGCTGGCAGACAGCCTCGCTGACCTGTGGCCCCAGGTGCCGGACGCCGACGACGTCGCGGGGCGGGGCCTGTGGGAGGTGCTTGCGGAGGCCACTGCCGCCAGTCTGCGCGGGGATGATCCTGTGCGGGGCGTCAGGCTGGCCGACGAGGGGTTGGCGCTCTGCCCTGTGACGGCGCGCAGGACGAGGGCACGGCTGCTCCTGCTGAAACGGATGCAGCAGTACAACGCAGGGATCGAGGGTGACCCGGCACTCCTCCGGGAGGCCGCGGACCTGCTGGCCGACAGCGACGAGCAGGCGGATGAAGCGCTGCTGGCCCAGGTGCTGTCACACACCATCGCCTTCGGGGAGGGCACTGGGCAGGATGCCGCCGCCGTCATGCAACGAGCCCTGGAGATGGTGCACCGGTCCGGCTCCGCCGACGACGTGGTGCGCGTGATCATGGCGCACGCCAGCAACCTGATCCAGGAGGGCCGCGTCCTCGAGGGGGTGGAGGTGCAGTCCCAGGTGGCGAGCCTGCCGGTGGGTCCGCTCGCCAAGTTCACGGCCGTCACCTACGAGATGGACTCCTGGTGCTACCTCGGCGAGTACGACCGCTCGATCGATCGCGGCGAGGCCGCGATCGAGGAACTGAAGGAGGCGGGGCTGGAACGGTCGATCGGGGCCGAGGTGGCCGCGAACCTGATCGAGGCGACGATCGCCGCGGGGCGTCCGGCGCGAGCACTGGAGCTGCTGCCGCGCTCGCTCCAGCTGACCCGTGGCGCACCCTGGATCTCCTACCTCGGGCGGTTGATGGCTGCCCACCACGCCTGGAACGACAACGTGGACGGGGCCGCCGAGATGCGGGCGCTCGGCCCGGCCGAGGTACGGGCGGCCGACGCCGAGGAGCGGGCCGGATGGGCACGGGTCGATGCCGAGCGTCTGCTCGGCGAGGCCATCGACGCTGCCTCGGCCCAGGACCGCAACCAGCTGACCGCGCAGGCGCTGTCGGCGGTCGCCCTGCTCACCCGGCCCGAGACGGAGATGTGGTTCTACCTGCTGCCGATCATCCCCGCGGCTGCTCGCGCCGTCGGAGCAGGCCGGCGACACCACGTCCCCGTCGATCCCGCGCTGGAGGCAGGACTGGCGGACCTGCTGGCCTCGCTGCCCGACTACCCGATCGCCACGGCGTGGACGGCCCTGGCCGGGGCCGAGCTGGGCGGTGCCGACCCTGCGGCGCCGGAGGCCGTGCCCGGGTGGCAGGCCGCGGTCGCGGCACTCGAGGAGGTCAGGGCGCCGGTCTGGTACCTGCCCTACGCCCACTACCGCCTGGCCGAGGCCCTGATCGCACATGGTGACCGTGACGCCGCGGTGGGCTCGTTGCAGTTCGCGGCAGAGTTCCCGGCGGAACGGGGCGTGGCCATCGTCAGCCGGTGGGCGCGCGAGCTCGCAGCACGTGCGGGCCTGACGATGACCCCCGCCGGGCACACCAGGGCCGGCACGTCGAGTCATCCGACCGGGATCGACTCGCTGACGGCTCGCGAGCAGCAGGTCCTCGCGCTGCTGGCAGAGGGTCTGTCCAACCCGGAGATCGGCAGGCAACTCTTCATCAGCCCCAAGACGGTGAGCGTGCACGTGTCGGCGATCTTCGGCAAGACCGGCACGGGCTCACGGGCGGAGGCGGCGGCATACTTCGTGGCACACCGGGCACCGACCCATCACACGACAGACGTAAGAAGGACATCATGACCCAGACCGCACCTCCCTCCGTCAGCACGCGACACCTGGTCGACCCGGAGACGCTGGCCATGCTGGAGGTCTTCCCTCCGCTCAACCTCAGCCCGTAGTCGCTCGCGACCGTCCGGGAGATGCTGGCGATGCCGGTCGAGGGCGCACCGGACCCCGAGGAGCTCTACCCGGACGTGACCACCACCGAGCACCACGTGCCAGGGGCGGTGGGCGACCCAGACGTGCGGATCCTGTACTACGAGCCCAAGAACAGGGCGACGACCAGCCCGGCACTGGTGTGGATCCACGGAGGCGGCTACGTCCTCGGGACGGCCGACAGTGACGAGATCCTGTGCCGGCGGATCGCCACCGAGACCGGCGCCGTCATCGCCTCGGTCGACTACCGTCTGGCGCCGGAGACCAGCGCGCCCGGTCTCGTGGAGGACTGCTACGCCGCGCTGCGGTGGGTGCACGAAAACGCCGCCGAGCTGGGCGTGGACCCCGCCCGTGTCGCGGTCGGCGGTGCCAGCGCCGGTGGTGGGCTGGCAGCGTGCCTCGCGATCCTGGCCCGGGACCGCGGTGAGTTCCCCGTCGGCTACCAACTGCTCATCTACCCGATGTTGGACGACCGCACCTCCAGCTCGCGGGACGCCCACCCCTATGCCGGGGAGTTCATCTGGACCCCCGGTGACAACCGCTTCGGCTGGGCCTCGATCCTCGGCCACGAGCCGGGTGGTGACGGGGTCTCGCCGTACACCGCGGCCGCGCGCGTGGAGGACGTGACCGGGCTCCCTGCGACCTTCATCAGCGTGGGGGCTCTCGACCTCTTCCTCGAGGAGGACCTCGACTACGCCCGGCGACTCATCGCCGCCGGCGTAGCCACCGAGCTGCACGTCTACCCGGGTGGCTACCACGCCTACGACATGGTCGCCGAGGCGCGGGTGACGAACGCCTACTACCGGGACTTCCTCGGGGCGCTCAACCGGGCGTTCAACGGCTGACGCAGCACCACGGACCGATCCGGCCGGGCGCGTAGTCACCTGACGGCGCCCGGCTGCTGGCGCACCCGCTACAGAAGCCCCTGGGCCTTCAGCGCCAGGTAGTGGTCGGCCAGCCGCGGCGGCAGCTCCTCGGGGTCGGCGTCGATGACGTGCACGCCCATGCGCTCGAGCGCGTCGGCGGTGCGCTGGCGCAGCGAGACCGTGCGCTCGGCGGCGGCCGCGTCGTAGACCGAGTCAAGGTCCCCGAGGTCCTCGCGCATCCTGCCCAGCTCGGGGTCGGCCACGGAGGCGACCACGACGCGGTGGTGCGCGGTCAGCGCCGGCAGGACCGGGATCAGCCCCTCCTCGACGGCGGCCGGCTCCATCGCCGTGAGCAGCACCACGAGCGCGCGGCGCCGGGTCAGCCCGGTGACCTTGCCGGCCAGCATCGTCCAGTCGGCCTCGACCAGCACCGGCTCGATCGGTGCCATCGCCGTCACCAGCTGGTGCAGCAGCGCCTTCCGGTCGGTGTTGGGTGTGACCCGCCCCCGGACCCGACGGTCGCCGGCGATCAGGTCGATCCGGTCACCGGCCCGCGAGGCCAGTGCCGCCAGCAGCAGCGCCGCGTCCATGGCGGCGTCCAGCCGCGGCTGGTCGTCGATCCGGGCGGCGCTGGTGCGGGAGGTGTCCAGCACCAGGATCACGCGCCGGTCCCGCTCCGGCTGCCAGGTCCGCACCACGACGTGCTGCCGCCGCGCCGTCGCCCGCCAGTCGATCGAGCGCACGTCGTCACCCTCGACGTAGTCGCGCAGCGAGTCGAACTCCGTCCCCTGCCCCCGGGTCCGCACCGCGGAGCGCCCGTCGAGCTGCCGCAGCTGCGCCAGACGGCTGGGCAGGTGGCGCCGGGAGTTGAACGGCGGCAGGGCACGCACCGACCCCGCCACCTGCACCGAGCGCTGCCGCGCCGCGACCCCCAGCGGTCCCCACACCCGCACGGTCAGCCGGTCGGTCGGCCGGTCGCCCCGGCGGGTCGGCAGCAGGTGCGTGGTCAGCCGGCGTCGCTCGCCGCCCGGCACGTCGAGAGTATGCCGTGCGCTCGAGGCCCCCGCGGACGGCACCCAGGCGTCGCGCACCTGGCCGCGCATCCGGCGGCGGGTCGGGTTGGTCACCGTGAGCGTCGAGGTGGCGGGCTCGCCGAGGCGGACCTGCTGGTCCTCCGACCGGCTCCAGCCGAGCCTCCTGGGCGAGGGGGCCAGCAGCAGGTCCAGCCCGATGACGACCAGGACGCCGAGCAGCCACCAGCGGACCGTCGTCATCGACGGCCACTGCAGGATCGGGACCAGGCCCAGGAGCACCAGGGCCACGGCCCGCCAGCTCAACGCCATACTGCCGCCCGGGGCGGGGGAGCGGGGATCATCGGCCCACCTCAGCGGGGGACCGGCACGGAGTTCAGCGCGCTGTCCAGCACGGAGGTCACCGACACGCCCTCGAGCTCGGCCTCGGGCCGCAGCGCGAGCCGGTGGCCCAGCGTGCCGTGCGCCAGGGCCTTGACGTCGTCGGGCGTGACGAACGAGCGACCGTTGAGCCAGGCCCAGGCCCGGCTCGTGCTCATCAGGGCGGTCGCGCCACGGGGGCTGACGCCCAGCTGCAGCGAGGGGGACTGCCGGGTGGCCCGGGCGATGTCCACGATGTAGGCCACGACCTCCGGCGCCACCTGCACCTGACGCATCGCCGCGGCCCCGGCGCGCAGGTCCGCAGGCCCGGCGACCGGTCGCACCCCGGCCCCGGCCAGGTCGCGCGGGTTGAACCCGGCGGCGTGCCGCTGCAGCACCTGCATCTCGTCCTCGCGAGGCGGGATCGGCAGCACCACCTTGAGCAGGAACCGGTCCAGCTGGGCCTCGGGGAGGGGATAGGTGCCCTCGTACTCCACCGGGTTCTGCGTCGCCGCGACGAGGAAGGGATCGGGCAGCGGCCGCGGCGTCCCGTCGATCGTCACCTGTCGCTCCTCCATCGCCTCCAGCAGCGAGGACTGGGTCTTCGGGGGCGTCCGGTTGATCTCGTCGGCGAGCAGCAGGTTGGTGAAGACCGGTCCCTCGCGGAACTCGAAGTCGCTGGTGCGCGAGTCATAGACCAGGGATCCGGTCACGTCGCCGGGCATCAGGTCAGGGGTGAACTGCACCCGCTTGGTGTCCACGTCCAGCGCCGCGGCGAGGGTGCGGACCATGAGCGTCTTGGCCACACCGGGCACCCCCTCGAGCAGGATGTGCCCACGGGCCAGCAGCGCCACGATCAGCCCGGTGACCGCCTGGTCCTGCCCGACGAGGGCCTTGCCCACCTCGACCCGGACCCGGTGCAGCGACTCCCGGGCCTGCTCCGGGCTGCGCTCGCCCTGCCCTACGTGCCCCTGTCCGACGTGTCCCTGTCCGTCGCGTCCCTGCTCGTCCTGCGTCGTCATCCGATCATCCCTTCCTCGAGGGACCGCACCTCGCGGGCGATCCGGACCAGTGTCTCGTCATCGGGTGCTGCCGGGTCGACCAGCAGCCGGTGGAGCTCGTCGGTATGCCGTCCGGTCGCCTCCGCGAGCAACCGCACGACCTGTTGTGGCTGGGCGTGGGCGCTCAGGCCGAGCCGGACCGCGAGCCGTCGGCGCGCCGCAAGCTGTAGCGCCGCGAGGGCGCGCTCGCGGTCCTCTGCACGGCGGTACATTCGGCTGCGACTCTGCGTCGTCTCCACCGAGCGGATCACGGCTGGCAGGGGCTCGGTCACGACCGGCCCCAGCCGCCGGCCGCGCCAGATCATGGTGGCTAGCAGGGCCAGCGCCAGCAGCCACACCGAGGGCAGGAAGGCGTCGGGCAGCACGTCCATGAGGGACTGCGGCGCGGCGTCGTCGCCGGCGTCGGCCACGGCTGGGACATACCAGACCAGGCGCGGGTGGGCCCCGAGGAGCCGCAGCCCCGCGGCGGCGTTGGCGTCGTCCAGGATGCGCTCGTTGGTCAGCGACCCGGCGATGCCGGCCACCACCGTGTCCGGGCGGCTCCCGTCGGCGGGGAGCTCGACGACGAACCCGGCCTGGGCGCCGCCCGCGTTGTAGCCCGGCGTCGGGGGGAAGCACGGCAGGGCCGAGCCGCGCGCGCCGGTCACCTCGACGAGCCGGTTGGCGTGGCTGAGCTCGTCTCCGTCGCGCCAGTTGACCAGGGTGGCCTCGCAACCCGGTGCCGCGGCGCCCACCTGCGGGTGGCTGGTGCCCTCCACGGGGAGCCCCAGGACGTCCTCGCTGTTGCCCTCGGGACTGAGGACGACCAGCCGACCGGCGCGCCCGGCATACTGCATCAGGTCCTGACCAGCGTCCTGGCCGATCAGGGCTGTCCCCGCGACGAGGACCGTGGTGTCGGAGGAGACGTCGGTGCGCAGCAGCTGGGGCAGGCCGCGGGCGACGGTGACGTCTACGCCCTCCTGCTCCAGCACCCGGGCCAGCGCCTGCATCCCGTTGTCCTCGGGATTGTCCGGGTCGAACGGCAGCTGGTTGGCGGTGCGCATGCCGTTGAGGACGGCCGCACCGACCGCGATGAGGAGCACGAGCAGACCCCACAGGGCCAGCCGCCGTGCCGTGCGCGCGGTCATCCGACCCGCACCCGCGCCGGTCGGGTCCGGGCCAGCACCCGGTCCAGCTCACGGACCCGCTCGGCCTCCTCGCGGGTGGCGTGCTGGTCGCCGTAGCAGACCGCGTCGAACCGGTCGGCCGCAGCCAGCAGGGGGTCGGCGTGGCCCGGGAAGGGGGCGCGGAGTCCGACGGCGATCTCGTGCGCGGTGGTGCCGGGCAGCTCGTCCAGCAGCGCCCGCTCGTCGGTGGCGGCCGCGATCGCGCGGTAGGAGTCGAGCAGCACCGCGTCCCAGTGCCCGGCGCGTGCGGCCGCCGCAGCCCGGGCGCGGTAGTCCTCGGCGGTCAGTCCGGTCTCCGCCAGCACCGGCCCGGAGGACCGGTCAGTGAGCTTGCGGGTGCGGCGCGTGCCCCGGACCGCGAAGTAGATGGCGACGCCCACGAGCGCGAGCACCACCCCGAGCAGCAGGGTGGACAGGGCATTGGACCCGGGCATGATCTCGATGAGGCTGTTGAGGCGTTCGAGCAGCCAGTTGAGTGCCTTGACGATGAAGGACTCGGGGCGGTTGTACTCGGCGCCCGCGAGCTCGCGCTGCAGCAGCTCCCGGGCCTCGTCCCGGTCCGGATCCAGCACGGTCAGTCCCGTCGGGCGGCGGCGCGCTCCTGCGCGGCCCGGACCAGACCGACGTCGAGGCCCTCGCGGCGGATCCGCTGGTCGAGGTAGAGCAGGGCCGTCACACCTGCGGTGAACGGGGTCACGATGGCGCCGATCAGGAAGGTGCTCAGGTGGTCGATGATGACCTGCAGGTAGTACTGCGTGCTGACGTCGCCGGAGAACAGCTCGATCAGCATCCCGATCAGCACCCCCAGGAGCCCGCCGACCATCGCGGAGAACAGCAGGGCCACGATCCCGGCGAGCAGCGTGATGCCCAGCACGCGCCAGGCCTGCCCGCCCTGGGTGAGCGCCCAGCTGCGCTTCAACCCGGTGACCGGCCCGGCCTTCTCCAGGACGACCGCGGCCGGGCCCAGGGAGAGCCGTGCGTAGAGCCAGAGCATCAGCGGGATGAACGCCAGCATCCCCAGCACCATCAGGATCGCCCCGATCGGACCGATGGCGAAGGTCAGGGCGAGGCCGCCGAGGATCACCACGAGACCGAGCCCGAAGATCGCCAGGAAGGACAGGATGGAGATGCCGATGAGCGCCGGGATCCGGCCCTTGACGGCCTGCCAGGTCTGCCCGATCCCGACCCGGTCGCCGAGCGCCGCCTCGCTGACGACGTAGATCACGAAGCCGCTGAGCGCCAGCGTGGCCAGCGAGTTGAGGAGCGTCGGGACCAGGCTGGCGATCGCGATCTGGTCGATGAGCCCG
Organism: Ornithinimicrobium sp. F0845; assembly: GCF_023015765.1. Classification (GTDB taxonomy): domain Bacteria; phylum Actinomycetota; class Actinomycetes; order Actinomycetales; family Dermatophilaceae; genus Ornithinicoccus. The sequence continues at coordinate 75,514 of NZ_JALKAL010000010.1, forward strand.
AGGTTCGGGAAGAGCGTGGGGATCACCATCGTGAACGCGAGCGAGGGCACGAGCATCACGGCGAGCACCAGCACGGCCATCCCGATCGTGGCCTCGGGGTTGCGCCGCATCGTCTTCAGCGAGCCCTCGAACATGTCGCCCAGCGTCAGGCGCCGCAGCGGGATGACCCCGGGCTGGTGCATCCGGACCAGGTCCTCCGGCGGGAGGTTGTGCCACGGGGTCTGCTGTCCGTAGGCGGGGTGTTGGCCATAGGCGGGGGGCTGCTGGCCGTAGCCCTGGCCATAGGCGGGGGGCTGCTGGCCGTAGCCCTGGCCGTACGCGGGGGGCTGCTGGCCGTAGCCCTGGCCGTACGCGGGAGGTTGCTGGCCGTAGGCGGGCGGTTGTTCGCCGTACGGGGACTGAGCGCCGTAGCCCTGGCCGTAGGCGGGCGGCTGGTTGCCGTACGGCGGCGGGAACGCCGAGGTCTGCGGAGGCTGCGGGATCGGCGAGGTCTGGGGAGCCTGCGGGATCGGCGACGTCTGCGGCGGCTGCTGAACCGGCCCCGTGGGCGGGGGAGGGACCTGACCCGCCTGCCCCACGTCATACTGCGGCTGATCAGTCTCCTCGGCAGGCGGCTGCAGGCCACCGTCCTCGGGTCGGACATAGCGACCGGGCTGCCAGTAGTCCTGCCCGTCGGAGGAGTCAGCGTCGTCCGCGCCGGGCGCGGACCAGCGGTTCTCGTCAGGAGGCTGTCCCACGTCGCCACCCCTCCTGCTCGTCGTGCACGGTCAGTTGCCGGACCCTGGCCTCGGCCTCGCGCGCGGTCATCGGCTCGGCGCCCAGTGCCTGCTGTGCCCTGACGATACCCGGCTCGAGGCGACGCAACGCCAGCCCGCGCCGCACCAGCGTCAGGGGCGGCTTGCGGCGCTCGGAGAGATCGCGCACGAGGCGCCGGGCGAAGGTCTTGGTCGGGTGGTTGCGGATGCACCAGGCCGCGGCCAGCAGTCCGCGCTCGGACAGGCCAGGCACCGTGTCGGCGGCGAAGATGCCCTCGGCGATGACGATCGGGTGCCCCCCGCGCTCGAGCTGCTGGGTGCCGGTCGCGCGGGAGGTCGAGATGTCGTAGACCGGGACCTCGACGGCGCCCTCGCGGCACAGCGTCTCCAGCGCGTCGAGCGCGTCGTCCAGCCGCCAGGAGCGCACGTCGTCCCAGTCCGGCAGGCCCGCCTGCGGGCTCATCGGCAGGCCGGGGTCGTCGCCGTCGCGATAGAAGTCGTCGAGCTGCACCACCGGCCAGGCGTGCGCGGCGTGCAGCCGCTTCGCCAGCCGCGACTTGCCGGCACCGCTGGGGCCGGCGAGCACCAGCACCCGGGCGGGGCGGGAGGGATCGGTGCTCATGGGGGCCGAGTTTACGTGTCGCCCCCGGGCCCGGCGTGCCCTGTCGCGCAGGGTTCCGCGTGCCCTGTCGCGCGGGGCTCCGCGTGACCAATCGCGCAGGGTCCCGTGTGCCCAGTCGCGCAGGGTCCGCGTGCCCCGGCCCGGACAGGCCGGCGCTCTAGACTGACCGCACCATGGCTACCGCTGAGACGACGACCTATCGCACGCTGCCGGCACGGATCACCGGGACCGCGATCGTGGTGGCTGCCCTCGTCCTCGCGGCCGTGATGGGGGCGATCGAGGGCAACCTCGGCAACAACCCGCTGTCGCCGATCGCGTTCATGGGGGTCATCGCTGCGATCGCCTGGGTGCTGCTGCTGCGACCGCGCGTGGTCCTCGGCCCCGACCGCGTGGAGCTGCGCAACCTGGTGACCGACGTGGTCGTGCCCTTCTCCCGGCTGGCCTCCGTCGAGCGCAAGTGGGCCCTCGAGTTGGTCGACAACGCCGGGACCAAGCACAGCTCGTGGGCCATCCCGATCCGGCGCGAGCTGCGCCCGCGCAAGGACATCGACAGCTATGCGGAGGCGACGACCCGCGGCAAGACCGCCGAGGGCAACAACGCCGAGGTCATCTCCGGTCACGTCGAGCGCGAGGTGCAGCGGTGGAAGCTGGCGGGCGGGGTCGACGAACCGGGCGAGGGGGCGCACCGCACCTGGGCGCGCAGCGCGATCCTGCCGCTGCTGGTCTCGGTGGTCTTCCTGGTGGTCGTGCTCACGTTCGGGTGACTCTGTCCGCAGAACCTCGGTCTGACGGTCGCGGCCGCCTCTCGTCGGGTATCCGCGCGTTGCGTGTGGGATCTGTGCCCGTGTGTGGCTTTTGGTCCCCTCTGGGGGCTTTTTCCCACACACGGGAACAAAGTCCACACGCGAGAGCGTGAGATAGGCCCAGGCGCACGGGCGCCTGGAGATGCACGCCGAGTTCCTCACGTCGACGTCACCGATGAGGAGGCAGCCTTCCCTGCAGGTTGAGTGCGTGCACTCCACTGCTCGAGGATGTCGCAAGCCGGGCTGCACGGTGTCGGTACCCCGTCCCAGCCCCGGTGGGCCATCGTGGAGGCTACGTCCAACGCGACCTGGCACGGGTCCTCCGCCGCGTCCCAGGTCACCCGCAGGGTCATCTCGCCCCTCGCAGCCGCTTGCCGGTCCCGGCGCCGGTCCTCGTGGAAGCGGTCGCCACCGTGCCAGGCCACACCGTCACCCTCGATGCGGATGCCGAGTGCCCGGTTGCGCAGGTCGCAGCGCCGGACTCGGCGTCCACCAGCGCTGACGCCATCGTCCGGTGCACCTCCAGGGGCGGAGCGGTTCTCCGTCGCATCGGGGGGCCTGACGTCCGTAGAAGTGCTGGGTGTGCGGCTGTCGTCGTCGAGCTGGTCCTGCACGTCGAGCGGGTCCTGCAACCGGAAGCCGGGCAGGCCGTGTGCCCTGATCACGTGTCGGAGTATCCGGGACTCCAGTGAACTCTCGACGCCCTCCGCTGCGTCGGCGCAGGCAGCGCGCAGTCTGTTCGACATCGGGTGCCCATGCTGTGCGTCCAACAATTCGAGCAGTGCGGAGGGCTCGAGCAGATTCTTCTGGGCTGCACGACCGAGGAGGGCCGCGGTGTCGTCGAGCGTGAACCCTGCTTGGGCGGTCAGATCGAGCACGGTCTGCCGGATGCTGGTCACCGGAAGCCTCTTTCGTCGGACGACCTCGACTCGCCGTCTCCGCATGACGCGAAAGCCTGGTTGACGCTTCACCGTGCGCTCCGCCGGGACTGACACGGTGAGCATGGCGGGCTGTGACTTCTCAAGCCCCCAGACGTAGGCCGCAGCGTAGTGCGAGAGTGCTGCACCCTTGCCGGCGTACAGGACTGCGGCCCAGGCACGGGTCCACCAGTCGACCTTCGCATTGTGCGTCGCGTAAACGCCGGGGTGGATGTTCTGCCACTTCTTCGTCCGCACCTGCAACGCAACTTCCTTGGCGGTCATGCCGGCGGCCAGCGCCTGCTTTCTGCTGATCGCCCAGTGTTGCTGGCCCGCGAGACTCCGCACGGTTTGCTCGGTCTGGTGATCCATCGCCGCAGCCTGCCGGACGACCCAGGTCGGCCGCAGGAACTATCCACAGCCCCGGCCTGTGCGTGCGGGCGACGAACGCGGGCACGAGCGGGGCGCGGCACGGGCGGTGGGTGGCGCGGGCGGTGGGGTGGCACGGCCCGGCGGGGTGTGTGGAAAATGTGCCCCTGTGTGGGATCTGACCCCGCTGGAGGGGTCAATAGCCACACACGGGAACGGATGCCACACACGGGAACGTCACTACGGGAACGGATGCCACACGGGAGAGCCCGTGGCGGCAGGTCAGGCCCGGGTGAGCTCCTCCATGGTGGCCCGGACAGCGGCCAGGCGGCGGGCAGCCTCGGCACGGGCGTTCGCGAGAGCGCGTGCAGCCTCGGCACGGGCGTTCGCCAGAGCACGGGCAGCCTCCGCGGGCTCCGCCAGACCCACACCCTCCACGGGCACGATCGCCTCGAGGTAGACCTTGAGCTTGGGCTCGGTGCCGCTCGGTCGCACGATCACGCGGGTGTCGTCGGCCAGGAGGTACCGCAGGCCCTCGGTAGGCGGCAGGCCGCCGGCGCCCAGGGCGAGGTCCTCGACGCTGGTCACGGCCGAGCCACCCAGCTCGGTCGGCGGCGCGGCGCGGAGCCGGTCCATGACCGGGGCGATGAGCGCGAGGTCGGTGACCCGCACCGAGAACGCGTCGGTCTGGTGGACGCCGTGGGCCAGGGCCAGGTCGTCCAGCACGTCCGTCAGCCGACGACCGTCAGCCTTGAGTGTCGCCGCGAGCTCGGCGACCAGCAGGGCCGCGGTGATCCCGTCCTTGTCCGGCACGTTGGCGGGGTCGACGCAGTAGCCGAGCGCCTCCTCATAACCGAACCGCAGACCCTCGACGCGGCCGATCCACTTGAAGCCGGTGAGCGTCTCCTGCGCGGGCAGTCCCGCGGCACGAGCCATCGCGGCGAGCAACCGCGAGGAGACGATGGACCGCGCCAGGACGGTGTGCTCGCCCTCAGGGTCCACGCCGCGGTTGATGATGTGCTGCCCCAGCAGGGCGCCGACCTCGTCGCCGCGCAGCATGCGCCACCCCTGGCCGTCCTCGACGGCGACAGCGCACCGGTCGGCGTCCGGGTCGTTGGCGATCACGAGATCGGGCCGGACCTTCTCGGCCTGCGCCAGAGCGGCATCGATCGCGCCCGGCTCCTCGGGGTTGGGGAAGGAGACCGTCGGGAACTCGGGGTCCGGAGCGGACTGGGTGAGCACGGCCTGCGGCTCCGGGAACCCGGCCGCGGCGAAGGCACGCAGCACGGTGTCTGAGCCCACCCCGTGCAGCGCGGTGTGGACCACCGAGACGTCACGGGGGCTGTCGGGAGCCACGACGGAGGCGGCGGTCGCGACATACTCATCGAGCAGCCGGTCGTCCAGGGTCTCCCAGCCGGTCCTGGCCAGAGGCACGTCCGCGGCGCGGGTCACGGCGGCGATGTGCGCGGCGATGTCGCTGTCGACCGGGGGCACGATCTGCGAGCCGTCGCCGAGATAGACCTTGTAACCGTTGTCCTGCGGCGGGTTGTGGCTGGCCGTCACCATCACGCCCGCGTCGGCGCCCAGGTGCCCGATCGCGAAGGCGAGCACGGGCGTCGGCAGCGGGCGGGGCAGCACCAGCGCCCGCCCGCCGGCCGCGGTCACCACGGCCGCGGTGTCCCGGGCGAACACGTCGGAGTTGTAGCGCGCGTCGAAGCCGATCACCACGGTCGGCTCGGGATCGACCCGCTCCCTCAAGTATGTCGTGAGGCCGGCTGCCGCACGGATCACCACCACCCGGTTCATCCGGTTGGGCCCGGCACCCAGTGCCCCGCGCAGGCCGGCCGTGCCGAACTCCAGGAACCCGGAGAACCGGTCCGCCAGGTCGGCGAGCGCCTCCTCGTCGGAGGAGCGGGCCGCCTCCAGGACGCCGGACAGCTCGGCGCGGGTGTCCGGGTCGGGGTCGTCGGCGAGCCACGCCTCGGCGAGGGAGACGAGGTCGGTGGGTGACGGCATACTCAGATCCTCGCCACGATCTGGGAGAGCAGCTCGCCGCAGCGCTGGGCCGCGGCCTGACCTGCCTGCATGACCTCCTCGTGGGACAGCGCGGTCTCGCTGATGCCGGCCGCGGCGTTGGTGACCAGGGACACGCCCAGGACGTCCATCCCGGCCTCGCGCGCCGCGATCGCCTCCAGCGTCGTGGACATCCCGACGAGGTCGCCACCCAGGATCTTGGCCATCTGGACCTCGGCCGGTGTCTCGTAGTGCGGCCCGCGGAACTGGACGTAGACACCCTCGTCGAGGCTCGGGTCGACCTCGCGTGCCAGGTCGCGCAGCCGCGGGGTGTAGAGGTCGGTGAGGTCGACGAAGTTGGCGCCCTCGACGGGCGACTCGCCCGTCAGGTTGATGTGGTCCCGGATGAGCACGGGCGTGCCGGGAGCCCAGGCCGGGTTGAGGCCGCCGCAGCCGTTGGTGAGCACGATCGTCCGGCAACCCGCCGCGGCCGCCGTGCGCACGGCGTGCACGACCGCGCGGACGCCGCGGCCCTCGTAGAAGTGGGTGCGGGTGCCGAAGACCAGGGCGCGCTTGCGGCTGCCGGACACGGCGACCGAGCGCATGGTGCCGGTGTGGCCGGCGACGGCTGCGCCGGTGAAGCCCGGTACCGCTGTGTTGTCGACGGTGGCGACCGTCTCACCGATGAGATCGGCGGTCGGTCCCCACCCGGATCCGAGGACCAGGGCGATGTCGTGGGTGGCGGCGCCGGTGCGCTCGGCGATGACGGTGGCCGCGGCGCGGGCCACCTCTGCAGGGGTTTCGGTGGTCACCGGGGCAGCGTACCGATGGTTGGATGGGTCCCGTGAGTGGAACGCAGACATCAGTGGTCATCGTCGGAGGCGGCCCGGGCGGATATGAGGCTGCCCTGCCCGCTGCGCACCTGGGAGCCAGGGTCACCGTGGTCGAGCGCGAGGGTGTGGGGGGCGCCGCCGTGCTCACCGACTGCGTTCCCAGCAAGGCGCTGATCGCGACCGCCGACTTCATGGACCGCTTCAGCGCGGCCGAGCGGATCGGTGTCCACTTCGACGACGCGCCGGGCGACCAGGGGGTGACCGCGCACCTGCCCGAGGTCAACGAGCGCATCATGGGCCTGGCCGGGGCGCAGAGCCAGGACATCCGGGGCAAGCTGGTCGCCGCGGGCGTCGAGGTCGTCCAGGGCGCCGGCCGCATCGTCCGCCCCGGACTGGTCGAGGTGGCGACCGGCGTGGGGAGCGTCGAGTCGGGTGAGGAGCCGGCGCCGTCCGGCGCCGAGCGGGCCGGCCAGACCAGGAGCCTCGAGGCCGACATGATCCTGGTCGCCACCGGGGCCCGCCCCCGGGTGCTGGACACGGCGGTGCCCGACGGCGAGCGCATCCTGACCTGGCAGCAGATCTATGACCTGACCGAACTGCCCGAGCACCTGATCGTCATCGGGTCCGGTGTGACCGGTGCCGAGCTCGCCCACGCCTATCTCGGTCTCGGGTGCCGCGTCACGCTGGTCTCCTCCCGGGACCGTGTCCTGCCCGGCGAGGACCAAGACGCCGCGACCGTGCTGGAGGAGGTCTTCCGCGGCCGCGGCATGGAGGTGCTCAACCGGTCCCGCGCAGGTGGGGTCGTCCGCGACGGCGACGAGGTGGTGGTGACCCTCGTGGACGGGCGCGAGGTCCGGGGCTCCCACGCGCTGCTGGCCGTCGGTTCCATCCCGAACACCCAGGACCTGGGGCTGGAGGAGTCGGGCGTCGTGCTCTCGGAGTCGGGCCACGTCGTGGTCGACCGGGTCTCGCGGACCTCGGTGCCCGGGATCTATGCCGCAGGGGACTGCACGGGCGTCCTGCCCCTGGCTTCCGTGGCGGCGATGCAGGGTCGGATCGCGGTCGCGCACGCCCTGGGCGACGCGGTCGCGCCGCTCAACCTCGGGCGGGTCAGCTCCAACATCTTCACCGACCCCGAGATCGCCACCGTCGGTGTCTCCCAGGCCGATGTGGACTCCGGCAAGGTCGACGCACGCTCGGTGATGCTGCCGCTGACCGGCAACCCGCGCGCCAAGATGCAGAACACCAAGCACGGGTTCGTCAAGATCTTCGCGCGCAAGGGCAGCGACACGATCCTGGGCGGCGTCGTCGTGGCCCCCCGGGCCAGCGAGCTGATCTTCCCGATCACGCTGGCCGTGGCCAACCGGCTCAACGTCGACCAGTTCGCCTCGACGTTCACCGTGTATCCCTCGATGTCCGGCTCCATCGCCGAGGCGGCCCGGCAGCTGCACAGCACGGAGACCGACTGATCGCGGCGTCTGGTCTCCCCCCGGCGCTCACCGGGACTGGTGCCCGGTGAGGCGTGAATGCGGGGTTGGTGCTCGGCTAGGCCGAATGCCGCGCAGTGAGCAGTGTGACTGGTGTGGCAACGGCTAGGCCTGGACGCGTTCTGCCTGCTCCTCGGTCGGGATCTCCTCCTCCAGCGGCGTGAGCAGGGTCTTGGCCGCGAGGGCTCCCAGCGCCAGGAAGCCGAGCGTGGCCAGCAGGCCGACCAACCCGTTGATTGTCAGGGCGAACACGACATAACCCAGCAGGGCGATGGCTGCGCTGACGAGGGCATAGGGCAGCTGGGTGGTCACGTGCGTCATGACGTTGGCCCCGGATCCGGTGCTGGACAGGATGGTCGTGTCGCTGATGGGGGAGCAGTGGTCGCCGAAGACAGCGCCAGCGAGCACCGCGCCGAAGGCCGGGAGCAGGAGCTCGGCGCCGCCGTCGACGCTGTTCATGATCTGCCCTGCGATGGGCAGCAGCAGACCGAACGAGCCCCACGAGGTGCCGGTGGAGAAGGCCATCGCCCCGGCCAGGCAGAACATCAGGGGGATCAGCCAGGCGGGGGGCACCGCGGCGTGGTTGACCAGGTCGCCGAGGTACTGGCCGGTGCCGAGCTGGCCGATCAGGTCGCCGAGCATCCACGCGAGCAGCAGGATCGACACCGCGGGCATCATCGACTTGATGCCTTCCCAGAAGCCGAGCCCGAGGGTTGAGGGGCTGAACTTCGGGTTGGCCGTGGTGTAGCGGAGGTAGTAGTAGAGGGCCGCGGCCAGACCGAGTCCGCCGCCCCAGAGGAGCGACAGGCTGACGTCGGTGTTGGCGAAGATCGAGAGCACGTCCCAGCTGCCACCACCCTGGTAGCCGGTCCAGATGATGCCCCCGAGGACGCCGACGACCAGGAGGACGAACGGGATGATCAGGGCGCGCTTGGAGCCGGGGTGGTGCACGGGCAGGTCCTCGGCCAGCTCACCGGGGATGATCTCGTCGGGGTTGAAGGTCCTGCCGGCGGTGATAGCTCGCCGCTCCTCGGTGCGCATCGGGCCGATCTCGACGTGCAGCATGACGGTGACCCAGACCATCAGGACGGCCACGATGGCGTAGTAGTTCATGGCGGCGGCGCCCAGGAACGCCTCCACATCGCTGACCACCAGCGCGGAGCTGGCGACGATGGGCGCCATGATGCCGATGATGCTGGCGCCCCAGCTGGAGAACGGTGCCAGCACGGCGACCGGCGCCGAGGTGGAGTCGACGACGTAGGCGAGCTTGGCCCGGGACACGTTGTGCTTGTCGGTCACCGGACGGGCCACCTGCCCGACGGCCAGGGCGTTGAAGTAGTCGTCGATGAAGATGACGATGCCGAGGACGGCCGGGAGGATCTTGGCGCCGCGCCGCGTGTGGATGCGCTCGACCGCCCAGTCCGAGAAGGCTCGCGTGCCCCCGGACATCATGATCAGGGCCGCGATGATCCCCAGGAGCAGGGTGAAGACCAGGATGAAGACGTAGTAGGTGTTCACCGCGCCCTCGTCCCAGAAGATCACGCGGAAGGCGTTCCACACCAGGCTGAGGGTCTCCAGCGGATTGAAGCCGGCCACCAGCAGCGCGCTGGCCACCACGCCGGAGCCCAGGCTGAGCAGGACCCGTTTGGTGATGAGCACCAGCGCGATCGCGATGACCGGCGGCAGGACCGTCAGGATGGGGTAGTCGTCGACCATGGCACGCCCTCCGCTCAAGTGGTGGGTCCGAGCCAACCACTGTCAGGCCACGGCCGCTACCCGTCTGCGGGCGGGCGTCAGTCCTTGAGCTCGCAGATGGCAGCGCCGTTGCCGACGGTCTGGCCGACCTCGGCGGACAGGCCGGTGACGGTGCCGGCCTTGTGGGCGTTGATCGGCTGCTCCATCTTCATCGCCTCGAGCACCACGACCAGGTCACCCTCGGCGACCTGTTGGCCCTCCTCGACAGCGATCTTGACGATCGTGCCCTGCATCGGCGCGGTCACGGCGTCGCCCGAGGCCGCGGCGGCACCGCCGCCGGAGCGGGAGCGCTTCGGGGCCTTCTTCCGCGCGCCGCCGCCGCTGCCGCCACCCAGGGCCAGGCCGCCCGGCAGGGAGACCTCGATGCGCTTACCGCCGACCTCGACCACGAGGTTCTGGCGCTCCGCGGGCTGGTCGTCGGCGTCTGCCGTTGGCCCGGCATACGGCTCGATCTGGTTGTCGAACTCGGTCTCCATCCAGCGGGTGTGAACCGAGAACGGCTGCTCGGGGTCCTCCGGGGCGAAGGCCGGGTCCTCCACGACGGCGCGGTGGAAGGTGAGCGCGGTCGGCATCCCCTCCACGACGAACTCGGCGAGCGCGCGGCGGGAGCGGGCCAGCGCCTCCTGGCGGTCCCGGCCGGTGACGATCAGCTTGGCCAGCATGGAGTCGAAGGCGCCGGCGACCACGTCACCCTCCTCGACGCCGGAGTCCAGGCGGACACCCGGCCCGCTGGGCACCTTGTAGGTCAGCACGCTGCCCGGCGCCGGCAGGAAGCCACGGCCCGGGTCCTCGCCGTTGATGCGGAACTCGATGGAGTGCCCGCGGACCTGCGTGGCGTCGTATCCCAGCTCCTCGCCGTCGGCGATCCGGAACTGCTCGCGGACCAGGTCGATGCCGGTGACCTCCTCGGTGACCGGGTGCTCAACCTGCAGGCGGGTGTTGACCTCGAGGAAGGAGATGGTGCCGTCCTGGCCGACGAGGAACTCGCAGGTGCCGGCCCCGACGTAGCCGGCCTCCGTCAGGATCGCCTTGGAGGCGCGGTCCAGCTCGGCCTGCTGCTCCGAGGACAGGAACGGCGCGGGGGCCTCCTCGACCAGCTTCTGGTGGCGGCGCTGCAGGGAGCAGTCGCGCGTGGACACCACGACGACGTTGCCGTGCTGGTCGGCCAGGCACTGGGTCTCCACGTGCCGCGGCTTGTCGAGATAGCGCTCCACGAAGCACTCGCCGCGCCCGAAGGCGGAGACCGCCTCGCGGACCGCCGAGTCGAACAGCTCGGGGATCTCCTCGATGGTGCGGGCCACCTTCAGGCCGCGGCCGCCACCGCCGTAGGCCGCCTTGATCGCGACCGGCAGACCGTGCTCCTGGGCGAACGCCACGACCTCGTCGGCGTCGGCGACCGGGTCATTGGTGCCGGGCACCAGCGGCGCGCCGGCCGCGGTCGCGATGTGCCGCGCCTTGACCTTGTCACCGAGGGAGTCGATCGCCTCGGGGCCGGGCCCGATCCAGGTCAGGCCCGCGTCGATCACCGCTTGGGCGAAGGAGGCGTTCTCGGCGAGGAAGCCGTAGCCGGGGTGCACCGCGTCGGCGCCCGCCTGGCGCGCGACGTCGATCAGCTTCTCCTGCACCAGGTAGGAGTCGCCGGGGGTGCTGCCGCCCAGCGCGTAGGCCTCGTCAGCCACCTTGACGTGCAACGCGTCCCGGTCGGGCTCGGCATACACGGCGACGGACCCGAGGCCGGCGTCCTTGCAGGCGCGGGCGATGCGGACGGCGATCTCGCCGCGGTTGGCGATAAGGACCTTGCTGATCGGCATGGGGTCACTGTAATGGCAGGGGTCAGCGCCCCTTCACCGTGGCAGGGTGCGCAGCGCCTCCAGCAGCCGGTCGACATCGGAGGCGTCGTTGTAGGGCGCCAGCCCGACGCGCACCCCACCCTCGGCGCCCAGCCCCAGGCGCTGACTGGTCTCCCAGGCGTAGAAGTGGCTCGCGGGGGCGTTGACGCCGTGGTCGGCCAGGTGCTGCCGGACGACCTGGCTGTCGACGCCGTCGACGGTGAACAGCACCGTGGGGGTGCGGCGCACGGCATTGCTGTAGACCCGGACCCCCGGCAGCTCGCGGAGCGGTCCCTCGAGCCGTGCGAGCAGCTCCTCCTCGTGCTCCTCCAGCGCGGAGTATGACGTCACGAGCCGCTCCCTGCGCGTGCCGGTCCGTCCCGGGACCAGGTCGGCGAGGACGTCGACCGCGGCCGTGGTCCCGGCCATCAGCTCGTAGGGGAGGGTGCCCAGCTCGAAACGCTCGGGCACGACGTCGGGGGAGGGCAGCAGCTTGGCCGGGCGCAGCGGCTCCAGCGTCTCGGGCCGGGCTGCCAGCACACCGCAGTGCGGCCCGAGAAACTTGTAGGGGGAGCTGACCCAGAAGTCCGCGCCCGAGGCCTCCAGATCGGGCAGCACGTGCGCCGTCGCGTGCACCCCGTCGACGTAGACCTGGGCACCCTCCTCGTGCACCATCTCGGCGAGGACCGGCAGGTCCGGGCGGGTGCCGATGAGGTTCGAGGCGGCCGTCAGGGCCACGAGCCGGGTCCGGTCCGAGAGCACCCTCGCGAGGTGGTCGGTCGTGAGCTCGCCCGTCGCGGGGTCGAAGTCGAGCCAGCGCAGCGTGGCGCCGGACTGCTCAGCGGCGTAGACCCACGGCCGCACGTTGCAGTCGTGGTCGAGGCGGCTCACCACGATCTCGTCGCCCGGACCCCAGTCGGCGGCCAGGGTGCGGCTGAACTGGAAGGTCAGCTCGGTGGCCGACCGACCGAAGACGATGCCGCGTGGGTCGGCCGCCAGCAGGTCGCCCATCGCCTCCCGGGCCTCGGCCACGATCTGCTCGGCCCGGCGCTCGGCCGCCGTGACCGTGCCGCGGTTGGCCACGGCTGCGGTCAGGGTGGCCGCGACGGCCCGCGCCACCCGTTCGGGCGTCTGGGTGCCGCCCGGGCCGTCGAAGTGGGCGGCCCCCTCGGTGAGGGCGGGGAACTGGGCACGGACGGAGGCCACGTCATACTGCATGAGCTGATCCTGCCCCGTCGCCCCCGGTCAGGTTCAGGGGGGTCGGACCGCGCGGGACGGGACCACCCGGCATCCTTGGGGGACACGTCATACGAAGGAGGCCACGTGGTCCAGCGACAGGTGCCCCGGGCGGCCGAGGTCTTTGAGCTGATGCGCTTGCGCAGGTTCGAGCGCAACGGGAGGACACGGCGCCTCCAGTCGGCGCAGACCATCGAGGACCTGCGCCGGATCGCCAAGCGCCGCACGCCGGCGGCGGCCTTCGACTACACCGACGGCGCGGCCGAGGCGGAGATCTCGCTGCAGCGCGCGGTGCAGGCCTTCGAGGACGTGGAGTTCCACCCGGCGATCCTTAACGACGTCTCGGAGGTCGACACGTCCACGACGGTGCTCGGTGGTCCCTCGGCGCTACCGTTCGGGATCGCGCCGACCGGGTTCACCCGGCTGATGCAGACCGAGGGAGAGGTGGCGGGTGCGGGGTCGGCCGGGGCGGCGGGGATCCCGTTCACACTGTCCACGCTGGGGACGACCTCGATCGAGGACGTGAGGGCGGCGAACCCGCACGGGCGCAACTGGTTCCAGCTGTACGTCATGCGGCAGCGGGAGATCTCCTACGGCCTGGTCGAGCGGGCGGCTGCCGCTGGGTTCGACACCCTGTTCTTCACCGTCGACACGCCGGTGGCCGGGGCCCGGCTGCGGGACACCCGCAACGGCTTCTCGATCCCGCCGCAGCTCGCGCTGCGCACCGTCGCCAACGCCTCGCTCCGGCCCTGGTGGTGGTGGGACTTCCTGACCACGCCGAAGCTGGAGTTCGCCTCCCTGTCCGAGACCGGCGGCACCGTCGGGGAGCTGCTCAACTCGGCGATGGACCCCTCGATCAACTTCGACGACCTGGCCGAGATCCGGGCAATGTGGCCGGGCAAGCTGGCGGTCAAGGGAGTGCAGACGGTGCAGGACGCCAAGACGCTCACCGACCTCGGCGTGGACGCGATCCTGCTGTCCAACCACGGCGGCCGCCAGCTGGACCGTGCGCCCGTCCCCTTCCACCTGCTGCCCGAGGTGGTGCGCGAGGTCGGCGCGGACACCGAGGTCATGGTGGACACCGGCATCCGCAACGGTGCCGACGTGGTGGCCTCCCTGGCGCTGGGTGCCCGGTTCACGCTCGTCGGGCGCGCCTATCTGTATGGCCTGATGGCCGGCGGTCGCGAGGGCGTGGACCGGGCGATCGCGATCCTGGCCGACCAGGTCCGGCGCACCATGCAGCTGCTGCAGGTCCGCACCGTCGAGGAGCTCACCCCCGCGCACGTCACGCAGCTGACGCGCTTCAACCGGGTGGACGTCCAGACGCGGGCGGCCACCGAGGGCGGCTGAACTCCGGGTCAAGTGCCAAAGTAGTGAGAGTTGTACGTAAATGTACATAGATGTACATTTACGTCATGGCCAGCATTAGCGTGAGCACTGCCCGTCAGACGTTGCCCGCCCAGCTCGACCGGGTGCAGGCGGGCGAGGAGGTCGCCATCACCCGACACGGTCGGGTGGTCGCTGTGCTGGTGCACCCAGACGCACTCGCTGCACGCAGAGCGCCTGAGGCCTGGGCCGACGCGGAGGCCATCGGTGCGCGCCTGGAGAGTGCGCGACGGGAGCCGCTGGGGCGACCCGCGATAGTGCGGGAGCGTGCGGAGGCGTTGGTCGACGCGGTGCGCGAGGGTCGGGCTGGGGGATGACGCCGCTGACGGCGTTCGACGCCGATGTGCTCATCTATGCCGCAGCCGCGGATCATGAGCTGGGATCGCGCGTCGCCGCACTCTTCGCCGACCCTGACGAGGCCGGCGTGGCGGGCACCGGATCGGTGTTGCTGCTGCCGGAGGTGCTCGCAAAGCCGATGCGGGATGACCCGGAGTCGGAGGAGGTCGCGGGCCTGCTTGGTCTGTTGAGCCGACTGGAGCTGAGGGCTCTCGATGAGGCCACCGGCAGGCTGGCGCTGGCCCTGGCGGTCAGGCACGGCCTGCGTGCAGCAGATGCGGCACACCTCGCGACGGCGGTCGCTGCGGGAGCCGATCGATTTCTCACCAACAACCGCAAGGACTTCCCGCAGACGATCACCGAGATCGATGTGGTCTACCCCGACGATCTGCCGTCGGTGGGCGGACCGATCGGTAGTCCCCGGCAAGGGTGAGCGGGCGGGCGTGCAAAACCTCGCCAAGAACGCGGCCGGGGCGGACCAGCAAAACCACTACGAAAAGCCGGGGTGGACCAGCAAAACCACTACGAAAATTGGGCGAGGTCCTCGTGGCAGCGGCGTTCCAGGGTGTCCAGCTCGGCGAGGGACTGCTCGATGTCGCGGCGGCGGCTCTCCAGGTCGGCGCGGCGGTCGTCGATCTGGGCCAGCAGGTAGCGCAGCTGTCCGGCCTCGCCGGGCTGCTCGTCATACATGTTGATGATCGTGCGGATCTCCTCCAGCGGGAAGCCGATCCGGCGACCCCGGAGGATCAGCGCGAGGCGGATGCGGTCGCGGGGGTGGAAGACGCGCTGGGTGCCGCGTCGCTCGGGGGAGAGCAGGCCGAGGTCCTCGTAGTGACGGACCGCCCGGTGGGTCACGCCGAACTCCTCGGCGACCTCCGCGATCGTCCAGGTCGCGTTGTCGGTCGCGTTGTCGGTGGTCGCGTTCTCCGGGGTCGCGGCCTGCGCACTTGTCATGGCACCCCATGATGCTTTACGTTTACGTTAACGTCAAGCACGCTTGAGCGTGCCTACCCGAGAGGCCAGCCCCCGATGTTTGAGCTCAGCAGCGACCACGAGGACTTCCGTCGACTCGTCCGTGACTTCGCGGAGGCCGAGATCGGCCCCCACGTGGAGGAGTGGGACAGAGACAGCCACTTCCCGGTCCACCTGGTGCCCAAGATGGGCGAGCTCGGGCTGTTCGGCCTCGAGGCGCCCGAGGAGTTCGGTGGTGCCGGGATGGGCCACGAGGGCTTCTCCTACCTGTGCGTCGCGATCGAGGAGCTCGGCCGGGTCGACCAGGCCATGGGCATCACCCTGGAGGCCGGCGTCGGTCTGGGCATCAACCCGATCCAGACCTACGGCTCCCAGGAGCAGAAGGAGCGCTGGCTCCCGGACCTGCTCGCCGGCAAGGCCCTGGCGGGCTTCGGCCTGACCGAGCCCGAGGCCGGGTCCGACGCCGGGGCCACCCGCACGCGCGCGGTGCTCGAGGACGGCGAGTGGGTCATCAACGGCGCCAAGTCGTTCATCACCAACTCCGGCACCGACATCACCTCGGTCGTCACCGTCACGGCCAAGACCGGGGAGACCGCCGACGGGAAGCCCGAGATCAGCGCGATCATCGTGCCCACCGGCACCGACGGCTTCACCGTCGAGCCGCCCTACCGCAAGCTCGGCTGGCACATCTCCGACACCCACGGTCTGACCTTCGACGGTGCCCGGGTCCCCGAGGCCAACCTGCTCGGTGAGCGCGGGCACGGGTTCAAGCAGTTCCTCAAGACCCTCGACGACGGCCGGATCGCCATCGCCGCGCTCGCCGTCGGCTGCCTGCAGCGGATGCTCGAGGAGACCACCCGCTACAGCCAGGAGCGTCTGGCCTTCGGCAAGCCGATCGCGACCTACCAGGGTGTCTCGTTCCAGGTCGCCGACATCGCGGTGATGACCGAGGCCGCCCGGGCGCTGGTCTACAAGGCCGCGTGGCTGCGCGAGCAGCACGCCGCCGGCAAGCGCTCGATGGCCCAGGTCAAGCAGGCGGCCTCGATCGCCAAGCTCTACGCCACCGAGTCGGCGGTCACCGCGACGCGCATCGGCACCCAGGTCTTCGGCGGCAACGGCTTCATGGAGGAGTACCCCGTCGCCCGCTTCTATCGCGACGCCAAGATCCTGGAGATCGGCGAGGGCACCTCCGAGGTGCAGCGCATGCTCATCGCGCGCGGCCTCGGCCTGCCCGCCGCCTGAGCGGCGGCACCTGACACCATGAGCGGCATGACACCGCAGTCAGTTCCCGGCGAGGCCCCGTTCGCCGACCCCTCGGAGGGGACCGACGCCCGGGTGGGCGACCTCCGCGGCCGGTTCGCCACGGCATACTCCGCCTCCGACGCGCCGAGCGAGAAGGCGCGCGCCAAGCTCGACTCGCAGAACAAGCTCTATGTCCGCGAGCGGATCGCGCTCCTCTTCGACGAGGGCACCTTCGTCGAGGACGGGCGCTACGCCAACGCCATGGCGGCCGGGCTGCCCGCCGACGGCGTGGTGACCGGTCGCGGCGAGGTCGACGGCCGTGCGGCGATCGTGGTCGCCAACGACCCGACGGTGAAGGCCGGCTCGTGGGGGGCGCGGACCGTGGAGAAGATCATCCGGGCCACCGAGATGGCGCTGCGCGAGGAGCTGCCGATCTTCTGGTTCGTGGACTCCGCCGGAGCCCGGATCACCGACCAGGTCGAGCTCTTCCCGGGGCGTCGCGGAGCGGGGCGGATCTTCCACAACCAGGTCGCGCTGTCCGGCAAGGTCCCGCAGATCTGCTGCCTGTTCGGGCCGTCGGCCGCCGGTGGCGCCTACATCCCCAGCTTCACCGACCTGATCATCATGGTCGAGGGCAACGCCTCGATGTATCTGGGCAGCCCCCGGATGGCCGAGATGGTCGTCGGCGAGAAGGTCTCCCTGGAGGAGATGGGCGGTGCCCGGATGCACTGCACCGTCTCCGGGGTGGGCGACCTGCTGGCCACCGACGACACCGAGGCGATCGAGCTGGCCAAGCTGTACTTCTCCTACGTGCCCGACAACTGGCGCACCCCCGGCCCCCGCTACGAGGCGGAGGCGCCCGCGGTGCCGCTCACCCGGCATACCGTCCCCGAGGCGGAGTCACTCCCGTTCGACATCCGAGAGGTGATCGACGGGCTGGTCGACGACGACAGCTTCTTCGAGATCAAGCCGCTGTTCGCCGCCGAGCTGGTCGTCGGCTTCGGCCGGATGGCGGGGGAGACCGTCGGCATCGTCGCGAACAACTCCGCGGTCAAGGGCGGCGTGCTCTTCACCGACTCCGCGGACAAGGCGACCCGCTTCATCTGGCTGTGCGACGCGTTCGGGATCCCGCTGATCTACCTGGCGGACGTGCCGGGATTCATGATCGGCTCGGAGGTCGAGCGCGGCGGCATCATCCGGCACGGCGCCAAGATGGTCTCGGCCGTTTCCGAGGCGACCGTCCCGCAGTTCTGCGTCGTGGTGCGCAAGGCCTACGGGGCCGGGCTCTATGCGATGGGTGGCCCGGGCTTCATGCCGGACGCCACGCTCGCGCTGCCCACCGCCAAGATCGCGGTCATGGGGCCCGAGGCGGCCGTCAACGCGGTCTACGCCAACAAGATCGCCGAGATCGCCGACCCCGACGAGCAGGCGGCGTTCATCGCGGCGCGGCGTGCGGAGTACGAGGAGGACGTCGACCTCGAGCGCCTCGCCGCTGACCTGGTGATCGACGGGGTGATCGAGGCGGACGCGCTGCGTGAGGAGCTCCTGCACCGGCTGAGGTATGCCGCGCGGCGGGACCGGCACTTCTCGAGCCGGCACCGGGCGGTCCCGCCGGTCTGATCGGCCCACCCTTCGCTGTGCCGAGAAGACGGGTCTGACACCCCTGGGCAACTGGTCGACGAGGCCCGCGAGAAGGGCTTCGACGCGGAGGCCAGGGCCGGCGAGATCGTGGAGTGGCTCAAGGCCGACCTCGACCTTCCCCAGCCCACGACGTGAGGGTGGGTCGATAGCAGGGCCTGAGCCTGAGGGGAGGTCGAGCCGGGGCTGCGATAGAGTCGTGCGCAGCGACGGCGCACCGCCGTCGCTTTCGTGTGCCTGTGTGGCCTCCGGTGCTGCGCAACGACACCTGCGGACAACGTCGCCGTGAGCCCGCGGGTCCCACGTTGCCGCATCCCTGCCTGCAAGGAGCCAGATGGCCGAGCCGACCACCACCGTGCCCGCTGACCGTCCGACCGCTGTCGTCCCCGAGGCAGGAGAGCGAGACACCTCCACCCGCGCCGCGCTCCGCAACCCGCGGCGGCTGCGCACCGAGGTCCTTGCCGGCCTGGTCGTGGCGCTCGCCCTGATCCCGGAGGCGATCTCCTTCTCGATCATCGCCGGCGTTGACCCCCGCGTGGGGCTGTTCTCCAGCTTCGTCATGGCCGTCACGATCGCCGTCGTCGGTGGGCGTCCGGCGATGATCTCCGCCGCCACCGGCGCGGTGGCGCTCGTCATCGCACCCGTCGCCCGGGAGTACGGGCTCGACTACTTCCTCGCCACGGTCATCCTCGCGGGGATCCTGCAGATCCTGCTCGCGGTGCTCGGCGTGGCCAAGCTGATGCGGTTCATCCCGCGCATGGTCATGGTCGGCTTCGTCAACGCTCTGGCCATCCTCATCTTCATGGCTCAGCTCCCCCATCTGGTCGGCGTGCCCTGGCTGGTCTACCCGATGGTCGCGCTCGGCCTGCTCATCCTGGTGGCGCTGCCCCGCCTGACCACGGTGGTGCCGGCTCCGCTCGTCGCGATCGTCGTGATCACCGCCCTGGTGTGGGCAGCAGGCTGGGAGCTGCCGGACGTGTCCGACCAGGGCGAGCTGCCGACGTCGCTGCCCGAGCTGCTGGTGCCGATCGTGCCGCTGACCCTGGAGACCCTGCAGATTATCGGGCCCGTCGCCCTGGCGATGGCCCTGGTCGGGCTGTTGGAGTCGCTGATGACCGCCAAGCTCGTCGACGGCATCACCGACACACACTCAAACAAGACCCGCGAGAGCTGGGGGCAGGGCGTCGCCAACGTGGCCTCCGGACTGTTCGGCGGCATGGGTGGCTGCGCGATGATCGGCCAGACCATGATCAACGTGAAGGTGTCCGGAGCGCGCACCCGCATCTCGACCTTCCTGGCCGGCGTCTTCCTGCTCGCCCTCGTGGTCGGCGCGGGACCGGTGGTCGGGATGATCCCGATGGCGGCCCTGGTCGCGGTGATGGTCATGGTCTCCGCCGCCACCTTCGACTGGCACAGCATCCACCCGGCGACCCTGCGGCGCATGCCGCACAGTGAGAACCTGGTGATGCTCCTCACGGTCCTGGTGACGGTCCTGACCGACAACCTGGCCTACGGCGTCATCGTCGGGGTGAACGCCGCGATCATCCTCTTCGCACGGCGGGTGGCGCACTTCGCCTCGGTCGCGCCCGTCACCGAGAGCGTCAACGGTGACGGCGGTGACGACGACGTCCGAGAGTCTGACGTGCGCACCTACAAGGTGTCGGGCGAGCTGTTCTTTGCCACCAGCAACGATCTGGTCTACCAGTTCGACTATGCCGGCGACCCGCCCCGGATCGTCATCGACCTGTCGGACAGCCACATCTGGGATGCCTCGACGGTGGCGGCACTGGACGCCGTGCGGACCAAGTACGAGCGCCTCGGGAAGGAGGTCGAGATCACCGGGCTCAACTGGTCCTCGGCCGCCCGTCACGACCTGCTGACCGGACAGCTGGGCGGCGGACACTAGGCCCCTGCTGGCCACTGGCCGGTGCCGGTGACCACGGGCCAGGCCGAGTCGCGGTCGCGGAGCCGATCGTCAGACCTGGTCGGTGACGCGGGTCAGTCGTCCTCGAAGCGTGCCTCGACGACCGAGTGCTCGGCGCAATGGTCGGCCTGGGCGTTGTCCACGCGCAGGGTCAGGACCTCGCCGGTCTGCGTCTCGGTGTAGGTCACAATCGTGGAGCCGGCGGCTCCCTCGGTGCTGATCCGCTCCCAGTGCGGGCTGCCACGGTCGCCCAGGGTGTGCACGACCTCGTCGGTGGCCAGACGCTGCATGGCGGCCCGGTCACCCTCACCCCAGGCCACGACCAGGGTGTCGGCATAGTCCTCCGGCGCGGTCGGCAGCGCGTCCTGGCTGTCATCGGCGGTGGTGTACTGCGCCTCGACGACGGCCTGCCCGGCCCCCTGACCGACCAACTCGTTCTCGAGGCGCAGGGCGAGCGTGTCGCCGGTCTCCGTGTTGGTGTAGGTCACGATGGTGGACCCGGCGGCTCCTTCTGCGCTGGTCTGGTCCCAGTGGGGGCCGCCCCGGTCGTCAAGGCTCTGGACGACCTCGTCGGTCGCCAGGCGTGCCATGGTGGTCTGGTCGTCTGATCCCCAGGCTCGGACGAAGTGGTCGGCGTAGTCCGTCGGCACGGTTGGCAGCGCGCTCGTGCTCCCCGAGGCAGCGTCACCCGAGGCGGTCTCACCCGGGGTGCTGGGGGCGGTGGCCTGCGAGTCGTCCGGCGGCACCACGGAGCCGGTGCTGGTCGGCGTGGGCTGGTCGTTGTCTCCCGAACAGCCTGACAGCAGCGCGACGAGTGCGCTGGTCGCGATGATGGCGGTGGTGGTGCTCCTTCGATCCATGATGTCTTCCCTGCCTTCGTGGTGCGCGTGAGTGTGCACCACTGCCATCAAGGCACTTGGGACTGGGAGGATTCAGGGAGTCTGCTGAGAGTTCTGTGACGGTCTTGCGGCTGTCTCTGCGGGCGTCGCCTCGTGCCCGGGGAGGCCGGCCGAGCGCCGCTCCTGCTTGAGCCGCGCCTCGTGCAGGTGTCGGGTGCCGCCGACCAGGGTCTCGCGAGCCTCCTTCTCCAGGGCTCGGAACACCGACCAGTAGGTGTCGTCGTAGTCCTCCACGATCTGGAAGGTCCACCGGCCGGGGAGCACGTTGCGGCCCACGAGCTCGGTGTCGATGCGGTCCGCCAGCCGGTCGTGCCCTGCCCGGCGGAGCAGTCCTACGGCGTCGCCCAGGGCGAAGTCCGCCGACCCGGTCATCTGGTGGAACCGGTACAGGTCGCCCCGGGCGATCTCGACCTTCTCCAGCGCCTCACTCAGCTTGCCCAGCGCCTCCACGGTCAGCTCGTCGACATCGGGAGGGGTGCGGTGGTCGTTGTCGGGCAGGTCACCGTCCATGGCGCCACGCTACCTACGTCGAGCGCAGGGCGCGCTCGGCAGCCGCACGCACCCGCGCGTTGTCGTCCTTCCGCAGGTCGGCCACCTCACCGGTGAGCTCGGAGAGCCCGTGGGCACGGACCACCTTCAGGCCCATCTCACGCACCCGCCAGTGCTCGTCACGCAGCGCCACGGAGACCGCCGCGAGCGCGCTGTCGTCCCAGACGTAGAGCAGTCCTCGCGCTCCCCACACGCGCCGCCAGTAGGCCGCCCAGTCCTCCGTGCCGCCCAGCCACGCCAGGTCCGGGTCGTCGGCGCGTTCCTGCCCCAGCACGAGCCGCACGCACCAGTCGGCCACGGTGTCCTCGCCGAGGACCTCGGCGGCCGAGGCCAGCAGGACCCGCGGGTGTGCTCCCCGGGGCGGTCCGCTGGGCCGGCCGGTCGTCATACTGCCGATCGCAGGGTGTGCCAGGGGATCCCGAGGTCGCCGAGCAGCGTCCGCAGGACGGGCAGGGACAGACCGACGACCGTGTGGAAGTCGCCCTCGATCCCGGTCACGTAGGGCCCGCCGAGGCCGTCGACGGTGAACGCCCCGGCCACCCGCAGCGGCTCCCCGGTGGCGACATAGTCCTCGATCTCGGCATCGCTCAGGTCGGCGAAGTGCACGAGTGTGGAGGACGTGGCGCCGACCGTGCCGCCGGTCCCGCCCTCGTCGGCCTCGCGCAGGTCGATGAGCCAGTGGCCGGTGTGCAGTATGCCGGAGCGCCCCCGCATCCTGCGCCAGCGGCTGACCGCCTCGGCCGGGTCGGCGGGCTTGCCGTGGACCTCACCGTCCAGCTCCAGGACCGAATCGCACCCGAGCACCAGGTCGGTGTCGAGGTCGCCGGCGGCGACGTCCTCGCACTTCGCCCGGGCGAGGAGCAGCGCGATGTCGGACGGCTCCAGGGCACCGTCGGCCGCCGTCTCCGCCGCGGCCTGGACCGCGGTCTCGTCGACCGTGGAGATGACGACGACCGGCTCGACGCCCGCCGATCGCAGGGTGGACAGTCGGGCCGGGGAGGCGGAGGCGAGGACGAGTCGGGTCGGCACGGGACCTACGGTAACCGTCGGCGATGACGGTCAACGGCCGCGGCGTGGCCCGCCACGACGACAGGTTCGACCGAGCGAGAGACGCTCATCGAGATCTATGACGACCAGCGACACAATCTCCTGATCGCGATGAACGGGTTGACCGAGGAGCAGGCACGCACCCGCAGCACGGCGAGCCAGTTGACGCTGGGCGGGCTGCTCAAGCACGTCACGCTCAACGAACGCGGCTGGATCGACACCATCACCCGGGCGGACCCCGACGCGGAGTTCGACATGGAGGCCGTCGCCCACGCCTACGAGCTGACCGCCGATGAGACCTTCGCGCAGTGGTTGGAGGAGTTCGCGGCGCAGGCCGAGCGGACCAACAGCTTCATCCGGGAGGTGCCCGACCTGGACGCGATGATCCCGCTGCCCCGTGCCCCCTGGGACCCCCAGCCCGGCCACCAGAGCGTGCGGCGGATCCTGCTGCACATGTTCCGCGAGACGGCCCACCACAGCGGGCACGCGGACATCATCCGGGAGGAGCTGGACGGCGAGAACACGACGATGACGATGGCGCGCGACGCGGGGATGACCTTCGAGGAGGAGGTCCCTCAGGAGTGATCCGCCCGGGCCAGTGACTCCTCCACGGGCGGGCCGCCGTCCGGGTCGAACCTGTGCACGCGGTCGCCGGGGTGCAGCCGGGGGTCGGACAGGAACCAGCACCGCAGTGCCTCCTCCGCCACCGAGTTCCCCGCGTCCGCCGCCACCACCTGGGCAGCGACCCGGTCGGTGAGGGTCACCAGGTCCTCGGGGACGTCCCGTCCAGGGGGTGCCATCGCTCCCCACGCATCCCACAGGAGCAGCTCCTCCCCGAAGCGGTGGGCGAGGTCGCGCAGCACATACTGCTGGATCATCGTGGGCCCACCCTCAGGATGACCGGGTGCGACGCCGTACTGCTGGGGGTCGATCTGCCCCGCACGCCAGGAACGCCACACCTCGGCAGCGGTCGGGAATGGCGAGTCTGGCCCCGTCGGCATGTCCATCGGCGTGTCCAGCCCGCCCTGCGGGCCGCTGAGCTCGGGGTCGAAACGCACCCACCGGCCGTCGGGACCATCGAGCCGCGCCTCGACGACGACGTGGTCGTGGTGGAAACCGGGGTTGAGGTAGCCGGCGAAGCCCAGGCGGCCCCGCGCCGCGATGCCGTGCTGGCGCAGGACCGCGCAGGCGAACAGGGTGTGGTCCCGGCAGCAGCCCTGGACCCGCTCCTCGGGTGCGCGTGCCACGTCCAGGGCGGCGGAGCCGTGGCGCTGCTGGTCCCGCTCGAGGGACCGGACGAGCCATCGGGCGTGGATGTCGTCACGGGTGTGTGGAGGGGTGGCCACCGCGTCGTCGCGGTAGTGCACGATGACGTTGCGGGCCACCGCGGACAGCACCGCCGGGTCTGGCTCGACCGCCGTCAGGAGGTCGGCCCACGGGCCGGGGTCGCTGTACGCCGTGTGCCGGTCGAGTCGGAGGGCCATGCGTCGAGGGTCCGCTGCGCGAGGGATGGCGTCAACCGGTTATGGCCGCAGGGCGCCGTGGCCAGCCGCTCTCTCACGGTGGCGTGCGCGGGGTAGTGTCATCGACCGGCACCGGCGGGGAACGGCGTGCCCGGGGATCGAGCGGAGGAGCGGACATCGTGTGGAGCTGGCAGATCAAGGCGCACCAGACGTGGATCGCCATGATCGTCATCGGGGTGATCTTCACCCTGGGCGGTCTCGGGGTCCTGGTGGGGGCGTTGCTCGTCGACGACACCTTCGTGCGCTGGGTGCTGATCGTGGTCGGCGTGCTGGTCCTCGTCGTGGGCGTCGCTCCCTTGGCGTATGCCCCGCGAGCCAGGCGCGAGACCGGGCGCAAGGTCGCCGCCGACCTGGTGCGTGCTGAGCCGAAACCGGGTGCCGACACCCTCGGCAGGCCCTGGCCGGTTCCCGTGCTGGCCGGCGCGCTGGCCCACGAGCTGCAGGGCACGCCCTACGTCGTCGAGCACAACGACCGGCTGATCCGGGTGACGTGGGACCTGGGCGACAGGTCCTGGTGGGTCCTCGCCCAGCGCAACGGGACCCGCCGGGCCTTCGAGACCCGGCTGGTGCTTGCCGGCCCCGGCAAGGTCACCCGTACGGACCACTGGCACTCTCTGGACTGGCAGGCAGGCGTGCCGGTGCTCGGTTCGGTGCGGTCACAGACCTCGGGTGGGCGCGTGTGGCGCTACGAGAAGCGCATCGAGCTCGGCACCGACCGGGACGGCCTGACCAGGGCGGTGGAGTACACCTTCAGCACCGAGGATCTGGATCGTCCCCTGGCGGCCGTGCTCCAGCGCGCCGGCTGGGACAAGCCGGCCTGGGGTGCTGAGGCCAAGGGCGCGCTGATCGTCGCCGGGATCGGCGCCTCGTCGGTCGTGCTGGTGCCGCTGGGATTCCTGCTCAACCACTGGCTGGGCTGAGCCGGACTGACCGCTAGCCGGAGCCATGCGACCGGATGGGCGCGCTGCGACGTCATGGCACTCGCCTGGCGCACATCTGGTCGCACGGCTCCTCGGTGCCCGCTCAGAGCTCGCCGAGCACCGCCTGGCGGAGCGTGTCCAGGCCGACGCCCCCGATGTCGAGCGCGCGCCGGTGGAAGGCCTTGAGGTCGAAGGCCTCGCCCTCGGCCTCGCGCACCTGGTCGCGCAGCTGCAGCCACAGGCGCTCGCCGATCTTGTAGGCCGGCGCCTGGCCCGGCCAGCCGAGATAGCGGTCCAGCTCGAACCGCGCGAACCCCTCCTCCATGTTGGTGTGGTTGTTGAGGAACTCCCACGCCTTGTCGTAGGTCCAGTCGCCGCCCCCGACCTCCAACGGCGCCTCGAAGCCGCAGTGGATGCCGATGTCGAGCACCACCCGGGTGGCGCGCAGCGCCTGGCCGTCCAGCAGCCCCATCCGGTTGCCCGGGTCGTCCATGTAGCCCAGGTCGGCCATCAGCCACTCGGCATACAGCGCCCAGCCCTCGCCGTGACCGGAGGTCCAGGAGGCCATCCGGCGCCACCGGTTGAGCAGTTCGCCGCGATAGACCGTCTGCCCGATCTGCAGGTGGTGGCCCGGGACGCC
Source organism: Ornithinimicrobium sp. F0845 (assembly GCF_023015765.1). Lineage (GTDB taxonomy): Bacteria > Actinomycetota > Actinomycetes > Actinomycetales > Dermatophilaceae > Ornithinicoccus. The sequence goes on from NZ_JALKAL010000010.1 coordinate 101,209, forward strand.
CTCGTGATAGACGGTCGTCAGCTCGCGCCAGGTGGTGAACTCAGTGACGCCCTTGGGGACCGACCACCACATGCGACCGGGGCGGGAGAAGTCCTCGCTCGGCCCGGTGTAGTAGACGCCGCCGGTCTGGCTCGGCGCGATCATGCACTCGATGCGGCGCACCGGCTCGGGGATGTCGAAGTGGCTGTCGGCCAGGTCGCGGACCACCTCGTCGGCCTTCTCCTGCATCCACTCGCGCAGCGCGTCGGTGCCGTTGAGCTGATAGGCGGGGTCGGCGTCCAGGACCTCGATGGCCTCCTTCACCGTGGATCCGGCCCGGATGGCCTGCGCGGTCTCCAGCATCAGGGCATCGATCCGCGCGACCTCCTCCAGGCCCCAGGCATAGGTCTCCGCCAGGTCGATCTCCGCCCCCAGGAACTGTCGCGAGGCCAGGCGATACCGCTCGACCCCCGAAGCGTCGGACTCCGGCGCCTGCGGCAGGATCTCCTCGGTCAGGTAGCGACCGAGGGTGCCGAAGGCCGCCTTGGCCTCCTCGACGGCGGCCGCCAGGTCACGGCGCACCTCCTCGGGCTGCTCCTGCGCCTCGGTCAGCAGCGCCCAGTAGGTGGAGGCGTCGCCCGCCTGGTCGGCGCACTGCTCGGCGACCTTCTCCACCTGCCGGCGAGGGGAGACCGACCCGCGCTCGGCCGAGTAGGCCAGCGCACCGGCATACTGCTGCAGCGCCGGACCCACCGCCCTGAGGCGACGGGTGATGGTGCCCCAGTCCTCCGCGCTCTCCTTGGTCATGATGTCGAAGATGTCGCGGACCGACTGCACCGGGCAGGCGATCACGTTGAGCTCCACCGGGTCCCGGCCGTCCAGGGTGCGCTGCAGCCCCTCGATCTCCAGCGACAGCCGCTCGCGCATCGCCGCCACGGTGACCTTGTCGACATCGTCGGCCGGGGTCGCCCCGTCCAGCTCGGCCAGGGTCTGCTGATCCAGCGCGAGGTAGGCCCGGTATCCCTCCACCGAGAGGTCGTCGAGCTCGTCCTCACGCCCGGGCACGCCCAGGTAGGTGGCGGTCATCGGGCTCAGGTCGACCGTCGCCTGCAGGTGCGCCTCGGCGATGCGGTCGATGTCGGTCTGGGGACGGCTCGTGGTCTCAGTCACGGAGGCGACGCTATCCCAGCAGGCGGCCGGAGTGACACCGACTTTGGCTACCTTGGGGCCATGGCTCTCACCGACGCGCACCGCGAGTTCCTGTCCGCCCACGGCCTGGCGAGCCTGGCCACCATCAAGCGGGACGGACGCCCGCAGCTGTCCCAGGTCGGCTACCACTTCGACCCCGCCACCGACACCTTCCGCGTCTCGATCACGGGCACCCGGGCCAAGTTCACGAACCTGCGGCGCGACCCGCGGGCGACGTTCCTGGTGGCGGGCGGTCGCTGGGAGTACGTCGTGGTCGACGGCGACGCCACCCTCGGCGAGATCACCACCGACCCGCACGACGCCGCCGGCGACGCCCTCGTCGACCTCTACCGCACCCAGGCGGGGGAGCACCCGGACTGGGAGGAGTACCGCGCGGCGATGGTGGCCGAGCAGCGCCTGGTGCTGACGGTGACGGCCACGCACGCCTACGGCATACTCCCCTCCTGATCCGCCGACCCGGCCCCGTACCGTAGGCGCATGCCTCACCCCGCCCGCGTCCTGTCCGTGAACGTCGGGAAGGCGGTGCCCACCGACCACACGAGCGCCCCCACCGGCACCACCGGGATCGACAAGTATGCCGTGAGCTCGCTGAGCGTGCGCGCGCCCGGCCCGAAGGTCGGCGGCCTGGGCAGTGGGGTGGTGGGGGACCACGTCGGTGACCAGCGCTTCCACGGTGGGGACAACAAGGCGGTCTACCTGTTCGCCCGCGAGGAACTCGACTGGTGGGAGACCGAGCTGGACCGGCCGCTGCGCTCGGGAATCTTCGGCGAGAACCTCACCACCACCGGTCTCGCCGTCGATGACCTCGTCGTGGGCTCGCTGATCGCGGTCGGCGGCCCTGAGGCACCCGGCGTGGTGCTGCGGGTGGCTGGACCGAGGATCCCGTGCCGCACCTTCGCCGGGCACCTGGGGGAGCGGCAGTGGATCAAGCGGTTCTCCCACCGCGGGCTGACGGGTGCATACTGCGCGGTGGCCGCACCGGGGGCGATCCGCGCCGACGACGCGCTGACCGTCCACGACGTCCCGGCGCATGGGCTGACCGTGCCGCAGATGTTCCGGGCGCTCACCGGTGACCTGGAGCTGGTCGAGCGGGTGCTCGCCTCCGGCGTGCTCGCCGGGGAGGAGTTCGCGCAGCTGGCCGAGTCCTTCGAGCGCCGCACCGGCCGCGCGCCGGCCTGACCTAGCTGACCGGTCGGCCGCGCGTGCCGCGGACCTATGCGCGCAGGATTTTGCCCATCGCCTTGCCCTTGGCCAGCTCGTCGACCAGCTTGTCGAGATACCGGATCTTCTGCAGCAGCGGGTCCTGGATGTCCTCGACCCGGATCCCGCACACGACCCCCGAGATCAGGGAGGCGTTGGGGTTCATGGTCACGTGGTCGAAGAGGTCCTCCAACGAGGTCTCCGCGTCAAGGTGCCCTCGGAGCTCGGTCTCGTCCAGGCCGGTGAGCCAGCCGATGACCTCGTCCAGCTCGCCGCGGGTCCGGCCCTTCCGCTCGACCTTGGTCACGTAGTGGGGGTACACCGACGCGAGTGGCATCCTGGCGAGCCGGGCATTGTTCGCGGCCCGCCGGGCCGCGGTCTTCTCAGCATCGCCCTTCGGTGCGGGAGTCATGGAGCCAGTCTCTCAGGCACCACACTCCGGTGGGGCGGTGCCCACCACGCGGTGCCCGGTGTGGACCGCTGTGGGAGGGTCGACCCCATGACGCACCGGATCGTGGTGATCGGCGCCGACGCCGCCGGGATGTCCGCGGCGCACCAGGCGCTGCGGGCCGCGCGCCGGGTCGGTCGGGAGATCTCGGTCCTCGCCTTCGAGGCGACGTCGCACACCTCCTACAGCGCGTGCGGCCTGCCCTACTGGGTGGCTGGCCACGTCGACTCCCCGGAGGACCTGGTCGCCCGGACCGTCGAGGAGCATCGCGCGGCCGGCATCGAGCTGCGGATGGGCACCCGGGTCACCGCGGTCGACCTGGAGGCTCGGACCGTGACGGCAGAGGGTCCCGCCGGTGTCGAGGAGTTCGGCTACGACGACGTCGTCATCGCCACCGGCGCCGCACCGGTCGTGCCGGACTGGGCCCGGGGCGAGGACTCCGCCCCGATAGTCGGGTCGGGTGCCGTGACGACGCTCGACGAGGGCAGGGAGTGGGTGGAGCGGCTCAAGACCCGGGGCGACGTGCTCGTCGCCGGCGGCGGCTACATCGGCCTGGAGATGGTCGAGGCGGCGCTGGCGCGCGGGCACCGGTGCACCCTCCTGACGCGCGGCAGGTTCATGCACAGCCTCGACCCCGAGATGGGCCGGCGGGTCGTGGACGCGATGCGCAGGGCAGGGGTTGACGTCCGCGAGGACGCTGAGGTGATCGGGCTGGACGTCGAGGCCGGTCGCGTCGCCGGAGCACGGACCGCGGACGGCCAGCGAGTTCCGGCCGACCTGGTCGTGCTCGCACTCGGCCTGTCGCCCCGCACCGAGATGGTGGCCGACCAACTGCCCCTCGGCCAGCACCGCGGGCTCTTGCCCGACGCCCGGGGTCGGGCAGACGCAGACCGCAGCGTATGGGCCGCCGGTGACTGCTGCGAGGTGCGGCACCGGCTGTTGGGCGAGCCGCGCTTCCTGCCGCTGGGCACGCACGCCAACAAGCTGGGTCGCGCGCTCGGGGACAACCTCGGGGACCCCGCCAGCCAGCTCACATTTGACGGCGCCCTCGGCACGTCGATCACCCGATTCGTCGGGGGCGAGGAGTACCTCGAGATCGCGATGACCGGTCTCACCGAGGAGGTCGCGGTCGAGGCCGGGCTGGACGTCCTCGCCTCGACCCTCGAGGGGACCACAGCCTCGGGCTACATGCCGGAGGCCGAGCCGATCGCGATCCGGGTCGTCGCCGAGCGCGGCACCCGCCGGTTGCTCGGGGTCCAGATCGTCGGCGGGCACGGGGCGGGCAAGCGCGTCGACGCTGCTGCCGCGGTGCTCTGGTCGGGCGGGACGGTCGACGACCTGGCGTGGATGGACCTGGCCTACGCGCCGCCGTTCGCCACGTCCTGGGAGGTGCTCTCGGTCGCCGCCCGGCGCGTCGCCGAGCGTCTCTGACCTGGCCAGGTGGTCGCGGAGTCGGCACGGCACCTCCCGCAAACCGGTTGTCGAGCACCGGGTTGGCCCGTATCCTCCACGCCATGCACATCACGTTCTGAGCAGGTCGGTGCTCCCCGATCGTGTGGTCGCTCTCGCGCGGGCGGCCACGTGGGCACCGGTCATGACGACGGCACACCACAGAGGTGTCGAGCCGTCGCGTCGCGAAGCCCTTCGCCGATGACCGCGGCCGACGGCCGCCCTGCACAAAGGACTCCACGTGCTGCCACCCGGACGTCTCTCACACCCCGCCCGGACCTACCTCGTCCTCAAGGGCGGGTGGGCCTTCCTCTGGGCCGTGGCCTTCACCCTCTCGCTCGTCTACCAGGTCGACGTCGTCGGGCTGACCCCCTTCCAGCTCATCGTCATCGGCACCGTCCTGGAGACGACCTGCTTCCTCGGTGAGATCCCGACGGGCGTGGTCGCCGACCTCCACTCACGCAAGGTGTCGGTCATCATCGGCCTGGTCACGATCGGTGCGGGCGTGTGCCTGATGGCCGTTCCCGAGTTCTGGGTCATCCTGGCCGCACAGGTCGTCTGGGGCCTGGGCTACACCTTCGTCTCCGGTGCCGCCGAGGCGTGGGTCACCGACGAGGTCGGCCAGGACGCCGTCCAGCCCGTGTTCACCCGTGGTCACCAGGTCAGCCTCGGGATGACGATCGCGGGCATCCTCGCCGCGGGCTTCCTCGGCCAGGCCGCCCTGGCCTGGCCGATCGTCGCCGGTGGTGTCGGCTTCGTCCTGCTCGGTGCGGTCATGGCCGTCCTGATGCGTGAGGACAACTTCGCCCCGACCCCGCGCGGGGACCGGGACACCTGGGGGCACCTGTGGGCAACCACCAGAGAGGGCCTGTATGCCGCAACACGCCACCGCGTCATCCGCACCTTCCTCCTGGTCGGGTTGCTCGCCGGCCTGACCAGCGAGGTCCTGGACCGTCTCTGGGTCGACCGGATCATCAACCACATCGGCCTGCCCGAGCTGGGGACCGGTGACGACGTCGCCACGTGGTTCACGCTGTTCGCGCTCGCTGCCGCGCTGGTCGGCCTGGTGGCCTCCGTGCTCGCCAACCGCCTGGCACCGGCCGCACTGAACGCCGAGCACCCGACCAGGGTCATGGCGACGCTCGTCCTGGTCGAGGTGGCCGGGGTGGCCCTGTTCGCGCTGTCCGGCAACCTCGGGGCCGCCCTGGCCGGCAAGTGGACCCGCGACGCGGCTCAGTCCGTGAGCTGGCCGGTGGCCCACGCCTGGCTCAACCGGAGCATCACCAACCCCGGCTCTCGGGCGACCACCCTGTCGATGATGGGCCAGGCCGACGCCGTCGGACAGATCGCCGGCGGGCCCGCGCTGGGTCTGGTCGCCAACAGGGCAGGAGTGCAGACCGCGCTGCTGCTGGCCGCTGCGATCCAGGTGCCCGCGGCCCTCCTCTATGCCAGGCTCCGTCCGCGTCGGACCCGCCGGTGAGTTGGCCGGAGGTCCAGGAGTCCATCCGGTGCCAGCAGGTGAGGAGATCGCCGCGATAGACGGTCTGCCCAATGCGCAGGTCGACGATGTGCGCCTGCTATTCCAGGAGCAAGTCGGCCGGGGTGAAGTCCAGCGGGAACGGGGCAGTCACCTTGACGCGTTCGGTGCCTCGCCGGACCTGCACCTCGCGGTAGGCGCCGTCCTCGAGTTCCAGGACCTGCACCGACGGCTCGAGGGGGTCGATGAGCCACTAGGAGGCGACCCCCGCAGCGGCGAAGCGATCACGCTTGAGCAGGAGGTCGATGCGCCGGGTGCTCGGCGAGAGGACCTCCACCGCGAGCAGTGGCGCGGTCGGCAGCTCCTTGTCCGTGAGGTCCTTGGCGCGGGTGACGAGGAGGTCGGGCTGGAGCACGGTGTCCTCTGACAGCGCGACGTCGAAGGGCGCGGTCTTGACCACCAGTCCCTCGGGTCTGTGCGTGCGCAGCAGCACGGTCAGCTCGACAACAGCCGCTTGGTGCCACCGGCCAGGTCCGGGCGTCACGATGATCGACCCGTCCAACAGTTCATAGCGCTCCGACCCCTCCAGGGGGCGCAGCGCGTCAAGGTCCGCCCGTGTCAACGGACCTGCGTGCGAGGTCGACACCACGCTCACTACTGTGCCCCCAATCGTCTGGTGGCGCGACTATTGCACCGCGGGTCGGAGTGCGTGTGGTCGTTGTCAAGTGCGCAGGGTGAGCGCCCGTCCCGATTTGCGTGGTCGGGGCGGGCGGTGGCCCAGCGATGGGTATCGGCGGCCGCGCGGGGAGCGAGGGGGAGAACGGACCTCAGGATCAGGCGGGCAGGACCTCGTGCACGGCAGCGGCGACGAGGTCGGCAAGCCGATCCACCTGCTTCGGTGTGATGACCAGCGGCGGCCCGAGGACGAGCAGGTCACCGTCGGTGCCGTTGGCGCAGCCGGTGCCGGGATAGATCAGGACGCCTGCGGCCTTGCCGGCGGCGAGGATCCGCTCGGTCACCCGCTCGGCCCGCGGGAAGGGAGCCTTGGTGCCGCGGTCTGCGACCAGCTCGACCGCCTGAAGCAGGCCCAGTCCCCGCACGTCGCCGACGTGCTGATGGTCACCCAGCCGCGCGGAGAGCGCCGTGCCCAGCTGCACACCGCGCTCGGCGGAGGCCGCGACCAGGTCGTGCTCGGTGAGGTAGTCCAGCACCGCTAGGCCGGCAGCAGCTCCGACGTGGTGGTGGGAGTAGGTGAACCCGTGCGTCAGCGAGGCCTCGCCGATCGTGTCGTGCACCTGACCGCTGGCCACGGCCAGCCCCAGCGGCCAGTAGCCCGAGGCGGCGCCCTTGGCCGCGACCAGCAGGTCCGGCACGAGCCCGAAGTGCTCGCTGGCGAACCACGCCCCGGTGCGGCCGAAGCCGGTCATCACCTCGTCCGCCACGACGAGCAGGCCGTGGTGGCGGCATACTGCCTGCATCGCCGGCCAGTAGTCCTCCGGCGGCACGCACGCACCCAGCGCGGCACCCGACACCGGCTCGGCGATGAAGGCCGCCACCTGCTGCGGACCGATCTGCTCGATCAGCGCGTCGAGCCGATCCGCGTGCCACTGCCCGCAGCCGTGCGGGTGGGCGGGGGCGGCGCAGCGGTACTCGTAGGGCGTGCCGGTGTGGGCCGCCTGCCCGAGCCAGGGCAGGTAGGGGGCCCGCAGTCCGTCGCGGGCCCCGACGTCCAGCGCCCCGCGGGTGTTGCCGTGGTAGGAACCGGACCGCCCGATCACCACGTGCCGGTCCTCGCCGCGAGCCAGGTGGTAGGCGCGCGCCATCTTCAGCGCCGTCTCCACCGCCTCGCTGCCACCCGAGACCGGATAGACCCGGGCGTCGGTGACGGGCAGTATGCCGGCCAGCCGGTCGGCATACTGCTCCAGGGTGTCGGTGGTGAAGGCGCTGCCGTGGGCGTAGGCGAGGCGCGCGGACTGGGCGGCGATCGCCTCGCCGACCTCGGTGACGCCGTGGCCGATGCCGACCACGATCGCGCCGCCGGAGCCGTCGAGGTAGGTGCGGCCGTCGGCGTCGACGATCTCGCAACCCTGCCCGCGGACCGCGACCGGCAGGTCACGGCCGCGGGCGAAGACGTGTCCGCCCACGCGCCGTCGCTCAGGCCTCGAGCGCGGCGAGCGCCTCGCCCAGGACGCGCAGTGCGGTGCTCGCCTCGTCGGCGGTGAAGACCAGCGGCGGGGACATGCGAATGGTCCGGACCCCGCAGTCGAGCACCAGCAGACCGCGGCGGAAGGCCTGGTTCTGGGCCTCGGCGGCGGTCTCCGCGTCGCGGAACTCCACGCCGATCATCAGCCCGACCCCGCGCACGTCGGTGATCACCTCAGGATGCTTGGCCTGCAGCTCGCGCAGCCCGGTCAGCAGCTGCTCACCGACGGTGGTGGCGTTGGCCAGCAGGCCCTCCTCCTGGATCGTGCGCAGCGTGGCCAACCCTGCGGCGCAGGGTATCGGGCTGCCGCCGTAGGTGGAGCCGTGGGCGCCCGCGCCCCACGTCTCCATCAGGTCGGCGCGGGCCGCGAACGCGCCGAGCGGGAGCCCGGAGGCCAGACCCTTGGCGCTGATCAGGATGTCGGGCTGGACGTCGGCCAGCTCGATGGCCCACATCTTGCCGGTGCGGCCCATGCCGGACTGCACCTCGTCGGCGACGAGGAGGATGCCGTGCTCGTCGCAGAGCGCGCGCAGCCGCTGCACCCAGGACGCCGGCGGGATGATGTAGCCGCCCTCGCCCTGCACCGGCTCCAGGAAGATCGCGGCGACCTCACTCGGCGCGACCTCGGTCTCGAACAGCCGCTCCAGCTCGGTGAACGTGGCCTCCTCGTCGTGGCTGCGGTGACCGGACTCGTCGATCTCGGCGAAGGCGTAGGGCACGTGGTGCACGCCGGGCAGCAGCGGGCCGAAGCCCTTGTGGTACTTCGCCTTCGACGCGGTCAGGCTGACCGCGCCGTAGGTCCGGCCGTGGAAGGCACCGAAGAAGCTGATCAGGTGCTGGCGACCGGTGGCGTATCGGGCCAGCTTGATCGCGCCCTCGACCGCCTCGGCGCCGGAGTTGGTGAGGAACACGCGGGTCGGGCCCTCGATCGGCAGGGTCTGCGCCAGCGCCTCGCACATCTCCGAGTAGATCGGCAGGTAGAAGTCGCTGGCGGAGTAGTGCAGCAGCTTCTCCGCCTGCTCCTTGACCGCCGCAACCACGGCCGGGTGGGTGTGCCCGGTGGAGTTCACCGCGATGCCGGCGTTGAGGTCGAGGAACAGGTTGCCGTCGACGTCCTCCATCGTCGACCCGTGGGCCCGCTGGGGGACCAGGGGGTAGGCCCGGGGCAGGGACGGGCTGGTCACGGCGCCGTCGCGGTCCAGCACCTTCTGCCCCTCCGGACCGGGCAGGGCCGTGCGGATGTCCGGCACGGGACGGCTGGTGTCGATGCCCTGCTGGTCGGTCTCGGTGATCGTGGCGCTCATCTGCTGAGGGGTCCTCTCGTTCTGCTCACTGCATTGGTATGTCGGGTGGTCACGGTGTGTCGGGTGTGGTCACGGTGTGTGGGGTGGTCACCTGGCCGTCAGGAGACCACGGTGCGGGACTGCTCGCGCATGAACTGCTGCAGGTAGTAGAGACCGCCGCCGGCGTTGCCGTAGGTGCCCGAGCCCTTCCAACCACCGAACGGCTGGACGCCCGGCCACGCACCGGTCGTGGCCCCGGCAGGGCGGTTGACGTAGACGACGCCGGCCTCGATGCCGTCGAAGAACTGCTGGATCTCCGCCTCGTCGGTGGAGAAGAAGCCGGCGGTCAGGCCAAGGTCGGAGTCGTTGGCCAGCTCCAGGCCCTGCTCGAGGGAGTCGACCGGCGCGATCGCCAGGAAGGGAAGGAACAGCTCGTCGCGGAACAGCTGGTCATCGACCGGCAGGTCGGTGACGATCGTGGGGGAGACGTAGTAGCCCTGCGTGCCGTCGGGGGTCGCCCCGATGACCTCGCCGCCGAGGACGACGGTGCCCGCCTCCTTGGCGTGGGCGACCGCCTTCTCGTAGCGGCGCACCGACTCCTCCTCGATCACCGGGCCGAGGAAGGTGTCCCGCTTGGTCGGGTCGTCCAGGACCAGCGACTGGGCGCGCTCGACGATCTTGCCCAGCAGCTCGTCATACACCTCCCTCTCGACATAGACGCGGGAGTTCGCCGAGCACTTCTGGCCCGAGAAGCTGAAGGCGGAGCGGGCGATCCCCTGGGCCGCGAGGTCCAGGTCGGCCTTGGCCGTGACGATCGTGGGGTTCTTGCCGCCCATCTCGCAGATGACCGGCTTGGGGTAGGCGCTGGCGAAGTCGCGGTAGATCGACATGCCGACCGCGTAGGAGCCGGTGAACGTGATGCCGTCGACATCCGGGTTGGACACGATGGCCTGGCCGACCTCGTCGCCGCCGGGGAGCATGTGGAAGGCGTCGGCGGGCACACCGGCCTCGCGCAGGCAGTCGGTGAGCAGGGCGGATGAGAAGGTGCCCTGGGGCGCCGGCTTGAGGACGACCGTGTTGCCCGCGACGAGGGCGCCGCCGGCGGGACCTGCGGCCAGGGCCATCGGGTAGTTGAAGGGCACGATGACGCCCCACACGCCGTAGGGGCGCATGACGCTGCGGGTGTTCTCCTTCTCGAGGAGCTTGTCCATGTCCTTGGCAAAGCCGTCGTTCTGCTCCATCTGGGTGCAGTAGTAGCGGATCAGGTCCGCTGCCTCCTCCACGTCACCCAGCGCCTCGAGGCGGTTCTTGCCGACCTCCATGGTCATCACCGCGGCGAACTCGGCGCACCGGTCGCTGATCATCTCGGCGGCCGCACGGAGGATGCGGACTCGCTCCTGCCAGTCGGTGTTGCCCCAGCTGCTGCGGCCCGCCTTGGCCGCGGCCACGGCGTCGGCGATGTCGTCGGTGGTGGCCGACGCGACCGTGCACAGGGTCACCGAGGTGTCGACCGGGCTGTGCACCTCGAAGGTCTGCCCGCCGGGGCGCTCCTCGCCGTTGACGAAGGGGGTGATGTGCCGGCCCAACCAGCCGCGGGCAGTCTCCAGCCCCTCCTCGTACCAGGTGTGCAGGTCCTCGTTGTCGGCGGACAGGGTCGCGTACGTGACCCGGAAGCGGGACGCCATTGTCATTCCTCCGTGAGTGCGGGTGGGTGTGGACGGCTCTGCTTCGGACAGTACCTCAGCACCGGTCCGCAACGCACGGCAGATCCTGCCGAACCGCCCTAATGGTGATGTTTTTCCTGTCGAGGCGCCGGTTTGACGATGATCTTCCTGTGGATCGCTCGCGCGACGCGACGTTCCTCACGGCCCGACGCGCGTGCGGGGCACGCCCGAGCCGTCGTGCGGGCACGCCCGAACCGGCGGGCGGGGCCCATCTGGCTACCGTCGAGCCCCTGGGTGCTGTGGGGTTTGGGCCATCAGGGTGCTCGAATCCCACAGTGCAGTGCGTGCCCGGCAGGATGTCGGCGCGGGCCCGCACGCTGCCCTGAACTCCGTCGCAGCCTCCTCCTCAGCCCGCGTGCGGGCGGGGCGCATCTCCCGACCGTCAAGCCCTTGGGTGCTGTGGGGTTTTGGCCATCAGAGTGCTCGAATCCCACAGTGCCTGCCGACAGTGCGGACGGCGCGGTCGCCTCCTCCTCAGCTGGCCGCCCGTCCTGTCTCGGCAGCCCACCGATCGACGACATCGCACGACGGCCCGCATGCGGTCGGCACCCCGGTCCAGCCCCGGTGTGTCATCGTCAGGGCGAGGTCGAGGGCCACCTCGCACGGTTGTTCTGCCGCGGCCCAGGTGATCCTGAGAGTGAGATCGCCAGCTGCGGCGGCCTTGAGGTCCCGGCGTCGGTCCTCGTGGAAGGTGTCGCGGTGCCACTCCAGGCCGTCTCCCTCGATCCTGATGCCGTGGGCAGCGTTGCGCAGATCGCTGCGCTCCACCCGAGGTCGTGAGCCTGTGATGTTCCTCGAGATGACTCCAACGTCCGTGGTGTGCGCGCCCGAGTTTGGTGCCGCCCCGTGGGTCGCGGCGACCCCTTCGTCGTCGTGAGGCACCTGCAGCGCGAAACCTGGGAGGCCATGGGCACGGATGACGGTGCGGAGGATTCTCGACTCGAGGGAGCTCTCGACGCCGTCGGCCGCATCTGCGCAGGCACGTCGCAGCACGTCGGCCAGCGGGTGGTTCCAATAGGCATCGAGCGCATCCAGCAACTGGTCCGGCAGGAGCAACTGCCGCTGCGCGGCTCGCCCCAGAAGTGCTGCTGTCTCGTCAAGGGTGAAACCCGGCTCTGCGGTGAGGTCGAGAACCGTCTGTCGGACGCTGGTGACTGGAAAGTTCTTACGCTTGACCACCTCGATGGCTCGTCGTCGCGTCACCCGGGTGCCCGTGGGTCGGACGATCGTGCGCTCTTCAGGAATCGCGACGTGCAGCATGCTGGGCGCCTTGGGCTCCAGACCCCACAGGTAGGCCGCGGCACCGAGCGACAGTACTGCTCCGGTCCCGGCACGGAGAAGCGCCGCCCACGCACGAGCATTCCAGTTGGCACTGCCCGAGTGAGTCAGGTAGACGCCAGGGTGGATCCTCTTCCAGCGTCCGCTGCGGACGGCGTGCGCGATCTGCTTGGGTGACAACTGGCACTCCAGCGCCTGCGCTCTGCTGATGACACCGTGCTGTGCCTTGGCCACGCGCTTCACTGCCTGCACGATCGTCGGGTCCATCGGGCCAGCGTGCACGATTTAGAGCAGGCACCGCCCGAACTGTCCACAGGCCCGTCCCTGCCGAAGCTGGACCGTGAAGTCCGGGGCTGGACCGTGAAGGTGTTTGACCGTCCGAAGTTGGACCGTGAAGTCCGGAGTTGGACCGTCAAGTCCGAGACGGACAGTGGCGTCGCCTGCCGGCCGGTGCCCCACCGTCACTGCGTGGGAATCGTTCCACCAGGGGGACTCGATCCCACGCAATGCCAGCTGCGCGGGTGTCACTGCGTGGGAATCGTTCCATCTGGGGGACTCAATCCCACGCAATGCCCCAGCCGCGTGCGTGCCTCCGCTGAGCGGGCATGACGCGGGTGACGGGGATGGGCTGGGCGCGACGACGTGGGCGCGGTGACGCAGGCGACGGGGGATGCGCTGGGCGCGATGACGTGGGCGCGGTGACGCAGGGGCCGTGTAGCTCGTCAGTGGGGCAGCCCGGAGGCGCGCCAGGCACCGGGCCCCGGCGGCAGACGGTGACCGGGGACGCGGGAGGTGCGACTCCACAGGGAGGTCGGAGCCGGGGGTGACGGCTCGTCCCCACCGCCGGACACGGCCGCCACCACTGCGGTGAGCACCGCGATCTCCACGGCGGTCGGGTTGCCGGAGACGACGCGCAGCACGGGGTGTGCGGCGGTCCCGTCCGCGTCGGCTGCCGCGGCACCCGCGTCGGCTGCCGCGGCACCCGCGTCGGCTGCCGCGGCACCCGTGCCGGTGTCCGCATCCTTCTCCGGCGTGCTCACAGCGGGATGTTCCCGTGCTTGCGCGGGGGTCGGGTGTCCCGCTTGGTGGCCAGGGTGCGCAGCGCCTTGATGACCTCGACCCGCGTCTCCGAGGGGGCGATCACCGCGTCCACGTAGCCCCGCTCGGCGGCGATGTACGGGTTGGCCAGCGTGTCCTCATACTCCTGGATCCGCCGGGCACGCTCGGCGTCCACGTCACGTCCCTCCGCCGCGGCGGCCCCCAGCTGCTTGCGATAGAGGATGTTGGCCGCCCCCTGGGCGCCCATCACGGCGATCTGCGCGGTGGGCCAGGCCAGGTTGATGTCGGCGCCGAGGTGCTTGGACCCCATCACGTCATACGCCCCGCCGTAGGCCTTCCGGGTGATCACGGTGACCAGCGGCACGGTCGCCTCGGCGTAGGCGTAGAGCAGCTTGGCACCGCGCCGGATGATGCCGCCGAACTCCTGGTCGGTGCCGGGCAGGAAGCCGGGCACGTCGACGAAGGTGAGGATCGGGACGTTGAACGCGTCGCAGGTGCGCACGAACCGCGCCGCCTTCTCGGAGGCGTTGATGTCCAGCGTCCCAGCCAGCTGGATCGGCTGGTTGGCCACGATGCCGACCGAGCGGCCCTCGACGCGACCGAACCCGCAGACGATGTTGGGGGCGTACAGCGCCTGGACCTCCAGGAACTCGCCGTCGTCCAGGACGTGCCTGATCACGGTCTGTATGTCGTAGGGCATGTTGGCCGAGTCCGGCACCAGGGTGTCCAGCTCCCGGTCGGTGTCGGTCACCTCCAGCTCCGGGTCCGCCTCGAAGACCGGGGCCTCCTCGAGGTTGTTCTGCGGCAGATGGGCCAGCAGCTCCTTGACGTAGTCGATCGCGTCCTGCTCGTCGCTGCCCATGTAGTGCGCGACCCCGGAGACGGTGTTGTGGGTGCGCGCGCCACCCAGCTCCTCGAAGGTCACGTCCTCCCCGGTGACCGTCTTGATGACGTCGGGTCCGGTGATGAACATGTGCGAGGTCTGATCGACCATCACGACGAAGTCGGTGATCGCCGGGGAGTAGACGGCGCCACCGGCGCTGGGGCCGAGGACCAGGGAGATCTGCGGGATGACACCGGAGGCGTGCACGTTGCGCTTGAAGATCTCGGCGTAGAGCCCGAGGGCGACCACACCCTCCTGGATGCGGGCCCCACCGGAGTCGTTGATGCCGACCACGGGGCAGCCGACCTTCATGGCCAGGTCCATGACCTTGACGATCTTCTCGCCGAACACCTCGCCGAGGCTGCCGCCGAAGACAGTGAAGTCCTGGGCGAAGACCGCGACCGGGCGGCCGTCGACGGTGCCGTAGCCGGTCACCACGCCGTCGCCGTAGGGACGGCTCTTCTCCTGCCCGAAGGCGGTCGAGCGGTGCCGGGCCAGGGCGTCAAGCTCGGTGAACGACCCCTCGTCCAGCAGCATCGCGATGCGCTCGCGGGCGGTCTTCTTGCCCTTGGCGTGCTGCTTCTCCACGGCGCGTGCGGAGCCGGCGTGCACCGCCTCCTCCACCCGTGCGTGGTAGTCGGCCAGTTTCCCCGCCGTGGTGTGGATGTCCGGTGCCTCGGCGGCGCTGTCCTGGGTGGGGTCCGCGGTCATGCAGGACAACTTATCCTCTGGCAGAGTCGGTGAACCTGCGCGGGTCGAGGAAGGCGGTGTCGGTGAACCGGGGCTCGCCGCAGGCCCACTGGGCCGCCAGCTCCCCGAGCGCGGCGGCGTGCTTGAACGAGTGACCCGAGCAGCCACCGGCGACGATGACGCGGTCGGAGCCACCGCTCGGACCGAGCAGGAACTGCCCGTCCGGTGTGTGCGCCATGACGCAGGTCATCTGCTCGGCCGGTTGAGGGTCGAGGTCGTCGAAGGTGGCGGCCACCAGGCTGGCGACGTGGTCGGTCTCCCCGGCGTGGATCACCCGGTCGATGTCATTGGGGTCGTCGGCCTCGAACGGCCCGTCGAACTCGTCCCCGACCTTGGCCAGGTCGCCGGGCAGGGCGCCGTGCCCCCACACCCAGTCGTCCGTCTCCGGCACGCGGCGGATGAAGACGGGCAGGTGGTCCAGGTCGGCACGGTGGCCAGGGCGCGGACGGAACCAGGTCATCACGTAGCGGTGCGGCGTCAGGGGCACACCCGGCAGGAGCGTGGCCAGCCAGGGGCCTGCGGCCACGACCACCCGGTCGGCGCGCAGTTCCCGATCCGCCAGGTGGACAGTGACCCCGTCGGCGTCCGGCTCCACGGAGCGCACCCGCTGGCCGGTGACCAGCTCGGCGCCCGCCGCACGGGCCGCCTCCGTGGCCGCCACGATCGCGGCCTCGGGTCGCAGCACTCCGGCGTCGGGGTCCCACACGCCGATGTCACCGGGCGCGACCCGGGCGTGCCCGGGGGCGCGCTGGGCGATCTGCTCGGGGGTGAGGACCTCGACCGGCAACCCGTGCGCCCGCGCGGCAGCCAGGGTGCCCTCGATGATGCGCGATCCCGGCGGCCCGATCATCAGGCCCCCGGTCTCCAGGAGCAGCTCCTGCCCGCTGTGGACGCCCAGCTCGCGCCACAGCTCACGGGCCCGCAGTGCGATCGGCACCAGGCCCGGGTGCTCCAGGCAGGCCACCCGGAACAGCCGGGTCCGGCCGTGCGACCCGCCCCACGGATGGCCCGGCTCGAACTGGTCCACCCCCACGACCTGCACACCTCGCCGGGCCAGCCGCCAGGCTGCGGCGGACCCGAGCGCCCCGAGACCCACGACAATGACGTCCGTCCGCTCCATACTCCGCCTTCCTGATGAGCGACTTGTCCAGGTGCGGCCATGGTCGCACGCGTGTGCGCCGGACACAGGCGTGTGCGCCGTACAGGTCTCCCCTGAGCCGGGCGCGCCCTACCCTGACCTGGTGACCCCCATCTCCTGGGAGACCCCCGAGTGGCACCCGAGCATCGACTCGACCAACCTCGAGGCAGCGCGCGACCCTCGGCCGGGTCGCGTGGTCGTCGCCGACCACCAGAGCGCTGGGCTGGGCCGCCGCGGCCGCAGCTGGACCGCGCCGCCGGACACCTCGGTCGCCATCACCGTGGTCCTTCCTGCCCCCGAGCCCGGGCTGATCGGGTGGGTCCCGCTCGTCGCCGGGCTCGCCGTCGCGGAGGCGCTGGAGCAGAGTCCGTATGCCGTGCGCGCCGTCCTGAAGTGGCCGAACGACGTCCTCGTGCGGGAGGGGGGTCACGGCGGGACAGGACAACCGGCGGGAGAGGCCTGGGGCAAGGTCTGTGGGGTGCTGGCGCAGGCGTTGCCCGGGAGCCCCGCCGGGCCGGTGGTGATCGTCGGTGCCGGGATCAACATCGACCAGACCCGCGACCAG
This sequence comes from Ornithinimicrobium sp. F0845, assembly GCF_023015765.1. Taxonomy (GTDB): domain Bacteria; phylum Actinomycetota; class Actinomycetes; order Actinomycetales; family Dermatophilaceae; genus Ornithinicoccus. The sequence continues at coordinate 117,854 of NZ_JALKAL010000010.1, forward strand.
CTCTCGGTGCCGACCGCGATCTCCTGGCGCCTGGCGCGCGGCGGCGGGGCCCCGCTCCCCGACGGCGCTCGCGAACAGGTGGTGACCGACTACCTGGCCCGGTTGTCGGACCTGATGAGCGCCCTGGTGAGCGACCCGGGGAGGGTGCGTGCGGCCTATCGGCAGAGGTGCGCGACCCTCGGCCAGCAGGTGGCCGTGCACCTGCCCGGCGGCGGCACCAGCGACGGCACGGCCGTCGCGGTCGACGACTCGGGCGCGCTGGTCGTGGAGAGGGCCGGTGCCCGGATCGTCCATGTCGCCGGTGACGTCGTGCACGTCCGCCCGGCCGGGTAGGCCTCGGACCTGCTCGCTAACCTTGCCGCCATGAGCGACGTGACGACCGGTGATGCCCCGACGATGCTGCAGGTCAACCGACACGGCGAGGGCGGTCACGTCGCGGAGCTGGTGCTCGACCGACCGGAGGCGATGAACGCGATCTCGACGGCCTTCGCTGAGGAGATCACCGCCGCGACGAGCGCCCTCGCGGCCGACCCGAGCGTGCGGGTGGTCGTGGTCACCTCGACGCACCCCAAGGCGTTCTGCGTCGGCGCCGACCTCAAGGAGCGCAACTCCTTCACCGACGCCGACCTGATGCGGCAGCGGCCGATCACCCAGCAGGCCTACGGCGGGGTGCTCAACCTGCCGGTGCCGGCCTTCGCCGCGGTCGAGGGCTTCGCGCTCGGCGGCGGGCTGGAGATCGCGCTGTCCTGCGACGTGATCATCGCGGGCGAGGGCGCGCTCGTCGGCCTCCCCGAGGTGTCGGTCGGGGTGATCCCCGGGGGCGGCGGCACCCAGCTGCTGACCCGCCGGGTCGGCTGGTCCCGGGCGGCCAGGGCGATCTTCACCGCCGCCAAGCTGCCGGCGGCCGAGGCCTTCGAGCTGGGGATCGTCGACGAGCTCGTCACTCCTGGCACCGCCCGCGACCGCGCCCTGGAGCTGGCCGCGACCGTCGCGCGGCACAGTCCCGTCGGTGTCCGCAACGCCAAGCGGGCCATGCGGCTCGGGGCCGACGTCGACCTGCAGACCGGTCTGCAGGTGGAGGACGCCTGCTGGCGGGCGACCGCCTTCTCCGCCGACCGGGCCGAGGGTGTCGCGGCCTTCGCCGAGAAGCGCGCGCCCGACTGGCCTGGCCACTGAGCGGACAGATCCGGCCACTGGGCGGACGGATCAGGCTGGGGCAGAACCGGGCCGACACCAAGGCCGAGCGCTGGACGCCGACCCAGCCACCCGGCATACTCACGATGGCACGCGGCACAACCACGGCTGTCGGGGATTCGCGGAGAGGACTACGTATCATCAACACCATGACGAGGGTGTTGCTGGCTGAGGACGACGAGACCATCTCCGAGCCGCTGGCTCGAGCGCTGCGACGTGAGGGCTACGACGTCGACGTGTGCGGTGATGGCCGCAAGGCCCTGCAGGCAGCTGCACAGCAGACGCCCGACCTGGTGATCCTCGACCTCGGGCTGCCCTACGTGGACGGCCTGGACGTCTGCCGGCAGCTGCGCCGGGACGGCCTCACCAGCCCCGTGCTGATCCTGACCGCGCGCGGCGACGAGGTCGACACGGTCGTGGGTCTGGACGCCGGCGCGGACGACTACGTCACCAAGCCGTTCCGGCTCGCCGAGCTGCTCGCCCGGGTCCGGGCGCTGCTGCGGCGCGGCGGCGAGGGCCGTGAGGACGACCAGGAGCGGCCGATCACGATCGACACCAAGGCGCGGCGCGCGTTCTTCCGCGGCCAGGAGCTGCAGCTCACCGCCAAGGAGTTCGACCTGCTGCGGGTGCTGATGCGCGAGGGCGGCCGGGTCGTCTCGCGCGAGGACCTGATGCGCGAGGTGTGGGACTCCGCCTGGTACGGCTCGACCAAGACGCTCGACATGCACATCTCCGTGCTCCGCCGCAAGATCGGTGACGACGCCGCCGACCCCAGGCACATCGTCACCGTGCGCGGGGTGGGCTTCCGCTTCGAGAACGAACCCGAGAGCTAGCTTCTCCGGTGAGCTCCGAGTTCCGGTGGGTCGCTCTCGTCGCCGGGGTCGGCTCGGCGGTCCTGGCCCTGGTCGTCTCGTGGCTCGTAGCGACCCTGCTGCTGGTGGTCCAGCGGGACCGGGCCGTTGCCGACGCACCACTGGTCTCGCCGTGGATCCTGGGCTTCCTGATCGTCTTCTCCTCGGCGCTGGTGATCGCCGTCATCTGGTATGCCGTGCGCCGCTTCGCCGAGCGGCGTGCCCTCCGCACGGGGCGGGCCATGCGTCAGGTGACCCAGCGAGCGGAGGAGTATGGCGCCGGAGGGTTCGCCTTCGAACCGCTCACCGGTGACGAGCTGGTGCCGCTGACCTCGGGGATGGAGGAGATCGACACCCTGTCGCGGGTCCTGGACCGCAACCACCACGCGCTGATGCGAGCGCTCACCGCCGAGCGGTCCTTCGCCGCGGACGCCTCCCACCAGCTGCGCACCCCGCTGGCGGCGCTGCTGCTGCGGCTGGAGGAGATCAGCGAGGCACCCGACATCGAGACCGCCCGTCACGAGGCGGAGATCGCCATCGGCCAGACCGAGCGGCTGTCCAACGTCGTGGACGACCTGCTGCACCGCACGCGTGCCGGGCACGCCGACGGGGGACGGTCGGTGTCGCTCGACACGGTGCTGACCCAGCTGCTCAAGGAGTGGGAGCCCTCGTTCGCCGGCACCGGCCGGTCGCTGACCTCCTCGATCGAGCGGGGCATGATCCTGCGCTCCAGCTCCTCGGCGATCTCCCAGATCCTCAACACTCTGGTGGAGAACTCCCTGGCGCACGGCGCGGGCAACGTCCAGGTGCGGGCCCGCCGCAGCGGGCCGTCGGCGGTGATCGAGGTGACCGACCAGGGGGAGGGCATCGCGCCCGAGCTGGCCCGCGTGATCTTCGACCGCGGCACGACCACCGGCAGCGGGACCGGCCTCGGCCTGGCCGTCGCCCGCGAGACCGCCGAGTCCTTCGGCGGCCGTCTCGAGCTGACCTCGGCGCAGCCGACGGTGTTCGCGCTGTTCGTCTCGATGGCGACCGGCCGCTAAGCAGCGTCGGCTCCCGCCAGGCCACCCGCGGTCAGGTGGTTCGTTCACGTCGTTCGCTCAGGTCGTTCGCTCCAGCGGTTCGGGCGCACGGAGCCAGGGCAGGACCCCGATCAGGCAGATCAGGCCGGTGACGGCGAAGGCGACCTCGAAGCCCACGGCGTCCGCCACTACCCCGACGAGGACCGGCCCCACGATCGCGCCGCCGTCCTGGGACATCTGGAAGGTGGACAGCACGGTGCCGCCGTTGCGGTCGTGCCCGACGACGTCCGCGACCGCCGCCTGCTGTGCGGGGTTCACCAGGCCGGCGCCGATGCCGGAGGTCACGGACAGCGCGAAGAGCAGGCCCAGCCCGGCGCCGGTCGGCATCGTGGGGTGCTGGGCCATCCCGAGCAGGCCGAACGAGGCGGCCATCACCAGCAGCCCGGCGATCACCAGCGGCCGACGGCCCACCCGGTCCACCCAGCGACCGGAGAACTGCAGCGTCCCGGCGGTCCCCACCGCGCCGACCGCCAGCACCGCCCCGGCGACCCAGGGCTGGTCGAGGACCGCGGCGGCCAGCAGGGGCAGCAGCGCCATCCGGACCCCGAAGTTGGTCCAGCCGTTCGCGGCGCCCGAGACCAGCACCGCGCGATAGACCGGTGACTCCAGGGCCTGCCGCACGGTCAGGGTGGGCCGCGTCGCCTGACCCGGCGCCGGGCGCAGTCGCGCCCCACCCAGCCCGATACCCACGACGAGGGCGGCGAGGACCAGCGCCACGCCATACACGATGAAGGGTGCGCGCAGACCGAGGCCGGCCAGCGCCCCACCCAGCAGGGGACCGACCATCCCGCCGATCAGGAAGGCGGAGCCGTAGGCCGAGGACACCCGGCCCCGGGCCGAGGGCGGAGCGAGCCGCACCAGCAGCGCCATCGCCGAGACGGTGAACATCGTGGAGCCGATGCCGCCGAGCCCGCGGAAGAGCAGCAGCTGGCCGTAGCTCTGGGCGAAGGCGGTGGCGAAGGAGGATGCCGCCACGACGAGCAGCCCGGTGAGATAGACGGGCCGTTCGCCGAGGCGGGCCACGAGCAGCCCGCCGGCCGGTGCGAAGACGAGGCGGAAGAAGGCGAACGCCGAGACGATGACCGAGGCCGCTGCGACCCCCACGTCGAAGGAGCGGGCGTAGGCGGGCAGGACCGGCGAGACGATGCCGAAGCCGATCGCGATGACGAACGCGGCGCCGACCAGGATCCAGATCTCGCGGGGGATGCCCGGTCGCGGGAGCGCTGCGGGGGAGGTGTCGCTCAGGGCGCACCCACCAGCTCGGCGAACCGCGCCAGGTCGACGTTGCCGCCGGAGAGCAGCACGCCGACCCGCAGGCCGGCGGTATCCGGGATGGCGCCGGAGAGGACCGCGGCCAGGGCGAGCACGCCCGTGGGCTCCACGACCTGCTTGAGTATGCCGGCCATCACCTTCATCGCCCCGACCAGCTCCTCGTCGGTCGCGGTCACGACGTCGGTCACGCCGTCCCGGATGATCGGGAAGGTCAGGTGGCCCAGGTGGGTGGTCTGGGCGCCGTCGGCCAGGGTGCGTGGGGTCTCGATGGTGACGATGCGGCCCTCGCGCAGGGAGCGGCGACCGTCGTCGCCCGCCGCCGGCTCGACGCCGTAGACGCGCGCCCGCGGCGCCAGGGCGCCGGCCGCCAGGATGCTCCCGGAAAGCAGGCCTCCGCCGCCCAGGGGCGTGACGACGACGTCGAGCGCGCCGCTGTCCTCCAGGAGCTCCTTGACCGCGGTGCCCTGGCCGGCGATGACGTGCGGGTGGTCGTAGGGCGGGACCACGGTCATCCCGCGCTCGGCGGCCAGGTCGGCGGCGATCTGCTCGCGGTCCTGGGTGTAGCGGTCGTAGCGCACCACCTCGGCGCCGTAGCCACGGGTCGCCGCCACCTTGGCCTCGGGGGCGTCGTGCGGCATGACGATCACGGCGGGCATCCCCGTCTCGCGAGCGGCCAGGGCGATCGCCTGGGCGTGGTTGCCTGAGGAGTAGGCGATCACCCCGCCGCGCCGCTGCCCGGCGTCGAACGCCGACAGCGCGTTGAGCGCGCCCCGGAACTTGAACGCGCCGACCCGTTGCAGGTGCTCGGCCTTGAGATGGATCTCGCAGCCGGCGCGCTCGTCCAGGCGGCGGGACCGCAGCACGGGTGTGCGGTGAGCGCGGCCCTCGATGACGGTGGCAGCGGCCTCGACGTCGGCGTAGGTGGGAAGGGAGTCGGCGGGCACGGCCTCAGGCTAGTGGCGGGGCGGGGCGAGCGCGTCGCCCTTGAAGACGTAGGTGCGGTAGGCCCAGAACCGGAACAGGGTGCCCAGCACCAGGCCGACGCCGTTGGCGCTGATGTTGTCGGCGACCTGGCTGTGCAGGTCCAGCACGTAGCGGGAGAAGGCCAGGCAGGCCACCGCGATCAGCAGGCCGAGGATGTTGAACCAGATGAACAGCAGGAACTCGTGGAAGGCCTCCGGCCGCCGGGTGTGGCGGAAGGTCCAGTAGCGGTTGCCGAGCCAGGAGAAGACCGTCGCGATCGCCGTGGCCAGGATCTTGGCGCGCAGCGGGATGTCGTGCAGCGGGCCGGCCTCCATGCCGGGCAAGCCGAAGACGAAGTAGTTGTAGAGCGTGGTGTCCAGGATGAAGGCCAGCAGCCCGATCGTGCCGAACTTGGCGACCTCCCGGGCGAGCACGTCATAGGCTCCCCGGATCCGCCCGACGAGCCCCGTATCGCTCGTCAGGCGGGTTTGGGTCACGTCCGGAGTGTACGTCCGACCGCTGCGCAAGGTTCCCTCGCGAGGGCTTAGGGTGATCGGCGTGACCGAGGCACAGCGAACCCGACCACTGCGCGCGGAGGGCGGCTTCCCGGTCGTCGGGATCATCGGCGGGGGCCAGCTCGCGCGGATGTCGCAGCAACCGGCCATCGCCCTGTCGGTCACGCTCTCCGTCCTGGCCGAGTCCGAGACCGCGTCGGCCGCGCTCGTCGTGCCGCACGCCCCGGTCGGCGACCACACCGACCTGGAGACGGTCCGCGCCTTCGCCCGGGACGTCGACGTGGTGACCTTCGACCACGAGCACGTGCCGCCGGAGGTGATCTCCGCGCTGATCGAGGACGGGGTCCCGGTGCACCCCGGCCCCGACGCGCTGCTGCACGCCCAGGACAAGATCGTCATGCGGCGCCGGCTCACCGAGCTGGGCATCCCCTGCCCGCGCTGGACGGCCGCGACCACCGCCGAGGACGTCACCGCCTTCGGGGAGGAGATCGGCTGGCCGGTCATCGCCAAGACCCCCAGGGGCGGGTATGACGGCAAGGGAGTCCGCAGGATCTCCTCACCCGAGCAGGTGGCCGACTGGCTCGAGGTGGTCGGGCAGGACGGCCCGATGCGCGAGGGTGTCCTGCTGGAGGAGGCGGTCGACTTCACCCGCGAGCTCGCGGTGATGGTGGCGCGCAGCCCCAGCGGCCAGGCCGCCACGTGGCCGGTCGTCGAGACCGTCCAGACCAACAGCATCTGCACCGAGGTCCTCGCACCAGCCCCTGGCCTCGACCCGGACCTCGCCACCCGGATCGGCGAGGCCGCCCTGCGGATCGCCGGCGAGCTCGGCGTCACGGGCGTGATGGCTGTGGAGTTGTTCGAGGTGAGGGACCGGGAGACCGGTGCCCCGGCATACTTGGTCAACGAACTGGCGATGCGGCCGCACAACTCCGGTCACTGGACCATCGACGGAGCCGTGACCAGCCAGTTCGAGCAGCACCTGCGCGCGGTCCTGGACCTGCCGCTGGGCGACCCGTCGGCGCGCCAGGAGTGGACCGTCATGGCCAACGTCCTCGGTGGGGAGCACCCGGATCTCTACCCGACCTACCGCCACCTCATGGCCCGCGACCCGGGGCTGAGGATCCACCTCTACGGCAAGGGCGTGCGGCCCGGGCGCAAGCTCGGGCACGTCAACGTGACCGGCGACGGGGACGTCGAGGCGCTGCGCGAGCGGGCCAAGCACGCCGCCGACTACCTGCAGGGAGTCATCGATGAGTGAGCCTTCAGTGAGTGAGCACAGCGGGAGCGGTCCGGTGGTCGGACTGGTCATGGGCAGCGACAGCGACTGGCCCGTGATGGAGGCCGCGGCGCAGATGCTGGAGGAGTTCGGCGTGGCCTACGAGGCCGACGTCGTCTCGGCGCACCGGATGCCGGCGGAGATGATCGACTACGGCCGGTCCGCGGAGGAGCGCGGGCTGCGGGTGATCATCGCCGGGGCCGGGGGAGCCGCGCACCTGCCGGGCATGCTGGCCTCGGTCACGGTGCTGCCGGTGATCGGCGTGCCGGTGCCGCTGAAACACCTGGACGGCATGGACTCCCTGCTCTCGATCGTGCAGATGCCCGGCGGCATCCCGGTCGCGACGGTCTCCATCGCCGGCGCCAAGAACGCCGGGCTGCTCGCCGTGCGGGTCCTGGGAGCCGGGGACGGGGACGAGGCGCGGCGTCTGCGGGAGGCCCTGTCGGCATACTCCTCGGAGCTGCGGGACCAGGCCCACGCCAAGGGCGAGAAGCTGCGGTCCCGCCCCCAATTTTCGTAGTGGTTTTGTCGGTCGATCCCGGCTTTTCGTAGTGGTTTTGTCGGTCGGGTCCGACCGGTGTCCGCAGGGACAGAACCTTTTGGGCGCCGTGGAAGTCTCATCAGCGTGAGCAGTTCCCAGGAGCGTGAGGCCGACTTCGCCGCGTTCGTCGCGGCCCGGTCTGCCCATCTCGTGCACTTCGCCAGGATGCTGTGCGGTGACCTGCACCCGGGCCCAGGACCTGGTGCAGGCGGCGCTGGAGAAGATCTTCAGAGTATGGCGGAAGCGCGAGATCGAGCACCCGTTCGCCTATGCGCGGCGAGCGGTGCTGAACGAGTACCTGTCGGGCGCGCGCAGCCGCTGGCGTGAGACACCCGTCGCCGATCCCGCGGAGCACCACGAGCAGGCGGAGCCGGACCATGCGGCCGGACTGGTCGACCGGGACGCGCTGCTGGCGGCGCTCGCCAGCCTGGCGCCGCGTGAGCGGGCGGTCATCGTCCTGCGCTATCAGCAGAACCTCACCGAGGCGGCGACCGCCGAGCAGCTCGGCATCCGCGTCGGGACCGTCAAGAGCACCGCCTCGCGGGCGATGGACAAACTGCGCCGCTCGCCCGACCTCGTCGAGACCCACCAGAGGAGACAGCCATGAGCACCCAGACCGAGGACGCACTGCGGGAGGCCCTGGCCTTCGACCCGCAGACCCCGTCTCTGTCCGCGAGCCGATCATCGAGAGCGTGCACAGGCAGCGTCGGCGGTCCATGTGGCTCGGTGCGGTGGCTGCCAGCGCGGTCCTCGGCGCGGGCGGGGTCGCCGTCTCGGCCTGGTCCGGCGACGACGGGCCCGACGCGATGGTGCCGGCCGGGGTCACTGAGGTGAGCGGGACCTTCGAGATCGGGATGGGTTGGGAGATGGTCGTGGACGGTCGGGCGCTGTGCCTGTCCGATCAGGCCGGCAGCGTCTATGACTGCGGAATGGATGTGGCCTTCCGAGAGGGTTCGACCTTCTCCTGGTCGCACGGCGAGTCCGGCCCGCAGATCTCCGCGTGGGTGGTCCGGGACAGCACGGCCACCGCCTCGCTGGAGAAGGAGATGAGTGGCTTCACGCCAGCAAAGGTCTATCGGGTGTCCGAGCTGGACGTCTCGATCGCGGTCGTCAACCTGCTGCCGCAGGACCCGGCCGGTTGGGAGCGCGTCTCTCGGGACGGGTCGGGGACAGTGACCGACTCGGTCCCGTTCCATGTCGGCGGGAGCGTCCCGACGCACGGCAGAGGCTAACCGCGTGGCAGCAGACGCTCCCTGACCGACGAAAGCCCTGAGAAAATGCGGGGTCGACCAGCGAAAGCCCTGAGAAAATGCGTGGGGGACCTGCAAAACCACTATGAAAATGGGGGAACTACGATCGGGGCATGTCGACCCCACCTCGTGCCGACCACCTCCCGCTCGCGCCGGACGGCACCGCGACCCAGGAGGAGTGGGAGGGCGCCGTCGCCGCGGTGCTGCGCAAGAGCGGTCGGCTGACCGGCGACGACCCGGACTCCGCCGCGTGGGGCGCGCTGACCCGAACCACCCTCGACGGCATCCCCGTCCTGCCGCTGGGCACCCCCGAGACCGCGGCGGAGCTGCCCGACCCCGGGTTGCCCGGGCAGGCACCGTTCACCCGAGGTGCCACCGCCACCAGGCCGTTCGGAGCCTGGGACATCCGCGCCCGGTTCGAGGACCCGGACGCCGAGCTCACCGCCCAGCACGTCACGGAGGACCTGGAGAACGGCGTCAACTCCCTCTGGCTCGTCCTGGGGGAGGCCGGCATCGCGCTCGAGCACCTCGACACCGTCCTGGAGCCGGTCCTCCTCGACCTGGCACCCGTGGTCCTCGAAGCACCCGAGGAGCCGGTGCGCGCCGCCAGCGAGTTCGTCCGGCACCTGGTCCACCGCGGCGTCCAGCCGGCCCCCGGCACCAACCTCGGAGCCAACCCGATCGGGCACCGCGACAAGCGCCCGATGGCCAAGGAGGTCGTCCGCGACGTCGCCGACCTCGCGGTCCGCGAGGGCCTGCGGGCGATCATGGTCGACGGCACCGCCGTGCACGACCGCGGCGGCTCCGACGTCCAGGAGCTGGCCTACACGATCGCTGCGGGGGCGGAGTACCTCCGTCTCCTGGCCCAGGCCGGCCACGAGCCGGACGTCGCAGCCGGGCTCATCGAGTTCCGTTATGCCGCCACGGCCGAGCAGTTCCCGACCATCGCCAAGCTCCGCGCGGCGCGCCGCCTCTGGGCGCGGGTCCTGGAGCTCAGCCACGTCACCCCCGAGCTCCGCGGCCAGTCGCAGCACGCGGTCACGTCACGCCCGATGATGACGCGCTACGACCCCTACACCAACATGCTGCGCACCACCGTCGCGGCCTTCTCCGCGGGTGTCGGCGGCGCGAGTGCCATCACGGTCCTGCCGTTCGACGAGCCGCTCGGCCTCCCCGAGTCCTTCAGCCGCCGGATCGCCCGCAACACCTCCAGCCTGCTCTCCGCCGAGTCGCACATCGCGGAGGTCACCGACCCCGCCGGCGGCGCGCACGCCGTCGAGCGGCTCACCGAGGACCTGGCGCAGGCCGCCTGGGAGCTGTTCGGCCGGGTCGAGGAGGACGGCGGCCTCATCCACGACCTCAAGGACGGCTCCTGGGACCGCGCCATCGCCGAGGTCGTGCACCGCCGCCGCGAGCAGGTCGCCCGCCGCACCCGCCCCATCACCGGGCTCAGCGAGTTCCCCCAGGTCGCCGAGACCCTGCCCCAGCGCCGCGCCTACCCCGTCCCGCGCCAGCTCGTCCGCCACGGCGCCGACTTCGAGGCACTGCGCGACCAGCCCGTGCCCACCCCGGTCTTCGTCGCCACCATGGGCACCGTCGCCCAGCACACCGCGCGTGCCACGTTCCTGACCAACCTGCTCACCGCCGGCGGCATCACCGCCCGCACCGTCGGCGCCACCACCGGCGTCGAGGACGTGCTGGCCGCCTACCAGGGCGAGTCCGTCGTCGCCCTCGCCGGGACCGACCGGGAGTATGCCGAGTGGGGACCTGATCTCGTCGTCGCCCTTCGCGGGGCGGGCGCCGAGCACGTCGTCCTGGCCGGCAGGCCGGTCGAGGGCCTGGCGGTCGACGACCACGCCGCCATGGGGCTGGACGCCCTGGCCTTCCTGCACCGGACGCGTGAGCGACTCGGTGTGAGCACCCCACACGACGGCGCCCCGACGACCACGGAGGTGGACCGGTGACCACGGTCCCGAAGTCCTTCGCCGGCTTCCCCCTGACCGGTGAGCGGGCCGCGCAACCGGACCACACGGCATACCAGCAGGCCGTGGCCGAAACCCAGCCCTGGGCCTCGCCGGAGGGCATCGACATCCAGCCCCTCTACACCGAGGCCGACCTGGTCGGCCTGGACGCCCTCGACACCTATCCCGGCCTGGCCCCGTTCCTGCGCGGTCCGTACCCGGCGATGTACGCCACCCAGCCGTGGACCATCCGGCAGTACGCCGGCTTCTCCACCGCCGAGGAGTCCAACGCCTTCTACCGCCGCAACCTCGCCGCCGGCCAGAAGGGCCTGTCGGTCGCCTTCGACCTGGCCACCCACCGCGGCTACGACTCCGACCACCCGCGGGTTCGCGGCGACGTCGGCATGGCCGGCGTGGCGATCGACTCGATCTACGACACCCGCACGCTCTTCGACGGCATCCCGCTGGACAAGATGAGCGTCTCGATGACGATGAACGGCGCCGTGCTGCCCGTGCTCGCGCTCTACATCGTCGCCGCCGAGGAGCAGGGAGTCAGCCCCGAGCAGCTGTCCGGGACCATCCAGAACGACATCCTCAAGGAGTTCATGGTCCGCAATACCTACATCTACCCGCCGGCGCCGTCGATGCGGATCATCAGCGACATCTTCTCCTTCACCGCCGCGCGGATGCCGCGCTTCAACTCGATCTCGATCTCCGGCTACCACATCCAGGAGGCCGGGGCCACCAACGATCTGGAGCTTGCCTACACCCTGGCCGACGGGGTCGAGTACATCCGCGCCGGCCTGGACGCGGGCCTGGACATCGACGCCTTCGCGCCGCGGCTGAGCTTTTTCTGGGCGATCGGGATGAACTTCTTCATGGAGGTCGCCAAGATGCGTGCGGCCCGGGCACTGTGGGCCCGGCTGGTCGGCGACTTCAATCCCCAGAACCCCAAGTCGCGCTCGCTGCGCACGCACTCCCAGACCTCCGGCTGGAGCCTGACCGCGCAGGACGTCTACAACAACGTGCAGCGCACCGCGATCGAGGCGATGGCCGCCACCCAGGGGCACACCCAGTCGCTGCACACCAACGCCCTGGACGAGGCGATCGCGCTGCCGACCGACTTCTCCGCCCGGATCGCCCGCAACACCCAGCTGCTCATCCAGCAGGAGACCGGCACCACCGAGATCATCGACCCGTGGGGCGGTTCCTATTACGTCGAGCGGCTCACCCACGACCTCGCGGCCCGCGCCTGGGGCCACATCCAGGAGGTCGAGGCGGCCGGCGGCATGACGAAGGCGATCGAGGAGGGGCTGCCCAAGATGCGCATCGAGGAGGCGGCTGCGCGCACCCAGGCGCGGATCGACTCCGGCCAGCAGGCGGTCATCGGCGTCAACACCTACCAGGTGAGCGACGAGGAGCCGTTCGAGGTGCTCAAGGTGGACAACAACGCGGTGTATGCCGCGCAGCTGGCCAAGCTGGAGAGGTTGCGTGAGGAGCGGGACCAGTCCGCGGTGGACAGCGCGCTGCGCGCGCTGCGCGCCAGCGCCGAGGCCGGCGGCGGCAAGGACGGCTCGCTCGAGGGCAACCTGCTCGCGCTGTCGGTGGCCGCGGCCCGGGCGAAGGCGACCGTCGGGGAGATCTCGTCTGCGCTGGAGCAGGCCTACGGCCGGCACCGCGCGGTGATCCGTACCATCTCAGGGGTGTACCGCCAGGAGGCCGGGGGAGCCGGCAACGTCGAGCGGGTCGTCGCCGCGACCGACGCCTTCGAGGCCGCCGAGGGCCGCCGCCCCCGGATCCTGGTCGCCAAGATGGGCCAGGACGGGCACGACCGCGGGCAGAAGGTCATCGTCACCGCCTTCGCCGACATGGGCTTCGACGTCGACGTGGGCCCGTTGTTCTCCACGCCCGAGGAGGTCGCCCAGCAGGCCGTCGACGCGGACGTGCACGTGGTCGGGGTCTCGTCGCTCGCGGCGGGGCACCTGACCCTGCTGCCGGCACTGCGGACGGCCCTCGCGGAGTTGGGCCGGGAGGACATCATGGTCGTCATCGGCGGGGTGATCCCGCCCGACGACGTGGCGACGCTGCGCGAGATGGGTGCTGCCGACGTCTTCCTGCCGGGCACCGTCATCGCCGACAGTGCGTTGGCGCTGCTGGAGCGGTTGAGCGCCGGCCTCGGGCACGAGCCCACGGGCACGGATGGCACCTGACCCGGCGGAGCTGGCCGCGGGGGTGCTGGCAGGCAACCGCTCGGCCCTGGCGCGGGCGATCACCCTCGTGGAGTCCAGCCGCCCCGACCACCGTGCCGCGGCCCGCGAGCTGCTCGCCGAGCTGACCCCGCACGCCGGGGGAGCGGTGCGGGTGGGCATCTCGGGGGTGCCCGGTGTCGGCAAGTCGACGTTCATCGAGGCGCTGGGCACCTGGCTGATCGGGCAGGGAAAGCGGGTCGGTGTCCTGGCGGTCGACCCCTCCAGCGTGCGGACGGGCGGCTCGGTGCTGGGGGACAAGACGAGGATGGGGGAGCTGGCAGCCAGCCCCGCGGCATACATCCGTCCCTCGCCGAGCGCGGGCACGCTGGGCGGGGTGGCGCGGGCGACGGCCCAGTCGATCACGGTGCTGGAGGCGGCCGGGTTCGACGTGGTGCTGGTGGAGACCGTCGGGGTGGGGCAGTCGGAGGTGACGGTCGCCGGGATGGTCGACACCTTCCTGTTCCTGACGATCTCGCGCACCGGTGACCAGCTGCAGGGGATCAAGAAGGGGATCCTGGAGCTGGCCGACGTGGTGGCGGTGAACAAGGCGGACGGGGACCGGGTGCGGGAGGCGGAGGTGACCGCCAAGGACCTGGCGGGCACCTTCCGGCTGGTGTATGCGGGGACGCAGTCGTGGGTGCCGCCGGTGCTGACCTGCTCGGCGACGGAGGGCACCGGGATCGAGAAGGTGTGGCAGCGGGTGCTGCGCCACCGGGCCTTCCTGGGCGACCGAGGGCTGGCGGAGAAGCGGGCCGGGCAGCAGCTGGAGTTCACCTGGGCGCTGGTGCGCGCCGAGCTGGACGCCCGGTTGGCGGCCGACACGGAGGTGAGGCGGGTGCGCGGGGAGGTGCGCGACCGGGTGATCGCCGGCGAGTTGACCGCCGTCGCGGCCGCCGACCTGATCCTGGAGGCCTACGACCGGGGGTGAACGACTCGCACAACTATCGGTCGAAGCCGGAGATGTTCATGAACCAGGTCGGTGGGGGACACGTCGCGACGGCTTCCTGCATCGATGCCTGGTCCAGGGAGTCGAACCCAGGCTGGAAGGAGTAGTACTGCTCGGCCGTCTGGTACGTCGCCAGATAGGTCTCTCGCGTTGGAGGGTCTGCCGACTCGATGCCGAACTCGATCAGGCAGGCGTGGTTGGCCACCTCCTGCTCGTACAGTTCCCTCTTCTGTTCGTCGGTCACCTGTCCCATGCGTGACCAGCCAGATGACTCTGAGCAGACCTCGAGCGAGGTGTTGTACGCCTCGAGTTGCTCCGACGGAATCTCGGCGGACTCGATGCCGCCGGACCAACTTCGCGAGACATCCCAGCCCGCGCCACCCATGCAGTCCTCGAGTCGGTCCGTGACGGGCGACGCGGGCATCGACGAGACCGCCGGCGCCGGCGCCGTCGACGCGGTGTTGGGGGGTGCTCCGGCGTCGGTGGCGCATCCGCCGAGGCACAAGACCACGGATGCTACGGAGGCCATCCTGAATCGTGCCCGGTGCTGCATCGCGGTCCTCCCGTCATCGGTGGGGTGCGGCTCACTCTAGGCTGTGGTGCGCCGGTGTCACCTCTGACCACACCGGGTGCGACCCACGCGCAGCCGTTCCTCCTCAGGGGACAGTCTGCGGCAAGGGCGAAACCACTCAGAAAGTGCGGATGAGGCGTGCAAAACCCCTCGGAAAATTGGTGGGGCCAGACCTGCGGTAACCTGACCCCATGCGCTGCACGCTCCTCCTTATGCAGCCGCGCTGAGCACGACACGAGCCGGCGCGGCTGACCCCTCCTGTGCGAGGGGCTTTTTTGTGTCACGAGGCAGCACCAGAGGCAGCACGCACACGAGGTCGAGGACGAGATGACTGAGAGCACGAACGAGACGCCGCACCGCTACACCGCGGAGCTGGCCAACCGGATCGAGGACGCCTGGCAGGAGCGCTGGGAGGCCGAGGGGACCTTCCACTCCGCCAACCCCGCCGGGCCCTGGGCCGAGCCGGACGACCCGCGCCTGTCCCGCGGCCACATGATGGTGATGGACATGTTCCCCTACCCCTCGGGGGCGGGCCTGCACGTCGGTCACCCGCTGGGCTTCATCGCCACCGACGTCTTCAGCCGCTACCAGCGCACCACCGGGCGCAACGTGCTGCACACCATGGGCTTCGACGCCTTCGGCCTGCCCGCCGAGCAGTACGCCGTGCAGACCGGCCAGCACCCGCGCACCACCACCGAGGCCAACATGGTCACCTACCGCCGCCAGCTGCGGGCGCTGGGCATGGGGCACGAGCGTCGCCGGTCGATCGAGACCATCGACCCCGACTACTACCGGTGGACCCAGTGGATCTTCCTGCAGATCTACAACAGCTGGTATGACGAGTCCGCCGTCCGCGCGGACGGCCAGCTGGGCGCTGCGCGCCCGATCACCTCCTTGATCGAGCAGTATGCCGGGGGCCACCGACAGACCCCGTCCGGTCAGCCGTGGGCCCAGTTGAGCCCGGCCGAGCGGGAGGCCGTGCTGGCCGAGCACCGACTGGCCTACGTCTCCTCCGCCCCGGTCAACTGGTGCCCCGGCCTGGGGACGGTGCTGTCCAACGAGGAGGTCACCAACGAGGGCCGGTCCGAGCGCGGCGACTTCCCGGTCTTCAAGCGCAACCTGAGCCAGTGGAAGATGCGGATCACCGCCTACGCCGACCGGCTGATCGACGACCTGGACCGGCTGGACTGGCCGGAGAAGATCAAGATCCAGCAGCGCAACTGGATCGGGCGCAGCCACGGGGCGAACGTGTCCTTCCCGGTCGTCGGCCATGACGAGCAGATCGACATCTTCACCACCCGCCCGGACACGATCTTCGGCGCCACCTTCATGGTGCTGGCACCCGAGCACCCGCTGCTGGAGCGCATCGTCCCGCCGTCCCACCACGCGGACGTCGCGGCCTACCAGCGCTCGGCCTCGACCAAGTCGGACCTGGAGCGGCAGGCCGACACCAGGGCCAAGACCGGCGTCTTCACCGGGGCCCAGGCGATCAACCCGGCCACTGGCGAGGCCATCCAGGTGTGGGTGGCCGACTACGTGCTGATGGGCTACGGCACCGGCGCGATCATGGCCGTCCCCGGACAGGACGAGCGGGACTGGGCCTTCGCCACGGCATACTCCCTGCCGATCATCCGCACCGTGCAGCCGACCGAGGGGCACCCCGAGGACGAGGCGTTCACCGGCGAAGGCCCGGCGATCAACTCCAGCAACGAGGAGATCAGTCTGGACGGGCTGCCCGTCGACGAGGCGAAGACCGCGATCATCGCCTGGCTGGCCGACCGCGGCCTGGGCGAGGGGACGATCACCTACCGGCTGCGCGACTGGTTGTTCAGCCGGCAGCGCTACTGGGGCGAGCCGTTCCCGATCGTGTGGGACGAGCAGGGCGTCGCGCACGCGCTGCCCGACGACCAGCTGCCGCTGACCCTGCCGGACGTCCCGGACTACAGCCCGCGGACCTTCGACCCGCAGGACGCCGAGTCGATGCCGGAGGCGCCGCTGGCGCGCGCCACCGAGTGGGTCGAGGTGGAGCTGGACCTGGGTGACGGTCCCCGGCGCTACCGTCGCGACACCAACACGATGCCCAACTGGGCCGGCTCGTGCTGGTACCACCTGCGCTACCTGGACCCAGAGAACAAGGAGGTCGCGGTCGACCCCGAGGTCGAGGCCTACTGGATCGGTCCTCGGGAGCAGCCGGTCTCCGGCGCCCCGGAGGGCTCGCGCGACCCGGGCGGTGTCGATCTGTACATCGGCGGAGCCGAGCACGCCGTGCTGCACCTGCTGTACTCCCGGTTCTGGCACAAGGCGCAGCACGACCTGGGTTACGTCACCAGCGAGGAGCCGTTCCGCCGCCTGATCAACCAGGGCATGGTCGAGGCCTACGTCTACCGCGACCACCGGGGCCAGCCGGTCCCGGCCGAGGAGGTCGAGGAGACGATCGGGGAGACCGGCGACCCGTCATACTCCTGGCAGGGCCAGCCGGTGACCAAGGAGCACGGCAAGATGGGCAAGTCCCTGAAGAATGTCGTGACGCCGGACGAGATGCGCGCGCAGTACGGCTCGGACACCTTCCGCGTCTACGAGATGTCGATGGGGCCGCTGGAGCAGTACCGCCCCTGGGAGACGCGCGCGGTCGTCGGGAGCCAGCGGTTCCTGCAGCGGCTGTGGCGCAACGTGATCGACGAGGAGACCGGGGAGGTCACCGTCACCGAGGACGCGCCGGACGAGGCGACCGCCCGGCTGCTGGCACGGACCGCGGACGGGGTGCGGACCGACTTCGAGGCGCTGCGGGTCAACACCGCGGTCGCCAAGATGATCGAGTTCAACAACCACCTGACCAAGTTGGACCGGGTGCCGCGTGCCGCGATTGAGCCGCTGGTCCAGATGGTGGCACCGGTCGCCCCGCACATCGGTGAGGAGCTGTGGTCGCGGCTGGGGCACGCCGAGTCGCTGGCCTACGAGCCGTTCCCCGAGGCCGACCCGGCTCTGCTGGTCGAGGAGACCGTGACCTGCGTCGTGCAGATCAAGGGCAAGGTGCGCGACCGGCTGGAGGTGGCTCCCGACATCGGTGAGGACGAGCTGCGCGAGCTGGCGCTGGGCTCCGAGCGCATCCGCGAGCTGATCGGCGACAACGAGCTGCGCACCGTGATCGTGCGGGCGCCCAAGCTGGTCAACATCGTCCCTGCCTGAGGTGGTCCGGCGCTCGCTGATCGGCTTCGGACCCTGTCCTCACATCGTGCTACCTGCGAGACTGCTCTTGTGTCCACCGCCGTCCTGACCGACTCCACCGCCTGTCTCCCACCGGAGTTGGCGGAGCACGCGGGGGTCGCGGTCATCCCACTGCACGTGCAGGTGGGGCGGAGCACCCTCGCCGAGGGCGTCGACATCACCGTCGCCGAGGTGGCCGAGCTGCTGCGCGCCGGCAAGGAGAAGGTCGGCACCTCCCGGCCGGCGCCAGGTGAGTTCGTCGTCGCCTTCCGGGACCTGGTCGAGGCCACCGCGTGCGACTCGATCGTGGCCGTGCTGCTCTCCTCCGCCATCTCCGGGACGGTCGAGGCTGCCCAGCTGGCCGCTGCCGCGGTGAGTGAGGAGGTGCGGGTCGAGGTCGTCGACTCACGGACGCTGGGGATGGGCATGGGGTATGCCGCCGTGTCCGCCGCGCGTGCCGCGCGCGAGGGCGCCTCCCTGGAGGACGTGGCGGACCTGGCGCGGCGCCGGTGCGAGGCGTCGTCGACCTACTTCTACGTCGACACCCTGGAGCACCTGCGGCGAGGTGGCCGGGTCGGGACCGCCCAGGCGATTCTCGGGTCCGCCCTGGCGATCAAGCCGTTGCTGATGCTCACCGACGGCGAGGTGCAGCTGGCCGAGCGGGTGCGGACGCGCGCCAAGGCCCTGGCCCGGCTGGAGGAGCGGTGCCGCGAGGCAATCGAGGCGGTGGCGGGGGACCAGGGGGTCGACGTCGCCGTCCACCATCTTGGCTGGCCGGACCAGGCGGAGGAGCTGCAGTCCCGGTTGCGGGAGGTGTGTGACGGACGGGGACGACTCGACCTGGTCGAGCTGGGCGCGGTCGCCGGCGTGCACACCGGGCCCGGGACACTGGCCGTGGCGGTCGCCCCGCAGGCCTGAGGGTCACCTCGTCCCGTGGGACGGGCGACACCCACCGGCGCAGCGGCGCTCGTCCACCTGGCCCACTGCCCCATAGCCGCAAGGGTCGCGCCCGTCCACAACCGCATGGGTCGCGCCCGTCCACAACCGCATGGGTCGCGCCCGTCCACAACCGCATGGGTCGCGCCCGTCCACAACCGCATGGGTCGCGCTTCGGCTGTCCACACCCTGCACGGCACCTGAGCCGGACGGACCCGGCCGTCCCTACCGTCCTGGTATGTCTGAGCGTGATCGGTTGGCCGAGCTGCTCGAGCGGGTGACGCACGAGCGCCAGACCGGTGCGACGCGGGACGACGGTCGCGCGCAGGCCGACGGGGCGGAGCCGACCGCTGCGGCGCCTGGAGTCGGGGCGGTTGGTCGGGGTGTGGTGACTGGGGGAGAGTGGCTGCCCCAGGAGGCGCCGCAGCCCGGTGCCCGGCACCGTGCGGAGCGTGCTGGTCCGGGGTTCCTGACCTGGCCCGAGGCACTGCGGTCCGTGCGCCTGTCCGTCCGCCCGGCGGCAGTGGTGGGCGTACTGCTCGTGGCGCTCCTCGCAAGCGGGATCCTCGGGGTGCGGTGGTGGCGGGCCGAGCAGTCGAGCCATCCGGTGCCCGTGGTGTCACGTGAGGGGCAGCAACTGGCACCGGTGGGCAGCGACGAGGGAGTGGTCACTGCGGCGCCGGCAACTGCGGCTGACGGCCCCGGAGCGGACGCGGACAGGCTCGGAGCGGACGCGAATCGTCCAGAGACGGCTGTTCCTGAACGGGTGCTGGTGCATGTCGCGGGCCAGGTGCGTGAGCCGGGCGTCGTCACGGTCGACGCAGGCGCTCGCGTGCAGGACGCGGTCGAACAGGCCGGTGGCCTGACCGAGGAGGCAGACACGAGCCGGGTGAACCTCGCCCGTGCCGTCACCGACGGTGAACGGATCTGGGTCCCGCGGCCGGGGGAGGAGGTGCCCGCCGTGGTCGAGGGTCCGCCCAGCGGTGGTGGCGGAGGTGGCGCCGGTGCCGCGGAGACCGGTGCCGACGCCCAGGTCAACCTCAACACCGCCGACCAGGCGGCGCTGGAAGAGTTGCCCGGCGTGGGACCGGTCACCGCGGCCGCCATCCTGCAGTGGCGCGCGGACCACGGGCAGTTCAGCTCTCCGGACGAGCTGCTGGAGGTGAGTGGGATCGGTGAGGCGACCCTGGAGAAGCTCCTGCCGCACGTGACGCTGTGACGCCAGGACCACCCACCGAGGTCCCGCCCGTAGCGAGGCTCGACCTGCGCCTACTTGTCCCCGCGCTGGTGGCCTGGGCGGTGATGGTCTTCTTCGTCGTGCGCCCCGCCGCGACCCAGCTGACCGTCGGTCTGTGTTGCCTGGCGGCATCGGGACTGATGGTGTGGCTGTCCCGCCGCGGGTTGCTGGCCCTCACCCTGGCGTGCACGGCTCTCGTGCTGGTCGCCGGGGCGGCCCATCGCGCAACCGACGAGGTGGGCCCGGTCGGGCACCTGGCACAGGAGCGGGCCGTCGTCACGGTGACGGGGTCGGTGCTGACCGAGCCTCGGCTGATCGACCGAGGGGACGAGCGGCCCGACCTGGTCGTGCTCGAGCTGCGCATCGAGAACATCGAGGGGAGGGGAGAGCGGAGCACGGTCCGCGCACCCGTCGTGGTCTTCGCCGACACGACCTGGCGGCACGTCCCGTGGCGCGCGACCGTCACCACCCGGGCTCGGCTCGGGCCGCCGGAGTCCGGGGACGCGGCCGTCGCGGTCGTGACGCCCCTCGACCCGCCCACGGTGCCCGGGGAGACCGGTGCCCTGTTGTCGGGCGTGGACCACGTCCGGGATCGGCTGCGCCGGTCGGTTAACCCGCTGCCGGTCGACGCGCGTGCGCTGATCCCCGGCCTGGTGATCGGGGACACGTCCCTCACCCCGGCCGATCTGTCGGACGCGATGCTCGCGACCGGTATGTCTCACCTGTCGGCCGTCAGTGGTTCCAACGTCGCCATCGTGCTCGGCGCCGCGGTGCTGCTCTGCGGGTGGCTCGGGGTGCCGCGCCGGTGGCGACCGGTGGTGGCGCTGCTGTGCCTGGTCGGGTTCGTGCTGCTCTGCCGTCCGGAGCCCAGCGTCCTGCGTGCGGGAGCCATGGGCGTCGTCGGCCTCATCGGCCTGAGCTCGTCGCGGCGCGCCGCCAGCCTGCCGGCCCTCGCGGCCGCAGTACTGGGGCTGCTCTGCTGGGATCCGTGGCTCGCGCGTTCCTACGGCTTCGCGCTGTCGACCCTGGCGACACTCGGGTTGGTCGTCTTCGCACGGCCGTGGGGCGACGCGATCGCCGGTCGCCTGCCACCTCGCCTGGCCCTCGTGGGTGACGCGATCGCGATCCCGCTGGCCGCCCAGGTGGTGTGCGCCCCAGTCATCGTGCTGCTGCAGGGGACGGTGAGCACGGTCGCGGTCCTGACCAACCTACTGGCGGCGCCACTGGTCGCGCCGACGACGATCGCCGGGATCGCGGCGGCGTTGCTGGGGACACTCTGGCTCCCGCTCGGCCTCGGCGCGGCGTGGCTGGCCGCCCTGCCCGCCTGGCTGATCGGGGCGATCGCGCGCTGGGGCGCGACGGTGCCGATGGGCTCGATCGGCTGGGTCGAGGGCGTCGGGGGCGCCTGGCTGCTCACCGCCCTCACCGTGGGGGTGCTCCTCGCCGGTCCCTGGCTGCGGTGGCAGGCCGGTCGCCACCCAGGGCTGGCGTGGTCTGCACTTGTCCTGGGCCTGGCGCTGGCCTGGCCGACCTCGGGCCGTCATGGCTGGCCTCCAGACGACTGGGTGGTCGCCGGCTGCAACGTCGGACAGGGTGACGCCTTCATGGTCGCCACCGGTCCCGGCCGGGCTGTGCTCGTGGACACCGGGCCGGATCCGCAACTGCTCGCCGACTGTCTCGATCTGCTTGGGGTGGAGCACGTGGATGCCCTCGTGCTCAGCCACTTCCACGCCGACCACGTCGGTGGCCTTGATGGCGTGGTCGGTCGTGTCCCCGTGGCCGCCGCCTACCTCACGCCCGTGCGTGACCCGCCGGCCGAGGCCGACGAGGTGCTGACCACCCTGGCGGAGGAGGGCATCCCCACGTATGCCGTCACGGCCGGCGACCACCTCGCCTGGGGCGACGCGGGTCAGGTCCGAGCCGAGGTGGTCTGGCCCCCGGCCAAGCGGGTGGGGTCCGGCTCGTTGGGTGCCAACGACTCGAGCGTGGTCATGGACGTTCGCGTGGGTAGCGGTGGCGACGGTCGCGTGAGTGGCGGTGGCGCGCCCGACGATGGCGACCTGCGGATCCTGTTCACCGGTGACATCGAGCCGGTCGCCGCTCGCGGCGTGCGCCGCGCCCTGGACGGCCAGCAGTTCGACATACTCAAGGTGGCACACCACGGCAGCGCCGCCCAGGACGAGGCGCTCGTGACCGGACTGGGCGCAGACGTGGCGCTCATCGGGGTCGGGGAGGACAACACCTTCGGCCACCCGAGCCGGACGGTGCTGTCGATGCTCGCCGACACCGGCACGGCGGTCCTGCGCACCGACCGTGACGGGACCTACACGCTGGTCAACGGGACGCAGGGGCTCGAGATCGTGAGGCAGGAGGTGGGGCCATCCCCGAAAACACAGTGACCAGCGCACACAGTACGCATATATAAGAGGGGTTATGGTGTTGATATCAGATCGTGAGCAGGGAGGCGCCGTGAGCCGGACACTGATCGACACCGACGACGACCTGCTTGAGCGTGCTCGCTTCGTGCTGGGCACCAGCACGAAGAGGGCCACCGTCAATGCTGCCCTGGGTGAGGTTGTCGCCCTTCACGCGCGGCGGGAGTTCCTCGCCGACGCCCGGCGCGGAGAGCTCGCAGACGCCGTGGATCCTGCTGTCATGGATGCAGCGTGGCGGCGGTAGCCCGGTTTCTGGCAGACACCAGTGCCCTGGCTAGGCTCGGTCGGCGGGAAGTCGACCAGGCAATGTCCCCCTGGATTGAGGCCGGTCTCGTTGCGACCTGCGGCATCGTGAATCTTGAGCTGCTGTACTCCTCCCGCACCCCGACTGACTCTCGCCGACGACGGCAGCAACTGCGCGATGGTTTCGAGTCGCTGGCCATGCCCGACGAGATCTGGGACAGAGCGATCGAGGTGCAGGCCGACCTCGCAACCACCAGCACACATCGCGGGGTCGCACTGTCGGACCTCCTCATCGCGGCCACGGCCGAGCGCCATGAGGTGACGCTGGTGCACTATGACCACGACTACGACGCCGTGGCGCGGGTGACGGGTCAGCCCATGAGATGGGTTGTGGCTCCCGGATCGCTCGACGCCTGAACAGGACGCGGCACAGCGAGCTGACGCTACCCGTGCGACGAAGGCCTCACACGCTGGTCGGCCTGGACGGACCTTCGTCCGAGGCGGCGAGACGCACGACCGCGCAATACGTCGTGCGGCCCTTAGAAGGGTGGTGGGGTGTCGTCCGGGGTGGCCCAGGGGCCGTGCCCGGGAGTGTCCGTGCTGGTCGGGGTGGTGCTGCCTGCCGCGCTGCTGCCTGCCGCGCTGCTGTCTGCCGCGCTGCTGCCCGTGTCGTCGTCGGGATCTTGGGCGGCGCGGGTGTGGCGGGCTCGTTCTCTCTTGACGGCCTCGGGGTCGGGTTCGTTGAGTTTGCGGCCGGTCTTGGGGTTGCGGCGGGTGAGGCGGATCTGGTTCCAGGACAGGAACTGGGTCTCGCCGTAGGGTTCGTCCTCGCCGGTGATCAGCCGGGCGGTGCCGCCGGGCTTGTAGGACAGGGCCTGGTAGATCGCCAGGTCGATCGCCTCGCGCCGGTCCTCCTGGTCGGCGGCCAGGACCTGGTCGGTGGCTTCGGTGAGCATGGTGGAGTACTGGGTGTAGTCGTGGGCCTTGGTCTTGTAGATCTTGCCCAGCAGGGTCTGCCAGGTCATCTCCCGCCGGTGGTTG
>NZ_JALKAL010000011.1 GCF_023015765.1 Ornithinimicrobium sp. F0845
GCCGTCCTCATCCATCCGGCCCCAGGTGTCGGTGCCCTGCAGCGACTTGGCCCGGGACTTGGCGCGCCGCTCGTCCTCATCCAGGTGGGCCTCGGCCTTGGCGACCTCCCGGTCCAGGGCGCGGTAGAACTCCCGGTGCGCCCACGGGCGACCGGTGAACTCCCGGTCGGCGCTCAGCCGCTCGGTCGCGGCGACCGACTCATCGGTGCCGAACAGGGCGCCCGCGACCCCGGCACCCAGGTGCGTGGGCAGGTGCCCGGCCGCACCGACAAACCCCCGCACCAGCCGCCACGAGACCTCCCCCGACGCCATGGCCGAACCCACCGGGCCGGTGGTCGAGGCGGGCATCGCAGCCAGGGCGACCAGGTCTCGGATCTCCCCGGCACCCCAGCCCATCTCCAGCTCCAGGTCCGTGCGGGTCCGCCGCTTGGCCTTGTTCCGCCACGCCTCGGTCTGGGCCGGGGTCAGCTCATCCAGGCTTGCCACGCCCTTGTCGGCCAACAACAACTTGCCCTGGGCCGCGGTCAGCTCCCGCGCCCCGCAGACCATCACCTTGTCCAACCGGCCCGCCGCCCGCGACAACACCCCCAACGCATCCACCAAGGCTGCGGCCCGACCCTTCACCGCCGGCGCCTCCTCACCCACCGACACCCCAGCCGACGCCGGGCCCACCGACGCAGAGCCGGTGCCGCCGGCCGGGTCAGCGGCGGTCTGGTTGGTGGTGCCGGCCGTATCGGCGTCGGCCGGGCCAGGGTCGGTCGGGCCAGGGTCGGTCGGGCCAGGGTCGGTCGGGCCGGCGTCGGTCTGGGTGGTGGTGCCGGTGAGGGTGAAGAACTCCTGCCCGGGTGCGGTGGCCCCGCGGCGGGACACCGCCGCGCAGGCCTGGGCCAGGTCGGTCAGCACCGCGCACTCGGCCGGGGCGACCCCCAACCCGGCCAGCGCGAGCGTCACCGCGTCCTCGGCCAGGGAGACGAACTCCACCACCACGGGGCAGTCCGGCACCGGGGGGATCTCCTCCAGCCTCACCTCCCGGGCGGGCGGGTCGGCCAGCGCCGCTTCCAGGCGGGCCTCCAGCACCGACACGCCCCCACCAGCGGCCTCGAACCCCTCCGCGTGCCGAGCCACCCAACTCACCTCCCCTGCCTCGTCGTGCCCTGCCTCGTCGTGCCCTGCGTTGTCGTGTCCTGTGTTGTCGTGCCCGGCTGCGTCGCGATCCTCTCGCGTCGCCCGGTTCTGACCTTTCACCCGATATTAGCACTGATGTACGATTATTGCTCGGTGACACGCCATCCTCTGTGGCCAAGACCCTGCCAGCGGCCACCGACACAGCCCGGCAACCCCCACGACATACCTGTGGATGACCCAAGCCCGTCGACGGCCCACCGCGCCGCGGGACGGGCGACTCAGACGCACGGCGGGGCCGCGCCGCGGGACGGGGGACCCAGACGCACATCGCGGCCGCCGCAGGACGGGAGGTCCAGACGCACGCTGGGGCCGCACCGAGATGGTGCGGCCCCAACGTGTGCTTCAGCGTGACCTCACCTGGGCACTCACGGTCGGCCTGTGCGACTCCTTGCGTCGTCGCCCAACCTCTGAACCATGCCCAGGTGAGACCCGGTCACTCGATCACAGCCCTGCGACTCGGTCCTCCGGAGCGGTCAGACCCGGGTGAGCACCGAAGTAGGCGACCAGGTTGGCCAGGTCCTCCGGACCGCCGACCAGGTTGGTGCCGTTGGTGAAGGCCGTGAAGCCGTCGCCGCCCTCCTGCAGGAAGCTCAGCGTCGAGACGCGGTAGGTCGTGCCCATCTCCAGCGGCACGCCGTTGAGCTCCATGTCGCTGACCTTCGAGCCCTGGGGCTGGGTGTCGTCCCAGGTGTAGGTGAAACCGTCGGAGACACCGAGCGCAAGGTACTGGCGACCACGGTTCGGGTCGAACTGCTGCTCCAGCACCGCCTTGATGTCCGCTCCGGTCATGTCGATGCTGACCAGCAGGTTGCCGAACGGTGCGATGGCGTAGGACTCGGCGTAGGTGATCTCACCGACGCCCTCGTCACCGGTCGGCGCCATGTAGAGGCTGGCGCGGACGCCACCGACGTTCATGAACGAGATCTCGGCCCCGCCGAGCGCATCGCCCGCGGTGCCCCACAGGATCGCGTCGGCGACCAGGTTGGCCATCGGGGTCTCGATGCCGCGGTCACCACTGGAGTCACCGGTGATGTCCTCGACGTGGGTGCCGACGATCTGGCCCGCGATCGCGTCGGACAGGGCGCCCCACTTCTCCAGCAGCGCGGTCTGGGCGGCGTCGGCGACACCGCGCAGCACCAGCTTGTTGTTGGAGGTGACCTTCTCGCGGATCACGTCACCAGTGGTGCGGTCGATCGGCAGGTCGGTCGCGGTGACCACGCCACCCCACTGCGCGGCGGAGGTGACCAGGCGCGGGTCACCGGCCGGGTCCTCGAGGTGGCAGACGTACGGCTGGTGGGTGTGACCGGTGACGACGGCGTCGATCGCCGGGTCCAGGCCGTTGTGGATGTCCACGATCGGGCCGGAGATGCCCTCACAACCGTTGTAGGTCGTCGTGGAGTAGCCACCCTCGTGCAGCAGCACGACGATCGACTCCACGCCCTGCGCCTGCAGGGCGGCGGCGGCCGCGTTGGCCGTCTCGACCTCGTCGAGGAAGTCCACCGTGGCCACGCCACCAGGGCTGACCAGCGTCGGGGTCTCCTCCAGGGTCATGCCGATGAAGCCGACCGGGATGCCGTCGATCTCACGGACCTCGGTGCCCGGGAGCAGGGTGCCGCTGCCGTCCTTCTTGACGACGTTGGCGGCGAGGTACTGGTAGTCAGCACCGGCGAACGGGTCCTCCGGGAAGTAGCAGCCGTCCACCGGGTGGCAACCGCCGTTCTGCATGCGCAGGAGCTCCTCGGTGCCCTCGTCGAACTCGTGGTTGCCGACCGAGGAGATGTCCAGGCCGAGGATGTTCAGGCTCTCCACCGCCGGCTCGTCGTGGAACATGCCGGAGATGAAGGTCGAGCCACCGATGAGGTCACCTGCGGCCACGGTCAGCGACTGGCCGTCCTGCGACCCGACGCGCAGCTCGCTCAGCTTGGTCGAGAGGTACTCGACTCCGCCGACCTCGTGCTGCTCGGGGTCCTGCTCCTCGGTCAGGGTCTGACCGGCGTCGGCCTCGAGGTGGCCGTGGTAGTCGTTGAAGGACAGCAGCTGCAGGTGCATGCTGTTGACCCACGCCGGAAGCTGGGCATTCAGCGCGCCGACCACGGAGTTGTTCACCGCAGCGGTGCCGCCGAAGACGGCCAGACCCTGCGGCGAGAGCGAGTCGAGCCCGTCCATCGTGAAGTTCGGGACGGTGGCGGTCTTGCTGAGCAGGAGGGGAGCACCCTCGTAGCCAGCCAGGCTGGAGCCCGTCAGCGCATCCGGGTAGGACCGGCCGGTCGCGACGAAGGCCCGCTCCCCGTCAGCCTCGTAGCGGTCGGCCAGCTGCGCAGCGGTGTCGTAACGGTCGACACCCCCGACGCGCCGGGTGTCCGGCACGATCGCGGCGACGTCTGCCTCGACGGCTGAGCTCACCGCGCCGGTGCCACCGATCACCACGACCGAGGACGGCGCGATCTCGGCCAGCGCAGCGGCCGTGACGTTGGGCAGCTTGCCCGCGCGGGTCAGCAGGATCGGCGCGTTGGCCCGGGACGCGACCGCTCCACCGGTCAGCGCATCCGGGAAGTTCTCGCCCGAGGTCAGGAACACGACCGGGGTGCCGGTCGGCCAGCGCTCGGCGATGGCCGCCGCGGTGCCGTAACGGTCGGTGCCGCTGAGTCGCTCCACATCGTCGGAGTAGGCTTCCAGCTGGTGGAACACCTCGCTGCTCACGGCCTCGGACCCACCGACGACCACGATCCGGTCCGGAGAGATCCCCGCCAGCGCCGCCCGGGTGTCGTTCGGGATGTGATCCCGGCGCACCAGCAGCACCGGAGCCGCGTTGCCCCCATCCTGGCCCTCGGACCACAGGTTGTCCCCGAGCGGAGCGGGACCGGCGACGGCGTCGCTGTGGTCACGTGCCGTCAGCGCGTCCGCGTAGTTGGTGCCGGAGGCGATGTAGACGACGTCGGCACTGGGGTACTCGGCCGCGACCGCCGCAGCCGTGCCGAACCGGTCGACGCCGCTGATGCGTTCGACCGTGACAGCACTGGGGGACGTCGAGGACGTGGCGTCCTCCGGATCAGCCTGGGCAGCAGTGGTGGCCAGGGCAGCGCCACTGGCAACCAACGACGCGGCGGCGACCGCGGCTACCGAGCCGCGACGCCACCGAGGATGGGAATGAATCATTAACAATCGCTCCTTCGTACGGGACGCCGGGCGGCGCTCACGGGGAGGCACATCGCACCGCACAAGGCGGCGGTGTGCCAACCGTGACCGTAGTAGGAACCGATGACTATGGCTTGACCGACACGTGAACAATGGGCCTCTGGCCCTGCAGTATGTCGTAGGGCAGCGGCCCTGCATAGGGCTGGGGCGGGATTTTCCTCGGGAGGCGGTCAGCGACCGCGACCGGCGCGGGAGCCGGCCGAGAAGGCCGCGGCGCCGCCGGAGCTGCTCGAGTAGCGCACGGTGGAACCGGAGCGCTGGCCCCCGGAACGACCCGACCCAGAGCGCTGGCTGCCCGAACGACCCGAGCCGGAGCGCTGGCCGTCCGAACGACCCGAGCCGGAGCGCTGGGCGCCCGCGCGTGAACCACCGGAGCGACCACCGCCGCCCTGCTGGCGTCCTCGACCACCCTGGCCGCCACCCTGACCGCGACCGCCCTGGCCACGACCACCCTGAGCGCGACCACCCTGGGCACGACCGCCCTGGCCACTCCCGTTCTGCTGCCCACCGGCGGGGGCCTGCGGGACGAACGGCCCGGCATACTGACGCTCGCCCGGTGCCAGCTCGAGGAGCAGCGGGTGGGAGGTGTCCACGCGGGTGGTGGTCGGCTTGATGCCGGCCTTGCGGGTCAGGTCGCGCACGTCGCGGACCTGGTCGTCGGTCATCAGGGTGATGACAGTGCCGGAGTTGCCGGCGCGCGCCGTGCGGCCGGAGCGGTGCAGGTAGGCCTTGTGCTCGACCGGCGGGTCGGCATGGATCACGAGGCCGACGTCGTCGACGTGGATGCCGCGGGCGGCGATGTCCGTCGCCACCAGGGTCTGCGCCGCCCCGCTGTGGAAGGCGTCCATGGTGCGGGTGCGAGCGTTCTGGCTGAGGTTGCCGTGCAGCTCGACGGCCGGGACACCGGAGGAGTTGAGCTGGCGGGCCAGCTTCTTGGCGCGGTGCTTGGTGCGCGTGAAGACGACCGTGCGGCCCGGGGCGGCGGTGAGGTCCAGCAGCACGGACAGGTGTGCGTCGTGGGCAACGTGCAGCACGTGGTGGCTCATCGCCTCGACAGGGGACTGCTCCGAGTCGGCCTCATGGGTGACCGGGTTGGACAGGAAGCGCTTGACGATGACATTGACGCCCGCGTCCAGGGTCGCGGAGAACAGCATCCGCTGACCGTCCCGAGGGGTCTTGTCCATGATGCGCTTGACCCCGGGCAGGAAGCCCAGGTCGGCCATGTGGTCGGCCTCGTCGAGGATGGTGATCTCGATGTTGTCCAGGGAGATGTGTCCCTGGCCCATCAGGTCCTCGAGCCGGCCCGGGCAGGCGACGACGACGTCGACGCCGGCGGACAGCGCCCGGACCTGCGGGTTCTGCCCGACCCCGCCGAAGATGGTCATGGTGCGCAGGCCCGCGATCTGGGCCAGCGGCGCCAACGCGGTCTCGAGCTGACCGACCAGCTCACGGGTCGGGGCCAGGATCAGCGCGCGGGGCCGCTTGGGGGTGCGTCGGCGGCCCGAGCTCATCAGGCGGGCGACCATGGGCAGCAGGAAGGCATAGCTCTTGCCCGATCCCGTGCGGCCACGGCCGAGCACGTCGCGGCCCGCGAGGCTGTCGGGCAGCGTCGCGGCCTGGATCGGGGTGGGGGTGGTGATGCCGAGGCCGGCGAGGTGATCGCACAGCGGGGCGGGCACGCCGAGGCGCGCAAAGTCCTGTGACACAGGGAGACTCCGAGTCTTCTACGGTGGTGTCTCGCCCATCGCGCGCCGGGCTGCATCGTTGCAGGGTGGGGAGCGCGGCACTGAAATCGCCAACTCGCAGGTTTGCGTGCACTGCAGGCAACCCCGCGGCAAGACGGATCGGGGTGCTGTCCACCAGTGTACGGCAGGGCAACGACCCTTCGGACCAGGGGAGGACTACTGCTTCGGGGGCGCTCGAGTTGGGGCAACAGCAACGGCCCCCGCCGGCTGGGTGCCGGTGGGGGCCGTTGTGTTGTGGGGGATGGGTTGCGGGACTGGTCCTGACCGGTGGTTAGTCGGTGGAGGTCTGGTCCAGCAGTGCCTGGAGGGCGGCTTCGACCTCGGCGTTGACGGCGACCTCGCCACCGAAGATGGTGATGCCCTGCGGGGAGAGTCGCAGGATCTCTTCGGCGGTCGCGGCCGGCAGATGGCCCTGCTTGGTCAGCAGCAGCGGTGCCTGCTGCGAACCGGTCAGGGAGGACCCGGCCAACGCGTCGGGGAAGTTGACGCCGGAGGCGATGTAGAGCACGTCGCCGTCGGTGCCGTACCCGGCCGTCAACGCGGCCGCGGTCTGGTACCGGTCGGCCNCGTTCAGCTCGGACAGCACGTCGTCGCTGACCGCGCCGGTGCCGCCGACGACCACGATGTTGCTCGCGCCCAGGTCGGTGATCACCGCGGCCGTGGCCTCCGGCAGGCTGCCCTGACGGGTCAGGACCACCGGCACACCCTGGCCACCGGCGGCCGAGGCCGCCGTCAACGCATCGGCCAGCGCCAGGCCGGTGCCCATGTCGCCCTGACCGGTGGCCACGAACACCGTGTCGACCGACCCGTACTCGGCCGCGATCAGCGCGGCCGTCTCATACCGGTTGGCCCCGGCGATGCGGCGCACGTCGGCGCCGGTGGCGGCCAGGTCGGCCTCCACCCCGGCATCCACCGAGCCGGTGCCACCGACGATGACGACCTCGGCCGGGGCCAGCGCCGCCAACGCATCCCAGGTGGCGTTCGGGATGCGGTCGGCCTTGACCAGCAGGATCGGTGCCGGGTCACCCTCGGGCGTGGTGTCGGGGATGAACCCCAGCGCCCCGACCGCACCGGCCGCGCCCGCGGCCAGGGCGTCGGCCCCGTCCGCGGACTCGGTGCCGTTAGCGATGTACACCGTGTCCACACCCTCGGGGAACTCCGCCGCGATCTCACCCGCAGTGGCATACCGGTCCGCACCAAAGACCCGCTGCACCGTCGCCGGCTCCACCGGGGCATCGGCCACGGTCAACGTCACCGGCACGTCCACCACCGGGTTTGCCGGGTCGTTGGACTCCACGCACAGGTTGGCGGTGTAGTCACCCTCGGCCAGGCCCGTGGAGTCCAGACCCACCGTGACCGCCTGGCTGCCGCCGGCGGCGACGGTGCCACTGGTCGGGTCGACCGTCAGCCACGGCACATCCACAGCCTCACACGCGGGCAGCACCTCGGCCGCCTCGTAGGAGACGGTGTCCACACCGATGTAGTCGCTGGCCGTGCCGAAGAGACCGCCGTCGGGCACGTGGTGCCGGAACGCGACCCGACCGGTGGTCGGGGCGTCCAGGCCCTCGATCGTCGCGGTGTATTCCGTCCACTCAGCCGGGTAGCCGTAGGGGGCGAGCTCCTCGTTGATCGTGAGCAGCACCGTGTCGAAGTCACCCACGGTGTCGTAGCCGGTGCCCACGTCGGTGGAGTCACCGCTGGTGGACAGCCGGACCTCCACGCGATCGGCGTAGCCGTCACCGGTGCTGCGCGAGTAGAAGGACAGCTGAGAACCGTTGACCAGGTCCAACTCAGGCGTCACCAGCCAGGTGCTGATGTCGCCCACCTCGCCGGTGCCGTTGTAGTTGGCGCCCGCGTAGGAGTCCTCAGGACCGTCGTGCGAGGGGAACACCTCGGCGGCGTTGCCCTGGAACCAGCTGGTCCCACCCACCGGCTCACTGGTGTTGGTGATGGCCCAGCCTGCGGCAGGCAGACCCGCAACATCCTCGAAGCCCTCGGAGAGCGAGGCCACGTGAGGCACCGCCGCGGGCTCGACCACTGCCGGGGCGGCGGGGCCGCTCTCGGCCTCGGTCGAGGCGTTGGCGCGGCTCGTGCCCTGCGGCAGGTCGACACGCTCGACCGTGCCCGCAGCCTCGGCGGTGCCCGCAGCCTCGACCTCGGCGATCTCGAACTCCAGGTCAGCCGATCCGACGTTGCCGACCGTCAGGGTGTGCTCGGTCGTCGTGTCCGGCTCCTGGCTGCCCTCGATCGAGGTCGGGTCCACGGTGATGGCCGGGGCGTCGGCCACGGTCAGGGTGACCGGGACCGTGACGACCGGGTTCTCCGGGTCGTTGCTCTCGACGCACAGCTGGGTGGTGTAGTCGCCGTTGGCCAGGCCGGCCGAGTCGAACGACGCGGTGACCTCGGTGGAGCCGTCGGGTGCCGTCGTGCCCGAGGTCGGGTCGACGCTCAACCAGTCGGCGCCGCACGCCTCGGCTGTGCCCTCACCCTCGATGGTGTAGGCGAGGTCGCTGAAGTCTCCGACGAGGGACTGGATCGAGGTCCAGTCCGTGACTCCCAGCCCGAACAGGTTGTTCGGGTCGATGAGCATGCCCAACTCGCCGGAGGGCGTGCCCTGGTACCAGTTCCACCGGTCGTTCAGGTCGACATTGTCCTCGATTGTCGGCCACACGGACAGCCAGTAGGTGCCGGCGTCCAGGTCGAGCGCGCCATCGTTGGCCGCCACGACGTCGAGGGTGATCTCGTCGTCCACGATGCTCACCTCGGCGTCACCCGGCGCTGCGGTGTGTGACCAGACCACGTCTCCCGGGACACCACCGTCGTCGGCGAAGATCTCCCAGTCGATGGCGGGCGACCGGGTGTCCAGGTCACCGGTGTTCCAGAAGCCCGGGGTGTAGAGCGAGGTGAGTGACTCGTCCGACGCAAGGGTGAAGTCGTCAGCGGAGAAGACGCCACCACCGTTGTTGGGGAAGTCGTCGCTGACAATGCCGCTCGTGCCGTTGACGGCCTGCTCGGCGAGAACCACTGAGCCATCTCCGGTCTCGGCGACAAACTCCCACGTCAGGTCCTCGCCGCCGGTGTTACCGATGGTGAGGGTCTGCGTGGTCACCGTGTCGGTGGGCTGGGTCGACTCAAGGTCGGCCGGGTCCACGTCGATGACCGGCGGGTCGGTCGGCACCTCGGTGCTGGCCGTGCGCACGGCGACCGGGAAGTGCGGGTCGGCGATGTCGACGCCGTCCGCGTGCTGGTCGGAGGTCTCCAGCGTCACTCGACCGTGCGACCACGCACCGACGGTGCCACCGGAAACGTTGGCCGTGACGACGATCTCCTGCTCAGCACCCGGCTCCAGGCTGAAGGTCTCGGGGGTCACGGTGACCGTGACACCCGCGGGGGCCTCCACCACGGCGGTGTAGCTGGCCGGGCCCTGGGCGATCGAGGTGACCGTCCGGGTCCACGAGCACTCGCCCTCGCAGGCGGTCTCGACGAAGGCCGGCAGGTTCAGCGTCGACGGATCGCCGCCGATCGCCGGGTTGGCCGCCACGAAGTTCTCGCTGGTCTCATCGAGCGAGACGCCCGCGCGACCGGCCTGGTCGATGTTGATGCGACCGGAGCCGATGTCGAAGGCGTCGGCCGGCGTAGAGCCGTCCTCCTTGAGCAGGCCCTCGTAGTCGGCGGTGGTGGCCATCACCGACCGAATCTCGGTCGGGGTCAGGTCCGGGTAGATCTCACGCATCAGCGCAGCCATGCCGGCAGCGTGCGGTGCGGCCATCGAGGTGCCGCTGATCACGCCATACTGCAGCGGGTCACCGCCGGACTCCGCGTAGGCGGCAAGGATGTTGACACCCGGGGCGGCCACCGTCGGGGCGAGCATGTCGAACTGGCTGGGACCGCGGGAGCTGAAACCGGCCACCAGGTCGGTCCAGGTGTCGTCCTCGACGAGCACCACGTCGGTGCCGATGGACACCTCGGTGGGGTCGTTGGCGGTGACGTAGTCACGCAGCGCCTGACCGGACTCGAGGGTGATCATCACCGCCGGGATGGTGGTGGTCGTCAGACCGCCGGGCGCCGTGGGCGGACCACTCACGTTGTTGTAGAGCACGGCCGCGATCGCACCAGCAGCCTGGGCGTTCTCGACCTTGACCTGGAAGGTGCAGTCACCGCGCTGGATCAGCGCGATGTCACCGTCCATGGAGTCGGCCGGGAACGCGACGCAGCCGTTGCCGTTGCCGGGGCTCACCGTCTCGGCGTCAGCCACCTCGCCGGTGTAGACCTCGGTGATGGCGGGGCCGTCGCCCGGGAAGCCGGGAACGCCCACCAGCTCGGCGGGGGCACCGTCGTTGGTCACCGAGACCGGGTTGCCGAACACGCGCTTGTGGGTCGTCGCAGCGACCGAGAGGTTCCACGGGCCGGTCTTGGCGACCGTGCTCGCGCCGGGACCGTCGTTGCCGCCCGAGGCGGAGACGCTGATGCCGGCGTCGTGGGCCTCCAGGAAGGCCAGGTCGACCGCGTCGAGCCACGGGTTGTCCGTGCCCGAGATGGAGTAGTTGATGACGTCGACGTTGTCCGTGATGGCCTGGTCGACAGCCGCGATCGTCGCGCTGCCCGGGCAGCCTGGGTTGCAGACCTTGTAGGAGATCACGTTGGCGTGCGGGGCGACACCGGAGACCTCGCGCTCAAAGTCCGCGGTGCCCAGGGTGAACTCAGCCGTGTGGGCGTTGCCGGCCATGGTGCTGCCGGTGTGGCTGCCGTGGCCGTCGGTGTCACGGGCGGTCGGGCCGTTGAAGGTGTAGGCACCGATGAGCTTGTCGTTGCACTCGAAGCCCGTCTCAGTGTTGCACGCGCCCAGGAAGACGCCCGCGCCGTTGGGGTTGGTGTGGGTGTAGCCGTCACCTCCGGTTGCGGCGAAGGAGGGGTGGTCGGGGTTCACGCCGCTGTCGATCATCGCGACGATGAGGCCCTCGCCCTTCGTGGCGATCTCCGGTGCGTTGGCGCCGTCCCAGGCGGCCGCACTCTTGATGACCTCGTGGCTGACGTCGGTCTCCATCTCGTGGACGGTGTCCGGGAAGACCGCAGTGACGCCGTCGATGTCCCACAGCTGGGCGGCCTCGTCCGCGTCGGCCTCGACCGCGATGGCGTTGAGGACGTTCTCGTAGGTGAAGGCCACCTCGACGCTGCGGCCGAGGGTCGCGTTGATCTCGCCCTCCAGTGCCGCGTGCCCGTCGGCGACCTTCTCGGCGTATGCCGCGGTGCTGCCCGAGCTGCTGGCCGCGAACTGGCTGACCGAGGGCTCCTCCAGCTGGACGATCCACAAGCCGGTCTCGCTGTCGACCCCCTCGAGTGCCTCGCGGGCGGACTGCGCGCTGTCGGCCGATGCCGAGGTCTCCGCCTCGGCGGTCAGCGATGGGGCGTGATCAGAGTCTGGCGCGGACGGTTGCGCCGTGACGACTGGCGCCCCCGACACAACGAGCGCCAGGGCCGCCGCGAACGCGGTCGGCCCAGTGCGTAACTTCATGGATCTCTCCTCGTGAATGCTGGTGTCATCTCCCTGACCCCCGTGCTCGGACCCCATCGAGCACGTGCCCAGCGACGATCACCTAGTGCGACGCTGCGGTCGCACCGGTGAAAGTGCGCATGGCACTGGGGGTGCCCCGACCGGCAGCACCAACCCCCGCCGATCAAGAGTGCTTGCAGCCTAGGTGGCCCTTCGTCGCCTCACAATGGCTGGGCGCGGGGCGCGTAGTAAAGACTTCGTAAAGGAATGTTAAGGGTCGGTCCGAGGTCGCTGCCACCCGGGGAATAGACCGTCCCGCCAGGCTCTAGAGCACCAGCGCCGGCGAGTCGCGCCAGGCCTGCAGCGGGTGCTGGAGTCCGTCCGCGAGCAGCGGGAGCTGCGGCACGAGCGCGAACGCACCGATGAGCTGCAGGTTGCGCGCGGTGTCCATGACACGCTGCAGGTCCGGGTCCACCGTGCGCATCCCGAGCGGACCCGCCGCGGCGTTGTAGGCCTCCACCGCCTCCGGCCCCTGCCCCGCCAGGTCCCACTCGACCGGCCCGAGGCACACGTCCTCGAAGTCACCGAAGAGCAGACCGTCCCGGCACCGGATCACGTTGTGGGAGGGCGCGTCCCCCTGGATCGGCTGGAGGTCCACCGACGGGAACCGGTCACGGAACGCGGCCGCACTGCCGAGCACCGGCCGCAGCGCGTGCCACTCCGAGAACGCCCGGTCAAGGTCCTCGTCAGTGAGGTGCGGAGAGCCCTCCAGGGACTCCAGCAGCGCCGGCAACCCGTCGTTGAAGGGTGACAGGAAAGGCAGCAGCCCGGGGTAGGCCATCAGGGCCGCGTGCAGGGCGGCGGACAGCGCGTGGTCCGCCGCGGCATACGGCTCGTGGTCGTCCGCGACGTCGGCCAGCTCCCAGAAGGTGATGGAGAAGTCGTCCTCCCGGACCGGCTCGAGCGGCACCAGCGGGGACGGTCGCACGGCCGGGACGTTCTGGTGGCGCAGCCAGTCGGCGACGTCCAGCTCGCGCTGCTGCTTGCGGGTGAGCTGCTCCGGGGTCGTCCCGGGCGCCAGGACGACCGGGATCCGCGCGACCACCGGCGAGGGGCTCAGGTGGATGACCAGCGAGAAGACGTTGTGCAGGATCCGCGTCTCCTCGACCAGCAGACCGAGATCGGTGGCGGCGTTGAAGGCGGCCTCGGTGGCGACCGTGGTGCGGGCGGCCAGTTCCTCCGGGGTGAGCACGACATCGGGCATACCCCATGGTGCCATCGGCATCCGCCCCTCGCAGCCGGAGCCCCGAACGGCTGCGTCCTGACCATATTGTGATCTGCCGATGGCCTGCTGCGGCGGGGCCGGGTGTTCCAATGGGCAGTATGACGAACCCGCTCCTGTCTCCCTCGAGCCTGCCCTTCGCCCTGCCCGACTACGCCACCATCACCGCCGACCAGGTTCGTGAGGCCGTGGAGACGGGGATGCGTGAGCAACTCCAGGAGCTCGAGCAGATCGCGGCGGACCCCGCGCAGGCGACGGTCGAGAACGTGGTGCACGCCTGGGAGCGCAGTGGCGCCACGCTGGACCGGGCGACGGCCGCCTTCTGGGTGGCCCGCGCGGCGCACGCCACCCCGGAGCGGGACGCCGTGTGGACGGCCCTGTCACCGCAGCTCGCCGCGCACAGTGACGCGATCCTGCTCCACCGCGGTCTCTACGACCGGCTCCGGGCCCTCGCCGCGCGCGCCGAGAGCGGCGCCGTCGAGCTCGACGAGCAGGACTCCTACTGGCTGCAGAAGCGACTCACGGACTACGAGCGCGGCGGGATCGGGCTCGGCGAGACCGACCAGCAGCGGCTGCGCGACCTAAACAGTGCGCTGGCCACCCTGTCGGTGGAGTTCGAGCAGGTGCTCACCGCCGGCCGCAACGCCGCCGCCGTACACGTCACGGACGAGCGGCAGCTCGCGGGACTCTCCACGGACGAGAAGGCCACCCTCCGCACCGCCGCGCAGGACCGGGAGCTGGACGGCTGGCTGGTGCCGATCGTCAACACCTCCGGCCAGCCCCTGCTGGACGTGCTGGAGGACCGCGGGCTGCGCGAGCAGATCTACCGGGCCTCGGTCGACCGAGGCCTGTCGGGCGACCACGACACCCGTGACCTGCTGGTGCGGATCGCCCGCCTGCGCGGGGAGCGGGCGAGGCTGCTCGGCTACCCCCACCACGCGGCATACTCCCACGAGATCACCTGTGCCAGGACCACCGGCGCCGTCAACGACCTGCTCGGCCGGCTCGCTCCCGGTGTCGTCGAGATCGCCGAGCGGGAGGCGGAGGTGCTGGCCGAGCGGCTGGAGGCCGTCGAGCCCGGCGCGAGCCTCCAGCCGTGGGACTGGCAGTTCCTGGCCGCGCGGGAGGCTGCCGAGAGCAGCTTCGACA
Organism: Ornithinimicrobium sp. F0845; assembly: GCF_023015765.1. Taxonomy (GTDB): domain Bacteria; phylum Actinomycetota; class Actinomycetes; order Actinomycetales; family Dermatophilaceae; genus Ornithinicoccus. The sequence goes on from NZ_JALKAL010000011.1 coordinate 14,048, forward strand.
CCGACCGGCTCAAGCCCTACCTGGAGTTCGAGCGGGTGCTGCGGGACGGGGTGTTCGCGGCGGCCACCGCGCTCTACGGCATCACCTTCCACGAGCGGCCGGAGCTGGTGGGCTACACCGACCAGACCCGGGTCTTCGAGGTGCGCGAGGAGGACGGGTCGATCCTGGGCGCGGTGCTGATCGACCCCTACACCCGACCCACCAAGAAGGGCGGGGCGTGGATGACCTCACTCGTCCGACAGTCGCAGCTGACCGGGGACCTGCCGGTGGTCACCAACACGTGCAACGTGCCGCCCCCGGCCCCCGGCTCGCCGAGCCTGATGACCTGGTCCAACGTGATCACCCTGTTCCACGAGTTCGGCCACGACGTGCACGGGCTGCTCTCCGACGTGCGCTATCCCTCGCGCTCTGGCACGGCCGTCCCGCGCGACTTCGTCGAGTTCCCCAGCCAGGTCAACGAGATCTGGGCCTGGGAGCCGTCCCTCCTCGCGCAGTACGCACGTCACCACGAGACCGGCGAGCCGCTGCCGGCGGAGTGGGTGGAGGCCCTGGTCGCCTCGCGGCAGGAGACCGGTTACCACACGCTGGAGCTGCTCAAGGCGATGCTCCTGGACCAGGCCTGGCACCAGACGCCGCTGGAGGAGCTGCCGGAAGACGGCGCGGGCGTCGAGGCCTTCGAGACGGCGGCGCTGGAGCGCGCCGGGGTGGCCTTCCCGCTCGTTCCGCCGCGCTATCGCTCGGCCTACTTCGCGCACATCTTCGCCGGCGGCTACTCCGCGGGCTACTACTCCTACCTGTGGTCCGAGGTCATGGACGCGGACACCGTCGCCTGGTTCCGCGACAACGGCAGTATGTCGCGCGCCGCCGGTGAGCGCTTCCGTCGCCAGCTGCTGGGGCGGGGTGGGTCGATCGAGGCGATGGACACCTACCGACGCTTCCGCGGCGCCGACCCGGACGTGTCGCATCTGTTGGTCCGCCTCGGACTCGGTGCGGACGCGGGAGCGCGCGCGTAGCCGACGCTCGCCCACCAGGCCTCAGCCTTCGCCAGCCCCAGTCCCCGCGAGCCACAGTCCCCGCCACCCCACCCGTCTTCGAGCGCCTAGACGTTCCTCAAGCCGGTTGCAGTCGGCCCGAAGAACGCGGAGGCGCTCGAAGACGGGTGGCTGGGCGGGGAGGCATCCGGCGCGGGGGATGGTGGTCGAGGGCGGTGTGGGTAGGGCACGTCAGCCCGGACAGTGGGTGAGCGGCGGCACAGGTGAGGGGCGCCTACGATCAGCGGGTGCCCGATCCGCTGCCACCGGCTGTGACCGACGAGGGGCCCGTGCGCTGGTCCATCTCCGTGCGGGACACCATCAGCGGTGAGGTCATCCACGAGCACGCCCCCGACCGCCTCCTGTCGACCGCAAGCGTGGCCAAGGTTCTCGCCCTCGTGGACCTTGCGGCCCGGTCGGTCGCTGGCGAGATCGACCTCCGCGAGGTCATCGAGCGGCCGGCTGGTCGGGCGGTCGCGGACTCCGGGCTCTGGCAGCACCTCACCGTCGAAAGTTTGACCCTGTCGGACGTTGCCGTCCTCGTGGCGGCGACCAGCGACAACTGGGCGACCAACGCCCTGATCGACCGACTCACGATCGAGGCGGTGCAGGGCCGTGCCGCCCGACTGGTCCCGGGAGGTTCCACCCTGCACGACTACGTCCGGGATGAGCGGACAGGTGATGATCCGACGACACTGAGCCACGGGTGCGCGGACGACTGGACCCTGCTCCTCACTGACCTGGCCCGCGGCAGCTGCGTCGACGAGGCCACCGCCCAACAGGTGCGCACATGGTTGTCGCTGAACACCGACCTGTCGATGGTGGCCTCGGCCCTGCACCTCGACCCGCTGGCCCACACCGGCGCCGACCTCGGCGTGCGGCTGTGGAACAAGACCGGGACCGATGTCGGGGTGCGGGCGGACGTCGGCGTGGTCAGCAGCGGCTCCCGGTCACTGTCCTACGCCTGCGTCGCGAACTGGGCGGACGACGGGACGCGCGCGACCCGCAGGCAGGTCCTGGACACCATGCGCGCCCTCGGCGAGTTCGTCCGTGCGCACGTCAGCGGCTGACGACCGGGGACTCAGCCCATCGGACTCAGCTCATGCGCAGCTTGCGCAGGAGCCGGCGATACGTGTCCAGCACGCGCGGCGCACCACCGGACCGGGACTCGGCAAAGGTGCGCACGCGGTAGACGTCCTCGGGACCCCAGCCCGCCGACATACTCCTGACGATGGCGGCAGCCATGCCCCGGACGTCACCGGGGTTCACGATGGTCGAGGCCGGCGACAGCGACTCCACGACGCCGCCGACGTTCGCCGTGACCACCGGGCGTCCCGTGGCCTCCGCCTCCAGCGGCACCCACGCAGTGGCCTCCCAGCGGGAGGGGACCACGACGACGTCCGCCGCGGCATACCAGTCCTGGACCTGATCGGTCGACCGGACGAAGCGGACCCCGGGCGTGGCGACCGCGCGGAGGCGGTGCTCGGCCGGTCCCTCGCCGACGAGGACGAGGCGAGCCTCGGGGATCGCGTCGCGCACCCGGGGCCAGCAGGCGAGCAACAGGTCCTGCCCCTTCTGCTGGGTGAGGGGGCCGACGCAGACCGCCATCGGCACAGCAAGCGGCAGGCCGAGCTCGATCCGGGCCTGCGTGCGCTCCTTCGGATAAAACCGCCGGAGGTCCACGAGGTGGGGGATGATCGTGATCGGGGTGCCCAGGACGCCGGCCCCCACGCCGCGGGCCTTCTCGGACTGGCTGGCGCAGACCACCACGTCAGCCGCCTTGGCTGCGAGACGGTCGCGCCGGGCAGCACGGCGATAGTCCGCACCGCTCACCCCGTCGAAGGACCACACGTGGGGCTGGAACACGGTCGGCCGGTTCCGCGGCACGACCCCCCGGCCCGCGACCCCGGCCTTGGCGGTGTGCAGGTGCACGATGTCAGGCTCCCAGCGGGTCGCGATCCGGCGGAGCTCACGCGCCTCCGCAGCGGACGGTTCAGGACGTCGGGTGGCGTGCCAGTGCAGGCTCCGGGCACCGGCGGACTGCACGTCAAGACTCAGCGAACCCGTCGCGGGGGAGGCCACGGCCACCTCCAGCCCGGAGGCGACCTGCTCCTCGGCGTAGTGCCGCACCAGCTCCGCCACGCGGCCCGTGGTCAGGTGCGTCACGTGCAGCACACGGGGGCCACCTGGCGTGGCACGCTCACTCATCCAGTCCTCCGGGGTAGCTCTCACCGGCTCCCCGCCGCGCCGCGGCCACCAGTGTAGGCACTCCGGCCGCCGGAGTCACCACCCCGGTCACTGCCCCCGGTCTGGACACACCGACCGGGCCGACGCGCTCGTGCGCCGACCCGGCTCCACGCCTAGCCCGTGGGAGTCGGAGACCTCCCGTGGTCGCCGCCGCCCGCTGGCGTGCCTCCCTCCGCCTCGACCAGCTCGACGTCCGGGCTCTCAATCACGGCCTCGGGCGCAGCCGGATCACCGGGGCCGCGCGGTCGGCCACGGAGTCTGTCGCGTTCCATCTTGAAGCCCAGGAGCAGCATGAAAAGCATGGCGAAGACGAGGACGAAGACAGGCAGGCCCATCACCGTGATCACCTGTTGCAGCGTCTCCAGTCCCTGCTCCCCACCGAGCACGATGAGCGCGGCAGCCAGGAAGCCCTCGGACAGACCCCAGAACACCCGTTGTCGCACCGGACCGGCCTCAGCGTCGCCGGCGCAGAGCATGTCGACCACCAGGGAGGCCGAGTCCGAGGATGTCGCGAAGAACAGTCCGACGATGACGACGGCGACTCCCGAGACCAGCGTCGCGAACGGGTAGTTCTCGAGGAACTCATAGATCGCGGTCGGGACGCTCTCGGCGACCGCCGCCGAGATCGGGCCACCGTCGCCTCCGATGCCGTCCAGCTCCATGGCCGACCATCCGAAGGTGACGAACCACACGAGGGTGAAGACCGAGGGGGCCACCAGCACGCCTGCTACGAACTGCTTGATGGTCCGGCCGCGGGAGATGCGGGCCAGGAAGACACCCATGAACGGCGACCACGTCACGGTCCAGGCCCAGTAGAAGACGGTCCAGCCGCCCTGCCAGCCCCACCCTTCCTCCTTGCCGAACTGGGCCATGGCGTCGTTCCAGAAGGCGAGCTGGATGACGTCCTGGAAGTACATGCCGGTGCTCTCGATGAGCTGGCGGAGCAAGAAGACCGTGTCACCGGCAAACAGGACAAAGAACATCAGTGCGACCGCGCCCAGGATGTTGAGGTTGGACAGGCGCTTCACACCCTTGTCCAGACCGGCCATGATCGAGGCCGTCGCGACCAGCGTCAGGATGGTGATGATCACCACGCGCAGGAACGTGTTGTTCGACATGCCGGTCAGGTGGTTCAGGCCGGCAGCGATCTGCGAGGTCCCCAGCCCGAGGGAGACCGCGAGTCCGAACAGCGTGCCGAGCACGGCGAAGATGTCGACCGTCTTGCCGATCGGGCCGTGGATGCGGTCCTTGAGGATGGGGTAGAAGACCGAGGAGAACCGCATCGGCAGGTCGTAGCGGTAGATGAAGAAGCCGAACGCCAGGCCCGGCAGAGTGAAGATCGCCCAGGTGTGGATGCTCAGGTGGTAGAGCGAGATGCTCATCGCATCGCGCGCGGCCTCGATGCTGTACGGATCAACATCGGCGAACGGCGGGTTCGAGAAGTGCGAGATCGGCTCAGCCACACCCCAGAACATGAGCACCGTGCCGATGCCACCGGCGAAAAGCATGGCGAACCAGGACAGGTTGGAGTAGGCCGGCTCGTCGTCGTCCTTGCCGAGCTTGAGGTTGCCGTACTTGCTGAGCGCCACCCAGATCAGGAAGATCACCCAGATGGTCACCCCGAGGATGAAGAACCACCCGAGGCTGCTCACGATCCAGTCTCGGCCGTCGGCGAAGACCCTGCCGATCGGGCCGGGCATGGCCAGCAACATGATCAGGAAGACGATCATCAGTCCCGCGGACACGAAGAAGATCGTCGGGTCGGTCTTCAGTCCGAGACGACGCGCGAGTCGATCCATCTGAGCACCTCTCTTGCCTCTGCCGGTCCTGCGTCCGCAACACGACCCGTAGCGCCGTCGCCACGTGCGAAGCCCGTCGCCGACCATCGACAGCATTGTCGACAATCCGGCAGTTGTCCACCTTTCCGAGGCTTTGAGAACGGTGGGTCCCCCTCGGAGGGAGGCACACCGGACTCAGAGAGAGAGCGACACGACCGCCCGGATCGCGCTCACCTGGTCGGCCGGCGCTACGCCTACAACGGGAAGTGGTCGGCGTAAACGAGGCGCTGCGCGGTGCTGGGCGCCCCCTCCTTCTTGCCCTCCTCCGGGTCGGCGTCGAAGTACTCGTACTCCTCGACCAGCACGCGGAACCGCTCGCTGGATCCGGGCGTCGCCAGGTCCACCGACTCCGGCAGGTCCAGCTCGGCGGACCACGTCGCCCGGGCGCCCGTCATGCCGGCCAGGGGCAGGCGCACCCGGTCGAAGCTGGTCCAGTCCAGGTCGCCGCGACCGTCCGGCGGAGCCTGCTGCACCGTGGCGAAGACCTCCCGGGCGATGCGCAGCACGGCGTCGGCCTGGGGCACCGGTCCCTCGCCGGCGGGCGCACCCCCCACCATCCGGGGCCGAGGCAGCCGGGCCATCCCGATCGGTCCGGTGACCGTCATCCGCACCGTCTGCTCGGTCCGCCGGTTGGCGGTCGCGGTCCGCTCCGGCAGCGGCTGCACCCAGTCGGTCAGCACCACCGGCGACAGGTCGCACTCGGGCAGCGAGTCGGGCTGGTAGCGGGCGACCACGAGCCGCACGAAGGGCCACAGCGAGTCACCCGGGTCGAGCGCGACGTCGACGAACCACTGCTTCCGCCCCGGGTGGTACTCCGGCTGGTAGCCCAGCACCGTCACCGTCGGGTTGCCCTTGGCGTCGACGAGCCTGGTCGGCACCGGCAGGGTCACCGGTCGGCCGGGCCGGGGCTCGACGACCCCGCCGGCAGCGACACCGAGCAGCAGCTCGGTCGGGGTGACCAGCGGCAGCACGGTCGTGCTCGCGGGCACCCCGGTGATCTGCACCGGATCCCTGGCCCACCGGGAGGACAGCGTGGGCGGCATCTCCGCCGAGCCGAGCACGACCGCCAGCAACTCGCCGTCGCCGGAGGAGAACCACGGCCGCTGGAGCCACACCCGCGCCCCCGAGCGGCGGGTGCGGCGCAGGGCGAAGGGCTGGTCCGGCTCGGTCTCCTGGTCCCACAACAGCAGCGGTATGACGTCACTCACCTCGGGCGCGGACGGCCGGGCCGAGCTCACCACCGTCAGCTCGCGGGACTCCCCGAGCAGGGTCGGGTCGTCCGCGGGGGGCAGCTCGGCGGGGTCGAAGAACTCGGCGTAGCGGGTGACACCCCGCGCGGCGTAGGTCACGCGACGGTGGTGGGTGTCCGGGAAGTTCTGGATCGCCTGGTGCGAGACCACCGGCGGGTTGCCGTCGGCGCCGGGCAGGAGGGCGTCGACGAGGTAGAGCAGGCCGAACCGCTCGTCGGGCTGGACGGGTGAGGAGAGGACAACGTCCTGCCGGTCCACTCGCACCGGCCCGTCGGTGGCCAGGTCGTCGACCCACTCCGACCAGGTGGCCTGCAGCGCGATCCGCTCGGTGCTCGGCCCGTGCACGTCGACCACCCCGACGAGCCCGGCGACGGTCAGCCCGGCCGGGCGGTGCAGCACGCGCAGGGCCGGCAGCTCGGGCGGGTGCACCGGGCGCCGGACCGCGTGCACGAGGCGCATGTCGTGGGAGGGGGTCAGCCACCAGAACCAGCCGTTGCCGGCGGCGCGCGCCAGGACGGCCCGGGCCGCGGCGGACGCGGGGTCCCCGTCGTCGCCGGCGACCGAGGCCACGTGCGAGCGCCACGGCCCGAGGACCTGCAGCGCCTCCTCGTCCATCGAGGAGGAGATCGCCACCCGCACCTGCTCCCCGGCGGGGAGGGAGACCTCCACGAGGTTGCCGACGCGCCGGGCACCAAGCTCCTCCCCGGCGACCAGCACCAACCGCAGCGGCTCCACGCGGGGCCAGCTCCCGGCATACTCCAGCAGGGCCGTCTGCAGGACCCGCGGCTCGGCGAGGGTGTGCGGCGGACCGGCGTCGTAGAAGACGAGTGACGCACCGTGGGCGAGCACGTCGGGCAGGTAGGGCAGCACCAGCTGGTCGGTGTCGTGGACGACGTACTGCCCCTCGCCCAGCGGGGTGTCGCGCGTGGCGGTGATGTCGGCGAGGGTGACCGCCGCGTCGGGGTCGGCGCCGGGACGGCTGTGCAGCGCGATCCCCGGCTGGGGCACGACGGCGTTGGGGTCGTCGAGGTCCTGGATGAACTCGTCCAGCAGCGTCCCGCGCTCCTTGTAGGCGGTGGCGAGCAGCTGGTCGTGCAGGGTCGGGTTCGCGGAGCCGATGGCCGCGTCGAACATGCCGTGCTGCTCGGCCTCGAGCTGGGTGCCCTTCGGTGGCACCACGTGCCGCTCGGTGGGCGTGTTGTCGCGGATCACGAGGCGCTGGAGCGACTCCCCGGTGGTGAGCGGCGATCGGGCCACGAGGGTCGGCGGCGGCACCGGGTGCCAGCGCAGGAACGGCCGGGGCGTGGTCACGACCGGGACGTCGGGCGGCTCCGGCTCGATGACGGGTCCCCCGCCGGGCGGACCGAAGTCCGGCGGCAGCTCCCGTCGCCTCCGGATCGGGTCGACCGTGTCGTCCAGGCGGGCGAACGCCTCGGGGGTGATGCTCAGCTGGGGCCGGGCCCGCCAGGTCTCGGCACGGCGGACGACCTCGGCCAGGGCGAGCTCGGCGCCGCGGCGCAGGGCCGCCCCGCGGGCGGTGCGCTCACGCTCGACCTGAGCCGTGAGCCGGGCCCGCAGCAGCCGGTCGACCTGCCGGTCCCCGGTCACCGCCTCCGGCGGCAGCGTCACACCCGGCGCGGTCTCGACGAAGGCCTCCCGGTAGGCGGCCTCCAGCTCCTCGGCCACCTCGGCTCCCTCCCGCGCGCCGACCTCGAGCAGCCGGCGCAGGATCGGCTCGCTCTCGGGGGCGGGGGACCGGTCGACCAGCCGCTCCCGGACCGGACCGAGCAGACCCTCCCGCTCCTGCTCGGCATACGTCCTCCGGAGCAGGTCGAGCCGGTCACCGGCCGCACGGACCGCCGCGCGGCTGAGGGCCCCCGCCGCTGGACGTGGCACGGAGTTGCCGGCGAGGTCGACGCCGCGCACCCGGAAGGAGTAGCGCCGCCCGTAGCGCAACCAGGGCAGCGTCCCCGCGGCGACGGTGGTGCGGGTCACGACGTGGCTGGCCGGGTCACCAGGTGGCTCGTCGAGAACCAGCTCCTGGCCGTCCTCGCCGTGCACGATGATCTTGCCGGGCCGGGGGGCGGACAGGCTCCACCCGTCCCAGCCGACGAAGACCTCGTGCAGGTGGTAGGCCGTGTCCTCCCCGGGAGCCCGCGTCAGCCCGGTGAGCTGCAGGAACCCGGTGTCCGGCTCCGCCTTCAGCACGCTCCTGCGGCCGGCCTCCACGTCGACGAGCCGCTCGTGCACGGAGTGCCAGGCCTGGCTGTCGTCGTCCCAGACCTCCAGCCGGATGCCGCGCACCACGTCGTCGTAGGCGAGGTCCTGACCGGTCACGCCCGGCCCGTCCTCGACGTCGGTGAAGGTCTCGGCCCGCTGGACCTGGGCGAGGACCTGCTCGTCCCGGGTGACCCGCGCGATCGAGAAGCCGGTGGCCCGCAACGAGGCAGGCGCAGCGGTGACCGGGTCGCCGTTGAGCTCGGTCGCCAGCGCGCGGGGCAGGTCGCGCAGGTGCTGCTCCAGCTTGAGCCCGGACGCGTCCGGGTCGAGGTCGAGCACCGTGTAGACCCGGGGCTGCCCGAGCGGGAGAGCCCCGCCGGACCAGGCGCCCGAGGAGACCGCGCGCCAGTGACCCTTGCCGTCGGACTCGCACCAGGTGCGCGGCGGCGCGAGCCGGACCATGTCCTTGGCCCGGGCGTCCGGCTCGAACCGGGCCGAGACCCAGGTCGCCTTGGCCAGCTGCGCGCGCTGCTTCGGGTCGTCGACGGCGACGTCCACGACGAGGCCGAGGGTGCGCAGCAGCACGGGCGTGCTCCCCAGGGAGGCGGCCCGCTCGTGGAAGTCCTGCTCCGGGACCTCCACCGGGGGCGTGGTCGCACCCTCGACGGGCCGCTCCTCGTAAGCGACCTCCTCGCGCTGGTAGAAGCGGCGGGCGGCGTGCACGTCGGCCAGCGTCTGCAGGGCGGGCGGGAGCTGGTCGTGGGGCTCGGCGACCAGCGCATCCAGACGCCGGGTGGTGACCAGGTCGCTGCTGCCCTCGTCCCGCAGCAGCATCTCGATCGCGGAGGTCCACGGGTTGGGCTCGGAGGGATAGCTGCGGCGCTTGTCCAGGCCCAGGGTCGCGCTGGCCTCGTCGAGCTTGCGGGCCAGGTGCTGCGCGTCGCGCTGGGGGAGCCCGTCGACCGCGATGCTGCGCAGGTCCCCGAGCGGCTCGTGGAACTGCTGCAGCTGGTCGAACACCGCCTCCACGACGGGGTTCCCGTGGACGCCCGGCGGGGTCAGCGGCGAGTGGTTGATCGACCCGATGTGGGTGGCCACGGCGTGGCCCTCCATGGCGTGCGCCGGATAGCTCGTCCACGGCTGGTCCGTCACCGTGGGGGTGCTGAATCCGGCGACCGGGGTGTCGGCGGGGAAGACCGCGGCGAAGTGGTCCTGGTCGGGCGTGGAGACGAACCGCACGGGTATGCCGTCCGGTGCCGTGTCGGTGACCAGCACCAGTCGGCCCTCGAGCAGGGTCCTGACCCAGCGCTCGGCGTCCGGGAAGTCGGCGAGCGTCGCGTCCGGTTGCTCCGGGGTGAGCCGGTGGGTGAAGAACACCGAGCAGTGGAACGGGGCGTCCTTGGCGAGGGAGTAGGGGAGTGCGGTGGCCAGGAAGCGGGTGGTGGTCATGTCGGGCTCCGGCGTCTCAGGCGCCCGGCGCGAAGGCCGAGCAGTAGGTGGACCAGGCGTCGCTGTGGCCGGCCGAGTCCGGCGGCATGATCTCCCGGAACACCGGGTCACCCTTGGACCCGGCCAGCTTGCGTTCCACCGAGATCTCGACCGACGCGGAGAAGAACAGCACCTCCACCTCGACGACGATCGAGGCGCGGCCGACCATCTTGCCGGTCGGGAAGTCGTAGGTGAGCGACAGCTCCAGGGTGATCGAGGCGGAGATCAGGCCGAGCACGTCGACCTCGCCGCGGATGCGGAAGTAGCCGGTCAACGATCCGGCCTCACCCTCCAGCCGCAGGTAGACGCCGACGGTGATCGACACCGACCCGGACGCCACCCCGAGGTCGACGGACAGGGCAGCCGCGGCCTCGAGCCCCATCTCGAGAGAGACCATGCCCATGGGGGAGAGCCGGATCGCGACCCAGCCACCACCGCCGATGCACATGACGGTGAGGCGGAAGGGGCTGTCCTTGGAGCAGAAGTTGAACCCGACGGTGACGGCGTCGCCCAGGAACGGCACGCGGGCGTCGGCGCCGAGGGAGATGTTCTCCAGGCTGAACACCCCGACGGAGACGTTGGGCAGCTCCAGGTCGAACCCGGCGGTGACGCCCGCCGGTGACACATCGACATACGGCGGGTCGGCGAAGCCGTCGAACGGGATCATCCGGCGCAGCGTCTCGATGAACCCCAGCGCCCCGAGGAACTCCATCCCGCCGAAGACGACGTCGACCTCGGGCTTGCTGTTGGAGCCGACCCGGAAGCCGATCCGGGAGAAGTTCATTGCCATCAGCGGCTCGCCGGGCAGCAGCACGAGCGCGAAGTCGCGCAGCTCGGCGCTCACGTCGGCGCTCGGGGCTCCCTGGGCGCTCGCGCGGACCTCGACGGCGAGCGCGAAGCCGCGCGGGTCCTTGGCGTGGAAGACCGCGTCCGGGGGCTCGCCGGGCCAGCTGCCGATCGGCGGGCGCCACTCGAACCGGGCGGAGACACCGGTGGCGGGGGTGAGGACACCTTCGACGAAGGTGTCGATGGCGTCGAGCACGTCCTCCATCACCGACAGGGCGGTGATGAGCGCCTCCAGCGGCTTGCTGAGCGCGGAGCGGACCGCCGCGGGCATCCTCGGGTGGTTGACGACGGGGCGCAGGTCCTCCAGGGACCCGGCGAGGTCGGCGGCGGCGTCGGCGGCCGGGTCGGCGGCCGTGGGGTCCTCCAGCAGGTCGGCCAACGCGTCGCCGAGGGCCGTGAGCTGGCTGAGCAGCCCCGTCGCCACCGTCTCCAGCTGCGCCTGGGCGTCCTCGATCGCCTCGATCGCGCCCTGGTGCATCTCCTGCGCCGCGGCGAGGTCGGCGGCCAGCCGCTGACGGGCCTCCTCGATCGCCTGGGTCAGTCGCTGCACCTGCGTGGCGATGGCGCTGACCGTGTCCAGGGCGTCGGTGACGAAGGAGGGCGCGTCGTCGAGGGTGAGCTCCTCCCCGGTGATCGCCTCGATCAGGTCGACGAGGTCGAACAGCCCGAACAGCTTGGGCAGGGCACCCTGGAGGAAGGTGGCGGGGTCGAACGTGCCGTCGGCGAGCCCGCCCGCCGTGCTGCCGTCGTCGCCGACCGCCCCGAGCGAGCGGGACAGCGCCCGCACCGCCAGGTTGGGCGCGACGAAGCCGCCGGCGCGGTCCGAGCCGGAGGTGAAGTCCAGGGAGACCGGGGGGCTGCTGAGGGTGAGGAACAGGGCGGAGGGGTTGGCCGGTCCGAAGCCGGGCTGGTCGGTCTCCTCTGCGTCGGGGTCGTCCGCCAGGTAGGCGGCGTTGAACTCCAGGTCCACCCCGGGTGCCTGACCGGCCAGGTGCCGCATGGACGGCACGACCGCGTTGCTGCGCTGCAGGTAGGGCCGGGAGGTGAACGCCTCCGTGTCCAGGTGCCCGTCCCAGGTGAGGTGGTTGACCTCGAGCCGGGTGTCGCCGTGGGCCGCGGATGCGGCGAAGCTGACCTGCTGTCCGCGGGCGCCGATCTGGCGGTGCGGGTTGTAGAGGGCCGAGATCTCCTGCCCGATCTGCTGCGGCGACTTCCCGTCACCCAGCCGGTCGATGATCGCCACGTCGGGGACGAACAGCAGCGGCGCGGAGAGGCTGATCGTCTCGCCCGCCTGGTCCGTGCCCGCGATGTCCCACGCGAACGGGACCTCGCCGCGCAGCGGGAAGAACGCCTCGAGTGGCGTGCTGGGGGTGATCGGGTCCAGGTCGGGGGTGACCAGCGGGTCGAGGGTGACCCGGGACAGCGGGGTGTCCCGCTCGGTCCAGGCACGCGTGGTGTCCTTGAGCACGATGAAGTTGCGCTGCCGCAAGTATGCCGTGCGCGTCGCCTCGTGCACCTTGCGCTCGGTCAGCTTGACCCACTCGCACCGGTGCCCGAACGGGTAGAGGAAGCCGGGGTAGGTGAGACGCACGTAGGAGTCCCGGCCCATCTGTGCCACGTGGCGGTAGGTGGTGATCGGGGTGACCTGCCCGGGCCAGCCGGACGGCACGCCATACTCCGAGGTGTCCCACGACCCGCGCCAGTCGACCCATGCGCCGAGGGCCGAGAGATACAGCCTGCGGACCCGGAACGGGACGGGCGTGACGCCCTCGTGGGTCGCCGCGCTCTGCCGGACCAGGCTGCGCCGGTCGATCGGGTTGGTCGACATCGGCTCGTGCACGTCGGTGTCGGTGCCGGCGTCGGGCGCCTCGAGGTCGCGGGACCAGACCGCGCGGACGACACGCTGCACGCCGCCGTCGGTGTGGCCGACGACCTTGCCGTCCTCGTTCACGACGCGGGTGGTGAGCCGGGTGTGCCACAGTTGCGCACGCTGGGCGGCGTCCGCTCCCTGCGGACCGGTCCCGTCCTCGGGTCCGTTCCCGGGCACGGTCGGCGGCAGCACCGGCTCGACGTCGTGCACGAACGCTCCGTGCTCGGCGCTCGGGGAGACGATCAACCGGTAGGGCACCTCCAGCGCCGTCTCGTCCCCGGCGGGGACGCGCGGCTGCGGCTTGCGGCCCGGCCGGGGCCGGACGGGGTCGATCGGGCGGGGCAGCGGCACCAGCTCCCGGGCACCGACGCGGGTGAGGCCCCGCAGCAGCCGGGCCTGCTCGGCACCCACGACCGCGCGGTGCACCGGCACGGCACCGTGCCGGGCGGCCCGCTCGAGACCCCGACGGGGGACGCGGCCGATCACCGGGCCGATCACCGGGCCGATCACCCACGGGGGCAGGACCAGCCCGGGGCCGGAGCCCGGGGACTCGTCCTCCGGATAGCTGGGCGGCCCGGGGGTGGCCAGCGGCACGACCTTGAGGGTGAGCCGGGGGATCGCCTCGAGCAGGCCCTCAAGGCTCCAGTCCAGGCGCTGACCCGCGGGCAGCTCGTAGACCAGGCGGGAGGGGCGGGCCGCGCGGTGACCTGCCAGACCGGACGGCTCCGGCGACACCTGCGACTCGGGGAACGCCTCCTCGCCGAGGTGCTGGAAGGCGAGGTCGACGATGAGGTGGCCGTCCTCGCCGTCGGAGACGAGCACCGGCCCCCCGGCGGACTCCTCGACCAGGAACCCGACCGCGGTGACCTGCAGGTCCAGCAGGTCCAGGGGTCGCAGCATCCGGGCCCTGACGACCTGTCGGCGACGTGGTGGGGGCATGCGCGATCTCCCTCCGACCCGAGGTGATGCCCCCTCGTGGGTCACCAGACCTCTCCGACGACGCTAGTGGCCGGAGCGTCGTCGCGAAATGGGTAGTTCTGCCCACACCGAGGGCTGTGGAGTCGTCCGGCAGGATGACCCGGTCAGCGCGTGACGAGCCAGGCCAGGGTGCCGCTGACCGCGACGACCAGCACGGCCAGCGTGCCGTGCAGGACCGGCGTGCGGGCGAGCACCCCGACGAACTCGCGGAGCACGGCCGAGGGGAAGTAGTAGCGCGCCGTCGGTGCCCCGACGACCTGGGCGTCCAGCCCCAGCTCCCGGGCGATGATGGCCGCCCGGAAGGCGTGGTAGTCGTTGGTGGTCACCACCAACGACGTGCCCCGGCCCTCGGCCACCAGCAGGTCCCGGGAGAAGGTGAGGTTCTCCTGCGTGGTGCGGGACCGGCCCTCGACCCGGACGAGCTCGTCGTCGGCCCCAGCGCGCACGGCATACTGTCCCATCACCTCGCCCTCGGGCGCGACCTCGTCGGGGCCCTGGCCGCCGGACAGGACGAGGAGGGGGCGACGGCCCTGCGCGGTCTCCGCGTCGAGGACCTCCAGTCCCTTGTCGATGCGCGCCGCGAGGAGCGGCGGGACCCGGTGGCCGTAGACCCGGGAGCCGAGGACCACGATCGCGTCCCGGCCGGGCTGCGCCGGGACGCGCGCATAGGCCAGGCCGTAGATGACGAAGGCGCCGAGCAGCAGCGCGATGTGGGCGGTCAGCGCCAGGCCGGCCACGGCCGGGACGATGAGCCAGGTCAGGTCCAGCAGGAGCCCCGTGACGAGCAGCGCGATCAGGGCCAGGACGCCGGCCACGGCGAGCAGGCTGAGCAGATTGCCCAGGCCACGGCCCTCGCGGTGCACCACGACGAGGCCGGTGTAGAGCAGGTAGCCGACCAGCACCAGGTTGGCCACGACGAGACCGACGGCGACGGCACCGGCGAGGCCGGCGCCGACCACCGGCGACAGGGCTGAGATCGTCAGCAGGACCGAGATGCCCAGGTAGACCAGGGCCCCGACGACGAAGACCGCCGAGCTGAGGCTGCGCGGGTCGGCGCCGCGCTCCGCCGACCCCGCCGCGACGTCCGGCTCGCGGGAGTCGACGACGACCAGCCCGGAGGCGTAGCCGCTGATGCCCCGGGTGTTGATGAACAGGACGACGACGGCGGACAGCGCCGCCCACGCGAAACCGAGCTGACCGAACGCGGTGACCCCGGCGTCCTCGGGGAGGGTGAGCAGGACGTAGCCACCCGCGCCGGTCAGGCAGCGGACGAGCCACTGGTGCCAGCCGGGGCGTCGACCGTCGGGTCGCACGGGTCGCAGGTAGACCAGGTGCTGCCCGAGGGTGGCGCCCGTCGAGGCGGGGACGGCGAGGAGCAGCACCACCGCCGCGGTGATCGTGGCGACCACCTGGATCAGCACGGTGTGCGCCTCGTAGTCGCGGCCGGTGAAGTAGAGCGCGAACCGCACGCTGAGCGGGACCCCGACCCCGACGAGCAGCACCGAGACGAGGTCGACCGCCATCCCGGTCAGCCGCCGCAGGGGGCGCACGGGCTGCGGTTGGTCGGCCGGGCGCTCGTGCTGCCCGGGGACCAGCCGGGCGAGCGGGGCCAGCGCCACACCGATCGCGGTGCCGAGCGTGTTGGCGATCAGGTCGTCGGTGTCGAACAGCCGGTAGGCGCACGGGTAGACGAACCAGTTGCCGGTCAGCTGGGTCAGCTCGATGAGCAGCGATGCCCCCAGGCCGGTCGCGACACACCACGCGGGACGCCACCGGAACAGGTGCCGCACGAGCATCCCGAGCGGCACGAAGAGGGCCACGTTGAGGACCACCTGGCGCAGCGCCGGGTCATGCAGCAGACCGACGGGCCCGCCGCTGGCGTCGATGTCGCCCAGGAAGCGGAACGGGACGAACTGGGCCCGCAGGGTGCCGTCACAGATCAGGTCCTCGACAGCCGGCAGCGGCAGGATCGTGTAGGTCCACAATGCCATCAGGTAGACGATCGCGGCCGCGCTGAGGAGGGCGTGCCCCGGGCCGGTCGTGCCGCGGCGGAAGCTCCACGCGATGTAGGGGATGAACAGCAGCGGAAGCGCCACCACGCCCAGCAGGACCGCGAGCACCGCCGAGGCGCTGAACCCTTCCACGCCGCGAGCCTATGTGGTGCGGTGTCCCTCAGGGGCCGGGAGCGGGTGCACATCCCGCGATGCTCTGCGACCGTTGGTGCGTGAGTCAGGAACCCTGGGTGTGCGTCGTCGCGCCGACCTCGATCCTCATGGTGGAGATCGAGCGGCCCGAGGACGCCTTCGACGGGGACGACTCCCGCGCGGAGATCCACGTGCACCGCGGGGGTCAGGGGTTGTGGGTCGCCACCATGGCCCACTCGCTGGGCGCCCGGGTGACCGTCTGCGGACCGTTCGGCGGCGAGACCGGGACGATCCTGCGACAGATCTCCAGCACGGCCGGCCTGGAGATCTCGGCGATCGAGTATGCCGAGGGGAGCGCCGCCCTGGTCCACGACCGGCGCTCCGGGGAGCGGCAGGAGGTCGCGCGGATGCCGGCCGGACCGCTCCGTCGGCACGAGACCGACCAGCTGTTCGGGGCGGCGCTGGTCACCGGCATGGACGCCGACGTGTGCGTGCTCACCGGTGCGCAGCCGCCCGAGGTGCTGGCACCGGACTTCTTCGGGCGGCTGGCCCACGACCTCCTGGTCGGGGAGACCATTCTGGTCGCTGACCTGTCCGGTGAGGCCGCGCTCCGGGTGGCGGAGGTGGGCCCCGCCGTGCTCAAGATGGCGCACGACGAGGTGATCGAGGCCGGCCTGGCCGACGACGACTCAGTGTCGAGTCTGAGGGCGGCTGCCGCGCAGCTGGTCGAGGGTGGCGTCGGGACCATGGTCATCTCCCGCGCCGACCAGCCGACCCTGGTGGTGCGCCCGAACGGTGCCTGGTTGGTGCGCACGCCTCCGCTGTCGTCCGTGGACCACCGCGGCGCCGGCGACTCGATGACCGCCGGCATCGCCGTGGGGATCGGCCGCGGTGAGCCGGTGCTGGACGCGGTCCGGCTGGGTGCCGCCGCAGGGACCCTGAATATCACGCGCCGGGGCCTGGGCACCGGCAGCCGCGAGGAGATCGAGCGGTTCACGACGCAGGTGACGATAGAGGAGCTGGACTCATGAGGGTGTTGGTGACCAACGACGACGGGATCGACTCGCCCGGGCTGACCGTGCTGGCCAACGTGGCGCACGCGGCGGGCCACGACGTGCTGGTCGCGGCCCCGTCGCACCAGTACTCCGGTGCGTCGGCGTCGCTGATCGGCCACGAGGTCGACGGGCGGTTGGAGCTGACCGACGGTGCCCCACCCGGGCTGGTCGAGGGCGTGCCCGCCCACGGGGTGCGGGCGGCCCCGGCGCTGATCACCTTCGCCGCCGGCTACGGCGCCTTCGGGGAGCGGCCCGACCTGGTGCTCTCCGGGGTCAACCTCGGGGCGAACACGGGTCACGCGACGCTGCACTCCGGCACCGTCGGCGCAGCCCTGTCCGCGGCGACCCAGAGCATCCCGGCGCTCGCGGTCTCGATCGCGTCGGCCGACCCGGCGCACTGGGCGACCGCGGAGGAGGTCTGCCGGGTGGCCTTCGACTGGATGGTCGAGCACGCCCCGGAGGGGCGGGTGCTCAACGTCAACGTGCCCGATGTGCCGATGGAGCGGCTCCGTGGGTTGCGCGTCGCCCGACTGGCGCAGTTCGGCGCGGTCCAGGCCGCGGTGAAGGAGCGGGGCGAGGGCTGGGTGCACATGTCCTACGAGGAGATCGACGTCGAGCACGAGCCGGGCACGGACGCCTACCTCCTGGAGCACGGGTGGGCCACCGCCTCCCTGCTGCGCACCCCGATCCACGACGTGGCCGAGCCCGCACCCCCGGAGTTCACCACCGACGCCGCGGAGCACGCGGAGGATGTCGTGGAGGTCAGCCGTGGCCGCACCATGTCCTCCGGGCGGGAGCCAGGGGACAGGGGGCGGGACTGAGGCGTCGTGCCCCGGCTTGACGGTGCGATGCTGTTGTCCAGCTCCGGCTCCGGTGTTCAGCGCAGGGCGCGCTGGGCCGCCAGGACCTCCTCGACCGTGCCGTTCTCGATCGCCTCGACGAGCCCGTCCACGGCGTCCTCGATCTGGTCGTACATCCGCACATAGGCGTCCCGCGGCAGGCCCCAGGGGTCCGGGATATCGCGGACCTCGTCCGCCGCGTCGCTGGCGAAGGCTCCGAGCCGCACGACCTTCGCCTCGTCCTCGGGGCGTTGCGCGAGGGCGAGGATGTCCGCCTCGTTTGAGCTGTCCATCGCCAGGATCAGGTCTGCCTCGGCGAAGTGCTCGGCCGCGAACTGCGCCGCCCGGCTGGTGAACGCGTAGCCGCGTCCCTCGCCCTCGGCGACCGAGTGCTCGTGCGGCGGCCGGCCGAGGTGGTAGTCACCCGTCCCCGCCGAGGACACGGTCACGTCGTCCAGTCCGGCCCGCTCGAGCCGGTGGACCAGCACCGACTCGGCGGCGGGTGAGCGGCAGATGTTGCCCAGGCAAACGGTCATGATGCGCATGTCAGCGAGTCTGTCAGAGCGCGGCCGATCCGACCGTGCGGGCCTCCATCGGGTGCCTAGCCCCCCGCGGTCGGGGTGCGCTGGCCCGGGCTGACCCGGACCTCGTCCTCGCCCCTCGGAGCGGTGGCGAACTTCAGGCCGACCGCGCAGCCGATGATCCCCACCAGGAAGAGCGCCTTGAGCGGCGTCAGCGCCTCCTCCCCGGTGACGACCGCCCAGACCACGGTGAGCACGGCACCCAGACCGGTCCACACGGCATACGCCGTGCCGGTGGGGATCGTCTTCATCGCCCACCCGAGCCCGACCAGGCTGATGACGGAGAAGATGACGAAGACCACCGTGGGGCCGAGACGGGACAACCCGTCGGACTCACCCAGGGCGGTCGCCCAGACCGCCTCGAAGACCGCGCTGACCAACAGCACCGCCCAGGGCATGTCAGGACACCACCTTCAGGCCGACGACGCAGCCGACGATCCCCAGCAGCAGCAGTATGCGCAGCAGGGTCGCCGGCTCGGTGCCGCGCAGCATCGCCCACAGCACGGTGAGGCTGGCGCCTGTGGCGGTCCAGACGGCGTAGGCGGTGCCGGTGGGGATGGTCTCCATCGCGAGCGCGAGTCCCCAGACCGAGGCGATCATGGCGACGACGAAGACGATGCTCGGCCGCAGACGGCGCAGTCCGTTGGAGACACCGAGCGCGGTCGCCCAGACCGCTTCGAGCACTCCCGAGCCGATCAGCAGAACCCAGTCCATGACGATCACTTCCTTGGCAGACGGGACGGGCAGAGAAACTGGCCAGTCTTGTCTTGTCCGGGTACTGAACCGTCGTCCGGGGTGCCGGGCACCGCGTCCAGGATAGCAACGCTGCTCACGAGCACCGCGCGGTCGGGACGGTGACGCAGGCCGGGAGCACACGGCATACTCTCGCGGGGTGCTGCGCATCGCCTCGGTCAACGTCAACGGGATCCGGGCCGCCCACCGTCGGGGGTTCGGTGACTGGCTGACCAGCCGCGCCTGTGACGTGGTGGCGCTGCAGGAGGTGCGGGCACCGCTGGACAAGCTGCCGGTGGACGCCTTCGGGGAGTATCACGTGAGCTACGAGCCGGGGCAGCTCGCGGGGCGCAACGGGGTGGCGGTGCTGACCCGCCGGCCGCCGGCGGCGGTGCGCACCTGGGACGCCGACGTGCTGGTCCGGGCGCCGGGTGAGGACCACCTGCACACCGAGCCGGCGCCGGACCGGGTGCCGCTGGCGCGCGGGCTGAGCCGCCATGCCCATGAGGGGCGGTATGTCGAGGTCGACCTGGCCGAGGCGCCGATCACGGTCGCGAGCCTCTATCTGCCCAAGGGCGGACTGCCGGCGCACCTGCAGAAGCCGGGGCGGATGCGGGAGGCGCCGGACGGTGGCGCGCGCTACGAGCGGAAGATGCGCTTCATGGCTGCCTTTGCCCGGCAGCTCTCACGGACCCGGCGCGCCGCGGCGGCGGCCGGCCGGGAGTTCCTGCTGATGGGCGATCTCAACGTGGCACACACCTGGCAGGACGTGGCTCGGTGGCGGAGCAGCCAGCGGGCCGAGGGCTTCCTGCCCGAGGAGCGGGAGTGGATCGGCTCCCTGCTCTCACCGCGGACCCTCGTCGACGTGGTGCGGGCGGTGCACCCGGACGCCGAGGGGCCCTACTCCTGGTGGTCCTGGCTCGGACAGTCGTATGCCCGTGACGCCGGGTGGCGCATCGACTACCACCTGGCCACGCCGGGGCTCGCGCGCACGGCGGTCTCGGCGCAGGTGGACCGGGAGCACCGCGGCATCCGGCTGTCGGACCACGCACCGGTGGTCGTCGACTATGACGTGGGGAGCTGAGGCAGTGACCGTTCTCACGCTCACGGGGCGGTCCCTCTCGGATACGGTGACGACATGACCGTTGAGACGTCTGCCACGCTCGCGGACCTTGTCATCCAGGACGCCCGGCGGGCCCGGATCCTGGAGTCCTTCGGCCTGGACTACTGCTGCCACGGTCAGCACTCCCTCGCCGATGCGACGACCGAGGCCGGGGTGGATCTGCGCGAGGTGGTGCGGGCGCTCGACCTGCCCGCGCCGCCCAGCCCGCCGGTGCGCGTCTCCCAGGAGCAGGCCGACCTCGCCCACGACATCGTGGACACCCACCACGCCTACATGTGGGAGGAGATGCCGCGCCTGCGCGCCCTGGTCGAGAAGGTGGCCCGCGTGCACGGCGAGCGCCACCCCGAGCTGGCCCGCGTGGAGGCCCTGTTCACCGCCGCGATCGCCGAGCTCGATCCCCACATGACCAGGGAGGAGCGCGTGGTCTTCCCGGCGATCAGCCGGTTGGAGAGGACCGGTGCCCACACCGGGTCGCTGGCCGCCCAGATCGAGGTGCTGGTGGACGAGCACACCGTGGTGGGTGACCTCTTCAAGCAGCTCAACACCGCGACCGGTGGCTATGCGGTGCCGGACGACGCCTGCGGCTCCTACCGGGCGATGCTCGACGGGCTGCGCGCGATGGAGCTCGACCTGCACGAGCACATCCACAAGGAGAACAACGTCCTCTTCCCGGGTGCGCTGCAGCTGGAGCAGGCCGCGACCACCCGCGGCGGGGCCTGAACGCTCCTCGCGAAGGCGAGACCAGCTGGGCCACGGCCCGATGCTCGACACTCGCTCGGTCACTGACCGGCAATCACCCATGTCGTATGCCGTGACTCACCGGCGCCCTCCGCCCGCAGGGCGCACACGACGGCACCGATGGCCGGCCGGTCGCCCGCTCCGGAGCGGGTCGCGGTGTGGACCTGCCGGCGTGGTCGCCCCGGCAGGGGCACGGCGCGCACGCCCGGGTGCGACGAGGCTTCCGACAGCCCGGGCAAGAGGGCTGCCGCGAGGCCACGCTCGACCATGCGCAGCTGGACCTGCAGGTCGGAGGAGGTCACGGTGATGTCCGGCTCAAACCCAGCCTCGCGGCATACTCGCACCGCCCACTCCCGAGCGGGCGTGCCCGGCGGCTGGCCGGCCATCGGACGATCCGCCAGGTCACCCACCTCCAGGTGCCCCCAGTCCCGCGGCACCACCAGGTCGAGCCCGTCGGAGAGCAATTCCGCCCGGTCCACGCCCAGGGTGCGCGGCAGTGGATGACCTGGGTACTCCTCCACCAGCACGAGGTCGAAGTCACCGCCGGCCAGGGCGGGCAGCGAGGCCTCCGGCTCCAGCTCGGTGACCTCGACCCGCAGCTCCGGATGCTGGCCCCGAAGGTCCAGGAGCGCCGGCGGCAGCAGGGTGAGCACGGCGCTTTGGAAGGCCGCGACGCGCACCGTCCCGACCACCTCGCCGTGCAGCCCGGCCAGGCCCGCCTCGGCGCGCTCCACCCCCGCGAGCAGGTGCACGGCGTGGCCGACAAGCAGCTCGCCGGCTGCGGTCAACCGGACCCGACGTCCCACCGGCTCGAGCAGCGCGACGCCTGCCTCCCGCTCGAGCACCCCCAGCTGGGAGGACACCGATGACGGGCTGTACGACAGCGCCTCGGCGACCGCACCGATGGTGCCCCGCCGCGACAGCTCCACGAGTAGGCGCAGCCGCCGTAGGTCCAGCACGGCACTCCAATCGTTCGGGTTTGTCGCATGGTTGATATCGAGTTTAGGCGCTAGACGCGAACGATCCTCTCCACGACACTGGCCGTATGACGTCCTGGTTCAGCAATCCCTCGGACCGCCGGTGGTCATCGACGGCGGCGCCACCCAGCGCCGCCCGCGACTTCCACCGCACTCTGGCGGGCTATGCACCGACCCCGCTGATCGACCTCCCGGACCTGGCTGCGGAGCTGGGGGTCGGTCGGGTTCTCGTCAAGGACGAGTCGGCGCGGCTGGGCCTGCCCGCCTTCAAGATCCTCGGTGCCTCCTGGGCGTGCAAGCAGGCGCTCGAGCGCTGTCCCGGTGCACGGCTGGTGACCGCCACCGACGGCAATCACGGCCGGGCTGTCGCCCGGATGGCGCGCGAACTGGGGGTGACGGCCACCATCTTCGTCCCGGCCGTCATGCCGGAGAGCACCGCCGCTCTCATCGAGTCCGAGGGCGCCGAGGTGGTCCGGGTCGACGGCGACTACGACGAGGCAGTCCGCTCGGCGGCAACCTATGCGGACGGGGGAGGCGCGCACGGGCAGCCACCGGGGACGGGATCACCCCGCGTGCTGGTCCAGGACACCGCCTGGCCGGGTTATGAAGAGGTGCCGCAGTGGATCGTCGACGGCTACGCAACCCTGGTCGAGGAGGTGGACGAGGCCCTCGGCCGCCAGCCGGACCTCTTCGCGGTGCCGGTGGGTGTCGGGTCGCTGGCCCAGGCGGTCGTCGCCCACTACCGTCGCGGCCGACTCCCGCACGAGGCGCGTCGGGACGGTGCGGCAGGCGCCCCGACCGCCTACCCGACCCGGGTCCTCGCGGTCGAGCCCGACACTGCGGCGTGTGTCCTCGCCAGCCTGCATGACGGCAGACCCACGTCTGTGCCGACCCCAGACACGGTGATGGCCGGGCTCAACTGCGGCACCGTCTCGAGCCTGGCCTGGCCCACGCTCCGTGACGGGTGCGACGCGGCGGTCACGGTCACGGACGAGGCCGCGCTGTCCGCGTCCCGCGACCTCGCGGCGCGCGGGGCGTCCTCCGGCCCGTGCGGTGCCGCCACCCTCGCCGGGGTGCGGGCTGCGTTGACGGATCCATCCCGACGGGCTGACCTCGACCTGCCTCGCGATGCCGTCGTCGTGCTCCTCTCGACCGAAGGGCTCGACTCGGCATGACCAGCAAAGCCCCGATGACGACACCATCCGACGCCTCCCTCGCGAACCGGCTGCGGGCGTGGCGCCACCACCTCCACCGGCACCCGGAGACCGCGTTCGCCGAGCACGCGACCTCGGACTATCTCGCCTCGGCCCTGGAGGACCTGGGGTATGCCGTCACTCGCGGCATCGGCGGCACCGGCCTCGTCGCATCGCTGACCAGGGGGTCGTCCAGACGGGCTGTCGGCCTCCGCGCGGACATGGACGCGCTGCCGATCCAGGAGGTGCCCGGGCGCGCTCACGGGTCGGTCAACGACGGCGCGATGCACGCGTGTGGGCACGACGGCCACATGGCGATGGCACTCGGTGCGGCAGCCGTGCTGGCTGAGCGTGGCGGCTTCGACGGCACGGTGCGGTTCATCATGCAGCCAGCCGAGGAGCCAGGTCGTGGAGCGCAGGCGATGCTCGACGACGGACTGCTGGAGCGGCTTCCGCTCGACGTGCTCTACGGGCTGCACAACCTCCCGGGCGTCCCGGCCGGCCACCTGCACGTGCGCAGCGGCGCGATCATGGCCAGCGAGGACAACTTCACGGTCGTGGTCCACGGCCGCGGTGGGCACGCCGCGCGACCCGAGGCAGTCGTCGACCCGCTCGTGGTGGGGGCCGAGATCGTGCTGGCGCTGCAGACGGTGGTGGCGCGCGGCGTGCCCCCGGTGCACCCTGCCGTGCTGTCGTGCACCGGATTCGAGACTGACGGGGCGCGCAACGCCATCCCCTCGACGGTTCGCATCACCGGCGACACCCGCAGCTTTGACCCGGGGATGCAGGAACTGCTCGAACGACGAATCCGCGAGGTCGCCGCAGGCGTTGCGACGGCCCACGGCGCACGTGCCGACGTCTCCTACACCCACGAGTTCACGCCCACCATCAACAACCGCGAGGTCACGGAACGGGCGGTCGCTGCCGCTGTCATGGCGCTGGGCGCCGACCGGGTCGACGGCGACTGTGCCCCGATCCTGCCGAGCGAGGACTTCGGCGTCCTCGCGCGCCACGTGCCGGCGTGCTTCGCCTTCCTCGGCAACGGAACGGAGGTCGGCCGTGGCGGGACACCGCTGCACAGCGCCGACTACGACCTCAACGACGACATCCTCCCCGCCGGTGTGGCCTTCTACGTCCAGGCAGTCCATGCCGAGCTGCCCGCACGTTGAGGCATCGATTACTGGAGGCCCAGCACTCGTCACGGCCAGACCGTCGGCTACTTCATCCCGGTCAAGCAGGGCCGGGCCGCCGACGCTGCCGCCCTTCGTGCGGCCGGGGAGAAGCTCGACGCTCTGCTGCAGGCCACTGAGGCAGAGGTTGATGTGATGGTTGAGGAGTACAAGCGCACCCGTAAGGCCGAGAAGTAGTGGCGGCGCGTCGCCTCGTCGAGCTGCTCGACGGCGGGCCGTTCCACGACGCTTCGAAGAGCCTGAGCTCGGTGGCAGTGAACCTGAGGACGACTACCAATTTAGTGGCTGAGCAGTCAAAGGCCGAGACCGAGGCGCTTCGGGACCTGTCTACCCAGCACCAGCGGGAGTTTTGTGAGGACGCATCACTTCGGGTTCATACCATTGTCAATCGACCCACGGCCCAGCCACGCATTCCACTTCGCACCGTCGCCATAAATCCCAGCCCCCGGCAGCGTGACCTGTTCGACACCACCGCCTGGAAGGCCTCGCACTCCCGACGGGTCGCGATCGAGTCCACCAACGCCGAGGCCCGCAACCACTGCGCCGACATCAACCGCGGCTACACCCGTGTCTTCGGACTCGCCCACACCAGCCTGCTGCTCGCATTCGGCCTCGCCGGGCTCAACGTCCGCATCCTGCACGACTGGCACGAGACCCCGCCGACTGCCCGACCCCTGGGCAGGGTCCGTCGACGTGCCACTGGACTCTCGGCCACGGCAAAAGGCCACCACCGGCGGCCGACCCCCTCTCCCCGCACCGGCCCTCCACGGCGGTCGTCACCGCGTCTCATCGCTGCACTTCGCACTGTCGCTGCTCCTGGCGACCCCAGGAACGGCGAAAGTCCCGATCAGATCGCTCTGACCGGGACTTTCATCAACCTGCTGCGGGCAGTTTCGTCAACTACCTCTCGGTGGGTAGTTCCCGAAACTCCCTGATGCGTCCACCCAACACATGGTTGCTCTCCAGGCACAGCCGATGGTGGACTCCAGGCACACCTTTGAGTTCTTATGCCCGGACGTACTTGGCGCCGCGGCGCTCGCCGACCAATCGCAGCTCACCGCGGTCGACCATGCGCTTGAGCACCCCCCTGGCTTGCGTCGGCGACACCTGGCACAGCCCCGCCGCTTGCGCTCGGGTGATCGATCCGTACGCATCCACGTAGTCACCGATCATTCGCTCTTGCTGGATGGGGTCTGCACCCTTCACGCGCACGTAGGCGGTCCGATCCTGCGCCAGGTCGTAGAACCGGGGAGTCAGGTGCAGGCGTCGGCTCCGGCCGACGCCTCGGCTCTCGAGGATGCCCAGCTCCACCAGTTGCGTGGTGGTGCTTCGCACCGTTGCGGGGAGCATGGCCAGGGCCTCGGCGAGCTCGCTCGGTGCGGCTGAGCCCATCGCCTTGATCTCGTGCACCACCCGCAACTGATCCAACCCCAGAGAGCGCTGCTGTTCGTTCTCAAACGTCAGCAGGAAGCGGACCAGATCGAGGTCCGCCGTTCCGAGAGGGACGGAAACCAAGACTGAGTTCGTCGTGGAGCGTGCATAGCTCGGCGCGTCGCGGCCGGCCCGCAGCTGCTGCTCGAACATCTCGTTGACCCCCTTACCCTTGCGCTCGACCAGTCCGGCCCGCTTGAAGGCGTCGGCAAGGATCGGGCTCCTGGGACGAGACTCATCCAGGATGTTGTGGATCGTGACGCCGGGTGGCAGACCGCCTGGGTTGCTCACCACGAACTCGGCATCGCCGATCTGCACCCTCGTGGGACCGAGGGCCGAGTAGTCGCGGTGCACGATGGCATTCGCGACTGCTTCGCGTCGGGTCACTGACGGGATGAGCGGGACGTCGACTCGGTGGATACCCGCCATCAGCTCCGTCACGCTGTTGCGCGCATCGATGAGTGCCTGCATCTCCTCGGTGACACGCAGGAGTGGCCCGACCAGGCGTTCGTTGGAAGGGCTTGCCACCCGCAGGTCCTGGAAGATGAACTCTGCGTTGGGCACCCATCGTGCGACTGCTTCAACCCTGCCGAACAGCAGGATGGCGCCGAGGCTCACCGGGGCCGCAAGGGGGACCAAACCGAGAGCTCGAAGGATGTCCTCGTCCTGGAGGTTCGCGGTGCTGTCCCTGGTCAGGCTGGAGAGTCGGCGATAACGGTCGAACTCAGCCGGGTCGAGATCCGTCTGGGTGGCGCCCACCGCGACGGCAGCGGCGTAGTCCTGCCCGCGGGTGACCATCCCCATGCTCACGATCTCCTGCGGCGACATGGGCACGCACTGGGGTTGGCCGAGGGTGTCGAGCACTCGCTTGGTGTAGTACCCATCCTTGGTCGCTACAGGGCCCGGCGTCGCCAGCGGCACATCAATGCGGAACACCTGTTGTCCGTCGATGTGCTCCAGCCTCACCGCGACTCCAAGTGGGGGGTCGGTGCTGTTCTGGACGTATGCCGCCACCCGCGCCGGATCCATGTGGCCGCCAGGGCGCGGCTGGGCACCTACGACCCGTCCGTCGTCATCCACACCGAGCAGGAGTGTGCCGCCTTGGGAGTTCGCCAGGCAGGTCACGGCCTTGGCGAGGTCCCGATCGTTGAGGTGAGACTTGAACTCGGTCGTCAGCGTCTCGCCACCCCGAAGGAGGTCCCTCGTGTCCATGCGCGACAGTATTGCATAATTATGAGCGATGATCCGGTATGGCCTCATCGAATCATATTGTTTAATCCGTTGAACACCTGACCGGCGCCCAACGCTTCAAAGGTCCGGCCCTGGCCGGACGAGGGCACGCAGTGCGGAGGCGGGGCCACCGTCACCGTGCCCGTCACCACCCTGGAACGCGACCGGCAACCGCTGCCCTGGCAGAGCACCGCGTGGGCGAAGTCCTGGAACCGACGCAGCCGCATCGAAGGACTCAACGGCCTCACCCGATACCTCGACGTCAACCTCAACCGCGGCTTCATCCGCTGCCGCGGACGCGCCGCCACCGGGCTGCTCACCGCCTTCGCGCTGCTGGGCATGAATGTCCGCCGCCTGCACAAGTGGCACACCACCCACGAGCTCGACGACCCTGGCGGCTGGTCCTCGACGAGGAGCCAGATGATCGGCCGCTCGACCACTACTACCGCACCGACCGACGAGCCCGCAGCCCCGGCGCCCGTCCGTAGCCGCGTTCCTATCCACCGCTTGATCCCTTTGTGCAGCAACCTGCTGCACTATTGCCCGGCTCGGGCTCTCCGGCAGCCCGAACGCGTTCTCGCACGCGTTCAACCACGCCTCACAGGGCGTGCGAGCACCTCGAGGACCGGTCGCGAACAGCACGGCCCACCCGTCCCGCGTCCTTGAGCTGCCAGCAACGACGAAGTCCCCGGCCAGATCGCTCTGACCGGGGACTTTCGGGAAGAGATGACCCCGACATTCGGGAACATCCCCTCGGTGCGCGAGGGGGGAGTTGAACCCCCACGCCCTTTCGGGCACACGGACCTGAACCGTGCGCGTCTGCCTATTCCGCCACTCGCGCGAGTGCCGGGCAAGATTAGCACGCACCGGAGGCAGATCCCGCATCGGCGCCGGTCACGCCCCGTGCGACTGGGCGTCGGGCCGCGACCGGAACCGCCACGCCTTGACGGGCGTTGCCTACCTGCCACCTCCGATGCGGCGCGGATGCCCGCCGGAGTCCCCGTGCAACAGTACGATCGAAGAGGCCACCTGCCCACCTGGCGCTGCGCGCGGGAGGGCACCGACCAGCGAAGGGAGTGTCATGGGGATCATCGACCGCGTCGAGCGCGGCCTCGAGCGGGCCGTCAAGGCACCGTTCGCGAAGGTGTTCAAGGCCGAGGTCCAGCCGGTCGAGATCGCCTCCGCGATGCGTGGGGCGATGGACGAGCGGGCCGCCGTCCTCGGACCGGGACGCACCATGGTGCCCAACGTCTTCACCATCGAGCTCGCCACGAGCGACTACGAGCGGCTCTCCTCCTACGACACCGCCCTGACCGACGAGCTCGTCGCCGCCGCCGAGGACCACGCCGACGCCCAGCGCTACACCCCAGCCGGCACCGTCGAGGTGCGGCTGACCTCGGACGACGAGCTGGAGACCGGCATCTTCCGGGTGCGTCCCGCGAGCAAGAACGCCCGTCGCCAGGCCCAGCGCCGGCCGGCACAGCGCCCGGGCGAGGGTCTGCGACCCGCCGCCCTCGATCGAGAGAGTATGCCGGGGCAACAGCGTCCGCAGGGCAGGCCGGCTCCCGCGCGGGGCCCGCAGGCAGACGACCCGAACGCCCCCTACCGCCCCCCGGCCCAGGGTCACCAGCCGCCGGGCCCGGGCCACCAGCAGCCGGGTCAGGGACAGCGTCCATCCGGCCACGGACAACAGGGCCACGGACAGCCGGCCCAGGGTCAGCGCCCACCGGGCCCGCGCCAGGCCCCTCCCGGGGTCGGCGCCGCTGCGGCCGTCGCCGCACGGGGCGGTCAGCCGGGGACTGGTGCCCCGTCATACTCCCCTCCGGGCGGCACCCGCGGACCCTCGACGCGGGAGTTCCCGGCCTCGCCGGGCCGCTCCCAGCGGCCGGTCAGCGGTCGTGGCCCACGGCCGTGGATCGACGTCAACGGCCGGGCGCACAGTCTGACCGCCGCCGTCACCGTGATCGGCCGCGACGCCTCGGCCGACCTGGTGATCGACGACCCCGGCGTCTCCAGGCGGCACGCGGAGCTGCGGATCACCCACGACGGACCGCACCAGCAGGTGCTCGTCAAGGATCTCGGCTCGACCAACGGCTCATACCTCAACGGTGACCAGATCGGCACCGAGCAGCTCACCGAGGGCGACCGTCTGACGCTGGGCAGCACGACGCTCGTCTTCCATGCGGAAGGCGGCCGATGAGGCCCGCGGAGCTCGTCGAGAGGGCACGATGAGCGAGCTGACCCTCAACATCATCCGGCTCGGGATCCTCGCCCTGCTCTGGGCCTTCGTCTTCAGCGTGGTCGGCGCCCTGCGGGGCGACCTCTACGGCACCAGGGTCCTGACGCGCAGCACCCCCGGGCGCGCCGAGCGGGCCCCCGGGAGGGCCCCGCGGTCGGTCCGCCGCGGCCCCCACTCGCTGGCCGTCGTGGCCGGCAGCCTGCGCGGCACCACCGTCCCGCTCAACGAGGGCGGCCTGCTCATCGGTCGCAACCCGGAGTGCTCCCTGGTGCTCACCGACGACTACGCCTCCGGCCGGCACCTGCGCCTCTATCTGGGCCCGGACGGACAGTGGTATGCCGATGACCTGGACTCCACGAACGGCACCTTCATCAACAACCAGCGGATCGGGACCGGCCACCGGCTCGAGGTGGGGACCCAGATCCGGATCGGCCAGACGATCCTCGAGCTGCAGCGGTAGTCCCCATGGTCGCGCTGCGCTACGCCGCCCGCTCCCACCTGGGTCTGGGCACCAAGAGTCGTAACGAGGACTCCGCCTACGCCGGGCCGGAGCTGCTCGTCCTGTGCGACGGCATGGGCGGGCACGCCGCCGGTGACGTCGCCAGCTCGCTGGTGGTCGGTGAGCTGGTGCACCTGGACGGCGAGAGCCACGGCGCCGACGACATGAGCGTCGTGCTCGAGCAGGCGATGATGGACGCCAACGACCGGCTGGCCGAGGTCGCCGAGGAGTCCGAGAACACCCACGGGATGGGCACCACCTGCATCGCCATGATGCGCTCGGGCACCAAGCTCGCGGTGGCCAACATCGGTGACTCCCGGGCCTACCTGCGCCGCGGCACCCGCGTCACGCAGATCACCAAGGACCACTCCTTCGTCCAGCAGCTGCTCGACGAGGGCCGGATCGGCGAGGAGGAGGCGCTGCACCACCCGCAGCGCTCGCTGGTCACCCGGGTCTTCACCGGCCGCCCCGACGACCGGCCCGACCTGTCCATGCGTGAGCTGCGCGCCGGCGACCGGTTGCTGCTCTGCTCGGACGGCCTCACCGACTATGTGGCGGAGTCGACGGTCGCCGAGCTGCTGCGCAGCGAGGACCCGCCCGGCAAGGTCGCCGACCAACTGATCTCCATCGCGCTGCGCGCCTCCACCCGCGACAACGTCACGGTGATCGTGGCCGACGTCGTCGACGCCGGAGAGGGCACCGGCACGACCGAGCCCCAGGTCGTCGGTGCCGCCAGCGAGCGCCGCGGCACCCAGCTGCTGACTCCGCAGACCCCGGCCGAGAAGGCCGCCGCCCTCTCCCGGACCGTGCACGGCACCGACCCGGCGCCCGAACTGGCCGAGGAGTCGGCACGCGGTGGGCTGGCCACCTGGATGCGTCGCAGCCTGATCGGCCTGGCGATCCTCGCCGTGGTGACGGTCGGTGCGTGGGCGACCTACGACTGGTCCCAGCGCCAGTACTTCGTCGGCGAGGCCAACGGGCACGTCACGATCTTCCGCGGCGTCAGCCAGGACCTCGGTCCGTTCGTGCTGTCCAGCCCGGAGGAGGAGACCGACGTCGAGCTGGAGACGCTGCCGGCGCACTACCGCAACCGGGTGATCAACACCCTGACGGCCGATGACCGCGCCGACGCCGACCGGATCGTCGAGGAGCTCCGCTTCCTGGCGCTGCCCCGCTGCGAGGACGTCATCCAGCTGCCGCTGCCCGGCGACGGGACGGCGACCACCGCCGGGCCGGACACGGCCACCGCGACCGCCGGACCGGACGGGGTCACCGCGACCGCCGGGCCGGACGGGGCCCTCTCGACGGCCGGGCCCGACGACGCCTCCGCCACGTCGCGCGGCCCCGAAGCCGCGACCGAGACCTCCTCGGTTGACGACGCCGCCGCCACGACGGCCCCCACGCCCCCGCTACGCCAACCCACCGTGGACTGCGTGCCGTGACGACCATCACCACCTTCCGGCCGCGCACGGGGCGGACGACCGAGCTCGTGCTGCTCCTGTTCGCCATCGGCATCGTGCTGCTGGCCCACGTCAACGTCGGCCTGGCCGTCAACGACGAGATCCCGCCGAACCTGAGGTTGACCGCGGCGTTGCTGATCGTCTTCACCGTCGGCCTGCACCTGGTGCTGCGCTGGCGGGCGAAGTATGCCGATCCCCTTCTGCTCCCCATCGCCACCCTGCTCAACGGGCTGGGTCTGGTGATGATCCTGCGCCTGGACTACGCCGCCGGCCGCGACGTCGGCAGCCTGGTGGCCAGCCGTCAGCTGCTGTGGAGCGCGCTGGGCATCGCGCTGGCGGCGGGGGTCATCATCCTGCTGCGTGACCACCGCTTGCTGCGGCGCTACACCTACATCGCGATGGTCGTCGGCTTCCTGCTCCTGCTGCTGCCGATGCTGCCGGTCATCGGGCACGAGGAGAACGGCTCCCGCCTGTGGATCAGGATCGCGGGGTTCAGCTTCCAGCCAGGTGAGATCGCCAAGATCGTGCTCACCGTGTTCTTCGCCGGCTACCTGGTCGCCACCCGGGACGCGCTGTCCCTGGTCGGGCGGCGCTTCCTGGGCCTGCAGCTGCCGCGGGGCCGCGACCTCGGGCCGCTGCTGGCCGCCTGGGGTCTGTCGGTGCTCATCCTGGTCGCCCAGCGCGACCTGGGCTCCTCGCTGCTCTTCTTCGGTCTCTTCGTCGCCATGCTCTACGTGGCGACCGAGCGGGTCAGCTGGATCATCATCGGCCTGTCGCTGTTCTGCGCGGGGGCCTTCGTGGCCTGGCGGCTCTTCCCGCACGTACAGACCCGGGTGCAGCTGTGGCTCGACCCGTTCGACCCGAGCGCGTCCTCGGACCAGGTCGCCAAGGGCCTGATGGGGATGGGTCACGGCGGCCTCTTCGGGACCGGCCTGGGCGAGGGCTTCCCGCACCTGACCTACTTCGCCAACAGCGACTACATCTTCGCCAGCTTCGCCGAGGAGCTCGGGCTGATCGGCATCTTCGCGATGCTCATGCTCTATGCCCTCCTGGTCGAGCGGGGGCTGCGCACCGCCATCGGCTCACGTGAGGGCTTCGGCAAGCTGCTCGCCACCGGCCTGGCCTTCTCGATCGGGCTGCAGATCTTCGTCGTCGTCGGCGGGCTGACCCGCGTCATCCCGCTGACCGGCCTGACCACGCCCTTCCTCTCCGCCG
Organism: Ornithinimicrobium sp. F0845; assembly: GCF_023015765.1. Taxonomy (GTDB): domain Bacteria; phylum Actinomycetota; class Actinomycetes; order Actinomycetales; family Dermatophilaceae; genus Ornithinicoccus. Next base: position 46,462 of record NZ_JALKAL010000011.1, read on the forward strand.
GAGGCTCCTCGCTCATCGCCAACTGGATCATCGTCGCGCTCCTCATGCGGATCAGCGACCACGCCCGCCGACCCGTCGCCGAGCGCGTCACCGACGACCCCGAGCTCGACACCAGCACCCACGCGGGAGTCGCCCGGTGAACGCCCCCATCCGCCGCCTGGCCGTGGTCGTCTCCCTGATGTTCGCCGCGCTGCTGGTCGCCACGACCTACATCCAGTTCTTCCAGGCCGAGGAGCTGCGGGAGATGGCCGGCAACCGGCGCACGCTGCTGGACGAGTACGGCCGCGAGCGCGGCGCGATCCTCGTCGAGGGCACCTCCATCGCCGAGTCCGTGCCCACCGACAACGACCTGTCGTGGATGCGGGTCTACGACCAGGGCCGCCTCTATGCCCACGTCACCGGCTACTACTCCTTCATCTACGGCGCCGGCGCCGGGTTGGAGCGGTCCGCGAACTCGCTGCTCTCCGGGTCGGACGACTCGCTGTTCTACCGTCGGATCCCCGACCTCATCCTCGGCCGCGACCCCAGCGGCGCGAGCCTGGAGCTGACCCTCGACCCCGACGTCCAGCGGGCCGCGTCGGAGGCGCTGGGCGACCGGCGCGGTGCGGTGGTCGCGCTCGACCCCCGCACCGGGGAGATCCTGGCCATGGTCAGCCACCCGACCTTCGACCCCAACTCCGTGAGCTCGCACAACCTCAGCGCGGTCCAGCAAGCCTACGAGGAGCTCAACGCGGACACCTCGCGCCCGCTGATCAACCGCGCCATCGGCGGCGACCTCTACCCGCCGGGGTCGGTCTTCAAGCTGGTGGTGACCGCCGCTGCGCTGGAGTCCAACGAGTTCACGCCCGACAGCGAGCTGCCCTCGCCACTGCGCTACACGCTGCCGGGGACCACGACGTCGATCCCCAACTTCGGTGGCTCCTCGTGCAGCGACGGCGACACGACCAGCCTGTTCGACTCGCTGCGCGTCTCGTGCAACACCTCCTTCGCCTGGCTCGCCAACGAGCTCGGCGCCGAGGCCCTCAACGCGCAGTCCGAGGCCTTCGGGTTCGGCCAGTCCCTGCAGGTGCCGCTGCCGGTGACGCCGAGCCGCTACCCGGTGGACGCCGACGACGCCCAGGTGGCCCTGACCGGCATCGGGCAGTATGACGTGCGCGTCACCCCCCTGCAGATCGCCATGGTGTCCGCCGGCATCGCCAACGACGGACAGGTGATGACCCCCTACCTGATCGACACCGTGCGTGACAAGGACCTGGACCCGATCGACACCACCGAGCCAAGAGAGCTCTCCACCGCGACCAGCGAGCGGACCGCCCAGGAGATCACCGACATGATGGTCGCCGTCGTCGAGTCGGGCTCGGGGTCGCGCGCGGCGCTGCCGGGGGTGCAGGTGGCCGGCAAGACGGGCACGGCGGAGTTCGGCAGCAGCGGCGCGGCGCACGCATGGTTCACTGGGTTCGCTCCGGCGGACGACCCGACCATCGCGGTGGCCGTCATCGTGGAGAGCGCAACAGAGGACTGGACCGGAGAGACCGGAGGGGTCGTCGCGGCACCCATCGCGCGCGCGGTCCTTGAGGCAGGAGTGAATCGATGAGTGAGGAAGCGCTGGTCCTCGGCGGCCGCTACGAGGTCGGCGAGCTGATCGGCCGGGGCGGCATGGCCGAGGTCCACAAGGGCCACGACCTGCGGCTCGGTCGGACCGTCGCCATCAAGATCCTGCGCACCGACCTCGCCCGGGACACCTCCTTCCTGGCCCGGTTCCGTCGCGAGGCGCAGTCCGCGGCCGGGCTCAACCACCCCTCGATCGTGGCGGTCTACGACTCCGGTGAGCAGGAGATGCGCGAGTCCGGTGGGGCCCCGGTGGCGGTGCCGTTCATCGTGATGGAGCTGGTCGAGGGCCGGACCCTGCGGGAGATCCTCAACACCGAGAAGGTGCTGGACCCCGACGAGGCGGCGCGCGTCACCGCCGCCGTGCTGTCGGCGCTCGACTACTCCCACGAGCGCGGTCTGGTGCACCGCGACATCAAGCCGGCCAACGTCATGGTCACCCGTGGTGGTGCCGTGAAGGTCATGGACTTCGGCATCGCGCGGGCCCTCGCCGACACCGCCGCCACCATGACGCAGACCCAGTCGGTGCTCGGCACCGCGCGCTACCTCTCGCCCGAGCAGGCCCAGGGCGAGGACGTGGACGCCCGCTCGGACCTCTACTCCACCGGCTGCATGCTCTATGAGCTGCTCACCGGCCGGACCCCGTTCGTCGGCGACCCGGTCTCGCTCGTCTACCAGCACCTGGGCGAGCAGGCCAAGGCCCCGTCGGCCTTCCAGAACGACCTGAGCGAGGCGCTCGACGCGATCACCCTGCACGCGCTGCGCAAGTCGGCCGACGACCGCTACCAGACCGCCGGCGCGTTCCGCGCGGACCTGCTCGCCGCCCGGGCCGGACAGCCGATCAGCGAGGCGGCGCTCGCCTCGCTGGGTGCGGTGGCCGGGTCACCGGACGTGCTCAGCGGCGGCGCGCTGCCACCCGGCGGCTTCCCGACGGAGGCGATGGGTGCGGCCGCGGTCGGCGCAACGGCCGCGACGCGCGCCGGCGTGTCCTCCCGGGGCCGGCCCGGCGGGCTCCCCCCGCAGGCGCAGCAGCCGGGTGACGACGACGGCTACGAGCGCACCGACGAGATCCCGGTGCGCGAGCAACGGCACCCGGGCGGCTGGCTGGTCCTGTCCGTGCTCGGCCTGCTGGCGCTGGCCGGCATCGGCTGGGTCGTCTTCCAAGCCCTCGGCCCGGGCGACGGGGAGGAGACCGTGATGGTCTCGGTCCCGTTCGTCATCGGCGACACCGAGGCCGACGCGGAGACCAAGATCCTGGCCCGCAACCTCGTCGTGGGAGAGACCGAGACCGTCGCAGACGAGCAGGCGCCGGGCACCGTCATCGACCAGAGCCCCGCGGCGAACCAGCAGGTCGCGGAGGGCTCAGAGGTCGTGCTCACCGTCTCCAGCGGCCCCGAGGCGATCGCCATACCGGACGTCTCGGGCAGCGACGAGAGCTCGGCACGCTCCATCCTGGAGGGCCAGAACCTCACGGTGGCGACCGAGGTGGTCGAGGAGCACGACCCGGCCTTCGACGAGGGGATCGTCATCCGCACCGACCCGGCGGCGGGCAACGAGCAGGCGCCCGATGACCCGGTCACCCTGATCGTGGCCAGTGGCCAGACCGAGATGCCCGAGGTCACCGACCTCGACATCGTCGACGCCCGGATCGCCCTGCAGGTGGCGCGGCTCAACGAGAACCTCACGATCGAGGAGGAGCAGCGCACGGACGTCGAGGAGGGCACCGTGCTGAGCCAGTCGATCGAGGCCGGCGACATCGTCGACTACCAGGCCGAGGTCACGCTGGTCGTCGCTGTGGCGCCACCGGAGGTGATCACCCAGACCACGGAGGTGACGGTCACCCCGCCGCCACCGCCGGATCCGACGACCGACGACCCGACCACCGACCCCACGGAGCCGACGACAGGACCCACGACGGGGCCGACCACGGAACCCACGACCGGGCCCACGACGGACCCCCCTGGTAACGAGGATCCGACGCTGCCCGACCCGCCGACCGACACCGACTGAGGGCCTTGGACGGTCACGGCCGGCTTCTGGTCGGCGCGGGCCGCCACGCCCGTCGGGCGCGGCCCCGCTCAGCGGCCCAGCGGCAGCTCTTCCTCGACCTCCGGGCGGGGGCCGAGCGGCGTGGCGTGCTGGGCGCGCAGCGTGCCGACGAAGGCGGGCAGCTCGACCTCGGCGAGCTCGGTCACCTGGTAGCCGAGCCCGAGGATCTCGGCCCAGGCCCGGTAGTTGCTGACCGTCGCGTCGTCCTCGAGGGCGCCCAGCAGGCTGCCCCGGTCGCCGATGGCGGTGATCGTGTAGGGCGGGGAGTAGACCCGGCCCTGGAGGTAGAGCGTGTTGCCGACGCAGCGGACCGCGCTGGTGGAGATGATCCGCTGGTCCTGCACCATCATCGCCTCCGCGCCCCCGGCCCACAGGGCGTTGATGACCCCCTGGACGTCCTGCTGGTGGACCACGACGTCGTCGACGGTGTAGTCGGCGGGAAGGGTCTCCAGGGTGTATCCCGCGTCGTCCAGCATCACCTGCACCCCCGGCCCCCGCACCGCCTCGGACCCCACGAGCGGGGCCAGTGCCTCGGCGTCGACCTTGGCCGGCAGGGGACTCGCGTCGCTGGCCTCGTCGATCTCCGTGCGCAGCTCCTCGACCTGGGTGGCGAGCGCCTCCACCTGTGCGGTGCGCTCGGTGATCAGGCCCGCCAGGGTCTCGGGCTCGGCCGGCTCGTCCTCGGCCAGGGCGGCGGAGGTGCCGAAGAGCAACCCGGCCCCCAAAGCCATCACGGGCACCAGGACGCGCCAGGCGCCCCGGCCGCTCGGCTCGCTCATCTCGTCCCTCTCCCGGTGTGAGGTTCCAGCCTAACGCCCGGCCCACGTATCCTGTGGGCCAGCGCCCGGCATACTGCCCGGTCGCGGAGCCGGGCGGCAGCACAGCCGTCCCGACCAACCCAGCAGAAGGAGTTGTCGTGCCGAAGTCCAAGGGACGCGTCAAGAAGACCCGCAAGGACCAGCGCCCCGTCGACGTCGCCGCACCGCCGCAGGTCAACCCGCCGTGGTTCGTGCCGGTCATGTGCGGCCTGATGATCTTCGGCGTCCTGTGGGTCACCACGTTCTATGTCACCAGCGGCGACTGGCCGCTGAAGATCGGCTACTGGAACCTGGTGGTCGGCCTGGGCGCCATCATGGCCGGGTTCATGATGACCACCCGCTGGCGCTAGCCCGGCGTTATCCCCACGTTATCCACAGGGTGGGGATAACTACACGGGTGTGATTCGAGCGTGACCTGCGCCACAGGTGCGGAGGTCAGCGGGACGCAGCGCCCGTGGCGCTACGCAGGCTGCGCGGGCTACATCAGGATGGCGTCCGCGACGGACTGGATCCGCCAGTAGGACGTCGCCGCCAGCACGACGAGCAGCCCGAGCATCGCCGGCCAGAACCAGCGCCTGCGCGACGCGGCCTCGGTGACGGTGCGCCCGGTCGGTGCCGTCGCGGCCAGCACGAGCGCGATGATGGCACCAGTGACGGCGCCGCCGAGGTGGGCCTGCCAGGCGATGTTCGGCAGGACGAAGCCCAGGACCCCATTGATCACGAAGACGACGATGATCCCACCGGTCTCCCGGCCGAGGTGCCGGTTGAGCACCAGGGTCGCCGCGAAGAGCCCGAAGACCGCTCCCGAGGCGCCCACCGTGGGCGTGGTCCAGCCGTCGGGGAACGGCGCGAGCAGCAGGTAGCCCACCGAGCCGCCGATCGCGCTGATCAGGAAGAGCGCCAGGAACTTCACCCGACCCAGCAGCGGCTCGAGGTACTGCCCGGTGATCCAGAGGGCGAACATGTTGAACAGGATGTGCATCACGCCGCTGGGCGAGTGCGCGAAGGCCGCGGTGATGAACCGCCAGGGCTCGGACTCGGCCAGCAACGGCACGAACATCAGCTCGAAGGTCACCCGGTCGTTGGTCAGCTGCCCGACGTAGACCACCGCGCAGATCGCGATCAGCGTGAGGGTGACGATCGGCCGCCCACCGGTCGTCGGCGCACCGAACCGGGACGTCGGCGTGCGGACGGTGCGCGCCTGCTCCCTGACGCAGTCCACGCACTGGATGCCGACGGCCGCAGGCCGCTGGCACTCCGGGCACACGGGTCGGCCGCACCGCTGACAGTTGATGTATGACGGTCGGTCCGGGTGGCGCGGACAGACCGGTGGGGCGGGGGCTGTCATGAGGCGGAACTCACTCCGACGTCACTCGGAGACGACGACCTTCTCGATCACGACCGGCTCGACGGGCTTGTCACCGCGACCGGTGCGGGTGGTGGCGATGGCGTCGACGACCGCCCGGGAGTCGGCGTCCGCGACCTCGCCGAAGATGGTGTGCTTGCCCATCAGGTGGGGGGTCGGGCCCACGGTGATGAAGAACTGCGAGCCGTTGGTGCCGCGGCCCATCTGCTTGCCGGCGTTGGCCATGGCCAGGACGTAGGGCTCGTTGAAGTTCTTGTCCGGGTGGATCTCGTCGTCAAAGGTGTAGCCCGGACCGCCGAAGCCCTCCCCGAGCGGGCAGCCGCCCTGGATCATGAACCCGTCGATGACCCGGTGGAAGATCAGCCCGTCGAAGAACGGCTGGGGGTTCTTGCGGCCGGCGTCGTCCTGGTAGTCCTTCTCGCCCGTGGCGAGGCCGACGAAGTTCTGCACCGTCTTGGGTGCGTGGTCCGGGAAGAGCGTCAGGTTGATGTTGCCCTTGCTGGTCTGCAGCGTCACGTTCATGCAGCTATCCTCGCACGCGGGCTGCTCCGGTCCCCCGTCGCGGACGCCGCTGGGGCTCTGAGGAGGCCGGCCTGGAGCACGGGGTGGAGGATGAGGGTGACACAGTGCAGGATGGAATCCAACGCACGCCGACAGAGGAGGACTTTGTGTTCCAGCGCAAGAGCAAGGCTGACCAGGTCAGCGAGGAGGCGGTGGCCGCAAAGGACAAGGCGGTGGCCGGGATGAAGTCGAGCGCCGCAGCCGCCAGGGAGACCTTCGACGAGCGGATCGCACCCCGCGCCAGCGAGGCTGCCGAGGTCGCCAAGGAGAAGTCCGGCGAGTTCGCGGCCCAGGCCAAGGAGAAGGCCGTCCAGGCACAGAAGCGTGCGGTGTCCAGCATCGACCACGGCATCGACGCGGCCGTGCCCAAGGGCCAGGAGGCGCTGGCCGCGGTGGGGCCCAAGGTGGACCACGCCCGGGACGTGATCGTCGACGACATCCTGCCCAAGATCTCCGAGATGCTCGGCAACATGCAGCACGCCAAGGACGAGAAGCTCGCGCAGCTCGCGGCGACCGCACCCGCGGTGGTGCCGGCCCCCGAGAAGAAGAAAAAGAAGGGCAACGCCCTGGTCGTCATGGGCCTCCTCGCCGCCGCCGGTGCCGCGGTCGCGTGGTACCTGAACTCCAAGAAGAAGCCGGCCACCGACCCGTGGGCCACCGAGCACCACGTGGGCGGCGCCCCCGGTGTCGACTCCCAGGTCCGCGCCACCCTGGCTGACAAGGCGACGGCGACCGGGCGGACCGGGGCCGGCGCCGCTGGCACCGCGGAGGCGGAGACCCCCATCGCCGACAGCCTCGTGCAGAAGGCCGACAGCGCGGCCGCCAGCGCCAAGGGCAAGCTCGACGACGCCAAGGACAAGGCCAAGCACGTCGTCGACGACGCCAAGGACAAGCTCGCCGGGGCCAAGGACGACGCAAAGCACGCCGCCGGCGACACCAAGGCAGCGACCGAGGACGCCACCGACGACATCCCCGGCACGACCGGCAGCAGCACCTCCGGCTTCGGCACGGACTTCGGGGACGTGAAGGACGACGCCGAGAACGCGGCCGAGAACCTCAAGGACGAGGCCGACCGGAAGACCGACCTGCCCTGACGGGCCGGTCCCCACCGGAGGACGTGGGCGGCCGTCGCACCTCGCGATGGCCGCCCACGTTCGTGCCAAACAGGGTCCGCCCCACGTTCGTGCCCCGCGTCACCGACCAGTCACACGGGGTCACGGACCAGTCCCACACGACCTCAGATCAGTCCCACAGGCACCACAAATCACAAGAGATTCCTCCAGTCACCCGCGTGGCGCCATACTGCACAGCTATGGGCCCCTAAGTTGGGGCCCATAGGTGTGTCCCGCCCCGGGAGGAGGTTGCGTTGTCGGCCCAGACCAACGAGCCCGAGTCCCCTCCCGCAACCTCCGCCGACCCACCTGGCACCAGCACCGCCCGACACGGCCCCGCCGCGGGCACCGACCTGCTGGAGCGACCGGTCGCCCCCGCGCGCACCGCGCTCCCCGAGGCGACACCTGACCTCCCACGCCGGCGGCGCAGGGGCCCGTCCGACCTGGACCCCCGACCAGGACACATCCACGGGCTGGACGGCATCCGGGCGCTGGCCATCATCGGCGTCCTGATCTTCCACTTCACCCCGACCGTGCTGCCCGGCGGCTTCCTGGGGGTCGACGTCTTCTTCGTGCTGTCCGGCTTCCTGATCACCACCCTGCTGCTGCGTGAGATCAGCCGCCGGGGACGGCTCAACCTGCCGCAGTTCTGGCTCCGCCGGGCCCGGCGCCTGCTCCCCGCGCTGGTCACCGTCGTGGTCGTGAGCATCGCCGCGGCGCGCCTGGCCGGGGGTGACCTGCTCGTCAACATCGGGCGGCAGACCCTGGGCGCGATGACCTTCAGCACCAACTGGGTCGAGGTCGCGGCCGGCGCCAGCTACTTCGACAGCACCTCGCCGCTGCTGTTCGTCAACTTCTGGTCCCTCGCCGTGGAGGAGCAGTTCTACCTGCTGTGGCCGCTCGCGCTCGTCGTGGTGCTCGCGGTCACCCGCACCTCCCGGCAGCGGATCGGCATCGCCCTGGGCCTGGCCCTCGGCTCGGCGCTGCTGATGGCGGTGCTCTTCAGCCCGGGCCAGGACTCGACGCGCGTCTACTACGGCACCGACACGCACCTGTTCGGCCTGATGCTCGGCGTCGCGCTCGCCTTCGCGTGGGCCGCCCCGCACCGCCTGGGGCTGCATACCCGCGCGTGGCGCCGGTGGCGGATGCCGGCCGTGCTGACCGCGCTCGTGGTCCTCGTCGTGCTGATGTCCCGCCTCACCGACGCGCACCCGTGGACCTACCGTGGCGGCATACTCCTGGCCTGCGTGGCGACCGCCGTGCTCATCGCCGGCCTGCTCGAGTCGCCCAGCGGCTGGCGGCGGGCCATGGAGCTGCGCCCGCTGAGCTATCTGGGGGAGCGGTCCTACGGGATCTACCTGTGGCACTGGCCGGTGCTGATGATCGTGGCCGCGCTCTTTCCGTATGCCGAGGGCACCCTCCGCGGGTATGTCACCCTGACCGCTGCCCTGGTGCTCACGCTGGTGCTGTCCGAGCTGTGCTTCCGCTATGTGGAGACGCCGGTGCGCACGCACGGCTTCCGCGCCTGCTATGCCGCGGTCCGCGAGCGGGTGTCCGGCCCCACGCGGGGGGCGGTCACCTCGGCCGTGGCGGCGATCACCGTGCTGGCCGTGGCGCTCGCCGGTGTCGCCATCGCCACGGCGCCGGAGAAGTCGGAGACCCAGCTGGCGATCGAGGCGGCCGAGGCCGACCTCAACACGGCGCCGGTCGACGCCCCCGCGCGGGTGTCGCTGGCCGGCGGTGCCCTGCTCGGGACCACCTCGGTCGAGGACACGGGGGTTGAGGACACGGGGGTTGAGGACGCTGCGATCGGGGGCGGCGCGGTCGATGGTGCGGGTGACGCTGGGTCTGGGGAGTCCGTCGGCACGCTGGGTGAGGGCTTCCAGTCGGCCATGGACCGGATCATCGCCCGGCCCGGCGGCGACGGCACGGGGTCAGGCTCTGCCGACGACCCGGACGCTGCGGATCCGGGCGTGGGGCAAGAGACGGACCCGGCGGAGCAGACCGGGGATCCGGCCGAGCAGCCGGCTGAGGTCGCGGTGCCGGAGGGCTGGCACGAGGACGAGGAGGGCCTGCTGGTCCCCAACAGCAGCCGCCTCACCGCGATCGGTGACTCCCTGGTCGTGACCAGCGCCGACGGGCTGAAGTGGCGCTTCCCCGAGATGAACTTCGCCGCCAAGTCCAACCGGCAGTGGAAGGACGCCAACCCCGTGCTGGAGGCAGCGCTGGCCGAGGGGACCGTCCGCGACAACGTCATCGTGCACTTCGGCACCAACGCCGGCGTCAACGAGAAGCAGCTGCGGCAGTTCCTGGACACCCTGGGCCCGGACCGCAACGTCGTGGTGATGAACCTCTACGGCTCCAGCACCTTCACCCCGTCCTCCAACGAGACCATCGAGGAGGTCGTCGCCGACTATCCCAACGCGGTCGTCGGCGACTGGCAGGGCACCATCGAGCAGCAGCCCGAGGTCCTGCAGTCCGACCGGATCCACCCGGACATCGAGGGCATGCACGTCTACGCGGGCGTCGTCGCCCGTGCCTTCGACGAGCTCGCCCGCCGGGGCTAGTCTCTGCGGGCTAGAGCCGGGCGTGCCGATTGACGTCCTTGTAGAGCAGGTAGCGGAAGGGCCCCGGGCCGCCGGCGTAGCAGGCCTGCGGACAGAACGCTCGCAGCCACATGAAGTCGCCGGCCTGGACCTCGACCCAGTCCTGGTTGAGCAGGTAGACCCCCTTGCCCTCGAGAACGTAGAGCCCGTGCTCCATCACGTGGGTCTCCGGGAACGGGATCGACCCGCCGGGCTGGAAGGTCACGATGTTGACGTGCATGTCGTGGCGCACGTCGAGCGGGTCGACGAAGCGCTGCGTCGCCCACGCCTGCGTGCCGGGCATCGGCTCCGGCGCCACGTCATCCTCGTGCGTCACGAACGGCTCGGGCACGTCGATGCCCTCGACGTGCTGGTAGGCCTTCCGGATCCAGTGGAAGGTGGCGCTGGCCCCCGACTCGTTGCGCAGGGACCAGCCCGCCCCGGGCGGGAGGTAGGCATAGCTCCCAGGCCGCAGCACGTGATCGGTGCCTCCGAGCCGCAGGACCGGCGAGCCGTCGACGACGAACAGGACCGCCTCGGCGCCCCCGTCGTCGTCCGGGCGGTCGCTGCCACCGCCGGGGGCGACCTCCACGACATACTGACTGAAGGTCTCGGCGAAGCCGGACAGCGGCCGGGCCAGCACCCAGGCGCGCGTCGCCCGCCAGTGCGGCAGCTGGCTGGTGACGATGTCGCGCAGGGTGCCGCGGGGGAGGACGGCGTAGGCCTCGGTGAACACCGCCCGGTCCGTGGTGAGCTCCTCCTGCCCGGGCAGGCCGCCGCGGGGGACGTAGTAGGTCATGCCTCTCCTCTCCGGAGCAGCCGCCCGCGGGGGACGGCGCCGGCGTCGGCCGGATCCACGAGTATGCCGTGCAGCCAGGTCGCCCGGACCACGCCCGTGAGCGTGTGGCCGGCGTAGGGGGTGTCGGGGTTGCGGTGGTGGAGCAGGGCCGGGTCCACCGTGAACTCCTCGTCCGGGGCGAGCACGCACAGGTCGGCGTCGTGGCCCACCGCCAGCCGCCCCTTGCGCCGCAGACCCACCAGGTCGGCCGGGCCCTGGCACATCCACCGGGCGACGTCCACCAGCGTGTGGCCCCGGCGCCGGGCGTGCGTCCACACGGCCGGGAGCCCCAGCTGCACGGAGGCGATGCCGCCCCAGGCCTGCCCGAAGTCGCCGGTGTCGAGGCACTTCAGGGCTGAGGTGCACGGAGAGTGGTCGGAGACGACGGCGTCGATGCTGCCGTCGGCCAGCCCGCTCCACAGCAGGTCACGGTTGGCGGCGCCGCGGATCGGCGGGCAGCACTTGAACTCGGTGTGACCGTCGGCCACGTCCTCGTCGGCGAGCGTCAGGTAGTGCGGGCAGGTCTCGACGCTGAGCCGCGTGCCCCGGTCGCGGGCGGTGCGGAGCGTCGGCAGCGCGTCGGCCGCTGACAGGTGGACGACGTGCACGCGGGCACCGGTCTGCTCCGCCGCGGCGACCAGCCGCTCGATCGCGACCTGCTCGGCCCGCGGCGGACGGGTCGCGACGAAGTCGGCGTAGGCCCGGCTCTGCAGCGGCCTCGCGTCGATCTCCCCTTCGTCCTCGGCGTGGACCAGGAGCAGCGCGTCCAGCCGGGCCAGCTCGGTGAGCGCCTCGCGCAGCCCCGCGTCGTCGAGGTGGCCGAACTCCTCGACGCCGGAGGGCAGCAGGAAGCACTTGAACCCGAGCACCCCGGCGTCGTGCAGCGGCTCGAGGTCGGCGAGGTTGCCGGGGACCGCTCCGCCCCAGAAGCCCACGTCCACGTGCACCCGCCCCCGCGCCGCCTGCTGCTTGGCGCGCAGCCCGGCCAGGGTGGTCGTGGGCGGCACCGAGTTGAGCGGCATGTCGACGATCGTGGTCACCCCACCGGCGGCCGCGGCCCGGGTCGCGGAGTCGAAGCCCTCCCAGTCGCTGCGGCCGGGGTCGTTGACGTGGACGTGGGTGTCGACCAGCCCGGGCAGCAGCACCTCGTCGTCCGCGAGGACGACGTCGGGCTCCTGGCCGGGCGGGAGGACAGCGTCGAGGGTGGCGATCCGGCCGTGCAGTATGCCGAGGGTCACCGGCCGCTCCTGCTCGCCGACGACCGCCCGCTCGGCTCGGACGACGCGGTCGTAGGGCTCAGCTGCCACGGTAGGTCGAGTACCCGAACGGGCTGAGCAGGAGGGGGACGTGGTGGTGCTCGTCGGCGGTGATCCGGAAGGCGACGACGACCTCGGGATAGAAGGGTCCGTCCAGGTCGAAGCGCAGCCGGTAGCTGCCCGTCGGCAGGTCGCCGCCGAGCGCCCCGATCCGCCCGTCGTCGTCGGTCACCCACTCCGCGAGCGCGGTGCCGTCCGCGTCCAGCAGCGTGACGGGGACACCCCGGGCCGGTCGCCCGGTGGCGGTGTCGAGGACGTGGGTGCTCAGGGTTGCCATCAGACCAGGACCTCCTTGGCGCGCAGCAGCGCGATCTGCACGAGCTGCTCGATCGTCTCCGCGCGCTCCTGCTCGTCGGTGTTCGTCAGACGGATCCGGAGCTGGTCGAGGACCTGTTGCCCGTCCCGGCCGGCCGCGCGGATGATGAAGACCCGGCCGAACCGCTCCTCGTAGGCGCGGTTGCCCTCGAGCAGCGCCCGCGCCAGCTCCTCGTCGGAGCGGTCAATCGCGGACTGCTCGCGCTCGGAGTGAGTGGCCTCGTGGCGGTCGGCGTCAGCCCGCTCCCCGATGCGCGGGTGGCGGGCCAGGGCCAGGGTGAGCTCCTCGTCGGTGATGGTGAGCGCCGCGGACCGCATGGCGGCCTCCAGGCCGGACCACTCCGCATACTGCCTCCCGGCCACCACCTGGTGGGCCCAGCGGGGGACGTCCAGGCAGGTCAGCAGGCGGGCCCGGGCCTCGTAGGCGGCCAGCTCGTTGAAGGCGCGGGGGTCGGTCATTCTTCGTCCCGGGTGACGGTCGCCTCGATCAGGCCGTAGGGGCGGTCGGCGGCGATGAAGACCTCCCCGTCGTTGGCGACGTCGAAGGGGGACAGGTCGACCAGGAGGTGGTGCTTGTTGGGGGCGCTGAAGGAGATCTCGGTGATGCCGGGCTGCTGCTCGAGGACGGCGCGACCCATCAGCCACAGCGTCTCCTGGAGGGCGCGGCTGTAGGTCGTCGCGAAGGTCTCCAGGAGCGTGGCGCGGACCGCGGTGTAGGTGCTGTTCCAGTCCACGTCGAGGCCGGACCATCGCCAGGTGGCCGTCAGCGACGTGGCGAGGATGCGGTCGTCGGCCTCCGGCAGCGTCGTGTAGTCGTCCTTGAGGAACCCCTGGAACTCCGAGCCGGTGGACTTCAGCAGGACCAGGTCGGTCAGGCCGGAGGTGACGCTCGCGCCGTCGCGGGTGCGGTCGACCTCGGTGGTGCGCACCTCGCCGCCGCGCCGGACGAAGGCGTGGTCGTGTCCGCCGCCGTCGGGACCCACGGGGATCCGGTCCCAGGCGTACTCCTCGACGCGCGTCCGGCAGCCGGTCGCCGCGGGCGAGGCGTCCAGGAGCCGCTGCCCGAGGGCCAGGGCGTAGTCCTCGATCGAGGCGACGCCGTGCTCCTTGGCGTAGGCGAAGGCGGTGTTCTTCTGGGTGTCCGTGGGCAGCACCGCCGACTGGTCGCCGTCGACGTGCGCAGCCTCGAAGTCCCCGCGCAGGGACGTGGAGACGTTGAGGTCGCGGATCTCGTGGCGCTCGGAGTCGCGCACGATGCGCACCACCCGGCTCTCGGACTTGCCGTAGCGGTTGGCTCCCAGGCGGATGCCCATGCTCATGCTCCTCTCACAGGACGCCGGGCCATCGCCCACAGCGTCTCGGTCTGCAGACCGGTGGCCCCGACCACCTCGGACTCATCCAGCGCCCCGCAGTCGAGCCCGCGCACGACGAAGTCGGAGAGCGCCCGGGCGGTGGCCGGCTCGTCGAGGACCGAGGACTCCTCCCGGCGCACGTAGGTGCCCAGCCGCTCCGCCGCCGTGGCGAAACCGTCGCGGAAGTAGCGGTAGGTCGCGGCGTAGCGGGTCGGCAGCTGGGCCGGGTGCAGGTCCCAACCCTGGTAGAAGCCGCGCTCCAGGGAGCGCCGGACCAGGCGCAGGTGCTCCTGCCAGCCGGGGACCAGCTGGTCGCCGACCGGCAACCGGTTGGTGGAGCCGTCGGAGAGGCGCACACCGGTGCCGGCCGCGGCGACCTGCATCACTGCCTTGGCGTGGTCGGCCGCGGGGTGGTCGAGGGCCTGCTGACCGGCGGCGATCCCGCAGGCCGCGCTGTAGTCGTAGGTGCCGTAGTGAAAGCCGGTCAGCCGCCCCCGGGCGGCGGAGACCATCGGTGCGAGCAGCACGCGGCCGTCGGCGCCGAGCACCGACTGGGGTGTCTCGACCTGGACCTCGAACTGCAGCCGGCCGCCGAGGTGCTCCTCGAGGCGCTCGCAGACGTGCGCCATCGCCTCGACCTGCTCGACCGCGGTGACCTTGGGGAGGGTGACCACGAAACCCTCGGGCACCCGGCCGAGCGCGTCGAGGAAGAGGAGCAGGGTGCGGACCCCGCGCGCCCGGGTGGCCGCCTCGAAGCTGCGGATCCGGAGGCCGGTGAACGGTGGGGCGGCACCGTCGTCCAGCAGCACCGCCAGCGCCCGGCCCGCGGCCGTGGCCGCGTCGTCCTCCTGCGCATCCGGCGGTGTCCCGTAGCCGTCCTCGAAGTCGATCCGCAGGTCCTCGATCGGCTCGCGGTCGAGCTTGGCCCGGACCCGGTCGGCGAGGTCCTCGTCCCCGTCGATCACCGCGCGGAACTCCTCGGCGTGCTCGCGGACCACCTGCGCCGCCTCGCGCCCCAGGTCGTGGACCGCCCGCTCGTGGAACCGGTCGGCCGGGAGATAGAAGGTGTGCACGGGCTGGCGTCCTGCGCGCTCGCCCGGATAGTGCTGCGCCAGCGCCGCATCGGCGTCGGCCAGCAGCTCGTCCAGCTCAGCGGTGAGCGGGCCCAGCAGGTCCATCCCCAGACTCTAGTGGCCCGTCCACCACCTCGACCGAGCGTGGGACGGAGAGACCCCAACCCACCGGGCACGGGGCGTACCCCCAACCCCACCAGGAGCGTCGTGCTGCTGCCCCCCAACCCCACCGGGGCCCGGTCGGTGCGAGCAACATGCCGTCGGTGTCATGGCCCGGTGCTCGCGTCGACGGCGATTTGCTCGCACCGATCGTGACGGTGGCGTGCACCGATCTCGCCGACCGGGTGCACTGGCGCCGACCCGGTGCACTGGCGCGGACCGGGCGTCGTACGGCTGCCACCGCCCCACCGGGCGCGTCGCGCTGCTGCCGTCAGCCCCCACCCAGGCGTCTTCGAGCGCCTCGGTGATCCCCAGGCTGGCTGCAGTCGGCCCGAAGAACACGTGGGCGCTCGAAGAAGGCGGCGGTCCGGCCAGGCAGGCGTGCGGGAGCTGGTTGTCGGCGGCGCCGGCCCCACCAGATCGAGTCCGCTCGTATCGCGATGACCCGCTCGCTTGACAGGCCCCGCCCGGTCAGTGTCGCGACCTCGCGATCTGTGGCAGGCTCGACCCGTGAACATCGTCTTCGTGGAGCCACACTTCCCACGCAACCAGCGCGAGTTCGTGCGGGCGCTGGCGGAGGCGGGCGCGAACGTCCTGGGGGTGGGCGAGACACCCGCCGACTACCTGGACGACGAGCTGAAGTCCTGGATGGGCCACTACGAGCAGGTCGGCTCAGTCACCAACGTGGAGGCCATGACCGACGTGGTGCGCAGGCTCCAGGGGATGGTCTGGGTCGACCGGCTCGAGGCGACCATCGAGGCGCACACGATGCCCGCCGCGGTCGTCCGCGAGGCGACCGGCATCCCGGGCACCTCCGTACACACCACGTGGCTGTGCCGCGACAAACCGTCCATGAAAGAGGCCCTGCGTCAGGCGGGGGTGCCCACGGCCGCCTCCACGGGAGCCTCGAGCCTGGCGGAGGTCCGCGAGTTCGCCGAGCGGGTGGGCTACCCGCTGATCCTCAAGCCGCGCGACGGCGCCGGGGCCGCCGGCACCAGCAAGGTGGAGAGCGACCGGGAGCTGGAGGCGGCGCTGGCCCGCTTCGGACCCGGCACCACCTCGATCGCCGTCGAGGAGTTCGTCGAGGGCCACGAGGGCTTCTACGACACGATCAGCGTCGACGGGCGACCCCAGGTCGACTTCGCCTGCCACTACTTCCCCAACGTCCTGGAGGCGATGCGCACCCGGTGGATCTCCCCGGTCTACATCTCCACCAACCGGATCGACGGCGGCGGACTCTACGACGAGATCCGCGTGATGGGGCAGAAAGTCATCACCGCCCTGGGCATCGGCACCTCGGCCACCCACATGGAGTGGTTCTACGGCCCGAAGGGGCTGAAGTTCAGCGAGATCGGGGCCAGGCCGCCCGGGGTCGGCTGCTACGACCTCTACTCCGCCGGCAACGACATGGACACCTACCGCGCGTGGGCGGACGCCATCGTGCACGGCCAGGTGTTCACCCGGCCCAGCCGCAGCCACTCCGCCGCGATCATCGCGCTGCGCCCCGACCGGGACGGGCGGATCACCGGCTACTCCGGCCTGGAGGACGTCGAGAACCGCCTCGGCCGCTGGATCATCGACGCCCACCTGCCCCCGGCCGGCACCCCGACCCAGCCGGTGGAGGCGGGTTACATGGCCAACGCCTACATCCGGATGCGGCACCCCGACTACGACGTCCTGCACTCGATGCTGGACAACGTGGGCCAGGTCGTCCAGGTCCATGCCGGCTGAGGAGGCGCCGCACTCGGAGCACTCCGCCTCGGTCACCCTGCTCGGCCCGCAGCGCCAACCCCGGGTCGACGCGGTGCTCGAGTCGCTGCAGCTGCGCGGGGCCCGCGCGGCCGTCATCAACGCGGGGTGGCGCGAGCGGGAGCCCGAGGACGAGCTGCTCATGTCCCTCACCTCCGGCAACGCCGTCAACCTGCGGCTCTGGCACCGGATGCAGGAGGTCTGGGAGGCCGACCCCGAGTTCGCCGCCGCCGACCAGCAGCGCCGGATGCTGCTGGAGGAGATGCAGGACCTCTACGTCATCGCCCTGGACCACGTCGTCGACGCCCTGCGCACGATGGCCGAGCGCGTGCCGCGGTCGATCCAGGTGCAGCGGGTCGCCCTCGGGGACGCCCAGCAGATCATGCGGGAGATCGACGAGCGGCACCTGGCCCGGGTCAACGAGATCCACGCCGACTTCTGGGAGCGGTGGCCCCCGCACGAGCGGCGCGCCGTCCAGCTGCTGCGCCAGCTCATCAGCAAGGACCTGGCCGATGCCGAGGTCGTCCTGATCCCCGGCGGGCACGTGGGGGTGCTGGTCGGGGCTCTGCACCTGTTCAACATCGCCCCCCAGCTGCAGGTCCCGATCGTGGCGTGGGGTGCGGGGGCGATGGCGCTGACCGACCGGGTCGTGCTCTTCCACGACCGGGCCGCGCACGGCCCCTCGGTCAGCGAGATCTTCACCCAGGGGCTGGGGCTGGTGCGCAACACCGTCGCCCTGCCGGGCGCCCGCGAGCGGCTCGACCTGGGCAACCCGGCCCGAATGGGCGTGCTCGCCCGCCGCCTGGCCCCCGCGCGCTGTCTGTTGCTGGACGCCCGGGTGCGTGTCGACATACTGCCCGGTGGTGAGCTGCCCGAGGACGCCCCGGTGCTGGCCGATGACGGCGCCGTCACGACCCTGGGGCAGGTCCGGTGAGCGTCTCGCTGCCGGGACAGCCGGTGCGGGGCACGCCACGGGGCAAGCTGGCGATCAACCAGTTCCGGGAGCGCGAGCACCTCGACGAGGCCGCCGTCGACGCCTTCCTGCACGAGCGGCAGGTGCCGATCATCGAGGGGGCCAAGTGCACCTTCCTCTACCGCGGGCAGGCCGACGAGGTGCATCTGCTGCACCGCATCGTCAACCAGCCGCAACGGGTGCCGCTGCGCCGGATCGAGGGCACCGACCTCTGGTACGTCATCGTCGAGCTGCCCTACGGCTCCCGCGTGGAGTATCAGCTCGAGCTCTCCAACAACGGCCACACGGTCCGGGGCAACGACCCCCTCAACCCGCAGATCGCGCACAGCCCGGTCGGGTCGTCCTCGGTGTGCCAGGCCTTCGGCTACCAGACCCCGGAGTGGACCCAGCACGACCCGGACGCCCGCCCCGGCGAGCTGCACGACCTGACCCTGCCGTCCAAGGCACTGCGCCGCGAGACGCACAACCGGATCTACCTGCCGGCGCGGTTCCGCACCAGCTCGGCCTACCCGTTGCTGATCGTGCACGACGGCGACGACTACCTGAACTACTCGGCGATGAAGACCGTCCTGGACAACGTGATCCACGACCTGGACATGGCCGAGACGATCGTCGTCTTCTCCAACCCCGGCGACCGGATGCGGGAGTACCCGAACTACGCCCCGCACGCCCGGCACCTCGTGGCCGAGCTCATCCCGCACCTGGAGGAGCACTACCCGGTGATGCGGCGCCCGGAGGGGCGGGCCCTGATGGGTGCCAGCTTCGGCGCGGTCGCCTCGATGAGCGTGGCCTACCGCAACCCGACGATGTTCGGCTCGCTGCTGCTGCAGTCCGGCTCGTTCGTCTTCACCGACATCGGCGACGACCACGGCGGTGGCCCGGCGTTCGACCCCGTCGTGAAGTTCATGAACCGCTACCGCGCCCGGCCGCGCAAGGTGGCCGACCGGCTGTTCGTCTCGTGCGGGGTCTACGAGCCGCTCATCGTGCCGAACCGCTCGATGGTCCCGGTCTGGGAGAGCACAGGGAGTACCGTGCGATACGTCGAGGCGCGGGACGGCCACTCCTGGGAGAACTGGCGGGACCGGCTCCGCGACGGGCTGTCCTGGATCTACCCGGGGCCGCAAAAATTCGTCTATGAATAGTTGAGACCCACGGAGGTCACTGTGGATGACCACACCCAGCCCACGGCATACCTGCTGGTGGACGGCGAGAACATCGACGCCACCCTCGGCACCTCGATCCTGGGCCGGCGGCCCGAGTCGCACGAGCGACCCCGCTGGGACCGGCTGCTGCAGTTCACCCGGGAGAAGTGGGGTGGGTCGCCGCGTGGGCTGTTCTTCCTCAACGCCTCGACCGGGATGCCGATGTCGTTCATCCAGGCCCTCAAGGCGATCGGCTACCTGCCCGTGCCGCTGTCCGGGCCCGCCGACGAGAAGATCGTCGACATCGCGATCCAGCGGACCCTGCAGGCGATGACGCAGCGTGCGGGTGATGTGCTGCTGGTCAGTCACGACGGCGACTTCCTGGAGGACATCGAGCCGCTGCTGGGCGGGGACCGCCGGGTGGGTGTCGCGGCGTTCGCCGAGTTCCGCAACAGCGGCTTCACCCACCTGCTGGACCAGGGGCTGGAGTTCTTCGATCTGGAGTATGACGTGCGCGCCTTCACCGCACCGCTGCCCCGCATCCGGGTGATCCCGATCGAGGAGTACGACCCGCTGGCTTTCCTCTAGGAGGGGAGTATGCCGACCGGCCCGGTCTCCCCGCGCGTGGTCTATCGACCGGGCGAGGAGGGCGTCAATGCGTATCGCCTGCTGATCTCGGTCGTGCTGCCCCGGCCGATCGCGTGGGTCAGCTCGCTGGACGCCCACGGGGTGGGGAACCTCGCGCCGCACTCGTTCTTCTCGGTGGCCTCGGCCCGGCCGCCCGTGGTGTCGTTCACCTCGGTCGGTCGCAAGGACACCCTCGCCAACGTGCTGGCCACCGAAGAGTTCGTGGTCAACATCGTGAGCACCGAGCTGCTCGAGGCGTGCAACGGCACCAGTGCCGAGGTCCCGCCGGCCGTGGACGAGGCGCTGCTGCTCGGCATCGAGCTGGAGCCCAGCGCGGTGGTGGGGCCGCCCCGGGTCGTGGCGTCACCGGCGTCGATCGAGTGCACCCTGCACGCGACCGTCGAGGTGGGCGACAGCGTCGTGATCCTCGGTCTGGTGCAGGCGATCACCGTGCAGGGGCGGGTGCTGCGCGACGGCCGGGTCGATGCCCGGTCGCTCGACCCGCTGAGCCGGTTGGGCGGCCACCAGTGGGGCACGCTCGGTGAGATCCGTGAGGTGCGCCGGCCCCGACCCGAGGACGTGCTGCCGTAGTGATGCGCGGGTTCCGCCCGTGCGCGGCACGTGCGAGGCTCGCGGAGGCAGGGCCGCTGTTGGTGCGCGACCAACTCACCGTGCACCATGATCATGAGATCGCCCCCACGCGGGCCGGTCGCTCGCAGGCGGGGCCGATCGCACGCAGGCGGTCGCTGCGCGGTGGGCACACCCACGTTCGAAGGAGCTGGTGATGGTGGAGCTGGTGATGCGGGAGTTGGTGCGAGGTCGGTGGTGGTTGCCGTGGCGGCCGTCCGCGGGGCACGGGGTGGTCTGAGATGAGCACCCTGGCGGGGCTGCCCGACGCGATCCGGTTGGTCGAGGTCGGGTTGCGGGACGGGCTGCAGGCCGTGCCCGAGCCGATGCCGACCACGGAGAAGGTCGCGGTCGTCGAGGGTCTGATCGCCGCCGGCGTGCGGGAGATCGAGGCGGTCTCCTTCGCTCACCCCAGGGTCCTGCCGCAGCTGGCGGACGCCGAGGCCGTGATGGCGGCCGTGCCCCGCCTGGACGACGTGACCTATCGCGGGCTCGTCCCGAACCTGCGCGGCGCCCAGCGGGCGGTGCCCTGCGGTCTGGACGAGTGGACGCTGGTCATCGCCGCCGACGAGGAGACCAGTCTGCGCAACCAGCGCCGCACGGTCACCGAGATGCTGGAGGAGCTCGGCGCTGTGGCGGCCTTGGCGCGGGAGCACGGGGTGCGCCTGGTGGTGGCCGTCGCGTGCGCCTTCTTCGCGCCGGCGCGCGGCCCGGTGCCGCGGGAGGAGTACCTGCGTGCCGTGGACGCCGCGGTGGACGCGGGTGTGCCCGCGCTCTACCTGGCCTGCACCACCGGGCAGGAGCACCCCGGTGAGGTCGGTGACCGGATCGCGGAGGTGCGCGCACGGCATACTGCCCTCGAGGTCGGGGTCCACCTGCACAACCGCAACGGCTTCGCCCCGGCCAACGCCATCGCCGCCATGCAGGCCGGCGCCGCCTGGCTGGAGGGAAGCTTCTGCGGGCTCGGCGGCGACCTGTGGTTCCCCGGCGACCCGACCGTGCTCGGCAACGCGCCGCTGGAGGACCTGATCCACCTGTGCGACAGCCTCGGGGTTGCGACGGGGATCTCGCTGGAGAAGTACCTGCCGGTGGCTCGTCGGGTCGAGGAGCTGACCGGGGTGCCCAGCACCTCCTTCGTCGCCCGCGGCGGCAGCCGGAGCGACCTGGCCGCCGCCGAGTGGCCCGACAGCCCGCAAGGATCCGCCTGATGCGCGGCTGACGGCCGGCAGCCCACCGTGACCTGCCGGCCGTCAGGGTTCCCGGGAAGGGGTCAGGGACGGTCGAGGGAGAAGGTGTAGCTCCCGGACCCGCTGTAGGAGCGCACGACCCACGAGTAGTAGCCCGAGGAGCCGGCGTAGTTGATCTGCTCCTCCGACCCCGTGCTCAGACTCGAGGCGACGCGCACCCAGGAGTAGCCGTTCCACTTCTCCAGGTAGAGGTCGAAGTCGGCGCTCGCCGGACCGGACAGGCACCCGACGTGCGTCCCGGAGCCGCTGTAGTACATCCCGCTGCTGCCGGGGTGGTAGCGGTAGGCACCGCTGCCGGACAGCGTGCCGGACTCGGTCTCGGGCAGGTCGCAGCCAGGCTCCGGGTCCGGACCGGGATCCGGGTCGGGGTCCGGGTCAGGATCTGTGGCACCGAAGGTGGTGTACAGCAACAGGTTCGGCGAGCCGCTGCCGATGCTGGTCAGCCGGTTCGGCGTCGCCGCGCCGACGAGGGCGGCGTTGACCGTGGCCGGTGAGGCCCCGGGGTTGTCCTCCAGGTAGAGCGCCGCCGCCCCGGCGGCGTGCGGCGAGGCCATCGACGTGCCGCTGATGCTGTTGGTCGCGGAGTTGCTGGTGTGCCAGGCCGAGGTGATGCTCGAGCCGGGGGCGAACAGGTCGACGCAGCTGCCGTAGTTGGAGAAGGAGGAGCGCGCATCGCTGCTGGTGCTGGACCCGACGGTGAGCGCCTCGGCGACCCGGTTGGGTGAGCCGTTGCAGGCGTTGGCGCTGTCGTTGCCTGCCGCCACGACGTAGGTCACGCCCGAGTTGATCGAGTTGCGGACCGCCTGGTCCAGCGCGGAGGAGTTGCCACCGCCCAGGCTCATGTTGGCCACCGACGGGCCGGAGGCGTTCTGCGTGACGTAGTCGATGCCCGCGATGACGCCGGAGTTGGTCCCGGAGCCGCTGCAGTTCAGCACCCGGACCGCGATGAGGTCGACGTCCTGCGCCACGCCATACCGCTCGCCGCCCACCGTGCCGGCCACGTGCGTGCCGTGCCCGTTGCAGTCCTGGGCACCGCGCCCGTCGTTGATGGCGGTGAACCCCTCCGAAGCGCGGCCGGAGAACTCCGTGTGCGCGGTGCGGATGCCCGTGTCGATGACGTAGGCCGTGACGCCCTCGCCACTGGCTGCGTAGGTGTAGGTGCCGTTCAGGGGGCGGTCCCGCTGGTCGACCCGGTCCAGTCCCCAGGTCGCGTTGGTCTCGGTGCCCGAGGCGGTGAGCGCGACGGTGGTGTCCTGTTCGACGTAGGCCACGTGCGGGTTGTTGCGGATCCCGGCGAGTGCGCGGTCGTTGGCCTGCACGGTGAAACCGGTGAGGGCCGTGTCGTAGGACTGCAGCACCCGGCTGCCGGTGGAGGTCAGCGAGTTCCGCGCCACGGACAGGGCACGGCTGGGGGCGTCCTTGTCGAAGACGACGATGTAGCGGCCCTCGATCGGCTCACCGCCCTGGGGCACCACGAGGGGGGCGGGCTCGGAGCGCGTGGCGGCGAAGCTTCCTGCGTCCTCCCGGTCGGGTGGCGCACCCCGGTCCGTGGTGGCAGCCTGGACCGCTCCCACCGGGGCGAGGGCAACCAGCGCCCCGACGGCCAGCGCACCGGCACGTCGCATCAATGATGTGGACATCGGATTCCTTTCCTTTCCGCCTCGGGAATGAAGCGGTGCCGATCACCCTGCGGCCAGAAATCCGCGCTGGCAAGAGTTAACAATTAGAACGAGGTGTCAGGGAACGCATCATGCGGGTCATCGGTCCATTTCCAGCGCGCCCCCACCACGCCCGGACGGCCGTCCAGCTCCACGAGGAGCAGACCGTGCTCGGGGTCCAGCGGCAGCGGCTCGGTGGTCGGCTCTCCGTCGACAGGCTGGGCGTAACGCTCGCACGCGACGGGCACCGCCCCCGGGTCGAAGACCACCTCCAGGACGTACTGCCGGGTGCCCATGCGGCGTCGACGCTCCCAGCGGAAGGCGGGCGGGTAGGGGGCGGACTGGACGAACTCGTACTCCACCGTGACGAACTCACCGCGGCGCAGCGGCCGGGGCAGCAACAGCTCCGCGGCCACCACTCCCGACCCCGGCGAACTGGTGGTCCGGCCCACCCGGCAGCGCTGCAGGGCACGTGGCCGAGGCACCGGACAGCGGGGGTCGTCGTTGCCGTGCATGACGACGAGGCGGTCCACCCCGTCCCGCTCGCTCCGCATGATCTGCCTGGTCGTGGTGCTGCGCTCGGTCCGATCTGGTCCGACGCGCACCCGATCGTGGACGCTCACCCTCGTCAGGTAGTCCTCGGTGCCACCGGCGACGCCCTCCATCGCTGACACCACGGCTGGCAGCTCGTCCCACAGCTCCCGCAGGGTCGGCGGCGCTTGGTTGCGGCCCCGGACCGGTGGCCGACCCAACTGTCCCGCGAGGTGTCCCGGCTCGACCTCGAGGATCCGCTCCAGGGTGGCCAGGCACTCCAGGGAGGTGCGTCGCCCGGGCTGACTTCGGCCGGACTGCCAGTAGCTCAGGGTGGCGGCGCTGACGGGCGTGCCCGCGTCCTCCAGCCGGGCGACGAGACGCCCCAGGCCGAGGCCCCGCTGGTCGATCGCCTCGCGCAGGGCGGTCGCGAACGGTGTGGCGCTCGGTGCAGCGGCCACGGCTCTCACCCCTTGCGATCGCACATCCGGAAACCATTCCTGAATACGGCAAGGCTGCAGAGTACCCACCAGTAACCTCGACGTCTATGCCAGGGACGCAAAGAATAGGTCAAGAATGCGTTGGCCTTTGTCAAGAGTTGGATTAACAATCATGTGCCGCCCGGTAATCGAGGTGGTGCCCGGCCCAGATCAGGATCGCCACACCTTGCTAGCGCAGAGCGCGGTGATGGGTCTAGTTTCGACAGCATGGCTCTCAACGACACGCTCCTGAAGGCACTGTCCGACCAGATCACCCTCGAACTCGAGTCCTCGATCGTCTATCTCCAGCTGGGGATCGCCCTGGACGACCAGGATCTGCCCGGCATGGCCGGCTGGATGCGCCTGCAGTCCGACGAGGAGCGCGATCACGCCGCCAAGTTCATCGCGCACGTCACCGACCGCGGCGGCCGGCCACAGATCGGGGCCATCCCCGCGCCCCAGTCCGTGGACGGTCTCAGCGTGCTCGCGGCGTTCGAGACCTCCCTGGCCCACGAGCAGAAGGTGTCCGAGTCGATCCGCAACCTCTACCGGCTGGCCCAGGCGGAGGGCGACATCGACGTCATCCCGCTGCTGCACTGGTTCATCGAGGAGCAGATCGAGGAGGAGGCCACGGTCTCCGAGATCGTCGGCCGGGTGAAGCTGATCGGTGACGACGGGGCAGGTCTCCTGCGGCTCGACGCCGAGCTGGGGTCGCGCACCGCCGCCGAGTGACCCGACCGTGGCAGCCCTCTGGTTCCTGGCCAGGCGCCGGACCTACGACCAGTTCCTCGAGAGCTATGACCCCGCGCAGGCCAGGACCGTCGACAGCACCGGCTCGACCCTGCTGCACGCCGCACTGGCCAACAAGCCCCCGGACCGCGCGCTGATCGCCGGTCGCCTGCTCGATGACGGGGCTGACCCGGCGGCGTCACCGCAGACGGGGTGACCACCGCGCACGTGCTGCTGGGCCGACCCCGCCTGGACGCCGCCACGGACGCCGCGTTGCTGCGGCGCCTGTTCGAGGGCGGGTGCGATCCCAACCGCACCATGGAACGCTTCGGGACCCCGCTGGTCACCCTCGCGCGACAGCTGAAGTTCACCGACGAGACGCTGGCCCCCTTCTATGACGTGCTCCTCGCGGCACCGGGTTTCGACCCGATGGCTCCTCCACCACCCGCTCCCTCGACGTTCGAGGCCCTGGTCCTCCTGGGTGAGCGGCGCGCCATACTGACCGATCGTGTGCGGGATCTGCTGCGGGCGCAGGGCCGGCAGCCTCCGCCCGTGACGGCCCCCGTCGCGCAGGTCGGCGACGTAGCGGCCGCCCGGCGCGTGGCCCGGGCCGCGCTGGACGAGCTGGAGCGGGAGTATGCCGTACCGCTGGCTCTGTGGGAGGACAACCCTGCGGTGGACGTCGTCGCCGACCACGGGGACGTCTGGGTGGTGAGCTGGAACTCGGTCGAGTACCTGCGCACCCTCGAGTTCTCCCGGCAGGTGCTGGCCGGGCCGATCGCCGTGCCCAAGGACGGCAGCGGCTGGCTGGTGCTCGGCACCGCCCTACCCCTGGAGGAGGAGCTCCGGGAGTGGCGCGTGGCGACCGGCCGGGTGTCCGACTAACCGTCGAGCACCCTCCTGCGCGACCTCGTCGGTAGGGGATGGGTACCGTGGGCGCGACGGGCCAGGGCGGCCCGCCAGGCGAGGAGGCCCTATGTCACTGCTCACCCGGTCCAGCACCGTCGATGGCGTCCTGCGGCGCAGCGCAGCCCGCTACGAGGACACGGTTGCGCTCAGCTTCGCCGACCGGACCTGGACCTATCGCGAGCTCGACCACGCGGTCACCCGGGTGGCTGCCCACCTGCTGGGGCTCGGTCTGACCAAGGGTGACCGGGTCGCCGCCCTCGGGCGCAACAGCGACGGCTACCTCATCGCCTTCCTGGCCTGTGCTCGCGCCGGGCTGGTCCACGTCCCGCTCAACTACAACCTGCTGGGTGGCGAGCTCGACTACCTGCTGAAGCAGTCGGGCAGCACCGCCCTCCTGCTGGATCCTGCCCTCGGGAAGTCCCTGGACGGCATACCGGAGTCGACTCTCGGCGGGATCGCTCACCGGATCCCGCTGCGGGACGCCGACGACTCGGTCATCGCAGTCGCGACCGAGGGCGAGGTGCCGGCCCTCGATGTTGAGGTGACCGACGAGGACCTGGTGCAGCTGCTCTACACCTCGGGCACGACATCCCGGCCCAAGGGCGCCATGATGAGCCACAAGGCGCTCGTCCACGAGTACCTCTCCTGCATCGTCGAGCTCGACCTGGCGACCGACGACAACCCGCTGCACGTCATGCCGCTCTACCACTCGGCCCAGATGCACGTCTTCCTGCTGCCGTGGCTGGCCATCGGCGCGACCAACACCGTGCTGGAGGTCCCTGACCCCGGGGAGGTGCTCCGCCGCATCGAGCAGGACGGTCACCGGGCCTTCTTTGCGGCGCCGACGCTGTGGGTCGCCGTGGCCAACCACGCCGACTTCGCGGGACGGGACCTGTCTGGGCTGCGCAAGGCCTACTACGGCGCCTCGATCATGCCCGGTCCGGTCCTGCAGCGGCTGCTGGAGAAGGCGCCCGACTGCGGCTTCTACAACTGCTTCGGGCAGTCCGAGGTGGCGCCGCTGACCTGCGTGCTCCGTCCGGAGGAGCATCCCACCAGACCGGACTCGGCCGGCAAGCCCGTGCTCTTCGTCGAGGCCCGGGTGGTTGATGCCGAGGGTCGGGACGTCGCGGTGGGGGAGAGCGGTGAGATCGTCTATCGCTCGCCGCAGCTGTGCACCGGCTACTGGGACAACGAGGAGGCCACTGCCGAGGCCTTCGCGGACGGGTGGTTCCACTCCGGTGACCTGGTGCGCGTCGACGAGGAGGGCTTCGTCTTCGTCGTCGACCGGATCAAGGACGTCATCAACACCGGTGGTGTCCTCGTGGCCTCCCGTGAGGTAGAGGACGCGATCTACACCCACCCGGCGGTCGCCGAGGTCGCGGTCGTGGGGGTCCCCGACGAGAAGTGGGTGGAGGCGATCGCCGCGTTCGTGGTCCGCAAGGGCGAGGTCGACGAGGCCGCCATCATCGAGCACGTCCGCGGCAGCCTGGCGGCCTTCAAGGTGCCCAAGCGGGTCACCTTCCTCGACGACCTGCCCCGCAATGCCTCGGGCAAGATCCTCAAGCGCGAGCTGCGAGACGCCGGTGCCTAGACACGAGCCGCGCGGCGTGCGCACGGAGGTGGACGGCGCGGTGCTCCGCATCGTCCTGGACCGACCGGAGGCCGCCAACGCCTTCGACATCCCCGCGACGCTGGCGCTGCGTCAGGCACTCGATCGCGCCGAGGACGAGCAGTATGCGACGGTGCTGCTCTCCGGGGCGGGTGCCCGCTTCTGCGCTGGTGGGGACCTCGCCTCCTTCGCGGACGCACCCGTCGGTGAGCGGTCGGCATACTTGCTCGAGCTGGCGACCATGCTGGAGGCCGAGCTGCGGCGACTGGCCGCCCTGCCCAAACCCGTTGTTGCCGCGGTGCATGGAGCTGTTGCCGGTGCCGGCCTGGGCTTTGTGCTGAGCTCGGACATCGTCGTCGCGGCGCGCTCCACGAAGTTCGTGTGGGCCTACGCCGGGGTCGGGCTGACGCCGGACTGCGGGGTGTCCTACCTGTTGCCTCGGGCGATCGGGCTCCCGCGCGCCCTGGACTTCGCGATCGGCGGCACGGCGCTGAGCGCCGACACGGCCCGGGATTGGGGGCTCGTCGCCCGGGTGGCCGAGGACGACGACGTCCAGCAGGCGGGGATCGACCTGGCGCGCACCCTCGCGGCTGGCCCCGTCGGCGCCCATGCCCACGCCAGCCGGCTGCTGCGTCGAGGGTTCGAGGTGGATCGGGACACGCACGCCTCCGACGAGGCCGCGACGATCGCCGCGCGGATCACGACGCCCGAAGCGAGCGCACTCATCGAGCGTTTCATCGGCCGCTGACGAGGCTGGTCTGGTGGACGCCGGTGGACTCACACCCAACGTCTGGGTGCGGTTCGAACGCGTCGGTTCCGCGGGTCTGCAGAAGGGTCCAGCAGTGCAACAGACGTAGATGTCACGGCTCGGCGACAAACCCGCATGTCATGGTACTGTGACATTCGTGAATGTCACAGATCCGTGACATCGACGGGTTTGGAGGTAGGCCGCATGCTCAGGACCGTCCGAGACGTCGGTGCGGCGGTGCGCCGAGCACGCCGGGAGGCCGCGCTCAGCCAGCAGGCCCTTGCGGATCGGGCGGGGGTCTCTCGCCAGTGGCTCTCACGCGTGGAAGCGGGGAAAGGCCCATCTGCCGAGATGGGCAAGGTGCTCGACGTCCTCGCCGCGCTCGGACTCGCGATAGACCTGGTGACCACCCCCGTTGCCGAGGCCAAGGACGACGACCCGTTTGCCGGTCTCTTCGAGAACGGATCATGACAGCCTTCCTGAACGTCTACCTCGACGGCGTCCTTGCCGGACAACTGGCGCAGAACCCCGGTGGGGCGCTCGCCTTTGCCTACTCCAGTGCCTACACCGCCCGTGCCAACCCCACACCGCTCTCGCTGGCGATGCCGCTGAGTGGGTCGTCCCACTCGAACCGTGTCGTCTCCGCCTGGCTCGAAGGGCTCCTCCCGGACAACCTTGCCGTCCGGGAGGAGTGGGCTCGTAGGTTCGAGGTGTCACCGCGCAACCCGTTCGCCCTGCTTCGACACGTCGGGCGCGATGCCGCGGGGGCCGTACAGGTGCTCCCCGTCGACGTCGACCCATCGGATGCAGCTCAGCGCACGGGTGACGTCCGCCGGCTGACGGACGACGAGTTCTCGGATCTTCTCTTGCGGCTGTCGGTCCGCGATCACGGCTGGGACGTCGGTGCCGGCTCGGGACGATGGAGTCTGGCGGGAGCGCAGAACAAGGTGGCGCTTCACCGCCTGGACGACGGCGGGTGGGGTGTTCCCCAGGACTCGACGCCCACGACGCACATCCTCAAGCCGAACCCCGCCGGGACCCGCTTCGAGGACCTGCACGTCAACGAGTTCGTGTGCCTGCGCGCCGCGGGTCTCCTAGGGCTGCGCGTCGCCTCAGTGGACCTGGTCGACGTCGGCGGTGCCCAGACTCTGGTCTCCACCCGCTACGACCGCGGCCGCGGACAAGACGGGGTGTGGCTGCGCCTCCATCAGGAAGACCTGTTGCAGGCGATGAGCTACCCACCGTCCAAGAAGTACCAGTCCGACGGGGGCCCCAGCGTCAAGAACGTTGCCTCCCTCCTGTCGACGCTGTCCCTCGCCGACCGCGATGCCGTGCGGTCGGCGTTCTTCGACGCCTTCGCCTTCAACGTCCTGATCGGGGGGACCGACGCCCATGCGAAGAACTATTCGCTGCTCCTGCGTGGGCCGCGGGTGGCCATGGCACCCCTCTACGACGTCGCTTCCTACGCGCCGTACCTCAAGAGGGGCGAGGCGGTGCGGAGCTCGATGAAGGTGGGGCGCCACTGGCACGTCCGCGACGTGACCGTCGAGGACTGGGTGGCTGTCGGGCATTCTCTGGGCCTTGAGGCACCGGAGGCCGTGGATCGTGTGGAGCGCCTGCGCACCGGCCTTCCCGAGGTGGTTCTCGCAGCGGCTGAGGCTGCACCCGCACCCTTCGTCGAAGAGGCACGCCGCGTCGCAGATGCCGTCGCTGCGCAGGGCCATCTCAAAGTTCCACGCCTTCCGCGCGAGCCGCGCAGACAGCCAAGGTGACCACTGCAGTACTTTTCTGAGCACGGACGCGACGGAAGCCCTTCCCCGACGACCTGGAAGGGCTTCTGACCTCGGTGGAGCCTAGGGGACTCGAACCCCTAACCCCCTGCTTGCAAAGCAGGTGCGCTACCAATTGCGCCAAGGCCCCGTGCCGACCGCGGTCGGCGGGTGTTCAGTTGTGGTTGTGCTCAGTTGTCGCTGGGAGGCTCCGTGGTCACCCCGTCGGTGGCCTCGGCCCAGAGGTCACGCTCGGCCTCCTGGTCCTGGAGCTTCTTCACGACGGCCGCGACCCCCGCAGCCAGGGCGGCGAACACCAACAGACGCTTCATGAGACTCCTCAGCTCGAACGTGCCCAGCAAGGATACCTGCGCCGGGCCGCTCCGTCCTAAATCGAGCCGCCTCCCCACCGCACGCTCACCCGGGATGCTCCCGTCACAGGTCGCGCAGCTCCACCACGCTCGACGGCGTCGCGGCCTCGATCGCCTCGAGCAGCGCCTCTGCGTCGAAGGTCTCCGGGTCGGCGGTCAGCACCACCAGCGTGTCCCCGACCACCTGGCCGGCACCGACATAGAAGACCTGGCCGTCAGCACCGCTCCACCGCAGCCGCATCGCCTCCGTGCCGCCGTCACACTCCCGGTCAGTCATCGACTCGGCTGAGAGGGCGAGGCCGCAGGGGTCACGCCCCTCCAGCGGGATCAGCACACCGGTGACGGGCTGGTGGGCACCCTCGGCGTCGGCGTAGTAGTTCAGGGTGATCACGTCCACCGAGCCCTCGGCCCGCTGCCCCGGCCAGGCCGAGCTGAGGTGATAACCCGGGACCTGCGGCGTGACGACCTGCTCCACACCGACGGCCTCGAAGCGCGCCAGCCGCTGTGCAGCGCGCTCACTCTCGGCCCAGGTGAGCCCGGCAAACACGAGACCGATCACCACCACGATCGGCACGACGCGCGCCGGCCAGCTCCGCCCCGGCTGGTTGACCCAGTGCGCGAGCGCCGCGGCGAGGCCGCCCAGGAGCACCCACGTCCACCACGGCGCGAGCCCGTCCGGACCGTCGGACCACACGTCGAGCACGGTGATGAGGGTCACGATCAGGGCCGCCCCGCCGGCGAACCCGAGCACGGTTGTCACGAACACCGGCCGCACCCGCAGCAGCCGCAGGACGAGCAGGGTCACCAGGAGGGCCAGGACGGTCCCGATGAGCGCACCGATCGGTCTGCCGAGGCACTCACCGATGGTGTTGCAGTCCTGCGTCGTCGGCTGCCACGCCAGCCACAGCACCCCACCGACAACGGCCCCCACCAGGGCGCTGATCACGGTCCCCCGGTGAGCAGTGCGGGCCGGGCTGCCGGTGGCCCGCTCCATGGTCATCTGTTCCACCCTGGGAGCGTAGGCCTCCACCGACCGCGGCTGCGCCATTCGCACGAGTGGTTCGCCGGCGCCGCAGGGATGACATGGTGTCCACCTGCGGAGGTACGCCACTCCTCGCCCGCGCACCGGTCCCGGTGAGAACGCAACCCGTGCTGTGACCACTCCGATGGCTCCCATGGGCCCTCGGTCCCCTGAGAACGCACAAGACCGCGGACACGAGGTCCGCGGTCGAGGGTGGGCCTAACAGGACTTGAACCTGTGACCTCTTCCTTATCAGGGAAGCGCTCTAACCGACTGAGCTATAGGCCCGGGAGAGTGCCGTGCCCGACGGACACGCGCCGCATGAGATTACCCCATCGGACCCGCTTGCTCCAAAGCGAGCCGACCACGGAAGAGGGCCCGCGGGATGTTCTACTTGAGACCACCAGCCACCGCGGCCACAGGAGCCCGATGACGCCGACACCACCAGCCATCCAGACCCGCCACCTGCAGATGCAGTATGGCGCCACGAGGGTCCTCGACGACGTCACCGTGACCATCGGCCGGGGGGAGGTGGTCGCCCTCCTCGGTCCGAACGGTGCCGGGAAGACCACCACGATCGAGATCCTCGAGGGCTTCCGGGTCCCCTCGGGCGGCGAGGTGACCGTGCTCGGCGAGACGCCACACACCGCCGGCGAGCACTGGCGCGCCCGGGTCGGGGTGGTCCTGCAGTCCTGGCGCGACCACGGCAAGTGGCGGGTCGGGGAGTTCCTGGACTACCTGGGCATGTACTACGCCGACTACGCCACCCCCGACGTCCAGCGCCCCTGGCCCACGACCGACCTCATCGAGCGCGTCGGCCTCGGCGGCAAGACGCTGCGCAGGCTCGACCGGCTCTCCGGCGGGGAGCGGCGCCGCCTGGACGTGGCGGTGGGGCTCCTCGGCCGCCCGGAGGTGCTCTTCCTGGACGAGCCGACCGCCGGCTTCGACCCCCAGGCGCGGCGCGACTTCCACGAGCTGGTCCGGTCCCTGTCCGACCTGGACACCACGATCCTGCTGACCACCCACGACCTCACCGAGGCCGAGCTCCTGGCCAACCGCCTCCTGGTGCTCGCGGGCGGCTCGATCGTGGCCGACGGCAGCCCGGACGACCTGCGCCACCGGATGTCCGCGACCGCCTCGGTCCGCTACCGGCGCGACGGTCAGCTGCACACCGAGTCCACCGAGGACCCCGTCAGCCATCTGCGCGAGGCCTTCGCCGAGCCGGGGGTGATCCAGGACCTGGAGGTGCGCCGGGCGTCCCTGGAGGAGGCCTACCTCACCCTCGTCCACCAGGTCGAGACCGGCGCCGACACGGATCCGGCGAGCTTCGGCATACTGCCCGACGAGCTGCCCGACGAGCGGGAGGGAGCCTGAGATGCCCACGGTCGTGCGCGCCGGCCTGCGCCGGGCCAGGATCGAGCTGCGCCAGCAGATCATGACGCCGATGGCGCTGTTCGTGCTGCTGGGCCCGGCCGTCATGCTGGCCGTCCTCTACTGGTTGCGCGACTCCCCGCTGATGGAGAGCGCGCTGTCGGTGGGGCAGTTCCTGGTGCCGGCCTACCTCGCGTTCGGCATCATCAGCGGCGGCGTGCTCGGTGTCTCCGGCGAGATCACCACCGAGCGCGACGACGGCACCCTGCTGCGCGCCAAGACCGTGCCGCACGCGATGACCGGCCACCTGTTCGCGAAGTTCTTCGTCAGCATCGTGACCACCCTGCTGCCGATGACCGTCATCATCGTCGGCGCCTCCTTCCTCGTCGACGGCGTGACGCCCACGACGACCTGGGGGTGGATCCGGCTCCTGCTCCTGTCGGTGCTGACGATCGCCGCGATGCTGCCGCTGGGAGCGGTGCTGGGCTCGATCTTCAAGGGCCCCATCGCGCTGCTGTGGACGACGATGGTCATCTACGGCCTGTGCGCCGTGTCCGGGCTGTTCTACCCGATCACGGCGCTGCCGGTGTGGCTGCAGTGGATCGCCCAGGTCTTCCCCGTCTACTGGCTGGGCCTGGGCTTCCGCTCGGTGATCCTGCCCGCCGAGGCGGTGGTCCTGGAGATCGGGGAGTCCTGGCGCACCTGGGAGACCTTCGGGATGCTCGGTCTGTGGGTCGTCATCGGCCTCGTCCTGGCTCCGATCGCACTGCGCCGTATGTCGAGGCGCCAGTCCGGCTCGGCCCTCGCCTCCGCGCGGGAGCGCGTGCTCACGCGCGGGTACTGAGACGAGGGCCGAGGCGGTCAGTAGCGTCGGCGCACGTCGAACCTGACGACCTCGCCGCCACCCGGGACGACGGTGCCGGTGGTGACGTAGGCGGAGTTCTTGTGGACCGCCACGCCGTAGGGCGCGAACAGCCCGTCGGCGATCACCGTGGGGGCGTCCGACCCCTCGCGCACCCGCACGAGAGAGCCGGTCATGTCACCGGAGAGCAGGCCGTTGTCAGCCAGCTGCACGGCATACAGCTTGCCCTTGGCCCAGGTCAGGTCGGTGACGTTGGTCAGCCCGGTGGCCCACTCGGTCATCGACCCGTCGCGGGCGATCCGCCAGATGCTCGACCCACCGACGGGGAACGGGAAGCCCGTCAGCAGACTGACGTAGATCGCGCCGTCCGGACCCCGCTCGGCGGCCGTGGGCACCGGCTCGAACGGGATCATCGTGCCCGGTGGCAGCTCCAGGAAGGGCGGTGCCTCCGCCATGCCACCCGGTGGCACGGCGACCGTGCTCAGGTTGCCCCGCTTGCTGAGCCGGATGACGCTGTTGCCACCAGCGTCCGTGAGCAGCCAGCCGCTGCCGTCGCGCACGATGGCGTTGGGGTTGGTGTCCAGGAAGTCCGGGTGCGGGTTCACGTCGGCCTCGAACTGCGCCAGATCGGCGACCTCCCGCAGGGACACCCGGTGCTTGCCCCTGAAGCTGGCCTGCTGGACGGTGGCGAAGTCCTCGTAGGTGTCGTCGTCGAAGAGCTCGACCATCAGGTCACGCATCTCGGGCGGGGCGCCCATGCCGACCGTGATCATCAGCTTGTTGCCCCTGACCGCCACGTCGCTGGGCCCGGTGCCCTCGCCGCCGCCCAGGTCGATCGAGGGCAGCCCGGTGACGACCTGTCGCTGCCCGCCCTTGCGCGACACCTTGGTGATCGATCCGGTGTCGCCCAGCCGGACCTCCCCCCACATGGGGTGCTCCTCGGGGTCCCAGGTCCCGCACTCCAGCAGGACGTCACCGTCGAAGACCGGTGCGCCGTCGTCACCGAGCACCACGCAGTCGTCACCGCCGGTGCCGGCCTCGGCGACATAGAGGTCACCGTTGCTCGCGACGGTGAGGTGGCGGGGGCTGTTCAGCCCGCTCGCCACGACCTTCCCCTCAGCGGGGCGGTCGTGCCTGCCCTGTGACACACCGGCCACGGAGGGGGCGGTGAGGGCGGTGGTCACCAGACACGCGGCGGTGGCGACACCGAGCGCACGCAGGGGTCGGGATGTCATTGGGGCTCCTTGATTCGATAGTCACGGGGGACTCGAATCTAGGAGCGCGACGGCGCGGGGCGATATGGGTAGAAGTACTCACACGGAGAGGCTTGTCACGAGGCCTCCCGAGGAGGATCGTGGGGAGGTTGCCCTCCGGTGGCGCCGCTCAGCTCACTCGTCGGACAGCGTGAGGTGCGCGCCGCCGACGAGGGCCGTGCAGACGTTGTAGAGGAACGCCGTCAACGTGGCCAGCGCTGTCAGCAGGATCACGTTGATCACCGCGATGACCACCGAGAGGGACACCACGCGACCGAAGCCGACATAGTCCATGAGGTTGAAGCTGCTGGCCGAGGACTCACCCGTCGTGATCTCCACGATGAGGTCGTTCACCGTCGAGAAGACGTTCATGCCGTTCAGGACCGTCCACAGGACGGCCACCATGATCACCGTGGCGACGCCGAGGGCGACCGAGACCAGGAACGAGATCTTCATGACCGACCAGGGGTCGATCCGCTGCAGCACCAGGCGGACGCGCCGGGGGCCGGTGCGACGGACAGGCCGGGTCGGGGCGGTCCGTGCCGCGGAGGTCCTGGCGGTGCTCGCGCCCGGACCCGCGGTGCGGGGAGGCCGGGAGGCCGGCGCGGACGGAGCCGCGGCCCCTCCGCGCGCGCGGGCGGCGGCGGCGTTGAGGTCACGGCGCGGGGCGGTGCGGGCCATCGCGCCGTCGCGCATGCCCGTGCCCTGGCCGGTCTGGGTGCCCGGTCGGCGGATCTTCTGGGTGTCGTCCGCACCGGTCGCACCGACGGGGGTGCTCTGACCTGTCGTGCTCACTACTCGCCTCCAGTTTCCGGCTCATCGGCGTCCGCGGTGTCCGCGTCCGGGAGCTCCTCCGCGGCCTCGGTCACCTCGTCGACGTCCGCCGACCCCTCAGACG
The DNA here is from genome assembly GCF_023015765.1 of Ornithinimicrobium sp. F0845. Taxonomy (GTDB): domain Bacteria; phylum Actinomycetota; class Actinomycetes; order Actinomycetales; family Dermatophilaceae; genus Ornithinicoccus. The sequence continues at coordinate 82,187 of NZ_JALKAL010000011.1, forward strand.
GTAGTGCATCACCCTGGGTCTCCACCGCATCGGAGCCCGGGGAAACCCCATCCGGTGACGCCTCCGAAGCAGCGTCCACGACCACGTCCTCACCCTCGACGGGCTCGGTCTCGATCGACTCGATCTCCTCGGACAGGGCGCTCTCGGTGTTCACCGCGACCGCCACGATGGTGTCTCCCTTGCCGGGCGTCGCGAACTTCACGCCCGCGGTGTCGCGGCCGGTCACCCGCACCTGGTCGATCGAGGAGCGCACGACGTTGCCGCGCTCCATGACGACGAGCACCTCGTTGCCCTCCTCGACCGTGAGGGCCCCCACCAGGTCGCCGCCCCGGTCGGTGGCCTTGGCCACCTTGATGCCCAACCCGCCACGGCCCTGTACGCGGTAGGCCGACAATGGGGTGCGCTTGGCCATGCCGGACTCGAAGACCACGAAGACGAACGGCTCGCTGCCGGCCGGCACGACCGACATGGCCAGCAGCCGGTCCTCGCCGCGGAACTTCATGCCGGTGACCCCCGAGGTCGCCCGGCCCATCGGCCGCAGCGCGGAGTCCGTGGCGGTGAACCGTACGGACTGGCCCTTCACCGAGACCAGCAGGATGTCGTCCTCCGGCCCGGCCAGCCCGGCGCCGACGAGCTCGTCGCCGTCGCGCAGGTTGATCGCGATCAGCCCGCCGGAGCGCGGGGAGTCATAGTCGCCCAGCCGGGTCTTCTTGACCAGGCCGTTGCGGGTGGCCAGCACGAGGTAGTCGGCCTGCTCATAGTTCTCCAGCGCCAGCACCTGGGCGATCTCCTCGCCCGGCTGGAAGGCCATCAGGTTGGCCACGTGCTGGCCCTTGCCCGTCGGACCACCCTCGGGGATCTCGTAGGCCTTGGCGCGGTACACCCGGCCGAGGTTGGTGAAGAACAGCAGCCAGGAGTGGGTGTCGGTCGTGAAGAAGTGCGACACCACGTCATCGGCACGCAGCGCGGCACCGCGTCGACCCTTGCCGCCGCGGTTCTGCGGACGGTACTCCGCGACCCTCGTGCGCTTGGCGTAGCCGCCGCGGGTGATGGTGACGACCACGTCCTCCTGGGGGATCAGGTCCTCCATCGACATGTCGCCCTCGAACGGGACGATCGTGGTCCGGCGCGGGTCGCCATACTTCTCCACGATCTCGGCCAGGTCGTCGCTGATGATCTGCCGCTGCCGCTCGGGCTTGGCCAGGATGTCCTCGTAGTCCAGGATCAGCGCCTCGAGCTTGTCGTGCTCGTCGATGATCTTCTGGCGCTCCAGGGCGGCGAGGCGGCGCAGCTGCATCTCCAGGATCGCGCGGGCCTGGATCTCGTCGATCTCCAGCAGCTCGATCAGGCCGTCCCGGGCGTCCTCGACGGTGCGGCTGCGCCGGATCAGGGCGATCACCTCATCGAGCGCATCCAGCGCCTTGAGGTAGCCGCGCAGGATGTGGATCTGCTCCTCGGCCCGCTTCAGACGGAACCTGGTGCGCCGGACGATGACCTCGATCTGGTGCTCGACCCAGTGCCGGACGAACGCACTGATCGGCAGCGTGCGCGGCACGCCGTCGACGATGGCGAGCATGTTGGCACCGAAGTTCTGCTGCAGCTGGGTGTGCTTGAACAGGTTGTTGAGCACGACCTTGGCCACGGCGTCCCGCTTCAGCACGATCACCAGGCGCTGCCCGGTGCGACCCGAGGTCTCGTCGCGCATGTCGGCGATGCCTTTGAGTTTGCCGTCGTTGACCAGCTCGGCGATCTTCTTGGCCAGGGTGTCCGGGTTGACCTGGTAGGGCAGGTCGCGGACGACCAGACAGGTCCTGCCCTGGATCTCCTCCACCTCGACGTTGGCCCGCATGATGATCGAGCCGCGCCCGGTGCGGTAGGCCTCCTCGATGCCGCGCCGGCCCATGATCTGCGCGCCGGTGGGGAAGTCCGGCCCGGGGATGATCCCGATGAGCGCCTCGAGCAGCTCCTCGCGGGTCGCCTCGGGGTTGTCCAGCAGCCACTGCACGCCCTTGGCGACCTCACCGAGGTTGTGGGGCGGGATCTGGGTGGCCATGCCGACGGCGATGCCCGCCGAGCCGTTGACCAGCAGGTTCGGGAACCGGGCCGGCAGCACGGCCGGCTCCTGGGTCTTGCCGTCGTAGTTGTCGACGAAGTCGACGGTGTCCTCGTTGATGTCGCGGACCATCTCCATGGCCAACGGCGCCATCTTGCACTCGGTGTAGCGCGCGGCCGCCGCGGGGTCGTCGCCCGGGGTGCCGAAGTTGCCCTGGCCGTCGACGAGCGGGTAGCGCATCGACCAGTCCTGCACCAGTCGCACGAGGGCGTCGTAGATCGCGCCGTCACCGTGCGGGTGGTAGTGACCCATGACGTCACCGACGACACGCGCGCACTTGTTGTAGCCGCGGTCGGGACGGTACCCCCCGTCATACATCGCGTAGAGCACCCGTCGGTGCACCGGCTTCAGACCGTCGCGGACATCGGGCAGCGCCCGGGCCACGATGACGCTCATCGCGTACTCGATGTAGCTGCGCTGCATCTCGGTGTTGAGGTCGACTGCCTCGACGCGGTCGGTCTCTGGCGGGTTGATGTCAGTCACGCTTCTGCCTTCGGGTTGAACTGCTCACTGGTATGCCGTGGGGCCGGGTCGGGCGAGAGGGTCACCTAGATGTCCAGGAACCGGACGTCCCGGGCGTTGCGCTGGATGAAGCCGCGTCGTGCCTCGACGTCCTCGCCCATCAGGATCGAGAAGATCTCGTCAGCCTTGGCGGCGTCGTCCAGGCTGACCTGCAGCAGCACCCGGTTGTCGGGATCCATGGTGGTGTCCCAGAGCTCGGAGTAGTCCATCTCACCGAGCCCCTTGTAGCGCTGGATGCCCGAGTCCTTCGGCAGCCGCCAGCCGCGGGACGTGCCGTCCTTGATCAACGCGTCCCGCTCCCGGTCGGAGTAGGCGAACTGGTGCTCGGCGTTAGACCACTTGACGCGGTAGAGCGGTGGCTGGGCCAGGTAGACGTAGCCGTGCTCGATGAGGGGCCGCATGAAGCGGAACAACAGGGTCAGCAGCAGGGTCCGGATGTGCATGCCGTCGACGTCGGCATCGGCCATCAGCACGATCTTGTGGTAGCGCGCCCGGGTGATGTCGAAGTCCTCCCCGATGCCGGTGCCGAACCCGGAGATCAGGGCCTTGACCTCCTGGTTGTTGAGCACCCGGTCGAGGCGGGCCTTCTCGACGTTGAGGATCTTGCCGCGGATCGGCAGGATCGCCTGGTTGTAGGGGTTGCGACCGCGCACCGCGGAGCCGCCGGCCGAGTCGCCCTCGACGATGAAGACCTCGCAGATCGTCGGGTCGTTGGACTGGCAGTCCCGCAGCTTGCCCGGCAGACCGCCGGACTCGAGCAGCCCCTTGCGACGGGTCGCCTCGCGGGCCTTGCGGGCGGCGACGCGGGCGGCGGCCGCCTGGACCGCCTTGGTGACGATCTCCTTGCCCTCCCGCGGGTGGGCCTCCAGCCAGTGGCCGAGCTCCTCGGTCATCGCGGACTGGACGAAGCCCTTGACCTCGGAGTTGCCCAGCTTGGTCTTGGTCTGTCCCTCGAACTGGGGCTCGCCGAGCTTGACCGAGATGACGGCCGTCAGCCCCTCGCGGATGTCGTCACCGGTGAGGTTGGGATCCTTCTCCCGGAGCACCTTGTTGGTGCGGGCGAAGTCGTTGATCAGCCTGGTCAGGGCCGCACGGAAGCCCTCCTCGTGAGTGCCGCCCTCGTGGGTGTTCACCGCGTTGGCGTAGGTGTGGACCGACTCGCTGTAGGACGTCGTCCACTGCATCGCCACCTCGACGGCGAGCATCCGCTCCTTGTCCTCGGTCTCGAAGCCGATGACCTCGTAATGGACCGGATCGGACTTCTTGGACCGGTTCAGGTGGGTGACGTAGTCGAGCAGGCCGTTGTCGTAGCGGTAGGTCACCGGCTTGCGCCGCGCCTCACCGACGGGGTTGGCCTCCGGCTCGGCCGCCGAGGCCGGGTCCTCCTCGACGCCGACCCCGTCGATCGGGTCGTCATCGAGGGCGTCGATATCGCGCACAACCTCGACGGGCCGCTCGTCGGTCAGCGTGATCGTCAGAGCCTTGTTGAGGAAGGCGGTCTGCTGCACGCGCGCCCGGATGGTCTCGAAGTCGTGGTCGACGGTCTCGAAGATGTCGGGGGAGGGCCAGTAGGTGATCGTCGTGCCGGTCTCGTCCTCGGGGATCTGCTCGTCCTTGGACAGCGGCTCCTGGGGGACCCCGAGGTGATAGGTCTGGCGCCAGACGTGGCCGCGCTGCCGGACCTCCACCTCGAACTTCTCCGAGAGGGCGTTGACCACCGAGGAGCCGACGCCGTGCAGGCCACCGGAGACCTTGTAGCCGGACCCTCCGAACTTGCCGCCGGCGTGCAGCTGGGTCAGCACCAGCTCGACGGCGGGCTTCTTCTCCACCGGGTGGATGTCGGTGGGGATGCCGCGGCCGTTGTCGACGACGCGGATGCCCCCGTGCTCCAGGATGGTGACCTCGATCCGGTCGGCGTAGCCGGCCATCGCCTCGTCCACCGAGTTGTCGATGATCTCCCACACCAGGTGGTGCAGACCCCGCTCGCCGGTCGAGCCGATGTACATTCCCGGGCGCTTGCGCACCGCCTCGAGACCCTCGAGCACCTGGATGGCGTTGGCGTCATAGGCGGAATCGGTCGCGAGTGATGCCGGGTCCCCCTGCTGAGGTGACACCTCGGGGAGCTCCGGCATCTCCGGCTCGACGTCCTGGGGATTGTCTGGTCCGACAGTGGCCACGGGGCTCCTAGGCAGAGTGGGTGGGTGAACCGTCTCAGTCTACCTGTCCCGCGCCCTGATTCATCCCTTCCACAGGCAGCAAACGGCCTTTTGGGCGACAGAATCCCCCTCCGTTGAGGTCCACCTCGTGTGCCGGGGGCTCGGGCGGCCCTGGGGCCGCTCAGCCGTAGGTGTCCCGGGGGCCGCGTCCGCGCGCCCGGAGGCGGCCCTTGCGCCAGCTCGGCGCAGCGGGACCTCGCACGACGATCTCGGTCACGACGCCGGCGCCGACCTCGGTCTCGACCCGGGCCAGCACCGAGTTGCTCAGCAGCTTCATCTGGGTCGCCCACGCGGTCGAGTCGGCCTGCACCGTGAGCACGGTCCCGTCGAACCCCAGTGGCTCGACGTGCGCAGCCACCTCCGCGCCGACTATCGAGGGCCACCGACCGATCACCGCCCCGACCTGGACGTCCGCCCCCCAGCCCCGCGCGGCGAGCAGGCGGTCCACCTCGGAGTCCAGGAGCCGGGGGTCCCGCGCGACGCCGTCGCCGGTGCCGGACCGCCGCTCGGACAACCCGGCGGCCGCCGTGCGGCTCCGATCCACCTGCCCCGGTCGGAAGCCACGGGTGCGGGCATTGGCCCGGGCGCGCGCCAGGGCGTCCGCGGCCGCGGCCAACGGATCAGGCCGCTCCGCGCCGGGGAGCTTCTCGTCGGGCCCGTCGCCAGGCTCCCCGCCAGACCGCGCGTCGCCGGACCGCTCGTCGTCGCGGCCCTCCGGCCCGACGGGCTGGTCTGCGTCGTCCACGTCACTCATCGGCCTCATTCTCCCGCGGAGTGCTCATGCTCCCGCGGCGTGACGGTGCCGTCGGCGACGTCCAGGATCCGGCCGCGCCCCGTCAACCACGCCGGCACGTCCTCGGCCACGGCGGCGGTGATCAGCACCTGCTCGCAGTCCGACACCAGCTGGGCCAGGCGCTCCCGCCGTCCGGCGTCGAGCTCGGCGAACACGTCGTCGAGCACGAGCACGGGGTCGGTCCCCACGTCCTGGCGGAGCAGGTGGAAGGACCCGAGCCGCATGGCCAGCGCGATCGACCAGGACTCGCCGTGGCTCGCATATCCCTTGGCGGGCAGTTCCCCCAGCCCGAGGACGACCTCGTCCCGGTGCGGCCCGACCAGGGTGACCCCACGCTCCTGCTCCTCGCGGCGGCGGTCGCGCAGGACGGCCAGCGTCGCGGCATACACCTCGTCCTGGTCGGGCACCTCGCCCGCGGCCACGGCCTCCGCGAACGGTCCCTCGAGGCTCGAGCGGTAGGTCGCGGTGACGGCCGTGTCGGCATCGCTGATGGTCGCGTAGGCCTGCGCGAGGTGGGGGCCCAGGTCCCGCAGCAGACGCAACCGCGCGTAGGTCAGGGCAGCACCCACCCGGGCGAGCTGGTCGTCCCAGACCCCGAGCGTCGCCTCCGCGGCGGCGCGGGCGTCCTCGAGCGTCTCACCAGGCACCAGCCGGTGCTCGGGCACCCGCCGGCCACCGGAGCGCCACAGGTGCTGTCCCGAGCGCAGCAGGGCGTTGCGCTGTTTGAGCGTCTTGTCGTAGTCGCTGCGCACCCCCGCCCAGCGTGGCTGCCGCGCCACGAGCAGGTCGTCGAGGAAGCGACGCCGCTCACCCGGGTCGCCCTTGACCAGCGCGAGGTCCTCCGGGGCGAACAGGACGGTGCGCAGCGTCCCCAGCACGTCGCGCGGCCGGGTCACCGGGGACTTGTTGAGCCGGGCCCGGTTGCTGCGCCCGGGCACGATCTCCAGCTCGACGATGCTCTCGCGACCCTCCCGCACCACCGCGGCCCGGACGATCGCGGACTCCGCCCCGTGCCGCACGAGGGGAGCATCGCTCGCGACCCGGTGGCTGGCCAGGGAGGCGACGTAGCCGGCCGCCTCCACCAGGTTGGTCTTGCCCTGGCCGTTGCGCCCCAGCAGCGTGGTGATCCCGGGCGAGAGCGGCACCTCCGCGCCGTGGTAGCTCCGGAAGTCGGCGACGCTCAGGTGGCGCAGGTGCACGGTCGATCAGCGATGCGGGGAGTATGCCGTGGGCTCAGCCCCGCTCGTCGGAGTCCGTGGAGCCGGACCCTGACGACGGGCCGTCCTGCGGGCTCGGGGTGCCGTCGGTCTCCCCGGACCCGGACGTGGGTCCTGCCTCGGCGGCCTCGGCCTCGGCGGACTCCCCACCGGGGGCTTCCGATCCCGCACCGGGACGGGCAGCGCCCTCGTCGTGCTTGGGCTCTGCGCCCGGGTGGATCTGCTCGGCTTCCTCGTCGAGCATCTTGACGGCGTGCCCGCCGAACTGGCCGCGGAGTGCGGCGACCGCCTGCATGGCGGGTGAGTTCTCCTGGCGGGAGGCGAACCGGGCGAAGAGCGCGGCGCTGAGCACCGGCATCGGCACGGCGTGCTCGATGCCCTCGATGAGCGTCCAGCGGCCCTCACCCGAGTCGCTGGTGTACTCGCTGATCCCCTCGAGCCCGGGCGTCTCGTCGAGGGAGCGCACCAGTAGGTCAAGCAGCCACGAACGCACCACGGTGCCGCGGGTCCACGCCTGGAAGACGCCCTTGACGTCCTTGACGGCGTCCTTGGCGGTGAGCAGCTCGAAGCCCTCGGCGTAGGCGTGCATGAGGCCGTACTCGATGCCGTTGTGCACCATCTTCGCGTAGTGGCCGGCACCGACGTCACCGGCGTGGACCCACCCCTCCTCGCGCGGCCCCTCCGGGCGGAGCGTGTCGAAGATCGGCAGCGCCTTCTGGACCCACTCCGTCTCGCCGCCGCACATCAGCCCGTAACCCTCGGTGATGCCCCAGATGCCACCGGAGACGCCGCAGTCGACGTAGCCGATGCCCTTGGTCGCCAGCTGCTCGTGGTGCTTGACGTCGTCGGTGAAGTGGCTGTTGCCGCCCTCGATCACCAGGTCGCCCTCGCTGAGCAACTCGCCCAGCTCATCGACGGTGCTCTGCGTCGGAGCCCCGTGGGGCACCATCACCCACACCACACGGGGGGCGTCCAGCGCCTCCACCAGCGCCTGCAGGCTGTCGACGTCGCGGACCTCGGGGTTCAGGTCGTAACCCACCACCTCGTGACCGCCCTTGCGCAGTCGGTCGCGCATGTTGGCGCCCATCTTGCCCAGTCCGATCATTCCCAGCTGCATGGTCCTGGCTCCTTCGGTCGCGGTGGTCGTGTAATGCCGGTCGACCAGAGGTCGACCCCAGGTCTACTCAACCAGCGAATCGGACGGGCATCAGCACATAGCGGTAGGTCTCGTCGGACTCACCGTCCATCTCGGCCTGTCCGGAGAGGACCGCAGGCTTGGAGGGCTGGGTGAAACTGATCCGCGCGAAGGCGGTGCCCAGGGCGGACAGTCCGTCGAGCAGGAACTGCGGGTTGAACGCGATCTCCAGCTCGGGGCCGGTCAGGGTGCTCTCGATGGCCTCGCTGCCCTGGGCGTCGTCCCCGGTGCCCGCCTCGATCGCCACCTGACCCTGGGAGAAGCGCAGGCGCACCGGGGTGTTGCGCTCGGCCACCAGCGCGACCCGGCGGACCGCCTCGAGGATCGTGTGGGTCTCGACCACGGCGACCGTGTCCACGCTGGAGGGGAAGATCGAGGTGACCTTGGGGTACTCACCGTCCAGCAGCCGCGTGGTGGCGCGGCGGGAGCCGGCCTCGAAGCCGATCAGCCCCTCGCCCCGGGCGGCGTCGCCGAGGGCCACCTGGATGGAGCCTGCGGCACCGAGCGCCTTGGCCGTCTCGGACAAGGTGCGCGCCGGGATCAGGGCCACGTGCGAGACATTGGGGTCCTGCGGCGCCCAGGTGAGCTCGCGCATCGCCAGGCGGTAGCGGTCGGTTGCGAGCAGCGTCATCTTCTCGCCCTCGATCTCGACGCGGACACCGGTGAGGATCGGCAGCGTGTCACCGCGGTCGGCCGCGATGGAGACCTGGCTGACGGCATTGGTGAAGACGTCGCCGGCCACGCTGCCGCTGCCCTCGCTCGAGCTGGGCAGCGACGGGTAGTCGCTCACCGGCATCTGGATCAGCGAGAACCGGCTGGAGCCGCACACCAGCTGGACCTTGGTGTTGTCCGTGGAGACCTCGACCGGCTTGTTCGGCAGGTTCCGCGCGATGTCGGCCAGCAGCCGGCCCAGCACGAGGACCTCGCCGCCCTCGGTGACGTCGGCCTCGACGGTCACCGTGGCCGAGATCTCGTAGTCGAAGGCGGACAGGGTCAGGGTGCCCTGATCGTCGGCCTGCAGCAGCACTCCCGCGAGGACGGGGACCGGGGGGCGGCTGCTCAGGCCGCGAACGACCCACGCGACGGCTTCGGACAGGACATCGCGGTCTACGCGGAACTTCACGACGGTCAGCCCTTCACGGATGCGGTTGGTGGACTTTGTGGCCCGGGCCGACGGTCAGTCGGCGCGTGGATGATGACATTAGCCTCCCGGGTCCGATGCGCCAACACCTGGACCCTGACTCGGTGGTGATCGGTCGGGGGTCAGCAGGGACGCGGGGCGAGGCCTCCCCAGAAGATAGTTGGTCTTCGTCATAGGCGTTGTGGATCCTGTGGATAACCGTCGAGGACCGCAGGTCGGCGCGGCGATTCACCGTGTGTATGCCGGGTGGACACCCTGGGGGAGGTGGAGCACCGGGTGGGGACGACGCGGCCCCGTCCACAGACCGGTGCCACGTCATACCAAGGATGTGCCCATCCCGGCCCGCGTTGGTCACAGGCACTCCCCGGGTCCTCCACAAGCACGCGGAGGGGCGGGCGTCCACGGACTGAGCCCCGTGGATGGACGGTAGGTGAACGGGAAAGTACTACCCACAGAGTTATCCACAGGCTGGGGACAAACTGGTGATGTTGCAGGTAAAGAGCGGGTAAAGCCGGTGGACGAAGCTGTGCACGCCCAACGCTGGGCGAGGCGAGGTCGTGTCACGAAGGCCTCGGCGATCAGCTCGCCGATCGTGGAGTCCGCCCACCTCGTGCCGCGAGTTGTCAGCGGGCGGACGCCTTGCGGATCTGGCCGGTGAGCTCGGTGATCTGGTCGTAGAGGGCGCGCCGCTCACCGATGAGCTGTCGGATCTTGCGCTCGGCGTGCATCACGGTCGTGTGGTCTCGGCCGCCGAACTCCTTGCCGATCTGGGGCAGGGACATGTCGGTGAGCTCGCGGCTCAGGTACATCGCGACCTGTCGGGCGTTGACCAGGGCGCGGGACCGGGAGGTGCCGCAGAGATCGTCGACGCTGATCCGGAAGTAGTCGGCGACCTCGGTCATGATCGTGCCGGCCGTGATCGCGGCGGCGTCACCGCTGGGGATGATGTCCTTGAGCACGTGCGCGGCCAGCTCGGCGCTGACCGGCTGCCCGGACAGCGAGGCGAAGGCGGTGACCCGGATCAGGGCGCCCTCGAGCTCGCGGATGTTGGTGGTGATCTTGCTGGCGATCAGCTCCAGCGTGTCATCCGGTGCCGTCATCCCCTCCTGGGCGGCCTTCTTCTTCAGGATCGCGATGCGCGTCTCCAGGTCCGGCGGCTGCACGTCGGTCAGCAGGCCCCACTCGAAGCGGCTGCGCATCCGGTCGGCGAAGCCGGACAGCTTCTTGGGGGGCTGGTCGGAGGTGATGACGACCTGCTTCTCGCTGTTGTGCAGCGTGTTGAAGGTGTGGAAGAACTCCTCGACCGTCTGCTCCTTGCCCTGCAGGAACTGGATGTCGTCGATGAGGAGGAAGTCGACGTTGCGGTAGCGCCGCTGGAACGCCCCGGCCTTGTCGTCGCGGATGCTGTTGATGAAGTCGTTGGTGAACTCCTCGGAGTTCACGTAGCGCACCCGCACGCCCGGGTAGAGGTTGCGGGCGTAGTGCCCGATCGCGTGGAGCAGGTGCGTCTTGCCCAGCCCGGACTCGCCGTAGATGAACAGCGGGTTGTAGGCGCGGGCGGGCGACTCGGCGACGGCGAGCGATGCGGCGTGGGCGAACCGGTTGGACGAGCCGGAGACGAAGGTGTCGAAGGTGTACTTCGGATTGAGCCGAGGGTCCATGTCGGCAGCCGGCTCGCCCTGGGCCGACGCGCCCGGCCGCGCGGAGCGGCCTCGTTCGCCGACTACGGGGCCACGGTCCTGGGGCGAGGTGCCGTTGTCCCAGGGCTGACCGTCGGCCTGCTCGGTGCGGGACGGGTCGGCGTGGGGTGGGGCGTCAACGTCCTGGGACTCACGGGATGGCGGCGAGTCCTGCGGTGTGGTCAAGGTGTCGGCCTCGCCCTCGACCTGACGCCGGAGCAGGTCGTCGACCGTGATGGCCAGCCGCACATCGAGGGTCAGGACGCGGGAGAGCGCCTCGCGGACGGGCTCGCGCAGCGTGGTCTCGAGCGTTTCCTTGGTGTGCTCATAGGGCACGGCCAGCAGTGCGGTGGAGTCGATGAGTCCGACCAGGCGGACCATCGCCAGGTAGGCCCGGTCCCGGGGAGAGGTGTCGTCCTCCAGCTGCCCGATGGTGTCGCGCCAGACCTCGGTGTAGTCGACTTCTGGCTGCGTCACGGTCGTGGACCCCTTAACTGTCGGCCTGGCCTCGGTCCACGTACCGTACCCCGAGTGTCCACAGGCTTATCCACACCTGTGCATAGATCCGTGGACAGAACTGACCGAAGCCGGGACCGTAACAAGGATGACGGTGCGAAGGCAAGTGCTGGAGCAGAGAATTTCTTGACCGAGCGGCAGTATGTCGGCGTGTCGCCACCGCGGTGCCGGCTGGACGGGCGATGATGGCCGGTTCGTCGGCGGTCGCCGGAGGTCCCGCCGGTTTGACCTGGGTCACCCCGCTCCCGTACCTTTGGAGACGGCCTGTTGTCTCGGCCGTTTTCGCCTGCCCACGAGTGGTGGCCCGCAGTTCACGTCTTCTACGTGGGTCTCGACGGCGTGGGCTTTCGATTGCGGCCGGTCCGCGAGCCGCCCCACCCAGACCAATGTGTCAGGCAGCACGACCCAGTGCTGCGGTAACGGAGTACCAAGTGAGCAAGCGCACCTTCCAGCCCAACAACCGTCGTCGCGCCCGCGTGCACGGCTTCCGCCTGCGGATGCGCACCCGCGCCGGCCGTTCCATCCTGGCGTCCCGCCGGGCCAAGGGCCGCACCAAGCTGTCTGCCTGAGCAGCCCGAGCTGACCGCGCAGTGCTGCCGCGTCACCACCGTCTGACCCGACCGCGGGACTTCTCCGCGGTGCTGCGGGGAGGCGGCAGTGTGACCCAGCGCCGACGCGCCGGCACGCCGCTGCTCGTGGTGCACTGCGCCGCGGTGACCGACTCGAGCCAACCGGCGCGGGTCGGTTTCATCGTGTCCCGGGCGGTCGGCAACTCCGTTGTGCGGCACCGTGTCTCGCGCCGCCTGCGGCACCTGGTGGCAGGTCGTTTGGGCACGCTGGCTCCGGGCACCGACCTGGTGGTCCGGGCCAACGCCGCTGCAGCAGGGGCGACCTCCGCGGCGCTCGGCGCGGCGCTCGACCAGGCGCTGACCAGTGTGTGCCGGGAGTCGCGATGAGCACCGCCGTGGGGGAGACGCGCACCGTGGGTGGCTACCTCGCGCTGCCGCTCATCTGGTTGGTGCGCGCCTACCAGGTCCTGGTCTCCCCGCTGCTCGGCCCCTCGTGCAAGTTCTACCCGTCGTGCTCGGCCTACGCGCTGACCGCGCTGCGCCGCTACGGCCCGGTGAAGGGAACCTGGCTGGCGGCCCGTCGGTTGGGTAGGTGCCACCCCTGGAGCCACGGGGGCGTGGACCACGTCCCCGCCCGGGAGTCAGGGCGTGACCCCGGACACCACGACACTGATCTCTGACCACACCAGCGGACGCACGTGAGATCGCGGCCCGCACCGACACCGAGGACCACATGCTAGACACTCTGCTCTGGCCGTTCACCTGGCTCGTCTCATCGATCCTGGCCGGTTTCCACTGGATCTTCGCCTCCCTGGGCATGGAGGACTCCAACGGCCTGACCTGGGCGCTGTGCATCGTCGGTCTGGTGATCGTCCTGCGACTTCTCCTGATGCCGCTCTTCGTGCGGCAGATCCACTCCCAGCGCCGGATGCAGATGATCCAGCCGGAGCTGATGAAGATCCAGAAGAAGTACAAGGGCAAGAAGGACGACATCTCCCGCCAGAAGATGCAGGAGGAGACCTTCGCCCTCTACAAGCGGCACGGGACCAACCCGTTCTCCTCGTGCCTGCCGATCCTGGCGCAGATGCCGTTCTTCTTCGCGCTGTTCCGGATCCTGAACTCCGTCCCGGCCATCGCCAGCGGAGACAAGACGGTGCCGGGCTTCTTCACCCAGGAGCTGGCCATCGCGATGAACGATGCGACGATCCTGGGCGCCAAGCTCTCCTCCAGCTTCCTGCACAGCGACGACACCTCGGCCAAGATCCTGTCGGTGGTGCTGATCATCGCGATGTCGGTGACGACGTTCACCACCCAGCACCAGCTGATGCGCAAGAACATGCCGGCCGCGGCCCTGGACAACCCCATGGCACGGCAGCAGAAGATCCTGCTCTATGCCCTGCCCCTGATCTTCGCGGTCACCGGTGTCAACTTCCCGCTCGGCGTGCTCATCTACTGGACCGTGTCCAACCTGTGGACGATGTGCCAGCAGTTCTACGTGATCCGTCGTATGCCGGCACCTGGCTCCCCCGCCGAGAAGGCCCTGGAGGAGCGCCGCCTGGCCAAGGGCAAGCCGGTGAAGAAGATGCAGCTGACCCCCGCTCCCGAGGAGGCCGAGGTCAGTGGAGGTTCCGGTGGGGGTGGCTCCGGACTCAGCGGCACCGGGGGCACCGCACACCGCGGCGGCCAACGCGTCCAGCCCCGCAGCAAGAAGCGCAAGAAGAGCGGCAACCGTCCCAAGGGACGATGACGAGCACGCTCGCACCCAGACCATGACCCACCCCCGCACAACCCAGGAGCCTTGGTGAGCACCGAACCCATGACACAGGGACAGCCCGATCAGGACCAGGACGAGTCGACCGTGGTCGACGTCGCACCTCTGCCGGAGGAGCCCGACCAGGATGCCGTTGGAGAGTCGGACGCGCCGGCGCAGGCCTCCGCGGAGACGTCCGAGGAGACCGGTGAGAGCAGTGCTCTCGCGGCGGACGGTGCTAGCCGTCGCGGTGGGCGTCACGAGCACCTCGAGCACGAGGGTGAGGTCGCGGCGGACTTCCTGGAGACGTTGCTGGACATCGCGGACCTCGACGGCGACCTCGAGGTCAACGTCGAGGGCGACCGGGCGGCCGTGGCCATCGTCGACTCCGAGGACGGGCCGGCTCCCAAGGCCCTCGTGGGTCGTGACGGCGCCGTGCTCGAGGCCCTCCAGGAGCTGACTCGGCTCGCGGTGCAGGCAGAGACGGGCGACCGGAGCCGGCTCATGCTGGACGTCGCCGGGCACCGTGCGGGCCGCCGGGCCCAGCTGGTGGAGCTGGCGCGGACCACCATCGAGCAGGTCAGGGAGAGTGGCGATCGGGCCGAGCTCGAGCCGATGTCCGCCTTCGAGCGCAAGGTCGTCCACGACGAGGTGCTCGCGGCCGGACTCGTCTCGGAGTCCGAGGGCGCCGAGCCGCAGCGCTACGTCGTGATCCTGCCTGCTGGCTGAATCGCGAGCGCTGCAGCCACGTCCCACCCCGTACGCACCGACCCACGCACGCACCGATTCAGGTACGCACTGACCCACCCAGGAACCGACCCACCCAGGACTTCCAGGGTGGGTCGGTGCGTGTCTGGAGGCAGGTGCCTGGTGTGTCACGCCGGGGTGACAGACTGTGCAGCGGTCGGAGCCGCAGGAGGATTCGCAGCAGACAGGCGCGGGGCAGCGCGCACGCGCCCGCCCCGCCCCGCGACACACTCGGAACAGCGCAGGATGGAGGACGTTTCACGTGAAACACGAGATGGGACAGGCGGGTCTGCCCGGGCGGCCACCGCCCGTCGCGGCTGAGGTCTTTGGCAACCGCCTGCCGCTCGCCGAACACTTCGCGCACCTCCTGGCGGACACGGGCGTGACGCATGGTCTGATCGGTCCACGGGAGACCCCACGGCTCTGGGACCGCCACCTGCTCAACTGCGGCGTCGTGGAGTCCGTGCTGCCGCACCGGACTCGGCTGGTCGACGTTGGATCCGGCGCCGGACTCCCCGGGATGGTCCTGGCCATCGCGCGGCCTGACCTGGATGTGGTGCTCGTCGAGCCGATGCTGCGCCGCACCACGTGGCTGGAGACCGCGGCTGCGGAACTGTCTCTCGGCAACGTCCAGGTGTTGCGCGGCCGGGCGCAGGACTTCTGGGGCAAGCTGCGGGCACCGGTCGTGACAGCACGCGCGGTGGCCCGCATCGGTGAGCTGGCCTCCTGGTGCCTCCCGCTGCTGGAGGCCGACGGCAGGTTGATGGCGCTCAAGGGGGCCAGTGCCGCGCAGGAGCTCGCCGAGGACGAGGCGACCGTCCGCCGCGCAGGCGGACGAGAGACCCAGGTCATCGTGCTCGGGGAGGACGTGCTGCCGGAGCCGACCAGACTCGTCGAGGTGCGCATCGGCCCCTCGACGGTGCGCCCGACGGTGCCCGCCCAACAGAACGGCAAGAGCCCCGGCCGTCGGCGCAGGCCCACGCCGGGAGGCCAGCCCGGCGCACAGAACCAGCGGTCCGCGCCCCACCGGCGTGGGTCCACGGAACCGGGACCACGTGGGAGATGATGCAGGGGATGAAAACCCTCACCCTCAAGGAGCCGACGACTCGCCTCGGATGGCCTACCCAGGACCGCGGCGTCGCAGAGCCAGCACTCCTCGATGGTGCCGGCACGACGATCGTCACGGGACGCTCTGCGGCGAAGGTCGGGTGGCCAGGTGCGTGCACAGCAGCCCCAAGTGCGGGGTCTCCCAGCGAACCAGGGCGTGTTTCACGTGAAACGGAGTCTTCGGCCATGACGACCGCACCGACGGCCACGACCACCTCCGTTGACGTTCCACGTGAAACACGCGAGGACGGTGCGACACGTCCACAGGAGCCAGCAGGTCACGACGAGTCCCAGGTGGCACCGAGCCCGCGGCTCGGCAGCTCACGGCTTCCCCGTCCTCGCGAGACCCGGATCCTGACCGTCGCCAACCAGAAGGGAGGCGTCGGCAAGACCACCACGACGGTGAACATGGCGGCCGCCCTGAGTCAGTCGGGGCTGAACGTGCTCGTGGTGGACATGGACCCGCAGGGCAATGCCAGCACCGCGCTCGGGATCCCGCACGGCGGCGACACGGCGGGCATCTACGACGTACTGATCGACGGGACCCCTCTGGCGGAGGTCGTGCGGGAGAGTCCGTCCCTGCCCGGGCTCTGGTGCGCGCCGGCGACCGTGGACCTGGCGGGAGCCGAGATCGAGCTGGTGCCGATGGTGGCCCGCGAGAGCCGGTTGCGGAAGGCCATCAGCGCCTACCTGAGCGCCCGGGCGAAGGCCGGAGATCCCTTCGACTATGTCTTCATCGATTGCCCGCCCAGCCTCGGGCTGCTGACGATCAACTCCTTCGTGGCCGGTTCGGAGGTGCTCATTCCGATCCAGTGCGAGTACTACGCCCTGGAGGGCCTGAGCCAGCTACTCACGAACATCGAGCTGATCCGGGAGCACCTGAACCCGTCCCTGGAGGTCTCGCACATCCTGCTGACCATGTATGACGGACGCACCCGACTGTCCGCGCAGGTCGCCGACGAGGTGCGTGCGCACTTCAGCTCCCAGGTCCTGCGGACCTCGATCCCGCGATCGGTCCGGATCAGCGAGGCCCCCAGCCACGGGGAGACGGTCATGACCTACGACCCCATCAGCAGCGGCGCCCTGTGCTATCTGGAGGCCGCGAAGGAAGTCGCCCGTGCCGCACGGGCCGGACAGGAAGGCAGCACGGATGACTGATCGACGACGAGGACTGGGCCGCGGACTGGGAGCGCTGATCCCTCCTGCGCCCACGGGAGTCGACCGGCCACGCGATGTCTTCTTCCCTCGCCAGACAAGCGTTTCCGCAGGTCAGAGCGCTGCGATGGCCCTGCTGGACAAGTCGGTGGATGAGTCCTCGGACGTCGCGGATCTGCAGACCGGGGGGCCGAGGGATGTCGACCAGCCGGCCGTCGATCAGGCGGCCGTCGATCAGGTGGTCGTCGACCAGGTGCGGGTCGACGATCAGGGTGTTGCTTCGTCGGGCGGGGACACGGCGCAGGACGTGGCGACCGAGCAGGACCAGGACCTGGCGACAGAGCAGGACCTGGAGCAGGTGCCGGGCGCACGGTTCGCCGAGCTCCCGGTGGAGCAGATCGTGGCGAACCCCCGCCAACCGCGCCAGGTCTTCGACGAGGACGAGCTGGCGGAGCTGGAGCACAGCATCCGTGAGATCGGCGTGCTGCAGCCTGTCGTCGTCCGTGCCGTCGCCAGCGGCTATGAGCTCATCATGGGTGAGCGTCGCCTGCGCGCGACCCGGAATGTCGGCCTGACGACCATTCCGGCCATCATCCGGGACACCGGCGATGAGGACATGCTTCGGGACGCGCTCCTGGAGAACCTCCATCGGGCACAGCTGAACCCGTTGGAGGAGGCCGCGGCCTATCAGCAGCTGCTCGAGGACTTCGGCTGCACCCACGAGGAGCTCGCGACGCGCATCGGTCGATCCCGCCCGCAGATCAGCAACACCCTGCGGCTGATGAAGCTACCCCCGTTGGTGCAGCGCCGGGTCGCCGCAGGCGTGCTCAGCGCCGGGCACGCCCGGGCGCTCCTCGGCCTGTCGGACGGCGCGGCCATGGAACGCCTGGCCCAGCGGATCGTCGCCGAGGGCCTGTCGGTGCGCAGCGTCGAGGAGATCGTCCTTCTCGGCGAGGGGGGCGAGCCCGCCAAGAAGCGCCCGTCAGGTCCGCGCGAGACCCAACCCGAGCTCGAGGACCACGCGGCACGCCTGGCGGATCGTCTCGACACCCGGGTGGCGATCGCCATGGGCAAGCGGAAGGGTCGGATGACGGTGGAGTTCGCCTCGCTGGAGGACCTGGAGCGCATCCTGGGCCTGCTCGGCTCGGAGTAGCCCACAACACGCAAACGCCCCGGACCACGGAGGTCCGGGGCGTTCGCGACCGACGAGCGATCAGTTGAGGTAGTCCTCCAGCTCGCGCACGAGCTTCTGCTTGGGCAGCGCCCCGACGAGGGTCTTGACGACCTCGCCGTCCACGTAGACGTTCATGGTCGGAATGCCGGTGATGCCGTAGCGCCCCGTCACGCCAGGGTTGTCGTCAGTGTTGAGCTTGACGACCTGGATCTTGTCGGCATACTCCTCGGAGAGCTCCTCAAGGATCGGAGCAACCATCTTGCACGGCCCGCACCAGGGCGCCCAGAAGTCGACCAGGACCGGAGTGGACTGGTCGAGGACGTCGGCCTGGAACTCGGCGTCGGAGGTGTGCTTGGTAGCCATTGGGATTCCTTCCCTCGTGGTGTGCTGCCGTGGTGTCCCGCGTGGAGCAGGTGTGGCAACGTCTCTGAATTCAGTTGTGGCAGTTGCTATTTGAGTAAATGGAGGTCAGTGGACGAGCTCAGCGACGCCCTGCTGCGCGTCCTGGTTGGCGAGGAAGCGCTCGGCGTCGAGCGCTGCCGAGCAGCCCGTGCCGGCTGCGGTGATGGCCTGGCGGTAGGTGTGGTCCACGAGGTCGCCACAGGCGAACACCCCGGGCAGGTTCGTGGCCGTGGTGCGACCCTCGACGAGCACGTAACCCTCGTTGTCGAGCTCTACCTGGTCGCCGATCAACTCGTTGCGCGGGTCGTGGCCGATGGCCACGAAGACGGCCGCGAACTCAGCTTCTCGCTCCAGCCCGGTCACCGTGTCACGCAGGGTGACCCCGGTGAGCTTGGGGTCACCGTGCAGTGCGACGACCTCGGAGTTCCAGGCGAAGGTGATCTTGGGGTCGTTCATGGCCCGCTCGGCCATGATCTTGGAGGCCCGCAACTCGTCGCGGCGGTGGATGACGGTCACGGACCGGGCGAACCGGGTCAGGAACGTGGCCTCCTCCATGGCGGAGTCGCCACCACCGACCACGGCGATGTCCTGGTCACGGAAGAACGCCCCGTCGCAGGTCGCGCACCACGACAGACCGTGGCCGGAGAGGCGCTTCTCGTCCGGCAGACCGAGCTCACGGTAGGCCGACCCCATCGCCAGGATGACCGTGCGCGCCCGGTGGACCTGGCCGTTGGCGTCGGTCACCAGCTTGACCGGCCCGGTCAGGTCCAGCGCGGTCACGTCGTCGCGGACCAGTTCGGCACCGAAGCGCTCGGCCTGACCGCGCATCGCGAACATCAGGTCAGGACCCATGATGCCGTTCTCGAAACCCGGGAAGTTCTCGACGTCCGTGGTGTTCATGAGGGCGCCACCAGCGGTGACCGCACCCTCGAAGAGTAGTGGTCGCAGGTTCGCCCGCGCGGCGTAGACCGCCGCCGTGTAGCCGGCCGGGCCTGACCCGACGATGATCACCTCACGCACGTCGCCCTCGGCCGGAACGGGTGCGGTCGGCTCCACGGGAATAGTGATCATGCAGGAATCTCCAGTGCGCGTCGTCGGGTCCACGGCACCCACCTCGGGGGCACCATCGTTGTGCTCAACCGATCCTACGTGCTGGATGTTCCCGCGCCCTGGATGTTCCCGCGGCGGGCAGAGCCTGTGCCCAGAGCGGACAGGGTTGGGACCGGACTGGACAGGGTTGGGACCGGACTGGACAGGGTTGGGGCCGGACTGGACAGGGTTGGGGCCGGACTGGACGGGATCAGGCCCTGGCGGGGCGCAGGATCAGGGAGCGAGGGTGACCGGGCCCGAGAAGATCTCCCGGCAGTCGGCGCTGAGCACCCAGGCCACGTCGTCCTCGGGGTTCACGGCGACCACGAGCCGGGCCGCCTCGTCGTCCCACTGTGCCTCCGAGAGCAGGAACCGCTCGGCCGAGTCCGAACGGACAGTGCTCGCCGTGAGGCAGTCAACGCCCTCGCCCGCGCTGAGCTCGCGCTCTGCGGGACCGGACGCGAGCAGGGCCGTCACCTGGTCCGCCCAGCCGGTGGCCGACAGGTCGATGCTGCCCTCGAGGCCCACGACCACGGTGCGCGCGGGCAGGGGACCGGCAACGCCCATCTCCTCGTCGCCGTTGCCGGCCACTGCGCCGTCGGTCTCCTCGTCTGCCGCGCTCTCGCTCGAGGCTGGCGCCTCGCCGAGCGCCCCGTCCTCCGTGGCAGCCTCCCCGCCGGCGTCCGCACCGGCGTCATCGGCGCCGCCCGCGTCCCCGGACTCCTCACGGTCGGCGGAGTCGCTGGCCGCGGGGTACTGCGCGGAGACCCCGGCATCCGTGTCACCGTCGCCGAACAGCTGGGTCACCGACACCGTGGCCACCATGGCGACCGCGGCCGCGCCCCCCAGCCACAGCAGCGTGCGGCCGGGACGCCGACGGGTCCGCTCGGCCTCGAGGGACACCAGCGAGCCCCCACCGGTGGCCGAGGCCGTGGAGTCCGACGCGGTGTCCGGGGCCGGGGTGTCGGAGGCCGCCGCAGCACGTCGCCGCTGCTCCAGCTCAAGGCTCTGCGAGATCCGGGCGACCAGGTCCTCCGGCATGGGGCCGGGGTCGGGAAGGTTGGCGAGCATCGCCCGGACGCCGGTGGGGTCCATGTCGTCGGACGGGGTGGGTTCGTGGCGCGACCCAGTCACTGGGACCTCCTTACGGGTGCGTTGAGCGGCTTCGCCAGGTGGGGCTGCCAATGTGCTCCACGGGGATACGACGCACGGCCGGCCGCAGAGGTTCCCGAGCCAGCGCGGCTCGTGGATGTGAGGCGTGCCACGGTGTCCTGCGTGCTCATGCCGGCTCCAGCAGCGCTGCCATGGCGGCCCGTCCTCGTGCGCAGCGTGACTTGACCGTGCCCTCGGCCACCTCAAGGATCTCGGCGGCCTCGGCGACGCTCAGCCCGTGCATGTCCACAAGGACCAGTGCCATCTTCTGCCCCTCGGGGAGCTGGTCCAGGGCCTCGCGCACGTCGAGGCGGACCTCGACGCTGCGGTGGTAGTCGCGGGGCTCCACCGGGTCGTGATCGGCGATGTCGGCGGTCGGCTTGACCCGGCGGAGGCGGTCCAGGCAGGCGTTGACCACGATGCGGTGCAACCAGGTCGTGACGGCCGCGTCACCACGGAAGGAGCCGGCGCGCCGGAAGGCGTTGATGAAGCCGTCCTGGACCGCGTCGGCGGCGAGCTCGGGGTCACGGGTGGTCCGCAGGGCCACCGCCCACATCCGGTCCTTGTGCCGCCGGAACAGTTCACCAAACGCCTCGGCGTCACCGTCGTTGTGCAGCGCGAGCAGCTCCTTGTCCGAGCGTTCAAGCAGGTCAGCCGTCATGAGCGGGCGGTCACCTCGGCCACCTTGACGATCTCGCCGCCCGGCCCGGCCCAAGCCCGGTCGAACCAGATGACGATGTAACGGCCCTCGACCGGCTCCTCGGCGTCGACCGTCCAGGTGCCCGACGCGGAGTCGGACGTGCCGATCACCGTGCCGCTGGTGTCCGGGCTGTCACCGACGTGGATCGTGGCGCCGTAGTCACCCTCGGGGAACTCCACGGTCACCTGGGAGATCGACTGGGTCTCGCCGGTGTCGATCACCAGGCCGACGCCGTCCTTCAGGCCACCCCAGTTGGGCGTGAGGTAGGTGAAGGTGTTCCACCAGGTCTCGGGGTCACCGTCGATGGCCCGCGCGGTCAGGTCCGGCTTCTCCTCGCCGCCGTTGCTGTCGAAGTCGCTGGCGCCCACGAAGGAGATCTCGGCGCCGGGCTCGGGGGCCGCGGTGGTCTCCTGGACGTCGTCCGTGGTCTCCTGGACGTCGTCGGTGGTCTCGGTCTCGCCGTCGGTCGTGGGCGAGGAGGTGGTCAGCGGGGGCTGGTCACCGGCGTCGGTGTCGTCGCCGAGGGTGCTGATCGCCAGGTAGGCGGCGTAGAGAGCGGCTGCGAGCAGCACACCGATGATCGCGAGCACGATCCAGCTCTGTCGGCCGGAGGAGTCGCGTTCGGGAAGCCCGGGGGGCAGGCCGCGGTCGGGCGTCTGTGCGTAGCCGTCGCCCAGGGCGACACCCTCGTCCTCCGCCTCGTATGACGTGTGGTCGGCAAGGCTGCCCGCTCGCTCGTCCTCGGGCAGGGTGGAGCGGTAGTAGGCCTGCTCGCTGGGGGCCACCGGCATCGCGCTGGTCTCCGACCGACCCGGCGTGCGGTCGCGCGCGGCGGCTGCCCCCACCGCGGCCGCGCTCGCGGCTGTCGCCGCGGCACCGGCACCGCTGGGCTCATCGGTGCCCCGCGGTCTCGGTCGTGGGACGGCAGCACCGCCCTCGCCCGTCACGATCTCCGAGGACCAGGGCGCCAGCTGGCGGGCGAGCTCGCCGGGGGTCGCGGGACCGGCGCCGGGGTCGTAGTCCAAGGCGAGCATCTGACGGCAGAGGGCGTCGAGGTCGCCGGGCACTCCGGCCACCACCTCGGAGGCGGCGGCCAGCGAGCCGTCGGAGAGGCGCCGAGCCGAAGGGAGCCCCTCGATCTCGTCGCCGGGCCACCGGCCCGTCAGCCCGGTGTAGAGCAGACTGACCAGGTCGCCGGTGTCGATCAGCGAGGACTCACGGGCGCCGATGTCGTCGGTCTGCTCGATCGCGGCGGTGACGCCGACGCCGGAGACCTTGACGCTGCCGTCCCGCGTGCGCAGGACGGAGTGGGGGTTGAGGTAGAGGTGGTGCAGCCCGCGGCGCCGCGCGGACTCCATGCCGACGGCTGCCTCGCCGACGATCCGGCGGGCCTCCTCGGCCGGCAGCGGCTGCGAGGCGGTCAGGGAGGCCAGGGACTCGGCGTCGGGCAGGCCCTCCTCGACGATCCAGCAGTAACCTTCCTCCTCGCCGACGTCGAGCACCCGCACCAGACGCGGGTCGTCGACCCCCGCGGTGCGCCGCGCACCGTCCAGCACGGCGTGGGCCAGGATGGCGCGGTCACCGGTCGAGGGCAGCAGGGTGACGGCGACCAGACGTTCGAGGGTGGTGTCCTGCGCGGACCAGTACTCCAGGACGTCGCCGCGCTGGGCCAGCAGCTCCTCCAGGGCATAGCGACGCCCCAGCATGGTGCCCGGCTCGATGCCCATACCCCACACCTCCCAGTCCTGCGCGTTCCCGGTTGCTCCGGCCAATCCTAGGCTGGGTCCGCCCGTGGTCCATGCCGACGGGCCCTCTTCTGCGTGCCGAAGGTCCTGATAGGCGGCCTGCCACCCCGTGTCGTCGGGGCCAGCGAACGGGTCCACGCCGCGATGCTCCGCACCCGTGCGATGGTGGCCGTCCTCGTCGTGGGGGAGGTCCGGGCCGTCCTGGTCGTGGGGGAGGTCCGGGCCGTCCTGGTCGTGGGGGAGGTCCTCGTCGTGCGGGCGGTCCCCGTGGGGTCCCGCCTCGTCGAAGAACCAGGGATCCCCCTCGGCTGCCTCAGTGCCGTGGTGCTCGCCCCCGACGGCATCGTGCCGTCCCGGCTGACCGGTCGAGGACCGGTCGGCTGAGCCGTGCGCGGGATGGGCGCCGGTGGCGGAGGCCGCCCGCTGCGCAGACTGGGCGTCGCGCGGCCCGGTCGCTGCGCCGACCGGCTGCCGTCCGCGTCCGAGACGACGCAACAGGGGCCCGGCGGCCTCGGCGAGCTCGGTGACGCCGAGACGGTGGGCGACCGCTCCGTAGACCAGGAAGAACAACGGTCCGCCCACGAAGAGCATGACCAGCGCCCCGACCCGCCCGTCCAGCAGCGCTCGCGTCCCCAGGACGA
The DNA here is from genome assembly GCF_023015765.1 of Ornithinimicrobium sp. F0845. Lineage (GTDB taxonomy): Bacteria > Actinomycetota > Actinomycetes > Actinomycetales > Dermatophilaceae > Ornithinicoccus. The sequence goes on from NZ_JALKAL010000011.1 coordinate 105,810, forward strand.
CCAGCAGCAGGACGGCGGCGGCAACAAGGGTGGCCAGGATGATGCGGGAGTAGCTGCGGAACACGTCGCCCAGCGGCAGGCGGCCGAGCTTGCGGCGCACCCAGTACAGGCCCAGGACGGCCGCCGCGGCCTGCCCGAGCGTCTGGGCGAAGCCGACACCGATCGCGGTGCGCTCGGCGGGCAGTGTCGCGGCGACCAGGATCCCGATGATCGAGATCGTGGTGATCGCCACCTGCAGCTTGAAGGGTGTCCACCCGTCCTGGAAGGCGTGGAAGATGCGCCCGGAGAGGATGTACACGGCATACGGGGCCAGGCCGATGACCATCGCCATGGTCACCCAGGCGGTGGCCTGGGTCTCGGCGGCGGTGTTGTTGAAGAACAGGATGCTCGTGATCGCGGGGGCGAGGATGAACAGCCCGATGCTGATGGGCACCATGGCGACGCCCAGGAGCCGCAGCCCGTGGCGGTACTGCACGCCCAGACCGGAGAGGTCCTCCGCCTGCGCCGAGCGGGACATCTGCGTGAACATCGCGGTGATCAGCGAGGTCGCGATCAGGCTGTGCGGCAGGATGTAGATGAGGAAGGCGTTCTCGTAGAGGATCTTGCCCGGGGCCGACTGATCGATGGTGGTCGCCCGGTTGAGCACGTTGGTCGACAGCCACATCCCGGCCTGGGAGACCCCGATGATCGCGAGCATCCACAGGGCCATCCGGGAGGCTGCGCCCAGACCCACCCCGCGGAAGCCCCACCGGGGGCGGTAGCGGAAGCCGGAGCGCCAGACCGGCCAGATCAGCACACCGGCCTGGACGGCGACCCCGAGCGTGGCGGTGCCGGCGAGCAGCCAGATCATGCTCCCGGTCCACTCTCCCGGCCCGATCGTCCGGGCCTCGGGGTAGAGCGTCATGAAGAGCACGATCCCGACGATCGCCACGATGTTGTTGGCGACCGGGGCCCACATGTACCACCCCCACTTCTCGCGGGAGTTCAGGATCTGTCCGAGCAGGGTATAGACGCCGTAGAAGAAGATCTGCGGCAGGCACAGGTAGGCGAAGGTGATCGCGAGCGCCAACTGCTCACCGGACCAGGTCAGGGCGTAGAACCGGGTCAGCACCGCCGCGCCCGCCGTGAAGACGACCGTGATGAGCAGCAGTCCGGCCAGGGCCAGGGTGATCAGTCGGTCGGTGAAGTCGCGGCCCTTCTCCGGGCTCATCGCCATGGCCCGGGTCAGGGCGGGGACCAGCACGACGTTCAGGACACCGCCGGCCAGCAGGATGTAGATGGTGTTCGGCAGGGTGTTGGCGGTCTGCCAGGCGTTGCCGGCGGGGGAGTTCAGGACACCGATCGCGCCGGCCAGGAGGAGCACCCGCACCATGCCGAGGATCCGGGAGACGAACGTCCCGGAGGCCATGAGCGCGCTGGCCCGCGCCAGGGAGGCCGACGAGGCGCCGCTGTGCGCGGTGGCGGGCTGCTCGCTCACGGACTCTCCAGTTCGGGCCCGGCGGGCGGGACGCGCGGCTTAGGGGGCTGGGTGGCGGGCCGGGGGCGCAGGGCGCGCACCAGGCCGAGGACCAGGATGGCACCCGCGACACCGCCGAGCAGCCAGTAGATCCAGACGCCCGTCGGCCGGACCCGCACCTCGGTCTCCGCGACCTGCCCCACCGGCGTGCCGTTGGGCGTGCTCAGGGTGGTGTTCAGCGGCACGTTCCCGGCGGCGATGGCCTTGGCCCGGAACTGGACGGTTGCCCGCGACTCCGGCCCGATGGTGATCGGCTCGGGCTGCGCCAGGATCCGCAGCCGGGCGTTGCCGGGCCGGACCGTCATCCGCAGGTCGTCGATCTGGAGCGGGAGCTCGTTGGTCACGGTGATCAGGATGACGCCCTCGTCGGCGAAGAAGTTGATCGTGGTCGGGTTGATCGTCAGACCCTCGAGGATCTCCTGCGAGACCGCGGCGGCCTGCTCGACCGGTGCGTCCCACAGGTCGGGGTCCTGACGCCACCGGGCGGAGTACTGCCGGTCCAGGGCGCGCCACCACGTCTCGCACGCCTCCTCGCTGCCGGGCACGATCTCGCAGGCACCGTCCAGGTCGGCCCGCGCCTGCTCCACCCCGGTGATGCGCGCCGCGGTCAGCGGGCTCGGGCCGGGGCGGGAGTATGCCGTGAGGTCGCCTTCCACCGGTGCCGTCCCGGTGAGTGCCACCGGGGCCGGGTCGGCCGAGTCCAGCAGCTGGGTCGCGGTGGCCTGCGCCAGCCACGGCGCAGTCTCCGAGACGCTGACCAGGCGACGCAACGTGGTGGCGTCGACGGTGGCCGCGCGCGGGATCGCCACGACCACCGACCGGTCCTGTGCCGGCTGCTCCTGGTAGGTGGCGAGCGTCTCGGCGAGGAAGCGCTGGACGCCGCGACCGTCCCGCTCCGGCTCCCCGGCGGTTGCGACGATGCCGCTGAGCCGCTCGTCGTAGCCCAGCAGGGTGGTCCCCGAGGTGTGCGTCACCGCGGCCGACCCGGTGTGCGCGTCGTCGGTGACGGCACTGGAAGGCAGCACCGTCCCGGCCAGGGCGCCGTTGCCGACGCCCTTGGTGCCCAGGGCGCCACCGGCATGGGTCCAGACCCGGCTGAGCCGGTCGATCAGCTGGTCGTCGATGCTGGTGGCCAGCGGCCAGGCGACGTCGGTGCGGCCGGCGGCCACCGGGGTCTGGGCCGGGGGGCGGCCGACCAGGGCGGCGACGTCGCTCACCTCCTCGTCGAGCTCCAGCATCGCGCCGGTGTCGGTGTCACCGACCGGGAGCCACCAGAGCTGCTCTTCCGGGACCGTCGCGAGCTGCTCGGCCAGGGCCCGGACCGCATCCTCGGTCGTCGGTGGCGTCGGCGGCTCGACCGGTTGCTGCGGTGCGTCGGGGTCGTCCGGGCCGCCGGTCGTGGTGGCCTCCGTCCCGTCGGCCGGGGGAGTCTCGGTCGCGGCGGGTGCGAGCGGTGTCGGCGCAGGGGACAACTCCCCATCGGGCTCCGGACCGGACGTCTGGGTGTCCGAGGACCCAGGTTGCGGCTCCTCAGGGGTGCTCGTGGCGTCGTCCCCTGGGTGCTCCGTCGGCTGCGACGTGGGCTGCTCGGTGGGCTCCTGGGTCTGCTCGGGCGTCGGCGTCGGCTCCTCGCCCGGTGGCGCCACGGCCTCGGTGAGCGACGCGACGGGGTCCAGGGGCTCCAGGATGGCCGGGTCGACCACGAAGGTGGCTGCGGTCCCCGCCAGACCCTCCAGCAGCGCGGTGTTGCGCGACCCGGGCCCGATCGCCGCCGCCCAGGCGGCCGCCCTGGTCTCGTCATCGGGATCCACCAGGGCGGCACCCCCAGGCAGGGTCAGCGGCGCCACCCAGGCGATGTCGATCGGGTTGAAGCTGTCGTCCTCCGTCGAGCGCCACGGCAGGAAGGTGCGCAGCTCACTGCCGGCCATCGACTGGGCCTCCTGGCCCTCCGACGCCGGGGGCTCGGTCACCTCAATGCGCAGGGGGAGCGTGGCGAAGTCGAACCCGGGCTCAAGTGCCTCCGCCGGGGCGGGCGCGTAGAAATGCACGAGGGCCCCGGGGGCGAGGAGGGCACCGATGTGGTCCTCGGCGATCACGTTCGGCGTCGCCAGATCACCGGTCACCGCCCACGCGTCCACGGCCGCCCGGGTGTCCAGACCACGGTAGGCGGTGCTGACCCGCACGTCATGCACCATCACCGGGTCCGGGCCGGCGTTGCTCAGGGTGCCGGTGAGCAGGACGCCGGTGCCCGGTCCGGCGATCGCGGGTGTCACGGCGTCCAGGCGGACCTGCACCGGGACGAGGTCGGGATCGGCCGCGGTCACGTCCGTGGAGGTGGTGGGGATGGCGGTGGAGGTGGTGGTGGCGGCTGCGGTGGAGGTGGTGGTGGCACCTGCGGTGGAGGCGGTGGCGAGAGGCGCAGGGGCGAGCATGACCACGAGAGCCAGCGCCACGGCATACGACACGAACACGAACAACGAACCGCGCCACCGGGGCACGGCACCTCTGCGGCTCACGCCGTCCCGGCCAACCTCGCCCAGGCGACCTGGGCGATCCGGCGCTCGTTGGGGAAGGTGAGCACGCGGTGCGCCTCGGTCAGCGGGCACCAGATGGCGTCGAAGGCCTCCTGGTCAGGATCCCCCTCGACCGACAGCTCGCCGCCCATGGCCTCGAGCAGGTAGTGGTGCACCCGTTTGTGGATCCGGTGCTGCGGCGTGGAGAACCAGTAGTCCACCGTGCCCAGGGTCAGCAGCACGCGGCCGATGATGCCGGTCTCCTCGGCGACCTCCCGCTCCGCGGCCTGCTCCAACGTCTCACCGGGCTCCATGTGCCCCTTGGGCAGGCACCACTCGACCCGGCCGGCCCGGTTGCGCCGCGCGATGATCGCGATCCGCGCCGCGCCCTCGTGGATGTCGATGACGACGCCACCCGCCGAGGTCTCCTGCACCGACGGCAGATGGTTCTGCCATCGGCGCGGAGGCGGAGCGGTGGTCATCTTGCTCACTCTAACGAGGCGGGGGCCCGTTCCGGTGCCGCGCGGGCCGTAGGCTTGATGCTCGTGTCCAACTCTCCGTCCGAGCCCGAGCTGCTGGCCCGCGCCGTCCGCCACCTGGCGCCGGTGCTGCCCGTGCTGAGCGAGCTCGGTGAGCGGTTCCGCGAGGCGGGGCACGAGCTGGCGCTGGTCGGGGGACCGGTGCGCGACGCCTTCCTCGGTCGCTCCTCACCCGACCTGGACTTCACCACCTCCGCGCGCCCCGAGCAGATCGAGGCGGTGCTGGCGGGGTGGGCCGAGCAGACCTGGGACATCGGACGGGCGTTCGGCACCATCGGCGCACGGCGGGAGGGTCACACGGTCGAGATCACCACCTACCGCGCCGACGCCTACGACCCCGACTCCCGCAAGCCGGTCGTCGCCTTCGGCGACAACCTCGAGGACGACCTGGTGCGCCGGGACTTTACCGTCAACGCGATGGCGCTGCGCCTGCCCGAGATGCTCTTCGCCGATCCGCACGACGGCCTCGGTGACCTGGCCGCCGGGGTCCTGACCACACCGCATACTCCGCAGATCTCCTTCTCCGACGACCCGCTGCGGATGATGCGTGCGGCCCGGTTCACCTCCCAGCTCGGGCTGGTGGTGACGCAGGAGGTGCGGGCAGCCATGACCGACATGGCCGGGCGTCTGGCGATCATCTCGGCCGAGCGGGTCCGGGACGAGCTGAGCCGGCTGCTGCTGGGGGCCGACCCGCGCGCCGGCCTGGAGCTGATGGTCGACACCGGGCTGGCCGACATCGTGCTGCCCGAGCTGCCGGCGCTGCGGCTGGAGATCGACGAGCACCACCGGCACAAGGACGTCTACGAGCACTCGCTGACGGTGCTGGAGCAGGCCATCGCCCTGGAGGACGAGCCGGGGGCCGAGGGGCCGGACCGCGTCGTCGGCCCTGACCTCGTGCTCCGCCTCGCCGCGCTGCTGCACGACGTGGGCAAGCCGGCCACCCGCCGGTTCGAGAAGGGCGGCGGCGTCAGCTTCCACCACCACGAGGTGGTCGGGGCCAAGCTCACCCGGGCGCGGCTGCGGGCACTGCGCTACGACAAGGACACCGTCAGGGCGGTCTCCCGGCTGGTCGAGCTGCACCTGCGCTTCCACGGCTACGGCGGTGGCGAGTGGACGGACTCTGCGGTGCGGCGCTATGTCACCGACGCCGGCCCCCTCCTGGGCCACCTGCACAAGCTGACCCGGTCGGACTCCACGACCCGCAACCGGCGCAAGGCCGAGCGGCTGGCCCGCACCTACGACGACCTGGAGGCCCGGATCGCGCGCCTGCGGGCGCAGGAGGAGCTCAACGCCGTCCGCCCGGAGCTCAACGGCAACGAGATCGCCGAGATCCTGGGCATCTCGCCCGGGCCGGTGCTGGGCCGGGCCTACAAGCACCTGCTCGCGGTCCGCCTGGACCAGGGCCCGATCGGTGCCGAGGCCGCCGCCGAGGAGCTGCGCCGCTGGTGGGCCGAGCAGCCCGAGGCTCAGGGCTGACCGAGCGGTCCGTGGCGCGTTCCTGAGTGCCACCGCGGCACTCGGTGCGGGTTCCGCTGTCGGCGGGTTCCGCTGTCGGTGCCCGTCGGCATACTGGCCCTGAGGCAGGTCCGGTCGGTGGTCAACTGGCCGGTCAGGCCCAGCCCACGCGATGACGGAAGGACGGCGATGACCGAGCACGGACGGATGGGTGGGACGCCGGAGCGCCCGGCCCGCTTCTTTGCCTCAGCGGAGGAGTTCGACGCGTGGCTCGCCGCGCACCACGACAGTGAGACCGAGCTGTGGATGGGGCTCCACAAGAAGCACGTGCCGGATCACGGGCTGACCTGGGCAGACGCCGTCCCGGTCGCGCTGTGTTGGGGCTGGATCGACTCCGTGGCCCAGCGGATCGACGAGGACTCGCGGCGGCAGCGGTGGACGCCCCGGCGGGCGGGCAGCAACTGGAGCGCGATCAACATCGCGCTCGTGGAGGAGCTGATCGCGGGCGGCCGGATGCAGCCCTCTGGCCTGGCCGTCTTCGAGGCGCGGCGGGAGGACGCCTCAGCCGTCTACTCCTACGAGCGCCCTGAGCAGGCCCTGACGGAGCAGTATGCCGCCCAGCTCGCGGCCTCCGCCGCAGCCACCGCCTTCTGGGAGGTGGCGCCACCGTCCTATCGCCGCCTGGCCCTCACGTGGGTGCTCACCGCCAAGCAGGAGGCCACGCGCGACCGCAGGATGACCCAGCTCGTGGAGGACTCCGCGGCGGGGCTGCTGATCCGCCCGCAGCGCTACGGCGACGTCCCGAAGTGGGTCGAGCGCGCCGCCGCCGCCGCAGCAGAGAGCTAACGTCCTGCACCTACGGGGTCCCGACCCTGTGGGTGCAGGACATAGTGGCGGAGGCGCGCGAGTCGGCGACCCGGCGTTTCGGCATACTGGGAGGACACCCAAGGATGCTGGAGGCAACGTGCGTGCGGTCGTGGTCAGTGAGCAGGGCGGTCCGGAGGTCCTGGAGCTCGTCGAGCGGGAGACGCCAGAGCCCGGGGAGGGGCAGGTGCGGGTCGACGTCGCCGCGGCGGGCGTGAACTTCATCGACATCTACCAGCGCTCCGGTGCCTACCCGATGCAGACGCCGTTCGTGGCCGGCTCGGAGGGAGCGGGCACGGTGAGCGCTGTCGGGGCCGGGGTCGACGGGGTCGCGGTCGGTGACCCCGTGACGTGGGCCATGGTCGCCGGGACCGGCTACGCCGAGCAGGTGCTGGTGCCGGCGGACCGGGTGGTGCCCGTCCCTGCCGGGGTGGACCCCGAGCTCGCGGCGGCCGTGATGCTGCAGGGGATGACCGCGCACTACCTGGTCGAGACCACCTTCCCCGCCCGTGAGGGGCAGACCGCCCTGGTGCACGCCGCGGCCGGGGGCGTCGGGCTGCTGCTGTGCCAGCTGCTCGCGGCCAAGGGGGTGCGGGTCATCGGCACCACCTCGACCCCGGAGAAGGCCGAACTGGCCCGTGCCGCGGGTGCCTCGGACATCGTCTTCTACCGCGACCAGGACCTGGTCACCGAGGTGGAGCGGCTCACCGACGGCGAGGGTGTCCACGTCGTGTATGACGGGGTGGGCGCCACCACCTTCGACGCCGGTCTGCAGGTGCTCCGGCCCCGCGGGACGATGGTCCTCTTCGGGGCCTCCAGCGGCCCCGTGCCGCCGATCGACCCGCAGGTCCTCAACCAGCGCGGCTCGCTCTTCCTCACCCGGCCCTCCCTGGCGCACTATGTCGCCGACCGGGCCGAGCTGCTGGAGCGGGCGGGTGACGTGCTCGGTCGGGTGGCCGCCGGCACCCTCGACGTCCGCGTCGGGGGCCGGTACCCGCTGGCCGACGCCGCTCAGGCGCACACCGACCTCGCCTCGGGTCGCACGACCGGCAAGCTGCTGCTCCTTCCCTGACGGCGCACTGGCCGGTTCCCTGACCGTCCCGCGACAGGCACAATGGGGAACCGATGGGGGAAGGCCTCCGTCACACCGCCGTCAGACACCAGGGGCCATGGGGGCCTGCCAGGACCGCAGGAAGGGACCGTGATGACCCGCACGCGCGCCGCAAGCCTCGTGATCGCTCTCCCGCTCGCGCTGTCCGCGTGCGCCGATGGGGCACCCGACACCTCGGCGGTCGTGATGGGTCAGCAGCAGACCGCGGACGCGGACGCCACCACCTCCACGGCAGACCCCGGGTCGGAGGATCCCACCGAGGACGTGGCGGAGACTGCCGCCGACCAGCCGGGACCGATCACCCGGTTCGACCAGGCCCAGCCCGCGGTGGTGCAGATCATCGCCACGGGCACCCTGCGTGACCCGGAGGTCGGGCTGTCGTCGACGGCCGGCTCGGGCAGCGGCTTCCTGATCAGCCCGGACGGGTTGATCGTCACCAACAACCACGTCGTCACCGGGGCCAGCACCCTGGAGGTCTATGTCGGCGGCGACGACAGCACCAGCTATCACGCGTCGGTCGTGGGTGCCTCGGAGTGCAGCGACCTCGCGCTGATCAAGATCGACCCGGACGAGCCGATGCCCTACCTGGAGTGGGCCGACGAGGTCGCGTCGCCGGGTCTCGACGTCTACGCCGCCGGGTTCCCGCTGGGCGACCCGGAGTACACCCTGACCAAGGGCATCGTCTCCAAGGCCAACGCCAACGGCGACATCACCGGGTCCTCCTCGATCGAGCACACCATCGAGCACGACGCGACCATCCAGCCGGGCAACAGCGGGGGACCGCTGATCACCGTCGACGGCGAGGTGCTCGCGGTCAACTACGCCGGGGGCACGCTGGCCGAGGGTGCCTCGCGCCAGTTCTGGGCCATCGCCGCCGGCCTGGCCGAGCCGATGGTCGAGAAGCTGGCCGACGGGGACACCGAGTCGCTAGGCATCAACGGGATGCCGTTCTTCGACGAGAAGCTGGCGCTGAGCGGCATCTGGGTCAGCGGGGTCAAGCCCGGCAGCCCCGCCTCCCGGGGCGGGCTGCTGCCTGGCGACATCGTGCTCAGCCTCAACGGCCTGCCGATGGCCACCGACGGGGGTTACCGCGACTACTGCGACGTGGTGCGCACCAGCGGCAGCAACGCGATGACCGTGGAGGTGCTGCGCTGGGACACCGCCGAGGTGCTCCGTGGGGAGATCAACGGCGACGACGGCCTGGTCCCGATCCTCTCCCTCACCGAGGAGGTGGGTGAGGACGTGCCGGACGGCGGTGAGACCGTCGACGACGGCACCCCGGTGCCGGCGTTCTACACCTACGAGACCGTCACCGACGACACCGGTGCCCTCTCGGTCGACGTGCCGTCGGTCTGGGACGACCGCCAGACCGCTCCCGAACTGTCCCCGGAAGGATGGGCATTCATCGGGGCCTCCGACGACATGGCAGCCTTCCGGTCCGGCTGGACGCACCCGGGGCTGGTCTTCTACCTGCGGCCCTACCAGGGCGACGAGTCGGACATCCTGAGCCACTACACCTACGAGGACGTGTGCGCCGAGCAGTACACCGAGGAGTTCTCCGACGTCATGTACTCCGGTCTCTTCCAGATCTGGAGCGACTGCCGCGACACCGACGGCATCGTGGTCAACCTGCTGTTCTCGAACAACGACCACACCTACACCGCGGTGATGACCACGTATGTCGCGACCGAGGCCGACCTGGAGGCGCTGGATCGGGCGTTCGCGAGCTTCACCGTCTACGACAGCTGAGCACTGACGGGAACGCCCGGCGCAGCAGCGCTCCGCTGGGGCCAGAAGGGGCGGGCCCGGGGAATGCACCAGATGCGCCACACCACCCACGCCCACCCGGCCATCCGGATCAGGATCGCCAGGGAGTAGGTCGAGGCGGGCAGTCCCTTGCCCGGGTCGCTGCCGAAGCCGATGTGCAACCAGGTCGCCTCGAAGTGGATGATCTCGGCCGCCGCCCAGATGAGGTGGTCGCGCCAGCTGACGCTTGACAGGGCCAGCAGGGGCAGGAGCCAGAGCCCGGACTGCACGGACAGGGACTTGGCCGTCAGGACCACCACGAGCAGCATCACTGCGGCGACCTGCACGGCATCCGGCCGGCTGAAGGACCGGAAGGTCAGCCACCACCCGACCAGCATCGCGACCACCCACCCCGCCACGGCGGTGGCCGTGACGACCTCGGACCCCAGCGGGTGGCCCAACAGCTGGGGGATCAGCGCGGGGACGCCGTAGCCCGGACCCGCCTCCCACCAGCCCCGGGGTGCCACGAGCACCCCGTCGCCCAGCAGGAGGACCGCGGGGACGAATAGGGCGAGGGCGGCGAGCGGGGCGGCGACCAGAGCGGTCACGGCGTCCCGGCCGCGCCCGTCGCGCAGGCCAACGAGCACCAGCGCGAGCAGGAAGACCAGGGGGAACGGGCGCACCAGGAAGGCCAGCCCTAATAGGGCCCCGGCCGCTGTCGGATGGCCCCGGGTCCACGCCCACCAGCCCCACATCACCAGTGCGATGCCGACCAGGTCCGTGGAGATGAGGGCGAGCACGACCAGGACGGGTGAGGCGGCCAGGTGCGCAATGTGCCAGGGGTCCTGGGGCAGCAGCGCGACGCCGGCCAGCACGGCTGCGGTGAGCAGCAGGAACGCCAGGGCAGCCCACGTGGCGAACACCCACTGCTGGGCTCCGACGTCGGTGCCGGCTCGCGGCGTCACGAGCGACACGAGCCACATCGCCAGACCTGACAGGAGCGGCTGGTCGCTGCCGCCGCCGCTCCACGGGAGGGAGCGATCGCCCAGGGCGGTGGTGACGTGCAGGACCGGGATGTCGGAGTAGCAGGCCCGCCAGAACTGGTCCGGGTTGGCCCAGCCCTTGACCACGCAGTGGCCCTTCTGGAAGACGCCGAGCGCCAGCATCGTCCCGGCGAGGGCGATCAGCGCGGCAGCGACCCCCCGGAGACCGCGGGCACCGATCCGCGCGAAGCGACCGACGGGTCCCCCGATGACACTGCTCGCCGTCGCCACCACCCGGTCGTGGCGCGAGGGCACGACATACGGCGGGCTCGGCATGGCGGCAGGCTAGCCGGTCGAGCCCGGGTCGCCCGTCTCACCCGGGCCCGCGGTCCCGCCCGGGCCGTCGGTCTCATCCGGCGGCCCCGGCGGGTTGGGGTCGGTGGGCGGCCCCGTCTCGGTCGGCTCCGGCGGTGAGGTGGTCGTCGGGTCGGGCGGCTCCGTGGTGGTTGGTGGCGCCGGATCGGTGGTGGTCGGCTCCGGTGGCTCCGTGGTCGTCGGCTCGTCGGTGGTGGGCTCGGCCGTCGTGGTCGTGGTGTCCTCGGTCGTCGGCTCCTCCGTGGTGGGCTCCGCGGTGGTGGGCTGCTGGTCGTCGGTTGTCGGCTCGACGGTCTGCTCCACCTCGTCCCCGAGACCGACCCGCTCGGGGAACTCCTCGACCGGCTCACCCTCCAGGGCGTTGCGCATGAAGTCACCCCAGATCCGGGCCGGGTAGGTACCGCCGGTGATCTGGTCGAACTCCCCGATGTCCTGCATCGCGACGGTGCCGTCGCCCTGGTACATCCCGACGGTGCCCGTGAGTTGGGGGACGAAGCCGTTGAACCAGGCCGACTTGTTGTTCTCGCTCGTCCCCGACTTGCCCGCGGCGGGCCGGCCCAGGTCGCCGGCCGCCGTCCCGGATCCGTCCGTGACCACGTGGGTCATTGCCTCGGTGACGTCGGCCGTCACGTCGGCGTCGACGACCCTCGAGACGTCCGTCGTGTGCTCGTAGTCGTAGACGCCGTTCTCGCTGGTGACTTCCCTGACCAGGTACGGCTCGGACAGCTCGCCCTGGGCCGCGATCACGGAGTATGCCGTGGACATCTCCAGGACCGTCGGGGCGGCCGGGCCCAGCACGTTGGACAGCTCGTCGTCCAGGCCGGGGGTGTCCTCGGGCAGCCCGAGCTGTTCGGCCACCTCACGGGTGCGCTCCGGACCGATCTCCTCGTTGAGCTGGACGTAGATGGTGTTGACCGAGTGGGCGGTCGCCTCCCGCAGGTCGATCCGGCCGAACTGGCCGTCCCGGAAGTTGCGGACCTCGTAGGGCTCGTCCTGACCCTCGATGTCGAACTCCATCGGGGAGGGACCGGCGAAGACCGACTCCGTGCTGATCCCGTCCTGGACCGCGGCGATGAGGGTGAAGATCTTGAAGAGCGACCCGGCCTGCAGGTGGGCATCGGTCGTGGAGTTGAGCTGCTCCTCGCTGTAGTCCGCGCCGCCGTACATCGCGGTGATCGCCCCGTCGCCGGGGCGGGTCGCCACGAGACCGACCTTCAGGTCGTCCGGCTCCTCCGGCAGGTTGTCCGCCACGGCGGCCTCGGCGGCGTCCTGGTGCTGCTCGTCGATCGTGGTGACGATCCGCAGACCGCCCCGGTCGATGTCCGCCTCGGCGATGCCGAGCTCGTTCACCAGTTCGTGCCGCACCTGCGTGGCGATGTAGCCCTCCGTGCCGGTCGTTGCGGTCGTCGGTTGTGGGTCCTTGATCTCCGGGAACTCGACCGTGGCCGCCTCCTCGGCGGAGAGCCAGCCCTCCTCGACCATTCCGTTGATGATGTAGTCGACGCGCGCCTCCGCGCGCTCCTGGTTGCCCTCCTGGTATGCCGGGTCGAACAGTGAGGGCGCGTTCGTCACCCCGGTGAGGAAGGCCCCCTCGGCGACGGTCAGGTCACTGACGTCCTTGCCGAAGTAGGCCTGCGAGGCCGTCTGGATGCCGTAGGCGCCGCGACCGAAGTAGATCGTGTTGAGGTAGTTCTCCAGGATCTGGTCCTTGGAGAGCTCGCGGTCGATCTTGACGGCGATCAGCACCTCGTTGAACTTCCGGGTCAGCGTCTGCTCGTGCGAGAGGAAGTAGTTCTTGACGTACTGCTGGGTGATCGTCGAGCCACCCTCGGTGCTGTCGGAGGTGAGGTTGCGCCACAGGGCCCGGCCGGTCCCGGTGAGCGAGACCCCACGGTTCTCGTAGAACGTGCGGTCCTCGGCGGCGAGCATGGCCTTCTGCACGTGGTCGGGCACCTCGGACAACGGCACCGACTCCCGGTTGAACCCCCCGGTGAACCGGGCCAGCTCGGTCTCGCCGTCGGCGTAGTAGAGGATCGAGCTCTCGGACGTCGCGAACTCGTTGGGCTGCGGGATCTCGGTGCGGCTGTAGACGATGGCCAGGGCGACACCACCCAGGACCAGTCCGGCCACGCCCAGGCCGAGCAGGGTGAGCAGCACCTTCTTCAGGCTGGGCCGGCGACGGCCGCGACGCCCGTCCTTGCGCTGCCTGGAGCGGTGCCCCGCCCGCGTCAGCGGTGCCGAGCGGTCTGCATTGGCCACTGGTGGCCCTCCTCGTTCGTGCCGTCGATCCATAGTGCACCCCGTGGCGCGGGGTCGGCGGTTCCCGCGCAGGGCACCGCAAAGTTGCCGTACGATATATCGGGTCGATATATCGACGCGGACATCGTGACATCCCGGCTCGGCTCCCGCCGAGCAGGCCAGCAGCGAGAGGAGTGGCATGACCCGGCGTTCTGAGATGCTCGAGCTCGCCATCCTCGGTCTGCTGCACGACTCGCCGATGCACGGCTACGAACTGCGCAAGCAGGTGCACCGGGTGCTGGGCACGGTGCGTGCCATGTCCTACGGCACGTTGTACCCGCGACTGAGGCTGCTGGTGGAACGCGGCCTCATCATCGAGGCCAACGCTTCGGCAACGGGCCGTAGGGGCCGCATCACCTACGCCGTAACGTCTGCCGGCCAGGAACGGTTCCAGTCGCTGCTGACGGGGGCCGGGCCCAACGCGTGGGAGGACGACGCCTTCGACGTGCACTTCGCCTTTTTCAGCCGCGCCGACCGCGCGGTGCGGTTGCGAATCCTGGAGGGCCGACGTGCCCGCCTGGAGGAGCGACTGGCGATGTTCCGCGCCAACGGACCTGCCGAGGGCGCCATGATGGATGGCTATGCCGCCGAGCTTCACCGCCACGGCCTGGAGTCCGCCGAACGTGATGTGCGGTGGTTGACCGGGCTGATCGAAACCGAGCGCAGCGCGGGCCGCCGCGGTGTCGCGCAACACGAGGAGTAACACTATGGGATCAGTTCGAGTCGCCATCGTGGGAGTCGGCAACTGCGCTAGCTCACTGGTGCAGGGTGTCGAGTACTACCGCGGTGCCGACGCCACGGCGAGCGTGCCGGGCCTGATGCACGTGCAGTTCGGGCCGTACCACGTGGGTGACGTCCAGTTCGTCGCCGCGTTCGACGTGGACGCCAAGAAGGTCGGCTTCGACCTGGCGGAGGCCATCGTCGCGAGCGAGAACAACACCATCAAGATCGCGGACGTGCCGCCGACCGGTGTCATGGTCCAGCGTGGCCCGACCCTGGACGGCATCGGCCGCTACTACAGCGAGACCATCGAGGAGTCCGACGCCGAGCCGGTCAACGTGGTCCAGGCCCTCAAGGACGCCGAGGTCGACGTCCTGGTGTCCTACCTCCCGGTGGGCTCGGAGGAGGCGGACAAGTTCTACGCCCAGTGCGCGATCGACGCCGGGGTGGGCTTCGTCAACGCCCTCCCCGTCTTCATCGCCTCCGACCCCGAGTGGGCGGCCAAGTTCACCGACGCCGGTGTCCCGATCGTCGGCGACGACATCAAGTCCCAGGTGGGGGCCACCATCACCCACCGCGTCATGGCACGTCTCTTCGAGGAGCGTGGCGTCGTCCTGGACCGCACCTACCAGCTCAACGTGGGCGGCAACATGGACTTCAAGAACATGCTCGAGCGGGACCGCCTCGAGTCCAAGAAGGTCTCCAAGACCCAGGCCGTCACCTCCAACGTGAGCCACGACCTCGGTGCGCGCAACGTGCACATCGGACCGTCCGACTACGTGCAGTGGCTCGACGACCGCAAGTGGGCCTACGTCCGCCTCGAGGGCCGTGCCTTCGGCGACGTGCCCCTGAACCTCGAGTACAAGCTCGAGGTCTGGGACTCCCCGAACTCGGCGGGCATCATCATCGACGCGCTGCGGGCGGCGAAGATCGCCATGGACCGCGGCGTCGGCGGGCCGATCACCTCCGCCTCGGCCTACCTGATGAAGTCCCCGCCGCAGCAGATGCCGGACGACCAGGGCCGCGCCCAGGTCGAGGCGTTCATCCGCGGCGAGGTGGAGCGCTGACGCTCAAGGAGCGAGACGCTACGAGGCCCGTTGGGGGCTGGACCCTGCCCGAGCCTAGGTGATCGCACCTGCCCGCACGGCATGCACGGTCTCGACGGCGGCGAACGGTCGTAGGCCGTGCCGGGCCCAGGCGCGCTGCACGCGGATGTTGTGCGACTGCGTGGAGATGACCACATCCCGCCGCCCGCGGGCGCCAGCGACCTGGGCGACTCCGGCCAGGAGGGTGCCGTAACGGCCCTGCCCCTGCGCGGCGGTGGTCAGGCCGGCGAGGAGCACCTCGACGTGGGCGTCTGGCGCCTCGCTGTCCAGCAGCGTGGCCAGCCCCACCACTCGGCCGTCCAGCACGAGGACCAGGGCGTCGTCGGGGTTGGACAGTGCCGATCGCCGGGCCCACTCCTGGTAGCCCTCCAGGGCCGCCTCCCGGTCCAGCAGTGGGTTGGCGGCATAGTGGTTGCCGTAGCCGGAGAAGGAGTCGGCGACGACCGCATCGACCACCGCCACCCGGTCAGCCTCGTCGGTCACCCGGGACAGGGTCTCGACCTTGAGGCCCGCGGCGGGTGGCGGCCCACTGACCTCGCTGGCTGCGGCTGACCAGTACGTCAGCGAGCCGGCCGCGAGGACCTGGCGACCGGAGCGGGCCACCGCGGCCGCCAGGACAAGTGACTCGGCAGGGTAGCGGACCACGACCACCTCGGCCGGGTCGGTTCGCAGCAGGTCGGTGACCTCCCGCGCGACCGACTCCATGAGCCCATCGCCTGTGATGGGCCCGCCCGGGCGCGCGTCCCACCCCACGGTGAGGCGCGACATGCCGACGCCGAACCGAGCGGACTCGGCGGGGCTGTCCGTCAGGGTGACCCCGCTGCCCAGCAGCCCGTCCCAGCTCACGAGGCCGAGGCTCCGGGGTAGGAGGCGGAGGCTCCTGGGTAGGACGTGACCGCGGCGACGATCCGGTCCAGGTCCGGTTCCGTGAGGTCGGGCCACAGCGGTAGGCGCACCAACCGGCTGGCGACGTCTGCGGTGACCGAGCACGGGACCGGGGTGCGACCCAGCCGTTGACCAGCGGGGCTGCTGTCCAGTGGCTGGTAGTGGAAGGTGCCGATGACACCGCGCTCCTTGAGATGACCCAGCAGGCCCACCTGCCCCGCGTGGTCGGGCATCAGCAGGTAGAAGACATGCGCCGGGTGCTCCACGTCGTCGGGCACCTGCATCAAGCTCGCCCCCGTCTGCCGTGCCCAGTCCGTCAGGTCACGGGCATAGCGCTCCCACACCGCCATTCGGCCGGCCTGGATCTGCTCGAAACTCTCCAGCTGGGCCAGGAGCAGCGCGGCGAGGAGGTCGCTGGGCAGATAGCTGGAGCCGGCGTCCACCCAGGTGTACTTGTCCACCTGCCCGCGCAGGAACATGCCGCGGTTGGTGCCCTTCTCGCGGATGATCTCCGCGCGCTCGGCGAAGCGTTGGACGTCGTTGATCAGGAGCGCTCCGCCCTCGCCACAGTGGACGTTCTTGGTGTCGTGGAAGCTCTGCGTTGCCAGCGCGCCGAAGGTGCCGAGCGACCGGCCGCGCCATCGGGCCCCCAACCCGTGCGCGTTGTCCTCGACCAGCACCAGTCCATGGCGGTCGCAGAGGGCCGTCAACTCGTCGAGGCGGTGGCCTACGCCGCCGTAGTGGACCGTGTACAGGGCGCGGGTGCGCTCGGTCACAGCCGCCGCGGCGAGGTCGACGTCGAGACACAGGGTCCGGGGATCGATGTCGACGAAGACCGGCGTGGCGCCGCGAATCGCGATGGCCGCAGCCGTCGAGGAGAAGGTGAAGCTCGGCACGATCACCTCGTCACCCGGGCCGAGGTCCAGCAGCACCCCAGCGAGCTCCAGGGCGTGGGTGCACGAGGTGGTCAGAAGTGCCCGCGGAGCCTCGGTGATGGCCTGCAACAACTCGCTCGCCGCCGTCGTGAAAGGACCGTCGCCGTGAACGTGCCCTGAGGCGAGGACCTCGGAGATGTATCTCTCCTGATCCGGTGCGCGGAAGGGACGGCTGAAGACGAGGACGGGCCCGGACATGACGCGAGCATGACACATCACAAGGAGGCCCCTCGTATCCTTGGGCGGTGCCCGATACTGACGCGTCGACGAGCCGTCCGGACATCTGGTCGCGCGTGGGGCGGGTGCTTCCCGCACCGCTGGACAGGTGGGTCGCCATCGAGCAGGTGCGCTATCTCATCGTGGCAGGCACCACGTCGGTGTTCTATCTGTCGCTGGTCGCGGGCGGGCTGGCGCTGGGCTGGCACTACATGGTCGCGATCGCCGTGGCCCAGATGATCACGATCGCTGGAGCCTTCCCCGCATACCGCGTGCTGGTCTTTGAGTCCGGCGGGGCGTGGCGGGGGGATCTCGTGCGTTTCCTGTCGGTGTGGTCCTCGGGGATGATCGCGGGTCTCGTGGCTACGCCGCTGCTCGTCGAGCTGCTCGGCATGCCGCCCCTCATCGCGCAGCTGGTGGCGATCGTGGTGGTCGCCGTGGGCAGCTACCTCGGCCATCGCTACTTCTCGTTCCGGCATCGCGGAGAGGCAGGGGCATGATGGGCCGGTGAACGTCTCCGTCGTCATCCCTTGCTACGCCTCCGAACGCACCCTTCCGGACCTGGTCGCCGGCCTGCACGACGCGCTCGGCGGTCCCGCACACCAGCAGGTCGAGGACTACGAGGTCATCCTGGTCGTGGACGGCAGCCCGGACGCCACGTTTGCCGTGGCGCGCGAGTTGGAGCGCGAGTCACCGCGAGTTCGGGCCCTGATGCTGCACCGCAACTACGGCCAGCACAACGCGTTGCTCGCCGGGATACTGCGCGCACGGTATGAGGTCGTCGTGACGATGGACGACGACCTGCAGCACCGGCCGACCGAGGTGCACAAGTTGCTCGCACCCCTGGCGGACCCGCTGGTGGACCTCGTCTACGGCGTGCCAGTCGTCGAGGAGCACGGCTTTTGGCGGTCCCTGGCATCCCGTAGCGTCAAGGCCGGACTTGCCCTGGCCGACGTACCCAACGCCAACGATGTGAGCGCGTTCCGGGCCTTCCGCACGCAGCTACGCTCCGGCTTCGGCCACGCTGCCGATGCCTTCGTATCGATCGATGTCGTGCTGTCCTGGACAACCCTTGGTGTGCGCCGCGTGGACGTGGAGATGGATGAGCGCACCATCGGTCAGTCCAACTATGGCTTTCGCCGCCTGATCCGGCACACCCTCAACATGGTCACCGGTTACGGCACCGTGCCGCTCCGTCTGGTGACCTGGCTCGGGATCGCCTGCTTCATCCTCGGGATGGGGCTGCTGGCCTTCACCCTGTGGGGCTTCGTAGTGGGGCGCACGACCGTCACCGGGTTCACCACCCTTGCCTCGATGATCGCTCTCTTCTCGGGCGCGCAGATGCTCTCGGTCGGCATCCTCGGGGAGTATGTCGGACGGCTGCACTTCCGCAGCATGCACAAGCCGACCTTCCTCGTGCGGGTCGACGGCGAGCCGGGTCGTGTGGACGACCCGCGACGCGCCGGCCACGTTGACAGCTCCGGAGGGCAGCCACCGGACGTGGTGGCGGAGGCACTGAACCTGCGGCATCACCCGGACGATGGCTCTTCGCTGCAGTAGGGGCCGCCGTGGTAGTGCTGGTAGAACGACTCCGCCGCAGCGGGCAGTCGATCGCGGACTGACCTGGTCACGGTTTCGCGAACCTCGCGCAGGGTGTCGCACCGGCGCTCATTCCCGCGTGCGGACGGGTCACCCAGGACCACCTCCCGGTGCACTGCGGCCACCGCTACATGGCCTTCCGCGACGTGCGAGGCGCGCAGGGCGGGATAGTTGGCGGCCACGGAGGTCGCGGCCAGGAGCGCGACGATCAATCCCGCCGCGACCGTCGGGAGCAGGCTCGCGCGGCGGAGGGACAGCGCGGCGACGACCATGGCCGCAGTGAAGGCCAGCATGGTCCACGTGACCATGGTGCTGCGGTAGGGAGTCCCGATCGTTGGCACCAGATCGTGGGAAGCGCCCGAGAGTGCCATGATCAGTGCCGTCCCGAGCGCGGCGGCCGCCGGGACGAGCCCGGCGAGCAGGAGCAGCCGCGTCTCGCCGCGCCGCTGCGGCAGGTCGACCGCGGCGTGGCCGAACTCTCGGACCAGGAGCAGCAGCGCGCCCGCTGTGCCGACGGCGATCAGACCCGACGTGAGGGTCATCCACCCTGGCATCTGATGGGCCATCCCCTGGTCGGTCAGGTCACTCAACAGCTCCGTGCGGGAGGTGCCCGGGATCGATGACAGGAGGTTGCGCGTCGCCGTCGTGAGAGTCCGCGAGCTCAGCTCCAGCTGGGCGGGCTCGTAGCACCGGTTCCGAGAGCAGTGGTCGGCAATCCACACTTGAAGAGCGCCGAAGGTGACCAGGAAGCTGACCGCGAACGCCCCGCCGACCCAGAGCTTGGCGCGCCGGGCCCTGGCGGCGGTTTGGTCCTCTCCCTCCAGGCGGTCCTCGTCCCCGACCCCCACGTCGCCGGTGGCCCCACCCCGGCCGGTCAGGGGCTGCTGCAGGACGGCGACCAGGACGAGCGGCACCGCCACGTAGTAGAGCTCGTAGCTGATGTTGAGGAAGAGCCCCAGCAGCACGGCCAGCACGACACCCACCACGGTGCACCATCCGCCGCGGCGCGCGGCAAGCCGGGTCAGCCAGACGATCAGTGCGACACTGCCGAGGATCACGATCACGGCACCCCACGTGAGCACGGCGTAGGCCGTCCAGCCGTTGCGCGCCTGGTGGTGCGCCTGGGCGCCGGCCGCTGTCAGCGCAGCCATCATGAGCACCACCGCGCCGACAGTGCGCCAGGACAACCGGCCGAGAGAGCCGTCGGACCGGCGGTATCGCAGAACCCGCAGGAAGGCGAGCGCCGTGAGCAGGATCAGCAGGAAGAGCACGACCTTGAGGATCGCCTGACCCGCGACGATCGAGGTCGAGGACCAGACGGCGAGGTCGGTCACGAGCAACATCGACAGTGACCGCATGATGAAGGCTGCGACGCTGATCCGCCCGGAGTCCGCGGCCTGGGGCACGTTCGTCACATGCTGCGTGACGACTCCCAGGTAGGAGCCGTCGGTGAGACCGGCTGCGTTCAGGTACCAGTAGCGGTCGTCGGCGGCGATCGGGTTGGTCAGGACGGGCCAGAGCATCACGAGGATGCCCACGGTCAGCACGACGGTCGTGACGACGACGAGGGGCGCGCGGGTCGAACGTTCGGGAAGCATCGGGATCGACCCTACGTCGTGCCTGTGGCTCGTGACAGCATCACCTGCCGCTGTGACAGCATGACCTGCACGGCGCGCGGACCGCCGCCGTCATGGTCGGTCTCAAGGAGCTCTCCACCGATCGCGCCCTGCCCTGGCCTCCAGGACGCTCTGTCCCGGAGAGAAATACACTCATGTCATTTATTGACCATCGCAAATAACACAGTTGTAGTTACTTCTATGACATTCTTTGTCTGCCCAAACAATGACGTTCCGAAGGTTTCGGAATAGCCGGGATGTGTGTATTCTCCACTTCGCCCCTTGCGTCACATCATTACCACTGATCACAGGTGTTCAGCCCCGGCACCGGGTGAAGGGAAAGACCGTATGCGCACGCCCCCGATGCGTTTTGCTCCGACCGCCAGCCTCTGCGCGCTGGCTCTTGTTGTGTCTGCGCCCGGTGCGTTTGCGGACCCGGTGTCGTCCCCCGAGCAGGCACCTGCGGACTCGTCCGGCACGACGGCGCAGAGCGAACTGCACGACGCGGACCACGGTCACGACGACGCTGCGCTGGACCTCCTGCAGGGCCTGGGTGACCCGTTCGCCGAGGGGCTGGTCGTGCCGGCCGACCCGTTCGTCGTGCCTGACGACGCGGCGGAGCGCGGCGTGGCGCAGACAATGCCCGAGTCGCCGATGGACTGGGTGGGCCTGCCGCCGGACCCGGCCGACCTGCCCGCGGAGTGGCTCACCGAGCAGCCAGCCGTCGACATCGAGCCGTCGACGACCGAGGAGCTCATGGCCGCCGAGGACGGGTACGTCGGTGGTGGCTTTGCCGCCGCCGGCGGGGGTGCGGAGCTGGCCGACCACACCATGTCCTCGGTGCCGGCCCCGCCGACCAAGGACCTGCCGGCCACCCTTGACGCTGCCCCGCCGTGGCAGTACTCCTACTCGTGCGACCCCAACAACAAACCCGGAATGGTCGCCTTCGCCAACCTCGTCTCCGCACACTACGACCGCCCCACCTGGTACGGCTCGCGCAGCTGCAAGTGGGACAGCAGCCAGCACTACGAGGGCCGGGCGATGGACTGGCAGATGAACGCCTACGACCCCGAGGACAAGGCCATCGGGGACGCCGTCGCGCAGTGGCTCTCGGCCAACAACGGCGAGATGGCCAGACGCTTCGGGGTGCAGTCGATCATCTGGAACAGGCAGTCCTGGTACCTCTACAAGCCGGGCGCCTGGTACCCGTACTACGGGGCCTCGCCGCACACCGACCATGTGCATATCAGCTTCAGCTGGGACGGAGCGATGGGTCGCACGTCCTGGTGGGACGGCACACCGGTCACCGCGCACGACTACGGCACCTGCCGCGTCTACGCCGGTCAGTTCGCCCCCCGCTACCAGGGCTTCAACGGCACACCCTGCCCCACCGGTCTCCCGGCGGCCCCCTACGCGCCCTACCCGGTGATCCTGCCGGGCGCCAACAACAACGACGTGGCGCAGGCCCAGCGTTACCTCGGCTTCACCGGCAGTGACGTCGACGGCTCGTTCGGCCCGCTGACCCTCCAGGCGCTCCTGAACTACCAGTCCGCCAACGCGCTGCCGTGGACCGGTGTCCTGGACAAGGCCACCTGGGCCTACATGATCGCTGCCGGGATCCCCAGCGACCCCGTGCCGCCGGTGCCCCCGGACCCGCCCGCGCCACCGGACCCGCCGGAGGACCCCGAGCCTGACCCCGGGACCGGGGTCTCCCGGATCGCCGGTCCCAACCGCTACGCCACCGCGGCCCAGGTGGCCGACACCTTCCCCGCGGGGAGCCCGGTCTTCGTGACCGTCGGTCAGGACTACCCGGATGCCCTGGCCGCCGCGGCACGGGCCGGTTCGTTGGGCGGCCCGGTGCTGCTGACCAGGGCGAACCAGCTGCCCGTGGAGACCGCGTCCGCGATCCAGCAGCTCGAGCCGTCATCGGTCACCATCGTCGGCGGCAAGGGTGCCATCAGCACCGCCGTCTACAACCAGGTTGACCAGATCACCACGGCCCCGGTGACCCGGGTCGGTGGCAGCGACCGCTACGAGACCGCACGACACCTGGCCGGCAAGTTCGGCACCAGCGTCGACGTGGTCTACGTCGCGACCGGCACCAACTACCCGGACGCACTCGCTGGCGCCGCGCGCGCGGGCTACAACGACGGTCCCGTCCTGCTGGTGCGGCCGGACGAGGTGCCGTCCGCGACCGTGCGCGCCATGAACTACATCAACCCCTACCGGGTGGTGGTTCTCGGCGGCGACAACGCCATCAGCACCAGCGTCGCCACCCAGCTCAGGGACATGACCCGGTCCGGCAACCTGCAGCGGGTCGCGGGCCCCGACCGCTACGCCACGGCTGCCGAGCTGGCCTCCTACTACCCCCAGGGGGTGGACACGGTGGTGATCGCCACGGGCCAGGAGTTCCCCGACGCGCTCAGCGGCGCAGCCCACGCCGGTGACGTGCACGGACCGGTCCTGCTCGTCACGCAGAACGGGGTCAACCAGAACACCCGCGACGCGCTGGCACGCCTGGACCCGCAGGAGATCCTGATCGTCGGTGGCACGAGTGTGATCCCGGACGCCGTCGCGGCCATCCTCGAGGACTACGTCGGCTAGAACAGCGCGAGCACGGCCCAGCCCAGCAGCACCGTGGCGACGACCGTGCCACTGCGCTCGAGCCACCGGGTGTGGCTGGACAGGAAGTGCTGCCAGCCGGGGCGCCCGAGCAGGATGTACTGCAGCACGGCCACGGCCCGCGAGGCGCCGAACGCCGCCCCCAGGGTGACCGCCCAGGCCAGCGGCAGGCCGGCCAGCAGGACGAACAGCGCGGCGACATAGGAGGCGGCGGACGGGACCAGCGTGCGGAAGCCGCAGCCGTACTCCACGCCGAACCGGAGGCCCCCGCGGCCCAGGCCGCGGGCGAAGACCTCCTGCGGGATGAGCTCCTTGCGCTGCGGCAGACCCAGCAGCGGCTGGCGCAGGTCCAGCACCGTCAGGGACACCGCGAGCAGCCCGAAGAGCACGGCACGCACGCCGGCGGGCACCGGGGAGAGCAGCCCGGAGAAGACTCCCAGGACGGTGCCGGTGAAGGCGCCGCCGACGGTGCAGCCCACCAGGAAGGCGGCCCACAGCCGGAGTTGGATCGCACGGCCTCGGACCGAGGCCACCAGCGCCCACGCGCTGTTCAGGCCTCAGGTGGAGCCGGAGAGCGCGAGCCCGGCGGCCACGACCGCGAGCAGCGCCGGCACCGGCCACGGGATGGCTGTGCCACTGAGGTGGAGTATGCCGAGGGTCACCCCGGCCACGGCCAGCAGCCCGAGCAGCGGGAGCGGGTCGGCGACCCAGCGCCGTGCCGGGCTCGGTGCAGCGGGCGAGGTGCTCAGATCGCCCACGGACAGATCGACTTGCTGCAGGCTCCGGAGGCGCTGCAGGTCCAGCCGTCGGAGCACCGGTAGGTGTTGCCGTCACTGAACTTCCAGTGCCAGGAGTCGTAGGTGCCCTGCCAGCAGTCGTCGGGACGGTGCAGGTAGTAGCCGGTCGAGCCGGGGGCGTTCTTGTGCCAGCCGACCAGGTTGCCTGCGCCGTTGCGGTACTTCCAGCAGCACGAGCGCGAGGTGCACATCGGCGAGGGCCCGCACATGATGCCGTTCTCGGTGTGGTTGCGCGCGTAGCCGGTCACCGGGTCGCACGGACCGGTGTTCGTGCTGGTCCAGTCGTTCCAGTAGACCGCCTGGGCGCTGTCCGTGGCCCGGTTGACCAGGAACAACGACCCCAGCCCGACCGCGGCGCCGGCGCCCAGCACCGAGCCCATGAAGGTGCGGCGCGACGGGCGGGGCCGCAGGCGCTTGCGGAGATGGCCGGTGTCGGCGACCGGCAGGTCGGCAAAGCTCACGCCGGCCCGTGCGTCCGCGGCCCATGCGTCCGCGGCCCGTGCGCCCGTGGCCCGGGTGTGGGTGGTCCGTGCGTCGGTGGTGTCAGTCATCCCTGCTCCTCTGTGAGGCGGATCGATCCGCGGGTCCCCCGGACCCAGGCGGTGAGGTCGGTGTCCCGGTCGGGCAGCGCGGCCGCGACGATCGTGCCGCCGCCGTCGACCGCCATCAGGTAGGGCGTGGCCGGCACGTGCAGCTGCTCGAGCAGGTCGCGCCCCTGGGGCAGGCACCGGCCGGTGCCCGCCAGGTTGTCCAGGGCCGGGTCGCAGGAGCCGGTCGAGACCGCCACGAGGGCGACCGACCCGTCCCGCACGTCGGGGACGTCGCTCAGCCCGGTCAGGGTGAGCGCGCACGAGGAGCACCCCGGCGAGACGAACGCCACGACCGTGCGGTGGGCCCCGGGCTCGACGAGCCCGGCGAGTTCCCCGTGGGCCGGGAGGCGGAAGCCCACCAGGTCGCGGGTGCTGCGCGGTGATCCGGAGGCAGGCGTGCTCGTCCCGGTCCGCCCGGCCTGGCCGCGCGTCAGGACGGTGACCTGGCGCAGCAACCCGGCGAAGCCGAGGGCGAGCAGCACCAGCGCGACCCAGGCCAGCAGGACGGCGGACTCCATGAAGCTCACCGGTGCTCACCCCCCATTTTTGGGGAGGTTTTGCTGGCCCTGCGCGCATTTTTGGGGAGGTTTTGTCCGCCCAGTTCGTGATGGATCCCGGCCTCGCGGCGGATCGCCGCCTCGGGCACCGCCCGGGCCGCGGGCAGCAGGGCGACGGAGAGCGCGATGACGAGCATCGCGGCCAGCGCCACACCCGCCTCGGCCGCGGGTGCGCCGGCCAGCGACCAGCCATCGGCACTCACCCCGCCGACCAGCGCCAGGGTGGTCAGTATGCCGCCACGCAGGACCGCGGTCCGGCTCACCGGGGCCTCGCCCAGGCCGCAGGCGCACGGCACGACCCGGCCCTGCGCGGCCCGCAGGACCTGCCCCAGGTAGAGGGTGAACGCCAGGAAGAGCCCGGCGATCGGCATACTGACGGCGAGGGCGACCCCGGAGGGGACGTCGATGACAGCGGTGACCAGCGCGCCTGCCCCGAGGAGCGCCTCGAGCGGTCCGAGCACGAGGGCGACCGGCCCGCGGGCGCCGGGGGGCAGGACACCGTGGGCGTCCAGGCCGCGACGCAGGGCCGCGGGGGAGCGCAGGTGGGCGGCGGCCGAGGCCAGCAGCACCAGGCCGACGGCGCCGAGCAGGGCGGGCGACAGGATGCTCATGCCAGCTCCGCGGTCAGCCGGCTCAGGGTGGTGGCGACAGCGTCCACGTCGTCCTCCGCGCCGGGGATGCCGTAGACGATGAAGGCCGGTGCCTCCAGGACGGCGTAGTGCGCGCGCTCGTCCTCCGCGGACCGGCTCAGCCGACCGCCCGCCACGTCCAGGCCAGGACCGGTGGGCCGGGTGACGCCGTTGCGCGTGCGCCGCACGTCGAGCAGCGCGCGGTGCCCGGTCTCCAGGTGCACGACCTGGGCGACGTCGTGGGTGCGGAAGGGGGACCACTCCACGGAGCCGCCGGGCGTCAGGACCGGCCCCGCCGGGTCGGCGGTGAACTCGACCTGAGACAACAGCGCCGTGAGCCCCTCGAGGTCGAGCGAGGGCACGGTGAAGCCGAAGACCTCGTGGTCGCCCACGCGGACCGAGAAGGCCAGGCCGGAGGCGGGGTCCCCGCCGTAGCGCCCGTGCCGCAGCGTCACGCCGTTGCGCAGCTGCACCTCGTCGGTGAGCGTGCTGCCGCTGACCGACAGGTAGTGCTCCAGGTGGGTGTGGTCGCCGCTGTTGACCTCCAGCTCCAGGCCGTCCTGGGCCAGCACGCTGATCGCGGCGGACGGGGGCAGGGTCGTGGCGTCGGGCACGTCGAGGACGAGGGTCTCGCCGTTGTGCAGGCGTCGGGTGGTGCGCATCGTAGGACTCCTCCTCTCAGCCGACCCGGCGGCCGAGCTGGTCGAGGACGATCGAGTTGACCGAGGTGTAGCCGCCGAGCACGACCCCGGAGTCGGGGTTGAGGGCGTCGATGGCGTTGCCGACGGAGGCGGGCAGCCGGCTCGGCTGGGTCAGCAGGACGGGGTTGGCCTCCCGGCCGGCCAGGGCGGAGCCGGACAGGGCGTCCGGGAAGTCCAGGCCGGTGGCGACGAAGACACGGCTCCGGTTGCTCGGGAAGGTGTCGGCGATCAGCGCCGAGGTCTCGTAGCGGTTGGCACCGGCGATCCTGGTCACGCTGCCGGTGGTGTAGGCCCGCAGGTCCTGCTGGACCGAGTTGGACACGGCGCCGGAGCCACCGAGTATGACGATGCGCCCGCCGTCGAGGCGCTCCAGTGCCTCCCGGGTCGCGATCGGCAGGTGGTCGGAGTTGGTCAGCAGCAGCGGTCGGCCGTTGCGGCCCGCGGAGGCGCCGCCGGAGAGCGCGTCGGGATAGCTGACGCCGCTGGCGACGTAGAGGGTGCTGATCCCGGTCGGGTAGGTGTCGGCGATCGCCGCCGACGTCTCGTAGCGGCTCGCGCCGGCCAGCCGCGTGACCTCGCCGCTGGTGTAGGCCCGGGCCGCGTCGCGGACGGTGTTGCTGACCGCACCGGTGCCACCGAAGATGACGATCCGGCCCGGGTTCAGCCGGTCCAGCTGGGCGGCGACGGAGGAGGGGATGGACTCGTGCCGCACGAGCAACACCGGTGCGTCCTCCTTGGCGGCCAGGGCGGCTCCGGCGAGGGCGTCGGCGAAGCCGTTGCCGCTGGCGAGGTAGACCACGTCCTGGCCGGCGGGGTACTGCGCGGCGATCGCGGCCGAGGTGTCGTAGCGGTCGGTGCCCTTGATCCGGCTGACCGCTGCGGCGCGGCAGGTGTAGATCTGGACGTTGTCGACGTCCCACCACTGGCTCTTGCCCGGCTGTGCGCGGTGCTGGAACCAGGTCCCGAGTCGGCCACCCTCGTCGTCGGTGGCGGCCGTGATGTTGAACACCTTGCCGTCCCAGGAACTGGTGTTCGCGGCTGTCTGCAGGCTCACCGAGTTCACGTCCGCTCGGGAGTACCCGGAGGAGGAGACGTTGCCGCGGGAGGTGAAGGCCAGCATGGTCTGGGCACCCACCGGTGCGGTCGCCCAGTCCAGGAACATCCAGTCCTCGCTGTCGCCGGAGCTCACCTGCGAGCGTGCGGCCGCGGAGTTGCCGATGCCGGTGTGGACGCGGTACCAGCCGTTGTTGAAGTCGCCGTTGGGGATCCCGGCGGTGAAGCTCTCGGTGAGCAGGCTGGCACTGCGGCTGCGTCCCTCCGGGCAGGGCGCCTGCCCGTCAAGGCCGCCGGTCCACTGCACGGCCTGGTTGGTCTCGGTGGGTGCTGTCTCCGAGGCCGGCAGGGGTGCGGTGCTCCCCGAGCCGGCAGCGATGGTGGCCGCCAGGGCCACCGTGGCCAGGGTCGCAACTCCCCGTCGTCGTGCGCGCGTGGTCAGCGCCATCGTGGCCTCCCCGTGTGTTGCCTGTGGCTGACTGTCTACGGAGCGAAACGCTACCGGGTGCCCGAAAGGTTGCATCGCCGCGAGCACGGATTTCGGGGACGTCCGACCCGCCGTGAGACGATACGGGCGGTCTGGTCCCGCCCCGCAAGGTCTGTTGCCGTTGTCAGTCACCACCCCAGAGAGCCATCCGCAGAGCGCTCCCGAGACCCGCCGTTTGCCTGGGTTTGGCCGGGCCGGCGGGTCTGTTGTGCGTGCGGGTTTTCGGGGGGATGTGGAGGGGTTGCGGGCGGTGGCTGTGTTGTTGGTGATGGTGTATCACGCGGGGGTTGGGTGGTTGCCGGGTGGGTTTGTGGG
>NZ_JALKAL010000012.1 GCF_023015765.1 Ornithinimicrobium sp. F0845
GTGCCCGACGGGCTGCAGACCGAAAGTGAGCCACACCCACAGCGAGCTGGGTGGGCAGCCGCATGGAGAGCGTCCCGTCGAGCACCTAGATCGAGTCTGGCCAGACACCGACCCTGCGTCCAGTCTCTAGTAGCCGCGTCTGTCGCCGCTTCGTGACACCATCGGGGTCGTGGCTTCCGGAGTCCCGCAGTGTTCCAACGACGGGTGTGTGCGCCCGGCTGCGTTCAGGACGCGGACCAACCCTGCGTGGTGCGACGAGCACATCACCGCCATTCTCCGTGCGGGCGGGCTGGAGCCGTTGGAACCGTTCAGCGGACCCAAGAAGTGGCGGCTGACCCGCTGTCTGTCTTGCGGGTGCGAGGCGCATTACCGGTTCGAATACACCCTGGCCCAGAACAGCACAAGGGTCGCGACCTGCCGGGCCTGCTTCTGGCGGTCCTGGGCGGCACAGCAGCGTAGCGCCTTGCAGGGGCACGCAGACCTAACTCCACCGTCCGTCGCGGATGCGAAGGCGTACGCCGAACAGCATGGGTTCGAATACCTCGGCCCACTCACGAACCCCTCGCTTCTGGACGACCCGCATCGGACGAGGTGCAACTACTGCGGGCGGATTGCCGCACAGCGCCTGGGTGACATCGGCTGGGGCTGCCAATGCCAAACGAATCCGCGGCGGGCGATGCAGACATCAAACCTCTCGGGGCCCGGGAAGCCGGGCACGAGGGCGGGGAAGTACCTGCTGAAGGACTCCAGCCTTCCGGTCTTGGAGTGGTGGGATAACGCCGCGAACGAGGCCTCGGTCTGGGACACAGTGACGGTCAGAGCACGCCGAGAAGTGTTTTGGCGATGCCCGGAGTGCAACCTGAAGTTCAGCGCCCGTGTCCTCGACATGGTCGGGTATGCGAGTTGCCCGGACTGCTCAGTGAAACGGAAGGCTGAGCGAGATGCCGAGTACGCACGCCTGACGGTCACCGCCGTCGCCGACGTACCTGAGCTCGCAGAGGCCTGGGCCGACGACGCAGACCCGCAACAGGTCACCGTGGCTGGCGGGGGTATGACGCTCAGGCGCTTCCGCTGCCCTAAGGGCCACCACCCGCGCATCACACCACTCAGCTTCCTCCGATCTGGGTGCCCGTCCTGTCGTGGCAACCAGACCCGGAGAGAACGCCTCGAAGCCGTCGCGGCCGATCCGACGTCGCACGCTATGAACCGCGAGATCGCGGCGCAATGGCACCCTACGAGGAACGGCAACCTGAAACTCGAGACCATCTCGCCTGGGTCGCGCCGCACTGTGTGGTGGAGGAGTTGGGAGTGCGGTCACGAGTGGCAGGCCACTCCGGCAGAGCGCGAGAAGGGCCAGCGGCTGCGTTGCCCAGAGTGTCGCACCATCTTGGACTCGCTGGCCTACCACTTGCCCGAGGTCGCTGACGAGTGGTCGGCCCAGAACCCGTTGACGGCTTGGCAGGTGCGCCCAAGCGGCTCAACCGCGTTCACCCCAGTCTGGGTGTGTGCCAACAATCCCAACCACACGTGGAGCGCAACCCTTGCCAGTCGTGCCACTGGTTCGGGCTGCCCAGAGTGCCGCGAGGTCGGCAAATCGAAAGTAGAGCTAGCACACCACCAAGCTGCCATCCACGCTTTCGGCGCCGCGTCATCCGGACAGGCGATCATCGACGAGGCGTTCACGCACGGTGCCCGGTGGCTGGTCGACATCACCGCCGTCACCGCAGCCGGACTGAAGGTCGCGATCGAGTACGACGGCGCGTACTGGCACGCCGACAAGGTCACGGTCGACACCGCGAAGTCCCTCGACCTACTCGCCGCCGGCTGGCTCGTCGTCCGACTCCGCGAACACCCGCTCCGCCCCCTCGGCATAGACCACCCGAGGTACGCCGAGCTAACTGTGCACACCACAGCACCTGATCCCGACGGCGTCATAGGCCGGGTGCACGTCTGGGCCAGCACGTGTACACCCTGAACGCCGGCAAGATCTCCCCGAACGGTGCACTCCCCGGCACGATGAGTTGCCTCATTCCGCCGAGACGTCTTGGATCCCGACCTCGTGCGGACCGGCTGCGTCCTGAAGCACCGTCATCCCGGAGTCATCCGAGAGCTCTACGGTCCCGGTGTCAATCACTGCATCGTCCGGTTCATCGACCTGGAGGACGAACCCATCAGCACCATGGTCGGGTTCGACCATCGGGAGGATGGTCACTACCCAGGACTCTTGGTGCCTACCGAAACCGAGTGGTCACAGGCGCTGGGCAGCGGCTGGTGGAGCGCTTCGAGGCGCTCCTGACCCGCACGCTGGACGTTCGGTATTGCAGCCGGTCGCTCGTTCCGGAGTGTGCGTCATCCCGCCGCTCTCGCGCGGCCTTAGGCCATGGTGAAGCTACTGCGGAAGTCGCTTGCAAGGCGGCGACTGTCGCCTCGTCAACACCTAACTTTCACCTGCACAGTTGCGTCACGAGATCTGAGGACCCTCGTCGACTGGCATGGAGTTCTGGAACTCACTACGGACGTCCCGGAGTCGACGTCCGTCTGCAACCGCCCAGAAGTACCACCCATTGGTAGCGCTCTTGCGCACGGCGTGTCCAGCGGCAGACGGAGAACTGAAGCGCCTGCCCTCCATCTCGATCGCGCCATCCGCCGTCAGGGTCGCCTCCGTGCCCTTGAAGTCTCGATGGGTCGCCACGAGCTTTGCGCCTGGAACGAGGAACCCCGCCTCAATGAGGTGCTTCAACTCAACCCAGTCACCCGCCTTGGTCTGCGGATCAATCACCCTGCCATGGTGCCCTTCGGGGACCGGCCAGACGCGCAGGAGGGCTTCGATCAGCTCGCTCGTCCGCTCGTCGATGAGTGCTTCATCCCAGTCATCGTGCTCCGTCCGCTTGATGACACGACCCGTCAGAGTGATCGTGTTGTGGTCAAGTAGTGCGGAACGCTTCGACCGCCACGGACCGTTCGAGATCTTTGAGTTGAGGGACTTCGTCAGCAAAGTCAGGTTGCCGAACCGATGGACTCGCTCCTGTCGCGCCTCGGCCTCCTCCGGAGTCTCAACTGGCCAGGTCTCCTTCCAGGTTCGCGGAAGGAGATGCTCGATCGGATAGCCGTTCCGTTCGATCTGCGGCTGTCCAGTCTCGGTGCGGTAGGAGTCCTCGACGGCTTCAAGGAGCATGCGGAGCCGCCCACGCCGAAACCGGGTATAAGCGGGCTCCGTTGCGAGCGTGAGTCTGAGTTCTTCGTCCCCGGGCCAATAGGTGCTCGTGACGTTCAGGCGAGCCAGGTGACCTGACACACGCTCCACCAGCTCCTCCGCCGGTGCTGTCGAGTTGGCAGCGATGACGTCGGCCACCACCCGCCCAAGGTCGCTGCCCGCCAGCCTGAGCAACTGTCGGCGCACGACCCAGCTCTCGGCTGCGCTGACGACTCGCGCGATCACTTCGGCCGAGAGTGCCCGACCCGGTTCATGCAGCCAGATGAGGAGCGGCTTGAGGACTTCGACGCCACCGGCTTGCATCCGGTACACCGCCATCTCGGTGGGACTCAGGCTCCCACCCGGGCGAGCCGCTGCTTCGGTCCATGCTTCGTACTGCTGTGCCTGCTGCTTGATCACTGGCAGGAGGTCCGCCATCGTGACCCCGGACTCGTGCTCCACAAACGACTTGAAGCGCGTGAAGGTCGCCTGCGGGCTCACTTCCTCGCCGGTTTTCGCCATCAGCCACTGGTTGAGGAATAGGGAGCTTCGGCTGATGAAGTTGCGCCCGACGCTCACGTCGCGCATCCAGAACTTCGTCTCAAACGGCCAGTCCTCACGGTAGGCCTTCGCCGTGTCTCCACCCTCGGCCTCAAGGCGCTGAAAAACGAAGTTGCGCACCAGGTCCGCTGCGGTAAGCGGAGTGCCGCGAGCGTTGAGGGTCTCGAAGATCTCTTGAGAGTTCTCAGATGCTTCCAACTCGATGGAGACCAGCTGGATGCCATCGAGCAGGACGTTCGTGAGCTCATTCGCTCTGTCGGCGTACGCGTCCGTCCCCGGCGCCCCCAGCCACTGCTCAACCACCGTGGAGAAGTAGCTGTGCGCCGCAACTAGCTGCGAGTCAGCGTGCTGCAGGTCAGCATGGTCGATGGGCGGCTCGGCGGACATCACCTCATCGAAGGCTGCCCGGTCACGATTGAGGTGGCGAACCTTCAGCCGACTGTCACCGTCCTCAACGAACCTCTCGTCGTTGTGAGTAAGCCGTTCGAGCTGATCGGACAGTCTTGAGTGGCCTGACTGAGCGAGAAGGGAACCAGCCGCGTCTGTCAGGATGTGCAAGGTCGTCAGACGCTGCTGGCCGTCGATCACGTTCCACTTGGTCAGACGCTGAGACTGGGCCTCGTGGGACTGGATGACGACCGCACCGAGGAAATGGGTTACCCCCAGACGCGGCTCGTCGATGCGACGCTCAGCGATACGGCGGATGTCCATCCACAGCGGCTCCCACTGCTCACTCTCCTTCCACACATAGGGCCGCTGGAACAACGGGATCACAAAGTGCTGGGGGAGGTTGAACAACTGCAGGGGCGTCCGCTTGAAGGTCTCCACCCACCTAATCCTGCCCTCTCGGTCCGACAGGCCGGTACGGGTGTCACAAGATCCCTCGCAAAACGGCTACCTGAGCGTGACTGTCAGCTCGCCTTGTCGGAAGAGCGACGACCGCTCACCCGACCACGACACCACCGCCAACACGCGCGTGCTCGTGAGTCGAACAAGCGTGTGCAGGCAGGTTACGAAGCCGCGTCTATCCGCCGCGACTGCCGCACCAGTCGACGGGTCGACCACGTCGTTGAGGCCAGTGGTCCATCCGGGACATAGGCTTCGGTCAGTCACCAGGCCTCACCGGTCTCCGTGTTGACCTGATGCCCGTCGATGAGCTGCAGGTGCGGGATCTGCAGGCTGTTGTCGTGGGCTGAGTGCAGCTGACGAAGGTGGTCGACGTCGCGACCGTAGTGCACGTCTCGGTGCTTGTGGGAGTCCTGGAAGCGGGTGTGTCCGGGGCGGGACGGCCAGTCGTGGTGGCGGCTGTCGCAGGCGGTGTGCACCCGGGTTCGGCAGCGGTCGAAGAAGGCGGGGAGGGCGTAGCGGTGCCATTCCTCGAGTGCGTCGCTGTGGATGGCCTGGCCTGCTTTGTGACGTTGGTCGGCAAGGACCGCGACCTCGTGGACGAGGTGGGGGTGGCAGGGCCAGCAGGCGGGGATGAGGTGGACCGGGTTCCAGACGTGCTCGGTGTTGATCCAGTCGACGACGGCTTCGAGCCAGTCCCACAGTTCCTCGCGCAGCTGGGGCAGGTCGATTGAGCCGGGGTCCCAGGGTCGTGGGAGCAGGCCGGGGTCGCCGACGGCGTCGCGTTGCGCGTCGTCACCGTTGAGAGCCAGGTCGAGTTCGCGGTAGGCCAGGCGGAGGCCTCTTCCGGGTCGGGGGAAGGGTCTGGCCAGCGGGTAGCGCGGACGTCCGGGTGGTCGTGTCTGCGGGTCGGGATAGGTCACTGCTCGAACCCGGGGGTGAGGAGGCCGTGCTGGCGTGCTGCGGCCAGGGCGGCGATGGCGCGTGTCTCGGGGGTGATCGTGGTGGCGCGGTGGGTGTGGACCTGTTGGCGGAGTCTGGCCTGGTCGCCCAGGAGTGCCTTGCCGACATGGCCGTCGATGCAGCGGTGCAGGCGGGCCATGATCGGTCTGCCGTTCTCGGAGATGACCAGCGCGTGTCGTTCCTTGATCTGTCGGATCTCTGAGCCGGTGAGGATGGGGATGTCCTCCCCGGAGAAGCTGCGGCCACCGCGGTGGCCGGTGTTCCAGGTGGACCGGCCGACGCGGACCTTGCCGACCAGGTCGGAGATCTCCTGGTTGAAGGCGACGTCCTTGGACCCGCCGAAGATGACCAGGTTGTTGGTGAGCCCGAGGACGGCCCGGGCTTCCTGCTGGCCGAAGATCGAGTCCAGCTGGGCCCGGGTCTGCGCGGCCCAGATGAACGAGAGCCCCAGAGCCCGCTCGTTCGCCATCCTGGTCCGCAGGGTCGGCAGCGGCGCGGTGGAGGGCAGCTCGTCCAGGCACGCAAGCATCGGCGGGCACAGCCGCCCCCAAGGGGACCGTTGGACCATGGCCAGGGCGGTGTCCAGGACATGCTCGGTCAGGGCGGTCATCAACGGTGAGGCGGAGGCGTAGGGATCCTCGCGGCCGAGCAGGTAGATCGTGCCGCCGGCGGACAGGAGCTCGGCGATGTCGGTCGCGGGCCGGCCGGGTCCGGGGACGCACCGTCTGCGCATCGGTTCCTGGAAGAACAGGGACAGGGCCTGCTGGACGGTGGTGACGGTGTTCCCCGCGGTGCGTTCGTCTCCGTGGAGGGCCCCGTGCAGCAGCCCATGCCAGAACTGGGCGGCCTGGGGGTGGGTGCGCAGGATCTCTGCAGGTTCGGCAGTCGAGCGGGGGTCGGCCACCCACTCCAGGACGTCGTCGAGGTTGCGTCTGGTCAGTGCGGCGGCGTGGAAGTAGGCCTGGATGACCTTGGCGGCCTCGGCGGCGTAGAACCGGGCGGCCTGGTCGCCATACCCCTCGGCGACGGCACCCTTGATCGTGCCGGCGGTGAACGCCTTGGCGCGTCGCTCGGCCACCACCGCATCGACGCATCCCTCGATCGGGTCCCAGACCAGCTCGGGCAGGCCCGGGACCAGCCCGAAAGGGTCGAGCACGGCGCAGGGGCGCCCACCGGTGGAGCGGGCGGTGAAGGTCAGCAACAGGTCGTCGGGTTTTGTGAGGGTGACCAACGCGGCACCGGGGGCGTCCAGCAGTGCCGGGGTGAGCAGGTCCAGGGTCTTGCCCGACCCTTGGGGACCGATGACGCCGGCGGTGCGGTCCCACGGCACCCACAGGTCGACGCCCACCGGTGCGGTGGACCTGCCCAGGTTCCACCCGACGTCCCGCGGGTCCAATCGTGTCGTTCTCATCAGTGGGCCTTTCCGTAGAGGTCGGGCCGGATGATGGCCCGGTGCCTGCGCAGCCGGGAGGTGCCGAGCAGCTTGGTCGCCTCGGCCTTGCTTGCCGTGCCGCGCAGCCGCCCGGGTCCCCACCGCTTCATGGCCAGGATCGCGGCCGCGCCGGTGAGCACCAGGGCGATGACCTCGGCGACGATGATCCAGGCGCGGAGCGCGGCCGGGCCCGCGACGCGTGCGGGCGGGTCGGCCAGGCCCGCGGCGGCGTCCCCGCCGAGCAGTGCGGGCAGGGAACTGAACAGGTCGGTGGGGTGAGGCCATGCCAGGGGTCCGCCGGCGAACAGGTTGGCCGTTGCGCGTCCAGCGTGGACTCCAAGGACCAGGACGAGGATGACGGCCAGGGCGCACGCCAACGGGATCTCGAACGTCCAGGGGTGGGGGTTGCGTACCCGCTCGTGCTGCATGTGAGTCCTCCGGTCAGGCGACGTTGTTACCCAAGGCGACGAGGCGCCTGCCCGGGGTCTCAGTGCTGCGGCGTGGGGTTGTCGGAGATGTTTCCCAGGCGCCAGATCTCGAAGATGTTGTTGTCCAGGGCGTGCTGATAACCGAAGAAGCCGACTCCCTTGGTCGGGTTCGCGGCCTCGATCGACGTCAGGGTGGTCGGGTCCCAGACGAACCCGACGTGGCCGATCGTGTGTGGCCCCAGGTACGAGTCGAAAAAGAACAGGTCACCGGGCTGCGCCTGGTCGACTGGCACCCTGAACCCGTTGCCGGAGGCCAGCCAGTCCCGTTGTGCCTGGGCGGTGCGGGGCGCGCTGATCCCGATGGCGGCCATGGCTGTCTGGGTCAGGGACGAGCAGTCCCAGGCATCGGGGCCGGTGGCGCCCAGGATGTAGGCGTCCCCGTCCTGGGCGGCGGCGAACTCGAGCATTGTCCGCACCCGTTCGCTGGTGACCGGGGGCAGGTCAGGGTTGCCGGTCCCGCCCTCGCAGTGCACCGGGGATCCCACGACCAGCCCGCCGCCGTACGCGTGGGCGTAGTGCAGGACGTCGTTGACGTACCAATCGGCGTGGTTGTAGGCGAACAGCGCGTCCCGCACCCCTTGCGGTCCGTTGGTGAGGCCGGCGGCGAGCAGGTAGTTGCCGGCCGAGAAGATCGAGTCGGCGTCGTTGTGGATGTCTGCGATGCCGTCACCATCGCCGTCGATCCCGTAGGCCGCGAAGGTCGCGGGCATGAACTGCATCAGCCCCTGGGCGCCGGCCGAGCTGGTGGCGATATTTCGTCCGTGCGCCGTCTCCGCCATCCCGATGCCGGCCAGCAGGGTCCACGGGATGTTGTGCTCCGCGGCAGCGGCCTCGTACAGCGACCGGATCTGCGGCGGGATGGTCAACGGGGGGTTCTGCAGGGAGTCCTGCCGCGGTTCCCCGGCCGGTGGCAGCTCGAACCCCAGGCCTCCTTCGCCGTCCTCGGGGAGTTCGGGCACCCACGGTGGCAGCGACCCCTCCCACGGCGGCGGGGATGGTGTCACGGCGACCCCGTTCAGGGGGGCACCGCGCTCGAGCATGAACGGCACAGGGTCGATCGGTTCCCCGCCGGAGTGGACCTCGAAGTGCAGGTGCGAACCGGTCGAGTCTCCGGTCGAGCCTTCGATCCCGACCTGTTGACCGATGTGGACCTGGTCCCCGACGGAGAGGCTGCTGGGGTGGGCGAGGTGCAGGTACCGGGTGCTGATGCCGCCGCCGTGCTCGATGGTAACGGTGTTGCCTCCACCACTGGAGAACTGTGCCGCCGTGACGGTTCCGGCGCTTGCCGCCACGACCTTGCCGCCGGGAGGCTGGGAGACCAGGTCCACCCCGGCGTGCAGCCGCCACTCCTTGTGAATGGGGTGGAACCGATGCCCAAACCCGGAGGTGACCGTGTAGGCGCTCTCGTACGGTGCACGCCAGTCACCGGTGGCAGGCAGCGCTCCCTCGCAGGTGACGATTCGGTGCTCCTCCGCCACCGCTGGGGAGCCGACTGTGGTCACCAGCACGATCACCGAAAGCGGGGCCCCCAGGATCAGCACGAAGGCCGCAATCACGCTCAGGACCGCTTTCACGACGAACTTCTAACCTGCGGCCCGGATTCCGGTGTTGGTGTCCGCCAGCTGGGCCTCGACCGGGTGCAGCACCGTGGCGACCTTGTACATCCGGTCCCCCACCTGCCACAGCGCCCTGCCGGGCTCCTGGCGTGCCCAGGTCGTGATCGCCTCCACGGCCAGCGGTCCGAGGCCGAGGATCTCGTCGAGCTCGCGGGCGACCTTCAGGCCCTGACCGTGCAGGATCTTGATGTCAGCCAGGTGCATCATGTCCTTGGCGATGGTCTGCGCCTGCGAACCGTCGTCGCCGGCGGAGAGCAGGTCGGAGGGTTTGTGCCCCACCGCGTACTGGATGTCACCACCCTGTCCGGCGAACCCGCGGGATAGCCGCATGTCTGCGTCAAACGCCTTGACCGCCTCGGGCCCCAGCCTCAGCTGGCGCCATGCCTCGTCCCGCACCACGATGCGCTGGTCCCCGCGGGCAACAACCTCCCGCTGGCCGGTGCCCCAGGAACCCAGACAGGTCAACGCAATACCCACCGCATCCTTGGGGAGCCGGGACAGCGACAGGGACTGGATCGGTGCCAGCCAGTCGATCGAGAAGTTCGTGTGGTCGTCGAACAGGCCGGCGAGCGGCCCGTCGACCAGCTGCCCCAGCGCGTCGCGCAGGATCCGGGTGGAGTCCATGAATGCCCGCCGGTCGGCATACCGGGTCTGGGCGACGAGCTCGGCGGACGGGTTGTCCAGCGCCGCCCACAGTTTCGGGATGGTTGTCTCGGTGGGCCGGCTCGCGCCGCGGCTGTACCCGGTCAGGTGAGCCAGCGCGGCACGGACGACGGCATCCTCGCTCGGGCCGAAGGGCACCAGTGCCTCACCGATCTGTTGGGACCCGACCAGGGCGCGCACCAGGGTCAACCACCGGGAAAACACGGACTGTGCCCGCCGCTGCGCCTCTACGCGGTCCAACCGGTCCCACCCGTGCGCCAGCGGTCCGAGGGACAGCGGGTTCACCCTGCTGCTCAGCCCCTGGCCCAGGGCGATCGGCTCCACCCCGAGGAAGGTGCACAGCCCCTCGTACTCGTCCTTGGTGTCGCCAAGAATCAGGGACCGATACCCGAAGTCCATCATCCGCAGGATGAACGCTTTGGTCGTGCCGGACTTGCCGGTGCCGGGCTTGCCGAAGCACATGATGTTCGGGTTGGTCACCGGCACGTCGGGCCGCACCACCCACCCCAGCGGGTCGCAGTGGAACGCCGCCCCGGAACGGATGTCGATACCCATCTGTGCGCCGGTCGGGGGTAGGGCCGGGGTCGCGATCAACGGCCAGAACGCGGGTGCCTGGTCGCTGGTCATCCGCCAGGCCGCCACGGGCGCACTAGACGGTGCCCAGCCGCGCCCGGCCTGACGCCTCCCGCGCGGGCTCCTCTGGTGAAAGACCCGCGGCTCACGAGCCGCCTTGACCGTGGCGGCGACCCGGGGGGTCTCGTGACCGAAGTCCGCGAGCAGACGTGAGACGTCGCGACCGCCGCGGCGAGGGCGAGGGGCCGGCGCCATGTCAGACCGCCGCCCGGCGGGTGAGACTAATGCCCATCGGCACCACGGACGCCGCGAAGGCCACGTCGTGGGCCAGGTCCAGGCGCAGCGGCGCGAAACCGGCACGGCGGATCGAGGCGTCCAACCGTCGTCCTGCCTCTGCCGCACGCACCGTCTTGGGGACCGTCACCGTCGCCACGGCGTAGGGCACCACCAGACTGTTGCCCCGGGCGAGCTTGCCCTCCAAAGCGCGCACCTTGTCCATCTCGTCGCGGTTCTTGGTGCGTTCCTTCATCCTCGCGGCCGCGCGCAGGCTCTGGCCCAGGTCCGCGCCGAACTCGCTGTTGGCGGACGCTCGGTCGGCCCGGCCCGCCGGCACCACCGGGTAGCAGACCATGAAGCTGCGTCGCTCACCGTCCTGGTGGGAGGCCAACACTGGTGCCAGCGCGCCCATCGCTGCTCCCTTGACCGGCAGCCTGACCGTGGCTGAGACACTGTTCCAGGCGTCGTGGGAGTAGTGCCGCGGCGCCGCGTCGGCACCGGAAGGGCCGGCCAGCGCCCACGGCACGTCCGCGTTCACCTCCTCGTCGTGCTGCGCGGCAGCCAGCGCCTCGACGATCCCGGCACGGTCGCCGGGCGCGAAGCCGGTACGGCAGGCCGCTGCCAGTTGCGGGCTGGTGAGCCACTCCACGCTGGAGACACCGACACCTGCGCGCAGACCGGACTCGACCTCAGCGATCGCCTGATACAGGGCGCGGGCACGGCCGTTGATCCCACCGCCGAACTCCTTGGCGACCTTCCCCAACCGTGACTCCGGCACCACGACGGTCACATACTCCTCGGTGCGCACCGTCGCAGCCGTGAGCGACTCATGCAGGTCGTCGTTGATTCGACTCACCGGCTCCGGGGCGTGCAGGCTGCGGTGGCGCCTCACCCAGTCGTCCCGCTCCGCGCCATCCTCGGGGACGGTGCGGACCAGGAAGATGAGCTCGCTGGTGAACTCGGTACGCGCGGTCGCATCGAGCAGTTCGGTCAGTCCCGCGCCGTACAGATCGCGGTCGTCTTTCTCAGCCATCCCGAGGCCCGGGTGCACGATAGTGGCGGTGACCGCCCAGGTCCGGGTCGCGTGGTTCTGGATGATCGCGATCCTGCGCTGATGGTGGCCGGTGGGTGGGCCCTCATGGATGGTGACGCTGGCCAAGATGCCGGGCAGGTCCGGCGCCCCGTCACCGGCCGCCTGGCCGGTGCTCGCCTTGGCCCGGAACTTCGTCCAGCCGAACAGAGTTCCCCAGGCCAGGCGTAGGGTGGCGCCGATCCACCCGGTCACGGAGCGGCCACGGGCAGGGACCGCCACGATCAGGAAGAGGACTCCCCAGCCCAGGACTAGCATTCCGGCTGCCAACCAGTTCTTGGCCGAGACCGACGCTGCTACCGGCAGGACCGCGACCGTAAGCAGACCCAGCTGCCAGCCCGTCAGTCCGAAGAACCACCCGATTCGGGCTCGTGTGTAGTCGCCGTAGACGGTCATCATGGCTTGCCTTCCTGCGGGATACGGTGTCTGCTCCCTAGGCCCGCGACTGACCTGTGGGGTCTCATCACTTCACTCCGCCCGCAGCGCCGCCGGCTCCACCGCCGCCGGCTCCCAGTCCTCCACCGGTGCTGGGGTTGGCCTGGGCCGGTGGGGGCGTCGCGACCACTCCCCCACTGCCGGGGGATCCGTCGCCGCCCTGCTGATCGTTCTGATCCTCGCCGCGCTGTTCCGGGGTCTTCGCGCGGGCGGGGCGTCCACGCTTTGTGGGTTGGAAGTCGGGGACGTAGTTGTTGTGCCCTGCGCCCATCTGGTTGGCGATGTCGGCACCCACCACGGCCCCCCTGGTGCCCGCGGAGACCATCGCGTTCACCCCGATGCCTACACCTGCGCCCACCACGCCGGCGACACCGCCAATCGCTGCGCCGCCGCGTGATGCCATGGTCCCGACGGCCTTGCCTGTTCGCTGGTTGGCCTCGCCCTCGGCAGAGACCTCGCTGCTCGAACGGCCCTGACTGTCGAGGCTGGAGGCCGCGTTCGAGCCGGACGAACGGTCGCGGCTGGCCAGCCCGCGGAGACCGCCCTGGGCCTCCATCCCGGCGCGCATCGCCGCACCCGACTGCGTACCGGGGTCGACGAACGCCAACATTTTGAACAGCGCCAACGGGGAGAAGCAGGCAATGCAGATCAGGAACACACCGGGGATCGCCGTGCCGACCGTCTTGGCCAGACCGTCAGCCTCCCCGCTGACCACCCCGCTGGTCAGAGCGATGCCCAGACCCAGCACCAGGGCGATGACCAGCGGGGTAAACGCCGCGGCGTGGAACCACCGGTTCGCCTTCCAGAACCAGGACCGGGAGAACCCGCTGGCCAATCCCGCGGCCGCGATCGGGGCGGTGGCCACCAACACGATCAGCGCGCCCGCCCGGGTGAGCATGACCAGGAGGAATCCGACTGCCCCCGCCCATAAGAACAAGCCCATGAAGCCCAGCACCGTGGCCAGCACGGTGTCTGTCACATCCTCGGTGGCAATGAACGACACCCCAGAGGGCTCCCAGTGCCCGAAGCGGTCAACACCGAACATGGCCTGCATCAACGCTGCTGTCAGCCCCTGGACAGCTGCAAGGATCATCACGCAGTAGCTGATCCAGCAGACGAGCACCACGATGAACTGGCCCAGACCGATTCCGGCGTCGGCCAGGTCGCCACCGTCCCGACGGAACGCGGCCCACCCCAGCTGGGCAACGGCGAGGATCACCACCAGCGACAGGGCCAGCCAGTACGTGTACTGGTAGACCTGGCCCGCTGGCCCGGTCGCCGAGATGTCCGGGGTCATGATCGTGTCGATGAACCCCAGCACCCACTTGAAGAACCACAGCCCGCCGCTCCAGACCACCAGCATGATCGAGGTCCAGGTGTCGACCACGAGCTCGCCCACGGCCTTCTTGGCCAACCACTCAAACGGGTTCGGCATACTCCTGCTCCCTTGCGGTCGTGTCGAGTTCAGTTGCCGGGCGTCCAGGTACGCCAACCGGCCTGGACCGCCAGGTCGGTACCCGGCCACGTCGAGGGCGCGGGGGCTACCTGGGTGGTGGTGTCTATGAGCCACCGGTCCCCCTGCCAGGTCATGGCCTCGCAGTGCCCGTAGGCAACCTGGGCGTCATCCACCAGCACCGCCCGGATATCCAGGAGTACGCACGCCACCACCCAGTCCTGGCCGTCGACCCCCTTGACCTGTCCGGCCGCCGGGGTGACGGTCACTGCAAGGCCGGCCTCCTTCTCCTGGCCGCTCTGGGCTGCTGCGGTGAGGAAGTCTGTGACGTTGGTCGTCATCACCCACTGTTTCGGATCACCCTCACCGGTCCCCCACTGCCGGTAGACCTCATGCGTGGCGGGTACCGACATGCCCTGCAGGACCACGACGTCGATCGCCGCCAGCTGGGCCACCGCCCCCTCCGGGGAGCGGGGATAGCCGGTTGGCACCCCCACCGGCCCTGTCGACCTCGCCGGTGGAATGACGATCGATTCCGCGACCGCGGCGCTGACCTCCCCCTCCTGGTAGGCCCGCGGGTCTTCCACTTCCAGCATGGGACCGGCCGCGATCAGTTCCCGCCGGTCCTGCCCGCTCTCGGGAAGGATCAGTTGCGTGGTCTCCACCGTGGCGACCTGGGCGGTGTTTTCCTGGCCGCCGCGTAGTACCTGCCAGACGAACAGCCCCAGCCCGAGGATCAGCAGGAGTCCGACTCCCGCCGCGGCGACCAATATCGTCAGCAGCCGCCTGCGGCTCCAGACCGAGGCATCCGCAGTCATCTAGATGCACCCGCTGCCCAACATCGCGTCGAGGATGCCCGGCAGGATCAGATATCCGATCACCGCAATGAAGACGACAACCAGGCCGACGATGCCCGTGGTGCTGGCGTGCGGCATCCCAAACATGCGGCCAGCGACCACTGCGCCTATCGCAATGATGATGCCGAGGAAGAACAGGATGCCCACGCCCCACAGGACATAGCCCATGATGCTGTCGACGTGGGTCTGGGCACCCGGTGGTGCCTTGGGGCACACCTGGGCGACGAGCGTGGCGGCCTGGAGGCCTGCGTCACTGACGCTGCTGACGAGCATGAGTGGTTCCCTTCTGGTTGTTGGTCCCCGCGGCCAGCCCGGTGAGCTGGACGATCTGGGTTGCCGCGGCGAGGACGCCGCGAGGCAGGGGTTCGGTGTCCAGGCCCCGGACGTGCAGGCCCGGATCGTCTGGGACCACCACCAGGGCTTGGTCGAGGACGGTTCGGGCGTGGGGTCCGAGGCAGTGCTGAACCTCGCGTGCCCAGCGACGGGCCTTCGGGCCTCGTACCGCGATAGCGAGGAGCTGACGGGCGGGGTCGAGGTGGAGCAGGGCGCCTTCCAGTCGGCGCATCCCAGGGACCGTGGCGGTCGTGACCAGGACGAGGCGATCGGCGTCCAGCACTGCTTCCCTCAGCCATCCCGACGACAGTGCGAGAGTCTGCGTGTCCCAGCCAGGGTCGAGGACGTGGAGCACCGCAGCGTCAACCGCATCCGGTAGGGGTGTCTCTGCCGGGGTGAGAGCCCCTCCAACGATGCGGTCGACGACGGCGTGGTCGCGGCTTCCGCGGAGCCACCCTGAGCCTGTCTCACCTAGCTCTGCGGTGGCGTAGGCCACCAGACCGCTCGTGCCGGGCCCGCACGCCTCGACCAGGTGAGTCGGGCCGGCGAAGGTGCTGGCGACCGCAGCGGCGATGGTGCTGGCGCCGGCCGCGCCGTGGCAGCCGATGACCGGCAGCACCGGTGCGTGGAGCCGCCAGAGCGGTCCTGGCTCGCTGTCTCCTGGCGTAGACGTCCCGGTGGTGCGCGGACGCGCCCCCGGACGGTGCCGGAACTGTCCCTCTTGGACGGCATGCCAGGCGCGCTGCAGCTCGCTCACGCTCGTCACGCTCATCCTTGCGACCCTTCGTCGGCGAGGCGTTCACGCCGCTGCGTGATGGCCCACCGCACGGCCTCGGAAGGGATGCCGGCAAGCGCGACCTTCGCAGCCTGCACGTCCTGGAGGCGCCGGACGGCGCGCTCCAGGTCGGCCAGTGCGTCCGGCCCTGTGCAGGAGAGTTCCAGTAGCCGTTCCACGTCTCGCCTGTCCTGATCGGTGTTGTCCGTCACGTCGTCCAAAGGCGGGTGGCCCGTGGGTCGGGGTCTCACGCGGACCGGACCTGGGTTGCGTAGGTGCCCTGGAGCACCGTCAGCGCGCTTTTGGCGCGTCGGCAGACGGTCGCTCGCGAGATCCCCCGTTCGGCAGCCACGACGGCTGCAGCCTCCCTGCCCAGCAGTCCCGCATGCCCCCGGCTGGCCCGGGGGCTCTCGGCCGCATCTGCCAGTTCCAGGAGGATGCGACAGTCATCCAGATCCACCCGTCCCTCGGTGGCCGCCACCTCGAGGAGGTCGTGGAGCAGGTCGCACGCGCCGGGGCTCGAGGCGGTGCTGTCCTCGCCCGGCTGGACTGGCTGCCACGGCGGCCTGAGTGCGTGGATCAGTTCGATGTCGTCCACCGGCACCTCACGTGAGCGGGCAGCCCGCCGGCGACGGGACAGGCCGAGCTCCTCCACTGCGTCCCGTCGGGTGTTCATCAGAAGGGTGCCGGCCACCTGGATGCCCTTGCTCCAGTTGACGGTGCGTGCGGAGAGCCACAGCTGGGCCGCCACTAGTTGGTCGACCTTGTCGCTGAGCGGCATTAGGGACTGAGCCATCCGTACCGCCCCGGGCATGAGCAGCCACAGCAGTGCACCGGCCGCGGCGGGGTCGTCCCCGCCGTCCTCAGCGCCGAGTTCCGCCAGTGTCAGAAGGACGGTGTTCACCGCTCCCGGGTCGGTCTGCCGC
Organism: Ornithinimicrobium sp. F0845; assembly: GCF_023015765.1. GTDB lineage: Bacteria > Actinomycetota > Actinomycetes > Actinomycetales > Dermatophilaceae > Ornithinicoccus. The sequence goes on from NZ_JALKAL010000012.1 coordinate 16,481, forward strand.
CTCACCCAGGTCCGCAGGTCGGGCAGTTCATCGCACACCCCCAGCACCGGTCGGGCTCGTTTCCAGCCGTGCCATCGGTCACAGGCCAGCACCCACAGATCCCCGTCGGGCATCCCCAGCCCCAGTTGCGTCTCCAAGCTCATGGCCAGTTCCTCTCGTCGTGTGAGCACGACGAGAAGGTGGTCGAACCCCGCTCCCGGATGCGCCCCCACAGGCCGCCCGGATGCCGCGTTACGCCAATAGGGGCGCGGTATCACCGCAGGTCAGAGCGCGCCCCCATGCGCCCCCGAAGTCACTGCGGGTGACCCTTGCGGTGATCCCTGCGCCGCCGCAGGAGAACAAGGGATGCAGCGCGTCCCGCGCCGAGGGGAAGGTCCGTTGTGGACGGTCCGATGGGGTGTGACGCGACCATCTCAGGCCCTGCTTGCGAGGAGCGGCCCCTGACGCGGAAGGGGACTTCGGGAATGTCGCGTCAGGGGCCGCAGGCCGCGGGGCGAGTGGTTTAAACCGCTTCCTTGCGATCGGCGAGCCAGCCGTGCTCGTCGAGGATCCGCCGGGTCCGTTCGGGCAGGTCTGCCGGTGGGCCGTCTGGGTCGTCGGTGCGGTTGCAGACGTCGTCGCGCAGGATTCGGGTGGCTTCGCTCGGGTGGCCTTCGCGGATGGTGACGGCCGCCAGGTCGAGCGTGGGTATCTCCTCGTGGGGCGCGGCCAGGCTGGCGATCTCGGCCGCGGCCCGGGCACCAGCGAGGTCGCCGGCCTGCAGGTCGTGGGTGACCACGAGGTGCGCGACGTCGACCACAGCACAGGTCATGTGCTGGTCCAGCCGGTCGCCCTCGAACAGCCACGCCCACCCGCCGCGGCGCAACTGGTCGAAGGGTTTCCCCACCACCAGGCGGAGCGCCTGCTTGAGGTCGTTCATCCCTTCGCCCCCTCCTCGAGCCTCACCGCGGGCCCTCAGGCGCCGGAACAGGTCGACGTCGACGAGCAGCCCGCGGACCTGGTAGACGTTGACACCACGCTGCTGGGTTGCGGGGGCGTCCTGGGCGTAAGGGACGTGCAGCTGCCCGTCGGCGTCGTTGCCCAGCCAGTCCCGGCACCGCGCGACGTAGTCGCGGGCCTTGGACTCGCTCAGGTTGAACGCCTCGGCCGTTTCGGCCGCGGTGACACCGCCCGGGCGCAGTCCGAGGTAAGCGAGCAGTTCGGTGAAGTAGGCCTTGCGGTCGGCCATCGGCTTGCCCCACGTCTTGGCCTTCACCGGCCCGAGCAGGGTCAGCTTGGGCACCCGCGCCTGCGGCTCCCACCACGCCGCCAGGTCCTCGTCCAGCCTCGGGTCGGTGTCCACGACCTGCTGCGCGACGTCCAGGTCCACGTGTGGAGAGAGAGTGGCCAGGTCGTCCTTCGTGGTCGCCGCAGCCTCCACGTAGGTCTGGTCGTCCTCGGGCAGGAGCGTGGCGGTCGACCCGGGCCCGACCTGAACTCCTGACGCCCTGGGAGTGGTGTGCTCGGGCAGGATCGCTCCCGCCTGATCGGCCCAGGACCGCCAGCCGCGGTCGTCGTCGTCGTTGGTGGCTGGCGGCATGGGCACGTCCTGCTCGGTCTGGCTCTGCGCGAGGAGAGCCGCGCACCCGGCAGCCTCGTCGGCGGTCAGCCCGACACCGACCAGGTCCAGACCGGCCGCTGGCAGCTGGACCCGACCGTCTGCGGTGGCAACCACCTTCATCGCGTGCTGGCTCGGGTTTCCACCGCGCACGAGGATGGAGGCTCCCGTGCGGCCGGCATGCCCGGAGAGCAGCTGGCTCAGTTGCCCCGCTGCGGCCACCTCGGTGGACTCGGCGTTCAGCAGCACCAGTCGTGCAGGCCAGGTCTCCTCCCCCGTCTGCGCCACACGGGCCGTGACCACGTCAGCCTCGCCGGTCCGGTCGATAACCCCGACCACCTCGGCGACCATATCCTCCAGGTCCTGCGTCGTCGCCTCCCGCAGGCGTGCGGGATTCATCGGGATGACCTCGTGGGCCACGCCCAGGCAGTCCACCCGCACGCCGGCTGACCACGGGTTCACCGCGACCTCGGCAGCCAGGAAGCGCGCCAGGTCCTCCACGTACTCTGGCGCACCTGTCAGGCACACCTCCAGATCCTCCAGGTTGAGCAACCACATGCTCCCGTCGTCGCCTGCACCGATGGAGACAAGGAGAGGGAACGGTGCCGGAGCGTCCTGCACGCGGGGCCCGACCTGCTCCAGGTCCGCGTCCGACGGAAGGAACCAGTGCAGTTGGTCGGCCGACCCGTCCCACGGCTCCCCGAGGTCTGCACCATCCTGCAGGTGCAGGGTCAGCCCGGCCTCGGCCAGTTGCACCGCCACGACAGCCGGCACGCCGACCCCGCTCTCCCGGCACCGGGCGCCGAGCCTGCGCAGCGTCTCGTCGAGCTGCTCGAGGGTCGGCGCGGCCGCGACCCCCTGCGTCTCGATCGTCTTCTCCACCGGGACCAGTGCGGGCTCGGTCGCGGCCAATCCACGCCCTGGTCTGCGGGTGCGGAACCTGGACCTGCGGCGCAGGCCGAGTGCGAGGAACAGCGCGCCTCCCAGCAGCGCGCCGGACCCGACAATGCCCTCCAGCAGCCACGGCGGGGCATCCTCGCGGTCCTCTCCCGCAGCATCGACCTCCTCGTCGGCGCTCATGAATGCGCCTGCGGCGGCATGATCGCGGTCGCCGTCCGCCACCTCCGGTGAGACCGGTTCTGGAGCTGTTGTTCGGAGTTCCGTCCCTACCGCTGTCGCGGCGGCTGGGGACGAGAGCGCGTCCACTCGTGCCAGCGCGGCGTCCTGGTCAGCGTCGTTCGTCTCGGTCGGGGGGACGATTCCGGCATACTCCTCCACCGGTGCTGCTGCTGGCGCCTCGACCGGGTGGTGCCCGGGCAGGGTGAGGCGCCAGCCGGGGTAGATCAGGTCCGGGTCCGCCAGCTGACGCCCGTCGGGTTGCACCGTGTCGTGGGAGGCCCGGTAGATCTGCGGCCATCGTGCGCTGTCGCCGAGGTGGGTGGCCGCGAGGCCGCTGAGGGTGTCACCCTCGACCACGATCACCTGCTTCTCTTCGGCGGCCCGGTCGGCGGGTGCTGGGATCGTCAGTTCCAGGCCGGGGGTGACCCAGTCTGCGCCGGCTGTCAGCTGGTCGCGGTTGAGGTCGAGGATGCGGTGGTACTCGTGGCCCGATCCCAGACGATTCTCTGCGATGGACCAGAGCGTGTCCCCCGGCTGCACCTGGTAGTTGCTTGTTCCTTCGACAGGCTGTTCTGCCTGGTCCGGTGCGGTTGCGTTCTCAGCTGCAGGTGCCTGCGCTGGGGTCGAGATGAGTGCGGCGTGCACCAGCTGCGGGGCCGGCTCGGCAGCAGCCGCGACCATGTTGGGGCCCAGCGGCGCTGCGATGAACAGCGCCAGGGCAGCTGTGACCAGCCCCCGCACCGAGGCTTGCGGGAGGGTCAGCCCGGGCAGGCGGGGCGCGCGGATCCCGCGCAGCTGCCACGCGAGCTCGATCAGGATGCTGACCGCCAGCGCGGCCCATACGAGCCAGCCGAGGATGACCGCGCCGGCCAAGGCCAGGGTCCCGTCGTCGGGGCGTAGCAGCGCGTCCCGGGCCTGGTCCAGTGTGGGCAGGGTATCCGGGAGCGGGTTTCCGCCGACGGCGACCAGCAGCACCGGTAGCCCGATCAGGATGCCGGTCAGGACGAGCAGGGCGCCCAGGCCTTGCAGGGAACGTCGAAGTCTCATTGCTCCACTCCTTGTAGCGACCGGGTGATCCGGGCGTCTGCCGTTCCGGTGGCGCTCAGTCCGCTCACGCCGACGATCGACAGGAACTTGGTCGGGTAGACCGATGTCACTTCCACGCTGATGCTGTCCGGGCCACTTACCGAGGCCGACCCGGTCACCCCAGCCTGGGCCAGGTAGGCCTGCGCCGCGGCTGCGGCCCGTCCGGGATCGGCGATCGCGTCGACCCCCCGGACGCCGGTGGCGACCTCGAGCTGCTGGCCGCCGGCCCGGGCGGCCTCACGCGCGACGCTCCTGGCCTCCTGCATGGCGTGGATGTGGCCGGAGACGTCGACGGCCAGGCCGGCCATCAGCGCGAAGGCGACGGCGATGACCGCGACGAACACGCTGACTGAGCCGCGGTCCTGTAGTTCTCGTGGGCGGCCAGTGACGGATCGCATGACGCTCCTCACCCCTGCCTGCTGCGGTAACTGTCAAGGGGTGAGGACATGGTTGCCTCCAGTGTCCGGTTGCCCGGGATCCCCGGGAAGGACACGTCTGACATGTCGACCACGCAGACGACGCTCACCGAGACCTCCCCCGGGATCCCCGGTCGCAGGGCGAACGCGTTCGTGTCGACGGTCACCGTGCTGGACGCGCAGCGCAGGTCCTGGTTGGCCAGTGACGCGGCAGCGGCCCCGGTCGCGGCACTGCTGGCCTCAACCTCTGACCGCGAGATCGAGGCGGCCCGTGCCGCCTCCGCGGCCGCTGCCTGCACGCCCTGCTGCGCCAGTGCGTACCGGCCGGCGAACACGACTCCGAGGATGAACAGCATGAGGACCGGGGCCAGGATCACGACCTCGACGGCCACTGAACCCCGTTCCCGGAACAGCTGAACCTGACGGATCATCCGGTGATCCTCTCCACCGGAAAACTGGCCGACTGGGTGACCGTCGGGTTCCAGAACGGGACCAGTGCCTGTGCCTGGCCGGTGACGGTGATGGTGGCGGTCACCGGCGACCGGGAGCCTGTCACTGCGGGGTTGACCACGACGCCGTCGCCGGCGTCGGCCACGAAGCTGCTCGCGGCCGCGAGGCCCGCCCCCACGCTCGAGTCCTCGGCAGCGGCGACCCGTGCCCCGTCTGTGGCTGCACCGAGCGCTACGGCTCGGGCGTGCCAGAACAGGCCGCCCTGGACGAGGGCTAGCAGCAACAGGAAGACCAGGGGCAGCAGGATGACGGTCTCGACCGAGCTCGAACCGCGGTCTCGGGGTTCGGTGCGCAACGAGCGCTCCTGACCCCGGTCCCGTAGACCGAGCAGCCTGACCATGATCAGGTCAGACCGTTGAGCTTGCCCGTCGCCCAGGCGGTGAGCAGGCCGATGATCAGGGTGGCCAGGCCGAACAGGCCGAGGGCGATGACGACGGTCTCGACGGAGATCGAACCCTTGTCGCGTCGGGCAGTCAGCTCATCGCGCAGGTGACGGGCCTGGGTCGCGGCCCAGACGCTGAGGTTAAGGGTGGACTTCTTCACGGTGTACTCCTTCGTTGCCATTGGTGAAGGTCGGTGTGTGGTTCTCGGAACTTTGCCCCCGTGGGCTGCTGGGTCGTTGATCCGTGGTCAACCCCCCAGCATCCGAAGGAACTGAGGGCTGAGGAGGATGACCAGGAAGATGAGGGCGAGCAGGGTCATCGGAAGGGTCATGCGTTCGCTGACCTCGTTGGCCCTGGCCTTCTGAGCGGACAGGATCGCCCCGCGCATGCTGGCTGCGCGGGCCTTGAGCTGGGGGTAGATCCTGCCCCCGTCCTCACCAGAGAGGCGCATGATGTCGGCCAGCTCGTGCAGGTCCGGTATATCGAGCTCGTCGCCCAGGCCGCGCAGCGCGTCCCACGGGGTGAGGCCGGACCAGCGGGTGCGGGCCAACTCCTCGCGCAGCCTCTGGAAGATCCACGAGTCACCCACGAGGGCGGCCGCCTGCATCGCCTGCCGTGGGCCTGACCCTGCGGCCATCTCTAGGGTCACCAGGTCCACGAACGCGCCCAAGGACCGGGAGAACTCGACCCTGGCCTGGGCCGCGTCGCTGCGGACGTTGTAGTCGGGGATGAACCACAGCACGACCGCGAGGACCAGCGAGGCAAGCACGGGAACGTAGAAGGGAACGTCGAAGGAGAAGATCAACGCCAGCGAAGTAGCCGGGCCGGCAATGAGCCCGATGAAGGCGTAAAGGAGCTTCTCCCCGTAGAACCGGGGCAGGGTGATCCCCTGGACGGCCAGGTCGCTCGCTCGCACTCTCCCCCAGATCACGGCCGGCAGGTGTCGTGCACCCCAGCCGCCGAACACGTCCCGCACATCCTTCTCGGCGGCGTCGACGGGTTCCTGCGTGGCCGCCACCCGGGCCCGCTGCGCCTCGCGCGCGCCGGTCGGGGACAACCTGGCCAGTGTCTGTCCCAGGTCCGGCCGTGCCGGTACCACCTGGAACAGCAGCAGTGCCAGCCCAAGGCCGACCAGCGCCCCGGAAGCGATGAGGAGCTGCAGGGTGGTCATCGGGCCGCTTCCGCCCGGACGGTAGCGCCGATGAAACGCGGCATCGGCCTGCCCTGCGCCATCTTCTGCAGCCAGACCAGCAGCCCAACATAGAGACCCAGGTAGGACAGGAGCAGCACCTGACCGAACGGGGTGCTGTAGGGGGCGATGTAGTCCCCGGACAGCGCCAGGAATGCGAGCACCCCTAGGGTGATCATCGTGATGAGCCGGGCGTTGCTGCGCGGCTTGGCCCGGTCTGCCTCGATGTCGCGGCGGTTCTTCACGTCCTCGGCGACCGAGGCGGCCAGGTTCTCCAGCACCGCTGCCAGTCCGCCGCCGCGCCGGTTCGCAGCCAGCAGCAGGTTGGAGGCGATGAGGTCCCCGGTGGCGTCGTCGAGGTCGTCGGCGAAGGCGCGCAACGCGTCCTGGGTCGCCCACCGTGCCCTCAACCTTCCGGTCAACCGGGTGACCTCGGGCCTGATCGCTTCCGGGGTCGAGCGCAGGGAACGGATCAGGGCCTGCTCCAGCCCGATGCCGGCGCCCAGGGTGCCGGCCAGGGTGCGAACCCACTCCTCCATGGCCTCGACCCGCTCGATCTCCCGCCGGGCTGGTGGCGCGCTGAGCAGGACGGGGACACCGACCAGCGCGAGGGGTGCGATCACGACCGCGACCAACCACCCGGTGATCAGGGCGATGAGTCCACCGACGGCGACGCCGACACCCAGCAGCGCCTTGGTGCGCTGTCCTAGTACGAGATTGCGCCCTTGTCCGCGGCGTCGAGCTCGCGGTGGCGGCACGGGGCGGCGCAAGAGTCCCAGCACGACCAGCAGCAGGCCGCCGACGATCAGCGCACCAGCCACGGCGACCACCAGGGTAGTCACGAGGTGCCTCCCTGCTCCTGCTCGGCCGCGTAGGCGGCCAGGTCGAAGCCGAACCGGGCCAGGTCCCGGTAGTCGTCGGGCAGGACGTGCGCCCGGGCGAACAGTGCCCCGGGCTCGGCCTTGAACACATGGGTGGTGGCCCACCCCCGGTACTCCTCGCCCGGGGCGACGGTGATGATCTCCGACAGGTACCGGGTGACCCGGGAGGTCCCGTCCGGCAGCGACTGGACATGTCGGGTCACGTGAGCGATGACGTCGATAGAGTCGGCCAGCGCAAGCTTGGCGTAGTCGTGGGTCGCGTGATGCCCGGACTTCATGATGGCCTGCACCAGCTTGCCCAGCGCCCCGACCGCGTTACGCGCGTGCGTCGTGGAGATCGACCCGGCCCCCGACGACATCGCGGTCAGCATCGCCTCGACCTCTGGGCCGCGGACCTCGCCGACGATCTGCCGGTTGAGGTTCATCCGGAAACTCGAACGCAGTGCCTCCTCCAGCGTGTACTCCCCGGCCTGCCGACCGTCCGGCCCCACCTCCCCGGAACCTGGACGCGCCTCATACGCGTGCACGTAGGGGTGCCGTTCGGGCATCTGGTGCAGGTGCAGCTCGTACTCGGTCTCGAAGGTTCCGATGACCTCGTTGCGGGGGATCTCGTTGCACAGCCCCCGCACCATCGTCGTCTTCCCGGCGTTCTGGTCCCCGGAGACCACGACGGACCGCCCGGACCGGATGACCGCGGCCAGGAACGAAGCGGCCAGCGGGGTCAACATGTCCAGGTCGACCAGGTCCTCCAGGGACACCTCCCTGAGGCGGTGGCGCCGGATGTTGACCTGCGGCCGGGGCGTGACCCACGCCTGGGCCGCCAACCGGGCCCCGCCGTCCAGGCGCAGGTCCAGGCTGGGATGGGACGGCGAGAAGGGCCTGGCGTTGACCTCGGACCGGGACGCCACGAAGGACAGAAAGTCCACCAGCTCTTGGTCCGACTCCGCGACCGCCGGTGCCGGCACCTGACGACCGCCGGTGAGCTCCACGAAGACACTGTCGTGACCGAAGATCATGATGTTCTCCACGTCCGGGTCGTCCACCAGCGGCTGCAACCGTCCCAGCCCGAACACCGCGTCGTACACGGCTCGCGCCAGTGCGTCCTGCGTTGCGACGTCCCAGACGGCCCCGCCGGCCCGCAGCGCCTCGGTGGCCTCCCGACGCAGGAGTTCTACGATGATCGCCCGCCCTCGCTCCTGCTGCGCCTCCCGGTCCTCCTCCCCCACCGGGTTTCCCTCCTGGCTAAGCCGGTCCGCGGCCTGCTGGCGCAGGCTGGCCACCAACGCCCAGTCCAGGTCTGCCGGCGTCCACCCGTGCTCACCCGCCCAGCGCACGTCCCTGGTCTGCAGGGGCACGACGTTCGTGCTGGGGCGACGGGAATCGCCCGGCTCACCGCCAGAACGGTCCTGGGCATCAGCCCGGCCGCCATCCAGCGTGAACGCCCCGCGGCGCCGACCGCGCGCAGCACTGGGGGGTGCGCCGTGCCGGGGCGTCTCGGGCGTGGTGAACAGCGGCAGGCTGGACGGGTCGGCGCTCCCGGTCCCCGTGGGTTGCTCCTCGAACTCCTCGATGCTCACGTCTGCACCTGCTCCAGGTCGTGCGAGTTGTCAGCGATGTCATGGGAGATGTCCGCGATCGCCTTCCGCGCCGCGTCATCGAGGGTCCGCAGGCTGCGCACGAGCCTGCTCGAGGCCAGCCGCCTCGTCTGCGCACCGGCGGAGAACACTGCCGCGGTCCTCGGGTTCCAGTCCAGGCTTGCCAGAATTGGGTCCCGCCCGCCGCACGCCTCGGCCAGGACCTTGCCCACCTCACCGCGGGTGTAGGGCCGTCCCGCCCCGACCAGGACGACACCCAGACCAGCCCCCCCGACCGTCTCCAGCTCCGAGTGCAGGGTGGCCAGCCACGAGCGCACCGTCGACAGCGCGACCAGGTCGCTGCGGCAAACCACCAACGACAGGTCCGAGCCATACAGCAGCGGCGTCGCCGACCCTTCCAGGCCGAGCCGGCCCAGGTCGATGATCGCGTCCTGCCCCGTGCCCTCCAGTGCCTTCAGCGCGCCGAGCAGGGGCTCCCACAGCCCGCCCAGGGCCCGGGCCTGAGTGTGGGACCGGGTTCCCGGCAGCAGCCCCACCTGCGAGTCGGACAACGCCATCGTCAATGTGGGAAGCACCGCCCTCAGCGACCCGTGCTGCTGCGCCGACCACAGCTCCAGGAGCGCGTCAGGCGGGACCATCTGACCCTGCAGGTAGCCGGCCAGCACGGCCGACCCGCCGGTGGGATCGGCATCGAGCAGGATCGTGCGGCGGGCCCTGGACAGCGCCCACCCCACCGCGGTCGTCGTCACCCCAGGAGACCCGGCGGCCGACGCCAACGTGATCACCGCCATCTCAGTCCCCTTCCCTGCTGTCCAGCACCAGCGCGACCCGCCCCGCTGACGCCCATTGGGCAAGGTCCGCGGCCCGACCTTCCGGAACCAGCACCGAGACCACGGTCTCTGTCGCGAACTCCACCGGCGGCGTGCTCACCGCCACCACCTCGGCCGGGAACAGGGTGCCCGCGGCCTCGAACGCCGCCGGGTCGCCGGCCTGGCCGGGTGTGGCCACGATCCGCACGCTGTCCCCGACCTGCAGCGGCTGTCCCGGCATCAGGGCAGGTGTCAGGGCCAGACCGACCACCGAGGACCCCTGCCCCGGGACGACCTCGGCGGTGACAGCCTCGCGGGTGAGCAGACTCCCCGCGCTCAGGTCACGCGCCGCCCGCTGACCCACGAACCCCTCGATCTCGTTGCCCGCCACCAGCTGCAGGGCCGGATCCGGGTTCACCCGCACCATGACCAGGTCACCAGCCCCGATGACCTCGCCTCGCATCACGGTCTCCCGCACCGCGAGCGCCTCGATCGCCTCACTGTTCGACAGGTAGACCCACACAGCGGCCAGCGCACCGATGATGACCAACGCCAGACCGGCCAGTGCCAGCAGGGGGCTGCGCCGCAGTTTCGGAGGAGCCGCTACAGCGGCGGCCTGCTCAGATGGTGGGGCCGTTGTGGTGTTAGGTGCGTTACGTGCGGGCGCTCCCCCGGAGGTGGCGTCGGCTTCTTTCCTCTTCACGTCCTGCTACTCCCCTTCTTCGGGACTCTTGAGGTTCCCCTCCCGAGTCGCCGGATCACCGGCACTTACGGCCTACTGGCTCAGCACCTGCACCTCCCCCATCACGATCTGCCCGTCCTGCGTGAAGTCCATCTCGATGGTCCCGGCCTGCCCGAGGCCGGACCAGTCGATCACCCAGTAGGACGTCGCTGACACCGTGTAACGCCCTTGCTCGGTGTAGCGGTGCCCGCAGTCCGGGCTGTCCGCGTCGAGGTAGGCGTCCTGGTACTCGGTGCCGGGCGTCGTGCAGGTCACCACGGTCCCATCGCCCATGTCCCACTCGATCCGGTCCACCTGCGCAGTGGCCGTCACCGACCACGGCCCCGAGGTCGCAGTACGCGTGATCGGCCCCCAGGTCGATCCGCTCACGTCGTTGACCCACATCCATGTGGGCAGACCCAGCAGACCGACTCGATCGGCTCCCTGCTCCGGCACGATCCCGATCTCGATCGCATGCAGGTCCATCGTCTCGATCGCACCGCGTGCCAGTTCCTCCGGGTCCGGAGGAGCACCCCACGGCGGTGAGGGCGCCCACCGGGCAACCGTGTCCGCCGGGAAAGGGTCGGACAGAGTCACGCCCCGGGAGCACCAGAAGATCGCGCCATCCTCCCGTCCACTCCAGACGGGGTCGGTCCAGGGCGGCTGTGGCTCGGCGTACTTGGTGTAGCAGGCCCAGTCGTAGGACCAGTACCAGTCGCCCACGATGCACGGGTACTCATCCCCGGTCAGGAAGTCCTCACAGATAGCATCGCCAGGCTCGCCCCCTCCCCCACCCCCGCCGCCCGGTGGGTCATAGCTCGGCGGCGGCGGGGGGACGTAGATGAGGCACTGACCCGTGACAGGGCTGACCTCGCGGCACTCCGGCTCGGCCTGAGCCGCCGGCGCGCTGGCCAGTGCCGCCAAGGATGACGCGAGGACCATGACCAGCGCGCACCACAGGACGGTCAGCCGTCGCATGGCTCATTCCGGTTCGTGTCCTCGACGATGTACCAACCCTGCTCTGCAGAGTCGTCACGTTGCAGGACGTAGTCTTGTAACGTCTGGTCGAGCCGATCCTCCGCCAGGATCGAATTGCCGTTCTCGTCGACCGCCTCAACGGCTGAGACATCTAGGCACGCCACCACCTCTGCTGCCTGCCCGTCGACCAAGACCTCGATCACCTCAACCTCCATCTGCCCGCTGAAGGTGACACCTTGAGCCTCGGCCGCCATGACCTCAGTCACCCACTTCTCACGGGCGGTGTCCCTGGAAAACGGGTAGATCCCCTCCACCGAGTCATCCCCGTTGAAGGCGCTACTCAATGCTCCGGTGTAGAGCTGTAGCGTTTCCTTGATGTCCGCCTGGTCCTGCTCTTCGGCGGACAGCTCGGGTTCTGCGGTGGTTGTCTGTTCGTCGTCATCGGGGGGCGGTGGCTGGGTGACCGGAGCCGACTCACTGGTTGACGGTGCCGGCTGGCTCGCCGGGGTCGGCTCCTCGGCGTCACCGTTGCAGGCCGTAAGGCCGATGCTGGCAGCGAGCATGAGACCGACGGCCTGAACGCGGGTGCGTGTTCCCATTGGGCAAACCTCCTTCACTCCACCCAAGGCGGGTCGGGGCACCTCGGGGGTCTCATCCGTCGTTGGATGGCACATTACCACTATGTCTAATGCACCACTTGAGTGAAGCCCCCGTGTCGCGAAGCCCGTTCGTTTTCGACCCTAGCCTCCCCCTCTCCTCCATTGGGCGGCTCCAAGGTAAAGGTTTGGCAAGGGGTCTTAGGTGGGGCGGCTGGCCCCGGTGATCCGCCTGCTCGCCTCGATGGAATCGACCAGCCGAGGCACGGATACCCGCAGCGCGGTCGCCACCGGCTCGAGCATCCGCGCCGGCGGGACCGACTTGAACTCCCCGGACTCCCACCTGCGGATGGTCGTCAACGAGACCGAGGATGCCGCCGCCAGCGCACGCCGCGACATCCCGCTCGCGACTCTCAGCTCCGCAAAGGTCACCCGCTCAGACTGACGGGCGAGGAGTTCGCCCGGGTCGACACCAAGGACCTCAGCAAGGCGCCTGAGCGTCTTCGGGTGAGGCACCGACGCGGCGGTCTCCCATGCCGAGACCGCCGGTGCGCCCTGCACACCAACGCGCACCGACAACTCGTGCTGCGACCAGCCTTTAGCCACCCTCAGCTCTCGGAGCCTGGCGACATCGAGCGGCACGCGCGCGTAGCGCTTGGTCGTTGAGCCACTCGTGTCATCCACGCCTACGGATAATAGAGGGGGGCAACCCACGACAGCGCGGCGCCACGTCATCGTTGGCGCCGTCGGCTGGACGAGCGCCGGTCGAAGCAGGCCGAGCCGGTCCACGACGGTTCGTCGGCGTCTTCGACGACCATGCATGCATATGCTCCGGCGCCCACCTTGTCTTGCGACAGTGGTTTCGACCAGGCGAAGTTCGAGAGCATCGAGTCCCAGTGCGAACTGTGCGGCCGGTTCGGCGCGTGCCGGACACCGCTGCCCGTCACGGTTCACCGTGCAGCCAGGACGCCACGTGCAGCGCCGCCCCATGCTGGCGGCGGCCCGTGCCGGCCCGGGGTGGGTGCTGCGCCGAGTGGAGTAGTAGTCCTAGTCCTCGTTCACCGCACGCAGGTCGGCCCGTCCCCAGCCCTCCATGGCGTCCCGGACGAACCCGAGCTCCCCAGGGTTTAGGTGCGTGTAGATGGCCTCGGTGACAATCGAGGACTCGTGACCGGCCAGCCTTGCAGCCTGGTATGGCGACAGGTGGGCGCGCTGCATCCACATCGTGACGGCAGTGTGGCGCAACGTGTGTGGGGTCGGAGCGGACCGGCCGTCAGCCAGCTTGTCCAGTCCGGCCTTGGCCACCGCCTCGTTGAAGACCCGGGTGCGGAAATTGTCCTGTCCCAAGACTGCCCCCCGTGGCCCGGTGAAGAGAGGACTGTGCTGGGACAGCCTCCGCTGCGCGATCATGGCCCGCAGCCGCTCGCACGTCCGGGCCGTCAGCGTCGGCACGGTGCGGTACCCGGCCTTCGACTTCGGCGGTCCGACCTCCCCGGTCTTCTTCCGTGACTTGGTGACGGTGACCCGACCATGGTCCAGGTCGACGTCGGCAACGGTGAGCGCTGAGACCTCCCCGATGCGCAGGCCGGTCTCGGCGATGAACGGCACCAGGATGGCCCAGTACTCATCCATGGCACTCTCCAGGGCGATCAGTTCGGCCACTGACAGGGCGTAACGTTCCGTCTTCTTCCCAGAGTGACGGCGACCCCGCCGGGTCATCTTCGAACGCGGGTTGACCGTGAGCAGTCCCTCGGCCACGGCGTCCTGCAGACAGGCCGAAACCTGCTCGAGCGCCTTTCCGGAGTGGGAGTCGGACAGGCCCTTGTTCTGCAGCATGTCGGCGTGCATCGTCTGCAGGTGGGATGCCCTGATGTCACTCAACCGCAGCGACCCGATGGCCGGGAGGATGTGGTTTCGGGCCAGCGACTCATACCCCTTGCGGGTGGAGGGGAGCAGGTCACGCGGCTCCATCCACCGGTTCCACCACGACATGAAGGTCATGTGCCTGGTGACGGCCTCCTCTCCGCGGCCGTTGAGGATGCTGAGCCTGAATTCCTCCGCCTCCTCGGCGGTGTCGAACGTGGCCACCTGGCGTCGACCGGCCCCGTCTGTCCAGCGGAATCGGTAGACGACCCGGCCTGTGCGGTAGGTGAACTGACCGACTCCGGGGGAGAGTCTGCGCGCTCGGCCCGCCGACTTCGGTTTCTGCTTGGGCTTCACGAGACTGCTCCGTCGGTGCCGTGGATCCGGGGGCGTCCGGCGGGGGCTCGCGTGACGCCCGTGGTCGGCTGCACGTGCGGTGGCTCGTCCGTGTGGGTCTCATAGTGCGCGTCAGCCAGGAAGTCGGCGACGTGGGCGGGGTCGAAGCGCAGCTCGCGGCCAATGACGTAGTGCTCGATCCGGCGTTCGTGTGTGAGCCGGTAGACGTACTTGACCGGCTTGCCGAGGTAGGCGGCGAGCTGGGGTGCGGTCCACAGCTCGCGCGGGATCACCGGCGTCTGAGGTCGCGCGTTCATGCGAGTCCCTAGGCGCCGGACCACACGAACCGGGTGCCAAAAATGAGCCGAAACTGGGCCTGCTGGTATGCAAGTGGTATTTATTCGATCCGGCCGGGCCGCGTGCGTGGGGTGATTCTGCGTGTTTCCGCAGGTCAGACGCTTGAGAGTGGGTGGACGTGAAGGGACTCGAACCCCTGACCTCTCGCGTGTGAAGCGAGCGCTCTAACCAGCTGAGCTACACGTCCTGATGCGGCGGTTACCTTAACCCGCCGCGGCCGACCCATCCTAATCCGTGGGGCGGCGGATTCCGTGTCAGGGGTCCATCCGCTCCCGACCAAGCCGGGCGAAGATCTCGGCGGCGCGGGCGGTGACCGGACCGGGCTCGGTGCCGAGGTCCCGGTCGGCCAGGTCGACGGCCGGCAGGTCACCGGCGAGGGTCTGCTGCGCGGGCACGACAAGGATCGCACCGATGGCCTGCACATCCCGGGTGCTGGAGGTCAGGAAGGCCTCCTCCGCCTCGGCGAGCACGGACAGCGGCATGGCCTCCTCACGCACCTCCAGCCCCTCCTCACGGCACCACTCGATCGTCAGCGCCCGGGTGATCCCGGCCAGCGGGCCTGCCTCCAGCGGCGGCGTCCAGATGACGCCGTCGCGCACCACGAAGATGTTGGAGCCGGTGCCCTCGCACAGCTCCCCCGCACCGTTGGCGAAGATCGCCTCGGTCCCGCCCACCGCCTTGGCCGCGGCCAGGGCGACGACGTTCTCGGCATACGAGGTCGTCTTGAGCCCGACCGTCGCGGCGCGCTCGTTGCGGATCCACGGCACCACGCCGACGGTCGTCACCGCGGCGGGAAGGGGCTGATCCCCGGCCGTGACGATGTAGGTCATCGGCCCGTCCAACCGGTCCGAGCCGAGCGGTCCCCGCCCACCGGTCACGGTGTAGCGCAACCGCCCGAAGGCGATCGGCTCGTCCGCCAGCACCGCCTGGATCCCCTCCTCGACCCGAGCGCGGTCCAGCGGGGCAAGCCCGAGGCCAGCCAGCGACCGGTCCATCCGGTCGTGGTGCCTCGTCTTGGCGAACACCTCACCGTCGATGATCTTCGCGGTCTCGAAGACACCGTCACCGACAGTGACGCCGTGGTCCAGCGCGGCGATCGCCGGCCCGTCGTCCACGCGCCTGCCATCCACCCACACCCTGATCTCAGAACCCATGGGACCCAGAATCTCACGGAACGCCCAGCCCGTGCCCCGATGGCCCGGACCGGCTAGGTTCGTGTTCGTGACCACGAGCCTGTACCTGGCCTCCGCGGAGTCCCGCTCCGGCAAGTCCGCCGTGGCCCTGGGCATCCTGGAGCAGCTGACTCGCCTCGGCGGCCGGGTCGGGGTGTTCCGACCGATCGTCCAGGGCGACGTGCCGGACCCCCTCCTGCACCTGCTGCTGCCCCGGGCCTCCTCACCCGTGGGCGCGGATCAGGCGGTCGGGGTCACCTACGACCGCGTTCACGCGGACGCCGAGGGAGCCGTGGGCGAGATCGTCAACCGCTTCCACGAGTATGCCGAGGCGCACGACACCGTGCTGGTGATCGGGTCCGACTTCACCGACATCCCGGGACCTACGGAGTTCTCGGTCAACGCCCGGATCGCGGCCAACATCGGTGCGCCGCTGATCCTCGTGGTCCCGGCCATCGACCGGACGCCGGAGGACGTGGCCACCGCGGCCTCCCTAACCGTCCACGAGGCCCGCACCCAGCACGCGGATGTCCTGGCGATCATCGCCAACCGGGTCGCCCACGACCTCACCGACGCCACCCGCGCGGTGCTCGCGGAGCACCTGCCGGACCACACGGCATACGTCCTGCCCGCCAACGCGGTGCTGGCCGCGCCCACCGTGCGCGACCTGATGTCCGCCATCGACGGCCAGCTCCTGATCGGCGAGGAAGCGCTGCTCGACCAGGAGGCCATGAGCCTCATCGTGGCGGGGATGACGATGCCCAACGTCCTCGAGCGGCTCACGGACGGGGGCGTCGTGATCTGTCCGGCGGACCGTGAGGAGGTGCTGCTCGCGGCGCTCCAGGCCCACCGGGCCAGCACCTTCCCGGCGCTGTCCGGGATCGTCCTCAACGGCGGCTTCCCGCTCAGCCCGCAGGTCAGCCGACTGGTGGAGGGGCTCGAGGTCCAGCTCCCGGTCGTGACCACGACCTACGGCACCTTCACCACGGCCACGCGCTGCTACGGCGCGCGCCCACGGATCGCCCCGGGCTCCCACCGCAAGATCGAGGAGGCGGTGGGCGTGGTCAGCGAGCACCTCGACGTCCCGGCGCTCCTCCCCCAGGCCACCGCCCGCAGCTCCGGCATCGTCACGCCGCTGATGTTCGAGCACCGCCTGACCGAGTGGGCGCGTGACGCCGCGGCGACCGTGGTCCTGCCCGAGGGACTCGAGGAGCGGATCCTGCGTGCGGCCGACCACCTGCTCGCCCGCGGCGTCGCGGACCTGATCCTGCTCGGCCCCGAGGCCGAGATCCGCGACCGGGCCGCCACCCTGGGGCTGCGGATCGAGGCGGCCACCTGCGTCGATCCTCAGACCGACCCGCGCCGCGAGACCTACGCCGAGACGTATGCCGGGCTGCGCGCCCACAAGGGGGTTACCCTCGACCAGGCGCACGACACGGTCGTCGACCCGTCCTACTTCGGCACCCTCATGGTGCTCGACGGCGCCGCCGACGGCATGGTGTCCGGCTCGATCACCACCACGGCCCACACCATCCGCCCCGCGCTCGAGGTGATCCGCACCGTCGAGGGCGTCTCGGTCGTCTCCTCGGTCTTCTTCATGTGCCTGGCCGACCAGGTCCTCGTCTACGGCGACTGCGCGATCAACCCGGACCCGACCGCCGAGCAGCTGGCCGACATCGCCATCTCATCCTCGCGCACGGCCGCGCAGTTCGGCGTCGAGCCGCGCGTGGCGATGCTGTCCTACTCCACCGGCGGCTCGGGCACCGGCGCCGACGTGGACAAGGTCCGCCGCGCCACCGAGCTGGTCCGCGAGCTGGCACCCGACCTGTCCGTCGAGGGCCCGATCCAGTACGACGCCGCCGTCGATGCCGCGGTCGCCGCGACCAAATTGAAGGACTCCCAGGTCGCGGGTCGGGCGACGGTCCTGATCTTCCCCGACCTCAACACCGGCAACAACACCTACAAGGCGGTCCAGCGCAGCGCCCAGGCGGTCGCCGTCGGCCCCGTGCTGCAGGGTCTGCGCAAACCGGTCAACGACCTGTCGCGCGGTGCCACGGTCCGGGACATCGTCAACACCGTCGCCATCACCGCGATCCAGGCCAGGCAGGGACGATGAGTATGCCGGACGCCCAGGACGGCGCGCCCGTCACCGACGGCGCCGGGTCACCCGCCGAGGCGGCCGGTCAGCGGCCGGTCCTGGTGATCAACGCCGGGTCCTCCTCGCTGAAGTACCAGCTGGTCGTGGCCGGATCCGGCACCTCGCTGGCCACCGGGCTCATCGAGCGCATCGGCCTCGACGAAGGTCGCGCGACGCACACGGTCGATGGCCAGGGGCACGTCCTGGAGCAGGAGATCCCCGACCACACCGCGGCCTTCGAGGTGCTGACCGCACAGTTCCGAGACCACGGACCCGACCTCCAGGAAGCGGCGCCGGTCGCCATCGGCCACCGGGTGGTCCACGGCGGCGCCAAGTTCGCCTCCACCGTGCTGATCGACGACGAGGTGCTCAAGACCCTGCGCCGCCTCGTGCCACTCGCGCCACTGCACAACCCGGGCAACATCGCCGGGATCGAGGTGGCCCTGGAGACCTTCCCGGACCTGCCGCAGGTCGCCGTCTTCGACACGGCCTTCCACCAGTCCATGCCGCCGGCGGCCTACACCTACGCGATCCCGCTGTCGTGGCGGCAGACCTTCAACATCCGCTCCTACGGCTTCCACGGCACCTCGCACTCCTATGTCTCCCGCCGGACGGCCGAGCTGCTCGGCACCCCGCTGGAGGAGACCAACGTCGTCGTGCTGCACCTGGGCAACGGGGCCAGCGCGTGCGCGGTCGAGGGCGGACGGAGCGTGGACACGTCCATGGGGCTGAGCCCGCTGGGCGGTCTGGTCATGGGCACCCGGCCGGGCGACCTCGACCCCGGGCTCCCCGCCCACATGTCGCGGGTCAGCGGCATGACCCTGCCCGAGTTCGACCACGCCCTCAACAAGGAGTCGGGCCTGAAGGCCCTGGCCGGCAGCAGCGACTTCCGGGAGGTCATGGATCTGCGGGACTCCGGCGACCCGGACGCCGAGCTCGCCTTCGACGTCGTCGTCCACCGGCTGGTGCGGCACCTGGGTGCCCTCGCCCTCGTGCTCGGCCGGCTCGACGCCGTCGCCTTCACCGCGGGCATCGGGGAGAACAGCCCCGAGCTGCGGGCCGCCGTGCTGGGGCGGGCCGGCCTGCTCGGGGTCGAGCTCGACGAGCAGGCCAACGCCGGCGCTCGCGGGGAGACCCGGATCAGCACGCCGGACAGCGCAGTGGCAGCGTTCGTGGTGCCCACGAACGAGGAGTGGGAGATCGCGCTGGAAGCCGCGCGGCTGCTGGCGAACCATTGACGCGGTTGCCGGGGCGTAGGACATTGGGGACCAGCAACCACGTGCGGTGACCGACCGAGGGAGGTCGTGATGACCAGCACCACCGGCGCACGCTGGCTGATCAGTTGCGTGTCCGTGATCGCTCTTCTCGGCGGGTGTGGTGCACCGGAGACCACCGGACCCGACCCGGATCCCACCACCGACTCGACGACGTCCTTCGAGCCCACCACCGAGACCTTCACGGAGCCGGAGACGGAGGACCCGGACGAGACTGAGGACCCCGACGGCGGCGGGGAGGATGAGGTGGCGGTCAACCTGCCCGGCCTCCCGATCGGCGGGTTCCACGAGGTCGACCCGACCGACCCCACCCTGCGGTGCGTGGTGATCAACTGGAGCGGGCCGCCGGATCTCGTCCCCCCGGAGGTCAACCTGGAAGTCACGGACGTCACGGTCGAGCCGTCCAACGCCTACACCTGGTCGGCCGACGGCTGCGGTTCCTTCGGTCCGTGCCTGCACTCCCCCGGCGTCTTCGACGCTGGTGGGCAGTGCGGTGTCCGGGTGGACCAGGTGGCGGCCGCGCCCGACGGCCTCGGGGTTCTCTCCGTGGTCGGCGCCACGATCACGTGCGCGCCGGACGCGGCCGAGGTCTGCGCGGAGTTCACCACGGCGGTCGAGGCCTCCCCGCCCGACGACGTCGAGTGGGACGACGCGCTGGACAGGTGGGTGTCGACCAACGACGACGACACCACCACCGGTCCCACCAGTGACGCGGACCCCACGGATGAGACGGATCCCACCGACGACGCGGATCCGACCGAGGATGGGGATCCCACCGATGAGACCGATCCCACGAGTGACACCTCCGTGTCTACCGGTTAGGCCGTCATGGCCGACCAGGAGCCACAGACCGACCCCTCGGTGCTCGACCACCTCACCAGATGGTTGGGCGTGGGGACCAGCATCATCGCGCCGGTGACCCTCCTCACCGCCCTGCTGTTCTACTTCGGCTACGTCTCCTCGCGTGCACAGTTCCGCTACTTCGGGCTCGACGTGGACACGGTCGGCCTGTCGACCAACGACTTCGTGATGCGCAGTCCGCAGGTGCTCCTCGTGCCGTTGCTGGTCGTCGCGCTCACCGCCATCGCGCTGCTGCTGGTCCACCTACGGCTGCGTCGCCACCCACCGTCGGCGAGCTGGGTCGGGCGGGCCATGGTGCTGGCGCTGGTGTGCCTCGGGGCCGGACTCGTCCTGATGCTCGGGTTCACCTGGTTCGGGCGGTGGGCGGTCTACGCCCTGGTGACGCCTCTTCTGATCGGTGTCGGGACCGCCGCCCTCGCCTACCTGTTCTGGATGCCTGGGGCACCCGCCTGGCTGCGACGCCCGGCGGACGATCGAGCCGGCTGGGTGCGGCCCGGGGTGACCGCCCTGGCCCTAGTCGTCGTGGCCACGACCATGTTCTGGGCGACGGCGACGCTCGCGGAGTGGACCGGGCGCGGCAACGCGATGGAGACCGCACGCCACCTGGACGAGCTGCCTGCCGTCATCCTCGACACGCCGAGTCGCCTCTACCTGACCGACGGCATCGTCCAGGAGACGGCGCTGCCCGTCGAAGGCACCGAGGGCTTCCGCTACCGCTACCGGGGCTTCCGGCTGCTGATCCAGGGCGAGGACCAGATGTTCCTCGTGCCCGAGCAGTGGTCAGCGAGCAACTCCACCCTCGTGGTCC
The DNA here is from genome assembly GCF_023015765.1 of Ornithinimicrobium sp. F0845. GTDB lineage: Bacteria > Actinomycetota > Actinomycetes > Actinomycetales > Dermatophilaceae > Ornithinicoccus. Next base: position 37,169 of record NZ_JALKAL010000012.1, read on the forward strand.
CGGCCGACGGCACCGTGCGGGTGCAGTTCCGGTTCGTGAACCGGGCCCCATGACCGGGCCATCACCCGCGATGCGTACGAGCCACGACAAGAGTTGGAAGAGCCCGTGAGGTCCGTGCGTGGCACGGGGGCGCGGTGGACGATACCGCGCCATCCTCACGGGCTCCGGTGACTGAGTTGTTCTCCGCGTCACCCGTCCGGGTTCTGGCCGCTGCCGAGGCAGGGAGGCCAGGCGAAGGCCGAGCTCAGCGCTCAGCCACCTCACGCGTCCGATAGATACTCACAGGTCGGACCACCTCCCTTCTCGTGTACCCCCGAATCTATGTCGCGAGCTCGCCGGGGACAAGAGGTTTATGCGACCGGGGTGCTCTCGACGGGCCGCGGCGGCAGGAAGACCGTGATGAGGACGTGGCGCAGCATGGCGATCAGCACGATGAGCAGCACCCCGAAGGCGAGCCAGAGCTCGACCCGGCCGATCCACCCGACCAGCGGCAGTTCATCGGCCTGCCCCAGATAGATGCCGGCCACGGCGTACATCCCCAGCGGGAAGACCATGCTCCACAGCGTCGCCTCGTAGCGCAGTGGCACCCGGTGCAGCCAGTGCCGCCACAGCCCGACGGCGAAGAGCACCGGGATCAGCCAGGTGGCGAAGGCCCAGAACATGACCGAGAGTCCGGCCACCAGGCCGCGGGTCGCGTCGACCATCGGTGCCGCGGCCATCTCCACGATCCGGGCACCGGCCAGCACGGTGATCGCGCAGGCGCCCATCGCCACCCAGTAGGGCGGGTTGAGGTCCTCCGGGCGCAGCTCATACAGCAGCATGCGCAGCGCCACCAGCACGCCGGCCGCGACGTAGAGGAAGACCCCGACCGACCACGCCACGACGGCCAGCACGGACAACCCTTGCGTGGCTGTCGCGCTCACCGGCTCCAGGGTGGCGGCGGCGACCGCCACGGACTGGCTGGCCACGACCCAGATGAACCAGGTGCCGTTCGCGTTGGCCACGACGGGACGGGCGACCTTGCCCAGGACCGCGGTCCAGGGCACGACATAGCCCATCACCGCCCACGCCGTCGCGGTGAGGGCCAGGAAGACTGCGGTGATCGTGTGGAAACCCTCCATGAACAGCCGGACCCCCAGCACGTTGGTGCCCGCCACGTAGGTGAAGTAGCCGAAGGCGCGCTTGGGATCGAGAAAGTCCTCGGCCATCGCGCGTCGGAACCGCAGGAAGCGCAGGACCGTCAGCCCGCCCAGGATCACGAAGGCGGCCACGCACACCCCCAGCAGCACCCGGGAGAGAGTGACGAAGCCCTCGAGTGCCAAGCCAACCGACACGATGCCGCTACCCATCACGAGAGCGAAGTAGCCGGGTGTGAGCCCCTCGACGGCGACGTCGAAGCGGTGCGTCAGGTCGGAGGCCACACCCAGACCGTAGCCGCGACCGGGTCGGCTGACCAGCGCCTCGGGGATAGAAGGATTCTCGCGAGGCGGGTCAGCCCGGGGTGTGCGCGGTCTCCTTGTCGGCCTCCGTCACCACCGGCGTGCCGTCGTCACCCGGTATGACGTCAACGTCACCGTCGGGGTAGGTGTCGACACCCAGGGAACGCTCCAGCTTGGCGCCCTCGACATCCATCTCCGGCAGGATCCGGTCCAGCCAGCGCGGCAGGAACCAGGCCTTCTCGCCCAGCAGCGAGAGCACGGCCGGAGTCAGGGTCATCCGGACCAGGAAGGCGTCCACGAGCACCCCGATGGCCAGGCCCAGCCCGATCGGGCGCACCATGGCCAGGTGGGCGAAGACGAAGCCGCCGAAGACCGAGATCATGATGATCGCCGCGGCCGTCACCACGCGGGCGCTGTGGTTGAAGCCGCTGACCACGGCGCGGCGGGCGTCCTCACCGTGCACGTGCGCCTCGCGCATGGCCGTCACGAGGAAGACCTGGTAGTCCATGGCCAGGCCAAACAGGACGCCGATCAGGATGATCGGCAGGAAGCTGAGGATCGGTCCCGGCTCGTGCACCCCGAAGAAGGCGCTGCCCACGCCCCACTGGTAGACCGCGACCACGACACCGAACGCCGCCGCGATCGAGAGCAGGAAGCCGGCCGTCGCCAGCACCGGCACCAGGAGGGAGCGGAAGACCAGGAGCAGCAGGATGAGCGAGAGGCCGACGACCACGACGAGGTAGATCGGCAGCACGTCACCCAGCTGCTGGGAGATGTCGATGTTGGCCACGGTCTGGCCGGTGAAGCCCAGCTCGGCGCCGTGCTCCTGCCCGATCTGGGTGGCGGAGTTGTCCAGGTTGCCGACGAGGTCGACTGTGCCCTGGTCGGCGGGGCCGGCCTCGGGGACGATCTGGAAGGCGAGCGTCGAGCGGTCCTCGCTGATCCCGATGGGCACGACCGACTGGGCGCCCGGCACGTTCGTCAGGTCCTCTCCGATGCCGACCTGGACCTCCATCAGCGCCCGGTCGGTGCCGGCGATCGGCTCCTCCATCTCCGCTACGGCCACGATCGGGCCGTTGGCGCCGGCGCCGAAGTGCTCGCGGGTCAGGTCGTAGGCGATGTAGGCCGTCGAGTCCTCCGGCTCGGAGGACCCGTCGGGCAGGCCGAGCCTGATGTCGAGCGCCGGGAAGGCCAGCAGCCCCACGATGACCAGCACGCCGGCGACGGCCGCCCAGGGACGCCGCTGCACCCAGGCGGCCCACCCGCGGTCGCTCCGGTCAACCGAGGCGTGCTGCCCCACCTCGCGCCGGCGACCAAGGACCCGGTCGCCCATGAGGGAGAGGAGTGCCGGCGTCAGGGTGATCGCCAGGACCACTGCGACGAGGACGGTGCCGGCGGCCACCAGACCCATCACGCCCAGGAACGGGATGCCGGTCACCACCAGCGCCGCCAGCGCGATGAAGACGGTCAGGCCGGCGAACACGACCGCGTTGCCTGAGGTCCCGGTCGCCAGGGCGATCGAGTCCTTCAGGGCCATCCCCTGCTGCAGCTGGGTGCGGTGCCGGTTGATGAGGAATAGGGAGTAGTCGATGCCGACCGCCAGGCCGAGCATCAGGGCCAGGGCGGGTGTCGCACTGTTCATGTCGACGAACTGGGTCAGCGCCATCGCGCCGCCCACGCCGACCCCGACGCCGACCAGCGCCATCAGCAGCGGCAGACCGGCGGCGAGGAAACCTCCGAGCATGACCAGCAGGACGATCGCGGCGACCGCGATGCCGATGGCCTCCGTGGCGCCGACGACGCTGGAGATGTCCTGCACGATCGCCTGGGAGTAGAAGACCTCGACGCCGGTCCCCTCCAGCTGGGTGCCGAGGTCCTGCAGCTCGTGCCCGATGGCGGGGTCGAGCGAGGCGCCGCTCATCTCGAACTGCAGCTGCGCGAGGGCCACGGTGCCGTCCTCGGACACGAAGCGCATCCCGTCGCTGAGGTGGGCCAGTCGCTCACCGAGCGACAGTTCCTCCTCTCCGGCGTTCAGCTCCGCAGCCCCCGCCTCCAGCTGCGCGGCACCCTCGTCCAGCTCGGCCTGCCCCGCCTCCAGCTGCTCACGGGCCTCGGCGAGCTGCGCCTCTGCCTCGGCCACCGTCTCCGGCGGCAGCGCGTCCCGGTTCTCCTCCAGGGCGGCCAGCCCGCCCTCATACTGCGCCCAGCCGTTGTCGATCTCCTGCTGGCCGGCGCGGATCTCCGCCCAGCCGCCGGCCAGGTCGGCGCGTCCCTGCTCGAGCTGCTCCCGGGCGTCGGTGAGCTGCTGCGCCGAGCCCTCGAGCTGCTCCTGGGTCTCGAACGGGTTGACGACGGCCTCGACGCCGTCGACCTGCTGCCACTGGGCGAGCAGGTCATCGACGGCCGCCCGCTCGTCGCCGGAGAACCCGTCCTCGGAGGTGAACACCACCGACCCGCTGGCACCGGCGGCCTCGGGCAGCGCGGCCTCCAGGTCGGCCAGGACCTGCTCGAAGCGCGAGCCGGGGATGCTGAACTCGTTGCTCAACGGCTTCATCAGCGTCGCCGCTGCGGTCCCCGCGGTGGCCATGATCAGGACCCAGGCGACGATGGTGCGCCACGGGTGGTCGGCGCACCAGCGCCCCAGTCGGTGCAGGAAGGAAGCCACGCTCGTCCTCTCGGTGACCGGACCGCGTCCGGTGTCTCTCATGCTGTCGTATGTCGTCGGGCCGGGTCGTCCGTGACCGCGGCGGGGGTCAGTCGGTCTGGGTCCATCCCGTCGCGGCGAACTGCAGGCCGCGGTGGAGCAGCCGGTTGAACTCGGCGGCAGACCGCTCGTCGACCACGTCACCGGCCGTCTGGATCCAGTGGCGTTCGGCCGCCTCGAAGATGGCCATCACGGTGCCGGCCAGGCCGGAGGCCGCCAACGGGTCGCCCTCCGGGACACGGTCCCGCAGCAGGCCCTCGAGCCAGTCCCGGTGATAGCTCCAGATGTTCAGCGCGAGACCGTGCCGCTCCTGGCCGGTGCACCTGACGGCCGCGATCCAGGCCAGCAACTCGTGCGGGACCGGGGACACCTCGATGGTCCGCTGCATCGCCACGAGGGGCGGCTCATCGAGCGGACGTGCGGCGAAGGCCTCGGTCAGGGTGGTGATCGGTGACGACATGCCCTCGGCGAGGGCTGCCTCCAGGCTCGCGAAGTAGTTGAAGAAGGTGCGCCGGGAGACCCCGGCCGCCTCGGCGACCGACTCGACCGTCAACCCCTCCAGCCGGTCCTCCCCCAGCTGGTCCCGCAGCGCCTCGAGCATCCGCTCGCGGGTGCGCGCCTTGTTGAGCTCGCGGCGACCCGGTGGGTGCGCCGCGACCTCGGCACCCGGGCGGTCGGTCTCACTGGTCGTCACCAGATGACGGTACGACGCTGTTTGCACTCAGTGCAAATCTGCACCGGGTGCAGTCTTGGTGTTCTCGATCACACCGACGGGCGGGAGGCACTCGCCCAGTCCAGCGCCAGCGACCGGTGCCGGGGCCGGAAGGAGTAGAGACAGGCCAGGCGCAGGCGGGTCGCCTCGGCGTAGGTCTCGAAGCGGGCGCTGTCCACCCCCAGTCCCTCGGCGACCTCCAGGATCGCCTGCTGGGCGACCTCGCTGTGCCCCCGCGACCACACGCCCTGGTCCGTCCGGAGCACCGCGTGCACCCAGAGGTTGGCGAGGTCGAGCGCCGGCTCGGCCAGCGACACGGTGTCGAAGTCAAGCAGGCCGAGCGAGGCGTCGTGGGCGAGGATCTGCTTGTCGTGCAGGTCGCGGTGGCTCACGACCAGCTCCTGGGCGCGCCCCGTCACGAGCTCGGTGGTGACCGCCTCGGCTCGCGCCGTCACGTGGTGGCTCACCGCTGCCGGCAACGCCTCGAGCCGGTCGACCCGGTCGAGCCAGCGCCGCAGGTTCACCACCTCGTCGTGGGCCGAGTGCGTGGCCAGCCCGCTGTCGGCCGCCGGGCGCGCCAGGGCCGCCCAGCGCACCGCCCAGCGTTGCCACCACCGGGACCACTCCCCGCGGGTGGCGACCCCGCCGAGCTCGTGCAGGCTCCGGCCCGGCAGGATGCTGAAGCTCACCGCTCCCGGCCCCGCCTCGAGCACGGCCGGGGCCTCGAACCCTGCCTGTTCGGCCACCGTCTGGCCGTGCCGGGCCGCCGCCGCGATCTCCGGGCCGGTCCCCGGCCGCACCACCTTGACGTAACGGTCCGGGCGTCGCACCACGGCCCGCTTGCCATAGCGGTGCACCACGACGGTGCCGCTGCGCGACGCGCCGGACAGGTCGGGGAGCTTCGGGTCGGCGCCGTGCGGCGCAACGCGCACCGAGGACACCTGCCAGCCGAGGCCGCTCGCGGGCCGCATCCGTAGCTGGGCCGCCCGGATCCTGCCCCAGCGGTCCCGGCCCTCTGCCAGGACGACCTCAGCATCGCCGCGGCGCGCCCGTGGCCAGGCCCGGTCGACGGTGATGACGTCATCCCCCACCTCCAGCACCGCGGGCACGGGGCCAGGGGTGAGCGTGGGCTCCAGCTCGTTGTTCACGGACATGAGGTCTCCTCCGGTGGGAACGCTCTGGCTGTCGGTCATGTCAGCACCTGCTGCACCTGGTCCATGCGGCGGTGGATGCCGTCGACCCAGTCGGGCTCGGCGGCACGGAACGGCTCCAGCGCCCGACTGAGCAGCGAGCGGGCGACCCAGGTGAAGAGTCCGTCGTCGGTGGCCCCGGTGGCGCCCGCGTCGGCGCCCGGGTCGGCAGCGTCGGTGCCCGGGTCGGCAGCGTCGGGGTCCTGCGTCTCGCGGTATCCGGCGAGCAGCTCCCGGGTGAGCGGCAACGCCTGGAGCCCCGCCCACTCCCCTCCCCCGGCCAGCAGCTCTGCGGCGGCGAAGCTGCCCAGGTCAGCCATCAGGGGGCCGCGCCCGGCGCGGTCGAAGTCGGTGAGGCGCACGGTGTCCTCGCCGGCACGGCCCACCAGCACCTGGTCGGCGGAGAAGTCACCGTGGATCGGTCCGGTCGCCCAGCGGCCGCTGGCGATCCGCGCAGCGAGAGCGGAGGTCTGGGCCTGCATGCGGGTGGCCGCTGCACCGTCCAGGCCGGCCAGGTCCTCGGCCTGGCGGACCAGCGCCCCCACCGGGTCGGGCACGGGCCCGGTGCGGATCGCGGACCGGTGCAGTCGTGCGAGAGCCGACCCCGCGGCATACGCCGGTCCCCCGCCGTCGGGCAGGGTCGCCAGGTCACCCCTTCCGAACCAGGGCCACACGGTGACCCGGCGACCGAGGCGGTGACCGGGTGCCTCGACAGGCTCCACCACTGGCACCCCGGCGGACGCCAGGTCACGCAGCGCGGCACGCACCCCGATCTGCTTCTCCGCCGTCACCCGCAGCACAAGGGACTCACCGGAGGGGAGGTCGCGGTGCAGCACCAGCCGGCGCTGCGGGTTGTAGCGGAGCACCGACAGGCGACCTGCCGCCACCGCGTCGGTGACCGACGGGTGCACGGAGCGGAGCCCGTCCAGGCCCTTCTGCAGGCGCGGATCGGTGTCGACGGTGCCGTGGGCGACGGTGAGGCCGTCGGTCTGGAGCAGGTGCACGTGCTGGCCCCGCTCCCCCGCGAGCTCCACGGCCTTGCGGATCTTGTCCGTGTGCCCTGGGTGACTGACCTGGATCCACCCGGGCGCGTCCGAGCCCCCCGACGCGTCCAGCAGGACAGCAGAGGTCGACAGTCCCGGTTTGAACCGCAGCCGGGTGGCCCGGACCTCCCGGCCGAGCACCTCGGAGAGGCGCTGCCGGTCGATCAGCAGGTCGGCGCTGGCGCGATGGGTCATCGGCCCGCCCGGCTCCCGGCGACCGGCTGGGGGGATACGGGCTGGGGCGAGTGCGATTGGTGGGATACCGGCTGGGGCGAGTGCGGCTGGGGGGATACCGGCTGGGGCGAGTGCGGCCGGTACGACACCGGCTGCGGCGCCTCGGTCGCCGGCGAGGACCCGGTGAAGGCGGCGCCCTCCGGGAGTATGCCGTGGGCCGGACCGTCCCACCAGACGCCACCGTTCTCGATCCAGATGATCCGGTCGCACTCCCGGGCGGTCTGCTCGTCGTGGGTCACCACGAAGGTCGTGCGGCCCGCGGTGAGCTGGTCGATCGCCTCACGCACCGCCACAGCGTTCTCCGCATCGAGCCCGGAGGTCGCCTCGTCCAGGATGATCACGGCGGCGTTGCGCAGCATGGCCCTAGCGATCGCGATGCGCTGGCGCTGACCGCCGGAGAGGGTCGCGCCGCGCTCACCGACCTGGGTGTCATACCCCTGCGGCATGCGGAGGATGAACTCCTCGGCGCGGGCCATCCGGGCCGCCCAGCGGACCTGGTTGTCGTTGGCCGCCAGGTTGCCGTAGCGGATGTTGTCGGCGATCGATCCGGTGAACAGCACGGACTCCTGCAACACCACCGACACCTGGGAGCGCAGCTCGGTCAGGTCGAGGGCGCGCAGGTCCACCCCGTCCAGTCGGACGTTGCCGTGCCGCGGGTCCATCATCCGCAGCAGCAGACTGGTCAGCGTCGACTTCCCGGCGCCGGAGGGTCCCACCACAGCCACCCGCTGCCCGGGCGGCACGACCAGGCTGAGGTCGCGCAGCACCGCGGGGTGGTCGCCGTAGCCGGCGGTGACCCTCTCGAGGCGCACCTCCCCGGCCACCCGGGACAGGCGCACCGGGTGTGCGGGACTGGTGATGTCGGGCACCTCGTCCAGGACGTCGGCCACCCGCTCGCCCGACGCCGTGGCCCGGGCGATCCGGCCGGTGTACTTGGCCAGGTCACGCAACGGCTTCATGGCGGTCTTGAGGTAGGTGAGGAACAGGACAAGGTCCCCGGGGGTCATGACCCCCTGGGTCACGCGGTAGCCGCCGAGCAGGAGCACCGAGGCGGTCGCGGAGCCCACCAGCACGTCGGTGCCGCGCTCGAGGGCGGCGGCGAGACGCCGTGCCTGGACACCCTCCTTCAGGGACTTGTCGTTGCGTCCGCTGAACTCCGCCTCCAGCGCGCTCTCCAGCCCGTAGGCCTGGACCACCCGCATCCCGCCGATGGTTTCCTGGGCGATGTTGGCCAGGTCGCCCTCGGCCCGGCGCGTCTTGCGCGAGGCGCTGGTGATCTTCGGTCCGCTGGAGCGGGACAGCAGCAGGAACACGGCAGCGGCGACCACGAGGATCAGGGCCAGCAGCGGGTCGAGCCAGAACATCACGCCGCCCATGACCACCAGGGTGAACACGTTGACGAGCAACGGCATACCGGCCGTGACGGCGACCTCCTGCAGCCGCCCGACGTCGCCGATCAGGCGCTGCACGAGGTCTCCGCTGCGAGAGGTGGAGTGGTACTCGGTGGACAGACTGTTCACGTGCCGGAAGACCCGCTGGCGCAGCTGCACCGCGATCCGGGACCCGCCGAGCGCGAAGGCGACGGTCGCCAGGTAGTTGAAGACGGCCCGGAAGCCGACCAGCGCGACCGTGGCCAGGGCACAGGCGAGCAGCAGGCGCACGCTGGCCTGGGGTCCGGAGTCGGCCAGGTCCGCACCGAGGGAGCGGGTCACCGCGTCCACGACGAACTTCACCGGCCAGGGCTCCAGGACCCGGAAGACGACCTCCAGCATCAGGGCGACGGCGCCGCCCATGAGCAGCGGGGCCTGTCCGCGCACGTGCGGGCGGACCAGACCCAGGGTCCTGCCGAGTGCGTGGCCGTCGATCTTGGGAGACTTGACGGAGCTCATGCCACGCCCTCGGGCACGGTGACGCCCTCCAGGATCCGGTCCAGGACGCTGTCCCAGGAGTGCGCGGTCACGACCATGTCGCGGCCGAGCAGTCCCAGGGCACGAGCCCGCTGCGGGTCGGAGACGAGGGTGTCGATCGCCGCGGCCAGAGACGCCGGGTCTGACGGCTCGACGAGCAGACCGTTCTCACCGTCGCGCACGATGGTCGGCACCTGACCGACCCGGGAGGCCACGACGGGCAGTCCGGCAGCGGCGTACTCGTAGATCTTCAGTGGAGAGAAGTACTGATCCGCCCCCTCGTCCATCGCCGGGTACGGAGCCACGGCGACGGCCGCACCGGCCAGTGCGGCCGGGACGTCGCCCGGAGCCACGGCCCCGCGGAAGTCCACGGCCAGGCCCAGACGGTCGGCCTGCTCGGCCAGCGCGGGACCCTGCGGTCCGTCGCCGACGATCCGGACCTGCCAGGCCTCCTTGGCCAGAGCGGCCGCCTCGAGCAGGACGTCGGTGCCGTGCCAGGGCTTGAGCGTGCCCACGAAGAGGACGACCGGGTCGCCGTCCGAGCTCGCACGGGTGGGTGCGATGCGGGTGGTGTTCACACCGTTGGGGGTGACGCGGATCTTGTGCGCGGCCTCCGGGCAGTGGCTCCGGACCCACGCGGCGACCGGCTCGGAGACGCAGGCGACAACCGAGGCCGCAGCGACCTGGGCGCGCAGCGCCGCGCGGGCACCGTCCTCGTCGACCAGGTGGCGGTGGGTGGCCTGCTCGTCGATGAGCGGGGCGTTGACCTCGAGGACCCCGGGGATCCCGAGGGTCGTGGTCACCTCGGCGAGAGCCGTCGAGAACAGGGAGTAGCGCTCGTAGGCGATGTCCACCCCGTCACCGATGGCCCGGGCGGCCATCTCGTGGGCGGCCGCGACCTGACGCCGCTCACGGCGGGCCGTCCGCTCGACGTGGGGGAACTCCTTGTCCGCCGTGCGGTCGGCCTTGCTGTCGACCGGCACGTGCGTGACGTCCAGGTCGGTCAGGTCGGCCGGGACATGGTCGTCCGTGCGGGCGGTGTAGAGCCGCACGGTCGCGCCGCGGGCCCGGAAGGACCGGATGATCTCCTGCACGTGGACCGAGGCGCCCTTGGTCCCGAAGGCCGGGACGCCGGGGTCGGCGGACAGGTAGGCAACGCGCGTCATCGTCAAACTCCCCTCGTGCCGATCAGCAGGGACTCGCCCCGCTGGTGCTCGGCCAACCGGCGCGCCTGGCGCGCGGTGTCGAACTCGGCCTCGATCAGTGTCCGGGCCGCGCGGGCAGTCTGCACGCGCGGGTAGTCGTGAGCGGCTGCGCGCTCCAGCGCGGCCATCAGTTCCCCCAGGTCGCCCTCGTCCAGCCGGTCGGCCGAGATCAGCTGTCCGGTGCGGTCGTCGTGGATCGCCTCAGGAATGCCGGTGACGTCGCTGCCGATGACCGGCACCCCCATCGCCATCGCCTCGAGCAGGACGGTCGGCAGGCCGTCCGCGTTGCCGTCGGCCCCGACGACACACGGTGCCACCATGACGTCCGCCCAACGCAGCAGGTCGCGGATCTCCTCCTGGTGGCGGGGACCCATCAGCTCGACGGTCTCCCCCAGCCCGCCGGCGGTCACCTGGGCGGACAGCGCCGCCAGCTGGTCGCCGTCGCCGGCGATGCGGACCTGGAGGGCGGGGGCGTCGGCACGCTCAGTCAGTTGGCGCACCGCCGCGATCAGGTGGGTGAATCCCTTCTTCTCCACGAGCCGTCCGACGGCGGCGACCTTCAGCGGTCCGCTGACCGGCGCCGGGTCGGCATACTCGAACCGGGACAGGTCCAGACCGTTGCGGATCAGGACGACCCGGTCGGCGAGATCCGGGTAGCGGGTGACCAGGAACGAGCGGTTGAACTCGCTGATGGCGACGACGTGGTCCGCTGCCGCGAGGATCTCGTGCAGCAGCTCGTGGTCGACGCTCTCGTGGAACAGGTCCTTGGCGTGCGTGGTGACCGAGAAGGGGATGTCGGCGATCGCGCTGGCCACGCGGGCCACGCGAGCGGCCATCGAGCCGAAGTGTGCGTGCAGGTGGGTGATCCCCTGCTGGGTGGCGCTGACGGCGAGGTGCACCCCCTGCACCGCCTCCGACGGCTCGAGACGAGCCAGGAGCGGCAGTATGCCGGGCAGCCGGTTGTCGAGGTCGGCGATGGTCGCGCGCGCCTCGCGCAGCACGGTCCACGCGTCGGACAGCTTGACCGGCTTGGGCAGGTGGGTGACCGGTGCCTGGACCCGGGAGATCTCCGGGTGGAAGCGAGCGTCCGTGGTGGGTCGCATGGCGAAGATCGCCAGGTCCTCACCGGCCGCCTCGCGGCTCAGGATCTCGGTGACCACGAAGGTCTCGGAGAAGCGGGGGTAGACCTTCAGGACGTAGCCCACGCGCGGGGCACGCTCAGAGCGCTGCACTGGTCAGCTCCTTCTTGCTCGCGCGTGCCAGGTCGGCGACGCGGTGGGCGACACCGGCCAGGCCGGCCAGGTCGAGGTGGGCGCGGTCCTGGGTGCGGTGGACGGCTCCGGCGAACCAGGCCGTGAGGCGCTCGACGGTCAGGTCGTCCAGGCACTCCAGGTCGACGGCGCCGGCGTCCTTCAGCCCCCGGGCGCGGATGAGCTGCTCCTGTCGGGGGCGCTCGCGAGGCACGAGCAGGACCGGGCGGTCGGTGCTCATGACCTCGTTGACGGTGTTGTACCCGGCCATCGAGACGACCGCGCTGGCCCGTCGGATCGTGGCCAGGCCGTCCGGCACGCAGGCCACCACGCGGGTGCCCGGTGCGGCGTGGCGCTGGATCTCGGCGAGGTCCTCGGCGGGCATCTGGGGACCAGCCACGACGAGGTGCCGGTGACCGGCGGGGACGGTCGCTCGGGCCGCGAGGCTCAGCATGCCCCTGCCGTCACTGCCACCACCGGACATGCTCAGGACGTAGGGCGCCTCGGTGGGGTCGGTCTCCGGGACCCAGCGACGGCCGTTTGCGAGGTAGCCGGTGTAACGGACCATGTCGTACAGCACCGCAGGGACCTCGCCGGTCTCCCGGACGTCATGCACCTGCGGGTCGCCGTAGACCCAGATCTCGTCGAAGATCGCGCGGAAACGCTCCAGGTCCCCCAGCCGCTCCCACTCCGCCGCAGCGACCTCCGGCTCGTCCAGGACCTCGCGCAGACCGAGGACGATGGTCGTGCCGGGCCGCTTCCTGCGGGTCTTGGCCAGCGTCTTGCGCAGCTCGCCGCTGACACCGTAGGCGTGCCGGTCGACGATGATCAGGTCAGGGTTGAGCCCCTTGACGACACCCTTGACCAACTGGCTGCGGATGTCGAGGAGGTCGTCCATCGGCACCTGCATGTGCCGGGGCTCGTAGCCCGAGTCCCCCTTGCAGATGCTCGGCAGCAGCGCGACGTCAAACCCATCGGGCACGTCGAGGTCGGTGCCGTGGGCCACGCCGGTCAGCAGCATGCCCGTCACCGGGCGACCGGTCATGGCGGGGATCTGGGTGGACAGGGTGTGCGCCAGGGCCAGGTTGCGGCGGATGTGACCCAGGCCGACGGAGTCGTGCGAATACAGCAACACCCGGAACGGGCTGGTGCTCTCGGAGCCGGTCATGCGTCCTACCTCCCGGTCGTGCGACGCCGTCCCTCGGCGCATGACCCCTAGTTCACCTGACCGTCATGAGCGGGCCGTGAGACGTTGGTGAGATCTCTCTCATGTGCCCGTCGCACCGGACCGTCAGTCTGCGTCCACCGGATCCGGGACCCTACAGCGATACAGTGCAGGCATGAATAAGCGATCCCTGTATGCAGTGGCGGCTACCGCTGGTCTCGTGTTGTCCCTGGCGGCGTGCGGCTCGGACGACGGTGGCGACACCGGCGGCGACGACACCGGCGGCGAGGGCAACGGCGCCGACGCCGCGTCGCTCGACCTGGTGACCGAGGGCACGCTCACGGTCTGCTCCGACGTCCCCTACCCGCCCTTCGAGGACTTTGACGAGTCGGCGCCGTCCGGTTTCGTCGGCTTCGACATCGACATCGTCTCCTCGGTGGCCGACGGCCTGGGCCTCGACCTCGTGGTGAAGGACTCCTCCTTCGACGGGCTGCAGTCCGGACTGTCCCTCAACGCGGGCGAGTGTGACCTCGCCGCCTCGGCCATGACGATCACCGAGGACCGCGCCCAGAACATCGACTTCAGCGACGGCTACTACGACTCCCTGCAGTCCCTCCTGGTCCCCACGGACTCCGACATCGCGAGCATCGGGGACCTGGCCGGCACCCGTGTGGCGGTCCAGCAGGGCACCACCGGTGAGGCCTACGCCCAGGAGAACGCCGAGGGTGCCGAGCTGGTGGCCTTCCCGAGCAACGCCGAGATCTACCAGGCGCTCCTGGCCGGCCAGGTGGACGCCGCCCTGCAGGATCTGCCGGTCAACGTCGACAACGCCAAGCGGGGCGACTTCACCATCGTCGAGGAGTACGACACCGACGAGACCTACGGCCTGGCGATCAAGAAGGGCAACACCGCACTGGTCGACGCAGTCAACGAGCAGCTCACCGAGCTGCGGGACAGCGGTGAGTACGACGAGCTCTACGCCAAGTACTTCTCGGAGGACGGTTCCGCGGACGACGCCGAGTCCACCAGCCGCTGAGACTGGTGACGAGAGGACGAGGGTGACCCGATGACCCGGAGCGCGCGCACCCGCCTGATGACACTGTCGCTGTACGCGGTGTTCCTGGCCCTGGTGGTCATCTTCGTCCTGCTGGCCGACTGGGACGCGATCAGGCGCAACTTCTTCCTGACCGAGGGCTTCACCGGCAACTGGCAGGACATGATCTTCGTCGGGGCCAAGAACACCATCCTCTACACGATCATCTCCTTCATCGGTGGCTTCGTGCTCGCGGTGGTCCTGGTGCTCATGAAGTTGGCCCCGATCGCGCCCTTCCGGTGGGTGGCCACCGGCTACATCGAGCTGTTCCGCGGACTGCCCGCCCTGGTCGTGATCCTGTTCATGGGCTTCGGCGTGCCGATCGCCTTCGGGTGGCGGCCGCCGGGTGGCACCGTCGGGGCCGGTCTGGTCGCCCTGATGCTCGTGGCCGGTGCCTACATGGCCGAGACGCTGCGGGCCGGCATCGAGGCGGTCCCCAAGGGGCAGACCGAAGCGGCCCGGTCGCTGGGGATGAACGCGCGCTGGACCATGGCTTCGATCGTCATGCCCCAGGCGCTGCGCATCGTGGTCCCGCCGCTGACCAACGAGCTCGTGATCCTCCTGAAGGACACCTCGCTGCTGTTCGTCATCGGACTGGCCGCCAACCAGAAGGAGCTGACCACCCTGGCCCGCGACTTCATGAGCAGCGGCCCGTCGGCCGGCACCGCCACCTCGCTCGCGTTCGCGGCCCTGCTCTACCTGGCCATCACGCTCCCGCTGACCAGGCTCGTGGCCTGGATGGAGAGCAAGCAGAAGAGGAGCCGGTGATGAGCGAACTCCACCCCAGCATGGATGTCGATGAGCGGGCACCCGCGATCGAGGTGCGGGACCTGCACAAGAGCTTCGGCGACAACGAGGTCCTCACCGGCATCGACTTCCACGTCGATCACGGGCAGGTGGTCTGCGTCATCGGCCCCTCGGGCTCGGGCAAGTCCACGCTCCTGCGGTGCGTCAACCGGCTCGAGGAGCCGACCTCCGGGCAGATCCTCGTGGAGGGGATCGACATCACCGACCCGGACACCGAGCTGGATCTGGTCCGCACCCGGATCGGCATGGTCTTCCAGCAGTTCAACCTCTTCCCCCACATGACGGTGCTCCGCAACCTCACCATTGCCCAGCAGCGCGCCAAGGGCCGCAAGCGAGGTGAGGCGGAGCAGATCGCGCGCGAGAACCTCGCGAAGGTCGGGCTGGGCGACAAGGAGGCGGCCTACCCCGCCCACCTGTCCGGTGGTCAGCAGCAACGGGTGGCCATCGCCCGTGCCCTGTCGATGAACCCGGACATGATGCTCTTCGACGAGCCGACCTCCGCACTGGACCCCGAGCTCGTCGGTGACGTGCTCGACGTCATGAGGAAGCTCGCCAACGAGGGCATGACGATGATGGTCGTCACCCACGAGATGGGCTTCGCCCGCGAGGTGGGAGACAACCTGGTCTTCATGGACGGTGGTGTCATCGTCGAGGAGGGCGACCCCGTCGAGGTGCTCACGAACCCGCAGCATAAGCGGACCCAGTCGTTCCTGTCCAAGGTGCTCTGACCTGTCCACGGTGCCCTGACACCGACGCACGAGACGACCCGGCGGGCGCGCAGCGGCCTACCGAGGCCGGGCCGGTCCCCAGGACCTGCGCCCAGCCCGCGACCACAGCAGGATGGGGCCATGACAGCCTGGGTGCTGCACGTGGACATGGACCAGTTCCTGGCGGCCGTCGAACTCTTGCGGCGACCCGAGCTGGTCGGGCTCCCCGTGGTGGTCGGCGGGCGCGGTGACCCGACCGAGCGTGCGGTGGTGTCCACGGCAACCTACGAGGCCAGGGAGTTCGGGATCCGCTCCGGCATGCCTCTGCGGACAGCGTTGAAACGGTGCCCGGAGGCCGTCTTCCTGCCGGTCGACTTCCCCGTCTACGAGGCTGCCTCGGAGCAGGTGATGCAGACGTTGCGCGAGTTCCCCGGCGCGGTGGTCCAGGTGCTCGGCTGGGACGAGGCGTTCGTCGGGCTGGAGACCGAGGACCCCGAGGCCGCCGCCCGAGAGCTCCAGGCCCGCGTCCTTGCCGCGACGCAGCTGCACTGCTCGATCGGCATCGGCGACACGCTGGTCCGTGCCAAGACCGCCACCGAGTTCGGCAAGCCGCAGGGTGTCTTCCGGCTGACCCAGGACACCTGGCTGGAGGTGATGGGTGCCCGACCCACCCGTGCCCTGTGGGGTGTCGGTAGCCGGATCTCGGCGCGGCTGGGTGAGCTCGGCATCGGCACCGTGCGGCAGCTCGCCGCCGCTGACGACGATGACCTGGCCGCCGTCTTCGGTCCGAGCACCGGCCCCCACCTGCGCCGCCTGGGGGCCGGGGCGGGCAGCCGCCACGTGGACGACACCCCGTGGGTGGCCCGGGCACACGGTCACGAGACGACCTACCAGCAGGACCTGACCGATGCGGCCCAGATCGAGGCCGCCCTGCGGGAGCTGGCCGACCAGGTGGTCACGGACCTGCGGGCCGAGGACCGGGCCTGTGCCCGGGTGCACCTGAAGGTCCGCTTCGCGCCCTTCTTCACCTTCACCAGGGTCCGCAAGCTGCCGGAGCCCACCTTGGACCCCGGCGTCATCGCCGACACGGCATTGAGCCTCCTGCGCAAGCTCGGGGACGACCGGCCGATCCGGCTGCTCGGGATCCGGGGCGAGATGGTGCCTCCCGAGGGCGGCTACGACCCGCCCCGCACGCACGGACGCCAGGGTGCGCCGTGACGCGCCGTCACGCGGTGGCGCGCGATCGGCATACTGCCCCTCGTCAGTCGGCCAGCCCCAGCTTCCTGCTGGAGACCTCCCGCATCTCCACCTTGCGGACCTTGCCGGTGACGGTGATCGGGAAGTCGTCGACGACCATGACATAACGCGGGATCTTGTAGTGCGCCAGTTTGCCGGTGGCGAAGTCGCGCACCGCCTCGGCAGTCAGCGGCCTGGCGCCCTGCTTCATCTGGATCCAGGCGCACAGCTCCTCGCCGTACTTCTCGTCCGGCACCCCGACGACCTGCACGTCCTGGACGTCGGGGTGGGTGTAGAGGAACTCCTCGATCTCACGGGGGTAGACGTTCTCCCCGCCGCGGATCACCATGTCCTTGCTGCGCCCCACGATGGTGCAGTAGCCATCCTCGCGCATGACCGCCAGGTCGCCGGTGTGCATCCAGCCGTCGGCGTCGAGGACCTCGGCGGTCTTCTCCTCCTCCTGCCAGTAGCCGAGCATCACCGAGTAGCCCCGGGTGCAGAGCTCACCGGTCTCCCCCGCGGCACGGTCTCGCCCGTGAGCGGGTCGACGATCTTGATCTCCAGGTTGGGGTGGACCCGCCCGATGGTCTCCGTGCGACGCTCCAGGTCGTCGTCGGCGCGGGTCTGGGTGCTGACCGGCGAGGTCTCGGTCATGCCGTAGGCGATGGAGACCTCTGCCATGTTCATCTGGTCGACGCACTTCTTCATCACCTCGACCGGGCAGGGGGAGCCGGCCATGATGCCGGTGCGCAGCGTGGACAGGTCGTGCTCGGCGAAGCTCGGGTGGTTCTGCATCGCGATGAACATCGTCGGCACGCCGTAGAGCCCGGTGCAGCGCTCCTGCGTGACGGTGCGCAGCGTGGTCTCCGCCTCGAAGCCGGGCCCCGGGATCACCATGGTCGCCCCGTGGGTGGTGCATCCGATGTTGGCCATCACCATCCCGAAGCAGTGGTAGAAGGGCACCGGGATGCACAGCCGGTCCTGCTCGGTGAAGTTGATCAGCTCCGTCACCGCGAAGCCGTTGTTGAGGATGTTGCGGTGGCTGAGGGTGGCGCCCTTGGGACGGCCCGTCGTGCCGGAGGTGTACTGGATGTTGATCGGATCCGTCGGTGCCAGGGTCGCCATCCGCAGTGCCACGGCGTCCTGGGGCAGGTCCGCTCCCCCGGCGACCAGGGTCGCCCAGTCGTCGGTGTCGATCAGGACCACCCGCTCCAGGGCGGGACACTCGCTCCGCGTCTCCTCGAGCATCGCCCGGTAGTCGCTGGTCTTGAAGCTGCTGGCGGACAGCATCATCCGCAACCCGCTCTGGTTGACCGCGTAGGTCAGCTCGTGCACCCGGTAGGAGGGGTTGATGTTGACCAGGACCGCGCCGATCTTGGCCGTGGCGTACTGCGCCAGCGTCCACTCGGCGCAGTTCGGCGCCCAGATCCCGACCCGGTCTCCGGCCTGGATGTCCGCGCCGATCAGGCCACGGGCCAGGGCGTTGACGTCGGCGTCCAGCTCGGACCAGGTCCACCGGCGGCCACTGGCCATCTCGACCAGCGCCTCGCGGTCCGGATGGGCGGCGACGGTGCGCTCGAAGTTCGCGCCGATGGTCTCCTCCAGCAGCGGCTGCACCTCGCCCTTGGCGTAGGACTCCATCTCCGTCACTCCTCCGGGTGATCCTGACCTGTCCGACTCCTGAGTATGCCGTCCAACCCCACCGGACGCGCCGCATGGTGCTCTCCACGCTGACCCTGGCGCGCCGGATGGTGGTCTCTCAAACGACCGAGCGCGCGGTGTGGTCTTCCCTCGAACGACCGGGCGCGCGGTGTGGTCCTCTCGCACGCGACCGGGCACACGACGTGGCGCGGACGGGCCCGGGCGCTCAGCGTGCGCTGGTGCAGACGCAGGCCCGGTTGCCCTCGGCGTCCGCGAGGACGGTGAAGGCCGGTGCCGCCTCGTCATCGACCAGCGTCCCGCCGGCTGCCAGGGCCGCGGCGATCCGCTCCTGTGCCTGGTCGGCCGGGACCCAGACGTCGAGGTGGAATCGCTGGCGCGGGGTCTCGTGAGCCTCGGTGTCCTGGAACCAGAGAAGCGGCACCCGGGCGTCTCCGACGACGTCACCGTCCTGCAGCGCCTCGGTGTCACCCCGGAGCAGGGCGGCCCAGAACGGTCCGACGCCGGAGATGTCCGCGGTGTCGAGCGCGAGCTCCACCTGGACCAGTGCGTCCGGGTGCGCGGTGATGCCCTGCTCGGAGGCGATGGCACTGATCTGCCGGGCCAGGTCGACGTCCCGGTCTGTGAGGGCGCCAGCATCGTGACTGATCAGCATGATGTCCACGTGCGGGTAGGTGAGCGTGACATCGGGGTGATGCCCGGCCTCCTCGGCGGCGGCGCCGACCGCATTGACAAAGCGCAGGCCAGCGGCGAAGTCACCGGTGCCGAAGCGCGCGTGCAGTCCCTGCGCCAGGTCACGCCAGTCCGTCAGGCCGGCGTCGAGGACGTCCTTGTGCGTGAAGGTCTCCATGGCTCTACCGTCTCACCGCACACTGGCCCCGTCATCCGCGCCGCAGCCCTTCTTCGAGCGCCTCGCGTATCTGAAGGCCGACTGCAGTCGGCTCGAAGAACGGCAGGGCGCTCGAAGAAGGGCTGGGGGCGTCTCGGCGCAGCAACAAGCGGGAGGTGCGGCTCAGCGCAGGAACATCGGGCGCGCGGCTCAGCGCAGGAAGAGCGCCCGCAGACGGATCGTGGTGAACCACACCCCGAAGACGGTCATGGCCACGAAGTAGAGGGCGTGCCCGATGGTCGCGGCGGACAGGAAGCCCACAGCCAGGTGCCGCATCAGCTCGACCCCGTGCCACAGCGGCATCGCCTTGATGAACCACTGGATGGCCTCCGGGAAGACCTCGATGGGGTAGAGCGTCGCCGAGAACAGGAACATCGGGAGCATCACGAAGTTGATGACGTCCATCTGCTGGAACGACTTCAGGTAGGAGGTCACGGCCATCCCGATGCTCGCGAACCCGACCGCGATGAGCAGGGCGACGGGCACCATCAGGATGGCCCACGGCGAGGTCACCAGGCCCATCACCAGCATCACGACCATGAAGCCGCAGGCATACAGGAACCCGCGGAACAGCGCCATGAAGATCTCGCCGATCGCCACGTCCATCGGGCCCAGCGAGGTCTGCAGCATCGCCTGGTAGACGCGGGCGAAGCGCAGCTTGAAGAAGACGTTCCAGGTCGAGTCGTAGATCGCGCCGTTCATCGCCGAGGTGGCCAGCAGGGCTGGTGCGATGTAGGCGGTGTAGGCGATCGGCGCACCGCCGGGGCCGGCCACCTCACCGACGAGCGTGCCCAGGCCCAGGCCCATCGCCAGCAGGTAGAGCACCGGCTCGAAGAACCCGGAGACCAGAACGGCCCAGTTCTGGCGGGCGATGACCTTGAAGCCACGCTCGATGACCGACCGGGCGTTGCGGCCGTAGAGGGCGGCCAGCGGCCGCTCCCCCGACTGCAGCCGCAGGTGGGGCTGCTCGGTCGCGGGGAGCCGGTCCTGGCTCGGCGCGCTCATCAGGAGCCCATCCGACGGGTATAGCTGCGGCGGGCCCAGAGCACGCCGACCACCGTGAGTGCGAGGAGGAACAGCACGTGCACGACGGTGAGCCAGGCGGGCTCGACCGCACCATAGGTCACCTGCCGGGCCAGCTGCGTGCCGTGCCACACCGGGGAGATCCACCCGACCCAGTGCAGGTAGACCGGCATGGCCGAGAGCGGGAAGAAGGTCCCGGCGAAGAGGAACATCGGCATGATGACGAAGCGCTGGACGAAAGCGAACTGGTAGCCCTCGTCCTGCAGCGTCGAGGCATAGGCCTGCAGCAGCGCCCCGAACGCGGCGGCGGACAGCACCCCGATCGGGATGACCAGCGCAGACACCAGGACCCCGCGGGGCACCGCGTCAAAGGCGACCATGATCGCCCAGAAGATCAACGACTGCACGACAAAGCGGATCAGCACCCCGATGAGGTGCCCGGTGGCGATCTGCGCCGGCGTGACCGGCGTCGCGTGCGGGCCGTAGTAGAGGCGGTCCCACTTGAACCCGGCCATCACCGGATAGGTCAGCTCACCGCCGGTCGACATGACGACCGTCGAGATCAGCAGCGCCGGGGCCACGAAGACGAGGTAGGGAACGCCGTCGACGGTCCCCACGCCGTTGTCGACCAGCGTGCCCAGCCCGACCCCGAGCGCGACGAGGTAGAGCAAGGGCTCCCCGACCATGTAGATCAGGATCGACTGGAACCAGGCCTTGGCCGTGCGCAGCCAGTACTCGACGTAGTACCACCACCCCCACCGGCGGGCACGCGCGGCCATCACCTCCGGGGCGGGCACCCGGCCCGAGGCGGCCAGTCGCTGCAGGTCCTGCACCGTGTCAGTCAACGAGGGTCCGTCCCGTCAGGCGCAGGAAGACGTCCTCCAGCGACGAGCGTCGCACGAGCGAGGTGATCGGGTTGAGGCCGCGGCCGGTGATCTCCTCCAGGGCGGCCTCACCGTCGTCGGTGTAGACCAGGATCCGGTCCGGCAGGACCTCGAGGCGGGTGGCCACGTCCTCCAGCTGGTCAACGACCGCGGCGTTGCGCTGCGCCCCGAAACGCACCTCCACCACCTCACGGGTGGAGTGCTCCCGGATCAGAGCCCGCGGGCTGCCCTCGGCCATGATGCGGCCGTGGTCGATGACGATGAGCCGGTCGCAGAGCTGCTCGGCCTCGTCCATGAAGTGGGTGGTCACCACGAGGGTGACCCCGACCTCCTTGAGCCGGAACAGCCGGTCCCACAGCACGTGCCGGGCCTGGGGGTCCAGGCCGGTCGTCGGCTCGTCGAGCAGCAGCAGCTTGGGCTCGTTGACCAGGGCCCGCGCGATCGTCAGCCGGCGCTTCATCCCGCCGGAGAGCGCCGTCGTCTTCGCCTTGGCCTTCTCGGTCAGCTGGGCGAACTCGATCAGCTCGTCGGCCTTGGTGCGCAGGTAGGAGTGCGGCAGCCCGAAGTAGCGCCCGTAGACGATCAGGTTGTCGCGGACCGTCAGCTCCTCGTCGAGGTTGTCCTGCTGCGGCACCACGCCCAGGTGCGCCCTCACTTCGGGGCCCCGCTCGGCGGGGTCCAGTCCGGCCACCCGCATCGTGCCGCCCGTGCGGGTCAGGGTGCCACCGATCATCCGCATGGTCGTCGACTTTCCCGCGCCGTTGGGCCCGAGCAGCCCGAACGACTCCCCCTGGCTGATGCTGAACGAGATGCCGTCGACGGCGCGGTTGTCGCCGTAGACCTTGGTGAGGTCCTCGGCGACGACGATGGGATCCCCAGGGACGACAGAAGTCACGGGAGGCATCTTCTCCCCCACCACCGACAGTCTCCAAACCGATTACCGGCAGTATGCCGTGCACGCTACGGCGCGGCCTCCAGCCCGAGTGCCCGGCGGTAGGCCGCCACGTCACAGGGCCGGTCGCTGAGGACCCGGAAGAGGCCGGCGCGCAGCAGGGCGTGCCGCCGAGGGCCCTCGGCCCAGGCATCCAACGCGGCACGGTCGGCCCCCAGCCACAGCACCGCGTCCAGGACGCACACC
Source organism: Ornithinimicrobium sp. F0845 (assembly GCF_023015765.1). GTDB lineage: Bacteria > Actinomycetota > Actinomycetes > Actinomycetales > Dermatophilaceae > Ornithinicoccus. The sequence goes on from NZ_JALKAL010000012.1 coordinate 59,454, forward strand.
GCCTCGGCCCAGAGCGCGGGCCGCCAGTAGGGCGCGATGTCGATCACCACCGGGAGACCGTCCCGGTCCAGCAGCACGTTGCCGGCGAGGTCACCGTGGACCAGCTGGTCCGGGCCCAGGTCGCTGTCGCCGACCCCTGGAGCCGCCAGGGCCGCCTGCACGTCGAGCACCAGCGCCCGCGTCTCCGGAGGCGGGGAGGGGGCGCTGGTGGGAGGCCCCGCATCGGTGGGAGACGCATCGGTGGGAGATGCAGCTGCGAAGGCCGCCTGCTCCGCCTGCGCCCACGGGTCGTCACGCTCTGCGAGGGAAGCCGGGGCGGTGGTCAGCAGCGCGGCCAGGTGGGCGTGCAACAGCCGGCCGGTGGCGACCAGGACGTCGAGGTCACGGCACGGCCGGGCACCCGGCTCGAAGCGGGTGGCGCCCCACCCGTCCACCACCCAGCGCAGGTCGCGCGTGGGGATGGGCATCGCCAGCCGCAGCGACCGGGGCACCTCGTGGTCCAGGGCGGCCGCGAGCCGGGCGAGCAAAGGGTTCAGCCAGTCGGCGATCTGTGCGGACCGGCCCGGCGACAGCACCAGGTCGCCGGCCAGCACGCTGTGCCCCTGGCCACCGACCAGCGGCGCGGTGCCCGCCGGCACCGCGAACAGGTCGAACACCTCGGGCGCGGGTTGCACGCCCCCACGCTGTCATACCTGGTGGCGCCACGTCCCGCAGGACAGCCACGCCCGGGGCCAGGTGCCAGACACAAGCGCACCGGCCGCGGTCCCTGCGGACCACGGCCGGTGCGTGGGGTGTCGTTCAGACGGTCGTCACGGACGACTGAATCAGAGTGCCGTCACGGAGTGAATCAGCTTGTCGTCACGGACGACCAGCGGCAAACAGGCCCGGCGAGTAGTACATGCTCGAGACCTTGGAGCCGTTGAAGCCGCTGCCGTCACGCAGTGAGTGGATCACCTGACCGTCGCCCAGGTAGATGGCAACGTGGTAGATCCCACCGCCGTTGCTGTAGAACAGCAGGTCGCCGCGCCGGATGTTGTCCAGCGAGACGCGGGAGGTGGCGGAGTACTGCGCGGAGCTGCCGTGCGGCAGGCTGATGCCGACGGACCGGTAGGCCGCCCGGACGAAGCCGGAGCAGTCGTAGCCGGAACCGCTGTCGGAGCCGAAGATGTACGGCATACCGAGGTGGTTGTAGGCCCAGCCGATAGCGCCCTCGGCGCCACTCGACGGCGGGGCCGGTGCGGGCTCGGGCTCGGGCTCCGGGGCGGGAGCCGGCTCGGGCTCAGAGGTCGACGCGGCAGGCGCCGCCGAACGCGACTCCGAACGGCTCGCCGTCGTCTCGGACCGAGCCTCGGCGGCGGCGGAGACCTCAGGCTCGGGCTCGGGCTCGGGCTCGGGCTCCTCGACCACCGGGGTCACTCCGACGAAGCCGAGCTCGCCGACGGCCGCGTTCTCGGCGTCCGCGGGGGCGGCCACCGCCCTGGCGGGCCGGTCGATGGGCTGGCTGATGGTCGCGACCGTGCCGGGGAGCGCCACCGCGGTGGCCGCCTGGCTCAACGTGTCGGTCGCGACCTGCAAGGTCTCAGCGCGGTGCGTGGCATCCGCGACGGGCGGGCCGGCAACGGTGGCGTCCGGACCCACGACGGGCTCGAGCGCGGCCATCGCGGCCTTGAGGTCAGTTTCGGCATGGGTCGTGGCGACGAGCACCGACGACGCGAGGATGCCACCGGAGGCAGCCACCGAGAAGGTGGAGGTTGCCGAGTAGCGACCCTGGGCCAGGGCGGTAGCAATGCGGCTCGGCGCGCGGTGGCGCCCAGCGGGGCTAGGACGGTTCACAAGTACCTCTCCAGCGCCTGCGGAGTTAGCTGTCGGGCTCGGGCTGGAGTGGCCCGGGTCCGTCCTGTTGCCAGGTCGGACCTTCGCCCCAAGGGAGTTACCTCCCGGGGAATTGGGTTCCCCGCTCTTGTCAGCGGTCGTACAGGGGACGCGTGCTCCGGTGACAAGACTCGGCGTCCGGATCACGCGGCCCGTCGGGGGACGGGCTGTTACGAAGGTACATGGTTGCACGACAAATGTCACGAAAGGGTAACGAACAACACGTTCGTGTCGCGAAGAGACCGGTGTCACACTGACCCGGTGACCGACCACCGCACGAGTCCCGACGTGCTCTCCGCTCCCGACGTCGACGGCCTGCAGACCCGGACGGTCACCACCCTCATGGGCAGCCAGGTGATGGGTGGCATCGGCGTGGCCAGCGGCATCGCCGTCGCCGCCCTCATGGCGGCCGAGATCAGCGGCCGCGACGACCTGTCGGGGCTGGCGAACACCACCCAGGTCCTCGGCGGTGCACTCATGACGATCCCGGTCGCCGCGCTCATGGCGGCCCGTGGGCGGCGGGCGGGCCTGGTGGCCGCGTACCTCGTCGGGACGGTCGGAGCGGCCCTGGCCATCACCGCCGCGGTCGTGGGCCACTTCTGGCTGCTCCTGCTCGGCACCGCACTCTTCGGCGCCTCCAGCACCGCCAACAGCCAGGCCCGCTACGCCGCAGTGGATCTCGCGCCACCGAGTCGGCGCGGGCGCCACCTCAGCCTGGTGGTCTGGGCGACGACCATCGGCTCCGTGCTCGGCCCCAACATCCTCGGGCCCGGCAAGCAACTGGCCGGTGCCCTCGGACTGCCGCCGCTGGCCGGGGCATGGGTCTTCAGCGCCGCCGGGTTCCTCGTGGCGGCCACCCTCATCCACCTGCTGCTGCGACCGGACCCCCTGCTGACCGCCCGGGCCCTCGCCGACCACGGCGCCCCGCCCGGCCCGCGCGTCGGACAGCGCGGCTCGGTCGTCCACGGCCTGCGGGCGATCATCGCCTCCCCGGTCACCCGGCTGGGCACCATCGCGGTGACCGCGGGACACGTGGTCATGGTCGCGGTCATGGTGATGACCCCGATCCACATGTCCCACGGTCACGCGGAGGTGGAGGTGATCGGGTTCGTCATCTCGATCCACATCCTCGGCATGTACGGCCTGTCCCCCGTCGCGGGCTACCTCACCGACCGGTGGGGCGCGCGCCCCGTGATCGTGACCGGGGCCGTCATCCAGGTCGCCGCCTGTGTCCTCGCCGCGACCTCCCGGACCGGGTGGTCACTCGGGCTGCTCGCCGGCCTGTTCCTGCTCGGGCTGGGGTGGTCCTGCACCATGGTCGCCGGCTCGAACCTGGTCGTCGCGGGTGCGGCTGTCCACGACCGCGCCTCCGTCCAGGGCGCCTCTGACCTCGTGATGGGGTTGTCCGCCGCCACGGCGGGCGGACTCGCGGGCGTGGTTGTCCAGCACCTGGGCTACGACTGGCTCGGCGCCGCAGGTGCCCTCGTCGCCCTGCTCCTCGGGGCCTACACCGTGCTGTCCGCGCGCCGCACCGTCTCACCGGCCCCCGGACGCACCCCGGCGCGGTAGACCGACGGCGGCACCCCGATCACGGCCGTGAACGCGCGGGTGAAGTGTGCCTGATCCGCGAAGCCCAGGGACGCCGCGAGAGCGGCCAGGTCCTCGCCCTCCCCCGCATCGATCAGCGCGGCCGCGTCCTGCAGGCGGTACCGGCGCAGCACCCACAGCGGCGACGCCCCGACATACTGCGAGAACATCCGCTGCAGGGTGCGCGGGGACACGCTGACCTGCTCGGCGACCCCGGGCAGGCTGACCTGGTCACGCCGGTGCATCAACTGCTCCGCTGCGCGGACCACGGAGTATGCCGGATCGCCGGCCACGCGGTCCTGCTGCGGCCCCAGCAACTCACCGAGGTAGGACAGGACGATCCCACGCCGGGCACCCTCGTCGGGCTCGGTCAGGACCGCCTGGGCGACGTCGCGGACGCCGTGACCGAACACGCGGGTCGCCGGCACCACCGAGTCGGCCAGGTCCCGCATGGCGACCCCGAGGAGCGCGGTCAGGCCCCCGGGGTGGAAGGCCACGCCGCTCACCCGTCCCGCCACCGGCAGCTCGACGCGGAAGACCCGGCTGACCAGGCCGTGCACCAGCGGCGCGGGCACCTCGTGGCCGTGCAGCCGGCCGCCGACCGCGTCCTCGAAGGTGAGGTGCGCGATGGGGTTGGACAGCACGCTGGAGGCGAACGGCCGGGCGTCGGGCCTGCGCCACGTGACGCTCCAGAGATGCCGGACCACGAGCGAGACCGGCGCGGGAACCGACTCATCCCGCCCCACGTCATACACCTCCCGCCCCTCGTCGGGCCACAGGATGCCCTTGGCCCGGGGTGCAGGATCCCGGGGTCCAGGTTGTCGTGAATCTGCAAGCGCCACGACTCCGAGCGTAGGCACGATGACTGACATGAGCACGCGCTACCAGCCGGACGGCTACACCACCCTGACCCCCCTCGTCGTCGTCTCCCCCGCCGCACGGGCCATCACGTTCTACGAGGACGTGTTCCGCGGCACGGTCACGTCCCGGATGGACGGACCGGAGGGCACCGTGCTGCACGCCGAGCTGCAGGTGGGCGACGGACGGCTCCAGCTGATGGACCCGCACGAGGACTACCACGCCGTGGCCAACGACCCCACCTCCGACGAGTCACGCTTCAGCATCGCGATCTACGTCCCGGACGTCGACGCGACGGTCGCCCTCGCCCGCGACAGGGGAGCCCGGGTGCGTGAGGAGCCGGCGGACTTCGGGGTGACCGGCGACCTGTTCGCCTCGATCCAGGACCCCTTCGGCGTGCGCTGGACGATCATGTGCCGCACCGAGCAGCGCACGGACGAGCAGGTGCAGCAGGCGCTGGACGAGTGGGCCGCGTCGACGCACTGACGCGGAGGTCGGCGTGGGCAGACTGACCGCGGGGACCCGCCATGACGAGGCTCGGTTCGCGCAGACGGCGTCGTAGGACCGCTACGCTGGGTCGGTGGAGACCCACGCACACACCGTCGCCGGCGAGGACGGCTGGTGAGCCCAGAGGCACCGTCGGCCAGGGCCGGCTGGCTGGTGCCGTCCCTGGCGGGATACCAACGAGCCTGGGTTGTCCCCGACGTGCTGGGTGGACTGTCGGCCGGGGCCGTCGTGATCCCGCAGGCCATGGCCTACGCCACGATCGCCCACCTGCCGGTCCAGGTCGGTCTGTACACGTGCATCGTCCCCATGCTCGTCTACGCCCTGCTGGGCGGCTCCCGGGCGATGAGCGTGTCAACGACCTCGACGATCGCGACGCTGACGGCCACGACGCTGGTCTCGGCGGGGGTTGCGGCCAGCTCTGAGGACGCGCTCGGCTCGCTGGTCACCCTCACCCTGCTGACCGGCAGCATCCTGCTGCTCGCACGGCTGCTCCGGCTCGGGACACTCGTGGAGAACATCAGCAAAGCGACCGTGCTCGGTGTCAAGATCGGTGTCGGCGCGACCGTGGCGGTCGGCCAGCTGCCCGCCATACTCGGTGAGACCAGCACCTTCTCGGGACACGGCTTCTTCCGATCCCTTGTCGGAGCCGGCGACGCGCTCGACACCGTGAACGTCCCCACGCTGTGGCTCTCCCTCGGATCGATCGCGGTCCTGATCCTGCTCAACCGCTACGCACCACGGACACCCGGGACGCTCCTGGTCGTGCTCGCCGGAGTGTGCCTCGCGACGTGGACAGGGCTTCCCGAGCGAGGAGTTGCCCTCATCGACCCGGTGCCCTCAGGGCTGCCGCTGCCGACACTGCCTGACCTGCACCTGCTGCCACAGCTCCTCGGCGGCGCCCTCGCGATCGCGATCATGGCCTTCCTCGAGTCGGCAGCGGTCGCACGCGCGATCCGCAGGACCACGGAGCCCCCGGTCGACGCCGACCAGGAGCTGCGGGCCGTCGGAGCGGCCAATGTCGCCGGTGCCCTGTTCACCGCGATGCCTGCCGCGGGTGGCTTCTCCCAGAGTGCCGTCAACCAGCGTGCTGGCGCCAGGACGCAACTCTCGACCCTGGTCACGGTGGTGCTGGCGATCCTGGTCGCCCTGTTCCTGGGACCGGTCGTGAGCCAGCTGCCCCAGGCCACCCTCGCGGCCCTCGTGTTCGTCGCCGTCATAGGCCTGATCGACCTCCCCGAGCTGGCTCGCTGGGCCCGGATCAGCCCGATGGACTTCTGGGTGGCGGTCGGAGTGGCACTCGTCGGGCTGACCATCGGTCTGCTTGCCGCGGTCGCGGTCGGCGTTGCGGTCACGCTCGCACTGGTCCTGCGCGAGCTCAACCAGCCGCGCATCATCACCGAGCAGGCCGAGCAGCAGGTGCTGGTGCTGACCGTGGCGCAGGGGCTCTACACCGCCAACGTGCGGGGCAACCTGGCCGCGGTCGAGGAGATCGTCTCGGCAACACCTCTCGCGCGCGCGGTCGTCCTGGACCTGAGCCGGGTCGAAGCCATCAGCATCACCGTCCTGGACGCGCTGGCCGAACTCGACCGGCACCTGTCCGGCCGGGGTGTGGTGCTCCACGTCGCCGGCCTCCCGGCACGGGCAGCAGCGGTCGCCGAGCGGACCGAGTGGCACCAGCAGCTCGCAGCACACGGACGGGTCCACCCGACTGCCGCGGACGGGGTCGCGGCGATCTCAACCCGGGATTAGTTTCGGACGCCGGCTGGTTGGCCACGTCATGAGCCCCGACGCCTCCACAGCCGCATGACCGACTACGGCCACGAACTGCAGTTCGGCACCTTCCACACCCCGACCAACCAGCAGCCTCAGCAGGCGGTGACGCTCGCTCAGCTCAGTGAGGCGTCCGGCCTGGACCTGGTGACCTTCCAGGACCACCCCTACCAGCCGGGTTTCCTGGACACCTGGACGCTCCTCAGCTACGTCGCGGCGCGCACCGAACGGGTTCACCTGGCACCGAACGTCGCGAACCTGCCACTGCGTCCGCCGGCCGTGCTGGCCCGCTCCGCCGCCAGCCTCGACCTGCTGAGCAACGGCCGGTTCGAGCTGGGACTGGGCACCGGCTCCTTCTGGGACGCCATGGTCGCCATGGGTGCAGAGCGTCTCACGCCCGGCGAATCGGTGCGGGCGCTGGAAGAGGCGATCGCCATCATCCGGGGCATCTGGGCGGCCGACGACACCTCCGTCCTCCGCGTCGAGGGCGAGTTCCACCGGGCCGTGGGGGCCAAGCGGGGCCCCGCACCCGCCCACGACGTCGGCATCTGGCTGGGCGCCTACAAGCCGCGCATGCTGCGGGTCACCGGGCGCCTGGCGGACGGATGGCTCCCCTCGGAGGGCTACCTGAAGTCCGACGACGACCTGACCACCGGCAACGCGATCATCGACGAGTCCGCCGACGCCGCAGGACGGGACCCGCGCGACATCCGCCGGCTGCTGAACATCACGCCGCCCCGTGGCGGCACGGACGCGTGGGTCGAGCGGCTGACCGAGCTCGCGCTGGACTTCGGCATCGGCACCTTCATCCTCGCCGCCGACGACCCGAACGCGATCCAGGTGTTCGGTCAGGAGGTCGCTCCCGCGGTGCGTGAGCTGGTCGCCACCGCACGGCAGTTTGCCGACGCGCAGGTCTCCCCCGCCGACGCCCCGGGTGCGGCGCCGGAGAGCGACGCTGCAGGCCGGATCGTGACCACGACCGAGACCACGGCGACGGCGACCGGTGACAGCCAGTACGACCGGCTCGGCGTGCACCCCACGCCCGACGACGGGACCCGCCTGGGCGCGTCCATGCCGTGGGACGAGTCGACCCGCCCCCGCCGGACGGAGTCCGGTCCGGAGGTCACCTACACCGCCCGTGCCGCCCAGATGGGCAAGCACCTGATCGACGTGCACGACATGCTCCGATCCGAGCTCACCCAGGTGCGCTCCATCATCGAGCAGGTCAAGAACGCCACGATGGACGTGGGCAGCGCCCGCTCGGCGATGAACGACATGACGATGAAGCAGAACAACTGGACGCTCGGCGCCTACTGCTCCCGCTACTGCGCCACCGTCACCCAGCACCACGGCCTGGAGGACGCCTCGGTCTTCCCGCACCTGCGCACCGCCGAGCGCGACCTGGTCCCGGTGCTGGACAGGCTCGAGCAGGAGCACGTCGTGATCCACGACGTCATCGAGCAGGTCGACCGCGCCCTGGTGGAGTTCGTCGCCGAGCCCGATGACTTCACCCGCCTCGACGAGGCCGTCGACGCCCTCAGCGACACCCTGCTCTCCCACCTGTCCTACGAGGAGGACCAGCTCGTCGAGCCTCTCGCCCGACTCGGCTACTACCCCGGCCAGGCCTGACTGACGGCCCCCGACCGAGAGGGCGCGGCCGACCCCCGCGCCGCGCACCCTCACGCCAGGCGCAACCGGTCTGGACCGACGGGCGCGACCAGCGTCTGCCGCTCGCCGTAGCGGTCGGCATGGTCGAAGAAGTCGACGAGCTGCACCGTGACACGCGTCGGGGAGGCCTCCACCAGTTGGACCCCGATCCAGTCGGCACCGTCGCGGACCTCCCACTTCTCGGCGAGGTAGCTCATGCCGATCGCGTGCAACCGGTCCTCGGCAGCCTCGCGCTCGCCCACCTCACCGATGGGGTGCCCGAAGACGGTCCGGGGCTGCCACCCCGAGGAGTCCTCGGCGAGGAACCCGATCAGCTCGCCGTCCTCGCGGCGCACCGGGATCCAGCCGTTGGCTTGCTGCGTGCTCGTCATGTCCCGAGGATGTCCGAGGGCCGCGAAGGGCACAACCGGTTTCCCGGCACCGTCGGTCGGCGACGCCAACCCACCGTCGACTCAGAGCAGCTTGACGACCTCCTCGACGACCTCCTTGGCGTCGCCGAACAGCATCCTGGTGTTGTCCCGGAAGAAGAGCGGGTTCTGCACTCCCGCATAACCGCTGGCCATCGACCGCTTGAGCACCACGACGTCCCGGGCCTTCCACACCTCCAGCACCGGCATCCCCGCGATCGGCGAGCCCGGCTCGTCGACCGCGGCGGGGTTGACCGTGTCGTTGGCGCCGATCACCAGGACCACGTCGGTCTCGGGGAGGTCGTCGTTGATCTCGTCCATCCCGAGCACGATGTCGTAGGGCACCTTCGCCTCAGCCAGCAGGACGTTCATGTGCCCGGGCAGCCGCCCAGCCACAGGATGTATGCCGAAGCGCACGTCCACGCCCTGCTTGCGCAGGCGGGCGGTCAGGTCGGCGACGGGATACTGCGCCTTGGCGACCGCCATGCCGTAGCCAGGGGTGATCACCACGGACGAGGCAGTGCGCAGCAGCTCGGCCACCTCGGCGGCGCTGGTCTCGCGGTGCTCGCCGTAGTCCTGGTCACCCTCGAAGGTCGCGCCCTCGGTGCCGAACCCACCGGCGATGACGGAGATGAAGGAGCGATTCATCCCCTGGCACATGAGGTAGGACAGGATCGCACCGGAGGAGCCCACCAGCGCACCGGTCACGATCAGCAGGTCGTTGCCCAGCAGGAAGCCCGCCGCGGCAGCCGCCCACCCGGAGTAGCTGTTGAGCATCGAGACCACGATCGGCATGTCGCCGCCGCCGATGGAGGCCACCAGGTGCCAGCCGAAGGCGAGCGCGATCACCGTCATCAGCAGCAGCGGCACGAGGGCGTGGCTGACGACGAACCAGACCAGCAGGCCGGCGGAGGCCAGCAGGGCGATCAGGTTGAGCAGGTGCCGTCGGGGCAGCATCAGGGGGTTGGCGTTGATCCGGCCACTGAGCTTCAGCGCGGCCACCACGGAGCCGGTGAACGTCACCGCACCGATGAAGATGCCGAGGAAGACCTCGGCCAGGTGGATGGTCTCCTCGGATCCGGTCAGCGGTCCTGGCGCAAGGTAGGCGTTGTAGCCGATGAGCACAGCGGCGATGCCGACGAAACTGTGCAGCAGCGCGATGAGCTGAGGCATGCCGGTCATCTCCACGACCCTCGCCCGCCACAGGCCGATGCTGGCACCGACGGCCATCGCCGCCGCGATCAGAGCCAGGGTGAGGCCGGGGTTGCTGGCCCGGTCGGCAGCCAGCCAGATCGTGGCCCCGAGGGCGACGGTCATGCCGATGATGCCCAGGACGTTACCGCGCCGGGCGGTCTCGTGCTTGGACAGGCCGGCCAGGGAGAGGACGAACAGGACCGCCGCGATGATGTAGGCCGCCTGCACCAGGTTGAGGGTCACGCCGCCTCCTCCCGGCGGAACATCCGCAGCATCCGACCGGTCACCGCGAAGCCGCCGAAGACGTTGATGCTGGCGACCACCGTGGCGGCGAGGGCCAGGCACCGCACCAGGAGGTCCTCGTTGCCGACCTGCAGGATCGCCCCGACCAGGATGATGCCGCTGATCGCGTTGGTCTCGGCGAGGAGCGGGGTGTGCAGGGCGTGGGTGACGTTGCTGATCACGTAGAAGCCGACGATCACCGCGAGGGCGAAGACCGTGAAGTGCCCCAGGAAGGAGGGTGGGGACACGCTGGCGACGAGTGCGAAGAGCACGGCCGCCAGGCCCATCGCGACGTAGCCGCGGCGCGGGTCCCGGGGAGTGGATTCAACGGGTGCGGCACCAGCCGGCGGCGTCTCCGCCTGGGGTGGTGGTGAGGCGGACACGGTCACCGGTGGTGGTGGCCAGAGCACCTCTCCCTCGTGGGTCACGGTCAGCCCGCGCTGGACCTCGTCCTCGAGGTCCAGGACGACCTGGCCGTCCTTGTCCGGGGTGAGCAGCGTGACCAGGTTGACGACGTTGGTGCCGTAGAGCTGGGAGGCCTGGGTCGGCAGCCGCGCGGGCAGGTCGGTGTAGCCGACGATCTTGACCCCGCTGTGCGTGGTGATGACCTTGCCCGGCTCGGTGAGCGCGCAGTTGCCACCGTTGCGGGCGGCCATGTCCACCAGGACGCTGCCCGGACGCATCGCGTCGACCGTCTGGGCCGTGACCAGGACCGGTGCCGGCCGACCCGGGATGAGGGCGGTGGTGATCACGATGTCGGCCTGCGCGCACTCCCGCGCGTAGACCTCCATCGCGCGACGCTCCAGGTCCTCCCCCATCACCTGGGCATAGCCGTCGCTGCTCGCAGACTGGTCCGAGAGGTCGATCTGGACGAAGTCGGCCCCCATCGACTCGACCTGTTCGTGGGTCTCGGGCCTGATGTCGAAGGCGCGGACGACGGCCCCGAGGCTGCTGGCGGTGCCGATCGCCGCCAGCCCGGCGACCCCGGCGCCGATGACGAAGACCTTGGCCGGCGGCACGGAGCCAGCCGCGGTGTGCTGACCGGTGAAGACGGACCCGAACTCGTGGGCCGCCTCCACGACGGCGCGGTAACCACCGATGTTCGTCATCGAGGAGAGGACGTCCAGGGACTGGGCTCGCGAGATCCGCGGCACCGCGTCCATCGCCAGGGCGGTGACCCCCCGTGCTGCCAGCGCCTCGAGAAGCTCCGGTCGTTGCGCCGGACTCAGCTGGGTGGCGAGCATCGCCCCCGGGCGCAGCCGGGAGACCTCGTCCTCGTCCGGCGCATCGATCTTGATCACCAGATCTGCACCCCAGACCCCCGGGCCGGGGTCGAGGGCAGCCCCGGCCTCGGCATACTGCTCGTCGGGATAACTGGCCCGCTCGCCGGCACCTCGCTGCACGGTGACCTCGTGCCCCAGGGCGATCAGCCGCCCCACGGTCTGGGGTGTCGCGGCCACGCGCGTCTCGCCGGCCTGGGACTCGGTGGGGACGCCGATCAGCACACGGGCTCCTTCGCCTGAGGGGGTGGGGTCCCGCTGACGGACCCGCCGGACTGCACCCTACAAGCAGGGACTGTCAGTCCCGGAGGGTGACGCGCACGCCCTCGTCGGTGAGGGTGACCGCCAGGGCGGACAGGTCGCCGACGACCAGGTCCGCCAGGGGCTCGAGCTCCGGGGCCGGTGACGTGGTGACGACGGCGATGGTGGCAGCCCCGGCGGCGCGACCGGAGCGCAGGCCGGCGGGGGCGTCCTCCACGACGAGGCACCGGGCGGGATCCGCTCCCAGGCGCTGCGCGGCGATCAGGTAGGGCTCCGGGTCCGGCTTGCCCCGTGTGATGTCGTCGGCGGTCACCATGACCTCGGGAGGGGTGAACCCGGCAGCGTCCAGACGGGCCGTGAGCAGTGCTCGGCTGGCGGAGGTGACGATCGCTCCGCGCCAGCCCGCCGCTGCGACCGCCTCCACCGCCCCCGGCAGCGCGATGACGCCCTCGAGGTCCTCCAGTTCGCGGCGGTCGATGTCAGCCGTGGCAGCGACGGGGTCCAGGTGCGGCGCGACCGCGGCGACGATGCCGCTGCTGGGCACACCGTGGAACCCGACCAGCGACTGAGCGGGCACGCCGTGGTCGGCCGCCCAGGCGAGCCAGGAGCGCACCACGGGTCCCCGTGAGTCGATCAGCGTGCCGTCGTTGTCGAAGAGGACCGCGTCGAAGAGCTCTGAGGTGATGTCGCGCACGTCGACCATGCTCTCAGGCGCCGTGCCCCCGGCAGGGGCCGGCCGACGGTCTTCTCAGCTGGACAGCAGGACGATGCCGTCTCCCAGGACCTTGGCACCGAGGACCAGGAACAGGATGGCCATCACCGTCGCATTGTGTGCGGTCAGCCAACCCTTCATGGAGTCCAGGGCGGGCGTCATCGCCTCACGGGCAACGAGGTAACTCACGACGGGAACGATGATGGTGAGCGACGCGAGGATCACGTAGAGCCCGACAGCGACCACCTCCTGCGCCACGGCGAGTCCGACACCGCCGATCGTCGAGGCTGCGGCGATCGTCAGACCGAGGTTCTTGGGATTGACGGACGAGAGCAGCAGGGCCAGCCCGAGGGCCTTGATCGGTGTGAACTCGTCGATCTTGGCCATCCAGGCCGGCATCGCCGGTTCCTCGCCCTCGGCCGGACGGCCTCGCCACTGCTTGAGCGCAAGGAACAGGAAGAGGACGCCGATGACGACCTTGACGATGCCACCACCGGAGTCCTCGTCGCCGCTCTCCAGGCCGATCGCCAGCACCACGGCAGAGATGAGCGCCAGGCCACCCACCCAGCCGAGGAGGAAGGACAAGCCGTTCCCGGCCGCACGGGCGGAGAACAGCATCAGGATCACCGCGATGATCGGGACCGGGCTGATCGCCACGCCGACGGCAAACCCCAGGACCCCACCGATGGCCTCACCCATGGTCTCCTCCTCTGAGCGGCAGCGTGGCTACCAGCAGAATCACACCCGCGTGGCGAACCGACCTCCCCCTGGATGGGCGAGTTCGAGACCCATCCCCACGATGACGTGCCGCCAGGGTTGAGATATCCCCCTCAACGGGTGAGTCAGCCCGGATCGGTCCATTCCTACGATGACGAGGCAGGTCACTGAGCCGTCGACGAATGGGAGAAGCGAGACATGGATACCGTGGTAGGCCCCGTGGAGCTGGTGGTGCTGGCCTTCCCGGGCAGCAAGTTCAAGGGCGAGATCATCCCTGCCGTCGGCGAGTTGGTCGACAGCGGCGTGGTGTCTCTCCTCGACGTCGCCCTGGTCACCAAGGACGACGCCGGCGACACGCTGGCGATCGAGCTGGCCGATCTCGACGACGAGCTGCGGGGTGCCTTCGATACGTTGGACGGTGAGGTCAGCGGGCTGCTGAGCGATGAGGACCTCGGTCTCGTGGCCGAGGGTCTCGATCCCGGCACCACTGCTGCTGTCATCCTGTGGGAGAACACCTGGGCCCGAGGGCTCGTGAGCGCCATCCAGGGCGCGGGAGGCGTGCTTGTGGCGCACGAGCGCATGGACGCCGCACGTGCGGCAGAGGCGATCGCCTCCCTTGACAACGAGGAGGAGTAGGACATGTTGATGCGCAGACCGGTCAGGGTTGGACGTCCCGGGCTCATCGGCACCGCTGCGAGGACGGCCGTCATCGCCGGCACCGCGAGCGCTGTGAGCGGGAACGTGGCACGGCGACAGCAAGCCAGGTCAGCACAGGCTCAGGAGGCACAGGCCTACGAGGCCCAGCAGGCAGCGGCTGCCGCTGCACCCCCGCCCCAGGCGGCGCCACCCCAGCCTGCGGCACCAGCTGGTCCGGACGTCATCGCCGAGCTGGAGCGCCTTGGTGCGCTCAAGAGTCAGGGGATCCTGACCGAGGCGGAGTTCGAGGCGCAGAAGGCACGCATCCTCGGATCCTGACCGTGGAGGTGGGCGGTGGGCCAGAGGCCGTTCGCGAGACACACGCCACCGGGCAGCGTTCCCTGCGGGCGTGGCAGCGACGAGGGCGTGATCAGAACCTGCTTCAGGCGCTGAGGCACCGGCGGCGACTTCGCACTGGGATCGTCCAGGCTCTCTACCTCATCGGAGGCACCACGCTCGGTGTCCTCCTGCCGGAGGTGGACGCCGGACCCACGATCGAACGCACCACGGTCACCCCGATGCTGTTCGGGGCCGCCGGCGGGTTCATCTCGTTCATCGCCCTGGTCTTCTCGCTGCTGTTCCTCGTCATCCAGTACGGCAACACGTCCGTGAGCCCACGGCTCACCATCTTCCGGGACGACCCGATGGTCTGGCACACCTTCGGCTTCTTCACGGCGGTGTTCGCCTACTGCCTCGTCGCAGGGATGATCACCGGCACCGGCGATGACACGGTGACGATCCTGGTCCCCGCCGTCGCCATCACTCTGCTCGTGGCCTCGTTGGCCATGTCACGGGCGATCCAGCTGCGCGCTCTGCGACTGCTGCAGTTCAACTCCATCATGGAAGAGGTGAGGACGCGGGGGCAGGAGGTCATCACCTCGCTCTACAAGACCGCCTTCCACAGCGACGCCGCTGACCAGGCGGGGCCGCCGACTGCGTGGGAACTGCGGTGGCAGCGACCGACCACACTGCTCCTCCAGGTCGACCTGCCGAGGCTGCTCAGTCTGGCCACGGAGATGGACGTCCTCATCGAGTTGCGAGCGGTCCCTGGCCAGGAGGTGCGACGCGGCCTGGTGCTCGCTGTCGTCCGCGCCGACCATCCGGTCACCGAGTGCGACATCCTGGGCGCACTCACGACCGGCAGCGACAGGGCCTTCGCGCAGGACCCGTTGCTGGCCTTCCGGCTGTTGAACGACATCTCCAACCGGGCCCTGTCGATCTCTATCAATGACCCAGCCACCTGCGTGCAGGTGCTGGGTTGCATCTACGACCTGCTCGCCCAGGTGGCTGACAAGCAACTGCAACTCGGCACCATCACCGATGAGAGTGGCGTGGCGAGAGTGCGGCTGCCGTTCCCCTCCTGGGAGGACTTCCTCGTGGTCGGCGTTGACGAGGTCGCGCACTACAGCACGCACGATCCCACGGTCCATGCCCGCGTGGAGTTGTTGTTGCAGGACCTGCTGGCGATCGCTCCACCGGAACGACATGCCCCGTTGCGCGAGCGCCTCGATCGACTGCTCGCCACCCCCACGGTCCCGCGCGCGTGACGGGAGGCGCCGAAGCTTCATCCGCAACGGGTGATTTCGGTGCTAATCACTGTCCTGGGTCGGCACGCACTGTCACACTGGGGCCGTGAATCTGTCTCAGACGACACGAGGCCTGCTGCCCGGCCTGCGGAAGGACAATCTCACCCAGGAGCTGATGGCCGGGGTGACTCTGCTGGCCATCGCCGTGCCCCTCAACATCGGTTACGCACAGATCGCGGGTCTCCCCCCGACGGCCGGTCTCTACGCGTTGGTCGTGCCCTCCATCGTGTTCGCGCTGATGACCTCCTCCCGCCAGCTGATCGCCTCACCCGACGCGGCAGCGGCTGCCCTGGTGGCGTCCTCCCTGCTTGGTCTCACGGTGGCAGGCAGCGACGACTACGCCGCGATGGCGGCCGCGCAGGCGATCCTGGGTGGAGTCTTCTTCCTGCTCTGTGCCTACTTCAAGCTCGGATTCCTGGCCAACTTCCTGTCCAAACCCATCCTCATCGGGTTCGTGGGTGGACTGGCGGCGGAGATCATGCTCAGTCAGGCCGCCAAGATGCTGGGCGTCCAGACCGAGGGTGAGGGCTTTTTCGTCGAGGTCATCGATCTCATCACCAAGATCCCTGACGCTCACCTCTGGTCGGTCGTCGTGAGTGCTGCCTCCCTCGCCGTGCTGCTGCTCGGACGACGGATTCCGGCCGTGCCCTGGGCCCTCATCGTGCTGGTAGCGGCGACCATTCTGACCGTCGCGCTGGGCCTGGCTGAGCGGGGGGTCGCGGTCCTGGGTGAGGTCCCTGCCGGTCCACCCCGGTTCGCACTCCCGGTCCTCGACTGGTCGATCTGGCTGGCGCTCATCCCCTCGGCGCTCGCCCTGACCATGGTGACCGTCGCCGAGGGCCTGCTGGTGATCCGCTCCTACGCGGAGAAGAATGACTATCCCACCGACCCGAACCGCGACCTGGCGGCCTTCGGCGCCGCCAACGTCGCTGCGGGTGTCTCCAGCTCGTTCACCGTCGGGTCCTCGACATCACGCACGGCAGCGATGGACCAGACCGGGTCGCGCACGCAGCTGCCGACCCTGGTGATGGCGGTGGGTAGCCTCCTCCTGCTTCTGTTCGGCACCGCGCTCCTCGCCGACATCCCCTCCCCGGCGATCGGGGCCATCGTCGCCGTCGCGGTGCTCAAGCTGCTGGGCGTCGGCGAGCTCCGTGAGCTGTGGCGGCTCTCGAAGTTCGAGTTCGCCGTCGCCCTCACCTGCTTCCTCGGCGTCCTGGTCCTGGGTCCCATCCGTGGCATCCTCCTCGCGTTCGTGATCTCGCTGGTCAACCTGGCCCAGCGATCGGCCAACCCGCCCGTCGACGTCCTCCACGGAGACCTGGACCCCCAGGTCTCGCTGCAGGAGGCGGCTGAGGGCGGTGAGACGGCGCCCGGGGTCGTCATCATGCGGTTCGCAGCACCCGTCTTCTTCGCCAACAGCGGGGTCCTGAGCAGCACGGTGCGCTCCATGGTCGCCGACGCACCCAACCCCGTCGAGGCCTTCGTGTTCGACCTCGAGGCCGTGACGGATGTCGATGTCACCGGCGCGGAAGCGTGGGACGGCACCCTCACCTGGCTCCGCGACCAGCAGATCACCGTGGCCTATACCCGCGTCCGACCCGAGCTGCGGGGCCAGCTGGAGCACTTCGGGCTGTTCGAGGACGTCACCGAGTTCCCCACGAGCCGCGCCGCACTGGCCGCGCTCCGCCAGGACGGCGCGGGCTGATTTCACCCGGCTTGGGTGACACGCTCCCGCCCTGAGCGAATCTAGCGTTGCAAGGGTCAGAGTCACGCTCGCCCCCAGCTCCATGCGTGGCGTGAGCACTAGTGCACGGGAAGAGGACGCCATGGCCGACCAGCCGAACATCCTGATCATCTGGGGAGATGACATCGGGATCACCAACCTGAGTTGCTACTCCGACGGCCTCATGGGCTATCGCACCCCCAACATCGACCGGATCGCGGAGGAGGGTGTCCGGTTCACCGACTACTACGGCGAACAGAGCTGCACCGCTGGCCGCGCCGCCTTCATCACGGGCCAGAACCCCTACCGCACCGGCCTGACCAAGGTCGGGATGCCCGGCGCCGACATCGGGCTGCGTGCCGAGGATCCCACAATCGCCACAGCGCTCAAGGCCCACGGCTATGCGACCGGGCAGTTCGGCAAGAACCACTTCGGCGACCGGGACGAGTTCCTCCCGACCGCCCACGGCTTCGACGAGTTCTTCGGCAACCTCTACCACCTGAACGCCGAGGAGGAGCCGGAACTCCGTGACTATCCCTCTGAAGAGGACTTCCCCGGCTTCCATGAGCAGTACGGGCCGCGCGGCGTCATCCGCTCGTGGGTCAATCCCGACGGCACCCAGCGGATCGAGGACACCGGGCCGCTGACCAAGGAGCGCATGAAGACCTGCGACGAGGAGTTCCGCGACGCGGCCGTCGACTTCATGAACCGCCAGCACGAGTCAGACACGCCCTTCTTCCTGTGGTTCAACTCCACCCACATGCACTTCCGCACGCACATCCGAGACGAGGACAGGGAACGGGCCGGTCGGTGGCAGTCGGAGTACCACGATGCGATGTGCTACCACGACGACATCGTCGGCGAGCTCCTGGACAAGCTCGACGAGCTCGGCATCGCCGACAACACGATCGTCATATACTCCACGGACAACGGGCCGCACATGAACTCCTGGCCCGATGCCGGGATGACCCCCTTCCGCAACGAGAAGAACTCCAACTGGGAGGGGGCCTACCGGGTCCCCTGTGCGGTGCGCTGGCCCGGCCACGTCCCCGAGGGAACCGTGCTCAACGGCATCGTCAGCCACAACGACTGGTTTGTCACCCTGCTTGACGCGGCCGGCACTCCTGACATCGCAGACCAGCTGAAGGCGGGAGCCGACCTCAACGGCACGACATACAAGGTCCACCTCGACGGGCACAACCAGCTGCCCTACATCACCGGCCAGGCCGATGAGAGTCCTCGCAGGCACTACTTCTATGTCTCGGATGACGGCGACCTGACCGCCCTGCGGTTCGACAACTGGAAGATCATGTTCATGGAGCAGCGCGCCACCGGGACGCTCCAGGTGTGGGTCGACCCCTACGTGGAGCTCCGCGTTCCCAAGATCTACAACCTGCGCACCGACCCCTTCGAGCGTGCGGACATCACGTCGAACAGCTACTACGACTGGATGCTCGACCACGTCTTCCTGCTCGTGCCGGCGCAGGCCTACGTCGCCAAGATGGCACAGACGCTCGCCGAGTTCCCCGTCCGCCAGGAGCCCGCTGCCTTCAACCTCGAGAAGGTGATGGAGAAGCTCAAGGCGGGCGTGCTGAGCGCGTGAGCGGGCTCGATACCTCGGTGGAGTCCGCCGTCCTCCTGGAGGGTGGAGAGTTCCTCATGGGCTCCGACGACCACTATCCGGAGGAGGCTCCCGCGCACCCGGTGCGCGTCGAGGCGTTCACGATCGACCGCCACCAGGTCACCAACCGCCAGTATGCCGTGTTCGTCGCCGCCACGGGGTACGTCACCGTGGCGGAGCGGCCGCTGGATCCCCAGGACTTCCCCGCGGCGCCGCCGGAGAACCTGGTGCCAGGGTCGATGGTGTTCACACCGACTCCGGGTCCGGTCGACCTGCGGCACCTGAGCCAGTGGTGGACCTGGACACCCGGGGCCAGCTGGCAGCACCCGGAGGGCCCAGGGTCCGGCCTGGGCGAACGCCTGGAGCACCCCGTCGTGCACATCGCCTACGAGGACGCTACGGCCTACGCCCGGTGGGCCGGGGCTGATCTGCCGACCGAGGCGCAGTGGGAGTATGCCGCGCGTGGAGGACTGGAGGGAGCAGCCTTCACCTGGGGGGACGAAGCGCGACCCGATGGTCGGGTCATGGCCAACACCTGGGACGGACCCGACTTCCCGTGGCGCTCCACGGGTGAGTCGGGCTTCCTCCGCACGGCTCCCGTCGGTTCCTTCCCAGCCAACGGTTACGGCCTGCTCGACATGGCCGGCAACGTCTGGGAGTGGACCACAGACTGGTGGACCGAGCGGCATCCTGCCCCCGCGGAGCATGCCTGCTGCGTGCCGGCCAACCCGCGGGGCGGAGATCTCGAGGGCAGCCGGGACACGCGCCAGCCGCAGTTCACCGTCCCCCGCAAGGTCATCAAGGGCGGCTCACACCTCTGCGCAGACAGCTACTGCCTGCGCTACAGACCTGCCGCCCGACGCCCCCAGATGATCGACACCGGTATGAGCCACGTCGGTTTTCGGTGCATCCGACCCGCCAAGCCGCCGAACCCCGCAGCTGAGGAGACTCCGCGTTGACGACAACGACCCTTCTTCCGTCCTGGCGTCCCGGGACCACCCGTGACGCGCTGGTCTCCTTCCTGGATCAGTGCCGCACGGTCCCGGTCGCCGATCGGGTGGCCTACTTCGACAACGACGGCACCCTGTGGTGCGAGCGACCGACCTACGCGCAGTTCGACTTCTATCTCGACGCGCTACGCCGGCGCGTGGCCGATGACACCGCGCTCGGCGAGAGGGAGGAGTTCGCGGCCCTGCTGTCCGGGGACCAGGGGCGCGTCGCGGCCCTGGGTCTGCCCCGGATCGCGCTCGCGCTCGCTGGCCTGTTCGAGGGGCAGACGCCGGAGGAGTTCGCGGCCGAGGTGCGGTCCTTCGCCGCGACCGCCCGTCACACGACGCTCGGACGGCCGCTCAGGTCGATGGTCTACCAGCCCATGCTGGAGCTGATGGAGGCGCTGCGGGATCTCGACTTCACCATCGGCATCGTCACCGGGGGCGGCACCGAGTTCGTTCGAGCCATCTCGGAGGACTTCTACGGCGTGCCCGCGGAGCTCGTCGTGGGCACCCTCGTGGACTACACCTTCACCCGCGACCCTGAGGGACGTCCGCAGCTCGTGCGCACCGCCCAGCTTCTCGGTGGTGTCAACGAGGGAGAGATCAAGGTCTCCAACATCCAGACGCAGCTCGGGCGGCGACCCATCTTCGCAGCCGGCAACTCCGCCGGCGATCGGGAGATGCTGGAGTGGGCCGCCTCGGGCAGGCACCCCGGGTTCGCCCTGCTGATCGACCATGACGACGCGGAGCGGGAGTTCGCCTACGTGGGCGAGGCCGTCTCCCTCGACGGTCAGGAGCCGATCACCGCGGTCGCCGGTCGACAGGGATGGACCACGGTCAGTATGTCTCGCGAGTGGGACCCCGTGTTCAGCCCCGCGGAGTGACCCGCACCGTTCACTCCTCGGGGATCGTCACGACGTCGATGACCGTGACGCCCAGAGAGTGCAGCAGGTTGAGGATCCCCTGAAGTTCTTCCTGATCGGTGAGGTCACCGACCATGGTGGTCTGCGCACGCTGGGTTCGTCGGACGAGGTGTGGAAAGGCTTCACCGAGTTCGTCCGAGATCTCACCATCCACCCGGATCAGTAGCCTCATCACGCTGCACCCTTCACTGCGCTAGGTTCCCCGGCGAGTGTGTCCGAGGCTTGTGACGCTAGCCCACGGCGGCCCGCAGCGGCTCACCGGAATTGGGCGAGGCCGACACCAGCGTTCTCAGAGGATGCTCGGAGCAGCACGTCACCGGGAAGGGATGTCATGGTCACTCGAAACCTGCTCCCGAGCCAGTCCTGGTTGCCAGCGCCCGTGGATAACCTGAACATCACGGTCGCGTCCCTGGTGTGGGGCCTGGTGGCCGTCGTGGCCACGATGCTCGCCGCGCGATACGCCGCGCGTGCCACCCTGCGGCTCGCCGGGAGGATGCAAGGGCTTCATGAGGACGTGGCCCTGCAGGCTGCCCGTGTCGTGAGGTACGCGGTGCTCCTCGTTGGCGCTGGTGTCCTGCTCAGCATCCTGGGTGCCGACATCCAGCCGGTGTTAGTGGCCACTCTGCTGCTGCTCGGGGCGGCCGCGCTCATGGCGCGAGGTATCGCCGACAATCTCGGGGCCAGCCTGGTGATCCAGGCACGCCGAGCCATCCGCCTCGGTGACTACGTCGACCTCGCTGGCGTCCGGGGCCACGTGTCCGACCTCAACACCCGCACCGTGGTGCTGGAGGTCAACGACGGCCGGACACTGCACGTCCCCAACCGATCGGTCCTCGACGATCCGTTCACCAACCTGTCGGTGCGTGGCAGACTTCGGGCGGAGGTCGAGGTCCGCGTGCCGCGCGACCCCGCCGGGCTGGACGCACCGCTCGACGGCGAGACGCTGGCCGCCGCACTGCTCCCGGTGCAGGGCGTCCTGCCAACCCCACCCCCGCATGCCCTGCTGACCGCCAGTGAACCGACCCGGCGGACGTTCACCCTCCGGTTCTGGCATGAGCCCGAGGCAGGGCCACAGGTGTGTTCTCGTGTCGCCACGGAGCTTGACCGTCTGCTGACCTCCCGGGGAGAGCGTGGCGCCGTCATCTGGCCACCGCCGGACCAACCGCTCACTCGTCCGGGTCGCCTCTGACCCTGACGGCACCACGACCCGGACACCTCACAGCAGGTTAAGCTTGCGAGCCGTCGCCAGAGCCTCACTGCGGCGCTTGGCCGAGAGCTTGACGTAGACGTTGGACACGTGCGTCTTGACCGTGTTCTCGCTCACGAACAGGTTCCTCGCGATGTCGGCATAGGTCGCCCCGCGGGCAAGTTCGCCGAGCACTTCCTGCTCCCGAGGACTGAGCGAGGGAGCAACCACGAGCTCATCGACCGAGCCCAGCTCCTGGGCCGTTGCGACGCGCGGACGCATGGAGGCGGCGATGCCCGCACTGCTGGCGCATGCCGCGCTGAGGTCGCGCGTCCAGGTGGTCCTGGTCCGGTGCAGGTCCTTGAGCAGGGAACCGACAGCGGTCCCGTGCGTGCTCCAGCCCAGGAAGGGGGTGACATCACCGCGCTGTTCAGCCAGGACGAGTGCCGCCTCAAGCAGACTCCTGGCTCGGTCCTGGTCTCCCCGGTAGTGGTAGAGCTGCGCGGCGCAGACCATGCTGGTCTCCCGGACGGACGGCTGCCGCACCGTGACCGACCGACTCGCCGCCTCATAGAGGTCGGCAGCACGCCGAACGTCCCCCTGGAGGTCTGCGAGGGCGGCCTCGGCCCAGAGGCTCTCACCGGTCGCCCCGCCGCGACGGAAGTCGCGCGAGGCTTCGCGGAGATGCTCCTGATCAAGGGTCAGGATGCTCAGTCTCGCCTGTTCGACCAGGAAGCCCCTCTTCAGGTGCTGCGGCAGGCCGAGACTCTCCGGAGAACGTTGAAGGAAGGACTGCGCATCCGCGATCGAACCCTGCAGGAGGGCCGTGCGCGCGAGCAGCATGCGCCGCCAGAACCGGCCTGCGAGATCATCGACCACGGCGCTGTTGATGAGTTCGCCCACCACAGCTGCAGCCGGGCGCTCGGCGGATTTCGGCTCCTCACCGTCGGCATCCGGCCGTGGCAGTGACTGCAGCCGCACGAGTGCACGCACAACCTCGGCCCGTGCAGCCACAGGTGAGTCGGGCTCTCCGGTGAGGGCCACCCCGGAGAGCACCTGTTCGGCCAGATCATGGGCTGCCCGGTCGCGTGACGCCATGAACTCGGTCAGCGCCAGGTGTGACCTCGCCTCGTGAGCGAGGCTGTCCAGCTGGGCGGCCTGACACTCGAGCACTGCTCGGTTGAGGTGCTCCTCGGCGTGCTTCAGGTCACCAGCCCAGTTCTCGATCACCCCCATCTCCAGCAGCACCAGTGGGAGGAAGTGCTCGTGCGCAGGGTGGGTGGCGTCGTCAGCGATCACCGTGCGGGCATGCTCCAGTGCTGACTCGCCAGACTGCGCACCCAACCGCGCCAACAGTAGACGCACACACGTCGTGTGCAGAGGTGAGATCGATCCCGGATGCGCGGCGTCATGGGCCAGAAGACGTTCGGCCCAGTGGACCGCGCTGGCCCGCTCCCCCCGGAGCCGCATGGCACAGGCGATGGTGGCCCAGGCGTGCGGCTGTTCGTCGACGGCACCGCCGCTGTGTGCCACGAGTTGGTCGAGAATTCGCCCGTCCTCCAGGGCCAGCACCTGCGGCCCATGGGTCGCGACGACCTCCGCGGCCGCCTCGTGGTCCCCGATCGCGAGAAGCCGCCGTAGGCCAGCCTCGACCTGCCCCTGCCCCAGTTGGAGCCGGACCGCACGCAGCACGGTGGAGCGGGCCAGCTGGACGTCGACCCCACCCGCAGCGAGGCGCCGCCGAGCCAGCTCAGCCATGAGGGGATGCAGACGGAACCGGGTAGCGACGCTTGAGTCATCCTCGGGGAACGGCCCCTCAGAGACCCGATAGACCAGAAAGCCGGTCCTCTCCAACGCCGAGAGCACCTCGCCGGCGCGTGGGTCTCGGGTCAGCTCCGTGGCGGAGGCGACCGTAACAACTCCCTCCATGGCGGTGCAGAGCAGGAGGTGCCTCTCGCGAGGCTGAAGTCCCGCGAACACCTCCTGCGCAACCAGGCCGGTCACCTCCATGCTCGAGCTGCGGAAAGCGCGCACAAACTCCGCCTCGTCCCGTGCAAGGGCACCGGCTCGGGCCGCCAGGACGACTGCCGCGCACCATCCGTGGGCGCGCTCCATGATGACCTGGCGAATGGCCGCAGCCCGCGACTGTGCATGGATCAGGATGAGCGACGCCGCCTCGCTGTCACTCAGCCTGAGCGCATCCCCGCGGATGACCGTGAGGTGTCCGAGCAGCTCGGGAACCAACCGGCTGATCGCCAGGTCCCATCTGGCCAGAAGGAGGAGCCGCATCGAGTGCGGCTCGCGGTTGAGACGCTGCTCGATCTGGCGAACGCAGGGTCCCGGAAGCAGGTGGGCGTCGTCGATCACGACCAGTTGAGGCGACGAAGCAGACTCCCCCGCAGCTGCCTCCAAGGCGCGCTCCAAGGACCTCAGACTGCAACCATTGCTCGCGTCCAGCCAGATCGCATGCTCCCCGGTCTCGCGGTGCTGAAGCCATCCGGCGACCCCCATCGTCTTTCCAGCTCCAGCAGGGGCGACCACCATCGTCACGGCCGCCGACGTGGCGCTGTCGAGAAGGCTCCAGAACTTTGTCCGCTGCACGTAGGCGCGCGGAAGCCAGGGGGACCCCGCCGTGGGCGGGCGGGGAGGGAACTCGCCGTTCTCGCTGGCGAGCGCCGCGTCCGGTGGTTCTTCAGCCAGGTTTTCTGTCGTCGACATTGAGCCTCCCCACGAACTCCACCCTTTCGCGCCGGCCCGGATGGAGGCCGCCTCTGAACGAGATGGTGTGTCCAGACAACCAGCATGCCGGAGATCGGCGCTCTTCGCCTCACCCCGCCGGGGCGACTCTGTGCACCGGGACGCCCGGCACTGTGCGGCCCCCTGCGCGGGCATCTGTTGGATCCCAGGCCTGGTCACCGAGAAAGCACCCACTCCCGGGTGAGTCGCCTGGGTTCTACCCGGTGCTGCAGAAACACTCACAGCGATACGAGCACGTCAGGGGTGCGCCACACAAGCACATCAGGAGTGGCGACACGAACACATCAGGAGTGCGATGTGCTGCGCGCGACCGCCGACACGAGCGTATAGATCGCGATGCCGAGCACACCGTTGAGGGTGGCGGTCGCGAGTTTCGCGTCGAGGTCCACGTCCAGGCTCAACGGCAGGACGACGCCGATCACGGTCACCAGGCCGACGATCCACCCAAAGAACCGCATCGGCCGTGGGGTGGTCCGGACCAGCAGGTGGGCGAGCGCCGTGGCCAGCAGCGTCGCGAACGCCGCCGCTCCGGCATATCCCATCAGCGAGGCGTTCCCCCACACCCCCGCTCCTTCCGGAGCGAGGATCGGGATGCCGAGGACACCCCTGATCAGCAGGATGCCGGTCACGGCAACCAACAGGGCGACCAGCGCCGCAGCGGCTCCGCCCATCCACAGCCGTGCCGCGTCGACCGAGCGCGGTCTCGATCCGGACGCCGTGGGATAGCTCATGGTGACTCCTCGTGCTCGTGCCGAAGACCTCAGCGAAGAAGACTGACGGTCCCGACCCTGCGGCACCCCTGTCACCCGACGCCTCCCCCACCCCGGGTGACCTTCCTGCGCGCCTGCTGGGTGACTGCGCCACCGCTCCCGGTGCCGCAGCATGGGCCATCAGGTGGCGTCCGGCCGTTCACCAGGAATGGGTGAGGCAGCCACCGTGCGTGCCGTTCCAGAGTGGGATCAACATCAACCGATCCACCTGAAGGAGAGAACCATGGCACAGCCAACGCTGACCGTCTGGAAGTTCGACTCACCCGATGGCGCACACCAGGCGTCCGAGACCCTGCAGGCGCTCGGCCGTGAGAACGTCGTGACGATCCACGATGCCGCAGTCGTGTCCTGGCAGGATGAGGCCAAGAAGCCGAAGACGAAACAGCTCACCTCGACGACGGCAGCCGGTGCTCTGGGAGGGACCTTCTGGGGCATGCTCTTCGGACTCATCTTCTTCGTCCCGCTCCTGGGAGCCGCCGTCGGGGCAGCGACGGGCGCCCTCAGCGGATCACTCACGGATGTGGGCATCGACGACTCGTTCATCAACAAGGTGCGCGATCAGGTCACCCCCGGAACCTCCGCCCTGTTCGTCATGACCTCGGATGCCGTCATCGACAAGGTGCGGGACGCCTTCACCGATCAGCAGCCCCACCTCATCTTCACCAACCTGACGCACGACCAGGAGGCGGCACTCCGCCTTGTTTTCCAGGACGAGTGAGGTGACCAAGCCAGGCAAGGCGTGCGAGGACGAGGTCAGCGGACGAAAGCGGATTCCGGTGGGCAACAGCGCTCGTCGTGAGTAGGCAGACTCCGCGGGTGTTGCCTGGGCAATAGCCTGTGTTGTGAGTAGGCTGCGCGAATGTTGTCCGACTCTCCGGGGGACCGCGCCTTCGTCACACCCGCCAGGCTGCGCGTCCCGAGCCTCTCCCAGGTGCTGGTCGGCCGCGACCGCCTGGTGGAGAAGGCGATCGGACACCGCCGCGTCACCCTCGTCTGTGCGCCGGCCGGCGCTGGCAAGACCCTCCTCCTGGCCGACTGGGCCACCCGCGCGCAGGCCCGGGCGGAGTCGGTGGCGTGGCTGTCCCTGGAGCCGCTCCTCGACCGGCCCTACGAGTTCTGGTCGGCGGTGATCGAGGCGCTCATGGTCTCCGGCCCCGAGACCGAGACCGCTCGGCTCGATGCCCTGAGCCCACCCAGGAACGGCGTCGAGCCCAGGTTCATCACCGCCCTGATCGACGTCGTGGTCGAGTGGGGATCGGCCTGCCTGGTGCTCGATGACGTGCACGTGCTGCAGGACGAGGACGTGCTGGCCGGCCTTGACGTCCTGCTCACACAGGCACCTGCCCAGTTCAGAGTCGTCATGGCAGGCCGATCTGAGCCAACGGTCTCGCTCCACCGTCTGCGCCTGGACGCATCGCTCGCCGAGGTCGTCAGCACCGATCTCGTCTTCACCGAGGCTGAGGCGGCCGACCTCTTCGCTGCGCTGGGGACCCGCCTCAACTCCTCCGAGGTGGCGCGTCTGGTCGCTCGAACTGAAGGGTGGGCAGCAGGTCTGCGACTTGCCGCCACGTCGGTCGAGGGGACAGAGAGCCCAGCGGCGTTCATCGCGGCCTTCGAAGGAGACCATCGAGCGGTCGCCGACTACCTTTTCGCCGAGGTGATCCAGCATCTCGCGGAGGACCTGGTCGAGTTCCTGCGAGCCACCTGCGCCCCCGAGGAGATCTCCGTCGAGCTGGCGGCACACCTGTCCGGGCGCGAGGACGCAGGAGAGCTGCTGGACCGCCTGTGTCGGAGCAACGCCCTCGTCGTCCAGGCCGGCGAGTCGTCCTGGTACCGCTACCACAGCCTGCTGCGTGGCTATCTCATGGCGGCCCTCCGGGGCCACGACGTCGACGCTCCACGCAGGCAACATCTCGCGGCTGCTCACTGGTTCGACCGGCACGACGAGCCGACGGTCGCCCTGACCCACGCCGCACAGGCAGCTGACGACGACCTGATCGGATCGCTACTCCGCAGGCACGGGCTGCGCATGGTCCTGTCCGGGCGGAGCGGTCTGATCCTGGACGCACTCGGGGACCGACCGAGTGCCCCTCTCTTGGCCGATGAGTCTGTGCGGGTCGCCGCTGCTCTGGCCGCACTCGATGTCGGTGATCTCGCCGCGACTGACCAGTGGCTGTCGAGGTTGGCGGTCACTCCCAGCACCTCCGACCCGCGGCTCGTCGCGATGCGGGCCTCGGCGATCGTCCAACGCGCCTTGCTGGGCGGTGACGTCGAGGGTGCACTGACCACCACCGGCATTCTTGATCTGGCAGAGACCGGCGAGGGGGACGTGGACCTGATCATGCTCGCCTACCGTGCGCCGGCCCGGATTCGCACGGGTGACTACCAGGGTGTCCTCCACGATCTTGAGCGAGCCCTGGCGCTGGCCCGCGCACATCGATACGACCAGTTCGTCCTGTGGACGTTGGCGCAGATGGCGGGGATCACCGGCGCGATCTGCGACATCCGCGCCTCTCGGGAGTGGGCAGAGTTGGCGATCGCGTTTGCGGAGCGCCGAGGCTGGGCGGACTCGCCCAGGCTCGCCTATGCCTACCTCATGGCGTCCTGGAGCTCGTTCCAGACCGGGGACCACGAGGCCCAGGCTCGGCATGCCGAGAACGGGCTCCTCGCCCTGGACGGAGTGAACAACGTCGAGGTGGAGGTCGGGGTCCGGTCCATGCACGCGGTCGCCACGTTTGAGGCCTCGTCCGGTCCAGAACGGCGAGCCGCTGCTCAGCAGATGCACGCCATCTGGGACGACCCGCTGGTCGACCAGGTGTCGCCCGCGCTCGTCAGCCAGGCGACACCGCAGGAGATCCGCCTCGCGCTCGGCGTCGGTCACCCCGAGTGGGCGGAGGTTGCTGTCGCGAGGATCCAGGAGCGGATGCCCGACACCGCAGAGGGTGCCGCCGCGCGGGCACAGCTGCTCACTGCCAAGGGCCGGGTCCGGGACGCGCTGATGGTCCTGTCGCCGGTGCTCGCGGGATCGCTCCCCGCGCACGCGCCGACAACGCTCGTCCATGCCCAGGTGCTCGCCGCGGGGCTCGAGGCTACGCAGGGCAACGATCACCGGGCATTTGACGCGGTGCGGGCCGCCCTCGACTGGTCTGCGCCCCAGAGCTACGTCCGGCCGTTCATGGACGCCTGGGCGGACATCGAGGCCGTGCTCGCGAGGCACCGAGGCCGGTTCGGGGCCGAGGAGTCCTTCGTCACCCACCTGTTCGAGCACCACGGGCCCCGGGACACCGGCCCCGCCCTGACGCAGACCCTGAGCACCCGGGAGCTCGAGGTGCTGCGGGATCTCCCCTCACTGCTGACGGTCAGTGAGATCGCCGAGGCCGAGGCGGTCAGCAGGAACACCGTCAAGTCCCATATCCGCTCCATCTATCAGAAGCTGGGCGTCGACAGTCGATCGGCAGCCGTGCGAGAGGCTCGCGACCGCGGCCTCCTGTGAGTCGCCCTGTCCCTGGACCCAGGCGCAGTATGACGACTGACTGAGATCCGGTGCCCGGGCCGCTGACCTGCCGCGGCCCACTGTGATCAAGGGCGCCAGGGATCAATGGCGCCAGGGCATGAAGCGGCTCACGCCCGTGGGTTTGGGTGGTGCGTCGGGGACGTCGGCAGGCTTCGGAACGGGTGCCGGTGGCACCAGGACGTCTGCCAGCACCTCGTACTTCCGGGTATAGATCTCCAGGAGGGCCAGGATCAGGGCCGCGGTCGGCACGGCGACAAAGGCGCCGGGGATCCCAAAGAGGGCCGCGCCCAGCATGACTGACCCGAAGGAGATCGCGGGGTGGACGTGGACCGCGCGGGAGCTGATCCGCGGGTCAAGGATGAGGTTCTCGACCTGCTGATAGAGCGTGGCGAAGATGAGGACGAACAGCCCCTGGATCGGCCGGTCACCGACCAGCCCGATGAACACCGGCAGCGCAATCGCGATGTAGGTGCCGACGGTGGGCACGAACTGTGCCACGACGCCGGTCCAGATGCCCAGTGGCAACCAGTAGGGCATGTCGATCAGCAGCAGGAAGACGGCGGTCGCCGTCGCCGAACACGCAGCCAGGGTCATGCGGGCCGCGATGTAGCCACCGGTCTTGGTGATGGCCAGGTCCCACACCGTCGCGACCACCTCCTGCTGCGCCGGCGGGAAGAGGCGCGAGAGCCACCGACGCAGACGCGGGGCGTCCGCCGAGAGGTAGTAGGTGAAGAACGCGAAGGTGAAGACCGAGAAGAAGCTCCCGACCAGTGTGGCGACGAAGCTCAGCAGTCCGCCCGCGACACTCGCGGCCACCCCGCCGAGGTCCAGCGGGCCACCCAGCAGATCCACCAGCCGGTCCGTGTCGACATACTGCGAGAGCAGCTGGTTGAGCTGGTCCACATAGCCCGGGATGCTCGCGGCGAACAACCTGATCTGCTCGGCCAGCATGCCCCCGAAGAGGTACAGAAAGATCGCGCCGGCGACCACCAGCGAGAACATCACCACCAGGGTGGCCCAGCCACGCGACATACTGCGCGACACCCGGTTCACCGCGGGCTCCAGCGCGAGGCTGGCGGCCCAGGACATCACGATCGTGCCCAGGACAGAACTGGCCTCGTCGAAGACGAACAGCAGCAGCCGGACGAGCAGGAATACCGCGACGACGGTCCAGGCGACCTGCCAGACGTTGCGCCGGTCCAGGAGGACGGTCCTGCGCGGGCCGGGCGGGGTCGACGCCGTGTCGACCCCGCTCTGCCCGCCTGCCACGCCTCAGCCCCCCGGTGTGGCGGGGCTGGGCTCCAGCGGGGCCAGCCGGAGCCGACCAGCCAGGATCATGGTGACGCCCTCGACCAGGACCTGGATGCCCAGCAGGGTGCCGAGCAGGGTCAGGGTCGCCGTCCCGGGGTTGAACAGGATCCACAACCCCAGCACGACGGACACCGCGCCGCTGAAGATCAACAGTGCACGTTTGTTCTCCTGGTCGAACGCCAGGAAGATCCGCACCAGACCGGTGGCCAGGAACATCGCTGCGGCGGTCATGGTGAGGGCCGCCGCGCTGGCGCCGAGGTTGCGCAGCATGATCAGCCCGAGCACCCCGAGCGCGACGCCACCGAGCAGGATCGACCAGGAGAAGTCCGACCTGATCCGGAGGAGGCCCGCCACGAGCATGGCTACCCCGCCCAGCAGCACACACCATCCGATGAGAACCACGGACACGGCGGTCGCCAGCACCGCGTTCCCCAGGATGACCAACGATCCGATGACGAGCAACGCGCCCAGGGCGATGTCCCACCCTGTCCTACTTCTCTGCAGCACCTCAGTCATGTGGAGCTCCTCGTGACTCTGCACCCGGTGCCTCCGGGATGTTCGACCCTAAACGGGCCCGGCGCCCTCAGAGGTCACCCGGTCAGGGTGATCCTGGCTCCGTCCGCCGGAAAATACGCTGCCGGGAAGGCAATGGGAGGTGTCGTAGATGAGCGAGGAAACGGTGGTCACCCCGCGTCGCAGTCTGCTGGTGGATGGCGCCACGATCTTTGTGCTCTCCATCACAGCGGTGCTGACTGCGTGGTGCGGCTTCGAGGCCTCAAAGTGGGGAGGCGAGATGTCGATCGCCTTCAGCCAGGCCTCCAGTGCCCGCATCCAGGCCGCGGCCGCCGAGGGGACTGCGCGGGACGCCCGTCAGTACGACCTGTCGATCTACACCCAATGGGTCCTCGCGGAGGCCGACGGGCGGGATGAACTGCGGGAGTTCATCGAGGAGCGGTTCACCCCGGAGTTCCGGACCGCCTTCGACGCGTGGGAGGCCGGGGGTCGGGAGCAGCTGGGGCCCATGGCGATGGCGGAGTACGTCCCGCCCGGCACGCAGGAGGCCGTGGACCTCACCGCCCGCGCCGACGCGAAGTTCGAGGAGGGGCTTGGGTTGAACGAGACCGGCGACCGGTACTCGTTGCTGACCGTGCTCTTCGCCTTGGTGCTCTTCCTGGTCGCCCTGTCCCAGCGCAACGTCGTGCCGTGGATGAAGTACGTCCTGCTGGGGCTGGGGGTCGTCATCGGGGTGGTCTGTGTCGGCATCATGCTGACCTACCCCATCCTGATCTGAGGTTGAGCACCTCGAGAATGCGACCCGCAGGCTGTGGGCCCTCGCCCGGCCCCGCGCCGGTCCCCTGGCTGCCGCACGATGAGGTGGTGGCCCCACAAGCTGCGCCCAGCAGGCTCAGGCGCGTCCTGCACCACCCGGTGACCGCCCGAGCGCTGAAGTCTGGCATCGCCGCGGGCCTGGCCTTCCTGGTGGGCGGTCTGCTCCCCGAGCCGATAAACGCCTACAACTACTACGCCGCGATGGGTGCGTTCAGCGTCGTCCTCCCCGCCCTCGCCGACTCGCTGCAGGCGGCGCTGCGCACCGTGCTGGCCATCATGCTGGGCATCGGCGTGGCGTTCGTCCTGCAGCTGCTGGCCTCCACGAGCTGGTGGGTGGTCGGGCTCGCGATCGGCCTCGCCGTGGTCGTCGCGGCGCTCCCGGTGCTGCGCAACGAGGCGAGCTGGGTGCCCCTCGTCGCCCTGTTCGTCCTGGCCTTCGGGGGCGAGGACCCGCGCCAGTTCGCCCTGGGCTACGTCGTCCAGGTGCCGCTGGGTGCGATCATCGGGATCTCGGTCAACTACGTCCTCGTCGCGCCCCTTCCGATCCACGACCTGGAGGTGGGGCTCCAGCACTACCGCCTGGCTCTCCACGATCGCTTCCGACAGCTGGCAACGGCCGTGGCGGACGGCGACGGCAGCGAGCCCCTCCCGACCTGCTCGACCACGTCGAGGGCCGTCGGGAGCAGCTGGCCAGCGCGCTGGCCCTCAACCACCGAGCCCGGCGTGGCAACCCGCACCGGAACCGCTATGCGCGTCTCGACAGCGACCTGCACGCCCAGACCCGCGCTCTCGAGCGGTGCGAGCTGCTGACGGAGACCGCCTCACTGGCCCTGGCCGACCTCAGCGGGGTGCTCGTCCAACCCTTGCGCCGGCCGCTGGCGGCGACCTTCGAGCACCTTGCTGACGGACTGGCCGGACCGCCGGGTGAGCCCGAGGCGGAGACGCAACGAGCCTGGCTGGAGGGTGTCCGGCACGAGGTGGCGGTCCTGCTCTCACGCACCGGTGAGCAGTCCGTCCCCGCCGCGCAGCGTGCCCTGGTCTCTGCGCTGGCCTACGCCGCGCGCGACGCCGCGGTGCGCCTGGACGACGCTCGCCGACTCCCCCTGCAGTGAGGGGCCACCCTCAGGTGCCGGGCTCCTCGAACGCCGGAACGGCGATCTCGCCGTGCAGCCGCTCCAGCAACCCGCTCTGCTGCGGCACCCGGTCCGCCAGCTCCTGGAACTCCGCCGGATCCAGTCCGAGGTCCCCGGCCATCCCCACGAGCACCTCCCACAGCCCGGCCTTGGCGTTGACCGCACCGCGCATCAGCTCGAGCTCCAGCACCGGCGTCATCGGGGAGCGCCGCAGCAGCCTGCCGTTGAGCTTGAGCCTGCCGATCTGCTCCAGCACCCGGGCCGCGACCTGCCGGTGCGCCAGTCGACGCAGCCCCAGTTCCTCGAGCAGGCGGACGATCCGTTGATACTCACCGTCGAGCTGGTCCGCCAGGCCGGGCAGCTCCGGCCCGATCGGGAGGTCGGCATGGGCCTCGGCCATCCGTCGGACCCGGGCCCTGCCGGCCTCCGCACCGGCCAGGTGGTCGTTGAGATAGAGCTCGAAGACGTCGGTGAGCAGGGCCGCGCGGGACCGGGAGAGCGTCATGCCACCATGCTCACCCGACCTCGGAGCGGGCGCTCGCCGAACCCGAGGTCCGCGGCCACCGCCATCCTGGCGAGCCACGGTCTGCGCTCGCGCACCCCCAGCGCCCCGCCCATGATGAACAGATGGGATCAGGCCAGGTGCAACCGATCCTGGACGCGCTGAAGACCGTTGCCGTCGCGTTCAAGGAGGAGTCGATCCCGTTCGCCCTGGCTGGAGGGTATGCCGTGTACGCCAGGGGTGGCGGTGACAGCCGGCACGACGCGGACGTCGTGATCTGCGGGGAGGACGTGCACCGGGCCCGCACCGCACTGCGGGGCCGGGAGCTGGAGGTCATCGACCCGCCGGAGGACTGGCTCTTCAAGGTCCGGCACGGCGGCGAGCAGGTGGACGTCATCTTCCAGCTCGCCAGCGGACCGGTGGACGCCGGGCTGCTCGACCGCGCCACGGAGCTGCAAGTGGACTCGGTCCGCATGCCGGTCCTGGCGGCGACCGACCTGTTGATCTCCAAGCTGCTGGTCCTGACCGAGCACTACTGTGACCTGTCGCCGATCCTGGCCCTCATCCGCAGCCTCCGGGAGCAGCTGGACACCGAGCGCGTGGACCGGGCCTGCGCCGACCAACCCTTCGCGCGGGCCGCGCTCGGGCTGGCCCGCGACCTGTCCCTGCTCCCACCACCCCACCAAGGAGCACCATGACCGACGACTACCACCTCAAGGACATCGAACGGCGCCTCGCTGAGGAGGGCGAGACCGCGGAGCTGGGCGTCCACCTGGACCAGCGCGGCGACCGGGTGTTCGTGACGGGTCAGGTCGCCAGCGAGGCCAGCCGGCGTGCCGTGATCGACCGCGTCACGGCCCTGTGCCCGGGCCACGAGGTCGTCGACCAGCTGACCTGTGCCGAGCGGACACTCGGGGACCCGCCCACGACCTCGGAGGACCTCCGATGATCCGGGTCGCCGCCGTCGGGGACGTGCATCTCGGGCCGGATCTCGCCGGCCGCCACCGCGCCGGCCTGCTGGACCTCTCCGCCCACGCCGACGTCCTGCTGCTCGCCGGGGACCTGACCCGGCACGGCACCGTGGAGGAGGCACGCATCGTCGCGGAGGAGTACCGCGACCTGCCGGTGCCCGTCGTCGCGGTGCTCGGCAACCACGACTACCACGACAACGCGGCCGCGGAGGTCTCCGACGAGCTCCGGGAGGCCGGCTTGCTCGTGCTGGAGGGTGAGGGGGTCGTCCTCGACCTGGAGCCGGGTCGGCTAGGGGTCGCCGGGGTCAAGGGCTTCGGCCTGGGGTTCGCCGGCCGCTGCGCCAGCGACTTCGGCGAGCCGGAGATGAAGGACTTCACCCGCACCGGACGCCGCAGCCGTGAGCTGATGACACAGGCACTCGCCGATCTCGCCGGCCAGTCCCCCGACGTCACCGTGGCCCTGACCCACTACGCCCCCGTGGACGAGACCCTCGTCGGCGAACCACCGGAGATCTGGCCCTTCCTCGGCAACTACCTGCTCGGACAGTCGATCGACGAGGCCGGTGCCGACCTGGCGGTCCACGGGCACGCCCACGCCGGCACCGAGAAGGGCAGCACGGACGGGGGTGTCCGGGTGCGCAACGTCGCCCAGCCGGTGATCCGGACCGCCTACGCGGTCTACGACCTGCACGTTGCGGCAGAGGTCCAACGCTCCGAGCACGCCGTCACGGGAGGGTGAGCGTCTCGAGGGTGAACCCGTGCGCACGGAGCCGCTCGACCAGTGCCTCACCGAGCCCGACCGCCGGGGTCAGCACGCCGGCGCCCGCCCCCTCCCCGGCAGCCAGCGCCAGGGCCGCCTGACCGAACATCACCGCGGTGCCCTCGTAACCAGGGTCGAGGTCGGCCCCGACCGTGGTCCGGTAGCGCGCGCCCGACTCGGTCCCCGCCGTGACCTCCATGGTGAACCCGCCCCGGGCCCGCTGCTCCGCCGCGGGTCCCTCCCCCGGCGCCGGTAGGACCCGGTCCAGCACCGCCCGTGTCGGACCGAACGCCAGCCCGGCACCCACGCCGCCCAGCGCGGCCATCGTGCCGAGGCCGCGCACCGCACCGCGCACGCCACGTCCGGTGTCCTGCAGCTCTCGATACCTGAAGTGCGGTCCGTAGCCACCCTCGGCCAGCGCGTGCGAGCGGCGGACGATCGGGCCGTTGAAGCCACCCATGAAGAAGGGCACCCGCCACCGACCGGTCACCGCGTCCTGGCGGACCGGGCCCAGGCCCCTGCCCCGCACCGAGGGAGTATGCCGTGGGGTGGCCGACGGCGCAGCCTCCCCCTCTCCCCTGCTCCGCCGGGCGCCCCCACCCGACAGCGCCTCCCGGTCCGCCAGCACAGCCTTGGCGTCCGCGTCGCCCCGGCTCGCGATCACCTGCTGACGCATCGAGTCGATGGTGCCGCCGGACAGTCCCCCGCGCAGGCGCCGGACCACCAGCTCGGTGTCGGTGAGGCCGCCGGCACCGTCCTCCTGCGCCCGCTGCGCCGTGAGCCAGACGCCCAGGTCGGAGGGGACCGAGTCAAAGCCGCAGGCGTGCACGATCCGGGCTCCCGACATACTGGCGCGGTCGTGCAGCTCCTCGATCGTGCGCCGCACGAAGAGGACCTCGCCGGTCAGATCTGCGTAGTGCGTGCCCGCACCGGCACACGCGGCGACCAGGGGGAACCCGTAGCTGGCGTACGGCCCGACGGCGGTGGCCAGCGCGGTGGTGCGGACCGCCAGCGCGCGGGCCGCGTCCGGATCGGTGGCATCCACCTCGATCAGGGGCCACCGGCGGGCGTGCTCCGGCAAGGTGTCGCGCAACTGCTCCAGGCGCGGGAGGGACCGTGCGGCCAGGGCGATGCGTGCCCCGTCGGGCGCTGCCGTGGCCAGGTGGGCGGCTGTTAGGCGTCCCACGAAGCCGGTGGCGCCCACGAGGACGAGGTCGAGCTCGGGTTCCATCTCACCATCGTCCCATCGGGGCCGCCGGTCAGACGTCGGTGCGCACGCCCGCGTCGAAGTGCACCGCCTGCCAGCCGAACCGGATGGCTCCGTCGATGTTGTCCGGGCGGTCGTCGGTGAAGAGCACCTCGTCCGGCCGGACCGCACGCCCGAGGTGGGACTCCAGGGCGGCATGTGCCCGGGCATACGCCTCGTGGTGCGGCTTGCGGTGCCCCAAGACCGCGCTGTTGAGCACGACGTCGACCAGGTGGTCCAGGCCGATCTGCCGCAGCTCGGCGGGGATGTTGTCGGTGCCGTTGGTGAACACGAAGACCGCTGCGCCGTCCTCCTCGAGCTCCCGCATGAGCTCGACCGTCTCGGCCACTGGCACGCCCCGGTCGGCAACCCAGCGGGTCACCGCCTCCTCCGCTGCTGCGGGCGGGATGTCTCGCGCCACCAGCGCGTCCCGGATCAGGCCGCACCAGCCGGCGAACGTGCGCTGACCCGTCACGACCGGCTCGATGAGGTCCGGCGCGAAGGCCAGGGCAAGGAAGTCATCCGCTGTCAGACCGAGGTCGGCTGCGACCGCCTCGGTGGTGGCGGGGCCGAACTCCCGGATCACGCCGTCGAGGTCGAAGACGACGACGCCACAGTCGCGGGCGCGGCGGCGGATGGTGTCGTGGGGACCGGTCATGGCCCGATGGTAGGGCAGGCACCCTGGGTGATCAGACTCTCGGATGGTGCTTCCCTCAGGCGGAGGCTGCGACCCGTAGGTCGGAGACGAGCTCGGCCAGCGCCTCGTCATACCCACCCCGCGCGGAGGCGCCGAGGCAGACGACCACGTCGGGGTCGACCACCGTGAGCTCGGCCTCCAGCCAGGGGTGGCAGGCGACCAGGTGGCGCAGCTCGGGCGCCTCGTGGATGCGCCGCTTGCCGCGGCGCTCGAAGCGGAAGTGCTTCACCGCGTTGGTCAGATAGGTCTCCCCCGGGTCGATCCCGGCCGTCTCCAGCGCGGTGGCCAGCACCCGTCCGGCGGGGCCGACGAACGGCTCACCCTCACGGTCCTCCCGGTCACCGGGCTGCTCCCCCACGAGCATCAGACGAGCCTCACGCGTGCCCGTGGACAACACAGCCTGGGTCGCGTCCTCCCACAGCTCGCAGCCGCGGCAGTCCTGGACGGCCTCCGCGAGCCGACGCAGCGTGGGGCGTGCGGGAACCCAGGCGGTGGCGTCCTTGGCCTCGGCCACGGCGAACGTCAGATGAGGACGATAGCCAGGATGATCAGGACCGCCCCGATCACCGCGAAGAGGGCCGGCCCGAGCAGGGCGCCGGAGCGGGCCACGCGGTGGCCCGTCGACCCCTGGCCCTCGGCCGGGTCCTCCGAGCGGTGATCTGACTCTGGTCTGGAACCGTCGGTGGTCATGTCTTCACGCTAGGAGGGTCGTGAGCGACCCTCCTGCCGAAACGACCCCCGCACGTCATCGGGGCTGAACCCGGATCCAGACGGCGCGGATCGAGACAGACAGCACGGATCGGGACAGACAGCACGGATCGGGACAGGCGGCCAGATCCGAGGACGGGCGTATGCCGTCAGTTGGGCCGGTAGATCATCTCCAGCAGCTCGTCGCGGACGTTGTCCGGACGGGTGGCCAGCTGAGCCAGCAGCTCGCGCTCCTCACGACGCTGCCGGCGGGTCAGGCGCGCCGGCTGGGCGACGAGGGTGCTCGTGGTGGTGGGGCGGGACAGGGTGAGGCGGGCGCTCATTGTTCGGGTTCCTCGACAAGGACGGAGAGATAGAAAATGCGCCGGGCAGCGGCACCGGCGCCAGACGCTTACATAGCATAACTCCGGCCCCGATGGCGAGATTCCGCGTTGCGTGAACTACGGTCGTGAGATGCCTCACATCACCGTGCTGCACAACCCCCGCTGCTCCACCTCGAGGGCTGCGCTGGAACACGTCGAGTCCGCTGGCGTCGACGCCGAGGTCGTGCGCTACCTGTCCACACCCCTGGACGAGGCGCAGCTGCGCGACCTGATCGGCAAGCTCGAGGACCCGGTGACCGACCTGGTGCGCCGGGATGCCGCCTTCACCGCGCTCGGTCTGACGGACACCGACGTCGCCACGGCCGACCAGGTCGTCGCGCTGCTGCTCGAGCACCCCCGCCTGATGCAACGCCCCGTCCTGGTCCGCGGCGACCGCGCCATCATCGGGCGGCCCAAGGACCGGGTGCCAGCCTTCCTCGCCGACTGACCCACGCCCCCGCCACCGGACGCACGTCCGACACGCCCTCGTCGAACAGCCGCCGCGAGGCCATCCGCTCCGTCGCCGACGGCGGCGACGGGTGGACCTACCTCATCGGCCGGCACCGCTCTCTCGCGCCAGCCTCGCCGCACGGGCCGCATCGACCTTTGTCTGTCGTTGCTGCCGAAGCCGCCACTGCGGATCGCTCTGCCCGCTGAGCTGGGCTGGCCCGAACACGTGGTAGCCCTGGTACTTGATCTGCCAGAGAAACCGGTACCACAGCGACAGTCCCTCGTTCTTGCCTCGTCCGGGCATGGTTCGCCTTCCTTTGCGTACAAATCATTGGGGCACCAATCTGGTAGCCTAACAGTCATGAGGGACGACGTCCGCCTTTCCGATCCCGCACGGGCCCTGGCGCTGGAGGAGCAGGTCTGCTTCGCGCTCTCGGTCGCCGCCCGCAACGTCGTCGCGGTCTACCGCCCGATCCTGGAGCCCATGGGACTCACCCACCCGCAGTACCTCGTGATGCTGGCACTCTGGGAGCGCCCGGATCCGGTCTCCGTGCGAGAGCTGAGCGACCTCCTCCATCTGGACCCCGGCACCCTGTCGCCGCTGCTGAAACGCCTGGAGTCTGGTGGGCTGCTCCGCCGGGAGCGCCGCGCGGACGACGAGCGGTCACTCGCGGTCACGCTGACCGAGCAGGGTCTCCGGCTGCGTGAGGACGCACTCCGGGTGCCCCCCGCCGTGGTCTCTCGCCTGGGCATGGACGTCGAGGAACTCATCGCCCTGCGCGAGTCCCTGGGCACGGTCATCACGGCCGCCCGCTCGGCCCTGGCCGACGCCGCGGCGGTGTCCCCATGACCCGGGTCGCCGTCGTGCAGGACGGCTCCGTCCCCTTCGACGCTGCCGCCACCACCGCCAAGGTCGTCGCCCTCATCGACTCGGCCGCCCAGCAGGGCGCCCAGGTCGTGGTCTTCCCCGAGGCCTTCCTCGGCACCTACCCCAAGGGGCTGACCTTCGGGGCACCGGTCGGCGCCCGCACGCAGGACGGGCGCGAGGAGTTCCTGCGCTACGCCGAGGGCGCAGTGCGACTGGACGGGCCTGAGGTGGCCGAGATCGTCGAGGCCGCGCGCGGGGCCGGAGTGTTCGTGGTCCTCGGGCTGATCGAGCGGGCGGGCGGCACGCTCTACTGCACCGTCGCGCTGATCGACGCCGACCAGGGCCTCGTGGGCCACCACCGCAAGCTGATGCCGACTGCGGCCGAGCGGCTCGTCTGGGGCCAGGGGGACGGCTCGACGCTGCCCGTCGTGGACTCCCCCGCCGGCCGGGTCGGCGCGGTGATCTGCTGGGAGAACTACATGCCGCTGCTGCGCACCGCCATGTACGCCCAGGGCATCGAGCTGTACTGCGCCCCGACCGTCGACGACCGCGACGCCTGGCAGCACACCATGCGGCACATCGCGCTGGAGGGGCGTTGCTTCGTGCTGGCCGCGTGCCAGTACATCCGCCGGTCGGACTACCCCGAGGACTACGCCACGGCCATCGACGTCCGCGGCGAGGAGCCCCTGATCCGGGGCGGCAGCGTCATCGTCGACCCGCTGGGTCAGGTGCTGGCCGGCCCGTTGTTCGGTGAGCCGGGCATCCTCGTCGCGGACCTCGACCTGGCGGACCGCACCCGCTCCCACCTCGACCTCGATGTGGTCGGGCACTACGCGCGGCCGGACGTCTTCCGGCTGCAGGTTGACGACCGACCGCGGGAGCCGGTGACCTTCGCCTCCGAGGGTTGAACCTGGACGGCTTCGAGACAGGCCGCAGTGATCGAGTCGCTCACCCGGCCAGGGCTTGACCCAGGTCAAGGACTCACCCTGCTCCCTGCCGTAGAACGGAAGGCGAGGAGGACACCATGACCATCACGACACCCACCCGTCCGCACACCCTGGTCCGGCCCAACCGGCATACTGCCGCCTCGCCGGACTGGACCTACCACGCCCTGGTCGCGCAACGGCCGGTTGCGCCCGCCGTCCGGCCCGGGACGGTCCGGCTGCTCGTCGACCTGACCTCGCCGTGGGCCTACCTGGCCCACCTGCGGCTCGGACCCGATGACGACAGCTCCTGGCTGGCGGTGCAACGGCCGACCACGATTCCGCGCACGGGACTGCGCGACGACGGTCCCGAGCGGGAGGAGATGCAGCGTCAGCTCGACGCCGCCCGCTCCGTGGCCGGGCCGGACGAGGACCTGCCGACCCGTGTGCCGTCCGTGCTCCCGCACCCCCGCACCGTGGCGGCGGCCTATGCCGAGGCCGTCGACCTCGGACGGGGTGCGGCCGTGCGCGCGGTGCTCCTGGAGGCCTACTGGCTGGACGGGCAGGACATCGGCAGCCCCGACGTGCTGCGGCAGATCCTGCCGTCGGTCGTCGTCGACGAGGACACCCTGTGCACCGGGGACCCCCGCCGGGAGTTCGGCTACCTGGTCTCCCCGGCCCGTGAGCCGCTGACCGACCGGGCCTACCACCTGATGGCGGACTGGCAGCGGCAGTGGGAGGACCTGGGCCGACCGGGACCGCTGGCCCTCGTGGACACCGCGGGCGCGGTGCGCACCGGTCCCGCGGCGCTGCGGCCCTGACCCCGGCGCCTACTTCACCGAGCCGGCGAGGACCCCCTGCTCGAAGTAGCGCTGGAAGGAGAAGAAGACCACCAGGGGCACCACATGGGACAGGAACGCCCCCGTGGCCAGCACGTCGATGTTGGACCCGAACTGGCGGGCCTGGGACTGCAACGCCACCGTCAGCGGGGCCGCGGAGGAGTCGGCGAACACCAGCGCGACCAGCATGTCGTTCCACACCCACAGGAACTGGAAGATGCCCAGCGAGGCGATCGCCGGCAGCCCCAGGGGCAGGACCACGCTCCGGAAGATCCGCCACTCCCCCGCGCCGTCCATCCGTGCCGCCTCGAGCAGCTCCTTGGGGATCCCGGCGAAGAAGTTGCGCAGCAGGAAGACCGCGAACGGCAGACCGAAGGCGACGTGGAAGAGGATCACCGAGATCCGGGATCCGTAGATCCCGAGGTCCCCGAAGAGCCCCGCCACGGGGATCAGTGCCACCTGCACGGGCACGACGAGCAGTCCGACGACCACGATGAACAACCAGTCCCTGCCCGGGAAGTCCATCCACCGTGACCGACATGGACACCAGCATCGCCTGGTACGCCGACCTGTTCGGGTTCGTCGAGCTGGCGCGCGAGCCGCATCACGGCGACGGCGGCGGCAACGCAGTCGTGCTCGGCCCCGAGGACTGGTCGATGTTCGTCGTCCTCAACGAGCACCCGACCAACGCCGGCGAGAGCTTCGACCCGGTCCGCACCGGCCTCGACCACGTCGGGTTCACGGTGGCCGACCAGGACATCCTCAGGGGTTGGGAGGCTCGCCTGGAGGAGAAGGGCGTCACCTACAGCCCCGTCAGCGAGCACGGCTGGGGCTGGTCGCTCAACTTCCGCGACCCCGACGACATCCAGCTCCAGCTCATCGCGTTCGCCACCTCCTAGGGCCGGTGCGTCATGGGGAGTATGCCGTCACCCGGCACCCGCATGCCCGCGGCCTTCATCGGTCACGGGAGCCCGATGCACGCACTGCGGGCGAACCGCTACACCGAGGCCTGGCGCGAGTTCGGGCGGTCGGCGCCCAGGCCGCGGGCGATCCTGGTCATCTCGGCGCACTGGTACACCAATGTCACCGCGGTCACCGCGATGGCTCGTCCACGCACCATCCACGACTTCTACGGGTTCCCGCAGGAGCTGTACGACCTCACGTACCCGGCCCCCGGACTGCCCGAGCTCGCCGAGGAGGTCGCAGATCTGACCAAGCCGCAGTGGGTCGGGTGCGACGTCGACTCCTGGGGGATCGACCACGGCACGTGGTCCGTGCTCAGGCACGCCTTCCCCGAGGCCTCGATCCCGGTCCTGCAGCTCTCGCTCAACGCCTTCCAGGGGTTCGACCAGCACCTCGAGCTCGGTCGGCGGCTGCGCGGTCTGCGGGACTCGGGCGTGCTGATCATTGGGAGCGGCAACGTCGTGCACACCCTCGCCGCCCTCGACCACACCCGCGCCGAGGAGGGTTTCGACTGGGCACGGCGATTCGACGACGCCGCCCGGACGGTCCTGCAGAGTACCGACCCGACCGGGGTCGCCGCCCTGACCGGACACCGCGACTTCGACAACGCCGTGCCCACCCCTGACCACTTCCTCCCCCTGCTGTACGTCGCCGCACTGGCTGGTGACGAGCCGCTGTCGCTCCTGATCGACGGTCATCAGGCCGGGTCGATGTCGATGGCGGCCTACACCGTGGGCATGCCGGCCGAAACTGTCGGCTCTCCCTCATGTGCCGGCGACTGAGATCTCACGACACTGCCACTGTCACACCCTCACTCCCAGACAAGGACTCTCATCATGACCACCATCGACACGGCACGACCGACCAACCTCCGGCTGCAGGAGGTCTTCGACGACGTCCTGCAGGCACTCCTGGACGCCATCACCAGGCACCGGGTGACCTGGGAGGAGTTCCGGGTCGCCACGGAGTGGCTCACCGAGGCCGGCGACCAGGGGATCGAGATCCCACTGATGCTGGACGTCTTCCTCTCCTCGACCGTCGACGACCTGGCACACGCCGGCGACGGCACGGAGAACAATCTCGAGGGCCCCTACTACGTCCCGGACGCACCCTTCCTGCACCACCCCTACGTCCTCCCGCAACGGCAGGACGAGCCCGGCGAGAAGCTGCACTTCGCCGGCCGGGTGCGCTCGACGGACGGGACTCCCCTGGCGGGCGCCGTGCTCGACGTCTGGCAGTCGAACGGCCTGGGCGAGTACTCCCACGTGCAGCCCGACCTGCCCGAGTTCAACCTCAGGGGACGGCTGGTCGCGGACCAGGACGGATGCTTCGAGTTCATGACCGTCGTGCCCGTCCCCTATGCGATCCCGACCGACGGCGCGACCGGCAGGCTCCTGGCCGCCATGGGCCGCGAGCCCTTCCGTCCGGCTCACATCCACTTCCGGATCAGCCACCCGGACTGCGAGCCGCTGACGACACAGATCTACTTCGAGGACGACCCGTGGCTCGACGCTGACGTGGCCGGCGCGGTGAAGGAGTCTCTGGTGACCCCGGTGACCAGGTGGGCGGACGCCGGTGGCGGGCAGTATGCCGGGTGCGCCTACGACTTCGTCCTGTCCGGTTCGGCGACGGCACCCTCGGCACTGCGTGCCGGGTGAGGAGGGGTTGTCATGTCGAAGCCAACGGCACCGCCGCGGCCGGGGACGGTCCACATCGCGGGAGCGGGTCCGGTCGGTCTGTTCCTGGCCGCGCTGCTGCAGTCCGACGGATGGCGGGTGCGCCTCTACGAACGACGCCGGGAGTACACCCGCAGCCGGATGGTGTCGTTGGCCGACTACCTCACGGCGGACTCGATCGACACCTACCGCACGGACCCTCTCGACGGCCAGAACGTGCACGCCATCTTCGACCGGGACCAGCTTGAGGCCGGGCTCGCCTACCGCAGCACCATGGCCGCGGACCTGCGCGGCCTGCTGGAGGACTGGACCCGTGGGTTCGTCCCGCTGAACACCATCGAGAGGGCGCTCAGCGAGCTCATCGCCTCGCGCGCCACCGGGACGGTCGAGCGGGTCGACCAGGAGCTCGACCCAGGCAGCGCCCTGGCGATGCTCGACCCCGGCGACCTGCTGGTCGACTGCACCGGTGCCCGTTCGCTCATGCGCGATCTCCTGGTGCCCGGACCGGACCCCGCCGAACGGGACCGCAACACCACGCGGATTCGCATGGAGTACGCACTGGTGATCACCTTCCTGTACGACCAGGACTACCAGTGCAACGAGCTCTGCAAGTACTACAAGAACATCGGCAACGCCGCCTACAAGTTCATCCCGGCGGTGCGCCGCACCCACTACGACGGCTCGACGAGTCACGTCACCGGCATCGTGAACATCCGTGAGCAGGAGTTCGACGCGCTGCCGCCGACCTGCACCGGCGGGTTCCTGCGAGAGAGGTTCCCGGACATCGCCCTGTCGATGGACCAGTTCATCGACAGGATCAAGGCCGAGACGCACGGCCAGATCATCGGCGACCTGCAGGTGGTGCGGCTCCCGCTGGACCTCTACCGGGCACGCCACGTGAC
This sequence comes from Ornithinimicrobium sp. F0845, assembly GCF_023015765.1. Classification (GTDB taxonomy): domain Bacteria; phylum Actinomycetota; class Actinomycetes; order Actinomycetales; family Dermatophilaceae; genus Ornithinicoccus. The sequence goes on from NZ_JALKAL010000012.1 coordinate 103,977, forward strand.
CAGTCAGGCGTGGCAGTGCTCGGGCGCCGACCACCCGCTGGCCGCCAGTCCGGTGTTCCTGCTCGGGGACTCGGCCCTGGGATCGCCCTACTTCCAGTCCATCTCCCTCGGCCTGGAGGCATCGTTCGTCCTGGCCCGCCACCTCGGCAACCCAGCACTGACGCTGCAGGAGGTGTTCACCCGGTGGGAGGCCTTCATGTACCGCCAGTGGATCCGTGTCTACATGCGGACCCAGATGCTCAAGCACGACAAGGACCTGCTCGAGTCGGTCGGCGACAACTCCAGCCTGCTCGGCAAGATGCATGTCTTCTGACGGAGGTGGTGGTCACCGCAGCAGCTCGGGGTGACCGGGCACGTCCTCGAGAAAGCGGCGGCGCTGATCGGGGTCGGTGAACCGGTCGGACTGTTCCAGCAGGACGGCCCGGCCCACCTCAAGAACGTCGTCGGCCCGGGCATCACCCAGTGCACCCAGGACCCGACCGACGGCGGCGTAGAGCTGCGGCACGTCGACCACCCCGGGCAGGTCGCGCGCCAGCACCCGGGAGACGACCTGCTCCACGCGCTCTCGGGCCTCGTCCGGGTGCCCCAGGCGTAGCGCCACCTCGGCCAACCCGACCAGGGCAGCCGGATGCTGGATGACCGCGTCGATCTCGAGCACGGCCTCGTAGTCGTCGCGCGCCGCGTCCAGGTCGCCCAGGGCACGCCGCGCCTGCCCCATCTGGAGCCGGGCCTCGGCGTCCTCGCGGGGGTCCTCCAGCTCCGTGCACAGCACATGGGCACGGCGGGCGAAGTCCAACGCCTCCTCCGGCGCCCCCTGGTCCAGACGCAGGCACGCCAGACCGATGAGGGCCAGGACCTCCACGTCCGGGTCCCCGATGTCCTGCGCGAGGTGCAGCGCCTGGTCGAACAGCTCCTGCGCCTCCGGTCCTCGCCCCGTGGCCCGGGCGAGCTCTCCCAGGTTCGCCAGCCGGAAGCCCTCGTCCTGACGGGTCGCCGACCTGCCGGTCGATCTCCAGGGCCTCCTTCTCGAGCGCCTCGGACCGGGGATAGTCCGCCAGCCCGCGGTAGGCGTGGCCGAGCAGACCGAGGGTGCGTGCCACGGCATACGGCCCACCGACCTCCCGGTTGAGCTGCAGGGCCTCCTCCAGGTGTCCTCGCCCGGCGTCGAGGTCCAGCCGGGCACACAGGAGCAGACCCAGGTTGGCCTGTGCCCGGCCCGCCAGCCGACGCGCGCCGATCCGCTGCGCCACCCCCAGGGCCTCCTGTAACCGCTCGGTCGCGTCGACCAGGTCGTTGCTGCGCCAGCTGTTCACCCCCAGGTGGATCAGGTCGGTCACCACGCCACTGGTCCGGTTGTCCCGCTGCTGGATGGCCAAGGACTCCTCGAAGCACCGTCTGCCCGTCGCGCGGTCACCCGTCAGGTCGGCCACGATCCCCAGCCCGGCCAGGGCCGTCGCCTCGAGCGCCGACTGGCCTGTCTCCCGGGCGAGCTCGAGCCCCCGCCCGAGCTCCTGCCTGGCGGCTGCGTACTCCTGGGGGGCGCTGAGCACCTCGCCGAGCACCGTCCGGGCGCGCCCCTCCCCCGCCGGGTCACCGATCTCCTGGTATGTCGTGGCGGCCGCCCGCGCATCCGTCGCGGCCTGTGCGTAGTCGCCGGTGTGGTCCCCGTGCTTGGCTCGCAGGAGCAGCACCGACGCACGAGCCGCCCGGTCCTGACCGGAGGACACCAGCTCCTCCAGCGCCCTGATGTCCTCATCCGCCGCGGCGAGGTCGGAGGCCAGGTTGTGCACGGCAACCCGGGCGGTGAGCAGCCGGATCCGGTCGGAGTCCTCCTCGGCCCACTCCAGGGCCCTGGTGTAGTGGCGGACGGCGGCGGCGTTCGCGAAGGCGGCAGCGGCCCGGTCACCGGCGCGCTCGGCATACTGCCTCGCCTTGTCGGGCACACCTGCCAGGTGGAAGTGCCTGGCCAGCGGGTCCAGGGTCCGGGGGTTGTCCGGGCCGTAGAGCTCCTCGACGGCCAGGCCGACGTCCTCGTGCAGGAAGCCGGCCTCCACCTCGTCCAGGTGCCGCAGGAGATAGTGCTGGACCGTGACGTGGGAGAAGCGGTAGCGGGAGAGTCGCCGGGCGCCGACCCGGTCGATGCCGACGGCCGTCACGAGGTGGTGACGGCGCGTCAGGGTCTCGCTCAGATCGCGCACCAGGTTGCGCAGCTCCACCTGCTGCACCCGCGCGACCACCTCCGCGGTAAAGGCCTCGCCCTCGACAGCCGCGATCGTCAGGCTCCGGTGCAGATGCTCCGGCAGGCGCGCGAGCCGCTGCCCGATGACGCCCTCGACCCGGGCGGGGAGCTGGTCCCAGTCGAGGTCGTCCAGCGCCGCCCAGCCCCGGCCATCGCGCCACACGATGCTGCCGTGGTCCTGGAGGTGGTGCACGAGCTCCACCGTGAACAGCGGGTGACCCCCGGTGCGAGCGTGCAGGGTGCGGCGGAACTCTTCGCCCAGCTCGTTGGGCTCCTGGTCCAGGAAGGCATCGACGAAGGCCCGGCCGTCCTCGTCCGTGTCCAGGTCGATGGTGATGTCACCGAACTGACGGGTCAGCTCGTGGGCAACCGGCTCCAGCGGGTGCTGCGCCTCGCCCGCCCCCAGCGTGACGTCGCTCGTCCGGTAGGTGCCGATCACGAGGATCCTGGTGCCCTCCAGTCGGCGGCCGATCCGGGCCAGCAGGGCCAGGGAGGCGGTGTCGGCCCACTGCAGGTCGTCGAGCACCACGAGCAGGGGCAGCTGCTGACCGAGGCGGCGCAGCACCTGGACGTACTGTTCGAGGATCTGGTCCTGGTCGACCGCCGCGTCGATCACCGGCACCGTGGCGACCTCGTCCATACGCCGCCCACCTGCCTCGGACTTCTTCCGCGCCATCATGAGTCCGACGTTCGCCAGGAGGGCGCCGCCGGGGATGAAGAGCCCGACCAGCGACGGGCCCAGGGCGGCGACGGTGTCCCTGCTGAGGCTCCGGACCCTGTGAGGGTGCGCCTCCTCACCCGCCGGGTCCTGGTGCGGGGACCCTCCCGCAACATCCCCGGTGAGGGTCTGCAGCACCTCGCGGAACGGCAGGAAGGCATCGCCGCGACCCGACTGCGGGTCGCACCGGCCGACCGCGACGACGAGATCCTCTAACCCGCTCCGGGAGCGCGCGGCGAACTCGGTAACAAGGCTCGTCTTGCCGGCACCGCTCTCGCCCCGGACGAAGAGCACCTGCCCGTCACCGCCCAGGACCTGGCTGAACACAGCATCGCTCGATCGTAGGGATGACGGGGTCGCAGGGGAAGGTGCCGTGGCTCGTCTCTCGGCTCGCGGGGCGGTGGGTCCGTGCCTACGGTGAGCATGCGGTTCAGCCGAGTGCCGCGTCCACCCGTCGGACGTAGGCACCGCCTGCGCGCCGCTCCCCGTTTCTGGAGACCCACATCATGCTCCGCATTGCGTCGGTACCTTCCTCGCACGTCTACGTCCGCCACCTCAGCGCCGGTCCCGACGACGAGGTCGAGCGGCTGCCCGACCCGTCACCGGGACGGGGCTTGCCGGCTGCCCAGTGGTGGCCGCCGCCGATGCTGGAGGCTGACTGGGTCAGCGAGCACGCCGACGAGTTCGACGTCATGCACATCCACTTCGGGTTCGACGCCGTCGCCCCAGCTGACCTCGAAGAACTCGTGCGTGCGCTGCGTGCCGCCGGCAAGCCCCTGGTGCTCACGGTCCACGACCTGCGCAACCCGCACCACCTGGAGCCCGGGCTGCACGACGAGCAGCTCTCGGTCCTGGTGGCGGGGGCGGACGCCCTGATCACGCTGACCGAGGGGGCGGCGACCGAGATCCGGCGCCGCTGGGGGCGGGAGGCTCGGGTCCTCCCGCACCCGCACGTGGTGGAGGAGCCCACGCTGCGCCGCCCCAGGACGCCAGGCACGGAGTTCGTCATCGGCGTGCACGCCAAGAGCCTGCGGGCCAGCATGGACCCGCTGTTCGACATCGAGTCGATCGTCGGGCTGCTTCCGCGGCTGCCCGGCGCCCGGCTGCGGGTGGACGTGCACACCGACGTCATGACGCAGGGATCCGACCGTCACGACGCAGGTCTGGCGGCACGGCTGCGCGACCTCGCCGCGCAGTCCCTCGTGGACCTGCACGTGCACGACTACTTCACCGACGCCGAGCTGTGGGACTACCTGCAGGGGCTGGACCTGTCGGTGCTGCCCTACCGGTTCGGCACCCACTCCGGCTGGCTGGAGGCCTGCTTCGACCTGGGCACGGTCGTCGCGGCCCCCGACTGCGGGTTCTACGCCGAGCAGCGCCCCTGCCTCAGCTTCCCCGCGGAGCCGGACCCCGCGAGACGGTACGGCCTCCGACAGGCCGTGCACACGGCATACTCGGAGCGGCCCGCCTGGCGCGCCGACCCCGACCAGCGCGCGGCCGAGCGAACCGCCCTGTCGCGGGCGCACCGCGAGGTCTACGCGCAGGCTCTCGCCGGGAGCGTGACGTGCACGTCGTGATCATCGCGGGGGCGAACCATCCGCTCTGCGAACCGTTCGCGGGCGGTCTTGAGTCGCTGACCTGGCACCTGGTCCGTGGTCTGCGCCTGCGAGGTGTGGACGTCACGCTGTTCTCCGGGCCGGGCAGCGACCCTGCCCTGGGCGCCCGGGAGATCCTCGTCGAGCCGCTGGAGCTCAGCGCGGCCGCGCGTCGGGACGTCGCCATGCCACCGGAGCGGTGGCTGCGGGAGCACCACTCCTACCTCCAGGCGATGCTGGAGCTGCAGGGCCGCAGGGACGTGGACGTGATCCACAACAACAGCCTGCACTACCTGCCGATCGCGCTGGCCGCGACACTGCCGGCACCGATGGTGACGACGCTGCACACCCCGCCCACGCCGTGGGTGGAGCCGGCCATCCGGTTGATGGACCAGCGGCGCGCCCGGTTCGTCGCCGTCAGCGGGCACACCGCCCGGTCCTGGCGGCACGTCACGAGGGCGCGGGTCGTGCTCAATGGTGTGGACGTCGACCAGTGGACTCCGGGCCCGGGCGGGCCGGACCTGGCGTGGTTCGGCCGACTCGTCCCCGAGAAGGCGCCGCACGACGCTCTGCGGATCGCCCTGGCGGGGGGTCGTCGGATCCGGCTCGCCGGCCCCGTGCAGGACCAGGACTACTTCGACGCCATGATCAGACCCCTGCTCGGGCCTGGTGCGGAGTATCTCGGCCACCTGGGCACGGCCGACCTGGCGAGCCTGGTCGGGCAGAGCGCGGCGACCCTGGTGACGCCGGTGTGGGACGAGCCCTATGGCCTGGTCGCCGCGGAGTCCCTCGCCTGCGGCACACCGGTCCTGGGCTACGACCGGGGCGGTCTGCGTGAGTTCGTGCCACCCCGCTGCGGCGTGCTCGTGCCGGGCGGCGACGTGGATGAGGCGGCCCGCCACGTGGAGGTGGCGAGCACGCTGGACCGGGCAGCGTGCCGGCGTCAGGCGGTGCGGCACTGCTCGGTGGAGCGGATGATCGACGCCTACCTCGAGGTCTATGGCCACCTGACCGTTCCCGGCCGGGCCGCATGATCGGCTACTACGCCCACCACCAGGGCTCCGGCCACGTGACCCGGCTGCAGTCGATCGCAGCGTGCCTGGACGAGCCCGTGTGGGGCCTGAGCTCGCTGCCCCGCCCCGCCACCTGGCGCGGCCCGTGGACCCGGCTGGAGCGCGACGACGGGCTCGACCCGGACACGGACGACACGGACACGGACGACCTGGCCGACGTCACCGCGGGTGGAGTGCTCCACTGGGCGCCGATGGGGCACGCGGGCCTGAGCCGGCGGATGACCCAGCTCGCGGCCTGGGTCGACCGGCAGCAGCCGAGGCTCCTGGTGGTCGACGTGTCCGTGGAGGTCGCGCTGTTCGCCCGGCTGATGGGGGTCCCGACCGTGGTCGTCGCGCTGCCCGGCCGGCGGCTGGACCGGGCGCACCGTCTGGCCTACGACTCGGCGGTCGCCCTGCTCGCGCCGTGGCCCGAGGGCGCCCACGATCACGACTGGCCCGCGTCGTGGACGGACAGGACCTGGCACGTCGGCGGCATCTCCCGGTTCGACGGGCGACCGACCGCCCCGCGTGCACCACGCTCGCGCCGCCGGGTCCTCGTGCTGTGGGGCGGCGGCGGGCGATCCACCGACGCCGGGGCGGTCTCCGCGGCGGCGGCTGCCACCCCCGACTGGGAGTGGGTGGAGCGGGACCCCGCGACCGCACCCGCGACCGACGTGTGGGCCGACCTCGCCGCGGCCGACGTCGTGGTGTCCCACGGCGGCCAGAACGCCGTCGCGGAGGTCGCCGCAGCCCGACGACCGGCGGTCGTGATCGCCCAGCCTCGCCCCTTCGACGAGCAGGAGGCGACGGTGGACGCGCTCAACCACCTGGGGCTGGCCGTCGGCCTGCACGAGTGGCCGGCGTCCGACGAGTGGCCGGCCGTGCTCGAACGTGCCGCCGCGCTGGGTGGCGCCGGGTGGGGGCGCTGGTCGACCGGGCACGGTGCGCGCCGGGCAGCCGCTCACCTCATGGCGCTGCGCGCCCTCCCCGCACAGACGGCCGGCCTGAGAGGTCGACCGGCATGACGGCACGCACAGCGGTGGTGACCATCGCGCACGGTCGTCACGAGCACCTGGCCGGGCTGCTGTGGGGTCTGCGCGGCCAGGTCCGGGCGCCCGCGGTGTTCGTCGCTGTGGCCATGGATGACCCCGAGGTCGCCTCGGTGGTGGACCGGTGTCGCCCGCCGGAGGCGCAGGTGCTGGTGCCGAGCCTGCCGAGCACGCCCGAGGGACTGCCGCTCGCGGCGGCCCGCAACACCGGAGCCAGCGCAGCGATCGCCGCGGGCGCGGACCTGCTGGTCTTCCTGGACGTGGACTGCATCCCGTCCCCCGGTCTGGTGCGGCAGTATGCCGAGGTGCTGGCGCCCGCCGACCCGACCCCTCGGCATACTGGCGACAGGCCGACCGTCGCCGCCGGTGAGGTGGCCTACCTGCCCGCGGTGGGGCACCCGCGCGACTACCGCGGCGCCGACCTGGCGGCCATGGCCCGGCCCCACCCCGCGCGCCCCCGTCTCGCACCGGACGAGGTCCGGCCGGCCGACGACCTGCGACTGTTCTGGTCGCTCTCCTTCGCCCTGCGCGCGGACGACTGGGAGGCGCTCGGGGGGTTCGACGAGGGCTATGTCGGCTACGGGGCCGAGGACACCGACTTCGGGCAGCGCCTCGGGGCGGCGCACGGGCGGCTGCTTTGGGTCGGGGGTGCCACCGCATACCACCAGCACCACCCCTCACCCAGCCCGCCGCTGCAGCACCTGGCCTCCATCGTTGACAACGCCAACCGCTTCCAGCGGCGCTGGGGCTGGTTCCCGATGGAGGGATGGCTGGAGCAGTTCCAGGAACTCGGTCTGGCTGAGCAGGACCCGCGCGGCGGCGAGTGGCGTGCACTCACGCACGCGATCCGCTGAGTCACTCCAGGATGCGCACCCAGTTGGGGCCGCGACCGATCTCGGCCGTCCCCAGCGATGTCAGCGCTCCGTCCTCCTCGACGCGAAGCAACTCGGCACGGGTCGACCTCTCGCCCACGCTCACGAGGAGACGGCCGTCGGAGGTGACGTTGAAGCCGCGCGGCTGCTGCTGCGTCGGTGTGAAGTGCGTCGCTTGGCCAAGCCGCCCGGACGCGTCCACGGGGACCGAGGCGAGCTCCGATGAGCTGCGCTCCGAGGTGATCAGCCACGATCCGGCACGGTGCACGTCCGCACCCCAGATGAGGTGCTCCTGCGTCGGGTCCGCGCCCAGCCTGCTGTGCGCCAGCCCGTGGTGCGGGTCGACGATGCCGACCGCCTCGGCCGGGCTCAGCGTGCCGTCGGCGGCGCGGGCGTGACGGACCGCCTCACCGGAGAACTCGGTCACCAGGTAGGCGTGGTCGCCGTCCACCACGAGGTGCCGCGGGCCAGAACCCTGGGGCGCAGCCACGGTCGGCGGGTCCAGCGGGGTCAGGGCGCCGCTCGCGTTCAGGCTGAACTGCGCGACCAGGTCGTCCCCGAGGGAGACGAAGTAGGCGACCGTGCCGCCGCCGCTGCCGGCCGGCACGACGCAGTGCAGGTTGGCGAAGCTGACGCGTGCGGTCGGCTCCCCGACCCGCACCTGATCCCCGTGCCCCACGGGCCAGACGTGACCCGAGCCTCCGCCGTAGGAGGCGCCGAGCAGCACGGTGCCTTCGTGAGCCAGCGAGAGGTAGGTCATGCTCGCCTCGGTGTCCCGGCGGGACACCTCGGTCAGCGCACCCGTGGTGCGGTCCAGCCGCAGGGTGGCGATCCCCGGCTGGTCGCCCTTGTATGCCGCGTGGACCAGATCACGGTCCGGGTCCACCGCGAAGGTCCCGCACCCGGTGAGCCCCGAGGTGGTCTCCAGCACCTCGAGCCGGGGCGCCTCTCCACGGTGCAGGCGCAGGGCGCTGATGGAGCCGTCTTGGGCGTTGGCGATCAGGACGAGTTCACTCACCTTCTCCACCGTAGGGCCGATCACGGCAGCGCACCCCCGCAGTGCACATGCCTCGTCGTCGGTGCTTCTTCGCTGCGGCTCGAGGGCAGTGCCCACCCCCTGCTGGGCAGGAGTGTCGGGGGGCGACGCGCCGCTGGGGCACACTTGGGGCACAGACGGGGCGAAGCAAAGACCCCTTGCCCGTGTTTCTGCTGGTCAGGGGCCGAATACTGCTGGTGGGCGAAAACTGGGTTTGGACGGGCCGCTTCCTCGGCCGCTACGCCGCGTAGCACGCCACAACTCGGCACAATACGGGCGCAAGTGGCGTCTGGCGCAAGGTATAACGGTGCGCCTCCCCCGCCGACGCCGTTCTCCACGTTGCGATGGTGACTACTCGGTCAGGCGACGCTCGACGGCCTGACAGTCCAGCAGGAGGTTGTCGAGCCCGCCATGGACACTCTCGATCATGTCCTCCCCGTAGGCTGCGATGACGATCTTCCGCATTTCCTCAGCTCGGCTCACTCCGAGTGCACGGGCCAGGATCAGGATGTCATTCAGGTCTCTGACACCCCGCCGAGCGATCAACTTCATCGCCAACAGATGTTCGGGCGGCGCAAGTTGGACGTCCAGGCCTGGGGTCTCTCCAGGCTCGAGCCTGTTGTGGGGCGTTGGGATCCAGGGTTGAGCAGCGGTGCTCAACCAGTCCTCGCGAAGTCCCTCATCATGGGCCACCTCTCGGGCTGCAGCCAGCACCTCCCCGGGCGGAACAGCCAGCGCATCCACGTCGTCCGTAGTCCGTCTATCGTTGTGGCGAAGCGCAATGGCGGCTCCACCAACCACGTACACCAGGGCGGACGTCCCGGCTGCCGCCAGCTTTTCAGACACGAGACCCAGGAGCCGCCCAATCTCCGTCGTGGTGAACTCCCCGTCGAGCCGGCCATCGCTCCTCATGCTGTGGACAACGTGCGGGCAGCAATGTGGATACCTCGGCGACGAAGCCAGTCCGGAGTCTCCCCGCGGACCGTGTCCGAGTCCCGGAACGGGTCCTCTGGCTCCCAGGGCGAATCGAAGTAGAGGCTCTCCGTCCAAGCAGGCACCTGGCGGCCCGCCTCTTCGAAGCAGTGCTCAACCAACGCACGGATGAGTTGATCGAACCGCGGGTCCTGGACTCTCGCTGCACGATGTCTCCACGCCGGGACGGCCCCCGTCTCACGCGTCAACGCGAAGACCAGGTCGTCCCGACAGCGCAGGGTCTGTCGGAAGGCCCACTCCTCGTCCTCGTCTGCGAGGGCACGATTGACTCGTTCCGCGGAGCTCGTCGGGTCAACCAGCCCAGCCTGCATAGCCCGGCGACGAGCTTCGGCGAACCGGACGGCACGCCGGTAAAGCACTGCGGACGGAACGGTCTTGCCTTGGGTATAGGCAGACATGCGGGCAGGTGATGTTCCCATCGCCCGGGCGAACTGGTTCTGTGACAGGCCGGACTCACGGACCGCCAGGGTCATCTCCTCGGCGATCTCGGCACGCTCTTGGTCCTCGATCAGCACACGGTAGATGTTATCAGATTTGATTATGCTTTCACGTGACGCTCACGGACCGCCATCCGCGGCACCACGGAGCAGACGTGCGCACACGCGGCCAGCACATAACGCGCTTGCGCCCCTTGAACCTGTGCCACGACGTTGGACATTCTGGACACAACAAAGGCCAGAACCCCTTCCGAAAGAGTTCTGGCCTGCGGTGATACTGGTGGGCGATACTGGGTTTGAAATTTTGAGAGAGGGGGCTACCACAAACCCCTCTCCGCCGTCCACTTTGGTGATAAACTCGCAGGTCAGAGGGCATGTCGGCAAGGGACAGAGATGGACGGGTCTGGACAGGTTTTGACGCCGTTGTTCCTCGTATATTCCTCGAAAGGCGATACTGGGAGGACACAAGTTGACTCGCACCGACCATCGGTCCAGACGTGGGTTCGGGCGTGTGGAGCGCCTCAAGTCTGGGCGTTACCGGGCTGCATACACCGGCCCAGACGGTCGTCTCTACCGGGCTCCGATGACGTTCGATGCCAAGGACGACGCCATCGCCTGGCTGTCCGCGCGCCGAGCCGAGATCGGGATGGAGGTGTGGGCGCCGCAGGCCGCTGCTCAAGGGGCACGGCGACGGGAGTCCCCGACGTTCCGTGCCTACGCCGAGCTGTGGCTGGAGACCCGCCGCACGCGGGGGCGCGAGCTGCGCCCCACGACCGGTCAGCAGTATCGGATGCTGCTGGACCGGTTTATCTATCCCACGTTCGGCGAGGAGCGCATCGACCGGATCTCGCACGAGGACGTCAACGCCTGGTTCGACCAGGTGGCTCCGGGCCGGGACACCGTCAGGGCACAGGCGTACAGCCTGCTGCGCACGATCTTCGCCGGCGCCGCGTCCGTGCGGCCCACTCCCCTCATCCCGTACAACCCGGCTCACATCCGCGGCGCTGGTAACGCCAGGCGGGCCCACCACGTGGAGCCGGCGACGCTGACGGAGCTCGAGACGATCGTCACGGAGCTGCCCGACCGCTACCGGCTGATGGCGCTGCTCGCCGCATGGTGTGCGCTGCGCTTCGGAGAGCTGGCCGAGCTACGCCGCGGTGACATCGACCTGCGGACCGGGCGGGTCAAGGTCCGTCGTGGCGTCGTGCGGGTCGGCGGACAGTTCATCGTCGGCCCACCCAAGAGCGATGCGGGCGTGCGCGACGTCGCGATCCCGCCACATCTGCTCGCCACGGTCAAGGCGCACTTGTCGCAGCACACCGCGTCAGGCAAGGACGCGCTGCTCTTCCCCGCCGCGGCCGACAGCGACCGGCACATGGCGCCGTCGACGCTCTACAAGGTCTACTACCCAGCGAGGCAGGCCGCCGGCCGGCCGGACCTTCGCTGGCACGACCTGCGCCATACCGGCGCCGTCCTCGCGGCCCAGACCGGCGCGACCCTTGCCGAGCTCATGGGCCGGCTCGGCCACTCCACGCCCGGCGCTGCCATGCGCTACCAGCACGCCGCCGCCGACCGCGACGCCGAGATCGCGCGGCGGCTGTCGGAGCTGCACGACGGGGCGGCTCTGCAATGAGTCCTGATCGGCGTGGTCGCCGCAAGGCGTCCACGCCGAGGCCGAAGGCACCTGCGGTGCGCACTGCCCCGTCGTCGGACGATGCGCACGCGATCGTCTTCTTCCAGCGTCACGAGGACGACGACCCGACCCGGCGTGCTCCCGGACGCGATGCGCTCGACTCCTACCCGGCCGGCGTGCGCGCCAAGATGCGCGCCGCCCTGGTGGCCGTCGCAGCCGCTCCACCGAAGCGGTTCGCCGGCGGCGGTTACTGGGAGGCGATGAAGGGTGACATGAGCGGCTGGTTCGAGGTGCGGATGGACGGGCCGGGACGTCACCACTACCGACTCTTCTGCCTCCTTGACTACGAGGCCAAGGGCGAGGACAAACCGCTCCTGGTTGTCGTCGACGGGCGCGACAAGCCGTTCCGGACGACGTTGTCGGACGCTGACTACGCCGCGGTCCGCAGGTTGGGCGTGGAGTACCGAAAGCGGAACCCGCGGTCCGTGATCTGACGGCCGTCAGGCGGGAAGCCTCGTTCTGGGCCTACGCAACGTGATCAGGTGCTCGGCCAGCTTTATCGGGTCAGCCGTCCGGCCCTCGAGCAACGGCCGGGTGATCTGGCCGCGCTCGGGCTCGGGGATGGGCTCGACGGTGATGCGCAGCCCGAGGGCTGCCGCCACCTCGGCCAGCGTGCCCAGGGTCGGGTTGGAGCTCTCGGAGGACAGCAGGCGACGGATGGTCGCTGGTTCCTTCTGGATGGCCCGCGCCAGTTCGGCCTTGGACATCCCCGCAGCCTCGCGCGCGTCGTCGATGGCGTTGACGACCGAGTCGATGGTCGAGATGCGCATGGACTCGACGACGTACTCGCGGAGGAACTCCGGGTCCTGGAGGTCGCGGTTGAGGTCCTCCCAGAACGCGGTGTGCTTGCTCATACCCTCACCTTGCTGATCACCCAGCAAGCGTAACATAAATGCTACGTACGGGGATGGTTGACGAGGGTGCTTGCCGCCGACCTCCGGACTGAGCAGCCGTCGTGGGCCTCGACGTGGCCCCGCATCACCTCTCCGTCACCAACTTTCCCAGGGACGTGCCCCACTTTCTTGGGGGCGTGGCTCTGACCTGCGGCGATACGTGACATTAGCGGTTGGGTGGGAAGGTTCGCCCACATCCCGGGGGGGACGCTCCCGGGAGCGCTGGGGGCGGGCTGTGACCTGCGGAAACGTCGGCCACTGGAACGACGGACGCGGGCCAGGCGGGTTGCGGGGGACGCCGTTGGGGGCGCTTGGGGGGGACGAATCCGGGAGCGTCCTCACGTCATCGTCTGGTCCACATCGACCCGGTGTGGAAGGAGACGACGATGAGCGTAGCGACCTGTCTAGGGGTGGACACGCACGAACGGCCCCCGCTGCGGTGGGCCCGGGACCACTGGCCTGAGTGGGGCCGGACCGAACCGGGCCTCTCGGTAGTCGCGGACCTGCCCGAGCTTCCGGACTGGCTGGGTCAGGCGTCACCGGAACGACGGGATGAGGTGCTGGCGGCTCTGGCACGGACGGCCGCACACCATGTGGAGGCGGTCTCCGTGATCACCTGGCTCCTGGTCCCGGGAGCGGTGAACCTGGCTCGGCAGCTCGCGGACCTCTCCCCCGACATCGACGCTCTCGTCGCCGGACAGCTGTGGTTGACGGTCCGGGCCTACGGTGGCGACCCGCACCGGAGCGTCGCAGCCACGCTGCTTGCCCGGACCCGGCGCGAAGTGATGGCCGACCTGGGTGTCGGTGACGCAGCACTGCGTCGTGACCGCGTCTGGGCATCGGCGGTCCCGATGGGGTCGGTCCCGGAGGTCCCCGGCGTCGATGCCGGAACGGACCCCGAGCGCGAGTTGGCTGAGCTTCTCGAGGACGCTGCTGCGATGGGCGTACTGACACGCGAAGACCGGGCCCTGCTCATGGACGTCGCCCGCGAGGCGGCTCGGCTCAACGCACCCGCACGCCGGGGCCGGGGTGGCCTGATGACCCCGTCGGTGGCCGAGCTGGTCGCCGAAGACTACGCAGCGTCGGCACGGACGGTCCGTCGCCGTGCAGCCATGGCCGTCACCGGCCTCGCAGCCTTCCACCGGTCGATCCACTGACCGGGCTCCGGCATCAGCCGGGACCGACTCTGAGACTGTGGCCCACTCCGGGGAACTGATTCTGAGACGTGCTCCGCTGCGGACCTTAAGACCGTGCGTTGGCGGACATCCGCTAGCCGGGCTGTTGGGTCCCTCCGCCCCCGGGCCGTGGCGTGCAGGACGAGCATGGTCGTGACAGCACTCAACTGCCGAATTGAGGGCGGTCTGCCTGCTGCATACTTTTACGAAGACTCGCATCAGCATACGGAAGTATTTGGGCGCCCTTGGAGCCACAGCTCGTGTCTGCGTGCACCGATCAGGGTAGTCATCGAGCGCCCTTGTCCCGTATGAGGTGCCTGCTCGGGATTCTTCACCGGGCGGGTCTTACGGGACGATCGACCGCGAGTGCGCACGTCGAGTTCCTTCATTCCCGTATGAGGTTCCCCTTATGGGGCTGCCGCAGGCATGCCGTCTGGGAGGAGCGTTACAGGTCCAAGGCCTCCATGGCGGTCAGGTAGCCCTCGGTGTAGGTCGGGAACTGGGCCACCTGGTCGAGCAGGGTGTCGATGGGAATGCCGGCGCGGATGGCCAGGGAGGCCTGGTGGATCCATTCACCGGCCTGGGGCGCCACGGCCCAGGCTCCCACGAGGACGCGGCGGTCGAGGTCGGCCAGTAGGCCGAGGTGACCCCGGGGGTCCTGCTCGAAGGTCCACGGCCTGGCGATCGAGGCGGCCAGGTCGACCTCGGCGGCCGCGGTGCGCAGTCCTTGGGCGTCGGCTTGGGCCTGGGTCAGACCGGCCGCCGCGATCTCGGGGTCGGCGAAGACTACCCGCGGGATGCCGTCGTAGCGGGCGGGACGGGCCCGGCCGAGGATGGCGTCGGCGACGATCCGGCCCTGGTACTTGGCCACATGGGTGAAGGGCAGGACACCGGTGACGTCGCCCAGGGCCCAGATCCCGCCTGTGGCCCGGCAGTGCTCGTCGATGAGGACCTCACCGTGCTCGCCCAAGCTCACGCCGACCTCTTCCAGGCCGAGACCGTCGCTGCGCGGGGCGCGGCCGGTGGCCATGATCACCACGTCGCCGCGCACGGAGGTCCCGTCGTCGAGCTCGACGACCTGATCGGCGCCGTCACGCCGCGCCCGCGCCGGGGTGGTGCTGGCGCAGACCTGGACGCCGGCTCCTTCCAGCGCGGTCCGCGCCAGGTCCCCCACCCGGGGGTCCTCCCGGCTGAGCAGCCGCTCGCTGCGCTGGACCAGCGTGACGGCCGTGCCGAAGCGGGCCAGGAACAACGCGGTCTCGACGCCCACGGCGCTGCCGCCGATGATCACCGCGCGACCCGGGAGGTCGGCGGCGGTGTAGGTCTCGCGGTTGGTCCACACCGTGACCTGGTCCAGGCCTTCGATGGGCGGGATCACGGCCGTAGAACCGGTGGCGATGACGACGTGGTCGGCGCCCAGTTCGCGCCCGTCGACGTCGACCACGCCGGGTGCAGTCAGGCGGGCCACGCCCTTGACCACCGAAGCGCCTTGGTCGGCGTAGCTGTCGACCTGGGCTGAGTCGTCCAGGTGGCGGGCCATGTAGTCGCGGTAGTCCCGCGCGGCTGGCCAGTCCATCTGTGCGCCGCCGACCCCTGCGGCCCGGTCCACCTGCCCACCTGCCTCCGGTGGGCGCAGCACAGTCTTGGACGGGATGCAGGCCCAGTAGGCGCACTCCCCACCGATCAGCTCGCGTTCGACGACGGCGACGGACTTGCCCGCGCTCAGCAGCCTGCTGGCGGCGACCTCCCCGCCAGGGCCCATGCCGATCACGATGACGTCGAAGTGCTCACTCATCTGGTGCTCCTATCCGGGGGTCGTGCTTGGTGGTCGTGCCTCGGTGCGGTGTGGCCGGTCAGCCCGGGTCACGGCCTGGTCCGGGTCAGCACCCAGCCGATCTCGAAGACGGCGGCCACGGCGAGGCCGAACACCAGGTGCGCGGCCACCCCGCGGGCGTGGGTGACCAGCGGGTAGTCCAGGTTGGGAGCCGAGAACCCGAACGCCGGGGTCATCAGTTCATCGGCGACCACGCTCATCGCTGCTCCGGTGGCCAGCCCGGCGGCCACCGGGCCGATGCTCGTGCGTCGGCGCAGCAGCGGGTACAGCGGTGCCCACTGGACAGCCAGGCCGTAGTGCAAGACCAGGCTGAGGCGGTCCAGCTGCTTCTCGCTCAGCTCGAGGCCGGCCAGGGTGGACAGCTTCTGCGCGGCGATCCGGTAGGGCGGGCCCGGACGCACCGCGTCCTCTCGGGCGCGGGCAGCAGCGGGCTCCAGGTCGTAGAGCTTCATGCTCACTGGCTCCATGGCCTTGGTGCCCAGGTAGCCGGCAGCGGCGGACAGGCCGGCGTCGATCAGGGTGCGGGTCAGCTTCATGGCAGGTTCCTTCCAGCCGGATCGGTCGGGCTCATCGAGTCAGTGCGGCCCGGCCGATGCGCCGGCGCCGGCGAAGTAGTCGCAGGGATGCCATTGCGCCGGTCACCGCCAGGGCTATCGCGGCGGTGGTGAGCACCGCGGTGGTGCCGGACAGAGCACCGGCGGCAGCGCCGAGGCCGGCGACGCCGAAGACCAGCAGCAAGGTGTGCCCGACGCAGCACAGGAGCACGGCTGCACCAGCACCGAGGACCCGGCGTCTGGTGCGCTCGGGCCGGGCCTCGGGTCGGGGTCGGTGGAGGCGCGGGGTCTCAGGCACAGCAGGACGTCGGCATCTGGTTGCGGAAGAGGCCGGCGACGATGCGTAGGCTCTCGGCCATGGTCAGGTACGGCGCCCAGGTGTCGGCCAGCTCATCAACGGTCATGCCGGCCTTGATGGCGTAGGTGGCCGCCAGCATGATTTCCCCGGCGCCCTCGGCCAGGGCGTGCACGCCCAGGACCTTGCCGGTGGTGGCGTCAGCGACGAGCTTCACCGCGCCCCTGGTGTCGTGCTGGACCAACGCGCGCGGAACGTCGGACAGGTCAAGGACCCGGCAGTCGCACTCGTGGCCGTTGGCGAGGGCCTCTTCCTCGGTCAGCCCCGCCGAGGCCAGCTGGGGCCGGGTGAACACGACGGCAGGCAAACCGATGTAGTCCACCCGTGCTGCCGGGGCGCTGCCGCCGTCGGCCAGGGCGTTGAGCGCGGCGACTCGACCGCCGGCGGCGGCGACGTAGACGTACTGGGGAGCCCCCGAGACGTCACCGGCGGCGTAGACGCGCGGGTTGGTGGTGCGCTGGGTCTCGTCGACCACGACAAAACCCCGCTCGTCCACGTCCACCCCGGCAGCGGCCAGGTCCAGCCCGTCGGTGCGCGCGACGCGCCCGGTGGCCACCAACAGCCGTGCTCCGCGCACCTGCGCGCCGGAGGCGGTGCTCACCACGACTCCCTGTCCTGAAGGGCCGACGTCGGTGGCCACCGCGGTGGCGTGCTCCTCGACCACCGTGATGCCGTCGTCGGCGAACACCTCCCGCAGCCCCTGGGCGAGCTCCGGCTCGGCGCGGGGCGCCAGACGCCCGACCACCGACACCCGGGCGCCGAGGTGGGCGAACAGCTGAGCCTGCTCCATCCCGACGTAGCCGCCACCGACGACGACCAGGGACTCGGGCAGCTCGGTCAGCTCCATCGCCGTGGTCGACGTCAGCCAGTCCACGGAGCCCAGGCCCCCCACGTCCGGGACGGCGGGGGCGGAGCCGGTGGCCACCAGATAGGCCCGGGCCCGCAGCACCTCGCCGTCGACGGCCAGGGTGTCCATGTCCACGAAGGTGGCCTGGCCCGGGCGGACCTCGAAGCCGTAGGCGGCGGCCACGTCGGCGTACTTCGCCTCGCGCAAGTGCTCGATCAGCGCATCCTTCTGGGCCACCAGGGCACCCAGATCCACCGGCCCGGCGGAGGTTGGAGCGCCTGCGAAGGGGTTGGTCAGCGCAGCGTGCCGCGCTCCGCCGGCCGCCAGGAGCGTCTTGGACGGCACACAGCCGATGTTCACGCACGTGCCACCCAGGACGCCGCGCTCGATCAGCACAACGCTCCTACCGGCCTGGCTGGCCGCGATCGCCGCCGACATGGCCGCACCCCCGGAGCCGATCACGGCCAGATCGACGTCGTAGTTCTCACCCATCTCACACATCCTTCGCGTCGCACGTCTCCAGAGGTCACAATGGACCTTCCAGTACAGGGGAAGGTCAAGGTGAACATCGAAAAGGATCGAGCAAGGGGTCACCGTGCGGATCGGTGAGCTGGCCCAAGTCAGCGGCACCACCACCAAGACGCTGCGGTTCTACGAAGAAGCCGGGCTCCTGCCCGCACCCGAGCGCACCGCCGGCGGATACCGGGACTACGCCCCGGAGGCTTTGGCGCGCCTGGACTTCATCCGCCGCAGCCGAACCGCTGGGCTCACTCTGGCCCAGATCCGCGAGGTCCTCGACATCCGCGACGCCGGAGTCGCGCCCTGCCAGCATGTCCAAGACCTGCTCGAGACCCGCCTGGGCGACCTGGACCGCCAGATCGCCGACCTGCAGGCACTACGGCACACCGTCGCCCGCCTCCGCGACGATGCCGCCACGGTCGACCCCGCCAACTGCGACGCCACGACCGTCTGCCGCTACCTCTGATCGCGTCGGCGGCGTCCGGTACCAGCACCGAAAACGTTCCGCATGTGTGGCCGGTCCGACCTCGCGCCAACGTGGACCACCCTTCCCGCTGACTGTAAGGTTGTGACCGGGAGGTTGGGATGAGGATTGGTGAGCTGGCTGGCCGGCTGGGCGTGAACCCGAAGACGATCCGTTACTACGAGTCGATCGGGCTGCTGCCCGATCCGGAGCGCACCTCGTCGGGCTACCGCGACTACGACGAGGACGCCGTCGACCGGATGCGGTTCATCCGCACCGCCCAGCGACTCGGTGTCACCCTGGATGAGGTGAAAGAGATCCTCGGGTTCCGGGAGCGGGGCGAGGCACCCTGCGCGTATGTCCGGGAGGTGCTCGACGCGCAGGTAAACACCATCGACCGGCGCATCACCGAGCTGCAGGAGTTGCGGGACCAGCTGGTGAGTCTTGCGGCCGAAGCGGACAACCTGCCGCCGGCGGACGCGGGGATCACCTGCCAGCTCATCGAGCATGTCCGGCAGAAGGTGGAGGCGAAAGTGGTGGCGCCGGTGCAATCCCAACCCTGAGCTGAGGCTGCACCGGCCGCCCGGGGCGAGCGGGTCAGGTGGCGGTACCAGCCATTTGACGGCAGGCTTCGGCGGCCCTGCGGCCGGCTTCGGCGCACTCGGTCATGCCGGTCCACTCGCACGCCTGCGCGCACTGCTCGCAGGCGTCGGCGAAGGTCTGGCACAGCTGGGCGGAGAACTGGCTGCCGCGGGCGAGCAGCGGGATGCACACCTGACACAGCGTCGCGCAGTCCAGGCACAGGGTGATGCAACCGGCGAGGTCGGCGTTGCCCTGGGCTGGCGCAGTCCTTCGCGCAGGCCTCGCACTTGGCGACGCAGTCGCCGAGGACGTTGATCAGCTGCTCGGTGCGGTTGTCGACGAGAGGCATTGTCCGGTCCTTCCGGTCGGCCTGAGGGCGCGGGGATACGGACGACACCCACCCTGGGCCTTCCTGCGCCTGGAAGGTCGACAGCGGCGGCGTGTCCGCACAGGAGGACTTGACCTTCCAGTCGAATGGAAGGTCTACCGTGGTCTGATTATCGCCGAGCAACCCCGTGCGCGGGACCTCGCAGGAGGCTTCGAGGACCTTCTACGCCAGGCACCACGGCACGTTGACTCAGTGACTACTGCTACCGGAAGGACAGATGGTGGAGAACGTGACCATGCAGGTCGAGGGCATGACCTGCAGCGGGTGTGAACAGCGCGTGGGCAAGGTGCTGCGCCGGCTGGACGGGGTCCGCGAGGCAACCGCGGACCACCGCACCGGCCAAGTGCGGGTGCGTTTCGATTCGGCCGTGACCGACCACGCAGCGCTGGCGGCCCAGATAGAGACCGCCGGCTACCAGGTCGCCGGTGATGTGCAGGGCCAGTCTCGATGACCGCCCCGACCGACAGCGGTACCGAGCAGCTGTGGGCTGAGGAGCCGAGCCACCTGGCCGGGCACGCCCGGATTCGGGCTCGGATCGCGGGCCTGCACTGCTCGCTGTGCACCGGCACGATCGAGAAGGCGCTAGGCCGCCAAGCAGGGGTGGACCAGGTCGCGGTCAGCCTCACCCACGAGCAGGCGCTGGTGGACTACGACCCGGCGCTGATCGCACCCGAGGACATCCTGGCCACGCTGCGCGACATCGGCTACGACCTGTACGACCCGCGCAAGCTACGTCCGTTCGAGGATGAGGAAGCCGACCTCGTCCGGGAGGGCAAGCGGCTGCTGGCCGCGGTCGCGGCGAGCCTGGCCGCGATCGCGCTGATCCTTGAGGTCTCCGGCGTCTGGTCGGTGCTGGTGCCAGCGTCGGTGGTAGCCCTGATGGTGCCGGTGTCCTACGCCATCCTGCGCCCCGCCGGGAGGGCCTGGGCGGCTCTGGGTGCGCTGTCGATCATCGCCCCGGCTGCGCTGGCCTACACCGCCCGAGCGACAGGGCTGATCGGTGACACGGCAGCCGGGTGGATCACCGGGGCACTGGCCCTTGCCGTGGTCTTCGGGGTCGCCCCGCACATCCTGCGGATGGCCTACCAGGCCGCGCGCCGGCGCATCCTCAACCAGCACGTGCTGTTGGAGGTCGGCGCGTTCGCCGGCATCGCCGGCGGCGTCATCGGCCTGACGAACCTGCTGGCGGACTACCCGACGGCCCCGTTCTTCGCGGTGACCGTGCTCGTGGCGAACTACCACATCTTCTCCGAGTGGCTCTCGCTGCTGGTCAAGACCCGCTCCAGCCAGGCGGTACGCAAGCTGCTCGATCTGCAGCCCGACACCGCCCGGGTGGTCCGCGACGGTGCCGAGCGCGACGTCCCCATCGCCGAGGTCGCCGCCGGCGACCTGGTACGGGTCCGTCCCGGGGAGCGGATCCCGGTCGACGGGCGGGTCAGCGACGGGTACTCCACCGTCGACCTGTCCCTGGTAACCGGTGAGTCGGTACCGGTGGAACGGGCCACCGGGGACGAGGTCATCGGCGGGTCGATCAACGCCTCCGGGACCCTGCTGGTGGAGGTGACCCGGGTCGGGACCGACAGCTTCCTGGCCCAGGTGGTGCGCCACGTGGAGGACGCCCGCGCGCTCAAGCCCGGCATCCTGCACCTGGTCGACCGGGTGCTGCGGGTCTACACCCCCACCGTGCTCATCGTCGCCGCGCTCGCGCTGCTCGGGTGGCTGGCCGGGTCCTGGCTGCTAACGGGGGAACCCGACGTGCGCCGCGCCGTCTTCGCCGGCCTCGGCGTCCTCGTGATGGGCTACCCGTGCGCGGTGGGTATCGCCGCCCCGCTGGCGATCGTGCGCGCCGCGGGGGAAGCCGCCGACCTAGGCATCATCATGCGCACCGGGGAGGCCTTCCAGACCTTCGGGCAGGTCCGGACCATCGTGCTGGACAAGACCGGCACCCTGACCGAGGGACGGCCCGCCGTCCGGGAGATCGAGGCGTTCATCGACGAGGACGGCATGCTCGCCACCGCCGCGGCTGCCGAGTCCTCCTCCGAACACCCCCTGGCCCGCGCCATCGTGGACGCCGCCACCGACCGGGGCCTCGCCGTGACGGACGCGGAGAGCTTCGAGTCCGTCACCGGCTTCGGTGTGATCGCCCGCGTCGCCGGCCGCGACGTCCTGGTAGGACGCCCCGGGTTCCTCACCGAGCGGGGCGTGAACCTGGACCAACTCGCTGCAGCCATCGACAGACTGGAGGCCGCCGGGCGAACCGTCGTGGCCGTGGCCGCCGACAGCGAACCGCTCGGGGTGATCGCCCTGGGGGATGAGGTCCGCGCTGACGCCCTCGAGGCCCTGGCCCAGATGCGCGGCGCCGGCCTGGACCCGGTGCTGGTCACCGGCGACAACGAACGCGCCGCCCGCCACGTCGCCGCCCAGCTCGGCATCGAAGACGTCCGCGCCGGGGTGCTGCCCGAGGGCAAGGCCGACATCGTCCGAGACCTCCAAACCGACGGTACCCGCGTGGTCATGGTCGGGGACGGCATCAACGACGCCCCCGCCCTCATGCAGGCCGACGTCGGCATCGCGATGGGCGGCGGCACCGACATCGCTGTCGAGTCCGCCGACATCATCCTCGTGCGCGACGACCTGCGCTCGGTCATCACCGCCCGGACCATCAGCCGCTCCAGCTACCGCCGCACCCGCCAGAACGTCGCCCTGGCGTTCCTGTTCAACGGTGTCGGCATCCCCTTGGCCACCACCGGGCTGGTGTACCCGGTGTGGGCAATGGTCGCGATGGCCCTGTCCGTGACCACCATCTTCATCAACTCCATCGGCGGGCGACCCTCCCTGCTATTCCAGGCCATCGGCAGCGTTGGACGCAGGGGCACTCCCTGAGAGATACCGACGCGGCGCAACCGGCTCACTCGCAAGGGTCGCAGTGTCCCGATAGACAACCCATTCGGACACGACGAACCACTAGAGCACAGGAAACGACGGGCCAGCAGACAGCTCCCAAGGCCCTCGCCACTGCATAGGTATGCAAGTTCCAGCGCCACCGGCAACGCACGGATCTGCCGCGAGTCGGTAGGGGCTCAACTGCTACGTCATTCCGGCTCCCTTCTGTTGTCAAGGGGTCGGGATCGGCTCTTCTGAGGGTGCGTCGACGCTTGTCGCCGTCAAGGTCGTTCGTCCGGTGGGGCGCTGCACCTTGACGGCTCTGGCGCGTCGACGCGGGTGCTGAGGAGCCGGTCCC
>NZ_JALKAL010000013.1 GCF_023015765.1 Ornithinimicrobium sp. F0845
CGGCTCGAGCACCTCCGCGGCTCCGCCCTCGGCTTCCGCAACCTCACCAACTACATCGCCAGAGCACTCCTGGAGACCGGCGGATTCAGACCCCAACTACACCCTGGATTGGGATGAGCCGCTTAAGTCGCACCTGGATACCTGCTTCAAATGACAAACCGTCCCTCACCCTGGCTAGAACTGAGGTGCGGCACTGCGATCGCGGACCTTTGGGGTCAGTTGAGTCGGGGCGCGATGCCTGTCCTGATGCGATCAGCGATATCCGCGACATCATCGAGCGATCCTGAAGCGACCTCGATGATGGACGTGTACGCCTCATCGTTGGTGAGAGTGAGCCGGTAACCGTTGAGTCCCAGGAACGCAATTGTGGCCGCGAGGGCAAGTCGCTTGTTGCCGTCGACCAGCGCATGGTTGCGCGCCAACGAGTGCAGCAGCGCCCCGGCCTTCTCCTCGAGATTCTCGTAGGCGTCCACCCCGAAGACGGTTGCCTGTGGTCGCGCCAGGGCCGACTCCAGCAATCCGTGGTCGCGCACGGGTGCCTCGTGGCCAAGCGTTCGCTCGGCGACATGTAGCAGTTCGGACAGGGTCAGGTAGATCACTGACCGAGCCGCTCCAAGGCCTCCGCGTAGCGAGGCAGCTCCTCGTCGAGGACCTGATCGAGCAGCTCGGCTCGACTGTGGTTCTCCACGTACTCGCGCACGGCTTGCCGGGCCACGTCCTGCATCGAACGAGACTCCAGCTGAGCCCGGCGACGTAACGACTCGGTCTCCTCATCCGTCAGTCTCAGGGTCATCGCCATGATCGAATGGTATCAGCCATGACACCACAACGGGCGCTGTGCACAGTGGACGGTAGGCGGCGGAATGACGCAGAAGCCCGGCCGACTTGCCGTTGGTCCGGCCAGGAGACTGCCGCGCGAGCGCCTTGTGTCACCGACGACGGCCAAAAGCAATTGGGACGTGCCCGGACAAGCGAGGAGGCTAAGGCGGTGACCGCACGCGCTCCGGTACCGGTGTTGACGGCCCCTCAACCCGTGTCCGTGCGCGCGACTGGATTGTGCGCAACCATGTTGCCATGAATGGTGCTGAAGCCGATGACGATGAGTCCTGCAACTGGCGCGAGCTACTCGCGCAAGCACAGGACCTCCCAGACGATGCCCCGCCAGCGGATAAGCGTGCACGCGGATTTCGCCTTGAGAAGGTTCTGCTCGGCATGCTGAATGAAGCGGACCTACAGGCTCGAGCGCGTTTTCGGCCCAAGGGAGAGGAACTGGATGGCTCATTTGTACATCACGGTCACACGCTGTTGCTCGAGGCGAAGTGGACCGCAGGCCCGCAACCCGCCTCCGCTCTCTACGCATTCAAAGGCAAGGTCGACGGCAAGTTAGTTGGCACGGTCGGGCTCTTCGTCAGCATGGGCGGCTTCTCAGATGACGCGGTCGACGCCCTGATGGCCGGCAAGGAGGTGAATCTCGTCCTTGCCGATGCGGATGACATCGGTGCTGTGGCAAGCGGCGATGTCAGCATCACCGAGCTGTTGGACCAGAAGCTGCGCCACGCAGCCGAGGTGGGCAACCCGTACCTCACCCGGGATGCCATCGGCCTGACGGGTCAGGCGCCCCCAACGAAGGCAGCTGACCGTAATCGGCGAACGGTGGTGGTAGAAGGCCAGTTCGACGTAAGGCTCCTTCAGGCCGTAGTTGAAGAACTCGGCCCCCCAAGAGTGGATCTGCGGTTTGTTCCCTCTGGGGGTTCGCGCAACCTGTTCACCGTCGCGGACGCGGTTGCGGCTACCCCGAGCGAACCCATCATCATCGTCGCGGATCACGACGTGGAGAGTGGGGCTCCAATTCCTGAATGGGCGCTTGATCGGGAGTCAGACGCGATCCGCCTCCACTTGATGACACCCACTTTGGAGCAAGCCTTGGGGATCCTCCCGGACGGATATGTAGCTGGCAGGCGGCGGGTGCTGGACGTCAGCCAACGGATGTTGGAGCAGCAGGTCGTCCGGGCACGGTTGAAGGAGAGGCGCCTCGAGAACCCTCAAGTCGAGGATCTCCTAAAGGACTTGGGCCTCTGAAGCCCGAATGGAGCTCCGCCTTCGGAGCGGCAGGCAGAGTCAGGGATTTCCTCACCCCGCCGGTTCGGTAGGTCTATAGGCGGCGGTATGACGTAGGCTGCGCGACTCCCGGCCATGGGTAAAGCTCCCTAGCCAGTGATCTCGTTGAGCGCCTTGGCAATGTTCTCGATGGAATCCAGTGTTTCGGTTGGCACGTTCACCGGGTCGGCCATGATGGTGTCGGCGAGGATGCGTGCGACCTTCCACTTCTCGAAGTCCCCGAGATTCTTGCGTTCGAAGAGGGCCTCGAACCGGTCGACAATGTTAGAGATGGCCTTCTCGTCGGCGTTGAAGCGCAAGTCCTTGCTGCCGTACGCGATCTTGACTGCCGCCGCGTAGTAGTCGTCGGGGAACAGGTCTTCAATCTCCCCGGTTGTGTTGCCGTCGTGCGTGTGGTCGCCGACGAAGAGCACCCGGTTGTCGAACCCGAGGACGCGCTCCAACTTCTTGCCCTCTTTGCGGCCGGGCTCGTCGCCGTCCAGCAGGGCAGCGACTTCGACCTCGTGCCCGACCAGCATGCTGGCGAGTGGCACGACCCTGCCTGCGCCGCCTCCGGGGGCCAGGATCACCCTAGGGTCGAGCGCCGTCCGTCCGTTCGCGATGAGCGCGGCGTCGAGGGCTTTGATGATCCAGAAGTCGGTGATGCCCTCCACGAGGACCTGATGCCGGGAGATGAAGAGCGACTGGGCGAGCTGGTAACCGAGCGCGGCCTGAAGCGGGAAGAGCGCGTCCTTATCCTTGGGCCAGACATCATCAGAGACCTTCGTGGAGCCGGTGATCTTGTCCTCGTAGACGGGACGGATTTCTTCGAGGTGCTCGCCGTCGACCATGAAGGGTGAGTGGGTCGAGTAGATGACCTGGTTCTCGTCGGTGATCTTACGCAGGAACTCGATGATCTTCGCCTGCGCGGTGCCGTGTAGCGAGTTCCCAGGCTCATCGAGCAGGAGGACGCTGTTCTTGTGGTTGTCCGCAGCCTCAACGAGGAAAATCAGGAAGAACGAGAAAAAGTACTGCATGCCCTGGCTTCGCTGATCGAGTTCGATCTCGCTCGGGTCGAGGTCGTCTGAGACCCACACACGGAAGTAGTCGCCGTCGAGGTCGTAGCGGAACTTGTGGCGGCGCTGGAGCCACCACGCGCCGAACTTCTCGGTCATGGCCTGTCCGGCGGAAGAAGCGCGGATGGCGCGCTCGTCGACGCGCCGGCGTGCTTCCTCCTGGTCGGTGATCTGCCTGGTGTTCAGTTCGTGGAGTTTTCGGGGGTCGAGGTCGACGTGGCGGAAGAGGGCACGGGTGGTGCGGACGCGCGGCGCGTGCGGGGTCTGCTGCATCTGGGTGATGAAGGTGGGGATGTGGATAGCGCTGTCGAGCACGTCGTAGCGGTCGAAGTAGATGAACTGCGGCATGTGGTCAACCACCCAGTCCCGAGCGGCACTCAGCTTCTTGCGCTGTTGGGCCTCCTCATGAAGGGGCCGCAGCACGCCGAGAAGCCCGCTGAGTGCGTCCCGGTGCCACTGCTCAGTCACTTGGGCGGTGACAGCCTTGTACATCTCTGCGAGGGCGTCGGCGGGAACGACGCCCGATGCCGGAATCTTTTCACCGAGGGTGGCGAGGGTCTGAGACAGGCTGGCCTTGATCGGTGCGAAGTCCTCGCCGTGCCCGTCGGGGGCAAAGGTCTCCGCGAAGTCACTGAGTGCCTTCTCGATCTTCGGCTTCGTCTCCGACCCTGGCAGGTAGTCGTTTCCGATGGCGGGTGAGAAGGCGACCCACCACTTGTTGTTGTAGCTGCGACCGACCACGGCCGACTTCACGTCCGCGAGGAGCGGAGAGATGGCAGTCAAGCCGGCGATGTCGTCCTTGTCGAACTCGAAGCGCGCGCTCGCTACGTTTTCGGTGTCCTTGTAGTCGTTCGAGAAGCGACGACGGGGGTACTCCCGAAGGCCGTCGTAGTCCTCCTCATCGGAGGGGTTCAGCTTCGACAGTCCACGCAGGATGGCGGACTTCCCGGCCTCGTTCTTGCCGACCAGGACGGTGAGGTCCCTGCAGTCGATCCACCCGGTGTCTTCAATACGCTTGTAGTTCTGGACACGGAATGCGGTCAACCGCATGGCTTACCCCTGACGACGTGATTGCTGGCTGCGCGACAGCCTATCGGGCAGGACCGACACCTGCGGTTTACTCTGCTCGGTCTCAACTACGGCGGTCATCGGGTCCCCCTCGCGCCCTACGGGTCCGTCAGTTACTGTGCGTCAGGTCGGCGGGCGCGCAGCGCGCCGTACCGCTGTCTGTCGAACCAGCGACAGCACCTTGTGTCTGGCCCGATGAGCCGGTGGGCGGCACAAGCTGACCGTCATTCTGGGCGGAATGCAGTGCTGGGTCGCACGGGACGCGACATGCCGAATACCGGCGCTCTTGTCAGGCTGGACCGGCCATGGAACAGCCTCGATGGCTGCCAACTGTGCGCTGCAGCATCGCAGCACGGAAACCAGCCTGGAAACGTGTGCGGGTGTCGAGTTGGCCGAACAGGGTCTGCATTCTGCGCTGGAAGGTGCGGACGCTGACCCCGAGACGGCCCTTGCGAAGTCGCCGTCAAGCCTGAGCTGCCAATCGGACGCTGGCGGGAGTCGCAAATTGATATCGCCCATGGCATCGGGGACAGTCGAGAGCCTGCAGCACCTCGGCGTCTGCGCTGACCGGCACTGGCGACACCGTGGACTCGCGGCTGTGACTTCAACCGGGGTGATGTCCTTCGAGTCCGCCCTGACCTGCCCAACGGCCGGCGTGCTGAGCTCGCCCACCGCTTCATCGCCAGCCTGGACGAGCTTGCAGACGACCCCACCGTCGTCGCCGGGCAGTGGAGCACCGAGCTCCGCCGTCGGCTCACGTGTATCGAGGCAGGGTCGACATCCGGCATCCCCAGGACGAACGCGAGAAGCGCAAGACTCTTCCATAAGGCGCACCGGCACCTACGCCACCCCCGTAGTGGGAAGACCCGCGCCGGGCAGAGGTGTCCGCGCCGGCGCACGGACACTCACACTTGGTACGTAGATGGTCCGTGACCGACTGCGGACCGCCACAACCACCCATCACGAACCGCGCCGCCCAACATCGTGACCTGCGGATTCACCACGAGCTCACCCCGGAGTCCCGCCAGGCGGCGCACTCCTAAAGCTGGTGTCGCAGGTTCGAATCCTGCCGGGGGCACTCGTCATCCTCGTGCGACCTCCCGCCCGAGGCGGGCTCTCTAGAGGGGCGCAGGTGAACCCGTGGGACTGCTCGATCCGTGTATGTCCCGAGCACGATCGTGCTGATCTGTCGCGCAGTGCCCATGGGGGTCATCGTCTTGATGGCAGCTGACTTCGCAGCGCGATGCGATCGGTGAGTCACACCGTGTCTCTCCCACCGCGGTTGCTGGGTCAGGGTGCCGCTCGACGCGTTCGGTCGGACTATGCGCCCGGTCGCAGGAGGCCGGTCTCGTAGGCCAGGATGATCGCCTGGCTGCGGCTGCGCAGCCCCAGCTTGAGCAGGATGCTCGCGACGTGTGACTTCACGGTCGCGGGGCTGATGAAGAGCCGCTGCGCGATCTCCAGGTTCGTGAACCCTCGGGCCACCTCGAGCATGACGTCGCGCTCGCGGTCAGACAGGGGATCAAGCGCTGCCGGGTCGACCTCCCCGGATCGTCGCTGCAGGAATTCATCGGCCATCCGGCGCACGACCGGGCCAGCCATCGGCATCTCACCACGGACGGCATTGTGCACGGCTGCGACCAGCGACTGGGGATCGTCGTCCTTGAGCAGGAAGCCCGTGGCCCCGGCCCGCAGGGCTCGCACGACGTTGTCGTCCATGTCGTACGTCGTGAGCACGACGACCGGCGGCGGCTCCTCGGCCGCGGTGATCCGCCGCGTCGCCTCGATGCCGTCCATCCCTGGCATGCGGATGTCCATCAGCACGATGTCGGGCCGCTCGCGCTTGACGACGTGCACGGCCTCGGCACCGTCCGACGCCTCGCCGCAGACCTCCAGCCCCGGGTCCTGGTTGAGGATGAGGACGAGTCCGCTCCGCACGAGTGCCTGGTCGTCGACGACGACGATCCGGATCACACTCCCACCCCTACGAGCGGCAGCTCGGCCCGGACCCGCCAGCCGGGGCGGTCCGGCCGCGGTCCGGCGGTGAACGTGCCGCCATACATCGAGACGCGCTCGCGCATCCCTACCAGGCCCTGGCCGGGTATCGCTGGCCCCGCGCCACCCCGCTCGACCGCGCCGCAGTCCTCTACCTCGATCGCCAGTGCGGTGGGTGACCAGTCGAGGGTGACCGCGGCGGCCGCCCGTGGGCCTGCGTGACGCCGGGCGTTGGTCAGTGCCTCCTGGACGATCCGGTATGCCGCCAACCCCAGTCCCGGTGAGGAGCTCCCCGGAGTGCCCCGCACGAGAAGCATCGCCGCCGCCTGATCGACGAGAGTCGGTATGTCGGCGAAGCCCGGCTGCGGGTGCGCCCCGCCGACGTCGCGGGTGGCGGTGTTGTCGTCGGTGTCGGTGATCGTGTCCGTATTGGTGGCGCTGTCGTCGGCGGTCGTGCTGTTGCCGGGTGCACGGACGGTCGTCAGAAGCCGCCGGGACTCCCCGAGCGCGCTGCGACCCACCTGCCGGATCGCGGCGACCCGCGCCCGTTGGTCGCTGCCCGGAGGGAGCGTTCCCTCCACCGCCCCGGCCTGGACCACGATGATGGACAGGGAGTGCGCGATGACGTCGTGGAGCTCGCGAGCGATGCGGTGCCGCTCCGCGGTGATCATCGCCTCCGCGTGGTGGTCCCGCTCACGCTCCAGCGCCTCGGTGAGTTGTTGGAGACGTGTCGCCTGGTCTCGGCTCCGACCCGTGATGATCCCGATGAGGAGCGCCGGGCCGATGATGATGACGGGCACCACGAGGACCTCACCGAGGCTTTCCGCGACCTGCGACTGCAGGATCCACGTGCTGGCGAGCAAGAGCGTCGCCGCGCCTGCGCGGCGCTCCCCGCGCAGGCCAAAACCCACCGAGAAGGTCACGACGAGTGCAGCGGGCAGCAGCCACAGCGAGTCGAGAGAGTCGGTGGCGACCGAGGCGACGGCGAGACCGACACTGGCTGTGACGGCCATCGCCATCGGCGCCACCGTCCGCAGGGCAACCGATCCGAGCATCAGGAGGGACCCGGCGAGGCCGAGCACCTCCCGCGGCCCATCCACCCCGGGGAGCGCGGAGACCAGCGCGGCCGTGACCAGCGCCGCGGCGAGCAACACGTCCACGACCTCGACCGGGATGCGGCTGACCTTCACGAGCCTCAACCTATCCGTCACGCGGCGCGGACGGCATCGGCCGTTCGGGTGATAGCTGGCGCCCACGCGGCGGGGTGAGAGATGGCCCAGAAACGGCCGCATGGCTGTTGGGGCGACAGCGCAGCGCGAGGACCGTCGGTCGTGTCGCTTTCCGGCCACACCATCGGAGGTCATCCGTGCAACCCAACCCAGCACTCCCCAGCTCATCCACGCCCGCCGCGACACCCACGCACACCGGCACCTTCCCACCCACCGGGGCGGCCACGACCCCCACCTCACCACTGGTGTGGGTGCGGGCCACAGCCCTGTGCCTCGTCCTGGCCCCGCTCCTGCAGGTCGCCGAGGTCGCCATCTCTCCCCTCGGCGGCGACACCTTCGGCCAGTTCGAGGCCATCGCGGCCCACGAGTCCGCTTTCGTGATCAGCGTGCTGCTGGGACTCGCAGCCACGGTTCTCTACGTCCCGGCCTTCGTCGGTCTGGCCCACGCCGTCGCGCAGCGGTCACCCGTCCTGGCTCTGGTCGCCGCGCTCCTGTCCATCTGTTCCATGGTGGGGTTCGGCGGCGTTCGGGCGGTGCAGGGGGTGCAGCTCGAGCTCACCCAGGGCGCCATCGATCGCGACGACGCGGTGGCCCTGCTCGACGGTGCGAACCCGATCATGGCGGCCGTCCTCGTACTCTTCATGGCCGGCACCCTGGTGGGTCTGATCACGCTGGTGATCGCGGTGTGGCGCTCCGGGCGGTTCCCCAAGGCACCCCTCGTCATGGTCCTCGCCTTCGTGCTGTTCGACATGGTCGGCGGACCACTGTCCGGCGGGGCGGGGTCCACCCTCGTCCCCGTCACCTCACACCTGTTCTTCCTCGCCGGTCTCGGGTGGCTCGGTCTCGTGCTGTGGCAGCAGACAAGGCTCGGTGATGAGACGGTCGAGAGGTCAGGATCGGCGAACCCGCCACAGGAGGGACTGGTCCCTGGGTCGCGTGCCTGAACGCGGGTGCGTGGCGACGTTGCCACGCACCCGCGTTGCGAGGTGCGATGCAGTCAGGCGAACTGAGGTGGCGCAGCTGTAGCAGCGCCGCCAGCACGAGTGCCGGCACCGGTCGCGACTGCTCCGCCCCCTGGTCGTCCACGAAAGTAATCACGCCCCCGGCGTAGGTGCCGGCCTGATCCGGCAAACGTTGGGACGGGACGGACGCCTACCTCGCCTCCGTGCAGGCCGGCAGACGACGGCAGCCGCTCAACTTTCAGGCGAGCAGCAGCGAAGACACCAAGTGGTCAACCGCTCAGGCGGTCAACCGGATGGTCGTCGTGCCCTCGATCGCCCCGTAGCGCTCCGGCGTGCAGGTCAGCAGAATGACCTGGGTGCCGTCACCGGGGGCACCCAGCACCGCGCCCACACGTTCGAGCCGCTCGGGGTCGGTGTAGCCCAGGGCGTCGTCGATGATCACCGGCACCCCGTCCCCCGCCTCCACGAGGCTGGCCACGGCGAGGCGGGACAGGATGCCGAGCTGCTCCTTGGCACCCCCGGAGAGCTGGTCGAACGGGACCCTGGTGCCCTCCAGCGAGCGCGCGGCGATGGTGAGGTCCTCGGCGACCTCGACGTCGAAGGTCTGTCCGTAGACGCCGCGTCCCAGCCGCTGGAGCGCCTCGCGGTAAGGACGCACGTAGGCCTGGTGAGCGGTCTCACGGTGCCTGGTCAACGTCTCGCGCAGGTGCCGGGCCGCCCGCGCCCGCCGGTGCACCCGGTCGAGCTCGCGCCGCAGTCGCTGGAACTCGGCGACCGCTAGGTCGTAGGCCTCCTGCCGGCCCTCGCCGCTGACGAGCTCGACCTGTCCCTGGACCTGCGCCTGCTCCTCGTGCACGCGGGCGACCTCGGCGACGTGCTCGCTGAGTGCACGCTCGGCCGCCTCGAACCGGGCTCGCACGCCCTCGACGTCCGCCTCCTCCAGCTCACGTCCGGTCACCGCGGCCCGCGCCTCCACCTTGGCGTAGGCCGCCCCGGCCTCGGTGACCGCAACCTGCAACGCCTCGTCCGACCGGCGCTCCCGGCTCTCGGCGAGCCGCTGCCGGTCCCGGGTCAGGCGCTCGGCCAGCGTCTCGTTGATCCCCTCGGACTTCTCGACCCGCAGTCTCAGCTGGGCGCAGTGCCGCTCGTGGTCGGCCAGCGCCACCTCCGCCGCCTCGAGGTCGTGCTCGCTCTCGCGCGCCGCGGCTGCTGCTGCGCGCGCCACCGCCCGCGCCGTGGCCTCGTCGACGGGCAGCGCGTAGTCCGCGGGACGGGAGCTCCCGCGGGAGTCCACGACCTCGCGCAGCCGAGCCACCTCGGCCACCAGGTCGGGCTCCGACCGACCGCCCAGCACGTCCGAGAGACGCTCCCGCACGTGTCGGAGCTGCTCAGCGGCGGCGGACCGCTCCCCGGCCGCTGCCCGCGCGGCCTCCACGTCCGGGACGCCGGATGCCTCGAGGAGCTGGGCCAGCCGGGTCTGCGCTGCCCCGAGGTCACTGGCGAGTTGTGCGGCGCTCTCCTCCGGTTGGACGCTCACACGCAGCTCACCCGGGAGCTCGAGCCGCAGGCCGCCCCTGACCGGGACCTCGTGGGCCGCCTCACCTGCCCCGGCGACCAGCACCGACTCGCCGTTGAGGACGACACTCTGCTGCGCCCCCAGCGCCTCGAGCGTCACCCGTGCACCCGTGGCCTCCTGCAAGGTCCGCAGACGGAGCACGTCGCGCTCGGCGATCTCGATGCCACGGACAGTGCTCTCATCCAGATCAGGAGCGGCCTGGAGGCGGGCGCGTGCGGTCTCCTCGTCCGCACGGAGCTCCTCACAGCGAACCTGCAGCCGGGTCAGGTCCGTGATGCGAGCAGCAGCAGCGAGGTGCTCGACGTCGGCGGCCGCGAGGTCGGCAACCTCACGGGCGCGATCGCGGTCGGCACGCGCACCGTCCCGGGAGGCGACCAGGCCAGGGGTGGCAGCCGTCGCCGTCTCCACCTCCGTGCGCACGTGCTGCACCGCGTCCTCGGCAGCACGGATGCGACCCGCGACCTCCTCTAGGTCCAGCACCGAGCGCTCACGGCGAGTCAGGTCGTCCCGAGCCTGCACAGAGTCCTTGCGCGCGCGGGCCAGCGCCGCGGTCGACTCCTCGTGCGCGCGGACGATCTGCGCGACCTCGGTGTCCTGGTCCCGCGTTCGGTCACGCTGGGCCACCAGGCTCGACTGCTGCTGGGTCAGCGAGGCCGCCCGCTCGCGGAGCTGCTCGTGCCGCGCGACGAGGCCCTCGGTCTCGACCAGTTGTCCGTGCGCGTGCACCGCGGCGTCGCGGGCGGTGGTCGCGGCAGTCACCGCCGCCCTCAGCTCGCCCCCGACCCGGCCCGTGGGCGTGTAGTAGCGCAGGAACTCCTTCTCCACCAGCTCGAGCAACGGTGCGCCCTCGGAGGCGTGCAGGTGCGCACCGCTGGCCCCGTCCAGGGCCTCGGTGAGCACTGCGCTGCCGGTGAGCGCCACCTGACCCAACTCGCCGGCCTGGGTGAAGCGCAAGGCCTCCCACAACGGGCGGTCCAGGCTCTCGGCGAGGATCGCATCGAGCCGTTGCTGCGCCGCATCACCGCTGAGCTGCTCGCGTCCCGGCGCCAGGATCTCCAGCTCGGTCGCCACGCCGCGCAACCACTGGGTCATGAATCGCAGGCGGTAGCGGCCCACCGAGAACTCAGCCTCGACCCGCGGCCCTACGTCCCGACCGACCGGCTGCAGGGACTTGACCGCCTTGGCCTGCGAGGACGCCTTGGCCCGCGGGTCGAGGAGCAGGTCGAACGCCTCGAGCAGCGTGGTCTTGCCGATCTCGTTGGGTCCCTCGATGATCACGACGCCGGAGTCGGGGAACTCGATGGTCCGGTCCGTCACGCCCTTGACATCGCGCAGGTGCAGTCGGTGCAGCCTCACCGCGCCACCTCCCGGGAGAAACGGTGAAGCAGTGCGAGCGCGTCGGTGGCGCTCTGGCCGTCCGGCTCGGCGTCACCGGTGAATGCCCAGCCCAAGGGGTCCTCATCGGCGAGATCGGCGTCCGCGCCACCGTCGATCAGCTCGGACCCGGACTCGTCGACGTCATCACGCGCGTGGACCGAGCCACCCGCGTCGTCGGACCCGGCGAGCGCCAGCTGCCGCATCTCGTCCGCCGCAGCGCTCAGGAAGCCTCCGAGTGCCAGTTGCTCCAGGTCGGCGTCGTCCGCGCTGACCCGGAGAGCGGTGTGCCGATCCCACGTCGACAGCGCGGCAAAGACGTCACCCTGAGCCTCCAGCAGGTCGGCGAGGTCGGCGTGGGCGGCGACGCCCAGGGCACCGTGCAACGCCAGCCGCACGACGGTCCGGTCCTTGTCGGGGATCGCCGCCAGCTCCCGCGCCAGGGCGCTCACGTCCGCCGCGCCCCCGAGCTCGCGGCGCAGCGTGCGGAACGCCCACGTGCCCACGTGGTGCGGCGTGACCACAGGCGGGGTGCCGGCCTCGACCTCGACGACCAGGACGTCGCCGGGCAGGTCCTCGCGGTGACTGGTGACCTCGGGTGCCCCGGAATACCACACGGCCCCGGACTCCCCCACGCTCGTGCGGGAGTGCCGGTCGCCGAGCGCGACGTAGTGGATCCGCCCGGCGGCGATCTCCTGCTCGAGCGGCGCCAGGGCGATCGCACCGGCGTTGGCCCGGTCGGGGTCCAGCACGTCGACCGCCCCGTGACCCACCACGATCCGGACCGGGTCGTCGGAGCCGGCTGACGGCATACTCCCTCCCGCGAGTGCGGCGGCGACCGCCGCGCCGACGAGGTCCCGCCCGGGGCGCTTGCCCGACCAGGGCGCCGGGATCAGCTCGACGCCCGCGCGCACCAGCACCGGCTCGGCGTCGGTCAGGACGTGCACGTGGTCGGGGCAGTCGCGGACGAACTGGGGGCTGCGATAGATCGTCACCGGGTCCAGCGGGTCGTGGTTGCCGGGCAGCAGATAGACGGGCACCGGCACGGTGGCCAGCGCCTCGAGCGCCCGCCCGACGGTCTGCCTGGACAGCTGGTTGGTCTCGAAAACGTCCCCGCACACCACGACGAACTCGCACTCCTGCTCGCCCGCCACGGCACCGATGCGCCGGATGGCGTCGATGCGGGCGGCGGTGAAGCGCGCTTGGGCCTCGCCGTCCAGGTAGTGCCGCGTCATGCCGATCTGCCAGTCGGCGGTGTGCAGGAACCTCACTCGTCCTCCTCCCGAGGTGATGTCCTCACCGTAGGAGAGAGCACCGACAGACCCCGGCTGGCACACCGGGGAGGGACGGATCCGGGCAGTATGACGAGCGCTGGAGCCTGTGGAAATTGCTGCGGCGAGTGCTGTGTCCAGTACGCTGGGCGGATGCATAAACAGGCAGACCCGGTGGAAGAACCCGCGGAGCCCAGTAGTACCGGGCCGGGCCAGGCCCGGCGCTCCACCCACACTGCCCGGCAGGTGACCGCCCAGTGCTGATCGCCAGCGGCCTGTTCGTCATCTTCGCCCTGACCGTCCTGACCGGCTACTTCGTGGCCCAGGAATTCGCCTACGTCGCTGTCGACCGCGGCCAGCTGCAGAAGCTCGCCGACGAGGGCGACGCCGCGGCGCAACGTGCGCTCAAGGTCACCTCGCGGCTGTCCTTCACCCTGTCCGGCGCCCAGTTCGGCATCACGCTGACCGCCCTGCTCGTGGGCTTCGCCGGTGAGCCGTTACTCGGCCGGGGGCTGGCCGGGCTGATGGGCTTTACCGACCTGTCCCCCGCGGCCACGACCTCGCTGTCCGTCGCGATCACGCTGGTGTTCGCCACCGCGGTGCAGATGGTGCTCGGCGAGCTCGGCCCCAAGAACCTGGCCATCGCGCGCCCGGTGCCCCTGGCCCGGGCGCTGTCCCGCTCCACCCTCGTCTATCTCGCCGTCGCCGGCCCGGTCATCGGGCTGTTCGACAAGGCCTCCAACCGACTGCTGCGCGCGGTCGGCATCGAGCCGGTCGAGGAGCTCCCGCAGGGCGCGACCCCCGAGGAGCTGCACCGGATCATCGACGAGGCGCACACCGGCGGCCTGCTCGACGAGGACCTGTCCCGGCTGCTGGGTCGCGGTCTCGCCTTCCGCAAGCACGTCGCCGAAGAGGTCATGACCCCCCGCATCGACGTGGAGACCGTGCAGGCCGACGAGCCGGCCGCCCGGGTCCTGGAGCTCCTGGAGACCGGGCACTCCCGCTTCCCGGTTATCGGCCGGGACATCGACGACATCGTGGGGGTGATCGGTCTGCACGAGCTGCTGGCCGTCCCGGCGCCGGACCGGCCCACCGCCACGGTGCGTGACCTGGCCAGCGAGGCGCTGATCATCCCCGAGAGCCTGCCCCTGCCGCGGGTGCTGGAGCAGATGCGTCAGGCCCACCGCCAGATCGCGGTCGTCGTCGACGAGTACGGCGGTTTCGCCGGTGTCATCACCTTCGAGGACGTCGCCGAGGAGGTCGTCGGCGAGATCTGGGACGAGGGCGACATCGAGGAGGAGCCGGTCGAGGAGCAGCCCGACGGCACCTGGGAGATCCCGGCCCGGCTCCGGCTCGACGAGGTGTGGCAGACCACGGGCGTCATGCTGCCCGAGCACGAGGACTACGACACCGTCTCCGGCCTGATCATGGACCGCCTGGGCCGCGTGGCCGAGGAGGGCGACACCCTGGAGGTGGCCTGGGACGGTAGGGACGAGCACGGCGCGCCAGAGGTCCGACGGGTGCGGCTCGATGTCCTCTCGGTCCAGCGCTATGTGCCGGACACGGTGCGTCTGCACGCACCCGTCACCACGCCTGGCTCCCTGGCCGACGACGAGGCCACGTCCGAGGAGGTGAGTGCGTGACCACCACGGCCGCACTCCTGCTCAGCGTGCTGCTGCTGGTGCTCAACGCCTTCTTCGTGGCCGCCGAGTTCGCCGTCGTCGCCGCCAAGCGGCACCGGCTCGAGGAGCACGCCGCACGGGGCAGTCGAGCAGCGAAGTCGGCCGTGGCGGCCAACAAGGAGC
Source organism: Ornithinimicrobium sp. F0845 (assembly GCF_023015765.1). Taxonomy (GTDB): domain Bacteria; phylum Actinomycetota; class Actinomycetes; order Actinomycetales; family Dermatophilaceae; genus Ornithinicoccus. The sequence goes on from NZ_JALKAL010000013.1 coordinate 14,454, forward strand.
TCTCGCTCATGCTCGCGGGCGCCCAGCTCGGCATCACGCTGTGCACCCTGGGCCTCGGCGCCCTGGCCGAGCCTGCCGTCGCCACGCTGCTCGAGCCCGCGATCCACTGGGCCGGGCTGCCCGATGCCCTGACCCACGTGGTGGCCGTGATCATCGCGATGTCACTGGTCGTCTTCCTGCACATGGTGGTCGGCGAGATGGCCCCGAAGTCGTGGGCGATCTCCCACCCGGAGACGTCGGCGATGCTCCTGGCCCTCCCGTTCCGCGCCTTCACCTGGGCGAGCCGCCCGCTCATCTGGGTGCTCAACGCTCTGGCGAACCAGGGCCTGCGAGTCTTCGGGGTCCAGCCGGTCGACACGGTCAGTGCCTCGCACGGGCCGGCCGAGCTCCAGCTCCTGCTCGCCCAGTCCCACCAGCACGGCGTGCTGCCCGACGAGGACCACGCGATGCTCACGGGGGCGCTGAAGCTCGAGGAGGAGACGATCTCCCAGGTCATGTTCCCCGTCGCTGACGCGGTCTGCGTGCCCGACACGGGCACGGCCGCGGACGTGGAGGCGATCTGCCACGAGAGCGGCCGGTCGCGGCTGTTCGTGACCCGGGACGGGCAGATCATCGGCCTGGTCCACGTCCGGGACGCCGTCCGCGCGACCGCCGCGGGCGACGAGCGGCTCTCCGTGACCCACCTCCTCCAGGAGGCCATCACCCTGCCCAACTCCCAGCAGCTGATCGACGCGGTGCAGCGCATGCGGGCCGACCGCGCCCAGCTCGCGCTGGTGACCGACGCCAGCGGAGAGGTCGTCGGTCTGATCTCGCTGGAGGACCTGCTCGAGCAGATCCTGGGCGAGTTCGACGACGAGACGGACGAGCCGGATGAGCCGGAGCAGGAGCCGACGTCGGAACCGCAGCCGACGTCGGAGCCGCAGATGACGGTCGCGACGACCTCGCTGTCCTCCTGAAGGGCGGTCGGGACCCAGAGGTACAGCGCCCAGCGCTCCCCTCCTGCAGGCAGCACCCTCCCCTCCCGCAGGGCAGCAGCAGCCTCCCCTCCCGCAGCCCGTCCGCAGTGCAACTTCGAGCCCCTCGGTGATCTGAGAGCCGACTGCAGTCGGCCCGAGGAACACGAAGGCGCTCGAAGACGTGGGTGGGGGCCGTGAACTCGGTGGCCAGCAATCTTCGCCACGCCAGGTCAGGCCGCGCGCTTGGTGGCCGATATATTCGCCACCCCACGTGCCCGGTCGCACTGAGCACTGAGGACATGTCCCTGGTCCGCTCGTCCGGGCGTTACGCAGTTGTTCGGGCGGCTGGGCGTCCGGGGACAGCAGAAGGGCCCCGCCGGGTGGCGGGGCCCTTCTGGTGGTGTGAAGTGCTGCTGGTGCGGCCGTGGCCGCTGTCGCAGTTGAGGGTCAGAGGCGGCCGTGGCCGCTGACGCCGCTGAGGGTCAGATGCGACCGTAGCCGCTGACGCCGCTGAAGACGGGGCGCAGCTGCGTCGGGAGTCCCGGGCGGCCGGAGTCGTACATCATGCCGTTGCCGGCGTAGATGCCCACGTGGTAGGCCGGGTAGCCGAAGAACACCAGGTCGCCGGGCTGCGGGTTACTCACCGGGGTGGCCACGGACTGCTGGCCCGACGCGGTGCGGGGCAGGCTGATCCCGACCTGGGCAAACACGAACTGGGTGTAGCCGGAGCAGTCAAAGCCGGCCGGGGTGCTGCCGCCGTGGACGTACATGATGCCGGTGTAGGCGGCCGCGACGCCCAGGACGCCGCCGCTGTTCGACGGCGGGGCCGGCTCGGGCTCCGGCGCCGGGGCGGGCTCGGGCTCCGGCGCCGGGGCGGGAGCCGCCTCGCGCTCGTTGGAGCGGCTCGCGGAGCTCTCGGTGCGCTCGGCGGTGGCCTCCTGCGCAGGGGCGGCGGACGCAGTCTCCTCGACGACGGGCTCGGGCTCCTCGACGACCGGGGTCACACCGGTGAAGCCGAGGGCGCCGAAGTCGGTGTCGACCTCCTGGGGCGCGGCGACGGCCACGGCCGGCAGGTCCGTGGGCTCGGCCATGATCGGCATGTTCTGCGCGAGGAGGTCGACGGCGCTGAGCGCGGTGGCGTCGGTGACGACCGACGCGACCTCATCGACGACACCCTGGGGGTTGGCGCTGGCCGGCGACACTGCCGCGGCCAGGAGGCCACCGGAGGTCGCGACAACTGCGGTCGTCTTGGCTGAGCGGGTGATGGTGGTGCCGGCCTCGGAGAGGCGGCTGGGCGCACGGTGGCGCCCGGTGGGGCGGTTGGTCACGATGTACCTCTCCAAATGCCTGCGGGGTGAGCTGTCGGGCTCGGGCTGGAGTGCGCCCGGAGTGTCCGGCGAACCGGCCACTCTTAGCCCCTAGGGGCGTCAGCCCCGGGAGTGGGTCCCCCGCTCCTGCCAGCGGTGTCTTCAAGAGATCCGGCCGCAGTGACAGGACTCAGCGCCTGCGGTCGGAGCGCCGTCGGGGGAAGGCGCGATGAAAACCATACACACCGGATCTGACGAATGTCACGTTTTGGTAAAGGACTTGTGGACAACGCGCATCGTCTGCTCACGGGGCAGGTCGACCTACCTGCACAAACGCCGGAGGCGCTAAGGGGACTCCCAGGTTGCGTGTGAGTGACTTCACATCACGACGGCGCAACCTCGACGTGTCGCGACACGTCGCCGGGTTGATGATGCCCCGGTCGCTAGTCGAGCTGGACGAAGATGTGCGAGGCCACGTCCCGCGGCAGCGAGACGGCGGTGTCGCCCTCGCGGGTGCCGGTGACCACGATCCGGTCTCCCTGCAGCTGTGCGCGCACCGTCGATCCCGGGGCCACACCGGCCTCGCCCAGCAGCCCCAGCACGTCCGGCTCCACCTGCGCGGGCTCCCCGATGCGCACCACGACAACCTCGCGCTCTGGCCCCTCCCGCAAGGCGTCCACCAGATGCCGCCCGCCGGCGGGCGCCGTCGTCCCGTAGTCAGCGTCCAGCTCGGACAGTCCCGGGATGGGGTTGCCGTACGGCGACACCAGCGGCTCCTCGATGATCTTCAGGATCCGCTGCTCGACCTCATCGCTCATGACGTGCTCCCACCGGCACGCTTCCTCGTGGACGTGCGGGAGATCCAGTCCGATGACGTCCACGAGCAGCCGCTCCGCGAGACGGTGCTTACGCATCACCCGGATTGCGGTCCGGCGACCGTGCTCGGTGAACTCCAGCTGCCTGTCGTCCTGCAGGGTGACCAACCCGTCACGCTCCATCCGGGCCACCGTCTGGGAGACCGTGGGGCCCGAGTGGCCGAGACGCTCGGCGATCCGGGCCCGCAGTGCCACGACGCCGTCCTCCTCCAGTTCGAGGATGGACTTCAGATACATCTCGGTCGTGTCGATCAGGTCAGTCATTGCGGCCTCCGTCGCCAGCTCAAGGTCTGCCTCGATCCTACTGAGGCTCCATCCGATCCAACGTCTCGCTGCGCCGAGACCATTCCTTGAGGCGTCAACGGATAGCATGGCGACGAATCCCACGACCGCAGGAGAACCATGTCCAGGCCGGACCGATCCACCAACAACGCCACCAAGGGCGGCAAGACGAAGAAGGGCAAGGCCCAGCAGGGCGCCGCGTCCGACCGCCAGGCGCGCGTGGCTCAGATCCAGAAGCAGGCCAAGTCCGCAAGCCGCAAGAGCGCCTCGGGCATCTGGATCGGCCTCGGCCTGGTCCTGGTGCTGATCGGTGGGCTGGTGGGCTGGGCGGTCTATGACCAGGCGACCAACCGGCCCGGCATGGGCGCCGTCGTGACCTATGACGAGCTCGACGACCCGTCGGACGACTTGGGGCGCAATCACGTCCAGACCGCCGTCCAGTACCAGCAGAGCCCGCCGGTCGGCGGCGACCACAACTCGACGTGGCTCAACTGCGGCATCTACGAGGAGCCGGTGCCCAACCACCACGCGGTCCACTCCCTGGAGCACGGGGCCGTCTGGCTGTCCTACCAGCCCGGCATCGCCGAGGACGACCTGAACCAGCTGCGCGACCTGGCCTCCCAGGAGTTCATGATCCTCTCGCCCAACGAGGGCCAGGAGCACCCGATCATGGCCACGGCCTGGGGCCGCCAGCTCGGGGTGGAGAACGCGGACGACACCCGCATCGAGCAGTTCATCCGTGACTGGCGCCAGGGCCCGCAGACCCCCGAGCCCGGGGCGGCCTGCACCGGCGGGACCTCGGTCGACCTCGTCGGAGGCTGACGTGGGGACCGGCACTGACCACGAGTCCGTGCCCGCTGCACGGGCCGACGAAGGAGTGACCGACATCGGCAGTATGCCGGCGGCCGGGACTGCAGGCGGGGCCCGCTGGGGCGGGGTCGGCGTCGGTCTGGTCGCCGGGATCGCGGTCCTCGGGCTGGTCCTCGGTGCACTCCTGGGCTGGATCGCCTTCGGTGGCGGCTCCTCGCCCGGTGACGACAGCGTCGAGGCGGGCTTCGCCCGCGACATGGTCGAGCACCACGCGCAGGCGGTCGAGATGTCGCTGGAGGTGCTGCAGACCACGGATGACCCGGGCGTGCGCACCCTGGCCACCGACATCGCCTCCACCCAGGGCAACCAGCTTGGGCAGATGGAGGGCTGGATCCGTCAGTGGGGTCTGCCGATGGCTCGCCCCGGCGACCGGATGGACTGGATGGGCGAGGTCCACTCCCACCACGACATGCACATGGTCGAGGGGGCGCCGATGGCCGGCATGGCCAACCCCGAGCAGATGGAGTCCTTGCGCAACGCCGAGGGCGAGGAGGCCGACGTCCTCTACCTCCAGCTGATGACCACCCACCACATCGCGGGCGTCGACATGGCCCAGGCCGCGCTCGACGCCGGGGTCGACGGTGAGGTGCGCCGCCTGGCTGCGGCGATGGTCAACGGCCAGGAGGCCGAGATCGCGTTGATGAAGGACCTGCTGGCCGACGTCGGGGCCCAGACCCAGGAAGAGCTCGGCACGACCGTCGGGGGTGCCGACGCCGGTGCGACCGGTGACGAGGGCGGCCACGAGGGTCACGCGGACGACTCTGCAGAGACCGACGAGCACAACCACTGATCCGGAGAAGGCCCCCGGTCGGCCAGGTCAGGGCTGCAGCCGGGTCAGCTCCCAGGACGCGGCGTCCGCCAGGTCACCGGGGCCGACCCGGGTGAGTGCCAACCGGTCGTGCAGCCGGTTGACCCTCCCCGCCCAGAACTCCACCCGGTCGGGCCTGACCCGGAAGGCGCCCCAGTCTTCCGGCACCGGGACGTCGTCGGGACGGCCGTGGTCAGGGAAGCGCTCGGCATACTGCTCATAGGCAGCCTCCAGCGGCGCACGGCCGGCGACGGGGCGGGACTGCTCGGAGGCCCAGGCGCTGATCCGGGCACCCCACGGGCGCTGCCGGAAGTAAACCTCCACCTCCGCCCGGTCGACCAGCTCGGCCACCCCGCGGAACCGGATGGCGCGGAACATGCTGGGCCAGGTGAGGCTCGCGGCCACTCGCGGGTCGTCCCGCAGCTGCAGCCCCTTGGTCGAGCGCAGGTTGGTGACGAAGCCGGGCCCGCGCGGGTCCAGGAAGCGCATCAGGACGGTCCGCACGTCCGGCCCGGCGTCGTCGACCGTGGCGACCGACAGCGCGTCCGGCTCGGGCACGTCCCCCTGCTCCTCCTGACGCGCGTGGGCCTCCCCCACCCACCGGCTGATCTGCTCGAACGGGGTGGCGGCGAACTGCTCCTCGCCCAGCCCCACCCCGGCATACTCCACGCGTGCGGTCCACCGTCCGTCCCTGCTCGTCACCCCTCGAGTATGCCGCGCGCTTAGGGTGGGAGGGCAAGGACCAGTCGCAGGAGGTGCACGATGGCGGGTAGTGGTAAGGCGGCGGCCCGGCTGATCAAGTACGGTCCGCTCGCGGCGGCCGCGGCCCAGAAGTGGGGTCCGGTCCTCTGGGAGCAGATGAAGAACCAGCGGGAGCCGGCCGAGAAGTTCGTGCAGGCCAAGGTCGCCAAGGGCAACCAGCGCAAGAAGGCGATGGCGCACGCCGCCACCGTCATCGACGGCTCCGTCCTGCAGGTGTTCCACCAGAACACGGCGCACTGGGTGGTGTTCTCCGGCGACGACCCCATCGCGGTCCACCCACCGACGGGCGCCTCCTTCGACGAGCTCCTGGACCGCGCCGACCTCAGCAAGCGGACGGCCCCGCGGGAGACCGCGACCCTCAAGGTGCCCAAGCCGCGGCGCCGCCCGTCCTCCAGCAGCGCTGGTGGCACGAGCTCGACACCCCGGGAGCAGCCGGCACCTGGCCCGCACACCGCCGACTCCCCGGTCGCGCCCGCCAGAGGCCGCATCGTCAGCGGTGACACGGGTGAGACCGGTGAGCCGCCGGTTGACGGCTCGAATGCACACCAGGCCTGACTCCTCGCGAAGGACCACCCTGGGCGTCGCAGGGCGCTGGCTCAGGGCGTCGTCGCGGCCTCGCCCTCAGGGCGTCGTCGCGGCCTCGCCCTCAACGACCTGCCGTCGGTTATCAGGCACGTCGATCAGGGACGCGATGACGGCCCCGAGCGCCGCCAGCCCCAGCGGGTAGACGCAGACGTAGACCCGCCAGGCCAGGTCCGCCTGGGTGCCGGGGTCGTCGCCGGAGTGGTAGCCGAAGAGGTAGCCCAGCGACGACAGGGCGATCCCGACCACGGCGCCGCCCAGCCGCCCGAAGAAGCCGAAGGCCGCCAGGAAGATGCCCTCGCGGTGGGCCCCGTGGACCGCGGCGTCCTCGTCGAGCACCCGGGCGACGATCAGGTCGTTGCTCGCCAGCAGCCCGCCGTAGCCCACGCCGAGGAAGAGCCCCGCGAGCACCGCGGTCAGGAGGCTGTCCGCCAGGAACAGCGGCACAAAGGAGAGGGCCAGCACGACGAAGGCCAGCCGCCAGGTGAAGGGCGCGCCCTTGGCGCGGACGACCCGCGTCCAGACCGCCAGGAACCCGACCGTCGCGAGGATGACGACGCCCTGGAGATACGTGGCGTAGGCGACCGGCAGACCGAGGGAGTAGCGGACGTAGAGCTGCACCCCGGTCAGCACCAGCCCCATCGCGCTGAGGTAGCAGGCACTGGCCGCGCCGATCTGCCAGAAGCGCCTGTTGGTGAGGATGTCGCGGACGGTCCGCAGAAACCGTGGGTTGCGCGCCTGCGCGGCGCGCGGGTCCTCGTGCACCCCGAGGGCCATGTAGACGATGACCACGCACGCGAGGACGGCGTAGATCACGGCGGTGATCGTGAACCCACGCGTCGTCTCCTCGGTCCCGAAGAGCGAGGTGGTCAGCCACGGCGTCAGGGCCAGCGACACGACCAGGGCCAGCAGCTGGAAGCCCTGGCGCAGGGCGTTGGCCACAGCCCGCTCCCGCTCGCGCGGGAACAGCTCGGGCAGCAGCGCCCCGTAGTTGGCGTTGATCATCGAGTCGGTCGCCTCGCAGAGGATGGCGAAGGTGACGAACCACAGCACCAGCCCCGCGCCGTCCAGCGACTCGGGGACGGCGAACATCGCGATGGTGCCGACCGCCAGCACCGGAGCCCCGACGAGCAGCCACGGGCGCCGCCGGCCCCAGCGCGTGCGGGTCCGGTCCGACAGGTAGCCCAGGACCGGGTTGTCCACGGCGTCGATGACGGCGTAGGCGATCATCACCACGCCGTAGAGGCGCACGTCCAGCCCGAGCAGGTCGACGTAGAACAGCACCATCGAGCCCTTGATCAGGTTGATCGGGATGGAGGTGCCGAACATGCCGACGGCGTAGCGCGCGGGACGCGTCACCGGCTGACCGCCCGCCCGGGTGGCCGCCGGGGGCGGGGCGCTGTCCGGTCGGTTCACGGGGGTCAGCCTGCCAGAGTATGTCGTCGGGCCGGGTCAGCGGCGGTGCGCCAGGTGCTCAGCGGCCCCGGTGGAGGGTCAGCGGCGCCGCCGGGGGTCAGCGCCCGACGGCGTAGCCCTGCATGCCGCGCGGGTTGGCGCCGGCGCTGAGCAGCCCGGTCTCCGGGTCCCGTCCCACCGCGCACATCCGCCCCAGCGTCCACGGCCCCTGTTCGAGGACCTCGTGGCCGCGGGAGGCCAGCTCGGAGCGCACCGCCTGGGGATACCGGTCCTCGATGACGAGGACGCCCGGCTCGGTGATCCTGGGCTCGAACGACCCGGGGAAGCTGGTGGTGTGGAAGGCGGGTGCGTCGATGGCCTCCTGCAGGGTGGCGCCGCCCGCCAGGTGCCGGATGAGGAAGAGCGACTGCCACTGGTCCTGCTGGTCGCCGCCGGGCGAGCCGCAGGCCAGCACCGGCACACCGTCGCGCAGCACCAGCGTGGGCGTCAGCGTGGTGCGCGGCCGGCGACCCGGGCGCAGCGAGGACGGCAGGCCCTGCTCCAGCCACATCATCTGCAACCGGCTGCCCAGCGGGAAGCCGAGCTCGGGGATGACCGGCGAGCTCTGCAGCCAGCCGCCGCTGGGTGTGGCCGAGACCAGGTTGCCCCAGCGGTCGACGACGTCCAGGTGGCAGGTGTCGCCACGGGTCACGCCGTCGGAGCCCACCTCCGGCTCCCCCGCGGGTGCCTCGCGGACCACCGTCGGCTCGCCGACACCGGGCGCGGCGCCGGCGACCTCGGTCAGCCCGGCGAGCGCGGCCACCCGTGGTGTTCGGCCACCCGGTGAGCCGGGGCGGACCGTCCGGTCGGCGGAGGCACCGATGAGCCCGGCACGAGCGGCCAGGTAGGCAGGGTCGAGCAGATCGTCGAGCGGGACAGGCTCGTCGCCGGAGTCGCCGAGCCAGGCCTCGCGGTCGGCCATCGCCAGCTTCCAGGCCTCGGCGACCGCGTGGACGGCCTCGGCCGAGGCGAGGTCGGGTGCGTCGCCGAGCGTGTCCAGCATGCCGAGCACCTGGAGCAGGGCGGGCCCCTGGCCCCACGGGCCGGTCTTGGCGATCGTGTGGCCCTGCCAGTCCCGCAGCACCGCGGGCTCCCAGGACGCGGAGAAGTCGGCGAGGTCCTGGCCGGTCATCACGCCCGGCGCCACCGTGCCGTCGGAGTGCCGGGACGGGCGGGCCACGAAGCGGTCCACGGCCTCGGCGACGAAACCCTGCGACCACGCGGCGCGGACCGCGTCGACCTGGGCCTCCCGACCCCGCGCCCCCTCGCTCGCGGCGACCAGCCGGTCGAGGGTGTCGGCCCACGCCGGGTTGGTGAACAGCTCCCCCGGCCCGGGCGGTCGGCCGCCGCGCAGCCAGAGGTCGGCCGAGGTGGTCCAGTCGGACTCGAACCGGCCCCGCACCGCCTCGACCGTGGCACCCACCCGGGGGACCAGCGGGTGACCGTGCCGGGCGTAGTGCTGAGCGGGCGCGAGGACCTGGGCGGGCGACATACTGCCGTGGTCGCGCAGCAGCAGGAGCCATGCGTCGACGGCTCCGGGCACGGCCGCGGCCAGCAGACCGGCGCCCGGCACGCGGTCCAGGCCCAGCCCGCGGAAGTGCGCCTCGGTCGCGCCGGCCGGTGCGGGGCCCTGCCCGCAGAGCACCCGCGGCTCGGGGTCGTCGGCGGTGGTGATGATGGCCGGCAGGTCACCGCCGGGACCGTTGAGGTGGGGCTCGACCAGGTGGAGCACGAAGCCGCCGGCGACGGCCGCGTCGAAGGCGTTGCCGCCCTGCTCGAGGATGGCCATCGCGGTCTGGGAGGCGATCCAGTGCGTGCTGGAGACCATGCCGAAGGTGCCGGTGAGCGTCGGTCGCGTGGTGAAGCCCGTCATGCGCTCAGTTGATCACGGCCGCGACGATCGCCGCGACGAAGAAGAGGGCGAGGGCGACCAGGACGATGAGGCGCCGTGACCGGGGCGTCATCAGGCGACCTTCTCGGGCAGCGGCTCGGTCGGGCCGCGCTGGACGCTGAGCCAGTTGCCGGGCTCGCGTTGGAGCCGGACGCGGATGTCGTCGGTGCGCATGACGTAGATGGTCGCAACTGCGACGGCCAGACCGCACGTCACGGTGGCGATGAGCACGGTCCAGCGTGGGCCGAAGGTCTCCCCGATCCAGCCGATGACCGGCGAGCCGACCGGGGTGCCACCCATGAAGACGGCCATGTAGAGCGCCATGACGCGGCCCCTCACCTCGGGCGCGACGCTCAGCTGGATCATCGAGTTCGCCGTCACCATGACGGTCAGCGCCGACAGTCCGGTCGGGATGAGCATCAGGGTGAAGAACACGAAGTTCGGCGCCAGCCCGACGAACAGGGTGCACAGCGAGAACAGCCCCATCGCACCCAGCAGGTAGCGCAACCGCGGCTTCTCCCGGCGTGCCGCGAGGAGGGCGCCGCCGAGCGAGCCGATGGCCATGACCGAGCCGACGATGCCGTACTCCTCGACGCCCTTGCCGAACGCCTCGGTGGACATCAGGGCGTTGGTCAGCTGGAAGTTCATGCCGAAGGTGCCGTGCACGAAGACCAGCGCCATGATCAGGATGATGTCCGGCCGGTGCCGGACGTAGGCGATGCCCTCCCGGATCCGACCCTTGCCCTTGCTCCGGGGTGCCGGCGTGAGGTCGCGACCGTTCATCGCCAGAAGCGCCAGGAGCACCGCACCGAAGGACACGGCGTTGATCAGCAGCGTCGGGCCGGTGCCCACCCAGGCGATCAGCAGACCGGCCAGGGCCGGGCCCATCAGACGACCGCTGTGGAAGGAGGCGCTGTTCAGGCCGACCGCGTTGGCGACGTGGGTCGGCGGCACCATCTCGGAGACGAACGCCTGCCGGGCCGGGCCGTCGACGGCCGCGGCACACCCCTGGAGGAACGCCAGGAGGTAGATGTGCCAGAGCTCGACCACCCCGGTGACGACGAGCACACCCATCGCGAGCGCCGTCAGGGCCATCAGCGACTGGGTGACCATCATGACCCGGCGCTTGGCGAAGCGGTCGCTGACCGCGCCGGCCGCGGGCGCGAGCAGCAGCATCGGCAGGAACTGCAGTCCGGTCACGATGCCCAGCGCCTGGGCCGAGTTGTTGGTCAGCTCGGTCAGGACCAGCCAGTCCTGCGCGACCCGGCCCATCCAGGTGCCGGTGTTGGAGACGATGCCTCCGGCGGCGTAGATGCGATAGTTGCGGATGCCCAGCGAGCTGAACATCGCGCTCACTGGTCGAACACCCGGTTCAGCAACTCGCTCGCGCGCGCCAGCAGCTCGCGGTCCTCGACGCTGAGCCCGTCGAGGTGCTCGTTCATCCAGGCGTCCCGGCGCGCCCGGTGCTCGTCCAGCTCGCGCTCCCCCGCCGGGGTGAGCGACAGGCGCACCACGCGGCCGTCCTCGCTGTCCGTGGCCCGCTCCACCAGACCCAGCTCGACCAGCGCACCGACGGTGCGGCTCATGCTGGGGGCGCTGACCCGCTCGATGGCCGCCAGCTCCCCCGAGGAGTATGACGAGTGGGCCAGTCGGACGATCACGCTCAGCTGGTGCGGGGCGATGGTGCTGGTGGTCTCGAAGCGGACGCGCCGTGAGACGCGCATGCACGCGATCCGCAGGTCGTGCGCGAGCCGCGCGGTGCGCTCCGCCGAGTCGGTCTGGTCTGAGGCGGTCTGGTCCTGGGCGGGCAACAGGTGGTCCTTGAAGTCGCAGGTGAGGGCTTTGCTTAGCCTAACTCATTACCTCTGCTAACTATTCCTCGGGTGACGCGAGCCGACCCGGAGGGGACGTCCGGTGGGACGCCCTCCGGGCCGGAACGGGTTGTGGATGCTCAGGCGCCGAGCAGCTCGCGGATCGGCTCCAGGGTGAAGTAGATCAGGAAGAGGACGCCGATCAGCCACATCAGCGGGTGGACCGCCCCGGCCTTGCCGCGGACGATCTTGACGAGCACGTAGGCCAGGAAGCCGGCCCCGATCCCGACGGTGATCGAGTAGGTGAACGGCATGAGGACGATGGTCAGGAAGGCCGGGAACGCGATCTCCAGCTCGTCCCAGTCGATCTCCTTGACCTGCCGCATCATCAGGTAGCCGACGACGACCAGCGCCGGGGTGGCGGCCTCGTAGGGGACCATCGAGACCAGCGGGGCGAAGAAGGTCGCCAGGAGGAAGATCAGCCCGGTGACCACCGAGGCCAGACCGGTCCGGGCGCCCTCGCCGACGCCGGCCGCCGACTCGATGTAGGAGGTGTTGCTGCTGACGCTGGCGGCGCCACCGGCGGCCGCGGCGATCGAGTCGACGATCAGGATCCGGTTGGTATGCGGGGGGTTGCCCTCCTCGTCGAGCAGGTCGCCCTCGGCACCAACCGCGACCATCGTGCCCATCGTGTCGAAGAAGTCGGCGAGCATCAGGCTGAACACCAACAGGATCACCGTGACGATCCCGATGCGCTCGATCGAGCCGAGCAGGCTGAACTGACCCAGGAGGCCGAAGTCGGGGATGTTGGCGACGTGGTCGGGCAGCTGCGGGATGTTCAGGCTCCACCCGGTGGGGTTGACCAGCTCTCCCTCGGCGTTGGTCTGTCCCCCGATGTCGAGGACCGACTCGAGGATCACCGCGAGCAGGGTGGCGCCGACGATGCCGTAGAGGATGGCACCCTGGACCTTCTTGGCGTACATCACGACGATGGCGACCAGGCCCAGCACGAACACCAGCGTCGGCCAGCCGGCGAGCGAGCCGCCGATGCCCAGCTCGACGGGCGGCGCCCCGGCAGGCTTGCGCACGATGCCGGCATTGACCAGCCCGACGATCGTGATGAACAGGCCGATGCCGACTGAGATCGCCACCTTGAGCGGGGCCGGGACGGCGCGGAAGACCGCCTCGCGGAAGCCGGTCAGCACCAGGATGAGGATGATCAGGCCCTCCAGCACGATCAGCCCCATGGCGTCGGCCCAGGTCATCCCGGGCAGGCCCGCGACGCCGAAGGTCACCACGGCGTTCAGGCCCAGACCGGCCGCCAGGCCGAGCGGATAGTTGGCGACGACACCCATGAGGATCGTCATCACACCGGCGACGAGGGCGGTGGCGGCGGCGATCATCGCCACGTCGCCACCGGCCAGGTAGTTCCCGGTGCTGTCCGGGACGCTGGTGAGGATCAGCGGGTTGAGGACGACGATGTAGGCCATCGTGAAGAAGGTCGCGATCCCACCCCGGACCTCCCTGGCCACCGTGGAGCCCCGCCGTCCGATCTCAAAGTAGCGGCTCAGCGACGACTCGTTCCGGGGGTCGCGGCTCAGCGATGACTCGGTTGACTCTTCTTCGGTCGAGACAGACATGGCGCATACATTAGGCACATGGCACAGGACGCTGGCACCCAGGCCGCCGGTGCGGCTGACCCCCAGCCGCCGGTCGGTGCGCCGCTGCCGGTCCCCGGAGGCGCGGCCTCGAGCGGGCACCCTCTGGAGGGCACGGTCGAGGCTCCCGAGGTGACGCTGCGGACCATCCGGGTGGTGCGCTGGGGCATCGCGCTGTGGGTCCTGGCCCTGGTGGCCGTCCTTGCCCTGCCCTCGCTCCGCGAGGGAGAGCGGGACTGGTGGGTGTGGGTCCCGGTCGCCGGGATCGTGCTCGGCGGCATCGGCCACGTCTACCTGGCCCGCGGACGCGGCAACGCCGCGGACGCGTAGGAGCCTCAGCTCTCGACGATCTCCAGCACGTTGTCGTCCAGGACGGGCGGCTCCACGACCTCGGGCTCGGGACGCTCGATGTCGACCTCGCTGTGGGCGCCACAGCCGTGGTCCAGGCTGACGACCCCGCCGTCGCTGGGCGACCACTCGTTCGCGCAGACCCCGAAGACCGCGCGCAGGGCGCCGGCCATGGGCACGAAGTAGCCGCACGAGCGGCACTGTGCGGGAGCCTTGCGAGCGACCTCGGTGGAGGGCCCGTGGTCCCCGTCATACCACCGCTGCGCCGCGGCCTCACGCCCCTCCGCGGAGAGCACCCGAGGACGCCCGAGACCCAGCTCGACGAAGCCGACCTGGTCGACGTCCTCGTCGCCGGTGGCCTCGAAGCCCGCCTCGAGGAACGGGTCGTCGTCGATCCGGGGGGTGATGTCCCCCGGGCCGACGTCCCCGGGAGCCAGCCGCTCGGCATACGGCACCCAGGCCGGGGAGAGCAGGGCGTCCTCGCCGGCCACCAGGTGCGTCTCACTGAGCAGCGGGGTGCGGCCGCGCGGGGGGCGCGTCAGAGTGATCGCCCAGCGCCAGCCGGGGTAGGCCACCGCGGTGCAGTCGAAGTAGTGGGTGCCGACCCGGTCCTCATCCATGACGAAGCCGGCGTGCTCGCCGACCGTGCCCGGCTCGGCGATCGCCACGGCGGCCTCCCGCGCGGCCTCCTCGGCCGCGGCCAGGACAGCGTCGCGCCTGGGTGCCGCCATGCTCAGGCTCCCGCCTCGAACTGGTCGGCGACGGCTCGCAGGCTCTTGGCCAGGGCGCCGGACAGACGCTTGTCGGGGTAGCGGCCCCGACGCAGGCTGTTGGAGGAGTCGTCGAGGAGCTTGATCAGGTCCTCGACGACGACGGCCATCTCGTCGGCGGGCTTGCGGTCGCGCAGCGCCATCGACCGGCTGACCGACGGCGCGGGCTCGAGGAGACGCACGTGCAGCGCCTGGTCGCCCCGACGCCCCTGGGCGATGTCGAACTCGACCCGGGCGCCGCGCGCCAGCGTCTTGACGCCGGCCGGGAGGACGGAGGCGTGGACATAGACGTCCTGACCCTCGTCGCTGGAGAGGAAGCCGAAGCCCTTCTCCTCGTCATAGAACCTGACCTTGCCCGTGGGCACTGTGCACCTCTTAGCTCGGATTGCATGGGGAAGCAGATCCCAGGTTATCGTCTCGCCGCCCGATCTCCCGCCTCGAGGCGCGTGGGCTCAGCTCACCGCGCGACGGACCAGCTCGACGATCCGCGCCTCCACCTTGGCCTCATGCGGCCAGCATCTCCTCCAGCAGCTCCTGGTCGGCCCGCTCGCTGGCGCGGACCAGCGCCGCGTAGGCCCCACCGGCAGCCATCAGCTCGTCGTGGGTGCCGCGCTCCTGGACCCGGCCCGCCTCGAGCACCACGATCTGGTCGGCGTGCCGCACCGTCGACAGGCGATGGGCGATGGTGATGACCGTGCGCCCCTCGCCCAGCTCGTCGAGCGCGCGCTGGACGGCCAGCTCGGTGCGGGTGTCCAGCGCACTGGTGGCCTCGTCGAGGATCAGCACGCGCGGGTTGCGCAGCAGGGTCCGGGCCAGCGCCAGACGCTGCTGCTCGCCTCCGGAGAACCGGTGGCCGCGCGCCCCGACGACCGTGTCGTAGCCATGGGGCAGTGCCGTGATCACCTCGTGCACCTGGGCCGCGCGGGCCGCCTGCTCGATCTGCTCGTCAGTGGCGTCCGGGCGCGCGAACCGCAGGTTCGCCCGCACCGTGTCGTGCAGCAGGTAGGTCTCCTGCGACACCACCCCGACGACGGACGCGCGCTGCTCCGAGCTGAGCTCGCGCAGGTCGATCCCGTCCAGGGTCACGCGGCCGCTGGTCGGGTCGTAGAGCCGGCTGACCAGCGCGGCCAGCGTGCTCTTGCCCGAGCCCGTCGGGCCGACGATGGCCACGTGGGTGCCGGCCGGGACGGTCAGGTCCAGGTCGCTGACCGCGTCGCGATCCGCGTCAGTATGACGGAAGGTCACCTTCTCGAGAGCAACTCGCCCCACGGCACACTCCGGGTCGAAGTCGGCCGGCTGCGCCGGCTCGGGCACCTCGGCAGTGAGGTCGAGATACTCGAAGATCCGGCTGAACAGGGCCATCGAGGCGGTGACCTGGACGCCGATGTTCAGCAGCCCCATGACCGGGCGGAAGATGCCGGCCTGCAGGGCGATGAACGCGACCAGGGTGCCGATCGTGATGCCGTCGGAGGTGACCGGCAGCCCGGCGATCAGGTAGATCATCGCGGGGATCACCGCGAAGATGATGCTCATCGTGGCGGTCCGCCAGCGTCCGGCGATCTGGGCGGCGACCTCCAGCTCGAGCAGGTCGTCGGAGGCGCGGTGGAAGCGGTCGGCCAGCGCCGGGCCGGCTCCGAGGGTCTTGCTCAGGCGGGCGCCGCTGACCGACAGTGACTCCTCGACCTGGCCGTGCATGCCGGCGAGCGCCTTCTGCCGCTTGTCGGTGGCCTCGCGGCGGAGCCGGGCGACCGAGCGGCTGATGATCACCGCGGGCGGGATCACGATGAGGGAGAGCAGCGCGAGCTGCCAGCTGAGGGCCACCATCGCGATCAGCGTGCCGACCACGGTGGCGATGTTGCCGGCCAGGCTCGTGGCCGTGGAGGTGACCACGCCCTGGAGGCCGGAGATGTCGTGGGTCAGGCGCGACTGCACCTCTCCCCCGCGGGTGCGGGTGAAGAAGGAGAGCGACTGCTTCTGCAGGTTGGTGAACACGTCGGTGCGCAGGCTGTGCATGATCTTCTGCCCGACGGTGGTCGAGATCCAGGTCTGCACGACGCCGAGCATGGCGTTGACCGCGGCGACGCCGACCATGGCGGCGACCAGGACCAGCAGCAGCTGGACGTCCTGGTGCGGGATCGCGTCGTCGACGAGGGCCTTGGTGAGGAACGGGGTGGCCAGTCCGAGGGCGGAGCTGGTCACGATGATCGCCAGCACGGTCATCAGCGTGAACCGGTGCGGGCGGAAGAGTGCGAGGACACGGGAGGCGCTCACCGGGTGAGCGGCGAGCTGCGCCTTGTCCTTGGGGTCGGGGCGGGTGCCTTCTCGGCGACCTCCGCCCGAGCGGGGTGCGAAGTCGTGTGCGGCTTCCATGGGCACCCCTCCTTTCTGCTGGTGGCCGGTCATCGGTGCCGGCCGGGCGTCTGTGTCGATACTGAGGTTACCACAATTTGTATATACCTCGCAAATCTGTTAGGCTTCCTCCTGCGACGGTCCCCACGCAGCAACAGAGCGTTTTCACCACGGACCCGCAGAAGGGATGCGACACATGCATCACCACTCGAACCACACAGACCACGACAACGACCACGATCACGACCACGACCACGACAACCATGGCCAGCGGGGGCACGGCCCACGTGGCCGCGGTCGGCCTGGCCGCGGCCCACGCGGCCACGGCCGGCGGGGCGGTCGCCCCACGCCCGGCCCGATCGACCCCGAGGCCTCCGAGCTGGAGCTGATCCAGCACCTGGCCCGACGCCTGCGTCGCGGCTCCGCGGTGGAGACCGCCCCCTGGGGCCTGTCCCCGCACCAGGCCCGCGCCCTGGCAGTCATCGCCCGCGCGACCGGGCGGCGCCACCGCCACTCCTCGGACGCGGAGGCTGCGGAGGCACGCCCCGCCGTCTACACCGGCCTGCGCCTCGGAGCCCTCGCGGAGTGGCTCCAGATCGCGCCGCGGTCGGCGACCGAGGTCGTCGACGGGCTGGAGGAGCTGGGCCTGGTGGCCCGCACCCCGGACCCGGACGACCGCCGCGCCGTGCTGGTCGGCCTGACCGACCGCGGCCGCGAGGTCGTCAAGGAGCTCCGGGCCGCGCGCCGCGCGCCGTCCGAGCAGCTGCTCGATGCGCTGAGCACCGAGGAGCGCGCCCAGCTGCGCACCTCCCTGCTGACCCTCCTCGAGGCGGCCGACCGCTGACGCGGTCCCATGATGACGTGACCCCGTGAGCGGTGCCGCGCGCAGCCGCGCCGGGACCACACGGCATACGACAACGAGGCCCCGCACCACCTGGTGCGGGGCCTCGCTGTGTGGAGGGTCGGCGCGCGGGCTACCGGTCGCGTCGTGACCCTGGGACCGGCGACCCTCACGCCGCCGACCACATCCTTGGGGGCTCGCCGGGCCGCCGGCCGCCCTCAGCAGGGGTCGGTCGTCAGACTCCGGCCGTCTCCTTCTCGTCCACGACCTCATCCTTGGAGACCGCCCGGTCCCCGTCGGCGCTCAGACCACCGATCGGCCCGAACTCGTAGGCCAGCTCGGCGTGCTCGGAGAGGTCGACGCCGCGCTCCTCGTCCTCCGCCGACACGCGGAAGCCGATGGTCCTGGCGATGGCCAGGGCGATCACCAGGGTCAGCACGCCGGTGAAGGCCATCGTGAACACCGCCGCCACGACCTGGGCGACGAGCTGGTCGAAGCCCCCGCCGTAGAACAGGCCGCCGCCCTCACCCTCGACCGGCAGGGCCAGGAAGCCGATGCCGACGGTCCCGATGAGACCGGCGACCAGGTGGACCCCGACGACGTCGAGCGCGTCGTCATACCCGAAGCGGTACTTCAGGCCGATCGCCATGGCCGCCCCGGCCCCGGCGACCAACCCGAGAGCCAGCGACCCGACCGGGCTGAGGGCTGCGCAGGCCGGGGTGATCGCGACCAGGCCCGCGACGACACCGGAGGCGGCGCCGAGCGAGGTCGGGCGGCCGTCACGGATCCGCTCGACGAGCATCCAGCCGAGCATCGCCGCGGCGGGGGCTGCGAGCGTGTTGACCCAGATCAGGCCGGCCTCCTCGGCCGAGCCCGCCGCGCCACCGTTGAAGCCGAACCAGCCGAACCACAGCAACGCCGCCCCGATCATCACCAGCGGCACGTTGTGCGGCCGGTGGAAGCCCTTGCTCCACCCGGCGCGCCGTCCCAGGACGTAGACCAGGACGAGCGCCGCCACGCCGGCGTTGATGTGGACCACGGTGCCGCCGGCAAAGTCGATCGCCTCGCCGAACGTGCGCCCGATCGCGCCGTCGGCCGAGAGCAGGCCACCACCCCAGACCATGTAGGCGAGGGGGCAGTAGACCAGGGTGACCCAGATCGGCACGAAGACGGTCCACGCACTGAACCGGGTGCGGTCGGCGACCGCCCCCGAGATGAGGGCGACCGTGATGATCGCGAAGGTGGCGCCGAAGCCGATCCCGATCAGGTCACCGGTCCCGACATACTCGCTCAGGCCGAAGTCCGCGGCCGGGTTGCCGACGAGCCCGCCGAGGAAGCCGGGCGCCGAGGACATCCCGTAGCCCCACAGCACCCACACCACCCCGACGAGCCCGATCGAGACGAAGCTCATCATCATCATGTTCAGGGCCGCCTTGGCCCGCGCCATGCCGCCGTAGAAGAACGCCAGGCCGGGCGTCATCAGCAGCACGAGCGCCGCCGACGCCATCACCCAGACGTCTGTCGCTGTCAGTTCCATGTTGTGCCTCCAGCTAGCCGGGACGCGCCAGGGAGCCGCGTCATGGCGGGAGTCTGCGCCGGGGGTGTTTCACCGTCGGGGCAGCAATGTTTCGGGAGTATGTCGTGCGTTTCCGTCACGTGAAATCTCGCCACCGCGTGCTGCCCGGCGGCGCCATCTCGTGTGTGGGATCCGTTCCCCCGTGCGACTTTTGACCCCCAGATCGGGGTCAAAACCCACACACCGGCACAAAGTCCACACACAATCGCTCGCCCGGGCAGCGGACGGGACCACCGGGCAGCTGGACCGCGCCGTCCCGTGTGTGGGATCCGTTCCCCCGTGCGACTTTTGACCCCCAGATCGGGGTCAAAACCCACACACCGGCACAAAGTCCACACACAATTGCTCGCCCGGGCGGCGCCATCCCGCGCCGCGTCGGGTCAGGTGAGCAGCGCGTGGCAGCGGGTCAGACGCTGGAGCCACCAGTCGCGCCGCTCACCGGTCAGCTCGTGGCCGATGAGGCCCGGCTGCTCGGCGGCCGAGACCACCGCGCGGGCGTCGGCGACAGTGATGAGGCCCCCGACCGGCACCAACGGCCGGTCCGCCACGTCGGCCGCGAGCAGACCGACGGTGCCCAGGCCGCAGGCGTAGTCCAGCTCGGGCAGCGCCGCCGCGAGGGCGACCCCCGCCGCGATGCCGACGGAGGTGTCCAGCGCGCTGGAGACCACGGCCGGCAGACCGCACTCGTGGACGATCCGCAGCGCGGACTCCACCCCGCCCAGCGGCGCGACCTTCGCGACGACCAGATCCGCGGCGCCCTCCCGCGCCACCCGCAAGGGGTCCTCCGCCCGGCGCACCGACTCGTCCGCCGCGATCGGCACGTCGACACCGTCCCGTGCCAGGAGCACGCGCAGCTCGGCCAGCTCGTGGACCTCGGCACAGGGCTGCTCGGCATACTGCAGGTCGAACGCCGACAGCCGGGTCAGCGCCTCCCTGGCCTGCCCGACCGACCAGGCGGCGTTCGCATCGACCCGGATCTGCACGGCGGCACCCATCACTGCGCGCACCTCGGCGACCCGGGCGACGTCGTCGTCCACGGTCTGACCGCGCTCGGCGACCTTCACCTTGACCGTGCGACACCCGTCGAAGCCCGCGAGCACCGCTGCCACGCGCTCCGGACCCACCGCCGGCACCGTCGCGTTGACCTCCACCGCGTCCCGCACCGGCTCCGGCCAGTTCCCCCATGCCGATCCCACGCCTGCGGCGAGCCAGCGGGCGGCCTCGGCGTCGGCATACTCCGGGAAGGGCCCGAACTCGCCCCAGCCCGCGGGTCCCCGGAACAGGACCGTCTCGCGGACGTCGACCCCGCGGAACCGGACGCGCATCGGCAGGGCCACCGGCGTCGCGGAGCCGAGCAGCTCGGGCAGGTCGGGGGTCACCGCCTCAGGGTAGGACGGCTCGACGTCGAGTGAGGCAGCCAGGGCCGCGGCCCTGGTTCGGAGGCTCTGTCAGAGGGGTCTGCCAGGGTGGGTCGATGGCACTCAAGTGGTACACGACAGTGATCGATTGCACGGACCACCACGCCCAGGGCCGGTGGTGGGCGGAGGTGCTGGACTGGACGGTCGCCTTCGCGACGGACGAGGAGCTGGTGCTCGTGCCCCCGCACGCGATGGAGGAGGGCGGGCCCGTCGCAGACCTCGCGACGTGGATGCGCCGCGGGCAGGGCCTCGTCTTCGTGCCCGTCCCAGAGGGCAAGGAGGTCAAGAACCGCCTGCACCTCGACCTGGCGCCGCACTCCAGCCAGGACAGGGACGCCGAGATCCAGCGCGTCCTCGACCTGGGCGCGACCCGGGTCGACGTCGGGCAGGACCCCGGCAAGGCCACCTGGACCGTGCTGGCCGACCCGGAGGGCAATGAGTTCTGCGTGTTGTCCAGCCGCGACCAGTGAGGCGGTGAGCTCCACATGGTCGTGGCCAGGGCGCCGCCCGTCAGTCACCCTGGCCTACCCTGAGCGACGTGAGCGAGCAGAGCACCCAGGCAGCCAACCCGTTCGACCCGTCGCAGTGGGAGGTCGTGGAGGGCTTCGACCTCACCGACATCACCTACCACCGCGCACGCGAGGTCGGGGCGGTGCGGATCGCCTTCGACCGGCCCGAGGTGCGCAACGCCTTCCGACCGCACACCGTCGACGAGCTCTACCGCGCCCTCGACCACGCGCGCATGACCCCCGACGTCGGTGTGGTGCTGCTGACCGGCAACGGCCCGAGCCCGAAGGACGGTGGGCACGCCTTCTGCTCGGGCGGCGACCAGCGGATCCGTGGTCGCTCGGGCTATCAGTATGCCGATGGAGAGACCGCGGACACCGTCGACCATGCGCGGGTCAAGGCCGCCGGCGGACGGCTACACATTCTGGAGGTGCAGCGGCTCATCCGCACCATGCCCAAGGTCGTGGTCGCCGTGGTCAACGGGTGGGCGGCCGGGGGTGGGCACTCGCTACACGTCGTCTGCGACCTGACCATCGCCTCGCGCGAGCACGCGCGCTTCAAGCAGACCGACGCCGACGTGGGCAGTTTCGACGCCGGCTACGGCTCGGCCTACCTGGCGCGCATGGTGGGCCAGAAGTTCGCACGCGAGATCTTCTTCCTGGGCCGCACCTACGACGCGGAGCAGATGCAGGACATGGGCGCGGTCAACCTGGTGGTTGACCACGCGGACCTGGAGCGGGAGTCCCTGGTCGTCGCCCGCGAGATCATGGGCAAGTCGCCGACGGCCCAGCGGATGCTGAAGTTCGCCTTCAACCAGATCGATGACGGCCTCATGGGTCAGCAGGTGTTCGCCGGTGAGGCGACTCGCCTGGCCTACATGACCGACGAGGCGGTCGAGGGCCGGGACGCCTTCCTGGAGCGGCGCGACCCCCAGTGGGGCCCGTTCCCCTGGTACTACTGATCGGGCGCGTTTACGCAGGTCAGAGGCGACGCCCCAGCCGTCAGATGCGTAGATCTCTGTCAGCTTGCTCGGTGAGCAGACGGTGAGGTCGAAGGAGTCGGCGGCCTCGTCGCCAGTCTCGCCGATGAGCACTTGCACGCCAGGCGGCGCGCCCGCCTCCGCGAAGCCGAGGCTGTGGAAGAGCCGACTCCCCTCCAGGCGTTCGCGCGTACACTGAGGCCATGTCGCTGAGCGCATCGGAGTTCTACGAGGCGGGGATGAACCTGCCTCCTTCGGTGCGCAAGGACGTGGCGCTCCGGCTGCTCGAATCGCTTGAGGTCGCCGATAACGACTCGATCGAGGAGGCCTGGACGGCCGAGATCGGCTCTCGCATCGACGACATCATCAGTGGCAAGGTGCGGACCATCCCGGGTGAAGAAGTCTTCGCGCGGGCAGCCGAGCGACGAGCCGCCCGGCAGGCTGCTCGCCAGGCATGACCCATGCCTTCGAGTTCCACCCGGAAGCCCAGGCTGAGCTCGATGCGGACATCGACTGGTACGACGACCGGGAGTTCGATCTCGGTGGCCGCTTCGCCGATGCGGTGAGGGCTGCGGTGGACGCCGCTGTCGAAGACCCGGATGCGTGGGCCGTCTGGCCTGGTTGGGAGCGCGAGCCTCTTGTGTGTTCAAAGGCCGTGACTGGTTTCCCGTATCGGGTCGTCTACTTCGTGCAGGACGACAGCCTCACGATCGTGGCGGTCCCGCATTCAAAGCGGCGCCCCGGCTACTGGCGGGAGCGGGTCAGCCGGTGACCCCGTGTGTGGAAGAACTTGGCAGCCGACAGAACGAGACCTGCCTCTTCGACGCCTCCTACGAGAAGCCGGCCATGCCCCACCTAGCGGGAGACGTCAGCGGCCGTCGGCCGGCTCCTGGTCTCGGTGAACCACCCCGCGATCTTCCCCGTGGTTTACCCGAAGTCCGACTACTTCGCAATCACTCGCTACTCGAGGACTACGAGTTCGACGGCCAGACCGTCTGGCTCACCTCTTGTCACAGGCCCCTGCACGCCATGACCGATGCCTTCACCCGGGCCGGGTTCCGCATCTCGCGGATCAGCGAGCCACCGTTCGACCCGAACACGCCACGCGAGCTGCTGCCGCCCACTCTCGGCAACAGGTCCGCATTCCTGTGCTTCCTGTTCTTCGTTCCCGAACCGTCCTGACCTCGGAACCAACAGTCGCCTGTGGCGGCACCAGCCAGCTGCATCTCATCCGCTACGCAGGAGAAGTTGCCATTCTGTGACCAACCACACGGAACGAAACCGCAGGTCGCAAGGTCAGAGCGTTGGTCCGGATTTACCGAAGATCCCACGCCCGTGGGACAATCCGAGTTGAGACTTTCACGATTTAGGGGAGGAACCCGACAAATGCGACGTTCACTAGTAGCCGCTCTGGCTGTCCCGGTCCTGTTGTTGTCCGCCTGCGGCGGCGACGAGCCCACGGTGGAGGACGCCCCCACCACCGAGGAGGCCACGACTGAGGAGGAGACCGCCACGGAGGAGCCCACCACGGAGGAGGAGACCGCCACCGAGGAGCCCACCACGGAGGAGGAGACCGCCACCGAGGAGCCCACCACGGACGCGGCACCCACTACGGAGGAGCCCACCGAGGAGGAGACCTCCGGTGACGCTGGTGGCGAGTCCAGCGCCGACGGGCAGGCCGCCGCCGACCGCACCAAGGAGTGGCTGGTCGCCTTCGTCAACGGCGAGGAGGCCGTCTGCGACATGATGCTGGACCTCGACAGCGAGGGCACCATGAAGGACGACGAGACCGACTACCCGATCTGCGTCGCCACCTTCCCGAGCCTGGCGAGCGAGATGTTCGACACCGAGACCGCGGGCATCATCGAGTCGATGGAGATCAGCGGCGCAGATGTGGACGGTGACACCGCCGTCGTCAACAAGACCCACTTCTCCGAGCTCTTCGGCGCGGGCATGGGCGAGGAAGTCATCACGCTGAAGAAGATCGACGGCGAGTGGTTCGTCGACATGAACGCCAGCTTCTGATCGACTGACCCGCACGAGCGACACCCGGTGAGCCGGACCCCGCACAGGGGTCCGGCTCACTGCTGTTCGGGTGCGTACTCTGGCTCCGTGCCCCAGCGCCCCGTCATCCCTCCACCCCACCGGAGCACCGTCACCGAGCTCCTGCACGCGGCCGAGCGGGCCGTGGCAGGCGCTGGGGTCGAGCTGACCACGTCCGGCTCGACCGGTCAGCCCAAGCGGGTCGTGCTGGCGGCCTCGGCGCTCCGGGCCTCGGCCACCGCGACCGCCGAGCGGGTCGGGGGTCAGGGTCACTGGCTGCTCGCGCTGCCCTCCAACCACGTCGCCGGCTGGCAGGTAGTGGTTCGCTCGGCCGTGGCCGGCACCGTGCCCACACGGATTGAGGGCCCCTTCACCGTCGACGCCTTCAGGAGGGCAGCACAGCGCCTGCCCGAGGGACCTCGCCTGGTCTCCCTCGTGCCCACCCAGCTCCTGCGCCTCCTGGACGACGACGCCGGGACGTCCGCCCTGGCCGGCTTCACCGCGGTGCTCATCGGTGGCGCAGCCCTCCCGGCACCGCTGCGGCGGCGTGCGGAGGCGGCCGGGGTCCGGTTGCACCGCACCTACGGGATGACCGAGACCTCCGGTGGCTGCGTGTATGACGGCACGCCCCTGACCGGGGTCGAGGTCCGGCTCGACGAGGGTCGGGTGCTGCTCGGTGGGCCCGTCCTGGCCGACGGCTACGCCGACGACCCGGCGCTCACCGCGCAACGCTTCGACACCGACGCCCTCGGGAAGCGCTGGTTCGTCACCGACGATGCCGGCGAGCTCACCGAGGACGGCGTGCTGCAGCTGCTCGGGCGCATCGACGACCTCATCAACACCGGCGGCTTCAAGGTCGCTCCCCGCCCCGTCGAGGAGGCCCTGCACCAGCTCCCCGGCGTGCGCGAGGCGCTCGTGCTCGGCGTGCCCGACCCGGAGTGGGGCCAGCGGGTGGCCGCCGTGCTCGTCGGCGCGGACGACCGGTCCGTGAAGCACACCGTCCCACCGGACACCCGGGCCGTGCGCGACGCGCTCCGGGACCACCTGCCCGCCCACGCGTTACCGCGCCAGGTGCTCTGGCTGTCCGAGTTGCCGATGCTGGCCTCGGGCAAGCCCGACCGGGTGGCGCTGAGGGCCATGTGCGCAGGTAGTGATGGCACAATGGACCCCTACCGCGGACCGCGGAGTGAACTGAATCCGGAGGGAGACCCGTGCTCAGGGTAGTGATGGCCGTGGCCGTCCTGGCCTTCACCGTCTACTGCGTCGTCGACGTCGTCCAGACGGAGGAGGACCGGGTCCGGGGGCTACCCAAACTGGTCTGGCTCATGGTCACCCTCCTCGTCCCGGCCGCCGGTGGGATCAGCTGGCTGATCGCCGGCCGACCACGCGGCATACTCAGGCCCAGGCCGCAGCCTCGCGGCCCCCGCGGCCCGGACGACGACCCCGACTTCCTGCGGGGCATCTGACCCGTGGCGTCAAACGCCCAGTGGGTCGCCGGTGCGCGGCCCCGGACTCTCCCGGCCGCCGTGGCACCCGTCGCGGTCGGCACCGGCTCGGCGCACGCCCTCGGTCACGCCGACCTGGGCCTGGCGCTGCTGGCGCTGCTGGTCTCGGTCGGGCTCCAGATCGGCGTGAACTACGCCAACGACTACTCCGACGGGATCCGGGGCACCGACAGCGACACGGTGCGGGTCGGCCCGGTGCGGCTCGTGGGGCAGGGTCTCGCGGACCCGGCCAACGTGAAGCTGATGGCCTTCCTCTGGTTCGGCTTCGCCGCGCTCTGCGGCCTGGCACTCGTCGCCCTGTCCAACACCTGGGTCCTGCTCCTGATCGGGGGGCTGGCCATCGTGGCGGCCTGGCGCTACACCGGTGGCGACAACCCCTACGGCTACCGCGGGCTGGGCGAGGTGATGGTCTTCGTCTTCTTCGGGCTGGTCGCCGTCCTCGGCACCACCTGGACCCAGGCCCAGGCGCTCGACCTCGCCTCGTGGGCGGGCGCGGTCGGCGTCGGATCGATCGCCTGCGCGATCCTGGTTGTCAACAACCTGCGCGACATCCCCGGCGACACCACCGCCGGCAAGCGGACTCTCGCTGTCCGCCTCGGCGACGGCCGCACCCGCCAGCTGTATGCCGTGCTGCTCGTCCTCGCCCTGCTCGCCTCGGCCGTCGCCGCGGTGGTGCACCCGTGGTCCCTGCTGGCCCTCGCCTCGGCGCCGCTGGCGTTCCTGGCCGCCCGGCCCGTCCTGAGCGGCGCCCTGGGCCGGGAGCTGGTGCCGGTGATCAGTGGCACGGGCCTCTACCAGCTGGGCTTCGCCGCACTGCTCACGATCGGGCTCGTGCTCTCGGCCTGAACCATGCCCTGGGCGAGGCTGGGAGTGTCGGCCGCGTACCGAACTTCCCCAAGAATGGGTCAGCCGGTCTCCTCGTCCTCGGCCTCCTCGTCGGTGCGCTCGTCATCCAGCTTCTCGGCGCGACGGGCGCGGGCCTTCTGCATCGAGGTCTCGATGTTGCGGGCGGCCTCCTCCCGGGGCCCGGCCAGCACGAAGAAGGAGGCCACCATGGAGATCAGCGCGGCGACGACCGCGGCCCAGATCGGGTCCAGCACCAGCATCAGCACCAGGAACAGGACCAGGAACAGCGCCAGGCGGTAGACGGAGTACTTCAGCACGGGTCAGACCCCGGAGTAGGAGTGCCAGCCGACGAAGAAGATGTTGACGACGGCGTAGTTGATGATGATGCAGCCGAAGCCGGCCACGGCCAGCCAGGTCGCCTTGCGGGCGGTCCAGCCCGAGGTGGCCCGGGCGTGCAGGTAGGCGGCGTAGACCACCCAGATCACGAAGGTCCACACCTCCTTCGGGTCCCAGCCCCAATAGCGGCCCCAGGCCTGCTCGGCCCAGATGGCACCCGCGATCAGGGTGAAGGTCCACAGCGGGAACGCCACGATGTGCAGGCCGTAGGTGATCCGCTCCAGGGACGGCGCGCTCGGCAGCGCGGCCAGCCAGTGCGGCACCTCACCCTTGGTCTCGGCCCGGTCCTTGGCCAGGTAGAGCAGCGCCAGCGCGCATCCGATGGTGAACAGCGCGACCGACAGGGTCGCGACGGTGACGTGGATGACGAGCCAGATGGAGTTCAGCGACGGCATGAGCTGGGAGGCCTCGGTGTACCACGACAGCTTGGCCGCGGCCAGGATCAACGTCGCCGGCAGCGTGATGAACAGGCCCAGCCACAACCGGTCCTGGCGCAGCGACCAGGCCGAGTAGACGATGAGCGTGAACATGACCGCCACGATCGCGAACTCGTACATGTTGCCCAGCGGGGCGCGACCCACCGACAGCCCACGCAGGGCGACACCGGCGATCAGCCCGAAGGTCGCCAGCCAGGTCAGCTGCAGGCCGATGACACCCCAGCGCCGGTTGGGCGCGGACGGCTCGGGCGTCTCAGGGGCCAGGACGGCCACCGAGCCCGAGCCAGCCTCGTCCGCGGAGCCGGCGGACGTCATACTGCCGGCCTGAGCTGGTGCAGCCGCGGAGCGGTCCCGGGCGCGGGTGCCGGTGACGGCGAGGTGGCCCGCGAAGGCCAGCATCGCCAGGGTCAGCACCACCATCGTGGCCCAGACCGCGATGTCGGAGGCCTGTGCGAGGGTCTGGTCGGTCATGCGTCGTCCTTCGTCCGTGCGGCTGCGGTGATCTCCTCGGCGAGGGCGTCGAGATAGTCCTGCAACTGTGGGTCCGAGCCCTTGGCCAGGCCCGCGACAGTGAGTCCAGTATGCCGCTCGCCCGGGTCGGCGGTCCCCTCACCCTGGTCGGTGGTCGCCTCACCCTGGTCCGTGGTCGCCTGCCCCTGGTCGGTGACCCGGACGAACACCCGCCGGCGCTTGACCGTGAGCATCGCGATCAGCCCGCCGAGCAGCACGATCGAGCTGATCAGCACCGGGACCCGGCCGGGATCGTGGCGCACGACGAGCCCGCCCCAGCGGACCACGCCGTCAAAGCTCACCGTGCCGCGGCCGCCCGGCAGCTCGATGGTCTCGCCGGGGGCGAGCAGTATCCGGGACACGTCGCCGTCGGTCGTGGTGACCTGCTCCATCTGCGCGGTGTCCAGGGTGTAGACCGACTGCGGCCGCCCGCCCGGGAAGAGCGTCCCCTCGTAGACCCCGAGCGCCAGCCGCGGGTCCATCAGGTCGGGGAAGGTCGAGATGGGACCTGCCGCCTCGTCGAACCCGCCGAAGGTGGGCAGGAAGGCGCCGTAGAAGCCGAGCTGCGGGTCGGCCGCCGGCACCTTGATCGCACCGGTGGAGGTGTAGGTGTCATCCTGCGGCAGGAACGGTGCGGTGAAGGTGCCCAGCGACCGGCCGTCGCTGTCGGTGACGGTCACCACGGGGGCGTAGCCGTTGCCGAGCAGGAACACCGAGGTGCTGCCGAAGTGCAGCGGGTTGTTGACCCCGAGGACCTGCCGCTGCTCCGGGGCACCCGGCGCGTCGGTCGTGGTGAACTGTCCCTCGAACAGCCGGGGGGCGCCGAACTGTGCGCCACCCGCCTGGGTCTCGAACTCCACGTCCAGCCGGTCGAGCCGCAACGAGAACGGCTGGATCGAGTTCTCGTCCACCCAGGGCCCGGCCTCCAGGGTGTCGAAGCGCGCGGCCTGGCTGGTGAACGTCTCGCCCTCCGGGACGATGATCTCGCCGCGCCACCCCCACAGGTGACCCACAGCGACCGAGACGATGACGGCAAGCAAGGAGATGTGGAAGACCAGGTTGCCGGTCTCCCGGAGGTAGCCGCCCTCCGCCGCGATCTCGAGCTCGCGCCCCTCCTCGGCGGCACGGATCCGCAGCCTGCGACGGCCGAGCACCCGGCGGGCCGCCTCGAGAACCGCCTCCGGCGGGGCGTCGACCCGGGTCCGGGTGTGCGCCTCGAGCCGGTGCAGGTTGCGCGGCGCCCGCGGCGGCTGAGCCCGCAGCGTGCGCCAGTGCTGGCCGGCCCTCGGCACGATGCAGCCGACGAGCGAGATCATCAGCAGCAGGTAGATCGCGGCGAACCACGGCGAGGAGTAGACGTCGAAGAAGCCGAACCGGTCCAGCCACTCCCCGGTGGTCGGATTCTCCCGGAGGTACTCGGTGACGCGGACCGGGTCGACGCTGCGCTGGGGCCAGATGGAGCCGGGGACGGCTGCGACCGCGAGCAGCATCAGGAGCATGAGGGCGGTGCGCATGCTGGTCAGCTGGCGCCACATCCAGCGCAGCCAGCCGACCAGACCGAGTCTGGGCTGCCGGATCTGGGCCGACGTCTGCGGCGGGGCCTTCCTGGTGTCAGTCATGCGCCGCAACCATCACAGCACCGTCCGGAATCCGTCGACGAGCCGGGTCTGGATCCAGACGGTCACGCCGTCCCAGAGCCCGGTGACCATGAGCAGGCCCAGCACCACGAGCAGCGTCCCGCCGACGGCCGAGACCACACGGTGCCGGTCCCGGAGCCATCGGGACAGTCGGCTGACCCAACCGAACCCTGCGGCGACCAGCAGGAAGGGCAGCCCGAGGCCGAGGCAGTAGGCCACGGCCAGCACGGTCCCCCGGGTCACCGTGGCCGCGTCGGGCGACATCGAGGCCCCCAGGGTCTGGATGGCGGCCAGGGCAGGCCCGGTGCACGCGGTGAACCCGAGGCCGAACACGACACCGAGCAGCGGTGCCCCCGCGAGACCTGCGGCGGGGCGCCAGCGGGGTCCCAGGCTGGCGGCGGGGTTGACCAGCATGATCAGGCCCAGTGCGATCACCACGGCACCGCCGATCCGCAGCAGCAGGTCCTGGTGCTCCCGGAGGGTCAGCGCCAGCCCGGTGACGACCACGCTCATCGTGATGAACACGGCGCTGAACCCGGCGACGAACAGCGCGGTCCCGGCCAGCAGCCGCCCCCGGCCGCCGCGCTCGGTCGTCTCGGGGGACATGCCCCCGAGGTAGCCGAGGAACCCGGGCACGAGCGGGAGCACACACGGGGAGGCGAAACTCACCAGCCCCGCGAGCGCGGCGACCGCGAGAGCAGCGACCAGAGGACCGCTGAGGACGAGCTCGCTCACTGCTCCAGCACGTCCTCGACCAGGCCCTGCAGGGTGGCGTCGTCGACCTGGCCGGCGACCCGGGCGGCCAGCCGCCCCTGCGCGTCCAGCACCAGGGTGGTCGGCCGGGGGTTGGCCATCCCCTGCAGCTGCAGCAGGGTCTTGCCGCCGTCGTCGACCAGCGAGGGATAGGGCATCTCGTGACGCTGCTCGAAGGCGAGCGCCGCGGAGGCCGAGTCCCGGTCGTTGACCCCCACGAACTGGACGGGGTCACCGGTCTGCTGGAAGTGGGCGTGCGCCGACTTCAGGTCGGGCACCTCCTCCACACACGGTCCGCACCACGAGCCCCACACGTTGATGACCAGGACCTGTCCGAGCGCGTCCGCGGAGGACCATGGCTCCAGTCCCACCTCACCGGTCTCGGGGTCACTCCCGGCGAGGGCCCGGCCGGTCAGCTCGATGGTGACCGTGCGCTCCTCGGGATCGAGCTGCTCGACGGTCCCGTCACCGGAGACGTAGCCCTTCTGGCTGCCGTCCCGCGCCTGGTCGCTGACGGTGTTGCCACCATCGCTGCAGCCGGCGAGCACGAGCGCGAGCGCGAGCAGGCCGCCCAGCACCCCCGCACGACGGTGGCCTGCCCGCGCGCGGCCTCTCACGTCCCCGCCCCGGGGGCGAGACCGGGCAGCAGGTCCGCCGCCGGCTCGGCGTAGTCCAGCTGCACGGGGTCGTCACCGAGGTAGGTGATCGTGGTGACCGAGGCCAGCGTGCACTGCCTGGCCCTCGGGTTGTGCCAGAGCCGACGGCCCTCGATGGTGCGCCGCAGCGTCTCGATCGGCAGCTGGTGGCTGACCAGCACCGCTTCATGCCCGCGGGCGACCTCACGGGCCTGGCTGACGGCGGCGAGCATGCGGCTCGCGATGTCGCGGTAGGGCTCGCCCCAGGACGGTGTGGTCGGGTTGCGCAGCCGTCGCAGGTGCTGCCAGCGGAGCAGCTGCCGGGGGTCCGCACCGACCGTCGTGCCCTCGAAGGTGTTGCCCGCCTCGATCAGCCGCTCGTCCGAGCCGACCTCCAGACCCAGGACCGCTCCGATAGGGGCGGCCGTCTGCTGCGCGCGCTCCAGCGGGGAGGCGACCAGGTGCACGACGTCGCGCCCGGCCATCGACTCGGCCACGCGCTGCGCCATCGCCTCACCCAGGGGCGAGAGGTGGTAGCCCTCCAGCCGTCCGTAGAGCACGCGACCCGGGTTGTCGACCTCACCGTGGCGCACCACGTGCACGAGCGTGCGGCTAGCGGGGGTCATGCCGGCAATTGTCCCATGCGTTCCTGGACGGAACCTCACCCCTCCGCCGGGTCCCCCAGCATCTCGCCGACGGCCCCGGGCAGCGCATCGAGCACGACGCCCACGGCTTCCTCGTCCATGGCGGAGGACACGAACCAGGTCTCGAACGAGCTCGGTGGCAGGTGCACCCCGCGGCGCAGCATGCCGTGGAAGAAGCGCCCGAAGGCGGCGCTGTCCTGGCCCTGCGCGTCGGCGTAGTCGCGCACCTCGCCCTCGCGCAGGAAGACGCTGAACATCGACCCCGCCCACTGGATCCGGTGGGCCACCCCGGCGCGGGTGAACTCGACGGTGACGGCGTCGGCGATGGTGCGCGCGACCTCGTCCAGCCGCTGGTAGACCTCCGGCGTGCACAGCCGCAGCGTGGTCAGACCGGCCACGCTGGCGACCGGGTTCCCCGACAGGGTCCCGGCCTGGTAGACCGGGCCCTCCGGCGCCAGGAGCGCCATGACGTCGGCTCGGCCGCCGAAGGCGGCCGTCGGGAAGCCCCCGCCCATCACCTTGCCGAAGGTGAACAGGTCTGGCGACCCCTCGGCATACGGCCCCTCGAGCCCGAACCACCCGGCCCGGCTGCACCGGAATCCGGTCATCACCTCGTCAGAGATCAGCAGGGCCCCGTGCTGGCGGGTCACCCGGCGCAGCGTCTCGGTGTAGCCGGGGAGCGGCGGCACGACCCCCATGTTGCCCGGGCATGCCTCGGTGATGACCGCGGCGATCTCGGCGCCGCGCTCGGTGAAGGCAGCCTCCAGCGCGGGCACGTCGTTGTAGGGCAGCACGATCGTCTCGGCCGCGCTGCTGGCGGGCACCCCCGCGGAGTCGGGCAGCGCGAAGGTGGCCAGGCCCGAGCCGGCGGAGGCCAGCAGGGAGTCGACGTGGCCGTGGTAGCAGCCGGCGAACTTCACGATGACGCTGCGCCCGGTGAAGCCCCGGGCCAGGCGGATGGCGCTCATCGTGGCCTCGGTGCCGGAGTTGACCAGGCGCACCTGCTCGACGGGCTCCACGCGGGAGACGACCTCCTCGGCGAGGGCCACCTCGTGCTCGCTGGGCGTGCCGAAGCTGAAGCCCGCCCCCGCCGCCGACCGCACGGCCTCCAGCACCTCGGGGTGCGCGTGCCCCAGGATCATCGGGCCCCAGCTGCCGACCAGGTCGACGTAGCGGCGCCCGTCGGCGTCCGTCAGCCAGGGGCCGGCGGCCGAGCGCATGAACCGCGGTGTGCCGCCCACCGAGCGGAACGCGCGGACCGGTGAGTTGACCCCTGCGGGGATAACGGCGCGGGCGCGCTCGAGGAGGGCGGCGGACTCAGGAGCCTCGTCCGGGTAGGTGGTGCTCAACAGTCGTCCTCACTGACCTCGTTGGCCTCGACCACCCTGGCCATGGCCCGGCCGAGGGCGGCGAACTCCTCCGGCGTCAGCCGGTCGAGCAGGATGCGGCGGACGTCGGCGACGTGCACCTGGGCGAGGCGCTCGAGGACCTCCCGCCCGGCGGGGGTCAGGCTGAGCTCCACGCCTCGGCGGTCCTCCCGGACTGCTCGGCGTTGCACCCAGCCCAGACGCTCCAGCCGCGTGGCCGTGTGCGTGAGCCGGCTGCGTGACTGCACGACCAGCTGGGCCAGGGCCGACATGCGCAACCGTCCCCCGGGCGCCTCGGAGAGCATCGAGAGGATCTCGTACTCAGTGAGCCGGGTGCCGTGCCGGGTCAGCCCCTCGTCCAGTGCGGTCGCGACCAGCCGGGTGCCGCGTAGGTAGGCACGCCAGGCGGCCTGCTCGTCGGGGGACAGCCACCGGACCTCGTCCACCGCATTCGGGCTGGCTCCATGCATCGTCAACGCGCCTTCCTGCGGTGGCCGAACGGCCCCGGATGTGTTGGGCTGGGAAGTGGTCTGCAGATCCGATCGTACCGACTCGGAATATGGTTGAATGGTCAACTGTTCCCCTACAGCCCCTGACAC
Source organism: Ornithinimicrobium sp. F0845 (assembly GCF_023015765.1). Lineage (GTDB taxonomy): Bacteria > Actinomycetota > Actinomycetes > Actinomycetales > Dermatophilaceae > Ornithinicoccus. Next base: position 47,871 of record NZ_JALKAL010000013.1, read on the forward strand.
ACCCGCAACTCAACAGGAGTCACCATGACCGTCTTCAACAGCCTGGCCCCGGGCACCTACACCGTCGACCCGACGCACACCGAGATCGGCTTCACCGCACGCCACATGATGGTGGCCAAGGTGCGCGGCACCTTCGCCGAGTTCACGGCCGACGTTCTCGTCGGTGAGACGCTGGCCGACAGCAAGGTCTCGGCCGAGGTCCAGCTGAACTCCGTCGACACCCGCAACGAGGACCGCGACAACCACCTGCGCACCTCGGACTTCTTCGACGTCGAGCACCACCCGACGATGACCTTCACCTCCACCGAGATCACCGAGTCCTCGATGACCGGCGACCTCACCATCAAGGGCAACACCCGCCCGGTGACCTTCGACCTGGAGTTCAACGGCGTCTCCCCCGACCCGTGGGGCGGCACCCGCGCCGGCTTCGAGGCGACCGCCGAGGTCAACCGCAAGGACTGGGACCTGACCTGGAACGTCGCCGTCGAGGGCGGCGGCGTGCTCGTCTCCGAGAAGGTCAAGCTGCACCTGGACGTCGAGCTGGTCGTGCCGACCGGCGAGGACGCCCCTGCCTGACCGGACGCAGCGGGTGGCGCCGCCACCCCTGACCGACCGGACACGCGAGTGCCCCGACTGTCGACGCTCCAGCTCACTCGGGCGTCAACAGTCGGGGCACTCGCCGTCCCGGCAGACGTCCTCCGGTGTCGCGCGGCCACACGCTGCCCAACTTCGAGCGCCTCCGCGTTCCTCGGGCTGGCTGCAGTCGGCCCGAGGATGACGAAGGCGCTCGAAGACGAGCGGGTCCCGGGTGGCGCTGCGCCAGGGGTGGGGCGGGGGCGTCGAGGCGTCGAGAATGATTACCCACCCGGCCGCCCGACCGGGGGCCTGCTTAGCCCCTCAGCAGGCCCGCCGCGTGGACGGCGTAGTAGGTGAGCACGATCTGCGCCCCCGCCCGCCGGATCGAGGTGAGACTCTCCAGCACGGCCCGGTCGCGGTCCAGCCACCCCCGCTCGGCGGCGGCCTCGAGCTGGGCGTACTCCCCCGAGACCTGGTAGGCCGCGACCGGCACGTCCGCCAGGTCGGCCACCTGCCGCAGCACGTCCAGGTAGGGCAGGGCCGGCTTGACCATCACCAGGTCGGCGCCCTCGGCCAGGTCGAGGCGCAGCTCGCGCAGCGACTCGGTCGCGTTGGCCGGGTCCTGCTGGTAGGTCTTGCGGTCACCCTGCAGGCTTGACCCGACCGCCTCCCGGAACGGGCCGTAGTAGGCCGAGGCGTACTTGGCGGTGTAGGCGAGCACCGCGACCTCGGCGAAACCCGCCCCGTCCAGTGCCCCTCGGATCACCGCGACCTGCCCGTCCATCATCCCGGACGGCCCGACCACGTGCGCGCCGGCAGCCGCCTGCGCGAGTGCCATGTCGGCATACCGCTCCAGGGTGGCGTCGTTGTCCACCCGCCCCTGGCTGTCGAGCACGCCGCAGTGGCCGTGGTCGGTGAACTCGTCCAGGCACAGGTCGGCCATCAGCACCGTGGCGTCGCCGACCTCGCTGCGCAGGTCCTGCAGGGCTAGGTTGAGTATGCCGTCGGGCCGGGTTCCCCAGGTCCCCTCGGCGTCCTTGTGCTCGGGTGCGGGGACGCCGAAGAGCATCAGCCCGCCGATGCCGGCCTCGACGGCCTCGTGCGCGGCGCGCTTCAGCGAGTCCCGGGTGTGCTGCACGACGCCGGGCATCGAGCCGATCGGCGCCGGCTCATCGATATCCTCCCGGACGAAGACGGGCAGCACCAGGTCCGCCGCGGACAGCCGGGTCTGGGCCACCAGCCGCCGCATCGCCGGCGTGGTCCGCAGGCGTCGGGGCCGCTCGTGGGGACCGGTCACCGGCTCGCTAGAGCCCCTAGGCAGTGCGCCCTCAGCGCTCACGGCCGCGCCAGCGCTCACGCGCGGGCCCGGGCGGCGCTGCGCCTCCCTGAGGTGCGGCGTTGGCTCGGCCGGACCGGCTCGCCGGCGTGTCGCGCGGCCAGCGCGTACTCCGCGGCGTGGGCGGCGAGCGCCTCGACGAGGACGGTGGCCCGCGGTTCCGGCGCCACGACGTCCACGCGCAGACCGTGCTCCTCCGCCGTCTTGGCCGTGGCCGGTCCGATGCACGCCACGACGGTGTTCGGGTGCGGCTTGCCGGCGATGCCGACGAGGTTGCGCACCGTCGAGGAGCTGGTGAAGCAGACCGCGTCGAACAGGCCACCCTTGATCGCGTCGCGGACCGGCGCGGGAGGAGGCGAGGCGCGCACCGTCCGGTAGGCCGTGACGTCGTCGACCTCCCACCCCATGTCGATGAGGCCGGCCACCAGGGTGTCGGTGGCGATGTCGGCACGCGGGAGGAAGACCCGGTTGATCGGGTCGAGCACGTCGTCATACTCCGGCCAGTCGGCCAGCAGCCCCCGGGCTGACTGTTCCGTGGTGGGGATCAGGTCGGGCTCGATCCCCCACTGTCGCAGGGCCTCCGCGGTGACGCCGCCGACGGCCGCGACCTTCAGGCCGGCGAACGCCCGGGCGTCCAGGCCGAGCTCGGTGAACTTCTCACGCACCGCGCGGACCGCGTTGACGGAGGTGAAGCCGACCCACTCGTAGCGGCCGGTGACCAGGCCGCGGATGGCACGGTCCATCTGCTGCGGGGTGCGCGGGGGCTCGACGCTGATGGTCGGCACCACCTGGGACGTCCCACCGTGCGAGGCGATCCGGGCAGTCATCTCGGTCGCCTGGTCCTTGGTCCGGGGCACCAGGACGTTCCAGCCGAAGAGCGGCTTGGTCTCAAACCAGCTCAGCTCGTCACGCAGGTCGACGGCATGACCGACGACCACGACGCCGAACGGGGCGGTGTGCTGGGCCATGTTGGCGTCCACGTCGTCCAGGACCGTGACGACGGTCTGCTGGGCGACCGTGGTGCCGTGCTCGGTGAGACAGACCGGGGTCTGGGGGTCGCGCCCGGCGCGACGGAGCCCGCCGAGGGCCTTGCGCAACTGCTCGGGTGTCCCGAGGAGCACGACTGTGACGTCGTCGGCCACCGAGGTCGTCCAGTCCGTGCGGGAGTCGGCGGCGTCGATGACGTGCACCTCACCGGACTCGGTCGAGGTCAGCGGCACCCCCGCGTAGGTCGGGACGGACCAGGCCGCGGAGACCCCGGGGACGATCTCGAACAGCACGCCGGCGGCGCGGCAGGCCAGGGCCTCCTGGCTGAGGGTCGTGAAGGTGGCGGGATCACCGGCCATCACGCGGACCACCAGCGCCTCGGGGTCCTTCAGCGCGGTCGCCTCACGCACCAGGACCTTGGCGCGCGCGGCCGGGGACCGTCGCGACGTCGAGCCGATCGCACCGGCCTCGACCACACTGGCGTCCTCGCGGACGAGCCCGGCCAGCCAGCCCGTCCCGTCCGGCTCGTCGAGCACGACGACGTCGGCGGCGGCGAGGTAGTCACGAGCTCGCACGGTGAGCAGGCCAGGGTCGCCTGGGCCCGCGCCGATGAAGGCGACGCGCGCCCTCGACACGGTCGGGGCACTGGGAACTGCGGTGCTGGTGCTCACGAAATCACGCTCCAGGATGTTGTGCTGCGGGGGGCTGGTGGGGGTCGCGCAGGCCGGTTGGGGCCAACTGGCCGAGGAAGTGGTGTGCCATCGCACGGCCGAGCTCGGCGGCATCCGCACCGCGCAGGCTGTGCCGGATGGTCTCGCCGGACGCGCCCCCCACCACCGCGTCCAGCACGATCTGGTCCCCCTCCAGCCGGGCCAGTGCCCCCACCGGTGCGCTGCACCCCGCCTCGAGCTCGGAGAGCAGCGTCCGCTCCGCAGTGACGCAGGTGCGGGTCGGTGCGTGCTCCAGTGCGGACAGCAGCTCGACCGTGGCGGGGTCGTCCGCGCGACACTCCACCGCGAGGGCGCCCTGCCCGGGTGCGGGCAGCATCACCGTGGTGTCCAGCAGCTCGCTGGCCTCCCCGATGCGGCCGAGGCGGTTGAGCCCGGCGGCCGCGAGCACGATGGCGTCGAGCGCCCCCGAGGTGACCTTCGCGATGCGGCTGCCCACGTTGCCCCGCAGGTCGGTGACGCGAGCCCGGGGAGCGGCCACCTCGAGCTGGACCGCTCGTCGCGGAGACCCCGTGCCGATCAGGGCACCGTCGGGCAGATCGGCCAGCAGCAGTCCGTCGCGGGACACCAGCACGTCGCGAGGGTCCTCCCGCTCCGGGACGGCCACGACGACCAACCCCGGCTCCTCCGCCACGGGAAGATCCTTCAGCGAGTGCACCGCGCAGTCGATTCGCCCGTCGAGCAGCGCCTCACGCAACGCCGACACGAACACGCCCGTGCCGCCGATCTGGGTCAGCGGTGCGCTGGAGCGGTCACCCTCGGTCTGCACGAGGACCAGTTCGACCTCCTGCCCACGAGCCCGCAACCGGTCTGCGACCCAGCCCGACTGGGAGGTGGCCAGCTCACTGGCGCGCGTCCCGAGCCGGAGCGGACGGGCGTGCGAGCTCGCGGCACCGGTTGCGTTGGTGCTCATGGCAAGCCACCCACCGTCGGGGGCTGCTCGACGGCCGCGGTCTCCCGCGGGTCCAGGTCGAACAGCTCGCGCAGTAGCGCGAGGTAGGAGCCGTCCGTGTCATCGGCAGCCATCTCCCTGGCGCGCACCGCTGGGGTGTGAAGGAGCTTGTCGAGGATCCGGCGGACGCTGTGGTGCACCTCGGCCCGCTGCTCCTCGTCGAGCCCAGGCAGCTTGTGGTCCAACCGTGCCAGCTCGGCGTCGGCCACGGACACGGCCCGCGAGCGCATCTCGGCCAGGGTGGGCCCCACCTGTGCCGAACGCCTCGTGGCCAGATAGGTCGCGACCTCACCGGACACCAGGTCGCGCACGCCCTGCAGGACCGTCGCGGTCTCCGCCGCGTCGGGGGCGCCGTCACCCGCGGTGGTTGCGTCGCTCGCGGCTGTCCAGGGCCTGGGCGTGCCGGGCGTGGGCGTGCCGGGCGTGGGCGTGCCGGGCGTGGGCTTCGAACCTGCGGCCGCCAGCTCGGTCAGCTCCGTCAGTCCCCACACGGTGACGCCCGGAAGGCCCGCCACCTCGGGTGCGACATCGCGCGGCATCGCCAGGTCGATCAGGACCAGTGGACGCTCCGACCGGTCCGCACCGGTCAGCAACTCGCGCGTGATCACCTGGTCTGTGGCTCCGGTGCAGGACAGCACGAGATCGGCCTGCTGCACCTCAGCCGCCAGGTCGTCCCAGTCGCGGGCCAGCCCGCCGTGGGAGGTCGCCAGCCGCTCGGCGCGCTCCCGGGTGCGGTTGACGACGGTCAGTCGGCCGACGCCGGCGCGGCGCAGCGACGCCGCAGCCAGTCCCGACATGGCGCCGGCCCCCACCACCAGTGCCCGTGCCCCGACGAGCGCGCCGAGGATGTCATCGGCCCGCTCGATGCCGGCGCCCACGAGTGACCGCGCCACGCGGTCCAGCCCGGTCTCGGTGTGGGCCCGCTTGCCGACGCGCAGCGCCTGCTGGAACAGCGGGTTGAGCGCGGCTCCCAGATGGGCATCGCGCTGGCCGGCACGGAGTGCGGCACGGAGCTGGCCGAGGATCTCGCTCTCCCCCAGGGCCATCGACTCCAGGCCGCAGGCCAGGGAGAAGAGGTGGTGGACGGCGCGGTCCTCGTAGTGCACGTACAGGTGCGGGGTGAGCGCCTCCAGGTCCATCCCGGTCTCCGCGGCCAGCGCCGCACCCACCTGCGCGACCGCGCCGTGGAAGGTGAGCGCATCGGCATACACCTCGGTGCGGTTGCACGTGGCCAGCACCAGGGACTCCCTGACGTCCTCCAGACCCACGACGCCGGAGGCGAGTGTCCGCGAGCGGGTCTCGTCGAGCGAGACGCGCTCCAGCATCTCCAGCGGGGCGCTCCGGTGGGAGATACCCACGACCAGCAGACTCATCCGGCCACCTCACGGTCCTCGCTCGGGACCTGGCCCGACGTCGGGACGGCGAGCAGGCGGCGCTGTTCGTGGAAGGCGAGGATCTGCAGCTCGGTCGCGAGGTCGACCCCGCGGACGTCGACCTCGTCGGGGACCGTCAGGTGTCCGGGGGCGAAGTTGAGGATGGAGCGGACCCCCATCGCGACCAGCTGGTCGGCGACCGCCTGGGCGGCCGGCGCCGGCGTGGTGATCACGCCGATGGCCACGGTCGGCCCGGCCGTGGCCAGGTCCGCCAGCGTCGACACGGTCAGCCCCTCGACCCGCGTGCCCACCACCGCGGGGTCGTCATCGGCCAGCGCCACGATGCGGAAGCCCCGGCCCGAGAATCCGCCGTAGGAGGCGAGGGCACGCCCCAGGTTGCCCATGCCGACGATCACGACGGGCCACTCCTGGGTGAGCCCGAGCTCCTGGGCGATCTGCGCGGCGAGCAGGTCGACGTCATAGCCGACGCCCCGCACACCGTAGGAACCGAGGTGTGAGAGGTCCTTGCGCAACTGGGTGGAGCGCACCCCGGCCAGCGCGGCCAGCTCCTCCGAGGCGATGTTGGTGATGCCCTGGTCGTGCAGCGGGGTCAGTGCCCGCAGGTACAACGGCAGCCGACCCACTGTGGCTTCAGGCACACCACCTGTGCGACGGACGGACTCGTGGACCACCTCGGCACGGACTCCTCTCAGCCACGACATGACGCCCTATACCAGCAGCGCGTCGGGGGGATGCAGGGACCCCCCCACCCTATGACTTTGTGAAGGCTTGCACAAAGTCGACATCTGCCGCCGGATGGGCTATCTAACGTCGCCGACGACTGCGGCGGTTGATCGCGCTGGTCAGCGCCTCGTCGGTCACGCGCCAGTGGGCAACCTCACGCCCGTCGACGAGAACGACCGGCACCAGATCCGCATACTTATGCAGCAGTTCGGGAGAAGAGTCGACGTCCACCCGGTCCCAGACGGCCCCCGTGCGCTCGACCACCCGCGCGATGACAGCCGCGGCCTCCTCGCACAGGTGACACCCCTCCCGGTCGATCAGCGTGACCTGCGGGGTGGTCGTCCCGCTCCGCCCGCGCCACAGCCACCCCATCAGAAGAACACCGAGCGCCGGTCCTGCAGCAGGCCGTAGAGCGTGTGCTGGATCGTCTCGCGGACCCGGTCGGAGAGCTCGAAGACGACGGCGGGGTCCTCGGCGGCACCCTCACCGCGGTCGTCGGTGCGCACCGGGGCCCCGAACTCGATGAGCCACTTGCTGGGAAGGGGGACCATGCCCAGCGGCCCGAGCCAGGGGAAGGTGGGCGTCAGCGGGAAGTAGGGCAGGCCCAGGAGGCGGGCCAGGGGTGTGGCGTTGCCCAGCATCGGGGCGATCTCCTCGGCCCCGACGATGGAGCACGGGATGATCGGGACCTCTGCCCGCAGCGCGGCCGCGACGAACCCGCCGCGTCCGAACCGCTGCAGCCGGTAGCGGTCCTTGTAGAGCTTGCCGACCCCTTTGAAGCCCTCCGGCCAGACACCGACCAGGTGTCCGTCGTTGAGGAGCCGCTGCGCGTCCGCGCTGGTGGCCAGTGTGCTTCCGGTCTTGCGGGCGACCGGGCCCATCACCGGCGAGGAGAAGACGAGGTCGGCACCGAGCATCCGCAGGTTGCGGTGGCCGGGGGTCTCGTCGTGGACCGCCAGCTGGGTCATCAGCGAGTCCACCGCGATCGTGCCGGAGTGGTTGGCCACGATCAGCGCCCCGCCCTCGGCCGGGATGTTCTCGGCCCCACGCACCTCGACCCTGAACCAGTCGCGGTAGAGCGGGCGCAGCAGCGGCAGGGCGAGGTGCTCGGTGAAGTCCTCGTCGAAGCCGAACTCGTCGATCGTGTAGTCACCGGTGAGGCGGCGCCGAAGGAAGGCCAGCGTGCGGGCGACCGACTCGTCGAGCTCGTCACCGGCCAGGCCGGTGGCGGCCCCGGCCGCCCGCAGACCCTTGATCAGCAGCATCACGAGGTGCTCCAGGTCGCTCTCGCGCACCTGAGGAGACTGTCCGGCCTCGGTCACTGCCCCTCCTCGTCCGCGTGCTGCTCGGGGCGGTCCCCGGCGCGCCGGGCAGCCAGGAAGGAGTCGAAGGCCCCGCGGGTTGTGTAGGCGGGCGAGAAGCCCAGCTCCTTGCGCATCCGGCTCGTGTCCACGACCCGACCGTAGGACAGGAAGGCCATGTGGTCCGACGGCAGCGCCGCCCAGCCGAGCCGCCTGGACGCCCAGAGTGAGAAGCCGCCCGCCCCGGGAGGCACGACCACCCAGGGCCGGTGGCTCAGGGCGACCGCCTGTCCCAGCGACAGCACGCCGTCACCGGCGATGTTGACAGTGCCTGCCACCGGCCCGGTCGTGGCCTGCACCGCGGCCGCCACGGCGTCGTCCTCGTGGAGGAACTGCAGGCGTCCCTGCTGGCCGAACGGGACCGGCAGCACCGGCATCCGGAAGTAGTCGGTGAGCACCGTGCGGATGCTCGGGCCGATCACATTGGCCATCCGCAGCATGGTGATGTCGATGTCAGGTCGACGCCGCGCCAGTCCGCGCACGTAGCTCTCGGCCTCCATGGAGTCCCGCGGGAACCCAGAGCGGGGCAGCTGCTTGGCCGTCATCTCCTCGGTGAACACCGCCGGATCGTGGGGAGAGGAGCCGTAGACACCGGCGGTGGACTTGACGACGACCCTGCGCACCCCCGGCGACTTCTGACAGGCAGCCATGAGCTGCATCGTGCCGAGCACGTTGATGTCCTTCTGGACCACCCGTCCCCCGGCGTCCCGCGGCGTCGCGATGACGCCCATGTGCACGACGGTGTCGACGGCCGCCTGCGTGATCAGGCGGGCCAGCAGGGGACTTCGGACGTCGGCACGGACATACTCACCACGGCCCATCGGGTGCTTCGGCGGGACCAGGTCGACGCCGAGGACGCGCTCGATGGACGGGTCGTCGGCCAGGCGCCGGACGACCCGGCCGGCCAGGTCGCGGGCCACGCCCGTGACCAGCACGACGCGGGGCGGCGATGCCAGGTCCACAGGTTCCACCCTCCAAGAATGCCGCGACGGCGCCGACCTCCACCAGTGGGGGTCGGCGCCGTCGCGTCAGGTCACTTCTTGTTACGACGCTGGTGGCGCGTCTTGCGCAGCAGCTTGCGGTGCTTCTTCTTCGCCATACGCTTGCGGCGCTTCTTGATCACAGAGCCCATTGGCTACAACCGTGTCCTTCGTGTCTCGGATGTCTGGTCTGCTGACGGTGGCACACGCGGGGCGGCCGCCGGGCAGTCGGGTCAGCCTACCGCCCGGGACTGGATGCCCCCAAACGCGTGCCGGTCAGGCGGTCCCGTGGTAGGAGTCCTCGAGGTAGTCCGTCACGGCCTGCTCGGGCACCCGGAAGGATCGACCGACGCGCACCGAGGGCAGCTCGCCCGAGTGCACCAGGCGGTAGACGGTCATCTTCGAGACGCGCATGACCGCGGCAACCTCCGCCACCGTCATGAAAGTCATCTCGCCGAGTCGGCGCTCTTCAGCCATCGACGTCATCCCGTCTGTCTGCGCTCTTCAGGCGGCCAACGGGTCACCGGTGGCTGTCCATCTGTCATGGAGAACCATAGGTGCAGATGGGGCTTGTGCGAAAGGCGTGGTGAGAAAAAAGTCCAGTAGACACGCCGTTGTCACCAAACTGTGACCTTTTTCAGAGCGAGTTCCCAGGTTTCGACGGCCGAGGAGTCCGCATCACAACGCTCAGTCGAACCAGGGGTCCAGACCCCAGCCCGGGAAGATCGCGCGCCGGGTGGCCATCACGGCAGCATCCACCGGGTTCTCCAGCTCGTAGCCCGAGCCCCAGGTCCCGTAGTGGATCGGACGCCCGCCCAGGTCACCCATGCGCTGGGGTGCGACCTGCCCGTAGCGGCGGGCCACGTCCTCCCGCCAGGACTCGGGAGTGTCCAGGGTCAGGGACAGCGGGTGGTGCGCCGCGAGCGCGACCAGGTGGGTCCAGGCACGCGGGACGACCTGCACGAGCTCGTAGCCGCCACCGCCCAGGGCCACCCACCGGCCGCCGGTGAGCTCGTGGGTCAGCTCGTGCACCAGCTCGTATGCCGCGTGCATGCCGTCGACAGAGACCGCCAGGTGACTGAGGGGGTCGGCGAAGTGCGCATCGCAGCCCTGCTGGGAGACGATGATCTGCGGACGGAAGGCCCGCAGCACCTGGGGCACGACCGCGTGGATCGCACGGAGCCAGCCCTCGTCACCGGTGCCCGGTGGCAGCGCGACGTTGACCGCGCTGTCCGGTGCCCCCGGGCCGCCGCTGTCCCCCGGGAAGCCCGTCCCGGGGAAGAGCGCCTGACCGGTCTCGTGCACCGAGACGGTCATCACCCGGGGGTCGTCCCAGAACACCCGCTCCACACCGTCGCCGTGGTGCACGTCGATGTCGACGTAGGCGACGCGCTCCGCGCCGTGGTCGAGCAACCACTGGATGCCGACGGCCGCGTCGTTGTAGACGCAGAACCCGGCGACACTGTCCGGCATGCCGTGGTGCAGGCCGCCGGCGATGTTGACCGCGTGCTCGGCCTCCCCGGTCCACACCGACCGACAGGCGTCGATGGTCGCGCCGACGGCCAGCGCCGTGGCCGAGTGCATGCCGGCGAAGTTCGGGGTGTCCTCCAGGCCGAGCCCATGGCCGGTGACGGCGGCCGTGGGGTCGGCGGACACCTCCTGGACGGCCGCCACGAGGGCCTCGGTGTGCACCGACCGGATCTGGTCGTCCGTCGCCTCGACCGCGGGGACCACCTCGACGCGCGGCAGAGACAGGAGGCCGAGCGCGTCACAGAGGCGGTAGGTGAGTTCCAGGCGCGACGGGTGCATCGGATGTGCGTCACCGAAGTCGTAGGACATGAAACGCTGGTCCCAGACGACACGTGCCCCGATCATGGGGACACGCTAGACCACGAGCGGAAGGAGCCGAACATGGTCGCGTTGACCAAGCACCGGTTGTTTGACGAGGACGTCCTCGTCGTCGGGCTCGGGCGGTTCGGCGCTGCAGCCGCCCTGGAGATGGACCGGCTGGGCTACCGCGTCCACGCCATCGAGCGGGACGGCGGCCTTGCTGAGCGCTTCTCCAGGAAGCTCACGCGGGTGATCGCCGTGGACTCCGCGGACCCCAGCCAGCTGGCCCAGGCCAAACCGCAGGACTTCCGGATCGCGGTCGTCGGCATCGGCTCCTCGATCGAGGGGTCCCTGTTGACGTCGGGCAACCTGGTTGACGCCGGCGTGCCCTCGATCTGGGCCAAGGCTGTCTCGGCGGAGCACGCCCGCCTGCTCGAGCGGATCGGCGTCCACCACGTGATCTTCCCCGAGGCCGAGTCCGGCAGTCGCGTCGCGCACCTGGTCAACGACCGCATGCAGGGATACATCGAGTTCGAGGACGGCTACGCGATCGTCAAGATGTCGCCGCCGCAGGAGATGATCGGCTTCACGCTGGCGGAGACCGACATCCGCAAGCGCTACGGCGTGACCGTCGTCGGCGTGAAGGCCCCCGGCGAGGACTTCACGCACGCGGTCCCCGAGACCAGGGTCGGCCGGCACCACATGATGATCGTCTCCGGGCCGAGCAAGCTGATCGAGCAGCTCGCCGCGCGTCCGTAGCTGCGTGGTGTCCGTCACGTTGCTCGCCCGCCCACCTGGCCGACCCGCTGACGTCTTCCGGACGGTGACGGTGACACCCCACTCGGCACACCCTCGCTGGCGTCTTCGGCACGGTGACACCCCGTCGGTGGACCCCCGCTGACGTCTTCGAGCGCCCTCCGCATCTTCGAGACGGTTGCAGTCGTACCGAGGAGACACTAGGCGCTCGAAGACGGGAGATGCGGTGGGATCAGCCCAGTCGGTGTGGTGCGCGGGCGCAGTGAAACCAGCCGCGCGGCGCGTCGGCGGCTCTGGCACGCCGGCGCGGTGGCAGGGCTCAGAGTGAGGTGGGCACTCCCGAGGAGTTGCCCAGCGGCAGGACCATGGCCAGCTCTTCGGCGTCCTCGGCGTCGTCCACGCCGTGGATCTCCATCGGCCGGCGGTTGTCGGTGGGCCGGAACCCGAAGCTGCTGGCGAACGCGACCGCACGTCCGTTGTCCGTGCCGACCCAGTAGATCAGGTGCTTGAGGTCGTCCGCCCGGGCCTGGGCAGCGGCCGCCTCGAGGAGCTTGCGGGCCACGCCGCTGCCCCGCTTGGCGGGGTCGACCCAGAGGCCGAACAGCTCGCCTGCCCCGGGGGTCTCGATCTTGTGGCTGCCGACGCTGACCACGCCGACCACGGTCTCGTCCTGCTCGGCGAGCAGACGCCGGGACCGCTGCATCCGGCTGCGCCAACGGTCCTCGTCGTAGTCCTCCTCCTCCGCCGCTGAGGCCACGAAAGCCTCCGGGGATTCCTTCAGCGCACGCAACCGAACATCGCGATACTCCGGCCAGTCCTCTTCCTGCAACACCCGCACGCTGATCTCACTCATGGGCTTTACTCTGGCACAAGCCGCTGGCGAACCTCCACGGGGGCACCGATGAACACTCGGTGTCCGTCGGGTCAGTCTCCTGCCGACAGCTCGCCCGCGCGCCGCGCCGCGGCCTCGATCGCGGTGAGAAAGGCGGCCCTGACCTTGTGGTCCTCGAGGGCGCGCAGGGCCGCCACGCTGGTGCCGCCGGGGCTGGACACCTGCTCCCGCAGGATGCTCGGGTGCTCGCCGGTCTCCCGGATCATCGTGGCGGCGCCGTAGAGCGTCTGCACCACCATCTCGGTGGCCGTCCCGCGGGGCAGGCCGAGCAGCACCCCCGCCTCGATCATGGCCTCGGTGACATAGAAGATGTAGGCTGGGCCGCTGCCACTGATCGCGGTCGCCGCGTTCTGGTGCTTCTCCTCCAGGATCAGCACCCGGCCGAAGGTGGCCAGGAGCCGCTCCGCCTCCTCGAGGTGCTCGGGCGTGCAGTGGCGCCCGGCGCTGAGCACCGACATGCCCTGATCCACCTGGGCCGGGGTGTTGGGCATGACACGGACCACGCCCGTGTTGGCCGGCAGCCTGTTCTCGAGATACTCGGTGCTGATGCCGGCCGCGACCGAGATCACCAGGGTGTCCGGCTCCACGCTCTCGTGGATCTCCGCCAGCAGGGTCGGCATGTCCTGGGGCTTCACCGCCAGGACCACGATCCCCGCGCCCCGCGCCGCCTGCTCCACCGGGGCCGACGCCACGCCATACTCCTCGGCGAGCTCATGCGTCGAGGCCACCATCCGCTCGCTGAGCACGATGTCGGCGGCGGGGTGGCCCGAGCGCAGCAGGGCGGACAGCAGCGCGCCCCCCATCACCCCGGCACCCAGGATCGCGATACGGGCCACAGATCAGCCCTTCGTCGCCAGGGCGCGCAGGAAGAACCGCAGGTTGGACGGGCGCTCGGCCATGCGGCGCATCAGGTAGCCGTACCACTCATCGCCGTAGGGGACGTAGACCCGGACCTGCTCGCCCTGGGCCGCCAGCCGGCGCTGCTCGTCGGGTCGGATGCCGAGCAGCATCTGGTACTCGAAGCTGTCGGCCGCCCGCCCGTTGGACGCGGCCAGCACGCCCGCGATCTCGACGAGGCGCGGGTCGTGGCTGGCGACCATCGGGTAGCCGTCGCCGGCCATCAGGATCTTCAGGCAGCGCACGTAGGACTTGTCGACCTCAGACTTGTCCTGGTAGGCGACGGACTCCGGCTCCTTGTAGGTCCCCTTGCACAGTCGCACCCGGCTGCCCTCGTGCGCGAGGTCCCGGCAGTCCTGCTCGGTGCGGTAGAGGTAGGACTGCAGCACGGCCCCGACCCACGGCCAGTCCTGACGCAGCTCACGCAGTATGCCGAGGGTCGAGTCGGTCGTGGTGTGGTCCTCCATGTCGAGGGTCACCGTGGTGCCGACGTTGGCGGCGACCTGGCAGATGGCCCTCGCGTTCTCCAGGGCGATCTGCTCTCCGTCGGCGCCCAGTGCCTGGCCGAGGGCACTCAGCTTGAGGCTGACCTCCACACCCCCGCCCTCGGTGAGTCCAGCCTCGGAGAGGGCAGAGAGCAGGGTCACGTAGGCGTCCCTGGTGTAGGTCGCCTGAGCCGGGTCGACGGTGTCCTCCCCGAGGAAGTCGATGGTGGCCCAGCGCCCGGTGCCGTCGAGCTCGCGCGCCACCTCGACCGCCTGCTCGGTCGAGTCGCCCGCGACGAAGCGCCGCACGACCGAGCGACTGACCGGCGCCTTCTCCAGAACGTCGCGCAGCTGGTGGTTGCGGCTGAGCACGAGCAGCCCCTGCTTCATCCACACGCTCGGGGCGAGGTCCGCGGCGTCCATGTCTTCTCCTAGTCGTGAGGTGTGCGTCGGGGTGTTCGTCAGGGTGTTCGTCGGGGCAGGACCAGGCTAGACCTCCCTGCGCGCGTGCGCGGTTCGACCCAGGTCAGGAGACCGTCTGCCCCAGGTGGGTCCGGGCAAACGCCAGGGCCTCGGCGAGGTCGGCCTCGCGCTGCCACGGGTCGGCCTTGCGGGTGCCGACCTCGACGCTCACGGCGCCGGTGTAGCCGCGCTCGACCAGCTCGCGCAGCAGCTTGTCGACCGGTTGCGTGCCCCTGCCCGGGACCAGGTGCTCGTCCTTGAACGAGCCGGTGCCGTCCCCCAGGTGGATGTGGCTGACCCGGTCGCCCAGGCGGTGCAGCAGGTCGACGCAGTCGACCGCCCCGGTCGAGGCGTGCGACACATCCAGGGTGACGTGCTCGTAGGTCTGCTCCACCGGGTCCCAGTGCGGCCGGTAGGCCTGCATCTCCGAGCGGGCAGCCCGCCACGGGAACATGTTCTCCACCGCGAGGCGGACCTGCGTCTCCGCCTGCCGCTGCGCGATCCCGTCAACGAAGCCCTCGGCATACTCCCGCTGCCAGCGGAACGGCGGATGGATCACCACCACCCCGGCCCCCACCTCCTCGGCGAGCCGGACCGACCGGTCGACCTTGCCCCAGGGCTCCCACCCCCACAGTCGCTGTGCCAGCAGCAGCGTCGGTGCGTGCACGGCCCCGATCGGCAGGTCGTGCAGCTGCGAGAGCGCCTGGAGTGCCCCCGCCTCCTGAGTGAGCGGGTCGGTCCAGACCATGACCTCGACGCCGTCGTAGCCGAGCCGCTCGGCCAGGTCGAAGGCGTAGGCGCAGTTCTCCGGGTAGACCGAGGAGGTGGACAGCAGGACCGGGTTGGTGCTCACAGCGCGTCCATCCGCCGCAGGATGAATCCCTCGCGCAGCGCCCACGGGCAGATGTCGAGCGAGTCGACGTCGAACAGCTCCATCGCCGCCTCGACCACCATCGCGCCCGCGAGCATCTGGGGGGCACGCGACTCGGAGATCCCCGGCAGGGAGGCGCGCTCTGCCGGGGACATGGCCGCGAGCTTGGGGACCCAGGCGGTCAGGTCGGCCCGGGCCAGGCTGCGGGGGATGTGAGGTCCTTCGGACTGGGGCGCCGCCCCGCAGAGGCGTCCCAGGGACCGGATCGTCTTGCTGGTGCCGACCACCCGGTGTGGCGTGCCCACCTTGGCGACGTCGCGGTGGACCTCCGCGATGTCCGAGCGGATCCGCTTGCGCAGGGCCCGGAGATCCTCCTCCGGCGGGTTGTCCCCCAGCAGCTGCAGCTCCCGGGTGAGCCGCCCGGCGCCCAGCGGCAGACTGGCCACCGCGTCGGCCTCCTCGTCGATCCCCGCCGCCAGCTCCAGGGAGCCCCCGCCGATGTCGATGAGGAACAGCCGCCCGGAGGACCAGCCGAACCAGCGTCGCGCGGCCAGGAAGGTGAGCCGGGCCTCGTTGTCGCCCGAGAGCACCTGGAGCTGGACGCCGGAGGCGCGCTGCACCCGGGCGAGGACCTCGTCGGTGTTGTGGGCGTCCCGGATGGCGCTCGTGGCAAAGCCCAGCAACTCGGACACACCCCGGGTCTCGGCGACCTCCGTGCAGTCCCGGACGAAGGAGGCCAGGCGGGCCGCGCCCTCGTCGGAGATCAGGCCCTCCGGCGTGAGCTGCTCAGCCAGCCGGAGCTCGACCTTGTGTGAGTAGTCCGGCAGCGGGTGCGCACCCGGGTGAGCGTCGATCACCAGGAGGTGGACCGTGTTGGAACCCACGTCGATCACACCGAGCCGCATGACCTCAGGCTAGTCCCTCACCCCGTCCGCGCCATGCCCAGGACCGTAGAGTGGCCGGGTGAGCAGCCCATCCGAGGGCCCCGTGGACGCCCGCGGCGAGACGCACGTGGACGCCCACAGCGAGAGGCACGTGGACTCCCGTGGCGAGACGCCCCTGGACACGCCCCGGGTCTGGGCGGAGTTCACCGACCCGGCAGAACCGGCGCAGCGGGTGCGGGCCGACCTGACCTGGCTGACCTCCTCGTGGCACTGCATCTTCGGGGCCGGCTGCGCGGGCATCTACGCCGACCGGCCCGACGACGGGTGCTGCACCCTGGGAGCCCACTTCACCGACGCCGACGACCTGGCCCGCGTCTCCGCCGTGGCCGACGAGCTCGGACCGGACGAGTGGCAGTTCCACGACGAGGGTCGGGCGCAGATGGACGGCCGCCCGGGCTGGCAGGACCTCGACGAGGACGGGCAGACCGTCACAACCCGGCAGGTGGAGGGGGCCTGCGTCTTCCTCAACCGCCCGGGCCACCCCGCGGGCGCCGGCTGTGCGCTGCACCAGCACGCGGTCCTGAGCGGCACGGAGCCGCACCGGGCCAAGCCGGACGTCTGCTGGCAGCTGCCGATCCGCCGGTCCTACCGGACCGTGCACCGGCCCGACGACACGTCATACCTGGAGATCACGATCACCGAGTATGACCGGCGCGGCTGGGGCTCCGGCGGCCACGACCTCGACTGGTACTGCTCCGGGCGCCCGGAGGCCCACACCGCCCCCGACCCGGTCTACGTGGGGCTCGCGGCAGAGCTCACCGAGCTGCTGGGGACGCGCGCGTATGCCGAGCTGTCGGCATACTGCCAGGCGCACCTGGCCTCGGTGGCGGCCCTCCGACAGAGCCCGTCCGGCCGACCCTTGCTGCCGCTGTTCGTGCACCCCGCCACGACCATCGCCCAGCCCTGACGGGTCGCCCTGCCGGCGCGCCCGGGGCGGGAGAGCGCGGCGGGTGTCGGAGCCGGCGCCTAGAGTGCGGTTCCGTGGCGACGAAGACCAAGGCACCGACCTATCGATGCACCGAGTGTGGCTGGGCTGCGCTCAAGTGGGTCGGCCGCTGCGGGGAGTGTCAGGCCTGGGGGACCGTCGCCGAGGCGGGCCAGACGGCGGTCCGCACCGCGGCCATCACGCCAGGGCGCCCGGCGGTGCCGATCGGGCAGGTCGACGCGACCCTGGCCCGGGCGGGCAGCACCGGCGTGGGCGAGTTCGACCGGGTGCTGGGCGGCGGGCTGGTCCCCGGCGGCGTGGTGCTGATGGCGGGCGAGCCGGGCATCGGCAAGTCGACCCTGGCCCTCGACGTCGCGGCGCGGACCGCCCGCACGGGTCAACGGGTGCTCTACGTCTCCGGCGAGGAGTCGGCCGCCCAGGTGCGGCTGCGCGGGCAGCGGATCGGTGCCCTCGCCGAGTCCCTGTTCCTGGCCTCCGAGACAGACCTGTCCACGGTGCTCGGGCACCTGCAGCGGACCGAGCCCTCGCTGATCGTCGTCGACTCCGTGCAGACCATCGCCAGCGCGGAGATCGAGGGGGCACCGGGCAACGTCGGCCAGGTCCGCGAGGTGGCCTCGGCCCTGATCCAGGCCGCCAAGGCGGCCAACGTCGCAGCCATCCTCGTCGGCCACGTCACCAAGGACGGCGCCATCGCCGGCCCGCGGGTGCTGGAGCACCTGGTGGATGTCGTGGTGGCGTTCGAGGGCGAGCGGCACTCGCGGCTGCGGCTGGTCCGCGCCGTGAAGAACCGGTTCGGTCCCACCGACGAGGTGGGCTGTTTCGACCTCGGGGACTCCGGCATCATCGGCCTGCCCGACCCGAGCGGGCTCTTCCTGACCAGCCGGGACCGTCCCGTCCCCGGCACCTGCGTGACCGTGACGCTGGAGGGTCGCCGCCCCCTCGTGACGGAGGTGCAGGCGCTGGTCACCGACTCCTCCGGGGGGTCGCCGCGTCGGACGACCAGCGGGCTGGACTCCACCCGGTTGGCGATGGTGCTCGCCGTGCTGACCCGCCGGGCTGACCTGAAGGTGGGCTCCTACGACTGCTACGCCTCCACGGTCGGCGGTGTCCGGCTCGTGGAGCCCTCCGCCGACCTTGCCCTCGCGCTGGCCGTCGCCGGCGCCTACCGCAACGCGCCGCTGCCGCAGGGCCTGGTCGCCATCGGCGAGGTCGGGCTGGCCGGCGACATCCGGCCGGTCACGGGTCTGCCCCGGCGTCTCACCGAGGCGGCCCGCATCGGCTTCACCAAGGCCGTCGTGCCGGCCGGTTCCCTCACGGAGGGCCGTCCGCCGGTCGGCTTCCGGGTCCGCGAGGTGAGCTCGCTCCGGGAGGCTGTGGACGCGGCGCTCGCGTGGGACGCCTGACTCCACCTGCCTCGTGGCAGCATCCGCTCGGTCAGCTGCCGTCTCGAAAGACCCGGGGACAGCCCCGCCGTGCGCACGCAGTTCATCTCGGTACGGTAAATGTTGCGGCGAATGTTCATGTCAGCCCGGTGACCTCGATAGACTCCGCACGACGGTTCAGGGGAACGGACGGAGCACACCGGTGGAGCGCAGCCACGAGGAGTCCTTGCGTTCCACCCTGGCCGCCGTGGCGCCCGGCACCGAGCTGCGGGACGGGCTCGAGCGGATCCTGAGGGGCAACACCGGGGCTCTGGTAGTCCTCGGCTACGACAAGTCCGTGGAGGCGATCTGCTCCGGCGGGTTCGAGCTCGACGTCGAGTTCTCCAGCACCCGGTTGCGCGAGCTCGCCAAGATGGACGGCGCGATCGTCCTGGACCGCGACGGCACCCGCATCCTGCGCGCGGCGACGCAACTGGTGCCCGACCCCTCCATCGAGACCCGCGAGAGCGGCACCCGGCACCGCACGGCGGAGCGGGTCGCCAAGCAGACCGGGCACCCGGTCGTCTCGGTGAGCCAGTCCATGGCGATCGTCGCCGTCTACGTCAGGGGCCTGCGCCACGTCCTCGAGGCCTCGACCGCGATCCTGTCCCGCGCCAACCAGGCGCTGCAGACCCTGGAGCGCTACAAGTCCCGGCTGGACGAGGTGAGCAGCAACCTCTCCGCCCTGGAGATCGAGGACCTGGTGACCATCCGCGACGTCACAGCGGTGCTGCAGCGCCTGGAGATGGTGCGGCGGATCAGCGAGGAGATCGCGCAGTACGCCCTGGAGCTCGGCACCGACGGTCGCCTGATGAACCTCCAGCTGGATGAGCTCACCGGCGGCCTCGGCAACGACCGCGAGCTGGTGATCCGCGACTACGCCGAGCACGTCATCGACGGGTCGTCGGTGGCCGCGGTCCTGGACTGCCTCTCCTCGGTCAGCGGCACCGACCTGCTCGACCTGACCTCCGCAGCGCGCTGCCTGGGCTTCACCGTGGTCGGCGACGGCCTGGACGCGAGCATCAGCCCGCGTGGCTACCGCCTGCTCTCGCGCATCCCCCGCCTGCCCTCGGTGGTCATCGACCGCCTCGTGGAGCAGTTCGGCAGTCTGCAGGCGCTGCTCTCGGCCAGTCTCGAGGACCTGATGACGGTCGAGGGTGTCGGTGAGGGACGGGCCCGTGCGGTGCGCGAGGGCCTGTCCCGCCTGGCCGAGTCGAGCATCCTCGAACGCTACGTGTGAGCCGCGCCGTCACCGCTCGCGACCGCGCCGGCCGCGCCGCCACCGATCGCGACCTCGCCGGTCGTCACCTCCTGGACCCACTGCTGGACTGGTTTGCCGGGCACGCGCGGGACCTCCCGTGGCGCCGTCCCGACTGCTCACCGTGGGGAGTCCTCGTCTCCGAGGTGATGCTGCAGCAGACGCCCGTCTCCCGCGTGGAGCCGGTCTGGCGGGAGTGGCTGGCCCGCTGGCCGGAGCCGGCGGACCTGGCGGCGGAGGCTGCCGGTGAGGCCGTGCGCGCCTGGGGCCGGTTGGGCTATCCCCGCCGCGCCCTCCGCCTGCACGCCTGTGCCGTGGCCCTGACCGCCGAGCACCACGGACAGGTCCCCGCCGACGTGGGCGCACTCCGTGCGTTGCCGGGGATCGGGCAGTACACCGCCGCGGCCGTCGGTGCCTTCGCATTCGGTCTCCGGTCGGCCGTGGTCGACACCAACGTCCGTCGGGTCCAGGCCCGTGCCGTCACGGGGACCCCCCTCCCCGCCCCGTCGCTGACCGCGGCGGAGATGCGCCTGGCCGAACAGCTGCTGCCCGAGGACCCGGCGACGGCAGCGCGCTGGAGCATCGCGGTCATGGAGCTCGGCGCGCTGGTGTGCACCGCCCGCTCCCCCGCCTGTCCCCGGTGTCCACTGCGGGAGACCTGCGCCTGGGTGGCTGCCGGCTCCCCGGCCTACGACGGTCCAGCGCGGCGCGGTCAGGCGTGGGAGGGCACCGACCGGCAGTGCCGCGGGGTGATCGTGGCCGCGCTGCGGGAGTCGGCCGACCCGCTCACGGTGACCGACCTGGCCGCCCGCTGGCCCGACGCGGACCAGTTCACCCGCGCGCTGGCGGGGCTGCTCACGGACGGGCTGGCCGAACGGTCCGCGGACGACCGGATCCGGCTCCCTGGTCTCTGAGCGCGCGGAACCCCACCCCGCGCACCGCCTCGATGATCACCGGGGCGTGCTCACGACCGAGCTTGGCCCGCAGCCGCTTAACCACCGCGTGCACCTGGCTCGCATCACCCAGATGATCGGTGCCCCACACCTGCCGGACCAGCTCGTCGTAGCGCCACACCCGGCCCGGCTCGCGGATCAGCTGGCGCAGCAGCGCGAACTCCAGGGGGGTCAGCGACACCTCGACCTGCCCGAACTCGATGGCGTGCCGGTCCTCGTGCACGGTCAGCTGGCTGTCCGCCCCGCCGTCAGGTGCGGACCCTCGCTCGGGCGGGCCTTCCGGAGCCATCACCTGCTGGGCCATCGCCACCGACGGGACGACGAGGACGGCTGCCGAGGGATCGAGCTGGGCCAGGAGTGAGGCGCGGTGCTGCTCGTCGGGGGCAACCAGGACGACCAGGGCCGATGATCGTGCGGCGTGCCCCCGTTCGAGAACGGGATCCGTGACTGCTGCTGCCTGCCCCAATGCCGTGCTCCTCCCCGCGACCCTCGCGACCTGCACTCAACTTGCCCTGTACCCCTGGGTAAGGCAACACATTTGGCGAAGGCTTTAACCAACCGTAACGACCATGTGACACAGACCACGTCTTTTGTCGTAAAAGTGTCACGCGTCCTCGGCCCGGTGCGCAGACGAACATGCGAATCACCGACGCGATGATCAATCCATGCCTCTCGCGCTCGGGTCACGTTCGTGTCGACAGCCCGGCCACGGCACGGGGACGGCCCGCCCGGAGCAGTGCTCCGGACGGGCCGTCCCGTCAGACGATCCTTCTGGTGGTGATCAGCAGCCGATCTTCGGCAGCGTGAAGTTCACCGTGCGGACCGTGCCACGCGCGGGGTTGGCTGTGGCGAACTTCGGCCGCCAGCCGTCCTTGGCGGCGATGATCTGCACGCCACCGGGCCGCGTGTTCTGGGTGTTCACCCACGTGGCGTAGTCACCGTCAGCGTCGGTGGCCAGCACCCAACCCGGGTGGTCCGTCCGGGTCGGCGTGATGTCGACCGTGGCGCCCTCGATGGGCACCGTGACGGTGTCGCAGTCCACGCCGGAGACGTTGCCCATCAGCTTGCCCCACGGACGGGGCGGCGAGACGTTCATCGTCACCGGGATGGTGTCGAAGGACTGCGGGGTGTTGGCCTTCACCCGGATGCCGGCGGTGTAGACGCCCGGCTGGGCGACGTTGCCGTCGGTGGTCACGTCGACCGTGACGCTCTCCCCGGCAGGGACAGTGACCTCGGTCGCGCTCAGCGAGAGCCACGAGACGTCGGCGCCGGCTGCGCCGCAGTCGTCGAAGCCCGGCAGGAACTCGGCGTCGGCCGTGGCGTTGAAGTTGCCGGAGGAGCCACCGAACTTGCCGAACCCGCACGCCGCCGCACCACGGTAGACCGCGGTGTTGGAGTTGGGCAGGTCGATCCACTCACCGCTTGCCGTGTCGTAGGCGAAGGTGGCGTTGGTGATGGTGCCACCCTGCACACCACCGTTCACGATGAGCATCCCGTTGGCCGCCGCGTACTGGCTGGCCCAGGTGTCCACCGGGGCGTCCGCAATGGCCGTCCAGGTGTCCGTGTCCGGGGTGTAGACGTAGCTGTCCGCGGTGCCACTGGCACCACCGTTGCCACCGGTGCAGTAGATCTCACCGTCGATGCCGCCACACGAGGCGAAGGCCGCCGGCGCCGGGTAGTCGGCCAGCGTCTCCCAGGTGTCGCTCGCCGGGTCGTAGGCCGTGACGGCGCTCGACATCGGCGTGCAGTCGGAGGTCGAGCAGCCACCGATGGAGTAGAGCTTGCCATCGACGACCGCCTGACCGGCGGCAGACACCGCGGACGGGTTGTCCGCCACGGCCGTCCAGCTGTCGGCGCCCTCGTCGTAGACGAAGGTCTCACCGGTGGTGCCGGACGCGACCCAACCGCCGGAGACGACGATCTCGCCGTTGACGACACCAGCCGTCACCGCGTTGCGTGCACTGGGCAGCGGCGCCACCGCGGTCCACGCCATGGCCTCGGCGTCGTAGCGGAGCACGTCGGCGTAGGACGCCGATCCCGAACCACCCGTGATGAGGTACCACGTGCCGTCCAGGTTGACCGCGCGACCGTCCATGTTGACGCTGGGCAGCTGCGGCAGGTCGGTCCACGGCGCCTCAGCGACGCCACGGCCGGCCGGCTCGCTCTGCGCGGCGAAACCGTTGGCGTGCTGGGCGAACGAGACCTCGGCCTCGATCTCCTGCAGTGGGGCGCCCTCGGCCTCGTGCATCTCGCTCATCAGCTCCTTGGTGCCGTCGGCACGCAGGATCTCGAAGTCACCCGCGACCTCGGACAGCGTCACCTCGGCGCTGCCGGAGCCGCTGTTGGTGATGACGAGCTGGTCGGTCACCGAGTCACCCAGCTCCAGGTAGGTGGTGATCGCGTCGGGCGCGATCTCCAGGAACCCGGAGCCGAGGGTGAAGTCGGCGCGCACGGCGCCGTCCGACACCACGTCGACCGACTGCGTCTGGGTCTCGTAACCACGGGCGGCGGCCTCGAAGTCGTGCGCACCGGTCAGCGTGGAGAAGATCCAGTAGAAACCGTCGCCGAGGTTCTCGTCGTCCGGGGTAGCCACCGTCACTCCGGACTCCTCCGGAGCGTCGACGCTGGTCACCGTCGCGCCGACGATGCCCTCACCGGTCTCGGTGCTGGACACCGTGCCGACGACGTAGCCGCCGTCGATCGACGGGTCACAGGTGCGGTTGCCGATGAAGACGTCGTCAACCATCCACCACCAGTCCCAGTCGGCATCGCCCATGTGGAAGCGGACGCGCACGTCGGACTCGCCGGCGGCCTCAGGCATCGGCAGGACATCCTCGCGGGGACCGCGGACATCCTCCATCTGGTGCAGGATGTTGATCCAGGTCTCACCGCCGTCGATGCTGTAGTCGACGTCGGCGAACTCACCACTGAGGTAGTTGAAGTCCTGCTTGAAGCCGACGACCGGTGCCTCCAGCGCGCTCATGTCCACCGACGGGCTGACCAGGGAGGTGTCCTGGGTCCCGCCGGAGCCGTGGTAGTCGCTGTCCATGATGGCGAAGTTGCCTTCGCCGCCGGCCAGGTTGTCCCGGGCGTTCGGGTTGTCAAAGAGCCACACCTGACCGCTGTCGATGTGGTCAACCACGGACCAGCCCTCAGGCACCTCGGTGCCATCGAAGGTCTCGATCACGCCGTCGGAGTTGTGGGCGTACCCGGGGGCGATGCAGCTGTCCACGTTCACCAGGACCTCGACGTCCACGACGGCCGCCGGCGCGTTGCGCGCGCTCTTGCGCGACCCGGTGATCGAGGCACCCGTGTGGTCGACCGTGACGGTGGCCGTCTCGTAGCCGGGGTACTGCGCGGTGACCTCCAGGGTGTACTCAGCACCCGTCGGCAGCGACAGCGTGTACTCGCCCGTGGCCGGGTCGGTGTAGGTGCTCACGTCCGTCCCGACCACGCTCACCTTGGCGTAGACCGGCCAGCCGTGGCCGGACCCGTCCGTGACCGTGCCGGAGACCGGCGCGGACGCCTGGGCGTCCAGGGCGAAGTCGAGCGTGACCGTTCCCTCTGCGGTGACGGTCGCGGTCGCGGTCTCGGTGCCGTAGCCGAACTTGGAGACGGTGACCTCGTAGTCACCGGCCACGAGCAGCGCGGAGTACGCGCCCGCCTCGTCGGTCACCAGGTTCCGCTCCAGTTCACCCACGACGTCGACGGAGGCCCCGGCGATCGCGTCGCCCGTGCTGGCGTCGGTAACCGTCCCGGTGAGGGTGCCGGTCTCGCCCGTGGGCGCGGCGTCGATCAGTGCGAGCGCGTCGAGGCGGCCCTCGCCGAAGACGTTGTTGTCGTCGGCGGTGCCACCGCACGTCAGGTTCTCGGTGTCGATCGCGGTGCCGTCGAGCAGTGCCCGCGTGCCCTCGATGTCACCGACAAGACCCGGCGCAGCCGACCAGAGCAGCGCGACAGCGCCAGCGGCGTGCGGCGAGGCCATCGAGGTGCCGGAGTAGTTCGCGTAGCCGCTGCCGGGGACGGACGAACGGACGTTGGATCCAGGAGCCGAGATGTTGGGCTTGATCTCACCGTCCTGGCCGTAGCCCTTCCCGGAGGTGTTCGAGATCGTGTGGCTGGAGTTGTAGTTGCCGACCGAGTAGGTGATGATCCGGCTACCCGGGGAGCCCGAGGTGTTGCACGCCGGGCCACTGTTGCCGTTGGCCCACATGCTGAAGATCCCCGCGGCGTCCCAGGCCTCGATGACGTCTTCCATGAAGGGGTCGTTGCTCGGCAGCGTGGACCCCCAGGAGTTGTTGATGATGTTGGGTCGCTTGGAGGTGTCCGGCTCGCTGCCGTCCAGCTTGGTCGGTGCGAGCATCCACTCACCGGAGTCGATGAGGGCCTGGTCGGTGGGGCAGCAACCGTTGGCCGCGATCCAGGTCGCACCGGGAGCGACGCCGATCTGGTTCTCGCCACCGTCGTCACCCACCATGGTGCCCATCGTGTGCGTGCCGTGCCCGTTCAGGTCGGCCGGCTGGTCCGGCGAGGTGCCGGCCGCGTCATACCAGTTGTAGTCGTGCGTGAAGGTGCCGTCACCGTTGTTGCCGCGGTACTGGTTCACCACCGCCGGGTGGTCGTACTGCACACCGGTGTCGATGTTGGCGATCACGATGCCCTCGCCGTGGACGCCGTAGGTGCTCCACACGTCGTCCGCATTGATGTCCGCGATGCCCCACTCGACTGCCGAGGGAGACATCTCCGGCTCGCCCTTCTCCAGCTCGGGCGCCTCGTAGGTCCTGGTCGGATAGATGCCCTCGACGCCAGAGCTCGCGGCGAGGGTGGTGACCAGTTCCTGGTCACCACCCTGGATGCGGATGGCGTTGGTGGCCCAGAACGCCTTGAACTCGACGCCGTCGGCCTCGAGCTGGGCACGGATGTCCTTCTGGCTGGCCTCCGCGGTCTCGGTGAGCGCGGAGTACACCGCCTTGCCGCGCGCGTCCCAGTCGTCGATCGACGCGAACTGCGACATGTCGGGACGCGCGTCGAAGCGCACCCAGAAATCGGTGGCGCCCTTCTCCTCGATCTGGGCGGTCACCTCCTCATTGATATTGCTAGCTCCCAGATCTGCCAGTGGCATTGGGGGCTCGGCGCTCGCGCCGGTCATACCTAACCCCGACGCCACGAGCGATGCGCCGGCAATACCTGCCAGCCATCGGCGCGCACGGTGTCCGTGTACGGCCACGACTCCTCCTCCATACGGTGGGTGACACCGGGGATTTCCCCCGGATATCACCTGAACCTAGGAAGACCCTGGGAGCCGGACAACGACATCACATGGGCAACTCGTAGACAACGTAAACAACTGTCGGACAACGGGATTCACCTGGACAGCACAGACTTGCCGCCACAGCGTGGCGGCCCGTGACGGTGCGGTCCTAGTTGCCGGCCGCCTCCCCTGTCGCACTGGCCCGAGGGTGGCGGGCGAGGCGGAACCCGAGGCCGCGCACGGCCTCGACGGCGAGCGGCGCACCGAGCTCGGCCAGCTTGAGCCGTAGCCGGCCGATCGCCGCATGCATGTGTGCGCCGTTGCCCAGGTAGGCGGTGTGCCAACCGACCTGGGAGAGCTGCTCGAAGGTGGCCACCTCACCAACTCGCGGCAGGAGGTACTTCAGCAGCGCGAACTCCAGCCGGGTGAGAGTCACCTCGTGCTCGCCCAGGGCCAGCGACAACCGGTCCTCGCGCAACCGCAGGGTCCGGTCCGTCAGAGTCGTCCGGGGATCCGCACCGCCAGGGTGCCCGGATCCCCCGCCGGTGGCCCCGCGCAGCCGCCCGGCCCGCTGTCCTGGTGTCCGCTGGGGGCCGGTGCGCCGGTCGACGGAGGCGCCGGGCAGCTGCGTCAGCACCCGACGCGCCTGGGCGATCGTGCTCGCGAGCAGGATCGGCGACTCGACAGGGATGCCAGAAGTCAGGGCGAGACGCTCTTCCTGCGTGTCGGCGACGATGACCACGAGGGGCTCCCTCGACGAGGCCACGGCCGGCTCCGGGAGCGCGCCGGAGGATGCGTCGTGCGCTGGCCTGCTGGCTGCGTCCACCCGCTGATGCACCTCCCCGTCCCCGCTGGGCACGATCGGAACAGACCGTGTGCCACCTTTATCCAGCACCCGGCCTGCGTCGAGCAAGGGCATTGACACAGATTTGACCCAAAGTTTGCGATCCCCAGTGGCCCTCCTGGGACTGGCTCGGCCACGGGCCATGTCGACCGCCCGCACTTGTCGGCAGCACGTGGGGACGACGCGGTCCGCGGCACGTCCGGGGACGACAACGCGCCACCCACCTGGTGGTGGGTGGCGCGTCCGGCCGGTGCCGGTGAAGCGGAGGGGCTCAGTCGTTCCAGGGGCCTCAGGCCCCGGGCTTGGCCTCCTCGACAGGGAGGGTGTCCGGGGTGCGGGACTTCTCAGCGCCCGAGAAGGTGAACTCACCCGACTTGTCCTCGGCCGTGGCATCGACCAGCACGATCTGGCCCGGGACGAGCTCGCCATACAGGATCTTCTCGGACAGGGCGTCCTCGATCTCGCGCTGGATCGCGCGACGCAGCGGGCGCGCTCCCAGGACCGGGTCGTAGCCCTTGACCGCCAGCAGCTTCTTGGCGGCCGGAGTCAGCTCGATGCCCATGTCCTTGTCCCGCAGACGGTCGTCCAGCTTGGCGATCATCAGGTCGACGATCTGGACGATCTCCTCCTGCGAGAGCTGCGGGAAGACGATCGTGTCGTCCACACGGTTGAGGAACTCGGGACGGAAGTGCTGCTTGAGCTCGTCCGTGACCTTGTTCTTCATCCGCTCGTAGTCGCTGCTGCCGTCGTTGCCACCGGAGAAGCCGAGCGAGACACCCTTGGCGATGTCCCTGGTCCCCAGGTTGGTCGTCATGATGATGACCGTGTTCTTGAAGTCCACGACCCGACCCTGGGCGTCGGTCAGACGACCGTCCTCCAGGATCTGCAGCAGGCTGTTGAAGATGTCCGGGTGGGCCTTCTCGACCTCGTCGAAGAGCACGACCGAGAACGGCTTGCGCCGGACCTTCTCGGTGAGCTGGCCACCCTCCTCGTAGCCGACATAGCCGGGGGGCGAGCCGAACATCCGGGAGACGGTGTGCTTCTCGGAGTACTCCGACATGTCGAGGGTGATGAGGGCGTCCTCGTCACCGAACAGGAACTCGGCCAGGGTCTTGGCCAGCTCGGTCTTGCCGACGCCGGTGGGGCCGGCGAAGATGAACGAGCCACCGGGGCGCCGCGGGTCCTTCAGCCCGGCGCGGGTGCGCCGGATGGCCTGCGACAGCGCCGAGATCGCGTCGTTCATGCCGACGATGCGCTTGTGCAACTCGTTCTCCATGTTGAGCAGCCGGCTGGACTCCTCCTCGGTCAGCTTGATGACCGGGATGCCCGTGGCTGCGGCGAGGACCTCAGCGACCAGCTCGTCGTCGACCTCGGCCACGACGTCCATGTCACCGGACTTCCACTCCTTCTCCCGCTCGGCACGGGCCTGGGTGAGCTTGTGCTCCTCGTCCCGCAGCCGCGCGGCCTTCTCGAAGTCCTGCGCGTCGATCGCCGACTCCTTCTCCCGCTTGGTGTAGGAGATCTTCTCGTCGAACTCACGCAGGTCCGGCGGTGCGGTCATGCGGCGGATCCGCAGGCGGGCACCGGCCTCGTCGATCAGGTCGATCGCCTTGTCCGGCAGGTAGCGGTCGTTGACATAGCGGTCCGCCATCGTCGCCGCCGCGACCAGCGCGCTGTCGGTGATCGAGACCCGGTGGTGCGCCTCGTAGCGGTCACGCAGCCCCTTGAGGATCTCGATGGCGTGCGCCAGCGTCGGCTCGTTGACCTGGATCGGCTGGAAGCGACGCTCGAGCGCGGCGTCCTTCTCGATGTGCTTGCGGTACTCGTCAAGCGTCGTGGCACCGATGGTCTGTAGCTCGCCACGGGCCAGCATCGGCTTGAGGATGCTGGCAGCGTCGATCGCGCCCTCGGCTGCACCCGCACCCACGAGGGTGTGGATCTCGTCGATGAACAGGATGATGTCGCCGCGGGTGCGGATCTCCTTGAGCACCTTCTTGAGGCGCTCCTCGAAGTCACCGCGGTAGCGCGACCCGGCGACCAGCGAGCCGAGGTCGAGGGTGTAGAGCTGCTTGTCCTTGAGCGTCTCCGGCACCTCCCCGCGCACGATGTCACTGGCCAGCCCCTCCACCACGGCGGTCTTGCCGACACCCGGCTCACCGATGAGGACCGGGTTGTTCTTGGTGCGGCGGGACAGCACCTGCATGACCCGCTCGATCTCCTTCTCACGACCGATGACCGGGTCGAGCTTGCCCTCGCGGGCGGCCTGGGTGAGGTTGCGCCCGAACTGGTCGAGCACGAGCGAGCCGGCGGGCGTGCCCTCCTGCGCACCGGGGCCGACGCCAGCGGTGGCTGCCTCCTTGCCCTGGTAGCCGGAGAGGAGCTGGATCACCTGCTGGCGGACCCGGTTGAGGTCGGCGCCGAGCTTGATCAGCACCTGGGCCGCCACACCCTCGCCCTCGCGGATGAGACCGAGCAGGATGTGCTCGGTGCCGATGTAGTTGTGGCCGAGCTGCAGGCCCTCACGCAGGCTCAGCTCGAGGACCTTCTTGGCACGGGGCGTGAAGGGGATGTGGCCGGTGGGCGACTGCTGGCCCTGGCCGATGATCTCCTGGACCTGCTCACGGACGGCGTCCAGCGAGATGTCCAGGGTCTCCAGCGCCTTGGCGGCGACCCCTTCCCCCTCGTGGATCAGGCCGAGCAGGATGTGCTCAGTGCCGATGTAGTTGTGGTTGAGCATCCGCGCTTCTTCCTGCGCGAGCACCACCACTCGGCGGGCGCGGTCGGTAAACCGTTCGAACATCGTCACTCCTGACAATCGATCCGGGTAGTCGAACGCTGGACGCACGCCCCACTACCCTGATGCTACTTGCGTCTGCTGTGCCAACGCCGTCGTGCGGTGCACTGTTCCACACCCAGCGCGAGAGGTCGGCCGTGTTCGCCCACGGCGTAGCATTCACGGCCGCCGTTCAGGAAGGTGGGTCATAATCACCGCCGCACCACCCGCAACGGCCACCGGCCGACTAGGAGTTCCCCCATGCAGCGTCGCCCTCTCGCAGTCCTGTCCCTCGCCGTGCTGACCGCCGCCGCGCTCGCCGGGTGCACCTCCGGCGACTCGGATGAGCAGACCACGACGGCCGGGCCGACCACCGAGGGGGCTGCCCCCGAGCACGAGGGCTGGTTCTGCCGTCTCATCGAGGACGACGCCGTGAACGCCGCGACCGGCGGGCGGGCGGACGTGGCCCGCGAGGTCGAGGCGCTCTCCACCGAGGACGAGTTCCAGTGCGACGTCCTGGTCCCGACAGAGGACGGCGGGAGCGAGGTCGCGATGAGCCTGTCGATGCACCGGAACATCCCCGGCCTGGCCGACGAGCTGCTGGGCGAGGTGATGGGGATCGAGGGTGCGGTGGCGGGCCCCGAGCACCTGGGCGTCTCCTACATCGCCGACACCCTGGCCGTGTCCGTGGTGCCGTGCAACCCCCGGGGCGTCGAGCAGGATGACGCGGAGATCCCCTACGTGTTCGTCATGCGCGCACAGCTGGACACCGAGGGCAACGCGACGGACATGCTGGACGACTCCCTCACCCGCCTGGTGCGCGAGACGGACCAGAACTACGGCTGCAGCCCCAGCAAGATCCACCCGAAGGACCCCGGCGCCACCGCCCCGGCTGACGACGCGGGGGTCACGACCGCCCCCTGACGATCACCGCGGGACGATGACCGCGGGACGATGACCGCGGGCGGCGCCGCCCGCGTCAGCCGGCCTTCTTGGCCGTGGCCTTCTTCGTGGTGGACTTCTTCGCCGTCGACTTCTCTCCCGACGACGCCTTCTTGGCGGTGGACTTCTTCGCCGTCGACTTCTTCGAGGGGGACTTCTTCGCCGAGGACTTCCTGCCGGTCCCGCCCTCCTTGGCGGAGTCCGTGGACGAGTCCTCGCCACCCCCGGACTCGCCGCGGGCGGACTTGGCCCGGTCCACGCTGCGCTGCAGCGCGGCCAGGAGGTCGACGACCTCGCCCGACTCCTCCTCCTCGGCCTCCGGGGCCTCGGTGACCTCGCCACCCTCGATCTTGGACTTCACCAGCGCCTCGACCGCGATCTGGTAGTCGTCCTCGTGCTCCTCCAGCTCGAAGTCGCCGGCCATCGAGTCGACGAGCATCCGGGCCATCGCCACCTCGGAGTCCTTGGGCTCGGTGACCTCGTCGAGGTTGTTGAGCTGCCCGGCGTCCCGGACCTCGTCCGGCCACAGCAAGGTCTGCAGCACGATCGCCTCGTCGATCACCCGCAGCACCGCCATGGTCATCCGCGTCCGCACCGACACCGTCACCACGGCGACCCGCTCGCTCTCGCGCAGCGCCTCCCGGAGCAGGCCGTAGGCCTTGGCGCCCATCGCGTCCGGCTCGATGTAGTAGGCCTTGTCATAGAGGATCGGGTCGATCTGCTCGATGGGCACGAACCGCTCGACCGAGATCTCCTTGCTCGACCGGTTCGGCAGGGACGCAAAGTCCTCGTCGGTGAGGATGACCGACTTGCCGTCCTCGGTCTCGTAGGCCTTGGCGATCTCCTTGTACGGCACCTCCTCGCCATCGGCCTGCGCCACCCGCTTGTAGCGGATGCGGCTCCCGTCGGACCGCCTCACCTGATGAAAACTGAGGTCGTGGTTCTCGGTCGCGGAGTAGAGCCGGACGGGCACATTGACCAGCCCGAACGACACGGCACCCTTCCAGATTGCTCTCACTGTTACAGGATGGACCCATGAGACCCATGCTCGCCACCCAGGGACCCGCGTCCAGGGGCAGTTCCGGCGTGCCGCGGGGTGCCGAGTGGGCCCATGAGATCAAGTGGGACGGGATCCGGCTGATCGCCCGCGTCCGGGCCGGCGAGCTGCGCCTGACCACCCGCAGCGAGCGCGACGTGACCGTGGCCTTCCCCGAGCTCGCGGGGCTGACGGACCTGGGCCACGACCTGGTGCTGGACGGCGAGGCGGTGACCTTCGTCGACGGCGTGCCCTCGTTCAGCCAGCTCGTGGAGCGTGTGCACACCACCTCCGCGGCGAAGGCGCGGCTGCTCGCCTCGAGCCGCCCCACGACATACCTCGCCTTCGACCTGCTGGGGCTGGACGGGCTGGACCTGACCTCGCTCCCCTGGTCGGCCCGGAGGGCGGCGCTGGAGGAGATCCTCCCCGACCGGGCCCGCTGGCAGGTGTCCCCGCAGTATGCCGACGGGCAGGACCTCTTCCGCGCGACGGCGGAGCAGGGGCTGGAGGGGGTGGTCAGCAAGCGCGTCACCAGCACCTACCAGCAGGGGGTGCGGAGCCCCGACTGGCTGAAGTTCCCGCACCGGGCCACGGAGAGCGTCGTGATCGGCGGTTGGCGCCCGGAGACGGGCCGCGCCCGGCTCGGCTCCGTCCTCGTCGGGGCGCCGGTGGCGAACGGCCTGACCTTCCGGGGCCGGGTCGGGAGCGGACTGGCCGGCCGGGCGGGGGCACGGCTCGCCGAGCTGATCGCCGAGCTCCCCGTCGGCCCGTGCCCGTTCGTGGAGGAGGTGCCGCGCCTGGACCGGGAGGGCGCGACCTGGGTCGAGCCGAGCCTCGTGGTGGACGTCGCCTCGCTCGGCACCACACCCGGTGGCCGACTGCGGCAACCCGCCTACAAGGGCTGGCGCAGTGACCTGACGCCCGAGGACCTGACCGCTGGCGGGACGACACCTGTCGGGGAGGCCCCCGCGTCGGCCGACGGGACGGAGGCGTGATGGCGAGCGGCGAGGTCCAGCACGTCCAGGTGGCCGGTCGCACGGTCCGCGTCAGCAGCCTCGACAAGGTGATCTATCCGTCGACGGGCACCACCAAGGGCGAGGTCCTGTCCTACTACGTGCAGATCGCCGACCGGATCCTCCCCCGGCTGGCGGGCCGCCCGGTCACGCGGATCCGCTGGCCTCATGGGGTCGCCGGAGAAAGCTTCTTCGAGAAGAACCTGCCCAGCGGTGCACCCGACTGGCTGCCGCGGGTGACCATCAGCGGCCACGGCTCCCGCTCGGGCGGCGCGAGCGTGACCTACCCGCTCGTGGATGACCTGGCGGCGCTGGTCTATCTGGTCAACCTCGGCTCCCTTGAGCTGCACGTGCCCCAGTGGCGGGTGGACGACGAGGGCGTCCCGCACCCGCCGGACCGGCTCGTGATCGACCTGGACCCGGGTCCGGGCGCCGGGCTGGCCGAGTGTGCGCGCGTGGCGTTGCTGGTGGGTGAGCGGCTCTCCGCCGTCGGGTTGACCCCTGAGCCGGTCACCAGCGGCAGCAAGGGGATGCAGCTGTATGCCGAGCTCGACGGCGACCGCTCGTCCGACGAGGTCAGCATGGTCACCAAGGCACTCGCCCAGCAGCTCACCGAGCAGCACCCGGACCTGGTGCTGTGGCAGATGACCAAGGCCAAGAGACACGGCAAGGTCTTCCTCGACTGGTCCCAGAACAACGCCGCCAAGACGACGATCTGCCCCTACTCGCTCCGCGGCCGAGAGCGTCCCCACGTCGCCGCACCCCGCACCTGGGACGAGGTGGAGGACGCCGCCGCTGGTCGCGGCGAGCTCACCCAGCGCCCCTTCCACGAGCTGCTCTGACGTCGCTCGCAGCTCCCAAGCCGGCGGCGGTTCGTCCACCGACTGTGTGCGCAGCCCACGCGCTCAGCCACGCTCATCTTCGAGCGCCCAAGTCATCTTCGGGCTGGTTGCAACCGGCGTGAGGATACGTCGGGGCTCGAAGACGGAAGTGACAGGGGCAACACGGGCGGTGCCGGGGGCAGGCAGGCGGTCACGGGTACGGCGACGGGCGGTGGCTGCGACAAGCGCGCAGGCGACAGAAACAGCGCAGGGCCGGCGCGGACGTCGTGTCCGCGCCGGCCCTGTCAGCCGTGGCAGTGCTCAGTGAGCCGCTGCGTAGGCCTCCTGGAGGTCCTTGGAGACCCGCCCGCGGTCACTCACCTTGTAGCCGTTGTCGCGGCCCCACTCGCGGATCCGGGCCAGCTCGTCGCGGGAGGCCGCAGCCGAACCGCCGCGCCCGGAACGACGCGTCTGCCGACGCCCCCCGGAACGTCGGGCAACGCCGATCCACTGCGCGAACTCCTCACGCAGCTTGGCGGCATTGGCATCGGACAGGTCGACCTCGTAGGTCACACCGTCAAGAGCGAACTCAACTGTTTCGGTCGCTTCCCCGCCACTGAGGTCATCCACCAGAATCACCTGTACACGCTGTGCCATGTGTTCTCCTTTGTCATTGGGCCAAGGCCGCCCGCGGCGGCACGCAATAACGTACAGCCTATTGCGCCACATAACAAAGCGAAACTCGATTTTCACAATCCTTCTGAATGACGGATATCGCGAGTTCCTGAAAGCAGTCTGAGTCCGCCCCCTTCACTCGGGCGACGTGGAGTCCTGCGTCCCGCCCATCGCCTCGCGCTCAGCCTGCCAGCGCCGCTCCGCGGCCCGCTCTCGTCGATCCGCCTCAACAATGCGCTTCATGAGGAAGAAGAAGAGCAGCAACAACCCCACAGAGGGGATCAGCGCGGCCATGATCGGCCAGATGGTGTCCCACAGGGCCACGTCACACCTCCGGCTTCACGAAGGGAAAGAGGATGGTCTCGCGGATCCCGACACCCATCAGGAGCATCAGGACGCGATCGATCCCGAGGCCCAGGCCCCCCATCGGTGGGGCCGCGTGCTCCAGCGCACGCAGGAAGTCCTCGTCGAGCTGCATGGCCTCCGGGTCCCCCTGTGCCGCAAGCAAAGACTGGGCGGTGAGCCGCTCGCGCTGGATGACCGGGTCGATGAGCTCGGTGAAGGCGGTGCCGCGTTCCGTGCCGGCGATGATCAGGTCCCACGCCTCGATCAGCCCCGGGCTGTCGCGGTGCGGTCGGGCCAGCGGCTGGGCCACCGCCGGGAAGTCACAGACAAAGGTGGGCTGCACGATCGTCGGCTCCACAAGCTCACCAAAGAGCTCAAGGGCAATCTTGGGCCCGTCCCAGCCCTCGTCGATCGACACCTCGCGTTCCGCGGCGATCCGCACCAACTCATTAGTTTCGGTTTCAACATTAATGTCGGTGCCCAATGTCGAGGAAAGGGCGTCATAGAAGGCCAGCCACTGCCACTCGCCGTCGAGATTCACCACGCCCTGTGGCGTCTCGATCTGCCGTGAACCAAGGGCATCGGCGGCTGCCACGATCATCCGCCTGGTGAGGTCGGCCATGGACCACTGGTCGCCATAAGCCTGATATGCCTCGAGCATCGTGAACTCGGGACTGTGCGTGGAGTCGATGCCCTCGTTGCGGAAGACCCGGCCAATCTCATAGACCCGATCAATACCGCCGACGACAGCCCTCTTCAGGTGCAGTTCCAGGGCAATGCGCAACGTCATGGGCAGGTCAAAGGCATTCAGCCGCGTGTGGAAGGGACGCGCCGTCGCTCCACCGTGCACCGACTGGAGCACCGGGGTCTCGATCTCGATATAGCCATCACCCTCGAGGACCTGACGGATCGCCCGGGTCGCGGCGGCCCGCGAGACCACCATCGCCCGGGCCTCGTCCCGGACGATGAGGTCGACGTAGCGGCGGCGCACCCGCTCCTCCTCGGAGAGGTCCTTGTGCAGCACCGGCAGCGGCCGCAGCGCCTTGCTGGCCATCTGCCAGGACGTCGCCATCACCGACAGCTCCCCGCGGCGGCTGGAGATGACCCGGCCGTGGACGAAGACGTGGTCGCCGAGATCGACCAGCGACTTCCAGGACGTCAGCGACTCCTCCCCGACCTCGGCCAGGCTGATCATCACCTGCAGGCGGGTGCCGTCACCGGCCTGCAGACTGGCGAAACAGAGCTTGCCGGTGTTGCGCACGAAGACCACCCGGCCGGAGACGCCCACCTCGTCGGCGGTCTCCTCGCCGGTCTCCAGGTGCCCCCACTGCTCGCGGACCTGACCGATGGTGTGGGTCACCGGGACGCCCGGCGGGTAGGGGTCCTTGCCCTCCGCCAGCAACTGTGCCCGCTTGGCGGTGCGCACCCTGACCTGCTCGGGGACGTCAGCGGCCAGGTCGGCCTCGGGCACGGGGGCAGGGGTCTGGGTCACCGCTCCAGCGTACCCAGCGCGCCCGCCGGGACAGAGTCAGCAGCGTCCGACCCTCAGCCGCTCCCGCACGAGCGCACCACGGCTCCACCGCCCGAGGTGACGCACCTCACCATGGCAAAGCTCACCAGAGCGACACATCAGCATGGCAACGCTCACCAGAGCGAGAGGCCGCCCACCCGCTCCTCCAGGGCCAGCAGGGTCCGCTTGCGCTCGATGCCGCCGCCGTAGCCGGTGAGCTGCCCCGTCGAGCCGACGACCCGGTGGCACGGGACGACGATCGAGATCGGGTTGCGCCCGTTGGCCAGGCCGACCGCACGGGACGCGCCCGGGCTCCCCAAGCGGGCAGCCAGCTCGCCGTAGCTGCTCGTGGTGCCGTAGGGGATGGTCAGCAGCAGCGCCCACACCTGACGCTGGAAGTCGGTGCCCCGGGGTGCCAGCGGCAGGTCGAACTCGGTGCGCCCGCCCGTGAAGTATGCCGACAGCTGGGTGGCCGCGGACCGCAGCACCTCGGGTGCGTCACCCAGGACCACCCGGTCGCCCCAGCCCGTCCGGTCGGTGTGCCGGTGGACAGCCATGTAGACCCCGGTGAGGGCCGAGCCGTCACTCACCAGCGTGAGCTCCTCGATCGGGCTGTCGACCACGATGTGGTGGGTGTTGGGGCCGACCGGGGTCCGCCAGTGCACGTCGGGAGCCTGTGTCTCCATGGCACCGGGAGGCTGTGTCTCCATGACCCCATCGTGCACCAGGGCTCTGACAGTGACGGCAGACTGGCTCCCGTGACCTGGCGGCGATGGGACGTGATGTGGCAGGAGGCGCTCTATGGCCCCCGCGGCTTCTACCGCCGTGCGGCGCCCGCCGACCACTTCGCCACCTCGGCGCAGGGCCTCGGAACCGCGGGTGACCTGTTGGCAGAGGCGCTCGCCCGGCTCGCCGAGCGCCACGGGATCCGGCGCGTGGTCGAGGTCGCGGCCGGTCGGGGTGAGCTGCTCTCCGGCGTGGCACGGCACGCTCCAGACCTCGAGCTGCTCGGGGTCGAGGTGGTGGATCGGCCGGACGGGCTCCCTGCCCACCTCGACTGGCTCGTCTCCCCCGGCGGCGGGCGGCTCCCCGACGAGCTCACCGGCCTGACCGACACCCTGCTCGTGGCCCACGAGTGGCTGGACGTCGTACCCTGCCCCGTCGTCGCCCGGTCCGCCGCGGACCACCCGTGGCACCACGTGGAGGTGGACCGCACGGGCGCGGAGCGGACCGGCCCACCGGCGATCGGCGCCGACCTCGACTGGCTGGCGACGCACGTCCCCGACCACGTGGGGAGGGCCGAGGTCGGCCTCCCCCGGGACACGGCATACTCGGATCTGGTCTCCCGGGTCGACCGGGGGCTGGTCCTGGCCGTCGACTACGGCCACACCAGGGACACCAGGCCGCCGGGCGGCACGCTGACCGGCTACCGCGACGGCACCCAGGTGCCCCCGGTGCCGGACGGCTCGTGCGACCTGACCGCCCACGTCGCCATGGACTCCCTGGGCGCCGACCAGCTCCGCACCCAACGGGAGGCCCTGCACGAGCTCCTCGGCCCGGCCACGATCCCGCCGCACGATCTCGCGCGGACCCGGCCCACGGCATACCTGCACGGCCTGGCGCGGGCCAACGCCCTGGCGACGCTGACCGCGGCCACCGGCCTGGGCGGCTTCTGGTGGGCCACGTCGCGCCGCGGGAGGGAGCACCTCGGCTAGCGTGGGTGGGGTGTCGCACCACAAGACCACCCGGGACCTGGACATCGAGCTGGGAACGGCCGGGCTGACCACCACCGAGATGGTGCTCAACATCGGGCCGCAGCACCCCGCGACGCACGGCGTGCTGCGACTGCGGATCACCGCCGACGGCGAGCGCATCGTGGCGGCCGAGCCGATCGTCGGCTACATGCACCGCGGCGCGGAGAAGCTCTTCGAGGTGCGCGACTACCGCCAGATCATGGTGCTGGCCAACCGGCACGACTGGCTCTCGGCGTTCAGCAACGAGATCGGGGTCGCGCTGACCGTGGAGCACATGCTCGGCATGGAGGTCCCCGAGCGTGCCACCTGGACCCGCACCCTGCTGGCCGAGCTCAACCGGGTGCTCAACCACCTGATGTTCCTCGGGTCCTACCCGTTGGAGCTGGGGGCGATCACGCCGATCTTCTACGCCTTCCGCGAGCGGGAGGAGCTGCAGGCCGTCATGGAGGAGATCTCCGGCGGCCGGATGCACTACATGATCGCGCGCATCGGCGGTCTGCGGGAGGACATCCCCGACGGCTGGCTGGACCGCGTCGACGAGGCCGTGGAGGCGGTGCGCGGCCGGATGCCGGACCTGGAGGGGATGCTGGTCGACAACCCGATCCTGCGCGGGCGCACCGTGGGCGTGGGGGTGCTCAGTCTGGAGCAGGTCCGGCAGTATGGCGTGTCCGGGCCGATCGCGCGGGCGTCCGGTCTGGAGGTGGACCTGCGACGCGACGAGCCGTATCTCGCCTACGGCGAGCTGTTCGGGCCGGACGGTCCCGGTCGCGTGGTGACGCGGACGGCCGGCGACTGCTACGCCCGCCTGGAGGTCCTGCTGGAGCAGGTGCACGTCAGCCTCGACCTCGCCCGCCGATGCACGGAGGTGCTGCGCGGCCTGCCCGAGGGACCCATCGACGTCAAGCTGCCCAAGGTGCTGCGGGTGCCGGAGGGCGAGCACTACCTCGCCACGGAGAATCCCCTGGGGCTCAACGGCTACTACCTGGTGAGCCGAGGTGACAAGGTGCCCTGGCGGTTGAAGCTGCGGTCGGCGTCCTTCAACAACGTGCAGGTGCTCTCCGAGCTGCTGCCCGGTGCGGTGATCGGCGACATGGTCGCGATCCTGGGCTCGACGTTCTTCGTCGTCGGCGACATCGACAAGTAGAGACGGTCAGGACACGTAGGAGACGCCGCGGGGCGGCTCGTCGTCCTCGTCGTCGTGCTCCCCCGGGGGCAACCGGCACCAGTGTTGGGCCACGAGACCTGCGACGGCCAGCAGCAGTGCCACCCCGGCGCAGACGGCAGCCCGGATCATCATGCTGCGCACCGACGCGACGTCGGCGTTGGGCAGCTGGAGCAGGGCGATCGCGACATACCAACCGACGAGGGCACCCCCGCCGAGGGCGGAGGCCTGGGCCGCGACCAGCGTCCCCCGCGCGCGCTGCGGCGAGATCCGCTGCGGCACCCGGCCGTCGACACGGTCGGGACCCTTGCGGTACCTGGCGTAGCGGCGCACCTGCCACCCCGCCACCAGCACCAGCAGGATCAGCAGCACGAGCGGGCCGACCGCGATCCACGGCACCTCGGGCAGGTCGTTGCCCAGGGCACGCCAGCCGCGGAGCAGCAGCACGCAGACGAGCGTCGAGGCCACCGTCACGGCCGCGACCGCGCTCACGCGCACCCCGGTGAGGTCACCCACGGCCTCGCACCCCCTGGTCCGACACCGCAGGGAGCAGGTCGGCCACCGGCACGACGCCATCGCCGACGCGCAGCGTCGCGGTCTCCTCGAGCGCGTGCCAGGGCGCGAGCACGAAGCCGCGCTCGTGCGCCCGGGGGTGGGGCAGGGTCAGGTCGGGGTCGTCACTGACGACCTCCGAGGAGTCCCCCGGTGTCCCCACCTGGATCAGGTCCAGGTCGAGGGTTCGGGCCCCCCACCGGACCTCCCGGGTGCGCCCGAACTCCGCCTCAATGCCGTGCAGCGCCCCCAGCAGCCGCCACGGGGCGAGCGAGGTCCGCGCCAGGGCCACCGCATTGCTGTAGACCGGCTGCTCCGGACCGCCCACCGGGTCGGTCTCGACGGTGGGCGACACGCGCACGTCACGCAGTCCCGGGACCGCACGCAGCCGCTCGACGGCCCGCTCCAGGGTGTCGGCGGGATCGGCGCCAAGATTCGCACCGAGCGCGATGACGACCGGGACGTCGCGCTCACGACGCAGCGCCACGGTGACGTCGGCGAACGGCACCCCGACGGGCGCGTGCGGCTTGTGCAGGGTGACCTCGACGGCCTCCACCAGGGGCCGGGTCAGCACCGCGTCGGCGATCTGCGTGGCGACGGTCTCGATCAGGTCCTGTGACGGACCCTCCAGGAGTGCCACGGCGTCGGCGGCGACCTCGGCGTAGTTGACGGTGTGCCTCAGGTCGTCGCTGGCGCCGGCGCGGGACAGGTCGACCTCGAGGACCAGGTCGACCGAGAACTCCTGTCCCTCCTGCTTCTCGCTGGCCAGGACCCCGTGATGGCCGTATGCCGTCACGCCGGTCAGCGTGATCCGGTCCGGTCGGTGCAGGTCACCCATGCGACCCCGCCTCCCGGACGTGCTCCCAGACCGCGAGCGCGTCACGGGTGCTGGGCACGTCGTGAACGCGGACCGCCCACGCGCCCGCCTGGGCGGCGAGCAGGCTGGTCGCCGCGGTCGCGCTGTCGCGGTCCGTGGGCGGGGTCGGCTCCGCGTCCGGGCCGGCCTGGGGGTCGAGCCTGCCGAGGAACCGCTTGCGGCTGGTGCCGACCAGGACCGGGTAGCCCAGCCCGACCACCTGGTCGAGCCCGGCCAGCAGCTGCCAGTTGTGCCCGGCGTCCTTGCTGAACCCGAAGCCGGGGTCCAGGACGATCGACCCATGCCCGACCCCCGCCTCGAGCAGCCCGGTGACGCGCTGCCGGAGCTCGGCGATGACGTCGGTGACCACGTCGGCATACTGCGCCTCCAGGTCCATCTGCGCGGAGTGGGCACGCCAGTGCATCGCCACGAAGGGCACCCCCACGGAGGCGACGAGCGGAGCCATCTGCGGGTCCGCCAGCCCCCCGGACACGTCGTTGACGAGCTGGGCCCCTGCCTCCAGCGCCTGCGCCGCGACCCGCGAGCGCATCGTGTCGATCGAGACCCTGGCCCCCTGGTCCGCGAGGGCCCGCACGACACCGATGACGCGGGTCAGCTCCTCCTCCTCGGACGGCCGGGCGGCGCCGGGCCGGGTGGACTCCCCGCCGATGTCGAGCAGGTCGGCGCCCTGCTCCAGGAGCAGCTCGCCGTGCGCGATGGCCGCCTGCGGCTCGAACCAGCGGCCCCCGTCGCTGAAGGAGTCGGGGGTCACGTTGACCACCCCCATGATCAGGGGGCGGCGAGCGGGAGCCGCGGACGGCTCTGCGCCGGGCAGGGCGGGCGACACCGCGCGGGTCACCGCCCCCGGTCGGCGAGGATCAGGCTCATCGCCTCGGCCCGCGTCGCGGGGTTGGTGAGCTGTCCCCGCACGGCCGAGGTGATGGTCGTGGCGCCGGGCTTGCGGACCCCGCGCATCGACATACACAGGTGCTCGGCCTCGATGACCACGATCACGCCCCGGGGAGCCAGGTGCGCCTCGAGCGCCTCGGCGATCTGGGTGGTGAGACGCTCCTGCACCTGGGGCCGCCGGGCGTAGACCTCGACCAGCCGGCCGAGCTTGGACAGGCCGGTGACCCGGCCGTCGGCCCCGGGGATGTAGCCCACGTGGGCGACCCCGTGGAAGGGCACCAGGTGGTGCTCACAGGTGCTGTAGAGGGCGATGTCGCGCACCAGGACCATCTCGTCGTGGGCCACGTCGAAGGTGGCCGACAGGGCGGTCTCCGGATCCTGCCGGAGGCCCGCGAAGATCTCCTCGTAGGAGCGGGCGACCCGCGCCGGGGTCTCGCGCAGGCCCTCCCGGTCCGGGTCCTCACCGACCGCGATCAGGATCTCCCGGACCGCGGCCTCGATCCGGGCGTGGTCCACCTCAGCGCTCGCCACCGTCGACGTACCCGCCGTCGGGGATCTCGATCACCTCGGACGGCGGGTGCTCCCGGCCGTCGGTCTCGGGGTTGTGCCCGTTGGCCATCGCCCGTCGCTCGGCGTCGGTCATCACCGGGCCGGAGGTGTGGATGCCGCGGTGGTCGCTGCTGAGCCAGACCGGTCGCTCCGGACGCTTGTGGACGTCGGCGAAGAGGTCGGCCAGCGCCGCGGCGTTGAGCGTCTCCTTCTCCAGGAGCTCCAGGACCAGCCGGTCCAGGATGTGCCGGTTGTCGTTGAGGGCGTGCCACGCCTCGTCGTGCGCCGCCTCGATCAGCCGGCGCACCTCCTGGTCGACGACCCCGGCGAGGTCCTCGGAGTAGTCGCGCTCGTGACCCATGTCGCGGCCCAGGAAGACCTCACCGCCGCCGGAGCCCAGCTTGACGGCACCGATCCGCTCGCTCATGCCGAACTGGGTGACCATCTTGCGGGCCAGCCCGGTGGCCTTCTCGATGTCGTTGGAGGCCCCGGTGGTCGGGTCGTGGAAGACCATCTCCTCGGCGACCCGGCCGCCGAGCGCGTAGGCCAGCTGGTCCAGCAGCTCGTTGCGGGTCGTGGAGTACTTGTCGTCCGCCGGCAGCACCATGGTGTAGCCCAGGGCCCGGCCGCGCGGCAGGATCGTCACCTTGCTCACGGGATCGGTGTTGCGCATCGCCGCGGCCACCAGGGCGTGCCCGCCCTCGTGGTAGGCGGTGATCTTCTTCTCCTTGGCGCTCATCATCCGGCTGCGCTTCTGCGGTCCGGCCATGACGCGGTCGATGGCCTCGTCGAGGTGGTGGTCCTCGATGACCTTCTCGTTGCGGCGGGCGGTGAGCAGGGCGGCCTCGTTGAGCACGTTGGCCAGGTCGGCGCCGGAGAAGCCGGGGGTCCGGCGGGCCACGGCCATCAGGTCCACGGACTGGGCCAGCGGCTTGCTCTTGCTGTGCACCTGCAGGATGTGCAGTCGGCCGAGCATGTCGGGGGCCTCGACCGCGATCTGCCGGTCGAAGCGGCCCGGGCGCAGCAGCGCCGGGTCGAGGATGTCGGGGCGGTTGGTCGCCGCGATGAGGATGACGTTGGCGTGGGCGTCGAAGCCGTCCATCTCCACGAGCAGCTGGTTCAGCGTCTGCTCGCGCTCGTCGTGGCCGCCGCCCAGGCCGGCGCCGCGGTGCCGGCCGACGGCGTCGATCTCGTCGACGAAGATGATCGCCGGGGCGTTCTCCTTGGCCTGCTGGAACAGGTCGCGGACCCGGGAGGCGCCGACACCGACAAACATCTCGACGAAGTCGGATCCGGAGATCGTGTAGAACGGCACCCCGGCCTCACCGGCGACGGCGCGCGCCAGCAGGGTCTTGCCGGTGCCGGGCGGGCCGTAGAGCAGGACGCCCTTGGGGATCTTGGCGCCCACCTCGAGGAACTTGCGCGGCTCGGCGAGGAACTCCTTGATCTCGTGCAGCTCCTCGACGGCCTCGTCGGCGCCGGCCACGTCGGCGAAGGTGACCTTGGGCATGTCCTTGGAGGCGAGCTTGGCCTTGGACTTGCCGAACTGCATGACACCGCGCCCGCCGCCCTGCATGCGCGTCATCAGGAACAGGAACAGACCCAGGATCAGCAGCAGCGGGATGATCGTCATCAGCAGGGAGGCGAACCAGTTGCCCTGCTCGGGGTCGTCGGTGAAGGACTCGCTCGGCGGGTGCTCCTCGAACTCCTGGACCATCATGTCGCCCCGCGAGGGGACGTAGAAGGCCTGCACCCGGGTGGCGTCCTCGACCTCGTCGTTGCTGAAGGTCTCACCCTCCTTCAGCACCATGTCGACCCGGTCCGGCGTCAGGGTGGCCTCGGCCACCTTGTCACTCCGGATGAGCTCCATCGCCTCGGCGGTGTCGATGCGCTCGTAGGCGCTGGGCATCATCAGGGTGTACCACAGGAGGCCCAGACCGAGGATCATCAGGATCCACATCCAGGGTCCACGCGTGCGCTGTTTGGTCATCAACTGTCGGGGCGGGCGTGCCCCGGTCCTCCTGCTCGAATCATGGCCGTGTTCTGGTGCCGATAACGCGCCAGATCATCCCAGTGTTCCAGACGACGGGCCGTGCCTAGGAGTACACGTGTGGCGCGAGGGTGCCGACGACGCGCAGGTTGCGGTACTTCTCGGCGAAGTCGAGCCCGTAGCCGACGACGAACTCGTTGGGGATATCGAACCCGACGTAGCGCACGTCGATCTCCACCTTGGCGGCGTCGGGCTTGCGCAGCAGGGTGCAGATCTCGACGCTCGCGGGGCTGCGGGAGTCCAGGTTGGACCGGATCCAGCTCAGCGTGAGGCCGGAGTCGATGATGTCCTCGACGATCAGCACGTGGCGACCGGTGATGTCGGTGTCCAGGTCCTTGAGGATCCGCACCACACCGGAGGACTTGGTGCCCGACCCGTAGGACGAGACAGCCATCCAGTCCATCTCGGCGGTGCCGGGCAGCGCGCGCATCAGGTCGGCCATCACCACGACGGCGCCCTTCAGCACCCCGACCAGCAACACGTCCTTGTCCTCGTAGTCCGCCCAGATCTCGGCGGCCAGCTTGGCGAGCCGGTCCTGGATTTGCTCCTGGGACAA
Organism: Ornithinimicrobium sp. F0845; assembly: GCF_023015765.1. Classification (GTDB taxonomy): domain Bacteria; phylum Actinomycetota; class Actinomycetes; order Actinomycetales; family Dermatophilaceae; genus Ornithinicoccus. The sequence goes on from NZ_JALKAL010000013.1 coordinate 92,221, forward strand.
CAGGACCTTCTCCAGGTCGGCAGCCATGTGCTCGGCGTCCACGTCGTCTCCTGTGCTCGGGGGTGGGCCGTGCCCAGCCTAAGGGCGTCCCTGCCGGTGTGCCTACAGCGGTGACCGACGCCGCCCTACAGGCGTGACCGACGCCGTCCTACAGGTGTGACCGACGCCGTCTCACAGCAGCGACACCAGGCCGCCCCGCCGGTGCAGCCGCAACCCGCCCGGCAGGTCGACCGGTCCCTGCCCCCGCCACCGGCTGACCAGGGCGTCCGCCGCCCGCAGGTGCTCCGCGGTGAGCGCCCCCGAGGGTGACCCGGAACGCAGGGCCAGCTCACGCCATACTCTCCGCCGGACCGCGACCGGCAGGTCGGCGAGGTGACTCGCCGACCAGGGTGGGTCACCAAGCTGCTCGTATGCCGTGCGCGCGGCGGCGTCGAGAGCGTCGGCGTCGTCGCGGAGCAGGTCCGCGGAGCGGGCCAGGGCGGCCGCGATGCCGGGACCGAGCTCGCGCTCCAGCACCGGCAGGACACGTCGGGCCCGCACGCGGGTGAACGCCTCGTCGGCGTTGTGGGGATCGGCCCACGGGGTCAGGCCCAGCGCGCGGCAGGTGCCCTCGGTGACGGCCCTCGGCACCGACAGGAAGGGTCGGACGATCTGCACGGAGGAGCCAGGCCGCGCGGTGCGGGCCACCGGCATCCCGGCCAGGGAGCGCGCCCCGGACCCGCGGGCCAGACCGAGCAGCACCTGCTCGGCCTGGTCGTCGCGGGTGTGGCCGAGCAGGACGACGGCCGCCCCGTGGCGCTCGGCGGCGTCCGTCAGGGCGGCGTGGCGCGCGTCCCGGGCCGCCGACTCCGGCCCCTCCCCGGTGCCGGCGACCGTGACGGGCACGATCTCCACGGGGGCGAGGCCAAGGCCCTGGCACTGTGCGGCGGCGTCCTGCGCAACCTGGGACGACCCCGCCTGCAGCCCGTGGTCCACGACCACGGCGCCGACCGTCCCGCCGGCCCGCGGCACGACGAAGCCGGCCGCGGCGGCGAGCGCCAGGGAGTCGGCACCGCCCGAGCAGCCCACGAGGACCGGGCGTCCCGTCAGCCCGAACGACTCCAGCGCACGCCGGACCGCGACGCGGGTCGCGGCGACGTCGGGCGCCGGGCCGGCCACGGACGGCTCAGCCGTGGACCCGGCGCAGCCAGGCGTCCGGGTCGGCGATCTCGATGGCGCGCGGGAGGGTCTCCGGCGACTCCCACACGCGGTTGAAGCCCTCGCGACCCACCTGGTCGGTGATGCTGCGCACGAAGACCGCCCCGTCGCGATACTGCTTCATCTTGGCGTCCAGCCCCAGCAGGCGCCGCAGCACGCGGTCGACCGACCCCGAGCCCTTGCGTCGCTGCTGGAACCGGCGGCGGATGGTGGCGACGGTTGGAATGACCGAGGGACCCACGTCGTCCATGATCACGTCGGCGTGGCCCTCCAGCAGTGACATGACGGCGGTGACCTCCGCCAGTCGCTCACGCTGCTCCGGCGTGGCCAGCACCTGGGTGATGTCGGTCTCGCCACGGACCACGCCCGGCAGCGCCGCGACGATCTCCTGGACCCGCTGGCCCAGCTGGTCGGACTCGGGGACCAGCTGGGTCCCGAGCTCCCGGGCCGCGTCCAGGATGTGCTGCCGCAGCCACGGGACCGCGGTGAACTGGACCCGGTGGGTCTCCTCGTGCAGGCAGACCCAGAGCCGGAAGTCGCTCGGGTCGACACCGAGGTCCCGCTCCACGGTGAGGATGTTGGGAGCCACCAGGAGGAGCCGGGGGGTGCTCTCGGGTGCCAGATCGAACTGGCCGAGCACCTTGGTGCTCATCCAGGCCAGCATCCCGGCGACCTCGGCACCGGTCACCCGGCCACCCACGAGCTGCGCGGTCGCGGAGGGCTGGTGCCCGGCCTTGGCCCGCTTCGCGACGACCTCGTCGAGCACGGGGGCCAGCATCGCCTTCATGGAGACGGCGTTGGCCGCGATCCACCCCGACCGGTCGACGATCAGCGGTGGCGGGGCACCCTCCGGGGCATGGAGCCCGCTGGTGTCCGCGACCGGCTGCACGGCCCGGGCCGCGGAGTCGCGCAGCTCGGCGACGAGTGCGTCAGCCTCCCCACGCGAGACGGCGGGTCCGGCCGGTGCCATCCGGCGACCGACCGCCGCGGCGAAGTCCCAGTCGACGTAGTCGGCCCCCCGGCGCGAGGTGTCCGCCGAGGCGCCGCCACCACTCGCCCTGGCGCCGTCACCCCTCGCCCCGGCGCCGTCACCCCTCGCCCCGGCGCCGTCACCGCTCGCCCCGGTGCCCGTCGAGGAGGTGGGGGTGGGCTCGCTCCGCTGCTCGTCCGTCATACTGCCAACCTAACGGCCCTCGCACCCAGGAGCAGTCCGTCGGCGCACGACCTCCCTCCTGTCGGCCCACCGGCGTAGCCTGCACAGGGTGAGCGGTGAGCCGCCCTTCCTCTCCCGGCCAGTGCACCCGGCGCTCCGCCCCTATGTCGGGTGGCTGGTCTCCTACGACCTGGACATGGGCCAGCCGGGCACGCACCGGGGCCTGCCCTCCACCGCCCTCACGCTGGTGCTCCCGGTGGGCGGCCAGCTCGAGGTCGGCTGGGCCGGTGTGCCGGCCTCGCGCGGCCGTTGGCAGGCCGGGGCGGGCGGGCTGCACTCGACGCCCGCCGAGATCCACCACGACGGCTGGCAGGCGGGCGTCCAGCTCTCGCTGACCACGGCCGGGGCGCGGGCCCTGCTCGGCGAGTCTGCGGCTGACCTGGCCCACGAGCTGGTCGACCTCGCCGACCTGCGTGGGAGCTCTTCCGTGCCGGGGCCCTGCCACCTGCCCGAGCGACTCCACGACGCCGCCACCTGGGCGCAGCGCCTGCTCATCGTGGAGTCGGCCCTGATCGCGGCCCTGGCCCGGCACGGCGCTGCCGGTCCGCGGTCCGAGGTCGGCCGGGCGCTCGCGTCGCTGACCCGCGGCGCGTCGGTGCGCAGCGTGGCCGATGACGTGGGGTGGAGCCGGCGCCACCTCGGCACTCAGGTCCGCGCGGAGGCCGGGCTGACCCCCAAGGAGTTCCAACGGGTGGCCCGCTTCGAGCGCTCCCACCGTCGCCTCCTGCACACGGCCCGGGCGGGCGCCGTCCACCTGGGAGCCCTCGCTGCCGACACCGGGTATGCCGACCAGGCCCACCTGACCAGGGAGTGGGGCCTCCTTGCGGGCTGCACGCCGCGCGCGTGGCTGCGGGCCGAGTTCGTATACCTTCAAGACCGGCCCGCGCTGCAGGATGATCCTGGTGAGGACGGCCACCACCGGTCCACGGACACCGGCCGTCCCTGACAACGAGGAGGTCCACCGTGGATGTCGGACTGTGGCAATCACTCACGTTCCGGGATGCCGACGCGGCGATGGGGTGGCTGAGCGCGATCGGCTTCCAGGAACGCGCCGTCTATCGCGACGAGAAGGACCCCTCGACGATCGTGCACGCGGAGCTCGTCTGGCCGAAGGGCGGCGGTCTCATGCTCGGTAGCTTCGCGGAGCAGCCCGACTGGCCGAAGCAGCCCGGCACGGGTGCCACCTACCTGGTGTGCGACGACTGCGACGAGGTCTTCCGCCGGGCCGTCGCAGCCGGGGCGACCGTGCTGCGCGAGCCAGCTGACCAGGACTACGGCGGACGGTCCGCCTCCGTGCAGGACGTCGAGGGCAATCTCTGGTCGATGGGCACCTACGCCGGGGAGTGACCGCTGCGTCGGTGACCAGCCGGCTGGCACTCAGCAGCCGCAGGCCGCCAGCTCCGCGACGACCGTGTCGAAGACCGACCTCGCCTCCAGCGCGGAGGTGCCGTCCCGACCGACCGCGTCGGCGATGAGGGCGTAGGCCAGGAGCCGTCCGTCCCGGGTCACGACGACGCCCGCGAGGGAGGTGACTCCCGGCAGCGAGCCGGTCTTGGCCCGGGCCACCCCGACCCCCGGCTCCTGGTGGTCGAGCGCGAAGCGGTCCCACAGCGTCCCGGAGTAGCCCGCGATCGGCATGCCGCCCAACGCGTCCTGCAGCTCGGGGTGACTGTTGTCGGCGCCCATCACCAGGAGGTCCCCGAGGACGCGCACCGGGATCGTCGTGCCGTCCGAGAGGCCCGAGACGTCGGCGAGTGCCACACCGGTCATGTCGATGCCGTAGTCGGCGACCTGTTGCACGACCCAGTCGCGAACAGAGACCGGGTCGCCGGCTGCCCCGTCGGCGATGGCCGCCTGGCGGGCGAGCTGCTCGACCATCGCGTTGTCGCTGCTCCGGATCGCCTCGTAGAGCACGTCACGCGCGGGCGCCGACTCCACCTCGGCCAACACCTCCGCGCCCTCCGGAGCAGCGAGCCGGGGAACCTCCGTGCGCGGGCCACCGCCGACACTGATCCCCCGCTCCTGCAGTGCGGCGCGGAACCGGATCGCGGTGGCCTGGGCCGGATCCCGCGGAGCGGGGTTGTATGGCGTGGCACGGTGCTCGGCCAGGCCCAGCATGGTGATCGGGCCGGTGAAGCCCTGGTCCAGCCAGAAGTCGGTCCATCCCTCCGGTCGGATCGGCCCCTGCGCGTAGCTGGTGTCGAGTCTCAGACGGACCGGTGACTCCTCGGTGCCGAGCCCCTGGTCGGTCAGGGCCTCCGCGGTCTGGTCGGCCAGGTCACCGAGCCCGGCGTGACCCTCCACGGCTGCCGGGTCGCCGACCCCCTCGGCGAGCATCATGTCGCCGCCGGCCACGAGGACGATCTGGTCCGCCTCCGGTCCGGTCATGACCCGCGTGGGGAACCGCTCGTCCATCGGGAGTGCCGTGACGATGGCGGCAGCCGCCAGCAACTTGGTCGTGGAGGCAGGTGTCAGCGCGCTGTCGACGTTCCGGTCGAGGAGGTGCTCGCCCGAGGCAACGTCCCGCACCGTGACCGCGACGTGCGCGTCGTCCCCCAGCCACTCGTCGCGCAGCTCGTCCTCCAGCTCGCCGGCGACGGCGGCCGGGGCGGCGGGCAAACCGCTGCTGACCGGCAGCAGGACCGGAGGCGGGTCCGGGGCCACCCGTGGTCGCACCTCGGCCTGGGCCTGGACGACGCCCGGCGAGGTCCCGGCATCCGCCGTGGTGGCCTGAACGACGCCCGGAGAGGTCCCGGCATCCGCCGTGGCGGCCGGCACGACCAGCCCCACCGACAGCAAGGCTGCCGCCACCCGGCGACGTCCGAACATGGGCCTGCTTTCTGCAAATCAGCGTTTGTGCGCGAAACTCTTGCCAGAAGAGTAAACGTCCCACCTCCGAATCGTTCTGACCACGAAGGGTTGACCTCATGCATTTCGACGTGACCATCGAGATCCCACAGGGGAGCCGCAACAAGTACGAGGTGGATCACGCGACGGGGCGGATTCGGCTGGACCGGATGCTGTTCACCGCCACTCGCTACCCGGCTGACTACGGCTACATCGAGGACACCCTGGGCGAGGACGGGGACCCGCTGGACGCCCTGGTGCTGCTGGACGAGCCCACCTGGCCCGGCTGCCTCGTCGCGGCACGTCCGATCGGCATGTTCCACATGCGAGACGAGGCCGGCGGTGACGACAAGATCATCTGCGTCCCGGCCGACGACCCCCGCAAGTCCAACATCCGCGAGCTCGAGCACATCGGCGACCACACCCGTCTGGAGATCCAGCACTTCTTCGAGGTCTACAAGGACCTCGAGCCCGGCAAGTCGGTGGAGGGCGCCCACTGGGCCGGGCGCGTCGAGGCCGAGCAGACCTACCACGAGGCGGTCCAGCGCGCCAAGGACGCCGGGCTGACCACCGCGCGCTGGTCCGGCCCGGGCAACCAGGGCCACTGACCTGACGGCTGACGCTGCCCCCGCGCTACCGCGCCACCGCGCCACCGGCGCCACTCACGCCACCCGTGCCTCGTGGGGAAGCCGGGGGTCGTCAGGGCGCACCAACCCTCCCCACGAGCGCCTGCGCACGGCGGAGCCGCACGTCATCTGGGATGGCGTCAGGGTCGGCCCGCCTGCGGCAGGATGCCGGAGACGTAGTACATGCTCGTGATCTTTGTGCCGCTCCAGGTGGACCAGTCGCGCAGGGAGTGGATCGCCTGCCCGTCACCGAGGTAGATCCCGACGTGGTAGATCCCAGCAGGCGTGCCGTCGTTGCTGTAGAACAGCAGGTCTCCGCGCTGGACCTCGCTGAGCGGGACCCTGCTGGTCTGCTGGTACTGAATCCGGCTCGAGTGCGTCAGGTAGACGCCGGCCTGGGCCCACGACATCTTGGTCAGCCCTGAGCAGTCGTAGCCCTCCGGGCCCTCTCCGCCCCAGATGTAGGGCTTGCCGATCTGCTCGTGCGCATACGCGATCGCGGTCTCGGCGCCGGGTGCCGGGGCGGGAGGAGCCGGCGGGGGCGGCGGAGGCACAGGCGCTGGCGGGGGCGTCGGAGTGGGGGTCGGAGTCGGCGTGGGCGTTGGAGTCGGCGTCGGCGTGGGAGTCGGCGTGGGAGTCGGCGTCGGCGTGGGAGTCGGGGTCGGCGCGGGAGTCGGGGTCGGCGTCGGGGTGGGCTTCGGCGTGGGCGTAGGAGTTGGGCTCGGGGTGGGTTCCGGCGCCGGCGGCGTGGGCGTGGGCGAAGGAGTCGGCTCCGGCGCAGGGGCCGGCGCAGGGGCAGGGACCTGGGTCGGGGCAGGGTCCTCCGGGATGCTCGGGTTCGCGTCGCCCGTGGGCACCGGCGCCGCAGCCTCTTCCTCGGCACGCCGCTCGGCCGCAGCCTGCTCCGCGGCAGCCTGCTCGGCCGCCAACTGCTCGATCCGGCGCTGCTCGGCCTCGGCGGCCAGCCGGTCGGCCTCCTCCTGCAGGTGCGTCTGGCGCGCCCGCTCCGTGTTCACCGAGACCTGGCGCAGACGGGAGAGCTCGACGAGCGTGGCTTCCCGCTCGGTGGCCAGGGCGGTGCTCTGCGCCTCGGCGTCCGCAAAGGCCTCGGCCGCCTCGTCCTCAGCCTCCTGGGCCCGGATCGCTGCCGCCTCAGCCTGCGCGGCGGCCAGGGCAGCTTCCCGCTCCAGTGCCTGTGCCGTGCCGGAGGCCACCGACGCATCCGTCATGTCCCGGGCACGGATGCGTCCGACGACCTCCAGGGAGCCCGCGCGCTCCAGCAGGTCCTGCGGACCCGCGGCGAGCAGCACCTCGATCGTCGACAACCCCCCAGACTTGTACGCCTCCGCGGCGTGACGACCGAGCACGCGATTGGCGGTGTCCGCCTCGGCACGTGCCGCTGCCGCTTCCTCTGCCAGGCGGTCGGCCTCTGCCTGCGCCGTCTCGGCCTCGTAGGTCGCCAGCGCAGAGGCCTCGGCGGCGACGGCGGCGGCCTGCTGGGCGGCGCGCAGCTGTTCGGTGTAGCCCAGCATGAGGGCGTCGAGCTCCGCGACCCGGCTCTCGGTGTCCACGACGAGCTGCTTGGCCCGCTGCACGTCCTCCTGCGAGGGGACGCGGTCCTCGGTCGCCGTGGCGGGCAGGGCCGAGGCGACCAGGACGGCAGCAGTGATCAGGGCGCCAAAGCGGGGGCGGTGTCCGGGGCGGGCCACAACATCTCACTTCCGTGTCAGGTGGCCACACGGGGCAACAAAGGAGGTGCGACCGGACCTGACGCTAAGCCCAAACTGCCCCATTGGAAACTCCAGTCACGCTTATTTCCGCTGGTCACAGCGGCAACACGGGCCTCATGAACAACACCCGATGAAACGTTCGAAATCACACTGATGTTTTTCAGCAGGTCACCATCACGCGGCCCAAAGACCCACGCAATTAGATCACCAGATAACGATGTGATAACGAAAGTCGGGGTGGCGGTATCGTGTGACCCTGAGGGTCCGTCCTACGGCTGCCGTGGGCCTGAGGGGCCCAACCATCCATCACATCCCAGGGGGAGACATGACTGCACCACCCGCCGGAACGTTCGACGCCCCAGACGGTGGCGTGTCCTACACCTACGAGCCCCCGACGCAGGGCAGCAAGAACCGCCCGGCCCTGCTCGTGGCCCTGGCTGTCGTCGCAGCCCTGGTCATCGGCGGCGGCGCCTGGGCCGTGACCCGGTCGCTGGGTGGCGGCGGCGACCAGCCCGCCAGCGCCCTGCCCGCTGACACGGCGGCCTACGTCCGACTCGACATCGACCCGGCCGTCGGCCAGAAGATCGCGGCCGTGCGGTTCTTCCAGGGGCTGGACGACGACGTCCTGGAGACCCTGCGCGACGACGACATCCGCGCGAAGGCCTTCGAGTGGATGGCCTCGGAGGATGAGGCGTTCGCGGCCGTCAACTACGAGGAGGACATCGAGCCGTGGCTCGGCGACCGCCTCGCCCTGGGCATCGTGCCCAACGGCAGCGACACGCCATACTTCGGGATCGCCCTGCAGGTCAAGGACGAGGACGCGGCCAACGAGGGGCTGACCAAGCTCCAGGAGGCGACCAACGCGACCGAGTCGGACCCGGCCGAGGGTCTGGACTGGTACTTCCACGGTGACTACGCGGTCCTGACTACCACCGGGACCGTCGGCACCATGCAGGACCTCACCGAGGCCGGCACCCTGGCCGACAAGGACACCTTCCGGGAGGACATGGGTGCGCTCGGCGACGAGGGTGTGCTGTCGGCGTGGGTCGACATCGAGCCGTTGGCCACGCTGGCCGACAGCCCCCTGGCCGAGCAGTCGCTCGACAACGCTGCCGCACTGGACCCGTCGGGCGCCCTGGGCAGTATGGCGGGCACGAGCCAGTTGGCCGAGCGGGCCGCCACCGGCCGCTTCGCGGCAGCGGTGCGCTTCTCCGAGGACTCCATCGAGGTCGGCGGGGTGACCCGCGGCATGGACGGTATCGGCGTCGAGGGCGGCGACAGCGGTCGCCTGGTGCTCGACCTGCCGGAGGACACCGTCGCGGCGTTCAGCCTGGAGCACGGCGACCAGTACGTCGCCCATGCCTATGAGCTGCTGAAGTCGGAGTTCCCGGACGACTTCGCCGAGGTGGAGGCGCAGGCCTCCGAGGCCGGCTTCACCATCCCGGGCGACATCCAGACTCTCGTGGGCTCCAGCCTCGTGCTCTCCGTCGGCCCCGGCATCCTCGGGCTCCAGGACGACCTCGAGGACTTCAACGCCTGGGAGATCGCCTACCGCACCGAGACCGACACGGACGCAGCCGAGGACCTGCTGACGCGCCTGTTCGAGATGACTGGCGAGCCGGAGATCCAGCAGTTCCTGACGCAGCGCTCCGACGACGGCGTGCTGACGCTGGGCGTCAGCCAGCCCTACGTCAACACGGTCGCCGAGGCCGGCAGCCTGGGCGACTTCGAGGCCTTCAAGTCGGCGGTCCCGAACGCCGCGGACGCGGACTCTGTGTTCTACGTCAACGTCAACACCTTCGAGCACCTCTACCTGGAGGAGATCGACGACTCCGAGGCACGCGAGGCCCTGGAGCTGCTGGGCGCCGTGGGCTACAGCGCCTCGAGCGACGCCGAGGGCAACGGCGACTTCACCTTCCGTCTGGTGGCCGACGACTGAGCATCACCAGCGGCTGAGCCACACCCAACCCTTCCTGACCCGCCGCAGGTCAGCACAGACCCCGTCACCGGTTTCACCGGTGGCGGGGTCTTCTGCCGATGTCGAGCAGCTCCGGCCACCGAAAGCAAACGGTCCCTGCCAGCGTTTCTGCTGGTCAGGGACCGTTCTTTGAGCCGCCTATCGGAATCGAACCGATGACCTATTCATTACGAGTGAATCGCTCTAGCCGACTGAGCTAAGGCGGCCTGCGCCCACCGAAAAGGGCGCCAAGGGAGGATAACCGATGGCGCGACGCCAGAGCGAATCGCCTCGGTGCTCCTGGCGAGGTGAACGAGCGCCACGACGCGATGCTCCGAGGTTTGTCAAGCGGTGGGGCCGGCGACGCCGGCAAAACCCGCGCCCTCCCGATGTCTTCGGGCGCCTCCCGGTTCTTCGGGCCGACTGCACAACCAGCCCGAGGATCACCAAGGCGCTCGAAGACGCCTGGGTGGGGCCGACAGCCGGTCACAGAGACCCGACCCCCAGGACACAACCACTCTCAAGGCTCGGCCGGGGGACGGCCTCGTCAGCAGGAGAGCCCGTCCTCCGGCACGGTCCCCTCGGTGAGGTAGGCGTCGACCGCGTCGTCGATGCAGTCGTTGGACCGGCCGTAGGCCGTGTGCCCGTCACCGTCGTAGGTCAGCAGGACCCCGGAGGACAGCGTGTCCGCCAGCGACACCGCCCACTCGTAGGGGGTCGCGGGGTCGCGCGTCGTCCCGATGACCACGATGGGTGCAGCACCCTCGCCGTCGTAGTCCTGCAGCACGGTCTGGGCCTCGACCGGCCAGTAGGCGCAGGCGCCCTCGCCCGCGAGGTAGCGCCCGAAGGTCGGGGCGACCTCTTCGAACTCCTCCAGCACCGCATCGGGGTCCAGGTCCGGCTCGGCCGCCCGGTCCAGACAGTTCACGGCCGTGATGGCCTGCATGCTGTTGCCGTCGTAGGTGCCGTCAGAGCTGCGGCCGGCGTAGATGTTGGCCAGGAGCATCAGCATGCTGGCGTCACCGTCCTGCGCGGACCGCAGCGCCGTCGTCAGGATCGGCCAGGCGGCCTCGTCATACATCGCGACGATGATGCCCAGCACCCCCCAGCCCTCCGTCAGCTCGCCCGCCGCGTCGTCCTCGAGCGGGATCGGGTTGGCGTCGAGCTCGTTGAGGAAGTCGGTGATGCCCGCCATGCCGGAGTCGACGTCCGAGCCGAGGGGGCAGTCACCGCCGTCGACGCAACTCTGGACGTACTCCCGCGTGGCCTGCTCGAAGCCGGCGGCCTGGCCGAGCCCCATGTCCAGACTGCTCATCGTGGGATCCACCGCGCCGTCGAGCACGAACCGGCCCACGTTGGCTGGGAAGAGCTCGGCGTAGGTGGCGCCGATGAACGTGCCGTAGGAGGCACCGAGGTAGTCGAGCTGGTCCTCCCCCAGCGCAGCCCTCAGGACGTCCATGTCGCGGGCCACCTCGACGGTGGAGACGAAGCCGAGCAGCTCGCCGGCGTTGTCCTCGCAGTGCGCGGCGAAGTCCATCAGCATCTCGGAGCTGGCCGCTTCCTCCGCGGCGTCATCCGGCGTGGGGTCGGAGCCGAGATAGACGTCCATCTGCGCGTCGTCGTAGCACTCGATCGGAGCCGAGCGAGCCACGCCGCGGGGATCGAAGCCGACGACGTCGTAGAACTCCCGGACATTGTCGGAGAGGACCAGGCCGGCCTGCTGGGCGTAGTCGACGCCCGATCCGCCGGGCCCACCGGGGTTGACCACCAGAGAGCCCTGCTTGCTGTCCCCGGCCGGCACACGCAGCAGCGCCAGCTCGATGGTCCCGCCGTCGGGCTCCTCGTAGTTGACCGGGACCGTCAGCGTGGCGCACTCACCGCCGTCACAGCCCTCCCAGGCCAGGTCCTGCTCGTAGAAGGTCTCCAGGCCGGCAGGCACCTCAGCGCCCGCGGTGCCCGGGTCGTCGCCGGTGCCGTTGGTGTCGTCGGCACCTGAGGTGCTGTCGCCGTCGTCGCTGCCGGTCCCCGCGTCGGGACTCTGGGTCCCGCCGTCCCCGGTGCGCGTGCCGTCGACCGGCTCGGTGGACGGGGCGCCGGTGCACCCCGCGACGAGCAGCGCCAGCACGGCCCCGCCCACCGCCAGCGGGCTGACTCGCCGCCGCATTCCGCCACGGGTCCCTACGCGCACTCTCCGGTCCTCTCCTCGATGATGTGTCCCACCCTGCTGATGGCTCATCCGCCCCGCCCCGCCGCCCGGGGCAGGATCAGTGCGACCATCATCGCCTCCAGCACCAGCAATGGCGAACCGTTGGCGACGAGCCGTGCGCGGGCCAGCCCGATCGTGTCCAGGGCCTGGAGCAGCTGGACCGGTGTCATCACCTGGGCCAGCTCGCGCACCCCGCCCACCTCGGTGGCGTTGACGGCCTCCACCCCCGCACCCGTGCCGAGCACCAGCGCGTCACGATAGACCGAGGTCAGGTCCGTGAGTGCCGCGTCGATCGTGTCGTGCTGCTGGCGCCGGGCGAGGCGCTTCTGCCGTTCGTCGAACTCCTTCAGGTGGGATCGTATGGCGGGAGGCTGGGTGCGCGCTGAAGGGTCGGCCCCGAGCTGGCGCAGGAGAGCGGCCCGGGCCTCGTCGGCCTCCTGGCCGGAGGCCCCGGCCGACCCCTCGACCGCGGAGATGTGCAGCTCCTCGGCGGCGGCGAGCGCGGCGCCCAGCCCGGTCAGGCTGAGCGGGATCGAGGTCACCCGGTGACGCCGGGAGCGGGCCGTCTCGTCCAGGGCCAGGCGGCGGGCGATCCCGACGTGGGACTGGGCGGCGCGCGCGGCATAGTGCGCCATCGCCGCGTCGATCCCGTCGCGCCGCTGCAGCAACCCAGCCACATCGTCGACCGGCGGCGTGCGCAGCCGCATGTGTCGGCAGCGGGAGCGGATCGTGACCAGGAGGTCCTCCAGCGACGGCGCGCAGAGCATCCACACGGTGCGCGGCGGCGGCTCCTCCAGCGACTTCAGGAGCGCGTCGGCGGCCTGGTCGTTGAGCCGGTCGGCATCCTCGATGATGATCACCCGCCACCGGCCAACGGTGGGTCGGGACCCGGCCGCGAGGGCGAGCTCGCGGGCGCGGCCGACCCGGATGAAGGTCTCGGAGGTGGCCTCCACGATGAGGTCGGCGTGGCTCCCCGCGAGCACGGTGCGGCACGCCTGGCACTGGCCGCACCCCGGGGCGCCGGCCCCTTCGCACTGCAGGGCCGCAGCGAAGGCCCGGGCCGCCTTGGAGCGCCCCGACCCCGGTGGGCCGGTGAACAGCCAGGCGTGCGTCATGGCGGCCGGGTCGGAGGCCGTGTGCTGCAGCTGCTCGATGAGGGGCGCCTGCCCCACCAGCTCGTCGAAGACGCTCACCGGGCCTCCCCCGCCACACGCTGCCCGGCCTCGGGTCCTTCGCCCCCCGCCGGGACCAACGCTCCCAGGTCGGGGCGGCGTGAGGCGAGCTCACGGCATACTGCCCGGTGGAGCACCGCGGGGTCGCCCGCGGCATCCAGCACCAGATATCGCTCCGGCTCGCGCTCCGCCAGGAGCACGAAACCCTGCCGGACGGCCTCGTGGAAGGCGTCGTCCTCCCGCTCCAGCCGGTCGTGGACTCCCTCGCGGCGGGCGCGCCCCTGTGCGGCGGACACGTCGAGCAGCACCGTCAGGTCAGGCAGCAGGCCCTCCGTCGCCCAGAGGGAGATGTTGCGGATGTCCTCGTGGCTCAGCGCCCGCGCCTGACCCTGATAGGCGACGGAGGAGTCCAGGTAGCGGTCGGTGAGCACGACGGCTCCGCGCTCGAGCGCCGGCCTGACGACGGTCGCCACGTGGTGGGCCCGGTCGGCCGCGAAGAGCAGCGCCTCGGCCCGCGGCGCGACATGGTCGCCGTGCAGCAGGACCTGACGGATCGCGGCCCCCAGCTCGGTGCCGCCGGGCTCGCGCGTCAGCACCACCTCGTGGCCGGCGGCCTCGAGGGTGTCTCGCAGGAGCCGGGCCTGGGTCGACTTGCCCGCGCCGTCCCCACCCTCGAACGCGACGAACAGACCGGCGTGCCCCGGCGTCGGCGGGGTTGGGGTGGTCGGCACAGGCAGAGCCTAGGCGACCAGGCTGACAGGAGCCTCGCGCTACCCACAGGCTGCGAGCTCAGTCCTCCAGACCGCTGAGCGTGGCCTCGCCCTTGAGCGTGTCGAAGATCAGGGCGGTCTCGGCGTGCAGCACCCCGGGCCGGTTGGTGAGGTGGTCGAGCACGAAGTCGCGCAGGGCGTCGGCCGAGTCACAGGCCACGTGCACGAAGTAGTCGGTCGCCCCGCTGACGTGGAACGCCTGCAGCACCCCCGGGAGCTTGGGCACCTCCTGGCGGAACTCCTCGAAGTGGCTGCGCCGGTGGCCACCGAACCGGACCGCGATCAGCGCCTGCACCGGGCGCCCCACCATCGCCGGGTCGATGTCGGCGTGGATGCCGCGGACGACGCCTCGCTCGCGCAGTGATCGCACCCGCACGAGGCAGGTCGACTCCGCGACCCCGACCTCACGGGCCAGCGTCGCGTTGGGGGTGCGGCCGTCCTTCTCCAGCAGCGCGACCAGCTGCTGGTCGACCCGGTCGAGCTGGGCCGCGGTCTCGGGATGAACCTTCTTCGCCATACCCCAAGCCTAGTCGCAGATGAGACAGAAACGACAGTATGTCGTCACTCGCGTCGCAGGATATGAGGCACCTTGGCATGGGCGCCGCAGATCGCCCAGAATGGTGGGCGTGTGCGGGCCAGGCCCGCGCCAGATGCCGGCACCACCGGTGGCCGACGGAGCCCACCGTGACCAGAGGAGTGACTTGCCCATGTCGTTCGACACCGACGCCGTCCACGCCGCGAGGGAGGACCTCACCGCCCTGGGGGTGCATGTGCCGCCCATCGACCTGTCCACCACCTATCCGGTGGGCGACGTGGAGGCCGGCGGCACGTCATACGAGAACCTGGCGACCGGAGGGACGCCCGAGGCGGGCGACAGCCTGGTCTACCAGCGTCTGTGGAACCCGACGGTCGCCCGGCTGGAGGACGCCCTCGCCCGGCTGGAGGGGACCCGGCAGGCGGTCGCGTTCGGCTCCGGTATGGCTGCGCTGTCCGCGACCCTGCTGGCCGCGGTCTCGGCCGGGACGCCGCACGTCGTCGCCGTCCGGCCGCTCTACGGCGGGTCGGATCACGTGCTGGCCACCGGGCTCCTGGGGACGCGGGTCACCTGGGCGGACCCGGACGGCATCGCCGCCGCCATCGAGCCCGACACCGGATTGGTGGTCGTCGAGACCCCCGCCAACCCAACACTCGACCTGGTGGACCTGGCCGCGGTGGCGCGGCAGGCCGGATCGGTCCCGGTCCTGGTCGACAACACCTTCGCCACGCCAGTGCTCCAGCGCCCGGTCGAGCACGGTGCCACCCTCGTGCTCCACTCGGCAACCAAGTTCCTGGGCGGGCACGGCGACATCATGGCCGGCCTGGTCGCGACCAACGCGGAGTGGGCGGCCCGGATCCGTGGTGTGCGGGCGCTGACCGGTGGGCTCCTGCACCCGATGGCGGCCTACCAGGTGCACCGCGGGCTGCAGACGCTGCCGACCCGCGTGCGCGCCCAGCAGGACAACGCCCAGGTCGTGGCGCACTGGCTCGACAAGCAGGACGGGGTCGTGCGGGTGCTCCACCCGAGTCTCCCTGGGTGTGACCCGCTCGGGCTGGTCGGCACCCAGATGGCCGGTTGTGGTGCCGTGCTCGCCTTCGAGGTCGGCTCGTATGCCGAGGCCGCCACCGTCGCCCAGACCTGCCGCCTGATCACCCACGCGGTGTCCCTGGGCGGGGTCGACAGCCTGATCCAGCACCCCGCCTCGCTGACCCACCGGCCGGTCACGCCGGAGGCCCGGCCGGCGGCAGGAGTGCTGCGGTTGTCCGTCGGCCTGGAGGACGTCGGTGACGTCATCGGCGACCTGCGACGGGCACTGACGGTCGCCCGCGAGCGCCACAGTCCGACCGTTGTGCCGGACCGCGCGGAGAGTGCGGACCGCGAGCACGTCTACCAGATCTGAGCCGCCGCGTCCGTAGGAGGCATGTCTTGCTGCAGGACACGCCCTCTGCAGGGCTGGTCAGCTGGAGGGCGGTCAGCTGGAGGGTGGGTCAGCTCGAGGTCTTCTTGGCCGCGCTCTTGCGGGCCGTCGTCTTCTTGGCCGCGGTCTTGCGGGTCGTGGTCTTCTTGGCGGCCCGCTTGCGTGTGGTCGGCCCCTTGGCCCGCTTGTCGGCGAGCAGCTCGAAACCGCGCTCGGCGGTGATCGTGGCGGGATCGTCGTCCTTGCGCAGCGTCGCGTTGGTCTCACCGTCGGTGACGTAGGGACCGAAGCGACCCTCCTTGACGACCACCGGCTTGCCGCTCACCGGGTCCGCGCCCAGCTCCTTCAGCGGCGGCGCCGCGGCCGCCCGACCACGCTGCTTGGGCTGGGCATAGATCGCCAGCGCCTCCTCCAGCGTGATGTCGAACAGCTGGGACTCGGTCGCCAGGGAGCGTGAGTCCGTGCCCTTCTTCAGGTAGGGCCCGTACCGGCCGTTCTGCGCGGTGATCTCCTCGCCGCTCTCCGGGTCGGCACCGACGACCCGCGGCAGGCTCAACAGGCGCAGCGCCGTCTCCAGGTCGATCGAGGCCAGGTCCATGTCCTTGAAGAGGCTGGCCGTGCGCGGCTTGACCTTGGCCTTCTTGGCGGTCTTCTTCGCCGGTGTGGTCGGGGTGGGCGAGCCGTCCCCCGGCGTGGCGGCGGACGCCGCCCCGGGCTCCGGGTCCTCCGGGAGCACCTCGGTGACGTAGGGCCCGTAGCGCCCGGCCTTGGCGACGATGTCGCGTCCGGTCGCGGGGTCCTGCCCCAGCACCCGGCCGTCGTCGGCGGCTGCCTCCAGCAGCTCGCGGCCCTTCTCGGGGGTCATCTCGTCGGGTGCCACGTCGTCGGAGATCGTGGCGCGGCGGGGCGTCCCCTCGGTGCTCGTCGTGTCCTCGACGTAGGGGCCGTAGCGACCGACCCGCACGACGATGCCGTCACCGATCTCGATCGTGGAGACCCCGCGGGCGTCGATCTCCCCGAGGTCGTCGACCAGGTCGCGCAGACCCTCGATGCTGGTGGCCTCGTCGCCGAAGTAGAACCGCTTCAGCCAGGCGACCCGGTGCTCGTCGCCGGCCTCGATCCGGTCCAGCCCCTCCTCCATCGACGCGGTGAAGTCGTAGTCCACGAGCCGCTCGAAGTGCTCCTCGAGCAGGCGCGTCACGGCGAAGGCCAGCCACGTGGGGATGAGGGCCGATCCCCGGGTGCGGACGTAGCCGCGGTCCTGGATGGTGCCGACGGTGGAGGCGTAGGTCGAGGGTCGACCGATGCCCTTCTCCTCCAGCGCCTTCACCAGGGTTGCCTCGGTGTAGCGGGCCGGCGGCGAGGTCTGGTGGCCCTGCGCCTCCGTGTCGAGGACCTCGAGCGCCACGCCCTCGGACAGGCGGGGCAGTCGCCGCTCCTGCTCCTCGGTGGGACGAGCGTGCCGGTCCTCGTCGCGACCCTCCTCATAGGCCGCCAGGAAGCCGCGGAAGGTGATGACCGTCCCCGAGGCGCTGAACTCGGCCTCGGAGGCCCCGTGCCCTTCGGGCAGCGACGCAGCCAGCTTGACGCTCGCGGTCGAGCCCTTGGCGTCGGCCATCTGGGAGGCGACGGTGCGCTTCCAGATCAGCTCGTAGAGGGCGAACTCCTGCCCGCGCAGCTCACCGGCCACCTGGGCCGGGGTGCGGAAGGAGTCGCCGGCCGGGCGGATCGCCTCGTGCGCCTCCTGGGCGTTCTTGCTCTTCTTGCCGTAGAAGCGGGGAGCGTCGGGGACGAACTCGGCGCCGTAGAGGTCGCGGGCCTGGGCCCGGGCCGCGCTGATCGCCGACTGCGACAGGGTCGTGGAGTCTGTGCGCATGTAGGTGATGTAGCCGTTCTCGTAGAGCCGCTGCGCGGTCCGCATCGTCGACTGTGCGTTCAGGCGCAGCTTGCGGCTGGCCTCCTGCTGCAGCGTGGACGTGGTGAACGGAGCGGACGGGCGCCGGGTGTAGGGCTTCTCGGAGACCTCACGGACGACGACCCGCGCCTCCCGGGTCGCCTCGGCGATGCCCGTGGCCAGGGCTGCGTCCAGGTGGGCGAGCCCCTGGCTCTTCAACACCCCGCGGTCGTCGAAGTCCCGGCCGGTGGCGACCCGCTTGCCGTCCACGCCGGTCAGGCGAGCCAGGAAACCTTGTCCGCCACCCTCGGGGGCGAACTCGCCCTCGACGTCCCAGTAGGAGGCGGAGCGGAACGCCATCCGCTCCCGCTCGCGCTCGACGACCATCCGCGTCGCGACGGACTGCACCCGCCCGGCCGACAGTCCCTGCCGCACCTTGCGCCAGAGCACGGGCGACACCTCGTAGCCGTAGAGCCGGTCGAGGACGCGGCGGGTCTCCTGGGCGTCCACCCGGTCCATGTTGAGGTCGCGGGTCTCGTTGACGGCTCGCTGGATCGCCTCGCGGGTGATCTCGTGGAAGACCATGCGCTTGACCGGGACCTTGGGCTTGAGCACCTCGAGCAGGTGCCACGCGATGGCCTCGCCCTCGCGGTCCTCATCGGTGGCGAGGTACAGCTCGTCGGCCTCCTTGAGGTGCCGCTTGAGCTCGGCGACCTTCTTCTTCTTGTCCGCGTCGACCACGTAGTAGGGGTCGAAGTCGTCCTCGACGTTGATCGCGAACTTGCCGAACGGCCCCTTCTTCATCTCGGCGGGGAGCTCGGAGGGGTTGGGCAGGTCGCGGATGTGCCCGATGCTCGCGTCGACGGTGTAGTCCGGCCCGAGGTACTCCCCGATGCTCTTGACCTTGCCCGGCGACTCGACGATCACAAGCTTGCGCCCACCAGCCACGACACACCTTCTCACTGCACCCGTGTGCCGCGGATTCGTCGCGACTCGGACACGGGGACTCGGCCGTCACGGTAGCCCATCGCGCCGCAGGAGCCGCTCCCCAGGGGCTAGCGGGCGTCCGGTGCGTCCAGCACCTGCCGGATCGTGTGCTCGGCGATGGCGGTGAACTCGGCACTGTCGGCCGACAGCCGCAGTGAGTTGACGGCATACATCACCGCCCACCCGCGGGCTCGCTGCCAGAGCGCCTCGTCCCGGCCGGCGAGCTGCGCATACCGCACCACGAAGGAGGCGCGTCCCTCCCAGTCGAAGGTCTGCCAGGCCGTCGCCAGGTCGGAGGCGGGGTCTCCCCCGGTCAGGTCACCGAAGTCGATGACCGCGGCCAGGTTCCCCCTGTGCACCACCATGTTGAGCGGGTGCGGGTCACCGTGCACCCAGCAGGGCGGTCCGCCGTGGACCGGCGCCGCCAGCGCGGCCTCCCACACGCGGAGCAGCTCGGGGGTGCGCGGATGCCCGACCGCAGCCAGTCGTTCCCGGAAGACCGCGTCGCGGGCCGCCAGCGGCACCCCGCGGAGCGGGTTGCGGGGAGCATTCTCAGGGGCGGGTTGGTGCAACTGCGCGGCGAACTGTGCCAGGGGCCCTGCCCATCGGCCGCGGGCGGCGACCGGGCTGTAGGCCGCGGGTCGCCCCTCGATCCAGCGGGTGATCGACCAGGACCACGGAAAGTATGCCGTGGGCCGGCCGTGCCGGACCGGCACCGGCACCGGGAGGTCCACGAGCCGGTCGATCGCCGGCAGCCAGCGGTGCTCGTGGGCGACGAGGTCGGCGGCGAGCTGACGTCGTGGGACGCGCACCAGGAAGTGCTGCCCCAGCCGGAACATGGCGTTGTCCCAGCCTTCTGCGAGCGGGCTGAGTGGCCGGTCGGCGAGGTCTGGGTGCTGGTCTCGCAGCAGCCGCCGCACCAGGTCCAGGGAGAGGTCCACCTCGGCGGCGGGTCCGGAGATCGGGGGCACGCGCCCACGCTAACCGGCCAGCCCACGTGCCGCCCGGAGCGAGGGCGCTCGACGCGACAGCCGCGTCATCTCGCGGGCGCGGGTCGGGTGGAGCGGGTCGGGTGGCGCGGGTCGGATGGCGCGGGTCCGGTGGCCGAAGTCCTGTGGCACGGATCACAGCCTGGCGCGGAAGAAAGATGCCGCTCCATACGCTTGTCCTTTTAGTTGAACAATCAATCATCTCGGAGGTCCCCTCATGGACGTCATCGTCCTCATCGCCCGCATCCTGTTCGTCGCCATCTTCCTCGCCTCAGGCATCGGCCACCTGAAGGCCACCGAGGCCATGGCCGGCTACGCCCAGTACAAGAAAGTGCCCGCCCCCAAGCTCAGCGTCATCGTGTCCGGCGTGCTGATGGTCGTCGGTGCCCTGTCCGTGCTCCTTGGCGCCTGGGGCGACCTGGGCTCGCTCCTGCTGCTCGTTGCCATCCTGCCGATCCCCTTCCTGATGCACCGCTACTGGGCCGAGGATGGCGAGGCCCGGGCCAACGAGCAGGTCCAGTTCAACAAGACCGTCTCCCTGGTCGGCGGGGCGCTCGCTCTGTTCGCCCTGTTTGTGATGGTGCCCGAGCTCGGTTTGACCGTGACCGACCCGCTGTTCACGGTCTGAACTCCCTCGCGCTGACCTGATCGCGCGACGCGAACCCTGATCGCCCTCGCGCACGCTCCAGCCGCGGCCCCGACCATTCTTGGTCGGGGTCGCTGCCGTGTCCGGCGGGCGACCCCCGGCCCCGCCGGGCACCGGCATCCACAGGTATGTCGTGGGGTTGCCGGGCTGTGTCGGTGGTCGCTGGCAGGGTCGTGTCCACAGAGGATGGCGTGTCACCCAGCGACTGTCGCACATCAGTGCTAATATCGGGTGAGAAGGCCAGGACCGGGCGACGCGGAGGGATCGCGACGCAGCAGGGCACGACGACACAGGGCACGACGAGGCAGGGGAGGTGAGTTGGGTGGCTCGGTTCACGGAGGGGTTCGAGGCCGCTGGTGGGGGCGTGTCGGTGCTGGAGGCCCGCCTGGCTTCGGTGCTGGCCGACCCGCCCGCCCGGGAGGTGAGGCTGGAGGAGATCGCCCCGGTGCCGGACTGCTCCGTGGTGGTGGAGTTCGTCTCCCTGGCTGAGGACGCGGTGACGCTCGCGCTGGCCGGGTTGGGGGTGGCCCCGGCCGAGTGCGCGGTGCTGACCGACCTGGCCCAGGCCTGCGCGTCGGTGACCCGCCGCGGTGCCACCGCACCCGGGCAGGAGTTCTTCACCCTCACCGGCACCACCAACCAGACCGCCGCCGACACGGCCGCCGCTGACCCGGCCGCGGCACCGGCTCTGCGTCGGTGGACCCGGCGACGGCTGAGGTGTCGGTGGGTGAGGAGGCACCGGCGGTGAAGGGTCGGGCATCGTCGTTGGTGGATGCGTTGGGGGTGTTGTCGCGGGCGGCGGGCCGGTTGGACAAGGTGATGGTGTCCGGGGCGCGGGAGCTGACCGCGGCGCAGGGCAAGTTGTTGTTGGCCGACAAGGGCGCGGCCTCCCTGGATGAGCTGACCCCGGCCCAGACCGAGGCGTGGCGGAACAAGGCCAAGCGGCGGACCCGCACCGATCTGGAGTTCGAGATGGGCTGGGGTGCCGGGGAGATCCGAGACCTGGTCGCCCTGGCTGCGATGCCCGCCTCGACCACCGGCCCGGTGGGTTCGGCCATGGCGTCGGGGGAGGTCTCGTGGCGGCTGGTGCGGGGGTTTGTCGGGGCGGCCGGGCACCTGCCCACGCACCTGGGTGCCGGGGTCGCGGGCGCCCTGTTCGGCACCGATGAGTCGGTCGCCGCGACCGAGCGGTTGAGCGCCGACCGGGAGTTCACCGGTCGCCCGTGGGCGCACCGGGAGTTCTACCGGGCCCTGGACCGGGAGGTCGCCAAGGCCGAGGCCCACCTGGATGAGGACGAGCGGCGCGCCAAGTCCCGGGCCAAGTCGCTGCAGGGCACCGACACCTGGGGCCGGATGGATGAGGACGGCACCGGGACCTTCGGGATGCGGTGCACCGCGACCCAGGTCGCGGCAATCCTGGACCGGGTGGAGGGCGC
>NZ_JALKAL010000014.1 GCF_023015765.1 Ornithinimicrobium sp. F0845
GCATCGATCGTGCGGGTCGCGGCTCTGGGCTGATTGAGGTGGCCCGGCCACGGAAACGATGGGCGTCATCGTCACAACCGCCAACCACCGCTTCTCGAGCTGCGACTAGGATGAGGGCCGTCGCTAAACATCCGGACATCGGCGGATCCGGTACGTCACGACCCTGCGTCATGTTCGAACAACTGTCTAGCGCGTCATAGTGGGCGAAATGACGCATCACCAAGTCGGCCGTCGGCGGACCAATCACCATCGGCATCGGGACAACGTCACTGACCAGCATCAGCACGTGGTCGAGGAGGCGCCGACAGGTGAATCTGACCCGCGAAACAGATGCGCTTCTAGCGCTTCGCGCCGAGGTCTGGCAGAGACTCGGTCACACGCCGTCGATCGGCTGGTCAGGGACACCGCGCGGTGACCGAAGCGCGTGGGGGTTCAAGTCGCCAATAGACGCAACGACCATATCCGCAGGCCAGAGGCCTGTTCGGTGTCCGGAGGGGGACTTGAACCCCCACGCCCGTTAAGGGCACTAGCACCTCAAGCTAGCGCGTCTGCCATTCCGCCACCCGGACGAGGGTGCCACCGCTTCACACGGTGGGCAACGACGGGAAAGATTAGCACGCATCGGCCCCAGAACCCTCACCCGTCCCGCCAGTCGGGGGGTGACCCGACCTCCAGGTCCGGGTCGTCGGCCGCGAAGGTTCGCACGGGTCCCGGTGCGGTCAGTGGCCCCTCGAACCGGACCGTCACCCGACCCAGGCCGCTCCCCCAGACCCAGCCCGCGCCATACTCCCGGTGGACCACGTCCGCACCGGGGCGCCAGTTCGTGCCCCTGACGACCTCCGCCGTATGCCGGGGTGCAGGGTCCATCTCCACCGCACCGAGACTGTCGGGCACCTCCGCACCGCCCGGGGCCACGGCAAAGAGGCCCTCGCCCAGGGCCAGTTCCTCCTGGGCGTGGGTGGTCAGGCCGGAGACGCCCACGCCGAGCAGCCGGATGCCGGAGGACACGTCGATGGCACCCAGCAGCCGCCGTGCCTGACGCCCGATCACGGCGGGATCACCGGTGGCATAGGGCAGGGTGCCCGAGCGGGTCTGCTGGCTGAAGTCGTGCTGGCGGACCTTCACGGTCGTGGTCCGGCCGAAGCTGGCGGCCTGCCCGAGTCGGCTGGCCACCCGGGCCACCATCAGGTCCAGCTCGCGCTCCAGCACGGCCGGGTCCGCGATGTCGGTCTCGAAGGTCTCCTCGACCGAGATGCTCTTGGTCTCGCGCTGGGTCTGCACCGCACGGTCATCCTCCCCCCGGGCCAGGTGGACCAGGCTCGAGCCGTGCGCCTGCCCGAAGATGGCGACCATGTCCACCTCGCTGACCTGCGCCAGGTCGGCCACGGTCTCCACCCCGAAGCCGTGCAGCCGCGCCGCCGTCGCGGGTCCGACGCCGGCGATCGCCCGGACCGACATCGGTGCGAGCACCGCCCGCTCGGTGCCCGCCTCGATCAGAGTCAGCCCAGCCGGTTTGTTCAGCTCGCTGGCGATCTTGGCCATCATCTTGGAGGTCGCGATCCCCACCGACGCGGTCAGCCCCCCGGTCTCGGCCCGGATGCGCTCCATCAGCTCGTTGCCCAACCGCTGCAGCGCCGGCGCCGAGAAGTCCGCCACGCCACCGCCACGCAGGTCGACATAGGCCTCATCCACCGAGACCTGCTCCACAACCGGTGACAGGTCCCGCAGGAGGCCCATCACCACCCTCGAGCTGAGCCGGTAGGCGTCGAACCGGCCACCCAGGAAGGCCGTCCCCGCCGGGCACCGCCGCCTGGCCTCGGCCGTCGGCATGGCCGAGCGCGCGCCATACTGCCGCGCCTCGTAGGACGCCGTGGACACCACGCCCCGCGGACCGACCCCGCCGACCACGACCGGTTTGCCCCGCAGCGAGGGCTTGTCGCGCTGCTCGACCGCGGCGAAGAAGGCGTCCAGGTCCACGTGCAGGATGCTGGACTCGCGGCGGACGGCGGGCATGGCGCCACTGTGACACACCCCTCGCATAGGCTCGGCACGTGCTCGACCACGTCACCGCCGTCCGCTACGTCACCCCGCTCCGCGAGGGCGGCTCGATGCCCGGCGTCGTCGAGGCGGACGACCTGGGGACGTATGTCGTGAAGTTCCGTGGCGCGGGCCAGGGGCTGAAGGTGCTGGTCACCGAGGTGATCGTGGGTGAGCTCGCGCGGCGCCTCGGCCTGCCGGTGCCGCGGATGGTGACCATCGACCTGCCGCCGGCGATCGCGCGCTACGAGGCCGACGAGGAGGTGCAGGACCTGCTCAACGCCTCCCCCGGCACCAACCTGGGGGTCGACCTGCTGCCCGGGTCGCTGGGCTACGACGGCTCCCGCCCGCCGGACCCCGCACTGGCCTCCCGGATCCTGTGGCTGGACGCCTTCACCGCCAACGTCGACCGCACCTGGTCCAACCCCAACCTGCTGACCTGGCACCGGGAGACCTGGCTGATCGACCACGGGGCCGCGCTCTACTTCCACCACTCGTGGCCCAGCAAGGCGCCCAACCCGGAGCGCTTCGCCCAGCAGGCCTATCGCGCCGACGACCACGTGCTGGGCGGTGTCGCCGACGACCTGCCCGCCGCGCACGCCGAGCTGTCCGCGCGGGTCACCCCCGACCTGGTCGGCGAGGTGCTCGACCAGGTGCCCGAGGACTGGCTCGAGACCACCACTGAGCTCACGGACGCGCAGGCGGTGCGGACGGCATACTGCGAGCACCTGCGGGCCCGCCTGGACAATCCGGGCGCCTGGCTGCCGGGAGGCGGGTCATGAGCTACGACTACCAGTACGTCACGCTGCGCCTGGTCCCCCGCGTCGAGCGCGAGGAGTTCATCAACGTCGGGGTCGTGCTCTACAGCCAGGAGGCCGACTACCTCGAGGCCGCCTTCGCGCTGCAGGAGGAGCGGGCGCTGGCCCTCGCTCCCGACCTGGACCTGGAGTCCGTGCGTGCCGCGCTCGAGGCAGTATGCCGGGTGGCCGCCGGCGAGCACTCGCCCGCCACCCCGCGGCTGGACCGGTTGGGGCCGCGCTTCGGCTGGCTGAGCGCGCCACGCAGCACGATCGTGCAGCCCGGCCCGGTGCACGGCGGCACGACCGAGGACCCGGCTGCCACGCTCGCCCACCTGGTGCGCATCCTGGTGACATGACTGCACTGACCTGGCACCCCTTCGCCGAGCGCCCCGACCTGGTGGCCGATCCCGTGCGGGAGGCCCTGGCCGGCTCACCGCTGGCCGACGTCGTGGAGGTCACCGAGATCGACCCGGAGATCGCCGACACCCAGGCCCTGGTGGACGCCACCGACGTGCTGCTGGAGGAGTGCGCCAACTGCATCGTGGTGCTCGGGCGCCGGGGCGAGACCGAGCGGGTCGCCGCCGGGCTGGTGCTGGCCACCACCCGCGCCGACGTCAACACCACCATCCGCAAGGCCCTGGACGTGCGCAAGGCCAGCTTCATGCCGATGGACCGGGCGGTCGCCGACACGGCGATGGAGTATGGCGGGATCACTCCCGTCGGTCTGCCCACCGGGTGGCCGGTGCTCGTCGATGCCCGCGTCACGGCCTCCGAACGGGTCGTCATCGGCTCCGGTCTGCGCCGCTCCAAGCTGCGCCTGCCCGGGGCCCTGGTCGCGGACCTACCGCGCGTCGACGTCGTCGAGGGCCTGGCCCGCTGACGGCCGAGCGTGCCGTGGCCCGCTACCGCCGGGCCGCCACCGCCCGGCGTCGGGTTCTCAGTCGCCCGAGGCTGTTCGAGCCACCGGTGGTTGAGCGGACCACGGGAAGACGATCCACTCGTCCGTGTGCTTCCACACGAAGTCGGGCTCCACGATCGTGGCCGACTTGGCATAGAGGACGGCGCTGCGGGTGTCCGCGCCATGTGCCCGGAGCAGGTCGAGGACGAGGGCCAGCGTCCTCCCGGAGTCCGCGACATCGTCCACGACGAGCAGGCGACGCCCCCTGATCGACTCTGTGTCCAGCAGTGGTGCCAGGAGGACGGGGTCGGGCAGCGTCTCGTGCACGTCGGTGTAGAACTCGACATTGATGGCGTCGGACAACTTGATCCCGAGGGCGTAGGCCAGGGCCCCGCCGGGCAGCAACCCACCGCGCGCGACGGCGATGATGATCTCCGGCTCAAAGTCCGCGTCCACCACGGTCTGGGCCAGTTCGCGACTGGCCTGCCCGAACCCGTCCCAGGTCAGGATCTCCTTGTCGGTCAGGTCACTGGAGTCTGCGTGGTATGCCGTCACCGGGTGAGGCTACCTCCCACCTGACGCGCTCGGTCACCTCGGGGGACGACGCGCCATGCGCTCGGTCATGGGTGGTGGACGCAGCGCCCTGGCCGCGTCGACGACCGTGTCGGTGAGCCTCTCCAGGTGACGTGAGCCGAGTCGCCACACCTGCCAGTGCAGCGCGACGTCGCGGGTCGCCGCGCCGGGGAGGCGGACCAGGGCGCCGGTGTCGAGCGAGGCGCCGATCTGGTGCTCGGGCAGCATGCCCCAACCCAGCCCGGCGCGCACGGCCCGCGCGAAGCCCTCCGACGACGGGACGCCGTGCCACGGCGCCGCCGAGGCGGCGTGCTCGTCCAGGACCGTGTCCTGGAGGGTGTCCTTGGCGTTGAACTGGACGACGGGCATCCGATCGAGGTCGAGCGACGCCCCGTCCTGGTGTCGCGCGAGGAGTCCCGGCGTGGCCACCGGGACGTAGCGCATCACCCCGAGCGCACGCACCGTGCACCCGACCACCGGCTGCCGGTCGGTGGTCACCGCGGCGAGCACCTCGCCGCCGGCCAGCATCGCCCGGGTGTGCTCCTGGTCATCCACCCGCAGGCGAAGCACGGTGTCGTCCCACGTCGCGGCCGCCCGGAGCGCCGCGGGAAACCACGTGGCGAGGGAGTCGGCGTTGACCGCCACCGTGAGGACCGTGCGGTCCCCGCCCGGACCGGTCAGTTCCTCGGTGGCCTCACCCACGACGAGGTCGACCTGTCGGGCGGCCCGGAGCACCACCGTGCCGGCTTCGGTGGCCGAGCAGGGGATCCCGCGCTGCACGAGCACGCGGCCGGTCGTCGTCTCCAGGGCTCGGATCCGCTGGCTGACGGCGGACGGCGTGATCGACAGGCGACGCGCCGCAGCCTCGAAGGTGCCCTCGTCCACGACGGCGACCAGCGCTCGAAGCTGCTCCAGGTTCATGAAGCAACACTAAGGGAAGAGCACAATGATTCACTTCCCCTTCACCGCAGACCTACCTATCGTGGTCGCCGTGCTGCCCATCGTTCTCGCAGGTCTGGTCTCCGGGCTCGGTCTGATCATCGCCATCGGTGCCCAGAATGCCTTCGTCCTCCGCCAGGGAATCCGCCGGGAGCACATCGGCACGGTCGTCCTGGTCTGCGCCCTGGCCGACATCCTGCTGATCACGATCGGCACCGCCGGTGTCGGTGCGCTGGTGAGTTCGTCTCCGACCGTCCTGACGGCGATCCGCTGGCTCGGTGCGGCCTACCTGCTGTGGTTCGCGTGGGGGTCCCTGCGCTCCGCCGCACGCCCGACCGGGCTGGTGGCGCAGGCTCCGACCTCGCGCGGCTCGGTCCTGGCCATGACCCTGGCACTCACCTTCCTCAACCCGCACGTCTATCTGGACACCGTGCTGCTGCTGGGCATGCTCGCGGCCTCGCACGAGGACGCCCGGTGGTGGTTCGCGCTCGGCGCCTGCGTGGGCAGCATCCTCTGGTTCACGGTCCTCGGTCTGGGTGCCCGGGCGCTGTCGCGGCCACTGTCCTCCCCCACGACGTGGCGCGTCGTCGACCTACTGGTCGCCGCGGTGATGGTGACACTGGCGGTGCGCCTAGTCCTCGGGTGAGGACGTCTGCAGTGCCCAGAACGCCACGGCGCTGGCGGCCGCCACGTTGAGGGAGTCCACCCCACCTGCCATCGGGATCCGCACGGCCAGGTCGGCCTCGGCGATGGTCCGGTCCCCCAGCCCATCTCCCTCGGTGCCGAGGACCAGCGCGAGCCGGTCCGGCGGGTCCTCGGCGAGCTGCTGCAAGGCGAGGCCATCCTCCCGGAGCGCGAACGCCGCGACCATGAAGCCCGCCTCACGCAGCATCTGTATGCCGTGCGGCCAGGGATCGATCCGCGTCCAGGGCACCTGGAAGACGGTGCCCATCGACACCCGGACCGACCGGCGATAGAGCGGGTCCGCGCAGCGCGGAGTCACCAGGACGGCGTCCACGCCGAGCGCGGCCGCCGAGCGGAAGACCGCGCCGACGTTCGTGTGGTCGACGATGTCCTCCAGCACCGCGACCCGCCGGGCCCCCTCGATCACGTCCGGCACCGTGGGCAGGACCGGCCGGTGCATCGCGGCGATCGCGCCGCGGTGCAGGTGGAACCCGGTCATCTCCTGGGCGACCGCGGGTTCCATCACATAGACCGGTGCCCCCTCGGACACCGCCCGCTCCACCAGGTCGGCCAGGTCCACGACCCACCGCGGGGTGAGCAGCAGCGACCGTAGGCGGTGGCCGGCGTCCAGGGCCCGACCGATGACCTTGGCCGACTCGGCCAGATAGAGGCCCTGCTCGGGTTCGAGGAGGCGCCGCAACGCCACGTCGGTGAGGCCGACGTAGTCACGCACGCGCTCGTCATCCGGACGATCGATCCAGGTGACGCCGGCGGGCAACTGGCGCTCCGTCATACGAGCAGCACCACGATGGCGACCACACCGATGACCACGATGGTCAGCCGCAGCAACCAGGGCGGCATGCTGCGCCCGATCCGCGCACCCAGCACTCCGCCGATAAAGGAACCGATGGCGATCAGGCCGACGACCGCCCAGTTGACCTGAGCCGGGTCGACGATGAGGAACACCACCGCGGCGGTGAAGTTGACGATGAGCCCGAGCACGTTCTTGACCCCGTTGAGCTCCTGCAGCCCGTTGGGCAGCAGGACGCTCATCAGGCCGATCAGCAGCACGCCCTGGGCGGCGCCGAAGTAGCCGCCATACATGCCGGCGAGGAGGATGCCGACGATGAGGACGACGAAGCGCGGGCCGGTGACCTGCTCGGCATGCTGTCTGGCGGCCCAGGCGTTGAGCCGCGGACCGAGGACGACGAGCACCAGTGCCAGCAGGATCAGCACCGGCACGATCGCCTCGAAGGCCTCGGGCGGGAGCACCAGCAGGAGCAGCGCTCCGATGACCGCGCCGACGAAGGATGCGGGCGCGAGCTGGACCAGGAGGGTCCGGAGCGAGCGGATCTCGTGCCGGTAGCCCCAGGCTCCCGACGCGCCACCGGCCACGAGCCCGAGGCTGTTGGAGATGTTGGCCGACACGGGCGGGTAGCCGAAGGAGAGCAGCGTCGGGAAGGTCACCAGCGTCCCGGAGCCCACGACCGTGTTGATGGTGCCGGCCCAGACGCCGGCCAGGATGATGGCCCCGACCTCGAACCAGCTCATGCGGCGCGCGCTGACCAGCGGGCGCCGTGCTTGTCCACCACGAGCGGGATGTCGAAGGTCGTCGACAGGTTTGCTCCCGTCAGCGTCGTCTCGATCGGCCCGGCCGCGACCACCTTGCCCTCGCGAAGCATCAGGATGTCGGTGAAGCCGGGCGGGATCTCCTCCACGTGGTGGGTCACCAGCACCATCGCCGGCGACTCGAGGTCCTCGGCGAGGACCGACAGACGTCCCACGAGGTCCTCGCGACCGCGCAGGTCCAGTCCGGCTGCCGGCTCGTCGAGCAGCATCAGCTCCGGGTCGGTCATCAGCGCGCGGGCGATCTGCACGCGCTTGCGCTCCCCCTCGCTCAGGGTGGAGAAGCGACGGGTGGCCAGATGTTCCACCCCCAGCGCCACGAGCAGGTCGGTGGCGCGCCCGGTGTCCAGCTCGTCATACTCCTCCCGCCACCGCCCGGTGACGCCCCAGGAGGCCGTGACCACGACGTCGCGGACCCGCTCCTCGGGCGGGATCCGCTCGGCGAGGGCGGCGCTGGACAGACCGATCCGGGGCCGCAGGTCGAAGACGTCGACCGTGCCGAGGACCTCGCCGAGGATGCCGGCCACCCCGGTGGTGGGGTGGATCCGCGCGGCAGCGATCTGCAGGAGGGTGGTCTTCCCCGCGCCGTTGGGGCCGATGACGACCCACCGCTCCCCCTCCTCCACGGACCAGTCGATGTCGTCGAGGAGCACGTTGCCGCCACGGCGCACACCGACACCGGCAAATTCCAGGACATCGCTCATGTCGAGCAAGGGTAGTTCGCCCCGGCCTGCTTACGATCACCGCATGGCCGACCTTCCCGCGAGCGTGCGCGTGGCCCTGTGGGGCACCGCGGCCCTCGCCGGGCGCCTCGAGCTGGAGGCGGTCGCCCGCCGGGCCATGCCGGACCTGGACCATGTCGACGGACTGGTGGCGCAGCTGGCGCTGTGGCGAGACCTGGGTGAGCGTCTCATCCTGGTCGCCCTCCCCCGGGCCGGCGATCTGACGAGTATGCCGCGTGGTCCCGCCGACCTGATCGCCGCGGCGACCGAGTCGGAGGAGTTGGTCTATGTGACCGGGCTCGGTGGTGCCCTGGTGCCGCGCATCGCCCCGTTCGGTCCCGAGGGTGACCAGGGGTGGGAGGCCCGCTGGACGGCCCACGACGCCGACCCGGTGCCCCAGCACGTCGTCCAGCAGCTGTCCCTGCCGGACGTCGAGCTCCAGCTGCGTCGCGAGGTCGCCGAGCTCACCGCCGAGCTCGGGCAGGCTCCCGGGCAGCCGCTGAGCGGACACGGTCTCGAGGCCGCGGCGCGTGACAGCGTCGACGCCCAGTGGGGACTGCCCGAGGGGCTCCCGCCTCGTGCGATCCGGGTGATCGAGCTCGCCGGCGCCATCACGGGTCTGGCCGGCACGGGCCTGGACCACCGGCTGCACAGTGTCAGCTCCAGCACCACCCTCGGGCGCGAGCAGATCCTGCGTCGGCTCCACGACGCGGGCTCCCGTGCGCTCGTCGCCGCAACCAACGTCGGCGCCCTCCACCTCGCCGGCTGGCGCTGACCGCACCTCTCGACCGGGCCTGGCGTTGCGGGGGTGCCGGCGCACCGGCCACGGCGTGGCTGGATTCCAGGCCACCGAGCGCACGGGGTTGGCTGATGGTCGTGATGTGTGGACTTTGTTCCCGTGTGTGGGAAAAGTGCCCTATATGGGGTCAAAGTCCACACACGGGAACGAAATCCACACGGGGAACGAAGTCAATACAGGACGACCCGACACCGAACCGGCGCCGAGTGGATCCAAACCAGCCCCGGAACCGAGCCTGCCCCGGTAGAACCGAGCCGGCCCCGGTAGATCCGAACTGGCCCTCGGCAGATGTCGCGTCAGACCCGGGCGGTGGAGGGGCCGGGTCGCTCAGAGCTCGAGGACGTGGCGATAGACCTCGACGGTCCGTTCGGCGATCGTCGTCCAGCTGAAGTGCTCGACCGCCCGGGCTCGTCCGGCCTCGCCCATCCGGGCCGCCCGCTCCGGGTCGGAGACGGCCTCGTTGATCGTCGCGGCGAGGTCAGCGACGAACTTGTCCGGGTCCGTGGGCGTGCCCGTGCCGTCGGTCTCCTGCTCGATCGGCACCAACCAGCCCGTCTCACCGTCGACGACGACCTCGGGGATGCCGCCGGTGGCGGTCGCGACGACGGCGGCGCCGCAGGCCATGGCCTCCAGGTTGACGATGCCGAGGGGTTCGTAGACCGACGGACAGAGGAAGACCGTCGCGTGGGAGAGGACCGCGATGACCTTGGCCCGGGGCAGCATCTCCTCGACCCAGACGACCGTCCCACCGCGGCCCTCGCGCAGCGCGTCGGTCAACCCGATCACCTCGGCCTTGATCTCCTCGGTGTCCGGCGCACCGGCGAGGAGGACGATCTGCACCTCAGGGGGCAGCTCGGCCAGCGCGCGCAACAGGTAGGGCAGCCCCTTCTGCCGGGTGATCCGACCCACGAACACCACGCTCGGACGGTCGGGGTCGAGCCCGAGCTCCTCGACGAACGACCGGGCAGCGTCGGAGGTGTCCCGCTGCCACAGCTGGGAGTCGATGCCGTTGTGGACGACGTGGACCCGCGCGGGGTCGATGGCCGGATAGCTCGCCAGGATGTCCTTGCGCATCCCGGCGGACACCGCGATGACTCCGGCAGCCGCCTCGTAGGCGGTCTTCTCGGCCCACGAGCTGACCCGGTAGCCACCGCCCAGCTGCTCGGCCTTCCACGGCCGCATCGGCTCCAGGCTGTGAGCAGAGATGACGTGGGGTATGTCGCCGAGCAGGCTGGCCAGATAGCCACCCAGGTTGGCGTACCAGGTGTGCGAGTGCACAAGATCAGCGCCACCGGCCACCACGTCGGCGGCCATGGCGACATCGACGCCCAGTGTCTTGAGCGCGGCGTTCGCGTCCTGCAGGTTCTCCGGCGTCGGGTATCCCGTCGTCCCCGCTTCCTGCACCGGGTCGTCGAACGCTCGCACCGCCACGGTGAGGTCCGGCAGATCTCGCAGGGCACGCGTCAGCTCCGCTACGTGGACGCCCGCGCCCCCGTAGACGTTGGGGGGGTACTCGCGGGTCAACAGGTCAAGGCGCACACCGCCACGCTATCCCCTATCGACCAAACGCGCTGCGGGCCCTAGGTTGTGGTCATGGTTGCTCGTACGGGACGGCTGAAGGTTCTCGCGATCGTGCTTGCGGGAGGTGAAGGAAAGCGACTCATGCCGCTGACCGCGGATCGCGCAAAGCCAGCGGTGCCGTTCGGCGGCATCTACCGGCTGATCGACTTCGCGCTGTCCAACATCGTGAACTCCGGCTGCCTGAAGATCGTGGTGCTGACGCAGTACAAGTCGCACAGCCTGGACACGCACGTCACGCGCACCTGGCGAATGTCAACCCTGTTGGGCAACTACGTCGCGCCCGTCCCCGCACAGCAGCGGGTCGGCAAGCACTGGTTCTCCGGGAGCGCCGATGCGATCTACCAGAGCCTGAACCTGGTGCACGACGAGCGCCCGGACATCATCGTCGTCGTCGGGGCGGACCATGTCTACCGCATGGACTTCTCGCAGATGATCGATCAGCACATCGAGACCGGAGCGGGGGTGACGGTCGCGGCGATCCGCCAACCGGTGAGCCTGGCCGACCAGTTCGGCGTCATCGAGGTCGACGAGTCCGATCCGCGCCACATCGCCGACTTCCTGGAGAAGCCGAAGAACCCCAAGGGACTGCCGGACGCTCCGGACGAGGTGCTCGCCTCGATGGGCAACTACGTCTTCGACGCCGACGTGCTGGAGCAGGCGGTCCGCGAGGACGCGGCGGACGAGACGTCCTCGCACGACATGGGCGGTGACATCGTCCCGGCGTTCGTGAAGCGCGGCGAGGGTTACGTCTACGACTTCAAGGACAACGACATCCCGGGCGCCACCGACCGGGACCGGGCCTACTGGCGCGACGTCGGGACGATGGACTCCTACTACGACGCCCACATGGACCTGGTGTCCGTGCACCCGGTGTTCAACCTCTACAACGACCGCTGGCCCATCTACACCAACTACGGCAACCACCCGCCGGCCAAGTTCGTGCACGGGTCCCAGGACCGGGTGGGGCACGCGCTCGGCTCAATGGTGTCGCCGGGGGCGGTGGTCTCGGGGGCGACAGTGGCCGACTCGGTGCTCTCGCCACGGGTGCACGTCCACTCCTTCAGCATGGTGTCCCAGTCCGTGATCCTCGACGGCGTCGAGGTGGGCCGCAGCTGCCAGATCCACCGCGCCATCATCGACAAGCACGTCAAGGTGCCGGCGGGCGTCAACATCGGTGTCGACCACGACCAGGACCGCGCGCGCGGCTTCACCGTGACCGACAGCGGCCTCGTGGTCGTCCCCAAGGGCACCGTCATCGACGGGTGAGGACACCGGTCCTGTTCGACTCCTGCGTGACTGGCGCGCGTCGCGACACGCATTAAGGTGCATCCATGTCGACGCACATGGCCTCCGTGTCCGACCCCGCCGACCCGCCCCGCGGGGAGCAGGTGGATCGCACGCTCCTGGTGATCGGGGGGGCCGAGGACAAACGCCGCAGGGTCATCGTCCTCAAGCGCTTCGTGCGCCTCGCCGGCGGAGCCGACGCGCGCATCGTGGTCATCCCCACCGCGTCGTCGATGGCTGAGGAGGCCTTCGAGGTCTACCAGTCGGTGTTCGGCCGACAACGCGCCCGGGAGACCTCCGTGGTCAACCCCCAGTCCCGCCAGGAGGCGTCCGACCCGGCACTCGTCGAGGCGATCGACGCCGCCACCGGTGTGTTCGTGACGGGCGGCAACCAGCTCAAACTCGGGCAGCTGATCGTCGGCACGCCGTTGCACGACGCCATCACGCGGGCCTACCACCGCGGCGCCGTCGTCGGCGGCACGTCCGCCGGCGCCTCGGTGCTGAGCCAGTTCATGATCTCCATGGGCGAGGAGGGAGTGGCGCCCCGCCAGCGGGTCTCGCAACTGAGCGCGGGGCTCGGTCTGCTGCCCGGCGTCATACTCGATCAGCACTTCGGCCAGCGCACCCGCTACGCGCGCCTGCTCTCGCTGATCGCCGCCTCCCCGAGCCTGCTCGGCGTCGGCATCGACGAGGACACCGCCGCCGAGATCGTCAACGAACGGTCGATGACCGTGGTCGGCTCCGGCGCGGTGTATGTCGTGGACGCCCGGTCCGCGGTCAGCGACGCCCACGAGGCGCGCCGGGACGCGCCGCTCATGGTGTCGGGCGCCGTCGTGCACTCCCTGCCCTACGGCGCGACCTTCGACCTGCAAGCCGCCCAGCTCACCGACTTCGTCGAGATGCACTCGGAGGTGGCCGTCGTCACCTCCCCCACCGACGTGCACGACACCGCCAACGCAGCCGCCGCGCTGCGCCGCTGACCGGACCAGGAGGACCCGCATGACCGACCCCCAGACCCCGACCGCTCCGGCCGCCCCCGACCTGCGGATCGTCGAGCAGCGTGTCTATCGCGGCCCCAACGTGTGGAACTACGAGCAGGCCATCCACCTGGTCGTCGACCTCGGGGTCCTCGAGCAGTACCCCACCAACCTGCTGCCCGGTTTCACCGAGCAGCTCCTTGAGTGGCTGCCGGGCCTGGAGAACCACGTCTGCTCCCGGGGCAAGCCCGGCGGCTTCGTCGAGCGGCTCCGCGAGGGCACGTGGGTCGGCCACGTCAGCGAGCACCTGGCACTCCAGCTGCAGGCCGAGGCCGGCCACGACCTGCGCCGCGGCAAGACCCGGGCGGTGAAGGGCTCACCCGGTCACTACAACGTCATCTACTCCTACATCGACGAGCGGGTCGGCCTCGCGGCCGGCGAGCTGGCCATCCGCATGGTCAACGCCGCCGTCACGCACGATCCGGAGTTCGACTTCCC
Source organism: Ornithinimicrobium sp. F0845 (assembly GCF_023015765.1). Taxonomy (GTDB): domain Bacteria; phylum Actinomycetota; class Actinomycetes; order Actinomycetales; family Dermatophilaceae; genus Ornithinicoccus. The sequence continues at coordinate 13,419 of NZ_JALKAL010000014.1, forward strand.
GACCGAGCTGGACGACTTCCTGCGGTTGGCGCAACGAGCGGCGTTCGGCCCGTCCACCAACGCGATCCTCGAGGAGGCAGTCGCCCGCGACATCCCCTTCATCCGTCTCAACACCGCCTCGCTGGTGCAGCTCGGGCAGGGTGTGCACCAGCAGCGGATCCGCGCCACGATGACGTCGAAGACCTCAGCGCTCGCCGTCGACATCGCCGGCGACAAGTCCCTGACCAACACCCTGCTCTCCTCCGCCGGCCTCCCGGTGCCGCTGAGCGACACCGTGCGCACCGCGGACGGTGCGGTCTCGGTCGCCAACCAGATCGGCTACCCCGTCGTCGTCAAGCCGCTGGACGGCAACCACGGGCGCGGCGTCGGCATCAACCTGCGCAACGAGGCGGAGGTGCGGGAGCACTTCCCGGTGGCCGCCGCCCAGTCACGGCGCGGCATCATGGTGGTCGAGTCCTTCATCATCGGCAACGACTACCGCTGCCTGATCGTGGGGGGCCGGATGCAGGCCATCGCCGAGCGGGTGCCTGCCCACGTCGTCGGCGACGGCACGCACACCGTCAACGAGCTCGTCGAGATCACCAACGCCGACCCTCGGCGCGGCGTCGGCCACGAGAAGGTGCTGACCCGCATCGCGGTGACCGAGGGGGCCGTGGCGCTGGTGCGGCAGCAGGGCTTCGAGATGGACGCCGTGCCCCCTGAGGGCACGATGGTCAAGCTGGCACTCACCGGCAACATGTCCACCGGCGGCATTGCCGTGGACCGCACCTTCGACGCCCACCCGGAGAACATCGAGATCGCCGAGGAGGCGGCCCGGCTGATCGGCCTGGACGTCGCAGGCATCGACTTCATCTGCCCCGACATCTCAGCTCCGGTCCGCGAGACCGGGGGCGCGATCTGCGAGGTGAACGCCGCGCCCGGGTTCCGGATGCACACCCACCCGACCGTCGGTGAGCCCCAGTACATCGCCAAGCCCGTCGTCGACCTGCTGTTCCCGCCGGGCACCCCCTCGCGCGTGCCGATCGTGGCCGTGACCGGCACCAACGGCAAGACGACGACGTCGCGGATGATCGCCCACATCATGAAGGGTCTGGGCAAGCAGGTCGGCATGACCTCGACCGACGGCATCGTGATCGACGAGCGGCTGGTCAAGCGGGCCGACGCCTCGGGGCCCAAGTCGGCGCGGATGGTCCTGCAGAACCCCCGCGTCGACTTTGCCGTCATGGAGGTGGCTCGCGGCGGCATCCTCCGGGAGGGCCTGGGCTACGACCGCAACGACGTGGCCGTGGTCACCAATGTCAGCGCCGACCACCTCGGCCTGCGGGGCATCGACACGGTGGAGCAGCTGGCCGCCGTCAAGCGGGTCGTGGTGGAGGCCGTGCCCCGCAACGGTTTTGCGGTCCTCAACGCCGACGATCCGAACGTCCGGGACATGCGGCGCCACTGCAGCGGCAGCATCGTCTACTTCTCGATGCAGCCGCCCGGCAGCCCGGAGCGCGAGTTCATCGAGACCCGGCTGCGTCGTGGAGGCCGCGCGGTGGTGCTCGAGCCCACCGACCGCGGCGAGATGATCGTCATCCAGCACGGACGCCGGTCGATGCAGCTGGCCTGGACCCACCTGCTCCCCAGCACGTTCGGCGGCGCCGCCCGCTTCAACATCGCCAACGCCATGGCCGCGGCCGGCGCGGCCTTCGCGTGCGACGTGCCGCTGCACGACATACGGCAGGGCCTGCGCACCTTCACCACCAGCTACTACCTCTCCCCCGGCCGGCTGAACATGCTCGACGTCAAGGGCGTCAGCGTGGTCGTGGACTACTGCCACAACCCTGCGGGCATGCGGGCGATCGGGGAGTTCGTGGACAACCTGGCCGAGCAGCGGGAGGCCGCGCTCGAAAACGCCCGGATCAGTCGGATCGGCGTGATCGGCGGCACCGGCGACCGGCGCGACGACGACCTGGCCGAACTGGGTGCCGTCGCGGCCCGGCACTTCGACGTCCTCGTCGTGCGGGAGGACGACAACCCGCGGGGCCGGCCGCGGGGTGAGAGCGCTGAGCACCTCGTGCGAGGCATCAACGAGGCGATCGCGGCCGGTGAGGCCCGGGTCCGCCAGGTCAACACGGTGCTGCCCGAGGTGGAGGCGGTCCGGCACGCCATGGTGTTGGCCAACCCCGGCGACCTCGTCGTCGCGTGCGTGGACAAGCACGCGCGCGTGCTGGCCGAGCTGGAGGACATGAGCAACTCGGCCTACGCCGGCTCCCGGACCGACGACGAACGCACCGGCGACCCCGACCTCGACCCGGTGGAGCTGCACGAGTCCGCAGCCGCGTCGGCCGAGGAGGCCCGCGGGGACTACGCGGACCTGGACGCGGCAGAGCAGGAGGCCACCACGCGCGCCTGATCCGGGCTGGGCAGGTGCGCCCGCGGCGGGCGTTCATCGACCCGCCGCCGGCAGTATGCCGTAGGCCGGGCGGTCGTCAGGCCTCGGCTGCCGTGGGGCGCGGAGCCTTGCTCAGTTGTCGTGGGGCCCGGGACCTCAGGCCTGCGCTGCCGTGGGGCGCAGCTGCTCCGCCAGAGCGAGCAACGCCTCGCGCTGAGGGGTGTCGTCGGTGCCCGTCGCATGCGTCATCAGGTAGTCGATGAGGCGTGCCACCCCATGGTCGGCACGTCCGGCGTCGACGTCGAGGAGCGCCAGGAGGGCGACGACGGCCGCACTGTCACTGCGCTGGACCGCCACCTCGCTCAGCACGGTCTCCGCCTCCGCCGACCGTCCCAGGTCCCGCAGCGCCGTGGCCATCGCGACCTGCGCCCGGAACCGGTGCGGCTCACGCAACCTGGCGTTGAGCGCCTCGCGATAGCGACTGACGGCCTGGGTGGTCTGCCCTGCGGCCTCGAGCGCCGCCGCGAGCTCGAACACCAGGCGCGGGTCCTCGGGCGCCTGCTCGAGCAGGTTGCGCGCCGCCTCGACCCGCTCGGCGGGCGGCTGGTCCTGGATCGCGCCGAGCACCGCCTCGAGCTCGTGCTCACCGCGCGCGGCCTTGACCTTGCGCCGGATCTGCCGGGCCGAGTCCTGGTGCGCGCCATGACTGGTCAGCCAGTCGACCACCCCGGGCCGGTCGCGGTGCACCATGAGGGCACCGACGTCGCCGTCGGCCATGTGGTCGAGCAGGGTCTCCAGTCCGGCGACCTCGTCCTCGGAGGACCCGGACGAGACGGCCCCCACGTTGGCCAGCCCCTGCACGAACTGGGCCTCGAGGTTCTCCATGGTGCGTCCGCGCAGGTAGTGCCCCTTGTGGACGATATGCACGCGGTCCGCGCGCCGCCCGGCGATCTCGCCCAGCCCGATGAGGATGTCATCGGTCCGATCGCCGACGCCACCGAGCCCGAGGTGCACCCGGTCCCCCGGCGGACGCAGACCCTCGGCCACGTTGAGCAGGGCCTCCAGGCCGGCCTCGTTGTGCGCCAGGTCGATGATCATCGTCGCGCTGCCCCCGGCGGGCAGGGGGACGGTCCACACGTTCATCCGGCCGGGGTTGTGCTCCAAGTCGGGCGCGAAGGTGCGCAGCCCCTCGATCACCGCCTCCCGCGGCAGCCCCAGGCCGAGCCCGCCGGCCGTCGCCGCCAGCGCGTTGGCGATGTTGTGCTCCGAGAGACCGGACAGGGTCATCGGCACGTCCAGGATCCGGATCAGCCGGTCCGGGTCGGCGCCGCGGCGCAGGATGACGATGTCGCCCTCCAGGACCGTCATGCCACGGCCGCCCCGCTCGACGGTCTCCCGCAGGGCCGGGGAGTCCGGGTCGAGGCTGAACATCCAGAGCCGTCCACTGGCCTGCGCGGCCATGGCGCGCACCCGCGGGTCGTCGCCGTTGAGCACGACCCAGCCGTCCTTGCGGGTGACCCTGGTGATGATGGACTTGACCTCGGCCAGCTGGTCGACGGTGTCGATGCCGTGCAGGCCCAGGTGGTCCGCGGTGACATTGGTGACGATGCTGACGTCGTTGTGGGAGACCCCCATGCCCTTGAGCAGCAGACCGCCACGCGCCGTCTCGAGCAGCCCCAGCTCGACCGACCGGTCCTCCAGGACGTTGCGGGCCCCGGACGGTCCGGAGTAGTCACCGGCGACCTTGAGGTCACCCTGGATGAAGACGCCCTCGGTCGAGCTCCAGCCGCAGCGCAGCCCGGCGGTCATGCCCATGTGCGCCAGCAGCCGGGTGGTCGAGGTCTTGCCGTTGGTGCCGGTGATCGAGGCTACCGGGATCCGGGGTCGGAGCTGGGCGGGACGAGAGGCGTCGTCGGCCGACCGCACCTGCTCCGCACCGTGAGCCAGCAGGTCGTCCGCGTCCTCGCCCGCCAGCAGCCCGGCCAGGGTGGGGCCGAGCGCCTCGCCCAGCGTCACGGCCCGCCCGCGGTGGCGCCACGGGAAGGCGACGATGACAGAGTCCAGGTCGGTGCCGACCCGCACCCGGGCGCCAACCCGGCTCGGCACCGCGTCGGCGATCCGCCGCAGGACGGTGCCGGCCAGCCGGCTCAGGAAGCGCTGTCGCTGCTCGGTGTGCGGTGCTCCAGGGACGGCCCGACGGAGCCCCACCACGTCGGCGATCGCCGTCGCCGCCTGGGCGTTGAGCGCCTGGAAGCCGGGCAGGGAGAGGCTCACCTTGACGGCAGGGCGCGCGAAGTACAGATTCGGCCCCTCGAGCAGGCGCACCTCGGTCACCTGGACCGTGGTCGCGTCGGTCATCGTGCTCAGAAGCCCATCGCGTGGAACCCGCCGTCCACGTGGACGATCTCTCCGGTGGTCGCGGGGAACCAGTCGGACATCAGGGCGACACACGCCCTGGCCGCGGGCTCGGCGTCCTTGAGGTCCCAGCCCAGCGGCGAGCGCTCGCCCCACTTCTCGAACTGCTCGAACATCGGGATGGACCGGGCGGCGGTCGTGGCGATGGGGCCCGCGGACACCAGGTTGGAGCGGATCCCCTTGGGCCCGAGGTCCCGGGCGAGGTAGCGGTTGGTCGACTCGAACGCCGCCTTGGCGACTCCCATCCAGTCATACACCGGCCAGGCCTGCTGGGCGTCCAGGGTGAGCCCGACGACGCTGCTGCCCTCACGCATCAGCGGCAGGGCCGCGACGGCCAGGGACTTCAGGGAGTATGCCGAGACCTGCAGTGCCGTCGCGACGTCCTCCCACGTGGCGTTGAGGAAGTCGAACGCACCGGCGGGGGCGAACCCGATCGAGTGCAGCACGCCGTCCAGGTGGTCGGTGTGCTCCGTCAGCCGCTCGGCAAGGGTGTCCAGGTGCTCCTGGTTGGACACGTCCAGCTCGACCACCTCCGGGGTGACCGGCAGCCTCTTGGCGATGGACTGGGTGATCCGGAAGGTCCGGCCGAAGGAGGTGAGCACCACCTCGGCGCCCTGCTCCTGAGCAAGGCGGGCGACGTGGAACGCGATGGAGGAGTCCATGAGGACCCCAGTGATGAGGAGCTTCTTACCGTCGAGCAGCATGGGGAGCAGACTAGCGTCCCGCCGGGCCGGTCGTGACCACCTCAGTGGCCCATGCCGAGTCCGCCGTCCACCGGGATCACCGCGCCGCTGATGTAGCCCGCGTCGGGTCCGGCCAGGAAACGGACGACGCCGGCGACCTCCGCCGGGGTGGCGAACCGTCCGGCCGGGATGCCCGCCAGATACTGCTTCTGCAGGTCCTGCGAGAGCTCCGCCGTCATCTCGGTCTCGATGAAGCCCGGCGCGACCACGTTGGCGGTGATGCCTCGGCCACCGAGCTCGCGGGTGATGGAGCGAGCCAGGCCGACCAGGGCCGACTTGGACGCCGCGTAGTTGGTCTGCCCCGGGGAGCCATAGAGCCCCACGACGGAGGAGATCAGGATGATGCGACCCTTGCGCATCCGCATCATGCCCTTGGTGGCCCGTCGGGCGCAGCGGAAGGCCCCGGTGAGGTTGGTCTCGACGACGGACGCGAAGTCGTCGTCGCTCATCCGCATCAGCAGGGTGTCCTTGGTGATGCCGGCGTTGGCTACCAGCACCTCGACCGGTCGGCCCAGCAGCTCCTCGGCCTCGGTGAACGCCCGGTCCACGCTGTCGGAGTCGGTCACGTCGCAGATCACGCCGCGCAGCCCCTCCGGCGGCGTCCCGCTGCGGTGGGTGATGATCACCTCGGCGCCCGCCTCGGCGAACGACCTGGCGATGGCCAGGCCGATGCCGCGGTTGCCCCCCGTCACCAGGACGCTGGGCGGCGGGGCCGTCGGGGAGTCGGTCTGCTGGGTCTCGGTCACAGGGGTCACGCTAGTGCCTGCCCACGTGCCGCACGACCGGACCCGTCCGCGACGTATCGTGGAAGGGTGCGTAGGAACAAGGTCGCCCAGGGGGTGACCACGGCTCGGCGGTCCCCGAAGGAGGACCGGGAGCAGCGCATGCGCACCTACCTGATCGCGATGGCCGTCCGCACGGTGTCCTTCCCCCTGGCCGTCTGGGCGCTGGTCAGCGGCTGGATCGTCGTCGGGGTGATCCTCGCGGCCGCGGCGACCTTCCTGCCCCAGATCGCGGTGACCATCGCCAACGCCGTCGACAACCGGACCACCGGTGGGGGTGTGCCCGTCTCCCCGGCCCGCGCCCTCCCCGCGTCCCCCGAGGGCCCGCCCCACGACATACTGCCGGACGACGACGCCCCGGTGGACGATGCCCACCGCGACGACTCCCCACCCCGGCCGGACGGACCCGATGCTCACCTGTAGCGCCCGTGCCTGCCGCGCGGAAGCGGCCTACGCCATCGTCTGGAACAACCCCAAGCTGCACACCCCGGAGCGCCGCAAGGTGTGGCTGGCCTGCGACGATCACCGCGAGCACCTGAGCAGCTTCGTGTCACTGCGCGGCTTCCTGATCGAGGTCCTCCCCGTCGACGAGCTCGGCGAGCGGGACGGTTGAGCGTTGCTGCGCACACTCCTGACCCGCCGTTGGCTCACCGCCCTGGCGCTCGCCCTCGTCTTTGCCGTCGTGGCGGTCCTGCTCGGCAACTGGCAGTTCTCCCGGCACCAGGACAAGGTGGCCGCGCGCGACCGGGTCGAGGCGCACTACGGCGCCGACCCGGTCCCCCTCGCCGAGGTCACCACCGACCCTTTCTCACCTGCCGACGAGTGGATCCGTGTCACGACCTCCGGCGCCTATGTCCCGCAGGACCAGCTCTTCGTGCGCAACCGTCCCCACGAGGGCACGTTCGGCTACGAGGTGCTCGTCCCCCTGGAGACCCCCGGGGGCACGCTGGCCGTCAACCGGGGGTGGGTCGCCAACGCCGAGGACGCCAGCACGCTGCCCGAGGTGCCGCCCGCCCCCGAGGGCCAGGTCGAGGTGACCGGCTGGCTGCGTCCCGGCGAGCAGGATCTGGGCCGCGACCTGCCCGACGGGCAGCTGGCCTCGATCAACCTGGCCGGTGCCGCAGAGCAGTGGGAGCGGCCGGTGCTCGGTGCCTACCTGGTCCTGGAGACGGAGCAATATGCCGGGGAGCCGGGACGTGAGATCCCTCGCCCGACGCCGCTGGCCGCCCCGCGCACGGCGCTGGGGTCGCACTTCGCCTACTCCCTGCAGTGGTGGTTGACCTCGCCGGTCGGGCTCATCCTCGTCCTGGTCATGGCGCGGCGGGAGTGGCGTGAGGGGCAGCCCGGTGGCGCCGCGCCCCGGGCGGCCCGCCCCCAGAAGGTGCGCATCTGGGACGAGGAGGACGGGTAGCGCCGGGGATCTCGCGGTGACCCTGAGGGCCGCTATAGCGCACCGATAGACCCACGACCCGCTCGGTCGTGAGGGCGGGTGCGAGCATGAGCCCATGGATTGTGGACTGGCAGGCCGTGGCTACGTCGTCACCGGAGGGTCGCGCGGTCTGGGCCGGGCCACCGCGGAGTGCCTCGTCCGGGACGGGGCCGACGTGCTGGTGGTCGGTCGGGATCCGGACCAGGGTGCCCGCACCGCGGGCGAGCTGACCGGGCTCGGGGCGGGCACGGCATACTTCCTGGCCGCGGATCTGGCCGACCCGGACGCCGCCGAGTCGATCCGCGTCAGGGCCCGGGAGGAGCTGGACACCGTGGACGGCGCCGTCCTCAGCGTGGGTGGCCCGCCCGCCGGCCGCTTCCGCGAGCGGACCGACCAGGAGTGGCGGGCCGCCTTCGAGCAGGTCCACCTCGGCCCGCTGCGCGTCGCGCGTGCCCTGCTGGAGGACGCGGACCGGCCGATCGCCGTGACCTTCGTGCTGTCGACGTCGGTGCGCTCACCGTTGCCGGAGTTCGCGATCTCCAACGGGCTCCGCCCGGGCCTGGCGATGGCGGCCAAGACGATGGCCGACGAGTACGGCCCCGACGGGCACCGGGTCAACTGCCTGCTGCCGGGCCGCTTCGACACCGACCGGGTGCGCGCGCTGGACGAGGCCACCGGCGACCCGGCAGGACGGCGCGCCGCGCACGCAGCCATCGTCCCCCTGGGCCGCCTCGGGCAGCCCGAGGAGTTTGGTGCCGTCGCCGCCTTCGTCACCTCACCGATCGCCTCCTACATGACCGGCAGCGTGGTCACCGTGGACGGTGGGCAGACCAGGACGATCTGAGACGAGGGGCGACCCACTGGGCCGGAGTCGTGCGCACGGACTACGCTCTGTGCCTGCCGGCGTCCAGCCTGGCCCGTCCCGACACGAGGAGCTGACCATGCCCATTGCCGTGGCTCACAGCGCACTGCCCGAGGCCCGCACGGCCGTGGTGGCTGCCCTCGACTGGGCCCGCACCCACCAGACCTCGCTGGTGGTGCTCCACGTCGAGGAGACCGGCACGGTGGGCACGCCCGGCCTCCCCGCCTCCGAGAGTGAGGTGCGCGCCGTCGAGCAGGAGGTGCAGACGGTCATCGACGAGCAGCCCGGGGAGGCCCCGGACTGGCGGGTGGTCTCGACGACCTCCGCCCGTGACGTGGCGTCCGCGCTGCTGCAGCTCATCGCCGCGCACGATGTCGACCTGGTGGTGGTCGGGTCCCGCCGGCGCACAGAGATCGGGAAGTTCTTCATGGGTCGCACGGTCCAGCGCCTGGTGCTGGACTCCCCCGTGCCGGTCCTGGTGGTCAAGAACAGCTGAGTGATGGCGCCCGCGGCGCCCGGCACGCCCGAGCGCGGTGGCCGCACCCCCGGCGTAGATTGACAAGTCCCTTGTCATTATGACAGTCTCCTTGTCATGTCACGATCGTCGTCGCGCAGGTCGGCGGCTTCTTCGGGAGCCCAGCTGTATGCCGTGCTGCAGCGAGTCCGACCCGTCCACGAACTCGCTGCACGAGCGGTGGAAGCCGGGTTGGCCGACACCGCCCTGACGGTCCCGCTACGCGCCGTCCTCGAGCGGGTCCACGCCCACGGACCGCAGACCGTGCCGGCCATCGCCCGCAGCCTCTATGTCACCCGGCAGGGTGTGCAGGCCCTGGTGGACCGCGGCAGGGACCTCGGCCTCGTCGAGACCGTGCCGAACCCCGCGCACCGCCGGTCCCACCTGGTCGTCCTCACACCGGCGGGCAACGACCTGTTCGACACGGTGCGCGCGGACGAGCTGGCCCGCCTGGACGTGGTGGCGAGCGGACTGGACCCGGTCGACGTCGCCGCGGCCGTCCGCGTCCTCGACCACCTCATCCTCTCCCTCGAGGGCCTCACCCACCCCCAGACACCCACGACCTCGACCGACCCCGCTGAAAGGAGCACGCGATGAGCACAACCCAGCAGACTCTGCATCACCTCGAGGTGAACGGAGGGCAGCTTGCCTACGCGCTCGAGGGCTCCGGGACGCCCCCGGTCGTGCTGCTGCACGCCGGCTATGTCGACCACCGGATGTACGCGCGGGAGCTGGAGCACCTGGCCCGGCGCACCACGACCGTGGCCCCTGACGCCCGCACCCACGGGCAGTCCTCCACGGCGATGGCGCCGTTCCGCCACTGCGACGATGTCGCCGCCCTCGTGCGCCACCTCGACCTCGGCCCGGCCGTGCTCATCGGCACGAGCATGGGAGCCGGAGCAGCCGTCGACACCGCACTGGAGCACCCCGACGCTGTGCGCGCCCTGGTGCTCAGCGGTGCCGGCACCAGCGAGCCCACCTTCACCTCGCCCGAGGCTCTTGAGCTGCTGCACCGGGCGGAGCAGGCCGTCGCACGGCAGGACGTCGCAGCCTGGCTGGAGGCCACCCTGGCCTGGGCCGCGGGCCCAGAGCGAGACCTGTCCGACGTCGATGCCGCCGTGGGCGAGCTCCTGTCGGATCTCCACCAGGAGTTCGTCCGCACCCACATCCGTCCCGGCGTGGTCCCACCCGAGGCCGTCGCGAAGTCCTGGGAGCGGCTGGATGAGATCACCGTCCCGGTGCTCGGCATCGTCGGCGAGCTGGACTTCACCGACCACCACGAGATGACCGAGCGCGCCGTCAGCGCCGTCCGGGACGGGCGCGGAGTGGTGCGCATCCCCAACGCGGGTCACTACCCGAACCTCGAGCAACCGACCGCCTGGGAGCGCGCCGTGGACGACTTCCTCGGCGACGTGCTGTCCGGCTGAGGCAGGAGCAGCCGCTCGGCTCACGCGGGAGTCAGCCGGTGCGGAACGGTGTGTCCCGGAACTGCGTGTCGTGCAGGGTCCGGTAGAGGCCCCCCTCGGCCATCAGCTCCTCGTGCGTCCCCCGCTGCACGATGCGGCCGCGGTCCATCACCAGGATCAGGTCCGCGCCGTGGACGGTGCTCAGCCGGTGCGCGATCACCAGGGACGTCCGACCGGTGAGGGCCTCGTCCAGCGCCCGCTGCACCGCGGCCTCGGACTCGCTGTCCAGGTGAGCAGTGGCCTCGTCCAGCAGGACGACGGCGGGCGCCTTCAGGAGCAGCCGGGCGATGGCCAGCCGCTGCTTCTCGCCGCCCGACAGCCGGTGGCCGCGGTCGCCGACGACGGTGTCCAGCCCGTCCGGGAGACGCTCCACCAGTGACCAGACCTGAGCCGCGCGCAGCGCCTGCTCGAGCTGGTCCTGCGTGGCCTCGGGTGCGCCGTAGCGCAGATTGGCCCTGATCGTGTCGTTGAACATGTGGGCCTCCTGGGTGACCACGCCCACCGTGCGGGACAGGCTCGCCAGGGTGGCTGTCCGCAGGTCGGTGCCGCCGATCCGGACGGTGCCCTCGGAGGGGTCGTAGAGCCGGGAGACCAGCGAGGTCAGCGTGGTCTTGCCGGCACCGCTGGGGCCGACCAGGGCCACCAGCTGCCCGGCCCCGATGTGCACCTGCAGGTCCCGCAGCACCGGTCCGCTGTCCGTGGCGTCGAGGTCCGGTCGGCTCTCCAGGGACGCGATGGAAACCTCCGCGGCACCCGGGTAGGCGAAGGACACATCGTCCAGCTCGATGTCCACCGGACCCTCCGGCAGATCGACGGCGTCCGGCGCCTCCTGCACCAGCGGCTCGAGGTCGAGCACCTCGAAGATCCGCTCGAAGGAGACCAGCGCCGTCATGATGTCGACGCGCACGTTGGACAGGGCCGTCAGCGGGCCGTACATCCGGCCGAGCAGTGCCGCCATCGCGACGAGGGTGCCCACCGAGAGGTCCCCGGCGACCGCCATCAGGCCACCCAGGCCATACACCAGGGCCGTGGCGAGGGCGGCGACCAGGCCGAGGCCGGCCATGAAGATCACCCGGTTGACCGAGATCCGGACCCCGGCGTCGCGCACCCCCCGGGCGCGCTCGGCATACTCCCGCTCCTCCTGAACAGGCCGACCGAACAGGCGCACGAGCAGGGCACCGGCCACGTTGAACCGCTCGGTCATCCGGGTGGCCAGCTCGGCGTTCAGCGTCATCTGCTGCCGGGTCAGCGCCGAGAGCCGCTGGCCCATCCGGTGGGCCGGGACCAGGAAGATCGGCAGGAGCAGCAGGGCCAGGAGGGTGATCAGCCACGACATGGTCAGCAGGGCACCGAGGATCAGCGCGAGGGACACCACGTTGCTGACCAGGCCGGACAGGATGCTGGTGAACGCGGTCTGGGCACCGATCACGTCGGTGTTCAGCCGGTTGACCAGGGCGCCGGTCTGGGCGCGGGTGAAGAAGGCGATCGGCTGGCGCAGGACGTGCGAGAAGACCTCGGTGCGCAGGTTGAGGATCAGACCCTCGCCGATGCGCGAGCCGTAGTAGCGGGTGACGACCGTGAGCCCGGCCTCAATGACGGCCAGCGCGGCGACGACCACGCCGAGGGTGATGACGGTGCCACGGTCGCGCGGGATGACGCCATGGTCGATGATCCGGCCCAGGAGTAGCGGTGTCGCCACGCCCAGGGCGGCGACCACCACGGTCAGCACCAGGAAGAGGCTGATGTCCGAGCGGAACGGGCGGCCGTAGCCGAGCACCCGCCGACCGGTGCCCTCGCGGAGACGGTGGTCCCGGACGGACCGGTCGCGCGAGAAACCACGGACAGTGGCTCCGGGCCCGTGTCCCGGACCCATCGTCACGGTCGCGCTCCCCTGCTCATGCCAGGGCGATGAGGTCCTGGTAGTCCTGGTTCCACATGTCCTCCACCCCGTCGGGCAGCAGCAGGACCCGCTCCGGCTCGAGCGCGGCGACCGCACCCTCGTCGTGGCTGACCAGGACGACCGCGCCCTCGTAGGTCCGGAGTGCGGAGAGGACCTCCTCCCGGGAGGCCGGGTCCAGGTTGTTGGTGGGCTCGTCGAGCAGGAGCACGTTGGCGGCGGAGACGACGAGCATGGCCAGGGCCAGCCGGGTCTTCTCACCGCCGGACAGCACGCCCGCGGGCTTGTCGACGTCGTCGCCGGAGAAGAGGAAGGACCCCAGGACCTTGCGGGTCTCGGTGTCGTCGAGCTGCGGGGCGGCGGACCTCATGTTGGCCAGCACCGACCGGTCGACGTCGAGCGTCTCGTGCTCCTGGGCGTAGTAGCCGAGGCGCAGACCATGACCCGGCTCCACCTGGCCCGTGTCCGGCTCGTCGAGGCCGGCCAGGATGCGCAGCAGGGTGGTCTTGCCCGCACCGTTGAGCCCGAGGACCACGACCCGGGAACCGCGGTCGATGTTCAGGTCGACGTCGGTGAAGACCTCGAGGGAGCCGTAGGAGCGCGACAGGCCGCTCGCGGACAGCGGGGTGCGTCCGCACGGGGCGGGGGTGGGGAAACGGAGCTTGGCCACCCGGTCGACGACCCGCTCCCCCTCGATGCCGGCGAGCAGCCGCTCAGCGCGCCGCGCCATGTTCTGCGCCGCGACGGCCTTGGTCGCCTTGGCGCGCATCTTGTCGGCCTGGGCGAGCAGTGCCGAGGCCTTCTTCTCGGCGTTGACCCGCTCGCGCTTGCGGCGCCGCTCGTCGGTCTCGCGCTGCAGGAGATAGGTCTTCCAGCCCATGTTGTACTGGTCGATCTCCGCCCGGTTGGCGTCCAGGTGGAACACCCGGTTGACGACCTGCTCGACCAGCTCCACGTCGTGGGAGATGACCAGCAGACCGCCCGGGTAGGTCTTGAGGTAGTCCCGGAGCCAGACGATCGAGTCGGCGTCCAGGTGGTTGGTGGGTTCGTCGAGCAGCAGCGTGGACGCGCCGCTGAACAGGATCCGCGCCAGTTCGATGCGGCGGCGCTGACCACCGGAGAGGGTCGCCAGCTCCTGCTCCAGGACCCGGGTCGGCAGCCCGAGGCTGGAGGCGATCGAGGCGGCCTCGGACTCGGCGGCGTAGCCACCCCGGGACTCGAACTCGGCGTCGAGCCGCGCATAGCGGGCCATCGCCTTGGTCCGGACGGCCTCGTCCTCGCTGGCCATCCCGGCCTCGGCCGCGCGGAGGTTGCGGATCACCGAGTCCAGACCGCGGGCGGACAGGATCCGGTCGCGGCCCAGGACGTGCAGGTCGCCGGTGCGCGGGTCCTGCGGCAGGTAGCCGACGTCACCGCGCCGGGTGATGGTGCCCGCGGCCGGGTCGGCCTCCCCGGCCAGGACCTTGGTGAGAGTCGTCTTGCCGGCCCCGTTGCGACCCACCAGGCCCACCCGGTCCCCCGGCGCGACCTGGAAGGTCACGTCGTCCATCAGGAGCCGGGATCCCGCGCGGAGCTCGACGCCCGAGGCTGTGATCACGTGCGGAGCTCCTCATGGACAGATTTGGGCGGTTTGTCGTGCCTGGTGGGCGGGAAGTGACTAGTCTACGCCTGAGGCGCGTTGTGCCGAGACACGAGACGAGTGGAGTTGGGGCATGACCTTCAAGGAGAACGCCCGGCTGGACACCAGCCAGGTCCGTAGTGGTGGTGGCGGGCGCGGCCGCTCCGGCGGCGGGGGCATGGCCGTCGGCGGCGGGATCGGCGGCATCATCCTGCTCGTTCTCTACATGCTCTTCGGGGGCAACCTCGGTGGCACCAGCGGTGTGGCCGAGCCGGAGACCTCCTGGAACTTCAGCGGGACCGAGGTCGAAGGCACCGGCGAGGAGGGCGCCTCGGGCGACTTCTCCCACTGCAAGACAGGGGCCGACGCCAACGAGTACCGCGACTGCCTCGTCGTCGGCACGGTCAACAGCGTCCAGCAGTTCTGGTCCTCGGCGTGGTCGCAGTACCAGCCCGCCAAGACCGTCATCTTCTCCGGCGTGGTCAACACCGGCTGCGGCACGGCCAACAGCCAGGTCGGCCCGTTCTACTGCCCGCTGGATGAGCAGGTCTACATCGACGTGAGCTTCTTCGACCAGCTCGACCAGATGGGCGCCGACGGCGGCTCCCTGGCCCAGATGTATGTCGTGGGCCACGAGTACGGCCACCACGTCCAGAACCTCAACGGCGTCCTGGGCCGAGCCCAGCAGGACCCGCAGGGCCCCGAGTCCGGCGCCGTCCGCGTCGAGCTCCAGGCCGACTGCTACGCCGGCGTGTGGGTCGCCCACGCCGACGGCACCCGCCTCGGTCAGGAGGACGCGGCAATCCTCGAGCCCATCACGCGGGAGCAGATCCAGTCGGCGCTCAGCGCGGCCGAGGCCGTGGGCGACGACCGCATCCAGGAGACCATGCAGGGCCGGGTCACCCCGGAGAGCTGGACGCACGGCTCGTCTGCCCAGCGCCAGCACTGGTTCATGACCGGCTACCAGACCGGCGATCCCAACCAGTGCAACACCTTCGCCGCCGCTGACCTGGGATAGGCGCCGCCGCACTCCTGCTCTTTCTTCTAGGCGGGGCACCGTGCAGTTGCCGGGTCGAGGCACCGTCCAGGTGGCTCAGGGCGGCTCAGCGATGCCGATGCGGGTGGCCCTCCCACGGCGCAGCGTGTCCTGCAGGACCTTCAGCCGGGGATCCGGGATGTCGTAGAACTCCCGGCGCGGGAGCTCTCCCACGCGCGCCAGCAGCGGATCGTCCAGCACCTGGCGCACCAGGGCCTTGTCGCCACCGACGACGAGCCCGTCCACGACCGGCCCACGCGGCTCCAGCAACCGGTCCGCGGCCTGCTGTGCGACCCGCTGGACCAGCGCGTCGGCCTGGTTGCCGCGGCGGCGGGCGAACCGTTGCTGGGACCATCCGCCCGCCGCCGTACGGGACTGGGCATAGCGGGTCCCGCAGTGGTGGTCGGTGAGCCGGTCCCCCTCAGCCAGCCCCACGGCATACCCACCCCTGCGGACCAGCACCAGACCGAGGCGAGCCGGCAGGTCGACCACACCCGGGGCCCAAGCCAGCACCTCGGCGACAGCACCATCGGGAGCGGACAGCACCAGCGGCACGGCCCCCGGGTCGGCCCCGGGGGACCGCTCCGGCACGCCGTGCCGCTGTGTGAAGCCGTCGATCCACCGGTCCAGGCGGGTCGGGTCGATCTCGACCACCCGCGCGGGGCCGGTGCTCACCGGCTCAGACGTTGAAGCCGAGGGCGCGCAGCTGCTCGCGGCCCTCCGGGGTGATCTTGTCCGGGCCCCACGGCGGCATCCAGACCCAGTTGATGCGGTGGCTGGACACCAGGCCTTCCAGGACCGTGGCGACCTGCTCCTCGATGACATCGGTCAGCGGGCAGGCGGCGCTGGTCAGGGTCATGTCGATGACCGCGTGCGACTGGGCGTCCACGGTCAGGCCGTAGATCAGGCCCAGGTCCACGACGTTGATCCCCAGCTCGGGGTCGACGACGTCGTGCAGGGCCTCCTCGACGTCCGCGACGTTGGGCGGTGTGGTGGTCGTGCTCATCGGGTCCTCCTCGGTGGTGGTCTCAGGGTCTCACGGTCGGCTGGGAGCGGTCTCGGACACCACGGAGATGTCCTCACCGGTCCGGGCCAGGGCGTCGGTGAAGGCGGTCCAGCCCAGCAGCGCGCACTTGACGCGGGACGGATAGCGGGACACGCCGGCGAAGGCGACGCCGTCGCCGATCTCCTCGGGGTCGCCCGCGTCGGCGCCCTTGCTGGTCAGCATGCGGCGCATCGCCAGGAAGGTCTCCAGGGCCTCATCGACCGGGTGGCCGATCGTCTCCTCGGCCAGCACCGAGGTCGCCGCGATCGAGATGGAGCACCCCTGCGCGTCGTAGGACACGTCGTGGATGACGCCGTCGGCGACCTGCACCCGCAGCGTCACCTCGTCGCCGCAGGTCGGGTTGACGTGGTGCACCTCGGCGCCGAAAGGTTCGCGCAGCCCGACGTGCTGCGGGTGCTTGGCGTGGTCGAGGATCAGCTCGCCGTACAGGTCCATCCGTCCTCCTCAGGCACTCAGTCCGAAGACGCCGGGCACCGTGTCCAGCGCCTCGATGAAGGCATCGATGTCGCCGCGGGTGGTGTAGACCGAGAAGCTCGCGCGGGTGCTGGCCGGCACGCCCAGCCGACGGTGCAGCGGCCAGGCGCAGTGGTGCCCGGTGCGCACGGCGATGCCCCGGTCGTCCAGGACCTGCCCCACGTCGTGCGGGTGGATCCCCTCGACGGTGAAGGCGACGGCTCCGACGCGCCGGGCCGGGTCGGTGGGCCCGAGGACCCGCACCCACGGCCGCTCCGCCAACTGCTCCAGACAGTATGCCGTGAGCTCGGTGTCGTGCTGATGGACCCGGTCCATCCCGGTCTCGGTGAGGTACTCCACCGCCGTCGCGAGCCCGACGGCCTGGGCGGCCATCGGCACACCGGCCTCGAAACGCTGGGGCGGCGGGGCGTAGGTCGAGCGATCCATGTGGACCAGCTCGATCATCGAGCCGCCGGTGATGAACGGCGGCATCGCGGCCAGCAGCTCGGGACGACCCCAGAGGACGCCGATCCCGGAGGGGCCGAGCACCTTGTGGCCGGTGAACGCCAGGAAATCTACCCCCAGGGCCTGCACGTCGACCGGCAGGTGCGGCACCGACTGGCAGGCGTCGACCAGGGTGAGCGCGCCGACGGCCCTCGCCGCCGCGACCAGCGGAGCGAGGTCGTTGAGCGTGCCCAGGACGTTGGAGACCTGGGTGAAGGCGAGCACCTTGGTCCGCTCCCCCACCACGGTTGCCGGGTCCTCCAGGTAGCCGTCGTCGGTGACTCCGATCCACCGCAGGGTGGCTCCGGTGCGTCGCGCCAGCTCCTGCCAGGGCACGAGGTTAGCGTGGTGCTCCATCTCGGTGACGACGATCTCGTTGCCGGGCCCGAGCTGCAGCCGGGCAGCCACCTCCGGGTCGGCCCCGTCGATCGCCCCCGGGGCGCCCGCGTTGCTCATCGCGTAGGCGACGAGGTTGATCGCCTCGGTCCCGTTCTTGGTGAAGACGACCTCGTCGGGCCGGGCCCCGATGAACCGGGCCACCGTGGCGCGCGCTGCCTCGAAGGCCTCGGTGGCCTCCTCGGCGAGCTGGTGCGCGCCACGGTGCACGGCGGCGTTGCGGGTGGAGTAGTACTCCTGCTCGGCCTCCAGGACGCACCACGGCTTCTGGGCGGTCGCGCCGCTGTCCAGGTAGACCAGCGGGCGTCCGTCACGCACGGTGCGCGCGAGCACGGGGAAGTCCGCCCGGATCCGGGCCAGCTCCTTCTCCGTGAACGCGGGCATCAGACCGCGGCAGCCTGCAGGTAGCGGTCGTAGCCCTCGTTCTCCAGCCGGTCCGCCAGCTCCGGGCCACCGGACTCGGCGACGCGGCCGTTGACGAAGACGTGCACGTGGTCGGGGTTGATGTAGCGCAGGATCCGCGTGTAGTGCGTGATCAGCATGACCCCGAGGCCGGTGTTCTCCTTGACGCGGTTGACGCCCTCGGCGACGACCTTGAGCGCGTCGACGTCCAGGCCGGAGTCGGTCTCGTCCAGCACCGCGATCTTGGGCTGGAGCAGCTCCATCTGCAGGATCTCGTGGCGCTTCTTCTCACCACCGGAGAAGCCCTCGTTGACGTTGCGCTCGGCGAAGGAGGCGTCCATGCGAAGGGCCTCCATGGCGCCCTTCATGTCCTTGACCCAGGTGCGCAGCTTGGGGGCCTCGCCGTCGATGGAGGTCTTGGCGGTGCGCAGGAAGTTGGACACGGTCACACCGGGGACCTCGACGGGGTACTGCATGGCCAGGAACAGGCCGGCCTGGGCGCGCTCGTCGACACCCATCGCCAGCACGTCCTCACCGTCGAGGGTGATGGTGCCGCTGGTGACGGTGTACTTCGGGTGGCCCGCGACGGCGTAGGCCAGGGTCGACTTGCCGGAGCCGTTGGGTCCCATGATGGCGTGGGTCTCCCCCGAGTTGATGGTCAGGTCGACCCCGCGCAGGATCACCTTCTCCTCGGTGTCGGTCTCCACGGTGACGTGCAGGTCACGGATCTCAAGAGTGGTCATCTGTTTCTCCTCGAAGGCTTGGTGGTCAGTCGCTGAGGGCGACGAGGACGTCCTCGCCCTCGATCTTCACGGTGTGTATGGCGATGGGCTGGGTGGCGGGCAGGCCGGTCGGCTCCCCGGTGGTCATGTCGAAGCGCGAGCCGTGCAGCCAGCACTCGACGGTGTGGCCCTCCACGTCGCCCTCGGAGAGGGAGACGTTGGCGTGGGTGCACGTGTCGTCGAACGCGTGCACCCGGCCGCTGGAGTCGCGGGCGACGGCGACCAGGCGTCCGTCGAAGCTGGCCTGGACCGCGCCCACCTCGGGCAGGTCGGCCAGCGTGCAGACCCGGACGAAGGACTGCTGTCCCAGGTCGCCGGTCCGGAGGGACTCGGTCATGCAGTCGCCGCCATGTCGGTCGCGAGCTCCTCCTCGATGGCCGCCATGAGGGTGTCGACGACCTCGGGCACACCGATCTTGGCGATGATGTCGGCGAAGAAGCCACGCACCACCAGGCGGCGGGCGTTGGTCTCGTCGATGCCGCGCGACATCAGGTAGAAGAGCTGCTCGTCGTCGAACCGGCCGGTGGAGCTGGCGTGCCCGGCACCGGCGATCTCGCCGGTCTCGATCTCCAGGTTGGGGATGGAGTCGGCCCGGGCGCCGTCGGTGAGCACCAGGTTGCGGTTCAGCTCGTAGGTGTCGATCCCCTCGGCCTCCTTGCGGATCAGCACGTCGCCGACCCAGACCGTGTGCGCACCGTCGCCCTGCAGGGCACCCTTGTAGGTGACCAGGGACTGGGTGTGCGGGGTGTTGTGGTCGACGAAGGAGCGGTGCTCCAGGTGCTGGCCGGCGTCGGCGAAGTAGACACCCAGGAGGGTGGCGTCGCCGCCGGGTCCGTCGTAGCGCACGTTGGAGTTGACCCGCACGATCGAGCCGCCGAGGCTCACCGAGATGTGCTTGTAGGTGGCGTCGCGGCCGACCTGGGCATCGTGCTGCCCGAGGTGGACCGCGTCGTCCTCCCATCGCTGCAGGGTGACGACGGTCAGGTCGGCGCCCTCCCCGACGATGACCTCCAGGTTGCCCCGGTGGTCGGCGGAGCCGGTGTGGTCCAGGATCAGCAGGCCCTTGCTGTGGTGGCCCGCCTCGACGACGTAGTGCGCGCTGGACAGGCGTCCCGCGCCGTTGCCGTGGACGTTGACTCGCAGCGGCTCGGCATACTCCTTCTCCGCCTCCAGCGTGAGGTAGAGCGCCTCGGGGGTGTGGGCCGACGCGACGACCGCGCCGCGGTCGCCCGGCACCAGCACGGTGCCGCGCGGCGCCTGGCCGGGGGCCAGCGAGGGACCCATCAGGTCCAGCACGCCGGACACGTCGTAGTCCGCCGGGTGGTCGATGCCGTTGGTGTCATCGCCCCGGATGTCGTCGGCCTCGTCGGCGAAGACCCCGCCCAGGCGGTCGACCGGGGTGAAGCGCCACTCCTCCTCGCGCCCGTTGGGCACCGGGAAGTCGCTGACCTCGAAGGAGGTCAGGCGCGCGGCGCGAGACTCCTCGGGGGCGGCCCCGACGGTGCTCTGGGGGTCGACGTGGGTCGTGGGCTTGTCGGTGAGCAGGGTCATCAGCCGACGGCTCCTTCCATCTGCAGCTCGATGAGGCGGTTGAGTTCGAGGGCGTACTCCATGGGCAGCTCGCGGGCGATCGGCTCGACGAAGCCACGGACGATCATCGCCATGGCCTCGGTCTCGCTCAGGCCGCGGGACATCAGGTAGAACAGCTGGTTCTCCGAGACCTTCGAGACCGTGGCCTCGTGGGCCATCTGCACGTCGTCCTCGCGGATGTCGTTGTACGGGTAGGTGTCCGAGCGGGAGATCTGGTCGACCAGCAGGGCGTCGCAGACGACGCTGGACCGACTGTTCTTGGCGCCCTCGAGCACCTGGACCAGGCCGCGGTATGACGTGCGCCCACCACCGCGGGCCACCGACTTGGAGACGATGGTCGAGGAGGTGTTCGGCGCGGCGTGCACCATCTTGGAGCCGGCGTCCTGGTGCTGGCCCTCCCCGGCGAAGGCGACCGACAGGGTCTCACCCTTGGCGTGCTCGCCCAGCAGGAAGACCGCCGGATACTTCATGGTGACCTTGGAGCCGATGTTGCCGTCGATCCACTCCATGGTCGCGCCCTCGGCGCACGTCGCGCGCTTGGTGACCAGGTTGTAGACGTTGTTCGACCAGTTCTGGATCGTGGTGTAGCGCACCCGGGCGTTCTTCTTGACGATGATCTCGACGACCGCGCTGTGCAGGCTGTCGGTGTTGTAGATCGGGGCGGTGCAGCCCTCGACGTAGTGCACGGAAGAGCCCTCGTCGGCGATGATCAGGGTCCGCTCGAACTGGCCCATGTTCTCGGTGTTGATCCGGAAGTAAGCCTGCAGCGGGATCTCCACGTGGACGCCCGGCGGGACGTAGACGAAGGAGCCGCCGGACCAGACCGAGGTGTTCAGCGCGGAGAACTTGTTGTCACCCGAGGGGATGACCGAGCCGAAGTACTCACGGAACAGGTCCTCGTGCTCACGGAGCGCGGTGTCGGTGTCCAGGAAGAGGACGCCCTGCTCCTCCAGGTCCTCACGGATCTGGTGGTAGACGACCTCGGACTCGTACTGTGCCGCGACACCGGCGACCAGGCGCTGCTTCTCGGCCTCCGGGATGCCCAGCCGGTCGTAGGTGTTCTTGATGTCCTCGGGCAGGTCCTCCCAGCTGGTGGCCTGCTTCTCGGTGGACCGGACGAAGTACTTGATGTTGTCGAAGTCGATGTCCGAGAGGTCGCTGCCCCACGTCGGCATCGGCTTCTTGTCGAACAGCCGCAGGGCCTTGAGCCGCTGCTCGGTCATCCAGGCGGGCTCGGCCTTGCGTGCCGAGATGTCCTTGACGACGTCCTCGTTGAGGCCGCGCTTGGCCGAGGCTCCGGCTACGTCGCTGTCCGCCCAGCCGTACTCGTACTTGCCCAGGTCCTTCAGACCTGGGTTGAGCTCTTCGATGTTGGTGCTCATCGCATAGACCTTCCTTCGGGGGACTCGACGACAACCGGGCCCTCGCTCAGGGCTCCGGTGGGGATGTAGGTGGTGCAGACGTGCTCGCCACCGGCCAGGGTGGCCAGGCGCTGCACGTGGACGCCGAGCAGCCGCGAGATGGCCTCGGTCTCGGCGTCACAGAACTGACGGAACTCGGTGGCGACGTTGCGCACCGGGCAATGACCCTGGCACAACTGGATCCCGGCCAGGCCGGTGCCCTGGGCCACCGGGCGTGTCGAGGCGGCGAAACCCTCCGCGGACAGGGCCTCGGACAGTGCTTCGATCCGGGCGACCAGGTCGTCGCCCGCGGCGTCGACCGCGGTGCGCAGCCGCTCCTCCAGAGCGTGGATCTGCTCCTCGGCGAACTCCTCGACGGCGGCCTCCCCGGAGCGCTCCGACAGGAACTTCAGCGCTGCGGTGGCGACATCGTCGTAGGTGTTGGCCATCTGCTCCTGACCGCGCTCGGTGAGCACGAAGCTGCGGGCGGGGCGACCGCGACCGCGACGGCGGGTGACGGCCTCGTGCTCGACGATCAGCTCGCCCTCCTCGAGGGCGTCCAGGTGGCGGCGCACGGCGGCGGGCGTGAGCCCGAGCAGGCCGGCCAGGTCGCGGGCGGAGATCGGCCCGCGCTCGCCGATGGTCCGACGGACGCGGTCCCGGGTCCGGGACTCAGCGCTGCCGTCTGCCATAAACACCATGCCAGTGTGACCTATATCCACGTCAAGTCCAACGAAGGCCCCCCTAACCTCATTCCCCCACCCATTCTCGGGGAGGTTTTGTCGCCCACCGCCCATCTTTGGGGAGGTTTTGTACCCGTGCCGCCCCTCTTTGGGGAGGTTCTGCTCACCCCCATCCATCTTTGGGCCGATATCGGTACGCCCGCACCTCCACGGATGACACCGCACCGCCCGTCCTCGACCCCAGTCGCGTCACATAGGCTCTGCCCTCGTGATCCGCGTCCACGAGCTACGCCGGGCCTTCGGCAGAGTCCAGGCCCTCGACGGCGTGAGCTGGACCGCGCACGAAGGGCAGGTCACCTGCCTCCTCGGTCCCAACGGTGCGGGCAAGACGACCACCGTCGAGATCGCAGAAGGCCTGCAGCACGCCGACTCCGGCACGGTGGAGGTGCTCGGGACGAACCCCTGGCGGGCGGATGCCGAGCACCGGGCCCGTGTGGGGGTGATGCTGCAGGACGGTGGGCTCCCCCAGTCGGTGCGGCCCGTGGCACTCCTGCGGCACCTCGCCAGGTTCTACGCCTCCCCGGCCGACATCGACGCCCTCGTGCGCGAGCTCGGCATCGACGAGTTCACCCGGACGACCGTTCGCCGCCTCTCGGGCGGTCAGCGCCAGCGGGTGGCGCTCGCTGCAGCCCTCGTCGGCCGGCCCGACGTGCTCTTCCTGGACGAGCCGACCGCCGGGCTGGACCCGCACGTGCGCCGCACGGTGTGGGAGCTGATCGCCCGGACCGCCGCGGACGGGGCCACGGTGGTGGTGACCACGCACTCCTTCGAGGAGGCCGAGCGACTCGCCGACCATCTGGTGATCATGGCCCGCGGCCGGACCGTCGCCGAGGGGACCAGCTCCCAGGTGGCGGGCAGCGGGACCCTCGAGACGGCATACTTCTCCCTCACCGACGGGAGGGAGAGCGCGTGAGCAGCCCAGCCCCCACCGACCGACCGACGACAGATCACCCGGGTGCCGGGCGCGCGGCTCCCGCGCCGCGACGGGTCGTGGCCCAGGCGGTGTTCGAGGCAAAGGGTCTGCTGAGCCACGGCGAGCAACTCCTGGTCAGCGTCGTGCTGCCCCTCATGGCGCTGCTCGGACTCGCGCTGACCGACATCCCCTCCCTCGGCGAGGGCGAGCGGATCGACCTGGCGACCGCCGGCGTGCTGGCCCTGGCGGTGATCTCCACCGCCCTGACCGGGCAGGCGATCCTTCTTGGCTTTGAGCGACGCTGGGGCGTCCTCCGGATGCTGGGCACCACCCCCCTGGGGCGTGGCGGCTTGCTTCCCGCGAAGGCGCTCTCGGTCCTCGCGGTGGTCGCCGTGCAGTTCGTGGTCCTGGGCACGGTTGCCGCCGTCCTGGGCTGGCGGCCCGACCCGGCGGGGATCCCCGGGGCCCTGCTCGTCACGCTCGCCGGCACCCTGGCGTTCGCCTCCCTCGCCGCCCTGATCGGCGGCACGCTGCGGGCCGAGGGGGTGCTCGCCGTGGCAAACCTGCTCTGGGTCCTGCTGGCCGCGCTGGGCGGGGTGCTGGTGTCCGCGGACCGTTACCCGGCACCCTGGGACACCGTGGTCAGCCTGCTGCCCTCCGCAGCCCTCGGGGACGGCATGCGCGCCGCCCTCGTGCACGGTGCCTTCCCGGCGCTGGAGATCCTGGTGCTGCTGGTGTGGGCCGGAGCCGCCTCGGCCCTGGCCGGCCGCCTCCTGCGCTGGTCGGACTAAGGCGCTGCGGGAGCGGGCGGAGCCGCGACCTACCATGAGGGGGTGCCCGTGACCTCCCCCTGGCTGCGCCGGATCCTCGTCGCCAACCTCACCCTCCAGATCCTCATCGTCGTGACCGGTGGCCTGGTGCGCCTCACCGGCAGCGGCCTCGGCTGCCCGACCTGGCCCCTCTGCGAGGGCGACTCGTTGACCCCCGTGATCCATGAGGCGATGACCTTCCACCCTTTCGTGGAGTACGGCAACCGCATGCTCAGCGTCCTCGTCGGGGTCGGAGCGCTGGCGACGGTGTGGGCGGTGCGCCGCTGGGCCCGGCGCCGCACCCCGATGATGGCCCTGGCCTGGACGGTGCTCGGACTCACCCTGCTCCAGGGACTGCTCGGCGGGATCACCGTCCTCACCCGGCTGCACCCGATCACGGTGATGGGGCACTTCATGATCTCGATGGCGCTGGTGGCCCTGAGCACCGCACTGCTCCTGAGGGACCACCAGGGCGACGAGCGCGCACGCCCGACCGTCCCGCTGCTCGTGCGTCAGCTCGCGGTCGCCACCGGTGTGGTCCTCGTCGCCGTCCTGCTGCTGGGCACGATCGTGACGGGGTCCGGCCCCCACTCCGGCGATGCCGAGCACCCGGCACGCTTCGGTTTCGACCCGCGCACCATCTCCTGGCTCCACGCCGACGCGGTGATGCTCTTCGTGGGGCTGGTCGTCGCGATGGTGGTGGCGACCCGCCTGTTGTCCGGCGCGGCCCGGTCCCGGGACTGGTGGGGCTGGGTGCTGCTGATCTCCCTGGCGCAGGGAGCGATCGGCTACACGCAGTACCTCACCGGGCTCCCCGAGCTCCTCGTCCTTGCCCACATGCTGGGCGCGGCCGCCCTGACCGTCACGGTCACGGCCGGGGTGCTGACCCTCTGGGACCGGGAGGCGGCACCGGCGGGTGGCGACAGCGCCACGGATCAACCCCAGGTCACCGCGCAGCCGCGCTGACGCCCCGCGCCCGTGCCGTCAGGGCCACGCACACCCAGACGCCCGCCATCGGGACGCTGTTGAACGGCAGGGCGAACATGATGGGCAGGAACAGCGCCACCGCGACCCCGGTCCACCAGGGCCACAGTCTCCGCGTCCCGAGCACGCCTGCCGCGACGAGGCCCACGAACGAGGGGACGACGCCGAGCAGGAACAACCAGCCCGGCGGCTCCTGACCCAGGACGGGGACCGCGAGCATGGTGAGCCCACCCACGGTGAGCCCGAACGGAGCCAGCGACCACAGCCAGGCACGCCAGCCGCGGACGGGACGCTGCAGCACCAGGCAGAACGCGGCGGCCAGGAAGGCCAGTCCCGTGACGATCTCGGAGAGCGCCCCGAGACCCTGGGTGTGGTCGCCCACCTGCTCCGAGCCGGCCAGGATTGCGACGGTGCCTCCACCGAGGAGGAGCACGGCAGCAGCGACTGCGGTCCCTCGTGCCAGGAGCGGGCGAGGGGCCGGGGTGGAAGTATGCGGGATGTCGAGTGTGGTTGTCATGCCTCGACGATGCCTGCGGCCGGGTCCGCAGACCTCCCCCGACCGGCCCTTCCCCCTCTGTCTCGAGGCAGAGGTCCACCGGGCCGGGTCGTCAGTACGATCAGCGCTATGAAGCGGCTCCGTGCGGTCCTGCCCCGGGCCGTGTGGCGACGCGACCTGCTGCTGGGGGCGCTCGTGACGGCCATCGCCCAGCTCGAGCTTGCCGTGCTCACCAGCGCCGACGGCGTCCCGCTCAGCTGGTTGCTGAGCAATCTCGTCCTGCTCCCGGCGCTGGCCCTGCGCCGGCTGCGGCCACTTGCCGCGACGGTGGTCGCGGCGCTCGGCTTCGCCTTCCCGGTCAGTCCTCCCGAGCTCGGGGTGGCCACCCCCTTCCTCGTCCTGATCTTCCTCCTCGCCTCCCTGGGCTGGCACGCCTCGCTGCGAGACGGTGCGATCGGCACGGCCTGCGTGCTCGCGGCCGGCCTGGCACGGGAGGTGACCTCGCAGACCCCCTCGCTCCCGGACACCGTGGTCAACGTCGTGGTGATCGCGGGGAGTTGGCTGACCGCGCTCCTGCTGCGTCGCGCCGCGGACCGTCGGGTCGCTGCGGAGATCATGGCGGACCGAGCCGCCCGGGAGGCGGTCGCCACCGAGCGTGCCCGGATAACCCGAGACCTCCACGACTCCATGGGGCACGCCCTGACCCTCATCACGGTCCAGGCCGGGAGCTCACGCGAGCGTGCCACCGACGACGCGGTCCGCGCCCTGCTGGGCGGGATCGAGGGCACGGCCCGCAGCGCGCTGGACGATCTGCACCGGCTGCTCCGGCTGGGCGGCAGCGAGAGCGACGGCGACGGAGCGCTCGGCGTGGCAGCCCTGCCGGACCTGCTGGGCCGGCTGGCAGGCAGCGATCTACCGGTGGAGCTGCGCGATGACCTGCCCGACCCCCTGCCGAGCTCGATGTCAACCGCCGTTTACCGGGTGACCCAGGAGGGTCTGACGAACGTGCTGCGGCACAGCGACTCACCCCGCGCCCGGGTCCGGGTCGGCCGGGACGACGACGGCGGCGTCCTGGTGCGGGTCGAGGACGACGGGCCGCCGCGTCCGGTCGTCGTCCAGCGCTCCGGTCGCGGCGTGGCGGGACTGCGGGAGCGCGTCGCTCTGATGGGCGGCACCGTGGAGTCGGGGCCGCTGGACGAGGGGTGGCTCCTGGAGGCCAGGATCCCGTGGACGTGAGCACCGTCGCTCCCGTCCCGATCAGGGTGGTGGTGGCCGACGACGAGCCTCTGGTGCGACACGGCATACGACAGGTGCTGGAGTTCGACGGCGGGACGGAGGTCGTGGCGGAGGTCAACGACGGGGTGGCCGCGCTCGCCGCGATCCGCCGGCACCGACCCGCCCTGGCCCTGCTCGACATCCGGATGCCCCGGCTCGACGGCATCCAGGTGGCCGCTGCCATCACGTCCGACCCGTCGTTGACCGGCACCCGGAGTCTGATCCTCACCACCTTCGCCGAGGAGGACCTGCTCCTCAGCGCGGTGCGGGCCGGCGCCGGTGGCTACCTGCTCAAGAGCATGTCGCCCGAGGACATCCGGTCGGCGGTGCGCGCCGCCGCCCTGGGCCAGACCGCGGTCGCGCCCGCACTCGTCGACCACCTGCTGCGCGAGCACGCCCGGCGGCAGACCCCGCGCTCCCCCCTGCTGGACCGGCTCACCGATCGGGAGACACGGGTCCTCCAGGAGGTGGCCGCCGGACGGTCCAACGCCGAGATCGCGCGCCGTCTGCACGTGGGCGAGGGGACGGTCAAGACGCACGTCGCGGCGGTGCTGCGCAAGCTCGGGGTGCGCGACCGCACCCAGGCGGCGGTCGCCGCATACGAGCTGGGGCTGGTGCGCCCGGGGAGTGACGGGGCCGCCGGCCCGCCTCAGAACGGGAGCGCCAGGAACAGCAGCGGGTCCACGGCCACGCCGAGGAAGAGCAGCGTCAGATAGCTGATCGAGAAGTGGAACAGCCGCATCGCGCCGAGCCGGCTGCCGGTCTCCCCCGCCCTGGCCTTCACCAGGAGCCGGTGCGCCTCCACCAGGAGCACGGCGCCGGAGAGCAGCGCTGCGCCGGTGTAGATCCAGCCCATCGGGGCCACGGGGATCAGCGCCAGGGAGGTCGCGACGGTCAGCCAGGAGTAGACGACGATCTGTCGGGCCACGGCCACGTCCTGCGCCACGACCGGCAGCATCGGCACCCCGGCGGCCGCGTAGTCGTCCTTGAAGCGCATCGACAGCGGCCAGTAGTGCGGCGGCGTCCAGAAGAAGATCACCATGAACAGCACCAGCGCCGGCCAGGCCAGGGAGTTGGTGACCGCCGACCATCCGATGAGCACCGGCATACAGCCGGCCACGCCGCCCCAGACGATGTTCTGGGAGGTCCGGCGCTTCAGCAGGATCGTGTAGAAGCCGACGTAGAGCACGATGGCGCCGAGCCCCAGCCACGCGGACAGCCAGTTGACCAGCAGCCCCAGCCAGAGCGTCGAGATCACGCCCAGCACCGTGCCGAAGATCAGTGCGGCACGCGGGGTGATCGCGCCCGTCACCAGCGGGCGGTTCTCGGTGCGGTGCATCTGGGCGTCGATGTCGCGGTCGAGATAGCAGTTCAGGGTGTTGGCCGAGGCCGCGGCGAGCGTGCCGCCGACCAGGGTGGCGACCATCAGCCACAGCGACGGGATGCCGCCCTCGGCGAGGAACATCACCGGGAAGGTGGTGACCAGCAGCAGCTCGATGATGCGGGGCTTGGTCAGCGCGACGTAGTCACCGAGGACCTGGCGCCACCCGCGGTCCACAACAGCAGGGGTTGTCCCCGGCGAGCGGTCGAGAGTGGTCACGTCGTCCTTGTCCTGCACCTTGCGAGTATGCCGGGCGCTCCGGTCGGAGGGGCCCGCTTGCCTTGGTCATGCTACCGGCCCGGCCTCCGGAGGTGGTCACCGCATCGGTGCGCCGTGGGACGCGTCACACCGCAGAAGTGCGCCCCCTGACGGGTCGTGCGTCCTCGCCCGGTCGGGGCTAAGGTCGGGTGTGTCTGTGGTGCTGCCGCGCACCACCCCCCGCCGTCGAGCAAGGAGTGACTCGTGACCGAGACCACCCAGGAGATTCCCAGCCGAGACACCAGCCTCGCGGCACCGGTCGCCGACGACGTCGGCTGGACCGAGCTGGACGTCCGTGCCGTCGACACCGCCCGGGTCCTGGCCGCCGATGCCGTGCAGAAGACCGGGAACGGTCACCCCGGGACGGCGATGAGTCTGGCCCCGGTCGCCTACCTGCTCTATCAGCGTGTGATGCGTCACGACCCCAGCGACCCGCACTGGCTCGGCCGCGACCGGTTCGTCCTCTCCTGCGGCCACTCGAGCCTGACGCAGTACATCCAGCTCTACCTCTCCGGCTACGGCATGGAGTTGGAGGACCTGAAGGCGTTGCGCACCTGGGGCAGCGCGACCCCGGGCCACCCCGAGGTGCACCACACGACCGGGGTGGAGCTGACCACCGGTCCGCTGGGGTCGGGCCTGGCCACTGCCGTGGGCATGGCCGCGGCGCAGCGTCGACAGCGGGGGCTGCTCGACCCCGACGCGCCGCCGGGCACCTCGCCGTTCGACCACCACATCTGGGTCCTCGCCTCCGACGGCGACATCATGGAGGGGGTGGCCTCCGAGGCCTCCTCCTTCGCCGGGCACCAGGAGCTCGGCAACCTGACCCTGATCTACGACCAGAACTACATCTCCATCGAGGACGACACCGACATCGCGTTCTCCGAGGACGTGGCCAAGCGCTATGAGTCATACGGCTGGCACACCGAGACCGTCGACTGGCGCGAGCAGGAGCCCTACACCGAGAACGTCGACGCCCTCTATGCCGCCCTGGAGCGGAGCAAGACCTCGGACCGGCCCACGCTCGTGCTGCTGCGCACGATCATCGCCTGGCCCGCCCCCACCAAGCGCGACACCGGCGCCTCCCACGGTTCGGCCCTGGGCGACGACGAGGTCGCAGCCACCAAGAAGCTCCTCGGCTTCGATCCCGAGGAGACCTTCCCAGACGACCCGGAGGTGCTCGGGCACGCCCGCAAGGTGGTCGAGCGCGGGCAGCAGGCACGCGCGGAGTGGGAGACGACATACTCGCAGTGGCGCAGCGCCAACCCGGACCGGGCCACCCTGCTCGACCGCCTCGTGGCCAAGGCGACCCCCGAGGGGTTCGACGAGGCCTTCCCGGTCTTTGAGGCCGACGCCAAGGGGAAGGCAACCCGGGCGGCGTCCGGTGAGGTGCTGAACGCCCTCGCCCCGGTGATGCCTGAGCTGTGGGGAGGCTCGGCCGACCTGGCCGGCTCGAACAACACCACGATGAAGGGCGAGCCCAGCTTCGTCCCCGAGGCCAAGTCGACCGACATGTTCGCCGGGAACACCTACGGCCGCACGCTGCACTTCGGCATCCGCGAGAACGGCATGGGCATGATCCTGTCCGGCATCGCGCTCGAGGGACTGACCCGCCCCTACGGTGGCACGTTCCTGGTCTTCTCGGACTACATGCGGCCCGCGGTCCGACTGGCCTCCATCCAGCAGCTGCCCGTGGTCTACGTGTGGACCCACGACTCCATCGGCCTGGGTGAGGACGGCCCCACGCACCAGCCGGTCGAGCACCTCGCCGCGCTGCGGGCCATTCCGGGCCTGGACGTGATCCGCCCGGCCGACGCCAACGAGACCGCGGTGGCCTGGCGGACCGTGCTGCAGATCCACGACCACCCGATGGCCCTGGCGCTGACCCGGCAGAACGTCCCGACCTTCGACCGCTCCACGTTCGGCTCGGCCGAGGGCGTCGCCAAGGGCGGCTACGTCCTGGTCGACGCCGAGGGTGGTGACCCCGACGTGCTGCTCATCGGCACCGGCTCGGAGGTCCAGCTGGCCGTGGAGGCCCGCGAACAGCTCGCCGGGCAGGGGGTGCGCGCCCGCGTGGTGAGTATGCCGTGCCGCGAGTGGTTCGACAGCCAGGACCAGGCCTACCGGGACGAGGTGCTGCCTCCCTCGGTGCGCGCCCGCGTGAGTGTCGAGGCGGGCGTGGCGCAGGGCTGGCGCGAGCTGGTCGGCGACGCGGGCCGGATCGTCAGCCTCGAACACTTTGGCGCCTCGGCCGACTACCAGAGGCTCTACCGCGAGTTCGGGATCACCCCAGAGGCCGTCGCGGCCGCAGCGCAGGAGTCCCTCGCAGCGGCCGCCGGGGACGACTCCCCCGGTCACGGCACCCCGGGCGAGCCGGCCAGCGGAGAGCCCACGGTCGGCGACGTCCCCACCTCAACCCAGGAGCAGTGAGCATCATGACCGAGACCAACACCAGCACCAGCAGCACCAGCCAGACCGGCCGCACCCCGCTCGCCGACCTGGCCGCCGCCGGCGTCTCCATCTGGCTGGACGACCTCAACCGGTCGATGATCAGCACCGGAGAGCTGCAGGAGCTGATCGACACCCGCAACGTCGTCGGGGTCACCACCAACCCGACGATCTTCGCCAACGCCCTGTCCGACGGCGAGGCCTACACCGAGCAGGTGCGCGAGCTGGTCACTGCCGGTGCGGACGTGGACACTGCCGTCTTCGAGCTGACCACCGAGGACGTCCGCAACGCGTGCGACGTGCTCCGGCCGGTGTTCGACGCCTCCGACGGCGTCGACGGCCGCGTGTCCATCGAGGTGGACCCGCGCCTGGAGAACGACACCGAGGGCACGGTGGCGATGGCCCGCAAGCTCTGGGCCGCGGTCGACCGGGAGAACCTGTTCATCAAGATCCCGGCCACCCTCGAGGGACTGCCGGCCATCAGCCAGGTGCTGGCCGACGGCATCAGCGTCAATGTCACGCTCATCTTCAGCCTGGACCGCTACCGGGGCGTCATGAACGCCTTCCTCACCGGGCTCGAGCAGGCCCGTGAGGCCGGCAAGGACCTGTCGAAGATCCACTCCGTGGCCTCGTTCTTCGTCTCCCGCGTGGACAGCGAGGTCGACAAGCAGCTCGAGGCCATCGGCACCGACGAGGCGCTGGGGCTGCGC
Organism: Ornithinimicrobium sp. F0845; assembly: GCF_023015765.1. Classification (GTDB taxonomy): domain Bacteria; phylum Actinomycetota; class Actinomycetes; order Actinomycetales; family Dermatophilaceae; genus Ornithinicoccus. The sequence continues at coordinate 45,165 of NZ_JALKAL010000014.1, forward strand.
GGCAAGGCAGGTCTGGCCAACGCCCGGCTGGCCTACCAGGCCTACGAGGAGGTCTTCTCGACGCCGCGCTGGCAGAACCTGGCCGACGACGGTGCGCACGCCCAGCGCCCGCTGTGGGCCTCCACCGGTGTGAAGAACCCGGACTACCCGGACACCCTCTACGTCGCCGGTCTGGTCGCCCCCAACACCGTCAACACGATGCCGCACCCCACGATGGAGGCCACCGCGGACCACGGCGAGATCCCCGGTGACTCGGTGACCGGCACCTACGCCGAGTCCCAGCAGGTCCTGGACGATCTCGAGCGGGTGGGCGTCAGCTACGCCCAGGTGGTCGAGACGCTGGAGACCGAGGGTGTGGACAAGTTCGAGAAGTCCTGGGGCGAGCTCCTGGACTCGGTCTCGGGCGAGCTCGACCGCCTGCGGGGCGAGAGCCAGTGAGCACCCTCTCCGTCGAGGCGCTGGGCGCCGCGGCCGACGCCGTCGAGGCGCACCTGCTCCCCCTGGTCGATGAACGATTCGCCTCCCGGCTGTTCGCCCAGGACGCCACCCTCTGGGGGCCTGAGGCCGAGGCGGAGTCCGCCATCCGGCTGGCCTGGACCGGCCTGCACCGCACGTCCCGACCCCTCGTGGGAGAGATCGCTGCGCTCCGCGAGGAGCTGGCAACGCGCGGAGTCCGTCGGATCGCACTGTGCGGCATGGGAGGTTCCTCCCTGGCCCCAGAGGTCATCTGCGCCACGGCCGGCGTCGAGCTCGTGGTCGTGGACTCCTCCGACCCGGACATGGTGCGCTCCTGCGTGGAGGATGACCTGGCCGGCACCGCCGTCGTGGTCTCCTCCAAGTCCGGGTCGACGGTGGAGACCGACTCCCAGCGTCGCATCTTCGTCCAGGCCTTCGAGGACGCGGGCATCGATCCGATCGAACGGGTCATCATCGTCACCGACCCGGGCAGCGCGATGGACACCCAGTCGCGGGCCGACGGTTACCGCGTGATCAACGCCGACCCCAACGTCGGGGGCCGCTACTCCGCGCTGACCGCCTTCGGGCTGGTGCCCTCGGGGCTGGCCGGCGTGGACATCGGGGCACTGCTCGACGAGGCCGAGGAGGTCGCCGACCTGTTGGCCGAGGACGACCAGGCCAACCCCGGGCTGCGGCTCGGGGCGGCGCTGGGCGGCACCTCGCCGCTGCGGGACAAGCTGATCCTCACCGACCGCGGCACGCCCATCGTGGGCTTCGCCGACTGGGCGGAGCAGCTGATCGCGGAGAGCACCGGCAAGGAGGGCACCGGGCTGCTGCCCGTCGTCGTCGGCGCCGAGGGCGCGACGGAGGCCGTGGCCTCCGCAGCGGACGCCACGGTGGTGGCGCTCACCGCGGACGACGACGAGGCGGCCGACAGCGAGGCCGTCCCCTCCCAGGTGAGCGTCTCGGGCACCCTCGGCGCCCAGCTCCTCCTGTGGGAGGTGGCGACCGCCGTCGCCGGACGACTGTTGGGCATCAACCCCTTCGACCAGCCCGACGTGGAGAGCGCCAAGAGCGCCGCGCGCTCGCTGATGGAGGACCCGTCTGACTCCACGGAACCCGCGCTCGGCACGGACGGTGCCGTCGAGATCCGCAGCGCCGGTGACGCGCTCGACCTCGGCGAGGCCGCCTCGTCCCTCACCGCGTCGGTGGACGCGCTCCTGGGCGAGCTGGACCCGGAGCGGGGCTACGTGGCCGTCATGGTCTATCTGGACCGTCTCGCGCACGCCGACCTGGCCGCCGTGCGCGGCTCGTTGGAGGCACGGACCGGTCGGCCGGTCACCTTCGGCTGGGGGCCGCGTTTCCTGCACTCCACCGGTCAGTTCCACAAGGGCGGACCGGCCACCGGGGTCTATCTGCAGGTGACCGGGACCCCGTCGGAGGATGTCCCGGTGCCCGGCAAGGACTTCACGCTCGGCACCTTCATCGCCGCCCAGGCGGCGGGGGACGCCCAGGTGCTGGCCGACCAGGGCCGTCCCGTCCTGCAGCTGCACCTGAGCGACCAGGCAGCCGGCCTCCGGCAGCTGCGAGACGTGCTGGGCCACGAGTGAGCCCGGTCGAGGTCACGGCGGGGCACAACCCGCTGCGGCACCCCGACGACAAGCGCCTGCCCCGCATCGCGGGACCGTGCAGCATGGTCATGTTCGGGGTGACCGGCGACCTGGCGCGCAAGAAGCTCATGCCGGCCATCTACGACCTGGCCAACCGCGGCCTGCTCCCGGCCGGGTTCTCCCTGGTGGGCTTCGCCCGCCGCGACTGGGCGCACCAGGACTTCGGCCGCGTGGTGCACGACTCGGTGCGGGCGCACGCCAGGACCCCGTTCCGCGATGACGTGTGGCGCAGCCTGGCCGAGGGTTTCCGGTTCGTGCCGGGCGAGTTCGACGACCCTGACGCGTTCCGGCTGCTGGCCAGCACGGTGCGCGACCTCGACAAGGAGCGGGGCACGGGCGGCAACCACGCCTTCTACCTCTCCATCCCCCCGACCTTCTTTGCCACGGTGTGCGAGCAGCTGCGGTCCTCGGGACTGAGCGACCCCGTCCCGGGGAGCTGGCGCCGGGTGGTCATCGAGAAGCCCTTCGGCCACGACCAGGCCAGCGCGCAGGAGCTGAACCGGATCGTGGAGGACGTATTCCCACCCGACTCGGTCTTCCGGATCGACCACTACCTGGGCAAGGAGACGGTCCAGAACCTGCTGGCCCTGCGCTTCGCCAACCAGATGTTCGAGCCGATCTGGAACAGCAACTATGTCGACCACGTCCAGATCACGATGGCCGAGGACATCGGCATCGGCGGCCGCGCGGGCTACTACGACACCGTGGGCGCGGCCAAGGACGTCATCCAGAACCACCTGCTGCAACTGCTGGCGCTGACCGCGATGGAGGAGCCGATCGACTTCACCGCGCGCGCCGTGCGTGTCGAGAAGCTCAAGATCCTCGCCTCCGCCCGGCTCGCGGACGGCCTGAGCACCGCCACCTCCCGGGGGCAGTATGTCGCGGGCTGGCAGGGCAGCGAGCTCACCAAGGGCTATCTCGAGGAGGACGGGGTCGCCGCCGACTCGATCACCGAGACCTATGCGGCGATCAAGCTGGACGTGGACACCCGCCGGTGGGCCGGGGTCCCGTTCTATCTGCGTGCCGGTAAGCGCCTGGGCAAGCGGGTCACCGAGATCGCGGTCGTCTTCAAGCGGGCGCCGCACCTGCCGTTCGGCAGCACCGCGACCGAGGAGCTCGGGCAGAACGCCATCGTCATCCGGATCCAGCCGGACGAGGGGATCACCATGCGCTTCGGCTCCAAGGTGCCCGGCAGCCAGATGGAGGTCCGCGACGTCACGATGGACTTCGGCTACGGGGCCTCGTTCACCGAGTCCAGCCCCGAGGCCTACGAGCGTCTCATCCTGGACGTGCTTCTCGGAGACCCGCCCCTCTTCCCCCGGCACGAGGAGGTCGAGCTGTCCTGGCGGATCCTCGACCCGGTCATCGACTACTGGCAGCGCGAGCACATCGTTCCGGGGCCGTACCGGGCCGGCACCTGGGGACCGGAGTCGGCCGACGAGCTGATGCACCGGGACGGACGCGAGTGGAGGCTGCCGTGATCGTCGACCTGCCCAGCACCACCACGACCGACGTCAGCAAGCGGCTCATCGCGCTGCGCCACTCCGTGGGCGCGATGGCGATGGGGCGGGTCCTCACCCTGCTGATCGTCACGGACGAGGACCAGGCGGACAGCGCCCTGGAGGTGGCCAACGACGCCACCCGGCAGCACCCGGCACGCATCCTCGCCGTCGTCCGCGCCAACCGTCGCGGGACCAGTCGGCTCGACGCCCAGATCCGCGTGGGGGGCGATGCCGGGGCCAGTGAGGTCGTGGTGCTGCGGCTCTTCGGGGAGATGGCCGACCACGGGGCCTCGGTGGTGACCCCGCTCCTGCTGCCCGACTCCCCCATCGTGGCGTGGTGGCCGGGCGAGCCCCCGAGCGACGTCGCGGAGAGCGCCCTGGGCAGCATCGCGCGGCGCCGGATCACCGACGCCGGCGCGTGCGCCCGGCCCACCATACAGCTGAAGCGCCGGGCCACCCACTACGCCCCGGGGGACACGGACCTGGCGTGGACTCGCGTCACCCGGTGGCGTGGGTTGCTGGCCGCCGCGCTGGACGAGCCGCCGTTCGGTCAGGTGCGCTCGGCGCTGGTCGTGGCCGAACCCGACGAGCCCAGTGCCGACCTGATCGCCGGGTGGCTCGCCCATGCTCTCGACGTGCCGGTGCAACGGGTCACCAGCGACCCGGGCAGCGGGATCGTCAGTGTCCGGATGGAGCGCGAGGACGGCCCGATCGACCTGGTCCATGCCGATGAGGGGCTGTCGACCCTGGCCCAGCCGGGCCGTCCGGTTCGTGAGGTCGCGCTGCGCGTCCCGGACGCAGCTGAGTGCCTGGCCGATGAGCTGCGCCGGCTCGACGCGGACGAGATCTACGCCGCGGCGCTGACCGACGGCCTGCCCCGGGTCACCAGGAGAACCGGCAGGCAGCGCAGGACGGCCCGCGAGGAAGCCCCGACGGCACCGGCACCGGTGGACCACAGCGGCTCGCAGGCCATGTCCTCGGCGGCACTGGATGACCTGACCCCGCGGGAGGGCGCTCCCCCGGCAGACCGACTGCACGAACGAGTGAGTGACGAGTTGGAGCAGATGGAGACTGGCACGGTGCGCCTCTCGGACGACAGCGAGGCCCTGGCAGCCGACGTGGCAGCGGCGGTCGCCGTGGCGATCGAGGAGGCGGTGACGGCCCGCGGAGTCGCGCACCTGGTGCTGACCGGCGGGTCCATGGGCGCCCGCACCGTGGCGGCCCTCGCCGCCCTGGACCTCCCAGCAGAGACCTGGGACAAGGTGCACATCTGGTGGGGTGATGAGCGGTTCGTGCCCGACGGGCACGCCGACCGCAACGACCAGCAGGCACGGGACGCGGGTCTGGACCGGATCCCGGTCCCCGCGTCACAGGTCCACTCGACGCCGGCCGGCTCGGACGCGGATGAGCTCCCTGCGGCCGCAGATCGTTGGGCGGTCGACCTCGCGGCCCATGCGGCCGAGGGTGAGCACTCGCCACGCTTCGACGTGGTGCTCCTCGGGCTGGGACCGGACACGCACGTGGCCTCCCTGTTCCCCGGGAGGGATGAGTTGCACGTCACGGACCGGGTGGCGGTGCCGGTCACCGGGTCGCCAAAGCCGCCCCCGCTGCGGCTGACCCTGACGGTGCCCGCGCTCAACGCTGCCGAACGCGTGTGGTTCGTCGTGTCGGGCGCCGACAAGGCGGACGCCGTGGCTGCCGCTCGCGCCGCGCACGACGACCCCCAGGTCCCCGCCTCCTGGGTCCGCGGCACCCGCGAGACCACCTGGTGGCTCGACGAAGCCGCCGCCGCAACCTGAGCCGACCCGCCCTCCACGGGGGGAATGTCGAAGCGAAGCTCGGTCCTCTCGAGGCCAGGACCAATCCACGGCTCCGCGGGGTGCTCTCGCGGGGAACGCTAGGGTCGCCCTGGGGCCCTGGTGTGACCCACGAGAAGCACTACCGACCGGGCGCGGTGACTCGCAACATGACGCGCTCGGTGGTGTCTAGGGGGTGTCGGAGGTGCCGCGCCGCTCGCGGAGCGACGCGAGGGCCTCGTCCAGCAGGTCCGCGCCTGCCTTGTCTGACCGGCGCTCCTTCACGTAGGCCAGGTGCGTCTTATAGGGCTCATTCTTCGGTGGCGCCGGAGGGTTGTCCTTGTCCTGACCGGCCGGGAGCCCACAACGCGGGCAGTCCCAGAACTCCGGTGCCTCCTCGATGCCCTCCGCGGCAAAGCTGGGTCGGCTCTCGTGGCCGTTCTGGCACCAGTAGGACAGCTCGATGCGCGGCGCGGACTCGCCACGCTCCGCCTCACCGGAGGGGCCAGAACCCACCCGGCTACCCCTGATGGAATTCGTCCCGACCACAGTTGGACCTCCTGGAGCTCGCACCGATCCTGAGGCAGCAATGTAACCCGCCGGAGGTCGGCAGGACGTCAGGGGGTGGGGCGGGTCGCGTCAGGGGGCGTCGTCGTGACGGCCCGGCCACCGGGGCGTCAATCCGCCACAGCGGATCGGGCGTAGCGGGTCAGGCGTAGCGGATCAGGCGAACCGGATCAGGCGTGGCGGATCAGGCGACCGGATCAGGCGAAGCGGATCAGCAGCCCGATGCCGACGATCGCTGCGACCCAGATGATCGAGACGGCGATCGTGATCCGGGTGAGGTTGCGCTCGGCCACCGTGGACCCACCCAGGCTGCTGGACATCCCGCCGCCGAACATGTCGGAGAGACCGCCGCCGCGGCCCTTGTGCATCAGGATCAGCAACACCAGGAACGCGCTACTCAGCACGAGCAGCACATCAAGGAAGATCCGGACCAGGTCCACAGGCGAACACCTCACGTCGGGTCGGGCACCGTGGCCCGGGTTCAGGAGCAGGTGACAGGATAACCCAGCCGACCCCCGGGACCGACCGTGCGGTGGGCTGTGGGCTGTCAGCCGCCCACGTGCTGCTGGTAGCGGCAGATGCTCGCGAACTCGTCGACGTTGATCGAGGCACCGCCAATGAGGGCGCCGTCGACATCCTCCTGCGCCATGATGGACGCGACGTTGCCGGCCTTCACCGAGCCACCGTAGAGGATGCGGACCGCGTCCGCCGTGTCGCCCGTCGTGAGCTCGGCGACACGGGTGCGGATCGCCGCGCACACCTCCTGGGCGTCCTCGGGCGTCGCGACCTCCCCCGTGCCGATGGCCCACACCGGCTCGTAGGCGATGACCAGCGTCCTGACCGTGGCGGCGTCCAGGCCCTCCAGCGCGGCGTCGAGCTGGGCCAACACGTGCGGGACGTGCTCGCCGGCCTGCCGGACCTCCAGAGGCTCGCCGACACAGACGATGGGCACCAGCTCGTGCCTCAGGGCCGCTGCCACCTTCGCGGCGACCAGCTGGTCGTCCTCCGCGTGCAGCTGACGACGCTCGCTGTGGCCGACCACGACGTAGCTGCAGCCGAGCTTGGCCAGGAACGCCCCGGAGATCTCGCCGGTGTAGGCCCCTGAGTCGTGCTGCGACAGGTCCTGGGCACCGTAGCCGAGCTCGAGCCGGTCGCCCTGCACCAGTGTCTGCACGGAGCGCAGGTCGGTGAACGGGGGCAGGACCACCACCTCGACGGCCGCGAAGTCGTGCTTGGCGTCCCGCAGGCTCCAGTCCAGCTTCTGGACCAGGTGCGTGGCCTGCAGGTGGTCCAGGTTCATCTTCCAGTTGCCCGCCATCAGGGGGGTGCGTGCAGCCATCAGTGCTCAGTCCTCCAGGACGTCGAGACCAGGGAGGGTCTTGCCCTCCAGGAACTCCAGCGAGGCGCCGCCCCCGGTGGAGATGTGACCGAATTCGTCGTCGCGGTGACCGAACTGGCGCACGGCGGCCGCGCTGTCGCCACCACCGACGACGGTCAGCGCGTCATGCTCGGCCGTGATGTCGACCAGGGCGCGGGCCACCGCCCGCGTGCCGTCGGCGTAGGGCGCCATCTCGAAGGCCCCCATGGGGCCGTTCCAGAACACCGTCCTCGCGTCGGCGAGTTTGTCCGCGAACACCCGGGAGGAGTCCGGGCCGATGTCCAGACCCATCCGGTCGGCGGGGATCTGGTCGGCCGCCACCACCTCGTGGTCGGCGTCGGCGGAGAACTCGGTGGCCACGACGATATCCGTCGGCAGCACGATCTCCACCCCGGTGTCCTCGGCCGTCTGCAGGTATCCGCGGACGACGTCGAGCTGGTCCTCCTCGAGCAGGCTCTGGCCCACCTCGAGGCCCTGGGCCTTCAGGAAGGTGAAGACCATGCCACCGCCGATCAACAGCCGGTCGGCCTTGGCGAGCAGGTTGTCGATGACCCCGAGCTTGTCGCTGACCTTCGCACCGCCCAGCACCACGGCATACGGCCTCTGCGGGTCCTCGGTCAGGCGGCGCAGGACACCGACCTCGGTCTCGACCAGCCCGCCCGCCGCGGACGGCAGCAACTGGGTGATGTCGAACACGCTGGCCTGCTCGCGGTGAACGACCCCGAACCCGTCGCTCACGAAGGCGTCGGCCAGGGCGGCCAGCTGCTCCGCGAACTCTCGGCGCCCGTCAGCGGTCTTGGCCGTCTCCCCCGCGTTGAAGCGCAGGTTCTCCAGCAGCACCACCTGTCCGTCCTCGAGCGCTCCGACGGCCTGGCGGGCCGACTCCCCCACCGTGTCGGTGGCGAAGGCGACCGGCTGGCCGAGCAGCTCCTCCAGGCGCGTGGCGACCGGCCGCAGGGAGAACTGCGGGTCGGGCTCGCCCTTGGGCCGTCCGAGGTGGGCGCAGACGATGACGCGAGCGCCCTGGTCAGCGAGGTCCTTGATGGTCGGCACCGACGCGCGGACGCGGCCGTCGTCGGTGATCGCCCCGGCGTCGTCCAGCGGGACGTTGAGGTCGCTGCGGACCAGGACCCGGCGACCCCGGAGGTCACCGAGGTCGGCGATGGTCTTCATCGTGGCGCCCGGGTCAGAGCGAGCCGCCGACGAGGACGGTCAGGTCGACCAGGCGGCTGGAGTAGCCCCACTCGTTGTCGTACCAGCCGACCACCTTCACCTGGTCGCCGATGACCCGCGTGAGACCGGCGTCGAAGATGCAGGAGGCCGGGTCACCCTCGATGTCCTTGGAGACGATGGGGTCCTCGGTGTAGCGCAGGATGCCCTTGAGGTCGCCCTCGGCGTGCTTCTTGACGGCCGCGTTGACCTCCTCGACCGTGACCTCGCGGCTGGCCTCGAAGGTCAGGTCGGTCGCGGAGCCGGTGGGGGTCGGGACACGCAGCGCGAAGCCGTCCAGCTTGCCCTGCAGCTCGGGCAGGACCAGCCCGATGGCCTTGGCGGCCCCGGTGGTCGTCGGCACGATGTTGAGCGCCGCCGCCCGGGCCCGGCGCAGGTCCTTGTGGGGACCGTCCTGCAGGTTCTGGTCGGCGGTGTAGGCGTGGATGGTCGTCATGAGGCCCTTGACGATGCCGAACTCCTCGTGCATCACCTTCGCCATCGGGCCCAGGCAGTTCGTCGTGCAGGAGGCGTTGGAGATGATGTGGTGGTTGGCCGGGTCATAGTCACCGTCGTTGACGCCGAGGACGACGGTGAAGTCCTCGTTCTTGCCGGGCGCGGAGATGATGACCTTCTTGGCCCCACCGTCGATGTGGGCCTTGGCCTTGGTGGCGTCGGTGAAGATGCCGGTGGACTCGATGACGACGTCCGCGCCGAGGTCTGCCCACGGCAGCGCGGCCGGGTCCTTCTCGGCGAAGGCCCTGATCGTCTTGCCACCGACGGTGATGTCGTCCTCGGTCGAGGAGACCTCCTCGCTGAGCCGGCCCAGGATCGAGTCGTACTTCAGCAGGTGCGCGAGGGTCTCGTTGTCGGTGAGGTCGTTGACCCCGACGATCTCGATGTCGGCGCCCGAGGCGATGACAGCGCGAGCGAAGTTGCGGCCGATGCGGCCAAAGCCATTGATGCCTACGCGAACGGTCACTGGAACTGCCTCCTGATCTGAACCCGCGTGTGCAGGTCGTGATGGACGAACCTCTCACCCCCAAACCTAGGGGATGGTGGGTGGTGGCAACCACTCGGCCCCACGCCCCCTGACAGGTCACCGGTGCGAGCCTCAGACCGTGTTGGCTCCGTCCCCTGAGCGCGAAGGACACACCGGGGGTCAGTCCTCGAGCATCTCCGCCGTCAGACCCGCCTCGGTCCCCTCGATGCCGAACTCCTCGGCGCGCTTGTCGGCCATCGCCAGCAGCCGGCGGATCCGGCCCGCGACGGCGTCCTTGGTCATCGGCGGGTCAGCCAGCTGACCGAGCTCCTCCAGCGACGCCTGCTTGTGCTCGACGCGCAACAGACCGGCCACGCGCAGGTGCTCCGGCGCCTGGTCGCCGAGGATCTCCAGGGCCCGCTCGACCCGTGCTCCCGCGGCCACCGCCGCGCGGGCCGACCGCCGCAGGTTGGCGTCGTCGAAGTTTGCCAGCCGGTTGGCGGTGGCTCGCACCTCGCGGCGCATCCGCCGCTCCTCCCAGGCCAGCACCGCCTCGTGGGCGCCGAGTCTGGTGAGCATGGCGCCGATGGCGTCACCGTCACGGATCACGACGCGGTCCACGCCGCGGACCTCACGGGCCTTGGCCTGGATCCCCATGCGCCGGCCCGCCCCTACGAGGGCCAGAGCGGCCTCGGGACCGGGGCAGGTGATCTCCAGCGCCGACGAGCGGCCCGGCTCGGTGATCGACCCGTGGGCCAGGAACGCGCCACGCCAGGCGGCCTCGGCGTCGCAGACGGACGCACCGACGATGCGCGGGGGCAACCCGCGGACCGGACGGCCCCGGTGGTCGATCAGGCCGGTCTGCCGGGCCAGGGACTCCCCGTCGGAGGTGGCGCGCACGACATACCGCGTGCCCTTGCGGAGCCCCCCGGGACCCATGACGACCATCTCGCTCGTGGAGCCGTAGACCTCGGCCATGAAGGCCCGCAGCCGACGGGCCACCTGGGCGGTGTCCACCTCGGCCTCGATGACGATGCGTCCGCCGATGATGTGCAGGCCGCCGGCGAAGCGCAGCACGGTGGAGACCTCTGCCTTCTTGCAGCAGGTCTTGGTGACGGGAAGCCTGCTCAGCTCGTCCTTCACCCGGGCTGTCATCGCCATCGTGCCCCCCTTTGGGGTCCGGATCGTACGTGTCTCAGCCACCGAAGATCACATCCCGGTAGGCCGCGGCCAGCCGCAGGGTGTCGTGCTCCCGCGGTCTCCGCATCTTACGCACCGGTGTCACCACGAGCTCGGCACCGATGCCCTGGGCCACCTCCCGCAGCGACTGCTCCTCGCTGCGGACGACAGCCGGATCGGCGATCACGTAGTCGACCGTGAGGTCCGGGGCGTGCGCGGAGAGGACCTCCACGTGCTCGGCCGGTGAGAAACCCTGCGTCTCGTCGTCGTCGAGTCCGACGTTGAGCGTGAGGATCCGCCGGGCCGGGGTGTGGACGAGAGCCTCCTGGAGCTCGGGGACGAGCAGGTGCGGCATGACCGAGGTGAACCACGAGCCGGGCCCCAGGATGACCCAGTCGGCGAGCTTGATCGCCTCCAGCGCGTCGGGCGAGGCGGGCGGCTCCTCGGGGACGATGCGCACGCTCAGCACCCGGCCCGGGGTGCCGGCCACCCGCGACTGTCCCTTCACGACCGACATCTCATCCGGGGCGCTGGGCTCTGCTCCCAGCACGGTCGCCTCGATGTCGAGCGGCACCTCGCACATCGGCAGCACGCGCCCGCGGGTGTTCAGCAGGCGACCGACGAGGTCCAGGCCACGCACCGGGCTGTCCAGGAGCTCCCACAGGCTCATGATGAGCAGGTTGCCCAGCGCGTGCCCGGCCAGCTCGCCGTCGCCCCCGAGCCGGTGCTGCAGGACGGCGCTCCACTGGTGACCCCACGCGGTGTCCTCGCACAACGCCGCCAGGGCCATCCTCAGGTCACCGGGCGGCAGGATGTCGAACTCGTCACGCAGTCGGCCGCTCGACCCGCCGTCGTCAGCGACCGTGACGACTGCGGTGATCTCCTCGGTGAGGTGGCGCAGCGACTGCAGGGAGGCGGCGAGACCGTGCCCGCCGCCGAGCGCGACGACGCGTGGCGCCGACGCGACCCGGGGCGGGCTCACTCGCGCCCCAGGTCGCGGTGGAAGGTCGTGAGCGCCACTCCCGCGCGCCCCTCGAGCCGCTTGACGAGCTCCTCGGTGACCGCGACGGAGCGGTGCTTGCCGCCCGTGCAGCCGATGGCCACGGTCACGTAGCGGCGTCCCTCGGAGAGATAACCGTCCATCGCGATGTTGAGCATCGTGGTCACGGCATCCAGATAGGCGTCCAGCCCGCGCTGCCCCAGCACGTAGTCCCGCACCTGTTCGTCACGGCCCGTGAACGGCCGCAGCTCGGGTTGCCAGTAGGGGTTGACCAGGAAGCGCAGGTCCAGCACGATGTCGGCGTCCAGGGGGATGCCGTACTTGAAGCCGAACGACAGCACCGCCATGCGCAGCCGGACGCTGACATCGGTGTTGAGCAGCTCGTCGACGGCCACGCCCAGCTGGTGCACGTTGTAGCCCGTTGTGTCGATGACGACATCGGCGCCGGAGCGGATGTCGCCCAGCATCCGACGCTCCTTGTGGATGCCGTCGAGGAGCAGGCCGTCCCCCTGCAGCGGGTGGGGCCGCCGGACGCTCTCGAAACGCCGCACCAGGGCCTCGTCCGTGGCGTCCACGAAGATGGTGCGGGGGTTGAAGCCGTTGGCTTGCAGCTCCTGGATGCCGTTGCTCAGCTCGGTCGTGAAGTCGCGGCTGCGGACGTCGACGACAGCCGCGAGCCGCTGCGGTCGCACACCACCGGAGACGATCTCGACGAGGTCGGCGAGCATCTTGGGCGGGATGTTGTCCACGACATACCAGCCGCGGTCCTCCAGCACGTTGGCCGCTGTCGAGCGTCCCGCCCCGCTCATCCCCGTGATGAGCACGAACTCACGGTGTTCGCGCCCATCCTGGGGCTCTGGCACGGACGTGTCCGACACCTGTGTCGCGGCCGTGCTCCCGGACCCGACTGCGTCCGCCCCTAGCTCAGTCATGTGGCTCTCCCTCAGTCCATCACTTCACCGGTAGCCAGGTTAACCCGCGGCGCCGCCGTGGTCGCCTCACCAGTGAGTTTCTCGTGGACCAGCGCCGCCAGCGCGGGGCCGATGCCGGGGACTCCGGCCAGCTCCTCCACCGAGGCCGCCTCGATCTTGCGCACGGAGCCGAACGCGCGCAGCAGGGCCTTCTGACGTGCGGGACCCAGCCCGGGGATGCCGTCCAGGCGGCTGGAGGTCATCGACTTGGACCGGCGCTGCCGGTGGAAGGTGTTGGCGAAGCGGTGCGCCTCGTCCCGGACCCGCTGCAGCAGGTAGAGCCCCTCGCTGGTCCGGGGCAGGATGACCGGGAACTCCTGCCCCGGCACCCACACCTCCTCTAGTCGCTTGGCCAGACCGATGACCGTCACGTCGTTGACCCCGACCTCGCTGAGGGCGGCGGCCGCGGCGTTGACCTGGGGCAGCCCGCCGTCGACGACCACCAGGTTGGGCGGGTAGGCGAACCGGGCCGGTCGTCCCTCCGGCGTGACGGGCTGACCACCCGCGGCGACCGGGCGGCCGTCTGAGGTGACCGGCTGACCGGCTGCCGGGACCGGTTGACCGGCTGCCGTGAGCGGCGCCGGGTCCTCCGCCGCGGCCGGGGCGTTGAGCAGGTGCCGGAAGCGCCGGGTCAGCACCTCGTGCATGGCGGCGGTGTCGTCGGCGGTGCCGTGCCGGACGATGAAACGGCGGTACTCGCTCTTGCGCGGGAGTCCGTCCTCGAAGACCACCATCGAGCCCACCACGTCCGTGCCCTGCACGTGGCTGATGTCGAAGGACTCGATGCGCAGCGGCGCCTCGTCGAGCTCGAGCGCGTCCTGCAGCTCCTGGAGCGCCTGGCTGCGTGCGGTGAGGTCGCCGGACCGGGCCACCTTGTGCCGCGCCAGCGACTGGGTGGCGTTGCGGGCCACGGTCTCCAGCAGCGCCCGCTTGTCACCGCGCTGCGGCACCCGGATGCGCACCCTCGCGCCGCGCAGGGTGCTGAGCCACTCCTCCAGGTTGCCCCGGCCGGTGGGCTCGACCGGCACGAGCACCTCGCGCGGCACCGCCTCCGGTGACTCCCCGCCATACACCTGCTGCAACAGGTGCTCGACGATCTCGGCGAGGTCCTCGGCCCCCTTCTCACTGACCCACCCTCGCTGCCCGCGCACCCGGCCGCCGCGCACGTGGAACACCTGGAAGGCGACCTCGAGCTCGTCGTCGGCCAGGGCGAAGACGTCGGCATCGGTCGCGTCCGGCAGCACGACGGCTGACTTCTCCAGCGCCCGCTGGAGCGCCACGATGTCGTCGCGGAGCCGGGCGGCCGTCTCGAAGTCGAGCTCCGCGCTGGCGGCGCGCATCCGCTGTTCAAGGTCCTTGACGAAGCGGCCGGTGTTGCCGGTCATGAAGTCGCAGAAGTCCTCGGCGATCGCGCGGTGCTCCTCGGGGGTGACCCGACCGACGCACGGCGCCGAGCACTTGTCGATGTAGCCCAGCAGGCACGGTCGGCCGACCTGGTTGGCGCGCTTGAACACGCCCTTGCTGCAGGTGCGCACCGGAAACACCCGCAGCAGCTGGTCCAGGGTCTCCCGGATCGCCCACGCGTGGGCGTAGGGCCCGAAGTAGCGGGTGCCGGACTTCTTGGCGCCGCGCATGACCTGGGCCCGGGGGAACTCCTCCCCCATCGTGACCGCGAGATAGGGGTAGGACTTGTCGTCGCGGTACTTGACGTTGAACCGGGGGTCGTACTCCTTGATCCAGGCGTACTCCAGCTGGAGTGCCTCGACCTCGTTGCGCACGACCGTCCACTCCACCGAGGCCCCGGTCTGCACCATGGTGCGGGTCCGCGGGTGGAGCGCCGAGAGATCCTGGAAGTACGAGCTCAGCCGAGAGCGCAGCGAGACCGCCTTGCCCACGTAGATGACCCGTCCGTGCTGGTCACGGAACCGGTAGACACCGGGCTCGGTCGGGATCTCCCCCGGACGGGGGCGGTAGCTGGAGGGGTCTGCCATCGGTCAGGCGGACCGCCCACGGGGTCCGGAGCGGGCAGCCGCGGGGCGACGGCCGCGCTCGAGCAGCGGGGCCAGGAAGCGCCCGGTGTGGCTGTCCGGGTCGGCCGCCACGGCCTCGGGCGTGCCCTCGGCGACGACCGTGCCACCGCCCCGGCCGCCCTCGGGCCCTAGGTCGACAACCCAGTCGGCGCTCTTGATGACGTCCAGGTTGTGCTCGATCACCAGGACGGTGTTGCCCTTGTCGACCAGGCCCTGCAGGACCCCCAACAGTTTGCGGATGTCCTCGAAGTGCAGCCCCGTCGTCGGCTCGTCCAGGACGTAGACCGTGCGGCCCGTCGACCGCTTCTGCAGCTCGGCCGCCAGCTTGACCCGTTGGGCCTCGCCGCCGGAGAGGGTCGGGGCGGGCTGCCCCAGGCGGACGTAGCCGAGCCCGACCTCGACCAGGGTCGTCAGGTGCCGGGCGATCGCGGGGACCGCCGCGAAGAACCCGGCGGCCTCCTCGATGGGCATGTCGAGGACCTCGGAGATGGTCCGGCCCTTGAAGTGCACCTCCAGGGTCTCCCGGTTGTAGCGCGCACCGTGACAGACCTCGCACGGGACGTAGACGTCGGGCAGGAAGTTCATCTCGATCTTCAGGGTGCCGTCACCGGCGCACGCCTCGCAGCGCCCGCCCTTGACGTTGAAGGAGAAGCGCCCGGGCAGGTAGCCCCGGACCTTGGCCTCGGTGGTCTCGGCGAAGAGCTTGCGGATGTGGTCGAAGACGCCGGTGTAGGTCGCCGGGTTGCTCCGGGGGGTGCGGCCGATGGGGCCCTGGTCGACGTGCACCACCTTGTCGAGTGCGCCGAGCCCCTCCACCCGCTTGTGCCGCCCCGGGACCTGCCGGGCACCGTTGAGCTGGTTGGCCAGCACCTTGTAGAGGATGTCGTTGACCAGGGTCGACTTGCCCGACCCGGACACGCCGGTGATCGCGACCAGGTTGCCCAGCGGGAAGGAGACGTCCACACCCTGGAGGTTGTGCTCCCGCGCGCCGACGACCTTCAGCGCCCGCCCGTCCTGACCGCGTCGCCGGGCCGGCACGACGATCTCCCGCCGACCGGACAGGTAGGCGCCGGTCACCGAGGACGTGTGCGTCAGCAGGTCCGCCACCGAGCCGGAGTGCACCACCTGTCCACCGTGCTCGCCCGCGCCGGGGCCGATGTCGACCACCCAGTCGGCAGCCTCGATCGTGTCCTCGTCGTGCTCCACGACGATCAGGGTGTTGCCCAGGTCACGCAACCGGGTGAGGGTCTCGATGAGCCGGTGGTTGTCCCGCTGGTGCAGACCGATCGATGGCTCGTCGAGGACGTAGAGGACACCGACCAGGCCGGAGCCGATCTGGGTGGCCAGCCGGATGCGCTGAGCCTCGCCACCGGACAGCGTGGCCGCAGGCCGGTCCAGGGAGATGTAGTCCAGACCGACGTCCAGCAGGAACCCGAGGCGGGACTGCACCTCCACCATGACCCGGTCGGCGATCTGGGCCTCGCGCTCGCTGAAGTCGATGCCCCGGAGGAAGTCGGCGCACTGGTCGATCGGCAGCGCGCACACCTCGGAGATGCTGCGGCCACCGACGGTCACGGCCAGGATCTCCGGCTTGAGCCGGCTGCCCTGGCAGACGGGGCAGGGCACCTCGCGCATGTAGGACTCGTAGCGCTCGCGGCTGGTGTCCGAGTCGGTCTCCGCGTGCTTGCGCTTGACATAGGGGATGACACCCTCGAAGCCGGTGCTGTAGGCCCGCTCGCGACCGAACCGGTTGCGGTAGCGGACGTGCACCTTGTGCTGGTAGCCGTGCAGGATCGCGTCGCGCGCCCGCCCGGGCAGGGCCCGCCACGGGGTCTCCAGGTCGAACTTGAGGTCCTCCCCCAACCCACCGAGCACCCGCACGAAGAAGTCGCTGATCCCGTGGGCGGTCGACCACGGGGTGATCGCGCCCGCCATGATGGTGGCGTCCTCGTCGCGGATGACCAGCTCGGGGTCGACCTCGAGCTCGACGCCGATGCCGGTGCAGGAGGGGCAGGCACCGAACGGGGAGTTGAAGGAGAACGACCGCGGCTCGATCTCGTCGATCGCCAGAGGGTGGTCGTTGGGGCAGGCCATCCGCTCGGAGAAGCGGCGCTCCCGCGGGCGGCCCTCCGGGTCGTCGTCGGCGATGTCCACGAACTCGACGACGACCAGGCCACCGGCCAGACCGAGGGCGGTCTCCACCGAGTCGGTGAGCCGCTGCTTGGCCTTGCCGTCGCCGCCCTTGGCCACCAGCCGGTCCACGACCACCTCGATGGAGTGCTTCTTCTGCTTCTCCAGCGTCGGCGGCTCGGTCAGCGAGAGCACCTCGCCGTCCACCCGGGCCCGCGAGAAGCCCTTCGTCTGCAGCTCGCTGAACAGATCGACATACTCCCCCTTGCGGGCCCGCACGACCGGTGCCAGCACCTGGAACCTGGTGCCCTCGGGGAGCTCGAGCAGCCGGTCGACGATCTGCTGCGGGGTCTGCCGGGCGATCGCCTCGCCACAGACCGGGCAGTGCGGCCGGCCCACCCGGGCATACAGGAGGCGGAGATAGTCATAGACCTCGGTGATCGTGCCCACCGTCGACCGCGGGTTGCGGTTGGTGGACTTCTGGTCGATCGACACCGCAGGAGACAACCCCTCGATGAAGTCCACGTCGGGCTTGTCCATCTGCCCCAGAAACTGCCGGGCGTAGGCCGACAGGGACTCGACGTAGCGCCGTTGCCCCTCGGCGAAGATCGTGTCGAACGCCAGGGAGGACTTGCCGGAGCCGCTCAGGCCGGTGAAGACGACGAGCGAGTCGCGCGGGATGTCGACCGAGAGGTCCTTGAGATTGTGCTCGCGGGCACCCCGCACGACCAACCGGTCGTGGCGGTGCGGGAGGGAGGTGGCGGCAGTCGTGGATGGCACGCTCTCGATGGTAGATCGTGGCACCGACACTCCCCACCTCGTGCGCCCGGGGTCGACGGGTCCGCGGCGGCACCCGACCCGACCCGCTAGTGACAAGTTATGCTCAGCCTTGCATAGTTATGTGACGCTCGGCACGGTTCCTTCCGGTCACCGGCGGCAGCGTCTACAGTCGGCGCAGCACTTTTTCGGCCGGCCGAAGGTGGTGCGCCCCCGGGCCGACGCTGTCCCGGGTTTGAATAAGTACACGCGGCTACAGGCTGCCCGCCCCTGGACGGTGCCATGAACCAGAGCCCCCATCTCGCGACCCCGACCTCAGCTGCGCCCGCAGGACGCCCCGTTCCGGCGTCCCCCAGCGGGTCCGCGTCGCCGGCCGGTCGCCCTCCCGGGCTCTACGACGGCGACCACGAGCATGACGCCTGCGGTGTGGCCTTCGTGGCTACCCTCCGCGGCTATCCCGGGCACGACATCGTCGCCCACGCCCTGACCGCCCTGCACAACCTGGACCACCGGGGCGCGGTCGGCGCCGAGCCGGACTCCGGCGACGGCGCGGGGATCCTCACACAGGTGCCGGACCGGTTCTTGCGGGAGGTGCTCGACGTCGACCTCCCCGACCCTGGGCAGTATGCCGTGGGGCTGCTCTTCCTGCCCCCCGAGGACCCCGGTGGGGCCGCCTCCGACGTCGAGTCGATCCTCCACGGCTCCGGCCTCGACGTGCTGGCCTGGCGCGACGTGCCCACCCGCCCTGACCTCGTCGGCCCGATGGCCCGTGCAGCCATGCCGGTGATGCGCCAGGTCGTGGTCACCTCGCGGACGGGAGACGCGGGGCTGGACCTGGAGCGTCGGGTCTGGCTGGCCCGCAAGACCATCGAGCGGCAGACGTCGGTCTACCCCGTGTCGCTCTCCGGACGGACCCTCGGCTACAAGGGGATGCTCACCACCACCCAGCTCGCCGAGTTCTTCCCGGACCTCACCGACGAGCGCTACGAGTCCGCCCTCGCGGTGGTCCACTCCCGGTTCTCGACCAACACCTTCCCCTCCTGGCCGCTGGCCCATCCCTACCGGCTGGTCGCGCACAACGGCGAGATCAACACCGTGCGCGGCAACCGCAACTGGATGAACGCCCGGGAGAGCAGCCTGTCGGCCCCGCTCTTCCCCGGAGACCTGGCGGCAACGCTGCCGATCTGCACGCCCGGGGCCAGTGACTCGGCCACCTTCGACGAGGTGCTGGAGCTGCTCCACCTCGGCGGGCGCTCGCTCCCCCACTCCGTGCTGATGATGGTCCCGGAGGCCTGGGAGAACAACGAGGAGCTGCCCGCGGACATCCGGGCGTTCTACGAGTTCCACTCCCTGCTCATGGAGCCCTGGGACGGACCGATGAACCTGGTGTTCACCGACGGCACCCAGGTGGGCGGCGTGCTCGACCGCAACGGGCTGCGACCGTCGCGCTACTGGGTCACCGACGACGGCCTCGTGGTCCTGGGCAGCGAGTCCGGTGTCCTGCCGATCCCGGAGAGTTCCGTGGTGCGCAAGGGACGGGTCGAGCCAGGCCGCATGTTCCTGGTGGACACCGAGGCCGGAGAGATCGTCGACGACCGGGCCCTGAAGCACCAGCTGGCGGCAGCCCAGCCCTACCGCACGTGGCTGGACGACAACCTGGTGCGCCTGGAGGACCTCCCCGAGCGGGTGCACGTCCGGCACACCCACGCCTCCGTCACGCGTCGCCAGCAGATCTTCGGCTACACCGAGGAGGAGCTGCGCATCCTGCTCTCCCCCATGGCCCAGGCGGGCACCGAGCCGCTGGGAGCGATGGGCTCCGACACCCCGATCGCCGTCCTGTCCGACCGGCCCCGCCTGCTCTTCGACTACTTCGTGGGCGCCTTCGCGCAGGTGACCAACCCGCCGCTGGACGCCATCCGGGAGGAGGTGGTCACCTCCCTGGCCACCACCACCGGGCCGGAGCCCAACCTCCTCGAGGAGGGCCCGGAGCACGCCCGGCAGGTCGAGCTGGACTTCCCGGTCATCGACAACGACCAGCTGGCCAGCCTGCGTCACATCAACCTCGAGGGGCAGCACCCGGACTTCGCCCCGGTGGTCGTGCGCGGTCTCTACCGCGTCGACGGCGGGGGCGCGGCGCTCCAGGAGCGGCTGGAGCAGATCTGCGCCCAGGTCTCCGAGGCGGTCGCCCGGGGGGCCTTCTTTATCGTGCTGTCCGACCGGCACGCCGACCGGGAGCACGCCCCGATCCCCTCGTTGCTGCTGACCAGCGCGGTCCACCACCACCTGGTCCGCGAGCACACCCGCACCCGGGTCGGCCTGCTGGTGGAGGCCGGCGACGTCCGCGAGGTGCACCACGTGGCCCTGCTCATCGCCTACGGCGCGGCGGCGGTGAACCCGTATCTGGCGATGGAGTCGGTCGAGGACCTCTGCCGCTCCGGCCAGCAGCTGGACGGCCTCGACCCGGACGTGGCCATCGCCAACCTCATCAAGGCCCTCGGCAAGGGCGTGCTGAAGGTGATGAGCAAGATGGGCATCTCGACGGTGTCCTCCTACCGCGGCGCCCAGACCTTCGAGGCCGTCGGCCTCTCGCGGGACCTGGTGGACCGCTGGTTCACCGGCACCACGAGCCAGCTCGACGGTGTCGGCCTGGACGTCGTGGCCGAGGAGGTCGCCCAGCGGCACCGCGTGGCCTACCCGCTCAGCGGCATCCCGCCCTACCACCGCAAGCTCGAGATCGGCGGGGAGTACCAGTGGCGGCGCGAGGGCCCGCCGCACCTGTTCAACCCCGAGACCGTCTTCCGGCTGCAGCACTCCACGCGGACCGGGCGCTACGACATCTTCCGGCAGTACACGGACCTGGTCGACGACCAGTCCGAGCAGTTGATGACCCTGCGAGGGCTGATGCGCCTGCGAGGTGACCGGGACCCGGTCCCGGTGGAGGAGGTCGAGCCGGTCAGCGAGATCGTCAGGCGGTTCGCCACCGGTGCCATGAGCTACGGCTCCATCTCCCGCGAGGCCCACGAGACCCTCGCCATCGCGATGAACCGGCTCGGCGGCAGGTCGAACAGCGGTGAGGGCGGGGAGGAGCCGGACCGGCTCACCGACCCGGAGCGGCGGTCGGCCATCAAGCAGGTGGCGTCCGGACGCTTCGGGGTGACCAGCGCCTACCTGGTCAGCGCCGACGACATCCAGATCAAGGTCGCCCAGGGCGCCAAGCCCGGCGAGGGAGGGCAGCTGCCCCCGGGCAAGGTCTACCCCTGGATCGCCGCGACGCGGCACTCCACCCCCGGGGTGGGCCTGATCTCCCCTCCCCCTCACCACGACATCTACTCGATCGAGGACCTGGCCCAGCTGATCCACGACCTCAAGAACGCCAACCCGCGGGCCCGGGTCCACGTCAAGCTGGTCAGCCAGGTCGGTGTCGGCACCGTCGCCGCGGGCGTCTCCAAGGCGCACGCCGACGTGGTCCTCATCTCCGGCTTCGACGGCGGCACCGGGGCCAGCCCGCTGACCTCGCTCAAGCACGCCGGCACCCCGTGGGAGCTCGGTCTGGCTGAGACCCAGCAGACCCTGCTGCGCAACGGCCTCCGGGACCGGATCACCGTGCAGGTCGACGGCCAGCTGAAGACCGGCCGCGACGTGATCGTCGCCGCGCTGCTCGGTGCCGAGGAGTTCGGCTTCGCCACCGCCGCGCTGGTGGTCTCCGGCTGCGTGATGATGCGGGTCTGCCACCTGGACACCTGCCCGGTGGGCGTGGCCACGCAGAACCCCGAGCTGCGAGCCCGCTACACCGGCCAGGCCGAGCACGTCATCACCTTCTTCGAGTTCATCGCCGAGCAGGTGCGCGAGCACCTCGCCGCCCTCGGCTACCGGTCCCTGGACGAGGTCATCGGACGGGTGGACCTGCTGGACACCCGACCTGCGCTGGACCACTGGAAGGCCGAGGGGCTCGACCTGGCCCCCATCCTGCACGCCGAGCCGGTCCCGCCGGGGTCCGCCCTCCGCCGCACCACGGTCCAGGACCACGGGCTCGACCGGGCCCTGGACCACGAGTTCATCACCGCGGCCGCACCGGCGCTGGAGCACCGCCGGCCGGTGACGGCGCAGTTCGCCGTCCGCAACGTCAACCGGACCCTCGGCACCATGCTCGGCCACGAGGTCACCCGGCGCCACGGTGCCGACGGCCTGCCCGACGGCACCATCGACCTCACCCTCACCGGGTCGGCCGGACAGTCCCTGGGCGCCTTCCTGCCGCGCGGCATCACGCTGCGCCTGGTCGGCGACGCCAACGACTACGTCGGCAAGGGCCTGTCCGGGGGGCAGATCGTGGTGCGACCGCCCGAGGAAGCCACCTTCGCCGCCGCCGACCAGGTCGTCGCGGGCAACGTCATCGCCTACGGCGCCACCTCCGGCCAGCTCAACCTGCGTGGTCTGGTCGGCGAGCGCTTCTGCGTCCGCAACTCCGGCGCCATCGCGGTCGTGGAGGGGGTGGGCGACCACGCCCTGGAGTACATGACCGGGGGGACGGTCCTGGTCCTCGGCCCCACCGGACGCAACCTGGGCGCCGGGATGTCCGGTGGCACGGCCTACGTCCTGGACCTGGTCCCCACGCGGGTCAACCAGGCCGCCCTCGCAGCCGGCGACCTGCTGCTGGACCAGGTGGAACCGGGCGGTCCCACCGCCGGGGTGCTCCACGAGCTGCTCACCGAGCACATCGTCCTCACCGGCTCGACCGTCGCGCAGCGCATCCTGGCCACCCCCGACTGGCCCGCCCGCTTCACCCGGATCACCCCGCGGCAGTATGCCGGGGTGCTGCGGATCCGCGAGGAGGTCGCCTCCCGCGGGGAGGACCCGGACGGCCCCCACGCCTGGCAACTGATCCTGGAGGACTCCCGTGGCTGACCCGCACGGTTTCCTGAACCACCGCGACCGCGAGGGACAGCCCAGCCGCCCGGTCCCGGTCCGCATCATGGACTGGAAGGAGGTGCACACCGCCCAGGAGGACGGGGTGCTCCGTCGCCAGGCCGGACGCTGCATGGACTGCGGCATCCCGTTCTGCCACCAGGGCTGTCCCCTGGGCAACCTCATTCCGGAGTGGAACGACCTGACCCGCCGGGGCAACTTCCGGGAGGCGATCGAGCGGCTGCACTCGACGAACAACTTCCCCGAGTTCACCGGGCGGCTGTGTCCCGCTCCCTGCGAGACCGCGTGCGTCCTGGGCATCAGCCAGCCCGCCGTCACCATCAAGCAGGTCGAGGTCTCGATCATCGACCGGGCCTTCGACAACGGGATGGTCACGGCACAGGAGCCGGAGTGGCTCAGCGGCAAGACCATCGCCGTGGTCGGGTCCGGCCCCGCAGGGCTGGCCGCCGCCCAGCAGCTGGGGCGTGCGGGGCACACCGTCGTCGTCCACGAGCGGGACGACGCGGTGGGTGGCCTCCTGCGCTACGGCATCCCCGAGTTCAAGATGGAGAAGTCCGTCCTGGACCGCCGGCTCGTGCAGCTGCGGTCCGAGGGCATCCGGTTCCGGACCGGGGTGACCATCGGTGGCGACGGGCCCGGCGACCTCAGCCTCGCCGAGCTGTCCGAGCGCTTTGACGCTGTCGTGCTCGCTGTCGGGTCGACCGTGCCCCGACCGCTGGGCGTGACCGGCCAGGAGGTCGCCGGGGTGCATCCGGCGATGGACTTCCTGGTGCCGGCGAACCGCGAGGCGCTGGGCGCCGAGCGCGGCATCGACGCCGAAGGCAAGCACGTGGTGATCGTCGGTGGCGGTGACACCGGGGCCGACTGCTACGGCACCGCCATCCGACAGGGCGCGGCGAGCGTGACGCAGCTGGACATTCGTCCTCAGCCGCCGACCGAGCGCCCGGACCACCACCCGTGGCCGATGTACCCCCTGATCCACCGGGTGGGCGAGTCGCACGAGGAGGGCGGCGAGCGTGTCTTCGGGGTCAACACCCTGGAGGTGGTCACCGAGGGCGGCGCGGTGAGCGGCGTCCACATCGTCGACGGCGAGCGCATCGACGGTCGCTTCGATCCCTATGCCGGCACGGAGCGCACCATCCCGGCCGACCTGGTGCTCGTCGCGCTCGGCTTCACCGGCCCGGACCCGGTCGTCGCGACGGGCTCACCGCTGCCGACGACGGCGCGGGGCACGTTCGTCCGCGACGGGCAGTACGCCACCGCTCTGCCAGGGGTCTTCGTCGCCGGGGACGCCGGCCGTGGGCAGTCGCTGATCGTCTGGGCCATCGCGGAGGGGCGTGCCTGCGCCGCAGCCGTCGACCGCTTCCTCACCGGGGACACCACCCTGCCGTTCCCGGTGCGCCCGACGGACGCACCGATCGCGATCTGAGCCTCCTAGACTCGGGGCATGGCTGAGCATGTTATCGACCCTGCCCACGTCGAGCCCGGTGGCACCTCGTGGGTGGGTCATCTGGGCACCGCGATGCTGCGCAAGTCCAGCGTCTCGGAGATGGACAACAACGCCTATCTGCTCACCTGCCGACGCACCGGCGCGCAGGCGCTGATCGACGCCGCGGACGACGTCGATCGGCTGCGCGCCCTGGTGGCCGAGGGCTCCGGTCAGCTGGACCTGGTTGTCACCACGCACCAGCACTGGGACCACCACCGTGCCCTCGCCGGGATCGTGGCTCACTTCGAGGTGTCCACCGCGGCCGGAGATGCGGACGCTGACGCGCTCCCCGTGACACCGGACCGGCGCCTCCAGCACGGGGACCAGCTCACGGTCGGTGACCTCCGGCTGGACGTCATCGCCCTCCGGGGCCACACCGCCGGGTCGGTGGCCCTGGCGCTCGCCGACGGTGCCGGGCGGGTCCACCTCTTCACCGGGGACAGCCTGTTCCCCGGCGGTCCCGGCAAGACCCCGGACGCCAACGCCTTCACCTCGTTGATGGACGACCTCGAGGGGCGGGTGTTCGACGTCTACCCGGACAGCACGGTGGTGCACCCCGGGCACGGTGACAGCACGACCCTCGGCGCGGAGCGACCGCACCTCGCCGAGTGGCGAGACCGCGGATGGTAGGCACCGGTCCCTCAGGCACCCGCCCCTCCGGCCCCGGCAGCGGGCTGACCGGCGCCCTTCAGAAGCACCCGGTCGGGCTGGTCCTGGTCGCGGTCCTGTCCGTGCAGTTCGGCGGGGCGCTGGCCGCCACCCTGCTCCCCCTGGTCGGGGTGGCCGGCTCGGTGCTGCTCCGGATGCTGCTGGCCGCGGTGATGATGCTCGCGTTGATCCGTCCGCGGTGGCGCGGGCGCAGCCGTGAGGACTGGGTCACCGTGACCCTGTTCGCGGCAGCGCTGACTGCGATGAACCTCTGCTTCTACGCCTCCCTCGAACGGCTGCCGATCGGGGTCGCCGTCACCATCGAGTTCCTCGGACCGTTGCTGCTCGCGGCCGCGACCTCCCGTCAGGTCCGTGACCTGCTGGCTGTCGTCCTGGCCCTCATCGGGGTGGTGCTGATCTCCGAGGCCCTGTCCGTGCCGTGGGCGCAGATGGACCTGGTCGGCATCGGGCTGGCTGCGGCCGCCGGAGGATTCTGGGCCTGCTACATCGTGCTCAGTGGTCGGACCGGTTCACGGTTCGAGGGTCTCGACGGGATGGCGATCACCCTGACCATCGCTGCGGTCGCGATGCTGCCCCTCGGCATCGCCCAGGCAGGCAGCTCGCTGCTGGAGGGCGAGGTGCTCCTCCGGGGGCTCGGGATCGCCCTGCTGTCCTCGGCGATTCCCTACTCCCTGGAGCTCCTGGCGCTGCGCAGGCTCTCGGCAGGAGTCTTCGGGGTCCTGCTCAGCCTCGAGCCTGCCGCAGCGGCCCTGGCCGGGCTGCTGGTCCTGTCCCAGACCCTGGCCACCGTCCAGGTGGCCGGGATGGTGATGGTGGTGTGCGCCAGCATCGCCGTGCTCGGGCGGCGCGGGCGCAGCACCTAGAGGTCACCACGGGCAGGCGGTGGCCACCCGTGTCAATCACACGTGCTGGTCGCCCTCCCTCGTCGCCGGCAGGGCAAGCAGTGGGCCACCCGTGTCAACCCCGGGAGCCGTCAGCGACGTGCCTGGTCCTGGGAGTCCGTCGGGTCGTCGCTCTGACCGTAGAAGCCGGTCGGGTGCACGTCATCGAGCTCGAGCACCTCGCGCTCGCGCTTGCGGGTGTCGCGGCTGCTCTTGATCAGGCTGGCGACCGTCGTGACGGCCAGGATGCCGATGATCATCGTCAGCGACAGCCAGATCGGGATCTCGGGAGCCCAGAGCATCGGCTCACCGCCGTTGATGAAGGGCAGCTCGTTGACGTGCATGGCGTGGAAGATGAGCTTGATCCCGATGAATGCCAGCAGGACGGCCAGTCCGATCCCGAGGTAGACCAGCTTCTGCAGCAGGTTGCCGATCAGGAAGTAGAGCTGGCGCAGACCCATCAGGGCGAAGATGTTGGCCATCAGGACCAGGAACGGGTCCTGCGTCAGGCCGAAGATCGCCGGGATCGAGTCGAGCGCGAAGAGCAGATCGGTCATGCCCAGCGCCAGGATCACCAGCAGCATCGGCGTGAAGACCCGCTTGCCGTTCTGCACGACCGACATTTTCTTGCCGTGGTCCCAGCTGTCGGTGAAGGGAAGGGTCTTGCGGGCGATGCGGATGATCCGGCTCTCGCCCTCTTCCTCCTCCTCGTCGTCCCCCAGGTTCTCCCTGGCCAGCCCGACGGCGGTGTAGATCAGGAACGCCCCGAATATGTAGAACACCCACGACCACGCCTCGATGGCCTGCGCGCCGAGCATGATGAAGATCGCCCGGAGGATCAGCGCGATGACGATGCCGACCAGCAGCGCGTACTGCTGGTACATCCGCGGCACCTTGAGGTTGGCCATGATGATGATGAAGATGAAGAGGTTGTCGACGGACAACGAGTACTCGGTGAGCCACCCGGCGAAGAACTCGCCACCCAGCTGGTGGCCACCCACCACCCAGACGTAGATGCCGAAGGCGATCGCCAGTCCCACATACAGCCCGAGAGCGGTGCCGGTCTCGCGGTTGCTGGGCACGTGCGGGCGACGACCCAGGATGATCACGTCGAAGAGCAGCACCAGGATCATGGCGCCGACGAAGATCATGGCGGTGGTGGCGGGGACGAACGAATTGTCAAACAAGGCGAGGTGGCCTTCCGGTCAGCGGGTTACGACAACCGGAGGTCTCTCCCACCGGTCGTGGTTGACCGGCCGGTGGCCCGGGCACCGCGCTGGGTGCCGTGATGACGGACCATCGATGAGACGGGGATACTCCCCTCCGCACCGGGCAATCCTCTCACAACCCCGACCCTCCGGCAGTCGCTCGCTCCCACTGGCGCGCCCCCACCGGGCACCGGTTAGCCGGCGTGCTCCCGCATCTGTCGCAGCTCCTTCTTGAGGTCGCCGATCTCGTCCCGCAACCGCGCCGCGAGCTCGAAGTGCAGGTCGGTGGCCGCCTGGTGCATCTGGCCTGTGAGCTCCTGGATGAGCTGCGCCAGCTCGCTGGCCGCGAGGTTCTCCCGGCGACCACCGAGCGCCACGCCGGCGTCGGCGGCCACGGCACCCGCGTTGGGCCGCCCGCGCTTGCCCCGGGACTGCGACCGGCCGCTGCCCATCAGCGCCTCGGTGTCGGCGTCCTCGCGCTCGAGCATGTCGGTGATGTCGGCGATCTTCTTGCGCAACGGCGTGGGGTCGATGCCGTGCGCGGTGTTGAAGGCGATCTGCTTCTCGCGGCGCCGGTTGGTCTCGTCGATCGCCTCCGCCATCGAGGGAGTGATCTTGTCGGCATACATGTGCACCTGGCCGGACACGTTGCGAGCCGCGCGACCGATGGTCTGGATCAGCGATCGAGCCGACCTCAGGAAGCCCTCCTTGTCGGCGTCCAGGATGCTCACCAGGGAGACCTCTGGCAGGTCCAGGCCCTCTCGGAGCAGGTTGATGCCGACCAGCACGTCATACTCGCCCAGCCGCAGCTCACGCAGCAGCTCCACGCGGCGGAGCGTGTCGACCTCGGAGTGCAGATAGCGGACGCGGACGCCCTTGTCGAGGAGGTAGTCGGTCAGGTCCTCGGCCATCTTCTTGGTCAGCGTGGTCACCAGGACCCGCTCGTTCTTGGCGGTCCGCTCACCGATCTCGTGCATCAGGTCATCGATCTGGCCCTTGGTCGGCTTCAGGACGACCTCGGGGTCGACCAGTCCGGTGGGCCGGATGATCTGCTCGACGACACCGTCCGACTTGGCCATCTCGTAGTCGCCGGGGGTCGCCGAGAGGTAGACCGTCTGACCGATGCGGTCCAGGAACTCCTCCCACTTCAGCGGTCGGTTGTCCATCGCGCTGGGCAGCCGGAACCCGTGGTCGACGAGGGTCCGCTTGCGGGACATGTCCCCCTCATACATCGCACCGATCTGCGGCACGGTCACGTGGGACTCGTCGATCACCAGCAGGAAGTCCTCGGGAAAGTAGTCCAGGAGGCAGTTGGGCGCCGAGCCACGCTCGCGTCCGTCGATGTGCAGCGAGTAGTTCTCGATACCCGAGCAGGAGCCGACCTGGCGCATCATCTCGATGTCGTAGGTCGTCCGCATCCGCAGGCGCTGCGCCTCGAGCAGCTTGCCGTCCTTCTCGAACCTGGCCAGCTGCTCGGCCAGCTCGGCCTCGATGCCCGTCACGGCCCGCTCCATCCGCTCCGGGCCGGCGACGTAGTGCGAGGCCGGGAAGACATACATCTCCTGCTCCTCGCGCACCACCTCACCGGTGATCGGGTTGAGGGTGTAGAGCTTGTCGATCTCGTCGCCGAAGAACTCGACCCTGACGGCGAGCTCCTCGTACTGCGGGATGATCTCGACCGTGTCGCCCCGCACGCGGAAGGTGCCACGGCTGAAGGCCATGTCGTTGCGGGTGTACTGCATGGTGACGAACTTGCGCAGCAGGTCGTCCCGCTCGATCTCGTCGCCGACCCGGAGCTGGACCATCCGGTCGACATACTCCTGTGGCGTGCCGAGGCCGTAGATGCAGGACACCGAGGCCACCACGACCACGTCCCGGCGGGTCAGCAGGGAGTTGGTCGCCGAGTGGCGCAGCCGCTCCACCTCGTCGTTGATCGAGGAGTCCTTCTCGATGTAGGTGTCCGTCTGGGGGACATACGCCTCGGGCTGGTAGTAGTCGTAGTAGCTCACGAAGTACTCCACCGCGTTGCGCGGCAGCAGCTCGCGGAACTCGTTGGCCAGCTGGGCGGCAAGGGTCTTGTTGGGCGCCATCACCAGCGTGGGCCGCTGGACCTGTTCCAGCAGCCAGGCGGTCGTGGCGGACTTGCCGGTGCCGGTAGCGCCCAGGAGCACGACATTCTGCTCGCCGCGGTTGATCCGGTCGGCGAGCTCCCTGATGGCCTGCGGCTGGTCACCGCTGGGCTGGAAGTCGGACTCGACACGGATGGGCGCGACGGTCCGCTGGAGGTCAGTCGTGGGGCGCATACCTCAACGCTAACCGTCACCACCGACAGTGTGTTCCCGCAGCGTGAGCACCACCGGTCGCCCCGGGTCAGCGGAGGCGTGCCGACCCTCCCCGACGGCCGGGAAGCCGGCTCGGGCCAGCCGCTCACGCATCGCATCGGCCGGCACACCCGGGGCCAGCGGCACCAGCAGGCTGTCGGTGCCCGGGTCGAGCTCCAAGGCGCCGTCCAGGTCCTCCCCCAGCACGTACCCCAGGCGGGCCTCCAACCGGACCATCTCCTCCGGCCCGGGGACCTCGTGGGTCGGCACCCCCAGCCCCTGCACGAGGTGGGTGAGGAACGGGACCAGGCGCTCGGCATACAGTCGTTCGGTGGCGGCCCGGAGCTCATCGACGGTCCCCTCGTTGTCCAACCAGACGTCCGCCACGGCCCGCCGTTGGACGTCGGTGGCCTGGGCGTCGATCCGCTGCTCCGCCTCCGCGCCGGTCATGCCCCGCAGGTCGGTCAGCCGCCTCAGCCGGGTCTCGCGGGAGGCCCCGACGATGATGACGAGGTGGTAGCGCGGTGCGTAGCCGACCTCGACCAGCAGTGGCACGTCGTGCACCACGATGCTGTGGGCCGGGGCGGCGGCGATGAGCTCCCGGGTCCGCTCGGCGATCAGCGGGTGGGTGATCCCCTCCAGGTCAGTGCGGGCTGCGGGGTCACCGAAGACGACCCGCCCCAGGGCGGCCCGGTCCAGCGCTCCCTCCGGGGTGAGTATGTCGTCCCCGAACCGCTGCGCGATCGCCGCCAGTCCCGGTGTGCCCGGCTCGACCACCTCCCGGGCCAGCAGGTCGGCGTCGATCACCACCGCGCCCCGGTCGGCCAGGGTCTGCGAGACCGTCGACTTCCCCGAACCGATGCCGCCGCTCAGGCCCACGCGCAGCAAAAGGTCAGGAGCGTCGCTCTGGGGCATATGGCCAGCGTAACGAGGGTGCGGCAGACTCGCCCCATGGGTTCACGCATCGTCGTCACCGGAGGTGGCACCGGCATCGGCCGGGCCATCACGTCCGCCCTGCTGCCCCAGGCGTCCCAGGTCGTCATCGTCGGCCGCCGGGAACAGGTGCTGCGCGAGGCGGCACGCGAGCTGGCTCCCCAGGCCCCGCCCGGTGTCCAGATCAGCCCGCTCGCCTGCGACCTGACGGTGCCGGAGGAGGTGGAGCGTCTGGCTGCGATCCTCCACCGCGGCCCGGCGATCGACGTGCTGGTCTGCAACGCCGGCGGCAACCTCGGCGTCGCCGCCGGACCCGACCTGGCCTCGGTGGCGGAGGGCTGGCGGGCGGACTTCGACGCCAACGTGCTCTCGGCGGTGCTGCTGACACAGGCGCTGCTTGACCACATCCGACGCCCGGGCGGGCGGATCATCGCGATGAGCTCCATCGCCGCCCTGCGCGGATCGGGGTCCTATGGCGCGGCCAAGGCTGCCCTCAACGCCTGGGTGCTGTCCCTGGCCCAGCAGCTGGCCGCCGAGGGCGTCACGGTCAACGCGGTGGCCCCGGGCTTCGTGCCCGGCACGCCGTTCTGGGAGGACCGCATCGCCGCCGACCCGTCCGTGCGCACCAAGCGGATGGCCACCATCCCGATGGGGCGCCCCGGCACACCGGAGGAGGTGGCCGCGGCAGTCGCCTATCTCGCCAGCCCCGGCGCGGGGTGGACCACGGGCCAGATCCTGCAGGTCAACGGCGGCACCCTGCTCGGCCGCGGCTGAGCTCGCGAGGCCCCGAGCCACGGCGCACTGCCCCGGCACTCCGAACCACGGCGCACTGCCCGGGCAGCACCATGAGTCCTGATGGCACCATGAGTCCATGAGCGACGATGTCGAGGTCTCCGCGCTGGCCATCAATGTGACGGTCCCGGACCACCTGCGTTGGACCGACACGCGCCGCGACGAGGAGTTCACCCTGACCTCCATCACGGTCCGGATGCTGCCCGACGGGCACCTGGCGGCGAAGGCCTACGGGCGACCGACCGCGGGTGGACGGGGTGGTTACACCTCGTTCCGGGTGCCGGACTCCCCCGAGCTGCACGCGCTCATCGACGCCGGTGCGGCACGTGCGGCGGACCGCTGGTCGCACCACCACGGCCTGCCCTGATCAGAGCTCCGCGCGACCCCACCTCCGCGCAGCCCCACCTACGCTCACCCCCACCTGCGCGCAGCCCACCACCACTTCACGTGCCCCGCGACCGCACCTCCCTGCGGCTTCCCACCGTCTGTCGTTGGTCGGTGCGAGGGAATCGCCGTCGATGTCATGACAATGCGCTCGCACCGACGCGTGTCTGCTCGCACCGACAGCGACACGCCGGCCGCGTGACAGCAGCGGAGACGTCGCGCCGCCCGAGGCACACGACGCCAGCCGCGTGACCGCAGCGGAGAGGTCGCCCCGCCCGAGGCACACGACGCCGGCCGCGTGACCGCAGCGAAGACGCCGCGCCGCCCTGGCAACGCGAACGGCCCGGCTCCCCCGAAGGGGAACCGGGCCGTTCGGCATACTCCGTCAACCGCGGGAGCGGCCGGTCGGAGCGGTGCTCAGTTGCCGGTGAGCTTCTCGCGCAGGGCGGCGAGGGCCTCGTCGGAGGCCAGGGTGCCCTGGGCCTCGGACGGTGCGGACGGCGCCGCAGCCTCGGTGCTGCTCGAGCCGCTGCCCGAGGAGTAGGTGGTCGCGGTGTCCGCGGCGTCGCCGGCGGACTCCTCGGCCTCGGAGGCCGCCTCGACCTGGGTCTTGTGGGCCTCGTAGCGCTCGTGGGCCTCGGCGTACTCCTTCTCCCACTTCTCGCGCTGGGCCTCGAAGCCCTCCATCCACTCCTGCGCCTCGGCGTCGAAGCCCTCGGGGTACTTGTAGTTCCCCTCCTCGTCGTACTCGGCAGCCATGCCGTAGAGGGTCGGGTCGAACTCGGCCGCAACAGCCTCGTTGGCCTGCTTCAGCGACAGCGAGATCCGGCGACGCTCCAGGTCGATGTCGATGACCTTGACGAAGATGTCGGTGCCGACGGTGACGACCTGCTCCGGCAGCTCCACGTGGCGCTCGGCCAGCTCGGAGATGTGGACCAGACCCTCGATGCCGTCCTCGACCCGCACGAACGCACCGAAGGGCACCAGCTTGGTGACCTTGCCCGGCACGACCTGGCCGATGGCGTGGGTGCGCGCGAAGTGCTGCCACGGGTCCTCCTGGGTCGCCTTCAGCGACAGGGAGACACGCTCGCGGTCCATGTCGACGTCCAGCACCTCGACGGTGACCTCGTCGCCGACCTCGACGACCTCGCCCGGGTTGTCGATGTGCTTCCAGGACAGCTCGGAGACGTGGACCAAACCGTCCACGCCGCCGCCCAGGTCGACGAACGCACCGAAGTTGACGATGCTGCTGACGACACCGGAGCGGACCTGGCCCTTGGCCAGCTCCTTGAGGAAGGTGGTGCGGACCTCGGACTGGGTCTGCTCCAGCCACGCGCGACGGGACAGGACCACGTTGTTGCGGTTCTTGTCCAGCTCGATGATCTTGGCCTCGATCTGCTGGCCGACGTAGGGCTGCAGGTCGCGGACGCGCCGCATCTCGACGAGGGAGGCGGGCAGGAAGCCACGCAGGCCGATGTCGAGGATGAGGCCGCCCTTGACGACCTCGATGACGGTGCCGGTGACGACGCCGTCCTCCTCCTTGACCTGCTCGATGGAGCCCCAGGCGCGCTCGTACTGCGCGCGCTTCTTGGACAGGATCAGGCGGCCTTCCTTGTCCTCCTTCTGGAGGACGAGGGCCTCGACCTCGTCGCCGACGTTGACCACCTCGGAGGGGTCGACGTCGTGCTTGATGGCCAGCTCGCGGGACGGGATGACGCCCTCGGTCTTGTAGCCGATGTCGAGCAGGACCTCGTCCCGGTCGACCTTGACGATGACACCTTCGACAATGTCTCCGTCGTTGAAGTTCTTGATCGTGGCGTCGATCGCTGCGAGGAGATCCTCCTCAGACCCGATGTCGTTGATCGCGATCTGGGAGATGGCCTTCTCAGGCGCAGTTGCAGTCATGTAGTAGGGGCTCCGATGTGTGGACATGCAGTGAGGACGGAGTCAACGTCATAGGCGACCCGCCCGGGATGGACAGTTATTGTGGCGGTCGGTGAGCACCGACCGGTACACAGGCACGCACGAATGCACGCGCCGCGCGGACCCACCCTACCTGCGCGTGCCACCGCTGGTCAATCCGGCAGACTGCGCCCATGAGCACGCCGCCACCTGAGGGCTCCTCCGGCTCGCCCCATCCGGCACTACAGGCACCAGGTCAATATGTCGTGGGGCCGGCTGAGTCGGTCGGGCGGCGGCCTGCGGATCAGCCGGAGAGCGCCGCCGCGAGCCGCGCCTGGTGGGACGCGGAGGCGACCGACTACTACCGCGAGCACCGTGCCGTCCTCGGGGACGACGCTCTGATGTGGGGGCCGGAGGGGGTGTACGAGTCCGACCTGGGGCTCCTGGGCGAGGTGGCCGGGCTCGACGTGCTCGAGTTCGGTGCCGGCGCGGCACAGGGGTCGCGCTGGTGCGCCGCCCGCGGCGCGCGGACGGTGGCGACCGATATCTCGGGAGGAATGCTGGCCCAGGGCCGCCGGTTGGATGCCGCCGCCCCCGGCGCCCCGGCATACGTCCTGTGCGACGCCGTGTGCCTCCCGTTCGCCGACGAGTCCTTCGACACCGTCTTCTCCGCCTACGGTGCACTGCCGTTCGTGGCCGACCCCGCGCGCCTGCTCCGGGAGGTGTCCCGGGTGCTGCGGGTCGGTGGCCGGCTGGTCTTCTCGGTGACCCATCCGATCCGGTGGACCCTGCCCGACACACCCGGGCAGGCCGGTCTCACCGTGCGCACCTCCTACTTCGACCGGGACCCCTACGTCGAGCAGGACGCGGCCGGGAGGGCGACGTACGTGGAGCACCACGCCACGCTCGGCGACCGGGTCCGGCAGATCGTCGCCGCCGGCCTGCACCTGGTCGACCTCGTCGAGCCGGAGTGGCCGGAACACGCGGACCACGTGTGGGGCGGCTGGAGCCGGCTGCGCGGTGAGCTGGTACCTGGCACCGCGATCTTCGTGTGCCGCAAGGCGACCCCCTGACAAGATTTCGCAGCGGGGTTCAGGTTGGTAACAGAACGGACAACATGTGAGCCGATCCGGCGCAGACACTGGCCACAAGGCCCCTCGTCGCGTTTAATACGGCAAGCGGTACCCCGACGGGTGTCGTGTGCCCCTGCCCCCGAAGTGAGGTCCCGTGACCACGATCGGATCCCTGAGTCGTCGACGGAGAGCGCCTCGCGCTCCTGGTGATGCGACACCCACACGCCAGCAGCTGCTCCCCACCGGACCACATGGCCCCGGCACCCCTGGCACCACAGCAACTGACCTCGACACCACACCCGGGAGGTAATGTGCGTCGCGCCACGCATGCCGTCCGCGCCACAGACCGGCGCACCAGCCCCTGGCGGGGTCTCTGGTTCATCATCGCGGCCTTCTTCGTCGTCTTCCTGCCGACGGCGGCTCCGGCCTCCGCGCAGGGCGACGGTTCGCAGGTCAACGTCGAAGAGCACGATCAGAACGTCGTGGTCAATGTCCGCTACAACAACGAGCCGGTCGCCGACGTGCGCATCGTTGTCTCGGGCGGCGACTACGAGGCCGAGGCGGTGACCGACGACCGGGGCCAGGTCAGGGTCGGGGTCCCGACGACCGACCCCTACGAGGTGCTGCTGGATGAGGAGACGCTGCCCGAGGGGGTCACGGTCGAGGGTGACAACCCGATCACCGTGGCCTACGGCTCGCAGTTCTTCGCCCCGGCCAACTTCTTCCTCGGCGAGGACGTGCGCGAGACCGCCAGCTTCATGTCCCAGTTCGTCGAGCGCCTCTTCAACGGCCTCAACTTCGGCCTCATGCTCGCGCTCGCCTCGATCGGGCTGTCCCTGATCTTCGGCACCACCGGCCTGACGAACTTCGCCCATGCCGAGATGGTCACCTTCGGCGCCATCATGGCCCTCTGGATGTGGAACCTGGGTCTGCCCATCCTCCTGGCCATCGTCGTCGCGGTGATTGCCAGCGGTGCTTTCGGGTGGGCGTTCGACGCCACGCTGTGGAGACCCCTGCGCCGTCGAGGCATCGGGCTGGTGCAGATGATGATCCTCACCATCGGTGCCTCGCTCGCCGGTCGTTACATCTTCCTGATCTTCATCGGCGGAGGCACGAGCCAGCTGCCAGGCACGGGAGGTGTCAAGCACCAGATCATCGGTCCGATCAAGCTGTCCACGATCGACATGGTGAGCATGGCACTGAGCCTCATCGTCCTGCTGGCGGTCTCCTACTGGCTCCTGCGCACCCGGATCGGCAAGGCCACCCGTGCGGTCGCCGACAACCGGCAGCTCGCCGCGGCAAGCGGCATCGACGTCGAGCGGGTGACCCGCATCGTCTGGGTGATCGGTGGCGCGCTGGCCGGCCTGTCCGGTGTCCTGTGGGCCTACTTCCGACCCGGCATCAAGTGGGACATGGGTGTCCAGATCCTGCTGCTCATCTTCGCCGCCGTCGTCCTCGGTGGCCTGGGCACCGCCTTCGGCGCGCTCATCGGCTCGCTGGTCATCGGCATCCTCGTCGAGACCTCGACCCTCTGGATTCCGTCCGACATCAAGTACGTCGGGGCGCTTGGCGTGCTCGTCATCGTCCTGCTCTTCAGACCCCAGGGACTCCTGGGCCGACGTGAACGCGTTGGATAAGGGAGGCACACTATGAACTGGGGTTCCATCCTCGACAACACGGCGAGCTTCATGCTCTCCCCCGAGACCATCGGCTTCATGCTGGCCGCTCTGGGTCTGGCGGTCCACTTCGGCTACGCAGGACTGCTCAACTTCGGTATGGCGGGATTCATGGCCATCGGCGCCTACGGCTATGCCATCTCCATCCTCAGCTTCGGCTTCCCCTGGTGGGCAGGCATCCTGGTCAGCATCGTCGGTGCGGTGATCTTCGCGATCATCCTGGGCATCCCGACCCTGAAGCTGCGGGGCGACTACCTGGCCATCGTGACGATCGCGGCGGCGGAGATCGTCCGCCTGCTCTTCCAGTCGCGCGTCTTCGACGAGTGGACGAACTCGGCCGACGGGCTCGGCGGCTATCACACGAGCTTCCGCGAGGCCAACCCGCTCCCGGAAGGCACCTTCGGCTTCGGCCCGTGGGAATTCACCTCGGACCAGTGGTGGAGTCGCTTGTTCGGTCTGTTCCTGGTCGCCCTCGGCCTGCTGCTGGTCTGGCTCCTCATGCGGAGCCCCTGGGGCCGCGTTCTGAAGGGCATCCGTGAGGACGAGGACGCGGTCCGCTCGCTGGGCAAGAACGTCTACCTCTACAAGATGCAGGCCCTGATCATCGGCGGTGTGCTCGGCGCGCTGGGTGGCGTCGTCATCGCCCTCCCCTCTGCGGTCATCCCGCAGTACTACCTGCCGAGCCTCACGTTCTTCGTCTGGACGGCCCTGCTGCTCGGCGGAGCCGCAACCCTGTTCGGCCCGATTATCGGCGCAGTCCTGTACTGGGGTGTCATGGCATTCCTGGCCGGCGTCCTCCCCGCGATGGCCACCGAGGGCTGGTTGCCCATCTCGTCCACCGCGGCCGGCAATCTGCGCTTCGTCCTCGTCGGCGTCGCCCTGATGCTGCTCGTGGCCTTCCGACCACAGGGCCTCCTCGGCAACAAGAAGGAGATGACCTTTGTCAAGTAGCACCCCAGACCCCACGGTTCCCGACGGGCCTGACGCTCCTGAGGGCGCCGAGCTCGCCGGTATCGACGACGACACGATCGTCGACACCCTCGAGGTCGAGCCGACCCACGAGATCCACCACACCACCCACCTGGCCAAGGACGACGCCGCCCCCGGCGTGGCCAAGGTCGACCCGATCCTGGTCGCGGACCACATCACGCGCTCCTTCGGCGGCAACAAGGCGGTCGACGTCGACCACGTGGAGATCCCCCGCCACGCGATCACGGCGCTGATCGGGCCCAACGGTGCCGGCAAGACCACGCTGTTCAACCTGCTCAGCGGCTTCGACAAGCCGGACACCGGTGAGTGGTCGTTCAACGGCCGCTCCCTCGCCGGCATCCCGGCCTTCAAGTCGGCGCGGCTCGGTCAGGTGCGCACCTTCCAGCTCACCAAGGTGCTCGCTCGGCTCACCGTCCTGGAGAGCATGAAGCTCGGCGCCAACGGTCAGCGCGGCGAGTCGATCTGGGCGGCCGTCGTGCCGCCGCTCTGGACGTCGCAGGAGCGGGAGATCGAGGAACGCGCCATCACGCTGCTGAAGAAGTTCAAGCTGTATGAGAAGAGGGACGACTACTCCGCCAGTCTCTCGGGCGGCCAGCGCAAGTTGCTCGAGATGGCGCGCGCCCTCATGACGCAGCCCGAGTTCGTGCTCCTGGACGAGCCCATGGCTGGAGTCAACCCCGCCCTCGTGCAGACGCTGCTCGACCACGTGATCGATCTGAAGTCCGAGGGCATGACGGTGCTCTTCGTGGAACACGACATGCACATGGTGCGGCACATCGCCGACTGGGTCGTGGTCATGGCGGAGGGCAGGATCGTCGCCGAGGGACCACCCCACGAGGTGATGCGCAATGCTGCCGTCATCGACGCCTACCTCGGCAGCCACCTGGATGAGGACATCGGTGTGATCACCGGCCGCTACGACGAGGAGGGGAACCGACTCTCATGAGTGATCCCAGCACCCCCACCACGACGCCGGAGGCAGCCTCGCCCCCGGATCCGGAAACACGCGATCTGGTCGTCGACGTCAAGAACGTCACTGCGGGCTACCTCCCGGGGATCGACATCCTCACCGACACCAACCTGCAGGCCTACGACGGTGAACTCATCGGGATCATCGGGCCCAACGGTGCCGGCAAGTCGACCCTGCTGAAGGCGATCTTCGGCCTGGTCACGGTCCGGGATGGGTCGATCACCCTCCGCGGCGACGACATCACCAACCTCAAGGCCAACGAGCTGGTCGCCAAGGGTGTCGGCCTGGTCCCCCAGACCGAGAACGTCTTCCCCACGCTGACCATCCGGGAGAACCTCGAGATGGGCGCCTTCCAGAAGCCGTCCACGGTCAAGGAGAACCTTGACTTCGTGGTCGACATCTTCCCGGCGCTGGGTGACCGTATGAACCAGGTCGCCGGCTCTCTGAGCGGCGGCGAGCGGCAGATGGTGGCCATGTCCCGAGCACTGATGATGCGGCCGGAGGTCCTGCTGCTCGACGAGCCGTCGGCGGGCCTCTCGCCGGTGCGTCAGGACGACGCCTTCATCCGCGTCTCGTCGATCAACCAGGCCGGCGTCACCACGATCATGGTCGAGCAGAACGCGCGCCGCTGCCTGCAGATCTGCGACCGCGCCTACGTCCTCGACCAGGGGCACGACGCCCACACGGGCACCGGTCGCGAGCTGCTCAACGACGAGAAGGTCATCGGCCTCTACCTGGGCACCCTGGGCCAGGAGGAGTCGGCCTAGATCCTTCTGCAGCACGCGTATGAGACCCCCGGGTGGAGACTGATCCACCCGGGGGTTTCTCTTGTGGCCAGCGCATGCACGGTCCGGGCTTCCTCCTACCTCCGGATCAGTCCCACCCACAGGCCGTCCGACCCCAAGGGCGCCCCAGTCCCACCCAGAGGCCGTCCCACCCAGAGGCGGCTGGGGTCATGGACACGGGGTAGGACACATTGACACAGGTGCAGGACAACACGAGAGAGGCCCCCGGGAGAATCTCCCGGGGGCCTGTTGCCCGTAGGCCAGTCAGATCAGCTGATCAGTTCTGGCGCACCAGGCTGTTGTTCTCGTCGTACTGGAAGATGCCGATGGTCGCCTCGGTCGGGTCACCAGCCTCGTTGAAGGTGATCGGTCCGGACGGGCCGTCGTAGTCCACCACCGTGCCCTCGGCGATGGCAGCAGCGGCGTCGGCGAAGTTGTCGAACTTCTCGCCACCGCCGATGCCACCGGACACCTGCTGCATCCAGGAGGCCATCTCCGGGCCCTCGACCGAGTTGCCGGCCAGGGCCGCCAGCGCAGCCAGCACGATCGCGTCGTAGGTCTCACCGGCGTAGTTGAGGTCCGCCAGCTCCTCGCCGGAGTGCTCCTGCCACACGGTGTTCAGGTCCGTCAGGAAGGTGTCATCCAGCGCCGGGCCGGGCTGGGTGCCCTTGGAGCCCTCGAGCGTGCCCGGGTCGAAGTCCGCGCTGTAGTCGGCGATGTTGCCGTCGACGAAGTACAGGCTGCTCATGTCAACGCCAGCGGACTCCAGGGCCGGGATGATCGTCTTGATCTCCTCGAAGGTGATCAGGGCGATCGCGTCCGGGTCCGCAGCAAGGATGGAGCTGATCTGCGCGTCGAACGTGGTGTCACCAGCGTTGTAGGACTCGCTCGCCACCACGGTGCCGTTGGCCGCCGTGAAGGTCTCCGTGAGCTGGGCCTCCAGGCCGGTGCCGTAGGCGTCGTTCAGGAAGAGGATGCCGAGGTTGACCACGCCGTCGGAGGCGATCAGGTTGCCCAGCACCTCACCCTGCAGCAGGTCGGACGGGGCCGTGCGCCAGTAGAGGCCGTTGTCCGGCCACGTGGTGAACTCCGGGGCCGTGTTGGCCGGGGAGATCATCAGGGTCTCGGCCGCCACGACCTCGTCGATGAACAGCTTGGACACACCGGAGGACGCTGCACCGACGATCACGTTGGTGCCCGCGTTGAGCAGCTGCGGGACGGTGGTCGCGTAGGCGCGGTTGTCCGGGTCACCGGAGTCGCCGAGGGTCAGCTCGACCGTGATGCCGGCGTCGGCCTCGTTGATGTGCTTGGCGGCCAGCAGCGCTCCGGCCTCCTCGGGCGGGCCGAGGAAGGCCAGGGCTCCGGTCTGGGGAAGCACGGTCCCGACCTTCAGGACGAGGTCGCGGTCACCGGCCTCCGGAGCACCGGGGTCAGTGCCACCCCCGGCCTCCTCGCCGCCGCCGGTGGACTCACTGCCATCGTCAGTGGCCTCACTGCCGTCGTCAGTGGCCTCGCCACCGTCGTCCTCGGTGGTTTCCTCTGCGGCGCCGTCCCCGTCGTCGCCCTCGTCACCGTCGCCACCACAGGCAGCGAGGATAAGGGTCGAGGCAGCCAGCACGGCGATTCCGCGCGCGGT
The DNA here is from genome assembly GCF_023015765.1 of Ornithinimicrobium sp. F0845. Taxonomy (GTDB): domain Bacteria; phylum Actinomycetota; class Actinomycetes; order Actinomycetales; family Dermatophilaceae; genus Ornithinicoccus. Next base: position 85,444 of record NZ_JALKAL010000014.1, read on the forward strand.
CACGGACTTCCGCGGGCGGAGAGTAGATGAACTCATGTTGCTCCTTGCTTCGTGTATGTCGCGATGCATCCGGGGGGCGGGGCACCTCACGTAAGTGCAAGGTAAGCGGCGACCTGGGTAGGCACAAGCGATGTTCGGGCTAGTTGCCGGAACGGTTCCAAATTGTTACCGAGCAGTGACGTTGGGACGGGATCGGGCAGATGTCCGGCGTCGGAGGTCCTGCGCGTGTCTCCTGGGCCTAGCGTGGCTCGTGGGCCTCGTGGGCCTAGTGAGCCGCATCGTGCCAGGTGCTCCCCCAACCGACACTGACGTCCAGCGGCACGTCGAGCTCCACGGCCGCCCCCATCTCCGCGCGGACCAACTCCTCGACGGTCGTCTTCTCGCTCGCGGGCACCTCGAGCACGAGCTCGTCATGCACCTGGAGCAGCATGCGCGAGGCCAGGCCGTCACGCCGGAGAGCCTCCTCGACGCGCAGCATGGCCACCTTGATGATGTCGGCCGCCGACCCCTGGATGGGCGCGTTGAGCGCCATCCGCTCGGCCATCTCGCGCCGCTGTCGGTTGTCCGAGTTGAGGTCGGGCAGGTAGCGGCGCCGCCCCAGCATCGTCTCGGTGAACCCCGTGCCGCGTGCCTCGGCGACCACGTCCCGGAGGTAGTCCCGGACCCCCCCGAAACGTGCGAAGTACTCCTCCATCAGGCCGCTGGCCTCGCTGGTGGAGATGCCCAGCTGCTTGGACAGCCCGAACGCGGAAAGGCCGTAGGCCAAGCCGTAGCTCATCGCCTTCACCTTGGACCGCATCTCGGCCGTCACGTCAGCAGGCTCCACGGCGAAGACCCGCGACCCGACGAACCGGTGGAGGTCCTCCCCCGTCCGGAACGCCTCGATCAGCCCCTCGTCGCCCGAGAGGTGGGCCATGATCCGCATCTCGATCTGGCTGTAGTCGGCCGACAGCAACTGGTCGTATCCCTGCCCGACGACGAAGGCCTCCCGGATCCGGCGGCCCTCCTCGGTGCGGATCGGGATGTTCTGCAGGTTGGGGTCGGTGGAGCTCAGCCGACCGGTGGCCGCGATCGTCTGCTGGTAGGTCGTGTGGATGCGACCGTCGTCGGCGACCGACTTGATCAGTCCCTCGGCTGTGACCCGGAGCCGGGTCTTGTCCCGGTGCCGCAGCAGGGCCTCGAGGAACGGGTGCTCGGTCTGGGCGTAGAGACCCGCCAGGGCATCGGCGTCGGTGGTGTAGCCGGTCTTGGTGCGGCGGGTCTTGGGCAGGGCCAGCTTCTCGAAGAGGACCGTCTGCAGCTGCTTCGGGGAGCCCAGGTTGACCGAGTCGTCCTCGATGGCGTCCCACGCGTCCTGCTGCGCCTGTGCCATCGCGTCGCCGAACTCCGACTCGAGGAGCTCCAGCGCTGCCAGGTCCACGGCGATCCCGACCTGCTCCATCCGCCCGAGCACCCCCACCAGGGGCAGCTCGATGTCCCGGAGCAGCGCGGCACCCTGGACGTCGTCGATCTCGCCGTCGAGGGCGTCGGCCAGATCGTGCACCGCCCGGGCGTGCACCAGGGCGGACTGTACCGCGGCGTCATCCTCCCCGAGGTCGAGATCCAGCAGCCCCTGGTCCGGGGCCTCCTCGGCCCGCAGCTCCCGCTTGAGATAGCGCAGGACCAGGTCGGCCAGGTCGTAGGAGCGCTGATCCGGACGGACCAGGTAGGCCGCGAGTGCGGTGTCACTCACCAGGCCTGCGAGCGGCAACCCCCGGGACCGCAGGGCGTGCTGCGGCCCCTTCGCGTCGTGCAGCACCTTCGGAACCGCAGGGTCGGCCAGCCATGTGGCCAGGGCGGTCTCCGCCGCCTCGTCCAGGTCGGCCAGCGAGAGGTAGCCCGCTGCCTCGGCCGTCGCCAGCGCGATGCTCGTCGCGTCGCCGGTGCCGCGGGACCAGCTACCGGTCACGTGCACGCCGGTGCGGGTCCCCGCCGGAGCGTGCTCGGCGAGCCAGGCTGGCACCTCTGCCGGCGGGATACGGCCGCCCGCCACCTCGATGCCCTCCTCGGCCTCGTCCGCCACCGGGTCGAGGTACTCGAACAGCCGGTCACGGAGCACCCGGAACTCGAGCCGGTCGAAGACGGTGTGGATCTGCTCCCGGTCCCACACGCGGCGCTCCAGGTCGCCGAGGTCGACCGACAGCTCGAGATCACCCACCAGCTGGTTGAGCCGACGGTTGCGCAGCACCCCGTCCAGATGGTCGCGCAGCGACTGGCCGGCCTTCCCGGTGATCTGGTCGGCGTGGGTGACGATGCCGGTCAGGTCGCCGTACTGGGTGATCCACTTGGCTGCGGTCTTGGGCCCCACCCCCGGGACACCGGGCAGGTTGTCGGAGGCCTCCCCGACGAGCGCGGCGAGGTCGGAATAACGGTCGGGACCCACGCCATACTTCTCCTGCACGGCCGCGGGAGTCATCCGCGCCAGGTCCGAGACGCCCTTGCGGGGGTAGAGCAGGGTGACCTTGTCCCCCACCAGCTGGAGGGCGTCACGGTCGCCCGAGCAGATCAGGACCTCCATCCCGTCCTCCCGGGCGCGGCTGGTCAGGGTCGCCAGGATGTCGTCGGCCTCGAAGCCGTCCAGCTCCAGGTGGGGGATGCGCAGCGCGTCGAGGACCTCGCGGATGATCGGGATCTGGCCCTTGAACTCCGAGGGGGTGGCCGAGCGGCCGGCCTTGTACTCCGCGTAGTCCTCGGAGCGGAACGTCTGGCGCGACACGTCGAAGGCCACCGCGATGTGCGTCGGGGCCTCGTCGCGCATCACGTTGATGAGCATCGAGGTGAACCCGAAGACGGCGTTGGTGCTCTGTCCGGTGCTCGTCGAGAAGTTCTCCACCGGGAGCGCGAAGAAGGCTCGGTAGGCCAGCGAATGTCCGTCCAGCAGCAGCAGTCGACTCACGCATGACACCCTAGGTCCCATGACCGACACGCAGCGACGCCAGCCCACCTTTCAGACCGCTGGGACCCTCCTCGAGCGCATGCAGATCGAGGTCACCGAGGCAGGCGCGGAGCGGACGGTGGGTCGCATGCCGGTGGCGGGCAACACCCAGCCCTACGGCCTCCTGCACGGCGGGGCCTCCGCGGTGCTCGCCGAGACGCTGGGGTCCGTGGCCTCGGCGCACCACGCCGGTGAGGACCGCATCGCGGTCGGCGTCGACCTGAACATCACCCACCACCGTGCCGTCCGCGAGGGCAACGTCACCGGCGTGGCGACACCGCTCAGCCTGGGTCGTTCGATCGCCGCCTACGAGATCGTCATCACCGACGACGCCGGGCACCGCACCGCCACGGCCCGCCTCACCTGCCAGCTGAGGGACCGCGCCCCCGGCGGCTGAGGACTCCCCGCCCCTCGGCATACTCTCGGTCTGTGGAGCATCTCTTCCCCGGCGCCGGCACCGCGCTGAACGTCCTGACCGTGCTCGTGGGGTCGATCCTGGGCATGATGTTCGGCCACCGGCTGAGCGAGCACACCCGATCGGTGGTCACCGACTGCCTCGGGCTGGTCACCTTCATGGTGGCGATCCTCTCGCTGCTGGACGTCACCTCTCCTGCGCTGGTGGAGTATGTCGGGAGCGGGGTCCCGGTGCTGATCGTCCTGGGGGCGCTGCTCATCGGCGGGATCGTCGGCTCGCTGCTGCGGATCGAGCAGCGGGTCGAGTCCCTGGCCGGGGTGATCCAGGCCTTCGTGGCGCGGCGGACGCCGGCGGTGGCCAACCTCGACACCGCGGCCGACCACGTTTCCGGCGCGGCGGGTGGCGAGGACCCGGTCACCCCGTCCGCCCGAGAGCGGTTCATCGAGGGGTGGCTGACCGCCTCCCTGCTGTTCTGCGTCGGGCCGCTGACCATCCTGGGATCGCTGAACGACGGGCTGGGGCGAGGCATCGACGAGCTCGCGCTGAAGTCGGTGCTCGACGGCTTCGCGGCCCTGGCCTTCGCGGCCTCGTTCGGCCTGGGGGTGATGTTCTCCGCGGTGTCCGTGGCCGTGGTGCAGGGCGGGCTCACCGTCGTCGGTGTCCTCCTGGGATCGCTGGTGCCGGACGCGCACATCGCGGCGCTGACCGCCGTCGGCGGACTGCTCCTGGTCGGCATCTCGATGCGCCTGCTGCGGATCCGCGACATCCCGGTGGGCGACCTGCTGCCCGCCCTGGCCGTCGCTCCGGTGCTGGTGTGGGTCGTGGGCGCGCTCACCTGAGGCTGGCGGCCCGCCCCCGGGGCACCGGCCGTCTGAACTCGCCGGGTTCGCCCGGCTGACGCGGCCTACTTCCTGGTGGGCACGGCTCGCTGGGGTGGCCCGGCTGACGCGGCTTATTTCTTGGTAGGCATGCCGGAGATGACGGCGTCGGCGACCTCGCGCATCGACAGGCGCCGGTCCATCGCGGCCTTCTGGATCCAGCGGAAGGACTCTGCCTCGCTCAGCTTGAGCTGCTGCTGGAGCAGTCCCTTGGCACGGTCCAGCCGCTTGCGCGTCTCGAACCGCTCGGCCAGGTCGGCGACCTCAGACTCCAGCGCCTGCCGCTCCTGCCAGCGGGACCGCGCGATGTTGATGGCCGGCAGCACGTCGTTGGCGGTGAACGGCTTGACGACATAGGCCATGACGCCCGCGTCCCGAGCCCGCTCGACCAGCGCCCTGTCGCTGAAGGCGGTCAGCATGACGACGGGGGCGATGCCCTCCCTGCCCAGCACCTCGGCCGCGCTGATGCCGTCCATCCCCGGCATCTTCACGTCCATGATCACCAGGTCCGGCGTCAGCTCGCGGGCCAGCTCCACCGCCTGCTCGCCGTTGGCCGCCTGCCCGACGACCTCGTAGCCGGCCTCCTCAAGCATCTCGGCCAGGTCGAGTCGGATCAGCGCCTCGTCCTCCGCCACGAGGACCCGCACCGCAACCTCGGCCGGCTCGGACTGCGCCGCGTCGACGGGACTGGTGGTGTCGGCTGTCGTGGGGTCCGGCTCCGACGGCTTCGGCGGGCGCGGCACGGGGCGCTCTGGCGTGGTCACAAAGGCAGACTAACCTGTCGCACCCGGCAGACGCCGGAGCGCTGGGTGGTCAGCGCGCTCTGCGGTCGCCGACGTGCCGGCCTCGTGGTCTGGGCTCGGCTCCCGAACGTGTGGGGTCGTGGCAACCGCGCACCGCACCGGCAACGCCACATCGACAACACCGGAACGCGGCACGGACAACTGGGTGCCGGGAGCGGGACTCGAACCCGCACGCCCTTTCGAGCAGAGCATTTTGAGTGCTCCGTGTCTGCCATTCCACCACCCCGGCGAGGGGACCCGGGACAGCATACCGGCCGCCCGCGCGTCAACCGCGGTCGAGCAGCTTCTGGTAGGCGGGTGCGCGACCGTAGACGGCATCGCCCACCCGGTGCAGCCGCAACGCGTTCGTCGAGCCAGGTGTGCCGGGCGGGGATCCTGCCACGATGACCACGAGCTCGCCCTCCGCGCACCGCCTCTGCTCGATCAGGATCTCGTCGACCTGCATCACCATCTCGTCGGTGTGCTCGACGTAGGGGCTCAGGAACGTCTCCACCCCCCAGGTCAGGGCGAGCTGGGAGCGGGTGGCGGGCTCGGGGGTGAAGGCCAGCATCGGGGTCTGTCGCCGTAGCCGGGCCATCCGCCGGGCCGAGTCACCGGTCTGGGTGAAGGTGACCATGAACGACACATCCAGCAGCTCGGCGATCTCGGCCGCGGCCTTGGTCACGGCGCCACCGGTGGTGTGGGGCTGTGTGCCCAGTGGGACGATCCGCTCGAGCGCGTGCTCCTCGGTGCTCTGGATGATCGTCGCCATCGTCTCGACCGCCTTGATGGGCCAGTCGCCGACGCTGGTCTCACCGGACAGCATGATGGCGTCGGCGCCGTCGAGCACGGCGTTGGCGCAGTCGCTCGCCTCGGCACGGGTGGGGCGCGGGTTGGTGATCATCGACTCGAGGACCTGGGTGGCCACGATGACCGGCTTGGCGTTGCGCCGGGCGATCTCGATGGCCCTCTTCTGCACCAGGGGCACGTCCTCCAGGGGCAGCTCCACCCCGAGGTCACCACGAGCCACCATGATGCCGTCGAACGCAGCGATGATGTCGGTGAGGTTGGCCACCGCCTGCGGCTTCTCGATCTTGGCGATCACCGGCAGTCGGACGCCCTCTTCGTCCATGATCCGGTGCACGTCCTCGATGTCCTTGCCGCTGCGCACGAAGGACAGGGCGATGACGTCGACGCGGGTGCGCAGGGCCCAGCGCAGGTCCTCCGCGTCCTTCTCGCTCATCGCGGGCACCGACACGGCGGTGCCGGGCAGGTTGATCCCCTTGTGGTCGGAGACGGCCCCTCCGATCACCACCGTGGTCACCACGTCGGTCTCGGTGACGTCAGTGACCTTCAGCTGGACCTTGCCGTCGTCGATGAGCAGGTCGTCGCCCACCTGCACGTCCCCGGCCAGCCCGTCGTAGGTGGTGCCGACGATGTCCTTGTCACCGGGGACGTCCCGCACGGTGATCGTGAACGTGTCCCCCGGCGCCAGCTCGATCGGCCCGGCGGCGAAGGTCCCCGTGCGGATCTTCGGGCCCTGCAGATCGGCCAGGACCGCGACCGCGTGCTCCATCTCGTCGCCGGCCTGGCGGACCATGTGGTAGCGACGGTCGTGGTCCTCGTGGGTGCCGTGGGACATGTTCATCCGGGCCACATCCATCCCGGCACCCACGAGGGCCCGGATCTCCTCATAGCTCTCGGTGGCAGGTCCCAGGGTGCAAACGATCTTGGCTCGACGCATGGTCATCAGCCTAGCCGTGCCCACCGTCCTCGACGTCGTCTGCCGGGGTTTGTCGGCGAACGTCTGGTCAGCCCTGCGTGGCCGCCTCGAGGATCGCGGGGAAGGAGTTCGGGTCGTTCATCAACGTGTTCATCTCGTCGTTGCCCAGCTCGTCACCGTTGATGAACACCCGCGGGCTGCCGGAGACGCCCTCCTGGTTGGAGCGGGTCTGCATGTCCTTGACGTAGTCGTTGTGGGTGCCGTCCTGCAGGCAGCCGGTGAACGACTCGATGTCCTCCACCCCGGAGGCCTCGGCGAAGCCGATGAGCTGCTCGTCGGTCCAGCCGGTGCCCTCCTCGGCGGGCTGACCGGCGAACACGGCGGCGTGGTAGTCCACGAACGCGCCCTGGTCGTCCGCGCACATGGCGGCGTTGGCGGCCCGCAGCGAGGAGTCGTTGCCCAGGTTGCCGTCGAGGAAGGACATCAGGGTGTAGGTCAGCTGGATGTCGCCGTCCAGCGCAGCCTCGGTGATCGCCGGGCCCGAGACCTGCTCGAGCAGCCCGCACCAGGGACACTGGAAGTCGACGAAGACGTGGACGTCCGGCACGTCCTCCCCGGCGTCACCGACCCGGATGCCGCCGGCGTTGGGCAGCGCGCTCGGGCTGCTGGCGCCGGCGCCCACGGTGGGCGAGCCCGCGTCGCCGGTGTCCACCGGGTCCGGCCGCACGGCGAGGTAGACCACGACGGCGATGATGGCCACGACGACGGCCACCACCGCACCGATCAGGGCGGGGGACGGTCCGCTCTTCGGCGGCGGCGGGACGTGGGCCGGGGGACGGGGCATCAGGGGGCACCTTTCGAGGCGGTGGTGGGAGTATGCGGTGAGGTCGCCGCCGCCGGGTCGGCGGCGGGGCGGCGGAACACCAGGGTGTCGAGGGCGACGAGGGACCGTGGGCGGACAACCAACCAGGCTCCCGCAGCGAAGAGCCCGGCATCGCGCAGGATCTCCGAGAGGTAGGCGGTCTCCGAGGGGTCCACCGGGCCACCGGTGCCGAAGCAGCCGCAGTCGATGGCCAGCCCCCGCGCCCAGGCGGAGGCGATGCCGGCGATGAACGCCAGCATCAGGACTGCACCGATCAGTGCCGTCCACCGGGTGAACAGACCCAGGACCAGCAGCAGTCCGACCGCGATCTCGACCACGGGCAGCATCAGTCCGATCATCTCGGCGATGCGGTAGTCGAACAGCCGGTAGGCCACGACCGACTGGATGGAGCCGACGGGGTCACCCACCTTGAGCAGGCCGGCGGCCAGGAGCACCCCGCCGAGGGCGAGCCGGCAGACCAGACCGATGAGGTCGGCGACCCGTGTCGTGGTCATCGGTGCCTGCTCACGCGCGCCGGACCCCCTCGGCCAGCTCGACGGTCAGGTCGCGCAGCGGTCCGAGACCGGTGCCGGCCTCCACGCCGTCGCCCAGGGCCCGCACGAGCGCGGACCCCACGATCACGCCGTCGGCGAAGGTGGCGACCTCGGCGGCCTGGTCTCCGGTCGAGACGCCGAGCCCCACACACAGAGGCAGGTCGGTGACCTCCCGGGTCCGCTCGACCAGCTGGCGCGCCCCCGCGCCCACGGTGGTGCGGGTCCCGGTGACGCCCATGGTCGAGGCGACGTAGACGAAGCCACGGCAGGCGGCAGTCGTCGTCGCCAGCCGGGCGTCCGTGGAGCTCGGGGCCACGAGGAAGATCGGGGCGAGGCCGTGGGTGTCCGCCGCAGCTCGCCACTGCGCGGCCTCGTCGGGGATCAGGTCGGGCGTGATCATCCCGGCACCGCCGGCCGAGGCCAGGTCACGGGCGAAGGCGTCCGGGCCGTAGCGCAGGATGGGGTTCCAGTAGCTCATCACGACCGGCACCGCGCCCGCGGACGCCACGGCCTCCACGTTGCCCAGCAGGTCGCGCACGCGGAAGCCGCCGGCCAGTGCGCGGTCCGCCGCGTCCTGGATCACCGGCCCGTCCATCAGCGGGTCGGTGTAGGGGACGCCGACCTCGACGATGTCGGCGCCCGCCTCAGCGACCGCGACCATCGCCTCACGCGAGCCCTGGTTGTCCGGGAAGCCGGCCGGCAGGTAGGTCATCAGGGCCGCCCGTCCCTCGTCCCGGCAGGTGGTGAACACCGTGTCCAGAGCGGTCATGACTCGACCCCCTCCGCGGGTGGGTGGACTGCGGTCGCAGAGCGGTGCTCGCCAGCGGGTGGGTGGCCCGCGGTCGCAGAACGGTGCTCGCCAGCGGGTGGGTGGCCCGCGGTCGCGGACGTCGCGTGCGCGTCCCCGGTCAGGCCGAACCACTGGGCCGCGGTCTCCACGTCCTTGTCGCCGCGACCCGAGAGGTTGACGAGGATGACGGTGCCCGGGTCGGACTCGCGACCCACCCGCAGCGCACCCGCCAGGGCGTGGGCCGACTCCAGGGCCGGCAGGATGCCCTCGGTGCGGCAGAGCAGCGCGAAGGCCTCCATGGCCTCGTCGTCGTCGACCGGGAAGTACTCCGCCCGGCCGGTGTCGCGCAGGTAGGCGTGCTCCGGTCCGACGGAGGGGTAGTCGAGACCGGCGGAGACCGAGTGGGAGTCCAGGGTCTGGCCGTCCTCGTCCTGCAGGACGTAGGTCGCGGCGCCGTGCAGCACGCCGGGCTCGCCGGTGCTGAACCGCGCGGAGTGGCGGCCGGTCTCCACGCCCTCGCCGCCCGCCTCGAAGCCGACCAGCCGGACCGACGACTCGTCGCGGAAGCGCTGGAAGATGCCCATCGCGTTGGACCCGCCGCCGACACACGCGCACACCACGTCCGGCAGACCGCCGGTGACCGCCCGCAGCTGGTCGTGCGCCTCGTCGCCGATGACCCGGTGGAAGTCGCGGACCATGGTGGGGAACGGGTGCGGGCCGGTCACCGTGCCCAGCAGGTAGTGGGTGTCCTCGACGTTGGTGACCCAGTCGCGCAGGGCCTCGTTGATCGCGTCCTTGAGGGTGGCGCTGCCGTGGGCCACCGGGATCACCTCGGCCCCGAGCAGCCGCATCCGCGCCACGTTGAGGGCCTGCCGCCGGGTGTCCTTCTCCCCCATGTAGACGGTGCAGTCCAGACCCATCAGGGCCGCGGCCGTCGCGGTCGCGACGCCGTGCTGGCCCGCACCGGTCTCGGCGATCACCCGGCGCTTGCCCATCCGGACGGTCAGCAGCGCCTGGCCCAGCACGTTGTTGATCTTGTGCGAGCCGGTGTGCGTGAGGTCCTCCCGCTTGAGGAAGACCCGGGCCCCACCGGCGTGCTCGGCGAAGCGCGGCACCTCGGTCAGCGGGGTCGGGCGCCCGGTGTAGTCCCGGTGCAGCCTGGCCAGCTCCTCGGTGAAGGCCGGGTCGGCCATCGCGTCGGTGCGCGCCGCGTCCAGCTCGTCCAGGGCCGCGATCAGGGCCTCCGGGACGAACCGGCCGCCGAAGTCGCCGAAGCGACCGAGCTGCTCAGTCATGCACTCTCCTCCACGTCCACTCGACGTCCACCGGCGGCCAGGAGTTCCCGCACGGCGGAGCGCGGGTCGGCACCGGTCACCAGCGTCTCCCCCACCAGCACGGCACGCGCCCCGGCACCCACGTACTCGCGCACGCTGTCTGCACCGCTCACGCCCGACTCGGCGACCCCGACGACGCCCTCGGGCACCAGGGGCAGGAGCCGGGTCACGGTGCGCGGATCCACCTCCAGGGTCTTCAGGTTGCGGGCGTTGACCCCGATGATCCGGCCGCCCGCGGCCACGCACCGGTCCAGCTCGTCCTCGTCGTGCGCCTCCAGCAGGCCGTGCATGCCCAGCTCCTCCACCAGCGCCAGGAGGCCGGTCAACTCGTCCTGGTCCAGCGCGGAGGCCATCAGCAGCACCAGATCGGCGCCGTGGGCCCGTGCCTCCCACACCTGGTAGGGATCGACGATGAAGTCCTTGCGCAGCACCGGCACGCGCACGGCGGCACGGACCGCGTCCAGGTCGGCCAGGCTCCCCCCGAACCGGCGCCGCTCGGTCAGCACGCTGATCGCGCTCGCCCCGCCCTCGGCATACTGCCGGGCCAGGGAGGCGGGGTCGGGGATCTCGGCCAGGGAGCCCTTGGAGGGGCTGGCCCGCTTGACCTCGGCGATCAGGTGGACGCCGCCGGACGCGCTGAGCGCGGCCAGCGCGTCGAGGGGGTCGGTGGCCGCCCGCGCGAGATCCCGCAACTGCTCGAGGGGCAGCGCGGCACGCCGTGCGGCCAGGTCCTCACGGACCCCGCTGACGATCTGGTCGAGGACGGTGGACACCGCTCCAGACTAGCCGGGAGGTGCGGGTTCCCAGCCGTCAGGGCGTGGTGGGATTGATCACCCATCGCCCCCAATCAGGGCGCTGTCGCACCGAACGGACAACCGTCCCTGGTGCCGCGCCGCGCCGTCCCCCCCTGGTGCAGCGCCGCGCGGGACGGGTCGGGTCAGCGCTCGTGCCAGTGCGCCTCGTCGTAGCCCGCGGCGTTCAGGCCCCACCAGGCGCCGATCCCGACGATCGCGACGGCGACGCCGCTCCACGTCGCCCAGTCCCACCCGAAGAAGATGCCGACCGCCAGCAGGACGCTGGAGAGCAGCAGCAGGAGGGTGCCGGTCCACGCGGCGACGCTGTGACCGTGTCCGGGTTCGTTCATGCTCACTCCTGTGTCGGGTCAGTCGGGCTCGTGCCCATTGTGCCAGTTAGTCCTCGACGGTCGGGTCGTGGCCACGCGAGAGGTCGTCCCACGCGTCGGTCGGTCGCTCGCTCCGACGGTCCGCAGCGGCTCCGCTCGCCCGGTCCGCGCCCTCCGTCGAGGGTCCGCGGAGCCAGGTGAGGAGGCACAGCCCGGCCCCGAGGAGGACTGCGGCGGCCCCGATCAGGGCGACCCAGGGCCAGATCGTCGCTGCGGCGTCCTCGATCAGCAGGTCGGCCGCGACGAGGCCGGGCAGGTCGGCCGCCACCTGCGTGATCACCTCCGCCGGGTCTGTGAGGGACCGTATGGCGGGCAGTCCGGCCAGCAGCGCGGCCGCGGCCAGGCAGAGGGCCGAGGCGAGTCGGACCGGGCGGGTGCCGACCAGCCCGGCCAGCAGCGCGGCACCGGCCAGGAGCGCACCGGCGACCAGCGTGGCGCCGGCCTGCGTGCCGGTGGCCTCGATCCGCGTGCCACCGAGCACGCTGTCCACGGCGGTGCCGGTCGCCCAGGTCTGGCCGGAGCCGACGAGCAGGAGAGCCACGCCGAGCGCCGCCCACAGCCACCATCGCCTCATGCCGACAAACTATCGCTGCTGGGCGGCCCAGGAGTTGTGCATCCTGGTGTAGACGCCGCCGGCCCCCACCAGCTCCGCGTGGTGCCCGACCTCGACGATCCGCCCCTTGTCGACCACCACCACGACGTCCGCGGCCTCGGCGGTGGAGAGCCGGTGGGCGATGGCGACGGAGGTGCGGCCGCGGGTCAGCCCCTCCAGCGCACGCTGGATGCGGACCTCGGTCGCGGGATCGACGGCGCTGGTGGCCTCGTCGAGCACGAGGAGGTCCGGGTCGGCCAGGTAGGCCCGCGCGATCGCGACGAGCTGTCGCTCCCCCGCCGACAGGGACTCCCCGCGCTGACCGACCTGGGTGGCCAGGCCGAGGGGCAGCCCCGCGAGCCAGGGATCCAGCCCCAGCTCGGTCATCGCGAGCTCAATGTCCTCGTCGGCCGCCTCGGGCCGCCCGAAGCGGATGTTCTCCAGCAGCGACTGGTCGAACAGGAAGCCCTCCTGCGGGACCATGACGATCCGGCGTCGGAGCGAGTCGAACGCGACGTCGCGCAGGTCGACACCGTCGATGAGGACCCGGCCCTCGCTCGGGTCCATGAGGCGGGTCAGCAGCTTGGCGAGGGTCGTCTTGCCCGAGCCGGTCTCCCCGACGATCGCGATCCGGGACTGGGGATCGAAGGTCAGGTTGACGTCCTGCAGCACCCGGTCGCCACCGGGATAGGCGAAGTCGACGTCCTCGAAGTCGACGGTGATCGGGCCACGCGGCAGCCGGACGCCAGCCTCCCCCGGGTCGGAGACGTCGGCCGGGGTGTCGATGACCCCGATGACCCGACGCCAGCCGGCGACGGCGTTCTGCAGCTCGTTGAAGATCTCCGTGGCCTGCTGGACCGGCTGGGTGAACAGGTTGACCAGGAAGAGGAAGGCCAGCAGCTGCCCGAGGGTCATCCGGTCGTGCGTGGCCAGGACCGTGCCGACGACCAGAACGATCGCGGTGGTCACCCCGCCGAAGGCCTGGCCGGACACGAACGCCATGACCGACCGGATCTGGGCCCGGATGGCCGCCACCCGGTGCTGCTCGATCGCGCCGTCGATGCGCCCCTGCGTGCGGTCCTCCACACCATAGGCGCGGATGGTGACGGCGCCGACGATGGACTCGGACACGGCACCCAGCAGGTCACCGACGCGGACACGCACGGCGCCGTAGGCACGCGCCAGCATGGGCTGGAACTTGGTGATCAGGACCACCAGGGGGATGACGCAGAGGTAGACCACGCCGGCCAGGATCGGGCTGTAGATCGCCATCAGGATCGTCGCCACGAGGACCTGGGCCGTGGAGACGAGCAGCATGATCCCGCCGAACTGGACGAACATGGAGATCGTGTCGACGTCGTTGGTGACGCGGGCGACTAGCGCCCCCCGGCGCTCGGTGCTCTGGGTGAGCACGGACAGGTCGTGGATGTGGCGGAAGGCCGTGACCCGCAGGGTGGCCAGGCCGGACTCGGCGGCCTTGAACAGGCGCACGTTCACGACATACTGCGCCAGGCCGGTGAAGATGATCGCACCGGCGGCGAGGGCGACGGCGCGGACCACGAAGTCGACGTCCGGCCCGCCCTCGGCCAGGATGCCGTGGTCCGTGGCCTGCTGCACGACGAAGGGGATCAGGACCTTGCCGATGGTCGCGAAGAGCGCCAGCAGGACCGTGACCCACAGTCCTCTCAGCAGCTCCGGGGACAGCTGGAAGCCGCGCTTCAGGGTCGCCCAGGTGCTCAGGTCGTGGCTGCCGCCGATCTCGCTGCTGGCGGCGCCGCGCTCGTCGTCGGGGGCGGCCGCCCGGGTCACGGTGCTCATCGGGTGGGCTCCTCGTCGGCGGCGACGGCGGCCCGCTCGGCGGCCTCGCGGGCGTAGGCGTTCACGAGGTCGCCATACCCCTGGCACCGGGCGAGCAGCTCGTCGTGGTTGCCCTGGTCGACGACCTGACCCTGCTCGAGGTAGACGATGTGGTCGGCCAGCTGGATGGTGGCCATCCGGTAGGCGACGACCAGCACGGTCATGCCCTCGCTGCTCTCCCGCAGGCCGCCGAGGATGTCCTGCTCGATCGCGGGGTCGACCGCGCTCGTGGCGTCGTCCAGCACCAGCAGACGGGGCTTGCGCACGATGGCCCGGGCCAGGGCGATGCGCTGGCGCTGACCACCGGAGAGGTTGCCCCCGCGCTCCCCGATGACGGCATCCAGGGCGCCGGGCATGCCGCTGACGAAGCCGTCGGCGCGCGAGGTGCGCAACGCGTCCCAGACCACCTCGTCCGGCAGGTCGGCACCGAGGGTCACGTTGTCCCGGACCGGGTCGTCGAACATGAAGGTCTGCTGGGCGACCAGGGTCCCGACGTCCGGGACCCCACCCTTGCGGACCGTGCGCAGGTCGATCCCGTCCAGGGAGACCGTGCCGTCGTCGGGGTCCACCAGCCGGAGGACCAGGTTGGTCAGCGTGGACTTGCCGGCACCGGTCGGTCCGACCAGGGCCGTCGTGCTGCCCGCCGGGACGTCGAGGGTGACGTCCCGGATCGCCATCGCGCGCTGCGGCCCGACCGGCGTCTGGGTCGTGGTCTCCACCGGTGCATCGGCCCCCAGGACCGCGCGCTCGGCCGGCTCGGCGTAGGCGTAGGAGACCTGCTCGCTGCGGGAGTGGGCGGGTCCGGTCTGCGGGAGCTGCCCCTCGCCATACTCCATCGACCCGGTGGCCTGCAGGACCGAGTCGACGCGGCGGTAGCCGACCACCGAGCGCGGGATCTCGGCCAGCACCCACCCGAGGGCGCGGACCGGGAAGGCCAGGATCGAGAACAGGTAGGCCACCTCGACGACATCCGCCGCGGTGAGGTCCCCGGAGGCGACCCGCGCGGTCCCGACCGCGAGCACGGCCAGGGTGCCCAGGACCGGGATCGCCTCGATCACCGGCTCGAAGACGCCTCGGGTGCGGCCCACGTCGATCAGCGAGTCACGCAGGTCGTTGGTCACCCTGCCGAACCGGTCGGTCTCCTCCTGCTCACGGCCCATCGCCTTGACCAGCATGCCGGCCTCGAAGGACTCGTGCGCCACCTCGGCGACCTCGGCCCGCAGCTGCTGCGCCTTGGTGATGCGCGGGGCCATGAACCGCTGGAAGACCAGGTTGGCGGCGAACAGGCCGGGGAAGACCAGGAACCCGATGAGCGCGAGGAAGGGGTCCACCGCGATCATCTGCCCGCCGGCGATCACCAGCATCACGATCACACCGATCGCCATGGGCAGCGGGTTGAACACCTGCCAGGCGGCCTCGATGTCCGCGTGCGCGTTCGACAGCAGCTGACCGGAGGGGTGGGCGTGGTGCCAGCTGAGCGGGAGACGGAGGTACTGCCGCGTGACGCGCTGACGGTAGAGCGCCTGCAGGTTGAAGCCGGCGATCGAGGCGGCGACCCGGCGCAGGACGACACCGGTCATGTTGACCAGCAGCACGGCCAAGAGGACCAGGAAGATGGTCCACAGGCCGCCGGTGGTGACCTCGCCGGCCTCGATGGCCGGCGTGACCTCGGTCTCGGTCACGTGACCGATCGCCCAGGCGGTGGCCACCGTCGCGGAGGCCCACAGCACGGACCCGACCACCGCGACCGCGAACATCCGCTGCTGCTGGCGGATACCGGTCCAGATGACCCGCAGTCCCTGGCGCAGGATGGCGGGCGAGGGGCGGGGGCGCTCGACCGGTCTGGTCGCAGAGGTCACGTCGGGCGGCTCCTTCAGGCAGGCGGGACCGCGCCGGCCGGTCCCATCCGGCGGCGCAGACACCTATCTTCGCACGACTGGTTGGCAGTTCCCAACCGGATAACCTCCCGACGGTCCCAGCGCTCAGCGACTGTGGTGCTCCACGAGCGCCGCGAGCCGGGCCGCCTCCGCGCGGCCGAAGGCGCCGTCGGCCCGCTGGATCCCCATCACCGCCAGCTCCTCGGTGTCGGAGAGCTCCAGGACGACCCACGGCGAGCCACCGCCGAAGGAGACCCGCAGGATCTGGGCCCACTCCAGCTCGCGGCTGTGGATCAGGTTCACGACCTTCAGGCCGGAGGCCCCGGGCACCGCACGGACCATGCCGAAGCGCCACAGGGCGGCGCCCAGGAGCAGCGCGAGCAGCCAGACCAGGGCGCGGTCCGCCAGCGCCCAGCCACCTGGCTGGAGGACGGCGGTCGCGCCGAGCGCGGCCACGACGGCCAGGGCCGACAGGCGCGCGACGAGCGCGCCCCGGCGGGGCCGGAACACGGCATACGGGTCGGTGCGGGCCACCCGGTCAGCCTAGGTCACCGGGCTGACCGGGCGGACCGGTCCCGTGGAGATCCGGGGGCGGGTGCCGGACCGGTCCTGTGGAGATCCGGCGGCGGGTGCCGGACCTCCGCAGGAGTCAGCCGACGGCTGACTCGACCGGCTGGGCGACCGGTTCCTCGCGCTCGTCCCGCGCAGCACGCTTCCACACGAAGAAGCCCCACAGGACGAAGGCCCCGTACACGGCATACATGATCGCCGAGGGGTAGTAGCCGGAGTGCCACAGCAGGGGCACACCGACCAGGTCGACCGCGATCCAGACGAGCCAGAAGTCGACCCACCCGCGCGCCATGGCGTAGGTGGCCAGGATCGAGCCGACGAAGATCCAGGCGTCGGTCCAGTAGTACCAGCCCGGCGCCGGCCAGCCGACACCCACCTGCTGGAACACCCACTGGCACAGGGCGACGAGTCCCGCGGCGACGAGCAGGTAGGCCACCCGCTCTCGTGCCGTGGCCCACCGCGGAGTGATCGCCGGCTCTCCCTTCCCACGGGTCCTGCGGGACTGGTTCCAGGCCCACCAGCCGTAGACGCTGGTGATGATGAAGAAGACCTGGCGGGCGGCCTGACCGAACAGGCTGTGCTCCTGGGGGGTGGCGAACCACACCCCCATGAAGACCGTGAAGAGGAAGACATTGCCGATGATCCCGACGGGCCAGGCCCAGACGCGACGGCGCA
The DNA here is from genome assembly GCF_023015765.1 of Ornithinimicrobium sp. F0845. Classification (GTDB taxonomy): domain Bacteria; phylum Actinomycetota; class Actinomycetes; order Actinomycetales; family Dermatophilaceae; genus Ornithinicoccus. The sequence continues at coordinate 102,510 of NZ_JALKAL010000014.1, forward strand.
TCCCGAGGATCGCCGAGGCGATGCCGAACAGGTTGCCGATGACTTCTCGCCAGAGAATGGTGTGGTCGCCGAGCTGGAGCTCGGCGGTGAACAGGTCGTTCCAGACGTCCACGACGTGCATCCTTTGCGGATCAGGTGGCCGGGACGAGAAAACCCCGGGCCACGAACGGTGTGGGCGCCGGGGGTTGCGTGAAGCGAAACGTGTCGTGCGACGGAGGAACCTGCCGTATGCCGTTGCCGGCACCTGAGCGGTGCGGTCCCGTCGCCGCGGCGACGCGCGTGCTGCCTCCCATCCGGACTTTCACCGTCGGTCCCGGAGTTTCACCAGGTCAACCGGCCGCTGGCTGCGGCCGGGTCGCGGACTATCACCGCCGGTTCGGAATTACACCGACCCCGGAGCACGTTGTACGTCGCGATTATCGCACACCTGCCGCCGAGGCGATCGGCGCCCCTGCACCACGAGCTCCCCTGCACCACGGGCGCCCCTGCCCACGGGAGCACCTGAACCTCGGGCGCCCCTGCCCACGGTGTGGAGGTCGACCGGACCCCACCTCCTAGGGGTGGGCGTGCTGCCGGGCCAGGTCCCGCAGCCTGGCGACCTGGTTGCCGGCATCGTCCGCCCCGAACACCGCGGACCCGGCCACGAACACATCCGCTCCGGCCTCGACGCACTGACCGATGGTGCTCTCCGAGACGCCACCGTCGACCTGGATCCACACCTCGCCCCCCAGTTGGCGCACGGCCTCGCGGACCTCGGTCACCTTGGGCATCTGGTCGGCCATGAACGACTGGCCCCCGAAGCCGGGCTCGACGGTCATCACCAGGACCATGTCGACCTCACGCACCAGGTCGGCGTAGGGGGCGAACGGGGTGCCGGGCTTGACGGCAAAGGCCGCCCTGGCGCCTGCCGCCCGGATCGCCCGGGCCGTCGCCACCGGATCGGTGGCCGCCTCGATGTGGAAGGTCACCGACGCTCCCCCTGCCTCGGCATACTGCGGCGCCCACCGGTCGGGGTCCTCGATCATCAGGTGGCAGTCGAGCGGGATCGGGCTGACCCGCTTCAACGCCTCCACCACCGGCAGACCGATGGTCAGGTTGGGCACGAAGTGGCCGTCCATCACATCCACATGGGCCCAGTCGGCCCCGGAGATCCGGCTGAGCTCGGACTCGAGGTTGGCGAAGTCGGCGGACAGGATGCTGGGGCTGATCTGGAGCACGACCGCAGCCTACCGGCGTATCCCTGGCCCGACCGGCTGACCTGCACGGGATCGATCAGCCGACCCGGAGCAGGGCGACAAACATCCCGTCCGTGCCGTGCACGTGGGGCCACAGCTGCGCCCACGGACCCGGCCCGGTGTCCGGCAGCTGCGCCCCGGTCCGGTCGCGGAGCAGCGGCCGCACATCCTCGGTCGTGACGCCCGGGAACGCCTTCAGCACGTCGGAGACCACGAACTCGGTCTCGGCCAGGTGCGGCGAGCAGGTGGAGTAGAGCACCACTCCCCCGGGCCGCGTGGCGGTGATCGCCGCGGCGAGCAGGTCGCGCTGGAGGGGACCCAGCTCGGCCAGGTCCTTGGCCGTGCGCCGCCAGCGGGCCTCGGGGCGCCGTCGCAGGGCGCCGAGCCCGGTGCACGGCGCGTCGACCAGGACCCGGTCAAAGCGGCCGGGGTCGGTCTCGCCGACCTCACGCCCGTCCTCGACGGTGACCTCGACGACCCCTGGGTGCGCGTGCCGGACCGCGGACAGCGTGCTGCGCACCAGCTCGGCCCGGTGCGGCTGCACCTCGTTGGCCCGCAGCCGGGCACCTTGCTGCGCGGCCAGAGCCGCCAGGAGCCCTGCCTTGCCGCCGGGACCGGCGCAGAGATCCAGCCACTGCTCGGGCACGGCAGCCTCGACGTCCGCCCCAGCCAGTGCCAGCGCGAGCAGCTGGGACCCGGCATCCTGCACCGCGGCCCGTCCCTCTCGCACGGGCGCCAGGTCCCCGGGATCGCCCCCGGCCATCGTCCACGCGGTGGGCGCGATGTCGTCGGGCACGGCTCCGGCCGCCTCAAGCTCGGACTCGGCGCCGAGTCCCGGCCGGGCGACCAGGGTCGGTGCGGTGGGCGTGTTCTGCGCCTCCAGCAGTCGGGTGAGATCGCTCTCGATGCTCTCCGGGGTGCTTGCGCCATGGCCGATCAGCGCCGCCCGCAGTGCCCGGACGACCCATCCGGGGTGGGAGTGCTGGACCGCCAGGCGAGCGACGGGGTCGCTGACGGTGGCGGTGACGTGCTCGAGCCACTCCTCACGGGTTCGCTCGGAGACCCTGCGCAGGACGGCGTTGACGAAGCCGCCGGCGCCCTGTCCGGCGTGCTGCCTGGCCAGGGCCACCGTCTCGCTGACCGCGGCGTGGTCCGGCACGCGCATCGCGAGCAGCTGGTGTGTCCCCAGCCGCAGGATGTCCCGCACCGCCGGGTCGATGGACCGGCCCGGCGGGTTGACCGCGGCGTCGATCACCGCGTCATACAGTCCCTGCAGACGCAGCGTCCCGTACGTGAGCTCGGTGGCGAACCCGGCGTCGCGGCCGTGCAGGCCCGCTCTGCGGAGCACGGTGGGCAGCAGCAGGTTGGCGTACGCGCCGTCCTCGACGGCTCGCAGCACCTCGTAGGCCACCTCTCGTGCCGGGTCACCGCGTCGGGCTCGCTGCGACGGCGCCTGGGCCGAGCGTCGCCGAGGACCACCGCGTCTCTGACGCGGGCCGTCACTCACCGAGCACCTCCCCATCGATCCGTGCACCACGCGCCCAGTCGGCCGCGGACATGGCCCGCTTGCCGTGGGCCTGCACCACCCCGAGCCGCACCGGCTCGGTGCCGGTGCCGACCAGGACTGCGTGTCGCTGCGCCCGGATCTCTCCGGGCGCCAGGTCGACCAGCGTGCCGGACTCGGAGTGAGCCTCGAGCGGCTGCACCTTGAGGCGCTCACCGCGGAAGAGGGTCCATGCCCCTGGTGCCGGGGTGCAACCCCGGATGTGCCGGTCCACGACGTAGGCGGGCCGCGCCCAGTCGATCCTCGCGTCGTCGACGTTCAGCTTCGGCGCGTGGGAGATCCCCTCGGCGGGCTGGGGCACGGGCGTCAGGGTGCCCTCCTCCAGTGCGTCGAGGGTCGCGACCAGCAGGTCGGCGCCAGCCCCGGCCAGTCGTCCCAGCAGATCACCGGACGTATCCCGCGCGCGGATCGGCTCGGTCAGCGTGCCGAGGACCGGACCGGTGTCCAACCCCTCCTCGAGGAGGAAGGTGGTCGCGCCCGTGATCTGGTCACCGGCCATCACCGCCCACTGCACGGGCGCGGCGCCGCGCCAGGCGGGGAGCAGGGAGAAGTGCAGGTTGACCCAGCCGTGCCGCGGGACGGCCAGGACTGGGGGCGGGATCAGACCGCCGTAGGCGACCACAGGGCACGCGTCGGGGGCGAGTTGCACCAGACGGTCCCGGAAGCCCGTCTCGCGGGGCGAGGCCGGGGTGAGAACCTCCAGTCCCGCCTCCTGCGCGACCTGACGGACGGGTGAGGGCACCAGGGTCTGACCCCGCCCGGCCCGTGCGTCGGGACGGGTGAGCACCGCGAGGACCTCGTGCCGGGACTCGAGGAGGGCGCGCAGCGAGGTCGCTGCCGGCTCGGGGGTACCGGCAAAAACCAGCCGCACGGGCTAACGGAGGTCGTCGCTGGAGGCGGACGCCGCGTGGAACGTCTCGCCGGCTGCCTTGATCTCCGAGATCTCGTCGCCCAGCTGGAGCAGCAGGGCGTGCCGCTCCTCGCGGCGCACCCGCTGCTCCTGCGGGTTCGGGACCGGCGCGGCCGCCAGGAGCCTGCGGGTGTACTCCTCCTGGGGGTCCATCAGCACCTGCTCGCGCGGTCCCGCCTCCACCACTCGACCGTTCTGCAGCACGACGACACGGTGTGCCAGGAGGTCGATGACCGCCAGGTCGTGGCTGATGAACAGACAGGCGAACTTGTAGCGAGCCTGGAGGTCGCTGAAGATGTTGAGCACCTTGGCCTGCACCGACACGTCCAGCGCGGAGGTCGGCTCGTCGGCAACGAGGAGCTCTGGATCCAGCGTGAGGGCCCGTGCGATCGAGATGCGCTGCCGCTGCCCTCCGGACACCTCGTGCGGGTAGCGGTTGTAGACCTCGCGCGGCAGCTCGACGGCGTCCAGCAGCTCGTAGACCTTCTGCTCCTGGGCCTTGCGGTCGCCGACCTTGTGCACGACCATCGGCTCGCTGATGCACTCACCGATGGGCAGCCGCGGGTTCAGCGAGGCCGCCGGGTCCTGGAAGATGACGCCGATGCGCCGGCGGATGGCCTTGAGCTGCCCACGCTTCATCCCGGTGATGTCCTCACCGAGCAGGCGGAAGGACCCGCCCGCTGCCGGGATCAGGCCCAGCGCGCAGCGGCCGATGGTCGACTTGCCGGACCCCGACTCACCGACCAGCCCCACGATCTCGCCCTGGCGTACCTGGAAGCTCACGTCGTCGACGGCCCGGAACGGCGGCTTGCCCATCCGGTGGTACTCGATGACCAGGTTCTCCAGGTCGATCGCCAGCTCGGCGCTGTCGTCGACCTCCACATCGGCGATGTTGATGCCCATCTGGTCCCGACCGGCACCGAGCCGCGGGACCGAGCTGAGGAGCATCTTGGTGTAGTCGTGCTGTGGGTTGAGCAGGACCTCGTCGGCGGAGCCGGTCTCGACCAGCTCGCCCTTGAACATCACACAGACCCGGTCGGCCATGTCGGCGACCACACCCATGTTGTGCGTGATGAGCAGGATCCCGGTGTTGAGCTTGTCCTTCAGGGACCGCAGGAGGTCCAGGATGTCGGCCTGCACGGTCACGTCGAGCGCGGTGGTCGGCTCGTCCGCGATGATCACCTTGGGGTCGCAGCTGATGGCGATGGCGATCACGACGCGCTGGCGCTGGCCACCGGAGAGCTCGTGAGGGTACTGCTTGATCCGCCGCGCCGGCTCCGGGATCCCCACCATGTCGAGCAGCTCGATGGCCCGCTCGACCGCAGCCCGCCCCGAGGCGATGCCGTGCAGCTCCAGCGCCTCTGTCATCTGGGTGCCGATCGTCAGGACCGGGTTGAGGGCCGTCATCGGCTCCTGGAAGACCATCGCGATGTCGTTGCCGCGAAGGCGACGCATCGCGCCCTCGGAGACGGTGCGGATCCCGTGGCCGTTGACGGTGATCTCGCCGCCGATCCGGGCGTTGCTCGGCAGCAGTCGCATGGCAGTCATGGAGGTCACCGACTTGCCGGAACCCGACTCGCCCACCAGGGCGACCACCTCGCCCGGGTTCACGTGCAGGGACACGCCCTTGACGGCGTGGACCGAGCCGAACTCGGTGGAGAACCTGACGTCGACGTCGTTGAAGTCGAGGACGGCTCCCGAGGTGTTGTCCGTGGTCGTCGCGGTCATCAGTCAGCACTCCTGCTCTGGCGGGGGTCGAAGGCGTCGCGCAGGCCGTCACCGAGGAAGTTCACCGACAGCGCGATGCCCAGGATGATCAGGCCCGGCCACCAGAAGAGCCACGGGCGGACCGTGAAGCTGTTCTGGTAGGTGGAAATCAGCAGGCCCAGGGAGGTGTCCGGGGGTTGGACCCCGAAGCCGAGGAAGCTCAGGGCGCTCTCCAGCAGGATGACCGCGGCGATGGTCAGCGTGGCGCTGACGATGATCGTGCCCATCGTGTTGGGCAGGATGTGCTTGAAGATGATGCGCCAGGGCGAGGTCCCGATGGCCTCGGCCGCCGTCACGAACTCCCGCTCCCGCAGCGAGAGCACCTCGCCGCGCACCAGGCGAGCCAGTCCCGTCCAGGACACCAGGCTCAGCATGATCGCGAGCGGCCAGATGCCGCCACCGGCGATCTGACCCAGCACGGCGGCCAGGACCAGGAGCGGGATGACGATGAATAGGTCGGTGACGCGCATCAGGATCGCTTCGGTCCAGCCGCGGAAGTAGCCCGCGATGGCTCCGATCACGGTGCCGAGGATCGTGGTCCCGATGCCGACGGTGAACGCGATCGTCAGGGACCGCTGGGTCCCTCTCATGGTCAGGGCGAAGTAGTCCTTGCCGGTGTTCTCCTGCCCGAACGGCTGGTCGCCCCAGGTCGGTGGGAAGAGTCCGAGCGAGGGCCGTCCGCCATCGACCACGGTGGCCGCCGCCGCGTAGTCCTTCGGCCACCAGCCCGGGATGAACCCGTAGCCGATCGAGGAGATGGCCATCAGCGTGATGAACAGCAGGAAGCCCAGGGACAGCATCGCGCCCTTGTGGCGGAAGAACCGGCGACGGATCAACTCACCCTGTGAGTAGGACTTCTGGGTGAGATCGATCGCCTTCTCGACGGAGAACTCTTCCCCCGCCATCGCAGCGGCCTGCCGGTGCTGGAGGGACCCGGGGTCCTGCTGCTCGGGAATCGGTGAGAGGTGCTCGCGGCCGCTGCCGGGCAGCTCGGGCTTGTCGTTGTCAGTCATGGGATCCTCCGACGGGAGTGGAGACGGGCTGGTGTGTCATGTCCGGCCAGCTCACGTCCGGATCCGTGGGTCGAGGAAGGCATAGGCGATGTCGGCCATCATGTTCATCAGCACCGCTGCCGTGCCGGTCACCAGGTAGAAGGCCATCACCGGCCCGGGGTCGACGCGGGTCAGACCTTCCTGGAACAGGGCGCCCATGCCCTTCCAGCCGAAGACCGTCTCGGTGACGACCGCACCTCCGATGAGTCCCGCGAAGTCGAAGGCCACGATGGTCGTGATCGGGATCAGCGCGTTGCGCAGCGCGTGCTTGGAGATGACAACCCGCTCGGACAGTCCCTTGGACCGTGCGGTTCGCACGTAGTCCTGGCGGATCGTCTCCAGCATGGAGGCCCTGGTGTAGCGGCTGTAGCTCGCCAGCGAGATGACGGTCAGCACGACCGTCGGCAGGATCAGCTGGACACCCCAGTCCCAGACCCCGGTCCAGAACGGGCCCTCGAAGTTCGGTGAGCCTGACCCGATGGTGGAGATGGGACGCGGCTTGCGCTCCAGGAACGGTCCCCAGTTGCGCAGCAGCTGGTCCAGGGCCGTGGCTCCGGCGAAGGCGACAGCCGTGCCGATCGAGACCCAGATCGCGATGTTGCGGTCCCAGCCGCCCCAGAACCAGCCGATCACGATGGCGGCGACGAGGGAGATGCCCAGCATGAGCAGGAGCAGCGGGTAGGTGGGCGTGACGATCCAGCCGTTGAAGATGAACCAGCCCACTGCGCCGGCGGCGACCGTGGTCAGCGCGGCATAGAGGATCTTGCGGTTGCCGCGGCCGACCGTCAGGTAGGTGAGCAGCACACCGGCGGCTGCGGCGACGAGGATAATCAGGGGCAGCCCCAGGGCCGGCTGGCGCCACCAGCCGACCGTGTCGAAGTAGGTGATGGCCCCGAAGGCCACCACGGCCGAGATCGCACCGGTGAGCAACCTGCGTCGCATGTCGCCACCGAGGAGGGAGGCGAGCGTGAGCCCGACGAGGAGTGCGATAACGATCGTTGCTGTCAGGGATATCGCCGGATCAGCGATCCAGTTGTTGAACCGGATGGCGCCGTACTCCTTGAGCAGCACGGCCACCCAGAAGACGGGGAGGGAGAAGAAGAGGAAGGCGGCGAAGGTCACGGCGTAGTCGAACCCGGAGTACTGGCGGATGGCGGCCAGGATGCCCATCGTGACGCCGATGATGATCGCTAGGAAGGTCGCCAGGGTGACCAGGCGCAAGGTGCTCCCGGCGGCGTTGACGAGGGCGGTGTTGATGTCCGCGCCGCGGGAGTCGGTGCCCAGGTCACAGTTGAGCGTCACGCACTTGGCCACCCCGGTCAGCCACATCCAGTACCGGACGTACCACGGCTCGTTCAGGTTCATGTTCCTGATGCGCGCCTCCATCTGCTGCTCCGCGGTGCGGTCGCGGCTCTCCCGGAGGTCCTCGAGGGGATCACCGGAGAAGACAGTGATGAAGAACAGGAACACGGATCCCAGGAACAGGATCAGGGCTGAGACGCCCAACCTGCGCAAGATGAATCTGAGCACGGGATTTCCCTTCAGGTACGTGGAGGCTGCCGTGGGCCTGGGTCGTGTGAGCGTAGCGCTCCGTGCCCGGCCTGTCACTCGGTCGGTGGTCTGACCGGTTCCGGACGGACCGGTGGGGCGGGACCTGGGTCCCGCCCCACCGGTTTACTGCCTGTGTGTTGCGGTGGTGGCCGATGAGGTGCTCACCGGCCGGTGATCACAGAATCACTCGCCGCGGACCCACTGCTCCGCGTTCCACGGGACGCCGGTCTGGCTGGCGTTGTGAATCACGTTGTCGATCGTCGCGTCGTAGGCGATGACGCCCGGGTGCGCGAAGATCGGGATGCTGTGCAGGGTGTTCCACGCCTCGGTCTCGACGATGGCGAGCTGCTCGGCGTGCACCTCCTCGTCCAGGCTGGTGGAGATGGTCTCCCACGCGGCGTCGGCGGCCTCGTTGACCCAGCCACCGAAGTTACCGCTACCGGTGCTCTCGTACCAGAAGGCCGAGCCGGTCACCGTGCCGGAACCGGCCCAGGCGAACAGCGCGATCTCCCAGTCGCCGGAGGCCAGGACGTCGCCCAGGCCCGGGGCGCTGGCGTCGACGATGTTGAAGCCGACCTGGTCGCAGGAGGCCTTGATGAGGGCGACCTGGTCGACACGGCGCTGGTTGCCGGCGCCGTAGCCGATGCGGATCTCGGTGCCCTCCTCCAGACCGGACTCGTCGAACTTCTGCTGCGCCATCTCCAGGTCGACCTCGTCGTAGCGGCCGTCGTAGATCTTGGCGACGTGCTCCTCGTAGTTGTCCTGGAAGGGGAAGACCTCACGGGAGTTCATCACCACGGCG
>NZ_JALKAL010000015.1 GCF_023015765.1 Ornithinimicrobium sp. F0845
GCCACCGGCGAGATCACCGACCTGGTGTCCCTGGCCACCGCCCCGGCCGCGGTGACCGGCCCGGTCGAGCGTGCGATGGCCGCCGGGGAAGCGGGCTGGACGCTGGTGCGCCGCTACCACCGCGCCTGCGCCGACCTGGACACCACCGACGCTGCCGCCCTGGCCAACGGCTTCTTCGGCCACGACCCGGGCGCCGCGGTCACCGAACGCCTGGACTCCACCGGGCAGCTCACCGGCGGGCCCTGGCCCCACACCGAGTTCAACCGGGCCCTGGACCGGGAAGTGGGCAAGGTCAAGAGCCGCGACCCCGAGCAGGCCGCCAAGGCCCGGGAACGGGCCGCGGCCAACGCCGACGTCCGGCTACGCCTGGACAAGGAAGGCACCGCCACCCTGTCCATCGCCTGCACCCCCACCCAGGGCGCCCTGGTAGCCGACCGCATCGAACGTGCCGCTCGCGCGGCCCGCGCCGCCGGCGAGCCCCGCACCCTGCGACAACTACGCACCGCCTTCGCCACCGCCCTGCTGCTGCACGGCACCCTGGACACCACCGACCTACCCGAAGACCCCGACCGGGTCAGCGTCGAACAGGCCGCGGAACTGTCCAAGATCCTGGGCGCCCTACCCCCCGCCCAGCTCAACGTCATCGTCCCCCTGTCCACCCTGCTCGGCACCACCGGCCCCCACACCACCACCGGGCACGGAGTGGAGGCCGACACCCAGCCCGGGACCATGGACGCCGCCGGTCACCCCCTACCCGCAGCCTTCGCACGCCCACCCGGCTGCACCTGCCCCTGTACCTGTCCCGCCAACAACACCCCACCACCCGATCCCCCACCACCCGATGCCCCACCACCGGATGCCCCACCACCGGATGCCGCACCACCGGATGCCTCACCGCCTGATGGCCCACCACCTGATGCCCGACCGCCGGATGCCCGACCGCCGGGTGGCGACCCGGGCGAGGCGGAGCCGGGACCGGACCCGGCCGGCGGGCAGGAGCCGGCCGGTGAGGACGGCGTCGCGGAGGTCATCGGCCGGCACAGCCTCTTCCTGTCCGGGCAGGAGGCCCGGATCCTGGCGCTGACCCCGGGCTCGACGCTGTACCGGTTGGTGACCGACCCGGCCACCGGGGCCCTCATCGAGCGCTCCACCACGGCCTACAAGTTCGACAAGGCGATGCGCGCCCACATCATCGCCGCCGACGTCTTCTGTCGCATGCCTGGCTGCCTGCGTCCGGCCTCCCGCGCCCAGATCGACCACGTCCAGGAACACGGCACCGCCGGCGGGCACACCTGCATCGGCAACGGCCAACCCCTGGACGAACCCCACCACGACCTGAAGACCAAGAAACACTGGGACGCGGTCATCCACGCCAACCGCGACGTCACCTGGACCACCCTGCTCGACCGCATCTACCGCACCAAGACCCACGACTACACCCAGTACACCAAGCTCCTGGCCGCCGCCACCACCGCCATCGACGACGCCATCGCCGGTGGACAAGCCCGGGCCGAGGCCATCGACGACGCGATCTACCAGGCCCTGACCTACCGGCCACCCAACGCACCACTACGAGCCGAGGACGACAACCCCTGGAACGAAGACGCCTTCACCGCCTGGGACATCCTGGACACCACCCACCTCAACCCCACCACCGGACGACGCACCTACCACCCCCACCCCGACACCCTCCACAACGAGAAACAACGCCACCACCACACCAGCAACACCACACGCCGCAGCGGCGATGACACAGACCCTCGCAGCAGCCAGAACACCCGTCGCCAGAGCCAGAACACCGGTCGTCGCCGGAGCAAGAACACCGACCCAGACCAGACCAGGCCCAACAACACCACACCGACCACCCCCTGGACCAACGACCCCGACGCCCCACCACCCTTCTAACAGCGGATCGCGCAGCACGGTCGCCGCCCAGGGTGAGGCCAAGGCGCACGAGCCAGGGGCGATTGATTAGCCGATCGTGCGACGCAGGGCGGTCAGCTCCGCCGCAAGGGCCACCGGATCCAGGCCAGCCTCGCCGTAGTCGTAGACCATGACGCGCAACTGGTCCATCAGCACAGCCGGACCGAGGTCGGGGACCGGAGCACACGGCATACTCTCGGCGGCGGCGACGCGGTCGGCGAGGTCCTGCACCACGTCGCGGACCCGCGGAGACACAGAGAGCGCGTGGTCCAGCGGCAGCTGCTGCCACCGGCGGACCACGCGCCCCAACTCTGTCCCGATCACCTCGCGCGCCGCGCGCGGGTCGGGGTCGGTCATGTGCGTCAGTCGCTCTGCAGGATCGCGAACAGGCGCAGGAACTCGATGTAGAGCCACACCAGGCTGGCCACTAGGCCGTGACCCATCAGCCAGGAGTACTTCTCCGGGGCACCAGCCTGGATGCCACGGTCCACGGAGTCGAAGTCGACAGCCAGCGAGTAGGACGCCAGCGCCACACCGAGCACGGAGATCAGGATCCCGAGCGGGCCCATGCCGAACACGCCCCAGCCGTCGCCGAAGCCCATGAAGCTGGCACCGAGGTTGACCAGCAGGAACACGAGGTAACCCATGGCCATCATGCCGAAGATGCGACGCGACTTGCTGGTGACCTTGATGAAGCCGACCTTCCAGGCGATGAACATGCCCGCGAAGGTGCCCATCGTGGCGACGACGGCGGTGGTCACGACGCCCGGCCACATGGCGTTGAAGGTGACGCTCACGGCTCCGAGGAACATGCCCTGCAGCACCGCGTGAGCGACGATCAGCGGGACGTTGACCTTCTTCTGGAAGGCGATGGCAAAGCTGAGTCCGAGCGAGCCGAACATGCCCAGCAGCCAGACCGGCATCGCCACCTCAGGCTGAGCACCGACGAAGAACCACGCACCGGCGGCCACGACCAGCACGATCCCGAACAGGGCCAGGGACTTCATGACCACGTCATCGAGCGTCAGACGACCGGTCTCCGCCGGCCCGGCGGGGGCCTGGCGGTACATCTGCTCGAGCTGCTCGGGGCTCATGGACTCCGAGGCACCGGGGTAGCCCATCGGCATCTGCGGCTGGCCCTGCGGCGGACCATAGCCCTGCGGGGCCCCGTAGCCCTGCTGGGGGTGCCCCTGAGGGGCGGCCTGGCCCTGCTGCGGTGCCTGATTGAAGCCGGCGTACTGCTGGGCTTCCTTGTCGATACGGTTAAAAACAGGGTTGGTCGCCATCTCTGGCCCTCCTCGTTAGCGGCACGCGTGTGTCGTCACGTCACAGTTTAGAGCGAACAGATGGCCCTGGTTGTTCCCGCCCCACACACGGGCCTCATTGTCCACAGGATTCCTCGCTTCTGAGGGTGCCCAGGGGCTACCATGAACACTCCCCCGCACGGTTGTGCCATTCCAACGACGGAGTCTGGATGTTGCGTTCTGCACCCGCGCGCCTGGCGTGCGTCACCGCCGCGGCAGCCCTTGCCGTGGCGGGAGCGGGCGTGCCCGGGGCCATGTCCGCCCCCGACGTCGCTGCGGTGGAGGTGTCCCTCGCACCCACCGAGGCCCCCCAGGGCTACCCCCGGCAGAACATCCTCGCCGAGCCGCCGGTGGACTCCTCGGACGCGGCGATCCGGCTGGGCCTGACCCCCTACCACGACATCGCACCGCAGTTGAATGCTCTGCAGCGCAGCTCCCAGCGGGTCAGCGCCGAGGCGATCGGGCAGACCGTGACCGGCCGGGAGGTCTACCTGGTCACGCTCACCGCCCCCGAGACCCGCGGCGAGACTCGACAGCAGGAGCGGATGCGTGAGCGCATCCTCACCCAGCCACAGCAGGCCGCGAAGGACCGGGGCCTGGCGCGCAAGTACAAGACGCCGATCTTCATCAACGCCAACATCCACGGCAACGAGTGGGAAGGCACCGACGCGGCGCTGCGCCTCATCGAGGACTACGCGACCAGCGACGACCCCGAGGTCGTGGAGACACTCGAGCGGAGCCGCATCTATCTCGTCATCACGATGAACCCCGACGGTCGCCACGACAACACGCGCGCCAACGCCTCGGGCTTCGACATGAACCGCGACTTCATCACGGCGACGCAGCCGGAGGTCGTCGCGGTCCGCGACGCGTTGATCCGCACGCAACCGCTGGTGATGCTCGACCTGCACGGCTACGTCAACGGCACGTTGATCGAGCCCACCACCCCGCCGCACGGCGAGAACTACGAGTACGACCTGTTCATCAAGCACGCCTACCCCAACGGCCTGGGCATGGAGCAGGCAGTGCTCGAGCTCGGCTACACGCCGGAGGACGACGGCGTGAACCCGCCCCAGATCCCCTTCCGCGACTGGGACGAGGGGTGGGACGACTGGCCACCGATCTTCACGCCGCAGTACGCCGCCTACCACGGGGCCGTCGCGCACACCGTCGAGATCCCGCTGCGCGTCAACAACGCCAGCTACAACCTGCCCGAGGAGGAGCTGCACCGTCGCTCGGCGATCAACACCAACATCGCGCACGCGGCGATCACGTCCTCGATCGGCTACGTGCAGGCCAACCGCGCGGAGCTGCTGGCGGACCAGATCGAGATCTTCCGCCGAGGGGTCACCGGGGCCGAGCCGGTCGAGGTCACCGACGAGCTGTTCCCCGAGATCGGCCCCGAGGACGTCTACCTCACCGAGTACCCCCGCGCCTACATCATCCCCGTCGGGGACGAGCAGCGCTCCGCCCCTGCCGCGGCCCGCCTCGTCGACCACCTGATCGCCAATGGCGTCGAGGTCCGCACCACCCGCGTGCCGGTCACCGTCGACGGCCAGACCTACCCGGCCGGCAGCTACGTCGTCGACATGCACCAGGCCCGCCGTGGGCTGGCGAACACCATCCTCGGGCCAGGCACCGACATCAGCGACCGGGTCGACTCGATGTATGACATCTCCGGGTGGAGCCTGGGTCTGCTCTGGGGCGCGGACGTCGCGACCATCCCCCAGGACGGCAGTATGCCGAGGGCTGGCCGGCCGATCGCGTCCGCCGAGCCGACGGGTCAGGTCACGGGCGACGGCGATCTGCTCCTGCACCTGAACGACCCGGCCGACCTGGCCGCGCTGAACCACCTGGCCCGCTCCGACGCCGGTGCGGAGTGGCTGGCCGACGGGTCCGTCCTGGTCCCGGAGGAGTCGGCCGACCGGGCCCGCGCCACGGCCGACGCCTTCGGCGTCACCTTCTCCGCGGCCCCGGTGGGGGCGAGCGGTGAGCCCGTCGACGAGCTCGTCGTTGCGGCGGCCGCTACCCCGGAGGAGCGCTGGGCCCTGAACGAGATGGGCTTCGAGGTCCGGGAGATCAACGCGACCGTCCTCAACGACGGCTTCAACTACTCCGACGTCGACGCCCTCTACGTCTCGACCGCCGCCGTCTCGTGGTCCTCGCTGGAGGACGAGGCCCGCAACGACATGGCCTCCTTCCTGCGCGACGGCGGTGGCCTCGTGGGGCGAGGCCTCCACGGTGTGCGCCTCAACGGCGAGCTCCAGCTGCTCGACGTGACGCTCGAGCTCGGCAATGGCGACGGCAACGGCGTGGTGGCGGTCGACAGCGCCGACACTGCCATCGGCAGCGGCGCGACACCACACTCCTTCGTCTACTCCCCCGCCTGGTTCACCGGCCTCGGCGAGGACATCACCGTCGACCAGCGCTACGCCAGCGAGGACGTCCTGGTCAGCGGCCACTGGGCGGGGACCGCCGAAGAGGGTGGTCAGGACGCCGCGGCCGGAGCTCCCGTGATCGTCAGCGGCACCAACGACCACGGCTCCGCCGTGCTGTTCGGCAGCCAGCCGCTGTTCCGGGCCCACCCCAAGGGTCAGTACTCCCTCGTCGGCCGCGCCCTCTTCTGGTCCACCCTCCAGGACTGAGCCGATGGCCCGCTCGCCGCAGCCCGGCGCGGACCTGGTCGTCCCGGCGGGTCCGGGACTCCCCCAGGGCATGACCATCCCTGCGGGAGAACTGCTGGAGCACTTCTCCCGCGCCGCCGGCCCGGGCGGCCAGGGGGTCAACACCACGGACAGCCGGGTGCAACTGACCTACCGTCCGGCTTCGTCCATCGCGGTGGCCGAGCTGTCGGAGGCGACCCGCGACCGGCTGCTGCGCCAGCTCGAACCACGGCTGACCGGCGGGCAGTTGGTCGTCGTGGCCGCCGAGCACCGGGCCCAGCGCCAGAACCGTCAGGCCGCCCGCGAGCGCCTGATCGAGCTGCTGCGCAAGGCGGCCGCTCCGCCGCCTCCGCCCCGTCGGGCAACCCGGCCCACACGAGGCAGCCAGCGCCGGCGACTGGAGACCAAGCGCCAGCGTTCGCAGATCAAGGCCGGTCGCGGCCGGGTCACTGGAGAGGGACACTGAGTGAGGCACACACCGCACTACCTGATGACCGACCCCGACGAGGTCAGGCGGCTCATCGTCAACAACCCCTGGGCGACGATCGTCTCCCCGACCAGCAAGGGTCTGGTCGCCTCGCACTATCCGGTGCTGCTGGATGAGGATCCACCCGCCACCACAGGTCAGGACTCACCCTCCGCCGCAGGCCAGGACTCACCACCGATCAGCATCGTCAGTCACGTCGGCCGCCCGGACGAGCAGCTGCACGAGCTCGGGCAGCACGAGGTGCTGGTGATCATCCAGGGACCGCACGACTACGTCTCGGCCAGCTGGTACGAGCCCGGCGACCTGGTCGCGACCTGGAACCACGTCACCGCCCACCTCTACGGAGTGCCGGAGATCCTGTCCGAGGAGGAGAACTACGCCGTCCTGTCCCGGCTGACCGACCACTTCGAGCACGGCCGCCCCGGCGCTCGCAGCCTGTCCGAGGACGAGGCCGGCACCCGCCGGGCTGCCAAGGGCACCGTGGGCCTGCGGCTGCGCGTCACGCGCTTCGACGCCCGCGCCAAGCTCAGCCAGAACAAGCCGTCGGCCGTCCAGGACCGGATCGTGGAGGAGCTCGGGTCCACCAACCCCGCCCTCGCCGAGGAGATGCGACGGGTTCGGTGACCGCCGACGGGCGTCCCGGCGGTTTCCTGGGTGCCCCGAAAGTTTCCGGGTGTCCTGACGGTTTCCCGGGTGCCCCCGACACGGGTGCCCCCGACGGGATTCGAACCCGCACTGGACCCATTTTAAGTGGGCTGCCTCTGCCGGTTGGGCTACGGGGGCGCCGCCAGCCTACCCATCTCCTCCCGCCGGCTGAGCGACCCGGTGACGGTCTTGCCGACGCGGGGGGGCGTCGTAGGGTGTGCCTCGACCAGGAGAGGAGGGGCGATGACGACGAGCCGTTCACGACGCGCAGCCGTCCTCGTGACGGCGCTGCTGATCGGCACCGCCTGCTCCTCGGGGGACGGCGAGAACGCCCAGGATCCGCCCGGCGACGCCTCGCCCCCTGCGGCGCCAGCACCCGCAGAATCCGCACCCCCCGATCCGGCATCCCCCACCCCGACGGCCGGGTCCGGCCGGTGGGACCCGCAGGCCTGGGAGCCAACGGTCCAGGTCACCCTGGGCACGCTCTCGTCCGCCGACCGCGAGCAGTGGCGGGCCGACTACCTGGCCCAGCTCGGTGACCAGCTCGATGGCCCCGTCCCCGACGTGCCGCTGGAGCGCTGGGTCCACCCGAAGGCGGAGTGGGACGCGGCCATGTCCGCGTGCATGGGCGACTCCGGGTTCCCGGTCGAGGTCGAGGGCGGCGGCATCTCCTACCCCGGCGGTCCCCCACCGGCGGACCAGCTGTCAGCGTGGGACCTGGCCTGGTATCAGTGCAACGCCCGGTTCACCCCGGACCCCGACTACATGCGCGACTGGACGGAGGAGCAGATCGGGCTGGTCTACGACTACTGGGACCAGTACTTCATCCCCTGCATGGAGGCGCACGGACACCCGATCAACACAGCGGTGCAGCCCAGCCGGGGCACCTACATCTCGACGTTCTTCACCCCCGAGCCCTCCTGGTGGCCCAACCGGTACATCGAGATGCTGCCGCCCGCGGAGAGGGAACGGCTGGCGCCGACCTGCGCGCCCTACCCGCCGGACGACGTCTTCTACGGGTTCTGAGCGAGGCCCCGCACGATCACAGCGACGCGATGACCTCGTCGAGCATCGCCTCGGTCAGCTTCCCGGTGAAGGTGTTCTGCTGGCTGACGTGATAGCTGCCCACCAGGCGCACCACCCGCCCGTCCGGCGTGCCCAGCTCGGCGGTGGCACCGTGACCGAACCTGGGCTTGGGCCTGGGCACGGTCCAGCCCAGCTCCCGCACGGTCCGCAGCGTGGCGTCCCAGCCGATGGAGCCCAGCGCCATGATCGAGCGCAGCGTCGGCAGCGCCAGCTCCAGCTCCCGGTGCAGCCACGGCGCACAGGTCGCCTTCTCCTGTGTCGTCGGCTTGTTCTGCGGCGGGGCGCACCGCACCGCCGAGACGATGCGGATGCCGCGCAGCTCCAGCCCGTCGCCGGCGTGCTCGGCGGTGGGCTGGTTGGCGTAGCCAGCGCGGTGCAGCGCGGCATAGATCCAGTCCCCGGACCGGTCGCCGGTGAACATCCGCCCCGTGCGGTTCGCCCCGTTCGCGGCCGGCGCGAGGCCGACCACGAGCACCGGGGCACCGGCTGGGCCGAAGCCCGCGGCGGGCCGGCCCCAGTAGGGCTGGTCGGCGAAGGAGGCCCGTCGCCCCGTCGTGGCCACGGACTCGCGCCATCGCACCAGGCGCGGGCAGGCACGGCACACGGTCACTGCTGCGTCCAGCTCGTCGGTGGTGGTGGCGCGCCGGGCCAGCCGGGCCACCTGCGCCGGGGTCCGGGCCACCGGAGTGTCGGCGGTGGCGGGATCACCTGGCCACCCGGTCCCGGGCGGGACGGGTGAGGGGAACTCCTGGCCGGTGACCGGGTGCGAGTCGGTGGTGGACATGGAGGGCAGGGAGTATGCCGTGGGTCAGGCCGGGCGCGCCTGTGACAGCGCGATCCCGTCCAGGATGTCGTGCTCGGAGGCGCGCACGGTGCTCAGCCCGGAGTCGTGCTGGACCCGCTGGATGATGCTGCGCCACACCAGTGCGCCGGCCCCGATCACGTCGACCCGGCCCTCGTGCATGTAGGGCAGGGCGGCGCGGTCCGCCCGGCTCATCTGGGCCAGCTCCGTGCACGCGGTGATCGCCTGGTCGACCGGGATCTCTGCCCCGTGGATGCGGGCGCTGTCGTAGGAGTCCAGCCGCAGCGCGTGCGCGGTTACGGTCGTCACCGAGCCCGCCACGCCGACGAGGGTCCCGACCCCCGTGAGGTCGACGTCCTCGGCGGCGCTGTTGACGGCCATCGTGATGTCCCCCAGGGCCGGCCAGATCTCGGCCTCGGACGGCGGGTCGCTCCTCAGGTGCCGCTCGGCCATCCGGACACAGCCGATGTCGACCGAGGCGGACTGCTCGACCGCCCCGTCGCCCCGGACGAACTCGGTGGAGCCACCACCGATGTCGACGACCAGGTAAGGGGCCAGTCCTCCCGTCAGGCCCGTCGTCGCCCCCGCGAAGGAGAGCTCCGCCTCCTCCCGACCGGTGATCACCTCGGGGCTGGTGCCGAACGCCGCGAAGACCTCGGTGACCCCGGACACGAACTCGTCGGCGTTGGCGGCGTCGCGCGAGGCCGAGGTGGCCACGAAACGCACCGACTCACAGCCCGCCTGCTCGCACTGTGCCGCATAGTCGGCCGCTGCCGTCAACGTGCGGGCCATCGGCTCCGCCCCGATCCGCCCCGTGGCGTCGACGCCGTGACCGAGCCGGACGATCCGCATCTCACGGTGCACCTCCTCGAGCCCGCCAGCGCCGACATCGGCGATCAGCAGCCGGATCGAGTTGGTGCCGCAGTCGATCGCGCCGACACGAGTCATGAGGTCTCCTCGGTCTCCTGCGGTTCGGCACAGCACCCGTCGTGCCACCACTCCGGCAGTGCCGCCAGCGCCTCGTCGCCGAGCGGGTTGACACCCGGTCCGACCGCGAGTGAGTGGGCGACCAGCACGTGCAGGCACTTGACCCGGGTCGGCATCCCACCGGCCGAGATGCCCTCGATCTCGGGCACCGACCCGAGCTCCGCCCGGCGGGCGAGATAGTCCTCGTGCGCCACGGCATACTGCCTGGCCAGCTCGGCATCCTGCCCGAGCCGCTCGGTCATCTCGCGCATCATCCCCTCGCTCTCCAGCGTGGAGATGGCACCGGTCAGGCGGGGGCAGGTGGCGTAGAACGAGGTCGGGAACGGGGTGCCGTCGGGCAGCCGCGGCTCGGTGCGCACCACCGTGGGGCAGCCGCAGGGGCAGCGGTGGGCGATGGCCACGACGCCGCGCGCGGGGCGGCCCAACTGCCGCTGGATGGTCAGCAGGTCCTCGTCGGTGGGGACCTCGTGGTGGTCAGGGACGCTCGGCGACATCGGTCTCCGGGAGGCCCTCGTTGGCGGTGACGACCGACTCCCAGACCTGGCCGAACCAGGGGCGGTGGGCGTGCGTGTCCTCCGTGAGCGGTGTCATGCCCGGGAGCGGCTCGCTCAGCTGCTCACCGGTGTCGTCGAGCACCGTGAAGGCCACCTCACCGGGCTTGACGAAACGCAGCCGCTCGCGGGCCTGCTGCTCGACATAGGCGTCGTCCTCCCACCGCTCCAGCTCGCTCTCGATCCGGGCGATGTCCTCCTGCTCGGCGGCGATCTGCTGCTCCGCTTTGGAGATCGCGGCGCGCTGGTCGAGGTAGCCGCGCAGCGTAGGCGTCAGGAACAGCGCGAGGAACCCGATGAGCACGATGAGGGCGCCGAGCCGCCACAGGTGCGGCGGCGTCTGTCGTCGGGCGCTGCCGCTGGAGGAGGTGGAGCGGGCCGCGGTCCGGGGTGCGCTGGCCGCCTTCGCCCGCGGCGCGGGCCGTTTGGCGGCAGGACGGGACGAGCCGCGGCCGGGGCCTCGCGTGGTGGCCATCTGCTCGTCCTCCTCCGGGGAGTATGTCGTGTGCTGGGTCTGTGAGGTTCTGCGCGGTCTGTCCGGGTGGTGGGTCAGTGGGCCGCCGCCGGCCAGGTGGTTAGGCCGACGGGGTGAAGCGCGGGAAGGCTGCGGCGCCGGCATACTCCGCGGCGTCGTCCAGCTCCTCCTCGATCCGCAGGAGCTGGTTGTACTTGGCGACGCGCTCGGAGCGAGCCGGTGCCCCGGTCTTGATCTGGCCGCAGTTGGTGGCGACCGCGAGGTCGGCGATCGTGACGTCCTCGGTCTCGCCGGAGCGGTGGCTCATCATGCAGCGGTAGCCGTTGCTCTGGGCCAGGGTCACCGCGTCGAGCGTCTCGGTCAGCGTGCCGATCTGGTTGACCTTGACGAGCAGCGCGTTGCCGACTCCCTCGGTGATGCCGCGCTGCAGCCGCTCGGGATTGGTGACGAACAGGTCGTCGCCGACCAGCTGGACGCGGTCGCCCAGACGCTCGGTCATCGCCTTCCAGCCGGCCCAGTCCTCCTCGTTCAGGGGGTCCTCGATCGACACCAGGGGGTAGCTGTCGACGAGCTCGGCGTAGTAGTCGATCATCTCCTCGGCGCTCTTGCTGCCGCCCTCGAAGGTGTAGACGCCGTCGTCGTGGAACTCGCTGGCGGCCACGTCGAGGGCCAGCGCGATGTCGCTGCCGGCGGTGTAGCCGGCCTTGCCGATGGCCTCGACGATGAGGTCGAGCGCGGCCCGGTTGGACTCCAGGTTGGGCGCGAAGCCACCCTCGTCACCGAGGCCCGTGCTCAGCGCGCGCTCCTTCAGCACCCCTTTGAGCGCGTGGTAGACCTCGGTCCCCCAGCGCAGCGCCTCGCGGAAGGAACCGGCGCCGATCGGGGCGATCATGAACTCCTGGATGTCCACGTTGGAGTCGGCGTGGGAGCCGCCGTTGAGGATGTTCATCATCGGGACCGGCAACAGGTGCGCGTTGGGGCCGCCGACGTAGCGGAACAGCGGCAGCTGCGCGGAGTCCGCCGCGGCGTGGGCCACCGCCAGGCTGACTCCGAGGATCGCGTTGGCGCCGACCTCGGCCTTGTTGTCGGTGCCGTCGACGGCCAGCATCTCCGCGTCGACGAGGCGCTGCTCGCTGGCCTCGAAGCCCAGCAGCCGCGGCTCGAGGTCGTCCATCACTGCGGTGACTGCCTGCTCGACGCCCTTGCCGAGGTATCGGCCCTCGTCGCCGTCCCGACGCTCGACGGCCTCGAAGGCCCCGGTGGACGCGCCCGAGGGCACGGCCGCACGGCCCACGGTCCCGTCGTCCAGGCCGACCTCGACCTCGACGGTCGGGTTGCCGCGAGAGTCCAGGATCTCGCGGGCGATGATCGCGTCGATGACAGCCACGACTACTCCTTGCTGGGGATGCACACGTCCGGTCGCCTTGAGCCTAACGGCCCGCGCCGCCCAACCCCCACCGGGCGCGCGGCGTTGCGTCAACAGCCCCGGAGTGCCTGTCGCTGGCGCAGTGCCTCGTGCAGCACGACCGAGCCGGCCACCGCGGCGTTCAGCGAGCTCGCGGACCCCACCATCGGGATGCTCACCACGGCGTCACACGCCTCACGCCAGGCACGGGTCAGCCCGCGGGTCTCGTTGCCGACGACCAGCACGGTCGGGCCGCTCAGATCGGCCTCGACCAGCGGCAGGTCGCCGCCCTCGTCCAGGCCCAGGACCTGCCACGCGGCCCCGTCCGCAGACCGGCCACGCACCCAGGCCAGCACCTCGGCGTGCGAGGGCACCCGCACCACCGGCACGCTCAGCAGGGATCCGGTGCTCGCCCGCACGCACCGCGGGTCGTAGGGGTCGGCCGCGTGCCCGGTCACCACGACCCCGCTGCCGCCGAAGGCGTCGACCGACCGCACCAGCGTCCCGATGTTCCCGGGGCTGCCGGGTCGGTCGAAGACCGTGACCAGCGGCTGGTGCGCCCGGCCTGGGTCGACCAAGCGGTCCAGGTCGTCGGCCGGGAGCTCCAGGACAGCCAGCAACTCGGGGGCCGACTCGTCCTTGCCGCCCAGCTCGGCCATCAGCTCCTGCGGCAGTATGACGTGCGCCTGCGCCGCGGTCCCCTGCCAGACTCCCTCGGCCCAGGAGGACAGCGGGGCCTGCGTGCGTAGCAGGGCGCGCACCGTCCACCCGCGCTCCAGCGCCAGGGTCAGCGGACGGACGCCCTGCACGACGAACTCCCGCCGCCGGGAGCGCTTGGTCCGGTTGCCCAGCAGGGCGTGCCACTCCTGGAAGGTCGCGTTGCGGCTGTGGATGCGCAGCTCGGGGCTCATGACGAGCCGGCGGCCGGGTCGGTCGCCCCCAGGTCGCGCAGCAGCCCGCGCAGCGCGGACGACGGGTCGACGCCGGCGGCCCGCGCGGCCAGCACCACGTCCATGAGCCGTGCGGCGATCACTCCGTCTGCGCCCGCACCGTCCGGGCCCACACCGACCGTGCCCGCGCCATCGTGCCCCCCGTCGTCTGAGCCCACAACAGCGAGCCGCCCATCGACCTCAGCGCGCAACCACGCGCGCAGACCGGCCCGCTCCAGGCGGGTGGCGACCTTGGTCGCGCGGGCGAGCGCCGACATACCGGCGGGGATGCCCTCGAGCGGATGCTCGCGGTGCGGCTTCTCGGTCGCCTTGAGCTGCTCCCAGTTGGCCTCGACGGCCGCCGCGTCCGCGGCCTCGACATCGGCGAAGACGTGCGGGTGGCGGTGCACGAGCTTGTCAACCAGCCGTCCGGCGATGTCGTCGATGTCGAAGCCATCCTCGCGCTCGGCGGCCACCCGCGCGTGGAAGACCACCTGCAGCAGCACGTCCCCGAGCTCCTCGGCGATGTGGCCGTCATCGCCGGACTCCAGCGCCTCGACCGCCTCGTGCGCCTCCTCGATCAGGTAGGGCACCAGGCTCTGATGGGTCTGCGCCGCGTCCCACGGGCAGCCGCCGGGCGACCGGAGCCGGTCCATGACGGCGACAACGTCGAGCAGCCGGGCACCGGGTTGGTCCCAGGACCCGACCAGGACCTCGAGCTCGGGGGCGTCGCGGCGGGTCGCCTCGGCGGCGAGTGCGTCGGTCAGGCCGGGGTCACCGTCGGGCGAGCCTACCCACGCGACGGCAGCGTCGGCAGCCCGGTCGAGCAGCTCCCGGGCCAGTGCGCGCACCTCACCGTCCGCGGCGGAGACCGCGATGCCGGCAGCGAGTATGGCGCGGGGCTGGGGATCGGTGAGGGTGCGGGCCAGCACGACGTCGGCCTCCTCGAGACTGCGCCACGCCTCGCGCGACAGCAGGCCGGGGGCCAACCGCGGTGAGGTCAGCAGCAGGCTGAGGCGACCGCTCAGTTCTGCACCTCGGCGGAGACCTCGGTGATCCAGCTCGGGGACTCCGCCATCACCTGGCGGGCCTCCGCGTCCCAGGTGCCGAAGCGCGGGTTGACCTCGATCTCGACGCCTTCGGTCGAGGGCACGTCGCCCGCCCCCTGGAGGTGGACGATCGTGCGATAGAGGTCAACCAGGTCCTGGCTGGGCTCCTCGATGCCCGCGCCCCGCAGCTGGGTGATCACCTGCGACTCGCTGATCGGTGGGTTGCCCGCGCCGGCGTAGGCCTCGGCCGCCGCGTCGCGGTAGATCAGCAGCGTGAGCACCTCGGTCGGCGCCACCGGGGTCACCGGCAGCTGGTTGAAGTCCGCGGTGGCCGCCTGCAGCTGCTTGACGGTGATCACCTCGCCGTCAACGACGGCGGCGGTGCTGCCGGACATGCCGCAACCGGTGAGCACGAGAGCCCCGACTGCCAGGGCAGTCACCGGACGGGCGGCGCGGGTCAGAGACGTTGTTGCGATCCTCACGGCGCCCATCATGTCACCCCGCCGTCGCGGCGACGGCATCCCTCGCGGACTCGACCGCTGGTCCCGCACCACTGGCGCTCACAAGTGAGCAACCTCAGTTGTCGGCACCCAACAGGCATTGTCCCGGCGCCCACCCTCCCCGTTCCATGAAGGGGTTCGTTCCGCACCCACCGTTGCGTGGGGTACCCGAAGGAAGAAGATGCGATCCACAGCACGCAAGCGCCGGGGGGTGGGCGGCGCCAGCCTGGCAGTCGCTGCCGTCTCCGGCCTGATCCTGTCCGCCCTGCCGGCCGCCAACGCCACGCCGGAGGACCTGCCCGCGGCCCCGGGGGTGGCAGTGACCGGCGACCGCACCGACAACGCCGAGACCGACACGCCGTCGATGGTCACCGGACTGCAGGCCACGACCGAGCCGGGGCAGTCCGCCGCCCAGGCAGCACGCGGGTTCCTGGCTGCCCAGCAGGGACGCTTCCACATCGACAATCCCGCCCGCACCTTGACGGAGGTGGCCACCCACCGGACGCCCGGCCAGGAGGTGGTGCGTTTCCAGCAGCAGTACCAGGGCGTCGATGTCCTGGGGGCTCAGTACGTCGTGCGCATGGAGACCACGCAGGATGCCCGCACCGTCACCGGCACCTCCGGGAAGTACTTCACCGACCTGAGCCTGGAGTCCGTTCAGCCGTCGGTGTCGGAGGAGGTGGCGGTCGAGCGCGCTGTCGCTGCTGTCGGCACTCAGTTCGGCCCCGCCCCCCTGCGGCGGGATGCCCTGACAGACGCGGCGGACACCCCACTGACCGGCACCGCCCAGGGTCTGACCATCCTGCCGCGGGGAGACGGCGTCCTCACCCGGCACGTCACCGTCACCGGGGTCAACTCAGCTGACGGCACGCCCGTCCGTCAGGAGGTGTACGTCGATGCGCAGGCGGGCTTCCCGGTGCTGAGCTACAGCTCGATCAAGTCCTTCGCCAGCGCCGACCAGGCCACCGCGAGGGGTGCAGCCGCCACCTCCGGGGCCGCCGCGACCGCCACCCCCACGAGCACCCAGTTGGTCACCGAGGGGACGGGTGTCCGCTACAACGGCTCGGAGGTGCCGCTCAACCTCTATCAGGCGGCCAACGGGTCCTACCAGATGTACGACTACGGCTTCCGCGATGATGCCACGCCCTTCGTGGGCACACTGCTCGGGACCTGGGATGCCCGCGGTGTCGACGCGACCCATGCCGCTGGCGGGTGGCCCAGCAGCGTCAAGATCTTCGCGTCCGACTCGACCCACCTCGAGGGAGAGTTCACCGAGTCGGGAGCGGTGGACGCCCACTGGGCGGCACACCAGGTCTACGACTACTACCGCACCCACTTCGGGCGGAAGGGTCTGGACGACAAGGACGGCTTCATCAACTCCCTGGTCGGCGTGACGGCCAACGGGGGTCCCTACCTCAACGCCTTCTGGGACGGCACGAAGATGGTGTACGGCCAGGGAGCCGGGGAGTATCGCACCTTTTCCGCCGATACCGACGTCGTCGGACACGAGATGACACACGGCGTCATCCAGCACAGCGCAAACCTGGTCTACGCCGGCCAGCCCGGGGCGGTCAGTGAGGCCATCGCAGACTACTTCGGCAACGCCATCGACCTGGAGGCCGAGGGAATGTCGATGAGCGATCCCGACGCCGGACTGCTCGGGGAGGACCTGTGCCGCACGCTGAGCCCCCGCGAGTGCGCCCTGCGCGACCTGGACAACGACCTCACCACCTACGACGACCTCATCGGCACCACCTTTGCCGGTGACAACGGTGGGGTGCACCTGAACTCACCGATCTTCAGCGGCGCCCTGTGGGACATCCGCCATGGGCTCGGTGGCGAGCGCGCCGACCAGATCGTCTACCGCGCACTGACTGCCTACATGACGCCCCTGGACGGATTCACGGACAGTCGTGCCGCGGTCATCGGCGCGGCCGAGGAACTCGGTGCGACCAGCGCCGAGCTGCGCACCATCTCGGACTCCTTCGCCGACCACGGCATCGTCCCGGGCTGGGAGACCGAGCTCGGCGTCGACACGACGACCCTGCTGCCCTACCTGAACATCGCCGGCACCGGAGTCGGTGCCGGCGGCGGCCACTACGCGGTGTCGCGCTCCAATGCCGACGGCAGCGAGCCGTACTCCATCTGGGTCGGTGACACCGACGGCAGGACCGAGCCACGGCTGATGAGCCCAAACAACGGCTCGTTCAACGTCTACGCCGACACCGATGGCGAGTCGGTGGTGTGGGCCGAGTACACCGGCACCGTCATCGACTTCTGGTCCCGCCCGCTGGGGCGCGGCGTGGCGACACCGATCGTGTTCAGTCACAACGGCCCCACGTCGTCCCTGGCCGTCGACGGTGATCTCGTCGTGAAGACCGTCACCGACTACACCACCGGCGTCCAGCACGTCGCCTACACCAACACCCGCACCGGAGCGAAAGGCCTCGTCGACACCGGCACTCCGGCTGTGATCACCGCCCTGCCCTCGGTGAAGGACGGCCGGATCGCCTACGCGAAGATGTGGGCTGCCAGCGACGGCTACAAGCTGGGCGTCGAGGTGTTCGACACCGAGGCGGGCACCAAGACCCTGATGCCTATCGACCCGGACGGCGTGATGGCCATCGGTCAGACCGCGCTCACCTCCGACGCCGTCTACTGGATCGAGGACAACGATGACACCGACCAGCGCAAGGCCGCGGTGCGTGGCGCCAGGCTCGACGGCACCGGCCTGAGGGAGTTGTCCGCAGAGACCGGTCCCGCCGCGCTCGCTGCATACTCGTTGACCGCGTCCGAGGACGCGGTCACCGTCACCAGCATCGCGCCGGCAACGGACTACGCCAACGAGACGCTGCCCAAGCTCTACCAGTTGTCCATCGACGGGAAGTCCAAGCGCAACCCGAGCCCGCTGCGGATGTCGTGCAACCGTGGCGAGCAGATATTCGCGGCTGCCGACGAGGGCAAGCGCGTGCTGTGGCTCGACGGCACGACCGGTGAGACGCACCTGGTGGTCCAGGATCGTCCCAAGCGTCACTGCTGACGCCAAAGCTGACATCAGCGGCTGGCTCCCCCGCCCTCCATGGGGGAGCCAGCCGCCCCTGTCTCGGGCCTGGGTCGGCGCGCCAAGGCCGCCCAATAGACTCCGTCGCATGCCTGAAGACGGCCCCGACGCGGGCGTGGCGGCAGTCCTCGCGGCAACGCCCTGGCTCGGTCTGAACCCCGAGGACGTGCACGTCTATCGCGCCATCCTGGACGCCGGAGACGCCACGGACCTCCCGGCGCTGGGCGCGACGACCGATCTGGCGCAGGAGAACATCGAGTCAGCCATCGATCGGCTGGCGCAGCGCGGGTTCATCTCAGGTCGGGTGCCGACGTCGCCGGGCAACGCGGTGCGGGCGTTCCTCCACGCGCGGATGGCCGAGGTTCACGCCGAGACGTCCGAGCTCGAGCATGCCGCCGGGCGCATTGATGAGGTCGTCACCCGGCTGGTGGGTCAGCTCCCCGAGGCTGTGGGCGCTGACGGCGTCGAGCTGGTCAACGGGGCGCGAGCCGTAGGTGAGCGAGCCACCGCAGTGATGTCCTCGGCCCGCAGCGAGGTCCTGGTCCTCAACGCGCCGCCCTATGCCCAGCTCAGCACTCCGGAGTATGCGGACCAGGCCGAGGATGCCACACCCTCGGATGCCCCTGTGAGCCCGGACCACCCCCTCAAGTCAGCGGTGAACGACGTCGCGGGGCAGGCCCTCCTGCGCGGAGTGAAGGTCCGCCACGTGATTGCCCAGCAGGGCATCGACATCCCGCATCGGATGGCTGAGATGAACGAGTTGGCCGCACTGGGGCTCGAGGTGCGGGTCCGACCGACCCTGCCGACAAAAATGATCGTCGTGGATCGCGTCACCGCCATGGTGCCGCCCTCCGCGCTGGCCGACCCAGGCTCAGCGGCCCTGGTGATCAGCAATGGTCTGCTGATGAACATCTTCTTGCCGCTGTTCGAGGAGATGTGGTCCAGCGCCCTGCCTCTGGGCACGGACGCGGAACGGGGACCGACCGAGGATGAGCGCGTGCTGCTCGGGCTCCTGGCAAGTGGGTCGAAGGACGAGGCGATCGCCCGCCAGCTCGACGTCCACGTGCACACCGCACGCCGCCGCATCTCCGCCCTGCTGCAACGACTCGGCACCGCAACCCGATTTCAGGCAGGCCTGCAGGCCACCCGACGGGGTTGGCTGTGACGGGCCGCGGCTGAGGGGGTCCAGGGGGTTGGCTGTGACTGGCCACGGCTCCGAACGGGTCCACGGCTGACCGCAGGTCACGCCACCCCAACGTCGCGTCGCCGGAAGCCCAGCACGGCCAGGGCCAGCAGCAGCCCTGCGAGCACACTGAGCGATAACGCCACACCCCAGTCCATCGACTCCAGCGGCATCCGCGGCGTCAGGTTGAACGGCGACAGGTTGCGCACCGCCTCCGGGATCTCGAGCAGGTCGCCGAGCCAGCCGACGACGAAGCACCCGGCCAGGACGACCCAGACGAGGAGGCTGAGCCGGGGTGCCCACCCGTGCAGCGCCGCGGCGAGGCCACCGATGACGGCAATGGCAGGCAGGTAGGCCGCGGTCGCAGCCAGCAGCTCACCGAAGCGTTCGGCAGACCCGCTGACCAGCGTGTCCGCGACGGCGACACCGACCCCGGTGGCCAGCGTGACGAGCACCGTGCCGACCGCGGTCACGCCGAGCCAGCCGAGCTGCCAGGACGCCCGCGGCGTGCGTGTGGCCAGCACGAGCTCGGCCCTGGCGGCGGCCTCCTCGGAGCGTAGGCGCTGCACCGAGGACACGGTGAAGCAGGCAACGATGAGCACCAGGATCAGCAGGATCAGCCCGAAGTAGCCGGCCACCAGGTCGTCCCCGCCACCGCCCAGCAGCTCGCCGAGCTCCGGGTTGTCCTCCAGCATCGTGGTGACCTCCTCCCCGAACGACCCGAACGCAAGGCCAGCCAGGAAGAGGCCGACCGACCACCACAGCAGCGACGACCGCTGCTGCCGGAGCGCCAGGCCCGGCACCGAGGAGAGCAGGTGGGAGGCCCGTGCGGGTCCCGGTCGTGGCGGCACCAGTCCCGCGCCGACGTCGCGACGACGGGTCAGCTCGACCGCGACGGCGGTGAGGCCGACGGCGGTCGCGACCGGGAGCAGCAGGGGCCACCAGCGCTCGGCGCCGAACGCGTGCACCGCCTGGACCCACCCGACCGGCGAGGCCCAGGTCAGGGCCGACTCCCGGACGTCCCCGAGGGAGCGCAGCGCCCAGGCGACACCGAGGACCGCCACGGACATCCCCAGCGCGGCGCGCGCGTGCTCGGTGAGCTGGGCGGCGACCGCGGTCACCGCACAGAAGACGACGCCCAGGCAGGCCATCGACGACCCGAAGAGCATCGACCCGCTGGCCGGCAGCCCCAGTCCAGTCAGCGAAGCCGCGAGGAGCAGACCCACCAGCAGGCTCGCACCCCCGACCACGATGAGAGCGGCGGCCAGCGGGGCGTGGCGGCCCAGCACCCCGGCCCGCAGCAGCTCGGTCCGCCCGGCCTCCTCCTCGGCGCGGGTGTGCCGCACGGTCAGGAAGATCGCCATCAGTGAGACACCGACCGCTGCGGTCAGGTTGATCTCGAACAGGGTGATGCCACCGACCGTGTCGAGCGCCTGCGGCGGCCCGCTCATGGCGATCGCGGCGGGACTGTTGGTGACGGTCGCGGCATACCCCGCCCGCAGCTCCGGGGTCGTGTAGAGGCCCTGCACGGCCGATGCGGAGGCCGCGACGATCCCGACGATGCCCACGATCCACAGCGGCAGGTGGACCCGGTCCAGCCGGAGGAAGAGCCGGACCAGCTGGCCCGTGCCGATCAGCCCGCTCACGGCCGGCCTCCCTCCACGCCGCGCTGCTGACCGGGATCGGCACCCGCCTGATCGGAGTCCGCACCCGATCGATCGGAGACCGCACCCGACTGATCGGAGTCCGCACCCGGCTGACCGGAGCCGGCGTGCTCGGGCAACCGGTCGCCATACTGCGTGAGGAAGAGCTCCTCCAGGGTCGGCGGGTGGCTGATGAGCGACCGGATCCCCAGGCTCGACAGGTGCGCCACGGCCCCGTCCAGGTGCTTGGTGTCCACCTGGAAGGTGACGCGGCCGTCGGTGCGCTCCAGGTCGCTGACCCCCGTGACCCCGGCCAGGCCGTCCGCGGGGCGGACCGTCTCGGCGATGACCGTGGTCGTGGTCAGGTGACGCAGGTCGGCCAGCGTGCCGCTCTGCACGGTGGCGCCGGCCCGGATGATCGAGACCCGGTCGCAGAGCGCCTCGACCTCGGCCAGGATGTGGCTGCTCAGCAGGACGGTGTGCCCCTCGTCCTTGACCCGCCGGATCCACGTCTGGAAGACCTCGGCCATCAGCGGGTCCAGCCCGTTGGTCGGCTCGTCGAGGATCAACAGGTCGGCCCGCGAGGCGAGCGCGGCCACGAGCGCGACCTTCTGCCGGTTGCCCTTGGAGTAGGTGCGGCTCTTCTTGGTCGCGTCGAGCTCGAAGTCCCGCAGCAGCTCGGCGCGCCGGGTCTCGTCCAGCCCGCCGCGCAGCCGGCCGATCAGGTCGATGACCTCGCCGCCGGACAGGCCGGGCCACAGCGCCACGTCACCGGGCACGTAGGCCAGGTGCCGGTGCAGCGTCGCCGCGTCCCGCCACGGGTCGCCGCCGAGCAGCACGGCCCGCCCCGCGTCCGGTCGCAGCAGCCCCAGCAGCACCCGAATGGTGGTGGACTTGCCCGAGCCGTTGGGCCCGAGGAACCCGTGCACCTCCCCCTGCTCGGCCCTCAGGTCGAGCCCGTCCAGCGCGTGGGTCGACCCGAAGGACTTGTGCAGCTGCTCCACGACAATCGGTGCATCCATACTGTAGAATCTACAGGAACTTCACGATTTTGTGAATCTAATTAACCGAGGAGGCCAGGGTGGCGGAGCAGAGTGTGCCGGAGGGCTTCACGCCCGAGCAGCTCGCCTACGTCGAGGAGCTCGCCGCGACGATCACGGCCTCCGGGGTGCAGCGGATGCCCTCCCGCGTCTACGCCGCGATCCTGGTCAGCGAGGGCGGCAGTATGACGGCGGCCGAGCTGGCCGCGACGCTGCAGGTCAGCCCGGCCGCGGTCTCGACGGCGGTCCGCTGGCTCACCCAGATCGGCATGGTGTCCCGACGCAGCGTGCCGGGAACCCGCCGCGAGCAGTATGTCGTGGACAGCGACTCCCTCATCCGCCTCATCGCGCACGACACCAGGGCCCTGCAGGCCTGGGTGGTCGGCTTCGGGCGCGGCCTGGCCGTCGTCGAGCCCGGAGGGTCCGCGGCCCGGCGCCTGACCGAGCTGCAGGAGTTCTTCGGCTTCCTCCTGGAGGAGATGGACGGGGTGATGCAGCGGTGGTACGCACGCAGCCGCGGCACCGACCCGAGTCAGTCCAGCCCGAGCCGCTCAGCCAGGAAGCGGTAGGCCAGCGCCTGCATGTGCGCGAGCTGGCCGTTGGTCGCCGCTCCCCCGTGGCCCCCCTCGATGTTCTCGTAGTAGGTCACGTCCTTGCCCGCCGCGAGCATCCGGGCCGCCATCTTCCGGGCGTGGCCGGGGTGCACCCGGTCGTCCCGGGTCGAGGTGGTGAACAGCACGGGCGGGTAGTCCCGGTCGGGGTCGAGCAGGTGGTAGGGGCTGAAGGTCGCGATGAACTTCCACTCCTCCGGCACGTCCGGGTCGCCGTACTCCGCCATCCACGACGCACCCGCGAGCAGGTGCGAGTAGCGCTGCATGTCCAGCAGCGGCACCTGGATCACGACCGCGCCGAACAGCTCGGGATACTGCGTGAGCATGTTGCCGGTGAGCAGACCGCCGTTCGAGCCGCCCTGCACGCCGAGCCGCTCGGGCGCGGTCACCCCGGTGTCCACGAGGTCGCGGGCCACGGCCGCCAGGTCCTCGTAGGCCCGGTGCCGATTGGCCTTCAGCGCGGCCTGGTGCCAGCCGGGGCCGTACTCCCCGCCGCCCCGGATGTTGGCCAGGGCGTAGGCCCCGCCGCGCTCCAGCCACGCCGCCCCCAGCCCGCCGGAGTATGTCGGGGTGAGGGAGACCTCGAACCCGCCGTAGCCGTAGAGCAGGGTCGGCGTGGTCCCGTCGGCGGGCAGGTCCGCCCGGTGGACCAGGAAGTAGGGCACCCGCGTGCCGTCGTCGGAGGTCACGAACCGCTGCTCGGCCACCAGCCCGTCGGCGTCGAAGAAGGTCGGCATCGCCTTGAGGGGCTCTGGCGCGGCAGCGCCGAGGTCCTCCGCCGCGGCAGCGCCGTAGTCCTCCAGGTCGGCCGCTGCGGCGACGTCCGCGAGTGACAGCGTGGTCGGGGTGAGGAAGTCGGTGGTGTAGAGCCAGACCAGGTCCGAATCGGTGCGGTCGACGGCCGCCACCACCGTCGTGCCGACCTCCGGGGCCCCCGCGAACGGCCGCCGGGTGAAGCCTGCCGACCCTTTGCCCTCCGCAGCGGGCGTGAGCACCTCGAGCCGGTTGGTGACGTCCTCGAGGATGTTGAGCACGAGGTGGTGCCGCGTCCAGGTGTGCCCCGCGAGCGAGCTGGTCGGGGTCGGGACGTAGAGCTCCTGCAGGTCCCGCGACCCGGCCAGGAACTCCTCCAGCGGTATGCCGAGGAGCGAGCCGGCGCGATAGGTCCGGCCCGCGGTGGTCTGGTCCCCCGTGTTCTGGTCCCCGGTGGTCTGGTCCGCAGCGTTCTGGCCTGCGGGAGTCCAGTCCTCCCGCAGCTCGACCGTGAGCCACTCGCGGGCCACGCCCGCCTCGGCCGAGTCCGGGACGTCGACCCGCACCGGCCTGCCCGCGCCGTCCAGGACGTGCAGCTCGCTGGTGTAGAAGGTGATCCCGCGGTGGATCACGTCCCGCTCGTGCCCCGGGGTGTCGTCGTGGAAGGCCCACACCCCGATGTCCGTGGACTGCCCCTCGAAGACGACCGGCGCCTGCCCCAGCTCGGTGCCCCGCCGCCAGCGGCGAGCGATCCTGGGATAGCCGCTGTCCGTCATACTGCCCGGTCCGGTGTCGGTGGAGACCAGGAGCGTGTCGGCGTCCACCCACGAGACCGAGCCCTTGGACTCCGGGCGGTGGAAGCCGCCGGTGACGAACGTCTTGGTGTGCAGGTCGAACTCGCGGGACACGTCGGCGTCGGCGCCCCCGCGGGACAGGTCGATCATGGCCAGGCGGTGGTCGTCGCTCTCGCTCCCGCTGCTGCGGCGCAGGACGGTCGCGCCGTGCCAGACCCAGTTCTCACCCTCCGCGCGGCCGAGCTCGTCCAGGTCCAGCACCGTCTCCCAGTCCGGGGCGTCGGTGCGGTAGGACTCCAGGCTGGTGCGCCGCCACAGGCCGCGCTCGTGGTCGGCGTCCTTCCAGAAGTTGTAGTAGTGCTCGCCGATCTTGGTGACGTCGGGGATCTTGGCGTCGGAGTCCAGCATCGCCAGGATCCGGTCCCGGGTCGCGACGAACTCCGGGCTGGCCGCGAGCCGCGCAGCCTCCCCGGCGTTGCGCTCCCGCACCCAGTCCAGCTGAGCCTCCCCCTCGACGTCCTCCAGCCAGGCATTCTCGTCCTCTGTCATCACGCCCCACACCGTATGCCGTACCGCTGACTCTGCTGCCAACGGACCGGCAGGCACGGAAGCCGTGACACGGGAGGTCATGCCACACGAGGTCGGTGCGAGCAGATCGGTGCGAGCACATCGGGGGCGGTGCGAGCGCCGGGCCCTCGCACCGAGCCGTTTCTGCTCGCACCGAAATCCCGGACCTGGGAGACGCGCCCCGTGCCAGGCTGCCCGGGACCGAGCCGCCTCGCCTAACCTGTGGGATCCACCGCCGAGGTTCGCGGCTCGGGCGTCGGTAATTCGGTGGTTGGTGCCCGCTGGACCGCCGTACCCTAGATCAAGCCATGCAAGACTTTCCGCCCGAGATCCGGGCCTACTCAGCGCGCGACGGCGCCCAGCCGGACACCCGCAGCCCCAGGCACTTCCTGTGGTGGGTCGTCCGCCTCGAGGGCACCCTCGCGCTGGCTGGCGTGGCCATCGCCCTGGTGTGGATGCTGCCCCAGGTGCTGGGCCCCTGGCTGGTCGGCCGGGCGATCGACGACGGGATCGTCGGCGGCGACTCCGGCGCGCTCCTGCAGTGGGTGCTCATCCTCCTGGCCGTGACCGTGATCGGTGGCCTGAGCGGCACCGTCTACCACACGGTCATCGTCCGGGAGTGGCTCGTGGCGCTCTACGGCACCACCAAGCTGGTCACCCGCAAGACCCTGCAGCTGGGCCACGTCCTGCCGCGCCGCACGCCCACCGGTGAGGTCCTCTCGGTGTCCGGCAGCGACAGCGACCAGTTCGGCGGGTTCATGGAGATCGTCACCCGCGCCTTCTCCGAGCTCGTCGCCTTCTTCTGCGTCGCGGCCATCGTGCTCTCGATCAACCCCTCCATGGGGCTGCTCGTGCTGCTGTCCGCCCCGCTGCTCGTGGTGTGCGGCATGCCGCTGCTGCGCCCGATGCAGCGCTGGCAGGGCATCGAGCGCTCCCGCAACTCCGAGCTCACGTCGATGGCCACCGACATCGTCGGCGGTCTGCGCATCCTGCGCGGCATCGGCGGTGAGGGCACCTTCGGCGGCAACTACGCCCGCCAGTCCCAGCGGGTCCGGAGCTCCGGCGTCGCGGCCGGCACCTGGCAGGCGGCCGTGGAGGCGGTGGGCGTGCTGCTCAGCGGCGCCTTCGTGGTCGCCCTCATGTGGGTCGGCGTCCGCGAGGTCGTCCAGGGGCGGCTCAGCGTTGGCCAGCTGGTCAGCGTCCTGGGCTACGGCCTGTTCCTCATCCAGCCGATGCGCACCTTCGTGGAGTTCGCCCAGAAGATGACGCGCTCGGTCGTGTCGGCCCGCAAGGCGATCGCCGTCCTGGAGCAGCGCCCGCCGTGGGTCGACCCCACGGCTCCCCGCAGCCTGCCGCACGGCGCGCCCGTGACCGACGACGCCTCCGGGCTTGTCGTCACCCCCGGCCGCCTCACCATGGTCGTCTCCGGCGTGCCCGACGACTCGGCCGCGCTGGCCAACCGCCTCGGCCGCTACCTGCCCGAGGAGCCGGACGCCCAGATCAGCCTGGAGCTCCCCGAGGAACTCAAGGGCCGGGCGGCCCGCCGCGAGCGCGCCCGCCGGGTGATCGCCCGCGCCGAGCAGTCCGTCCGCGACGAGGAGCGCGCCCGCCGCGCCTGGGGCGTGCGCGTCGGCGACGTCGACCTCGGTGAGGCGGACCTGGACGAGGTGCGCTCGCGCATCCTGGTCAGCGACACCAGCCCGCACGTCTTCGCCGGCACGCTGCGCTCGGCGATAGACCCGCACGGCCGGTTGAGCCGCGAGGCCGCCGAGTCCGCGTTGTGGGCCGCCTCGGCCGACGACGTCTTCGACGCCGTCCCGGGCGGCTGGGCGGGTGAGCTCGACGAGCGCGGGCGCGGCCTGTCCGGCGGCCAGCGTCAGCGGCTGGTCCTCATGCGGGCTCTCGCCGCCGACCCCGAGGTGCTGGTCCTGGTCGAGCCGACCTCGGCCGTGGACGCCCACACCGAGGCCCGGATCGCCGAGCGCCTGGGCAGCGCGCGCGAGGGACGGACGACGGTCGTCATGACCGCCTCCCCGCTGCTGCTGCACCACGCCGACGAGGTCGTCCTGCTGCAGGACGGCCTGGTGACCGCCCACGGGACGCACGCCGACCTGCTGGCCGGCAACCCGGCATACAGGTCGGTCGTGGTCCGTGGCGACGAGGCACCCACCATCGACCAGCCCGAGCCGGACGACACCCCGCCCCGGACCCACCGAACGATGACCCGACCAGCTCCCCAGGAGGTGTTGTGACCACCACCCAGTCCCCGCTGCTGCCGCCGGACCTGGCGGCGGAGTCGGCACGCACCTGGGACGCCGCGGACCGCCACGGCCCCGCGATCCCCGAGGAGCTGGTGCCGCCCACGACCGCCACCGTGGCCGAGCGTGCCGCGGCGATGCGCCGACGTCATCTGCTGCGCGAGCGGCGCGCCTCGGAGTTCGTGGCCGACACGATGAGCTCGACCAAGGGGCTGCCGATCGCGCAGCCGCGCCAGGTCGTGCGCTTCATCGGTCGTCTCCTCGGCGAGCGCAAGCCCTGGGTGGTCGCCGTCGTCCTGGGCAACGCCCTCGCCGCCGTGGCGGGGCTGCTGGTGCCCTGGTGGCTGGGCCGGCTGGTGGACAGCACCGTCGCCGACGTCGAGGCCGGTCGCACCGACGCGGCCATGGCCACCGCTAACTCGGTGGCCCTGGTGGTCGCCGGCATCGTCGTGTTGCAGGCGCTGCTGACCCTCGCCGCCAAGAGCGCCTCCGCCGTGCTCGGGCAGGGCATCCTGGCCTCCGCACGGGAGTATGTCGTGCGCGCCATCCTCCGCCTGCCCCTCTCGCGGGTGGAGAGCGCCAGCTCCGGTGACCTGGTCACCCGTGTCACCCGCGACGTCGGGACAATGAGCGAGAGCGTGCGCTGGGCCCTGCCGCAGGTGATCGTGGCCGGCACGACGGTCGTCGCCACGCTGGTGGCGATGATCGCCAACAGCTGGCTGCTCGCGCTGCCGTCGCTGGTGCTGCTGGCGATCTCGCTGGTGCAGGTGCGCCGCTACCTCAA
This sequence comes from Ornithinimicrobium sp. F0845, assembly GCF_023015765.1. Classification (GTDB taxonomy): domain Bacteria; phylum Actinomycetota; class Actinomycetes; order Actinomycetales; family Dermatophilaceae; genus Ornithinicoccus. The sequence continues at coordinate 27,501 of NZ_JALKAL010000015.1, forward strand.
GCGCGCGCCGAACGGCTACCTGACCGAGGGCGGCACCTACTCGCGGATCAACACGCACCTGACCGAGACGGTCGAGGGTGCCCGGACCGTCGAGGCGCTGCGCATCGGATCGCAGCGGTTGGGCGTCGGTGACGACGACATCGAGGTGTCGGCGCAGGCTGAGCGCTACGGCCTGACGCTGCGCAACCTGCTGTTCCTGGTGATGGACCTCGCCTTCAGCCTGCCGCGCGTGCTGGTGCTGGCGGTCGGCGCGGTGGCCTACACCCAGGACTGGGCGACGATCGGCCAGATCACCACCGCGGTGCTCTACACCGAGGCGCTGTGGGGTCCGTTCGACATGCTCGTGCACACGATCGACAACGTGCAGGTCGGCATCGCCTCGACGACCCGCCTGCTCGGCATCGCGACCGTGCCGCCGGACCGTGAGGCGGGGCAGGAGGAGCCGCTCGACTCGACGTTGGTGGGTGCGGACCTGCGCTACGCCTACCGTCCCGGGCACGACGTGCTGCACGGCATAGACCTGTCCCTCGAGCCGGGCGAGCGCCTGGCCATCGTCGGCCCCAGCGGGTCGGGCAAGTCGACGCTGGGGCGGCTGCTTGCCGGCATCCACGGCCCGCGGACCGGCTCGGTGACCGTCGGCGGGGTCGAGCTGACCGCGCTGCCGCTGGACCACCTGCGCCGGGAGGTCGCTCTGGTCACCCAGGAGCACCACGTCTTCATCGGCACCGTGCGCGACAACATCGTGCTGGCGCGCGAGGGGTCCGACGACGCGTCGGTCGAGCGCGCCCTGCGGGCGGTCGACGCCTGGGGCTGGGTCTCCCGGCTCCCGGACGGCCTGGACTCCCGGATCGGCTCCGGGGCGCAGGACCTTACTCCCGGCCAGGCCCAGCAGGTGGCCCTCGCGCGGCTGATCCTGGCCGACCCGCACACGATCGTGCTCGACGAGGCCACCTCGTTGATCGACCCGCGGACCGCGCGGAGCCTGGAGGGCTCGATGAACGCCCTGCTCTCCGAGCGGACTGTCGTCGCCATCGCGCACCGGCTCCACACCGCCCACGACGCCGATCGGATCGCGGTCGTCATCGACGGCCGGGTGGCCGAGCTCGGCAGCCACGACGAGCTCGTCGCCCTCGACGGCGAGTACGCCGCGCTCTGGCGCGCCTGGACCACCTGACCCCTCGGCGACCGGGGTCCACCCGCCGGACCTACTATCTGGCTTCCTGACGCACCTTCATTGCGCCGCTACGCTTTCTGCCGCCCGTTCTGCTCGACGGAAAGCGATCAGGAACGTCACGAGCATGACGACAGTCACCGCACCCAGTGCGAGGGAGCCGATCTCCCACTGGCTGAGCCCGGACGAGGCGATGGCGAAGATTGCCGCTGCGATGAGGAGTGCGATCGCCAGAATGCACCCGGTCCGCGCCGTGGGCCAAGCAGCCCGATGCGCCGCGGCCCACGCCTCACGTGAGGCGACCGTGGCTGGGCTTCGCATGCCAACCCACGCATTAGGCCCCTTGCGCACCATACGGTCAGGCTGCAGCTGCCACATCGACCACAGCACCAGGAGAGCCATACCAACAATGAGCAGCATCTTCCCTCCTCAAGAACTCGCAGTCACAGGGGCCCCGGCGTGGGCTCATTCGCACTCGATTCGGCTGTACATATACATGTCCCTGCGTTCGTCGCCGACCTGCTGCCAGGACCGCAGCAGGCCCTCCCTCGTGTATCCGCAGGCCTCGGCAGCGCGCCACGATCCATCGTTCCACGGCTCGACGTACAGCTCAAGGCGGTGCACGTCGTCGAGACGAAGGGCCCAGTCGGTCAAGGCATGCAGCGCAGCCGTGACGTAACCGCGGCGGCGACGCTGGGGAGCGACCCAGTATCCGGTGCTGGCGCGACCCTCGTCGATCTTTGCCAACCACAGTCCGATCTGGCCGACAGCCTCGTCCGTCCCTGCTTCCGCGATGGCAAACGAGTAGCCCGCGCCCGTGCGGAGCCGTTCGCGCTGTCGCTGGATATAGGCGATGGCATCGTCCGAGGTACCCGAGGTCGGCACGGTCGTGATCAGGGGGATCAGGGGATCAGTCGCGACCGACTGCACGAGGGCGGCGTCCTCGTCCCGAAACGCGCGCAGGACGATGGGATCGTGGCCGAGGGTCGGCACGGTGTCGGGCAGCATCACGTCATTCAGCCCGACGCATGCACGGGACTGCAAGCGGATAGACGTGGTCACCTACCCGCACGGCCACGGCCGGCAGAGTTCGCGGAGGTCAACCAACGGCTGACGATGGAAGGGTGCGTCGTGATCAGCCTCGGGATGTTCAGCCTCCCCGACCTGCCGGACTACGACTGGACGGCCGACAGCTCAGGGCTGAGGAGGCGGCTCAGCGGTGTGCACCTCCAGAAGATTCGTATGGCGGACGAGGTGTTCATCGTGGACCCGGGGGGCTACCTCGGTGAGTTGACCAGGCAGGAGATCGCCTATGCGGAGTCGCTCCGCACACCGGTGCGCTATCTGAGTCGCGAGCACCACGGGTGAGAGCAGACCTGCTCGAGCGTCGTGTTGGCCCGCCCGACCGGAGGTGCGGGCGACGGGCAATTTAGGCTGTCGCCATGAGTCCCCTGTCGCAGACCCTGCTCGATCCTGCCCGCCGCCCCGCCGTCGTGGAGAGCCTGGTGCGCGTCGTGGACGCCGAGGTGGCCGCCAAGTCGGGCATCGGCGGCAAGATCATCAAGACCGGGTATGCCGCGGTCACCAAGATCTCGGACGGCTTCACCGCCAAGGCCGTCAACCGGCTCCTGCCAGGTTTCGCACAGGCGCTGGACCCGTTCTGGGCCGAGCGCGGGACCGCCCCCTTCGCGGACACCCTGGTGGCCCGCCAGGACGAGGCGGCCGAGGCGCTGCTGGCGGTGACCGACGGGCAGGTCGCCGGCACCTCCAACGCGGTGGTGCGCAAGGTCTACGGGTCGCTGCGCAGCAAGGCGAGGGAGAACGTGGTCGCCGCCCTGCCACGCGTGGGCGCCGCCATCGAGGAGCAGGCCTCCTGACCGGAGGGTCACGCCGGTTCGGGCGGGACCAGGACGTGCACGTCGGGCTCAGTCGGTCCGCCGACTGAGGGTCAGCGTGCCGAGCGCCAGCACCACCACCGCGATCGCCACGACGACCAGCAGGTGGGTCCACGTGCCGTCGGCCACCGCCCCGTCGACGCCGGCCTGCACGCCCTGCATCGCCTCCACGGCATAGGTCAGGGGCAGGAAGTCGGAGATCACCTCAGCGGCCCGGGGCATCTGGTCCCGCGGGAGGAAGAGCCCGCACAGCAGCAGCTGGGGGAAGACCAGCGCCGGCATGAACTGCACCGCCTGGAACTCGGTGCGGGCGAATGCCGAGACCGCCAGACCCAGGGCTGTCCCCAGGAACGAGTCGGCCAGCGCGACCACCAGCAGCGCCCAGATGGGGCCACCGACCTCCATGCCCAGCACCCACACCGCCAGGGCGATCACGAGCGTGGCCTGCACCAGGCAGATCGCCACCAGCGCCAGGGCATAGCCCACCAGGATGTCCCCGCGGCCGGTCGGCATCGCCAGCATCCGCTCCAACGTCCCCGCCGTGCGCTCCCGCAGCATCGTGACCGAGGTGACGATGAACATCACCGTGAAGGGCATGAACGCGATGATCGCCGGGCCGAACCGGTCCAGCATGCCCCCGGGGACCTCCGAGAACACCCACCACAGCAGCAGTATGACGACGCACGGGAGGAGCAGCATCAGCGCCACGGTGCGGGGGTCACCCCGGAGCTGGTGCAGGACCCTGCGCGCCACCGCCAGGGTGATCCGCGGAGTCATGCCGCCGCCTCATCGATGAGCGCGAGGAAGGCCGCCTCGACGGTGTCGGCTCCCGTGCGCTCACGCAGTTGCGCGGGGGACCCGGTCGCCAGGACACGACCCTCCCGGAGCAGGGCGATCCGGTCGCACCGCTCCGCCTCGTCCATCACGTGCGTGGAGACCAGCACCGCAGCACCGGCCGCCGCAAGGTCCCGGAAGGTCGACCACAGCGACCGCCTCAGCACCGGGTCCAGACCGACGGTGGGCTCGTCGAGGACCAGCAGGGAGGGGTCACCGAGCAGCGCCGTGGCCAGAGAGACCCGCGACTGCTGACCACCCGACATCGCGCCCACCACCTGGTCCGCCGCACCGGCCAGGTCAACCGTGGTCAGCGCCGCCTCCACCTGACGCCGCCCGACCCCCTGGATCGCGGCGAAGAACTGCAGGTTCTGCCGTGCCGTGAGGTCGTCGTAGATCGACGGCGACTGGGTGACATAGCCGATCCGTCCCCTCACCGAGGGGGACCCCGCCTCCTCCCCGAGCACCCGGACCGTCCCCGCGACGTTGGCCTGCACCCCGACGATCGCCCGCATCAGCGTGGACTTCCCGCCTCCAGACGGCCCGACGATCCCCACCAACTCACCGCCCTCGACGGTGAGGTCCACCCCGTGCAGGACCTCGACACCGCCCCGGATCACGCTGAGGTCAGCCACCTGCACCACGGGACCGGACGTCATACTGCCTCCTCGGGGACCACCTGGGTGTTCACGCTAGACCCGGCCGGGCTCTCCGCTGCTCGACCGTCCCTGCCAGGTGCAGATGCAGATCTCGTTGCCGTCGGCGTCGGCGAGCACCCACCACGCGGGCGCGCGCTCGTCCGAGACCAGCCGCCCGCCGGCAGCGAGTGCCGCGGCGACGCGCGCCTCGGCGACGTCGTGCGGGAGGGTGAGGTCGAAATGGATCCGGTTGCGGTCGGTCCGCGGCGGGTCCATGTCCTGGAACCAGAGGTCGGGGAGCTGCCCAGCCGGGTCACGCAGGTCCCCGCGGGCGTCCGGCTCCAGGCCCAGGACCGCGATCCAGAAGGGCCGGATGGCGTCCGCGTCCACCGTGTCGATGGCCAGTTCGAGGGACCCGACGCGCCCCGGAGCCGACGCGGCACCGGCACCGTCGGCCAGGTCGCTGATCGCCCGAGCCAGGTCCACGTCATACTGCGTGAGGCCGTCCGCGGCCACGGTGCGGGTGCGCACGACCAGGTGGTCCGGGCGCAGGTCGATCTCCGGGTGGTGGTGCAGCCGGTCCGCCGCCTGGGTGATCGCGACGGCGAGCGCGGCGCCCTCCGCGGGGCTGCCGGTCTCGAACCTGGCCACCAGCTCCCCCAGCAGGTAGCGCCAGTCGCCCAGCCCCTCGACGTGCGTGGCGTCATAGGGGGTCACGGCGTCCGGAGAGGTCATGCCGACAGCGTCCCACCTCAGCGGGGATCACACCATCGACCGGCGCCAGCACATCCACCAGGCTCCACCGGTCGGCTCATCGGCGCGGATCGCCCCACCGCACCGGGTGTGGCACTCGGTGATGTGGCAGCACGTCCCCGCGACCACCGTGTGGTGACCGTCTCGTAGGTCCAGCCCGTCCACCGGACAGGACGCGCGCGCCCGCTCCGCCGGCTGCCACATCGTCGGTGCCCGAGGAGGGTCTCGTAGAACGGCGAGCCCAGCTCACGGCACGCCCCGGCCTGCTGCCTGGTCAGGTCGACCTGCCGACCGAGACCCGGCGCCACGTCCTGTGCTTCGACCACGCGCCCACCTCCTGACGGGTCAGCGTATGGCCCGCGCGTCCGTTCAGGTCGCGGGGACGGCCGCCAGGTCGTCCAGCAGGACGTGCCGGATGAGCGCGGACGCCCAGTCGAGGATCTCCTTGTCCCGCAGCACCTTGCCGCCGATCCTCGCGGTCTTGGGGGCCGGCACGAGGATGGTGCGGGTGGCGGCCTTGAGGATCGTCCCGGGGAAGAGCCGGTTGAGCCGGAGCTGCTGGCTCTCACGGAGCTCGACCGGGCCGAACCGGATGGTCTGCCCCTGGGTGGAGATGTCGCTGATGCCGGCTCTGCGGGCCAGGGTGCGCAGGCGCGCCACCTCCAGGAGCGTCTGCACCGGCACCGGCGGGGCGCCGTAGCGGTCGACCAGCTCCGCCTCGATCTCGGCGAGCTCTGCCTCGTCGGTCACCTTGGCCAGCTTGGTGTAGGCCTCGAGCCGGAGCCGCTCGCCGGGGATGTACTCGTGTGGCAGGTGCGCGTCGACCGGCAGCTCGATCTTGATCTCGGCGGGGGCCTCGTCCAGCTCACCCTTGAAGCCGGCGACGGCCTCGCCGACGAGGCGGACGTACAGGTCGAAGCCGACGCCCGCGATGTGGCCGGACTGCTCGCCGCCGAGCAGGTTGCCGGCGCCGCGGATCTCCAGGTCCTTCATCGCCACGGCCATGCCGGCCCCGAGGTCGGTGTTGGCCGCGATCGTCTGCAGCCGGTCGACCGCGGTCTCGGTGAGGGGCTTCTCCGGCGGGTAGAGGAAGTAGGCGTAGGCCCGCTCCCGGCCGCGGCCGACGCGGCCCCGCAGCTGGTGCAGCTGGGACAGCCCGAACTGGTCGGCCCGGTCGACGATGAGGGTGTTGGCGTTGGAGATGTCCAGGCCGGTCTCGACGATCGTGGTGCAGACCATCACGTCGAAGTTGCGCTCCCAGAAGTCGACGACGACCTTCTCCAGCTGGTGCTCCCCCATCTGTCCGTGGGCGGTCGCGACCCGGGCCTCCGGGACGAGCTCACGGATCCGGCTGGCGACCCGCTCGATCGAGGTCACCTTGTTGTGCACGAAGAAGACCTGCCCGTCCCGCAGCAGCTCGCGCCGGATCGCCGCCGCGATCTGCTTCTCGTCGTAGCCGCCCACGAAGGTCAGCACCGGGTGCCGCTCCTCCGGCGGGGTCGCCAGGGTCGACATCTCCCGGATGCCGGTCACCGCCATCTCCAGCGTCCGCGGGATCGGGGTCGCGGACATGGCCAGCACGTCGACGTTGGTGCGCAGCGCCTTGAGCTGCTCCTTGTGCTCGACGCCGAAGCGCTGCTCCTCGTCGATGACGACCAGCCCCAGGTCCTTGAAGGTCACCGAGGTGGACAACAGACGGTGGGTGCCGATGACCAGGTCGACGCTCCCGTCGGCCAGGCCCTTGATGACCTCGGCCGCCTCCCGGTCGGACTGGAAGCGGGAGAGCGCCCTGACGATCACGGGGTACTGCGAGTAGCGGTCGGAGAAGGTCTGGAAGTGCTGCTGCACCAGCAGCGTGGTCGGCACCAGCACGGCCACCTGCTTGCCGTCCTGGATCGCCTTGAAGGCCGCGCGGACCGCGATCTCGGTCTTGCCGTAGCCGACGTCCCCGCAGATCAGCCGGTCCATCGGGACGGTCTTCTCCATGTCGGCCTTGACCTCCTCGATGCTGGAGAGCTGGTCGGCCGTCTCGACGAAGGCGAAGGCGTCCTCGAGCTCCCGCTGCCACGGGGTGTCCGGGCCGAACGCGTGGCCCTGCGTGGCCATCCGGGCGCTGTAGAGCCGGATCAGCTCCGCGGCGATCTGCCGCACGTGCTTCTTGGCCCGGGACTTGGTCTTCTGCCAGTCGGCGCCGCCCAGCCGGTTCAGCGTCGGGGCCTCGCCGCCGACATACTTCGTGATCTGGTCCAGCTGGTCGGTCGGGACGTACAGCCGGTCGGCGGGCTGGCCCCGCTTGGCCGAGGCGTACTCCAGCACGAGGTACTCACGCACCGCCCCCTGCACCTGCCGCTGCGCCATCTCCACGAACCGGCCGACACCGTGCTGCTCGTGCACCACGAAGTCACCCGGCCGCAGCTGCAGCGGGTCGACCTGCGCGCGCCGGCGTGACGGCATCCGGCGCATGTCCTTGGTCGAGCCGCCGGTGCCGGCCTGACCGGTCAGATCGGTCTCGCCGACCACCACGAGCTTGGCGCCCGGCAGCACGAAGCCACGGCCCACCGACCCGGTCGTGACCTGCACGACCTCGTGCTCCAGGCGCTCGAGCGAGGTCACCAGCCGGTGCGGGACGTCGTGCTCGGCCAGCACCTCGCTGACTCGGCGCGCCAGGCCCGGCCCCTCCAGGGAGAGCACCACCTGCTGCCCGTCCGCGAGCCAGGCACGCAGGGCCTTCGCGATCGCCTCCGCATCACTCCGGAAGGCCTCGACGGCACGGGAGTCGACGGTGATCTGCCGCGCGACCGGCCCGTCGGTCGCGGTGTCGCGGCCGTCAGCGTCGGTGCCCGCGTCGCCCACCTCGGCGAAGGCGGCGAGCTCCTCGTCCCCCGCGAAGGCCGTCAGCGTCCACCAGTCGCGGCCCAGCTCCAGGGCTCGGGCGCGCATGTCGGCCACCGACCAGTAGGACGCGGTGCCGAGCACGTCCTGCAGGTCCACCGGCACGGAGTTGCCCGCGACGGCGTTGGCCCAGCTGGCCTCGAGGAACTCCAGGCTGGTCGAGACCAGGTCGTGGGCTCGGGTGCGGATCCGCTCGGGATCCAGCAGTATGACGCGGCTCCCGTCCGCGAGCACGTCCAGGATCGTCTCCATCGAGTCGACCAGGGCGGGGGTGAGGGACTCCATGCCCTCGGCGGCGATCCCCTCGGAGACCCTGCCGAGGATGTCGGCGACGCCGGGGAGCTGCTCGGCGAGCGCGGCCGCCCGCTCCCGCACCTCGGCGGTGAGCAGCAGCTCGCGGCACGGCGGTGCCCAGAGACCGCCGTCGGCGATCTCCAGGGAGCGCTGGTCGGCGACCTTGAACCAGCGGACCTCCTCGACCGTGTCGCCCCAGAACTCCACGCGCAGCGGGTGCTCCTCGGTCGGCGGGAAGACATCGAGGATGCCGCCGCGCACCGAGAACTCGCCGCGCCGCTCCACGAGGTCGGTGCGGGTGTAGGCCGCGGCGGCCAACGCCTCGACGACCTCCTCGAAGACGTGGGTCTCCCCCGCGCGGAGCTGGACCGGGACGAGCTCGCCGAGACCGGCGACGAACGGCTGGAGCAGGGCCCGGGCCGAGGCGACCACGACCTGCACCGGTCCGTAGGCGCCGCCGCCGACCGGGGAGTCAGGGGGCTCGGGGTGGGTGAGCCGGCGCAGCACCGCCAGCCGCTGACCGACGGTGTCCGAGCGCGGGCTGAGCCGCTCGTGGGGCAGCGTCTCCCAGCTCGGGAAGCTCGCGATCTGCTCCTGCGGCAGGAACTCGGCCAGGGCGGCGGCCAGGTCGTCGGCCTCGCGGCCGGTCGCGGTGACCGCCAGGACCGGTGACTTCGCGGCCAGGGAGGCGACCAGGGCCGGACGGGCCCCTGCGGCGACCGCGACGTCGACCAGCGGCTCGCGGTCGTCGGCGGCCGCGAGGACGGCGGCGGCACCGGGGTCGGTGACCAACCCGGCCAGCACGGGGGTGAGGCTCACGCGGGACCCTTCTCTCGGCATACTCATGAAGCGCACAGACAGCACAAAAGACCCGATCGAGGAACTCGTCGGGGTCTCTGCCAGTCTAAGGGCCAGGACCGACAAGGACGTTTTCACGGCCATGGTCCAGGGCCAGACCGACAGGGAAACCACCGATGCGGCCCGGGGGTGTGGTTGCGCGCTCGGGTCGGGGACAGGAAGATCACACCGTGACCCACAACGCCGAGCAGAGCCCGAGCACGACCAGGTCCTGGGGGGCCACGCTGCTCGTGGGGGCCGCGCTCGCCGTGCCCCTCACGCTCACCGCACAGGTTGCGGTGGCGGAGGAGGAGCCGCTCGAGTTGGTGGAACAGATCACCGACCCGGTGGGTGCGCTCTCCGGGAGCGAGGGCGAGGTCGAGGCGGCGATCCAGGACCTGCGGGACGACACGGGACTGCAGCTGTTCGTCGTGTATGTCGATGCGTTCGACCGGGCCAGCGGTGCCGAGTGGTCGGACGAGACCTACAACCTCAACGGCTTCGGCGGGGACGACATCCTGCTGTCCGTCGCGATCGACCAGCGTGCCTACGGCCTCTCGGGCAGCTCGGCGATCCCGGAGAACCAGCTGCAGATCGTGGCCAGTGAGTATGTCGAGCCCCGGCTCGCCGACGACGACTGGGTCGGTGCGTCGGTCGCCGCCACGCGAGGCCTGGCAGAGGTCTTCCCCGACGGCGTGAACACTCCAGGCGAGGACACCGCGACGCCGGTCCCGGGCGGGTCGTCCCATCAGGGTGAGGGCAGCGGCTTCGGCAGTGCCTTCCCGTGGTTCTTCGCCGTCCCCGTCGTGGCGGTCGCGGGGTCGAGGCTGATCTCCTCCCTGGGCAACAAGTCCGCGCGCCGGAGCCAGGAGCGGGCGGGTCAGCTGCCGGCCGAGCCCGGCCAGATCGCCCAGGTGCCCACCCAGGAGCTGCAGCGCCAGGCGGCGGCAGCCCTCGTCGGGCTGGACAACGCCCTGCGGAGCGCCGAGGAGGAGCTGAGCTTCGCCGAGGCGCAGTTCGGCCAGCAGCGCACGGAGCAGTTCCGCGACGTGCTGACCCAGGCCCGGGCCAGGTCCCAGGAGGCCTTCCAGATCCGCCAGCAGCTGGACGACGCGGACCACGAGGCCGAGCCCGTCGAGCGCAGCATGCTCGGCCAGATCATCAGCCTGTGCACCGCGGCCCAGACCAGCCTGGACGCGCACAGCGCGGAGTTCGCGCAGATGCGGTCGCTGCAGGACACCGTGCCGCAGTTCCTCGAGGAGCTCGCCGGGCGGACGCAGGAGGTGAGGGGACGGTTGCCCGTCGCCGACCAGCAGATCAACGGCCTCGCCGCGCGCTACCCCGCCCAGGCCCTGGTCACCGTGCGCTCGCACCGCGCGCAGGCGGAGCGGCTACTGGACAGCGCCCTCGGGTTCGTGGACGCCGGACGGCAGTCGGTCTCCGGCGGGGACCGCCCCTCCGCGGTGGCCGCCGCGCGCGCCGCCGAGGAGGCTCTCGGACAGGCCGTGCGGTTGCTCGACGCCGTCGGCACGGCAGACAACGACCTCGCCAACGCCAAGGAGGTGCTGGCCCGGGCGATCGCGTCCCTGACCTCCGACATCCACGACGCCGAGCGCCTGGCCCCGAAGGACACGGTGATCCAGCCGGTCGTCGAGAAGGCCCGGCAGGCGATCGCCCGCGGGCAGACCGCGGACACCTCCGGCGACCCGCTGGCCGCCCTCGCCGAGCTCGACGCCACCGAGCACGACCTGGACACCCTGCTGGACCCCCTGCGCGATGCGGAGAGCGCCCGCGCCAAGACACGCGAGGACTTCCAGTCTCGGGTGAGTCGCGTCGGGGCCCGGTTGCGCAGCATCGACGAGACCATCGCCACCCGGCGCGGTGCCGTCAACAGCGGTGCCCGCACCAGGATCTCCGAGGCGCTGCGGCTGTTCGACGAGGCCCAGCGCGTCGTGCAGGACAACCCGCGTGAGGCCGCCGGCCTGCTCACCCGCGCCGAGCAGCTGGGCGAGCAGGCTCTCAGCGAGGCCCAGCAGGACCTCGACCGGTGGGACGGACCGACGGGTGGCGGCACGCGGCGGGGTGGCATCGACCCCATGTCGGTGATCCTCGGCGGCATCCTCCTCGGCGGCGGCAACCGGCACGGCGGCGGCTGGGGTGGCGGCGGCAGTTGGGGAGGCGGGGGCGGCGGCTTCGGCGGGGGCGGAGGCTTCGGTGGCGGGGGCGGCTTCGGCGGCGGGGGCGGCTCCACGTCAGTGGGGGGCCGCTTCTGAGACGCCGACACCCCTGACGTGCAGAACACCGCGCAAGCACACGGAACCAACGGGCGGCTCCGGCCGTCCATACGTAGGACCCGACACCACGACATACTGTCTAAGGGCCTGTTGCACACCGGTCCCGATGAAAGGACACTCAGACCATGACGCAGAAGCAGACCATCCTGGGCCGGATCAGCCAGCTCGCCAAGGCCAACATCAACTCCCTCCTGGACCGTGCCGAGGACCCGGAGAAGATGCTCGACCAGCTCGTGCGCGACTACACCAACTCGATCGCCGAGGCCGAGGAGGCCGTGGCGCAGACCATCGCCAACGTGCGGATGGCCGAGGCCGACCTGCGCAGCGACGAGGAGGCCGCGCAGGAGTGGGGCCGCAAGGCCGCCGCCGCCTCGCGCAAGGCCGAGGAGCTGCGCGCCGGTGGGGACGCCGCCGGCGCCGACAAGTTCGACAACCTGGCCAAGATCGCGCTGGGCCGCCAGATCCAGCACGAGGGCGACGTCAGCGCCGCCCGCCCCGCGATCGAGCAGCAGAACGTCACCGTCGACAAGCTCAAGGAGGGCCTGGTCAGCATGAAGACCAAGCTCGAGGAGCTGAAGTCCAAGCGCGGCACCCTCGTGGCGCGCGCCCGCTCGGTGGAGGCGCAGTCCAAGGTCAACGACGCCATGCGCTCCATCGACGTGATGGACCCGACCAGCGAGCTGGGCCGCTTCGAGGACAAGATCCGCCGCGAGGAGGCCCTCGTGGCCGGCCGCGCGGAGGCCCACGCCACCACCCTCGAGGACCAGTTCGACCAGCTCGAGGACCACAGCCACGACGCCGAGATCGAGGCCCGCCTCGCGGCGCTGAAGAACCAGGGCTGACCCGACGTCAGCCGGGCCGGCACCGCCGGCCAGCAGCATCCGCGGACCCGCCGGACACGTCCGGCGGGTCCGCCGCTGCGAGGTGGTCCGCCACGGGCGCTCGCGGCACAGGGGACCGACACCACCCTCGGGGGAAGGACCACACCATGCGCACCTCCTCGCACCACCACGCCACGCCCCGCTCGAGCCACCGTTCTGACTCGACCTCGGGGGTCAGCGCGTCGGTCGCCGCGCCCGGCTGGCCGCTCGCCCGGTGGGGAGCCCTGCTCGCCGCGGTCGCGGTGACCTTCCTGCTCACCCTCGCCCCGGCCTACGGGTCCGACCCGTTCAACCTGCCGGGCGAGCTGGTCGACGAGGTGGGGGCGATCGACGACGAGACCGCTGTCCGCGACGCGCAGGAGCGGCTGCACGAGGAGACCGGGCTGCAGCTCTACGTGGTCTTCGTCGACGACTTCGGCGGGCTCAGCGGCTGGGACTGGGCGGAGCAGACGGCCGACGCGTCGCACCTGGGCGACGAGGACCTGCTCCTGGCCGTGGCCACCGGTGAGCGTTCCTGGGGCCTGTCGGTGTCCGAGGCCGCCGGCATCTCGGTGGACCAGGAGGACCGGGTCGTCGAGCGCATCGAGACCGAGCTGCGCGACAGCGACTGGGACGGGGCCGCGATGGCTGCGGCGAACGGGTTCATCGACGTCAGGGCCGAGGGGGCGAACGCCGGCCGCAACGCCATCGGGATCGGTCTGGGCGTCGCGGCCATCGGGGGCGCCGTCATCACCGTGCCACGGGTGAGGCGGCGCCTGGCCGACCGCCGGCGCAGGGAGGATGAGGCCGAGGAGCTCGCGGCCACCTCCGAGCAGATCGGTGGCCAGCTGGTCGCCCTCGACAACGCCCTGGCCTCCTCGGAGACCGAGCTGCAGTATGCCGAGGCAGAGTTCGCGCCAGAGCTCACCCGCCCCTTCCGCGAGGCGGTGGAGGCCTCGCGGGCCGAGGCGGTGGAGGCCTACCGGGTGCGTGAGCAGATCGGGGAGGTCTCCGAGGTGACCGCCTACAACAGCACGATGGACCGGTTCCGGGCGCTGCAGGAGCTCATCGCCCGCGCCGACACGCGCCTGGACGAGCACACGGAGGCGTTCAACGACCTGCGGCGCCTGTCCGACCGCGCTCCTGAGCGCATCGAGGAGCTCGCCGCCGGGATCGCCGCGGCGACCCGCACCCTGGACGACACCGAGCCGTTGCTGGCCGCCCGCACAGATCTGCGCGGTGGGCAGCGGGAGCAGTTCGGCGACGTCATCGCCGGCTGCCGGGCACTCCTCGGGCAGGGCGCAGCGTCGGTGGAGCTCGCGCGGGAGCGGTTGCGGACCGAGGGTCCGGAGGACGCGGTCCTGCCGATCAAGGCGGCCGAGCAGGCGCTGTCCGAGGTCACCGCTCAGACCGACCTGCTCGCCGACGTCGACGGGCTCGTGGCGAGCTGGAACCAGTTGCTGGAGGAGGCCGGCGCCTCCCTGATGGGGGACCTGGCCGATGCCGAGCGCCTCGCGCCGCAGGATGCAGCCGTCGGTGCCCTCGTGACGACGGCGCGCACCGCACTGGGCCGGGTCCCGGACGCTGCGGAGGACCCGGTCGACCTGGCCGCCGAGCTCGGGGAGATCGAGCGGGCCTTGGACGCGGCGCTGGCCGGCTACCGCGCCGAGGAGGAGAAGCACCTCAAGGCGGTCGGCCGCGCCGAGAGCCAGCAGCGGGTCGCAGAGGCCCGGGTCAAGTTCATGGACAGCGACCTGCAGCGGGTCTGGTCGTTGACTCCGGAGTCGCAGCGTCGCAGCGCCCAGGCGGCACGCGACCTGCTGGCCCAGGGTGTCGCGCTCGTGCAGTCCGACCCCGAGACCGCCGAGCGCACCCTGCAGCAGGCCGCCAGCCGAGCTGACGCAGTGGCCCGCGCGCTGCCCACCGTCAGCGTGCAGACCGGCGGCGGGTCGGGTTGGGGTGGCTCGGGCTGGGGTGGCTCCGGCAGTTCCCGCAGCAGCTTCAGCAGCTCACGGAGCTCGTCGCGCTCGCGCAGCTCCTCTCGGCGGTCGAGCTCGCGTCGATCGAGTTCCCGTCGGTCGAGCTCCCGCCGCTCGAGCTCACGTCGTTCCCGCGGCGGCCGCTTCTGAACCTGCCGGACGGAGGTCTGGAGCCCACAGCAGGTCCTGGCGCAGCCGTCCACGCCGGCAGTTCGTCTTCGAGCGCCTCCCGTCTCATCGGGCCGACTGCAACCGGCTCGAGGATGAGCTAGGGGCTCGAAGACGAGCCACTGCCGTCGCAAAGCGCCCTCAGACGACAGCCGCCCGCGGCGCCCTCAGCTCAGCGACCGTGGAACCGGCCCTGTGTCGCTTCAAGCCCCGTGTGCACCAGTTCGGTCACCGCGTCGGCGCCGTCACCGATGAGCAGCTCGACGTCGACCCGGTCCCGGGAGGGGAAGTCGGAGTGCACATAATCCGCGGGGTCCTGGCGCCCCGGCGGACGCCCGATGCCCAGCCACACCCGCAGGTAGTCCTTGGTCCCCAGGGAACCCGTTGCGGCCACCCCTCACCCCCACCACGCTTGAGCTTGATCGCACCGAAGTCGATGTCCAGCTCGTCATGCACCACCACGACCTGCTCCAACGGCACCTAGTAGAACCGCACCAGCGCAGCCACCGGGCCACCGGAGACGTTCAGGGTGCATCAGCACGTTTCTGCATCCGATAACTCATGAGTTATCATCGACGTGTGCCCGACTACGGCGACATCGTGAGGACGAGGCGCGAGTTGCTCGGGCTGTCGCAGCGCGCACTCGCCGGGCGGGTCGGCGTGACACAGCCGATGATCAGCGCGATCGAGGCCGGTACGCGGACCCCGACGGAGCCGGTTCGGGCAGCGATCGATGCCACCCTTGCGATCCGACCGTCAACAGCACTGCACGCCCGTCTCGGTGAGGTCCGAGCCATGGTTCGGCGGCACGGCGGCCTGCACGCCACGTTGATCGGCTCGGCCGCCCGCGGCCAGGACACGATCGGTTCAGACCTCGACCTCTTGGTCGAGTTCGAGTCCGACCGCGACATCGTTGACCTGCTGGCACTCGAGGCCGACCTGGCCGAGCTCCTGACCGTCCCGGTGGATATCGTCTCGGCCGGCTCCACCGGTCCGGTCGTCGAGGACCTGCAACGAGGGGCCGTCCCGCTGTGACCGATGCCCGGCTCGCTCGCCGACTTTCCGATCTGACCGCGTTCGCGAGGGAGGCAGAGCACGTCGTTGCGCAGGGGCGGGACAGGTACCTCGCTGACGATGCTGATGGCGCGCTGCTCCGCAACGCGGGCGAGCGGGTCCTGATCAAGGTGGCAACAGTCGTCGAGAAGCTGCCGGACTCGTTCCGGCAATCGCACCCGAACGTGCCATGGGTCGCGATCATGCGGATGCGCAACCTCGTGGCCCACCACTACGACAAGGTGAATGCCGACCTCATGTGGACCGCGCTCACCACACGAATCCCTGGTCTCGCCCGTGAGCTCGGGCTGACCGAGGACTGATCGGCGGTACCTCTTCGACGGACGGCAGCCGCACCGCATCCGGCGCCGCGCGATACTAGGCAGATGATCTCCGACGCTCTCGCTCGGGCCCTCCGCGAGGCCGGCGTGCGCTGGGAGACCGCCTCGTGACCGACCCCACGGCATACATCGAGGCAGGCCCCCCGGCTAAGCGAAGTGCATCCCGATACCGCTAGAGGCGCTGCACCCACCCCGTGAGAAGCCGCCAACGCCAAACCCCGACGAGGCCAGCGCCGGTGGCCGGAGCAACAGTCAGCGGCTGTGGAACCGGCCCTGCGTCGTCTCGAGGCCCGTGTGCACCAGGTCGGTCACCGCGTCGGCGCCGTCGCCGATGAGCAGCTCGACGTCGACCCGGTCGCGGGAGGGGAAGTCGGAGAGCACATAGTCGGCCGGGTCCTGGCGCCCCGGCGGACGCCCGATGCCCAGCCGCACCCGCAGGTAGTCCTTGGTGCCCAGGGACTGGCTGATCGAGCGCAGCCCGTTGTGGCCGCCCTCGCCGCCACCGCGCTTGAGCTTGATCGCACCGAAGTCGATGTCCAGCTCGTCGTGCACGACGATGACCTGCTCCAACGGCACCTTGTAGAACCGCACCAGGGCTGCGACCGGACCACCAGAGACGTTCATGTAGGTCATCGGCTGGGCCAGGATCGCGCGCGGACCGGGGGCGCCCCCGGGCATCGTGCCGAGGCGGACCTCACTGACCCACGCCCGGCCCTTGTGCTCCTTGGCCGAGGCTCCCGCCTGCTCAGCAAGCTCCGCGATCACCATCGCGCCGATGTTGTGCCGGTGCCCGGCATACTTCGGCCCGGGGTTGCCCAGGCCCACCACCAACCAGGGGTCCATCGTTGCTCCTCGGGTCGCGAACTACGGGCAGGGAACGGCAGCGGGGTTGCCCCGGACGCGTGGTCCGGGACAACCCCGAGAGTATGCCGTGCGCCGCGGTCTCGCACGGACGTTTCAGGCGCGTGCGGCGAGAGTGCGCGCCGCGATCAGGGGCGCGCTCGTGCGTGCGGCGGTCGTGCGGAAGGCTCAGGCGTCCTCGGCCGGGGCCTCGGCGGCGGCCTCCTCGTCGGCAGCAGCCTCGGTCTCCGGCTCGTCCGCTTCGATGCCGGCCTCGCTCTCGGCCTCGGCCAGCTCGGCCTCCAGCGCCTCCTCGGAGATCTGCTGGGTGACGTTGACCAGCAGGGCCTCCGGGTCGGTGACGAGCGTGACGCCCTCGGGCAGCTCAACCTGGCCGGCCAGGATCTGGCTGCCGGCCTCCAGGCCCTCGACGGAGACGGTGAAGGACTCCGGGATGCTCGTGGCGTCGGTCTCGACGGCGACCTCGGTGTAGTCGGTCGTGACGACCGTGTCCGGGGCAGCCTGGCCCTCGACGTGGATCGAGATGTCGACGACGACCTTCTCACCCTTGCGGATGATGACCAGGTCGACGTGCTCAATGGTGCGCTTGATCGGGTCGCGCTGCACGTCCTTGGCCAGCGCCAGGTGCTGCTCTCCATCGACGTCCAGGGTGAGGACCGCGTTGGTGTGCTTCAGCGCCATCATCGTGGCGTGGCCCGGGAGGGTCAGGTGCAGCGGCGGGTTGCCGTGTTCGTAGAGGACCGCGGGGATCTTGTCGGCGCGGCGGACGCGACGGGCCGCGCCCTTGCCGAACTCGGTGCGCTTCTCGGCGGAGATGGAAAGGTAGTCAGCCATGTCTGGGCCTCCGTGGGGTCAGGTCCGTGGGGTCGGAATCAGCGGTGGGGCCTCGACGCGGGGCGCGGCACGACACGGCAGCGGGCCGCGTGGAACGGCTCAACCGCGTCGATTCACGGACGCGGCCACTCCTTCGTGCAGCGTCCCTCGCCGAGGCAACAGTGGATCAGTCTAGGTCAGCCGGTCCCCACCGGCCAACTCGGTCAGCACCAGCGGCGGGAGACCTCGGCCAGCACCTTGGCGGTGCGTGCGCTCGACAGCCCCAGCGCGCCGGCCAGCGAGGTCCCGAGCGGGTCGACGTCGCCCGGTGTCGCGTGGCTCCACATCATGTTGACGCTGCGCCCGTGCACCACGATCCGGGTCTGGTCGGTGGACCGTTCCTCCACCGCGGCCATCACCTTCCGCGACGGCGCCTCCCGCAGCAGGCTGATGTAGTGCCGCTGGAGGGGACCGGACCGCTCCCCCAGCCCTACGGCATACTCGCTCAGCTCGGAGAGCTCCGCCTGGCCGAAGACGATGGTGGGCACCTCGAAGCCGCGGTCGGCCAGGAAGGCCGACTCCAGGGCGTCCTCGACCCGGGCGAGCGATCGCATCCGGGTGGTCACGCAGAGGTTTCCGGTGTTGAGGTAGGTCTCGACGTCGGTGAAGCCGGCTGCCTCCGCGCTCGCCCGGACCGCGTCCTTGGGGAACTTGCGGGTGGACCCGAGGTTGATCGCCCGCAGGAAGCCGACGTAGGTGGGCATCGGCCGCTCAGGCGTGTCCGTCGAACATGCTCGTGACCGACCCGTCCTCGAAGACCGCGCGGATCGCCTGGCTGATCAGCGGCGCGATGGACAGCTCGGTGATCTTGTCCAGCGCCCGGGCCTCGGCGCTGATCGGCAGCGTGTTGGTGACGACCACCTCGCGGGCCACCGAGTTGGCCAGCCGCTCGACGGCCGGACCGCTGAAGATCGCGTGCGTCGCGGCGATCACGACGCTGGCGGCCCCGTCCTTCATCAGCGCGTCGGCCGCCTGGCAGATGGTGCCGCCGGAGTCGATCATGTCGTCAACCAGGATGCAGGTGCGGCCGGCGACCTCACCGACGACCCGGTTGGCGACGCTCTCGTTGGGGCGGGTGATGTCGCGGGTCTTGTGGATGAAGGCCAGCGGGGCACCGCCCAGGCGCTGGCTCCACTGCTCGGCGACCTTGATGCGGCCGGCGTCCGGGGAGACGATCGCCAGGTCCTCCTTGCCGTAGTTCTTGCGCACGTAGGAGGCCAGGATCGGCAGCGCCATCAGGTGGTCGACGGGGCCGTCGAAGAAGCCCTGGATCTGTGAGGTGTGCAGGTCGACGGCCATCAGCCGGTCGGCTCCGGCGGTCTTGAACAGGTCGGCCATCAGGCGGGCCGAGATGGGCTCGCGGCCCCGGTGCTTCTTGTCCTGGCGGGCGTAGCCGTAGAACGGCAGCACCACCGTGATCCGCTTGGCCGAGGCGCGCTTGAGCGCGTCAACCATGATCAGGTGCTCCATGATCCACTCGTTGACCGGCGCGGTGTGGCTCTGGATCACGAAGGCGTCGCAGCCGCGGACCGACTCGTTGAACCGGACGTAGATCTCGCTGTTGGCGAAGCTGTAGGCGTCGGTCGGCACCAGCTCGGTGCCCAGCGTGGTGGTCACCTCCTCGGCCAGGCTGGGGTGCGCCCGGCCGCTGAAGACCATGAGGTTCTTCTGGGTGGCCTTCTGGATGCCGGTCACGCCTGGCTCCCTTCGTCCTGGGAGTGAGTATGCCGTGCGCCCGGCTCGGTCTGCCCGGTCGCCTCCGTCTCGTCCCCGGACGGTGAGCTCTCCGCGGGTGCGGCCGTGGCGCCGGCGGGTGCCGGTGCTGCCGCGGCTGCTGCCTCCGCCGCGGCCGCGGTCCGGGTGCCGGCGCGCTTGCGGGCCACCCACCCGTCGATGTTGCGCTGGCGGGCCCGGGAGACGGCGATCTGCCCGGGCTCGACGTCGCCCGTCAGGGCCGACCCGGCACCGACGTAGGCCCCGTCGGCGACGTTGACCGGGGCGACGAGCACGGTGTCGGAGCCGACGAAGGAGTGGCGCCCGATCGTGGTGTGGTGCTTGTCGACGCCGTCGTAGTTGGCGAAGATCGTGCCCGCCCCGATGTTGGCGCCCTCCTTGATCGTGGCGTCCCCGGCGTAGGTCAGGTGCGGGACCTTGGCCCCCTCGCCGATCACGGCGTTCTTCGTCTCCACGAAGGCACCGATCTTGCCCGCGGCACCGAGCTCGGTGCCGGGCCGCAGATAGCTGAACGGGCCGACGGTGGCTTTCGGTCCGATGACGGCCAGCTCGGCCTGGGTCCGGACCACGCTGGCGCCGTCCCCGACCTCCACGCTGGTCAGCGTCGTGTCCGGCCCGATCACGGCGTCCGCCCCGATGGTGGTGGCCCCCAGCAGCTGGGTGCCGGGCCGGATCACCGTGTCGCGACCGATCGTGACGTCCACGTCGATCCAGGTGGTCGCCGGGTCGACGACGGTGACCCCTTCCCTCATCCAGCGGGTGACCGTGCGCTCGTTGAGGATCCGGCCCAGCTGGGCGAGCTGGACCCGGTCGTTGACGCCCTCGGACTGCCAGCGGTCCTCGACCACGTGCGCCCGCACGGGTCGGCCCGCCGCCCGGGCCAGGCCGAGCACGTCGGTGAGGTACTTCTCGCCCTGGGCGTTGTCGGTGCCCACCTGCGCCAGGCAGTCCCGGAGCACCTGGGCGTCGAAGGCGTAGATCCCCGAGTTGATCTCGCGGATGTCCAGGGCATCAGCGTCCTCGCCGCCCTCGTCGCGGGCCTTCTGGGCGTCCTTCTGCTCGACGATGCGCAGGACCTGGCCGTCCGCGTCACGCACCACCCGGCCGTAGCCGGTGGGGTCCTCCAGCACGGAGGTGATCACCGTGACGGCGTTGCCGCCCGCCTCGTGGGCGGCGGTCAGGGCCTGCAGTGTCTCGGTCGTCAGGAGCGGCACGTCGCCGTAGGTCACCAGGACGGTCCCGGACAGGTCGGGCGGCAGGACGTCCAGGCCGCACTCCACCGCGCGACCGGTGCCCTTCACCTCGTCCTGGTCGGCGATGCGCGCCTGCGGGTCGACCTCGGTCACGTGCGGCGCCACGAGCTCGCGCCGGTGCCGGACGACGACCGCCAGGTGCTCGGGCGCGGTGCCTCGGGCGGCGTGGATGGCGTGGCCCACCAGGGTGCGCCCCGCGATCGGGTGCAGCACCTTGGGGGTCTCGGACTTCATCCTGGTGCCCTCGCCAGCGGCGAGGATGATCACGGCAACCGGGCGGTTCTCGCTCACGCGGAGTCGCTCCCAAGGTCTCGGGGATATGGCACGGTGGCGGCCCTCGGGGTCACCCCACTGGATGCTACCTGTCCGTCAGGACCGGTGCCTCTCGCGGGCCTGACGCCAGGCGGCGAAGGCTTCCCGGCTGGTCAGCCGGGGGACGTAGCCGAACTCGGTCTTGAGCCGGGTGTTGTCCAGCACGGGGCGGTAACGCAGGAAGTCGGTCTGCTCCGGGCCGTAGGGCGTGGCCCGCAGCCGCTTGGCCACCGCGAGCGCGGCGCGCAGCACCGGCTCGGGCACCGTGACCGTGCGCTTGCCGAGCGCCGCGGCGATCTCGTCGACGGTCACCACGCCGTCGCCGGCGACGTTGACCGGCCCGGTGACGGGGGAGTCGACGGCCCGACGGATGATCGCCACGACGTCGGTGTCCCAGATGAAGACGAAGGGCGACTCCGAGCCGCGGATCTTCAGCAGGCGCGGCCAGTCCCACAGCGCGGTGATCTGGTTGTCCACCCGCTCCCCCAGGATCGTCCCGATCCGCAGAACGACCTGCTCGAGCTGCGGCGCGCTGTCCCGCAGCGCCGCGAGCAGCTCCTCGACCTGCCGCTTGTGGTCGCTGTAGGCGAAGGCGGTGTTCCCGCGGACCTGGTGCTCCTCGGTCAGCCACTCCGGGTTGTCCGCGTGATAGCCGTAGGCCGCGCCGCTGCTGGACACCACGACCCTGCGGACCCCGTGGTCCAGGCACGCCCGGAGCACGTGGCGCGTGCCCAGCACGTCCACGGCATACTCCTGCGTCCGGGTGGTGCCTGGCCCGGGCGTGACGATCGAGGCCAGGTGCACGACCACCTCGGGCCGGTGCTCCCCGACCACCTGGTCCACCGCGGCCTCGTCGGTGACATCCATCAGGACGTGCGTGGCCCCCGCGACGGGAGCGGACGGCATACGGAGGTCGGTGCTGACCACCCGGTGACCGTCGGCCACCAGACCGGGCACGACCGAGGACCCCAGGAAGCCCGAGCCGCCGGTGACCAGCACGGTGCTCACGCTGCCACCTCGACCCGCGGGCGGTCCGCCGAGCGGCGCCGCCAGACGGTGGCCACGGCCAGGCCCGCGATGATGTCCCAGATGCCCCACCATGCGGCGACCAGCGCCATCCCGCCGAGACCGTCGAAGTAGGTGAAGACCAGCAGCAGACCCAGCCCGGCGTTGCGGATGCCCACCTCGAAGGTCATCGCCTTGGTGCTGTCCTCCGGCAGCCGGGTGGCCCGGCCGATGCCGTAGCCCAGGGCCAGCGCGAGCGCGTCGTGCAGGAAGACGGCCACGACCACCAGGCCGATGTACGTGACGAAGATGTCCCAGTTGTTGGTGACCCCGACGACGATGATCCCGGTGAGGCCGAGAAACGCCAGCGGGCTGACGATGCGCTTGCCCACCTCGGCGACGCGGGGCAGCCACCGCACGATCGCCAGCCCCACGACGAACGGGACGCCGATGACCAGGCCGACCTCGGCGAGCATGTCCATCGGCTCGAGGGCGATGCCGCGCAGCACCTCCCGGCCGGTGGGGTGCAGGCTTCCCCAGAGCGCCAGGTTGACCGGCATCAGGAAGATCGAGAGCACGTTGCCCACCGCGGTCATCGACACCGACAGGGCGACGTCGCCGCCGGCCCGGTGGGTCAGGATGTTGGAGACGTTTCCTGGCGGGCAGCAGGCCACCAGGATCAGTCCCAGCGCGAGGGAGGCGCGCAGGTCCAGGACGAGGGTGAGCACGAAGGTGATGGCAGGCAGCAGCAGGAACTGGGCGGCGATGCCGATCGCGATGGTCCCGGGCCGGCGCAGCGCCCGGGCGAAGTCCTCCAGCCGGGTGTCCAGCGCGACGCCGAACAGGATCGCGGCGATCACGATGCGCAGTGTGGTCAGCGACGCCTCGTCGAAGGCGATCCGGATGCTGTCGACGTCGTTCACGGCCGCTCCCGCAGGGTCTCGATCTCCCGCCGCACGGCACGTCGGTAGGCGTCCTTGTTGACGTAGTAGGCCATCCGCTCCAGCCCCAGGTAGTGGTAGCCGCCAGAGGTGTCCGGCGGCGGTCCGGCGACGCGCTCGTCGAACGCGGCGGCCACGGCCGGCGCCTCCCGCCGCGCCGTCAGGTAGGCCGCGACCATCTCGCCCTGCTCGTAGCGCCCCTGCCAGCCGATGCCCGAGGCCTCGATCATGCCGACGACGAACAGTCCGGGCGCCGTGGGGCTCACCACGTTGAGGTAGAGGTCGGGCGCCATCCCGGTCCAGTTCAGGTGCTCCCGCGCGACGAACGGGTAGTGCAGCCGGTAGCCCGTCGCCAGCACCACCATGTCGTAGGCGTGCCGGGAGCCGTCCCGGAAGACCACGCCGTCGCCGTCCAGCCGCTCCACGTCCGGCCGGACCCGCACGTCGCCGTGCCCCACGTGGTGCAGGATCAGGCTGTTCACGATCGGGTGCGACTCGTAGAGCTTGTGGTCCGGCTCGGGGAAGCCGAAGGCCGTGGGGTCGCCGGTGAACAGCTTGAGCAGCCGCGAGTCGATTGCCTGCTTGAGCCGGGCCGGCAGCGGACGCCCCTGGTTGAGGGTGTCGGCGGGCCTGCCGAGGAGGTACTTGGGCACGAAGTGGTAGCCCCGTCGCACGCTGATGTCCACCGAGGCCGCGTGGTGCACCGCGTCGACCACGATGTCGCAGCCGGAGTTGCCCGCCCCCACGACCAGCACCCTCTTGCCGGCGAAGACCTGCGGCCGCTTGTAGGCGCTGGTGTGGATGATCTCGCCGTCGAACTGGCCGGGCAGGGTGGGGACGTTGGGTTCGCTGAGGGTGCCGTTGGCGACGATGACGGCAGTATGCCGGGCGCTCACCTCCTGCTCCCCGTCCCGGTAGGTGACGGTCCAGCCGGCGCCGTCGTGCGTGCTGCCCGACCCGTCGTGCCCGTCCGGCTCCACGCGGATCACCTCGGTGCCGAAGCGGTAGTGCTCACGCAGCCCGAACCGGTCGGCGAAGGAGCGGAAGTAGTCGAGCAGCTCCGCGTGCGAGGGGTAGTCTGCGGTGCCTGGCGGCATCGGGTGCTCGGTGAACTCGGTCGTCGTCCGGGAGGAGATCAGGTGGGCCGACTCATAGACCGTGCTCCGTGGGGCCTGGATGTCCCACAGCCCTCCGACATCGCTGTGCAGCTCGTAGCCCTGCCAGGGCAGCCCCGCCCGCTGCAGGCTGCGGGCGGCGGCCAGGCCGGACGGCCCGGCTCCGATGATCGCGGTCGTCATGAGCGCCGATTCTGACAGGTGACGGGGTCAGGACCGCACGTCGCCCGGAATCTTCTGGCCCCGACCAGCGTTGACCATGGTGTCGGCCTGCGGCTCCGCCTGCCCCCGCCGTGAGCCCTCCGGGTCCGACTCGCACGCGACAGAAGGACACCACCACATGCCGTTCTCCCAGGGCCAGCTCGTCGTCCACCCCCACCACGGTCCCGCCACCGTGCAGGAAGTCATGACCCGCGTCGTCGGCGGGGTGGAGCGCACCTATCTCTCGATGCTGGTCCACCGGAGCAACCTCACCGTGTCCGTGCCCGAGGACTCGGCCGAGGAGATCGGCCTGCGCAAGGTGCTCTCCCCCGAGGAGCTCCAGGAGGTGCTGGACGTCCTGCAGGCTCCGAGCGAGCCGTTCGACAAGCAGTGGTCGCGCCGGATGAAGGACCAGCGCGAGCGGCTGCTGCTCGGCGAGCTCCCGGTGACCGCCGGCGTCGTGCGCGACCTGCTGCGGCGCGACCTGGAGGACGGCCTGTCCCCCGCGGAGAAGGACCTGCTCAAGACCGCGTCCCGGCCGCTGCTCGGCGAGTTCGTCGAGGCGCTCGGGGTGAGCGATGAGCGGGCCGAGGAGCTGCTCGTGGCCGCCGTGACCGGGCAGGACGTCCCGACGCCCACGGAGCTGGCCGAGGCCGGCGCCCTCACCAGCACGACCTGACGGCCCGCACGGCTAGCTCGAGCGCAGCTCCGGGAAGTCGCTGTCCCGCCACTCCCGCGTCTCCTGGCCGATGGTGCCCGGCATCGCGGCCTCGCTCGCCAGCTCCTGCTCGCGGCTGCGCAGCTCGACGCGGCGGATCTTGCCGGAGATCGTCTTCGGCAGCTCGTAGAACTCGATGCGTCGCACCCGCTGCCAGGGCGCGAGGTTCTCCCGCGCGTGCCGCAGGATCGACAGTGCGGTCTCCCGGGTGGGCTCGTGTCCCGGCGCCAGCGCGATGTAGGCCTTGGGGATGGCCAGCCGCACCTCGTCCGGCGCCGGCACGACCGCGGCCTCCGCGACCGCGGGGTGCTCGATCAGCACCGACTCCAGCTCGAAGGGGCTGATCTTGTAGTCGCTGGCCTTGAACACGTCGTCGGTCCGGCCGACGTAGGTGATCATGCCGTTCGCGTCCCGCTCGGCCACGTCACCCGTGTGGTAGAAACCGCCCGCCATCGCCTCGGCGTTGCGGGCATCGTCGCCCTGGTAGCCGGTCATCAGCGCGACCGGCGCCGCGGACAGGTCCAGGCACAGCTCCCCCTCGCCCGGCCCCTCGACCACCTGACCGGACTCGACATCGACCAGGACTGACGGCATACCGGGCAGTGGTCGGCCCATGGAGCCCGGCTTGACCCGCTCGCCCGGCATGTTGCCCACCTGCGCGGTGGTCTCGGTCTGGCCGTAGCCGTCCCGCAACGTCAGGCCCCACTGCCGGCTCACCTGGGAGATGACCTCGGGGTTGAGCGGCTCACCGGCGCCGATGATCTCGCGGAGCGCCCCGGGGCCGCCGGACAGGTCGGCGTTGATCAACATCCGCCAGACGGTCGGCGGCGCGCAGAAGGTGCTCACCCGGTAGGCCCGGAGCACCTTGAGCAGGGCCGCCGCGTCGAACCGGACGTAGTTGTAGACCATGATCGTGGCCTCGGCGATCCACGGCGCGAAGAAGCAGGACCAGGCGTGCTTGGCCCAGCCGGGGCTGGAGATGTTCAGGTGCACGTCGCCGGGGCGGACGCCCAGCCAGGCCATGGTCGACAGGTGCCCGACCGGGTAGGACGCCTGGGTGTGCTCGACCAGCTTGGGACGGCTGGTGGTCCCCGAGGTGAAGTAGAGCAGCAGCCGGTCCGTCGGCGCCGTGCCCGGATGGTCGCTCGGGGGCACCGACCGGGAGTATGCCGTCAGCAGGTCGGCCCAGCCGCTCACCTCCCCGATGCTCACCCGGGCGTAGTCACCGGGAACCTCCTCGAACTTGCCGGCGTCGGCGGGGTTCACCACGACACAGCGGGCGTCGCCCCGGGTGATCCGATCCCTCAGGTCCGCGGGGCCGACTGCGGTGGTGGTCGGCATGATGACCGCGCCGAGCTTCATGATGGCCAGCATCGTGTCCCACAGCTCGACCTGGTTGCCGAGCATCACGATGACGCTGTCGCCCTTCCTGACCCCCTGCTCCGCCAAGAAGGCCGCGACCTGGTCGGACCGGGTGGCGATCTGGTCGAAGGTGAGCCGCTGGTCGGTGCCGTCCTCCTCGACGACGATCAGACCGGGTGTGTCGTTGCCCCGGGCGAACGCGTCGAACCAGTCGATCGCCCAGTTCCAGAGCGGACCCACGTCCGGGTAGCGGAACTCCGCCCTGGCCCGCTCGGCGTCTCCGGCCAGGTCCAGCAACTGGTCTCGGGCAGCGCGGTAGGCCGTCGTCGGGTTGGTGTGCTCGCTCATCACCGCAGTCTCGCACCGCTCTCGGCCTCTGGCCAGGGTCGGCCGGGATCACCGGTCAGTGCGGTCGTCCAGCTCACGCACCAGGGTGGCCGGTGCGGTGAGCCGGTAGGACATCTCCACCAGCTCCCCCACCTCCTGCCAGTCCACGTCGTCGACCCCGCCGACCAGGTGGAAGCTCAGCCCCAGCCATCCCGACGGCCCGAGGTAGGCGGGCACGAAGAACCGCTCGTCCCCGATGAGGGCCTCCCGCTCGGAGTCGTCCGGCAGGAAGAGCAGCGCGTTGCGCGCCACCGGCGCGTAGTGATCCCCCTTGAGCGAGCCGCCGAAGACGGCGAAGACCTTGCGGGTGAAGAAGGTCGGGCTCCCGTGCGACCGCTTCTCCTCCGCGCGGGGCAGGGCCAGGGCGATCTTGCGCACCGCCTCAAGGTGGGGATGGTCGTCGGGGATCCTGGCCGGGTGCGGTTCCGCCATGGGTCGAGTATGCCGTGCGGCCACCCGGTCGTGTGTCGGTCGGTCGGCACGGTCGTCTGTCGGTCGGTCGGCATGGCCGTGTGCCGGTCGGTCGGCACTGCCTCCTCCTCAGCCGGCGTGCGGGCGGGGCGCATCTCCCTACCGTCGAGCCCCTGGGGTGCTGTGGGGTTTTGGCCATCAGAGCGCACGAATCCCACAGTGCCTGCCCGGCAGTGCGGTCGGCGCGGGCCCGCACGCTGCCCTGAACTCCGTCGCCGCCTCCTCCTCAGCCCGCGAGCGGGCGGGGCGCATCTCCCTACCGTCAAGCCCTTGGGTGCTGGCTCGGTCGGCTCCCCGGGAAGGAATCGAACCTTCGTCGCTAATCCTGATTCAAAGTCAGGCGGCCCCTACCAGCAGAGCAACCGGGGAACGCCGGTGCGCGCACCGGACGGGTCAAGGTTAGGACAGTTCCGGGCCGGGACGTGCAGCGCTCCCACGGGCGCAGGGCACAATGGGGGCCGTGAGCCGTCCAGACCCGAAGTTGACCGTGCCTGCCGCCCGCCACCGGATGACCGGACCACAACGGCGTGAGCAGCTGGTCTCCATCGGTCGGACGCTGTTCTCCGAGAAGGGCTTCGAGGGAACGACCGTCGAGGAGATCGCCGTCAAGGCCGAGGTCTCCAAGCCGGTGATCTATGAGCACTTCGGCGGCAAGGAGGGGCTGTATGCCGTCGTCGTTGACCGCGAGATCCAGCGGCTGCTGAACGCCATCACCGACGCCCTGTCCGAGCCGGGACACCCGCGGGCGCTGCTGGAGCGGGCGGCGCTGGCGCTGCTGGACTACATCGAGAACTCCACCGACGGCTTCCGCATCCTGGTCCGGGACAGCCCGCCCGGGCAGTCCACCGGTTCGTTCGCCTCGCTCATCAGTGATGTCGCCAGCCAGGTCGAGCACATCCTGGCAGCCGAGTTCAAGCGACAGAAGCTGGACCCGAAGATGGCCCCGCTCTATGCCCAGATGCTGGTCGGGATGGTGGCCACGCCGGGAGGCTGGTGGCTGGACTCGCGCAAGATCAAGAAGGAGGACGTGGCCGCCCACGTCGTCAACCTCGCCTGGAACGGGCTCTCCGGCCTGGAGTCCAAGCCGGCCCTGCGCCTGGTGCACCCCAAGGGCAGGTAGGCAGGGCTACCACCCCTCCAACGGCACCACCGACTCCCCTACCTCTCCTCGAACGCCACTACCAACTCCCTACCCCTCTTCGAACGGCACGACCAACCGGCGCAACAGGTCGGTCAGGACGTCGCGTTCTCGCCCGGACAGGCCGGCGAGAAGGCTCCGCTCGTCAGCCACCAGGTCGGCGAGGGCTCCGTCCACCGCCTCACGCCCGGTCGCGGTCAGTGAGATGAGCACGGTGCGGCGGTCGCTGGTCGAGTGCGCCCGCGAGACCATGCCGCGGGACACCAGCCGGTCGATGCGGTTGGTCATCGTGCCACTGGTGACCAGGGTCTGCCGGACCAGCTCACCGGCCGACAGCTCGTAGGGCTCCCCGGACCGGCGCAACGCCGAGAGCACGTCGAACTCCCAGGCCACGAGCCCCCACTGGTCGAACGCGTGCCGCCGCGCCAGATCCAGGTGACGGGCGAGCCGGCTGACCCGCGAGAGGATCTCCAGCGGTGAGACGTCAAGGTCGGGCCGCTCCCGCTGCCACGCCGCGACGATGCGATCGACCTCGTCTGTCGTCCGGTCCGCCATGTCCTCAGGGTAGACCGGCTGCACGATCGGTCAAGATGTTCGACGTCGAGAGATCGTGGAGCACCCGAAGAGGTGTGGATCCGAGTGCGGCCGCCTGCAGCCGTCAGTGCCCCGACCGCACTTCGACGTCCCGCAGCCCGAAGTCCGGGTCTGCCTCGACCTGGGCGATCGCCCACCTGGCCCACTCGGCGGTGGCCCGGTAGCTGTGGATGCCGTACTGAGCGGTCAGTCCCAGTGGCCCGCCCGAGTCGCTGCCGGTGCCCTCCTGCAACCGCGCGAACTGCTCGGTGAGGTGCTCCAACTGGGTGGTCGCGCCCTCCTCCGTCCGACGGAGCACGACGAGGGCCTCCTCACGCCCCAGCGCCCCGAGGAGGAAGAGCCGCAGCACGTGCTCGTTCCGCACGCCCCCGGGCCGCGCGGGCGGGGCCATCAACCAGGCGCGCAGCGCGGCCAGCCCCTCGGAGGTGCACCGGTAGGTCGTGCGTCCCCGCGCCCCACGCTCCGCGACCTCGATCAGGCCCTCGCCCTCCAGCTGGCGGAGCTCGGGGTAGATCTGGCTGTGCCTGGCGTCCCAGGCATAGGCACCGACCACCTCCTCGAACCGGCGCGCGAGGTCGTAGCCGCTGCCCGGACGGTCCAGCAGGAGACCGATGAGCGCATACCGCAGAGCCATGTCCCCATAATACGACAATCTCGACATGTCGAGTTTGATATGTCACACTCGGCGAGTGACCGCGTGGATGGGTGCCCTCGTCGTCGAGCTCGTCCTCGACGTCGGCCTCGGGCTGCTCGCGTACTGGGTCGTGGTGTCCGCGGGCTGGGGGGTGACCACAGCGCTGGTCGTGGCTGGCGCGGTCGCCGTCCTGCGCGCCGCGTGGGCGACGGTGCGCCGAGGCACCCTGGACCCCACCCTGGCGCTGATCGTCCTCACCTTCCTCCTGACGCTCGCGCTCAGCCTGGTCAGCGGGGACGCCCGCGTCCTCCTGCTCAAGGGATCGGCCGGGCTCGCCCTGTTCGGGCTCGTCGCGGCGGGCAGCCTCGTGTGGGGCCGGCCGCTGCTGTTCTCCATCGTCCGCCGCTTCGTCGCCCCCGGCGAGTCCGGACGCCGCGAGTGGGAGGAGCTGTGGCAGGGCAGCTCACCGTTCCGGTGGCTCTACCACCGGCTGACCCTCGTCTGGGCTGTGACCTACCTGCTCGCGGCCGGGGCGCACGCCGCCGCCGTGCTGGCGCTGCCCGTGGAGGTC
The DNA here is from genome assembly GCF_023015765.1 of Ornithinimicrobium sp. F0845. GTDB lineage: Bacteria > Actinomycetota > Actinomycetes > Actinomycetales > Dermatophilaceae > Ornithinicoccus. Next base: position 57,680 of record NZ_JALKAL010000015.1, read on the forward strand.
ACCGCTCCGCTCCTGCGCACAGCCACCCCGGCTCTGTGGCTCCTGATGGTGGGGTGGACGATCTGGTTCACCCGGCGGGCCGAGCGCAGCCTCGACCGACCGCTGCTGGACGCGGCGGCCGACCTGGCAGCACCCACCCGGCCCTGAGCGACAGGCTCATGCCCGCTCAGGACTCCGCGATCTCGGCAGCCTCCAGCCACTCCAGCTCCAGGCCCTCGCGCTCGGCGTGGATCTCGTCGAGCTCGGCGCTGAGCCGCATCATCGCTCCGGCGTCGGTGGCACTGGCGACCATCTGCTCGTGCACCCGGGTCTCGCGCTCCCCCAACCGCGTCAGCGACTTCTCGACCCGGGCGATCGTCTTGCGCGCCTCGCGGAGCTCGGCCGCGCGGGGAGCGGCGCCGGCGGCAGGCGCAGTTCCACCGACGGCAGCGGTGCCGGCGGCGGGTGCGGCAGCCGAGCCGGCGGACGCCCGACCGGACCGCGTCGCCCGGTCCTGCCGCTCAGCGCGGTCACGCCGCTCAGCGAGGTCACGCCGCAGCTGCAGGTACTCGTCCACCCCGCCGGGCAGGTCGCGCAGACCACCGTCACCGAGCAGGGCGACCTGGCGGTCCGTCATACGCTCCAGCAGGTAGCGGTCGTGCGAGACGACCAGGAGGGTGCCCGCCCACCCGTCGAGCACGTCCTCCATCGAGGTGAGCGTGTCGATGTCGAGGTCGTTGGTCGGCTCGTCGAGCAGGAGCACGTTGGGCTCGTCCATGAGCAAGCGCACGAACTGCAGCCGGCGCCGCTCGCCGCCGGAGAGGTCACCGACCCGCGACTGCTGCCGACCTCCTGTGAAGCCGAGCCGGGTCGCCAGCTGACTGGCCGAGATCTCCTTGCCGCCCAGCACGGTGAACGAGCGAACCTGCGTGATCGCGTCGATCACCGTGCGCCCTTCCACCTGCTCGAGCTCGCGCAGGTCCTGGCTCAGACAGGCAAGCCGCACCGTCTTGCCGGTCTTCAGCGTGCCGGTCTCGAGGGGCACCTGCCCCATGAGTGCGCGCAGCAGGGTGGACTTGCCGGCACCGTTGACGCCGACGATCCCGAACCGGTCGCCAGGTCCGATGCGCCAGGTCACGTCGTCGAGCAGCACCCGGTCACCGAGCCGGACGGTGGCGTCGAGCAGGTCGAGGACGTCCTTGCCCAACCGGGTGGTGGCGAACCGGACCAGCTCGACGGTGTCCCGTGGTGGTGGCTCGCCGGCGATGAGCGCCTCGGCCGCATCGATGCGGAAACGCGGCTTGCTGGTCCGTGCCGGGGCGCCGCGCTGCAGCCAGGCCAGCTCCTTGCGGAGCAGGTTGCTGCGCCGCTCCTCGGTGACGGCGGCGACCCGGGCCCGCTCGGCACGGGCGAGCACATACGCCGCATAGCCCCCGTCGTAGCTGTGCACCTGACCGGCGGTGACCTCCCAGGTGCGGGTCGCCACGGCGTCCAGGAACCAGCGGTCGTGGGTTACGAAGGCCAGGCCGCTGCCGGGTCGCGGACGGCGCGTGGACAGGTATGACGCGAGCCAGGCGACGCCTTCGACGTCCAGGTGGTTGGTGGGCTCGTCGAGCAGGATCAGGTCGGGGTCGCGCACCAGGAGCGCCGCCAGCGCCAGTCTGCGCAGCTCACCTCCGGACTTGGCACCGACGGTCGAGTCGAGGCCGCCGAGCGCGCTGGCCTCCAGGTCCCCCAGCAACCCGGTCAGGATCTCGCGCACCCGGGGGTCACCGGCCCACTCGTGCTCGACCAGGTCGCCCAGCACGACCTGGCGCACGGTCGCCTCCGGGTCGAGCACGTCCGCCTGAGCGAGCATCCCGACGGTCACGCCTGCCGGCCGCATCACCCGCCCGGAGTCGACGGGACGGTCGCCGGTCAGCACCCGCAGCAGCGAGGTCTTGCCTCCGCCGTTGCGACCCAGGACGCCGATCCGCTCCCCGTCGAGCACGCCGAGGGAGACCTCGTCCAGGAGCACCTGCGTGCCGGCGATCAGCCGCGCGCGGTCGGTCGCGATGAGGTTGGCCATGGACTCAGCCGGTGAAGGTGGGCGGGCCGGCGGGCGCCACGGACTGCACCACCTGCGCGCCGGCGACCGGACCGGTGGCGCGGCGGATGTCCCCGGCGGGCCCCCGGGCGGCCAGCCCCACGGACAGGTCGATCGCCTGCGCCTGGGTGCCGACCAGGAAGGCGACCGTCGGGCCGGAGCCCGACACGATCGCGCCCTGGGCACCCAGCGAGGTCCCGGCCTCCAGGACGTCCTCCAGCACCGGGTAGAGCGAGCAGGCGGCCTCCTGCAGGTCGTTGCGCAGCGCGGCACCGACCGCCGAGGTGTCCATGGTGCGCAGCGCCGCGATCAGCTCACCCGAGGGCGCCGGGTCGGGCACCGGCTCACCGGCGGCCTCGCGCAGACGGTCGCACTCGGCATACACCTCCGGGGTGGACAGGCCCGAGCCGGTGCTCACCCAGAGCACCCAGTGCAGCTCCCCGCGGGCCAGGACCGGGGCGAGGCGCTCTCCCCGGCCGGAGCCGATCGCGGTGCCCCCGTGCAGCAGGAAGGGCACGTCCGAGCCGAGGCGGGCGGCGAGTGGCTCCAACTCGTCGCGGGAGACCTGCAGCTCCCAGAGCGCCTCGCAGGCCACCAGGGCTGCGGCCGCGTCGGCCGAACCCCCCGCCATGCCCCCCGCCACCGGGATGTTCTTGTCGATCGAGAGCGCCGCGGCCTCCTCGACGCCGTAGCGGCGGGCCAGGGACTTGGCGGCCTTGAGCGCCAGGTTGTCGGCTCCGGTCGGCACCCCCTCCGCCGTCTGACCGGAGACCTGCACGGACCAGGTCGCCGCCGGGGTGGCCGTGACGTGGTCGTAGATGCCGACGGTGTGGAAGACCGTGGCCAGCTCGTGGAAGCCGTCCTCGCGGAGTGGCCCCACCACCAGCTCCAGATTGATCTTCCCCGGCACGCGCACGGTGACGCCACGGGACTCGACGGCCTGACTCATGCGGCCACCCTATGCGTCAGAGCGGTCCGGGTGACCAGCCCCGGCCTCGGCGATGGCGGCAAACTGCTCCACCGTCAGCCGTTCGCCGCGCGCACTCGGGTCCACGCCGGCCCGGCGGAGGGCCTCCTCCGCCGCGGGGGCCGAGCCCGCCCAGCTCGCCAGGGCCGCCCTCAGCGTCTTGCGCCGCTGGGCGAAGGCAGCGTCGATCACCGCGAAGACCTCGCGCCGGCCGGCCGTGGTGACCGGCGGCTCGCGGCGCACCATCCGCACCAGCCCGGAGTCGACATTGGGGGCCGGCCAGAAGACGTTGCGACCGATCCGCCCCGCGGGTGACACCTCGGCATACCAGGCGGCCTTGACGCTGGGCACGCCGTAGACCCGGCCCCCCGGAGCTGCGGCGAGCCGCTCGGCGACCTCGAGCTGGACCATCACCAGGACCTTCTCGAGCGTGGGCAGCGACTCCAGCAGGTGCAGCACCACCGGGACCGCCACGTTGTAGGGCAGGTTCGCCACCAGGGCGGTCGGCTGCGGGTCGGGCAGCTCGGTGACCCGCAACGCGTCCTGCTGGAGCACGGTCAGCCGGCCTGCTCGTTCCGGCGCGTGCTCGGCCACGGTCCGCGGCAGCTGCTCGGCCAGCGCGGGGTCGATCTCGATGGCGGTGACCCGGTCGACGACCTGCAGCAGCGCCAGGGTCAGCGAGCCCAGACCCGGCCCCACCTCGACCACCACGTCCTGCGGGCCGACGCCAGCCTGACGGACGATCTTGCGGACCGTGTTGGGGTCGATGACGAAGTTCTGCCCCCACGACTTGGTCGGCCGCACGCCGAGCCGGGCCGCCAGGTCCCGGATCTCTACGGGCCCGAGCAGGGCGGCTCGCGCGAGCGTCTCCTCCTCGGGTGGCTCCATGGCAGGTCAGCGTACTGGTCGCACACCCGCCCGCTGCGCGACCCATTGCCACCCGCCGCGCCGGTCAGTAGGGTCCGGTCCACACACCGCACGACGACCGAGGGAGTTCACATGACCACCCCGCCGCAGGATCCGGGCGACCAGCACCCGCAGCAGCCCGGCACGCCCGGTCCGCAGCAGCCACCGCCATACCAGTCGCCCCAGTCTCAGTCGCCCCAGCCCCCGTCGCCCCAGTACGGCACGCCGCAGCAACAGCCGCCCGGCGGCCAGTGGCAGAGCAACCAGCAGGGCAGCGGCGGCGCGGAGGCCATCGATGCCAAGGGCTTCTTCTCCGCGCTGCTCGACTGGCGCTTCCACACCCTCATCACGCCGAAGATCGTGAGCATCGTCTACCTCATCGGCATGGTCCTCATCGGGCTGATGTGGCTCGTGTCGCTCATCAGCGGCTTCACGACCGAGCCCCTCGTCGGCCTCTTCGTCCTGATCATCGGCCCAGTCATAGGCCTCATCTACCTGGCGTTCTGGCGGATGACCCTGGAGTTCTACTTCGCCGTCGTGCGGATGTCCGACGACATCCACCGGAGCAGCAACGCACCCCGGCTCTGACGGCATACTGCCGGCCTGCGGGGATCACCACAGATCCCCGCAGGCCGGCCCTCGTCCCATCCCCCGCAGCTCGGCCCTCGTCCCCCCGGACCACTATGCGCCACCCCCACCCCGAACCGCCGTGAGCGGTTGCGGCTAAGTTGGCTGTAGGACAGGCTCGAAGCCTGTGGACGTCTACGACTGAGGAGCTGTTTGCTGTGGCTGACTACGCACTTCCCGACCTTCCCTACGACTACGGTGCCCTCGCCCCGCACATCTCCGGCGAGATCATGGAGCTGCACCACTCCAAGCACCACAACGCCTACGTCACCGGCGCCAACACCGCGCTCGAGCAGCTCGCGGAGGCCCGCGACAAGGACTCGCTCGGCAGCGTCAACATGTTGTCCAAGAACCTCGCGTTCAACCTGGCCGGCCATGTGAACCACTCGGTGTTCTGGCCGAACATGTCCCCCGACGGCGGCGACAAGCCGACCGGCGAGCTGGGTGCCGCGATCGATGACACCTTCGGCAGCTTCGACGCCTTCCGCGCCCACTTCACGGCCAACGCGCTGGGCATCCAGGGCTCCGGTTGGTCGATCCTGGCCTGGGACACCCTCGGGCAGAAGCTGATCCTGTGCCAGCTCTACGACCACCAGGGCAACCTCTCCGTCGGCCTGGTGCCGCTGCTGATGCTGGACATGTGGGAGCACGCCTTCTACCTGCAGTACAAGAACGTCAAGGCCGACTACGTCACCGCGTGGTGGAACGTCGCCAACTGGGCCGACGTGCAGGCGCGGTTCGAGGCCGCCCGGTCCACGACCGGCGGGCTGATCGTCCCCAACGCCTGACCCTGCTCCGCCTCAAGGGCCTCGGCGCACCGCGCCGGGGCCCTCGTGCGTGCGGGTGAAGCTTCCCGCCTGCGAGACGTTTCCCCGCCCGCGACACGTTGGCCCCGCCTGCGACACCGCGTTGTGTCCTGCATCTGCAGGGTTCTGACCCTGTAGGTGCAGGACACAAGCGGCGCAGGGGAGGACCGGCGCCACGGCTTGCTCACCAGGGGCCGTAGACCGCCTCGGAGTTCGCCGACAGCGCCTCGCACAGGGTGGGCACGGCGACGTTCAGGGTGGCCGCCATCGCGCGCACGGTGTGCGGCACCAGGTAGGGCGCGTTGGTCTGCCCCCGGTGCGGGCTGGGCGTGAGGTAGGGCGCGTCGGTCTCCACCAGCAGGTGCTCCAGCGGGGTCACGGCGAGCGCGTTGCGCAGGTCGCGGGCGTTCTTGAAGGTCACGGTGCCGGCGAAGGACAGGTAGTAGCCGCGTCGCACGCACTCGCGGGCCATCTCCATGTCGCCGGAGAAGCAGTGCAGGACGACCCGCTCGGGAGGGCCCTCCTCGGCCAGGATCCGCAGCACGTCCTCATGCGCGTCGCGGTCGTGGATCTGCAGCGCCAGGCCGGTCCGTTTGGCGATCTCGATGTGCGCCCGGAACGACTCGTGCTGGGCCCCGACCCCGTCCGGGCCGGTGCGGTAGTAGTCCAGGCCGCTCTCCCCGATGACCCTGACGCGAGCGTGGGCAGCAAGCTGCTCGATCTCGGTGAGCGCCTCCTCGAGCTCCCCCGCCGCGGCGTGCCTGGGTGCCTCGTTGGGATGGATCGCCACCCCTCCCAGGAGGGCGGGGTGATCATCGAGTATGCCGACAGTCCAGCGGGCGCTCTCGCGGTCACACCCGATCTGCACCAGTCTGTTGACGCCCACCCTCGTGGCGGCCGAGACCTGGTCGGCGACCTCGGCAGCCGGGCCGTCCCGGCCGATGTCCAGGTGGCAGTGGTTGTCCACCACCGGGATCGGCAGCGGCTCGGGCTCCGGGGGGAGCTCCGCGTGGCGGGAGTCGGTCATGACGCGTGGTCGGCGCCGGTGCCCGGGTCATCCGGATCGTCGCTGTCCCCGTGTGTGCTGTCGTCGCCGTCCACGGGTGTGCTGTCGTCGCCGTCCACGGGTGTGCTGTCGTCGCCGACCCCGCGTGTGCTGTCGTCGCCGTCCCCGGCTGTGGGGTCGTCGCCGTCCCCGGCTGTGGGGTCGTCGCCGGTGTCGTCGTCGGGGATCTCGTGGCCCTCGTCGTCCACCAGCCCGAGGCGCCGCCGCTCCTCGTCGATGATCGAGGTGTCGAGCTTGGTGAAGATCGGCGTGGGCTTGGCCACCGGCGCACCCACCCGGACCGGGCGGTGTTCCCAGTGCGGCGCGTCCGCGTAGTCGCCGGTGATGATCGGGTAGTCCGGGCGGGACGGGTCGTCCAGGTCAGACACCCGTCGCACCTCCGGCATCGGCTGGAAGACGCCCTGCCCGCCGAAGATCTGGTGCACGGCGGTCGAGGAGTGCGGCAGGTAGGGCGACAGGATCGTGTTGAGGTCCACCACGGCCTGGGCCAGCACGTGCAGGACGGTCCCGAGCCGGTCGCGCTGGTCCTCACCCTTGAGCTTGAACGGCTCGGTGGTGGAGACGTAGGCGTTGGCCTCGCCGACGAGCCGCATGGCCTCGGCGAGCCCGGCCTTCTGCCGGTGGGTGCCGATCAGCCCACCGACGCTGCCGAAACCGTCGGAGATCTGCCGCAGCAGCGCGCGGTCCACGTCCTCGAGCTCGCCGGCCGCCGGGATCTCGCCAAAGTTCTTGGCGATCATCGCGGCGGTCCGGTTGACCAGGTTGCCCCAGCCGGCGACCAGCTCGTTGTTGGTGCGCTCGAGGAACCCTGGCCAGGAGAAGTCGGAGTCGGCCGTCTCGGGAGCCGCCGCCGACAGGAAGTAGCGCAGGGCGTCGGGCTGGTAACGGGCCAGCACGTCGCGGACGTAGATGACCACGCTGCGGGAGGTCGAGAACTGGCGGCCCTCCATGGTGAGGAACTCGCTGGAGACCACCTCGGTGGGCAGGTTGAGCCGGCCGAACGGCCCCCGCTCACCGCCGAGCGAACCCTCGCCGTTGTGGGCCAGCATCTCGGCCGGCCAGATCTGGGAGTGGAAGGTGATGTTGTCCTTGCCCATGAAGTAGTAGGACAGCGCCTCCGGATCGTTCCACCAGTCGCGCCACCGCTCGGGCTCGCCGAGCCGTCGCGACCACTCGACCGAGGCCGAGAGGTAGCCGATGACCGCGTCGAACCAGACATAGAGCTTCTTGGTGGGGTTGTCCTCCCAGCCCGGGAGCGGGATCGTGATGCCCCAGTCAATGTCTCGGGTCATGGCCCGGGGCCGGATCTCCTCGAGGATGTTCTGGGAGAACTTGATGACGTTGGGGCGCCACAGGCCGCTGGCCTCGCGCCCGTCCAGCCACTGACCCAGCGCCTCGGCCAGGGCGGGGAGGTCGAGGAAGAAGTGCTGGGTGTCGGTGAACTCCGGGGTCTCGCCGTTGATCTTGCTGTGCGGGTCGATCAGGTCGGCCGGGTCCAGCTGGTTGCCGCAGTTGTCGCACTGGTCGCCCCGCGCCTCGGCATACTTGCAGATCGGGCAGGTGCCCTCGATGTAGCGGTCCGGCAGGGTGCGTCCCGTCGAGGGGCTGATCGCGACCTGCTGGGTCTGCTCGACCATGTAGCCGTTGGCGTGGCAGGCCAGGAACATCGCCTGGACGACCTGGTCGTGGTTCGCCGTCGTGGTGCGGGTGTAGAGGTCGTAGGAGACGCCGAGCGCCGTCAGGTCCTCGGTGATCGCCGCGTGGTTGACGTCGATGAACTCCTGCGCGCTCATCCCGGCCTTGTCGGCCTGCACGAGGATCGGCGTCCCGTGCTCGTCGGATCCCGACACCATGAGGACGTCGTGCCCGGCCATCCGCATATAGCGGCTGAAGACGTCGGAGGGCACGCCGAAACCGGCGACGTGGCCGATATGGCGCGGGCCGTTGGCGTACGGCCAGGCGACGGAGGACAGGACGTGGGTCATGGCTGGCGAGTCTAGTTGCCCGGCACTGGCAGGCCCGCACGGAGGCGGCCTCCGTGCGGGCCCACCCTGACAGTGTGCGGACGGTTCCACCTGTTGCACCGGCGGTGGCGCAGATCACGTGTCCGTCACGGAACCTGTGGACGTGGGAACACGTCAGAACGCCGCATGGTTGACTATTCCGACGGAACCCGGCCGGGGACCGCCGTACACCGAAGGGGGCGAGGCTACACATGCTCGCTGCACTCACTGGCGCTGGACTTTCCGCTGCGGCGGGCCTGAACGCCTACATCCCGTTCCTGATCGTGGCCCTGATGGCCCGGTTCACCGACTACATCACGCTGCCCGAGCAGTTCGCCTGGATCGAGTCCAACTGGGCCATCGGCGGGGCCGCCGTCCTGCTCGTCGGTGAGGTCGTGTTCGACAAGATCCCTGTGGTCGACCACATCAATGACGCTGTCGGCACGTTCATCCGGCCTGCCTCCGGTGGTCTGATCTTCGCCGCCACACAGGCCGCCGAGGACTTCGAGCAGGGCTCGTCCTTCTTGGCCGACAACCCGTGGATCGGTGTCGTGCTCGGCATCGTCACCGCGGGCCTGGTCCACACCGGCAAGGCCGTCACCCGCCCCGTGGTCAACGCCACCACGCTGGGCGTCGGCGCACCCCTGGTCTCCACCGCGGAGGACACCGCCTCGGTCGGGCTGAGCGTCGTGGCGATCTTCTTCCCGATCCTGGTCTTCGTCCTGCTGATCCTCATGGCCTGGGGCGGCATCGTCCTGTGGCGCAAGGCGCGCAAGCGCACCCGCGAGCGGGAACAGGCGGTCACGGCCTACTACGGCTGAGCCGTTCGCGGGCTTCATCCTCCCTGTCCCAGCGGTCCCAGCGCTGCGGCATGTCCTCTCCCGCTGTCGTCTCTCGCACGATCATCGCCGTCGCCGTGGCCGGGTCCTCTCTCGCGTGCGTCGATACCGAGCCGATACCGCCGGGGCACCGCACTGATACCCCGCGGTCGCACCGTGTTCGGACAGGGCTCACGCCGTGGGCCCACGCACACGGAGAGGACCCGTGCGATGAAAACCTCAACCACGACCGTCGTGGTCGCTCTGCTCGCCGGCACGCTCGCTCTCGGAGCGTGCGGGGCCGAGGGCGACAAGTCTCCCACCCCGGGCGATGACAACCAGGTGCCGGTCAGCCAGCAGTCCGCAGGATCAGACGACGGCTCCCCGTCGCCCACGCCCGCCAGGGGCGGCTTCGTCTCGGACCCCGACAAGGTCCACCGGTTCGAGTGAACCGGAGTTACGGGTGGCCCCACCCCACAACCCCCGCAGCAACGCCCACAGTCTTCGCACCATCAGGACACGAAAGGAGGCATCCCATGTCCCCACTGGACCTACTCGTGGCGCAGAGCATCGCTCACGAACGTGAGCGTGACCTGCAGCTGAGGCTGCGCCAGGAGCACGACGCTCACGGCCGCGGCTCCCACCTCCCGCAGACGGCACCCCCACGCGGGGGAGCCCCCCGGCGGACGGCAACCCCGCGCGAACACCACCTGCTCCGCAGCCTGATCGAGCACCTCCACATCCCGCGTCCGCACCCGCACTGAACGCGCCGCCTTACCGGGATGCTGCACGAGAAGAGGCCGGGGACCCTGACCTGGTCCCCGGCCTCAGGTCACCGCCCGCCGCTGACCTCGTGGCGCGCCGTGATCGCCGCCTCATAGAGTGCCTTGGCCGAGACACCGGTCCGGGGCGCCACGTCGCGGCAGACGTCCTTGAGCCGCTCGCCGGCGGCGCTGCGCTCCAGGATCTCGGGAAGCACGTCGGCCACCTCCAGCCTCGGACCGGCCGCGGGATCGCTGCCCGAGACGACCACGGTGATCTCCCCCCTGACACCGTCCGCGGCCCAGTCCGCGAGCTCGGCCAGCCCACCGCGGCGGACCTCCTCGTAGGTCTTGGTGAGCTCCCGGCATACTGCCGCAGGACGGTCCTCCCCCAGCACCGCAGCCATCGACGTCAGCGTCGCGGCCAGCCGGTGCGGCGCCTCGAAGAAGACCATCGTCCGTGGCTCGGCCACCAGCTGTGCGAGCGCCCGCTCCCGCTCACCGGTCTTGCGCGGCAGGAACCCCTCGAAACAGAACCGGTCGACGGGCAGGCCGCTCACGGCCAGGGCCATCAGGACGGCCGACGGACCAGGGACGCAGGTGACCGGCAGGTCCGCCGCGACGCACGCGCCCACCAACCGGTAGCCGGGGTCGGAGACCGACGGCATCCCGGCGTCGGTGACCAGCAGGACCCGCTCACCGGCGGCGATCCGAGCGACCAGTTCCGGGGTCCGCGAGGCCTCGTTGTGCTCGTGATAGCTGATCACCTCGCCGGACACCGTCACCCCGAGGCGCTCGGTGAGCCGCCGCAGCCGACGGGTGTCCTCGGCGGCGATGACGTCAGCGCCAGCCAGCTCGTCCCGGAGCCGCGGTGAGGCGTCGCGGGAGTCGCCGATCGGCGTGGCGGCCAGCACGAGCGCTGCGCGGTGAGCGGACAAAATCTCCCCAAGAGTGCGTGGCGAGCGTAGGGAATCTCCCCAAGCTTGGTCAGGCCTGGTGCCGCTGCGCGCGGAGCAGGTCGCCGTTCATCTGGGAGATGACGTTGAGCGGGATGCCCTTCGGGCAGGCTCGCGAGCACTCGCCCAGGTTGGTGCAGCCGCCGAAGCCCTCAAGGTCGTGCTGGGCGGTCATCGACATGACGCGCGCGTCACGCTCCGGCTGGCCCTGCGGGAACTCGCCGAGGTGGGTGATCTTGCTGCCCATGAAGAGCATGCCGGAGGCGTTGGGGCAGGCCGCCACGCAGGCGCCGCAGCCGATGCACTCGGCGGCCATGAAGGCCCGGTCGGCGTTCTCCTTGGGCACCGGGGTCGCGTGCGCGTCGGGCGCCGACCCGGTGTTGGCCGAGATGTAGCCGCCGGCCTGGATGATCCGGTCGAAGGCACCGCGGTCGACGCAGAGGTCCTTGATGACCGGGAAGGCGTCCGCGCGCCAGGGCTCGATCACGATCTCGTCGCCGTCACGGAAGCTGCGCATGTGCAGCTGGCAGGTGGTGGTCCGCTCCGGGCCGTGCGCCTCGCCGTTGATCATCACGCCGCACATGCCGCAGATACCCTCGCGACAGTCGCTGTCGAAGGCCACCGGCTCCTCGCCCTCGGCGATCAGGCCCTCGTTGAGCACGTCGAGCATCTCCAGGAAGGACATGTCCTCGGACACGCCGTCGATGGGGTAGGTGACCACGCCGCCCCTGTCCTCCGGGCCGGACTGCCGCCAGATCTTCAGGGTGAGTTTCATCGGGGCCCCCGCAGGGTCTCGGCGTGAGGAACGGACGTAGAACTGTGTGGGTACTTCACTTGTAGCTCCGTTGCTTCAGCTCGATGAACTCGTACTCGAGGGCTTCCTTGTGCAGGACCGGGTTGCCGTCCTCGCCGCCCCACTCCCACGCGCCGACGTAGAGGAACTCGTCGTCGTGCCGCAGCGCCTCGCCGTCCTCGGTCTGGCTCTCCGCGCGGAAGTGGCCGCCGCAGGACTCGCGGCGGTGCAGCGCGTCGATGCACATCAGCTCACCGAGCTCGAGGAAGTCGGCGACCCGCCCGGCCTTCTCCAGCGACTGGTTGAGGGTGTCGGCCGCACCGAGCACCCGCACGTTGCGCCAGAACTCATCGCGCAGCGACCGGATCAGGTCGATCGCCTTGCGCAGCCCCTCGTCGGTGCGCTCCATGCCGCAGTACTCCCACATGATGTGGCCGAGCTCCTTGTGGAAGGAGTCCACGCTGCGGTCGCCGTTGATGCCCAGCAGGGTCTGGATCCGGTTCTCGACCGAGTCCTGCGCCTCGATGACGGCGGGGTGCTTGGCGTCGATCGCTTCGTAGGGACCGTCCGCGAGGTAGTTGCGGATCGTGTTCGGCAGCACGAAGTAGCCGTCGGCCAGGCCCTGCATCAGCGCCGAGGCACCGAGCCGGTTGGCGCCGTGGTCGGAGAAGTTGGCCTCGCCGGCGACGAACAGCCCCGGGATGGTGGCCTGCAGGTCGTAGTCGACCCAGAGCCCGCCCATCGTGTAGTGGACCGCCGGGTAGATGCGCATCGGCACCTGGTAGGGGTCCTCACCGGTGATCTGCTTGTACATGTCGAAGAGGTTGCCGTACTTGGCGCGGACCGCGTCCTCGCCCAGGCGGCCGATGGCCTCCTTGAAGTCCAGGTAGACGCCGCGCCGGAAGTCCCCGACCTTCGGGCCGACACCGCGCCCCTCGTCGCACATGTTCTTGGCCTGGCGGGAGGCGATGTCGCGCGGCACCAGGTTGCCGAACGAGGGGTAGAGACGCTCCAGGTAGTAGTCGCGGTCCTCCTCGGGGATGTCCCGCGGGTCCTTCTCACAGTCCTCGCGACGCTTGGGCACCCAGATCCGCCCGTCGTTGCGCAGCGACTCCGACATCAGCGTGAGCTTGGACTGGTGCTCTCCGGAGACCGGGATGCACGTCGGGTGGATCTGCGTGTAGCAGGGGTTCGCGAAGTAGGCGCCCTTGCGGTGTGCGCGCCACGACGCGGTGACGTTGCAGCCCATCGCGTTGGTGGACAGGAAGTAGACGTTGCCGTAGCCGCCGGAGGCGAGCACGACGGCGTCGGCCAGGTGCGTCTCGATCTCACCGCTGACCATGTCCCGGGCGATGATCCCCCGCGCCTTGCCGTCGACCACGATCAGCTCGAGCATCTCGTGGCGGGAGTACATCTTGACCGAGCCGGCGGCGATCTGGCGCTCCAGCGCCTGGTAGGCACCGATCAGCAGCTGCTGGCCCGTCTGCCCGCGGGCGTAGAAGGTGCGGGACACCTGCACCCCACCGAAGGAGCGGTTGTCCAGCAGGCCGCCGTACTCGCGGGCGAAAGGCACTCCCTGCGCCACGCACTGGTCGATGATGTCCGCGCTGACCTCGGCCAACCGGTAGGTGTTGTCCTCGCGGGAGCGGTAGTCGCCGCCCTTGACCGTGTCGTAGAAGAGCCGGTAGATCGAGTCGCCGTCGCCCTTGTAGTTCTTGGCCGCGTTGATGCCGCCCTGCGCGGCGATGGAGTGCGCCCGGCGGGGGCTGTCCTGGTAGCAGAAGGACTTGACGTTGTAGCCCGCCTCGCCCAGCGTCGCGCCCGCGGAGGCGCCGGCCAGGCCGGTGCCGACGATGATCACATCCAGCTTGCGCCGGTTGGCGGGGTTGACGAGCTGGTTGTCGAACTGGTGCTTGGTCCACTTCTCGGCGATCGGCCCGTCGGGAGCCGCGGTGTCAGCGATCGGGTCGCCCTCGCGGTAGAGGCCCTCGATGAGAGGTGCGGTCATCGTGTGTGCTCCGTCCTGGTGCGCCCGTCGGTCAAGCGGTGTGCGGTCATGGGATCAGTCCGAGGAAGATGGCCAGTGGGGGTAGGGCGAAGCCGACGACCACGACCACCGCGACGAGGATCGCGGTCAGGCGCAGCCGCTCCGCGGCGTCCAGGCTGGTGTTCAGGCCGAGCGTCATGCCGGCCGACCAGATGCCGTGCAGCAGGTGCATCCCGAGGCACGCGACCGCGAACAGGTAGATCAGGACGGCCCACCACACGCCGAAGCTGTTGAGCAGCCGGTCGGCGGGGTTGTCGTAGTTGCCGCCGATCTGGATGGTGTTGGTCGTGAAGTGCAGGATGTGGAAGACCACGAAGATGAGCAGCGCGGCACCGCCCCAGCGCATCGACCGCTTGACGAACGTGGCCCACTGTCCCTTGCGCTGGACGTAGCGGACCGTCCGGGCCTTGCCGGCACGGGCCCAGAGCGCGAACGCCGAGGCGGCGTGCAGCACCAGGCTGACGAGCAGGGTGATCCGCATGATCCACAGGAAGCCGCCCTCGGGCAGCATCGGGGAGCCGAGCTCGCGCAGGTGGTGGGCGTACTCGTTGAACGCCTCCCGACCAGCGAAGATCATCAGGTTGCCGTACATGTGCGCGAGGATGAACCCGACGAAGATCAGCCCCGTGACGGCCATCACCGTCTTGAGCAGGATGCTCCCGGTCTTGGGGCGCTGTCTCCCGGCGATTGTTGAGGTGGCCACGGTCAGGACTGTACTACTCGGCCGCACGCCGCCGTCGGATACCTGGCGCGCACGCCCGCGGACGGCAGTCCTCACACCTTCCCCGCCTACTATGACGCCGTGACGGAACCGACCGGGGGCGTGGCCAGCCTGCGCGCACGCCTGCTCGGCCCGGCGCCCGGTGCGCGCGCCGCGGCCTGGGGCTGGTGGGGGCCGCTCATCGTTATGGTCCTCGGTGGTCTCATCCGGTTCGTCAACCTCGGTCACCCCAGCACGCTGGTCTTCGACGAGACCTACTACGTCAAGCAGGGCTGGTCGCTGATCAGGTTCGGCGTCGAGATGGACATCAGGGAGGGTCTGGAGGAGCCGGACGTCCTGTTCAACGCCGGCAACCCGGACGTCTTCGGGACCACCCCGGACATGGTGGTGCACCCGCCCGTCGGCAAGTGGATGATCGGCATCGGCCAGTGGCTGTTCGGCGTCGAGAACGCGTTCAGCTGGCGGGTCGCCGCCGCCGTCGTCGGCACCCTGTCGATCCTGATGCTCGGCCGCGCGGCGTGGCGCATGTTCCACAACCCGCTGCTGGCCACCGCCGCCGCGACCCTCCTCGCCGTCGACGGGCACCACTTCGTCCACTCCCGCACCGGCCTGCTGGACATCTTCGTGATGTTCTGGGCGCTGGCCGCCTTCTGCCTGCTCCTCGTCGACCGGGACGACGGCCGGCGCCGTCTCGCGGCGCGGGTCAGCGCCCTGGCCCCGACACCGGGGAGTATGTCGTGGGGCCCGGGCCTCGGCATCCGCTGGTGGCGGGTGGCGGCGGGGGTCAGCCTGGGGCTGTGCATCGGCACCAAGTGGTCGGGCCTGTTCTTCCTGGCCGTCTTCGGGCTGATGACCGTCTGGTGGGACATGGGGGCGCGCCGCGCGGCCGGCGCCCAGCAGTGGTTCCTCGGCTCCCTGGTGCGCGACGGCATACCGGCCTTCCTGCAGATGGTGCCGGTGGCGCTGGTGACCTATGTGGGCAGCTGGGCCGGCTGGCTCCTCACCGACCACGGCTACAAGCGGCAGTGGGCGACGGAGAACCCGGCGGTCGGGCTGGGGTCGCTGGTGCCGGACCCGCTGCGCTCCCTCTGGGCCTACCACCAGGAGATGATGAGCTTCCACGTCGGCCTGGCCAACGAGCACGCCTGGTCCTCCAACCCGTGGTCCTGGATCGTGCAGGGCCGACCGACGCTGTTCTACGCCCGCTGGCCGAAACTCGGCGAGGGCGGCTGCGAGGTCAACGACTGCGTCACCTACATCGCCTCGCTGGGCAATCTGTTCGTCTGGTGGGGCGCCACGGCCGGGCTGCTGGTCGTGGCGTTCATGTGGCTCATCGGCCGGGACTGGCGCGCGGGCGCGGCCCTGTCCGGCGTGGTCGCCGGCTGGCTGCCGTGGTTCATGTACCAGTCGCGCACCATCTACAGCTTCTACGCCGTGGCGTTCGTCCCGTGGCTGGTGCTGATCGTGACCTACTGCCTCGCCCTGGTCTACGGCCGCGCCGAGGACCCGCTCGTGCGACGGCGTTGGGGGGCCGCGATCGTGATCCTCTATGTCACCGCCGCAGTGGCGCTGTTCATCTGGTTCTTCCCCGTGCACACCGCCGTGACCATCCCGCGGGAGGAGTGGCGGCTGCGCCTCTGGTTCGACTTCTGGAACTGAGTGCGGAACCAGCAGGCCCCACCCCGGCGCGCGCCGGAACGCTCGTCCGGGACGCGGTGCTCGGCGGCGGCCGGCACGCTCGTCCGGGCACGATCGTCCGGGACGCGGTTGCTCGGCGGCGGCCCGGCACGTGCCCGCCTTCTACCCAGGGTCTCGAATCAGAGTGGGTAGAAGACGTGCACCTGCCTCGTCCCCGCCTCAAGCACGGGAGCTGGCTAATGGTCTCGGTGACCACCACCCGTCATCGACCCCGCCGAGTCCAGGCGACGGCCAGCACCGGCAGCGCCTGTGCCGACTTTGACGGTTGGCCGCTGGAGCCCGTCACAAGTCGGTGGACTGGGCGGGCCGCGGACCGGGCCCACCCGCACGGCCGACGCCTACTCCGTCAGGCCCATCGCCTCGGCGATCTTCAGGTGCTGGCGGCCCTCCTCGGCGCGGCCCGCGCGTTGGAGCGTGCGTGCGAGCAGCAGGTGGGCGTAGGCCTCGCTCGGCCAGCGGCCGACGACAGCCGTCAGGGTCTCCTCGGCGCGGCGGAGCTGCGCCGAGTGGTAGTAGGAGCGGGCCAGCCACATCCGCGCCTCCAGATGGTCCGGCTCCGCCTCGACGAGCTGGCCGAACAGCTCGGCGGCCTTGACGAACTCCTTGTTCTCGAACAGGAAGGTCGCCCGGTCATAGGTGCGGGTCAGATCCTCAGCCATCATGGCTCCTCTCCGGCCGACCGGAACTGGTCGACCACCGTCGGGTTGACCTGGCGTGCGAGCGCAAGCGCCCACGGCAGCGGGATGTCGGACACGGTCACGACCTCCGGCCCGGCGGCCGTGGTGGCCAGCAGGTCCGCCAGGCCACGGCGGCGCTGGAAGAAGGACTGCCGCACCACCCAGCCGATGACCCCTGCGCGTTCGAGCACGACCCGCTGCCGCTGGAGCGCCCCGGACCGGCTCACGATGTGCTCCGAGGTCAGCTGGTGCCCCAGGTTGCGGTAGGCGAGCTGGGCCAGACCGAGGTTGACCAGTCCGGCACCCACCGCCACGGCGGCCACGATCCACCAGTCCCAGGACAGCCACCAGGTCAGCCCCGCGACGCCCGCGGTGAGGAACAGGGTGGGCCACAGGCTCTGCACCAGGAGCCGCCGGTGGGCAGCCGGGCCGTGGCTGCGCACGGACACGGTCAGCGGCCCGTCGAGACGGTCGTCACCCCCGGTGCCGGGGTCGTGCGGGGTGTCGCCCGTCGGGTCCAGCAGCCGCTCCCCCGTGCCCAGCACGCTGTGCCCGACCGACTCGGCCACCCGCCGCGGGCACGGCGGCAGCAGCTTGGTCGTGCCACCGGACCCGACGCCCGTCGCCAGCGAGGTCAGCTCGCCACCGCCGACCGCCCTTAGCAGTAGCGGCTCGGTGAGCTGGACGCCGCGGATCCGGGCCTCCTCCACCGTGGTGGAGGTGGTGGTCAGCAGGCCGCGCGTCAGCCGGATGGTGCCTCCCGGCTCGCGCACGAGCCGCAGGTTCCACCACTGCAGGACGTAGTTGGCGGTCGACACGAGCAGCCACCCGACCAGGAGCACCAGCAGGCCACCGAGGACGAGCGCGAGGATCGCCTGGGCCAGGAGCCACTCGTAGGTGCCCTCCACCCGGTCCTGGCTGAGGATGCCGAAGTCGTCACCGAACTGAAAGAGCACACCCAGTGCGGTCGCCACGATGACCAGGCTGGAGAGGCTGAACGGCGCGAACCGCAGCCAGGACCAGTCGATCTCGGCGAGCACCTCCTCCTGGGCGAGGCCCGCGGAGCCGGGCTGGCCGGG
Organism: Ornithinimicrobium sp. F0845; assembly: GCF_023015765.1. Lineage (GTDB taxonomy): Bacteria > Actinomycetota > Actinomycetes > Actinomycetales > Dermatophilaceae > Ornithinicoccus. Next base: position 75,670 of record NZ_JALKAL010000015.1, read on the forward strand.
GTCGAACCGCCCCCCGGCGGGTTGCTCGCCGGCGGGTTGCTCGCCCGCGGGCTGCTCACCCCCTGGCCCGGCGGGGAGACCGGGCGCACCCGGCATACTGCCGGGAGACTGCCCTGCGGCGCCGGTGACGGTCCCGGCGCGGCCGCCCGCCCCGCGCAGGAGCAGGTACTCGCGCAGCTGCGCCGCGTCGTCCTGGGCCAGGCCGTCCAGCTCCACGCGGGACTCGTCGACGCCGGTGCCGATCTTGGCGCGCGCCAGCCCCAGCACGCGGTGCAGCGGCGGCGACTCCAGGTCGACGCTGCGCACACGGTCCAGGGGCGCGGTCGTCTCGGACTTGTTGATCAGGCCCTTGCGGACCTGCAGCTGGGTCTCGGTGAACCGGTAGTGCGTCGTGAACCACGGGATCAGCCCTAGCGCGAGCGCCCCGATCACCAGCACCGGTAGCAGCCGGACCGACCAGGTGCCGTCGGACTGGTTGATCCCGATGAACGCGATGACGATCGGCACCGCCATCGACCACAGCACCCGGAACGGGTGGATGACGAGCATCTTCGGCGACTGGCGGTGCCACTCGCGGTCCCGGACCACCTGCGGGGCCGGCAGGTCGTATGCCGGGCCCTCCGGGGGCGGGGCGGCTGCGGGCCCGGCTGGGGCCGGCAGGTCGTAGGCCGGTCCCTGCGGGGTCCGCGCGTCGTCGGCCGGTCCCTGGGGGGTCGGCGCGTCGTGGGCCGGTCCCTGTGGGGTCGGCGCGTCGTCGGCCGGTCCCTCGGGCGGGTCGTGGGCCGGCCCCTCGGGACGTGGGTCGCCGGGCAGGCTCACGTGGCGTCGCCCTCGTCGCGGCTGGTGATCTCGGTCAGGTCGGCGACGACCCGCCGGGCCTCGTCCTGGTCGAGGCAGTTGATCTCGATGGCACCGGCGGCCGACGCGGTGGTCACCGTGATGGAGGCGAGCCGGAACATGCGCTGGATCGCGCCCTGCTCGGAGTCGACGGTCTGCACCCGGGACAGGGGGGCGATCCGCTGCTCGACGTTCAACCAGCCCGAGCGGGTGTAGATCGCGGAGTCGGTGACCTCCCAGCGGTGCACGGCATACTTGAACCGCGGCACGATCAGGACCTCGACGATGGCCCCGACCACGGCCAGCACGAGGATCGCGGTCGCCCACCACCAGCGCTCGGGCAGCACCACGAAGTACACGACGGAGAGGCCGGCCACCAGGATCCCCTCCCAGATCAGGGCGGTGGTGGTCCAGTAGCCGATGGCACGCGAGGACACCTTGCGGGCCGGGTCGCGGAGGGCGGGGTCACCGGTCGTCGTGCTCATGCCGGCCCCGCGATCGTCGCGACCATCAGCGCCTTGATGGTGTGCATCCGGTTCTCCGCCTGGTCGAAGACGATGCTGGCCTCGGACTCGAAGACCTCGTCGGTGACCTCGGCACCCGGAGCCAGGTGGGGATACTCCTCGACGAGCTCGCGGGCGACGTCGGTGCCGGTGTCGTGGAAGGCCGGCAGGCAGTGCATGAACTTTGCGGCGGGGTTGCCGGTGGCCCCCATCAGGTCGCTGTTGACCTGGAACGGCAGCAGTATGCCGATCCGCTCACCCCAGGCCGCTGCGGGCTCGCCCATCGAGACCCAGATGTCGGTGTGCACGAAGTCGACGCCGCGCACCGCCTCGACCGGGTCCTCGGTCAGCGTGAGCCGCGCACCGGTCTGCTCGGCGATCTCGCGGCACCGCGCGACCAGCTCCTCGGCGGGCTGCAGCGCCCGGGGAGCACCGATCCGCACGTCCATGCCGAGCTTGGCGCCGATGAGTAGCAGCGAGTTGCCCATGTTGTTGCGGGCGTCCCCGACGTAGGCGTAGGCGATCTGGTCCAGCGGCTTGTCGGTGTGCTCGACCATGGTGAGCACGTCGGCCAGCATCTGGGTCGGGTGCCAGTCGTCGGTCAGGCCGTTGTAGACCGGCACCCCGGCATACTGCGCGAGCTCCTCGACCACGGACTGCTCGGCCCCGCGGTACTGGATGGCGTCGAACATCCGCCCCAGCACGCGCGCGGTGTCCCTGATCGACTCCTTGTGGCCGATCTGGGTGGACGCGGGCTCCAGGAAGGTGGTCGAGGCGCCCTGGTCGTGCGCGGCCACCTCGAAGGAGCTGCGGGTGCGGGTCGAGGTCTTCTCGAAGATCAGCGCGACGTTCTTGCCGACCAGGCGTCGCTCCTCGGCACCGGCTCTCTTCGCGGCCTTGAGCTCGGCCGCGAGGTCCAGGAGACCGCGGATCTCCTCCGGTGTCTCCTCGAGCAGGCTGAGCAGGCTGCGTCCCCGCAGATCCATCGCCATGTGGTCCTCCTGTGCCGGTCGCCCGTGTGCTGGTCCCTCCGCAATCCTCGCACTGTTCCGGCCAGCGACCGTGCACGCCCCACCAGCTCGCTTCGCATCCGTGGCGTGGGGGCCGTCGGAGGCCGGTGGTAGGCATGGGCCATGGGACGGGTGGAGCTGAGGGCGGTGGGCGGACTCGAGCTCGCCCCGCTGGCGGCGACCCTGGCGCACCACGCGGTGCCGGGCAGTGAGGAGATCCGGATCGAGTCGGCGGACGGCGGGGTGGCGCGGCGGGCGGAGCAACGCGTGAGCTACCGGCGCCTGCTGGAGCTCGACGGCATCCCGACGGGCGTGACCCTCCACGTGCACCCGGCGGGCGTGACGATCGAGGCGCCGGGCCAGCTCATCGCTGAGGCCTCCGCGCTGGTCGCCTGGTGGTTCGCCCTGGACACCGACCCGGCGGAGGCCACCCGCGCGTTCGTCGGCGACCCACTCCTGGGTCCGCTGGTCGGGGCGCGCCCGGCGCTGCGTCCGTTGCGGCACCCGGCGGGGTGGGAGGCGAGCATCGACACCGTGCTCGGCCAGCAGGTGACCCTCGCCTCGGCGCGACTGTTCGGCCAGCGGTTGCGCACGGCATACTCCCCCGGCGCGGTGGACGGGCTGCGACCGTTCCCCACCGCCGACGTGCTGGCTCGCGCTCCGCTGGAGGAGCTCCGGGTCGTTGTCGGGCTCACCACCGCGCGGGCGCGGACGGTCCGGGCGGTCGCCGCGCTGTTCGCCGACGGGTTCGCCCTGGGGCCGGCCACCGACCCCGCTCTCGCGCGGTCCGAGCTCCGGCGCGTGCCAGGCGTCGGCCCGTGGACGGTGGAGTATCTGGCGCTGCGCGCCCTCGGCGACGACGACGCCTTCCCTGCCTCCGACGCGGTGGTGCGCCGGGCGCTGGGTGGCGCACCCGCACAGGAGGCGGAGCGCCTGGCGCAGGCGTGGCGGCCGCACCGCGCCTGGGCGACGGCGCACCTCTGGGCCGGTGAGATGGCGGGCTGAGGTCCCGCGTGGTCAGGCGAGGCCGCGGCGTCCGTCGCGCTGCCGGGCGACCAGCTTGAGCAGCTCGTCGAACCACAGCACGGAGCTGGCCATCGCCGCGCACACCAGCCAGTGCCTCAGGTCCAGCGGCGCGGTGCCGAAGGCGACTTGGAGCACTGGCAGGTGCACGATCGCCACCTGCGAGACGACGCCGAGGGCGACGGCGGCCAGCAGCCACCTGTTGCCGAACACCCGATGGAACGCGCTGGTGGTCTGCGAGCGCGAGTTGAAGACGTTGTAGAGCTGCGCCAGCACCAGGGTGGTGAAGCCGGCCGTGCGGGCGACCTCGAGGGGGTCGGTGCCCTCGATGAGCCCGCCGGGCAGGAAGAGGTCGATAGTCAGCAGCGTCGCGGCGGCCATGACCACGCCGACGGCGAGGATGCCGCCCCACATCCTGGCGTCGATCACCCGCTCGCCCGGGGCGCGTGGACGCCGTGCCATGACATCGTCGGTCTCGGGGTCGACGCCCAGCGCCAGGGCGGGTGCCGAGTCGGTCACCAGGTTGATCCACAGGATCTGGGTGGCCAGCAGCGGCAGCACGATCGACTCCTGGCTGGCCTCGGTGAGCCCGATGACCCCGGCGAGCACGACCCCGAGGAAGACGGTCAGGACCTCCCCCACGTTGGAGGAGAGTAGGTAGCGCAGGAACTTCTTGATGTTGTCGAAGATCACCCGCCCCTGTCGGACGGCGGCGACGATCGTGGCGAAGTTGTCGTCGGCCAGGATCATCGACCCAGCCTCCTTGGTCACCTCGGTCCCGGCGATGCCCATCGCGACACCGATGTCCGCGGACTTCAGTGCGGGGGCGTCGTTCACCCCGTCACCGGTCATCGCCACGACGGCCCCCTCGGCTTGCAGCGCGTCGACGATGCGCAGCTTGTGCTCTGGGGCGACGCGGGCGAAGACGTTGACCCGGGCCACTGCCTCGGCGAACCCCACCTCGTCGAGCGCATCCAGCTCGGTGCCGGTGACCGCGGTGCCGTCGTCCCCGACGATCCCCAGGTCCTGGGCTATCCGCAGGGCCGTCGAGGGGTGGTCCCCGGTGATCATGATGATCCGGATGCCGGCCCCGCGTGCCTGGTGCACCGCCCGGGCAGCCGTCTCCCGCGGAGGGTCGATCATCCCGACCGTCCCGACGTAGATCAGGTCGTGCTCGAGTGGCTCCGCCAGCTCCGCGGGCACCCGACCGGAGGTGATGGCCTCCCTCGGCACCTCGGTCGCCGCGAGCGGTCGGTAGGCCACTCCCATGGTGCGCATCGCCCGGCCCGAGAGGTCCTCGACGTCCCCGAGGATCCGGTCCCGGGTCTGCTGGACGAGCGGCTCGGTCCGCAGACCGGTGCGCACCTGGGTGCAGCGTCCCAGCAGCACGTCCGGTGCACCCTTGCTGATCAGCACCGCCTCGTCGCCGTGCTCGTGGTCGAGGTGCACCGTCGACATCCGCTTGCGCTCGGAGGTGAACGGCACCTCACCCACCCGGGTGAACCGTGCCGTGCGTCGCTGCGTCAGACCCATCTTGCGCTCGGCGACCAGGAAGGCCGCCTCAGTGGGGTCACCGATCACCTGCCACTCCCCCGCCGACTCGCGCAGCTCGGAGTTGGACGCCAGAGACCCCCCGGCGAGGACGACGACGTCCTCGGCACGCTGGGCGTCCAGGTCCGTCTCACTGCGCTCCCCACCACCTGGCGCCCGCTGGGCGATGACCTCACCGTCGGGCCGGTAGCCCACCCCTGTGACGTCCGAGGTGCCGGAATGGGTCACCACCACCTGCAGGGTCATCTCGTTGCTGGTCAGCGTGCCGGTCTTGTCCGAGCAGATCACCGAGGCGGACCCGAGCGTCTCGACGGAGTTGAGGTTCTTGACGATCGCGTTGCGCGCAGCCATGCGCTGCACCCCGATCGACAGCACCACGGACAGGATGGCGGGCAGCCCCTCGGGGACCGCCGCGACCGCCAGGGACACCCCCAGCAGGAGCACGGTGACCGCGTCATCGAGCGAGTCGACCCCGCTGATCAGCCAGACCGTGGCCATCACGACGACGGCGATGACGACCACGATGCCGCCGAGCATCTTGCCGATCAGTGAGATCTCGCGCTCCAGTGGTGTCGGCTCGCGTTGCGTCTGCTCGAGCATCGTGGCAATGGCACCCATCTCCGTGTCCATGCCGGTGCCGGTGACCAGGACCCGGGCGGTGCCCTGGGTGACCGCTGTGCCGCGGAACACCATGTTGGTGCGGTCTCCGAGCGGCTCGCCGCCGGCGAGCACGCCTGGTGCCTTGGTCACCGCGGTCGACTCTCCGGTGAGCGATGCCTCCGCGACCCGGAGGGCGTTGGACTCCAGCACCCGTCCGTCGGCCCCGACGCTGTCGCCTTCACTCAGCAGCAGGAGGTCACCGCGCACGAGCGCTGAGGCCGGCACCACGTCGGTCTGCCCGTCGCGGACCACCGTGGCGTTGGACTCCGTCATCCGCTGCAGGGTCGCCACGGCCTGCTCGGCCCTGGACTCCTGGTTGTAGCCAAGGATCGCGTTGGCGATCACGATCAGCGTGATGACGATCGAGTCGGTCGGCAGCCCCTCGGCCCCCTCGACCAGCCAGGCGAGCGTGGCGATCACGACCGCGGCGAGCAGGAGGTAGATCAGCGGATCCTGGAACTGGGCGAGGAGCTTGCGCCACGCCGGCACCGGGGGCGCGCTCTGGAGCTCGTTGGGCCCGTCGGACTCCAGCCGACGCGCCGCCTCGGCCGTGCTCAGACCGCGTCCGGGATCGGTGTCAACCTGCGCGACGACCTCGGCCGTGGTCAGGACGGAGGGGTTCACCTGCATGGGAGGCACGCTGTCATGGTCCTGGGCGCTCCGCGCGGGATGAGTCCGGCTGCTCTCACGACGTGGTCGTTGCCGCGGGTCTCCCGGGTGGGGAGGTGGCGCGGCCGGGGCCGGGCCGCAATACGCTCGACCCATGAGCCGTCCCCCTGCCCTGCCGAGCGATCTGGAGATCGCGAGCGCCGCCATACTGCGCCCGATGGCCGAGGTCGCCGCCGACCTGGGCGTCGACCCTGACCACGTCGAGCCCTACGGCCGGGACGTCGCCAAGATCGACCTGGCCGCGGCCGACGACGCACCGCGGGGGAAGTATGTCGTGGTGTCGGCGATCACCCCGACTCCCCTGGGCGAGGGCAAGACCACCACGGTGGTGGGGCTCACCCAGGCCCTGCAGCGGCTGGGGAAGACCGCGGTGGCCACGCTGCGGCAGCCGTCGATGGGCCCGACCTTCGGGATCAAGGGTGGGGCGGCCGGTGGTGGCTACAGCCAGGTGGTGCCGATGGAGCGACTCAACCTGCACCTCACCGGTGACTTCCACGCCATCACCGCCGCCCACAACCTGCTCGCCGCGGCGGTCGACAACCACCTGCACTTCGGCAACGAGCTCGGCCTGGACCTGCGCAACATCACCTGGCGGCGGGTGATGGACGTCAACGACCGGTCCCTGCGCAACATCGTCGTCGGGCTGGGCGCCCGGGGGGACGGCCTGGTGCGGGAGACCGGCTTCGACATCACCGCGGCGTCGGAGGTGATGGTGCTGATGACGCTGGCCACGTCCTATCAGGACATGCGCGCCCGGCTGGGCCGGATCGTGGTGGGCTACACCGTCGAGGGCAAGCCGGTCAGCGCCGAGGACCTCGGCGTGGCCGGTGCCATGGCGGTGATCCTGCGGGATGCCCTGAAGCCCAACCTGCTGCAGACCCTCGAGGGCGGGCCGGCCCTGGTGCACTGCGGCCCGTTCGGCAACATCGCCACCGGCACCTCCTCCGTGGTGGCCGACAAGGTCGCGCTGAGCCACGCCGACGTCGTGGTCACCGAGGCCGGCTTCGGCGCCGACATGGGCGCCGAGCGGTTCTTCAACGTCGAGTGCCGTCTCGGCGGGCTGCGGCCGGACGCCGCCGTCGTCGTCGCCACCGTGCGGGCGCTGAAGGTCCACTCCGGCCACTACGACATCAGGGCCGGGAGGCCGCTGCCGGAGAGCCTGTTCGCCGAGCGTCCGGACGAGGTGCGAGCCGGGCTGGAGAACCTGCGGGCACACCTGGAGATCATCCGGGGCTTCGGGGTCAGCCCGGTCGTGGCGATCAACGCCTTCCCCCAGGACCACGACAGCGAGCACGCGGTGATCGCCGGGTTGGCGGAGGAGATGGGCGTCCGGTGCGCGGTCACCCGGCACGTGGCACAGGGTGGCGCCGGCGCGGAGGACCTGGCCCGCGAGGTGCTGGACGCGACGGAGGAGCCCACCCGGTTCACCACGACATACTCCCTGGAGGACTCCCTCACGGAGAAGATCGAGGCCATCGCGACACGGGTCTACGGCGCGGACGGCGTGGACTACTCGCCCGCGGCGGCCAAGGCCCTACAGGGCTGCGAGGACACCGGCTTCGGAGACCTGCCGGTGGTCATCGCCAAGACGCACCTGTCGATCAGCTCCGACCCGACGCTCGTGGGCGCACCGCGCGGGTGGCGGCTGCCGGTGCGGGAGGTGCGGGCCAGCGTCGGCGCGGGCTACGTCTACGCGATCGCCGGCGACATGCGCACGATGCCCGGCCTGTCCCGGCACCCCAACGCCGAGCGGATCGAGCTCGCGCCGGACGGGACGATCACCGGATTGTCCTGAGGCACAGCAGCACTCCTCGGGCGCCTGCGACGCGATCACCCGCTCCTCGAGCGTCCTCGTTCCCGCGGAACCGTCACGTGAGCAGTGCTACGTTCATGACTGACGCACGTGACTCACGTGCCGACATCCGGACGACCTGCGAGGAGCCGTGTCGTGTCAGATCTGCCTCCGGAGACGACCCACGACCTCGAGTCCGGCGGTCCCGCGGGGTCGCAGGACCCACGATCACCTGCGTGGCGCCCAGTCGTGGTGGTGATCTGCGTGGTGCTGGCGGGTCTGCTGACCGTGCCGGCCGCGGTGGCCTACTGGGGACAGCGGACGCTGAACGACACCGCACGCTACGTCGACACGGTCAGTCCGCTCGTGGACTCCCCCGAGGTCCAGGAGGTCATCGCCACCCAGGTCACCACCGCCATCGAACAGCGGGTCGATGTCGAGGCGATCCTCGACGACGTGTTCTCCGGGGTGATCACCGACCGGCCACGCCTGCAGCGTCTGACGGGAGTCCTGGCCGGGTCGATCAACGCGCAGATCGAGCGGGTCACCCGCGAGTTCATCGCGTCGCCGACGTTTGCGGAGATCTGGGACCGCGCGCACACCCGTGCACAACAGGGCCTCCAGCGCGCGCTGCGGGGCAACGACTCCGGGCTTGTGTCGCTCCAGGGGGATGAGGTCGTGCTTGACCTGGACGAGCTCATCGACCAGGTGAGTCAGCGGCTGGTCGACCGTGGCATCCCCGTCGTGTCCCGCGTGCAAGCTCCCGAGACCGACCGGCAGATCGTGCTGCTCGAGGCTCCCGCGCTGCGGGATCTCCGCACGATCTATGCCTTCGCCAACCCCGTCGCCACCTGGCTCCTCCCGGTGGTCGGCCTGCTTTATCTGGCCGCCTTTGTGGCCGCCCGGCGCCGCCCGAGGATGGCGGTCACCATCGGTGTGCTGATCGCCGCTAACGCGCTGCTGCTCGCCCTGGCGCTGTCGGTGGGCCGCCAGCTGTTCGTCAACCACCTGACAGGCACGGCCTTCGGCCCGGCCAGCAGGGTCTTCTACGACACCCTGTTGTCCTACCTGTTGCGTGGCCAGCAGGTGCTCCTCGCGGCAGGCCTGATCCTCATCATCGCCGGCTGGTTCGCGGGGGCCACATCGGTCGGAGCCAGTGTCCGGGGCGCCGTGGTCAGCGGCCTGGAGGGCACCGGCGCCCGCATCGCCGAGTCCGCCGGTGACGGCCGGGTCGGTGCGGCGGGCCGCTGGGTCGCGGCGAACATCCGGTGGTTGCGGCCTGTCGTCGTGGCGGTCGGAGTCGTCGTGCTGTTGTGGGGGAACAACCCGACGCTGCCCCGGCTGTGGTGGGTTCTTGCCCTGACCCTGATCCTCCTCGCCTGCCTGCAGGTCCTGGTCGGCACGGGGCACCACAGCGTGGTCAGGCACAGGGCACCGCCGCCCCAGGCTCCCCCCGCTGCGGCACCGTAGCCAAGAGGACGCGGCCCCCCGTCGGCGCACAGACGAAGAAGCCCTGCCACCGACGACGGGGCAGGGCTGGGACTTCGACCAAAGGGTGGAGCTGAGGGGATTCGAACCCCTGACCTTCTCATTGCGAACGAGACGCGCTACCAACTGCGCCACAGCCCCAAGGTGTACCGGCGGCTACAGACTGTAGCACCGGCAGACCCGATTTTCCGATTCCGGAGTCCGGTGACACGGGGGCCGGACCGGTCTCCGGCGCACTGCCGACTCAGAGCTCGGCGAGGTCCTCCGCGGACGGCTCCCACAGGCCGGCCGCCGCGTTGCTGCGCACCTGGTCGGCACTGGTCACCCCGGCGATGACCGAGGCGACGGCGGGCTGGGCCGCGAGCCCACCGATGGCCACCTGGAGGAGGGAGAGGCCGCGCTCCTCGGCATACTGCTCCAGTCGTTCGATCTCGTCCCAGTCGGCCCCGGCGAGCCGCTGCGCCTGACTGTCCAGCGCCAGACGGCTGCCCTCGGGAGGAGTCTGGTCGCGCCGGTACTTGCCGGTGAGCAGTCCGTACTCCAGCGGGAAGAACGGGAGTATGCCGACGCCCACCGTCTCACAGGCCGGCACCAGTTCCTCCTCGGGCTCGCGATCGAGGAGGGAGTACTTGTTCTGCGCGGAGACGAACCGCTGGTGGCCGCCGGCCCGCGCCGTCCAGTCGGCGTCGACGACTTGCCAGCCGGCCAGGTTGCTGGACCCGATGTAGCGCACCTTGCCCTCGGTGACGAGCTCGGACAGCGCGGACAGGGTCTCCTCGATCGGGGTGACCGGGTCTGGACGGTGCAGCTGGTAGAGGTCGATCCAGTCCGTGCCGAGGCGACGCAGACTGGCCTCGACCGCACGTCGGATGTAGCGCCGCGACCCGCGCGCACCCCAGTCCGGGCCGTTAGCACCCTGCATGTCCATGCCGAACTTGGTGGCCACGACCACGTCGTTGCGGCGCGCGTTCAGCGCCTCGCCGAGCAGCGTCTCGGACTCCCCGCGTCCGTAGGTGTCGGAGGTGTCGAAGAAGGTGATCCCCGCGTCGATCGCGGCGTCGACGATCTCCTGGACCGTGTCGCCCCCGATCCTGGAGCCGAACGCGTTGCAGCCGATGCCGACGGTGCTGACCCGCAGGCCGGAGTCACCCAGCGGGCGGTAGGTCATCTCAGTCATTGGTCAAACGTAGCCCCCGAGAACGAGAGGTCCTGACGGCAGGTGTGCAGGCCCGCTCGGTGGGGTCATCCGGCGGCGCCCGCGGCGGCGTTGCGCTTGCGGATGATGTGGGAGATCCACAGCAGGAAGAGCTGGTGCGCCGGGGGCACGGACGGGTCGACGTCCAGCACGGGCCGGGACGACCATGCGCCCGCCGTGTGCGCGGTGCCGACGCGCCGCCCGTCCCGCAGGACGCGCTGGGTCCGGCCGAAGAAGCCCTCGGAGCCGATGTCGTAGGTGACACCCTCACCCGTGACAACCCAGCCGTCCCGCCAGACCTTGGGCTTGGTGGCCCGGAGGGCGACCTTGGGGTTGCGCGCCAGGCGGGCGATGCGGTCTCGGCCGTCCCGCTCGAACCGCCAGGTCTGGTCGGCGATGACGAGCTCGGCACCTTCGCGCCAGAACTCCGGGTCGACGGTGGCGACCTGCTCGCCGTCCAGCAGGATCGGCACCACCCCGCCCTTCTTCGCGCCCCACTCCAACATGTCGGCAGCCTAGCTCCCCTGGTCCGGCTCCCGGGATGTCCGCGCGAGGGCCTACCGTCAGGTCGTGGACGTGCGGGTCGTGGACGTGGTGGTGGTGCCGACGCGCGCCGGCGCTCTCGTCGCGGACCCCGGCGTCGAACACGGACCGGCCGAGATGTCCTGGGACGAGGCCGCGGCGTGGATCGCCAACCGTCAGCGGGTGGCGGGCGAGGACGGCGTCCGGTGGGTGTGGCCCGACACCGGCTCGGTCTACGCCCGGCTGCTCGCCGCCGGCACGCGGGTCGGGCGGTGCGTCGACCTGCGCCTGTGCCACGCCATCCTGCGCTTCGCGACCCCCAAGCCCTGGACGGCCCCGCCCTGGTTGGCGCCGGCACCCGTCGAGGCGCCCGCCCCCACCCTCCTGGACGACCTGACCCCTGACACGACCCCCACGGTGGAGGAGGTGCGCGCCGAGCACGACCGGCAGCAGGCGGCCGTCGCCGCGGCCGACGACCCGGGCCGGCTCCGGTTGCTCCTCGCAGCCGAGTCCGCCGGTGCGCTGATCGCGGCGGAGATGCGCGCCGACGGGCTCCCCTGGGACCGGGCCCGGCACGACGCGATCCTGACCGCGGAGCTGGGACCGCGGCCACCGCGGGGGATGCGCCCCGAACGGCTGGAGCAGCTGGCCGTCGAGATCCGGGAGCTGCTGCACAGCCCGGGTCTGAACCCCGACTCCCAGGTCACCCTGCTGCGGGCGCTGCGCCATGCCGGCCTGGACATCACGTCGACGGCCAAGTGGGAGCTGACCGGGCAGGCGCACCCCGTGGTGGCACCGCTGCTGGAGTACAAGCGGCTGGCCCGGCTGCTCTCCGCGAACGGGTGGAGCTGGCTCGACACGTGGGTTGAGCCAGGCACGCTCGGGCGGTCCGACCGCTTCCGCACCGACTACGTCCCCGGCGGCGTGGTGACCGGCCGCTGGGCCACGAGCGGGGGCGGGGCGCTGCAGATCCCGAAGGCGGTCCGGGCCGCCGTCGTCGCCGATCCCGGATGGCGGCTCGTGGTCGCCGACGCCGCACAGGTCGAGCCGCGGGCCCTGGCCGGCATGGCCGGCGACCTCGCCCTGGCGAGGGCCGGGCAGGACGGCGACCTGTATGCCGGGCTGGTCGCCTCCGGCGTCGTCGAGACCCGCGACCGCGCCAAGGTCGGCATGCTCTCCGCGCTCTACGGCGGCACCGCCGGTGAGGCGGGTGTGCTGCTGCCGCGCCTGCGGCGTGCCTACCCCCTGGCCACCGGCCTGGTCGACCGGGCCGCGCAGGTCGGCGAGCGCGGCGGCACCGTCCGGTCCTGGCTCGGTCGCACCAGCCCGCCGCCGGGTCCCGCCTGGCACTCCGTCCAGGGCCGGGCGGGAGAGACCGACGCGGACCAGGGTGACGAGCGGCGCGCCCGCGCCCAGGCCAGGGACCGGGGCCGGTTCACCCGCAACTTCGTCGTGCAGGGCACCGCCGCCGAGTGGGCTCTGTGCTGGATGGCCGAGACGCGTCGACGTCTCCGGGCACTGACTCCCCTGGCGGACGATCCTGGCGCGGCACGTGGCCGCAGCGCGACGGCTACGAGCGGTGCCGGCACGGCTCCCGGCCAGGGCAGGCCGCACCTGGTCTTCTTCCTGCACGACGAGATCGTGGTCCACACACCGGAGCCGCTGGCCGCCCAGGTCGCGGAGATCGTCCAGGACTCGGCGAGCACCGCCGGACGGCTGCTCTTCGGTGGGTTCCCACTGTCCTTCCCGCTGCACGTCGCGACCGTGCAGACCTACGCCGAGGCGGACAAGACCTGAGCACACCCGAGGGTCGCGCTGGCGCGCTGTGCCGGCTGGGCGGACCCTGGTCGCCAGCGGCTCAGCCGACCGAGTGGACCGGGGGCAGGTCCTCGAACTCCTCGTCGAAGGCCAGCGCGTGGCCGTCGAAGGGCAGGTCCTCGACCTGGCCGGTGGACTCCGCCTGGACGGCGCCCGTCGCTGTGGCCTGCGCGGGGTCGGAGGACGGCGCGCCGGGTCGGCTGGCACGCGCCTTGAGGGTGTAGGTCGGCGGCGGGACCGGGACCGGAGCCCAGGTGCCGGGCTGGAGCTCGGCGGTGGGCAGGGTGCTCGCCCCCTTCGCAGCTGCACCCGCCTGACTCTCCGCGCGGTCGTGGGCCTCGACGTCGAAGAACTGTGCGTCCCTGGCCACGGCCGCTACCGGCGCAGATGCCGCCGTGTCCGCAGTCGTCAGGGTCGGAGCGCTCGCAGCCGGAGCCGAGGAAGCCCGAGCCGTCGCGGCCGCGGCCGACCGTCGCGGGGCCGGTCGGACCGACCTGCGGCGGGCGGTCTTCGGACGTGCGCCCCGGCGACGCGTGGCCTTCGAGCGCGGGCCCTCAGAACTCGTGGGCTTCCGGGCGAGCTGGGTCGCGCCCACCTCGTGGCGGCGCGCACCGGGACGCACCGGCGAGGTCGCACGACGGCGCTGGCGACCCACGGAGATGCGGATGAGCGTGAGGGCGAGCAGCAGACCCGCGCCCCCCGCCGCGGCAGCCCACCAGGGGGCCATCGCGAGGGAGTAGAGCGTGATGCCCGCAGCCAGGGCGAGCACCCCGACGACCAGGAGCATGGCCCGCAGGGTCGCGGCCGAGGGACGCGGCAGGCGGCATCGGGCACGGCGCGGGGCGGGCTCGGCAGCACCGTGGCGCGCACGCTTGACCACCACGTCGGGGTGGGCGGGACGCGTCAGGGAGACGGCGTAGGACTTGGGCGCCGGCACCGTGAGGTCGGCCCGGGGGGCGGCGCTCTGCCGGCGCTCCAGGACGCGCATCGCCTCGGAGAACCGGTCGACGGACCTGGCCGTGGCGACGTGGTCGCGACGACGGATCCAGTGCTGGATGAGATAGGCAGCCCACACCGCGAGGATGACCGCGAAGATCAGGCTGTTGGGCACACCCAAACCATAGGGAGACCCACGGCGGTTACCACGCAGTTCTGGTGCGTGTCGCGGAAGTGACTGGTGTGACTGACGTGGTGCGACGTGTCAGTCGTCGGCGCGCGGGCCGTCCCGGCGCAGCCGGTCGACGAGACGCTCGGTGCCCAGCTGCTCGGCGGTGATCGCGAACTCCACGTGGTCACGCCAGGCGCCGTCCACGTGCACCAGCCCGGCGCGGAACCCCTCGTCGGGCAGGCCGAGCCGCCGGGCGACGGCAAGGCTGGCGAGGTTCTCCGGGCGGATCGCGACCTCGACCCGGTGCAGGCCCACGTCGTGCAGGGCGTGGTCGATGAGCATCGCGAGCGACCACGCCGCCACCCCACGGCCGGTGGCGCGACGGTCCAGCCAGTAGCCGGCCGACGCCGTCCAGCGCGATCCCCACACGATGTCGAAGAGCTGCATCTGCCCCTGGAGCACGCCGTCGACCTCGATGACGAACGGCAGCACCCGGCCCTCGCGCGCAGCCCGGTCCAGGAGACGTCGCAGCCGGATGAACCGCAGGGTCGGCTCCGGGCCGGTCGGCACGGTCGCCTCCCACGGCCGCAACCAGTCCAGGTTGGCCGTGCGCATCTCGTCCCACCGCGCACGGTCGGCGCGGGTCAGGCCCCGCAGAACGATCTCGACCCCGTCCGGGCGGACCTCGTGCAGCCGGACCGGCCAGGTCATCACGACGGTCGGGCCCAGTCCCCGGAGCGGCCGCCGGACTTGGCCACCACCATGACGTCGGTGATCACGGCGAGCTTGTCGACGGCCTTGATCATGTCGACCATCGCGAGCGCGGCGACGCTCACGCAGGTCAGCGCCTCCATCTCGATGCCGGTCCGGTCAGCGGTGCGCACCGTCGCCCGGATGTCCACCCCCTCGTCGACCACGGTCAGGTCGACCTCGACGGCGTGGACGGCGACCGGGTGCGCCAGCGGCACCAGGTCCGGGGTCTTCTTGGCCGCCTGGATGCCGGCCAGCCGGGCGACCCCCAGGGCGTCACCCTTGGGGGCGGTCCCCTCCCGCAGCGCGCGGACCGCCTCGGCGGACAGGCGCACCCGGCCCGTGGCGGTGGCCTCGCGGGCGGTGACCTCCTTGCCGCTGATGTCCACCATGTGGGCCGTGCCGTCCGCCCGCAGGTGACGCAGCGCCTCGTTCACCCCGCCTCCCCGTCGGAGCGGTCGGACCGGTCCTCATCGGCCGAGGACACCAGGTCGGCCTCGATCTCCTCCAGCGGCCGCAGCGGCAGCACCGGCACCGCGGAGCCGGTGGCCACGTCGGTGACCTCGGCGGGCACGACCGCCAGGCCGTCGGCGAGCGCCAGCCCACCCACGAGGTGCGACCCGGGGCCACCGACCGGCTCCGCGGCATACTGCCCGCTGGCGTCCCTGCTCAGCCGCACGCGGTGATACTGCTGGCGCCCCTCCGGGGAGGACCATCCGCGCGCCACGACCGCCGGCACCGTCACCGGCGTGTGCGTGCGGCCGCCGAGACGCGCCAGCGCGGGGCGCAGGAAGACCTCGAAGCTGACCAGGACGCTGACCGGGTTGCCGGGCAGCGTGAAGACCGGCACCCTGCGCTTGCCGAGCAGCCCGAAGCCCTGGGGTTTGCCCGGTTGCATGCCGACCTCGGTGAACTCCATCGACCCGCTCCCGGTGAGCACCGCCTTGACCGCGTCGTAGGAGCCGCCCTTGCTGACGCCCCCGCTTGTGATCACCGCGTCGGCCTGTCGCAGGTGGTGGTCGAGTGTCTTCTTGATCACCTTCTCGTCGTCGGGCAGGTGTCCCGTGTGCACGACCTCGGCTCCCGCCGAGCGGACCAGTGCCGCCAGCATCGGCCCGTTGGAGTCGTTGATCTGGCCCG
Organism: Ornithinimicrobium sp. F0845; assembly: GCF_023015765.1. GTDB lineage: Bacteria > Actinomycetota > Actinomycetes > Actinomycetales > Dermatophilaceae > Ornithinicoccus. Next base: position 91,736 of record NZ_JALKAL010000015.1, read on the forward strand.
GGCCGACCGGCTGTCCGGCCGGCACGAGCTCGTCCCCGGTGGAGAGCACCACGACCCGCACCGGCCCGGTGACGGCCACCTCGGCGACCCCGGCTGCGGCCAGGACCGCGATCTGGGGTGCGCCGACACGGGTGCCGCGCCGCAGGATGACGTCGCCGGCCCGCACGTCCTCCCCCGCCGGCCGGATGTTGTCCCCCACCTCCGGCGCCCGGGAGATCAGCACCTCGCGGGGACGGCCGTCGGTGTCCTCCACCCGCACCACCGCGTCGGCCCCCTCGGGCACCGGTGCGCCGGTCAGGATCCGCCAGACACTGCCCTCGCGGTGAGTATGCCGTGCGGTCGAGCCCGCGGGGATGTCACCGAGGACCGGGACGGACCGGGGGTGCTCGGCGTCGACGCCGGCGAGCTCGGCGGCCCGCACGGCATAGCCGTCCATCGCGGAGTTGGCGAAGCGCGGCAGGTCGACGTCGCTGGTGACGTCGCGGGTCAGCACGAGGCCGAGCGCCTCGTGCAGCGGCACCTCCACCTCCGGGACCGGCTCGATCGCGGCGAGCACCGACTCCAGGTGCTCGTCGACCGTGGTCACCTGGCATCCCCCCGGACGAAGTCGTCCAGCCAGGCCGCGAAGTCCGTGCCGAGCTCGGGGTGCTCCCGACCCAGCCGGACCACGGCCTTGAGGTAGTCGAGCCGGTCGCCGGTGTCGTAGCGGCGGCCTCGGAAGACCACGCCGGTCATGCCGCTGCCCTCGCCGTCGGCGCCGGCCAGCTCCAGCAGCGCGTCGGTCAGCTGGATCTCACCACCGCGCCCCGGCGGGGTCTGCTCCAGCACCTCGAAGACGCGCGGGTGGAGCACGTAACGGCCGATCACGGCCAGGTTGGACGGCGCCTCGTCGACGGGCGGCTTCTCCACGAGACCGGTGAGGCGGACGACGTCGGAGCCCTCGTCGGCGGGGTCGATGGCCGCGCAGCCGTACTTGTCGACCTGGTCGCGGGGCACCTCCATCAGCGCCACGACCGACCCGCCCCGCTCGGCCTGCACCTCGATCATCTGCTCCAGCAGGTGGTCGCGGGCGTCGATCATGTCGTCGCCGAGCAGCACCGCGAAGGGCTCGTCCCCGACGTGCGTGCGCCCGCAGAGCACCGCGTGGCCGAGCCCCTTGGGCACGCCCTGGCGCACGAAGTGCACCTCGATGTCCGTGCTGGCATCGACCCGGTCGCGGCGCTCCTGGTCACCCTTGGCATCCAGGGCACGCTCGATCTCGGGGTGGCCGTCGAAGTGGTCCTCGATCGCCCCCTTCCCGCGACCGGTCACCATCAGCACATCGCTGAGCCCGGCACGGACGGCCTCCTCCACGATGTACTCGATCGCGGGGCGGTCGACGACCGGCAGCAGCTCCTTGGGGACGGCCTTCGTCGCGGGCAGGAAGCGGGTGCCGAGACCGGCCACCGGGATCACTGCCTTGCGCGGGCGCGGGGTTGGCTCGCTCATGCTGACCCACCCTAGTGGCCGTCACGGACCGCGGCCCCTCGGGGACAATGCCGGCATGGACGGGATCAGCGCGGCCAAGAAACAGGCACGGGCCGGGGTCCGGGCGCGACGCCGGGAGGTGGTCGAGGGCCAGGGCCCCGCGGGTCGGGCCGAGCAGGCCGACGCACTGGCCACCGTCTTCCTCACCTGGCTCCGGGAGTATGCCGGGGGGCTGGGTCGACCGGGCCTGTCCGGTCTGACGATCACGGCCTTCCGGGCGCTGCCCGGCGAGCCGCCGGTCGGGGCACTCGTGCAGGCCGCGCTCGCGGAGGGGGCGCGGGTGCTGCTGCCGGTCACCGTGCGCGGGGAGCACGACCTGCACTGGGTGCCCGCCGCGGAGACGACCGGGGACGGTGTGGCCGAGGACGTGATGCACGGTGTAGCGCTGACCGGTGACGAGCTCGGGCCGGAGGCCCTGCACGGCGTGGACGTCGCGCTGATCCCCGGCCTCGCCGTGGACTCCGATGGGCACCGGCTGGGCCAGGGTGGCGGTTACTACGACCGGGCCCTGCCGCGACTGCGCCCCACGGTCCCGGTCATCGTGGCCCTGCACGACCACGAGGTGCCCACCGACCGAGCCGGCGGGCACCTGCCCCACGCACCCCACGACATACTGGTGGACGGGGTGCTGACCACCGCCGGGGTGAGGCTGGTGCGCTGACCGGGTGGACCGACCGGGCTACGGCGTCAGGGTGAGCGTGTGGACCGCGGTCTCCTCCACGGCCTCGCGTGAGTGCGGCCACGGGTAGGACCCGCCCTCGAGCCAGGCCTGCACCTGGTCGTTGTAGTTGGGGTGGAAGGCGTGGCCGGAGTTGCCCGCCTGGTTCACCCAGGTGGAGGCGTCCAGGTCGGACAGGTCGACGACCATCCGCATCGACGGGCCTGAGGTCACCCGGAAGCTGCCGGTGCTGGCCTCCCAGTTGAAGGCGTTGACCATGGCCGAGCTGCCCGAGGCCGGGTAGGGGCCGTCGTTGAAGGCCCACCGGACCAGGTCGGGGATCCCGTCGCCACCGAGCACCTCGTGGCGCAGCGGCACGTTGTGGAGCGAGCCCCACTGCCAGTCCTGGGGGTTCTTGCCGATGCGCTGGGTCAGGTCGAGCCGGGCGTTGATCATGGCCTGGCGCAGGATCTCGTCGCGCGTCTCCACCACGCCCGCGGTGCGCCGGTCGTCCCACCAGTCGTCCGCGGGGCGGTCCAGCAGCTGGTCGACCACCAGCATCCACCGGGAGTTGCCGTCGGCCGACAGGTCGGAGGGCAGCTCGTCGTCGAAGGTCAGGTCCAGGATGTTGGCCCACACCGCGTAGTAGTACATCGCGGCGGCGGACTGCTCCCCGTCGGCCGGGGCCGTCCGGTCCCACTCCGTCAGCATCTGCTGCGGCTCCCGGTAGAAGTCCGAGGAGGGCACCTCGACCTCGAGCAGCGCACCGATCAGGTCGTCGGCGAAGGCGTTGTAGCTGTCGGCCTGGATGTCGTGCATGTCCTCGACGGTCAGCGGCCCCTGCGCCATCTTCTCGGTGAGCAGGTCCAGGATGCGCTGGGAGCGGTAGCCCATGTCGGGCTCGGAGGTCAGGAACGGCCGGCTGCCCTCGGCGACCGCCTGGTTGGCGGTGACGATCACGCCGTCGGCCGGGTTGTAGACCGACGGCATCTCGCTGAACGGCACCCACCCCTTCCAGTCGTAGGCGGACAACCAGCCCTGCGCGGGGAAGAAGCCGGGGGGCGCGCCGTTGGTGCTCGGCTCCCGCACCGGGACCAGACCAGGTGCCTGGTAGCCGATGTTGCCGTCGGTGTCGGCATACAGCAGGTTCTGGCTGGGCACCGCGAACAGCCGGGCCGCCTCCTGGAAGGACTCCCAGTCGGTCGCGGCGTTGAGCAGGAAGACCGCGTCGGCGGTGCGGGTCTCCTCCAGGCCCGTCCAGGCCATCGAGACGTCGTATGACGTGAGCGTCTCGACCCCGTTGATCGGGGCGGTCTGTCCCGCTTGCGCGACGCCGTCGATCACGTCGGAGAGGATCGGGCCGTGCCGGGTCTCCCGCACGGTGATGCGCACGTCGTCCTCGCCGGCGACCTTGATCACCTCGCTGCGCTGCTCGACCGGCTCCCAGGCCGAGCCGCGCCGGACCTGGCCGTCCGCGTTGACCTCCTCCAGGTAGAAGTCCGTGACGTCCGGGTCGAGGTTGGTGAAGCCCCAGGCGATGTCGTTGTTGTGGCCGATGATCACGCCGGGGAAGCCGGCGAAGGTGAAACCCGTGACGTCGAAGGGGCAGGACTCTGAGACCTCCCGGCAGTGCAGCCCGGTCTGCATCCAGACGCCCGGCTGCTGGATGCCCAGGTGCGGGTCGTTGGCCAGCAGCGGCAGACCGGTCTCGGTGTGCTCGCCGGAGACGACCCACGAGTTCGAGCCGATGCCCGCTCCCTCCCCGAGCAGGTTGGGGACCGCGGCCAGTGCGCCCAGCGTGCTGTCGTAGCTGGCGGCCAGGTCGGCATCGACGGGCGGACCGCTGCCCTCGCGGTCCTCGACGGGGGCGTAGGTCCCCACGCCCTGGTCGGGGTCGGCGTCCGGGCCGTCCACTCCCCCGCGGTCCTCGCTGGCGGGTTCGACCGGCGGCGGCTCCCACTCGTCCTCGGACAGGATCGGCGCGTGCTGGTCGACCGGGAACTCCGGATACAGCGCGCCCAGCTGCTGCCGGGAGACCTCACCCACCAGCCGGGCGCGGCCGAGCTCGTCGGAGTAGTTGCCCCGCAGGTCCCAGGCCATCGCCTTCAGCCAGGCCACCGAGTCGGCGTCCGTCCACGGCTCGATGCGGTAGTCCGGCGCGCTCTGTCCCAGCACGACATACTCCAGCGACACCTGGGACGGGGAGGGATTCTGCTCCAGGTAGGCGTTGACCCCGGCCGTGTAGGCAGCCAGGTAGCGCCGGGTCTGCGGGTCCAGTCTGGGCAGCTCCGCCTCCGCGACGCGACGCCAGCCCATGGTGCGGATGACCTTGTCGGTCTCCAGGCCGGGCTCACCGACCAGCTCGGCCAGGCGTCCGGCGGTCACGTGCCGGCGCAGGTCCATCTGGAAGAACCGGTCCTGGGCGGCGGCGAAGCCCTGGGCGGAGAACAGGTCCTCCGGGGTGTCGGCGTAGATGTGCGTGACGCCCTGGTCGTCCCTGATCACCTCGACGTCAGCGGTCAGGCCCGGGAGTGCCAACTCACCGCTGACCTGCGGAAAGGACCTCCTGACCAGCCCCACTCCGAGCACGCCGGCGGCGACGGTCACCAGGATCAGGGCCGCGATCACGGGCACGACGACGCGACGCATGACACTTCGGGACACGCACTGAGCGTAAGCCACCGAATCGGTGCTGGGCCGCATCCCACGTACAATCGTGCACCGTGCCGACCTACTCCTACGCCTGCAAGGACTGCGACAACGCCTTTGACGTCCAGCAGGCCTTCAGCGACGACTCCCTGACCGTGTGCCCCCAGTGCGGTGGTGCGTTGCGCAAGCGCTACGGGTCGGTCGGGGTCGTCTTCAAGGGCTCGGGGTTCTACCGCACCGACTCCCGCAAGGGCTCTGTTGCCTCCTCCTCCGCCGCAGCGGGCTCCGACGCGTCGTCCAGCACCTCCTCGACGGGGTCCGGTGGCTCGTCCTCGAACGGGTCCGGGTCGTCGGGGTCGGCGGGGTCGTCCACAGCGGGTTCCACCCCGGCCGCAGCGTCCACAGGCTCGTCGAAGACCGCCGCAAGCGCCTGACTGCTTCCCTAACCTCCCCGTGTGACCAGGTCTCCACGGGTGTCGATGCGCGCCTCGATCCGGGCCGCGCAGGAGCGCGGCCGGCGTCGGGACGCCGACCGCCGTGCCGTCTGGCGCCGGGGCGTCCTGCGTAAGGCTCTGGCCGCAGTCCTGTGTGGGGCTGCGGTGTATGCCGCAGTCACCGCGCTGGCCCCCGAGCCGCCGGCCCCAGGTCCGCTCGTGCTCGTCGCGGACCATGACGTGCCGGTCGGGGCTGAGCTGGGTGCTGACTCCGTGCGCGTGACCCGCGTGCCCGAGGGCCTGGTGCCCGGGGGCGCACTGTCCGATCCCGCGCAGGTGCAGGGGCGCGTCACGACGGCACCGCTGCGCGCCGGGGAGATCCTCACCGACCTGCGGGTCTCGGCCTCGGCGTCACTGGAGGGTCTGGACCCGGAGCTCGTTCTCGCGCACCTGCCCCTGCGCGACGCGTCCCTCGCGGGAGTGCTGCAGCCCGGGACCCGGGTGGACGTGCTGACCACCACGGACGGCGCGGTCCTCGCCGCGGACGTCCTCCTCGTCCGCCGGGTCACGGACCAGGACGCAGCGGGCCCGCCACGTGCCGACGCGGACGCGCTCAGTTTCCTCGTGGCGGTGACGCCCGAACAGGCGGGCCGGCTCGCGGCCGGTGGCGCTGACCTGCCGGGACACGGCCTCACCGTGGTCATTCGTGGCTGAGGGCCGTGGCGCCGCAGATCTTCCGAGACACTGCCTCGCCGTGGTCACCCGTGGCTGAGGGCCCATGTATGGTCCTGAGTTTGGCGGTCTGGCGCTGCCTTCCGCTAATGTCTCCGTCGCCCTGCGCCAGACGGCGTGGGAGTCAGGACACAACGCGCGTCCCACGGGATGCCCACTCGGAGGAACACATGCTGCAGGGATTCAAGGACTTCATCATGCGGGGCAACATCGTCGACCTCGCGGTCGCGGTCGTCATCGGCACCGCCTTCGCAAAGGTAGTCGAGGTTGTGGTCGGGTCCATCATCACGCCGCTGCTGAACGCCATGGGCGGGGCCGAAGCGAGCGGTCTGGGCTTCCGCATCATCTCGACCAACCCGGGCACCTACGTCGACTTCGCCGCCGTGATCAACGCGCTGATCGTCTTCCTGATGACTGCCCTGGTCGTCTACTACGTCATCGTCGTGCCGATGAACAAGGTGAACGACAAGATGGGCTTCGGCGCCGAGGAGGACGCGGCCCCGGCGGAGGACGTCGCACTCCTCACCGAGATCCGCGACCTGCTCGCCCGCCGCAACGTCTGACGCGCCCCACCCTCCCGGGCTGAGCCCGGAACGGCCCGGTCCCCCGTCGGGGCCGGGCCGTCGTGGTCCCTGGGCGTCGCACTGCGTCCTCGCGCCGCGTCCAAGCCCTGCGCGGCGATGACGGACCGGGTAAGCCCCGGTTAGCCCCAGTGCGGCGGTCGCTGCGCCCGCCACCACTCGTCGGTGCCGATCTCCTGCGCCAGGTCGCCCTCTGCCTCGCCGGAGTCCTGCGGGTCGACCCGCGGCTCGCTGAAGTCCGGGTCGTCCTCGGGCAGGGCGTTCGTCGCGGGCGCCACCACTCGTCGGTGACGACGGGCTCGGTGCGGCACCTGCTCCTCGGTCATCGACCACGCTCCGCGGAGGCACGGCGCGCCAGCTCGACGATCCGGGCGACCTCCCGGGCCGGGTCGCGGAAGACGTCCGTGGTCCAGACCCGCAGCGGCGTCCAGCCGAGGCGGCGCAGGTGCAGGGACCTGTTGCGCAGACGTGCGGGGTCCAAGACCCCCGGCTCCAGCTCGCGCGATCCGGCGTCGCCCGGCTCGGGCCAGGTGTCGGTGTCGATGGCCAGGAGCGGCCGACCGGGCTCACCCGGATCGTCGACCACCAGCTCGATCCGGTGCGGCCCCGTGCCGAACCCGACCCGCACGGTGAGGTCCTCGGCGCGCAACCGGGCGGCCAGGTCCTCCAGCAGAGCGGTACCCCCGGACCGCCCGTCGACCGGCAACGCCAACCGGTCTGCGGACTCCGACGTGTCTGTGGAGTCCGACCTGTCGCCGTCGTCCGGAGTATCGGCGTCGTCGGCCGGTCCGCCCTCGCCGGCGGGTGCGAGGTGTGCGTCGGGCGGAACGGCCGCGGCCTCGAGAGTCGCCCGGATGACGGCGATGCCTCCCGAGTCAGGGAGGTCGGCGAAGGGACGATCGGCCACCACGACGACCGACCTCCTGGCAGAGCCCAGAGCAGCGACCGCCCACGACTCGTCCAGGCCGGAGCGACCTGACAGGACCACCAGCAGCCGGTCCCGCACGTCACCGGCCGCGTGCTCGACGGTGCTCACCAGGAACGGCTCTGCGACGTCCTCCCGGAAGGAGCCGGCCAGATCTGCCTCGACACCGACCCGTGCCCACAGGCCCTCTTCGAGGTCGGCGACGAGGTGGCCGTCATCCACCAGGACGGCGAGGGAGTGCTGCGGGGTGCGCCGCGCGTGGTCCACGACCCGCTCCACGACCGCCGCGACCAGGTCGTCGCGGCCGTCGGCCTCCAGTGCGGTGACCCGCGGCGCGAGCAGCACGCCCGGATAGCCAGCCAGGGGGCGGGTGACCTGTCGTGGGACCATGCGCTGATCCAGCGAGCGGTAGTGCGTGTCGAGGTGCCGGACCGGCAGGTGCACCGAGGCAGCGGCCAGCAGGTCTTGCCCGTCGGCCTCCGCGGGGCGCACGTGCTCGTCGACGACGCTCACGAAGGGCAGTCCGGGCAGTCCACCGGAGTCTCCGACGATGAGCGCCCGGTCCGCGCGCGCCAGTGCCGGGACTGCCCGGGCGATCGGGAGCCGATGAGCCTCGTCGATGACGACGAGGTCGACCTCGGCGTCCTGCGGGATCGTGGCGGGGATCGTCAGGGGGCTGGCGAGCCAGCACGGCCGCAGCGCACGGACCAGATCGGGCGCTGCCGCGATCAGGTCGATCAGCCGCAGCGGCGGGCCAGCGTCGACGACGGCGCGCAGGGCGGCCTCCTGCGTGGGGTGACCGCTCAGCGCGGCCTCGACCTGGTCGTGGGCGGCGGCGCGGACGGCAGCCCTGGCCCGCTCGATCCGCGCCTCCTCCTGCGCCACGAGGTCGTCCGCAGCCTGGCGCAGCGCCGCGCCGTCGGCGTGTGCCCCCCTTTGGGTGATCTGGTCGTGGACCGAGGCCCAGAACACCAGGTCCGCCTCGGCCTCCACGTGCTCGACGGCCACTCCCCTGGCGGCCAGGTCATCGACGAGTCGCCCGAGGCCACGGTCCCGCAGTGGTTGCAGATCGCTGTGGACGGCAGCCACGACCGCGAGCCGGTCGGCTCGGGCGTCCAGCCGGACGAGCCGTTCGAGCAGCAGGTCGAGGTGCGTGGTCTCCAGGTCCTTGCCCTGCGCCGTGGTGACCAGCACCCCGGCGAGCCAGGACAGCTCGCGGTGCATCTCGGCATACTGCTCGGCGGCCTCCTCCCAGCCACGCGGTGTGCTCGGGCGTGCCGCTCGGCCGGCCAGGCCCTCCCACTCGGCCCGTTCGTCGCGGGCAGCCGCCAGTCGGTCACCAAGGTCTGGCGGCGGGGTGCCGGGTCGCAGCAGCGCCCTGGCCTGGCGACGCAGCCGGGACCGGGACATGGCCGGCAGCTTGTCCTGGCTGCCCCGGGGTTGCCTGGCGGTCCCCCGGACCAGCTCGTCCAGCGGAGCCTCGTAGACCTGGGGGGTGAAGACGTCGAGGGTGTCGCGGACCCGGCGCAGGAGCTCGAAGGTGCGGGTCCACTGCTGGAGGTTGGCGGGAGCGGGCAGACCGGCGGCCCGGGCGATCCTCGTCACGTCGTCGCGCGCCTCGGTGAAACGCCCGCTGACCAGCTCGCTGACGATGGACGCGGCCCGCTCCGCCTCCTCCGGATTGGTGACCAGGGCGCCGAACCACGGGTCCTCCAGCCGGCGTTTCCAGGCTCCTGCGGTCACCGCACGCGTCAGGGCGTCCCGGACCTCACCTATCGCCGTCGGGGTCAGGTCCTTGAGCACCTCCGCCTCGAGACGGACGTGCGAGGTGGGCGGGTGAGGCAGCTTCGCCAGGCGGGTCAGCACGTCGTGCGTCTGGGCGAGCGACACCCCCCACGGCTCGCGGCGACCGTGCAGGTGCTCGTCGTGGGCGCGCAGCACCGCGAGCGGGTCGCCGAAGGACTCCGGGTCGGTCGACGCCGGGTGAGCGTCGCGCTCGCCCGACTGGTGCCGGTCCAGCGCGTCGATCAGTTCCGCGGCCGCCCGGCGCGCCCCGGCAGCGGTCTCCCGGATGTCGAGCACGAGGTCACCCAGTCCGATGCTGCGGAGTCGCTCGTGCACGCCTTCCAGGGCGCGGCGCTGCTCCGCCGCCACGAGGACGGAACCACCGCCGATGACGGTCTGGGCGATGGCGTTGACGATCGTCTGGGTGCGACCCGTGCCGGGCACGGCGTCCAGCACGACGGACTGCTTCGCTGCGAGCAGGCCCAGCACCTCACGCTGGGCCCGGTCGGCCTCCAGGACCAGCGACAGCCGGCCATCCGGCGCTGGTCCGTCCGTGGCCTCGGCCTGTGGTGAATCTTCCTGCGGAGGTGCGGCACCACCCGCCAGCGACACCAGCAACGGTCGTGCCGTCCACCGCTCGAGCGGCCCGCTGAGCTCGGCGACGAGGGGCAGCTTGGCCAGCGGATAGGTGCTCAGCACCAGCTGGGGCCCGATGCCGAACTGCGGAATGCCTGCGCAGAGCTCCTCGAGAGCGTCGTACGTGGGACGAGGGTCGAAGCCCTGACGCCCGGTGCTCGCCCGGGCCAGGGCGTGGCCGTCCAGCTCCACACCACGCTCCCCGCGCAGGTAGTGCTCCAGGGCAGGGTTGAAGATGACGTCCGCGTCCAGCCTCAGGACGTAGTCGCGCCGGGACGCGTCGGTGGGACGGATTCGCGCTCCCCGCAGGAGGACCGGTGCCCGCGGCGGGATCGGGGCACGGGGCAGGTGCCAGGAGGCCATCCCGACCGCGAGGAAGAGTGTGCTCATGCCGTGCTCACGCTGCAGCTCGACAGCCTTGGCACGGATGGCGGCGACCCGGCGCCGCACCTCCGTCAGGGCCACGGACTCGCGCACCAACTCCGAGAGGAGCGTGTTGTGGCCGGCCAGGAGCTTGGCGACCCCGCCCGGGTGCGCCACCGTCAGGTCGATCGTCCCGGTGGGCAGGTCGCGGTGCCACATCAGACTGTTCCGGCCGCCGAGCTCGGCCAGCTCCGTGCGCCATCGGACCCTGGCGTCCTCGAGCACCTGTTCCGGCGTCACCGCGGGCGCGGGAGAGTCGACGCGGGGCCCCTGGGCGTCGACTGGTTCACTCACCCCGCCAGGTTAACCAGTCGACCTGCCCGATCCCGGCAGACACCCAACCACCACGAGGTCCGGTAACCTCTCCGAGTGGCTCGGCACGCGTGCGGGCCCTGGACCGGGGCACCCGGTCCTCCCCGCCCTCGTAGCTCAGGGGATAGAGCACCGCTCTCCTAAAGCGGGTGTCGCAGGTTCGAATCCTGCCGGGGGCACATTTGCGCAGGTCAGCGGCCTATCGGGGTGTGGCTCTCCGGGGGGTGAGCACCGCTTTCGCGGTGGGGAACGACTCACCCCCGTGGGGCTCGGACAACGTGTGCGCAGGTCAGCGGCCTCCCACTGCCAGTGCAAAGCACCGCTTTTCCGGCGCGCGTGGGAGCGGGTGTCAACGACCCGGGAACCAGGGTGAAATTGTCCCATACCCGCAGTTCACAGCAGGAACGGCCCTTCTCAGCGACCGTGCAGACGTGATCCTTGGAACGGCTCCGGTACGTGAGTGGTACGTGCTTGACGGACCAGCCAGCCATGCGCGCACGACAACCGCCAGAGTAGGCAATGCCCTGAACTACGATCGCGCATCGCCCCACCGCGGATGGGGGCGTCTTGCGGCGGCAGTGCGCATCTGATCTGAGGAGCGGGCAACTCGCCGCAATACCGGATGGGATAGCCGGCGCGCGTGCCGTGGGGAGTGAATGCGCAGGGCGTGAGACGCGCCAGGTGGAGAATTGGAAGAACGAGTCGAACGGTGAACAACCAGCAGGGAGCGCGGTCATGACGACGGTAACCGACCACGACGCTTACATCGCCGCAGCGCGAGCCCTTTCAGCCCGCGCTGGAACGGTTGCGCGCGACGCTGACCCGGGCCCTGCCGGAGGCCGAAGAGATCGTGGCCTACAACATGCCGGGTTTCAGGATCGGCGGCTCGGTGGTAGCGAGCTATGCGGCGTTCAACAAGCAGTGCGGGCTGTATCTCCTTCCAGGCACACTCTCCCAACACGCAGAAGAGATCGCAGCCGCCGGTCTGAAGGCGACTAAGACCGGCATCACCTTCTCGCTGGCCAAACCGATCCCGGATGATCTCGTCGAACGGGTGGCGCGGACAGCGCGAAAGCAGGCTGAGGCCTGACTGCTCAGACTGGTCCACCGACCTCGTCGGCGCGAGCGAACTGCGGCAGATGAGTGCGTCACGGGCGGCGAGCTGGCGCATATGGCGGCTGACGACCAGCGGCACGCTCGAGCGGTCTCGTTGGCCTTGCGGCGCGCAGCATGTGTCAACTACAGTTAACATGTGGTGGAAGTCATCCGATCAGCGACGTTCGACCAATGGCTGACCAAGTTGAGGGACCAGCGTGCGGCCGCGCGCGTGCTGATCCGGATTAACCGGCTCGCGGCAGGCGACCCTGGCGACGTCAAGCCCGTCGGAAAGGGCGTCTCCGAGCTGAGAGTCAACTTCGGCCCGGCTATCGCATCTACTACCTGCACCACGGCCACCAGGTCGTCCTGCTCCTGACCGGCGGCGACAAGTCCACCCAGGATGCGGACATCCGCAAGGCCCACCTGATCGCCGCCGAAAGGAGAAGGAACCGATCATGACCAACGAGACGTTTGCCCCGTTCGACAGTGCGGATTACCTCAACACGTTCGACGACGTGCCCGCCTACCTAGAAGCAGTCCTCGAGAACGCCGAGGACGACCCGAAGGTCATCGCGGCGGCGCTCGGTGCCATCGCTCGCTCCCGCAACTTGAGCGAGATCGCACGACAGGCCGGGATGAGCCGGGAAGGTCTCTACAAGGCACTCTCCGCGGACGGCAATCCCACGCTCGCAACCGTCGTGAAAGTCGCACACGCACTCGGCCTTCGGCTGCACTTCGAAGCCATCGCGTAAGGGCTGCGCAGTCTCCAGCAGCGACGTCCCCATTGCGGCCATTGTGCGAGCGTCCCTCGCGGCGAAATGACGCACCCCTGCCCGGCCCCGTCGCGCTCTTGGACGCGCTGGTTCCGGGCCTGGAGTAGGGCGGCGGCATCGTGCTTAAGTGGCTCTTTCCAAACGAGGGTGTAGCGGTGGTGTGATCGGCGGCGGGTCGCTGCGGGGGTGAGGGTCGAGGTCTTCCGATGATGGGAGTTCTCACACAGCCCTCGATCTGGAAGACCTCGACGTGCCTGACTGTGAGTGTATGGGTGGCTGGT
>NZ_JALKAL010000016.1:0-1307 GCF_023015765.1 Ornithinimicrobium sp. F0845
ACTCTGGTGTTGTGTTCCCAAGTAGTACGGGGCCCGAGAAATCCCGTACGAATCTGGCAGGACCACCTGCTAAGCCTAAATATTCCCTGGTGACCGATAGCGGACAAGTACCGTGAGGGAAAGGTGAAAAGTACCCCGGGAGGGGAGTGAAATAGATCCTGAAACCGTGTGCATACAATCCGTCGGAGCCCCCGTGGTGGGGTGACGGCGTGCCTTTTGAAGAATGAGCCTGCGAGTTAGTGCTCAGTGGCGAGGTTAACCCGTGTGGGGTAGCCGTAGCGAAAGCGAGTCCGAACAGGGCGATTGAGTCGCTGGGTCTAGACCCGAAGCGGAGTGATCTACCCATGGCCAGGTTGAAGCGCCGGTAAGACGGCGTGGAGGACCGAACCCACTTAGGTTGAAAACTGAGGGGATGAGCTGTGGGTAGGGGTGAAAGGCCAATCAAACTCCGTGATAGCTGGTTCTCCCCGAAATGCATTTAGGTGCAGCGTCATGTGTTTCTTGCCGGAGGTAGAGCTACTGGATGGCTGATGGGCCTCACCAGGTTACTGACGTCAGCCAAACTCCGAATGCCGGTAAGTGAGAGCATGGCAGTGAGACTGCGGGGGATAAGCTTCGTAGTCGAGAGGGAAACAGCCCAGATCACCAGCTAAGGTCCCTAAGCGTGTGCTAAGTGGGAAAGGATGTGGAGTTGCTGTGACAACCAGGAGGTTGGCTTAGAAGCAGCCACCCTTTAAAGAGTGCGTAATAGCTCACTGGTCAAGTGATTCCGCGCCGACAATGTAGCGGGGCTCAAGCACACCACCGAAGCTGTGGCATTAACACTTTTGTCCGGCATCACCCTGCGGGGTGGTGTCCAGGCGTGTTGATGGGTAGGGGAGCGTCGTGTGGCGAGTGAAGCGGCGGAGTGATCCAGCCGTGGATGCCACACGAGTGAGAATGCAGGCATGAGTAGCGAAAGAGGAGTGAGAAACTCCTCCGCCGAATAACCAAGGGTTCCAGGGTCAAGCTAATCTGCCCTGGGTAAGTCGGGACCTAAGGCGAGGCCGACAGGCGTAGTCGATGGACATCCGGTTAATATTCCGGAACCGGCGAAGGACCGCCCAGTACCGAATCAGTTGATGCTAAACGCCTGAAGCACCCCAATGACCGTCACTGCCTTCGGGTGGTGGTGGTCGGGCGTGTGGAACGCGTGACCCGAGACTGTAGTAGGTAAGCGATGGAAGGACGCAGGAAGGTAGCCTCCGCGTGGCGATGGTTGTCCACGTCTAAGAGTGTAAGGCGGGGTGTAGGTAAGTCCGCACCCC
>NZ_JALKAL010000016.1:1324-87646 GCF_023015765.1 Ornithinimicrobium sp. F0845
GCGAGGCCGACAGGCGTAGTCGATGGACATCCGGTTAATATTCCGGAACCGGCGAAGGACCGCCCAGTACCGAATCAGTTGATGCTAAACGCCTGAAGCACCCCAATGACCGTTACTGCCTTCGGGTGGTGGTGGTCGGGTGTGTGGAACGCGTGACCCGAGACTGTAGTAGGTAAGCGATGGAAGGACGCAGGAAGGTAGCCTCCGCGTGGCGATGGTTGTCCACGTCTAAGAGTGTAAGGCGGGGTGTAGGTAAGTCCGCACCCCACGTGCCCCAGGCTTGATAGTGACCGCGTATGCGGGAAGAGGGTGATCCTATGCTGCCTAGAAAAGTTCCTAGCGAGGTCCGAGCCGCCCGTACCCCAAACCGACTCAGGTGGTTAGGTAGAGAATACCAAGGCGATCGAGTGAATCGTGGTTAAGGAATTCGGCAAAATGCCCCCGTAACTTCGGGAGAAGGGGGGCCCGACCAGTGATACACCCACGCGGTGTGGAAGCTGGGACGGCCGCAGAGACCAGGGAGAAGCGACTGTTTACTAAAAACACAGGTCCGTGCGAAGTCGCAAGACGATGTATACGGACTGACGCCTGCCCGGTGCTGGAACGTTAAGGGGACGGGTTAGCCGTAAGGCGAAGCTCNATGCTGCCTAGAAAAGTTCCTAGCGAGGTCCGAGCCGCCCGTACCCCAAACCGACTCAGGTGGTTAGGTAGAGAATACCAAGGCGATCGAGTGAATCGTGGTTAAGGAATTCGGCAAAATGCCCCCGTAACTTCGGGAGAAGGGGGGCCCGACCAGTCACACACCCACGCGGTGTCAGCTGGGACGGCCGCAGAGACCAGGGAGAAGCGACTGTTTACTAAAAACACAGGTCCGTGCGAAGTCGCAAGACGATGTATACGGACTGACGCCTGCCCGGTGCTGGAACGTTAAGGGGACGGGTTAGCCGTAAGGCGAAGCTCTGAACTTAAGCGCCAGTAAACGGCGGTGGTAACTATAACCATCCTAAGGTAGCGAAATTCCTTGTCGGGTAAGTTCCGACCTGCACGAATGGCGTAACGACTTCTCCACTGTCTCAACCACGAACTCGGCGAAATTGCATTACGAGTAAAGATGCTCGTTACGCGCAGCAGGACGGAAAGACCCCGGGACCTTTACTATAGCTTGGTATTGGTGTTCGGTACGGCTTGTGTAGGATAGGTGGGAGACTATGAAGCGGGCACGCCAGTGTCCGTGGAGTCAACGTTGAAATACCACTCTGGTCGTTCTGGATATCTAACCTCGGTCCGTGATCCGGACCAGGGACATTGCCTGGTGGGTAGTTTAACTGGGGCGGTTGCCTCCTAAAGAGTAACGGAGGCGCCCAAAGGTTCCCTCAGCCTGGTTGGCAATCAGGTTTCGAGTGTAAGTGCACAAGGGAGCTTGACTGTGAGACAGACATGTCGAGCAGACACGAAAGTGGGGACTAGTGACCCGACGGTGGCTTGTGGAAGCGCCGTCGCTCAACGGATAAAAGGTACCCCGGGGATAACAGGCTGATCCTGCCCAAGAGCTCATATCGACGGCATGGTTTGGCACCTCGATGTCGGCTCGTCGCATCCTGGGGCTGGAGTCGGTCCCAAGGGTTGGGCTGTTCGCCCATTAAAGCGGTACGCGAGCTGGGTTTAGAACGTCGTGAGACAGTTCGGTCCCTATCCGCTGCGCGCGTAGGAAACTTGAGGAGAGCTGTCCCTAGTACGAGAGGACCGGGATGGACGAACCACTGGTGTGTCAGTTGTCCTGCCAAGGGCACCGCTGATTAGCTACGTTCGGACGTGATAACCGCTGAAAGCATCTAAGCGGGAAGCACACTCCAAGATAAGGTTTCCATCACCCACGGGTGAGAAGGCTCCCAGCTAGACTACTGGGTTGATAGGCCGGATGTGGAAGCACAGCAATGTGTGGAGCTGACCGGTACTAATAAGCCGACAACTTAAACAACAAAGATGACACGCGTCCACTGTGTAGCTCCCGAGATACAAACGGGACACCACCCCACCCCACACACCGGGGCCACGAGGGTGGACCCCACACCCACCACGGGTGTGGTTGATATCTCCATAAAGTTACGGCGGCCATAGCGAGAGGGAAACGCCCGGACACATACCGAACCCGGAAGCTAAGCCTCTCAGCGCCGATGGTACTGCACTGGAGACGGTGTGGGAGAGTAGGACACCGCCGGACAAACATTCACAAAGGGCCCCTGACCACCACGGTCAGGGGCCCTTTGGCATGCCCTGGGTCCGTTTGTCATGCCTCTGCCTCCAGCGCCAGGGCCACCGTGACGACCGGCCCCGCGACCGCTGGTCACCGCCGCTGTGGCCCTCGTGCCGCGCCCACCCCTCGTCTTCGAGCGCCCTCGTCATCTTCGGGCCGACGGCAACCGTCCTGAGGAACGCTTGGGGGCTCGAAGACGCCCACCCGCGCGGGCACGCACTCCCGCCAGGCGCGCCCCTCCTTGCCAGGCACCTCCCTCGCGCAAGCACGCGCCTCCGCCAGGCACCTCCCTCACCCACGAAGCCTCCTGCCAGGCACGATGCAGGCAACGAGGCGGTTGCCGGTGAGCCGGTGCCGGTCTGTCGGTGGGCCGACCTAGAATCATCGCGATGTCCACCTCACCCAGCTCCGCCGGCAACTTCGTCCACCTGCACAACCACACCGAGTACTCCATGCTCGACGGTGCAGCGCGGATCACCGACATGTTCGAGCGTGCCGCCGAGCTGGGGATGCCCGCCATCGCGACCACGGACCACGGCTACATCTTCGGCGCCCACGAGTTCTGGAGCGCAGGGCAGAAGGCCGGCGTCAAGCCCATCATCGGTCTCGAGGCCTACGTCACGCCGGGCACGCACCGCACGGACCGCACGCGCGTCAAGTACGGCGACGGCGGCCGTGACGACGTCTCGGGCTCCGGTGCCTACACGCACATGACGATGTGGGCCCGCAACAACAACGGCCTGCACAACCTCTTCCGGATGGCGTCCCTGGCGTCGCTGGAGGGCTACTACTTCAAGCCGCGAATGGATCGTGAGCTGCTCGAGACCTACGGCCAGGGGCTCATCGCCACCACCGGCTGCCCGTCCGGGGAGGTACAGACCAGGCTGCGGTTCGGCCAGTATGCCGAGGCGCGCCAGTATGCCGCGGACATGCAGGACATCTTCGGCAAGGACAACTACTTCTTGGAGCTGATGGACCACGGCATCGACATCGAGCGCCGAACGCGTCAGGACCTGCTCCGGCTGGCCAAGGAAGTCGGTCTGCCGCTCGTGGCGACCAACGACCTGCACTACACCCGCCGCGAGGACGCCCAGAGCCACAGTGCGCTGCTGTGCATCCAGACGGCCGCCACGCTCAACGACCCGACCCGGTTCAAGTTCGACGGCGACGGCTACTACCTGAAGTCCGCCGAGGAGATGCGCGAGGTCTGGCGCGAGCTGCCCGAGGCGTGCGACAACACCCTGCTGATCGCCGAGCGGTGCGACGTGTCCTTCACCGAGGGGGAGGGGCGCTACATGCCGCGCTTCCCGGTGCCCGAGGGTGAGAGCGACGTCTCCTGGTTCATCAAGGAGGTGGAGGCCGGCCTGCACCGGCGGTTCCCCGAAGGGATCCCCGATGACCGGCGCAAGCAGGCTGAGTACGAAGCGGACATCATCGTCGGCAAGGGCTACGCCTCCTACTTCCTGGTCGTGGCCGACTTCATCAACTGGGCCAAGAACCAGGGCATCCGGGTCGGTCCCGGGCG
Source organism: Ornithinimicrobium sp. F0845 (assembly GCF_023015765.1). Lineage (GTDB taxonomy): Bacteria > Actinomycetota > Actinomycetes > Actinomycetales > Dermatophilaceae > Ornithinicoccus. The sequence goes on from NZ_JALKAL010000016.1 coordinate 5,104, forward strand.
CGGGTCCGGTGCTGGGTCGATGTGCGCCTACGCGATGGGGATCACCGACCTCGACCCCATCCCGCACGGCCTGATCTTCGAGCGGTTCCTCAACCCCGAGCGCATGTCGATGCCCGACTTCGACGTCGACTTCGATGACCGTCGCCGCTCCGAGGTCATCCACTACGTGACGGAGAAGTACGGCGACGACCGGGTCGCGATGATCGCGACCTACGGCACGCTGAAGGCCAAGGCGGCGCTCAAGGACGCGGCGCGGGTGATGGGCTTCCCGTTCGCGATGGGGGAGCGGCTCACCAAGGCGATGCCCCCGGCCGTGATGGGCAAGGACATCCCGTTGTCGGGCATCCACGACCCCGAGCACCCCCGCCACGGGGAGGCCGGCGAGTTCCGCGAGCTCCTCCAGAACGACCCCGAGGCAGCCCAGGTCTTCGAGACGGCGACCGGCCTCGAGGGTCTGAAGCGCCAGTGGGGCGTTCACGCCGCCGGCGTCATCATGTCGAGCGAGCCGTTGCTCGACGTCATCCCGATCATGCGCCGCGAGCAGGACGGTCAGGTCATCACGCAGTTCGACTACCCGACCTGCGAGCAGCTCGGCCTGGTCAAGATGGACTTCCTGGGCCTGCGCAACCTGACGATCCTCGACGACGCCATCGCCAACGTGAAGCTCAACCGCGGTCAGGACATCGACCTGGACGCGCTGTCCAAGGACATGACCGACAAGAACGCCTACGAGCTGCTGGGACGCGGGGACACCCTCGGCGTCTTCCAGCTGGACGGTTCGGGCATGCGCCAGCTGCTGCGCCTGATGCAGCCGGACAACTTCGAGGACATCTCTGCGGCCCTGGCGCTCTACCGCCCCGGCCCGATGGGGGTCAACGCCCACACCAACTTCGCGCTGCGCAAGAACGGCAAGCAGGAGGTCGTCCCCCTCGACCCGCAGCTGAAGGGCAAGCTGCAGCCCGAGATGGTCGAGGCCCTCGAGCCGATCCTCGGCACGACACACGGGCTCTGTATTTACCAGGAGCAGGTCATGGAGATCGCCCAGAAGCTCGCGGGCTACACGCTGGGCAACGCGGACCTGCTGCGCCGAGCGATGGGCAAGAAGAAGAAGGAGGTCCTCGACGCCGAGTACATCCCCTTCTCCGAGGGTATGAAGGCCAACGGCTACAACGAGGCGTCCGTGGCGGCACTCTGGGGCGTGCTGGTGCCGTTCTCGGACTATGCGTTCAACAAGGCGCACACCGCGGCCTACGGCGTGATCTCCTACTGGACGGCCTACCTCAAGGCCAACTACCCCGCCGAGTACATGGCAGCCCTGCTGACCAGCGTGCGGGACGACAAGGACAAGACCGCGCTCTACCTCAACGAGTGCCGCCGGATGGGCATCGCGGTGCTGCCTCCGGACGTCAACGAGTCGATCGCCAACTTCGCCGCCGTCGGCAAGGACATCCGCTTCGGCCTGGCGGCCATCCGCAACGTCGGCGCCAACGTGGTCGACGCGATCGTGCGGACCCGTGACGAGAAGGGCAAGTTCACCTCCTTCGAGGACTTCCTGCGCAAGTGCCCGGCCGTGGTCTGCCAGAAGCGCACCATCGAGTCACTCATCAAGGGCGGGGCCTTCGACGACCTCAAGCACCCCCGACAGGGCCTGGCCACGGTGCACGAGCGCTATGTCGACGCCCTCGCCGAGGAGAAGAAGCAGGAGGCGATCGGACAGGACAGTCTCTTCGGGGGCTTCGGCGGCGAGGAGGCCGACGTGCAGATCGTCACCCTCCCGCCGGTGCCGGACATTGAGTGGGAGAAGCACATCAAGCTCGCCTTCGAGCGGGAGTATCTCGGGCTCTATGTCTCAGACCACCCGCTCAACGGGATCGAGCACATCCTGACCGCCAACGCCTCGGCGACGATCGGGGCCATCGTCAGCGAGGACGGGCCGCAGGACGGGGAGTTCGTGACGGTCGCCGGCCTGATGACCTCGGTGCAGCTGAAGCGGACCAAGAACGGCGACCCGTATGCCCGCGTCATGCTCGAGGACCTGGTCGGGTCTATCGAGTGCGTGTTCTTCCCCAAGTCCTACATGACGGTCTCGACCATGCTCGCGCCGGACACGGTGGGCGTCATCCGCGGCAGGTTCAAGCGCAGCGAGGACACCACCGAGATCCTGGCTCAGGAGCTGACCCTGCCGGAGATCAAGGAGGGCCCGCGCGGTCCCGTGCTGCTGACCCTGCCCCTGACCCGGGCCACCGACGGGCTGGCGCAGAACCTGCGCAGCGTGCTCGCCAACCACCCCGGGTCCACGGAGGTGCACGTCAAGCTCACCCAGCCGGGCCGCCAGGTGCTCCTGCGGCTCGACCCGACGCTGCGCGTGACGGCCTCGCCGGAGTTCTTCGGCGACATCAAGGCGCTGCTCGGGCCGGCTGCCGTCGGCAGCTGAGGTATGCCGGGTGACCGGGTCGATCTGGCCGTCCGCCGGTGACCTCGGGGTCACGGGCGCACTTGTGGCGGCCTGTGGTGGGGTGAGCGGGCATCGGCAGTATGCAGTGCCTCGCGCAGGACCTCGGCGACCTGTTCGCCGTGGGTCACCGGCAGCAGGTGCGTGGCACGTGGCACGGTCACGATGTGCGACTCCTCGGCGGCCGCCGCGAAGCGGGCCACGTGGACGCGCATCTGGTCGAGCTGCCCGTTGACCAGGTAGACCGGGCAGTCCACGTCGCCCAGCAGCTCGGCCCGGCACTCGTCGAAGACCACCTGCCACGCGGCGGGCAGCGCGGCGTAGGCCTCGGGCCCGGTCAGCACGGCCTCGTCGGCGCCGAGCCGACGCATCACCGCGTTGGAGGCCCTGGCCATCCGTTCCACGCCCACGCGAGGGAGCAGGTCGGCGAAGCCGCGGTACACCGCGGCGAACGGACCGGTCGGCTCGGCGCTGGCCCCGATGAGGACCAGGGCGCCCAACGTCCCCGGGTGGCGCACGGCATACAGGACGGCAAGATAACCGCCCAGGCTGTGCCCGGCCAGGACCACCCGCTGGCCCGGCGCCCGGGCGTCCACGGCCTCCCGGATGGCGGCGACCGCACCGTCGGCCGTGAACTCCTCCTCGACCCGCTCGCCGTGCCCAGGGAGGTCCACCGCCACGACCTCGACCTCGGGCAGCAGCTCGGGGTAGGCCTGCCACTCGGCACGGTCCATCCGCGTGCCGTGCACGAGCACGAGACGCGGCCTGGGCGTGCTGGCGGACATGTTCCCAGGCTAGGCGGCGGACACACGATCGGCAGGCGCACGCCCTGGGAGGGCGTTGTTGCCATTAACCTTGAGCCTGTGCCCACGACTGAGCCCGAGACCATGACCCTGCGCTCCGCCGACCTGGCGGGGGTGCGCTGATGGCGGGCGGGCTGGTCGCCCTCCTGGACGACATCGCGGCGATCGCGCGCGTGGCCGCTGCGTCGGTCGACGACGTGGCCGCGGCGGCGAGCCGGGCAGGGGCCAAGTCCCTCGGCGTGGTGATCGACGACGCGGCCGTCACGCCGCGCTACGTCACCGGCGCCAAGGCCGCGCGCGAGCTGCCGATCATCAAGAAGATCGCGATCGGCTCGATCCGCAACAAGCTGCTGTTCATCCTCCCGGCCATTATGCTGCTCAGTCAGTTCGCCTCGTGGTCGCTGACACCCATCCTGATGCTCGGCGGCTCCTATCTGTGCTTCGAGGGCGCCGAGAAGGTCTATGAGCTGATCGCCGGACACCACAAGGAGAAGGCCGACGTCCCAGCCGTCGAGCAGGGGCCGGAGCAGGAGGACAAGATGGTGCGCGGCGCCATCACCACCGACTTCATCCTGTCCGCCGAGATCATGGTCATCGCGCTGAACGAGGTGGCCGACGAGCCGTTCGTGAGCCGCCTCATCATCCTGATCGTGGTCGCGCTGGGCATCACGGCCCTCGTCTACGGCGCGGTCGCGCTCATCATCAAGATGGACGACATCGGTCTGCGGCTGGCGCAGAACGAGAGCGAGTTCAGCACCAGGCTCGGGACGGGCCTGGTCAAGGCCATGCCGATCGTGCTCAGCGTGCTGTCGACCGTCGGCATCGTCGCCATGCTGTGGGTCGGTGGTCACATCATCCTGGTCGGCATGAACGACCTCGGGTTCTCCCCGATCTATGACTGGGTGCACCACCTCGAGGTGGTCGTCGGCGGGTGGATCCCGGCGATCGGCGGTGCGCTGTCCTGGCTGACCAACACCTTCTTCTCAGCGGTCCTGGGCCTGCTGTGGGGTGCTGTCCTCGTCGCCGTGATGCACCTGCTGCCGTTCGGCCGGAAGGACCCCGTCCACTGAGTCCTCAGACCGGGCGGACGGCAGGCGGTGTCCACGTGCCCTCGAGGATGCTCTGGTCGGGCCAGTAGGCACGCAGGTAGACCGAGAACTCCTCAGGTGGGGCCGGGATCCAGTTCGAGTGCGCAGCCTCCGTGGTGGGTGCGTCACCGCCGACGGTGATGGTCAGTGACCCGTCATCGCCGTAGGTGAGGTTCTTGTTCTTGGTCCCCAACGAGTAGCGGTCGAGGTCGTTCGGGTGGAAGAAGTGGTGCCTGTTGTAGAGCGTCAACGACCAGAACCCCCGCACGGGCGGCAGCTGGTCGGCCGCAAAGTGCAGGGAGTAGGTCTTCGACCCGTCCAGCCGGTCACCGTTCATGTCGAGGTCCTGGTAGAAGTAGGTGGTCTCCTCCGGGGTGTTGACGAAGATGTTCGACTTCCCCACGGCCAGACGCATCAGGTAGTCGGTGCCGAACCGGGCACCGTTGCCCTGCGTCGTCCAGTTGTCAGATACGGGGAGACCGTAGTGGCGGAACTCGAACAGCTCCTTCGCGGTCACCTCGGCGTCCAGGGCTGCCTCCCGGCAGGCTGCGGCGATGGCGGGGTCCTCTGCTGCGGCAGCCATCAGGCCTCGGAACCAGTCATACATGGCCTCCTCGCCCGGCAACGGCGGCACCTCGTCGAGGATCTCCCCGAAGGAGTCGAAGAAGGTCTCCGGATCCACCCACTGGGTCTCCTCTTGCCCCGAGGCGGCGTCTTGCCCGGAGGTGGCGTCCTGCCCGGAGGCGGCGTCGGAGTCGCCAAAACTCGGGGCGTTGCTCCAGTCGATGATCTTCATCGTGCCGTCGTAGTCGGCCAACGGGTACACGCTGATCTGGTTGACGATCGGCAGGATCGCCTCGCGGTCCTGCGCCGTGTCATCGAGGAACACCCGGGGGATCACCGTCCCGCACCGCGTGTCGTACCGGAACACCCCGGCGATGCCGTCCGGCACCTCGCCGTCCCACGACTCCGGCGCCAGAAGGTAGTGGCCCGGCGTCGTGCCGTACATCTTGCCGAGCTCGACGAAGGAGTCGGTGCGCTGGTTGACACACTGGTAGACCCAGAACCGGTCGCCGAAGTCGGGAACCTGCACCACCGCCGGGCCGCCAGCGGCGTCGAGCGGTCCGAAGCCGTACGCCACGTCCTGGTTGGGGCAGGCGACGATCCGCTCCTCCGGGCGGATGTAGTCATGCAGCATCCCGACGTGGTTCGGCGGCCCGGCCGGCACGATCCCCACCAGCAGACCTGGCCCCGGAAGCTGCTCCATGAACACCCGTCGGTTGTGGATGTTCATCAGCGGCCACCCCCACAGGTACGCCGTTCGTGCGACCTGCGCCGCATAGGCCGTCGTCATCCGCTGCTGAGCCATGCCGTCCTCCTTCGTCGTCACCAGAGTTCCTCCGCAGCCTAGGAACCGGGAACCTCCCGGACCCCGTCCGGAACGGGTGAATCTGCCGGGCACGGGCGGTGGCGCCGGGCTGGCCGGGGCGCCACGGAAACTGGTTGGGAGTGGGCGGTCGGGAGCAGATAGCCTCGTGCAGTGACCGAGAACCTCCGCACGCCCGCGTCCGGCGCGCCCGCAGCAGCCCCCGCCGAAGCACCCGCCGACACGTCCACGCCCGAGCACCCGAGCGCCCCGGTGGCCGCCAAGGTCGAGCACCTGCGCGTGCACCACGGTGACACCGTCAGCGACCCCTACGAGTGGCTGCGCGACAAGACCAACCCGCAGGTCATCGCGCACCTGGAGGCCGAGAACGCCTACACCGAGGCGATGACCGGTCACCTGGCCGGGGTCACCGAGGCGGTCTTCACCGAGATCAAGACCCGCACCCAGGAGACGGACCTGTCGGTGCCGGTGCGCCACGGCGCTTGGTGGTACTACACGCGCACCGTCGAGGGCCAGCAGTACGCCATCCACGCCCGGATCGCCGTCAGCGACAGCCCCGAGCGGCCCGAGCTGGTTGCCGACGGTGCGCCTGCGCATGAGCAGATCCTGCTGGACGGCAACGCCGAGGCGGAGGGGGAGTCCTTCCTGGCGTTCGGTGCGTTCGAGATCAGCCAGGACGGCATGACGCTGGCCTACTCGGTGGACACCAGCGGCGACGAGCGGTTCACCGTCCGGGTCAAGGACCTGGCGACCGGCGAGGTCACCGAGCCGGGCATCACCGGCGTCGGCTACGGCCTGGCGTGGTCGGCCGACGCGAGCCACCTGTTCTACACCCGGGTCGACGACGCCTGGCGCCCCTTCCAGGTGTGGCGTCACGCGCTCACCGAGGGCGGTGGGCAGGACGCGCTGGTCTTCCAGGAGGACGACGAGCGGTTCTGGATGGGCCTGGACACCTCCCGTGACGAGAGCCACGTGCTCATCGGGCTGGGCACCAAGAACACCACCGAGTACCGCCTGCTCCCCACGGCGGACCCGCTGGGGGAGTTCCGGGTCGTCGCCCCCCGCGAGGAGGGCGTGGAGTATGCCGTGGAGCTCGCCGGCGACACCCTCTGGATCGTGCACAACAAGCACCACCGCGACTCCGAGCTCGCCCGCGCGCCGCTGGGCGCGAACTCCTCCCAGGAGTGGAGCACGGTCATCCCGGGCCAGGACGGCCAGCGCATCGTCGGGGTGGACGCCTTCGAGTCCCACCTGGCCGTCGCCCTGCGCAGCGAGGGGCTGACCCAGGTGCGGGTCCTGCCGCTGGAGGCGACGAGCGAGACCGGCGTGGGCGAGGGTTACCAGGTCCCGGTCGACGAGGTGGTCTACAGCATCGACAGCGGCAACAACCCGTCATACTCCACCAGGACCCTGCAGGTGGTGATCGAGTCCCTGGTGACCCCTCGCTCGGTCTACGACCTGGACCTCGCCTCCGGTGAGCTCACGCTGCTCAAGCGGCAGCCGGTGCTGGGCGGCTACGACCCCGACGACTACGTGCAGCACCGCCTGTGGGCCACGGCCGCGGACGGCACGCGGGTGCCGATCTCCCTGGTCGTCCGCAAGGACGTCGTCGCGGACGGGACGGCGCCCGGGCTGCTCTACGGCTACGGCTCCTACGAGATCTCGATCGACCCGTACTTCTCGGTGCCGCGGCTGTCCTACCTGGACCGCGGCGTGGTCTACGCCATCGCACACGTCCGCGGCGGCGGGGAGATGGGCCGCGGGTGGTACGAGGACGGCCGGATGGAGCACAAGAAGAACACCTTCACCGACTTCATCGCCTGCGCCGAGGAGCTGGTCAGCTCGGGATGGGTCGCGCCGGACCGGCTCGCGGCCGAGGGCGGCTCGGCCGGCGGGCTCCTGATGGGCGCCGTGCTCAACCTGGCCCCGGAGACGTTCCGCGTGGTGCACGCCGCCGTGCCGTTCGTCGACGCGCTGACCACGATCCTGGACCCCTCGCTGCCGTTGACGGTGGGGGAGTGGGAGGAGTGGGGCAACCCGTTGGAGGACCCCGAGGTCTACGCCTACATGCGGACCTACGCGCCCTACGAGAACATCCGCTCGGTGGACTACCCGGCGATCCTGGCGACCACCGGTCTCAACGACACCCGCGTCTTCTACGTCGAGCCTGCCAAGTGGGTCGCCCGGCTGCGGGAGACGGTCACCAGTGACCCGGTGTCGCGGCCGATCCTGCTCAAGACCGAGATGGTCGCCGGTCACGGCGGCAAGACGGGGCGGTATGACGCGTGGCGGGAGACCGCCTTCGAGATCGCCTTCGTGGTGGACCAGCTGGGTGCGGCCAGGGGCTGAGGATCTGGACGGTGCCCCCCAGCTGATCGCTGGGCGCCGGAGTTCCGCATACCCGCAACCGCCCGTTTCTGGGATGCTGGGCGGGTGCCGGAGCGTGCCTGCCAGTTCTGCGCGATCGTCCGCGGCGAGGAGCCCGCGGAGGTCGTGCTCGACAGCCCTGAGGTCCTCGCGTTCCTGGACCGGCGGCCCGTCTTCAAGGGCCACCTGCTGGTGGTGCCGCGCGAGCACCTCGAGACGCTGACGGACCTGCCCGACGAGCTGCTGGAGCCGGTGTTCGCCGCCGCCCGCCTGATGGCCGCGACGGTGCGGGTCGCGCTCGGGTGCACCGGGTCGTTCGTGGCGATGAACAACACGGTGAGCCAGTCGGTGCCCCACCTGCACGTGCACGTTGTCCCCCGCACCAAGGGCGACGGCCTGCGCGGGTTCTTCTGGCCGCGCAGCAGATATGCCGACGGCGAGATGAGCGAGTATGCCGACCGGTTGCGGGCCGCTCTCACCGCGGGAGGGGACTCGTGAGCGACATCCACCCGCCGTCGCCGATGCCGGACGCCGTCGCCGCCGACCTGGCTGGTCTGCGGGCCGCGCTGGATGCCCAGCTGGTGCCGCGGACCGAGGACAACCTGCTGATCGGCACGTGGAACATCCGCCACCTCGGCGGCTTCACCGACAAGTGGACCGCGGGCGACGACGACAGCCCGAAGCGGGACTGGCACTCGATGGCGGCGATCGCCGAGGTGATCCTGCGCTTCGACGTGACCGCGGTCCAGGAGACACGGCGTGACACGAGCGCACTGTTCGCGCTGCTGTCCCTGCTGGGGGAGGACTTCCGGGTGATCGCCTCGGACGTGACCGAGGGTGACAAGGGCAACGACGAGCGGCTCGCCTACATCTACGACGCGACCCGGGTGCAGCCCTCCGGACTGGTCGGGGAGATCGTGCTGCCACCGGAGGCCGAGGGGGACGTGAAGCAGTTCGCCCGCACGCCCTACGCGGCAGGCTTCGTTCGCAACGGCGTGGAGTTCATCCTCACGACCGTGCACGTGCTGTGGGGCAAGCGGCCCGAGGACCGACTTCCGGAGCTGACCGCCTTCGCGGAGTGGATGCGCACCTGGGCCGATCGACCCAAGGACTGGAACCGCAACCTGCTGGTGCTCGGCGACTTCAACATCGACCGCTACGAGGACCCGCTGTGGCAGGCGTTCTTCGCCACCGGGCTCTATCCGCCAGCCGTCCTGCACGGCGTGCACCGCACGATCTTCGACAACGACGCCGACCGGCACTTCTACGACCAGATCTCCTGGTTCACCCCCACCCTGGCCGACGGCACGACGGTGTCCCGGCTGGAAGGCCTCGACTTCGACCAGGTCGGTGGCAACGTCGACTTCGTCCCGCACGTGCTGACCGACTCCGGGCTGACCCGCCAGCAGATGTCCTGGCGGATCAGCGACCACTACCCGCTGTGGCTGGAGTTCCGCGTCACCGGCTGAAGACGTACCGCCTCAGGGCGTACCGAATCTCCCCAAAAGTGCGCGAAAGGTGTACCGAACTTCCCCAAGAATTGGTCAGGAGATGAACACCGTCGTCTGGGTCCCGACCAGCTCGTAGTCGAGCACCTGGGCCACGCGTTTGGAGGCCTCGTTGTCCCAGCGCGCCCGCCACTGGGGGACGAGACCCGCAGTGAGGGCGGCGTTGGTGCCGACGGCCGCGGCCAGGACGCCGTAGCCACGGCCGCGCGCGTGCGGGCTGGTGAGCACGCCCATATGCGCGAGACGGTCCGCCCACACGACGTAGCCGGCACCGGCGAGCGGTTCACCGCTCGCCGGATCTGCGCCCGACGGCTCCTTGCCTTCTGAAGGCTCCGCCTCCCCAGCGCGACGGTCGAGGATCACCCAGCGGTGCGACATACTGCCCAGGCTGACCTCGTCGACGTCCTCGCGCGAGCAGGCGGCCTCCAGGGCCGCGACGGCGTCCTCATCCTGGGTCGTGGGCAGGTCGGCGTGCTCGACGGGGGCATCGGTGTAGGACAGCTCGGCGGCCCCGAGCGGTCGGGCGTCGTGGTCGGAGGCCAGGCCCATGAGGACCGGGAGCAGCGCGAGCTCGTCGTCGGTGTGGTCGGCCGCGCGGTCCAGCGCCCACTGCGGTCCGCTGAGGACACCCTGGCCGAAGAGCCGCACGAACGAGACGGTGTCGGCCGCCTCCTGCACCCGCACCAGCCGCTCGCCACCCTCAGCAAGCCCCTGCAGCGGGCTCCCCTCCGTGCCGAGCAGCTGTGCCCACGCGTGCCGGATGGTCTGCTCGGTGCTGGATCTCACGGGAGTGAGGGTAACGTCCTCCCGCGTGGCCGGGGCAGCCGACTCTCGATAGCCTCGCAGGCATGAGTCTTGATCGTCCCGTCACGCCCAACCCCTACGACCTGCTCCCTGTGGTGCCGGCATTCACGGTCACCAGCACCGACGTCACCGACGGCCAGCCGCTGAAGGACGACCAGGTGGCCGCCCTGGGCAACAACACCTCACCACAGCTGAGCTGGTCCGACGTTCCCGAGGGCACCAAGTCCTTCGTCGTGACCTGCTTCGACCCGGACGCGCCGACCCCATCGGGCTACTGGCACTGGGTGCTGGTCGACCTGCCGGCCGAGGTGACCTCGCTGGACACCGGGGCGGCGGCCGGCCAACTGCCGGGCAGCGCCTTCCACGTGCGCAACGACGGCGGTGACGCGGGCTTCGGGGGCGCCGCCCCGCCGGAGGGTGACCAGGTGCACCGCTACTACTTCGTGGTGCACGCGGTCAGCGAGGAGTCCCTCGGCGTCACTCCGGACGTCTCGCCGGCGGTCGTCTCCTTCAACCTGGCCTTCAAGACCCTCGGCCGCGCGATCATCCACGGCACCTACCAGCACTGAGCCGGGAGTCCGCCCGATCGGGCCGGTCAGGAGGTCGTATGACGTGGCGCCGGTCGGGCGTCAACCCTCCGGTCTGAGACGGGCAGCCTCGCGGTCGTGCCGGGCGGCGAGATCGGGCTCGCCCCGCTCGGCGTGGAGCAGGGCCAGCTCGTCGTGCACGTAGGGGTCCGGTCGGTCGGCCTCCTCGTTCTCGTGCGCGAGGGCCTGCTGGATCGCGAGTGCCTCGTCGGTCCGGCCCAGCAGCCGCAGGGTCCAGCCGACCATCCAGCGGGCGACCGCAGTCTCGGGCGCGTCCCCCTGGGCAGTGCGCACCCGCACCGCCTCCTCGAACGCCTCCAGCGCCGCGACCAGGTCGCCCGTGTCGTGCAGGGTCATCCCCAGGTTGTTGAGCAGGGGAGCGACCCAGCGCCTGACCTCCGGGTCGCTGCTGGCCCGGGCCAGGGCCAGTGCTTCCCGGGTGCGTCGCTCCTGCTCGGCCGGGTCGTCCGGGAGCAGCGCCAGCATGTGGAGCGCGTCGATGCCCAGCCCGTGGTGGCCGCCGGCCTCTGCTGACTCCTTGGCCCTGGTGAAGCAGTCGGCGGCAGCATCCGCCTGGCCCGTGTCGCGCAGCAGCCGCCCGCGCTCGAGGGCGACCCGCACTGCCACCTCGCCATCCGCGGGGGTGAGCTGGTCCAGCTCGGCGTGCGCCTCGACATACTGCCCCTGCAGACCCAGCGCCCTGGCGACCTGCGTGGTGAGCACCGCCGCCTTCTGCGGCTCGGCCGACGCGGCCCGTCGCTCGCGGAACCGGCGCTCGGACCCCGCGGGGTCGGAGAAGTCCCAGAGCGCGCGGAGGTCCGCGGGGTCGATCACGGCACCAGTCAACACCCCGCCACCGGCCGGGACCAGCGCGTTTGTCGGGCCTCTCGGCGGGGGTGGCCCTTGGGCGTGCGTGACCACGACGCCCGGGTTTGACTGGCCAGGCAAGTCATTTCCCCCACATGGAGGTATGCGAGGAGCCAGGTCACCGAGTCCGTCGACGTCAACGTCCCGATCAGGACGGCCTACGACCAGTGGACCCAGTTCGAGTCGTTCCCGCAGTTCATGGAGGGCGTGGAGTCCGTGACGCAGCTGGGCGACACCCGCAACCACTGGAAGGTCGAGACCGGCGGCGTGAGCAGGGAGTTCGACACCGAGATCACCGAGCAGCACCCCGAGGAGCGCATCGCCTGGACGACCGTGGGCGGTGACGTCGAGCAGTCCGGCGTCGTGACCTTCCACAAGCTCGAGGACGCCATGACGCGGGTGACGATCCAGATGGACTGGGACCCGCAGGGCCTCGTGGAGAAGGCCGGAGCCGCGGTGGGCGTCGACGACCGGCGGGTCAAGGGCGACGCCCAGCGGTTCAAGGAGTTCATCGAGTCCCGCGGCATCGAGACAGGTTCCTGGCGCGGTGATGTCCCCCGCGACTAACCCGCGACTAACCCTCGCGTTGTCTGGGCTGCTCGTCGATCCGTCGCGGGTCGACGAGCAGCCCGCGCTCGTCCCGGACCCACCACACGCGGTCGCGGCGTCGCTCGGCGCGGGTCGCGTAGCGGTAGCGGAACACCCTTGCCCGGACCCAGCGCGGCCGCTGCCCGTCGAACGGGTCGCGGTGCAGCAGGCGAAGGGTGGCCGGATCGGCCTCGAGGAGCCGCCGCAGGAAGCGCTCGAACCAGACGTGCTGGGCGGGGGAACCCAGCGCCAGGAACCACATGCCCCAGTCGAGCCGCAGGTGGTAGGGCGCCCACTGTCGCGGGCGCTGGTGCACGGGTCCGGGCTTGCCCTTGAACTCGTACTCCCGCCAGGCGTCCTCGTCTGCGGGGTCGTCGGCGAGAGTGCCCTCGACCACCACCTCGTCGCGGCGCCGCGTGATCGACCCGAACGCTCCGTAGGCGCCGACCAGGTGCCACCGGTTGAACGAGGCGTTCATCTGCTGGCTCCGCGACAGCAGGTTCCTGGCCGGGCGGTAGGACAGCGCGAGAACCACGGCCGCCATCGCGACGACGGCTGCCGCGAACCAGGCCGGACCGGTCGCCAGGTCCGCGGGCAGCTCGCCCGCCCCCACCTCGCCCGCAGCGGCACCGCCCGGCGACCAGGGCAGCACGGCGGCCAGGACGTCGTCCGAGACGGCCGCGCAGGCGAGCAGCAGGGTGAGCCAGTTGAGCCACGCGAAGTTCCCCGAGACGACCAGCCACAGCTGGGTGATCACGACCAGTGCCGCCGCCCAGGTGGCCACCGGCTGCGGCGCGAAGAGCAGGAACGGCACGCCCAGCTGGACCACGTGGTTGGCGCCCACCTCGACCCGGTGCAGCGGCTTGGGCAGGGCATGGAAGTAGGGGGAGAACGGCCCGGGCATCGGCTGCGTCTCGTGGTGGTAGTACAGACAGGTGAGGTCACGCCAGCACGGGTCGCCCCGCATCTTGATCAGTCCCGCACCGAACTCGACGCGGAACACCAGCCAGCAGAAGGCGAGCAGCACGAGCGTGGGCACCGGGACCCGGTCCGAGCCCAGGAAGGCCGCCAGAAAGCCGGCCTCGAGCAGCAGGGACTCCCAGCCGAAGCCGTAGAACACCTGCCCGACGTTCACGACCGACAGATAGAGCAGGTAGAGCACCGCGAACGCGAGCATCGGCACCCAGGCCGGCCCGCGCTGCGGCAGCCCCACCACCAGCGACAGCGCCACCAGCACGCCAACCCCGCCCACGACGACGAGCAGCGCGTCGGAGTAGTGCCAGCGGAAGAGGGTCGGGCCCGCCCGTGCGCCGGCGCGCTCCAGGGACCGCGGGACCGGCAGCAGTCCCCGCTCACCCAGCAACGGCCGGAACTGGCGCAGCACCGCGACGAACGCCACGACATACAGGGCAGCGATGCCGCGCTGCAGGACGACCCGGGACAGCTCGTGGTCGGTGGCCCAGAACCACCCCGCGCCCCACGTGACGACGGCGTCCATCACTCCATGGTCCCGCTTCCGAGGGTGGGGCGGGCGACAAAACCACTACGAAAAATGTGTGGGGACCGACAAGACCACTACGAAAATGTGTGGGGGACCGACAAAACCACTACGAGAATTGGGGTCAGCTGGTCAGGTCGCGCAGCGCCCCGTCGAGGGTCGGGTGGGCGAACTCGAAGCCGGCCTCGGTCGTCAGGGCCGACGTCGCGTGGCGCCCGGTGAGTCCGAGCGCGGGGTCGGTGCGCAGGACGACGCTGCCGACGCGGACCAGCGGGGCCGGCGTGGGTGGTGCGGCCGGGCGGTGCAGGTGCTCCCGCAGCAGAGCCATCAGCTCACGGTTGCGCACGGGCTGGGGTGCCGCCGCGATCAGTATGCCGTCCGGCAGGTCCACCTGCGCCTCCAGTCCGAGCGTGGCCCGGACCAGGGCGAGCCAGTCGTCGATGTGGATCCAGCTGAACCACTGCTCGCCCGACCCGACGCGACCGCCGAGACCGGCCAGGGTGAGCTGGGTGAGCCGGTCGAAGGCGGGGGACCCAGTCTGCAGGACGATGCTGGTGCGTAGGACCGTCAGGTGCTCTGTGTTGGCGCCCTCGGCGGCCTCCTCCCAGGGCCGGGCCACACCGGTCATCTGGGGGAGGGCGTCCGCGCCGGTCGGCAGGGGAGAGTTCTCGGTGAGCCGGTCCTCCCCGGCGTCGGACCAGATCGCGGTCGTCGACCCCTGGACCCAGCGGGCGAGCGGGGTGGCCAGCTCCTGGCTCGCCGCGACCAGCGCGCGGGTGGGCCGCACCCGGGACTCGCGCAGGTCGGTGATGTTCGCCTCCGTCGGGCGGGCGTCCACCAGCCGGCCGGCGAGATTGATCACGGCGGTGCGGGCCGGGTCGGCGGCCAGCTCCTCGACCCACGGACCGGTCGTGGCGCCGTCCCAGGCGACCTGGCGGTGAGGCAGCTGCGGGTCGATGGACCGGGTGAGCAGCACGACCTCGTGACCCCGCGTGCTCAGGTCGGCGGCGAGGCTGCGACCCAGCGTGCCCGACCCACCGGCGATGACGACCTTGAGCAGGGCCGGGTCCGGCTCGGGGCGGAGCATCCGGTAGAGCCGGGTGATCGCCAGCGGCCAGTCCCTCACCAGGTCGCCGGCGACGCTCATCACCACGGCTGCGGTGACCGGGCCGGAGACGGTGACCTGCTACTCCAGCGTGGTCCCGCCGTCCTCGTGCGGGGTCAGCTCCCACCTGACGCGGGTGGCGCTGCCACCGGGTGCGGGCTGCTCGAAGCCGAGTGAGCGACCGGGCACCACCTCGGTGATGTGGAGCGGGCCGGCGGTGCGGCCGTGCAGCGCGGCGGCCCACCCACGGCTGGGCAGGTAGTGGCCCTGCTGTCCGACCACCGCCGGGAGACCCTGGACCTGCACCTCTTGAGCGGTCCGGGAGACCTGCGGATCGGCATACTCGTGGGGGAGGGCCGGCTCCAGGGTGAACGAGCGGATCGCACCAGACCAGATCGGCCACCGCCTGGGGTCACCGACGATCTCCCACAGCTCGTCCGCAGGGACGGCGAGGTAGTGGCGGGAGGTGCGCTGCCAGGTCATGGGGCCAGCCAACCACGCCGACCCGCCGTCGCCTATACCTGCCGGTCCGGAGTCCGTGACGTGGGAGGCTGGTGCCATGACGTTCGACAACCGCCAGCAGCCCGGGCAGATCCCGCTGCCCCCGCCCGAGAAGAAGCCGACCGGCAACCGGCGCAACGGATGGCTCTACATCGGGCTCGGCGTCCTCTTCCTGATCCTCGGCGGCATCGGGCTGCTGGGTGACGACGCCGACCTGCTCGACTGGGCCTTCCTGGTGCTCGGCATCGCCAACGCCTCCATGGGCATCGTGGCCCTCACCAAGGGCGACCCCAAGATCGACCCGTTCGCGACGAAGGACTGAGGTCATGACCGAAGAGCAACCCGAACCCCTCTCCGGCCGGGAGGGCGCGGCCCGCGCCCGGGCGACCAGGAACAACAAGCGGCAGGCGTGGCTCTACATCGTCATCGGCGTCGCGCTGGGCGTCCTGGCCGTGATCGGCCTGGTCGGCGACGACCGCGGCATCCTCGACTGGCTGCTCCTGGCGCTCGCCGTGATCAACCTGGTCGTCGGCGTCATGGCGCTGGTGCGGCCCGATCCCCGGCTGGACGACCCGACCGAGCCGTAGTCCGTCTCACGCGCGCCGGTTCCCCGACGTGCGGCTCAGTCGCCGGTTCCCCGGCCACGATCACCTGGCCAGCAGGTCGCGGATCTCCGCCGCGAGCCGCACAGACGCCTCGATCTCGACCCGGCGGATCGACACGCTCTCGACGTTGAACCCGAACGGCACGTCCAGGTGCCGGCAGAACGCGGCGAGCTCCCGCGCCGTCCGCAGGCACTGGTCGTAGGACTCGGTGAGCGGGTCCTCCGCGTGGGCCAGCTGGTTCTGCAGCCACCGGGGCACGTGCACCCCGAGCCACTGGAGGAACTCCAGGGTCCTCAGCGAGCCGCACACGGACAGGGTGAACACGGTGTGCGCCGGCTCAACCCCGCGGTCCCGGCAGGCATAGGCGTAGTCCGAGACCATGTCCTTGGCCGCGGTAAGGTCGTAGATCACCTGGGTAACGAAGAAGGAACTCCCGACCTGCTGCTTGCGCAGGATCCGCTCGTGCTCGTCGGCGTGGACGGCGTGCCGCTCGGGGATCGCGACGCTGCCGAGCGGCAGCACCCCGCCGGCGTCCTGCCACAACGACTGGGCCTCGGAGAGCCGGGTGCGCACCGTCTTGGTGCTCGAGGAGGCGCCGACCAGCACCGTCGCCACGCGGGCCGGGTCCTGGTCGCTGAGCCACTCCTTGAGCACGGCGGGCTCGTACTTCCCGACGGAGCGGTAGATGATCACCGGGTGCTGCCAGGCGCGCAGGTGTCCGGCGTGGAAGACCGCAGGGTCCAGGCACCGGACGTAGGGGAAGGGTCGCTCGTCCGGGTTGCGGTCGGACTCGTCCTCGATGTCGTAGAGCACCAGCGCGTCCAGGTCCAGACCGTGCAGCCGCTCGACGGTCACCTCCGCGATCCGGTCCAGGTCCTCGGCGGGCGTGGCCTCGCGCGGCGGTGTGAGACTGAACAGCCGGAGCGGGCGGGACCGGTCCGCCAGGCGTGCGGCGAGCCCGGCGGTCTCCGTGTCCGGTCTGGTCATGAGGGCTCCTCCTTCGGGACTCACGCTACTGCGCCGCGGGGGGTCGCCTCGACGGTGGGCGTCCGTGGCTCGGTTGCCTCGACGGTGGCCGTCGCGGTCGCGGCGGCCCGGTCCAGCGCGGCCAGTATGTCGTGGCGCAGGTCGTCGGCGGCCTCGATGCCGACCGAGATCCGCAGCAACCCGTCACGGATGCCGGCGACCTCCCTGGCCTCGGCGGTCATGGACGCGTGGGTCATCGTGGCCGGGTGGGCGATCAGGCTCTCGGTGCCACCCAGGGACTCGGCCAGGCTGAAACATCGAAGCCCGTCGACGAAGGCCCGGACGGCGTCCTCGCCGCCGCGCAGCTCGACCGACAGCATCGCGCCGAAGCCGTCCTGCTGGCGGGCGGCGATCTCGTGCCCGGGGTGGTCCGGCAGGCCCGGGTAGTTGACCCGCTCGACCGCCGGGTGGCCGACCAGAGCCTCGACGAGGGCCTCGGCGTTCTCCTGGTGGGCGCGCAGCCGGGTGTGCAGGGTCCGTAGTCCCCGGAGCGTGAGGTAGGAGTCGAACGGGCTGCCCGTGATGCCCAGCACGTTGGCCCAGTAGGTGAACTCGTCGTGCAGGTCCGCTGTCCCGGCGATCACCGCACCGCCCACGACGTCGCTGTGCCCGTTGATGAACTTGGTGGTGGAGTGGACGACGGCGTCGACGCCGAACTCGAAGGGCCGCTGCAGGACGGGGGAGAGGAAGGTGTTGTCGGCCACGACCAGGGCGCCGACCGCGTGGGCGGCCCGGGTCACGCCCTCCAGGTCGGTGATCCGCAGCAGCGGGTTGGACGGTGTCTCCAACCAGACCACCCGGGGAGGGGTCGGCCCGGTGAGTGCCGCGTCGAGGGCCTCGGCGTCGGAGTAGTCGATGCACCGGTAGTCGAAATGACCACGGGCGGCCAGGGAGTCGAAGAGCCGCCACGTGCCGCCATAGCA
The DNA here is from genome assembly GCF_023015765.1 of Ornithinimicrobium sp. F0845. Classification (GTDB taxonomy): domain Bacteria; phylum Actinomycetota; class Actinomycetes; order Actinomycetales; family Dermatophilaceae; genus Ornithinicoccus. The sequence continues at coordinate 23,213 of NZ_JALKAL010000016.1, forward strand.
GTCGTGCGGGATCAGGATCGTGTCCCCGGGCCGCAGCAGCGTCGAGACGCACAGGGTGATGGCCGCCATGCCCGTGGCGGTGATCGTGCCGCCGTGACCTCCCTCCAGCGTCGTCAGCGCCTCAGCGAGCAGGTCGCGTGTCGGGTTGCCGCTGCGGGTGTAGTCGTAGGTCCTCTTCTCGCCGAACCCGGCGAAGCTGAAGTTGCTCGACAGGTACAGCGGCGGCACGACCGCACCCTGTGCGGGGTCGGTGTCGATGCCGGTGCGCAGGCCGCGGGTGAGGGCGGAGATCTCGGTCATGAGGTGCCTTTCCCAGGTGTCTGGCCGCCAGACCTGCGGCTGACCGGGAACGGCTGCAACTCCTGGGCGAGCCTCGTCCACGAGTTCCATCTTCCGGTCCTCCCGGGGGGAGTCCGCAGGATTTGGCACCTTTTCCGCAGATTGCTCCACGGAAGGCTGCCCCGGCTTCATCGGGCCTGTCCCTCTGCCGGTCGTGATGGAAATTCGTTCGCCAACCTACCTCACTCGGCGAAGAACGCCAAGGGCTGGCCCCCGGAAGCGTGTCGAAATCTGCAGGATCTGCGGCGCGGCGTTCTCTGCCCTGGACCGGGCGGGCTGTGCGAGTACCCCGTCCGCGTGCTCGCCGAGCGCCCGGGCTGTGACACGGGCCGACCGTGTGGGGAACGTGCCACCGTGTGGAGAATGTGCCACTGTGTGGGATCTGACCCCTCTGGAGGGTCAAAAGCCACACGCGGGAACATATGCCACACAGCGGAACGTGCCACGCGGGAACGCGCGACACGGGAGAGGCCGGGGGTCTCCTCGCACCGGGCGGACGGTCCGGTGTTAGAACCAAGTGCTGGCGACCGGGTGGCGCCGGGCGAAGTCCACGATCTCCTCGTGGGTCGGCTCGGGCACCCGCACCGACAGCAGGTCGAAGCGCTGCCGTGACTCGGTGACCGCCCTGATCCGCTCCTGCTCGTCCCACGAGGCGACCACGATGACGGTCGGCCCCAGCGCGGTCTTGATCTGCGGGGTGATCGCGCTCGCGGTGGGACTGATGACAGCCAGCAGGTGCCCCCGCCGCGACAGCGGGACGCCCCACGCCCAGGACGGCATCGACCGCGCGGCGTAGGCGTCCAGCGTCCCCGGGGTGCTGAAGCGCTCCCGGGCCAGCGGAGTCAGAGCACGGCGGCGCTCACGGGCGCGGAGCACGTTGCGGGCACGGTCGTAGGCCTCGTGGACCGCCACCTCCCGGGCCGTCGCGCGCGCGATCGCCGCGTGGGCCGCGTCAGGTCGGGCCACGACGAGGCGTGGGTCCGGGACGGCGTCGACCGGGGTTGGCTCGTCGGGGAAGGACTCCTCGGCGTGGGACTCTCCGGCCGGGGGCTCTCCGGCAGGGGGCTCTCCGGCGGGGGACTCGCCTGCAGGGGACTCCTCGGCGGGGGACTCTCCGGCGGGGGACAGGGGCACAGGTGCACTGTGCCAGACCGCACCGACACTCCTGCACGACCGACACTCCTGCACGACCGACACTCCTGCATGACCGGTCCTGCTGCACCATCGGCAGCAGGCGTTGCGCGTCGACGAGACCGCCGACCTCAGAACAGCTGACGGAAGTTGGCGCGCGCCAGGTCGAGCAGCTCGTCGCCGCGGCCGGAGAACACTGTCTTGACGGCATACAGGGTGAAGCCCTTGACCTGCTCGGCCTTGATCGACGGCGGGATGGTGAGCTCCTCGCGCTCGGTCACGACGTCGAGAAGGGCCGGGCCGTCGTGTGCCAGGATCTCGCGCACGGCCTCCGGCAGGTCCTTCGACCGCTCGACCCGGACGCCCTTGATGCCCAGGGCGTTGGCCACCCCGGCCAGGTCCGGGTTCTCCAGGTCGGTGGCGTAGTTGACGAACCCGGCGGCCTTCATCTCCAGCTCGACGAAGTTGAGGGAGGAGTTGTTCAGCACGACGATCTTCACCGGCAGGTTGTTCTGGGTGAGCGTGAGCAGCTCCCCGAGCATCATGGTGAGGCCACCGTCCCCGGAGAGGGTGACGACCTGCCTGTCCGGGTATGCCGACTGGGCGCCGACCGCGTGGGGCACGGCGTTGGCCATGCTGCCGTGGATGAAGGAGCCGATGATCCGGCGACCACCGCCGCTGGTCAGGTACCGCGCGGCATAGACCACCGGCGACCCGACATCGGGGATGAACACTGCGTCCGGTGAGGCGTACTCGTCCACCAGCCTCGCGACATACTGCGGGTGGATGGGGCGCCCCCGTCGGCTGGGGGTCGCCAGGTCGTCCAGCTTCTCGCGGGTCTTGCGGTAGTGCTTGAGCGAGTCCTGCAGGTGACGGCGCTTCTTCTTGCGCTGCACCATCGGCGCCAGCGCGCGGACAGTGTCGCCCACGTCGCCCACCAGGCCGAGGTCGAGGGGCACCCGGCGGCCAAGCTGCTCGCCCCGCAGGTCGACCTGCACGATCTTGGCCTGCCGGGGAAAGAACTGCTGGTAGGGGAAGTCGGTGCCCAGCATCAGCAGCACGTCGCTGTCCATCATCGCCCGGTAGCCGGAGGCGAAGCCGAGCAGGCCGGTCATGCCGACGTCGAAGGGATTGTCGTGCTCGATGAACTGCTTGCCGCGCAGGGCGTGGACGATCGGCGCACCGAGCAGGTCGGCCAGCTCGACCACCTCGTCGTGCGCCCCCTCGACGCCGGCGCCGGCCAGGATGGTGACGCGGTCGCCGCCGTTGAGCAGCTCTGCCGCGGCCCGGAGCTCGTCGTCGGCCGGCACCACCGTCGGCCTGGCCCGGGGGATGACGGTGACCCTGTCGTCCTCGAGCTGCTGCAGCGCGACGTCACCGGGGATCACGACGACCGCGACGCCACGCTTCTCGATGGCGTTGCGCATCGCGATCTCCATCACCCGCGGCATCTGCGAGGGGTGGGCGACCAGTTCGGCATAGACGCTGCACTCGGAGAAGAGGTGCTGGGGGTGGGTCTCCTGGAAGTAGCCGCTGCCGATCTCGTTGCTGGGGATCTGTGCGGCGATCGCGAGCACCGGCACCCGGTTGCGGTTGGCGTCGAAGAGACCGTTGATCAGGTGCAGGTTGCCCGGCCCGCAGCTGCCCACGCAGACGGCGAGATCTCCCGTGAGCTCGGCGTCCGCGGCTGCGGCGAAGGCGGCACCCTCCTCGTGGCGGACGTGGACCCAACGCATCGTGCCGTCGGCTCGCATGGCGTCGGTGAACCCGTTGAGCGAGTCTCCGGAGATGCCGTAGACGCGACGAACGCCGTTGGCGACGAGCTGGGCGACCATGTTCTCGGCGATGGTGGGCACTGCGACCTCCGGGGGACTAGGGGCTGCCTCCCCCGACGCTAGCCCCTGGCGTGACTTCCTGCAGCCGGCTGACGTGGTCCCGGTCGCGGCGCCCCCTGCGGGCTGCGGCGACGCCCTGACGCCTCGCCGGCACAACACGAGGGCCGGAGTGCATCGCGCACTCCGGTCCTCGCGTTGTCTGCCGATCAGATGTCGAAGTACATCTCGAACTCGTGCGGGTGCGGGCGCAGACGGATCGGGTCGATCTCGTGCTTGCGCTTGTAGTCGATCCACGCCGTGATGAGGTCCTCGGTGAAGACGTCGCCCTCGGTGAGGTAGTCGTGGTCCGCCTCGAGCGCCTCCAGCACGGCCGGCAGCGAGGTCGGCAGCTGGGCGATGTCCTCCAGCTCCTCGGGCGGCAGCTCGTAGAGGTCCTTGTCGACCGGCTCCGGCGGCTCGATGCGGTTGCGGATGCCGTCCAACCCGGCCATCAGCTGGGCCGCGAAGCAGAGGTAGGGGTTGGCCGAGGGGTCGGGCACGCGGTACTCGATGCGCTTGGCCTTGGGGGAGGAGCCGGTGATCGGGATCCGGACGCACGCCGAGCGGTTGCGCGCGGAGTAGACCAGGTTGATCGGCGCCTCGAAGCCCGGCACCAGGCGATGGTAGGAGTTCATCGAGGGGTTGGTGAACGCGAGCAGCGAGGGGCCGTGGGCGAGGAGGCCGCCGATGTACCACCGTGCGATGTCGGACAGGCCGCCGTAGCCGCTCTCGTCGTAGAACAGCGGCTCGCCGTCCTTCCAGAGCGACTGGTGGGTGTGCATGCCCGACCCGTTGTCGCCGAACAGCGGCTTGGGCATGAAGGTGGCAGTCTTGCCGGCGGCCCAGGCGGAGTTCTTGACGACGTACTTGAACTTCATCAGGTCGTCGCCGGAGTGCAGCAGGGTGTTGAAGCGGTAGTTGATCTCCTGCTGTCCCGCGGTGCCGACCTCGTGGTGCGAGCGCTCGACCTGCAGCCCGACGGTCGCCAGGTCCAGGCACATCCGGTCCCGGATGTCGGCGAAGTGGTCGACCGGCGGGACGGGGAAGTAGCCGCCCTTGTAGCGGGTCTTGTACCCGCGGTTGCCACCCTCCTCCGCGCGGCCGGTGTTCCACGCCGCCTCGATGGAGTCGATGTGGTAGTACCCGCCGGACGGACCGGTGGAGAAGCGCACGTCGTCGAAGACGTAGAACTCGGCCTCGGCGCCGAAGTATGCCGTGTCCGCGATCCCCGTCGAGCGGAGGTGCTCCTCGGCCCGGGCCGCGATCTGGCGGGGGTCCCGCTCGTAAGGCTCGTCGGTGAACGGGTCGACGATCGCGAAGTTCATGATGAGGGTCTTCTCGATCCGGTAGGGGTCGAGGTAGGCCGTCTTGGGGTCCGGGATGAGCTTCATGTCGGACTCGTGGATGGACTTGAAGCCGCGGATGGAGGACCCGTCGAACATCTGCCCCGTGGTGAACGCCTCCTCGTCGAAGGTGGCCGCTGGCACGTTGAAGTGCTGCATCACGCCGGGCAGGTCACAGAACCTGATGTCGATGAACTTGACGTCCTCGTCCTTGATAAAGGCGAGGACCTCCTCTGCGCTGGTGAACATCCATCCTCCTGGTAGCCGCGCGGGGTCCGGTGCCCGCTTGCGGCCGAGGATATGGGGGGCCCGTTTCCTGACCGTGACCCACATGTTTCGCCCGTGTTTCGCGGGTTACCCTGCTGGGGTGACCGACACAGCCTATCCGGGTGCCGCCCTGGGCCTCACGGAGCGCGGGCCGGGTTCCGCGGCCACCTTCCCGCGCCGCCTTGTCGCGATCCTCATCGACTGGCTCGCCTGCACCTTCATCGCCCTGGCCATCCTCGGGGTGCCCTGGGGTGGACTCTCCGGCACCGCCTCCCTGCTCCCGCTGGGCCTGTTCGCCCTGGAGAACCTGTTGCTGGTCGGGACCGGCGGCTACACCCTGGGCCACGGCATCCTGGGTCTGCGGGTGCATCACCTTGGTGCGCTCCAGGCAGGCCGACCGAGTATGCCGGGACCCAAGGCGGCCCTGATCCGCACCGTCCTCCTGTGTCTGGTGATCCCCGCCTTCATCATCGACCGGCACGGCCGTGGGCTCCACGACCGTGCCGCCGGCACCGTCATCCTGCGCAGCAGGTAGCAGCCAGGCCTATCCCGCGGCCCCAGCCGGGACCGGTTCCGACAGAGGCACGTCGGCCTCGGCCGCCGTCATCCAGTGCGCGAGCGAGGAGCGCAGCACCGCCAGAGCCAGGGCGCCGAAGACCACGGCATACAGGACACCGGAGGCGTAGCCCGCCCACTCCGACAGGCCGCTGCCGACGAATTCGAGGACCACCCAGAAGATCATGGCGGGGCCGACCCAGCGCGGGCCCAGGCCGCCGCGCCACACCGCCACGCCGAGCAGGATGAAACCGAGCACGGTGCCCAGCAGGCCGGCGGCCATGAACGGGATCGCCAGGCCCTGTTCGGTCCGCTCGAGGACGGCGACGTGCGTGTCGATGGCTCCCAGGTCCTGGGCCATCAGCAGCATCACGACGTTCACGCCGCCGTAGACGGCGTGCCCGAAGGCGCCGAGCAGCGCCAGGGTGCCGCCCAGCACGGCCAGGACCGGGACCCGGTTCCGCAGCAGGTGGGCCAGCCCGACCAGGCCGACCGCCATGAAGAGCTGAGAGGACGCGAAGCCCAGGGCCGAGATCGTGGCCGTGCTTCCGGCGGCGGCGATGGCCTGCAGCGACTCGGCGAGGCCTCCTGAGAAGTCGGGCATGAGCAGAATGCTGACCACGGTGAGGGCGGTGCCCACGACCAGCGAGGCCGCTACCGTGGCACGGGCGAACCGGGCCGGTCGGGTGCGGCGGGAAGCGGCGGTTGTCCCAGGTGCTGGGGTTCGTGTGTCTGCGGTCTGGGGCGAGGTCTGCATGGTGTCTCCTTGGGTCCGGGTCGACCCTGCTGGTCGGCCTCGACCCGAACGTAGGAGTGCCTCTGGTCGCACCGGATCCGCCTCCGGGTGCGAGTGCGGTCACCTCCGGACCGACGAGCAGGAGACGTCGACGCGACCCCGGGGGAACGACCTACTCCCGGGGTTGTCCGAAGATCAACCTCAGGGTGACGACAGCGGTGCGTCGCCGGCCCTAGATTGTGATCGTGCAGCGGCTCAGCAGAGGACAGTGGGCGGTCGACATCACGGTCGCCGTGCTGCTCGCCGGCGTCGCGCTCGCGGAGATCTGGGTGCCCTTCGAGTCTGTCCAGGGCGACGGGTCCAACCTGGTCAGCAGCGTCGGTGTCGTGCTCTTCGCCGCTGCGATCGCGCTGCGCCGTGCGCGTCCCTGGTGGGCGCTGGCCGGACTCCTCGTCTGGCCGGTCCTGGGCACCGTCAACGGCGCCGACCACATGCACCTGCTGTTCTTCGGGCAGCTCGTGCCGCTGCTCATCCTCGGGTTCACGATCGCCCGGCACGGCACCGGGCGCTACCTGTGGGTCGGCACCATCGCGGTCGTGGTCTTCCTCACGGTCGCGGACCTCTTCGTGCCCCTCCTGCAGGAGCCCAGCGAGATCCTGTTCCACTGGGCGTTCGTCGCCCTGGTCTGGCTCACCGGGCGCGGCCTGCGGGTCTCCTCGGACCGCGCCGCCGCCGAGGCGGTCCGGGCGCACCAGGCCGAGACCGAGGCGCGCACCCAGGCGCTGACCGCCGTCGCCGAGGAGCGGGCCCGCATCGCGCGCGAGCTGCACGACGTCGTCGCGCACTCCGTCGGAGTCATCGTGGTGCAGGCTGGTGCCGCTGAGCAGCTGGTCGAGGACGACCCCGACTTCGTCCGGCAGGCGCTGGGCACCATCCGGCGGACGGGCTCGGACGCGCTGGTCGAGATGCGCCGCGTGGTGGCGATGCTGCGTGAGCCCGAGTCGGGCGGGGAGCTCGCCCCGCAACCGGGCACGCACTCGCTGCCCGAGCTGGTGGACGCCGCCCGGGCCGCAGGCCTGGAGGTCGACCTCCGGGTGACCGGGGAGCGAGCGCAGCTGCCGGCGGGGCTCGACCTCACGGCCTACCGGATCGTGCAGGAGGCGCTGACCAACGTGCGCCGCCACTCCCGGGCCACCCGTGCGGACGTCGCGATGCTCTACGGGTCCGACGCGCTGGAGATCACGGTCCGCGACGAGGGGCCGGAGCGCGAGGAGAGGTCCGCCGGCGCCGGGCACGGCCTGGTCGGCATGCGCGAGCGGGCAGCCCTGTTCGGCGGGCACGTCGAGACGACCACGGGCGAGCCGGGGTTCACCGTCCGCGCGGTGCTGCCGCTGGAGCCAGTATGACGTCGCGCACCGACGGCGGTCAGGTCACTTCGGTCGTCGTCGTGGACGACCAGGAACTGGTGCGGATGGGGTTCCGGCTGATCCTTGAGCGTGCCGGGCTGGACGTGGTGGGGGAGGCCGGGGACGGGCTCGAGGCCGTCGAGGTGGTCCGGGACCTGCGGCCGGACGTCGTGCTGATGGACATCCGGATGCCCCGGCTCGACGGGGTGGAGGCGACCCGGCGGATCATGGAGCTGGTGGGCTCCAGGCCGCGGGTGCTGGTGCTGACCACCTTCGACCTCGACGAGTACGTCTACCAGGCCGTTCGTGCCGGCGCCTCCGGCTTCCTGCTCAAGGACGTCACCCCGGAGGACCTGGTGCACGCCGTGCGGGTCGTCGCCCGGGGCGAGTCGATGCTGGCGCCCGCGCTGATCGCCCGGCTGCTCGAGCAGTTCACGACCAGGCCGCGGGCGGGGGAGCTGCCGCCCGAGCTGGCCCAGCTGTCCGAGCGCGAGACCGAGGTGGCTCGGCTGGTCGCCCAGGGGCTGTCCAACGCCGAGATCGGGCAGCGGCTGTTCCTCAGCGAGGCCACGGTGAAGACCTACGTGTCGCGGCTGCTCACCAAGTTGCAGCTGCGGGACCGGGTGCAGGTCGCGGTGCTGGCCTTCCGGACCGGCCTGGTGCAGGTGGGCGAGGACTGACGGCCGGGGTGTCGGCGGCGGTCGGTGAAGGCCCCGGTCCAGCAGCGGGTGGAGCAAGCGCCTGGTGGGGACGTGACACTGGTGCGCCCTGTGCACCAGGCTGGGGGATGGTGCGTGTCTGACACCAATCACAGGTGACGGTGCGTGTCGTGCACCAGCCTAAGGATGGTGCGTGTCCGACACCGATGTCACGTCTACGAGCAAGCCTCCAGCGCTCGAGGCGGACCTGGGTCCCGCAGGTGTGTGGATCAGGTCGCGGCTCAGCGGCCGCGCAGGGCGCGCCGGTCCATCCGGGCCTTGCGCGGGTCGACGCCCGCGGGCAGCGGCGGCTTGGCGGTCGCGCCGATCGCCTTGAGGCGCTTGTGCACGACGAGCGCCTCCTCCTTGGTGATGTTCTTGTCCAGCTTCTTCATGGACTTGACCACCTTGGAGAGGGGGATTTCGCCCTCCTCGCGCCCGATCCGCAGGATGTGCACGGGCACCTCGTCGCCGACGACGCGGCCAACCTTGCGGCGCTCGTTCTCGACCAGCCGCTTGGCCCCGGCCTTGGGGCCCTCGGAGAGCAGCACGACACCGGGACGGCCGACGGCGCGGAACACCATGGCCGCGTTGTGCAGGTCGCGCATGCCGCGCACCTTGCCGCTCGCCTCCGCCGCGACCGGCTCCTGGTCGTAGAACCACCCGCGGCGCAGCGTGCCCATCACGGCGGAGGTCGCGCCCGGCTGGCCCTCGATCTGGCTGAAGGCTGCCTGTTCGGCCTTGCGGGCCAGGACGACCATCGCCGCCAGCAGCGCCAGCGGGAGGCCGATGATCAGGCAGTAGATCACCATGTTGAGCCACAGGCCGACCAGCAGGGCGAGCAGCAGCACGGCCAGCCCGGCCAGCAGCATCCACCAGATGGCAGTTGGGTCCTGCTTGCGGGTCATCTTCCAGACCTGCTTGAACTGCTGCCACCTCCCGGGGTTGTTCGGGTCCCTGGGCTTCTTGCTCTTGCGCCCGAACCGCCGCTTGCGCGTGGGCTCGGTCGAGTCGTTCGTGGTGGCCATAGGTATCAGGATACGTTGGCGGTGACCCTGGACAGCAGCGAGGAAGCCTCCTGCCGTGCCGGGTCGTTGGCGGCCTCTTCCAGCTGTGACAGGTGCTCGGGGATCGGACGACCCCACTTGGTCATGGCCTGCACCCACAGGCGCCCCGCGCGGTAGGAACTGCGCACCAGCGGTCCGGCCATGACGCCCTTGAAACCGATCTCCTCGGCAAGGTCCGACCAGTGCACGAACTCCTCGGGCTTGACCCACCGGTCGATGGGGTGGTGCAGCTTGGAGGGGCGCAGATACTGCGTGATCGTCAGGATGTCGCACCCGGCGTCGTGCAGGTCCCGGATCGCGGACTCGATCTCGTGGTCCTCCTCGCCCATGCCCAGGATCAGGTTGGACTTGGTGACCAGGTCGGCCTCGCGCGCCATGGTCAGCACCCGCAGCGACTTCTCGTAGGTGAAGGCGGGGCGGATCCGCTTGAAGATGCGCGGGACGGTCTCCAGGTTGTGCGCGAACACCTCGGGCCGGGCGTCGAAGACCTGGCTGACCAGCTCGGGGACGGCACCGAAGTCGGGCGGCAGGATCTCCACGCCCGTGTTGGGGTTGAGCAGGTGGATCTGACGGATCGTCTCGGCATACAGGCTGGCGGCGCCGTCGGGCTGGTCGTCGCGGGCCACACCGGTCACGGTGGAGTAGCGCAGGCCCATCTGGCGCACCGACTCGGCCACGCGGCGCGGCTCGTCCAGGTCCATGGCCCGCGGCTTGCCGGTGGCGATATCGCAGAAGTCGCAGCGCCGGGTGCAGATGTCGCCGCCGATGAGGAAGGTCGCCTCGCGGTCCTCCCAGCACTCGAAGATGTTGGGGCAGCCGGCCTCCTGGCACACCGTGTGCAGGCCCCCGGACTTCACCATGCTGTGGAGCTCCTGGTACTCCGGCCCCATCTTGGCGGTCGTGCGGATCCACTCGGGCTTGCGCTCGATGGGGGTCTCCGCGTTGCGGGCCTCGACTCGCAGCAGGCGACGACCCTCGGGTGCGACAGTCACATTCCACTTCCTTGCAGATGGCGGCGGTCCCCGTCAGCCTAACCGCGCACCCGTCGCAGAGCAGGGTCGACCCCACTTTCGGGCCCCTGGCGGAAGGGCACTTGTTATAGAGCAACTATAACTATATGATCGGGTTGTGCTGATCCGGATCGACCCTCGAGCGAGCGAGCCGATCTATGCCCAGATCGAGCGGGAGGTCCGGCGCGCGATCGCCTCCGGTGAGGTCACCGCGGGCGACCGGCTTCCCGCCGCGCGCGACCTGGCCGCCTCGCTGGACGTCAACATGCACACCGTGCTGCGGGCCTACACGGAACTGCGTGAGGCGGGCGTGATCGACGTCCGGCGCGGTCGTGGCGCGGTCGTCCTGCCCCAGCAACCGGCCGCGCCCGAGGTTGGCCAGGCCGTGGCGGACCTGCTCGACGCAGCCCGGAAGCACGGCATACCACTGTCCCAACTGCACCAGGCACTTGACGAAGGAGCCCACCAATGACCCCAGGAACGAGCCCGAGGATGACCCAAGCCATGGCCGACCCGGCCGCCGTGCGGCGCGTGCGTCGTGCCCATCTCACCGCGACCGTCCTGGTGGCCGCCGTCAGCGCGGCCGCCCTCCTGCTGGTCTTCCTCCTCTACGCTGGCGACCTGCCGGACCGGATCGCCACGCACTTCGACCTCTCAGGGCAACCCAACGACGACATGGCCCGGGGAGGTGCGCTGGCCCTGTTCGGCCTCGTCGGGATCGGGGTGCCCGCCGTTCTCATCGCGGTGTTCGGGGCAGCCCAGTGGTGGCGCGGGGAGTGGGCCCGTGCGTTCGCGGGATTCCTCGCCGGCTTCTCGGTGTGGCTCAGCGCGCTCTTCTGCGGGCTCGTCGTCGCCAACCGGGGCGCTGCCGTTCCCGAGGAGGTCACGCTGGACCCGTGGCTGATGCTGGGCGGCCTGGTCCTGGGGCTGGTCGTCGGGATCATCGTGGCGCTCGTGGTGCCCCGCGGCATCCCGCACGATGCACCGGAGGCGGTCACCCCGGTGGCCCTCGCGCCGACCGAGCGGGCCTCCTGGTTCGGCCGGGCGCAGCTGGGCCGGCTCCCGGTGCTCGCGCTGGCCGCCAGCGTGCTGGTGCTCGTGATCGCGACGGTCGCCAGCGGCATCTGGTGGCTGTGGCTCATTGCGGCACTGGTGGCGCTGCTGGTCGTGGCGGTGACCAGCTTCGTGGTGACGGTCGATGCCTCCGGCGTGACCTGGCGCTCGGCGATCGGCCTCCCGCGCGGCCACATCCCGCTGTCAGAGGTCACCGACGCCGCGGTCGTCGAGATGTCGCCGTCCGACTTCGGCGGCTTCGGTCTGCGGATGACGCCCGGCGGCCTCGGCCTCATCACGCGACGGGGCACCGCACTGCAGGTCACGCACGGCAAGCGCCGCTTCGTGGCCACCGTCGACGACGCGGCCACCGGCGCCGGTCTCCTGTTGGGCTACCTGGAGGCCGGCCACCGCCGCTGACCTGCACCGCCGCTGACCTGCACCGGCGCGGCCGGGGGAACAGTCCTCCGGTCGGGCTGGTTGCCCGGAGGAACGGAGCTCGCAGCTCACCACCGACAGATGGAGGTCAGTCATGCCCAGGATCGCGATCATCGGAGGACACGGAAAGGTGGCGCTGCACCTGGCGCGCCAGCTCACGGGCCGGGGGGACGAGGTCACCTCGATCTTCCGCAACCCCGAGCACGAGGCCGACGTGGCCGGGACCGGTGCCGCACCCCTGGTGCTCGACGTCGAGTCCGCGGACACCGAGGCGCTCGCGGCCGCGTTGGCCGGGCACGACGCTGTGGTGTGGTCGGCCGGGGCCGGCGGCGGCAACCCCGCACGGACCAACGCCGTGGACCGGGACGCCGCGATCGCCTCGATGGAGGCGGCGGCGCAGGCCGGCGCCTACCGCTACGTGATGGTCTCCTATCGCGGCGCGGGCCGGGACGAGATCCCCGCGGACAACCCCTTCAGCACGTATGCCGAGGCGAAGGCCGTCGCCGACGCCCACCTGCGCGCGACCGGGCTGCAGTGGACGATCGTGGCGCCGGGCGGGCTCGACCTCGAACCGGGCTCGGGCACCATCCACCTCGACGCGGACTACGACCGATCGCTGGACGGCACGAGCGTGTCCCGCGAGGACGTGGCGGCCGTGATCGCGGCGGTGCTGGCCGACGACACCACCATCGGCCGGGCCCTTGAGTTCGTCGGCGGCAGCCAGCCGATCGCGGAGGCGCTCGCCACGGCCTGACGGGCCCTGCGTCCGGGGGGCCGGCTCGGCACGACGACGGGTCGGTGCCCGCCTAGCCTGGGAAGGGTGAGGCGCCCCCTGGTTCATCGAGGCCTGCCTGAGCAACGCGCTGCGCATGGAGCAGTACTGCGCCGACGCCGAGCGCGACGGCGACCAGGAGCTCGTCGACCTCTTCACCAAGGCGCAGGCTGATAGCCGCAAGGGCGCCGAGCTGGGCAAGAAGCTGCTCGGTCAGCGCCCGGCGCCAACTGATCACGAGCCCGACCCGTGCACCACGACGTCGCTGGTCGACGTCGTGGTGCACGAGGTCCGGGGTGCTGGAAGGGGCGACACTCAGTCGACGTCGCGCCGCCGGAACACCACCCAGGAGAGCAGGATCACGGCCACGCCCACCAGGCCGATCACGGCGGCCCCGTGCTCCAGCGAGATGCGCGTGACGACCTCACGACACTCGCCGTCGAACCCGTCGTCGCACACCCAGTTGTAGATCTGGTGGCCGTCGTTGACCCACGCGATGAGGTTCTCGCTCAGCAGATACCTCGCCCGCTCCGGGAACAGGCCGCGCACCATGTTCTCCACAACGAGCAGATAGCCGACGGCGATCCCGAGCACGGCTCCGGTGTGCTTCAGCAGGAGCCCGGCGGCCGCGCCGACCATGCCGAGGAAGACCGCCAGCGCCACGATCCGGCCACTCGTCCACGCCAGATCGGTCCACTGCGTCGCCGTCATCGCGTCGTCCACGCCCCGGATCCGATAGAGCAGCGGGACCCCCAGCAGGATGATGGCCAGGAACACCGCAGTGATCGGGATCGCCACCAGGCCGGACGCGAGCACCTTGCTGGCGAAGACCCGGTCCCGCCGTGGCTCGAAGGTCAGCCAGGTGCCCAGTGTCCGGTGGGCGATCTCGGCGGCGGTGGCCGTCGAGCCGCCCAGCAGCACCAGGAAGAACACCAGGGTCCCGGTCTGTTGCAGCTGGCTGGTCGCGAGGTCGGCCATCGGCGGCGGGGCGTAGCCGGCGAGCATCTCATCCAGCGTCGGCTCGGGCCACTCACAGCCGAAGTCGATCGTCTGGTCACCGATCCGCTCGCGCTCGGCCTCCTGCTCCTCCAGGCACTGCTCGATGAACTCCTCGTCCCGGAACTCCTGCTCCTGCTCCCACTGCTCGTGGACCTGCTCGAAGTCCTGCCGCGCCTGCTCCTCGAACGCCGACTGCGGCTGCACGCTCTGCCACAGGCCCCAGAAGGTCAGGAGCGCGACGGCCAGGATGGCCAGCACGGACAGGTGGACGATCTTGCGGGAGAAGATGCGCCGCAGCTCGACGCGGGTCAGCTGGGTCATCGGCCGGCCTCCTCGTCGGCGTCGGCAGTATGCCGTGAGCCGGGTGAGCCCGGTCCCGCGCCACCCGGGGCGCTCGGTGGGGTGGGGGTGCCCTCGGGTGGGGGTGGAGTGGCGCCGAGCTGGTCGGCCTGGGTCAGCTGGAGGAAGACCGACTCCAGGTCGAGGTGCACGGGCAGGAGACGGTCGACGTACAGCCCCTGCGCGGCCAGGGCCCGGGTGATGTCGGCGGGCCGGTCGACACCGGTGACCCGCAGGCCGCCCGGGGCCAGGTCCGCGGTCATCCCGGCCCGGCGGAGGACCGCGACCGCGGCCTCCGGGTTGTCGACGCCGACGTCCACCCCTCCGGTCTCGGCCTCGTTGATCAGGCTGGCGACCGACCCCTGTGCCACCACCTGACCGCGTCCGATGATGGAGACGGTGTCGGCGATCTGCTCGATCTCGGACAGGATGTGGCTGCTCACCAGCACGGTGCGGCCCTGCGTGCCCAGGTTGCGCATGGTCTCGCGGATCTCCCGGATGCCAGCGGGGTCCAGGCCGTTGGTGGGCTCGTCAAAGATCAGCAGGTCGGGCGACTTGAGCAGGGTCGCCGCAATGGCCAGGCGCTGCTTCATCCCGAGGGAGTAGCCGGCGAAGCGGTCGTCCCCGCGGTCGGCCAGACCCACCTCCTCGAGCACCTCGCCGACCCGGCGCTGGTCGGTGCCGATCGCCTGGGCCAGCAGGCTCAGGCTCCTGCGGCCGGTGAAGGTGGGATAGAACTTCGGGCTCTCCACGATGGCGCCGACCCGGGCGATGACGTGCGGCAGCCGCTGCGGCACCGGCTGGCCGAAGATGTGCATCGTCCCGCTGTCCGCGCGCAGCAGCCCCAGCAGCATCCGGATCGTCGTGGTCTTGCCCGAGCCGTTCGGCCCCAGGAACCCGTGGACACCCCCGGCGGGCACGTCCAGGTCGAGACCGTGGATCGCGACGCGACGCCCCCTGATCCCCCGGAAGGTCTTGCGCAACCCACGCGTCGCGACGGCGAGGCCGTCATCGGCAACCAGTTCCACGGCATACTCCCATCGGCACCCGGCCGCACGGGAAGGTGCCGGGCGGTCAGGCCATTGTGGCTGCCGGCGTGCCCGCGGCGATCCGCGACACGCGGGCCTCGACCAGCGGGAGGATCTCGGCGACGGTGACGTGCCGGCCCAGCTCGGCGGTCAGGGTGGTGACACCCGCGTCGGCGATGCCGCACGGGATGATCGCGTCCGCCCAGGACAGGTCGCAGTCGGCGTTGAAGGAGAAGCCGTGCATCGTCACGTCGTGGCTGACCCGGATGCCGATCGCGCCGATCTTGCGGTCCGGGCCGCGGTCGTCGGCCAGCACCCAGACGCCGCTGCGGCCCTCGACCCGGGTCGTGGCCAGGCCCAGCTCCGCGCAGACGTCGATGAGCAGGTCCTCCAGGCGCCGGACGTGCGCGACGACGTCGACGGGGGAGGGCAGCCGCACGATGGGGTAGCCGACCAGCTGTCCCGGCCCGTGCCAGGTGATCTTGCCGCCGCGGTCGACGTCGATGACCGGCGTGCCGTCGGTGGGGCGCTCGTGGTCCTCGGTGCGCTTGCCGGCGGTGTAGACGGCGGCGTGCTCCAGCAGCAGGATCGAGTCGGGCAGCTCACCGGCGACGACCTGGGCGTGCACGGCGCGCTGGTGGTCCCAGGCCTGCTGGTAGTCGACGAGGTCCGGGGCGAAGCCGACGTGCTCGATGCGCATGGCCGCCACTGTACGCCGGGCGGGTTGTGGACAACTTCTGCGGGCACGGGGCGACCTGGTGCAGGGTGCGGGGCATGGATGTCCCACGGATCCCCGGATATGACGTGCTCGGCCGCATCGGTGCCGGGTCGAGCGCGCAGGTGTGGCGGGCCCGGCGGGTGGCCGACGACCTCGACGTGGCGCTCAAGGTCGTCCCGACGCGCGCCGAGGACGTCTCCGCCGCGCTGCGGGAGGCCGGCGTGCTCGCCCGGGTGCGGCACGAGCACGTCATCCACCTGTATGACGTGCTGCCGGTCCCCGGGGCCGGTGGCCGTCCCGGTGGGGTCGCCCTGGCGATGGAGCTGGCGGCAGGCGGGTCCCTCGCCGAGGTGCTGGGCGCGCGTGGCCACCTGACGCCGGGGGAGGTGGTCACCGTCGGGTCGCCGCTGGCCGGCGCCCTGGCCGAGCTGCACCGGGCCGGTGTGGTGCACGGCGACATCGCACCGGGCAACGTGCTGTTCCGGGAGGACGGGATGCCGCTGCTGGCCGACCTCGGCGTGTCCCGCATCGCGGGGGAGCAACGGACGGACACCTACGGCACCGACGGCATGGTCGCACCCGAGGTGCTGGAGGGGTTCGCGCCGACGGCCGAGTCCGACGTCTACGGCCTGGGCGCCCTCGCCTGGCTCTGCCTGGTCGGTGAAACGCCCGGCTGGGCCGGCACGCGGACCGCGCTCGCGGACCTGCGGCCGGAGCTGCCCGAGCCACTCGTGGCCCTGGTGACCTCGTGCCTGGCCTCCGAGCCGGCCGAGCGGCCCGACGCCGAGGAGCTCGCGGTGGCGCTGCTCGCGGCGGCGCGGCCCGAGCCGGTGGTGCTGGCCCCCGGCGCCGATCCGGCGGCCGGCCTCACCCAGCGGATCCGCTCCGAGCGCCCGGACCCCGACCCGGAGGAGCAGCCGGTCCGGAGCGCGCACCCCCGGGCGCTGCACCGGGCCGAGGGGCGCGTGGCTGTCCGCTCCGGACGCCCTTCGGTGCGGTGGCTGGTGGCCGGTGCCGGTGCGGCGGTGGTCCTGGTGCTCGCGGTGGCCGGTGCCGTCGGGGCGCTGCTCGGTCCGGACGAGCCTGCCGGGGACACGGCGCTTTCCCAGACCGGCGCGGTGGCCGAGGCCGTGAGCCTGGTCGACCCCGGTGACAACGCAGCCACCACGGTCGAGCCCTCTGAGGCCGGGCGAGAAACCACAGAGACCTCCGTGGCCGAGCCCACGGATCCCGGGCGAGGCCCGGCACGAACCTCCGTGGCTGACGCCACGGAGCCCCGGTCCAGCACGGCAGAAACCCCCACGGCCGGGACCCCCGCGGCCGGTGCCGTGCTGGATCCGGTGGATGAGCCCCAGGTCGCGGTGCAGCGGTTGCTCGACGCGCGGGCTGCCGCGTGGCGGTCCGGTGACGCTGGCGACCTGGCGGAGGCCCTGGCGCCCGGCTCACCGGCTCACGAGCAGGAGCAGGAGTCCCTGTCGGACGCGCAGGACCTCAAGGTGAGCTATCGCGAGCTGGTGTTCACGGTCACCGACGCCTCGGTGCTCGCGTCCGGGCCGGATCGTGCGGTGCTCGGTGTGGACGTCGAGCGATCTAAATACCTCGAGGTGGGACCGGCGGGCACCCTCCAGCACGAGGCGCGGGCCGACACGGTCGAGGTGGAGCTGCGCCGCGCGGAGGACGGGTGGCGGATCTGGGGGTGGGGCTGAGGGTTCCCTACATGGCCCGGACGGGTCGTCGCCACGGGCGCGGCATCCGCATCGTCAGGACGCGTCCGGTGGGCTTGGCGACCTCGGGGCTGGTCAGCGGGTCGCTCCCGTCCTCGTTCGGCGGGGCCACCGGGAAGGCCGGCAACGCCGCCACCAGCTGGAAGGTGCGCTCCCAGCCCGAGGGAGAGAGCGGGTCGGCGTCCGTGAGGTCGTAGGCGATGAACCACTCGCCGACGATCTCGGCGTCGCGGGGTTGGCGCGAGTGCGTCAGCAGCGTGGTCACTCGCTCGGAGAAGAGGGAGGCCGCCCACCGCTCGGTGCCGGCGGTGGCCCGGACGAGCTGGCGGTCCGAGACAGGCGGCTCCTGGGTCTCGGTGTCGAAGGCGGTGAACTCCGCGAAGGGCAGGGGGACCTGCCCGATGCGAACGGCCAGGTAGCGGCAGCTTCCCTCGTCCAGTGGTGTGCCGCCTCCGCGCGGCTCGCCCGAGCTCCAGCACTCGGTGGCGACGTGACACTGGCGGCCGCCCTGCACCCACGCGACGACGTCCAGCCGCACCCGGTGCTCGTCCAGACCGCGACCGAAGATCCGGCCGGGCAGGTCAGCCGGCGTGGCCACCGGCACGGCGTGGAAGCCGTTGTCCCTCGCAAACGACATCAGGCGATAGGGGTCGCGCCAGCCCTCGGCCAGCTGCCTCACCCGGCGCTGAAGGACCACCCAGCTCAGCCCGAGAGCGAGGGTCGCCAGGAGCGCCGCGGCGGAGAGGCCACCGGTGTTGCCCCGGTCGGTCAGCTCGAGGATCCCGGCAGCCACGCTGAGGGCCCCGCAGACCAATGTCAGTGCCGCCACGACGCCGACCCAGGTCGACGCTCTCAGCGCCGGACCCCTGGCCTCGGAGCCATGGGTGTTCTCACCCCGGTCGTCGTGCGCGGTCTCGCGCAGCACGCTCTCGCGCCAGGCTGCGACCTTGCGGGGCGAGGCCTTCGCCCGCAGCGCGGAATACCTGATCGGGCCCATGACGCGCTCACACCACCCGTCGACCGAACTGGCCGGGTGGGGCCGGGCGCTGGCCGACCGCGGTAGCCGGCCCTACCACTCCTGACACGGGGGTGAGTCCCCGAGACGTACCCATGACCGTACGTTAGCCCCATCAGTCACATGAATCACGCACGCCACGCGTGTCACACCGGAGGTCGCCTGCCCCGGCACGACTCCACGACGAGAGGCCGGGCTGCTCGTCCGGCCGCGCGGGTTGCTCAGTCCAGGTGGGCGAACCGGGGCCACAGGAGGTCCCAGGACTCGCGCGGGCCGTGACAGATCCGCACCGCGACGCCCTGCTCCTCGTTGTCGACCCCGACACCATTGTCGAGCTCGGCTGCGACGGCACAGTCCTGGAACAGGGTGGCGAGGCGGTCCTGCCCGATCATCACCACCGTGGCGACGTCCGCGTCCGGCCCACCGAGGGAGTGCAGGTGGTTGTGGCCGCTCACCGGCGCGGGCAGGCCGTGCTCCGGGCCGTAGCGGGCGACGGCCCCGGCCTCGCCGTAGTTGGCGGTGATGACGGCGACCGGCTCGCCATACTCCTGCACCGCCCGGTCGTAGGTGGAGGCGACCGTGGCCACATGGGCGGACCAACCGACCTGGTCGGCGGCGAGTGGACTGATGGCCGGCAGCGGGGTGCTGCCCAGGACCGCGAGCGGGATCAGCGGCAGGCCGATGAGCGCGCAGAGCGCGGTGTTGAGGCCGAACGGCACGGCACGCTCCCGGTAGCTCTCGGTCCGTGCCCCGAGTCGCACGCACCCCGCGGCGAACACCGCCGCCAGCGGCGTCATGAAGTAGTGCGGCTGGGTGCCGCCGATGAACGTGAAGGCGAGCAGCACCCCGAGGCAGACCAGGAGGAACCGGGCGTGCCGCACCGCCGGGTCGGTCCACAGGTAGCGGACGCCGGCGAGGCACGTGGGCACGAGCGCGGGCCCGAGGAGGAGGAACAGCAGGGGCCACATCAGCAGGCGCACCTCGCCGGCGTTGCTCTCGCTTAGCGCCGCGCCCATCGCCAGCTGGGGCCAGTCGTTGGCCGCCTGGTGGAGCAGGTTTGGGCCGGCGACTGCCAAGGACGCCACGACGCCGCCCCAGGCCCACGGGGAGCTCCACACCTGGCGCGGACCCAGCAGCAGGACCCCGACGGCGATGGCCAGCGCCAGGACGACCACCAGCCACCGGTTCCAGGTGGTGAGGCCGACGAGGGCGCCCGCCACCAGCCACCAGCGCGGGTCGCGCAGCGCCGCCCTCGTGGCAGTCACCAGCACGCCCAGCCACAGCGCCAGGTCCAGGGTCGCCGGCAGGAGCACGTGGCCGAACATCAGGACGGAGGCCGTGCCGGCATAGCCCCACGCCGCGATGACCTGAGCACGCCGACCGCCGCCGAGCTCCCGGGTGAGCAGGGCCAGCAGCACCACGGCCGCACCGGCCGCCAGGGTCGCCGGGATCCGCAGCGTCCAGACCTCATCGGCGACCACCGCAGCGAACGTGCGCGCCAGCCACGGCGTCAGGAAAGGTTGGTCGGTGTAACCGACCTCCGCCGGGAGCATCCGGAAGTACAGCTCGTCGCGGTGGTAGCCGTACAGGCCCGAGAACGCCGTGAGGGCGACCATCGCCGCCCCGGCTGCGGCGAGGACCGGGACCCAGGCGAACCGCCTGAGCGGTGGTGGCACGACAGCGGCAGGTGGTCGGACGCGGCGTTCCTCGGTCTCAGGCATCGTCTCCCGTGACCCAGGACACGGCGTCGGCGAGCCGGGGGTGAGCAAACGCGAAGCCGCTCTCGAGGAGCACCGTCGGCAGCACGCGCATACTGCCCAGCACCTCGCTGGCCATCTCCCCGAGCGCCAGGCGCAGGGCGATCGTGGGCGCGGGGACCACGGCGGGCCGGTGCAGGTCGGCGGCGAGCGCCCGGACCACCTCGTGCTGCGGCGCCGGCTCCGGCCCGGTGAGGTTGACGGGGCCGGTGATCTCCGGGTGGTCGATCAGCCACAGGACAGCGGCGACGTGGTCGGGCAGCGAGATCCACGACCAGTACTGCTCGCCGCTGCCCAACCGACCGCCCAGGCCGGCCTTGAGCACCGGCAGCAGCCGGGCGAGGGCACCGCCGGAGCGGCTCAGCACGATCCCGGTGCGGAGGTGCGCGACCCGGAGGCCGGCCTCCTGCGCGCTCCAGGTCGCCTGCTCCCAGTCGTGGGCCAGCTCGGCGACGAAGCCGGTGCCGGGCGGGCTCGCCTCGGTGAGCGTCGAGTCGCCACGTGAGCCATAGATGCCGATCGCGGAGCCGGAGAGCAGGCGCGGCCGGTGCGGGAGCCTGGCCAGGGTGCTGCTCAGCACCCGGGTGTTGCCGACCCGCGACCGGACCAGCTCGCTCTTGTAGCGCGCGGTCCAGCGACGACTGCCCAGATTGGCGCCGGCGAGGTTGACGACTGCGGTGACCTCGTCGAGGGCGTGCGGGTCGCGCAGCCCTGTGTCCGTGTCCCAGCGGGCCTCCGTCACCCCGGTCGGCAGGTCGCCGGCCGGGTCGCGTCTGACCAGGTGCACCACCCCGTCGCCGCGGGCCCGGAGTGCGGCGGACAGCGCGGAGCCGAGCATCCCGCTCGAGCCGGTGATGGCTACCAGGTGCTGCGGGGTGCTCGGCTCCGACGACACGGTGTGTCCGCCTCTCGCTGAGGGACCTGACGAGAGGCCCGGGGTGGGTCAGACCTCGAAGGATCCTTCCTCGAGGCGCTCCTTGATGGTCCCGAGGAACCGGGCCGCGTCGGCCCCGTCCACGATGCGGTGGTCGTAGGTCAGCGCCAGGTAGACCATCGAGCGGATGGCGATGGTCTCGCCGCCGTCCTCGTCCACCACGACGACCGGCCGCTTGACGACCGAGCCGGTGCCGAGGATCGCCACCTGCGGCTGGTTGATGATCGGGGTGTCGAACAGCGCGCCGCGACTGCCGGTGTTGGTGATGGTGAAGGTGCCGCCACCCAACTCGTCCGGCATCACCTTGTTGGTGCGGGTGCGCTCGGCCAGGTCCGCGACCTTGCGGGAGATCCCCGCGATGTTCAGGTCGCCGGCGTCCTTGATGACCGGGACGATCAGGCCCTTCTCTGTGTCCACCGCGATGCCGACGTTCTCGGTCGGGTGATAGATGATCTCCTCGCCCTCGAGGCTGGCATTGACGTTGGGGTGCACCTTCAGCGCCTCGACCGCGGCCAGCACGAAGAACGGCATGAACGAGAGCTTGACGCCCTCGCGTGCCAGGAAGTCGTCCTTGGTCTTGTTGCGCAGCCGGGCGACCTTGGTGAGATCGACCTCGACGACCGTCGTCAGCTGGGCACTGACCTGCAGGGACTCGACCATGCGGGTCGCGATGACCTTGCGCAGTCGCGACATCTTCTCCGTGGTGCCGCGCTTCGGCGAGGCCGCGACCTGCGGCCCCGGAGCCGACGCCGCGGGGGCGGATGGCGCCGCGGGTGCGGACGGCGCGGCGGCGGGCGCGGCCGGTGCAGCCTTCGCGGCTTCCTCCGCCTGGCGTGCCGCATCGAGCACGTCCTGCTTGCGGATGCGACCACCGACGCCGGTGCCGGTCAGGCTGTTGAGGTCGACCTTGTGCTGGGCCGCGAGCTTGCGGACCAGCGGGGTCACGTAGGCGCTGACGTCGTCGCCGGACTTCGCCGCGGGCGCTGCCTCGTCCTTGGGGGCCTCTGCCTTCGGTGCCTCTGCCTTCGGTGCCTCCGGCTCCTGCGCGGGCGGTGCCTCCTGAGCCGGGGCGGCCTCCGCCTCGCTCTGGTCCGCCGACTGCTTGGCGGCCTCCTCGTGCAGCTTGTCGTCCTCGGCGAGGTCCGGGGTCTCCTCGGCCGGCGCCTGCTCCTCGGCCTGCTCCTCGGACGGCTCGGACTCTGCCGCCGGCTCTTCAGCGGCCGGAGTGGACCCGCCGCCCCCGCCGGAGCCGCCGACCACGGCCAGCGGGCCGCCGACCTCGACCGTCTCGTCCTCCTGGGCCAGGATCTTGGTCAGGGTCCCCGCGACGGGGGAGGGGATCTCGGTGTCGACCTTGTCGGTGGAGACCTCCAGGAGGGGCTCGTCCACCTCGACGGTGTCACCCTCGGCCTTCAGCCACCGCGTCACGGTGCCCTCGGTGACGGACTCACCGAGCGCCGGCATGGTGACCGTCTCACCCTCGCCGTCGCCCTCGCCGCCCGCGCTGTCCCCGCTGCCGTCGCTCTCCGCTGCGGCCGGCTCCTCGGCCTGCTCCGGCTCCTCCGCCGGGGCCTCGTCCGCCGGCTCGTCCTCCGCCGATGCCTCCTCAGCGGGTGCTTCGTCGGTGGGAGCCTCCTCGGCCTCGCTGCCGGAGGACGCCTCGTCGCTGTCGTCGCCGGAGCCACCGCCCTCGGAGCCGTCGCCGATCACGGCCAGGTCACCGCCGACCTCGACGGTGTCGTCCTCCTCGGCAAGGATCTCCTGGAGCACGCCGGCGATCGGTGACGGGATCTCGGTGTCGACCTTGTCGGTGGAGACTTCCAGCAGGGGCTCGTCGACCTCAACGGTGTCACCCACGTTCTTCAGCCAGCGGGTCACGGTGCCCTCGGTGACGGACTCACCCAGGGCCGGCATGGTCACGCGTTCAGACATTCGACGTCTCCTCGTCCGGGGCCTTGCAGTCTACGGATACTCCTGCCGTCTGGCAGGACGGGTGTGGTGGTGTTGCCTCAGGCATGGGCGTGCAGCGGCTTGCCCGCCAGCGCCAGGTGGGCCTCGCCCAGTGCCTCGTTCTGGGTGGGGTGTGCGTGGATGAGCTGCGCCACATCGTCCGGCAGTGCCTCCCAGTTGTAGATGAGTTGGGCCTCGCCCACCTGCTCGCCCATCCTGGCACCCACCATGTGCACGCCGACCACGGCCCCGCCCTCGGCGCGGACCAGCTTGACGAAGCCGGCGGTGCCTAGGATCTGGGACTTGCCGTTGCCACCCAGGTTGTACTCGTAGGTGGTCACCTCGCCGTGCTTGTCCCGGGCCTGGGCCTCGGTGAGGCCGACGGAGGCGATCTCGGGGTCGCAGTAGGTCACGCGCGGGATGCCCGCCTCGTCGATCGGGGTCGGCTCGAGACCGGCGATCTCCTCGGCCACGAAGATGCCCTGCGCGAAGCCGCGGTGCGCCAGCTGGAGCCCGGGGACGATGTCTCCCACGGCATACAGCCCGTCGACACCGGTCCGGCAGCGCTCGTCGGTGGTGACGAAGCCGCGGTCCAGGGTGACCCCGGCCTCCTCGTAGCCCAGGCCGTCGGTGACCGGGCCGCGCCCCACCGCGACCAGCAGCAGGTCGGCCTCGATCGGCTCGCCCGACTCCAGCGAGACCTGCACGCCGCCATCGTCCTGCGTCGCGCCGGTGAACTTCACGCCGGTCCGGACCGTGATCTTGCGCTTCTTGAACGCCCGCTCGAGCGTCTTGGAGACCGCCTCGTCCTCGGCGGCGACCAGCCGCGGGAGAGCCTCCACCACGGTGACCTCGGCGCCGAAGGAGGCGAACACCGAGGCGAACTCGACGCCGATGACACCGCCGCCGAGGACGACCACGCGCTGCGGCAGCTCGGCCAGGGTCATCGCCTGGTCGCTGGTGATGATGCGACCGCCGATCTCCAGGCCGGGGATGGTGCGGGCGTAGGAGCCCGTCGCCAGCACGACGTTCTTGCCGGTGAGGGTGCGGTCCCCGACCTGCACGATGGTGGGGGAGGTCAGCTGACCCAGCCCCTCGACATACTCGATGGTCGCGGAGCTGACCAGACCCTGCAGGCCCTTGTGCAGCCGGCCGACCACCCCGTCCTTGTAGGTATGCACCGTGGCGAGGTCGATGGAGTCGAGCGTGGTGTTGACGCCGAACTTCGCGCTCTCGCGGGCGGAGTCGGCGACCTCGGCCGCGTGCAGGAGCGCCTTGGTGGGGATGCAGCCGCGGTGCAGGCAGGTGCCACCGAGCTTGTCCTTCTCGACGAGGGCGACCTTCAGGCCCAGCTGGGCGGCGCGCAGGGCGCACGAGTAGCCGCCGCTGCCACCACCCAGGATCACGACATCGAAGGTGTGGTCAGCATCAGGGGGGGTCTCTGCCATGTGAGCATCTTGTCAAACACTGGGCCAGCCGACCACCGAGGGTAATCTCGCCCCTATGGCGTGGTGGAGACGACGGAAGAACCAGGCGACGAGCGGGGGCGGCGCGGAGGCCGGTGGCCGCAAGGACGGGCCCTCGATGGCGATCGATCACAAGGCCGTGCGCGCCTACACGGAGGGGTGGGTGGCCAGCCACAAGGGCGTCGAGGCGTATGTCGAGCCGGCCACCAACGTGAGCACCACGACGCTGATCCTCATCGCGACCGACGGCGAGTGGACGCGCCGGGCGGTCGGCACGCCCAAGGCGGGGTTCGAGCTCGGCCGCCTGCTCGGCATCCCGGTGTATGACGTGAACCAGACCGGCTACCCGGCCCGGATGCGGGAGTGGAACCGGCGCCACAAGCAGCGCTGAGCCGCCCTGGCGGATAAGGGGTCGTGCCGACGCCCGGTCCGTGACAGGCTGACCGCAACGGACGACTACCTGGAGGTGGCCCATGACGCAGGACAAGCCGACGGACCAGAGCAGCGGCAGCGCGCACGTCGAGGACGACGTCAAGCGCAAGTTCCGCGAGGCGCTGGAGAAGAAGCAGGGCCACGGGGGCAAGGACGTCTCGGACCACTCCGAGCACGGCAAGGTGGATCACGCGGCCCGCGCCAAGACCTCCGGTGCCCAGCAGATGTTCCGGCGCAAGAGCGGCGGCTGAGCCGCACGAGGGTGCCGTCGGGCGTGGGCGCCCCACGGGACGCTCAGCCCCTTCGCGACGGGTGCCCCGGGTCCTGATCGGACCCGGGGCACCGGTGTGTCGAGCTCCCATGTGTTGCCGGAACGCCCCCTCTGTGGCCCGAACGTTCCCTCCGTTGCCGAAAACGGCTGTGCGAGATCGGCGCCCCAGCGCTGAATCGGCACGAGACGGGGTGCCGGCGAGGCTGGGCCGCGCGCGGGCCGAGCCTCGGATGGGGACTGGCTGAGCGTCAGACGGAGGACGACGCCGTCAGGGACGGGACGGCGCGGTCAGGGGCGGACAACGCCGTCAGGGGCGGACGGGGCCGTCAGGCGTAGGACTGGGCCAACTCGATCAGCGCTCGGACGCCCGAGCCCGTGCCACCGGTGGGGGTGTAGCCCCAGGCGGACTTCTCGTTGAAGGCCGGGCCGGCGATGTCGATGTGTGACCACTTGATGGTCTCGCCGGCGTCGTTCTTGCCCACGAACTCCTCGAGGAACTTCGCGGCGACCATCATCCCGCCGGCGCGGTCGCCGGTGTGCTTGAGGTCGGCGACGGGGGAGTCCATCGAGCCGCGGATCTCCTCCGGCAGCGGCATGCCCCAGGCGGCCTCGCCGACGAGGCTCGCGGCGCCGGTGACCCGCTCGCGCAGCTCGTCGTCGTTGGCCATGACACCCATCGTGCGGTTGCCCAGCGCGATCACGCAGGCACCGGTGAGGGTGGCGATGTCGACGATGGCGTCCGGCTTGTGCTCGGAGGCCAGGGCGATGCCGTCGGCCATCACCAGGCGGCCCTCGGCGTCGGTGTTGATGATCTCGACGGTGCGGCCGCCGCGCATGGTGACGATGTCACCAGGACGCTGGGCCAGGTCGCCGGTCATGTTCTCGGCCAGGCAGAGGTAGCCGGTCACCGCGACCGGCACCTTGAGCTCGGCCAGCGCCAGGACGGCCGCGGCCACCGCGGCGGCCCCGGCCATGTCGCACTTCATCGTGACCATGCCGGTGCCGGGCTTGATGCACAGACCCCCGGAGTCGAAGGTGATGCCCTTGCCGACGAAGGCCAGGTGAGCCTTGGCGCCGCGCGGCTTGTAGGTCATCGTCACCAGGCGGGGCGGGCGACCGGAGCCCTGGCCGACCCCGAGGATCCCGCCGCAGCCCTCGGCCTGCAACTTGTCGGCGTCCCACACCTCGAGCTTGACCTTGCTGCCCGCGGCGCGCTTGCTCACCGAGGTCGCGAAGCTCTCCGGGAAGAGCACGTTGGGCGGGGTGTTGACCAGGTCGCGGGCGTAGCGGACGGCGTCGGCCACGACACTGGCCTGACCGGCGACGTCCTCCTTGTGACGGCCCTTGACGTGCACCTGCGCAGCCTCCAGCGGAGCCTTCGCGCTGGACGACTTCCCCTCACCGAGGAAGGTCTGGAAGGCGTAGGCGCCCAGGAGCACCCCCTCGGCCACCGCCCGCGCGTGCTCGGCACCGCCGAGGGCGAACAGCGCGGACTTCTTGCCCGCCAGTGCGCGCGCCCCGGCGCCCGCGGCACGGCGGTAGCGCTCGGCGGCGTCCGGCACCGCGGCGTCGGCCTTGCCCGTGCCCACGACGAGCACCAGGCCTGCCGAGACGCCCGGGACGCCGGCGAAGGTGGCGACCTCGTCGGCCTTGCCGGTGGCCCCGGTGGCGGTCAGGTTGCTGGTCAGGTGAGTCCTGGCGTTCTTGGGCAGGTCGGTGCCCTCGGCGAGCACCGCGCCGTCCGTTCCCGCGGTCGAGGCCACCACAAGGGCGTCGACCTTTGCACTCGCGATCTTGCCGTCGGTGAGTGTCAGAGTGGTCATCGTCGTCCATTCAGTTCGTCGGTCAGGGCGTTGGGGCCGCATTGAGCCTAACGGTCGACGCGGATAGGTTGAGCCACATGTCCCCTGAGCAGCAGAACATCTCGCCCGTCCACGATCGCCACATCGCCCTCGGGGCGAAGATGGCCGACTTCAGCGGGTGGCAGATGCCGATCGAGTATGCCGGGGTGAAGGCCGAGCACACGGCCGTCCGTGAGCGGGTGGGCATCTTCGATGTCAGTCACCTGGGCAAGGCGCTGGTGCGCGGCCCCGGCGCCAAGGACTTCGTGAACAGCTGCTTCACCAACGACCTCAACCGGATCGAGCCGGGCCGGGCGCAGTACACCATGTGCTGCAACGAGCGGGGTGGCGTCGTGGACGACCTCATCGCCTATCTGAAGTCCGACGACGAGGTCTTCCTCATCCCCAACGCGGCGAACAACGCCGAGGTGGTGCGCCTGCTCACCGAGGCCGCGCCCGACGGGATCGAGGTGATCAACCAGCACACGACATACGGCGTCATCGCGGTGCAGGGCACCAAGAGCGACGAGGTGCTGACCGCGCTGGGCCTGCCGGTCGGGCACGACTACATGACCTATGTCGAGACCGACTGGGAGGGGCAGCCGGTCATCGTCTGCCGCACCGGCTACACGGGGGAGCGCGGCTATGAGCTGCTGCCCGCATGGGCCGCGACCGGCGAGCTGTGGGACGCCCTGGTGATGGCGATGAAGCCGCACGACGGTGCCCCGGCCGGGCTCGGCGCGCGGGACACGCTGCGCACCGAGATGGGGTATGCCCTGCACGGCAACGAGCTCTCCACCGAGATCACCCCGGTGATGGCCCGGGCCGGGTGGGCGGTCGGCTGGAAGAAGGACACGTTCTGGGGCAAGGAGGCCCTGGAGGCCGAGCGGGAGGCCAAGAGCACCCGGATCTCCTGGGGCCTGGACGTCACCGGGCGCGGCATCCCGCGGGCCGGGTGCGAGGTCAAGGACGCCGGGGGTGCCGTGATCGGCACGGTCACCTCCGGCACCTTCTCGCCCACCCTCGGCAAGGGCGTCGCGCTCGCCCTGCTGGACCGCAGCGCGGCCGAGGGCGACGACGTGGTCATCGACGTGCGTGGCCGGGACGTCACCGCGCAGGTGAAGAAGCCCCCGTTCGTCGAGGTCGGCGTCCGCGAGTAGCCCCCAATTTGATAGGGGTTTTGCTGCCGGATCCGCAATTTTGATAGTGGTTTTGCTGGTGGCCTACGCATCTCCCAGGGTCGGGCTGCCTTCGGCGGTTGCGGCGCCTCGCTGGTCCGTTAGTCCTGACGAGCGGCTGCCTTCGCCTGCACCAGTTCCTCGACCGCCTCGGGCATCGTGGTCTCGAAGTCGAGCAGCTTGACCCAGGTGGGCGTGACCCGGATGACCACCATCTGGTCGTAGAGGCCCTTCACTCCGGCCTCCCACCCGGGGTACTGGTCCTCGGCCATCGAGCGGCGCCCGGCCTTGAGGTAGCCGGGGGGTGGGCCGTCGACGGTCTCGAGCTCAGCGGTGCCCCGGACCAGCAACACCTTGGGCGGGAACGCGTTGGTGTCGATGGTGATGGCCACCTTCGGCCTGGTCCGCAGCGCTGCCACCTTCCGCGCTTTCGGTGCCGTCGCCATCGCGATCTGCTCGCCCTCGGTCCAGAAGCCGATCGGGATCACGCGTGGGTCGCCGTCGAGGCCGTCGTAGGCGAGGCGGAGCGGGCCTGTCCCGTTCAGCAGCTGCTGAGCGTAGGGCGTGGCGAGGATGTCGCTGATCTGGTGCTGATTCACGGTTCTTTGCCTTCCGTTGTCGGTCGCTCTCACTGGGAGGACGGAGCTGCCTCAGAGTTCTCGACATCCGACCGCTCCGGTGGACGGTGCGGCCCCCTGCGAGGTGGAGCTGGAAGCACACGACACCACGAGCGAGAACCCGTCGGCGCGGCGGCCTGCAAAACCACTATCAAAATTGCGGATCCGGCAGCAAAACCACTACAAGAATGCGTGGAGGACGGCGTCGGCCACCTGCGTCGTCGTGGCGGTGCCGTCGAGGTCCGGGGTCTTGATCCCGGCGGTGAGCGAGGCCTCCATCGCCGCGACCAGCTCGGCGGCTGCCTGCGGGTGCCCGAGGTGGTCAAGCATCATCGAGGCGGTCCAGATCATCCCGAGCGGGTTGGCGATGCCCCGCCCGGCGATGTCGGGCGCGGACCCGTGCACCGGCTCGAACATCGAGGGGTGCTCGCCCTCGGGGTTCAGGTTGCCCGACGGCGCGATGCCGATGCTGCCGATGATCGCCGCGCCGAGGTCGGTCAGGATGTCGCCGAACAGGTTGGAGGCGACGACCACGTCGAAACGACCCGGGTCCAGCACGAACTGCGCGGCCAGGGCATCGATGTGGTAGTCGCGGACCTCGACGTCCGGGTAGGCCTCCGCGGTCGCGTGCACCACCTCGTCCCAGAACGGCATCGTGTGGATGATGCCGTTGGACTTGGTGGCCGACGCCAGCCCGCCCCCGCGCCCCCGGGCCAGCTCGAGGGCGAACCGCGCCGCGCGCTCGACACCGCGCCGGGTGAAGACCGCCTCCTGGATGGCCACCTCGTGCTCGGTGCCGCGATAGAGCCGGCCGCCCGCCTCGGAGTACTCACCCTCGTTGTTCTCCCGGACGACCAGGAAGTCGATGTCGGTGCCCTCGCGGACCTTCAGCGGGGACTCGATGCCGGGGAGCAGCTTGATGGGGCGGAGGTTGATGTACTGCTGGAAGGCGCGGCGGATCGGGATGAGCAGCCCCCACAGGGACACCTGGTCGGGCACCCCGGGGAAGCCCACGGCGCCCAGCAGGATCTGGTCGGCCTGGGCCAGCTGCTCGATGCCGTCCTCGGGCATCATCGAGCCGGTGCGCGCGTAGTGCTCACAGCTCCAGTCGTGGTGCTGCCAGGCGAAGTCGATGCCGTGGCGTCCGCCCACCGCCTCGAGGATCCTCAGGGTCGGCTCCATGACCTCGGTGCCGATCCCGTCGCCGGGGATGACGGCGACCTTGACAGTATGAGGTGCCTCAGGTGATGACATGGGGGGTGGCCTCCAGCGGTGGTCGGGTTCTGCCCCAGCGTAGGGGAGGGCCGGCGGGCTGGTTCAGCGGGTCAGCCGCGCCGCGTCGCCCGCCGCGCGGGCCAGCTTCTCCGGGTTGCGCACCAGGTAGAGCGCGGTCACCAGGCCGCCCTCGACGCGCATCGTCGCCACCACGTCCAGCACGCCGTCGGCGTAGACGCGCATCGCGGGCTGGCCGTTGACCTGCGCCGTGTCGAAGGCGATCTCGCCGGTGTACTGCCCGAGGACGCCCACCAGGAAGCGCATCGACTTCTCCGCGCCGTGGATCGGTCGCAGCGCCGCCTGCCGCAGGCCGCCGCCGTCGGTGAAGAGCACCACGTCGGGTGCCAGCAGCTCCATGAGCGGCTGCAGGTCGCCGCCGGCGGCCGCCTCGAGGAACCGCTGCAGCACCGCGTCCAGCTCCGCCGTCGGCGCGGGCTCGGGGCGCTGGCTGCGGACCGCCCGACCGGCCCGGCTGGCCACCTGGCGCACCGCCGCCGGTGACTTGTCGACCGCCGCCGCGATCTCGGCATACTCGAAACCGAAGACCTCCCGGAGGACGAAGACGGCCCGCTCAGTGGGGGAGAGGGTCTCCAGGACCATGAGCATCGCGGTGGAGACCGAGTCGGCGAGCTCCACGTCCTCGGCGACGTCCGGTGCGGTGAGCAGCGGCTCGGGCAGCCACGGCCCGACGTAGGTCTCGCGGCGGCGCTGCAGGGTGCGGATCCGGTTCAGCGCCTGGCGGGTGACGATGCGCACCAGGTAGGCGCGCGGGTCGCGGACCGCCGACTGGTCCACGTCGGCCCAGCGCAGCCAGGTCTCCTGCACCACGTCCTCGGCGTCGGCGGCGGAGGAGAGCATCTCGTAGGCCACCGTGAAGAGCAGGTTGCGGTGCTGCAGGAAGGGGTCGCTCCCTCCATCGTTCACGCCATCGCTCACCGGGCCAACGGTGCCAGGTCGCAGGAGTCGGCGAAACCCTGGGAGGCCAGCCCCATGGCCGCGTTGGTGCGCGAGCGGAGGTTCTCCACCGAGATCATCTCGGTCAGCTCCACCAGCGCGGCGCTGCCGAGCTGCTCGTGCAGTCCGGCCACCATCTCGTCGGTCACCTCCAGCGGGGTGACGCTCATCGCCTCGGCGTAGGCCATCACGTCGCGCTCGAGCGGGGTGAAGACGTCGCTGTCGCGCCACACCGGGACCTGGCGCACCTTCGCCTCGTCCAGCCCCTCGGTGTGCGCCAGGTAGTAGCCGAAGTCCATGCACCAGGTGCACCCGATCGTGGCAGCGGTGG
Source organism: Ornithinimicrobium sp. F0845 (assembly GCF_023015765.1). Taxonomy (GTDB): domain Bacteria; phylum Actinomycetota; class Actinomycetes; order Actinomycetales; family Dermatophilaceae; genus Ornithinicoccus. Next base: position 54,731 of record NZ_JALKAL010000016.1, read on the forward strand.
CCATCGTGGCGTAGGCCTTCAGGTGCGGGTCGCACGCCGAGAGCCGGCTCATCCTGCGCTCGAAGGCGAAGACCGCTCGGGTCAGGGGGCGGTGGTGCAGGAAGACGTAGGCCACGTCGGGGACCTCGCCGTAGGTGCGACGCGCGTAGATGCTCATGGCCCGGCCAAACCATCCGCTCAGGTCGGCCTTGGGGATCCGGAACGTGCTGGGCATCTGGTGCTCCACTCCTATTGGTGGCCCCTGGTGGGCCGGCTGACCATGAGACACCGCGGGTGCCGGATCTGTGACAGCGGGGGGGTATGCCGGAGCTCACCGGGTCCGTGACATCGGCGCGAGTATGCCGCAGGTCACCGGGTCTGGCTGCTGACCTCCCCCGACCGGCTGGCCGAGAGCGGGGAGGGGGCGTTGCTCAGGTCGAGCACCCGACCGCCGACGAGCAGGTGGACGCGCTGGCTGACGGCGCTGAACCGGTTGTTCACGTGGGCCAGCACCTCGCGGTAGGTCCCCTCCCGGGCGTTGGTGGGCTCCCGACCCCACCCGACCTCGTCGGAGATCGCCACGACGTCGTGGGACAGGGATCGGTAGACGACGAGCAGCTCGTCGAGGATCGGCTCGAGTGTCTCGATGGCGCGGGTCGCGGACCGCCACTGGTCGTGCTCGTCGAGGGTCCGCCAGACCCAGTGCGACAGGGTGTCGATGAGCACCGGCCGGCGGGAGAGGAGCAGGGCGCGGGACAGCGCGGTGGTCTCGACCGTCTCCCAGGAGGCGGGACGCTTGGCCCGCAGCTCCAGGACCTGGTCGGCCCACGCCTGGTCCGGGGCGTCGTGAAGTTTTGGCCCGGTCGCGACGTAGGTCACGACGGGGTGGTGCGCCAGGAGTGCTTCGGCGTAGTCGGATTTGCCGTTGCGGGCGGCACCGAGGACGAGGGTGGTAGCCATGATTCACGAGACCTCAGGAGACGGGGGTGGCTCCAGAGTAGTGGACGATGGCCGCCGGAACGTCCTGACCCTGGCGCGTCAGCGACCGGGCGGTCCTCCGGGGCCCGGGTCGCCGTCAGGACCCTGCGGGCCGTCCGGGTCCTTGGCGTCCTGGTCGTCCGGTGCCCAGTCGCGCTCGGCGTCCTCCAGCCGCCGGTTGCGGGCCGCCCCGGCCGCCCAGGCGAGCAGCCCCAGCAGCACCACCGCCCCGGCGATCCACACCCACGGGGGGACGCCTCCGGAGGATCCGTCGGAGTCCTCGTCGGTCGCCTCGTCCGCCCCCTCGTCCGGGGTGGCCTCGGCGGTGTCCTCCTCGGTCGCCTCCTCGGTCGCTTCCTCGGTCGTCTCCTCGTCGGTGGCCTCGTCGGTGGCCTCCTCCGTCGTGGCGTCCTCGGTCGACTCGTCGGTCGCGGTGGCGTCGTCGGTGGCCGTGGGCTCGTCCGTGGCCTCGCCATCCTGGTCAGCCGCGGCGATGATCGGCTGACCGGCGGGCACCACCGGGATCGCGATCTCCTCGTCTTCGGCCAGCTGCTCCGGGGTCGGCTCGGCGACCTCGTCACCGCAACCGCCCTCGGCCGGGAAGCCCCCGATGCCGCACAGGAACGCGTCGACGACGCGGACCTCGCCGGCCGCCTGGTCGACGACCTCCTGGGAGGTGGCGCCGGGGTCGGCGACGACGCACTGCGCGCCGGGGGTGAAGAGCGTCTCGCCCTGGGGTGCGTCGACGTCACGACCCGGGTCGACGACGAGGCCGACACGCTTCATGCCGTCCTCGGCCGGGGTGTCGGCACAGATCTCCTCGAAGGTCAGGACGGCGCGCGGCACCCGCACGTCCTCACCGGAGGAGACCGCGAAACGGAACCCCTCGACGGTCCCGTCCTCGGGGACCACCGTGGCGGGACCCTCGGTGGCAAAACTCCACTCGCCGTCGTCCGAGAGCTGGTAGAACCCCCAGAACTGATAGCCCACGGCGTGGGCCGCCGCGGGGGCCAGGAGCGCGGCGAGGACGGAGAGAGCCAGGACCGCTGCGAAGCGGGGGAGTCGGGTCATGGGCCCACTCTAGGGACCGATGACGCGACCACGCCACCTACCGCTTGCCGCCGCCGAGCAGACCGCCGAGGAGGTCGTCGAGCCCGCCCATGCCGCCGCCCTGGCCGCCAGCCTGACCGCCGAGGGCTCCGCCGAGCAGGTCGCCGAGGAGGTCACCCACGCCGCCGCCGGCCGGGGCGGCACCCGGGGAAGGTGCGCCACCGCCACCGCCGAGGGCGTCGGTCAGGGCGCCACCGAGACCTCCGCCGCCGCCCATCTTCTTGGCCAGGAAGCTGAGCACGATCGGGGCGAGGATCGGCAGGAGCTTCTGGATCAGGCCACCGCCCCCACCACCGAGCCCGCCCAGCTGGTTGACGACCGCCTCACGCTGGTCGCCGAAGATGTGGCCGACGATCTTCTGGCCGTCGTCGATGTTGACGTTGGCCAGGTCGCCGAAGTTGGTGTCGGCGTGGTCGCCGAGAGCGTTGGTGAGTGAGGCAGCCCCCTCGGGCTGCTGGGCGTTGGCGCTCAGGCCACCCACCAGCGCGGGAAGGACCTGCTGCACGGCCTGGGAGACCTCGGCCTCGTCGGCACCCACCTGCTGGGCGAGCTGAGACACCGGGATCGCGGACAGCAACTCGTCATACTGACCCATGTTTCACACCCTCTTTCGTGCGGCGGCCCCTGCTGGACCGGCCTGTGGGTCGACCCTAGGGCACCCCACCGACTTTGCGTAGGGTAAGGGCATGAGTGATGTGTTCACCTGGCGATACTGCGACGACACCGGGGCGGCGATCCCCGACCTCGGACTGGCCGGCACGGCCTTCCCGACGCAGGCCGACGCGGAGGCCTGGCTGTCCGACGAGTGGCACATGCTCGCCGACGCGGGCGTGAAGTCGGTGACGCTGCTCAACGGCGACCAGGAGGTCTACGGCCCGATGAGCCTGAGCCCCGCCGACCCGGGGTGAGCGCCCAGCAGTGAGCTGAGTCGAGGAGCTCAGCGGCGGCGCACGACGGGCTCGCCGCGCTTGATCTGCGGGCGCGGCACGCGGGACATCCGCATCTGCATCGACCGAAGCGCGACATACCACCCGGTGCCGCGGGGTGCGTCGGTGCCGAACTCCTCCTCGACCCGGCGCTTGGCGCGGCGGGTCAGGAACCACGCGTCGAGGATGCCGATGAGCATCACGCCGTAGACCATGGGCAGGATCAGGATCTGCGCGCGCGGGTCCTGCCCACCCAGGAGCATCACCGCGAGCACCACGAGCATCAGGGGCAGCAGGAACTCGCCGATGTTCCACCGGGTGTCGACGATGTCCCGCAGCATCCGCTTGACCGGCCCCCGGTCGCGCGGCGCGAGGTACTTCTCCTCGCCGCGCAGCATGCCCTGGCGGGCCGCCTCGCGCTCGGCCCGCTGCCGGGCCTTCACGTCGGCTGAGGCCGCCTTGGAGTTGCCGACCAGCGGTCGCCGGTTGGCGGCCTCCTGGTCCTTGCGCTTGGGGGTGGGACGGTTCTTTGCGCCGGGCCGCTCCTGGATCATCGGGGTCGGCTCTGGCTCGGCGGCGGTCTTCTTGCGGAACACCCCTCCACTGTATGTCGTGTGGCGGCTATCGTCGGCCACGTGACTTCCCAGAACCCCACCTCCCCAAACCCGACCTCCCAGGACACGACGTCCGAGGACGCGACGTTGCAGGACCCGAGCTCCCCGGCCGGTGCCAACGAGCGCACCGCCGAGCTGGCGACGCGGGTGCGCGAGCTGATGCCGGGGGTGCGCGCCGACCTGGAGGCGCTGACCCGGATCCCGTCGGTGTCCCTGGACTCCTTCGACCAGAAGCACGTCGAGGACTCGGCCCGCGCCGTGGCGGACCTGCTGGCGGCCGAGGGGATGGACGTGCGGATCGTGCGCGAGGGTGGCCGCCCGGCCGTCATCGGGCACCTGCCCGGCCCGGAAGGGGCGCCGACGGTGCTGCTCTACGCCCACCACGACGTGCAGCCCCCCGGTGACGAGGCCGACTGGGACACCCCGATGTTCGAGCCGACCGAGGTCGCCGGACGGCTCTACGCCCGCGGGGTCGCCGACGACAAGGCCGGGGTCCTGGCCCACGTCGCGGCGCTGCGTGCCCACGGTGGCCGCCCGCCGGTCGGTGTGACGGTCTTCGTCGAGGGCGAGGAGGAGATCGCCTCCGAGTCGTTGCCGGAGATCCTGGCCAGGCACGGCGACAGCCTGAAGGCGGACGCGATCGTGCTGGCCGACAGCCAGAACTGGAAGATCGGGGTCCCGGCGCTGACGACCACGCTGCGCGGACTGGTCCGGGTGGTGGTCGAGGTCAAGGCGCTCGACCACGGTGTGCACTCCGGCATGTTCGGCGGGGCCGTGCCCGACGGCCTGACCGCGCTCGCCCGGCTGCTGGCGACGCTGCACGACGACGAGGGCAACGTGGCCGTCGCCGGGCTGAAGACCTCCGAGGCCGCGGACCTGGACTACCCCGAGGAGGTGCTGCGCGCCGAGTCCGGCCTCGCCGAGGGTGTGCAGCCGATCGGCTCCGGCTCGTTCCTGTCCCGGATGTGGACGAGGCCGTCGATGACCGTGATCGGCATCGACGCCCCCAGCGTCGCCAAGGCCGCCAACCTGCTCACACCGGTCGGCCGCGCCAAGCTGTCCATGCGCATCCACCCCGCCGAGGTGCCGAGCACGGCATACGAGCTGTTGAAGAAGCACCTCGAGGACAACGCGCCCTGGGGCTGCCAGGTCACCATCACCCTCGATGACGAGGGGCCCGGCTTCGCGGCCGACGCGCAGGGACCCGTCTACGACGCCGCCCGCAGCGCCTTCCGCGACGCCTGGGACGGCACGGAGCCGGTCGACATCGGCGTGGGCGGCTCCATCCCGTTCGTCGCCTCCTTCGCCGAGAGGTTCCCCGAGGCCGCGATCCTGGTGACCGGCGTCGAGGACCCGGACACCCGGGCGCATGCCGCCAACGAGAGCCTGCACCTGGCTGAGTTCGAACGCGTCTGTCTCGCCGAGGCACTGCTTCTGGAAAGGTTGGGTCATGGCTGACAAGGGCACCTATGTCGAGGACTCCTACGAGCGGGACACGCGCTACATCCCGACGCGGATCACCGCCGACGGGCGTGACGGCTTCGCGGTGGAGCCGGGGCGCTACCGCCTGGTCGTGAGCCGGGCCTGCCCGTGGGCGCACCGCACGATCCTGACCCGCCAGCTGCTGGGCCTGGAGGACGTGCTGTCGATGGGGGTCTGCGGGCCGACCCACGACTCCGACAGCTGGACCTTCGACCTCGACGCCGGGGGAGTGGACCCGGTGCTGGGGATCCCGCGGCTCAAGGATGCCTATGAGGCACGCCCGGACGGCTACAAGCCCGGCGTCACGGTGCCCGCGATTGTCGACACGACCACGGGGCAGGTGGTCACCAACGACTTCGACCAGATCGTGCGCGACCTGGTCACCGAGTGGACCGAGTTCCAGCGTCCGGACGCCCCGGACCTGTGGCCGGACGCGTTGCGCGAGGAGATCGAGGAGGTCTCGGGCCTGGTCTACGAGGACGTCAACAACGGCGTCTATCGCTGCGGGTTCGCGGGGAGGCAGGAGTCCTACGACCGGGCCTATGACCAGCTCTTTGCCCGGCTGGACTGGCTGGAGGAGCGGCTGAGCGACGCGGACTACCTGGTCGGGGACCAGCTGACCCTGGCCGACATCCGACTGTGGCCGACCCTGGTGCGCTTCGACGCGGCCTACCACGGCCACTTCAAGTGCAACCGCAACAAGCTGACCGAGATGCCGGCCCTCTGGGCCTATGCGCGACGGTTGTGGCACGACCACGACTTCGGGTCCACCGTCAACTTCGAGCACATCAAGTCGCACTACTACGGGGTGCACACCGACATCAACCCGACCGGCATCGTGCCGAAAGGGCCGGATCTGTCCGGGTGGGAGGTGCGGTGACCGCCACCCGGTCTGCCTCGAGTCAGCGTGACCTGACCTGGGTCGTCGCCCTCGCGGCGTGCTTCTGGGGCACCTCAGCGCTGCTGCGCGAGCCCCTCGCGCAGGTCCTGGACGCGGCGACGATCGTGATGTACGAGCACCTCGTGCTCGTCCTGCTGCTCCTGCCCTGGCTGGTGCCAGCGTTGAGGCGCTGGTCCGAGGCGCCACCGCGGGTGCGGGTCGGTGCCGTGGTCATCGGCGCGGGCTCGTCGGCGCTGGCGACGACGCTGTTCACCGCGGCCTTCCGGCTGGGTGACCCGATCACCCCTCAGATCCTGCAGAAGCTGCAGCCGCTCATCGCGATCTTGCTTGCCGCCGTGATCCTGGGGGAGCGGCTGCGGCCGCGGTTCTGGTGGTTCGCCGTGCCGGCGCTCGCGGGCGCGTGGCTGATGACCTTCCCAGAACCGTTCTCGGTCCGCGTGGGTGATGCCACGGCAGCGCTGTTGGCCATCGGTGCAGCCACCCTGTGGGGTGCCGGGACCGTGCTCGGACGGCTCGTGGACGGGCACCTCGGGCCGCGGGACACCCTGGCGCTGCGCTTCGGCTTCGGTCTGCCTGCGGCCGCCGTGATCGTGGCGGTCTCGGATGCCGGTTGGACCATGCCCATGGACCGGGTACCCCAGCTCGTGCTGCTGGCGCTGATCCCCGGCGCTCTGGCCCTGGGGCTCTACTACATCGGGCTGCGGCGCACTGCGGCCTCGCGGGCGACGCTGGCTGAGCTGATGTTCCCGGTGACCTCGGTGCTGGTCGGCGTCACGCTGATGGACACGACGCTGACCTGGAGCCGGTGGCTGGGCGTCCTGATCGTGGTGGCCGCGGTGACCGGGCTGGCCCTCCACGAGGCCCGCGCCGCCCGGACCGGCGTGGTGGAGGCCGACCTGTACCGGAACCCGGAGCCCTCGCCGCGCGTCTGACACGCACGGGTGCGTCGGCACCCGGCCGGCCCACGACACAGTGAGGTGCACGATGAGATGGTTCCCCGTGGTGGTCGTCGGCGCGGTGGCCCTGGCGCTGGCGTCCTGCGGCACGCAGACCGATCCGAGCGGTGATGGCTCCTCGACCGCGGCATCGCCAGACGACGCCGCCGGGTCGGAGCCGGCCTCCTCGAGCCAGGTCGTCGATCCGGACGGAGAACTGGTGGCGCACGGCATACTCATGCAGTCCGAGCCGGAGGGCGAGGTGGAGATCTGCATCGGGGGAGTGGCTGCGTCGTTGCCGCCGCAGTGCGGCGGCCCGGTCCTGGAGGGCGACTTCTCCTGGGACCAGGTGGAGGCGCGCACGGCGAGCGGCGTGACGTGGACGGACGAGAGCTATTACGCCGTGGGGCACTACACAGCGGGGGAGTCGTTCGAGGGCACGATCACGCTGACCCGGCCGGTGAGCGCGGACCCGCCCGAGGGTTTCACGATGCCCACGGTTGACGACGTGACCTTCCCGCAGCTGTGTGACGACCCGACCGCAGACGTGCCGGACGTGGACCAGGCGGCGCGCACGGAGGGTCCCGACGGGTTCGCGCAGGAGCAGGCGCTGATGGAGCGGCTGCAGAGCCTGGACGGCTATGTGACGTCCTGGGTCACCGACGGCGGGCCACTGGTGAAGGTCGTGGTCAGCGGCGATCCGGGCGAGGCGCGGACGGCGCTGCGCGAGGTCTATCAGGGGCCGCTCTGCGTGGTGCAACGTGACCTGCCGACGCAGCACGACATCCAGTCGGCGCAGGAGGCGCTGTCGGCCCAGCACGGGGAGGTGCGTCTGCTGAGCAGTGGGAGCGGCGGGACGAGCGGACTCCTGGAGGTGGGCGTCGTGCTCGCCGACCGGGCGACCGTCCAGCGGATCCAGGAGATCGTGTCGCCGTGGCTGACGCCTGAGCAGGTGGTGATCACCGGCGCCCTGCAGCCGCTGGGGTGACGCCGATGAGGATGCGGGCAATTGCTCGCCGCATCGCACACCGGACATACGAAAGGGCGCTTCCCGAGGGAAGTGCCCTTTCGTGAACCAGTGGTGCCGGTCAGCCCTGGGGGCTGGCGGTGGTCTCCTCGGTGTCGGCGGTTGCCGGCTCCTCGACCGTGGTGTCGGTGGCCGGGGCGTCGACCGTGGTCTTCGCGGCGGGCTCCTCAACGGTGGTCGTTGCGGCCGGCTCCTCGACAGACGTGCTCAACTTCTGCATCTCGGGGCCGGGGAGGCCACCGGAGTCACAGTCCGGGCAGGGAGGGAGGTCGTTCTGCTGGCCCGTACCGGCGGTCCCGGACACCGGGACTACCTGGTCGTTCTCATCGATGTACGTGTAGTTGTAGTCGAACTCGAGTTTCCCATTTGCACTGCTGCCGGTGTCGTTCGCAAGCGTGTAGAAGCAGAAGGGGGCACCAGTCGCGGGAACGCTGACCTGCGCCGGGATACCCGGCTTGGCCTGGCCGTTGACGCGAATCTCTGTGATGTTAACCAGGATCGCTGCCTCGGTGTTGTTGGTCATGCAGAACTGCGCCCGGTAGGCGTGCTTCCACGTGTCACAACTGCCGCCGGGGAACTTGCAGGCCGATCCGGGCGTAAACGTCGGCGGCACCACAGGTACGGATGCCCCGATTGCTCGCGCCGGGGCAGCGATTGCGATCGCTGGCACGGCCCAGGCGGCGCCCTTCACGATGGTGCGGCGCGCCGGCCGCAGGCGCTCGCTATTGGTGCTGTCGGTGCTGGTCATCGGTTGGTCCCCTCGGACTGAGTGCAGGCGCGGTCGCATTCCCAAGGGCCAGACTACTCAATCTGGGAGGTTGGTCAAGAACGGGTCAAGTTCGTGTCCCCGTGTCGTTGGTCACACGATGCCATACTCGTTGGTAGAAAGCACGCGTCAGGCCCAGCCCCGAGAACCGGCTAGACTCCACCCCATGACCGTGCGCACCACCTGGTGGCCGTCCACGCGACGGCCCTGACAGCGCACCCTCCAACACACCAAGGCCGTCCGATGGGCGGCCTTGACCTGTGTCCGGGCGACCTCCCGGGCGGCGGAAAGGCAACGATGACCACCCAGACCGACCCCACGGCATACGAACCGAGTGCCGAGGACGACGGCGTCGGTGACGCCCTCGCCGCCTCGACGACCGACGCCTCGCTGGCCCGCACGATCGCCCGCAGCCAGGAGATCGAGCGGGAGATCGACCAGGACCCGGGCAAATTCCGCGTCCTCACCGGTGACCGCCCGACCGGCAACCTGCACCTCGGCCACTACTTCGGCACGCTGCGCAACCGCGTCCTGCTCCAGCAGCGCGGGGTGGAGACCTTCATCCTGATCGCCGACTACCAGGTGATCGCAGACCGGGACGGCGTCGGGCCGATCCGCGAGCGCGTCTACTCGCTCCTGGCCGACTACCTCGCCGCTGGCCTGGACCCGGAGAAGACGACGATCTTCACCCACTCCAGCGTGCCGGCGCTCAACCAGCTGATGCTGCCGTTCCTGTCCCTGGTCACCGACTCCGAGCTGCGCCGCAACCCGACGGTCAAGGCCGAGTTCGAGGCGACGGGCGGCCGGCCGATGTCGGGGCTGCTGCTCACCTACCCGGTGCACCAGGCCGCCGACATCCTGTTCTGCAAGGCCAACCTGGTGCCCGTCGGCAAGGACCAGGTGCCGCACCTGGAGCAGGCCCGGGTCATCGCCCGCCGCTTCGACGAGCGCTACGGCCGCGCCGACGCGAGCACGCCGGTGTTCCCGGCGCCCGAGCCGCTGCTGTCCGAGGCGACCAACCTGCTGGGCACCGACGGCACCAAGATGTCCAAGTCCAAGGGCAACACCATCGAGCTGGGGATGGACGCCGACACCACCGCCAAGGTGCTCAAGAAGGCCGTCACCGACGCGGACCGCAACATCACCTACGACCCCGCCAACCGGCCCGAGGTCTCCAACCTGGTGCTGCTGGCGGCGCTGGCCTCCGACCGCGACCCGCACGAGATCGCGGCCGAGATCGGCGACGGTGGGGGCGGCACGCTCAAGAAGGTCGTAACCGAGGCGATCAACGAGCACTTCGCCCCGATCCGCGCGCGCCGCGCCGAGCTCAGCTCCGACCCGGCCTACCTTGAGCAGATCCTGGCCAGGGGCAACGCGCGGGCCAACGAGATCGCCAACGCCACCCTGGACGAGGTGCGCACGGCGATGCAGATGACCTACTGAGGTGCGGGTCCTCCTCGCCACCGGGCAGTATGCCGGCGCGCCCGGCCCGCTGGCCGCTGCGGTCTCCCTGGCGGAGGGTTGGCGACGCCACGCGCCGGGGCACCAGGTCGTCGTGGCGCCGGTCTCCGACGGTGGGTCCGGGTTCATCGAGGTGCTCGCGCACGCACTCGACGCCCAGCCGACCCCGGTGGTGGTGACCGGTCCGACCGGTGAGGAGGTGCCCGCCCAGCTGCTGCTCCACGACGGGACGGCGTATGTCGAGGCCGGGCAGGCCGCCGGGCGGCACCTTGCGGAGGAGGTGCTGGACGGGGTGGCCGGACCCCTGGCCGACCCCGGCGAGGCCGCCGACCGGGTCGGCGCCATGCTGCGGCTGACGAGCCGCGGGATCGGCGAACTGATCGCGGCCGCCCTGGACGCCGGGGCGACCCGCATCGTGGTCGGCTGCGGCGACCTGGCCAGCCACGACGGCGGCACGGGGATGCTGCAGGCCCTCGGTGCGGGCGAAGACCTGACCGACCTTCCGGCCGTCCGCGACCGGCTGCGCGACACCACGCTCGTGCTGGCGCACGCGACCGGGCTGCCGCTGACCGGCTTCCACGGCGCGAGCGCGGCGCTCGGGACCGAGCACGGCGTGCCGCCGCCGGTGACCCAGCGGCTCGAGGAGCAGCTGGGGCTGCTCACCGAGCGGGTCAACCGGATCCTGCCTCCCCGCAAGGACCTGCTGACCGGCAAGGCACTCCGCCCGGAGCGCACCGACGGCGCCGGCGTCGGCGGGGGAGTGGGCTACGCCGCGCTGCTGCTCGGTGCACAACCGGTGGTCGGTGCCACCTTCGTGATCGAGGAGATCGGACTGGGGGACGTGCTGCCCGGGACGCTCGTGGTGACTGGCGGCACGGCATACGACTGGCACACCGTCCACGACGGGGTGATCGCCGAGGTCGCCCGGGCCGCGCTGGAGGTCGGTTCTCCCAGCATCGTGCTGGCCGAGCAGGTCCTCGTCGGCCGGCGCGAGGGGATGTCGTTGGGGATCTCCGGCGCCTACGAGCCGCGCGACGGTGAGGACCTCGCGGACCTGGCCGAGCGGGTCGCGCGGACCTGGTCACCGCAACACTGAGCGCCCGGTGGTTGTTCTTTCACCGATCGGTCGTACCCTGGGAGGCAGGGAACAACCCCGCGGGAGGCGGTGTTGCGCCCGTCAAGCAGTTTCCGAGAGGACAGGACGGACACCATGAGCGTTCAGGACACCGAGACCGAGACCACCACCGCGACCACGGCGGAACACGGCGTCGTCCTGACGGCCGTCGCAGCCGGCAAGGTCAAGTCACTCCTGGAGCAGGAGGGCCGTGACGACCTTCGTCTGCGCATCGGCGTGCAGCCCGGCGGCTGCTCCGGCCTGATCTACCAGCTCTACTTCGACGAGCGCACCCTCGACGGCGACCTGACGGCCGACTTCGACGGCGTCCAGGTGGTCGTGGACCGAATGAGCGCCCCCTACCTGGACGGCGCGAGCATCGACTTCGCCGACACCATTGAGAAGCAGGGCTTCACGATCGACAACCCCAACGCGGGCAGCTCCTGCGCCTGCGGCGACTCCTTCGGCTGAGTCGCACCATCGTCGCCGCACGCGGCCGGTCTCCCATCGGGAGGCCGGCCGCGTCGCGTTCGAGGGTCCAGGTTCCGGGGCGCCCATCGGGGGCCGCTATGTCCTGCACTGCCGGGGTTAGAGGCCTGGGAGTGCAGGACACAAGGCGACTGCCCGCGCCGAGCCTGACGCGCGGCCCCACCGCCGCGCCGAGTTCGGCTCTTCAAGGACGGGGTAGGTTGCCTGGGTGAGAATCGCTGTCTGTGGATCCATCGCGACCGACCACCTGATGACCTACCAGGGGCGGTTCGCCGAGTCCCTGGTGCCAGATCAGCTCGCCAAGATCTCGGTGTCCTTCCTCGTGGACGACCTGCAGTTCCGGCGCGGCGGCATCGGGGCCAACATCAGCTTCGGCATGGCCCGCCTGGGGCACCGGCCGATCCTCGTGGGCGCGGTCGGGGAGGACTTCGCGTCCTACCGCTCCTGGCTGGAGCGGCACGGCGTCAACTGCGAGCACATCCACGTCTCCGAGGTGCGGCACACGGCCCGCTTCGTCTGCACGACCGACCAGGACATGGCCCAGATCGCCTCCTTCTACGCCGGCGCCATGAGCGAGGCGCGGCAGATCGAGCTCGGCCCCATCGTGGCCGCGGTCGGCGGCGTCGACCTGGTCATGGTCAGCCCGGACGACCCGGAGGCGATGCTGCGCCACTCCGCCGAGTGCCGCACCCGCCGCATCCCGTTCGCGGCCGACCCCAGCCAGCAGCTGGCCTTCATGGACGGGGCGTCGATCCGTCAGCTCGTCGACGGCGCGACCTACCTGTTCACCAACGAGTACGAAGCCGCGATGACCGAGCAGAAGACCGGGTGGTCCGCCGAGGAGATCCTGGACCGGGTCGGCACCCGGGTGGTCACCCGTGGTAGGGATGGGGCGACCATCCTGCGGCGGGGCGAGGAGCCCGTGCACGTGCCGATCGCGACGGACGTCGACCGGGTCGACCCGACCGGCGTGGGGGACGCCTTCCGCGCCGGATTCCTGGCCGGCCTGGCGTGGGAGCTGCCGCAGGAGCGCTGTGCCCAGCTGGGGTCCACCCTGGCCAGCTACGTCCTGGAGACGGTCGGCACCCAGGAGTACACGTTCGCGACCGCGGACTTCCTCGACCGGTTCACCGAGGCCTACGGCGCGGAGGCCGGGGCCGAGGTCGCCGCTCACCTGGCCTGACGGCCGCCTGCAGTATGCCGATCGAGCCGCCTCCCACCCCGTGGCACCTTGATCTGGGGCTGGCTCAGCCGGGGGAGGACCTGATCGGGATCGGTGCCGACCTCGAGCCGGGCACGCTGCTCGCCGCCTACCGCTCCGGGATCTTCCCGATGGGCCTGGGGTCTCGGGGCGGGGGAGTGATGGGGTGGTGGTCACCGGACCCGCGGGGCGTGCTGTTCCCCCGGGACCTGCGGGTGAGTCGTTCCCTGCGCCGTTCCAGCGCGACCTTCGAGTTCCGCGTCGACACCGCCTTCGACCAGGTCGTCGAGGCCTGCGCCGCGCCGGGACGGAAGGGACGCTGGATCACCCCGACGATCGCCCGTGCCTATGGCGAGCTGCACCGGCTCGGGTGGGCCCACTCGGTCGAGACCTGGCAGGACGGGGAGCTGGTGGGTGGCCTCTACGGCGTGGCCGTCGGCGGCCTGTTCGCGGGGGAGTCGATGTTCCACCGGGCCACGGACGCCTCGAAGGCGGCCCTGGTGCATCTGGTGTCCCTGGTGTCGCCGACGGACGCCCTGATCGACGTCCAGTGGCGGACCGACCACCTGGCCACGCTGGGCGTGCGCGAGGTGAGCCGCACGGCATACCTCCAGCTGGTGGAGGCGGCCCTGCGGCTTCCGTTGCCCCCGGCCTTCGACACGGCCTGAGACGCGCAACATCCGGTGCCACCCTCCCCTGACGCGCCGGGTGTGAGGGGGTAGGCTCAGGCGTGGAAAACCATGGCTCGATAGTGAGGTGCGCATTGCAACGGCAGACTGCCCCAGCCCGTCGCCGCAGAAACAGGGTCGGCGGCCTCGGAGTGATGGCTGCCCTCGTCCTGGTCCTGAGCGGCTGTGGCGCGGAGCTCCAGCGCGGCTACCTCCCCGAGCCGGTGACCGAGTTGGGTCCCAGGATCATCTCGTTCTGGAACTGGACCTGGATCGCCGCGCTGGCCATCGGCGTGCTCGTCTGGGGCCTGATCCTCTGGTGCATCGTGGCCTACCGCCGCAAGAAGGACGAGAAGGGCCTGCCGGAGCAGATCCGCTACAACGTGCCGCTGGAGATCCTCTACACGATCGTGCCGGTGCTCATGGTCTCCGTGCTCTTCGGCAAGACCGTTGAGCTGCAGCACGAGATGCTCGACACCTCCCAGCCGGCCGACGTCACCGTCAACGCGATCGGCAAGAAGTGGTCCTGGGACTTCAACTACGTCGAGGCCGAGGCGCACATCGTCGGCGAGCAGGCGCTGGACCTCAGCAAGGGTGAGGAGGGGCTGCCTGAGACGCTGCCCACCCTGGTGCTGCCGGTCGACAGCCGCATCGAGTTCGTGCTGACCTCCCGCGATGTCATCCACTCCTTCTGGGTGCCGCAGTTCATCACCAAGCTGGACATGGTCCCCGGCCGGGTCAACACCTTCCAGGTGGTGACGACCGAGGAGGGCACCTTCCAGGGCAAGTGCGCCGAGCTCTGCGGCGCCTACCACTCCCAGATGCTGTTCCAGGTCACGGTCGTCTCCCAGGAGGAGTACGACGCGTTCATCGAGGACCTCAAGGCCTCCGGTGGTGACGGCCTGATCGGCAACGAGTACAACCTCTACGGGCTCCACGAGGGCCAGCCGGCCCTGCTGCCGCCGGCCCTGCTCGAGCAGTACAACGCCACCCTGGAAGGGGAGGAGAACTGATGGCCATCACCACGACGCGGCCGTCTGACGAGATCGTCCCGGCACACGAGCCCGGCAGGCCCGAGAAGAGTCTGGGCAAACTCATCGTCAGCTGGATCACCACGACTGACCACAAGGTGATCGGCAATCTCTACTTCATCACCTCCGTGGCGTTCTTCATGTTCGGCGGCCTGCTCGCGCTGATCATCCGCGCCGAGCTGTGGGCACCCGGCCTGACGGTCGTGGACAACCCCGAGCAGTTCAACCAGATGTTCACGATGCACGGCACGATCATGCTGCTGCTGTTCGCCACACCCCTCTTCGCCGGGTTTGCCAACGCGCTGATGCCGCTGCAGATCGGGGCCCCGGACGTCGCGTTCCCGCGGCTCAACATGTTCGCCTACTGGCTGTTCCTGTTCGGTGGCCTGATCGCGGTCGGCGGGTTCATCACCCCCGGTGGTGCCGCGTCGTTCGGCTGGTTCGCCTACCAGCCGCTGGCCGGTGCCGCGCACAGCCCGGGGCTCGGCGGCGACCTGTGGGTGATGGGTCTGGCCCTGGCCGGGTTCGGCACCATCCTCGGCGCCGTCAACTTCATCACCACGATCGTCTGCATGCGCGCGCCGGGCATGACCATGTTCCGGATGCCGATCTTCACGTGGACCGTCCTGGTGACCTCCATCCTGATCCTCATGGTCTTCCCCGTGCTGGCGGCCGCGATGTTCGGCATGGCGGCCGACCGTATCGTCGGCGCCCACATCTACGACCCGGAGCACGGCGGCGCCATGCTGTGGCAGCACCTGTTCTGGTTCTTCGGCCACCCCGAGGTCTACATCATCGCGCTGCCGTTCTTCGGCATCATCTCCGAGATCCTGCCCGTGTTCAGCCGCAAGCCGATCTTCGGCTACAAGACCCTGATCTTCGCGACGGTCGCCATCGCGGCCCTGTCGGTGAGCGTGTGGGCCCACCACATGTACGCCACCGGGGCGGTGCTGCTGGAGTTCTTCGCGATCATGACGATGCTCATCGCGGTGCCCACGGGCGTGAAGTTCTTCAACTGGGTCGGCACCATGTGGGGCGGGCACCTCACCTTCGAGACACCGATGCTGTGGTCCCTCGGCTTCCTGGTGACCTTCCTGTTCGGTGGTCTGACGGGTGTCATCCTGGCCAGCCCGGTCCTCGACTTCCACGTCACCGACTCCTACTTCGTCGTGGCGCACTTCCACTACGTGGTGTTCGGCACCGTGGTGTTCGCGATGTTCGCCGGGTTCTACTTCTGGTGGCCCAAGCTGACCGGCCACATGCTGAGCGAGGGCTTGGGCAAGCTCCACTTCTGGATGCTGTTCCTCGGCTTCCACGGCACCTTCCTCATCCAGCACTGGCTGGGTGCGATGGGTATGCCGCGTCGCTATCCGGACTACATGCCGGAGGACGGGTTCACCTGGATGAACCAGGTGTCCACGATCTCGGCGTTCCTCCTCGGCGCCTCGATGCTGCCCTTCCTGTATGCCGTGTGGAAGAGCTTCAAGACCGAGAAGGTCACTGTGGACGACCCGTGGGGCTGGGGTGCCTCGCTGGAGTGGGCCACCTCGTGCCCGCCGCCGCGCCACAACTTCAACTGGATCCCGCGGATCCGCTCCGAGCGCCCGGCCTTCGACCTGCACCACGCCAACGTGGCCACCATGGAGTCGCCCGAGCCCGACAAGGGCGTCCTGGAGACGCTGCTGGGTGGACCGGACACTGATCCGGCGGGCCAGAAGGGCACAGAGACCGGCGGGACCAAGGGCCACGGAGAGTCGGACGGAGACGCGCGATGAGGGTCGAGACCAAGCTCTTCTACTACCTGGTCGCCTTCTTCGTCATCGCGGCCGCGATCTACACCTACTTCGTCGACTTCGAGGAGATGGTCGGCGTCGTCGCCCTGACCCTCACGGCGATCATGTGCGCGATGCTGGCGTGGTATCTCGGGAAGACCGGCCGCAAGCTCGACGCCCGGCCCGACGACGACCCAGAGGGCGAGATCTCGGACCAGGCCGGCCCCTACGGCCACTTCAGCCCGCACTCCTGGTGGCCCCTGGCCGTCGGCGCCTCCGGAGCGCTGTTCTTCCTCGGTGTCGCCATCGGCTGGTGGCTCACGATCATCGCCGCACCGTTCCTGGCCATCTCCGTGGTCGGGTGGGTCTTCGAGTACTTCCGCGGTGAGTACGCCGTCTGATCCGGCCCCACGACATACTGCACGGCCGGCGTCTCCTGCGGGAGACGCCGGCCGTTGCCGTTCCTACCCCATCTCGACCACCTCGACTACGACCTCGCCACCCGCCACCGCACCTGGCTCACCGCCGCTTGACGAACAGAGGAGCGTCGGGTTGTGCTGCGGTGCTCCGGTACTGGGCGTGGCGCTACGTCAACCGGGGTCAGCCCCAGCCGAGGGCGTGCAGCTTCTCGTCGTCGATTCCGAAGTGGTGGGCGATCTCGTGCACGACGGTGATGGCGATCTCCTCGATCACCTCGCCGCGGTCCTCACACATGCGTAGGGTGGGGCCGCGGAAGATCGTGATGCGGTCTGGCATCTGCCCGCCCCAGAACTCGTCACGCTCGGTGAGCGGGATCCCGTCGTAGACACCGAGGAGCTCGGGGTCGTCGGCCGGCGGTTCGTCCTCCACAAAGAAGACCACGTTGTCCAGCAGCGCCATGAGCTGGGGCGGCACCTCGTCCAGGGCGTCCCCGACGGCGTTCTCGAACTCCTCACGGCTCATCTCCACCGGTTCGTCCGGGAGGTCGGCCTCCTCCGCGTGCCGGTGCCCGTCGGTGAGGTCGTGCTGGTCCACCGGGTCCTGGGGACCGGGGGAGTCGGGACGGCTCAGGGAGTCATCGGCATACACCCCTCCAGTATGCCGAGTGGTCGACTCCCCCTCCGACCCGCCCCCTGGCAGGTTGCCGGGAACGACCCACAGGACCCTGGGCGAGGCAGAAGCGGGCACGTGCACGGTTTCTACCCAGCGCGCCGGGAGACGGCCGGGTAGGCGCCGGTCTCGTGCACGGTTTCTACCCAGCGCGCCGGGAGACGGCCGGGTAGAAGCCGGTCAGGTGCACGGTTTCTACCCAGCGCGCCAGGAGACGGCCGGGTAGGCGCCGGTCACGTGCACGGTTTCTACCCAGCGCGCCAGGAGACGGCCGGGTAGGCGCCGGTCTCGTGCACGGTTTCTACCCAGCGCGCCAGGAGACGGCCGGGTAGGCGCCGGTCACGTGCACGGTTTCTACCCACCACCCCGGGATGCGGCCGGGTAGAAGCCGGTCACGTGTCCGACTGGCGTCGGTGCGGGTCTGTGGACAGCACGGCATCTCCGTGATCGCGGAGGTCGCGTGCCTCGTCGGGGATGCTTCGTGGTGCAGGGCGCATGAGGACGGCCGTGGTGCCGGTGGGCACCACGGCCGTCCTGCCGTGCGTGGTGGCCCGCTCAGGGGCCGGGGAGCCGCCTCAGGTGCGGTCGTCCGATCGCAGACCCGCGGTCTCGTCGGCGCGCTCCACCGACTCCTTGATGGCTCGGGCCTGCCCACCGGGCAGGGCCTCCGCCTCACCGTGGTGGTGAGCCGCAGCCAGCTCGGAGGGGGTGACGGGCTCGATGCGGTCCTTGAAGTAGAACTCCGAGAGCTTGCGGCGCATCGACTCCAGCGGACCGACCGGCCTCTCGACGCCATACTCGTCGGTGTCGGGACCCGCGGTGAGGGACAGCGGACGCTGCGCCTCGTGCTGCACCAGGTGCCACCGGTCGAACTCGTTGAGCTCCTCGTGGACCTCGTAGAAGCGGCCCTCCGGAGTGCGCATGATGCGGCCGCTCTCCGTGCCGTGCAGGACCAGCTCGCGGTCGGCGCGCTGCAGCGACAGGCAGAGCCGTTTGACGACCATGAAGACGATGACCGGCAGGATGAAGAACAGCACGCGTAGTGCCACCGTGATGTCGTTGATCGACAGATGCAGCTTGATCGCGATGATGTCGTTGATCGTGGCGACTGCCAGGACCAGGTACATCGAGATGGCTGCGGCGCCGACGGCGGTGCGCACCGGAGCGTTGCGGGGGCGGTCCAGCAGGTGGTGCTCCCGCTTGTCGCCGGTGATCCACTGCTCGACGAACGGGTAGGCGCCCAGGATGATCCAGACGAGCGGCAGCAGGACCAGCGACCCGAGGAAGATCTGCGGACTGAACGTCACGCCGAAGATCGAGAACTCCATCCAACCGGGCAACAGTCGTAGCGCTCCGTCGGAGAACCACATATAGAAGTCCGGCTGTGAGCCCGCCGTGACCTGGCCCGGGTCGTAGGGGCCGTAGGCCCACACCGGGTTGATCGTGACCACGGCGGCGATCAGGGCCGTGACGCCGAAGACGATGAAGAAGAAGCCCCCGGCCTTGGCGGTGTAGACGGGCAGCAGCGGGAAGCCCACCACGTTGTTGTTGGTGCGGCCCGGCCCGGGGTACTGCGTGTGCTTGTGCCAGAAGACCAGGAAGATGTGCACCGCGAACAGCCCGACCAGGATCGCCGGCAGCAGCAGCACGTGGGCGATGTAGAGACGCGGGATGATCAGCTCACCGGGGAACTGGCCGCCGAAGACGAAGAATGTCAGGTAGGTGCCGATGACCGGTGCGGAGGACATGAAGCCGTTCATCGCCCGGATGCCGGTGCCGGAGAGCAGGTCGTCCGGCAGGGAGTAGCCGGCGAAGCCCTCGATGCAGGCCAGCAGGGACAGGACCGTGCCGATGACCCAGTTGATCTCGCGCGGCTTGCGGAAGGCGCCGGTGAAGAACACGCGGGCCACGTGCAGCGCGATGCCCACGATGAACAGCAGCGCCGCCCAGTGGTGCAGCTGCCGGATGAGCAGCCCGCCCTTGATGTCGAAGGAGATGTTCAGGGTCGACGCGTAGGCCTCGCTCATCCCGACACCCTTGAGCGGCACGAAGGAGCCGTCATAGATCACGTGGCCCATGCTGGGCACGAACCAGAAGGTGAGGAAGGTCCCGGTGATCAGGCAGATGATCAGCGAGTACATCGCGATCTCGCCGAGGAGGAAGGACCAGTGGTCGGGGAAGACCTTCTTGAAGAGGCCGAAGCCCTTGGCGACGCCCAGGCGTTCGTCCGCCCAGACGACGGGGGGCGGCAGCTTGGGGTCCGCGGCGTCCGCGGTCGTCTCGGTCGCCGCCTCGGACTGGTCCCGGACCGCGCCGGCGCCCTGCGGAATGGTCGTCATCAGCCACGCTCCCAGTAACTCGGGCCGATCGGCTCGGCAAAGTCGTCAACCGCCACGAGATAGCCATCCTCGACGGTGATCGGCAACTGCGGCAGCGGCCGCTTGGCCGGGCCGAAGATCACCTTGCAGTCGTCCGTCATGTCGAACGTCGACTGGTGGCACGGGCAGAGCAGGTGGTGGGTCTGGCGTTCGTACAGCGCCACGGGACACCCGACGTGGGTGCAGATCTTGGAGTAGGCCACGATGCCGTCCACACCCCAGTCGCGCTGCTTCTGGCTCTTGATCTGCTCGGGGTTGAGCCGGACCAGCAGGACCGAGGAGTTGGCCTTGGCCTCCATGATCTCCAGCGCCGAGGGACCGTCCTCACCATGGGAGCTCTCACCGACGAAGCCCTCCGGCAGCACGTGGATCACCGACCCCTGCGAGACCATCTCCGGGGTGATGGGGGTGCCCGACGGGTCGATCATCAACCGCATGCCCTTGCGCCAGACGGTGTGCTCGAGCGCGTCACCGGGGAGGGGGCCGAGTCCGCCGGCCACCTGCAGGGCCAGCGGGAGCGCGAACAGGCCCAGGGCCCCGCCGGCCGTGAGCAGCAGCATCGGGCGGCGGTGCAGCTGAGCGCTGCGGTAGCCCTGGGACAGGACACCGGCCGCCTCGTTGCGGGCCTCCTCGTCGGAGGCCTGCAGGTGCCGCTCCTCGACGACCTCGGTGTCCGGCATGATCGTCTTGGCCCAGTGGACGGCACCCAGGCCGATGCCGAGCAAGGACATGGCCAGGGTCAGGCCGAGGATCACGTGGTAGAGGTTCACGTAGCCGATCACCAGGACGCTGGCGCGCAGCTCCGGGTCCACGAGGAAGTAGGCGACGATGAACCCCAGGGTGCCCAGGATCGACAGGCCGAAGAGCGTGGTCACCTGCCGCTCGGCGCGCTTGGCGGCGTCGTCGTCCACGTCGGCGCGGCGCGGGCGGTGCGGTGGCAGGCCGGGGTTCTCGAACCGGTCCGCGGCCTCCGGCTCCACATAGGTCGCGGGCTTGGCGTGCGGGTCGTGCACCGCGATCTGGTCCTCACTCATGCTCAGGCAGCCTTTCGTCCGAGCCAGACGGCCGCACCGATCAGCAGGCCGATTCCGATCGTCCAGATGAAGACGGCGTCACCGGCGGGGCCGATCGAGCCGAGGTCGTGCCCACCGAAGGAGTTGCCGCCCTCCTCGATGTTCACGATGAACGCGATCACGTTCTCCTTCTCCTGCGGGGTGATGGTGGCGTCGTTGAAGACCGGCATGGACTGCGGGCCGGTCAGCATCGCCGAGTACATGTGACTCGGCTCGACACCCATCAGGTCCGGGGCGAACTTGCCGCGGGTCAGTGCGCCACCCTGCGCGGAGGAGTTGTGGCACATGGCGCAGTTGGTGCGGAAGATCATGCCGCCATTGGCGATGTCGGCGTTCTCCAGGTCGGTGTACTCCTCGTCGGGCACGTCGGGCCCCGGCCCGAGGGAGGCGACGAAGGCCGCGAGCTGGTCGATCTCCTGCTGGGAGAAGTTGACCTGGTTGGGGTTGGCCGGTGCCTGCACGCCGGGGGCCGCGAGCGGCATCCGGCCGGTGCCGACCTGGAAGTCGACGGCGGCTGCACCGACGCCCGCCAGCGAGGGACCGGCGGTGCCGTTGCCCTCGGCGTTCTTGCCGTGGCAGCTGGCGCAGTTGGCCAGGAAGAGCTTGCGGCCCTCCTCCACGTCATCGACGTCCTCGCTCGCGTTGGAGGCGGAGTAGGCGTCGGCCGGCGCGGTGGGCTGCAGCGCGGCATACGCGGTGCCGGTGAACGTCAGGCCCAGGAACAACAGGACGATCAGGGCGATCGGGCTGCGTCGGTAGGTGGCGAGCTTGCTCACGCGGCGCTCCTCGGTCGTAGGTCGGTCGGGACGGTGACAGTCATGCTGATCACCGGAGGATGTAGATCGTGAAGAAGAGGGCGACCCACACGACGTCGACGAAGTGCCAGTAGTAGGACACGACGTGGGCACCGACCTTCTGGGCATGGGTGTAGCGCTTGGCCGTGAAACTTCGGCCGATGATCAGCAGGAACGCGATCAGACCCCCGGCGACGTGGATGCCGTGGAAGCCGGTGGTGATGTAGAAGGCCGAGCCGTAGGGGTCGGAGTTGAGCATGACGCCCTCGGTGATGAGCGTGGCGTACTCCCAGACCTGGCCCGCGACGAAGACGGCCCCGAAGAGGTAGGTCAGGACGAACCACTCGCGCATGCCCCAACCGGACAGGTTGAACAGGCCGCCGGTGCGGGAGACGCGGCCCTCCTCGGCCTTGAACACCCCGATCTGGCACCACACCGAGGAGATGACCAGGATCGTGGTGTTGACCGCCGCGAACGGCACGTTGAGCAGGGCGGTCTTCTCGTCCCACAGCTCCGTCGAGACGGCGCGGATCGTGAAGTAGATCGCGAACAGGCCCGCGAAGAACATGATCTCGCTGGCCAGCCACACCATGGTGCCGACCATCGTCATGCTCGGACGGGTCGCGGGTCCCTGGGTCGCATCCAGGGGACGCCCCGGTGCACCCGCTGTTGCTGCTGATGTCATCGCCACGCCGGCCATTATTGCCTACCCGGATGGAGAAGGGACAGTGACCCTCCGTCCTGGCGCGCCCCGACTGCCAGAGACTTTCGAGGCGCCCTGTCCAGCGCCTCCCTGCGCGGGGTGAGTACCATTCGTGGCATGACCGTCCCGACCGAGGCCAAGTCCGCCGTCACCGGCATCTCCGTCCTGCTCTTCAGCGATGACCGCGCCACGCGAGACGCCGTCCGCCTGGGCGTGGGGACCCGTCCGGCCGAGCACGTCGCCGTGGAGTCCTGGCACGAGTGCGCGACGGCCGACGGCGTCATGATGACGCTCAACGAGGAGAAGATCGACGTCATCATCCTCGACGGTGAGGCGCAACCCTACGGCGGTCTGGGCGTGTGCCGGCAGATCAAGAACGAGATGTACGACTGCCCGCCGATCATGGTGCTCATCGGCCGTCCCGGCGACGGATGGCTCGCGTCCTGGTCGCAGGCGGACGCCGTCGTGTCGCACCCGCTCGACCCGGCCGCCCTGGCGCGGGGCGTGGCCGGCCTCGTGCGCCCGTGACCGAGGAGCTCACCACCTGGCCGGACCTGCTCACCACGCTGTGCTCGGGCGGGGACCTGAGCTCTGCGGAGACGTCGTGGGTGATGGACCGGGTGATGCAGGGCGAGGCCTCACCCGCACGCCTGGCGGCCTTCCTGGCCGCGCTGCGGGTCAAGGGCGAGACTGCCCCGGAGATGCAGGGCCTGGCCGACACCATGCTCTCCCACGCCATCCGGTTCGAGGTGGAGGGTCCGAGCCTGGACATCGTGGGCACCGGCGGGGACCGGGCGCACACGGTGAACATCTCGACGATGTCCTCGGTCGTGGCCGCCAGCGCCGGGGTGCCCGTGGTCAAGCACGGCAACCGCGCGGCGTCCTCCTCGTCGGGCTCGGCCGATGTGCTCGAGGCCCTCGGCGTCCGGCTGGACGCGACGCCCGAGGACGTCGTCCGCATCTTCCACGAGGTGGGCATCACCTTCTGCTTCGCGGTCACCTTCCATCCCTCCTTCCGCCACTCTGCGGAAGTGCGCAGGGATCTGGGGATCGCAACTGCCTTCAACTTCCTCGGTCCGCTGACCAACCCCGCCCAGCCGCAGTATGCCGCGGTGGGAGTCGCCGATGCACGCATGGCTCCGTTGGTGGCCGGGGTGTTCGCCGGTCGCGGCAAGGATGCCGCGGTCTTCCGCGGTGACGACGGGCTGGACGAGCTGACCACCTCGGGCAGCTCGAGCGTCTGGTGGGTGCGTGACGGCCGGGTCCAGCAGTTCGGCCTGTCGCCCGAGATGGTCGGTCTGAGCACCCACCCCGTCTCGGAGCTGCGCGGTGCCGACGCCCAGCACAACGCCGACGTCGCCCGCCGCCTGTTTGACGGTGAGGAGGGGGCGGCTCGCGTCGCGGTGCTGCTCAACGCCGGCACGGCCCTGGCCGTGGCGACCGAGGCGGAGCAGCCCACGTCCCAGGATGAGTTCGTGGCGCTGGTCAGCGACGGTGTCGCCCGGGCCGCCGAGGCGATCGACTCGGGCAGCGCCACGGCCCTGCTCGGCCGGTGGGCCGCCGCCACCGGGGCCTGATCGTCCTGTTCGGCCGTTGGGCTGCCGTCACCGGGGCCTGATCGCCCGACCGTCGGCAGGTCTGCCCGAAAGGCGGGGAGAGATCATCCTCGGGATGTATAGCCCTGCCCACCGCTTGTCGATAGGTTCTTGACCAGCCCGTGAAAGTGCCTTTGCACCGGGCTGACGTCACACCGAACTTCCCGCCCCGCCGGACCGGCGGTGTGCGGTCACGTCAACCAGGGGGTTACCCGTGTCACGATCTCGTTCACCCATCTCACTCGGCAGGCTCGGCGCGGTGGTCGCGGCGACGCTGGTGGTCACCAGCGGCCTGCAGGCCGCGCAGGCCGATCCGGGCGCACCGCCCGGCCCGGAGGATCCGCCGACGGCCGTCGCGGACAGCTCGACCGCGTCCGCCACCACGGACGCGGACAGCATGACGTTGCTGGCCGAGCCGCAGCAGCACGCGCCGAACCACTTCGGCAGCTCACCCTTCCCGCCCCGTGAGGCCACCGACAGTCTCTTCGTCGTCGACCAGGCCCCGGGGCTGGACACCGGCTGCACCTACCGGAGCGGTGGTCCGCTCGTGTTCGACATCGAGGTGGACCGGGTCCTGGGCGACGACGAGCGGGACCTGTTGGTCTCCAACGGTCTCCTCTCGCAGTTCGCGAGCCTGCGGATGCCGGCCTACGACGTCGACTTCGACGCGGTCGTGCCCGGCTACAACCCCGAGCGGGACCGGGTGCTGTTCAACGGCAACGTCGTGCAGGAGGAGTGGCTGACCGGTGAGGACAACGTCTGGAAGATGAACCAGTTCCTGGTGCCCGTCGAGTGGGTCAACTTCGCCGACGACCCCGGCGAGGGAGGCACCGCCGAGCCGGCGATCAACACGATCACCATCGAGATCGACACCGCCAACAGCGTGGAGGCCTGGTGCACCTCCATCGACTGGGCCGAGCTGTCCTTCACGATGCCGCGGCCCACCGTCTTCGCGCACGGCATCTTCTCCAGCCACGCCATCTGGACAGAGCCATGGTCGGCGAAGCTGCAGGATGTTGGCATCTACACGCACGACACCCTCGACCTGGGTGCCCTCGACTCCATCGCCGACAACGCCGCGGAGATCGGTGTCGCCGTCGAGGAGACACGCCAGCGCTACGGCGCCGACAGCGTCAACATGGTCGTGCACAGCAAGGGTGGCCTGGACTCGCGCCACTATGTCGAGAGCAACGAGGGGGTCGACCGCATCGTCCAGCTCGGCACGCCCAACGCCGGCAGCCCGCTGGCCGACCTGGCCCAGAGCCTCGTGGTGAGCATCGGAGGGATCGGTGGGAGCGTGATCGGCGGGCTCGCCGCCCCCGCCGGCGTCCAGCTGACCACTCCCTACATGTGGCTCTACAACAACACGCATGCGTTGAGCCCGGAGGTGGACTTCTCGGTCATGGCCGGCGACTACGACGCCACCGGCTGCTTCTGCCTGCTCGACCGCTTCCTGCTCCAGGTGACCGGACAGGGGGACACTATCGTCCCGCTCTGGTCCGCCCACCGGTTCGCCAGCATGCTGCCCTACACCTACAACTCCTCCGGCAACGACCGGGACGCGACGCACGGCGGCCTGCACCACTCCACCGCGATCCTGGAGCTCATGCGCCCGACGGTGCAGCAGCCGGGCACCGACGACGCCGGAACCGTCGCCTCCATCGAGCCGAGCTCGACAGCGCCGGCTGTCGAGGGGCCCGTCGCCCAGCTGCCCCAGCACACGCAGACCGTCGGCGGTCTGCTGGCCGCTGGCCCGGGAGCGCACGAGGTGCCGATCGACGAGGCTTCGGCCACCTATATCTCCGTGGTCTACACCTCGGGGACCCCTCTGACGGTGGAGCTGGTCTCGCCGTCCGGTGACCGGATCACCCCGAGCACGCCCGGGGTGGAGTTCGAGGACGGCGAGATGGAGGGCGCCCGCCTTGCTGTCTACCTGCTCCCCAACCCTGAGGTGGGCACCTGGACGGTGGAGGTCGACGGGGGAGCCGCCAGCACGGCATACGCGGTCCACGCCTGGCCCGTCGCCAGCAGCGTCTCCCTGACCGTGGAGCTGCCCGAGCCCAGCGTGGCCTCGGGCGACACGGTGCCGGTGCACGCAACCCTGACCGACGGTGCCACGCCGCTCACCGACGCCGAGGTGTCGGCCAAGGTGCTGGCACCAGATGAGACCACCGCCGAGGTTGCGCTCGTCGACGACGGCACCGGCGCGGACGAGACGGCCGGCGACGGTGTCTACTCCGGCGTCGTCACGACAGGTGCCGTCGGGATGTATCGCGTCGGCATCGTCGCCAGCGGCACCACCTCCGACGGGACGGAGTTCAGCCGCGAGGCCTTCGGGATGGCCACCGCCAGCAGCGGCGCGGCCACTATCGCCGACATCACCGACTCCGGTGTGGATCTGAACGGCAACGGGATGTATGACGTGCTGCAGGTCTCCCTGGACCTGGACGTCGAGGCGGCCGGCACCTACCGGGTCTTCGGCGAGCTGACCGACAGCGAGGGCAACGCACAGACCGCCAGCACGGTGGTCACGCTGCCCGCCGGGGCCTCCGCGGTCGAGATCGCCTTCGACGGCGCCACGATCTACGACGCCGGTGTGGACGGGCCCTACACCCTCTCGACGCTGCGCATCGCAGAGGAGTCGGACCTGGCGCTGATGCCAGTGACCGAGGTCACCGACGTCCACACGACCGCCGGCTACGGCTACGACGAGTTCGAGCACTCGGGGCTGCGGCTGACGGGAGAGGGATCGGCAGAGGGCGTGGACCTGGACGCCAACGGGCTCTACGACCAGTTGCTGGTGACCGTGCAGGTGCACACCGACACGGCCGGCTACTACGAGTGGTCCGGTCAGCTCCGCGCCCCAGACGGCACCGAGCTCGAGTTCGAGTCCGGTGCGGCCAACTTCACGGCTGGCAACAACGACCTGACGTTCACCTTCGATGGCTGGGCCATCGGGGCGAGCGGCAAGGACGGTCCGTACCGGGTCACCGACGTCCTGGCCTTCGGTGCGGGGCACAGCCTCGTCGCCGGTGACGCCTACGAGACGCCGATGTTCACCGCGAGCCAGTTCGAGGGCTACGTCGGCGAGGTCGAGCGGATCGCGGGAGTCGACCGGTACGAGACGGCGGCGCTCGTCGCGCAGGAGGCTCCGGAGGGCGGCACGCAGGTCCTGGTCGCCAGCGGCCAGAACTTCCCGGACGCGCTCGCGGTGTCTGCCGCAGCCGGTGCCGCACCGGGACCGCTGCTGCTGACCAAGGCCGACGCGGTCCCGAACGCGACCCGCGCCGAGGTGCAGCGCCTCGTGGCCGACGGCGGGCCGCAGGGCCTGACCGTGGCCGGCGGCTCCAGCGTGGTCCAGCCGGACATCGTCGACGTGCTCTCCGGCCTGGCCGGGACGGACGCCGAGGTCCTGGCGGGCGTGGACCGCTACGCGACCGCTGCCGCGATCGCGGCCGCGACGGTGGAGCCCGGTGCGACCGCCTACGTGGTCAGCGGCCTGGACTACCCCGACGCGCTGACCGCCGCCACGCTGGCAGCACCCGAGCAGGGCTCGGTGCTGTTGACGCGGTCCGGGAAGCTGCCCAACGCCACGGTCGCGCAACTGGTCGCCCAGACGCCGGACCGGATCGTGGTCGTGGGCGGTTCGGGCGCGGTGTCCGAGGACGTGCTGACCGAGCTGGGAGCCTACGCGCCGGTCGTGGAGCGGCTCTCCGGTGAGGACCGCTACGGCACGGCGGCCGCGGTGACCGACAGCTTCGACCCCGGTGTCGACGTGCTCTACGTCGCCACGGGTGAGAACTACCCGGACGCGCTGACCGTTGCGGCGCTCGCCGGTCAGCAGGGCGCACCCGTCCTGCTGGTGAAGAGCGACATCCTGCCGGTCGTGACGGCCGAGGCGGCCGACCGGCTGGCGCCCGACCGCATCGTCGTGGTCGGCGGCACCGGGGCGGTGTCGGAGGACGTGGCTGAGGAGCTGCGGACCTACCTGCACTGAGCGGCATCTGACACGCCGTCCGCCCCCGCCCGATTCCAGGCGGGGGCGGACAGTGTGTGCCGCGCGAGTTGGTGTGCCCGGGCCTATCCGTCCAGACCGATGGAGAAGGCCGCCTCCAGGTCCTCGCTGGAGTAGGTCCGGAAGGCGATGTGGGTGTCGGTCTCCAGGACGCCGGGCACCTTGTTGAGGCGGTCGGCGATGACGTCGGCGAAGTCCTCGTGCCTGGCCACCCGGGCGACCGCGATGAGGTCGATGTTGCCGGTCACGGAGTAGACCTCACTGATGCCCTCGATCGCGGCGATGGCCTGCGCGGCCTCCGGGATGCGGGCTACGTCGGCCTTGATCAACACGATGGCGGAAATCACGGGCCCCACTCTAGTGCGGGCGGGTCCCGTGCGGGCAGCCTGCTCCGGTCAGCCGTGCGCGCGGACCGCACCCGGCGGGCGCTCCAACGGCTTGACCGAGGGTGGCTCACCCCACGGCTCGGAGAACTCGCTCCAGCGTCGCGACAGCGGCTCGAGCTCCGCGCGGGCGGCACCCGCACCGCCGACCGGGCAGGTCCACTCGCCGTCCACGGTGACCAGCCGCGTGCCGGCCGTCTCGAGCCACCTGAGGATCAGCTCGGTCTCCTCCGGGTGGGCCGCTGGCGCCGGCGCTGTCGGCTCGGCCACGACCTCGGCCGTGGCCCGCAGCGCCTCGATGTAGGGCATCGGGTCGGCGCCGCGCGGCGTGACGGTCGTCCCGGCCAGCCGTCCGTGACGCACGCAGATGACCTCCCACCCGCCGGCATCCCGACGCCGCGCGGCGACGATCTCCGGCGCGGAGGACAGCGGTGCGAGCCGTTGGACCCGCGCGGTGGCCCGGACCAGGGCCAGCATCCGGTCGCGGAGCGTCGTGGCGTCCTCGAACCGCTCCTGCCCGGCCAGCGAGTCGAGCTTGGCGCGCAGCGCCGACAGGAGATCTCGGCCGTCGCCGGCCAGGGCCATCGCCGCCTGACCGGCGACCTCGGCATACTCCTGCGTCGTCTGCTCACCGATGCACGGGGCACCGCACCGACCCATCTCGAACAGCACGCACGCGCTCTTGCGCGAGCGCGCGGACAGGGCCTGCGTGCACTGCCGCAGCGGGATCACCTCGTGGACCGCGGTCACAGCGGCCTCGGCGCTCTTGCGCGACCCGAACGGGCCGGCGTAGTGCGCCCCGTCGCCGCGCACCTGGCGCACGATCGACAGGCGGGGGAACGGCTCCACGGTCAGCTTCACCCAGAGCGCCTTCTCCGGGTGGCGCGATCGGCGGTTGTAGCGCGGCTTGTGCTCGGCGATCAACCGCAGCTCCCGCACCTGCGCCTCGAGGCGGGTCGCGCAGACGATCGGGGTGATCGTCTCGGCGATGCCCACCATCTCGGCCATCCGGCGCCGAGTCTCCGAGGCCGTGAAGTAGGTGCGGGTGCGGCGTCGGATGTCGACGGCGGTGCCGACGTAGAGCGGCTCCCCGCGGTGGTCCTTGAAGACATAGACCCCAGGCGCCGAGGGCATCGCGTCGGCGAGGAACCGCTTGCGGCGCTGCGCCGGGGTGACCCGGCTGTGATAGCTCTGCAGCTCCTCCAGCGTGTGCACCCCCAGGTTGCCGACGCGCTCGATGAGGCCGTGCAGCACGTCGACGGTCGCCTGGGCGTCGTGCAGCGCGCGGTGGTCGGGCGTCGTGGTGGCCCCGAACAGCGTCGCCAGGCTGGAGAGCTTGTGGTTGGGGGCCTCGTCGCGGTGCACCAGCTGCCGGGCCAGCCGCACCGTATCTAGCACCGCGAAGCCGGGCCACGGGTGCCCGGTCTGCTGGGCGGCCGCCTTGAGGAACCCGACGTCGAAGCCGGCGTTGTGCGCGACCAGCACCGCACCGCGCGCGAACTCCAGGAAGGCGGGCAGCGCCGACTCGATGCGCGGGGCCTGCGCCACCATCGCGTTGGTGATGCCGGTCAGCACGGTGATGAACGCAGGGATCGGCGTGCTCGGTCGGACCAGCGTCTGGAACTCGCCGAGGATCTCCCCGCCCCGGACCTTCACGGCGCCGATCTCGGTGATGCCGCAGTCGGCAGGTGAACCGCCGGTGGTCTCCAGGTCCACGACCACGAACGTGACATCCGACAGGGCGACCCCCAGGTCGTCGAATGTCTCCTGCACCATCTGCATGAAACGAACGTACGACTCGGCACCGACAGTGTGGCGCAGACATCCCGGGGAGCCGGTGGTTCGGACGATTTCGGGGGTCCCGGATCCCGGGCGTGTCGCGGGGGAGCGTGGCTCGTTCGACGCACCGGGAGGGCGCGGCCGGACTCGTGGCGCGAGCTGCGTGTCGGGGCTCTGTCACACCTGACCCCTAGCGTTTTCGAACATCAGATGGAAGAGCGTCAGACGGAGGTGAGATCGATGAGTTTCACGATTGACTGCGAGACCTGCCCGGTGCGCGGCAGGCACTGCGGCGACTGCATGGTGCCGGTGCTGGCCAAGGTGTGGCTGGCGGACCCGCCGGTGCGCGCCGCTGAGCCGGCCGGTGAGAGCGGGGTCCGCGCGGCGGGCCTGCCCTTGGACTTCGAGGAGACCGAGGCCGTGGAGGCCTTCGTGCGGGCGGGGCTGATCAGCCGGGCGGAGGCCAGTGGCGTGCGCGCCCAGAGCACGAGCCCCTCGATCGCCGCCGGCTGACCTTCGGTGAGCGGCTGCGCGTCGGGCAGACTGACCGGGTGAGTATGTCGGGTGGCCGGGGGAGTGCGGCGCTGCTGGCCCTGCTCTCGGTCCTGTGGATCGGCGGCTGCTCGGCACCGGGGTCTTCCGGCGCCGACCTCGTCAACACCGACACCGACCCCGTCAGCACCGACACCGACCCCGTCAGCACAGGCGCCGCCAGTCCTGGTCCTGACACGACTGGCGACGGCAGCACCAGCCCCGCCCCCACCAGCGCTGTCACGCAGGAGCGGGTCACGGTGCAGGGCAGCTCGCCGCAGGAACGGATCGAGGCCTACCACGTGATGGCCGAGGTTGCGCTGAGTCAGGTCGAGGACCTGTGGGGACCGGACGCGGTGCGCTGGCAGGTCCGGGTGTCGCTGCCGGCCACCACTGCGGAGTTCTCCGAGCTGACCGGTGGGGCGGGACTGCAGGCCCCGGCCGTGACGGTCGGGAGCCTGGCCGGGGCCCACATCGTGGTCCACCCAGACTCCTGGGACCGGCTGACCCCGGAGGGTCGGCAGGCGGTGCTCACCCACGAGGTCACGCACCTGGCCCAGCAGGGTCACGGACCGGTGCCGGCCTGGCTGGGCGAGGGCATGGCGGAGTTCACCGCCCACCGTCACTCCCAGCTGCACCCCACCGAGATCGCCGGCTCGGCGCTGGACGACGTGCGCGCCGGAGCTGTCCCCCGAGCCTGGCCGGACCCGGCGGGCGGCGACACCGTGTGGGGCGGATACGCCCTGTCGTGGCTGGCCTGCCTGTACATCGCGCAGACCTGGTCCGAGGACGCGCTGCTCAAGTTCTACGAGGCCGTTGCGGACGCCACGGCCCTCAGCGAGGCGTTCCCGACGGTGCTCGACGTCTCCGAGGCCGAGGCGCTCGAGAGGTGGGGCGCCTGGTTGAGCGACCTCGCCGACTGATCC
Organism: Ornithinimicrobium sp. F0845; assembly: GCF_023015765.1. Lineage (GTDB taxonomy): Bacteria > Actinomycetota > Actinomycetes > Actinomycetales > Dermatophilaceae > Ornithinicoccus. The sequence continues at coordinate 86,451 of NZ_JALKAL010000016.1, forward strand.
CGTAGCACCCTGCCAACCCACGCGGCCCGGTGCGGCAGGCTTGACCAGTTCCCGGACCATGGTCGTCGCACCAGTTGGGCATGACTTTCACGGAGAACGCCCGGCATCCTCAGGAGCTCAGGTCCTGGTGGTGTTTGTGCAGGTCAGGTGCTCTGTCAGTGCCGGGTGTTTAGATCATCAGTATGACGACGACAGGCACCAGGACAGGGGTCGGGGACAGTGTCCCCGGCGGCGCTGGGGTGCCTGGTGTCGAGGGGATGAGCCCGGAGGAGCTGGCGCAGTTCCGGGTGGCGTGTGAGGCGCAGCGGGGCAGTGTGTGGGTGGATGACCCTGAGGGGCCGGGGGACTGGGACCTGGTGGCCGAGGTTGACCAGATCGTGGCGGCTTCGGGTGGGTGGGTGGATCCGGCGCAGGAGGTGGCTGGTGGTTTGGAGGCGGCGGCCAGGGGTTTGGGTCGTGCGGCGCAGGGCCCGGAGGGGTTGGTGCGGGTCTTTGATGCCGGGATCGAGGCGGGGTTGGAGGCGGCGGGTCGGGTGCGGGCCCAGTTGACGGGGGTGACGGTGGCGTTGGCGGTCGAGGCGTGGGATCGGGGGTTGCACAACCAGGTGGGGTTGACGTTGGTGAGCTGGTTGCGGCAGCGCTGTCCGTGGTTGGCCAAGGAGGAGGCGTGTCAGATCCAGGACGTGGTCCGGGCCGGTGACACGCACTGGGGTGAAGGGTTGGCGCAGGCGGTGATTGACGGAGCGACGGGGGTGCACCGGGCGGCGAAGGTGGCGCGGACGATGCGCCGGCTGGTGGGGTGCCTGTCGGCCGAGGAGGCGCTGGCGTATGCGCAGATCGCGACGGGGGCGGCGTGCAACAGCGGGTTGTCCGATGCCGAGTTGGATGTGGTGTGTAAGAGGTTGTTGATCGACCTGTTGGATGAGAAGCCCTCGGATGAGGTCAAGGCCACCGCGCAGGGGTTGCGGTGCGTGCGGCGTCGCCCGTTGGCGCGGGGGATGACGCGCTACACCGTGGATGCCCCGGACACCGACGCACCGTTGTTCGACTCGGTGTTGACCGGGCCGTTGGCGGCCCCGGCCAAGGACGAGGCGGGCAACCTGGACCTGCGTTCGGCGGGGCAGCGTCAGTACGACGCGTTGTTGATGGTCCTCAACCGTGGCCTGTCCAACCCTGGCGCCCCGCCCTCCAGTGGT
>NZ_JALKAL010000017.1 GCF_023015765.1 Ornithinimicrobium sp. F0845
GCCCGAGGCAGTCCTCACCCGCCGTACGAACGTACCCACCGGCCAAGCCTACCCAGGGTTGTTAGTGACCACCCTGAGCCCCGAAGCTGCAGGTCAACGAGTCACGACACGAAGAATCTTGACCGACCTAGCCAACTCAGGTCGGAGACTCTCGAGGGAGCCGGCGGCGTTGCGGTACCCAATGTTGTTGCGAGTCAGGAGCATTTGGCCGCTCTGGACGCCGCCCACGACAACGAGGTCGTGCCTGATCCACCGATTCCGCCTCAATTCGGTAAGCAGATAGATAGCGCCTTGAGGCAGAAGTTGCACCAGCGACTGCTGCATGCTTCAGGTCAGCTGGGCAGCGTATACAGGGCAATGGTGGCCCATCCCGACGCAGGACCCACGCAGCTTCTTCCGCATACCGAGGCTGCCAACGTAGGCGCCGTAGCGAATCGGAAGGTGGTCGTTGAAGCCATCTTCGAAGGATACGAGCCGTCAGGACCTACCGTCGCGCTCCAGGCGGCTCGCACGGTATCCGGGCTGCTAAAGGCGGAGGCGGAAGACGACGTCAAGAATCACCTAGCCGACGTGCTGACAAGGCTGCAGGCCAGAGCGGGTAACGAGCAGGCCGTCGAGGCTGAGAGCGCCGAGCTGACGGCGCAGTCGGCGGAGTTGGCTACTGCGCTCGAGCAGGCATCCGGTGTTTACGTGTACACATACCCGCATTACTATCGCCATCCCTACATCGCCGGCACCGAGCGACGGATGTTGAAGGTGGGGCGAACCACGAATAAGGCTTGGGGTCGTGTGATCAGCCAGGCGCGCCAAACGGGGATGCCAGAGGATCCATTGTTGTTGCGGGTGTACACGACCGAGGACCCGGTGAGTGTCGAGAAGACCTACCACATGATGTTGGACGCGGCGGGCCATGACCGGAGCATTGGGGCCGCAGTCGGCAAGGAGTGGTTCGTGACAACCCTGGAATTCTGCGACGCCATCGCAAGTGTCTTGAATTTGGAGGCGCTCAAGGGCAGCGAGGAGCCTTGAGCGTTCGTCAGTGCTCAGTGCGGGTCGGCATCGTGCCCCGCAGAGATCGCCTCGGCCGTGGCCGGTAACCAGTAGTGCTGGATCGGGCAGAACATGCTGTCGTTCAGTTCGGACCGACTGATGAAGAATGATTCTGGAAGGTCGTGAGCGCGAATCAGGTGTCGTGTTCACCTGCTCAAGAGGCAGGGGCGTCCGGAGCGCCACGGGTCGTGCCTAGCCATGGCCCAGTCAGGGGGCGAGATCGAGCGAGAGATCCGCGTGGGCACCGACGTAGGCCAGCATCTCCTCCTGCCGCGGTTGACCGAGGGTGAGTCGGTAGGCGCCTAGGGTCTTCAGGAGCCTGCGGTAGTGCTGCGTGCCGCGGCTCATGGGGAGGACCGGCACGAGGCGTTGGATCGTGGCGGCTCCCGCATACACCCAGTCGGGGAAGATCTCAGAATGGTCGCCTCGTTCCGCGGCAGCGAGCTCGAACAGTGCGGGCCAGGGGCTGGAACCGCCGACGAGTGCGGGGTTCGCGCCATGCCGCTGCGCGACGTTCTTGCGCACCGCGTGGCCGCGATATCGATGCACGCGTCCCTCGCGCTGTTCGAGGTCAACCGGGTTGGAGGGAAGGTTCCAGTGCACGACGGCATGGGAGTAGTGGTGGAAGTCGAGTCCTTCTTGGCCCACAGAAGTGGATGCCAGCACGAAGGGCCAGAAGGGTGAGTTGAATGCCTCGCGCACGTGCGTCTCACGCTGCATGGTCTGGTCATCGACCGCCGCTGCGCGGCCATAGCGGGCGGCGAAGTGGGTGCGGATCCAGCGCCTGTCCGGGACATCCGCACCATTGGTGAAGAAGTCCATCCTCTGGGGCGAGGCAAGCAGACCGCTGCCCTCGCGGAAGGTCTCTGCCAGCCTGCGCAACTGCTCGGCCCGATCCTCCCCGCCAAGAGAGTGAGCGGCGACAAGGACGGGGCCATATTCATCCAGCACTGCCTGCAGATTGCCGTCCAGGGCATGGTCGAGCACCTGCCGCCAGTAGGCATCGCCCTCCTGTTCCTCCACCACCGCCATGATCTCGGCACCGTTGAACAGGGAACGCAGGGACCAGGCCCATGCCGAAGCCGTCTCGCGCAGGTCGGGCGCAGCCAGGTCATCGGGGGAGTCGAGGATCCGGGCCAGCGCACGCAGCGAGCACACGCCTGGGCCGCCAACCGCAAGCCCAGCGAGGACCTCGGCGAGATCCGCGGGTCGGGGGCCGAGGTCTTCAGCCCGGATGCCGAGGGCCTCGTCCAGATGTCTCCTGAGCCCGCTGGTCCCGGCATCCGCATCACCAAGACGGCCGAACGCAAGCCCCTCGACGGTGGGCAGCCCGGCCAGCCGGTCCAGCAGGAGAGGGGCTGCCCAGTACCACTTCTGGTCGGCTGCTCCCTCCGACCTGCCCGCAGGAAGACCTCCCAACAGCCGCTCGATGCGCACGCGCACCTCCGCCAGCAGCCCATCACGGTCGAGCGGCAAGGACTTCCCCAGATCGGCCGCGACCCGCAGAGGATCGCCGACTCGTGCCAGCGTGACCGAGGGATTAAGCAGCGCCAGGACAGGCATCCCGGTGAGTCGCCCCTCGCTGACAGTGAGGTTCAACAGGCCACCGCGGCGGGTCGCGAAGTAGCCACGATCGCGCATCGTCGCCGACCGCTCGGCGAGGAGGCGCTCGACCTCGTAGCTCAGGCTGGTTGCGATCCCCTTGGGTGCGACGCTCCAGGACGAGAACACCAGCCGCTTGGTGAAGGACTGGAACGCAGGCTCGGCATAGACGCCGCGGGGAGAGTAGTAGGGCAGGGACGGCGCGAGCCAGGCCGCTTGCCAAGCGCCCGACCCCAGCACATCGTCGACCAGCCACCGAGCGCGGGAGTTGCCGGACTCGATCTTCTCGAAGGTGTTGACGTCATCCGGTGTGAAGCGGGTCCGGAGGAGCCCGTCCAGAGTGCCGGTGCCCGCACTGAGTTCGTCCTCGATCCGCCGCTTGACGTGATAGCGCTCCATCAACTCAAAGACGTGAGGGGAGCTGCGCCAATACTCCAGTCCCTCGTGGGACCCGAGCGCCCGCGAGACCCTGGCCTGGGCGAGGTAGTCCTGGACGTCGACGGTGGCGATCGTGAGGACGTCCCGCCGAGTGGTCAGCATGCCGTCACGATCTGGCGTTGCCGCCAGGCGCTCGGTCCTGGCCATCACTCGGCGCAGTTCGGCCTGTGCGACGTCCTTGGCGGCGACGGCGTCGGCGCGGTCGCCGCGGAGGAGTGCAGCACGCATCTCGCTCATGGCGTCCCGCACGACACGGGCTCGCGCCTTGCCGGCCAGCACCTCGACGGTGTGCAGGAAGTCTCGATAGTGGTCGTCGCCCTCCGGCTCGTCCGGCAGCGTGTACATCTTGAAGGGCGTGGCCGACAGGAGCAGCGTGCGTGCCGTTCGTGTCTCGCCGTCGCGTTCGACCTCAACCGGCCCGAGCAGCGACTGGACCAGGCGCGAGGCGTCGTCGTCACCCGTCAGCAGCTGACTGAAGCGCTGGAACTCGTCGAGGATCACCAGATCCGGGTGCAGATGCGAGATAGAGATCCGGGCAAGTGCCTGCCGCAGCTGGCTGATCAGCCGATAGCGCCGCGCGGACACTGCGTGCGTGACCGATCCACCCTCGCGCACCCAGCGGAACTCATCGACGCTCTCCAGCAGAGCCTCCTGCAGCGGCCGCCCGTCCGAGGCCGGCAGTCGCAGGGCCTCGGCGAAAGCGTCAACCAGCGGTTGTCCGACGGAGGCTCGGCGTGCCTCGTGAATCTCACGCCTGATCCGTGGCTCGCCAGCACCGCCCTGAAAGAACTTCATCCACTTCCGGCCGTTCAGCGCGGCGCCACCCCAGGCTCGTTCGAGCATGACCAACAGCAAGGCCCGCTCCCACACCGTGCCGCCACTGCTGCCGAGGTGGAAGGAGGTGCCCGGCGTGAACGAGATGATGTTGACCTTTTGCTGGTCCATCTCGTGCAGGACGGTGGGCAGCAAGGTTAGCCGGTCGGCATGCGGGATCTCGGTGTGCAGGCCGGCGTGCAGACGGCGCAGGTTCTGCCGGGCGATCTGACTGTTGGAGCAGATATAGACGATGTCGATCCGGTCGTCCCTGTCCCAGAGGTGCTCGACCGTCCGGGCCAGCACGCCCTTGGCCACGAGCGTCTTGCCGAGCCCGACCTCGTCGGCCACGAGGAACCGTGCCGAGGGCTCGTCCTCACCCCACAGCCTCTCGCACGCGGCGTCGACGGTGCGCAGTTGGAAGTCCTTCAGGCCGGCAAGTGCGGCGCTGAGGTCGGGCCGGTTCTCGCTCATCGTCGCTCACCACCGGTGGCCTCCCAGACCGCCTGCCACAGTGCCAGGAACTCCGCCGACACCACACCGGGCTCGTCCTGGTTGATGCCCAGGTCGCGCAGCAACGCCTCCACCCGGTCCAGGGCCTCGCTGCCGTCCGCGGCCGCGCGCAGCAGGGGCTCGAGAATCGACAGGTCCTCGAACGTCACCGGCGGTCGGGTGTGTGTCGTGCCATCAGCCTCGGACAGTCGCAGGTCGTCCCAGAGCGAGCCGACGTCAGCATCGTCGAGCAGGAACCGGAGATAGCGCACGATGCTCTCCTCCGACCCGAGATAACTGCGCAGGACCTCTGATGCCCGGTCCTCTGGCGCTCCCACCAGTTCCGCCTTGAGCACGCTCGCGATCTCCAGGTCGTCATCCCTCCCGTGGACAGGGACCTGAGTGACCACTTCCAGGTATGCCGTGAGCTGGGTCAGGTGCACCCCGCGCCACAGTCCGTGCTCAGGTGATAGGCGGTCGGTCCGTGGCCGGCTGACGAGCCGAACTCGGGTGGTTCCCGGGCTGGTGGGGAGGGGGCGCGCGAAGGTGAGGGACACGGCATACCTGTTGTCGTCGTCCTCGCAGGTGAGTTGTGGACCGGCCTTAAGCAGCGCTTCATGATGGAGTGCCGCGTCCCTCTCAGCCTTCAGCTTCGGATCCTCGACCGCTTCGGGGTTGGGCACCTCGTGATCCTGGATGATGTGGCCGAAGGTGATCCGGTCTCGGGACGGCTCACCGTCGGGGAGGAGCGCCTCGACGCCGCAGACGCGGCGCGGTCCGGTGAGCAGCACCCCGAACTCGACATTGCCGTTGAACGCGGCATGGGTGGCGTTGGCGGAACCCGTGTAGGTGTGCCCCGTGGAGCCGACATCCCAGACCAGGACCTTCGCGTGCAGTCCGGTGCGCACCTCCTCGGGCTGCGATCGCGGCGAGGAGGTGTCGGTGGCCAGCTCCGCCTCAGCATGGGGGTTCAGGACCTTGACGTCGGTGTGCCGGACCGCGTTGGCCCCGATGAGGTCATAGGTCTCCTCCCGGGACACGAGCACCGGGGACCGACGTGCCTTGATCCGGGTGGCCGTCGGGACGTCCAGGAACGGGGAGATCACGACAGCCCGGTCCGGGCGCTCGGGCAAGGGCCAGGCCGAGGCGCCGTCGCGAATGAGTCCGAGCGGGTGGAGCTCGCCGCCGGTGAAGGGCTTGGGCAGCTCGAACCAGACATTCCTCAGCGAGTCGGCGAGGTCCATCGCCTGCGCGGGTCGGTCGGGGGCGATGTGCCCCACGGCCATGCCGGGAAGGGTCCGCACAAAGTCCGCCGCGGGGGAGCCGGCGATCCCAGCGCCGTGCGAGCCCTCATCGAGGATGAGCAGCGTGTCCCAGGACGAGTCGTCCGTCAGATTGCGGCTGCAGACCACCAGGCGATGGACCAGCTCGTCATCACGACGGAAGCGCAGCGCCCACACCTTGGGGTGGAAGATGTGGCCGGGCACCGGCGGCAGGACCTGCACGACGCAGTCTTCGGCGAAGGTCAGCAGCCGTGGGTAGGAGCCGGGGGAGCCGATGGCTCCGGCGTGGCAGTAGACGGTGGTGCGGTCGGCATACCTGCGGACCGACTCCAAGAGTGCCAGCGTGTCGACGGGCGCGTGCCCCTCATCTGGATCGTCCTCGAGGAGTTGGACCTCGCGGTCATGGGCGGCCATCGCCAACGGTGGCAGGAAGAGCATCCGCAGGCCGAGGGTGTAGGTCGTGCCGATGGCCAGGTCGACGTGGTGCCCTGTCGGTGGGCGAAAGGCATCGACGAACAGGGCGCGCGTGGACGGCTCAAGCATCGACCAGCTCCAGTCCTCGGTGGATGTCATCGACGAGCTGCTTGGCCTCGGGCCAGCGATAGAGCATCCGCCCCATGCCGCTGCCGCCCTCCCACGCCTCGAGTGCGTCGCTGTTCACGAAGCGGGAGCGTCGGCCCTTCAGGCTCAGCTCGCGGTCACGAATGAGCTTCTCAGCCATGGGGTCGCGGGTCAGATCACGTCCGTCGCGCACCAGCGCGACCCAGGCGTCCACGTAGGTGTGGGTCGCGGGGTTGTGGCGCCACCGGGCCTGGGCCAAACACCGCCAGAAGTCGTCGCGGTCCCAGGCCGCTGCTGCCTGCTGTGTCTCCTCGTGTGCCGCCCAGGCCTGGAACCGGTCGGTGTATGTCTCCACGCCTTCTGCCCAGCCCTTGTCACGGGCGAGCAGCAGGTTGTAGAGGATGGGCGCACCTTCGTGCAGCAGGCTAAACCTGCGTGCGTGCTCGAGGCTCCTCGCCGGGCCGGTGGGCAGGTCAGCCAGCAGGCTTTGGTCCCAGGGCATGTCGGTGTCGCCGCGGACACCGTGCTGGATCAACCAGCCGAGATAGCGGTCGCTGCACGTGTCGAGGATCCGGTCTCGCAGGAACTCAGCCTCGTCGCGGGTGAGGGCAAAGTCAGTTGTTCGCAACCAGTCATCAGGCTGGGTCGGCAGCTGGCGGAAGCAGGGGTCGACATGCCGGACGTGCTGGGGGTCGTCGTCCTCGTCCACCGACGCGGGTGGCCGCTCCGTCGCGTAGCGCAGGTGCTGCTCGATGGTGTGCCCACATCGCTTGATGCCGTAGATGGCCAGCGCTCCCCAGTATGCGACGCTCGCCATTCGCCCGAGGCTGGCGCGGGCGTCGCGACCGATCACGCCTCCGTCAATGTCGCCGGCACGGAGAGACTCGATGAGCCGGATCTCCTGTTGTCTGAGCTCGTGCACCGCGCGATCGGAAGGGAGGCGACGGGAGGAAACAGTGGTCACCGACCAGGGCACGAACAGCAGATAGCGCGCGCGGGTGTGCAGGGTGGACGTCCCGGGAAAGAGCAGCTCGCTGAACGTGTTCCGGACGGTGCCGACACCCATCTCGTCGACCGTTCCCTTGTCCCGGAAGGCGTCCAGCAACCGATCCATGTCCTCACGGTGGGCCGAGGAGTAGTCGACCCAGGCGAACGATGAGGACATGGGCGCCACTCTGCCTCACCCGGGTCAGGGTCGCTCGCCATGTCGTCAGCTCGGCGACCGACACTCCCCGTTTGGCGCGAGTCACCGATCTATAACAGAACGGGCCCTTCTCTTGCTTGAACCTTGAAGTGCAGGCAACCTTGCTGGGGGTCGTCCGACCGCGAGTTTCGGTCCCTGGTTATGGTCATGTTTCGTCGATGAGGGAGTGACGTGGTGCTGCTTAACCCCATGGCCATCTGGGGCATAGTCTGCGGTCACCCGAGTCCGCCTGAAACTGTCTCGACCAACGCATCGTCCAGGAGCAGTGCCCCGTGAGCAGCGCCTCCCAGCTCGCTGTTGCGCCAGGTTCCGTCGTCGTTGTCAGGGACGCGGAGTGGCTGGTGACCAGCGTCGAGCAGACGACTGACGGAGCGCTTGTTTCCGTGCGGGGCCTCACGGAGCTGGTCCGCGACACCAACGCGATGTTCTATGAGGGCCTCGACGACATCGAGGTCCTCGACCCCGCTGAGGCGACTGTCGTCGGCGACTCCTCGCCAGGCAACCGCACGACACGACTGTGGCTCGAGGCCACGCTGCGCAAGACACCGCTTCCGGTCAACGACACAGCCATCACCGTCTCCGCTGAGGCGCTCGCCGACCCCCTTGACTATCAGAAGGAAGCAGTCAGGAGGGCGCTCAATCCCGCGAACCTGCGCCCTCGCATCCTGCTCGCCGACGCCGTGGGGCTGGGCAAGACCCTCGAGATGGGCATGATCCTCTCTGAGCTGGCGCGGAGGGGCCGGGGCGAGCGGATCCTGATCGTCACGCCCCGCCACGTCTTGGAGCAGATGCAGCACGAGATGTGGACCCGCTTCGCGCTGCCGTTCGTCCGGCTCGACTCGGTCGGCATCCAGCGGGTCCGCCAGCAGCTCCCGGCGACCCGCAACCCGTTCTCCCTCTACAAGCGGGTCATCATCTCGATCGACACGCTCAAGAGCGACCGCTACCTCGCGCACCTGCGCAACCATCGCTGGGACGCCGTCGTCATCGACGAGTCGCACAACATCACCAACTCGGCGACGCAGAACAACCGACTCGCTTCCGTCCTGGCCCCCCAGACGGACGCCCTCATCCTGGCCTCGGCCACGCCGCACAACGGCAAGGCCGAGTCGTTCGCAGAGCTCATCCGCCTGCTCGAGCCGACGGCCGTCCGCCCGGACGGCTCCCTCGACGAGGAGGAGGTCGAGCGGCTGGTTCTCCGTCGTCACCGACACAGCCCCGAGGTCGCCCGCGTCGTCGGGGCAGCCTGGGCCGAGCGCAGGGAGCCCGTCAACAAGCTGGTCCCGGCCTCTCCAGCCGAGGACGACGTGGCCCACGAGCTCGCCGACACCTGGCTGCACCCGCAGAGTGGCAGCACTCCGCACTCCAAGGGCAGCCGACTCTTCTCCTGGACGCTCGCCAAGGCCTTCTTGTCGTCGCCGGCAGCGCTCGAGGAGACCATCACGGAGCGGATCAAGCGGCTCAACGACAAGCTCCCCGCCGAGGCCACCGAGATCGAGGCCCTCGAGCACCTTCGGGATCTCAACCAGGCAGCCCACAAGGAGACCGGCGGCAAGTATGCCGCGCTCCTACACCTGCTCGGCACCGTCGGCATCGCCAAGAACAGCTCCGAGCGGGTCGTCATCTTCGCCGAGCGCATCGCCACGCTGCACTGGCTCGCCGACAAGATCCGCACAGACCTCAAGCTTCCGCACGACGCCGTCGAGATCCTGCACGGTGGTCTGTCCGACCAGGACCAGCAGGCGATTGTGGAGAGCTTCAAGCAGGAGAACTCACCGATCCGAGTGCTTGTCACCGGTGACGTTGCCTCCGAGGGCGTCAATCTGCACCTGCAGTGCCATCAGCTGGTCCACTACGACATCCCCTGGTCCCTCATCCGGCTCGAGCAGCGCAACGGCCGCATCGACCGTTATGGTCAGCGCAAGAATCCGCAGATCACCGCATTGCTGCTGGTGCCCACGCACCCCAAGTTCTCCGGCGACCTGCGCGTCCTCACCCGCCTGGTCGAGAAGGAGCACGAGGCGCACACCACGCTCGGCGACGCGGCCAGCCTGATGGGGGAGTACGACGTCGAGGCCGAGGAGAAGTCCATCCGCGAGGTCCTCGAGGGCAAGAAGGACTTCGACGAGGTGGTCCAGGACGCAGAAGGAGCCGCCGCCAAGGACGACTTCAGCGGGCTGTGGGCGCGACTCCTCGGCAGCGGCACGACGCCCCAACCGGCGCTTGCCGAGGATGTCGAGGACCACGGAGGCCTGTATGCCGAGTCCGCAGACTTCCTGCGCCAGGCACTCGTGCAGGTCTACACCCAGCCGGAGGAGCCCTTGTCTGCCCAGGGTGGCGGAGTGGGCTGGCGAGAGCACTCCCACGAGCGGATCGTCGAGCTCAGCCCGCCCTCGGACCTGAAGAAGCGCCTCGAGGTGCTGCCTCAGTCTTATCTCGCGGACCGCAAGGTCACCGAGCGGTTCAAGCTCGTCACCACGAAGGAACGCGGCAGAGACCTACTGAAGAACGCGCTGAGCGACGAGTCCGACTCCACCTGGCCGGAGGCCCACTTCCTCGGCCCGCTCCACCCGGTGCTCGACTGGATCAGCGACCGGGCCCTGGCCAGCCTGGGGCGCAATGAGGTCTTCGCCGTGCGCGGCGAGGTCGACACCCCGTCCGTCCTGCTGCTCGGCTCGCTCACCAACCGGGCGGGACATACGGTGACCTCGGCCTGGCTGCAGGTGGAGTTCCCCAGCGGCGAGCCGGGCTTCGCCGTGGTGCAGCCCCACGTGTCGCCGGAGTCCATGCTCGGCTCGCTCGGGATCACCGGGCAGATGAGCAACCCTGGCGCAGTGGCCCAGGCGACCGCCCTCAACCGCTTCATCCCGGTGGCCGTGCGCGAGGCCCAGCAATATCTGCGCAACGCTTTCACCGAGGCGGAGGCCGATGCCCGCGCCCGAGTCGACGCATGGGTCAATCGCGCTCAGCACTGGACCGAGGAGGCCGACGCACTCATCCAGCGCTCCCAGATCAAGACCCGCCGGATGAGCGTCGCCGAGGAGCAACGCCTCGCCCGCGAGCAGGCGCCCGATCGACAGCTGGTGCGACCACTGCTGCTGGTCGTCCCCGCCGACCACTCCGTGCAGGAGGGCTGACATGGCCACCAGCGACGCCTTCGTCATCGGCGAGGAGTGGATCAGTGAGCACTACTTCACCTCCGATGCACGCAACGAGTCGTTCCACTCCCAGGTGATCGCCCGCCGCAAAGAGTGGGATGACGAGGAGGCCGAGACCGCCCGGTCCCGGTTCACCGAACAGCGCGGCGATCTGGAGCGTCGCCTCGGTGGGCTCGCCGAGGAGCCGAGCGAGACCGAGCTTCGCGAGTTGTATGCCGATCTGCTGGGTGTGCTGGGATACCGCACCGGGGAGTTCGAGCTGGCCACCGAGGGATCCGTCACCCTCGTGTCCTCGCCAGGCCTGACTGGCCCGGCACCCCTGGCGATCCTGACCGGGCGCCCCGCGGATGCGGTCGAGGACGTCATCGCCAAGGACGCCAGCACGCTGCTGCAGCCGACCGAGTTGGAGGACGGAACCAAGATCTCGTCGATCGCGCGTCAGCTGTCGGCCCTCTTTTTCGCTGAGGACGGCCCGGAGTTCGCGCTGGCGCTGGCCGGTCGCTGGTGCCTGGTGGCCGAGCGGGAGCGCTGGCCCGAGGGCCGCTATCTCGCGATCGACCTGCAACTCGTCGCCGAGCGCAACGACACCAAGCGCGGCGGTGAGATCGACCGCGCCCTCACCTGCCTTGCGGCTCACTCCCTCGGCCCGGACGCCGACGGGTCGATCTGGTGGACCGAGGTGCTGGCCGAGTCCATCAAGCACACCGTCGGGGTCTCCGAGGACCTGCGCGAGGGCGTGCGCCGCTCCATCGAGATCATCGCCAACGAGGTCGTCGACCGCCGCCGGGCAAAGGGTCTTGATCCGCTCCCCGCGGATCAGGCGCAGCCCCTGGCTGTCCAGTCGCTGCGCTATCTCTATCGCATCCTCTTCCTGCTGTATGCCGAGGCCTCACCCGAGCTGGGCGTCCTCCCGACCGGCGCCTCGGAGTATGACGCTGGCTATGGCATCGACCGGCTGCGCGAGCTCACCCTGGTTGACCTGCACACCCAGCAGGGCCGCGACGGCACGCATCTCTATGAGTCGATCCACCTGCTGACCGGGCTGGTCGACCGCGGCCACACCCCGAAAGTCCCAGACTCAGCCGGACCGGATGGGCTGGTGTTCCAGCCACTGCGTGCCGATCTGTTCCGTCCTGCAGCGACAGCTCACATCGACGCTGTCGGCCTCGGCAACGAGGCGGTCCAGCGGGTGTTGCGCCACCTGCTGCTCAGCCAGGAGAAGAAGGGCCGTGAGCGTGGCTTCATCTCCTATGTCGAGCTCGGCATCAACCAACTCGGCGCCGTCTATGAGGGCCTGATGTCCTACACCGGCTTCTTCGCCGAGGAGGACCTGTTCGAGGTCGCCAAGAACGGCGACCCGTCGAAGGGATCCTGGGTGGTCCCGGTCGACCGAGCCGACCACCTCGACGAAAAGGACTTCGTCCGTGAAGAGGACCCGGTCACCGGCGAGGACCGTGCCGTGCGCCACGCGAAGGGCTCCTTCGTCTTCCGCCTCGCAGGCCGGGAACGACAGCAGTCCGCGTCCTACTACACGCCCGAGGTGCTCACCCGGTTCACCGTGCAGCAGGCACTCGAGGAGCTGCTCGACCAGGACGATCAGCGCACCAGCGCTGCAGAGATTCTGGACCTGACGGTGTGCGAGCCGGCTCTCGGGTCCGGTGCGTTCGCCCTGGAAGCGGTCGACCAACTGGCCCGCGAATATCTCTCCCGGCGTCAGGACGAACTCGGCAAACGGATCGACCCGGACGAGTACCCCAAGGAACTGCAAAAGGTCAAGGCGCACATCGCGCTGCACCAGGTGTATGGCGTTGACCTCAACGCCACCGCCGTCGAGCTGGCCGAGGTCTCGCTCTGGCTGTCGACCATGGTCGAGGGTCTGCAGGCACCGTGGTTCGGCCTGCGTCTGCGTCGGGGCAACTCGCTCGTCGGTGCTCGTCACGCCGCGTATCCCGCGGCCGACGTCCGGAACAAGTCCTGGCTGAAGTCCACGCCCGAGGACCTCCCGCTCGCGGACCTGGCCCAAGAGATGGAGGACGTCGGTGTCGGCAACTCCGTGACCGCCAAGGTCTTCCACTTCCTCCTGCCGGCCGAGGGCTGGGGGAGTGCGGTCGAGGTGCCCAAGTCGGTCCGCGACCTCGCCGTCGATGAGGTCAGGGCACTCAAGACGTGGCGATCGTCCATGCGGCGGAAGCCGACGAAACAACAGGTGGACCGCCTTCTTGGTTTGACCCAGCGGGTCGAGCAGTTGTGGAACATCAGCCTGCGCCGGCTGCGGATCGCGGAGCAGGAGTCGAGCCGCAGCCTCGACCTCTGGGGTCGGGACGACACCGAGCAGAAACCTGCTGTCACGCGGGAGCAGATCGAGGAATCGCTGGCCGACGCAGATAGTGCCTATCGGCGTCTCCGCCGGGTGATGGATGCCTGGTGCGCCCTGTGGTTCTGGCCGCTCACCGAGACAGATACCGAGCCACCCACGTTTGATGAGTGGCTCGATGCCCTGACGATGCTGCTCGGGACCGACACGCGCGACAAGAAGCGCGCCTGGATGGACACCTTCCAGGACCTCACCGACTGGGAGCAGCTGGGCGAGGCAGAGGAGCAGGACCGCATATATAGCGGTGCGGTGCGGGTCGACGCGGTCTTGTCCAAGCATCCTTGGTTGGACGTGTGCGAGGTGGTGGCCGGACAGCAAGGTTTCTTCCATTGGGAGTTGGACTTCTCGACCGTGTTCGCCCGTGGTGGGTTCGACCTGCAGATCGGGAACCCGCCGTGGGTGCGGCCGCAGGCGGACGTTGATGCCCTGTTGGCCGAGGGAGACGCGTGGTGGCAGCTTGCCCAGCGCCCCAGCGAAGATGAGCGGGCGAGGATGATGGGGGTGACCCTCGCGCGGCCGTGTGTGCAGGAGCTGGTTCTGGACGCAACCGTTGAGGTCATTTCCCTTCGTGAGTACGTCGGGCATGTGGTGAACTACCCGTATGTTCAGGGGCTTCAACCTGACTTTTACAGATGCTTCATGTCGCAGGTGTGGGCGCATGCATCGACGCGAGGGCGTTCGGCACTGCTTCATCCTGAGAGTCACTTCACAGAGGAACGCGGAGCACTCTTGCGAAGCGCGACCTATGTCCGCCTTAGGAGGCACTGGCAATTCATCAACGAGTTGAAGCTCTTTGTGGATATCCACGATCTGGTGCGATATGGCGTTCATGTATATGGGTCGCGTCAGCCAGTCCACTTTCTTCACGCTGCGGTCCTGTACCACCCAGATACGGTGGAGAGATCCCTGGTGCATGATGGCACGGGACCGGAGCCCGGATACAAGCACGAGGGGAAGTGGGACCTGAGGCCTCACCGGGGGCGCATCCAACTTGTTGACGAACAGGTGCTAACCATGTGGCGGGACGTGCTTGAGCCAGCAGATGTGCCTGCGTTGGCTACCCGAATGGTCTACACGGTCAACTCTGCAGCCAGTTCTACGCTGACGCACTTGGCGGGAGCTAGTCGTATCGGTGCGCTCGACCTGTCGTTCTCGTCAGGCTGGCATGAACGTAGTGACCGTCGGGCGGGACGCTTTGAGAGCGGGTGGGGCGAGGCTGAGTGGGAGGACGCGATTCTGCAGGGTCCGCACCTGCATGTCGCGACCCCGTTTTACAAGTCACCGAACCCTACGATGAAACACAACCAGGACTGGTCGGCTGTCGATCTCGAGGACCTTGCGTCGGACGCGCTGCCGGTGACGTCGTACAAGCCAGCCGGTTCTCTCGCTGAGTACGATGCGCGGTATACGCACTGGGGCGACGAGGGGGAGGTTGCCGCGCGCGATCACTACCGCGTGGCGTGGCGCGCGATGGCGGCGAACACGGGCGAGCGCACGCTGATTCCCGCGCTGATCCCGCCGGGCACCGCGCACATCCATGGAATCTTCAGTGCAGGTAAGCCGGACTTGCCCCTCTCGACACTTGGCGCTCTTGCGGGCGTGCTCTCGTCACTACTAAGCGATTTCGCCGTCCGAGCTGCTCCCAAAGCCACGGTGTACGGATCCGTTATTCAGCGCTTGCCAGCGTCGCGCCCGGAGCACCCGCTCGTGGCAGAGTTGGTTGTGCGAACGCTCCAACTGAACTGTGTGACCGATGCCTACGCCGATCTGTGGAACGAATGTTGGGACGACTCGTTCTTACGGGACTCCGCGGTGCTCGCGCGGTATCAACCGACGGTGGGCACGCGCGAGTGGACAGCTGACGTGCCGCTGCGTCGGGCCGTTGACCGACGCAACGCACAAGTCGAGATCGACGCACTCGTCGCATTGATGCTGGACGTCCCGATCGATGATCTGTGCACGATCTATCGCACCCAGTTCGCGGTCCTGCATGGTTACGACCAGCGTGACTACACCTACGACGCCAACGGACGGCTCGTGCCGAACAGTGTTCTGTCTGTGTGGCGGAAGAAGGGTGACTCGATCACCGAGGAGGAGCGGACAGAGGCGCATCCAGGCAGCGGGATCGAGTACACCTACGAACTGCCGTTCGGCACGCTCGACCGCGAGGCCGACATGCGGACGGCTTACGCCGAGTTCGAGCGCCGGCTCGCCGAGCGGAGCGCTTGATGGCAGAGCTCCTCCCGACCCTGCAGGCCCGGGAACTCGCGAACGGGCTGGTCGACTACCTGACGACGACGTTCGCCCTGGCCGATGCGGAGCCGCGGCGAGCGTTGCAGGAGTTCCTCGAGGATCCGGACGACGGCATCTTCAAGGGGCCCTACCTGAGGCTGCGACTGCCGTTCCGACCCGCGGACGAGGGGTGGCAGCGCAGCCTGGAGTGGCGCCCGGAGTGGACGCCCTACCGCCACCAGGCACAGGCCTACGCCCGGCTGAGCACGTTGGGCCGAGCTGGTCTGGGAGCCCGACCCGAGCCGACGCTCATCACCACGGGCACGGGCTCGGGCAAGACCGAGGCGTTCCTGCACCCGGTCATCGACCACGTCCTGCGGGCCAAGCGGGAGGGCGTCACCGGGACCAAGGCGATCATCCTCTATCCGATGAACGCACTGGCCGACGACCAGGCGCGACGGCTCACAACCACGCTGACACAGGACGCAGCGCTGTCATCGATCACCGCGGCGGTCTACACCGGCAACCAGACCGGCACACGAACGACCGTGTCGGAGGCAGGACTCATCACCGACCGGGCCGTCATCCGGGACAGCGCTCCCGACATCCTGCTCACGAACTACAAGATGCTCGACCAGTTGTTGCTCCGCGCGGACGACCAGCCACTGTGGCAGCAGAGCGCGCTCTCGTTGCAATACCTGGTGCTTGACGAGTTCCACACATATGACGGCGCCCAGGGCACCGACGTGGCCATGCTGCTCCGGCGCCTCGGGCTCGCGCTCAAGCACCACTGGCCCGAGAACCACCCAGAGATCACGGACGAAGACCGCGCACGACCGCTGGGCCGGATCACGCCAGTCGCCACTTCGGCCACGCTTGGTGACGACGGCGACCCCAGCGTCATGCTGTCCTTCGCCAGGACCGTCTTCGGTGAGGAGTTCGACTCGAACGCCGTCGTCACCGAGAGCCTGCTGACCTGGGAGGAGTGGCGCGGCCACGCGGCCTTGCCACCCGGAGTCGCTCCCCGGCGACTGGACGACCTGACGGAGCCCGAACTCGCGGAGTTCGTGGCCCACATTGACGCGCTGGCCGACGATCCCGAGGCGCTGACCACGGAGCTGCTGGGGCGCCTCCACGATGGCGACATCCGTGGTGTTGACGCACTCAGCCTGATCAAGACCCATCCCGACGTCCAGGCCATCGTGGACAGGGCCAGCCGAGCCGCGGCATACCCCGACCTGCTGGGCGTGCTGTTCCCCCGGGGAACGACCGACGAGGCTGTGGAGAGGCTGCGACTCCGTGCCCTGGAGGGACTGGTGGCGGTGCTCAGCCACATTCGCGCTGACGAGGGGAGACGGGCTCTCGGCGTCGAACTGAACTTCTGGGTGCGGGAGCTGACGCGGATCGACCGCGTCGCCTCTGCGGTCCCCGCCTACCACTGGAGTGATGACGGCTCATGGGCCGGCACGGAGGACGCGGACACGCTCGGTGCGACGTTCCCGGCGATCTATTGCCGGCACTGTGGTCGGTCCGGGTGGGGCATCCAGTTAGCGGCCGTGGGCAACGACCTCGCCGCCGAGGACAGCGACATCCGGCACAACCACCTGATCAACGAAGGGCGCTTCCGGCCGCTGCTGCACGCACCGATCGAGGACGAGAAGGCTCTCACGCACGAGGGCGCAGAGGGCCACATCGAGGGGTTGCGCTGGCTCTCGGTCAGTGGACGCAGGCTCCTCGACCGGCGACCGGACGAGGACGACGGAGACCTCAAAGCGGGCCGGATCCTGCCGGTGCTCACCCGCACCGGGCAGGACGCTGACGAGCGGGCGCACAAGGACGACTGCCCCTCGTGCCAACAAGCGGATGGCATCCGGTTCCTGGGCACGGCGATCGCCACGAAGCTGTCCGTCTCGCTGTCGATCCTGTTTGGCAACGCCGTGCTGGACAGCGCGGAGAAGAAGTCCTTGGTCTTCACCGACTCGGTGCAGGACGCCGCGCACCGTGCTGGATTCGTCCAGTCGAGGTCTCACGCGATGACGTTGCGTGCCACGCTGAAGGACGCCATCGGCACGGTGCCGACGACTCTGGACACTCTCGTCGAGGACGTGATGGCCCGGGCCGGCGACGACCGATTCCACCGCTATCGCCTGGTGCCGCCGGACTGCTTGTTGCTGGAGCCGTTCGACCGCTTCTGGAAGGCCGACCGGCTGCAGGACGTGTCCGGGCGGGACCGCTCCTGGGTCAAGCGCCGGTTGCTCTTCGACGCCTCGCTGGAGGTCGGTCTGCAATCCGGGTTCGGGCGGACCCTGGAGTCGACCGGGTCGATCGTGGCCTCGGTCGACGCGGGCCCGAGCAGCACACTCCTGAGCATCGCCCGCACGGTGCTCACGCAGGACGAGGTCGAGCTGCTCGGCATCGCCCAAAACGATGATCGGCTGCTCGTCGCATGGGTGCGCGGGCTCCTGGAGCGGATGCGCCGGAACGGCGGCATCAACCACGAATGGCTGGGGAAGTATCTCCAGGAGGACGGTCGGCGCTATCGGATCTGGGGTGGGCGGCCCAAGACCGGCATGCCTGCCTTCCCCGCAGGTCGGGCCGCGCCGGCATTCCCTCGAGTCGGCGCCCTGCTGGCCCGGCAGTCAGAGAGCGGGCTCGACACGGTCCGCTCGCCGCAAGGCTGGTATGCGCACTGGGCGGTCAAGTGCCTCGGGGTGAACGCCCAGCACGGGGCGAAGCTGGCTGAGCGGCTGCTGGCGGCACTGGCCGCGGCTGACCTGCTGGCGGTGACCGAGACCCAGAGCCAGGGAAAGGTCTACGGCATACCGTCCGGATCGGTGCGCCTCCAGGCGACCGAGGCCAGCGATCTGGAGGACGGGCGCACCCTGCTGGTCTGCGACACGTGCCAGGACCAGCAGCCCGCCGCCCCGGAGGTCGCGGAGCAATTGGACGGTGCTCCCTGCCTCGTCGCCCGCTGCCGAGGCACTCTGCAGCGCACCAGCCGGAGCGACAACTTCTATCGGCGCCTGTATGACTCGGCCGACATGCGCCGGGTGATCGCACACGAGCACACCAGTCTGCTGCACGACACGGTCCGCCGGGAGGTCGAGGAGGGCTTCAAGGCATCCGAGCCCTCACCGGATGCGCCGAACGTGCTGGTCGCCACGCCGACCCTGGAGATGGGCATCGACATCGGTGACCTGTCCACGGTCATGCTGTCCTCACTGCCCGACTCGGTCAGCAAGTATGTGCAGCGCGTCGGCCGTGCTGGACGGCTCACCGGCAATGCCCTCAACCTGGCCTTCGTGACCGGTCGCGGCGACCAACTCCCGAGGCTGGGGAACCCGCTGTCCGTCATCAATGGCGAGGTGCGTCCGCCAGCAACCTATCTCGATGCTGAGGAGATCCTGCGTCGGCAGTATCTCGCCTCAATCATCGACTCCCTGGCCCGCAGCGGCGAGATCACGCTGCCGACGAAGGCGGGTGACGCGTTGCGCTCGTCGGCACCGGGGTCGTTCCTCGGCACGGTCCTTGAGGTTGCGGCGGCGAATGCGGACGAGTACCTCAGCAACTTCCTGGGCGCCTTCGACGGGCTCGACCCCGCCGTCGTCGACGGGTTGCAGCGATGGGCCGTCCCCGATCCGGACTGGGACGTGGAGGAGTCGCTCGGGGCTCTCGTGCACCGTGCCAGCACGCAGTGGCAGCGCGGGGAGGAGTCGCTGGAGCGTCGTGGTCGGGAGATCGAGGATGCGCTGCCGTCGCTGCAGGCCGCGGCGGAGAGCCCGGCTGCCTCCGACGATGACCGGCGAGCGTGGCGCTCGGCCGAGGCGGCCTACAAGCTGACGAAGCGGGAACTGGCCGACCTGCGCACCCAGCACTGGGTGTCAGCACTGGAGGAGCGGGGCATCCTGCCCAACTACACGCTGCTCGATGACATGGTGACGCTCGAGGCACGGGTCACCTGGGTCGACCCCGAGACCGGTGCCTATGAGTCCGAGGCCGAGACCGTGCAGAGGGCTTCATCGCAGGCGCTCCGGGAGCTTGCTCCGGGCGCGACCTTCTATGCCCGCGGCCTCGCGATGCGCATCGACGGCCTGGACATGGGGCAGGACGCCAGCAACGTCCGCAGCTGGGTGTGGTGTGCGGAGTGCGGCTATGCCCTCGACGTCCAGCAGAGTGCGGGCCCGGCCTTCTGCCCACGCTGTGAGAGCAGCCAGCTCAAGGACACGGGCCAGCGGTTCGACGTCGTGCGGCTGGAGCACGTCTATTCCGAGGTGCGGCGCGACCGCGACCTCATCGATGACCGGGACGAGCAGCGGCAGCGGACCGGCTTCTCGATCGCAACGGCAGCAGATCTGGACCCGGCCCAGATGGCCGACCAGTGGCACGTCGCTGACGGTGACTTCGGTGTCAGCCACTACCGCACGGTCAACATCCGCTGGTTGAACCTTGGGCCGCGCTCGCGATCGGGTGTGACGAACGTCGAGATCGCCGGGCAGTCGGTGGCTGCAGCGCTCTTCCGGGTGTGTGCCGGCTGCGGCAAGCTCGACAGCACCGCGAACCTGAACCAGCGAGACGAGCACCGGCCGTGGTGCCGTTATCGCGACAGCAAGGACGAGGACACCCGGTCGGTGGCGCTGAGCCGGGAGTTGCGCACCCAAGGAGTGGTCATCACCCTGCCGATCAGCGTGACCCTGGGGGACCGGTATGCCGTGCCGAGCCTGGCCGCGTCCGTCCTGTTGGGCCTGCGGCAGGAGATCGGTGGGGCACCAGATCACCTGCAGGTCGAGACCGTGCCGGTGCCGGTCACCGGCGGTGGGGGCGATCGGGTGCGGGAGGCGTTGCTGCTGCACGACCTGGTGCCGGGAGGGACCGGCTATCTCGCCGACCTCGCGTCGGCAGAGCGAGTGTGGAGGATGCTCGTCAAGGCCTATGAGGTCATCGCACAGTGCGACTGCCGGGATGAGGGACGCCAGGCCTGCCACCGGTGCATCCTGCCGTTCTCGCGCGGTGGAAGTGTCGAGCTGCTCTCGAACGTGTCGGCCGAACGGCACCTGCGGACACTGCTCCGTCTGGCCGAGGGGGAGACCTGGGAGGATCTCGACACCGAGCAGATGCGCTGGACGATCGAGAAAGGGCAGGCCGCCTCGGTGACCGGTGAGTCCGCGCTCGAGTTGCGCTTCCGGGCCGTCTTCACCGAGCGGCTGGCCGCTGCCGGTGCGACGGTCAAGGAGATCCCCGGTCCAAACGGCAACCAGCTGCAGGTCACCGGGCTGGGGCAGGGACGGGTCTGGCGGCTGGTGCCGCAGGAGAACATGCATGGAGCCAAGCCCGACTTTGTGCTGCGCACCGACGACCCGAACGTGCCAGAGGTGGCCATCTTCACCGACGGGTGGCAGTTCCACGCACACTGGCAACACAACCGGATCGCCGACGACGCCCAGAAGCGGGCCAATCTGCGGGATGCCGGCAAGGCCGTGCTGTCCGTCACCTATGACGACCTGGTGCAGCAGCCGGGTGGGTCAGGACCTGCGTGGCTGCAGCCTGCGGCAGTCGAGCGACTCTTTGCGTCGATGGGTGACAGCGCGGGAGGCATCACGCAGGGAGTGGTCGACGACCTCCGGGACGGGCCGCTGTCAGTGCTCCTCGGCAGGATGCAACGCGTGATCGACAAAGAGCCCCGGCGCGCGCTGAGCCGCAACCTGGGCTGGTTGTTCCTGGTCAACTCGACCTCCCTCGGCGTGCCCGCCGACCGTCCGCTGACCGAGGTCGCCGCCGCGGTGCTTGATGGCGAGCCACTGGAGGGGAACACCCCAGGAGCTTTGTGGCGACACGACCACCTCGTGGTCGTCAGCAGGCTGACCGGTCCGCGAGGGATCGAGACGGTCGTGATGCTGGAGGACCGCCCTGAGATGTTGGAGCAACCCACACACAAGGCGGCTTGGCAGGAGTGGCTGCGCATCAGCAACGCCGTGACTCCCGAGGGCTTCGTGAACGTCACCGCGCGATCGCTCGCACTGGAACCTGAGGAGTCGGTGACGTCCTCGCCGCTGGAGCAGCACCTGGAGACCTTGACTGACGCATGGACGGCCCTCTTCGATCTGGAACTCACCGAAAGGGAGCAGAGACTCGTGGCTCAGCTCGCCGCGAAAGGTGTGCCGGTGCCCGAGATCGGCGTGGAGGTCGACGGTGTGCCGATCGACGTCGCCTGGCCCGAGCGCAAGGTGGCCGTGCTGCTCGAAGCTGACGACGAGTTCGCCACCGAATTGCGCGACGGTGGATGGACCGTCGTCGACCCTGACGCAGACCTCATTGCTGCTGCTCTCAGCACGGAAGGACGCTGATGCCGACCATCGTCATGGCCAAGCAGGAGCGGGCCGTCGAGCCGATCCTGAAGAAGAAGGCTTTCGCGTTCCTCGAGAAGCTCTCCAGCGACGACACGCTCCCGGGCCTCCACATCGAGCCCATCGTCAACTCCGCAGACCCGCGCGTGCGGACCGGGCGGGTGGATGACGGATACCGGGCCGTGCTGTTCAAGATCGCCGACAAGGACGCGGTCACCTACGTCTTCCACGGGATCTGGCCACACGACGACGCCATCCGGGAGGCTGAGCGCACCACGCTGCGGGTCAACCCGATCTCGGGCATCGCTGAGATCCGACGCGTTGAAGTGCCAGCCGCCGAAACTGCTGCAGCGACCGGTGCGGCTCCCGAGCCCAGCGTCACGTCACCCACACCCAGCCCGATGGCCGAGGTGCCGGCGAAGGACTCCCTGCTGACGGCATACGGACTCGACGTTGCGGACCTGACCGGCATCGGGCTGGACGAGGACTTCGCTCAGCGGGCGATGTCGGTGGCCGACGAGGAAGCTGTGCTGGCTCTGGCTGGTGAGGCACCGGCGGACTGGCAGGGGTTGGCGCTGATCGACCTCAGCACCGGCATGTCGGTGGAAGAGGTCACCGAGCGACTCAGCCTCGGGCAGGCGGTGGACACCACCGGCAGTGAGGAGGAGCAGCTCATCCGCGGGCTGCAGCACCCGGCCGGTCAACTCTCCTTCGCCTGGATCGAGGACAACGAGGAGCTGCGCCGCGTCATCGAGGACACCGACTTCGCCGCGTGGCGGATCTTCCTGCACCCGCTGCAGAAGCAGTACGTCGTTCGCGACTACCGCGGGCCCGCGAAGGTGACTGGCGGTGCGGGGACGGGCAAGACCGTTGTGGCCCTGCACCGTGCGCGTCGGCTGGCCCTGCAGGCCGGTGCGCCGCGAGTGCTGCTGACGACCTTCACCCGCAACCTGGCGGATGCTCTGCAGCGGGACATGCGAGTCCTCGACCCGGACGTGGAGATCACGAGTGGACTGGGGGAGCGAGGGCTGCGGATTGCTGGCATTGACCAGGTGGCGCACGCGGTGCTGAAGGATGCCGGGCAGGATGTCGGCCGTGCCGCCGAGGAGGTGCTCGGTGTTGCCACCGTGGACGTCACGCGACGCACTGGACCGGAGGCGTGGAGCGAGGCCATCAGCGCGGTCGGGGCTGACGTGCCCGAGAACCTGCGCAGTCCTGCCTTCTTCGCGGCGGAATACACGATGGTCGTGCTGCCACGTCGGATCACGTCGGCGGAGAAGTATTTCCGTGCTCCTCGCCGGGGTCGGGGGGTGGCACTGAACCGTGGGCAGCGGGCGGCTGTGTGGGCGGTGATCGAGCGTTATCGAGCGTCGGCCAGGGCTCACGGGACACTCGACTTCGCGGAGGTGGCCACCCTTGCTGCTGCGCACCTGGAGCTCTCGGGTCGGCACCTGTTCGATCACGTGCTGGTCGATGAGGGGCAGGACCTCACGCCGGCGCACTGGCAGCTGCTGCGTGCGCTGGTGCCGCCGGGGCGAAACGATCTGTTCATCGCCGAGGACTCACACCAGCGCATCTATGGGCAGAAGGTGACTCTGTCGCACTTCGGGATCGAGACGCGGGGGCGCTCCCGGCGGCTGACGTTGAACTATCGGACCACCCAACAGAACCTGCGGTGGGCGATGGGCATCCTTGATGGCGCGGACTATCGCGACCTTGAGGATGAGGCTGAGGAGCACGATGAGTATCGCTCCGCGCGGTCCGGGCCGGTGCCGCAGGTGCTGCCGTGCGAGTCGTTGTCCGCTGAGTTGGACCAGGCTGCGGCGCTGGTGGGCTCGTGGCTGTCGGAAGAGGAGCCGCCTGCGCCGGAGACTGTGGCGATCCTGGTGCGGGACCGGTTCCAGCGCGACCGTGTCGTGGCCGGACTGGCCGAACGTGGTGTTGAGGTCCGGGCCGTCGATGCGGAGTCCGTGAAGTCTGGTGCACCGGTGGTGATGACGATGCACCGGGCGAAGGGGACGGAGTTCGCTCGAGTGCTGCTCTTTGGTGTGCGGGAAGGCTGGATCCCCTCGTCGATGAAGGAGTACAACACCAGCGAGGCGGATTGGGACGACGCAATGCTGCGTGAACGTTCGCTGCTCTATGTCGCTGCCACGAGGGCGCGCGATGTGCTAGCTGTCTCGTGGTCTGGACAGCAGTCCACACTGCTCCGGGGGGCAGAATCGTGATCTGCGGCGCGGCGACCAGGGAAGCCCCCAGGTGTCTGCCCTAAAGCGGCCGGAGCGCCCAACTGCGGGTCGGCGCACTGTCGAGGCCATGGCTGCCTATGCGATTGAGTCTGGAGCTGCCTCCGACGTGGATGACCTGTTGGACCAGGTCGCTGCCGTACGCGGCCGGAGACTCTTCAACGCCTTGTTGGCCATCTTGCAGATGCCACACGCGACCATGCTGTGCGACGCTGCGGAGTGGCGTCGCAAGTGGCGGCGAGCTGTGAGGCCGGGCGAACGTCCCGTCGTTTTGCTCTTTCCCTTCGGGCCAGTCGAGTTCGTCTTCGACGTGTCGCAGACTGAAGCCACGGACCACCAAGTCGTCCTTCCGTTCGACGCTGCGCCCTTCGAGATGAGACCTTTCCCGCCCGCTGCCGAACTGCTCGCTCGGCTCATCTCAGCAGTTGCGCCCATCGGAGTGAGGGTGCTCACGGCACGCCACGGAGTGCCTCTGGCCGGCAAGATCCAGCGGATTGGTGACACAAGTGGGACACCCATCCTGCAGTTCGGAGACGCTGAGTCCCGTGAGGCTGCAGCAGAGCGTTGGGTGGTCACACTGAATCAGTCGCATGCCCCGACGGAGCAGTTGGCCACCTTGGCTCACGAACTGGGACACCTGTTCTGCGGGCATGTTGGCGCCGACAGAGGAGACAAATGGCCGAACCGTCCTGTCGCAGATCGCGCAGTCCGCGAATTTGAGGCAGAGTCAGTGGCTCGTCTCCTCTTCCGCAAGGTTGCGCCAGGGTGGGAACTGCCAGACTACCTGGATCGCACGGTCGAACTCGATCACTTGTCGCCCGAGAATGGTTTGACCTATGTGGCTCAGGCGGCAGAGACGGTTCTGGACCTGCTTGATCTCCAAGACCGCCCAATACGGGGGTCAATGGAGGTGAAGGCCGCACCCGTTGAGGTTCCTGCCTGGGCCACCTCGCTGGAGGTTCGACAAGGTGCTGAGAACTCGACAGAGGTCATACTCGTGCGCTCAACGCCAGATCACCACGGACTGCCTGAGCGGGTGGCGACTGCCTGGGCAGCTGGCACCTCCACGCTTGCCGACCCATGGATCGCCACGGCGCGAACGGTGGAGGCATTCGACGGGGTTCTGTCGTACTTTGCGCGTCCGCCCGGAGCGGACGCGGACCATGATCGATCTGCCAGTCGTGTGCTGCAGCTGCTTCCCCTGGACAGTCACCGACTGACCGTCGTGTCTGCAGGCGAGGCCGACCAGGGGGCAGTCATCGAGGTGAGCACCGATGAGTCGAACCATGGCAGCGACCTGGTGGCCATATGCCGGTCGCACATACAGGGCGGTGGCCTCGAGTGCATTGAGCCCGACCTAGACCTGTCGTGGCTCAATACGAGAGTCGAATATGCCACCGGTGAGCACGGATGGGAGCAGGTGCTTGGTTGGGAGGAGGTCTTTGGCACGGATGACTGGCGCTTCCGCAGTAGTTCTGAACGGCTCTTTCTGAACGTGCGACCCGATGCCGGCCTCGTCGAGCCACAGGTGATCGAAATCCTGGCACGAGCTGTGTCTACGGCGCGGATAGACTTTGCCGACTACGAGGCCAGTCAGGGCGACGACTCGTACTCCGACCAGTAGACGCCAGCAAATTCGGGTGCGTGGATCCCTTCCGCAGAGCCGCTAGTTGAAAAGGCTCACTGCAAAGCGTAGTTCTTCGACACCGGCTTCATATGCGTCCCGGTCAATTTCTCCGTTCGCGCCCATTGACATCGCAATTGTCGAACCCGCCTGGGCGAACGCTTGTGCTTGTCCCGCCATCTCCAGATATATCTCATCGTTCCCACGAACGAAGGATCCCTGGGCCTTCTGGAGTGCCTCCAATGCCAAGTGCGAACATGTGTGGTACATGGCAGGCGCCTTTTGTATCGCCACTACGGCATTGCCTGCTTCCACTGCAAAGACTGTGTCTCGCGTGGCGTCGTGCAGTTGACGTCCAAACCTTACGATATAGAGCATCTCGTTGTCCTCTGTTTGTGTTCCACGGGGCTTGGGGTCTGCTGGCATTCCGTTGACCCAACTGTAACTGGTGTTTTCGCAGGATAAGGACACTGTGCTTGCTACCCGGGTGCTCGTCTTCGAGTGCTTCAAGCCGGCGGTGTGCGGACGATCGGAGCACCGGCAGCGGGTCAGCCTCTGCCGCCCCGGAGGTGAGGCTGGGGCCCGGTTCTAGCGCGAACACCCGGACCCGCCGCCCGCTGATCCGCTGGCTGTAGGCGCGGTAGCCGACGTAGACCTGCTCCGCCTGCCCAAGGGCGCGCTCGAGCTCAGCGCCGCCCAGCGCCCGGGCCACGACGGTCACCGACTGACCTCCGCGGGCGAGAGTGGCGCCGGGGCCGGCCTCGAGGTTGTGGACCCAGGCCGGTGTGGACTGCTGGCCAAAGTTGGTGCCGACCACCGCGATCGTGTCCCCGTGCGGCACCGCGATGAGGTGGGTGGTGCGGGGCAGGCCGCTGCGCCGCCCGGTGGTCGTCAGCTCCACGATGGGCACCCCGGCGAGCAGGCTAGCGGCCGTGTGCCGTCCGCCCGAGGCGCGCTGGACGAGGCGGTCGAGCGGGGGCAGAGCCCGCGCGAGGACGACCGCCCCGGCGCGCGTGGCGGCCACCGCCTGCACGGCTCGTCGGACCGGGCCGGGGCGCCGCACGCGCAGCCCCAGGTGTGTCGCAGGACCCATGGATCAAGTATGTCGTGGGTGCGGTGCTGAGCGACGCGCTCAACTGCTGGAGCTCGGACGACCCACGCCAGCAGCAGCGGGGCGCGCGGGAGCCGGCACTCCTCGCGGGGGTGGCCCGCCAGGTGGTCCGGGAGTATGACGCGGACCCGGACCAGGTGCACGTCGTCGGCGCCTCGTCCGGGGCGGGCGGGGCCGTGATCCTCGCGGCGACCTATCCCGACATCTTCGCGACCGCATCGTCCGTGGCCGGCGGGGAGTACGGCCTGAACCAGGTGGACCCGGACCACCCGGGCGCCACTCCTCCGGACTACACGGCGCGACAGGCCTGGTCGCAGATGGGGGAGCGGGCGCGCCACGTCCCGCTCCTGATCATCCAGGGCGACGAGGACGCCATCGTGCCGCCGCTGGTCGGCACCCGCCTTGCCGAGCAGTGGGCCGCGGTGAGCGACCAGGTCGATGACGGGCTGCTCAACGACAGCCTGGACCTGGTGGAGGAGTCGAGGTCGCGCCACCGATGGGCCCCGCCCGCCGTGCACTTGAGCACGTCGGATCCGTTTGCCGCCTGGGTTCTGTGCAATCCCCTGAGCCGACACGATCGTGCTGGTACATCAGGGGAGTTGGTCGTGGGAGAACTGTACGAGCAGATAGCGCAGCGGCGTCGTGAACTCGGACTCCGGCAGGTGGATCTGGCCGAGCTGGCTGGTGTCTCAGAACGGTTCGTCCGCCTGCTTGAGTCTGGCGAGGCGAGCGACACCGGCCTCGAACTTGACGTGCGCCGCCTCCAGCGGCGCGTGCAACTGCGGATCGGTTCGTCCACCGTGCGCCGTTGACACTCCCTATAAGTGGGACATATCTTCCATGTATGCGAACTCCTGGACCTGCGCTGCTGCCTGTGTTTCGATCCCAGGTCCAGGCTGAACTGCTGAATTGGCTCTACCTGCATCCCGATGAGCAGTTCGGGGTAAGCGACCTCGCTGCACGACTGAGGGTGCCACTGTCCACACTCCATCGCGAGATCGTGAGGCTCCATGAGTCCGGACTGATTACCAGCGCAACGCTGGGGCGCAACCGGCTCGTCCAGGCCGATCTGACCCATCCGGCGAGCCGTCCTCTCGCTGAGCTTCTCGAGATCACGTTTGGCCCTCGGCTGATTGTCGCGGAGGAATTCTCGATCCCAGGGGCAAGCTCGGTCATCATCTTCGGCTCGTGGGCGGCCAGGTTCCGCGGAGCCTCTGGGCCGCCGCCGGGGGATGTAAACGTGATGGTGATCGGTGACGTTGATCGTGCCGATGTGTCTGAGGCGGCAGACCGTGCTCAAGGGCGACTAGGGTTGGAGGTGAACCCGGTTGTGCGGTCTCGGCAGCAGTGGATCGATGCGAGCGATCCGCTGGTGAGTCAGATCCAAGGCTCGAGTTACGTGGAGGTCATCGAAGAAGGGGGGGACGATGCCACGTTGGCAGCGCGGCGCTGACGAGGTGCAGCGCCAAATCGAAGCCGGTGAGCTGCAGCAACTCGTTGGTGGAGCAGCCAATGGCGAACCGCTCCTCAAGAAGGCTGCTACCACTCTGGAGACCGCGCGCTCGGCGGTGCATTCGGACCCGGATTCGGCCTTCGTGCTTGCCTACGACGCTGCCCGCCAGGCGCTGACCGCACTCTTGGCGCACCAGGGGCTCCGGCCCACGCGCAAGGGTGGTCACATCGCAGTCGAGCGTGCCATGCAGGCGCAGTTTGGGGACGGGTTGGCGTTGAGCCAATAGCCTGCTCGGACAGTTTGGGTTCTTCTAGCCATCTGGGACTCGCGCGACGGCACCCGAAAGCCCCGGCTCAGGACTGACCAGGTCGCGCCATGCTCAGGCCGACACTCAGGGCAGCTCGTCCCCGATCCCCGGGTATGACGACTGCGCACCGGAGTGCTGCACAGAATAGGCCCCGACGCGCACCGCGTGAGTGACTGCAGTCGCCAGGTCCTGACCCTCGAGCAGTCGCGCAGCCAAGGCGCCAGTGAAGGCGTCGCCGGCCCCGGTGGTGTCCACCGCACTGACCCTCGGACTGGCGACCTGATGGGTGTCACCGTCACGGACCAGCACCGCACCCTCGGCGCCGAGGGTGACGACGACCGACGGGGTGCCGGCACCGGCGATCGCCTCGGCGACGGCCTCGGGGGAGTCGCTAGCCGGTGTGAGGCCCAGCTCCTCGACGGCCAGGTGCGCCTCGTGCTCGTTGAGCACCAGCGGGTCCGCCGAGGTCAGCACGTCGTGGTCCAGCGCCATCCACGGTGCGACGTTGAGGATGACGCCGCGGCCGGCGTCACGCGCCGCACGGGCGGCAGCCTCGATGGTCTCGCGAGGCACCTCGCCCTGCATGAGCAGGACGTCGCCCTCGTCCATCCCGGCGATTGCGGTGGTGGCCGCCTCGATCCCGACGTGGGCGTTGGCGCCGGCGATGACCACGATGGTGTTCTCGCCCGCCTCCGAGACGGTGATGATCGCCAGGCCGGTCGGCGCGTCCGGCACCGTGAGCACAGCGTCGAGATCGACACCGGCCGCGCGCATCCCGGCTAGGGCCAGCTCGGCGTCGGCGTCGTCACCGACCGCCCCGACGAAGGTCACGTCGGCGCCCTGCAGCGCGGCGGCCAGCGCCTGGTTGGCGCCCTTGCCACCGGCGGCGCGCTGCCCGCCCGTGCCCAGCAGGGTCTCGCCGGGGGAGGGGTGGCGCGGCACCGTCGTGAACAGGTCGACGTTGGTCGAGCCGATGACCAGCAGCCGCGCACCCATCAGTCAGTCCTCCACGTTGTCCGTGCCCACGCTGAGCACCCGGATCGCCTCGACCACCAGGTCCCAGAACCGGGCGTGGTCCAGCTCGGTGGCGACCTGGTGCCGACAGTCAGCGGCGGGGGGCCTGCGGAAGTCGGCGACCGTCATACCGACAGTGTGCTCGCCCCGCAGCTCGACGGTGAGCGGCACGCGGGTGGTCTGCACGATCTCCGGGTCGATGAGGTAGGCGATGGTGCACGCGTCGTGCACCGGCGGGTCGTCGAAGCCCTGGTGCTCCTGGTAGGCCGTGCGGAAGAAGCCCATCAGCCCGATAAAGAACTCACCGAGGGGCGAGTCGATCGCCCGCACCCGCTCCTCCACCTCGGCGGTCGCCAGCGCCTGGTGGGTCAGGTCCAGCCCCACCATGGTCAGCGGCCAGGCCTCGTCGAAGACGATGGCGGCGGCCTCCGGGTCGACCCAGATGTTGAACTCGGCGACGGCGGTCCAGTTGCCCTCGTGGTAGCCGCCGCCCATCACGACGACCTCCCGGACCCGCTCGACGATGCGCGGCTCGAGCCGCGCCGCCAGGGCCAGGTTGGTCAATGGACCGGTGGCCACCAGGGTGATGGTGCCGGGCTCGGCGGCCATCACCTGATCGATGATGAACCGCACGCCGTGGGTCTCCTGCGCCGGCCGGCTCGGCTCGGGCAGCTCGACGCCGTCCAGGCCGGACTCGCCGTGGATCTCCGGGGCGACCTCGACCCGGCGCACCAGCGGCCGGTGCGCACCGGCGTGCACCGGGACGTCCTCCCGGCCGCACATCACCAGCACGCTGAGGGCGTTGCGGGTGATCTTGTCCAGTGTCTGGTTGCCGCCGACCGTGGTGATGCCGAGCAGCTCGATCGCCGGGTTGCCCAGCGCAAGCATCATGGCGACGGCGTCGTCGTGGCCGGGGTCGCAGTCCAGGATGATCCGGCGCGGCTCAGACATGGTCGGCTCCCTCTGTCGCGGTGGCCGGGACGTGCCCGGTGACCACCTCGTCGTCCTCCGGCTGCGGGATCAGCAGCGACACGGCCAGGGCCAGCAGCAGGAGCACCGCACCAGCGAGTATGCCGAAGCGATAGCCGGCGGCCGCGTCCAGCTGGTTGGTCACGAAGGTGTTGATGGCGAACAGCAGGGCGAAGCTGAGCCCGGCACCGAGGTTGAACGCCCCGGAGTTCATGCCCGGCAGGTACCCCTGGTTGTCCCTGGGGCTGAGCACGATGCCCAGGCCGTTGAGCATGATGTTGCAGACACCGGCGTAGGTCACACCGATGAAGACCGAGATGCTCAGCAGCACGAAGGGGGTCGGGTTGCTGCTGAGGAACGCGGCGGCGGTCAGGCCGAGGGTGGTCAGCACCAACCCACCCTGCAGCACCCGCTTGTAACCCATCCGCGCTGCCAGCTGCCCGGCGATCGGACCCATCACCAGACCGGCCAGGGCGTAGGGCGTCAGGGTCCACCAGGAGACCTCGCCGGCGGAGATGCCGCCCAGCGCCGGGTCCTGGGCGAGGTTGGGGATCAGCCCGTTCATCACCGCGAAGACGCCGGTCATCGTCAACAAGGTGGTCGACAGCAGCGCCCAGGTGCGGCGTTCCTTGAGGTAGGTCGTGGTGACCAGCGGGTGCTCCACCCGCGTCTCGATCGCCCAGAAGACCGCGAAGGCGACCGCGGCCAGCACCATCAGCCCGACGACCATGAGCCAGTTGGCCTCGGCGAGCCGGCCCGCCTGGTCGAAGGCGAAGTAGAGCGACCCGAGGACCACGACGAGGGCGCTGACACCCTTCCAGTCCATCCTGGTGTCCCCGGGGCTGCGCGACTCGAGCGTGCCGGCGGCGATGGCGAGCACGGCCAGGGCCGCGACGACGGCCATCACCCAGAAGACGGAGCGGAAGCCGAAGGTCTCGGCGAGCCAGCCGCCCAGCAGCGCGTCGACGCCGGCGATGCCGCCGTTGATGGCGGTCAGGATGGCCATCAGCTTGGCGTAGCGCCGCGGGTCCGGGACCTGCACGCGCAGCATGATCAGGGCCATCGGCACGATCGGCCCGGAGACGCCCTGGACGATGCGGCCGAGGCTGAGCACCTCGACGTTCGGTGCAACCGCGGAGATGACGCTGCCGACACCGGTGAGCACGAGGATGCCGATCATCAGGCGCTTGCGGCCGATCAGGTCGCCCCAGCGGGGCAGGAAGAGGGAGAACAGCGCGGCGGAGGCGAAGAAGGCGGTCTGCGACAGGCCGATCTGGGCGGCGGTGGTGTCGAGCTCGCGCTCCATGGTGGCCAGCACCGGCGAGAGCATCGAGGCGTTGAGCTGGAAGGCGAAGATGGCCGCCAGCAGGGCGGCGACCAGGGCGGGCACGCTCCCGGTCGTCCTGCGTGGCGTCGGTGGCACGGTGGACATGAGGTCTCCTGGTGGATGGGTTTGGTATGCCGTGTGGCGGGTTTGCGGGGTCGCCGACATGGCCGGAGCCGCGCGGGCTCCGGCCGTCGGTGAGGGGTCAGGCGGGTGTGGGGGTGGAGGGGGTCTGGTCCCCCTCGGTGGCACCGGCGTGGGCCAGCACCCGCCGGGCGAGCGCGTGGGCGGCCTCGACGGCCGCCTCCAGGTCCGGCTCGGGTCCGGTGTCCTGCAGTATGGCGGTCAGGAACCCGGCGTTGAACGCGTCACCGGCGCCGGTCAGGTCGCGCACGACCTCGGCCGGGTGGACCGGCACGGTGGCCAGCACGTCACAGCCGCGCATGATGCGGGTGGCGTCCTTGCCGGCGCGGGCCAGCAGCACGCCGCTGAGCCGCTTGAGCAGCGGCCCGGGGCCGTCCGCGTCGGCCAGGCCGAGCATCGCTGTCTCGTCCTGGTTGGCCGAGATGTAGTCCGGCTCGAGCTCGACCATCAGGTCGACGAACTCGTCCTGACCGTAGAGGTCGATCATGCCCGTGGAGGACACGTCGAAGGAGAGCCTGCCGCCGGCGGCCTTCACGGCCCTGGCGGCCGCGATGACGCTGGAGGCGGTCGGCTCGTTCTGCAGGGAGTAGCCGGTGATGTGCAGGATCTTCACGCCCTGCAACCACGCCGGGTCGACCTTCTCGAGCAGGCCGGAGGCACCGCGGGAGGGGAACATGTTGCGCTCCCCGTCCTGGTCGATGAGGACGACGATCATGCCGGTGTCGCCGCGGCGCTGCAGCCGCACGTCCACGCCACGGTCGGTCAGCTCACGCTCGACCACGTGACCACCCAGGTCGTCGCCCACGCACCCGATGAACCGGGTGCGCCAGCGGGGAGCGGCGAAGGCCGCGACGTTGGCGGCAGAGCCGCCCCTCGTCATACTGATCTGCGACTTGGTGTCCGTGGCGGGGCGGATCTCCTCCTCGGTCCACACGACAATGTCCTGAACGACGTCGCCGATGACGCCGAGCATGTCACTTGCTCCCGTTGCTGGCTTCCAGCGCGACGGCGATCTGTGCCGCGACGCGGGCGTTGTTGCGATAGAGCGCGACGTTGGCGGTGAGGCTGGCGTCGCCGGTGGCCTGGCGGATGAACTCCAGCAGGAACGGCGTGACCGCCTGGCCGCTGACCTTCTGCTCCTCCAGCGCGGCCCAGGCCCGCTCGATGATCTCGTCCAGGCCGGTCGGGTCCAGCTGCTCCTCGACGGGGACCGGGTTGGCAACGAGCACGGCGGTGGACAGCTCCATCGCTCGCTGCGTGCGGTAGATGGTCGCGACGTCCTCGGGGCTCTCGACCCGGTGCGGCACGGTGAAGCCGGACTCGGCGACATAGAAGCCGGGATAGGAGTTGGTGCGGTAGCCGACGATCGGCACGCTGAGGCTCTCGAAGCGCTCCAGGGTGGCGTTGACGTCCAGGACGGCCTTGGCGCCCGAGCTGACCAGCACGATCGGGTTGAGGGCCAGGGCGAGCAGGTCGGCGGACTCGTCGAAGTTCTCGCTCGCGCCGTGGTGGACGCCGCCCAGGCCGCCGGTGGCGAAGACCTTGATGCCGGCCCGGTGGGCCAGGAAGGAGGTTGCCGCGATGGTGGTGCCGGCGTTCTTGCGGTTCACGGCGCCGATCGCCAGCTCGCGGATGCTGGACTTGATCACGTCGTCGTCGTTGCTCAGCTCGACGATCTCGTCCTTGGTCAGGCCCACGGTCGGGACGCCCCCGACGACACCGATCGTCGCGGGCACGGCACCGGCGTCGCGGACGATCTGCTCGGCCTCCTCCGCCACCTCGATGTTGCGCGGGCGGGGCAGCCCGTGGGTGAAGATCGTCGACTCCAGGGCGACGACGCCCTGTCCGGAGCTGACGGCCTCGCTGACCTCGGGTGCGACCTTGATGAAACCGGTGCTCATGTATGTGTCCTCCTTGACGGTGAAAGCTTGTCCTCGGTGAAAAGCTGTTCCCTTTACGGTAGGAGCGGGAGCGAGGCCGGAACCAGACCCAGTTGGCGATCGTGTCATAGAGTCTCTCTATGAGGGCATCCCTCCCGTCCGCGACCGCGCGAGTCGTCACCTTGCGGCAGGTGGCGAGCTGATGGACTTCTCGCTGCGCCAGCTGCGGGTCTTCCGCGCCCTCGCCCGGACCGAGCACTTCGGTCGCGCAGCCGAGCTGCTGAACCTGTCGCAGCCCACCGTCAGCGCCGACCTGCGCGCCCTCGAGCGTGGCCTGCGGCTGCAGCTCTTCGTCCGCTCCCGGGCCGGCACCGCCCTCACCGAGGAGGGTGCGGCGCTGCTGCCCCTGGCCGAGAGCCTCCTCGCCGGGGCGGCCGAGCTGTCCGAGGAGGCCGAGCGGCTGCGGCAGGAGCCGGGCACCGTGCGGCTGGCCGCGACGCCGAGCCTCATCAACCACCTGGTCCCGGCGCTGCTGCAGGAGCTGGAGGCCGAGGGTGCCCGGGTGCAGGTCGAGGTCCTCGAGGTGGCGACCGGCGCCCTGGAGCGCACCCTGGCGGCGGGGGAGGCCGACGTGGGTGTGGGGCACTTCGTGGAGCCCTCACCGCACACCCGGCAGGCACGCATCGCCCGCGACGAGGTGTGCGTGCTGACCGCTCGCGGCGTCCTCGACCCGACGCTCCCGGCCGACCTGACCGCGCTGCCGGGCCGGCGGCTGCTGATCTGGCCGCGGCGTCAGCACGACGACTACTTCGACTGCCTCGTCCGGGCCTGCCGGGAGCGGGGCCTGGACCCCGAGATCGTCGAGTCGCCCGGGGCGGTCTCCGGGGCGCAGTCCTACCAGCTGCGCAACGGCACCGCGTTCTCCCTGGTGCCCTTCGACTTCGCGCGCGAGGCGTCGCCGACCCTGTCCTACGCCCCGCTGGAGCCGCCGCTGCTCATCCCGCTCCAGGCGACCTGGCGGCTGCCGGTCGTCAACGGCGTGCCCGAGGTGGTGGCCACGCTGCGCCGGGTGCGGCGGGGGAGGGGGCGGGCCGCCCGCTGAGCCGCGACGGTGCAGGTCAGCCCGCCGAGCCCGCGACGGTGCCGGTCAGCCCGCTGAGTCCACCGCGGTGCCACCCAGCCGGGGGGCCAGACCGTCCAGCAGCACGCCGAGACCGAACTCGAAGGTCTCCTCCGGGGTGGTGGCGAAGACCTCCTCGTCCAGGGCTGCCATGCGTGGGAACCGCCCGCTCTGCATGGCTGCGACAAGGACCGGGCCCTGGGCCTGCCAGAACTCCTCGGTGCTGACCCCGGAGCGCTCCTCGGCCAGCTCGGCCCCGTTGGTGACGCGGGCGAGGCCCGCGACATAGGTCTCGACCATGCTGAACGCCAGGATCTTGTGGGTGTCGCTGGCCGGGGTGTCGGTCAGTCCGCCCAGCACCGCCTCCATCCCGGTCACGGCGCGGGGGCCCAGCAGCGGTCGGCTCTGGTCGACGAACGGCAGCCACCGGTGGGTGCGATAGAGCGCCCACACCTCCCGGCCGTAGCGTTCGAGCGTGGCGCGCCAGTCGACCGGGAACGGCGTGGGGTCATCGTCCCCGAGGACCCGGTCGAGCATCAGGTCGAGCAGCTCCTCCTTGCCGGGCACGTGACGGTAGAGCGACATCGTGCCCACGCCCAACTCCCCGGCGATCCGCCGCATCGAGACCGCCTCCAGCCCGTCGGCGTCGGCGACGCTGATCGCGGCGTCGACAACGGCCTCCAGCGAGAGTCGTCCGGGCTGGCCCCGCGCGGGACCGCCGGTCGGATCCCACAGCAGGGCGAGGCTGCGGTGGACGTCACCGCTGCCGCTGGTCTCGGTCATCGGAAGCCTCCTGAGAAATTCGCTTGCCAGCACGAGTGCGTACGCCGTACTCTTCTTGCGTACACTATACGCATCACTCTATCCTGGGAGGTTCGGATGGACAACCACCCGCCGGTCGCGCCGCTCGACCCGGCGCTCGCCGTGCACACGGTCGGCCTGGTCAAGCGCTACGGGCAGGTCATGGCACTGGACGGCTTCGACCTGTCGGTGCGCCGCGGCACGGTGCACGGTCTGCTCGGTCCTAACGGCGCGGGCAAGACCACCGCGGTCCGCGTGCTGACCACGCTCACCGAGGCCGACGCGGGCGCCGCGCAGATCGCCGGGGCCGACCTGGGCAGCGACCGACTTGAGGTCCGGCGCCGCATCGGCCTGGCCGGGCAGTATGCCGCGGTCGACGAGGTCCTCACCGGTCGCCAGAACCTCGAGCTGTTCGGGCGCCTGTTCCACCTCGGCCGGCCCAGGGCCCGCACCCGGGCGACCGAGCTGCTCGAGCAGTTCGCGCTCACCGACGCCGCCGACAAGGGCGTGGGTGCCTACAGCGGCGGCATGCGGCGGCGCCTCGACCTCGCGGCGAGCATGATCCTGGCGCCGCAGGTGATGTTCCTCGATGAGCCGACCACGGGTCTGGACCCGCGCGGTCGCGCCGAGGTGTGGGAGGCGGTGCGCGCCCTGGTCGGGCAGGGCACCACGGTGCTGCTGACCACGCAGTACCTCGACGAGGCGGACCAGCTGGCCGACCGGATCACCGTGATCGACCAGGGCCGGCAGATCGCCGACGGCACACCGGCCGAGCTCAAGCGGGCCGTCGGCGGCGCGCAGATCGAGGTCACGGTCGCAGACCCGGCGCAGCTCGACGCCGCCGAGGCCGCCTGTGCCGCTGTCTCGACGCTCAGCCCGCTCGTCGACCGCCCACGCCGGCGGGTCGTCGTGCCGGTGGAAGAGCAGTTGGGCTCGCTCGCCGCGGTCGCCGCCCGGCTCGCCGAGGCCGGCGTCGCGGTGGAGGACGTCGGCCTGCGCAGACCCACCCTGGACGAGGTCTTCCTGCGACTCACCGGACACCGGACCGACGAGGAGCCCGAGCTGGAGGAGGCAACCCGATGACCACCGACCTGCAACCGCTGCGCCGCTCCACGGCATACTGGGCGGTCGCCGACGCCTGGTCGATGGTGTGGCGACAGCTGCTCTACTACGTGCGCCAGCCCACCACCATCCTGTGGCAGCTCGGCTTCCCGATCGTCTCGGTGCTGCTCTTCGTCTACGTCTTCGGCTCGGCCATGGACATCGGCGGTGGCGCCGACTACACCGCCTTCGCGATGCCCGGCATGTTCGCCATGACCATGGCCTTCGGGTTCATGAACACCGCGTATGCCGTGGTGCTGGACAAGGAGAAGGGCGTCACCGACCGCTTCCGCTCCATGCCGATGGCCCCCTCGGCCGTGGTCAGCGGGCGCGGCTTCGGCGATCTGCTGGGCGCCGCCCTGGACCTGCTGGTCATCGCCGCGATCGCGCTGGTCATCGGCTGGCGCTCGCAGGGCAGCCTGTGGGAGACGCTGTATGCCTTCGGCCTGCTGCTCCTGCTGCGCTTCGCGCTGATCTGGATCGGGATCTACCTCGGGCTGGGGGTGAAGAACACCGAGACCGCGGGCAACCTGTTCGCCGTCGCCTTCCCCTTCGCGATGATCTCCAGCGTGTTCACCCCGCCCTCGATGATGCCCGGGTGGCTCGGCTTCCTCGCGACGTGGAACCCGGTGTCGGCGACGGCCACCGCGATCCGGGAGCTGTTCGGCAACCCGGTCGCCGTCGGGTCGAGCTGGCCGGAGCAGAACGCCCAGCTGCTGGCCGTGCTGTGGCCGGTGCTGATCACTGCCGTCTTCCTGCCGCTGGCGGTGCGGCGCTACCAGCGGTTGTCCCGCTGAGGTGCGGTGGCGCGGCACGGTGACCGCACGCCATACCCTTGTCCCATGACCGACCCCGCCGCAGGACCCCGCCACGACGGACGCCAGCCCGACCAGCTCCGCGAGATCCGCATCACTCGCGACTGGCTGGACCACGCCGAGGGCAGCGTGCTCATCGAGTTCGGGCGGACGCGGGTGCTGTGCGTCGCCTCGTTCTCCGAGGGGGTGCCGCGCTGGCGCAAGGGCAGCGGGCTGGGGTGGGCGACGGCGGAGTACGCCATGCTCCCGCGCGCCACGCACACCCGCAGCGACCGCGAGTCGGTCAAGGGTCGGATCGGTGGCCGCACCCACGAGATCTCCCGGCTGATCGGCCGGAGCCTGCGCGCGGTGCTGGACCTCTCCGAGCTGGGGGAGAACACCATCCAGCTGGACTGCGACGTGCTGCAGGCCGACGGTGGCACCCGGACCGCGGCGATCACCGGGGCGTATGTCGCGCTGGTCGACGCCGTCGAGAGGGGCCGCTCGCTCGGGCTGATCAAGGAGGGCGCCGAGCCGATCACCGGCGCGGTGGCCGCCGTGAGCGTGGGCGTGGTCAACGGTGAGCCGGTGCTGGACCTGGACTACATCGAGGACTCCACGGCCGACACCGACATGAACGTCGTGATGACCGGCGACGGCCGGTTCATCGAGGTGCAGGGCACCGCCGAGGGCGTGCCCTTCGACCGCGAGCTGCTCGACGCGCTGCTCGACCAGGCCGCCGAGGGGTGCGGCGAGCTGATCGCCCGCCAGGCCGCGGCCCTTGGCGGCGACGACATGGGCGGCTCCGACGCGCGCGAGGCCGGCATCGACGAGGACCAAGGCCCGCCCACCCGGTGACGGGACGCCGCGTGGCGCCCGCGGAGGTGACGGGCGCACCGGGCGGTGACCGATCGACATACTCTGGCTCAATGACTGAGGGATCCCGCCAGCCGACCGACAACCGCATCGTCCTCGCCACCCGCAACGCGCACAAGGTCGCCGAGCTGCGGGACATCCTGGCCGACGTGCTGCACCGGACCGGTCTGACGCTGGTCGGGGTGACCGACTTCCCGGACGTCCAGGACGTGGTCGAGACGGGCGTGACCTTCGCCGCCAACGCCACCCTCAAGGCGGAGGCGGTCGCCGCCCTAACCGGCCTGCCCGCGCTGGGCGACGACTCCGGCCTGGCCGTCGACGTGCTCGGTGGCTGCCCCGGGGTCTTCTCCGCGCGCTGGTCCGGTGTCACCGGCGAGGACAAGGACCGCGCCAACAACGAGCTGCTCCTCTCGCAGCTGTCCGACGTGCCCGACGAGCACCGGGCCGCCGGGTTCGTCTGCGCGGCGGCCCTGGCGGTGCCGGGCCGGGAGACGATCGTGCGCGAGGGCCAGGTCCGCGGCGAGCTCGGGCGCGCGCCCCGCGGCACCAACGGTTTCGGCTACGACCCGCTGCTCGTGCTGCCCGACGGGCGCACGCTCGCTGAGTACTCCGCCGAGGAGAAGCACGCGATCAGCCACCGCGGCTGGGCGTTCCGAGCGCTCGCCGAGGACATCGCACGCGTCCTGGGCTGACTCCCGCCTCAGCTCTCAGCGGCCTTGCGCCTCTGAGCAGCCGTGTAGGCCGAGCCGAGCCGGGCGGACTCGACGTCCTCACCCCGCGCGACCGCACCCCGCATCGAGGTCAGCGAGGCGGAGTAGGCCGCCATCGCCGAGCCCGCGGCGGCGGGTGCGTAGGTCAGCGACGCGTCGGCGCGCACGCCGAGACCTGCGCCGACCTCGATCGCGTCCTGGTTGGCCCCGAGATAGTGGAAGACCCAGCTGTAGGTCTGCTCCTGCGTCTCGATCAGCGCCTTGATGCCGGCGTGCGTCCACTCCTGGGAGCTGTTCTCGTTGCCGTCGGTCATGATCCCGACGATGACCAGGCCCGGGCGCTGCTCCTCGGGCATGGCAGCCAGGAACTCTCCGGTCTCGGTGACCAGCCGCCCGATCGAGTCCAGCAGGGCGGTCATCCCGCGGGGGTGCAGCGCCAGCGGCTCGACCTCGGCCACGTCCTTGCCGGTGTAGCGCACGACATAGTCTCCAGGCCCCGAGAAGTCCGCGAGGGTGACGGTGCAGCGCCCCGGCTGGGTGCGCTGGTCGGCGATGAAGGCGTCGAAGCCGCCCTCGACGTCGCTCTTGATCGAGGCCATCGATCCCGAGGCATCAAGCAGGAACGCCATGTGGGTGTAGTTCGGGTCAGTCACGGTGGTTCCCCTTGCTGTTGCGTCGGACGAACCTCATCGGTGCGCCCTCTTGGTGGTCGGCCCGCGCGAGCGCGATCCCCTGGGCGTCGACCCGGCCGTCTCGGGAGTATGCCGAGAGCGCGGCTGATCGTGCCAGGCGCGGCGAGACGCTGTTGGGGGCGATGCCCGCGAGCGCGGCGACCTGGCGCAGCGACGCGCCCTCGCGCGTCACGGCCTGGGCCATCGCCTCGTCGAGCGCGGTCTGGACGGCGTCCCGTGCCCGGGTCAGCGAGGTCACGGCAGCGGTGGAGGAGGTCAGGTCGGCCTCGGCCAGCGCGGTGACGGCCTCGTCGTAGCGGTGGGTGAGCTCGTCGTTCATGCCACCAGGATATGCGCAACAACTGCGCATGTGCAAAAGTTGCGCACTCTTTGCCTTCTCAAGGGCGTCCCGGTTGCGCCACCATGAAGGCCTCACGAAGGAGCCAACCGGCATGAGAGCTGCTGTGTACGACCAGTACGGCCCGCCGTCCGTGCTGCGCCTCGAGGAGGTCGCCGAGCCGGAGCCCGGCCGTGGCCAGGTGGTCGTCGATGTGGCCGCGACCTCCGTCAACCTCTCCGACTGGGAGTGCCTGCTGGGCCGGCCGGCATAAGCCCGGATCGGCGGTCTGCGCACACCCGCGCGGCGGACGCTCGGCTCAGACATCGCGGGACGCGTCGCGGCAATCGGCACGGACGTCACCGAGTTCGCGGTCGGCGACGAGGTCTACGGCGACAACCTCCGGCTCAAGGGCGGTTTTGCTGAGTATGCCGTGGCCCCGGCCTCGGCCCTGGCCCGCAAGCCCGCGGAGCTCACCTTCGTCGAGGCCTCGACGATCCCCCAGGCGGGAGCGATCGCCACGCAGGGCACGGAGCGAATGGAGGCCGGGCAGCGGGTCCTCATCAACGGCGCGGGCGGCGGCAGCGGGTCGTTCGCCATCCAGCTGGCCAAGCAGGCCGGCGCGCACGTGACCGGTGTCGACAACGCCGGCAAGCTCGACTTCATGCGCACGGTCGGCGCGGACGAGGTGATCGACTACGAGCGTCAGGACTTCACCCGCCTCCCACCGTTCGATCACGTGCTGGACCTCGTGGCCCACCGTTCGGTGCGGGCCTACCGGCGGGCGCTGTCGCCAGGTGGTCGCTAGCGCTGCGTGGGCGGCTCCGTGCCGACGATGCTGCGGGTCCTCACCGCCGGAACGGTCCTCGGCGGCCTGACCGGGCGCAGCATCGGCGTCCTCGGTGTGAAGCTGGGGCCTGACCACTTCGAGCCGATCGCCCGGCGGTGCGTCGCCGGAGAGGTGCAGATCCACGTCGACCGCACCTTCGACCTCGACGACGTCGCGCAGGCGCTGGCCCACGTCGGTGAGGGTCGCACGCTCGGCAAGGTCGTCGTGGTCCCTCGCTGAGGCCGGACCGTCCGCCTGACGCGTGCTCGGAGCGGCTTCTGCACCCGCCGCCCGGCCTCGTAGACTCGCGAGCGGGCACGCTCGCCCAGCACACGGCATACTCCCGAAAGGCTCCCCATGGCTCACCAGTGGCGCGGCGTCATCGCCGAGTATGCCGACCGCTTGCCGGCCTCGATCACCGGCACCGTGGTCACGCTGCGGGAGGGCGGCACCCCGCTGATCCCGGCCGAGCACCTGTCCGAGCTGGTGGGGGCGCAGGTGCACCTGAAGTACGAGGGGCTCAACCCCACCGGCTCTTTCAAGGACCGTGGGATGACCGCCGCGATCTCCGAGGCCGCCGGGCGCGGCGCGAAGGCGGTGATCTGCGCGAGCACCGGCAACACGAGCGCGTCGGCCGCGGCCTACGCCACCAAGGCCGGGATGACCTGCGGCGTGCTGGTCCCTGAGGGCAAGATCGCGATGGGCAAGCTCTCCCAGGCGATCGCGCACGGCGCCACGTTGCTGCAGGTGGACGGCAACTTCGACGACTGCCTGACGTTGGCGCGCAAGTTGGCCGAGGCCTACCCGGTCGAGCTGGTCAACTCGGTCAACCCGGCGCGCATCGAGGGGCAGAAGACCGCCGCCTTCGAGGTCGTCGACGCCCTCGGTGACGCTCCCGACATCCACTGCCTGCCGGTCGGCAACGCGGGCAACATCACGGCCTACTGGAAGGGCTACCGCGAGTATGTCGACGGGCCGGCCACCCACCGCCCGGCCATGTGGGGCTTCCAGGCCGCCGGCGCCGCGCCGATCGTGCTCGGCCACCCGGTCGACGAGCCGGAGACCATCGCGACCGCGATCCGCATCGGCAACCCGGCCTCGTGGCAGCAGGCCGAGGCCGCGCGCGACGAGTCCGGCGGCATCATCGACAAGGTCAGCGACGAGGAGATCCTCGCCGCGCACCGGCTGCTGTCCTCCCGCGAGGGCGTCTTCGTCGAGCCGGCCTCGGCCG
This sequence comes from Ornithinimicrobium sp. F0845, assembly GCF_023015765.1. Taxonomy (GTDB): domain Bacteria; phylum Actinomycetota; class Actinomycetes; order Actinomycetales; family Dermatophilaceae; genus Ornithinicoccus. Next base: position 42,091 of record NZ_JALKAL010000017.1, read on the forward strand.
CCTCGGTGGCGGGCCTGCTGAAGATGGCCGGCGGCGGCCTGGTCCCGGCCGGGGCCACCGTCGTCTGCACGGTCACCGGCCACGGGCTCAAGGACCCGCAGTGGGCGCTGAAGAGCCTGGACGGCGCCGAGGTCGAGCCGACCCGCGTGCCGGTGGACGCGGTCACGGCTGCGCGCGCGCTGGGGCTCGACGACTGATGCTGGCTGCGGGGGACCGGGTCGCGGTCAGCGTCCCGGCGAGCTCGGCCAACCTCGGGCCGGGGTTCGACGCGGTGGGCCTGGGGCTCGGCCTGCGCGAGGAGTATGCCGTGCACGTCACCTCCGCCCCTGGTCTCGTCGTGACCCTGGCCGGCGAGGGGGCCGAGGAGCTGGCCACCGACGAGACGCACCTGGTCGCCCGGGCCCTGCGCACCGCCCTGGAGGTCTGTGGTGTCGACTGGCTCGACGGGCTGCGGGAGCGCGGGCTGGGCCTGGAGCTGGAGTGCCGCAACGCGATCCCGATGTCCGCCGGACTCGGCTCCTCCGCGGCGGCACTAGTCGGTGGGCTGGCGTTGGGATTTGCGCTCGTGCGGGGCGGCTCGCTGACGGATGACGACCTGACGCTGGTCAACACCCACGCCGGCATCGCCGAGGGGCACCCGGACAACTCCTCGGCCTCGGTCTACGGCGGGATGACGGTGTCCTGGATGCCGTCGCCGACGACGGTCCGCACCGCGCACCTCACCGTGCACGAGGGCATCGAGCCGCTGGTGCTGCTGCCCGCCTCGACGCGGCTGTCGACGAGCACCGCCCGGGGTGTCCTGCCGCCGGTGGTGTCGCGCTCCGACGCCATCGAGCAGGCCGCGAAGGCCGCGCTGCTGACCCACGCCATGACGACCGACCCGACCCTCCTGTTGGACGCGACCCAGGACCGGCTGCACCAGGAGCAGCGGCGCGGGGTCTACCCGGAGTCGATGGGCGTGGTCGACGAGCTGCGCTCGCTGGGTCACGCCGCGGTGATCTCCGGCGCCGGTCCGGCCGTGCTCGTGCTGGCGCGTCGTGCCGTGGCTGACGCCGTCGTCGCCGAGGTGCGGTCGTGGGGGAGGACCTGGCGGGTGTTGCGACCGGGCGTCGCGGCGGAGGGTGTGCGCGTCGAGGGCTGACCGCCGCAATCTGGCGGGTCAATCGTGTGCGCTGGAGCGACCTCAACTTCCCCACGAGGCGAGCGGCAGCCCCCACGCGTGCGGCGGTCACCCGACCTATACAGATAGCCTGCGAAACGACATACTATCTGTATGAGTTCGGCACTGGGAGACGTGATGACGGTCGGAGCGGCCGCCGAGATGCTCGGCGTCACCACCGCGCACGTGCAGCACTTGGGACGGCTCGGCCAGGTGAACTACGTGGCCAGGGGACTTTTGGACGGCACGTCCGTGCGGGACTACCACGCTGTGCGACAGGGAAGGCGCGCACGTGGGTGGTCCTCGCGCACCGCCTGGGCGGCCATCGATCTGCTGTCCGGGGGAAGTCCGGAGTGGCTCGGCCAGGCGCAGCTCTCCAGGCTCAGGTCGCGACTGCGCACGATGGACGCCGAGGGGCTCGTCGCCGCGAGCCGCGACCGGGCCAGGCGGTGCCGCTATGCCGGCCACGAGTCGGCGCTCGGGCGGATCCGGGCGGGTGGGCGCGCGGTGGAGATCCAGTCCGTGCCGGGATTTGCCGGGCGGATGAGCACCTCGCCGCTCGAGTGCTACGTCGACGACGCACTCATCGAGGAGCTCGTCAGCAGGTTCCGATTGGAGCCGGATGTGCGCGGCAACGTCGTGCTGCACGCTGTGCGCTCGGACGCTGATGGTCTCGGTGCGCGCGGTGTCTCCATAGATCTCGTCCGCAGCCTGATGGACGGCGAGATCCTCCCCGCCCTTGACGCGGCCACGAGCGAGGATCCCCGCGAGCGTGGCCTCGCCCTCGAGGTGCTCGCCGAGAACCTCAGGTGGTTCGTCGATCATGGCTGACCGCGGGCAGTCCCGTCCCACAATCCGGGTGGGCGCGCCCGCCGGTGGCTGGCCCGACCCGTGGGCGAACGTGGCCGAAATCGCGGACTCCTTCGCTGGAGACCTGTGGACTTTGGTGGGTGGGCTGATGACCCAGCTGCACGCCATACACAAGGGGGTCGGGACTGTCCGGCCGACCCGAGACGTTGACATGCTGCTGCACATCGAGATCGCGCGCGGGGTGCCGGCACGCGCGGCGGCAGCCCTCGAGGGCCTCGGTTATCACCTGCTGCCGTCCATCGATCCGCGAACGACGACAGCGCACCGCTGGGTCCGCGGTGGTCAGGTGGTCCCCGTCAGGGGCGCCGGTGTCGAGGTCGTTGACGTCACCGGCAGCCCGGACACGGTGGATCTGCTGCGGGCCGACCATCCGGCGGCGGCCGTCGTGGAACGCCTGCGAGGACAGGACATGGTGGCCATCGCCGGGGGGACCCAGGCGCTCAAGCGAACGGTCAACGCCCAACTGACGATTCACCCAGGCCGCACAACGACGCTCTCGGTGCCCCGACCCTTCGGGGCCCTGATCCTCAAGGCCGCTGCTTACCTCGCAGACTCCCGCGACCGCGACCGGCACCTCTTCGACGCCGCGACACTTCTGGCGTGCATCGATGACCCGTTTGACGAGGCGGAGCACTTGCGTGGATCTGACAGACGACGGATCGGCACGCTGGTGGAGCGGCTCACTGAGGATCACGCCGCCTGGCGTGTCCTCAACCAGCGCGCTCGCGTCAACGGGCAGGCCGCGCTGCGGATCCTCGCGACGACCTGACTTCGGTGCTAGCGTCGAGTATGCGCGTCGCCGAGATCCTCAGGAAGAAGGGCAGCTCCGTCCTCACCCTGCCGTCCGCCGCGACCGTCGCGCAGCTCCTGGAGTGCCTCGATGACCACAAGATCGGTGCCGTCGTCGTGGTCGACGACGACAAGGTCGTCGGGATCGTCTCCGAGCGCGACATCGTGCACCACCTGCGGGCCGGCCGGGACCAGACGAGTGCGCTGTCCGAGATCATGTCTGCTGATGTCCACGTCGTCACGACCCAGGACGACCTGGATCAACTCGCCACCATCATGACGGAGCGGCGTCTGCGCCACCTGCCCGTCGTCGAGGATGGCGTCCTCAAGGGCATCGTGTCGATCGGGGACGTGGTCAAGACCCGTCTCGACGCCCTCTCCGCTGAGCGGGACCACCTGGAGGACTACCTGCGACGCGCGCCCTGATAGGTCGATCGGGCCGCGATCAGTCGCCCAGCTGCAGACGCGCCACGGCCTCGCCGTCGTCCATCTCGCCGGTGAGCACGAAGCCGGCCCCGAGATAGAACGGCTCGGGACCACCGGGCGCCTGCACCCAGCTGGCCTCGACGGCCGTGTGTCCGGCGGCGTGCAGCTCGCTGGTCCACTGGTCGAGCGCTCGTCGGCCGATGCCACGGCCTTGATGGCTCCGGTCGATGAGGAAGCGCCAGAGATACGGGTCAGGGGTGCCCTCGTTGATGGCGTCGGCCCACATGAGGAACCCGGCCGGCTCTCCGTCGGCCTCGATCCCGCGCAGCACCGCGACCACGGGGTGACCCTCCTCCGGCTCGGGGAAGAGGGCGTCGATGAAGGACTGGTCCATCGTCGCCACGAACCGCTCCTGGGAGCGGTGGGTGCGGAGCCGTCGATAGCTCCAGACGTTTTCGTGGGTGAGCTCGATGAGCCGCACCTGATCCGGCGGGGTGAGCGGCCGGTCCCTCCAGGCACGCCGCTCCTCACCGGTCATCGAGTAGAAGAGGTTGTCGTCCCAGGCCCCCCGCCACCAGAACGACTTCTCCGCGAAGTACTCGAAGGTCATGCCGAGGCGCTCCAGGAGACGGGCGGAGGCCAGGTTGTCCGGCGACAGCTCAGCCACGAGTCGATGCACACCCACCCGATCGACCAGGTCGTCGACGACCGCCGACGCCGCCTCCACGGCATACCCCTTGCCATGGTGCTCCGCGGCGAGACTGAAACCGATCTCGGCGATGCCGGCATGTTCATCCAGGCCGACGTAGATGTCCCCGATCAGCTCGCCGTCCAGGTCGATGGCGAGCTGGGTGCCCTTTCCCGGCAGGACGTCGTCCCGGCCGGCGTGCGCCGCAACCAGACGCTCAGCACGCTCTCGCGGATAGGGCAGGTCCCAGTCCTGCAGCGCCGACACTCGCGGGTCGTTGCGGTAGGCGGTCAGGGTGTCGATGTCCTCCGGGCGAAACATGCGGAGGAGGAGCCGGTCGGTGCGGAGGGGATAGGCGGTGTTGGTCATGCATCATCGTTGAACGTGACCGCTTGGTCATGCAACGGGGTATCCCGGCGCCAGGTGAGGCTCGTAGTCAACCGCCCTGTCGGAGCGATGGATGTCACCGATCTGCGGGTGGGAACTCCTCGGCGCCCGGACGGGTCAGGCCAGCCCGCGCGAAGTCATCACCGACGAACAGCAGTTCCTCTCCGGTCGCACGGTGCAGGGCGTAGGCGTAGCAGTCACCCATGTTCAACCGTGCGGGGTGACTGGATCCCTTCCCGAAGTCCCGGTATGCCTCGCGTGCAAGAGACCACTGCTTCGCGTCGAACGGGACGATCTCGACCTCGAGCGTTTCCAGGAGGTCATCGAGGCGTCGGCGTTGCTGCGGTGACGATCGGCTGTCCAGCACGATCGATGCCTCGAGGGCGGTGGCGGCGCTCATCCTGAGATGGGTCGCCGCCAGTGCCGTTGTCAGCAGGAACTCGCTCTCCTCCTCGTCGGCCAAGATGGCTACCAAGGCTGAGGTGTCGAGGATCACCGGGGCAGCCCCTGCTCGTCATAGAGCCAGTCGTCCGCAGTGCGGAGGCGCTCACGGTCCTGCTCAGACATGTCCTGCCGGAAGGCGTGAGCGATCCTTCGGGCACGCTCGTGCCGCTGGCGCTCCTCAGGAGTGGTGAGGCCGTCAGCCGCCCGGAGCTCGGCGAGGCGGCGACGCACCGCGTCCTCGACCGCGGCGGTCTGGGACTGGCCAGTCGCCTCAGCCAGGTCACGCACGAGCCGGTGTGTCCGCGGGTTCTTGATGTTCAGGCTCATGGTAGAAGTCTACCCATGCGAATCGGGTCGTCTACCTAAAGGTCGTCTACCTAAAGACCGACCGTCACGTGCTTCGGCGCGCGAAGGCGTCCAGCACCTCAGCACTGATCCGCCCGCGGTCGGACACGGCCAGCCCCTGGTTGCGTGCCCACTCGCGGACCTCCGCCGGGCTGGGCGGCGCGGCGGAGGGCAGGTCGGAGGCCTCGGTCTCGACGTGGGTCTCCTCGCCGTGATGGACGAGCGCCGCGGCCAGGAAGCGGTAGGTCCACTCCTGCGCCAGCGCCCGCGTCTCACAGAAAACGATCGGCACGGTGGGGAAGCGTGCGTGGCACTCGCCGAGGGAGTCGGCCACCACGGCGGGCCGGACCCGGTCGAGCTTGAAGACCGAGGAGTAGCGGTCCTCCACCACGACCGCGGCCGCCGGCAGCGCCGAGAGGTCAGCCAACAGATAGCGCATCTTCCCGCTGGTCAGCGTGCCGACCAGATCCTGCAGCGACTTGCGCTCCACCGCGGCCAGCACCCGGTCGCCGTCCACCACGCCGTAGTCGCCCGCTCTCAGTGCACGTCGCGTCGTGGTGACCTGCTGGTGCTCGAACTTCCAGGCATAGCGCTCGTGGCTGTCCACGACGATCTCGAGACCGGCGACCCCCGAGCCGCGTGCGGTCGGGATCGCCACGGCGGGCCTGGCCTGCTTGGCGGTGCGCGCGGTCTGCCAGAAGATCGCCTCGCGCCCGCCCCGGATCCGCGTGAGCACGAACTGCGAGCGGTTCTCCCGGCCACGGTCCAGCACCAGGTCGATGCTCGCCCCGCGGCGCACGCACGACCGCACCGGCACCTGCTCGATGATCTCCGGGTCCCGCGGCCACCCCACGGCCCGGTGACAGTAGACCTTGCCGGTCCGCGGCCACGTCTCCTTGGCCTTCAGCACCACCCCGTCCGGCCCCCACGGGATCCGCAGCAGGTAGGGCAGCGTCGTGCCCTCCTCGGGGTTGCGGGCGATGACGAAGTCGTCCGGCATGAAGTCAGAGTATGCCGTGTGGCGGCGCAGGTGGACGGCCGCCGCTTCACCGTGGGAGCAGGGAGATCGTTGGCACGCCGCAGTGGGTGCTGAGCGTCTCGAAGTCTCGGTCGCGGTGCAGCACCGGGATCCCGAGCCGCAGCGCCACGGCAGCGATCAGGCAGTCGCCCAGGTTGCGCACCGTGTCGCCGCTGCGGCGGCACTGTCGCTGTAGTCGCGCAGCGGTGAGCGAGTCGACACCCGGTGTGAGAGGAACAACGTCGAAGGACTCAAGCATCCGCCGACGCCGCGCCGCCACCGCCTCGTCTGTCGTGCCGCTCAGGAGTTCCAGCATGACGGTCTCCGGGACGACGAGGTGCTCCCTGCCTCGGATCAGCGACTCGAGATGATCCCCCGCTGCTGATCGGCCCGGCCTCAGGAACTCGATCCAGACCGAGGTGTCGACGATCACCCCCCAGCCGTCCAGTCGCCCTCGATCTCCTCATTGTCGGCGTCGATGCCGTTGCCCCGCATCGCGAGGATCTCATCGAGCGGGAGCGGCTCGCGGACGAGCTGTCTCAGGGCGAAGTCGACAGCGGAGCGCTTGGACTCCAACTGGTAACGCGCCATGACAGCAGCCACCAGGTCGTCGTCCAGGTCGATGTTCGTCCTCGTCACTACACCACCGTACACCTTGATGTGTATTAGCCCCTCCACGAGCCCGCGGAGGCCGGGGCGAACCCGATCAGCCGGATGCCGTCGGCAGACAGCGGCGCGCCCTCAGCCCTCTACCAGCGCCCGGATGTCGTCCGCCGACAGCGGCGCGCTCATCAGCCCCTCGTCGTCCACGACCTTGGCGAACAGGTCGCGCTTCTTCTCCTGCAGGGCGACGACCTTCTCCTCGATGGTGTCCTCGGCCACGAGGCGATAGACCATGACGGTGCTGTCCTGCCCGATCCGGTGGGTGCGGTCCACGGCCTGGGCCTCGACGGCCGGGTTCCACCAGGGGTCGAGCACGAAGACGTAGTCGGCCTCGGTCAGCGTCAGCCCGGACCCGCCGGCCTTGAGACTGATGAGGAACACCGGGTCGTCACCGTCGGTGAACTGGGCCACCCGGCGCGGCCGGTCGCGGGTGCGGCCGTCCAGGTAGACGTGACCGATCCCCTCCGCGTCGAGGCGCTCGCGCACGATCCTGAGGAAACGGGTGAACTGGCTGAACACCAGGCACCGGTGCCCCTCCGCCGCCACCTCCACCAGTTGCTCGATGAGGACGTCGACCTTGCTGGGCCGCACGCTGGTCGGGGCGTCGGGCTCGACGAGGTGCACGTCGAGGCTGAGTTGCCGGAGCTTGGTGAGCGCGCTGAGGATCGCGATGCGGTTGCGGTCCACGTCGTCCAGCAGCCCGAGGATGCGCTGGCGCTCACGCTGCAGGTGCGTGTCATAGATCCGCCGGTGCGCGGGGTTGAGCGCCACCGACAGCACCTGCTCGATCTTGGGCGGCAGGTCGGGGGCCACCGCCTCCTTGGTGCGGCGCAACATCAGCGGTCGCACCCGGCGACGCAGCGTGGCCAGCAGCTCGGGCGCACTGCCGGACTCGATCGGCTTGCGGAAGACTTCGCCGAACTTCTGCGGCGAGGAGAACAGCCCTGGCGCCACGATCGACAGCAAGGACCACAGGTCCATCAGCGAGTTCTCGAGCGGTGTGCCGGTGACCGCGAACTTCACCGGTGCCCGCAGGCTCCGTGCCGCCTGGTAGGTCCGCGACCGGTGGTTCTTCACCGCCTGTGCCTCGTCCAGCACCACGGCGCTCCACGTGATGCCGGTGAGGTGCTCCTCGTCGATGCGCAGCAGGGCGTAGGAGGTCACGACCATGTGGGCGCCGGTGATGGTCTCGGTCAGCGGCCGACCACTGCGCCTGACCGTCTCGGTCAGCGCCGCCACCCGCAGACCCGGTGTGAAGCGCTCGGCCTCCCGCACCCACGCGCCGACCACGCTCGTCGGTGCGACGACCAGCATCGGCCGCTCGGGGCTCAGCAGCCCCTGCTCTCTCGCGCGCTCGGCCGCGGCCAGCACCTGGACCGTCTTGCCCAGCCCCATGTCGTCGGCCAGGATCCCGCCCAGCTCGTGCTCCCAGAGGAACGACAGCCACTGAAAGCCGTCGAGCTGGTAGCTCCGCAGCGACGCCGTGAGCCCCTCGGGCGGATCGGGGTGCGGCAGCTCCTCCAGCGCCAGCAGGTCCCCGACGGTGCGCTGCCACCGCTCGCTCTGCTCCGCGACGACCCCGAGGCTGACCAGCTCCTCCCACAACCCGGCCTGGAACCGGTTGATGCGCAGCCCTTCGCCCTCGTGGTCTTGCAGCGCGCGGGCCTCCTCGACCAGCCGACGCAGCGCGTGGAGCTCGGGCACGTCGACGCTGAACCAGGTCCCATCGGGCAGGATCAGCTGCTCCGCCCCGTGCGCCAGGGCGGCCAGCAGGTCGGGGAGCGGCACCGGCTGATCGCCGACCGTGACCTCGATGCCGAGGTCGAACCAGTCCCGCGAGGCGTCCTCACCGAGCTGTATGCCGTCCGGCTCGCTCCCCGGGCCCCGCTCACCGGGATCTCTGGTCGAGACCGCGACGACGGGCGGTTCGTCCGCCTCGTCATAGTCGAGCGGCTCGCCGAAGACGCTTATGTCGATGTCGTCGCGCGCCTCCAGCGCGGGCAGCACGTCGTTGACGAACTGCACGGTGTCCCACCCGTCCAGCTGCGGCTCGATCACCACACCGAGGCGGTTCCTGCCCGGCAGTGGCACCCGCAACCCAGGGGCGCCGTCGAGCACGGAGAGGCTGGCGAGCAGCTCCTCCTCGCGGGCGGCGTCGCGCACGAGGGGACCGTCCTCGCCCGTGGGAGCACGGAGTAACGGGACGGTCCGGATCGCCTGCCCCACGGCATACCGGAAAGTCCAGCGCAACCGGGTGCGGTGGTGCGCCTCGAAGCGCACCTCCAGCCCGAGCCGCGGCGGCTTGATCTCCGGGAACTCGACGCTGTCGTCCGAGGACGTGACCGTGACGTGCTGGCGCAGTGCGGGGTAGTAGCCGGTGAGGAAGCGGTCGGTGTCCGACTCCGGGATTGTCGGCGCCGTGCCACTGAACAGCCTCGTCAGCGCCGGGGTCAGCGGCTTGGCGAGGGCGGCCAGGTGCAGCTCGCCGCGCACCGTAGAGACCAGACCGTGCCCCGGATCCCCGAGGATGGCCGGCTCCCCGGGCAGGCCCAGCACGGTCTGCAGCGCGAGCGCTCCGTCGGCCGTGCGGGTGAGGTCGAGGGCCAGCTCGACCGGCTCGGCCCGCAGGTGCACTCGCTCCTTGCCCTGGTAGCCGGTGACCAGCGGGACGCCGGCCTGCTCGACCTCCCGCAGCATGGGCCACAGGGCCGGGCCGAGGCTCCCGCCCTCGATGGTGTCGGTCAGGGTGTACCAGTAGCCCGTCCGGGTCCGAGTGGCATTGAGCAGTGCGGCAAGGGCCGAGCGCTGCGCCGCCCCCCACTGCCGGTCGCCGTACGTGCTCTGCACGTCGGACCACGAGACGCCGGTCTTGATCCAGGCTCCCGAAGCGCCCCTCATCAGCGGGCGCATCTCGAGGCGCTGCCGACCCGGTCCGGAGCGGCTGGGCCCCGCGCCGGCCTCGAGGTGGAGCGCGAGCGGGGTCACGGCCGGGCTGGGGGCTGGTGGCTCGGTCTCGGCGACCACAGGTGCGAGCAGCGCCTCCCAGTCGGGGACGGCGGGCTGGGACACGACATGGATCGGCCGTGACGGTGCTGATGGCTCGGTTGGCACACGCGACGCAGGGCGGGCCGCGCCGAGGTCGCCGGCCCGCGCGCGGGCCTGCGCCTCGAGGATGGTGGCGGCCGCGTGCTTGCAGGTGATGCCGACCGGGCAGGAGCAGTGGGCCGCGAATGTGCGTCCGTCGGGACGCCGGGCCGTCTGTGACACGGTGGTGCGATAGCGACGGGTGCCGTGGACCGTGGAGGTGATGACACCGCTCTGTGTCACGGACAGGTTGCGCACCACGCCCCGCCGCTGATAGGTCCTCCCGCGGGTGAGTGAAGTGCGTCCGAAGGCGCGCAGGAGGTCGTCCTCGGTGACGTCCAGCACCCAGGATGGCGCGACGAAGGAGTGCGGTTCTCGCGGGTTGCTGGTCATGCGCACCTTCCTTTCCCACTGGGCCACGGCAAGGGTATGCCGTGGGGCCGACACAGCCGGGACGTCCTGTGGACAAGGTGGTCTCCGGGCGCTCATCTGGCTCGACGCGCGTGGACCGCGTGGCTCCGACAGCGGCTCGCCCATAGCCAGGCTGCGCCGTCTCTGGCAGTATGCGGCCAACCTCAGCGACCGGTCATCGGTCGCCCGCTGTGCGAGTGAACGGAGCTTCGAATGGCCGACAGCAGCACGCGCGTGCTCATCAGTCCCCAGGACCTTCACCCGGCCCCCGGCTTCAGCCACATCGCCATCGCGGAAGGGAGCAGGGTCGCCTACGTGGCCGGGCAGGTGGCGCTCGGCACGGACTTCTCGGTCATCGGCGGCGACGACCTCCGGGCCCAGACCGTCGCCGCGATGAGGAACCTTGAGATCGCACTGCAGGCGATCGACGCGTCCTGGGATCAGATCGTCCGGCGCACCGTCTACACCACCGCTCCGCAGGACTTCGAGACCATCACCTCCGGCATCGAGGAGGTCCAGGGATCGGATGAGCACCCGGCGCAGACCATCATCGGCGTCACCGGACTGGCGGTCGCTGGCTTGATGATCGAGATCGAGGCCACGGTCGTTCTGCGCTGAGCGCTCTCCTGCCACCGCGCGGTGATCACGACCGCGCGCGACGATGGGTGCCATGGCGAAGTACGGGGTCAACGAGGCCGGGGTCGCGCGCTGCCGCGAGCTGATCGCGAAGCGGCAGTACGTGCTCGACAGCGAGTGGGGCGACAGGCAGCCGGACGCGGCCGCCGAGAACGCCTACCTGGAGCGGCACTCCTGGGAGGACTACGCCGCCTGGCACCTCGGCCTCACCACGGGCGCAACCGACGAGACCAAGGCGCGCTACGCCTTCGTCTACGGCGACTTCCGACGGGTGCACCGCTCGGCGCTCATCGCCTCGGTCTTCCGCGCCGCGCAGTGGCGGCACAAGGAGGTCGAGCTCGCCGCGCACGATCTGCTGCAGGAGCTGGACGCGGCGAGCGGCTGATCACCTGTCTGCGTCAGGGCCGCTGGTCGCTGGCCGCCAGGGCGCTGTCCCACGCGCCGGTGCGCCGCTCGTCGGTCGCGCCGGTGAGCAGACCGGCCTCATGGTCGAGCTCGAGTGCCTGGACCGACCCGAACAGGTTCCAGGACAGGGGGACCGGCGTGACGGCATACTCCATGCTGGTGAGCTCGTCGACGGTGGCGGCCGGCAGTCCCTCCACCTGCAGGACACCGTCGGCCAGGTGGGTGCGGGAGGCGTCGACGGCGGTCTGCAGGTCCTGGTCGTGCAGGGCCCACCGGGAGATGACGGCCGCCTGGATGTTGGGGATCCGCATGCCGCCGGGTGAGCCGATCACCAGCACCGGCCGCTGCTGGGCGTCGAGCAGGACGGCGGGAGTCATGTAGCTCACCGGTCGCTTGCCGGCCTCGGGCTCGTTGGCGTCGGTGCGCCCGGTGCTGCCGAAGCGGATGAGGTGGTTGTTGACGAAGAACCCGCCGACCACGACCCTCGAGCCCCAGAACGAGGTGATCGTGTTGCTCATCGACACGGCCAGCCCGTCGGCGTCGACCACGCTGAGGTGGGTCGTGTTGCCCGGGGCGGGACGACCAGCCAGTATGCCGGGGACCTGGGTGCCCCTGGCCGCGCCAGCGACGCCGACGGCCTCTGACTCCGCGAGGGTCGCGTTTGCCTGCGGGTCGGTGAGCTGGTCGACCGGGACGTCGACGAAGTTGGGGTCGCCGAGCACCGTCTCGATGGAGTCCTCGGCCACCACCCAGGCGTCGGTGAGGGTGTCGATGTGGGCCGCCGAGCCGGGCTCGGTGTCGGCCACCCCCGCGGCCTCGGCCACCTGGAGGAGCTGGATCAGCCCGACGCCGGAGAGGGCGGGCGCCGCGGCGAGGACCTCGTAGTCGCCGACGGCGCCACGCGGGGGCTCGCGCACGTCGACCTGGTAGGTGGCCAGCCCCTCGGCGTCGATGCCGTCGACCTCGCTGAGCTGTGCCGCGAGGTCGCCCTCGTAGAAGTCGCGCGGGTCGCCGGCGATGTCCCGGAGGGTGTCGGCGAGCTCGGGCTGGAAGAGCACGTCGCCCTCGCTAAGCAGGTCACCGTTGTCGAGGTGGAACTGCGGCAGCGGCGCCGTGGCCGCGCGGCCGGCGTCCGTGCGCATCTCCTGGGCCACGAACCAGGAGATCGGCACGCCCTCTTCGGCCTGCCGGATCGCAGGTCGGAGCACCCGCTGCCACGACAGCTGGCCGTGCTCGGCGTGGATCTGCGCCATCCCGGCGACGAAACCGGGGATGCCGGTGCTGCTGTCGGGGACCTGGCCGGAGGACTGCACGACCTCGCGGTAGTCGTAGGCCACCGGCTCCGCGGGGTGTCCCGCCACGCTGCTGCCGGGCGGCGCGACAACCAGCGTGGCGCCGCCACCGCCCGGTCCGGAGGTCAGCGGCTCGAGCACGGCCATCGAGAACGCCGTCGCGACCGCCGCGTCCACGGCGTTGCCGCCGTCCTCGAGGACCTCCATGCCGACCTGGACCGCGCGGGGGTGCCCCGCGGCGACCCCGTAGTCGCCGAACGCGTCCTCCGGCGGCGTGGTCGTCGTCTCCTCGGGGCTCTCGGTGGGCGTGCTCGTCTCGTCGGTCGGGTCCGCGGGCAGCGACTCGGTGGGGGAGGGTGTGCTCGTGGCGACAGCCGGTGGGCTGGTCGTCTCGGTCGGGGCGTCGGTGCTGACGACCGGGTCGTCGTCGCCAGAGCAGGCCGTCAGGACCAGCAGGGCAGCCAGGACCGACGCGACGATGCTGCGGTGCCTCCAGGCCATCGGACCTCCCTCCGCCCAGCCTGCCTCCGCACCCGTCATCTGTCGAGGACGGCGCGCGGACCAGTCAGTGCCGGATCATCAGATGTGGGGTAGTGCGTCCAGTGGGGTGGCGAGGGCCGGGAGCTGGTTGTGCGGGAATCTTCTCCGGAGCCGGTCGATGATCAGGGCGTTCTGTGCCCCGCCGTAGGCGAGGTAGACCGCGGCGAGGCCCCGGGGCACCTTGCGCCTGTGCATCACGGCGGTCCACACCTCGGCCACCACCTCGGCGGGGTTGGCCTGTGCGTACTGCCACCGAGCCGGGTAGTTCCGAGCGTTGAGTGCCGCGAGGATCTGAGTGTTGACCGCAGCAATCGTGAACAGGTGGGGCTGATCCGCCAACGGTGCTGCAGCGGCGACATTGGCATCGACCGTGGCCGCCTGGAACGAACCCATGTCGTTGAACGCGTGCAGGAGGTGACCCATCTCGTGGATGACAGTGGCCTTCTGCCAGCGGGCTGTCTTTGAGGTGGTCCTGTGTCCCCGTATCGACTCACTCCCGGCCTGCGAGGTGTCGCGCGCGGTCTGATCGACGGCCCCGAACTTTCCGTATCGGAAGACGATCCGAAGCGTCGGTCCTGCCCCCGGGCCGCCCTGCGTGAACAGAGCCTGCTGGCGCACGCCGCCGGTCGCCTTCGTCATGATCATGACCAGTCGCTGTGGTGGTTGGGCCAACCCCGCCACGTGGGTCTGCACCAGATCGACGAGACCGGAGCGGATGTTGGCGATGAGCGGGTTGTACTCGGCAGGGACCAGGGTTTCGTAGGGGGCGAACATCGCGCGGTTCGGGCTCTGCGGGTTGGTGGTCCACGGCCGGGTGATCACGTACTCGACGGGGACAGGAACGCCGTTGTGGGTCAGATTCTCGCCGGAGACATGGTGGTACTCGTGCTCCTGGGTGACCGTGATCTCCTGGTCCAGGTCCTGCCACAACTGCGTCTGGTCGGGTCGCGCCACGGCGATGTCGCTGATCGCCTCGTCCATGGTGAGGGGGATGACGGTCGGTCCCGCAGTCACGTTGACGCCGGGACCGGTCTTCGTGAACGTCAGTTGGTAGGTGTGGGATGCCGAGTCGATGGCCATCGACCGGGTGATGGTGAACGGCCCACCGGCGGCGTGGAGGGGCAGCCACGGGCCTCCGGCGCCGCGGTCGCGGTACTGGTACACCTGGGTTCCGACCAGCGTCCAGGTTCCTCGGGAGAGGTTGGCCTGCCCACCGGGAGCCGTGAAGTAGAGGCCGAACCCCGCTCCGGCGTGGTCGTCGGTGCCTCCGAGCCCCTGCATCGCGCCAGCTACTTTGGTCAGGATGTTGCCGGCGAGTTGCATGTTGGGGACCATGTGGACCACGGCGGCATAGCCAGGCATGTCAGTCGTTGGGGCGTGGTTGAACACGATGTGCTCACGCATCTCCACGTCCGCGAGATCAGCTGCCACGTTGGTGCTGCTCTGCCAGGCCTTCTGGGTGCTGATCGTGAGGCCAGCGGAGTTGGCAACGGCATTGGTGACGGTGAAGTTGGTCGGCACAGCACCGTTGAGGCGCTGGAGTGACAGTGGCTGTCCACCGACCAGACGGGAGACTGCCCGGTTGCCGGCGGCGCGCTGGAGGGCGACCGTGTGGTCCACCAACGAGCCACCCCCTGGGCGGCGTCGCGCTGCGGGCGGCTCCGGCAGGGGCCGTGGTGGCGCGGTGGTGTGGTGCACCATCGTTCCATCCTCGGCCCGCGCCGGATGCTTCGGAAGGACTTTAGAGGCATGTCAGGGTGCCCTTCGGTGCAACGCGCAGCCAGCCCCAGGCACTCAGCCTGATCAGCGGAGCTGATCAGGCTGAAATGCTGCTGTCGGCCTGGAGATTGAAGAGCAGACCTAGAGGACCGTGACGGTCGCCGGCACGCCGGTCGAGCAGCAATATGGCGTCCTCAGGGCGCACTGGAGCCCGGGCCGAGGGTCTGTCGCGGGAGAGACCCAGTGTGGGGAGGAGCGGCGGCGCATGCGACTCGTAAGTGTGGCCCGTCGGTGTCGTCACCCGGACGATGTGCAGCCCCTTGCGTGACTCGATCGTCTCGTGGCGCCACCCTGGCGCCTCCTTGTCGTAGTTGCAGGCCTCGCAGGTGCCCTCGCCGTTGTGCTCGGTGGTGGCGCCACCGCGGGCGAAGGCCAGGACGTGGTCGGCGTGCCGCACGGGTGCGTCGCACCACGGGGTGCGGCAGACCTGGTCACGCGCCACCAGGAAGCGGCGGAGGGGCCCGGAGAAGAGCCGTCGGCGCTGGTCCTGACCGGTCAACACCCCGGTGACCGCATCGGCATACAGCCGTCGGAGCCAGACGCGTGCCGTCTGCGCGAGCGTTCCCGCCTCGGCGTCCACTGGGTCGGCGTGCTCCGCGTTGGCGTCCTGCCTTTCAGGGCCGTCCGCCTCGGCTGATGCGGCCCCGGCTGTGCTGCCGGTCTCGGACGTGGGAACGCGGTCGCCATCGTTGGCGCCCGCACCGCGCACGAGATCGCGTGCCAGGGGAGCGGGGATCGGGCCGAAGCCCTGCAGCCGTGCGGCCGTCTCGCCCAGGCCCAGGAGTGCCTTGTCGGTCATCACCAGGCCGAGCTCGATGCTGCTGTTGTCAGCGGCGCACTGACCGGTGAGCCGCTGCATGAACAGGTCGGCGCGGAGCTGGTCGAGGCTGCGCTCGTCGCCCGCGGCTTTCAGGGACCGTGCCGACTCATCGAGCGCCTTGTAGCACGCGACGCCCTGGGCCACGGGAAGGTAGCCGGACACGATCGACATGACGTCAGGTGCCGGGCGGACGGTCACCCGACGGTCCTTGGCGGCCTTGCGTCCACGGTTCGTGAAGGCGTAGGGGTCGAGTTCGTAGGCCAGGGCCCGGGCCGCGGCCACGAGCGCCTTCTGTGAGTCGACCCGGAGGCGATCCGCGAGACGGGCATCGACGATGGAGCGCTGCTCGCTGGTCAGGCAGGCAGTCTCTCGCACGAGCTCCATCGCGGCCCACTCGGTCAGCCGGCCCTCGGTCATCGCCGCGTGGGTGTTGGGCATCTCGTGCACCACGGCCTGGGCAAAGCCGATGTGGCGAGACCCGGCATGGGGTGACTCCCGGCGTGCCAGGCCCAGTTGCTTGCGCAGTCCCTTGTCCGCCCGCCTACGCGGGACACCGTCCGCGACGGCCTGCTCACGCAGCTTGGTGACGACGGTGTCGGTCACCCGGGCCTGCGCGGCGGCCGCGGCGTTCTTCACGCCCTCCAGGCCGGTGATGACGTCGCAGAGATCCGCTGCGGGGACGTCGACCAACTCCTTCAGGCCCGCTCCACCGGCGAGCCGACGGGTGAACGCAGTCAGCTCCGCAGCGGTCACCGGGTCACCCTCACACGCCGAGGCATCGGAGTGAACCGGCGCGCACTCCGCGGCCGCGGTCGCCGTGGTCGTCACAGTCGTCATGTCGCTGCCCCCTCTCGCGGTGAGCCCGTTCTCTACCTGATGCACACAGGCTAGAACAGACGTCCGACAGTGCCCTGACTTCATCCACAGGAGGGCTAAACCTGCAGGTCAGAGCCCCGCGGGAGAATCTGGCGTCTCATCAGCCAGGGAGGGGCACGTTCACGTGCCCAACGCCTGCCGCACCAGAGCCAGCGCCTCGCCGGGGGCGAGGCCGAGGGAGCGGGCTGACTCGGCATACTTCTCGGCGGCGGCACGGGCCGAGGCGACGGCGGGAGCGGTCCTGCCGGCGGTGACGGTGGACCGCACGAAGGTGCCGGCCCGGCCACGCCCCTCGAGCACGCCGTCGGCCTCGAGCTCGCGATAGGCCCGAGCCACGGTGTTCGGGGCGATCCCGAGATCGCCGGCGAGGCGGCGGACTGTCGGCAACCGGTCGCCAGGGGTGAGTATGCCGTCAGCCACCTGCGCGAGGATCTGCGCGTGGAGCTGGGCGAACGGTGGCTCGGACGAGGCAGGGTCGATGCGGAGCATCACGTGTACGCCTCCTCGGCGCTGAAGGAGGGACGCATCAGGGGGTGGGTGGCGTCACGGACAAGATCATCTCGGCCTGGCTTGTGGACGCGTTGAGGTAGCGGTGTGGCAGTTGCGAGTCGAACGTCAGGGCCTGCCCTGCCGTGAGCACACGGCGCTCGCCGGACAACTCCACGGTGACCTCCCCGGAGATGACGTAGGCGCACTCGGTGGACTGGTGGGCCCACCCCTCGGCCGAGCTCTGGTCCCCCGGTGCCATCACCACGTGCAGCACCTCGAGGTCACCGCGCCCCGGGGTGACACGGTCGTAGGCGAAGTTCCCCGTTGGCGCCGTCAGTCGCACGCGCTCACCCGGGCGGCTGAGGTGCACCATCGGCGCGTCAGGGTCCCCGAAGAGCGTCGCGATCGAGGTGTCGAAGACGCCAGCCAGCTTGCGCAGGGTGGACAGCGACGGGTCGGTGGTCCCGTTCTCGAGCTGGCTGAGCAGGGCTGGCGACAGCCCTGCCTCTGCGGCCAGGGCCCGCAGCGTGTAGCCGTGCTTGTGGCGAAGCTCTGCCAGCCGGGTGCCGAGTGTGCTCATTGCTGTGGGCGCCTCCTCGGCCACGTCACCTGGTGCTGGTAGCCAGCGCCAGCACGCTGTCGCGGATGAGTGCGTGCGGCACGCTGCCGAACCCCATTATGGCATCGTGCAGACCGCGTAGCGGCTGCGTGGATCCGCCCGCCCGCTCCCAGTCGCGGCGGAGGCGGTGGAACTCCTGACGCCCCAGGGCGTAGGCGGAAGGATAGGACGGGTTGTCGTGGCGGATGTAGCGGCGGACCTCGCCCTCGGCGATGTGGCGCCCGAGGGACGCCTCGCTCATCAGGTAGTCCACAGCGTCCTGCTGGCTCAACGTGCCGGTGTGTAGTCCCACGTCCACCACGACTCGCGCCGAGCGCCACAGCGAGTTGCGCAGCGCATACAGCACCAGTCCCGGGGTGTCCATGTACCCGGTCTCCCGCATCACGTCCTCGACGTAGAGACCCCACCCCTCGACGAACAGCGCCGAGAAGAAGGTGCGTCGGATGGAGGTGTTGCCATGTGTCGCCTGCTTGTGGTGCACGCGCTGCAGGTGGTGCCCCGGGTAGGTCTCGTGACCGGCGATCGTCGTGATGAGCGCGTGGCAGCTCTCCGCGAGGTGGTCCGGGTCGGGTGCTCCGTCCACGGTGCGGATCGGGGTGATCCGCAGCGCGCTCGACAGGCTGGGCCCCCACGCCGGCGCCAGGTCCATGAACCCCATCGGCATGGTGGGGCGCAGGAAGTCCGGCACGACGTCGATGCGGCAGTCCTCACCGGGCGGGATGGTGGCGAGGTCGTGCTCGAGGGTGTGCGTGCGGGACCGCTCCATGGCCGCCCGGTAGGTGTCGAGCAGCTCCGCGGGCGCCGGGTGATCGTCGCGGACGTCCTGGATCTGCTGCTGCCAGTCGCGACGGGGGTCGGTGTCCGCGGCGTGGGCCCGCAACTTCTCCTGGTCCTCGCGCACCTGCTCGCGTCCCCAGTCCGCCAGCTCGTCCACGGGGATGCCGACGAGGAAGTACTCGTTCAGGCAGTGCTCCAGGTAGTCCCGGCCCGCCACCCAGCTGCCTGTGGCATCCCGCTGCAGGCTGTCCAGGGTGGCTGCGAAACCGTCGACGGCCTCACGTGGGCCTGCCCCTGCGCCGGCCTGCTCGAGCAGGTCGCTCAGGCCGGGCAGGGCGGAGCGGGCAGCCTGCACGTATGACGGGGGCGTCGCCTGTGCCTCCAGGCTCCGCGCCGCGTCGGCCAGGTAGTCCGGGAGCGCAGCCAGGCAGGTGGAGAGCAGGTCCTCGCCGGTTCCTTCCGGCCCGTCGGTGCCCTGCAGCGCGGTCTGGATCGCGTGGCCGGCCTCCTCGACATACAGGTAGGGGACACGTGCCCAGGGGCGCAGCTCCTCCAGCTCCCGCAGCCGGTGCGTGGCGTCGATGCGAGACGTGGCCAGGTCGAGCCGGTCATCGTCGGTCACGGCGTCGACGTCGTCGAGCTCGCGCAGGAACCCGCGCAGCTTCTCGGCACGGTCCGTGGCGGCGTCGAGGTCCCGGACCGGGAGCTGACCGCGCCAGAGCCCTCTCGCCACCGACGACGGTGACAGCGGCTCG
The DNA here is from genome assembly GCF_023015765.1 of Ornithinimicrobium sp. F0845. GTDB lineage: Bacteria > Actinomycetota > Actinomycetes > Actinomycetales > Dermatophilaceae > Ornithinicoccus. Next base: position 61,363 of record NZ_JALKAL010000017.1, read on the forward strand.
GTCTCCTGGACCCAGGTGGCGTACTGCTCCAGCACCGGATGTGAACCCACGGACTCCGGGGCGGACATCAGCGCGCCGTCCCCTCGGCCAGCAGCGCACGGAGCGGGTCGAGTCCGATCGGGCCTAGCCGCAGCGCCGCCATGTGGAAGGCATTCTCGTCGTAGGCGCTGCCCGCTGCCTCGCGGGCCGAGGCGAGGGCCTGCTCCCACAGTCGGGCCCCGACGCAGAACGCCAGTGCCTGGCCGGGCCAGCCGAGGTAGCGGTCGACCTCGAAGACGGCGGTGTGCCGGTCCATCCCGGCCACCTCGACCAGCACGTCCTGGCCCACCTCGCGAGTCCAGCGGGTGGCGGAGGTGACCCCGTTGCCCACCGGGATCGGAAGGTCAAGGTGAAGGCCGAGGTCGACCACGATCCGTGCGGCGCGCCACCGCTGCGCGAGAAGCACACTGAGCTGCTCGGCCTCGTCGTGGATCAGGCCCCACGAGTCGGCCCGCCCCTCGCTGTAGTGGGCCCAGCCCTCGGCATACCCGTGGATGTGACACAGGTAGCGCTGCCAGGGGTGCAGGTGGCCCTGACTCATCGTGATGGAGTACTGCAGGTGGTGGCCGGGCACGCCCTCGTGGTGCACCGTGCTGACCTCGCGCCACACCGGCACCGTGTCCGCGTCCGGGGGTGTGGACCAGTAGACGCGGCCCGGTCGGGTGAGCGCCACGTCAGGCGGGGCGTAGTAGATGACGCCCGAGCCGGGGGTCGCGAGCCGACCCTCGCAGTCGCGCGTCGCCCGCGGCAGGTCGAAGACGGTGCCGTCCAGGGTCTGGATGCTGGCGCTGATCCGCTCCTCGATCCAGGCGACCAGCTCGGGCCCGACGGGCAGCCGCTGGCCGGGGCGTTCGTCCAGCACGGCCATCGCCGCGGCTGGGCCCTGGTCGCTGATCCCCCGGGTCAACCTGTCGACGTCGGCGGTGAGGGACCTGAGCCGGTCCCAGCCGTACTGGTAGGTCTCCTCGAGGTCGATCTGGGCGCCGAGGAACGCCGTGGAGGTCACGCGGTAGAGCTCGTGACCCACGCCGTCCTGCTCGGACCCGCGAGCCGCGTGCTCGGTCTCCAGCCAGCGCGCAAGGTATGCGCACGAGGCCGCCGCCGCTGCTGCGGCGCTCCTCAGCGCCTGCGCTCCGGCCCCGGCAGCCGATGACTTAACCAGTCGGCTGAAGTAGCCGTCCTCCGGATCAGCCCAGCCATGCATCTGCGTCGCGAGCAGCCGTGCCTGCCGCGACGGTGCGACGAACCCTTGGTCGGCCGCGACGGTCAGGGTCTGACGGTACTGCTCGAACGCGGTGGGCACCTGCTCCAGGTTGCGGAGCAGCCGCGCCGACTCGTCGGCGCCACCAGAGGGCAGGTTGTCGAAGACCTGCTTGACCTGGTGCACCGGGGTGGCCAGGGGCGCCAGCAACCGCGTGGTGAAGCCCGACTCGGCGAGCGCGATCTCGTGGGTCAGTCGCTCGGTCAGCGCGATCCGCAGGACCCGCTCGGCCGGGTCGGTCTCCGTGGCGTCCTGCAGGGCTGCGAGCGCCCGGCGTCCAACCGCCTGCTGCTCCTCAAACACCCCTGGCGACAGGTCGGGGACGACGAGGTCGGCCTGCTGGCCGAGAGCCTCGGCGGCGGAAGGCTCGAGGGAGGCGAGCGAGGCGACGTACTCGTCGGCGACGGCGGTGACGGTGCGCTGGGTCATGGGTCCTCAGGTGGTGTCGGCAGTGACTCGGTCGGTCGTGGGGTGCGTGCTGGTGGGCGACGTGGTGGTGGACGGCGTGGCGGTGGGCGACGTGGCGGTGCTACGCAGCAGGGGGAGGACCTCCGCACCGAGCAGGTCGATGCCGGTGCCGGACTCGAGCCCGTGCGGGGTCCCGAACTCCACGCGGGTCGCGCCGGCCTCGAACAGGCCGGCTGCCTGGGTCGCGACCTGCTCGGGTGTCCCGGCGAGGGCGAAGCGATCCAACAGGTCGTCGGGCACCAGCGCGCCAGCGTCCTGGTGCCGTCCCTCGCCGAGCAGACGGCGCAGCTCGGCCAGCAGGTCCGGGTCCACGGTCACGGTGGGGTCCAGCGCGGCCACGACGTCCAGGTACATGGCGACCTCGGTGCGCGCCTTGTCGCGGGCTGCCGTGCCGTCCGCGTCCACCACCGTCACCGCCCCGGCGACCAGGCCGACCTCAGCCCGGTCGCGCCCGACCTCATGGCAGCGCTCGGCCAGCCAGGAGGACATCAGTCGCACCATGTCGGGGTTGGCGGTGCCGCCGATCTTGACCTCGTCGGCGACCTCGGCCGCGAGGGCCGCGCCTTTCGGACCCCACACCCCCAGCAGCACGTCCACCCGAGGCCGCAACGGCGTGTAGCGCAGGCGGAAGCCCGGCTCGATCTGGTAAGCGGTCCCGGCGTACCCGCTGGTGTCGCCCGCAAGCAACCGGCGAACGATCGCGACGGTGTCCCGCAGGGCCGCAAGCGGCCTGCGCTGCCCCACGGCCAGGTCGGAGAGCCACGACCCACGGGTGAGCCCGAGATAGGCGCGCCCCCCGCTGGCCTCGTCCAGGGCCGCGATCGCCCCGGCCACCTCCACCGGATGCATGGTGAACGGGTTGAGGCAGGCCGGACCGAGCCGTAGCTGCTCAGAGTGGGCGGCGGTGGTCATGAGGGCCGGGATGGGTGGCTGGTAGCCGAGGTCGCCGTAGATCGACAGGCCGTCGAAGCCCCACTGCTCGATCCGCTGCGCGAGAAGGGCGTAGGCACGGGTCGACTTGTCCGACTGCAGCGCCAGGGACACAGCTCGGCCAGGGGGTCGGTCGGTGCTCACGTGAGGTCTCGCGTCGGAATGGCCCTGCGACCGGTGCGCTCGATCCGCATGATCAGGCGCTCATCAGGGTCGGGGCAGGCGACCTCGGAGTCCTGCGCCATCCAGTCGCCGTCGGGCAGCGGACGTTGTTTCGCCGGGAGCAGCGGGAGGACGGCAGCCATGGCATAGAGACAGAAGTGCCGCCCCTCGGGGACGCGCACCCGGTTGGACTCGGTGACCTCGAAGCAGTCGCCGGGCTGCAGACCGCACACCGATCTCCCCTCGATGCGGTCCACGACCACCCGAAGGTCGTACAGCTCGGTCATGGCCGGGTCGCCCGCATCGTGCTCTGATGCGCCGTTCACACTGGCCTCCGTTTCGTCCAGAGACCTCGGTCGTCACGCATCGCACGACCGCCCTGGACCACCGCGTGCATGGTGCGGAGTGCCGAGACGTCGGCGGCGGGGTCGGCGTCCAGCACGAGCAGGTCACCCGCGGCGCCGGGTGTCAACGTGCCGATCTTCCCCGTGGCGTCGAGCCACTCGGCGGCGCGGCTGGTCGCGGCCCGGAGCACCTCGACCGCGGTCATGCCCGCCTCGGCCATGAACTCCATCTCCCGGACGGTGGCGGTGGTCCCCTCGAACGAAGCATCCGGCGGCATGTCGCTACCCATCACGATCCGCACCCCGGCGGTGATGGCGTGCTGGAGGCTCTCCCAGTGCCGTGGGCCGGCACCCAGTGCTCGCTCCATCATCCAGGGGGGCACCTGATGCTCCTCGAAGAACTCTCGGCACCGGCTGACCGTGATCGTCGGCACGTACCAGGTCCCGCGGCGTGCCATGTCGGCCGCGACTTCGGGGGTGATCTGGTAACCGTGCTCGATGCCGTCCACGCCGAGCTGGATGACTCGCTCGATCACCTCGGCCGGCCCGGCGTGGGCGGTGACGGTGCGGCCCCATTGGTGGGCCGTGGTGACGACGGCGGAGAGTTCGTCGTCGGTGAGCTGCGGAGTCTCGATCGCCTCGTGCTCACCGGCCAGGCCGCCGGACACGCACACCTTGATCAGGTCCGCCCCTGCCCGCAGCTGCTCGCGGGTGGCCCGGCGGAAGCCGTCGGCGCCGTCCGCCTCCAACCCGTCGGCGTCGTGTCCGTGACCGCCGGTGCAACAGAGCGCGTGACCGGCGGTGAACAGACGGGGCCCGGGCAGGCTCCCGCTCTGGATCGCGAGGCGGAGCGCAAAGTCGGTGTAGGCGGTCTCGCCGACCAATCGCGCGGTGGTCACGCCCGCGTGGAGGGTGCGCCGTGCACTGCCGGCCATGTGCAGCGCGAGGGCGGCCGGGTCGTTGCGGTCCAGCGACGCACTCATCGCCCCCGGCAGGGCCAGACCAAGGTGGACATGCATGTTGATCAGGCCAGGTGTCACGTAGCCACCGGCGAGGTCCACCACGACGATCGGCTCCGGGTCGTCGTCGGCGGCATCGATCACGACCTGCCGATCGCCGACCCTGCCCACGGTGCCGTCGGACCGGATCCAGATGGCCTGGTCGCCGACTGTTCCATCGCCTGTCCCGTCGAAGACGGAGCAGTTCACGAGCACCTGGCCCCGTGAGGGGCGGGTCCCAAGGGTTCTCAGCACCACCGGTTGGTCTCATCCCTTCCCTTGCAGCGCCGACGCGGGCGCGCGGACTCGTCATTCAACACCACGGATCCTTGTCGTGTGTACACTCTAACTGAACGCCACTCGTTGAGACTAAACAGTCTGTTCGGTTGGTCCTGCGAGTGGGACTGGCTGCGGACGTGTCCGCTCAAGAGGAGGAACATTGAAGATCAGGCGCACAACCATGGCGATCGTGGCCGCGGGAGCCCTGGTGCTGTCGGCTTGCACGTCGGACACTCCTGACGACGACACGACGACTGAGGGCACCGAGGCTACCGACGAGGGCTCCGAGGAGGAGGAGGCCGAGGACACCGCGGCCCCCGAGGACGCGGAGCAGACCTCCGACGGTGAGGACGAGGGTTCCGGCGAGACGGCCTCGTCGGCCAAGCCGGACCTGGGTGAGATCACCACCAAGCAGGACAACATCTTCTTCTCCGTGGGTGCCGACGAGTGGGTGGGTCTGAACGTGAACACGCCGGAGACCAACTCGGTGTATAACCAGGCTGTCTCCGGTCGGCTGGGGTCGAGCTTCTGGTACTACGGCACGGACGGCACGATCTACCCGGACGAGGACTACGGCACCTACACGGTGACCAGCGAGGACCCGCTGACGGTTGAGTACACCATCTCCGATGAGGCGGTCTGG
>NZ_JALKAL010000018.1 GCF_023015765.1 Ornithinimicrobium sp. F0845
CCACTAATCCACCCAGCAAGCTAGGCTTCATCGTTCGACTTGCATGTGTTAAGCACGCCGCCAGCGTTCGTCCTGAGCCAGGATCAAACTCTCCGATAAAATCACACACCCAACCAACCCACCACCACACAGGCAATGAACCAGTCAGGAAAAAATGACCCAAAGAAGGGCACAATCACTAGCCGACAGAACAAGCCATCGCTGACTCGAATCCATCAATTCAAAGAAAATCTCGCCACCAGAACACACCACACACAAAACGCATGCACCATGCCCCAGGACGGGAAAAATTGGCATCGATTACTGACACGCTGTTGAGTTCTCAAAGATCGGACACACACCAACCACCACACCAGAAACATCCGGCTCGGCGATTGGGGCGGCTTCCTACTGTACCACCTTCCGGCGCGTTAACGCTCTCGGCTGCAGTGAACTGCGGCCGACTTCGGCTGGTGGGTTGCCATGCTCCTGCGGGACCGGCCACGCCGGTGATCCGAGTGTCCGTGCCTCCCTGCTGGGCTGGCGAGGGACAACATTAGGTCAGGTTCGGCGACAAACACAAATCGGCTGGTCAGCGGCCTGGTGGACGGCTGTCGACGTCGCCGGCGCGGCCCCCACAGGCTCAACCGGCCGCCCCCGCAGGCGCAATCGGCCGCCGCCCGCGCAGGTTCAACCCGGCCGCCCAGGCTCAACCGCCGCCCGCAGGCTCAACCGACGGTGCGCCGGTCGTCGCTTTAGGCCCTGCGGGCCGCCGCCAGGTTCTTCCGGCCCCGCCTCAGGAGCGCGATGCTGCCGTGCAGGAAGGAGTCCTCGGCAAGCACCTGCTCGGGGTCACTCACCTTCACGTTGTTGATGCTCACCCCACCCTCGGCCACGAGCCGCCGCGCGGCGCCGCGACTCTCCGCGAGACCCGTGGCGACCAGGGCGTCCACGATGCTGGCCCCCACCTGAACGGGACCGCCAGGAAGCTCGGCGGTCGCGTCCGCGAGGGTCCGGGCGTCGATCTGCGCGGGCTCCCCCTTGCCGAACAGCACCTGGCTGGCGGCCTGAACCTGGGCGGTCGCCTCAGCACCGTGCACCAGTGTCGTCACATCGACGGCCAGCACCTTCTGTGCTTCTCGCAGGTGAGGGCGCTCCTGGGTCGACCGCTCGAGGTTTTCGATCTCCTCGGGAGTGCGCGTCGTGAAGACCTTGAGGAGCTTGGCCACCTCGGAGTCGGCGACGTTGATCCAGTACTGGTAGAAGGCGTAGGGGCTGGTCATGTCCGCGGACAACCAGACCGCGTTGCCCTCTGACTTGCCGTACTTCTGCCCGTTCTCGTCGGTCAGCAACGGAGTCGTCATAGCGTGCACGCTCGCACCCTCGACCCGGTGCACCAGGTCCACGCCGGCGGTGAGGTTGCCCCACTGGTCCTGGCCACCGGTCTGCAGCGTGCAACCGTGCTCACGGAACAGGTGCAGGTAGTCCAGCGCCTGCAGGATCTGGTAGCTGAACTCCGTGTAGCTGATGCCGGCCTCGCTCTCCAACCGGGCAGCGACGGCCTCCTTGCGGATCATCTGGTTCACGCGGAAGTGCTGGCCGACATCGCGCAGGAAGTCCAGGGCCGACAGTGGCGCCGTCCAGTCGAGGTTGTCCACCAGGAGCGCGGGGTTGTCCCCCTCGAAGTCCACGAACGGCCGCACCAGCTCCTTGATGCGCGCCACGTTCGCCGCGGTCTGCTCCTTCGTCTTGAGCACCCGCTCGCTCGTCGGCTTGGGGTCACCGATCTGCCCGGTCGACCCTCCGACCAGCACGATCACGCGATGTCCGGCACGCTGCAGGTGACGCAGCATGACCAGCTGGACCAGGTTGCCGAAGTGCAGCGACGGAGCTGTGGGGTCGAAACCGCAGTAGACCGTGAGTGGACTCTCGTTCAGCGCCGTGCGGAGCTCGGCCTCGTCGGTGGTCTGTGCCACCAGGCCTCGCCACTGCAGTTCCTCAAAGATGCCGCTCACGTCTACCTCGGGTCTCGTCGATCAGTGCTGAACCCCGCCATTGTCGCCGGTCGGGCGACGGCTCGGCGACACGGGTTCCCTGGGTGCGTCTTCCTCAGGTGCGTCGACGCAGGGGCGCTGCGGGGCGATAGACCGACACGCTCGGCTCTCCCTCGAGCCAGAACCGCCAGGGGTATGCCGTGCCGTCACCTCCCGTGCCTCGCACCCCGACCCGTGGTCCGGTGCGGATCACAGGACTGGAGGTGGAGGCGGAAGCAACGGTGGACGTCGTGCCTGCCAGCAACCTCACCGGCCCGTCTCCCAGGAGATCGGCGCCGTAGTCGTCCATGGTGAGACCGAGCGCCTGGGCCAACCGGGCCGGACCGCGGGCGAGGTCCCGGTCCTCGGGCACCCTGCCGGTCCGTGCGGAGGTGCGGCGTTGCCTGGCCACCTCGATACCGCGCACGACCTCACCGGCCCGGAGCAGGACGGCCTGGGCGACCCCGTCGACCCCGCACACGACGTTGGCGCAAGTGTGCATCCCGTAGGTGAAGTAGACGTAGAGGAACCCGGCCGGCCCGAACATGACCCGGTTGCGCGGGGTGGGGCCACGGAAGGCGTGCGACCCCGGGTCCTGCTCCCCGGCATACGCCTCCACCTCGGTGAGGCGCACGGCGACGCCGTCGTGCTCGAGCACCGTCCCGAGCAGGTCCGGGGCCACCTCGAGGGCGGGGCGGGTCAGCGCCTCGCGGCTGAGCATCGGAGACGGCACTGGGTCAGTCGTGGATCCGCGGCAGGTCCTCGACCCAGTGCCGGGCCAGCGCGATCGCCTTGAGGAGATGGGTGCGCTGCTCGCTGACCCGGGCGGGCGCGGTGCCGCCACGCGCATCGCGTGAGGCGATCGACCCGCGCACGGTCAGGACCGAGCGGACGCCCGGCGTGAGGTGCTCGCTGATGCCGGCCAGGTCGTCGTCGGTGAGGTCCTCCAGCCCGATGGACCGGTCCTCGCAGAACCGGACGCACTCCCCCGCGACCTCATGGGAGACGCTGAAGGGCACGCCCTCCCGCACGAGCCACTCGGCGACGTCGGTGGCCAGGGAGAAGCCCTGCGGGGCCAGCTCCTCGAGTCGCTCGGGGTGAAAGGTCAGGGTCTCGACCATGCCGCTGACCGCAGGCAGGAGCACGTCCAGGGTGTCGACCTGGTCGAAGATCGGCTCCTTGTCCTCCTGCAGGTCACGGTTGTAGGCGAGCGGCAGTCCCTTGAGCGTCGCCAGCAGGCCCGTGAGGTCACCGATGAGCCGGCCGGCCTTGCCCCGGGCGAGCTCGGCGACGTCCGGGTTCTTCTTCTGCGGCATGATGCTCGACCCGGTGGAGTAGGCGTCGTCCAGCGTGACGAAGCCGAACTCCGCGGTGGCCCAGAGGATGACGTCCTCGGAGAGCCTCGACACGTCGACCGCGATCATCGCCATGACGAAGGCGAACTCGGCCGCGAAGTCGCGGCTGGCGGTGCCGTCGAGGGAGTTGTCCGCGGAGGTCACCATCCCCAGGTCACGGGCCACCGCCTCGGGGTCCAGCCCGAGGGACGACCCCGCCAGGGCGCCCGAGCCGTAGGCCGAGACCGCCGCCCGGCGGTCCCAGTCACGCAGGCGGTCGATGTCCCGCAGGAGCGGCCAGGCGTGCGCCTGCAGGTGGTGCGCGAGCAGGATCGGCTGGGCGTGCTGCAGGTGCGTGCGGCCCGGCATCGCGACCTCCGGGTGCCTGGTGGCCTGCGCGACCAGTGCCTCGGCGACCGCCAGCACCTTGGCGGCGATGATGCGGGCGTGCTCGCGCAGGAACATCCGGAAGAGCGTCGCGATCTGGTCGTTGCGCGAGCGGCCGGCCCGCAGTCGTCCGCCCACGTCGGGCCCCACCCGCTCGATCAGCCCCCGCTCCAGCGTGGTGTGCACATCCTCGTCCTCGGGCGCCGGCCCGAACTCCCCCGACTCCACGTCGGCCAGCAGCCGTCGCAACCCGTCGAGCATGGTGGCCAGGTGCTCGTCGCTCAGCAGACCCGCCTGGTGCAGCACCCGGGCGTGGGCGCGCGAGCCCGCGATGTCGTAGGGCGCCAGGCGCCAGTCGAACTGGGTCGAGCGGGACAACTCGGTCAGGGCATCGGCTGGGCCGCCGGCGAAGCGGCCGCCCCAGAGGCTTACGGTCATGGCTCCATTGTGTCGGGTCGGTGTTCAGGGGTATGTCGTGTGGTCGCCGCCTGCTCAAGCGCGGCGGGGGCGAGGTGGGGCGGCCGCCCTCACGACTCGTGGCCGGCCAGCCCCAGGAAGCGCGTGGCCACCTGCTCGCCACCGTCTGGGTCCAGCGTGATCACCAGGATCGTGTCGTCTCCGGCGATGGTGCCGAGCACGTCGGGGTTGTCGCTGCGGTCGATGGCCGAGGCGAGATACTGGGCCGCCCCAGGCGGGGTCCGCAGCACCACCTGGTTGCCGGTCGCCCGGGCCGAGACGAGCAGCTCCTCGCAGAGCCTGGCCAGCCGGGTGCCGTCCTCCGCGGACGCCGGTCGCAGGGACTGGTCGCCGCCCTGGGCCGGCACGGCATACACCTGTCCCCGACCCTGGCGGACCTTGACCGCCCCGAGCTCCAGCAGGTCCCGGGACAGGGTCGCCTGCGTGACGGTGATGCCATCGCGAGCCAGGTGCTCCAGCAGGTCGGACTGCGAGGCGACCGGGTGCCGGTCGAGGACGTCGACGATCCGCTGGTGGCGCGCGGCGCGTGTCGTCGGGATCCCCCCTGGCTGAATCTCTGCGGTGCTCACGTGTAGAACTATACAAGGGCATGCATAGTCATGCGCCCGTGCGGGACGGCTGGGCGGCACTCGGCGGCCCCGCGCCCTCCCACCGTTCGCGCAGCCACGCGGCCGTGGCCACGCCCTGGACGCGTTGGAACTCGCGCAGCGTGGGCAGACCGGGCGGCGCGGGCAGCCGGCTCTTGTGCACGAAGTAGGCGAGGATGCCCGCCAGGACCGCGTCGACGTCCTCCTCGGTGGCACCCAGAGCGTGCATCCGGGCGTCGTATGACGTGTGACCGGGTGTGCCGTAGAGGCGCAGGTTGAGCACGAGCATCAGGGTGTCGACCCACGCCGCCCCTCGGCACGCGAACGGCCAGTCCACGACCCGCACCCTGCCCTCGGGGGTGACCAGCAGGTTGTCGGCGCGGACGTCGTTGTGCACGAGGTAGTCACCGCTCAGGCGCCCTCCGGCGATGCCGGCTACCGCGCTGAGCCGGTCGGCGTTGGCGGCGACCCAGGGGTCTAGGTCCGCGGGCGGGTCGGCCAGGACGTCGGGCCAGTGCGCCAGCGTCCCCCTCCCCATGAAGTCCTCGAGCAGCGGCAGCTCCACGTCACCCGGCAGGGGTCGCGCGGCCACGCGAGCCAACTCCTCGAGGGTGGCGTTCGCCTCGGCCTCCACCCACGGCGTGTGCGGGTGCCGACCCGGGATGTCCTCGACGAGCAGGCCGACCCACCGCTCACCGTTGATCCGCTCGTCGAGAGAGGCGAGGAGCACCGGCGCCCCGACATACTGCGGCAGTTGGCCCAGCACCCCGACCTCCTGTGCGAGGAGATCGGGGGCCTCCTGGTTCAGTCCCTCGCCGACCGCCTTGACGAACGCCCACCGGCGCTCTCCGTGCACGCGGTCCGCCACCCCCGGGGAGAACCCGCCCTGTTGCGGGAGCACCTCGAGGACTCCGCCGACCTCGTCGGCCACCCAGGCACGGACGGCGTCGGGCAGGTCGGCCCACGGGATGCGGACGCCGTGGGACCGGACCGGCTCGGTGGTGTCAGACACGCGAGCACGCTAACAACCCGCGGGGGCAGTCCGTCCGCCTCCTGCCGGTCACGCGTTGGCGCGGGGGCGCCTCACGCCAGCGGGTCGCCCTCACCCCAGGGCCGCAGGCGCAGCATCCGCTCGCCCTCGCCCAGGCCCTGAGCGGACTTCTCACGCAGCACGTCGAGGTTGTCGGCGCCGGCCCGCACCATCCGACCGGAGAAGCCGTCCAGCTCGCCGTCGGCGATGGCCAGCGCGAGCGCGGCCAGGTCGTCCGGGCTCGTCCACTCGGTGCGGTCCCGGTGCATCTCCATGCTGTGCGTCATGTCCGTCTCGATGACGCCCGGCGCGAGGTCGAAGGCCAGGACGCCGTGCTCGGCACCGGCCAGCGCCACGCCTCCGGTCAGCCGGGCCAGGGCGGACTTGCTGGCGTGGTATGCCGTCAGCACCGCGCTCTCCCGCGTCCCGGAGCCGCTGTTCAGGTTGATGACCCGCCCGCCGCCGGCGGCGATCATGTGCGGCACCACCGCGCGGGTGACCAGGAACGGCCCGCGGACGTTGGTCTCCATGACCTGCCACCACTGCTCGGGGTCGCCCTCCCAGAGGGGCACCTCGCGCTCCACCAGGCCGGCGTTGTTGACCAGCAGGTCGATGCGGCCGTGCTCGGCGATCACCGCCTCGACGGCCGTTCCCACCGCCGCCTCGTCGGTCACGTCGCAGGCGACAGTCGGCGAGCCGGTCGGGTCGTCGCTCCCGCCGCGGGACAGACCGACCACCTGCCACCCCGCCTCCCGGAAGGCCCCGGCGAGGATGGCGCCGATGCCCCGGGAGGCGCCGGTGACCAGGGCGACCCTCTGCATACTCACCGCTGCACCGCCCCGTGGTCCCTGGCCGCGCGGGCGACGGCGGCGTCGCGGGCGGCGTTGACCTCCTCGGTCGTCAGCGTTCGGTCATCGGCGCGGAAGGTCAGGTGGAAGGCCAGGCTCTGCTGGTCGTCACCGATCTGGTCGCCCCGATAGACGTCGAACAGTCGCACCGACTCCAGCAGCTCCCCGGCGCCGGCGCGCACCGACTCGAGCAGGTCGCCGAAGCTGACGCTGCGAGAGACGGTCAGCGCGATGTCGGATCCCGCCGGCGGGTGGTTGGACAGCGGCGCACCCTGGGCACGGCGGTCACTGGCCGCGATCAGGACCTCGAGGTCGAGCTCGGCCGCGACGGTGCGGTCGGGGACACCCAGGGCCTTGACGACCTTGGGGTGCAGCTCACCGGCCCAGCCGATGGTCGTGCCGTCAGACAGCGTGAGCTCGACGCAGCGGCCGGGGTGGAACGGCTCGCGCTCGCTCTGCCGGCGCTCGACGCTCACGCCGAGAGCGTCGCAGACCGCGTGGGCCCAGCCCACGACGTCGGTGACGTCGGTGGCCCGGCCCGCGCCCCACCAGCCGGCGCGCTCGGCCTGGCCGGTCGCGACCATCGCGACGTGCCAGGGCTGGTGCGGGACGGCGGCCAGGATCTCCTCCAGCACCGCGTCGTCGGGCTTGACCCCGACGCCGGGCACCGGGGCCTTGCGGGCCAGGTCCGGCAGGGTGACGGTGTCGATCTCGAACAGGGCCACGTCCTTGGCGCCGCGGCCCAGGTTGCGGCGCACCGCGTCCGGCAGCGTCTGGAGCAGCTCGGTGCGCATCAGCGGCGCCTCGTCGGACAGCGGGTTGGCCAGCCGCACCGCGTGCCGACGGTGGTCGTCCGCGCCCAGGCCCAGGTCGTCGAAGCGGGACTCGCCGACGAACGGATAGGTCAGCACCTCGTCCAGGCCCTGACCGGCCAGCGCGGCCGCAACGGTGCGCCGGACCCGCTGGGCATGGGTCAGGCCGCGTCCGCCCGGCGCGGTCGGCAGGACCGACGGGATCTGGTCGTAGCCGTCGATCCGCGCGACCTCCTCGACCAGGTCGGGAGGGGTGGTCAGGTCAGGACGCCACGAGGGTGGCGTGACGGTCAGTATGCCGTCACTCGCGCCCGCGGAACCTGTCCCGTCCGCACCGGTCGCCTCTGCCGGAGTCACTTCCGCACCCGCCGTGACCGTGCACCCGATCGTCTCGAGCACCTCGACCACGCGCTCACGGGGGTAGTCGACGCCCACGTACCGGGTCGGCATACTCACCTCGAAGGTGATCGGCTCCGGCGGGCTGACCTGGCCGGCGTCGGTGACCGCCGGGTCGGCGGTGCCACCGCCGTGCTCGACCATCAGCTCGACGATGAGCTGGGCCGCCTGCGGCGCGAGCTCGTGGTCGACGCCGCGCTCGAAGCGCTTGGAGGCCTCGGACGTCAGCTTGTGCCGGCGCGAGGTCCGGGCCACGGTGCGCGGGTCGAAGTGCGCGGCCTCGATGAGCACGTCGGTGGTGGTGTCGCTGACCTCGCTCGAGGCGCCACCCATCACGCCGGCGAGGCCGAGCACGGTCTCCCCACCGTCGGTGATCAGCAGGTCCTCGGGGTCCAGGGCGCGCTCGACGTCGTCGAGGGTCGTGAGCCGCTCGCCCGCACGGGCCCGGCGCACCACGATCGGGCCCGCGAGCTTGTGCAGGTCATAGGCGTGCGTCGGCTGGCCCAGTGCCAACATGACGTAGTTGGAGATGTCGACGGCCAGGCTGATCGGCCGCATCCCCGCCTCGGTCAGGCGGGTCGCCATCCACGCGGGGGTCGGCGCCTGCGGGTCCAGCCCGCGCACGATGCGCGTGACGAACCGGTCGCAGCCCTGCACGCCGTCCAGCGGTGCCTCGTCGCGCAGCTCGACGCCGAATCCGTCGGCCGTCGCGGCCGGTGCCGTCAGCGGCTGCTCCTGCCCGTCGACCACGCGCACGAGAGCCGGGTCGCGATAGGCGGCGCCGGTGCTGTGGGAGTACTCCCGCGCGATGCCGCGCAGCGAGAAGCAATAGCCACGGTCAGGCGTGACATTGACCTCGACCGTCTCGCGGTCCAGGCCCAGCAGCGGGATCGCGTCCTGGCCCGGCTCCAGTCCCTCGGCTCCGGCGCCCAGCCAGTCGGTGAGCACGATGATGCCGTCGTGGTCGTCTCCGAGGCCCAGCTCGAGCGAGGAGCAGATCATGCCCGCGCTGACGTGGCCGTAGGTCTTGCGCGCGGAGATCTCGAAGTTCCCGGGCAGCACACCGCCGGGCAGGATCACCGGCACAAGGTCGCCCACGCCGAAGTTGTGTGCGCCGCAGACGATGCCCTGCGGCTCGCCGGTGCCGTTCGCCTCCCCGACGTCCACCTGGCACCAGTTGATGGTCTTGCCGTTCTTCTGCTTCTCCGGCGTGACCTCCAGGACCCGCCCCACGACGAGGGGACCCTGCACGTCCCCGCCGTGCAGTCCCTCCTCCTCCAACCCGACCCGGACCAGGTCGGCTGCCACCTGGGTGCCGGTCGTGCCGGCCGGCACCTCGGCATACTCCCGCAGCCAGTCAAGGGGAACCCGCATCAGATCTCCATCCCGAACTGCGCGTTGAAGCGCACGTCTCCCTCGATGATCTCCCGCATGTCGGCCAAGTGGTTGCGGAACATCAGGCTCCGCTCCACGCCCATGCCGAAGGCGAAACCCTGATAGCGCTGCGGGTCGATGCCGCACGCGCGCAGCACGTTGTGGTTGACCATGCCGCAGCCGCCCCACTCGATCCAGCCCGTGCCGCCACACGTCCGACACTCCGCGTCGTCGCCGCGGCAGACGAAGCACTGGAAGTCCATCTCCGCGCTGGGCTCGGTGAAGGGGAAGTATGCCGGGCGCAGCCTGGTCTTCAGGCCCTCGCCGAAGAGCTCGCTGGCCAGGCGGTCGAGCGTGCCCTTGAGGTGGGCCATGGTCAGGCCCTCGTCGATCGCCAGGCCCTCCATCTGGTGGAAGACCGGCGTGTGCGTGGCGTCGAGCTCGTCGGTGCGGAACGTCTTGCCGGGCACGGCCACGTAGAGCGGCGCGCCGCGCTCGAGCAGCGAGCGGGCCTGGCCGGGCGAGGTATGGGTGCGCAGCACGATCCCGGCGTCGGCGGGGTCGACGAAGAAGGTGTCCTGCATCTGCCGGGCCGGGTGGTCCTTGTCGAAGTTGAGCGCGTCGAAGTTGAACCACTCCGCCTCGACCCCGGGGCCTTCGGCGATCTCCCACCCCATGCCGACCATGACGTCGGCCATCCGCTCGGCGGTCAGCGTCAGCGGGTGGCGGTGCCCGAACGGGCGCCGGTCCGGGCGCACGGTCAGGTCCATGGCCTCCTCAACCAGGATCCGCTCGTCGCGCTCGGCCTCCAGCTCGGCCTGGCGAGTTGCGAGGGCCTTGTTGACCTGCCCTCGTGCCTGGCCGACGCGCTTGCCGGCCTCGGCCTTCGCGCTCGGCGGCAGGGCCCCGATCTCTCGGTTGGCCAGCGCGAGCGGGCTCTTCTCCCCCGCGTGCGCGATGCGCGCGGCCTTGAGCTCCTCGAGGCTGGTGGCTGCGGTGATGGCGCTCAGGGCGTCAGCGACGTTCGCCTCGACCTGCTCAGGGTCGAGGGCGCTCACCTCGACAGGGTCATAGTTGGTGTTGGGTCCGGACACGCGCTTGAGTCTAAGTTGCCCGGCCGCCTGGCGGTGACGGGGCTGTTGCCCGGCCGTCTGGCGGTGACGAGGTTCTTGCCCGACCCCTGCCCGTTAGCCCGGGGCGCTCCCCCGCCCACCGACCCCTCGTTGGCAGCTGGCATGGGCACGTGCCTGGTTTCTACCCACGAAGTCGCCAGACCACGGGTAGATCCCGTGCACGTGCCCCCGCCCACCAACCCCTCGTGGGCGGCTGGCATGGGCACGTGCCTGGTTTCTACCCACGAAGTCGCCAGACCACGGGTAGATCCCGTGCACGTGCCCCGGCTGCCCCCGCCCACCGACCCCTCGTTGGCAGCTGGCATGGGCACGTGCCCGGTTTCTACCCACGAAGCCACCAGACCACGGGTAGAACCCGTGCACGTGCCCCGGTCAATCCGAAGGTGGACGGGCACGCCCGACCGCGAAGTGGGCCGCACTGTGGATAACCTCCGTCGCCGATTCCTGGATTCAGCACACTGCAAGCATGGACCTCGACACACGCAGACCGTTTCGCTGGCGTGACGGGCGGCGTGCCGGCCTGTCAAACAACAAGCTCAACTCTGCGGCCTTCCGCAAGCTCGCCCGCGGCATATACATCAGCAGCGAGGTCACGGTCGACGCCCTCATTGAGGCGCAAGCTGCCGTCCTGGTGGCCGGCGCACAGGGCTTTACCTCCCACCACACGCGGCCCGCCTGTACCGCACAGTCGTGCCGGACGATCCGCGACTTCGCGCCAGTGTTCCGCCCGGTCGCCGACGGTCAGACAACCCTGATGTGGCGGTTCACCGGTCCAGGAGGAAGCCCGTGACCTTCCGCGGCGTCACCATCACGAGCCCGGTCGACACCTTCCTCGACCTCGCCTGTCATCTCGGTCTCGTGGACCTGGTGGTGTTGGGCGACTCCCTCGTCAAGCGGGGCCGCACCACACCCGAGAAGCTCGTCGCTGCGGCAGCCGCTGCGAGCGGATGTGGCTCCCGGCTCGCCCGCCGCGCTGCTTCCTTGGTGCGAGCCGGTGTGGACTCCCCCATGGAGACTCGGTCTCGCATGCTACGGGTTCTGAGCGGGCTGCCCGAGCTCGAGACCGACATCCGCTTCTACGACCCGGTGACCCACGCGCTCACCAGGCGCCTCGACGCCGGGGATCGGGTCACCCGCACGGCGGTCGAGTACGACGGAAGGCAGCACGTCCAGAGAGAACAGCAGTGGGAGTCCGACATCGCGCGACGCGAGGAGTTCGACGATGAAGAGTGGCGCATCGTCACGCTGATCAGCAAGGACATCTACACCACCCCTGGCAACACGGTGCGTCAACTGGAGCGTGTCCTGCGGAAACGGGGACTGAAGTTCGGTCCGCTCAAGGACGAGTGGCGTCTGCATTTCCGCGACCGCTCCTGAGACGACCGCCGGGCCTACGCTTCGGCCCGGTCCCGCCTGGACCGAGGCACGTGCACGGGAACCACCCATCCCGCCGCCGAGTCGTGGGTAGTTCCCGGTCACGTGCCTGACGTTGACCGGCAGCGAATCATGAACGGGCCGCGGATGCCGAGGCGTGCAGGCAGACGGTGGCGGCCATCGCGAGGTTGAGGGACTCCGCGCGGACGATCGGGATCGACACCACCTCATCGCACAGGTCGCGGACCTCCGGCTCCAGTCCCCAGGCCTCGTTCCCCATCACCCAGGCGTGCGGGACCGACAGGTCGACGTCAGGCAGGGACGTCTCGCCGGAACCATCAGCTGCGAAGAGTCGTAGGCCAGCGTCCCGGCAGGCAGCCAGGAGTTCCGGCACCGGCGTCCCAACGCTCACCGGCAGGTGGAACAGCGACCCCACGGTGGAGCGCACGACCTTCGGGTTGTAGACATCGACGCTCGCGTCGCTGACCAGCACGGCGGCGGAACCGAAGGCGTCGGCGGCGCGCAACACGGTGCCGGCGTTCCCCGGGTCGCGCACATTGGTGAGCACGACGACGAAGGGGTGGCTGGCAGTCGCTCCGGTCGAGCCGCTCTTGTCGGCGTTCGCAGAACCCGCACGGGACACGGCCGCCAGCGCCTCCGCGAGGGGCACGTCGGTAGGAGTGGCGACGGCGATCATCCCCTGCGGGTGCGGGGTGTCGGTCATCGCTGCCAGCACCTCGTCGGTGCACAGCCGGACCCGTAGCCCTCCGTCACCGCGCCCGGGCCCGGGTCCCGGCCCGCCGTCGCCACCCGAGGCGAGATCTTCGGCGAGGGCCACGATGTCGGTATGCCGTGCGGCGGCAGGGTGGGTGAGGTACAGATCGAGGGCGGCCGGCGCGGCATACTGCAGCAGCTCACGGACGGCCTGGGGACCCTCGACGACAAACTTGCGCTGCCGCTCACGGACAGCACGACGGCCCAGGGACCGGACCGACCGGACCCGCTCGCTGCGAGGGTTGCTCAGCAGCGGCAGGTCGGTGGTCACAGTGCCCTGGGCCGTCGGGATGCTGCGGTGGCTCAGGCGGCAGACGTGTCGTCGGCCTTGGCGTCGGCCTGCGCCGGGACGTTGGCCTTGGCGATCTCGACGAGCTGCGCGAAGGCGGCCTCGTCGTGCACGGCCAGCTCGGCCAGCATGCGGCGGTCGACCTCGATCTCCGCGGCCTTCAGGCCCTGGATGAACCGGTTGTAGGTCATGCCGTTGGCGCGGGCCGCGGCGTTGATGCGCTGGATCCAGAGGCGACGGAAGTCACCCTTGCGGGCGCGACGGTCGCGGTAGCTGTAGACCAGCGAGTGGGTGACCTGCTCCTTGGCCTTGCGGTAGAGGCGGGACCGCTGGCCCCGGTAGCCGCTGGCGCGCTCGAGGGTAACCCGGCGCTTCTTGTGGGCGTTGACCGCCCGCTTCACGCGTGCCACGTGAGTACTCCTTTAGTTGATGGGTGCTGGGCTCAGCGGCCGAGCAGCTTCTTGGCGGTCTTCTCGTCCGGCCCGGACAGGACCTTGTCGTTGGCCAGGCGGCGGGCCGCGGTGGCGGTGCGCTCCTGGAACTTGTGGACGTGGCGGGCGCGCTGGTGCATGATCTTGCCCGTCCCGGTGACCCGGAAGCGCTTCTTGGCGCCGCTGTGCGTCTTCATCTTCGGCATGTGCCGATCTCCTCGTTGCGTCATTGCGGCTCGGTCGAGCCGCGTTCCTGCGTGGAAAACTGTGGTGCCGGCCTCAGCTGGCTGTGCTGTCGACCTCGGGGCTGGACTCCGCATTCGGCTCGGTGTCCTCAGCCTGCTGCCGGGCGGCCTTCTCGGCGCGCTTCTCGTTGCGCACGGCGGTCTTCTTCTTGGCCGGCCCGAGGACCATCACCATGTTGCGACCGTCCTGCTTGGGGGCGCTCTCGACGAAGCCCAGCTCGGCCACGTCCTCGGCCAGCTTCTGCAACAGGCGGAAGCCCAGCTCGGGGCGCGACTGCTCGCGACCGCGGAACATGATCGTCACCTTGACCTTGTCGCCACCCTTGAGGAAGCGCACGACGTGACCCTTCTTGGTCTCGTAGTCGTGGCTGTCGATCTTCGGGCGGAGCTTGATCTCCTTGATGATCGTGTTGACCTGGTTCTTCCGCGCCTCACGGGCCTTCACGGCGGCTTCGTACTTGTACTTGCCGAAGTCCATGAGCTTGGCGACCGGTGGGCGCGCCATGGGAGCCACCTCAACCAGGTCGAGATCGGCTTCGGCGGCCAGGCGCAGCGCGTCCTCGACGCGCACGATCCCGACCTGCTCACCGTTAGGGCCAACCAACCGCACTTCCGGGACCCGGATGCGGTCGTTGATTCGAGGCTCGCTGATTGCCTACTCCTTCTTCTCTGTCAGTGGACACCCCCGGACGAGAAGAGGCCCCTCGCACGGGTGCACGAGAGGCCTGGAGTTCCGCACGATCATGGAGTATGCCGACGGGTTGCGTCGGCAGCCACCCCACCCTCACGGGCGGCGGACCTAGTAACCCGGCAACCTGCTGGTCGACGCGGGTGGAAGCTCAGGGCCTCTCTTGCACGATGTCCCTTGGTGCTGCTGCACGCGTGCACCGGCTCCTCAGAACATCTGGATTAATCCATGTTAACAGGGTCACCCCCCTGCCTTCGAATCACATCCACAACCTCGCCCGCGCTACAGCACCGCCGCGGTGTGTGGGGGCACTTCGGGACGTCGGCAGCCAGCTGACGCGATGAGGACGGTATGTCGATCACTCAGCAGACGCGATGGGTCAGTATGGATGAGGTCAGTATGTCGGTCAGCCGGCAGCCACGCTGAACGCCAGCGCGTCGATGCGCGCCCGCACCTCGCCGTCCAGGGCGATCCGCTCACCGATGCGCCTGGCCAGCTGCTGCAGGTCCTCCGGACCGAGACCCGGTCGGAGCCGGAGCTCGATGCGCAGGGCACCCTGGGGACCGCCGGCCAGGTCGACGCCGAGCACGGAGGGCTCCTCGGCCACCGCAGCCTCGACGCCCGCCCGCACCTGGGGGTCCCGGTGGGGCGGGAGCCACGGCCGGTCCATCGCCAGCGCCCACACCATCGAGCCGCGCAAGGTCGCAGAGGTGGGTGCCCCGACGTCGAGCACGATCTCGTGGCACCCCTCCTGCACCGCGGCCTGAGCGGCGCGCGAGGCGGTGACCGGCACCGGACGCGCGGAAGCGTCCCAGTCGGCGAGGGTCTGCAGGCTGCTGAAGGCGGGCAGGGCACGGTGCCCGTCCGGGGCGACAAGCGTGACAGCGGCCATGTCGCTCGAAGCGTCGCTGACGAGCCCGTCAACCTCGACGGTCTCTCCGGCGACGGCGACCACCGGGACCAGCAGCCTGGCCCTCGCGACCAGGGACACCAGGTGGGCGTCGGCGTCGAAGGCTGCCTCGGTGTCGGCGGATGTGGGGTCGTGCGGAGCTGAGCCCGTGGACGCCGCCGTCGCAGAGTGGGCGGCGAGTGCCGCGAGAAGTTCTGGGGCGGCCTCGCCGGTGTCACCGTCGAAGCCGGTGCTGGTCAGCTGGCGACCGGCCCACGGGGTGCCGCCCGTGTCGTGGCCGGCTGACGGGTCGTGCTCCTGGAAGCGCCGTCGAATCCGCTCTGCCGGGTCCTGCCCGTTCGTGCCCAGCTCGGCCGCGTCCTGCCCGTTCGGGCCCAGGCCGGCCGGGTCCCGTCCACGGTCAGTCATCGTCCCTCCCCTCGTGCCACGGCGAGCGCCTCGCCCAAGGTGAACGCCCCGTGGTAGAGCGCCGCACCGAGCACGACCCCGCGGACCCCGACCTCGGCGAGCGTGCACAGCCGGCGCAGGTCATCGAGTGAGGCGACTCCCCCGGACGCGATCACCTGGCCGTCGACCCGCTCGGCGACGTGCCGGAACAGGTCGATGTCGGCGCCGTGCAGGCTGCCGTCCCGGGTGGCATCGGCCACGATATAGGTCCGGCAGCCCGTCCGGTCCAGGTCCGCCAGCACGTCGTCGAGCGGTCCCAGGCGCACCTCGGTGCCGCGCGCCACGACCTCACCGGCCCGCACGTCGACTCCCACGGCGATCCGGTCGCCGTGCTCGCGCACAGTCGCGGCCACCCACTCCCGGTCCCGCAGCGAGGTGCTGGCCAGGTTGACCCGGGCGGCCCCGGACGCCAGGGCCCGCCGCAGGGAGTCCTCGTCGTCGATACCCCCGGACACCTGCACCGGCACCGGCTGGGCCGCCACCAGCTCGGTGATCAGGTCCGCGTTGTCGCCCCGCCGGAAGGCCCGGTCGAGGTCGACGAGGTGAATCCACTCGGCACCGTCGGCCACCCAGGACGCGGCCAGGATGGCGGGATCATCATCGGCGTCTCCCACCACCTGGCTGGCCCGACCTCCTGCGATATCGACGGCCGCCAGCAGCGTCAGCGAACGGGTCGGGCTCGGCACCCGGAGTGGAGTCACGCCTCCAGCTCCTGCCTCAGCCGCACGGCGTCCTTCACCGCGTCGTTGAAGTAGCCGATCTCCTTGGGTGCCGGCAGCACCGAGACGGCGTCAGGCAGGTCTTCCGCGCCGGCGGGGTCGATGAGCGTCCGCGCACCCGGCAGCTCCAGGACGGAGACCACCGCTGCGAGCAGGCGGTCGGGCTGGACGTAGAGCTCGCGCAGGATCTCCACGAGCTCGGCGCGGTTGCCACCGCCGGCCACCCGCTGGATCGTCACCGGTCCGGCGACCGTCAGCCCCGGCGGGGAGACGATGCCTCGCTCCGGCTCCCACACGACATACCGGATCCCGCCGCGTCCCTTGGTCTGGACGGTGATGATCGCGCGGCCGTCGACGACCCAGAAACCGAGAGCCGGACCAAGTTTGCGTGGGATGGGGCGGCTGGCGGTGACCATCGATCCGTCGGCGTACGGCGGGTCGGCAAAGGATCGCCCCTCCGGGAAGACGGCGGTCCAGCCGTCCATCGGCACAACGGTCGCGGGGACCACACCCTTGCGGAGCCAGGCACTCACCTCGGCCACGGAGCCGCGCAGAAGGAGCAACCCCGCCGGGTCGTCCCCGACGTCGGGGCGGGGACTGGTGCTCACACAGTCATCCTACGAAGTTAGAGGGCACAAGCAGCGCTGCGACGCGGGGACGGCTAGCCCCGGCTAGCCCGGAGGGAACAGGATGTCCTGTGACGGAACGCTTTCAGCTTCGGACAGGAGGCATAGCAGCAGCGGCGAATCACGCGCGTTGCGCGCGGTGACCACCAGGACCCGCGCTGCCACGCGAACGACCGGGCGAACGCGAGTGCCCCAGCGGGCCTCCGTAGAGCAGCCGCTCGACGACAGCCCGGCAGCGACGAGCGGCGCGCCGCCACTCCTCGGCCAGTTCACCACCGTGACCGGGTGGGCGGTCGAGGATCCGCGAGATCCCCTCGGCCTCACGGCTGTCACTGGGCACTGAGTCAACGGCACGACCCCGCCAGAGCACACCGGCGTCCCGCAGGCGTGAGGCCAGCGTCCACGACCGGCGCAGCACCGAGGCGTCGCCCTCCGCGATCAACCCCGCCTCGACTGCGGCGTTCAGCGCCGCGAGGGTGCCTGTCGTCCGCAGGCCGCTGTGCTCGTGCGCGTGCTGCAGCTGGGTCAACTGCACGACCCACTCAACGTCGCTGAGACCACCCAGACCGAGCTTGAAGTGGGTGCGTGGGTCGGCGCCGCGGGGCAGCCGCTCCCCCTCCATGCGGGCCTTGAGCCTGCGTATGTCGCGCACAGCGCCCTGGTCGATCCCGTCGTCAGGCCAGCGCAACGGGTCGATCAGTGCGGTGAACCGCTGCGCCAGGTCCTGGTCGCCAGCGACCGACCGGGCCCGGAGCAGGGCCTGGGACTCCCAGCCTGCGGACCAGCGATCGTAGTAGACCGCGTAGGACTCCAGGCTGCGCACCAGCGGACCCGACTTGCCCTCCGGACGCAGGTCCGCATCGAGCTCCAGCACCGGGTCGGGACCGTTGCCGGACAGTCCCTTGCGCAGCACCGCGATGATCTCCGAGGCCTGCGCCTGCGCGCCTTCGGCACCCTCGACGGGCTCGAAGACGTACATCACGTCGGCGTCACTGGCATAGCCCATCTCACGGCCCCCGAGCCGGCCCATCCCCACCACGAGCATCCGGGCGGCCGGGTCGGCGTCCCCGACCACCGCACGGGTCGCGATCAGCAGGGCCGCGGACAGCAGCTCGTCGGTGAGCTCGGTCAGCGCCGCCCGCAGCGCCGGCTGGTCGATCTCCCCGACCAGGTCGGCCAGCACCAGGCGCAGCAGCTCACGGGCCCGGACCGCCCGGATCCCGGTGAAGGCGTCGGCCGGGTCCTCGTGCCGCTCGGCCGCGGCGACCATCCTGCTGTGCAGCGTCTCCCGGCTGACCGGCTGCAGGCCGGTCGGCTCACCCAGCAGCGAGACCGACTCGGGGGCCTGGATCAGCAGCTCCACGGCATACCGGCTGGTGGCGAGCACGTGGGCCAGCCGCTCGGCGGCGCTGCCCTCATCGCGGAGCATCTTCAGATACCAGTGGGTGGTGCCCAGGGTGTCGCTGATCCGGCGGAAGGCGAGGAGTCCGGCGTCCGGGTCGGCGCCGTCGGCGAACCAGCCCAGCATCACCGGCAGCAGGTGCCGCTGGATCGTGGCGCGGCGCGAGACCCCGTCGGTGAGCGACTCCAGGTGTCGCATCGCCCCCGCAGGGTCGCGGAAGCCCAGGGCACCCAGCCGCACCCTGGCCGCCTCGGGCGAGAGCCGCACCTCGTCGCTACTCAGCTTGGCCACGGCAGCCAGCAGGGGCCGGTAGAAGAGGCGCTCGTGCAGCCGCCGGACCTCCCGCTGCTGGGCGCGCCAGCGCTGCACCACCGCGGTCGCGGCGTCCCCGCGCTCCCCCAGCGAGCGTCCGAGCCGGCGCTGGTCGGCCTCGGTCGAGGGCATCAGGTGGGTGCGGCGCAGACGGTGCAGCTGCACCCGGTGCTCGAGGACCCGCAGGAAGCGGTAGGCGTCGTCGAGTGCGTGCGCGTCGTCCCGCGCGACATACCCGCCGTCGCGCAGCGCCGCCAGAGCCTCCAGCGTGGTGCCCGAGTGCAGCTCCTCGTCGGTCCTGCCGT
This sequence comes from Ornithinimicrobium sp. F0845, assembly GCF_023015765.1. Taxonomy (GTDB): domain Bacteria; phylum Actinomycetota; class Actinomycetes; order Actinomycetales; family Dermatophilaceae; genus Ornithinicoccus. The sequence continues at coordinate 18,913 of NZ_JALKAL010000018.1, forward strand.
GGACCAGCTGGAGCAGCTGCACGCTGAACTCGATGTCCCGCAGGCCGCCCGGACCGAGCTTGAGCTGCCACGGGGCCTCCGCCGCGGGCACGTGCTCCTCGACCCGGCGCCGCATGGCCTGCACGTTCTCGACGAAGCCGTCTCGGGCGCTGGCCTCCCACACCATCGGCCGCACCAGGTCCAGCCACTCCTCGGACAGCGTCTCGTCGCCAGCTACGTGCCGGGCCTTGAGCAGCGCCTGGAACTCCCAGGTCCTGGCCCAGCGCTGGTAGTACTCCCGGTGCGACTCCAGCGAGCGCAGCAGCGGACCGTTCTTGCCCTCGGGGCGCAGGGCGGCGTCGACCTGCCACAGCGATCCCTCGCCCGTGGACTGCCCGCAGATCCGCATGACCGCGGTGGCCAGCGAGGTGCCGACCGCGATGGCGTCATCGAGCGAGGAGTATGCCGACCGCTCACCGGCGTCGGCATCGGTGCGGGCGTCGGTCTGCCGGGGAGCGACGAGGAAGACGACGTCCACGTCGGAGATGTAGTTGAGCTCGCGCCCGCCGGTCTTGCCCATCCCGATCACCGCGAACCGGACGTTCTCGGCACCCTCGGTCTCCGCCCGCGCCAGCACGACGGCGGCCTCCAGGGCAGCTGCGGCCAGGTCGGCCAGGGCCGCCGCCACGTCGGGGAGCAGCTCGACCGGGTCCTCGGCGACCAGGTCGGCGGCCGCGATCAGCAGCAGCTCGCGGCGGTAGGCGACCCGCAGTGCGTCCATCCCCTCCCGGCCGGTGAGCCCGGCCACGGCCGCCGTCAGCCGCTCGCACAGCGGCTCCGGGTCCGGGAAGCGCTGACCCCGGCCGAACGGCTCCGGGTCCGCGAGCACCGTGGCGTGCTCGGGGTGGCGCACCAGGTGGTCCCCGAGGGCGCTCGATCCACCGAGGACCGCGAGCAGGCGGTCCCGCGCGGTCCCCGCCTCGGCGAGCAGGGCACCGGTCGCGGGGTCCGCCTCGACCAGCCGCACCGCGGCGAGCAGCGCCTGGTCGGGGTCCGCGGTGACCGACAACGCTCCGGTGAGGTCGTCCCCGGCCGGCTCACCCGGCATACTCCCGAGCAGTTCGGCGAGCAACCGCTCGGCCCGGCGCGCGTCGGTGAACCCGGCCCGGACCAGCTCCCCCGGCAGGGGTTGCGGCGGTGTGCTCACAGCCGGACCAGGTAGCGGTCCAGCTCGAAGGGGGTGACCTGGGCGCGGTAGTCGTACCACTCCTGCCGCTTGTTGCGCAGGAAGAAGTCGAAGACCGTCTCCCCCAGGGTCTCGGCGACCAGCTCGCTGGACTCCATGACCTGGATCGCCTCGGAGAGTGACTGCGGCAGCTCGTCGATGCCCATCGCGCGGCGCTCGCCGTCGGTCAGGGCCCACACGTCGTCCTCGGCCTCCGGCGGCAGCTCGTAGCCCTCGCGGACCCCCTTGAGCCCGGCGGCCAGGATCAGCGCGAACGAGAGGTAGGGGTTGCAGGCGGAGTCCATCGACCGGATCTCGATGCGACGGCTGTGGCCCTTGCCGATGGAGTACATCGGGACCCGGACCAGAGCACTGCGGTTGTTGTGGCCCCAGCAGACGTGCGCCGGCGCCTCGCCGCCGCCCCAGATCCGTTTGTAGGAGTTGACCCACTGGTTGGTGACCGCCGTGATCTCGCGGGCGTGGCGCAGCACGCCGGCGGTGAACCGGCGGCCGGTCTGGCTGAGCTCGTAGCTCGCGGTCGGCTCGTAGAAGGCGTTCTTGTCGCCCTCGAAGAGCGAGACGTGGGTGTGCATGGCCGAGCCGGGGTGGTCCGCGAGGGGCTTGGGCATGAAGGAGGCCAGCGCCCCGTGCTGCAGCGCGACCTCGCGCACCACGGTCCGGAAGGTCATGATGTTGTCCGCCATCGACAGCGCGTCGGCGTAGCGCAGGTCGATCTCGTTCTGGCCGGGGCCGCCCTCGTGGTGGGAGTACTCCACCGAGATGCCCATCTTCTCCAGCATGGTGATCGCGGCACGACGGAAGTCGTGGCCGTCGCCGCGCGCGACGTGGTCGAAGTAGCCTGCCTGGTCGATCGGGATGGGCCCGACGCTCGCGTCGTAGGGCTCCTTGAACAGGTAGAACTCGATCTCGGGATGGGTGTAGAAGGTGAACCCGTCCTCGGCGGCGGAGTCGAGCGCGCGCCGCAGGACGTTGCGCGAGTCGCTGCCGGCGGGTGAGCCGTCCGGCATCCGGATGTCGCAGAACATGCGCGCGGTGCCCGGGTTGTCGCCCCGCCACGGGATCACCGTGAACGTGCTGGCGTCGGGCTGGACGATCATGTCCGCCTCGTAGACGCGCGTGAACCCCTCGATGGCGCTGCCGTCGAAGCCGATCCCCTCGGCGAAGGCCTGCTCGAGCTCGGCCGGCGCGACCGCGACCGACTTCAGCGCACCGAGCACGTCGGTGAACCAGAGCCGGACGAACCGGATGTCGCGCTCCTCGATGGTCCGGAGGACATACTCCTGCTGACGATCCATGGGCTCATCCTGCCGTATGCCGTCCGCCACCTTCGACCGAGCGCGCCGTCAGCGCGGGCCTGCCTCGCGACCGTGTGTGGACTTCGTGCCCGTGTGTGGCTTTCGGTCCCGATACGGGGTCAAAAGCCACACACGGGAACGGACTCCACACGGCAACGGGCTCCACACGCGGCCCCGGACCCCAGGCGGTCCACCACCGTGTGACTCACCCGAGCGAGCGCAGGCGCGGGGCGAGGTCCTCCTCGAACTGGGTCAGGAACCGCTCCTGGTCGTGCCCGGGGCCGTGGAAGACCAGGTGGTTGAACCCGGCGTCGACATAGGGCTGGACCTGCGCCACGACCTCCTCGGGGTCCGAGGCGACGATCCACCGCTTGGCCACCTGCTCGATCGGCAGCTCGTCGGCGAAGCGCTCCATCTCGATCGGGTCGTCGATGCTGTGCTTCTGCTCCGGCGTCAGCGACAACGGCGCCCAGAACCGGGTGTTCTCCAACGCGGTCTCGGCGTCCCGGTCATACGACAGCTTGATCTCGATCATCCGGTCGATGTCACCCAGCGACCGGCCGGACTTCTCCAGTCCCTCCTCCACCGCCGGCACCAGCTTGTCCGTGTACAGCTCCATCCCCTTGCCCGAGGTGCAGATGAAACCATCACCGGAGCGCCCGGCATACCGCGCCACCACCGGCCCACCCGCCGCGACATAGACCGGCACCCCACCCTCGGGCACGTCATAGATGCTGGCGCCCCGTGTCTGGTAGTACTCCCCGTCGAAGTCGACCCGGTCGCCACGCCACAGCTCGCGCATCAGCCGCACCGCCTCCCGCAGCCGGGCGAACCGCTCCTTGAACTCCGGCCACTGCCCCTGCAACCCACCGGTGGCGATCTCGTTCAGCGCCTCACCGGTGCCCACCCCCAGCACCACCCGGCCCGGGAACAGGCACCCCATCGTCGCGAACGCCTGCGCCACCACCGCCGGGTTGTAGCGGAACGTCGGAGTCATCACCGACGTGCCCAGCACCAACCGCTCGGTGCGGGCACCCACCGCACTCATCCACGAGATCGCGAACGGCGCGTGACCCCCGTCGTGCCGCCACGGCTGGAAGTGGTCGGAGACGAACGCCGAGTCCATCCCGTGCGCCTCCGCCCGCACACCCAGATCCACCAGCTCGGCCGGACCGAACTGCTCCGCGGACGCCTTGTATCCCAACTTGAGGTTGCTCACGGTCCCACTCTTCCAGAGCCTCGGCCCGGCGAGGACGTGGGGCGCCTCCTCAGCCGCCGGGCACGGCATACTCCCCCGCGGTGTTCAGCCGTTGAACGGGTTGTTGTCCCACGTGTTGGAGTCGGGGTCACCGGTCTCCCACTCGCGCTCCCGGCGGTCCTCCTCGTCCCACGCCTCGGTGCGCTTGCGGGCGGTCTCCAGCGCGTCGGCGGCCTCGGCCTCGGTCTCGTAGGGACCCATCAGATCGCCGCCCTGCGCGCGGCCCGGGTCCTCGTGTGCCTCGACCTTGCCGGTCCGGATGTTGAACCAGTAGGGCATCGCTGTCTCCTCACCGTCGGGACCTGTTGCCTAGACTCCACAGTATGCCGAGCGTCACCGCAACCGTTGCCCCCGGACAGGTCTCTCCGCGGCGGGCCGTCCCCTCCTCCATCCAGCGACCGGAGTATGTCGACCGGCCGGCTCCGGCGAAGTACACCGGGTCGGAGGTCAAGGACGCCGACACGATCGAGCGGATGCGGGTCGCCGGGCGGATCGGCGCCCAGGCGCTGGCCGAGGTCGGCCGGGCGGTCGCGCCGGGCGTGACCACCGACGAGCTGGACCGGATCGGCCACGAGTTCCTGGTCGACCACGGCGCCTACCCCTCGACCCTGGGCTACCGCGGCTTCCCGAAGTCGCTGTGCACCTCGGTCAACGAGGTGATCTGCCACGGCATCCCGGACTCCCGGCGGCTGGAGGACGGCGACATCGTCAACGTCGACATCACCGCCTACATCGGCGGGGTGCACGGCGACAACAACGCGACCTTCCTCGTGGGTGACGTGGACGAGGAGTCCCGCCTGCTGGTGGAGCGCACCGAGGAGGCGCTGCGGCGCGCGATCAAGGCGGCGCTGCCCGGCCGGCCGATCAACGTCATCGGGCGGGTCATCGAGTCCTACGCCAAGCGCTTCGGTTACGGCGTCGTGCGCGACTACACCGGCCACGGCATCGGCGAGAGCTTCCACTCCGGGCTGGTCATTCCGCACTACGACGCGGCCCCCGAGTACTCCCAGCTCATCGAGCCGGGCATGACCTTCACGATCGAGCCGATGCTCAACCTGGGCACCCCGGACTGGACGGAGTGGGACGACGGGTGGACGGTGGTCACCGCCGACCTGCGCCGGTCGGCCCAGTTCGAGCACATGATCCTGATCACCGAGACCGGGAACGAGATCCTCACCCTGCCGTGACCCGGCCCGTGGCACTCTGGCGCAGAGCAGTTGACGACCCGCTCGCGACAACCAGTTCGACGACGAGGAGGACCGCATGGGCGGCAAGGACACGGAGCTGATCCTGGGGATCGACATCGGTGGCAGCGGCATCAAGGGTGCGCCGGTCGATCTGAGGAAGGGGGAGTTCGCGACCGACCGCAGCCGCATCGACACCCCCCAGAAGGCCAAGCCCGATGAGGTCGCCGAGATCGTCGCGCAGATCGCCGAGGAGTTCGTGGACGAGGTCGGTGCGGACTCCCCGGTCGGCGTCACGGTCCCGGCGGTCGTGCACCACGGGGTCGCCCGTAGCGCCGCCAACATCGACGACTCGTGGATCGACACCGACGTCGACAAACTGTTCACGAAGGTGCTCGGGCGGCCGGTCGTCGTGATGAACGACGCCGACGCCGCCGGTGAGGCCGAGGTGCACTACGGCGCCGGCAAGGACGTTGCGGGCGTGGTGCTCATGACGACGCTGGGCACCGGCATCGGCTCGGCGCTCTTCCTCGACGGTGCGCTCGTCCCCAACACCGAGCTGGGTCACCTCGAGCTGGACGGCAAGGACGCCGAGGACCGCGCGGCCTCCAGCGTGCGGGAGGAGAAGGACCTCTCCTGGAAGGAGTGGGCCAAGCGGCTGCAGCGCTTCTACCGCCACGTCGAGGACCTGTTCTGGCCGGATCTGATCATCGTCGGCGGCGGCGTCTCCAAGCACGCCGACGAGTTCCTGCCCCTGCTGGACCTGCGCACGCAGATCGTGCCCGCCCAACTGCGCAACGACGCCGGCATCATCGGCGCCGCCTGGCACGCCTCCCGCTGACCAATTCTTGGGGAGGTTTGTACGCGCCCCGCTCGCCAGTGCACCCGGTCGGCGCCACTGCACCCGGTCGGTGCGAGCAACACGCCGTCGGTGTCATGGCACAGTGCTCGCATCGACGGCGATTCGCTCGCACCGATCGTGACGGTGGTGTGCACCGATCTCGACTGCTACCAGTCCCACCGATCGTGACGGTGGTGTGCACCGATCTCGACTGCTACCGGTTCGCATCGATCACTCGCAGCGCACCCAGAGGCCGGGCGCGACGACCACCGCTCCCGACTACCAGGAGGTGTGCCGGGGCCGCCCCTCGTCGTAGCCCGCTGCGCCCTGGATGCCGACGACCGCGCGCGAGCGGAACTGCCCGATGGTGTCGGCGCCGGCGTAGGTGAAGGCCGAGCGGACGCCGGACACGATCTGGTCCAGCAGGTCCTCGACGCCGGGTCGCTCGGGGTCGAGATACATCTTCGAGCTGGAGATGCCCTCCTCGAAGAGCGCCAGGCGGGCGCGCTCGAAGGCGGAGCGGTCGCGCGTGCGGTTGCGCACGGCACGCGCCGACGCCATGCCGAAGCTCTCCTTGAACAGGCGGGACTCGCCGTCGTGCTGCAGGTCTCCCGGGCTCTCATAGCTGCCGGCGAACCACGAGCCGATCATGACGCTGGAGGCACCAGCGGCCAGGGCGAGGGCGACGTCACGCGGATACTTCACCCCGCCGTCGGCCCACACGTGGGCACCGACGTCACTCGCTGCCGCGGCGCACTCCAGCACGGCGGAGAACTGGGGACGACCGACGCCCGTCATCATCCGGGTCGTGCACATCGCGCCCGGGCCGACGCCGACCTTGATGATGTCGGCACCGGCCGCGGCAAGGTCCAGCGCGCCCTCTGCCGACACGACGTTGCCCGCCACGAGCGGGATCCTGAGCCCGGTCGCCTGCTCGTGCGCGTCGCGCGCGTCCCGGACAGTGGGCAGCACCTCGAGCATCTTCTCCTGGTGTCCGTGCGCGGTGTCGACGACCAGCACGTCGACGCCGAAGGACAGGATCGACTCGGCCCGCGAGCGCACGTCACCGTTGATGCCGACGGCGGCGCCGATCCGCAGCCGCCCCTGCCCGTCCACGGCGGGCGCATAGATCGCGGAGCGCAGGAGCCCCTTGCGGGTCACCACGCCCCGAAGTGTGTCGCCGGCCACGACCGGCGCCAGGTCCACGTGCTCGTGATCCAGCAGGTCGAAGGCCTCACGCACGTCGGTCCCCTCGGGCACCGAGACCTCGGGCTCGTGCATCACGTCCCGCACCTGGGCGAACCGGTCGACCCCCTCGCAGTCCGCCTCGGTGACGATCCCGATGGCCCGGCCGTCCTCGACCACGACGGCGGCCCGTTGCGCCCGCTTGCCCATCACCGACAGCACCTGCGCGACCGGCGCCCCGGGCTCCACGACGATCGGGGTCTCGTAGACCGGGTGCGCCCCCTTGACCGCCCGGACGGTCTCCTCGATCGCCTCCACGGGGATGTCCTGGGGCAGCACCGCCACGGCACCCCGGCGGGCCAGCGTCTCAGCCATCCGCTTGCCGGACACGGCCGTCATGTTGGCTGCGACCACCGGCACGGTGGTGCCCACGCCATCGGGTGTGGTGAGGTCGACGTCCATCCGCGAGGTCACCGAGGACCTCGACGGGACCATGAAGACGTCGCTGTAGGTCAGGTCGTGCTGCGGCTCGCTGCCGTCCAGGAACTTCACGCCCAGCAGCCTACGTCGCCACCTCCATCCTCCATCCACGCATGACTGCCCAGTGCGCCTTCTCCGGGTGGCGCGAGCGGCGACCCGCCTCGAGGCGCAGGTGCGGGAGCTGCGGGGGACCGGCCTGCGGCACCGCGCCCCACGGCATACGGTGAGGGCATGCAGATCACCCACCTGGGCCACTCGTGCGTGCTGCTCGAGGTGGCCGACCAGCGCATCCTGATCGACCCCGGCACGCTCAGCGACTTCGCGGACGTGCGGGACCTCACCGCAGTCGTGGGCACCCACCAGCACCCCGACCACGTCGACCCCGCCCGGCTCGCCACCCTCCTGTCCGCCAACCCGGGTGCCCGGGTGCTCCTCGAGGGCCAGACCGCGGCCGCCGTCACCGAGGCCGCCGGCGACCATGCTGAGCGTCTGGAGAGTATGTCGTCAGGCACCGACATCCTGCTCGGTCCCGTCTCCCTGTCTCCGGTGGGGCAGCGTCACGCGGTGATCCACGACTACGTCCCGCGGATCGACAACACGGGCGTCGTCGTGCGGGCCGAGGGCGAGCCGAGCGTCTTCCACCCGGGCGACGCGCTCGACGCCGAGCCCGGCCCGGTCGACGTGCTGCTCGTGCCGCTGAGCGCACCGTGGGCCCGGGTCAGCGACACCGTCGAGTTCGCGCGACGCATCGCCCCCGCACGGGCGGTGCCGATCCACGACGGGCTGCTCAACGACAACGGGCGCCCGACCTACCTGCGGCACCTGACCGACTTCGGTGCCGACGGCGGGCTGGAGGTGCTGGACCTGCGCGGGGCCGGCGCGACCGCTCTCTAGAGCTGCAGGTGGAGACGTAGCGCGTCATCCAGCGCGCGCATGGCCGTGACGCCGAGTCGCCCCACCACCGGGCCGAGGCGCTGCAGGTCCACCGATCGCACCTGCTCTGCCTGGGCCTTCGAGTCCACGCGGAGGCCGGTGTCACCTGCCTCCAGGAACACCTGGAACGAGAAGACCCTCTCGACGTTGCTGGTCAAGGGCACGACGGTGATGACGCCTCGCCCGTGGCGTGCGGCGCTGGCGTTGGCCCGGTCGTTGCTCACCAGCACAGCGGGCCTCCGCTTGCTCGCCCCACTGCCCCGGACCGGCTCCAGGTCGGTGAGCCTGATCTCACCGCGGAGCATCCGCCAGCCCGTCCGCGGCCGTGGCCGACCAGGCGTCTGCGTCGCCTGACTCCTGCCACTCCTCCCACGCTGCCGCGTAGTCCTCCTCGAGCTGCGGGTCGTCCAGCAGGCGGATCGCGTGCTGGATCACCGCGGACCGCGACGTCAGGCCGGTCGCGCGGGCATAGGCGTCCAGCGCGGCCACCTCCGCGGGCGACAGGCTGATGCTGAGCTTCATGCCGTGATGCTACCGCAGGCCCTACTCAGGTGCTACCGCGTGACGGACAGCGTCCCGGACCACCCGCGTACCATCTGGTCATGGAGCCCACCGCCCGCTTCCTCGACCTGGCCGACCCGACCTTCGACGTCACGAGTCCCACCGTCCTCCAGGCCCGTGAGGAGTCCTTCTGGGCGCGCACCAGTTACGGACACGCCGTCCTGCGGCACGCCGAGGTGACGGCGCTGCTCAAGGACCGACGGTTCCGGCAGGGCAACGCCCGGTGGCCGGCACAGAACGGCATCCACTCCGGGATGTTCAGCGACTGGTGGCACAAGGTCCTGCTGTCGTTGGAGGGCGAGGAGCACCTGCGGCTGCGTCGACTCCTCAACCCCGCGTTCAAGCAGCAGGTCATCGCCGCGATGGTGCCCGGCTTCGCCGAGCTGGCGCACGAGCTCGTCGACGGGTTCAGCGAGCGCGGCCGGGTGGAGTTCATCTCCGAGTTCGCCGAGCCCTACTCCTCGCGGGTGCTCTGCCGGCTCATCGGGCTCCCCGAGGAGGAGTGGGCTCAGGTGGCGCGCTGGGCGGACGACCTGGGCAAGTGCTTCGGCGTCCGGATCAAGGAGGACCTGCCCCGCATCGAGGCGGCGCTGGAGGGCCTCTACGGCTACTGCGACGAGGTCGTCCGGGACCGGACGGCACACCCTCGCGACGACCTGGTCTCGGACCTGGTGCGCCACCAGCAGGACGGCAGGCTGTCCGCGGAGGAGCTGTCGGTCGCGCTGGTCTTCCTGGTGTTCGCCGGCATGGAGACCACGCGCAACCAGCTCGGCCTCGCCCTGCAGACGCTCTTCGCCCACCCCGGCCAGTGGGAGCTGCTGGCGCAGCGCCCGGACCTGGGGCGCAACGCCGTCGAGGAGGTCATGCGGGTCAACCCGACGGTCACCTGGATCACCCGGGAGGCGTTGGAGGACGTCGACCTCGGTGAGGGCCTGGTGCTGCGCCCGGGGGACATCGTCCAGGTGCTGTCCCACAGCGCCGGCACCGACCCGCGGGCCCAGCCGGACCCGTCCTTCGACATCGCCGTCGAGCACCCGATGCACATGGGTTTCGGCGGCGGCATGCACCACTGCCTGGGCCACTGGGTGGCCCGGATGGACATGGCCGTGGCCCTGCCGATCCTGGCCGCCCGGATGCCCGATGCCCGGGCGGACGGCGCGGGCGAGTGGCTGCCGGTCTCGGGCAACACCGGGGCGATCCGCTACCCGATCGCCTTCACGCCGACGCCGAGGGTTGCCCGGCCGACAGCGGAACCCGTGCCGCAGTGAGCGACGCGGTCAGCCCACGAGCCCGGTGGCCCCGAAGGCCAGGCCCAGCAGATAGGTGACGACGGCGGCGCCGTAGCCGATCGCCAGCTGGCGCAGTGCGCGCCGCAGGGGCGATGCGCCAGACAGCAGACCGACCACACTGCCGGTGATCATCAGCGCCACGCCCACCAGCACGGCCGCGACGGCCAGCGCGGCATAACCGGACATGCCGAAGAGGAAGGGCAGCACGGGGATCAGGGCACCGCTGGCGAAGAACGCGAAGCTGGACGAGGCGGCGCCGACCGCGCTGCCCATCGCCTCCTCCCGGTCGACGTCGACCTCGGCGTCCGGCATCGCACCTGAGGGGACCGCCCGCTCCGGATGGCCGTGCACCGCGGACATCACCTCGCGCGCCTTGACGGAGGCCTCTCCCGGGCTCATGCCGCGCGAGCGGTAGACGAGCATCAGCTCGTTCTCCTCGAGGTCGAGCTCGGACAGCGCGTCCCTGGCCCCGTCACTGGTGCGCGAGGCCGCCAGCAGCTCGCGCGCGGACTGCACCGAGATGTACTCCCCCGCTCCCATCGACAGCGCACCGGCCAGCAGGCCCGCGATGCCCGCCGCCAGGACGACGCCCGGCCCCGCGCCGGTCCCCGCCATGCCCATCACCAAGGCGAGGTTGGAGACCAGCCCGTCGTTCGCGCCGAACACGGCGGCCCGGAAGTTGCCGGTCATCTGGGCCCTGCCGCGGGCCGCGAGCCCGCGCAGGACCTCCTCGTGGATCATCTCGTCGGCGGCCATCTGCGGGGTGGCGGCGGCCTCGGCGAAGTATGGCGTGCGGGACTCCGCGTTCTGCGCGAGCGCCAGCACGAAGACCGAGCCGAACCGCTGGGCGAGGGCCCCGAGCGCCCGGTTGCGGAAGCCGGCACGCACCGGCTTGCCAACCTCGTCCCCCAGCAGGTCGACCCAGTGCTGCTCGTGGCGCTTCTCAGCCTCCGCCAGTCCGAGCAGGATCTCGCGCTCCTCACCCTCGCGGCGCTCCGCCAGGTTGCGGTAGACCTGGGCCTCCGCACGCTCGTCGGCGAGATAGCGGCGCCACCGGCGGGCGTCCTGGGGCGAGGGGGTCAGACTGCTCATGGTGCCCCAGCCTAAGGACGGTCGGGGCAGAAGCTCTCATCCGGGGGCGGAGGCAGGCGGCGACCTTGCCGGGCGGGTGAGGGTGCACCGGCCCTGGGCCGTGACGTCAGCCGACCGACGGCTGCTCGCTGGAGCCGGAGGAGCTTCCCTCGTCGGTGAAGAAGCTGAGCTGTCCGTTGGCCTCCAGCACCGCCAGCTTGATGTCGGCGGTCCGCTCGATCCCCTGTCCCCGGCACGCGGCCAACAGGTCATCGAGCCCGAGTCGCTCGCGACGCAGCACCTCATGCAGCAGCTCACCGTCCTTGGCCACGACGACGGGGACCCCGTGGGTGACCTGGGCCGGCCCGCGCCACCGGGAGTTGACCCAGGAGACGCTGATGGTCAGCACCGCCATGGTGCCGACCGCCAGGATCGCGGCGGTCGCCGAGTAGTCCTGCCCGATGACCCCCTCGGCCACCAGGTCCCCCATCGTGATGAAGAGGATCAGCTCGAAGGAGCTGAGCTCACCCAGGGTCGAGCGCCCGGCCAGCCGGGTGACGCACCACAGCAGGATGAAGATCACCGCGGCGCGGATGACGATGTCCATGAGGCCTCCGGATTCGTGGAATGACCGCCGAGCGGTCAGGGGAACAGGACGGTGCGGAAGGACAGCGGGTCGACCGGCTCACCGTCCACGACGACGGCGAGCTCTCCCGAGCGGGCCCGCAGGGCGTTGGGCTGGATGTAGGCGTCGAAGTCGATGACCATCACCGGCTGCCCCTCGGTGGCGAAGGTGAGGTAGACCCACTCACCGTCTCGGGTCATCTCGGTGGCCTCCGGGTACCACCCCTGGGTCTCGAACATGTCGAGGTACTCCCCGGTGAGTGCGAGCGTCACCTCGGGGTCGAGACCCTCCGGCCTGGTGACCGTGATCTCGAACGGGACATCCATCCCCGGACGGGCGCTCTCGGCATACTCCAGCCGCAGGTGGTGACCATCAGCGGCCGGTCCCTCCACGACCCCCTCGCGGTCCCCCAGGAAACCGAAGACGCCGGCGGCGACAAACAGGACGAGGAGGCCGAATCCACCCCGGCGCCAGAGAAGCGACCGCGGACCGGCCGAGGCCGGCCGCACCCCGTCAAGGGTTGACTGTGACATACCCCGTGTCTACACCTTCCCGCGCGGTCCGGCACGGCGGACGAGCGCGGGTGGACGGGCCCTAGAGTCAGGGGATGAGTAGCTCCGCCCCCGGCGCCGCGGTGAGCCGTCTCGAGGTGCCCCGCACCTACAACTTCCGCGCGGTCGCACCCCGCGCTCTGACCCCCGGGCGCCTCTACCGCTCCGACGCCCTGCACCGGCTGTCCCGAGCCGGGCGACGGCGGCTGGCCGACCTCGGGATCCGGGTCGTGATCGACCTGCGCTCCGACTTCGACCGCAGGATCGGCGGGCGCGACCGGCTGCGGGGCACGGGCGCGGAACGCGTGGCCATCCCCATCTCCGGCGCGTCGCCGGGGACCGACCCCGGCAGTCTCGACCTGCGCGGGGTCTATCGCTCCATCCTGACCCACCATCGCGACGACCTGGCGACGGCCATCCGGACCATCGCCGCAGCCGACGGGCCCGTGCTGGTGCACTGCACCGCGGGCAAGGACCGGACCGGCCTGGTGGTGGCCCTGGTGCTCACGGCGGTCGGCGTGGACGAGGAGACCGTCGTCGCGGACTACGCCGCCACCCAGGCCAACCTCGCCGGCGAGTGGACCGAGACCATGCTGCGCAAGGTGCGGCGATTCCGGGTGCCGGTCACCGACAACCTGTTCGAGGTGATGGCGCACTCCCCCGCGTCCGTGCTGCGCGACACCCTCGCCTGGCTGGAGGACGAGCACGGGGGCGTCAGGAGCTACCTGGACACGGCGGGCGTCGACGACGCCGTCGTCGACCGGCTGCGACGCGCCCTGCTGCCCGCGGCCGAGATGGGTGGATGAGTCGGTCGATACGCCGGGTCCTGTCCCGTCGCGCCGTTGCCGGCACTGCGACGGTGGCGACCATCCATCTCGGGTGACCGTTGCCGGCCACCTCTAGCGGTCTACCCGCACGCTCGGGCGGGCCGCCCTCAGACGCGTGCTGTCTGACCTTGCTCCCGGTGGGGTTTACCTAGCCGCGCCGGTCACCCGGCGCGCTGGTGGTCTCTTACACCACCCTTTCACCCTTACCTCCGGCCGGGGCCGGGGGCGGTCTGCTTTCTGTGGCACTGTCCCGCGGGTCACCCCGGGTGGCCGTTAGCCACCACCGTGCCCTGTGGAGCCCGGACGTTCCTCGGCGAGTCCCCGAAGGGCTCGACGCGGCCGCCTGACCGACTCATCCACCGGTCCAGTCTACGTGCTCCTGACGAGGCAGTATGCCGAGTGGCCGGGGCCGGTAGGTCCCTCACCCCATCCGGTGGTCGGTGTGCTCCTTGACCCGCACCATCGCCAGGGCGCCGGCGGCCAGGATGAGCACGATGCCGAGGATGCCCCAGTACTGGGTGTTCTCCTCCCCGGTGACGCGGGCGCCGAGCCAGATCCCGACGCCGAAGGCCGCCGGGGAGAGGAAGGACACCACCCGACCGGTCGTGGCGTAGAGCCCGAAGATCTCGCCGCTCTTCCCCTCCGGGATGAGCCGGGCCAGGAACGACCGCGAGGCGGCCTGGGCCGGCCCGACGAAGACCGTCAGTCCCAGACCCAGGACCCAGAAGACCGTCTTGCCCCCGTCGTGGAGGACGAAGATCAGCAGTCCCAGGACGACCAGGGCCGCGAGGGACAGCAGGATGACCTTCTTCGGCCCGATGCGGTCGTCGAGCAGTCCGAAGGCGATGGTGGCGACACCGGCCACGATGTTGGCGGCGGCGCCGAAGATGATCACCTCACCGGCGCTCATCCCGAACGTCCCCGCGGCCAGCACCGCGCCGAAGGCGAAGACACCGGCCAGCCCGTCGCGGAAGAGCGCCGAGGCCAGCAGGAACCAGACGGTGTGGCGCGAGGTGCTCCACAGGCGCCGGATCGTCCCGAAGAGCAGCCGGTAGGAGTCCACGACACCCACCCGGGGTGCCCGCTCCACCGGTCGGTCCTTGAGGGAGACCAGCGCCGGGATGGTGAACAGCGCGATCCAGATGCCGCACATGAGCATCGAGACGCGGATGTCCATCCCGTCCTCGCCCGTCACCCCGAACAGGCCGACCTCGGGCTGGATGAACAGGAAGTACATCACCAGCAGAGCGACGATGCCGCCGAGATAGCCGAAGCCCCAGCCGTAGCCGGACACCCGCCCGATCGTCCGGGGCGTGGCCACCTGCTCGATCGTGGAGTTGTAGTTCACCCCGGCGATCTCGGACACGACGGAGCCGATCCCCAGCAGCACGAGGCCCAGGACCAGGTAGCCGGGGTCGGCCCGCACGAAGAACAGGCTGGCGGCGATGAGTGCCAGGAGCCAGGTCTGCCACCGCAGGTTGCGCACGGTGCGTCCGGAGCGGTCCGAGTTCTGGCCGAGGACGGGGGCGAGCACTGCGACGAAGAACCCGGAGATCGCCGTGAAGATGGCCAGCATCTGGGAGGTGTGGTTGGTTGACCCGAAGCTCTCGCTCGTGAGGTAGACCGCGAAGACGAAGGTCGTGATGACGGTGTTCCACGGCTGGGCCCCCCAGTCCCAGAACGCCCACGCCGTGATCTTGCCCTTGGACGCCCCGCCCGAGGCCTCCAGGGCGGTGGTGGTCTCGTCGGGGTCGAAGGACGGGGCGATCGCCGGGTCGACCGGCCCGTCTCCCGGGCCGGTGCCGGTGGTGTCATCGCGCGTGCTCACACCAGAGACCGTATTGCCCCGGGCACCGGATCAGGTGCTGAACCCGCCGAGTTCACCCAGCGGACACCCGTCCCCCGGTGGTTCAGGCGGCGGCAGTATGCCGATCGGCCAGGTCCGCGAGGATCGTCGCCAGCTCCTGGGGCGTGCTGGTCATCGGCCAGTGACCACTGTCGATATCGACGTAGTCCAGCGCGGTGGCGGCCGCCAGCTCGGGCAGGTCGCCGGAGGCGATCCACTCCCGGGCTTCGTCGGGCCCGAACTCGGGACAGATCAGGGTGACGGGCACCGCGGACCGGCGCGGATCGGCATACTGCACCGTGCCACTGCTCACGCCGACGGGGACCGGCACCATCGCCGCCTCCATCCGCGCCCGGGTCGCCTCGTCCAGATCCGCAAAGTCCGGCCCCTCGAACGCCTCCCAGCCGGGGAAGGCCATCTGCCCGTCCACCGGCTCGAAGAAATCGGCATAGGTGGTGCCGTCGCTGGGGGGGAAGCCGCCGATCAGCCCGACCCCAGCGACCCGGTCCGGCCGTCGGTCCGCGGCGAGCCAGGCGAGCGTCGCAGCCGCCGAGTGACCGATGACCAGCGGTTTCCCGTCCGTCCCGTCCACCGCCGCGAGCACGGTCGCCACCTGGTCCTCGAACGTTGCCAGCTGGTTGCCGTCGCCCTGACCCGGCAGCGCCAGCGGCACCACCCGGTGTCCCCGCGCCCGCACGCCCTCGGCGACCTCACGCCATACGTCCGCGGTGAGCCACAGGCCACCGATGAGGATCACATCCATCGCTGCTCCATCTCCCTGTCGTCTCGTCCCGACCACCGTAGAGGCCGACCCGGACGGTCTGCTTCCGGGAAGACTCGGGCGCGCTCCACCGCGGCTTCGGCCAGGATGGGAGCTGCACCCGAGACGAGGAGAGACATGAAGATTGCCATCATCATCGGATCCGTGCGTGACGACCGGAAGGGCGACGACGTGGGCAGCTGGCTGAGCAAGCTGGCTCAGGCCCGGGACGGCGCGGCGACCTATGAGCTCGTGGACCTGCGCCAGTTCGACCTGCCGGTGCTGACCTCGGCGACGGTGCCCGGCGCGGCGAACCGGCAGTATGACGACGAGCGCGTCACCCGGTGGGGCCAGGTGGTCGACGGGTACGACGGGTTCGTCTTCGTCACGCCCGAGTACAACCACGGGGTGCCGGGCGGCTTCAAGAACGCCTTCGACGTGATCTACCCGGAGTGGGTCAAGAAGGCCGTCGCCTTCGTCTCCTACGGCGCGATGTCCGGCGCCCGTGCGGTCGAGGCCTGGCGCATCGTCGTCGCCAACGCGGACATGTACGACATCCGCACGCAGGTGGCGCTGAGCACCTTCACCGAGTTCGACGGGGAGACCTTCACGCCGGCCGACCGCAACGCCGACGAGGCGGCCGACCTGTTCGACTCGCTGGAGGCGGCCACCCGGGCCATGGCGACGCTGCGCGGCTGAGGGCCTGGCCTGCCGGTCGACGGACCGACCCGCCCCTCACACGATCCGGAAGCGCACCTGCTGGGTGGCGATCTCGGCCTGCACGAGTTCGACCCGGACCTCGCTGCCCAGCTCGGCCCGGCCCTCGGCGACGGCGTTGACCGCGGGGTCGGTGAGCTGCACCTGCCAGCCCTTCTTGCCCGCGTCGTCCACGACGACCGCGTCGAACTGCTCCCCGACCCGGTGCGCGAGCACAGCGGCCTCGGTGGCGTCGGTGCAGGCACGCTCCACGGCCTTGGCCAGGCGCCCGGACTCGTCCATGATCTCGGGCAGCGTCGGCAGTGCCTCCCGCGCCCAGCCCGGGATCTCCCGCCCCTGCGTGAGCGCCTCGCAGACCACCAGCACGAACCGGTCGATGAGCCGACGCAGCGGTGCCGTGACGTGAGTGTAGGGCGCGGCGATCGCCGCCTGCTCGGTCTGCTCGGGCGGCGTCCCGTCGAAGGCCTCATAGCTCGCGCCGCGGAACAGCGCCGTGGCGTCGTGGATGATCGCCAGGTGCCTGGAGTCGGTGCGGTCCAGGGTGCGCAGGAAGTCGCCGTAGGCCATCCCCTTGGGCCACGTCACACCCAGTGCCCTGACCTGGCGCCGGAACCGGTCGACGTCGCGCTGCTGCGCCGGAGGCATCGTGCGCAGGATGCCGACCTTGCCGTCGAGCATGATCTGCGCGGCGACGATGCCGGTCAGCAGGCTGATCTGGGCGTTCCAGTCCTCGACCGGCAGCAGCGGCCGGAACTGCAGCGAGTAGGTCCCGTCGTCGTCGACGTGCACCTCCTGCTCGGGCATCGGCAGGCTGGCTCCCCCGCGCTCGGACTCCCGTCGGATCCGGTGCTCACCCACCTCCCTGAGCAGCAGGAGCGTCTCCTCCGCCTCCCCGGCGTCGATGAGCTCCTGGACCTCCTCGTAGGTGTAGCGCCGCACCGAGCGCACCATCGCGCGATACAGCTCCGCCGAGTCCCGCACCCCCTCGGGTGTCAACGACATGTCCCAGACGTAGGCCGGGCGGCTGGCCTCCGGCAGCAGGCTCGCCGCCGCCTCGCTCAGCTCCCTCGGGTGCAACGGCACGCTGGTGTCGGGGCAGTAGATGGTCTGTCCGCGCAGGCGCACCTCGACATCAAGCGCACCGCCGGGCTCGACGAAGGCCGGCACGTCGGCGATGGCGTAGCGGATGCGATATCCCTCGCCGGCCCGCTCGATATGCATGGCCTGGTCCAGGTCCATCGACCCCGGTGGGTCGATGGTGATGAACGGGACCGACGTCTCGTCCCGCTCGGGCAGCTGCGGGCTGTCGGCTGCGGCGCGGGCAGCCGCGAGCGCGGCCTCCGGAAACTCCTGGCGCACCTCCATGCGGGTCCGGATGTCGGCGAAGGCCGCCTCCAGCTCGGTGCCGTTGCCGTCGGTGCGGTCGTCCCGGATCGTCGTCGCTCGCTGCCCCATAGCCGCAACCCTAAGCAGAACTGGCCCCACACAGCGCAGGCAGCGCTGCGTGACGTCAGCGTTCAGGCACGGGGCCGCCCCACCACGTGGGCGGCGGGTAGGCGTCCAACGTCCGGTCGGCGGTCACCAGGAGGCAGTCCTCTGCCAGGGCCTGCGCCACGAGGAGGCGGTCAAACGGGTCGCGGTGGTGCCACGGAAGCAACCCGACCCCGGCGGCATGCTCCGCCGAGATGGGCAGGTGCTCAAGGTCGAGTCTCATCAGGACTCGATGCCATGACTCGCCGATAGCGAGCTTCCCGAGGGAGCGCTTGATGGCGATCTCCCACACGGAGGTCGCACTCACGAGGACCGCGGACGACGGTTTCGCGAGCGCGTCGGCAACATCCGGGGGAATTGACCGCCGCTGTCCGAGCAGCAGCCAGACGACGACATTGGTGTCCAGCAGCAACCTCATGAGCGATAAGGGGCAAGGTCGTCCAGTGGTTCATCGAACTCGTCGGTCAGTTCGCCCTCGACGTCACCCCAGATGTCGCGACGTTCGGTCACGACCGGTGCAGGACTGAGCACGGCGACCCGCACGCGGCCACGCCGGATGACGATGGACTCTCCCGCCTCCACCCGACGCAGCAGTCGGGACAGGTGGGTCTTGGCTTCCTGGACGGTGACCTCCATCACTCAAGGGTAAGTCGACCAACTTGACTTGGTCAATGCTCGGCCCGAGACACCTCTCTGCGCAAACCATGACGAGCTCAGCCGTTGACTGACCCGGCGGCGGTGCCAGCAGCACGCACTGCCTACCCTGCTCAGGTGCTGATCTTGCTTCCTCCGTCCGAGTCCAAGGCTGGTCGCACCCGTGGACGCGCTCTCGATCTTGACCGCCTGTCGCTGCCGACCCTCAATGCGCACCGCGCCGAGGTCGTCGCTGCGCTGGCCGAAGCGAGCAGCCGGCCGGACGCGGCCGCCACACTGGGCGTCAGCCCCAACCTGACCGAGGAGATCGCCCGCAACGTCCGGCTCACGACCGCGCCGTCGGTGCCGGTGGCCGACCTCTACACCGGCGTGCTCTATGACGCCCTCGATCTGCCCTCGTTGGACGCCCCGGCTCGCCGCCGTGCGAACCGGCGCGTCCTCGTCGTCTCCGCCCTGTTCGGCGCGCTCCGGCTGACCGACCGGGTGCCGCCCTACCGGCTGTCGATGGCGGTCAACCTGCCCGGCGTCGGGCCGCTCGCAGGCCACTGGCGCGGCCCCCTGGCCGAGACGCTGCCCGACCTCGTCGGCCGCGGTCTGATCATCGACTGCCGCTCCAGCACGTATGCCGCGGCCTGGCTCCCGCAGGGCGACCTCACCAGGCGCTGGGTCCAGATCCGCGTGCCGGGGGCGACGCACATGGCCAAGCACACCCGCGGCCTGGTCACCCGTGCCCTGTGTCAGGCGGATCAGGACCCGCGCGCCCCGGCCGGGCTCGCCGAGGTGCTCGCCGAGACCTTCCGGGTCGAGCTGCACGAGCCCGCGTCCGCGTCCCGGCCGTGGGTGCTCGACGTCTACCCGCCGGCGTAGTCCGGAGGTCAGGAGGCGAGGGCGTCGGCGGCCCTGATCAGGCTCAGGTGGCTGAAGGCCTGCGGGTAGTTGCCGGCCAGCCGCCCGGTCTCGGGGTCGTACTCCTCCGAGAGCAGCCCGACCCCGCTGGAGTAGTCGAGGAGCTGGGTCATCAGACTTCTGGCCTCGTCCATCCGCCCGCTCATCGCGTACTGCTCGACCAACCAGAAGCAGCACATGAGGAACGGGTACTCCGCCCCCTCCAGACCGTCCAGACCCGCGGCGGTGCGGTAGCGGTGCAGCAGCCCGGTCGGACCCTGCAGGTCCTCCTCGATCGCGGCGACGGTGCCGAGCATCAGCTCGTCGTCGTAGGCGACGAAGCCGGTGTGCGGCAGCTGCAGCAGCGAGGCGTCGACCTCGTCGTTGTCGTAGGTCTGGGTGAAGGTGCCGCGGCCCTGGTCGTAGCCCTGCTCGAGGATCTCCGTGCGCAGCTGGTCGCGCAGCGTGCGCCAGTGCTCGACGTCCCCTGCCAGACCGTGCTCCTCGACCGCCCGGACGCCCTCGTTGAACGCCGCCCACATCATCACCCGGCCGTGGGTGAAGTGGTGCAGGTCGCCACGCATCTCCCACAGCCCGTGGTCCTTGCGGGAGAGGTTGGCCTCGCAGTACCGCAGCAGGTTGCGCTGGAGTCCCCAGCTGTACCCGTCCTCGGACCCCTCCGCGTCGCGCAGCCGGGCCAGGGCGAGCATGACCTCCCCGGGCACGTCGGCCTGGTACTGACCTGCCGCACCGTTGCCGATCCGGACCGGCCGTGAGTCCTCGTAGCCGGACAGGTGGTCCAGCTCCTTCTCGTCCAGCTCCCGCTCACCGCCCAGGCCGTACATGATCCGCAGGTCGTCGATGTCCCCGGCCACCGCCCGCAACAACCAGTCGCGCCACAGCAGGGCGCCCTGGGTGAAGCCGTGGTCGACCATGACCTCGATCGTCAGGGAGGCGTCCCGCAGCCAGGTGTAGCGGTAGTCCCAGTTGCGGGAGCCCCCGAACTCCTCGGGGAGCGAGGCGGTCGGGGCGGCGACGATGCCCCCGGTCTGCGCGTGGGTCATCGCCCGCAGCGTGAGCAGCGAGCGGGTGATGGCCAGGGCGTGCAGTCCCTCGGCCTCGATCTGGTCCGCCCACTCGGTCCAGAAGCGCCGGGTCCGTTCCAGCGCCTCCCGGGCGTCGACGCCCTCGGGCTGCTCCTCCCACGAGGGATACCAGGTCAGGTCCCAGGCCGTCTCCTCACCCTCGCTCAGCATCCGGCTGCCGACGAGCCGGTGGGCCCGGCCGCCATCCCGGGTGTCCGGCGAGCCCTCGTCGTCGTCCGGTGCGGCCCTGCCGGCGCCGGACGTCCCCTCCGTCAGTTCCTGGGCCGCGTGCAGGGGCGGCCCGGTGAGCAGCAGGCCGTCGGGTCCGGCCAGTGAGCTGAGCCGCTCCCGGCCGTCCGCGGTGTCCTCCAGCCGTCGGACCCACGGGGTGGCCCGGGCGTAGTTGAACCGGATCCGCAGGTCGTGCACCACCTCGACGCGCCCCTCCAGGCACTCCACGATCCTGACCAGGTCACCCTGGGTGTCGGCCGGCGGCAGGAAGTCCAGCACCCGCGCCCGGCCGGTAGGGGAACGCCACACCGTCTCCAGGACGAACGTCGAGGGCTCGTAGCCCCAGCTCTCCACGGTGCCGTCCGCGATCGAGAGCTGCCAGCGACCGTCGTCCGGGCCCCCGAGGAGCGCGGAGAAGACCGCCTGACTGTCGAAGCGGGGTAGGCACAGCCAGTCGACGCTCCCCTCGCGCGACACCAGGGGCCCGGTCCGCAGGTCCGAGAGCAGTGCGTAGTCCTCAAGTGGTGTGCTCATGCCGGCCAGTGTGTCAGCGGGCACGTGCCGTCGCCCTGGCCAGCCGGCACCCCCGGCGGCTTACCCCAGGCGTCCGAGCGCCTCCTGCACGTCCGCGACCAGGTCGGCCTCGTCCTCGATCCCCACGGAGAGCCGGATGATGTTGTCCGGCACCTCCAGCTCGGTGCCCCGCACCGAGGCATGGGTCATCTCGGCCGGGTAGTTCACCAGCGACTCGACCCCGCCCAGGCTCTCGGCGAGCTGGAAGACCGACGTCGACTCCGCGAACCGACGGGCCGCGCCAGCGCCACCGGCGAGCCCCAGTGACACCATCCCGCCGAAGGCGCTCATCTGCCTCGCCGCGATCTCGTGCCCCGGGTGGTCGGCCAGCCCCGGGTAGTAGACCCGTTCCACCGCGGGATGCCCGACCAGCGCCTGCGCGATCGCGGCAGCGTTGGAGCTGTGCCTCTCCATGCGCAGCGCCAGGGTCTTGATGCCGCGGATGGTCAGGAACACCTCCCACGGCGCGGACACCCCGCCGGCCGCGAACTGGAGGAACTGGATCTTCTCGGCGTGCTCCTCGCTCGCGGTCACGACGACGCCGCCGAGGACGTCGGAGTGTCCTCCGAGGTACTTCGTCGCCGAGTGCACCACGATGTCGGCGCCGAGGCTGATCGGCGTCTGCAGTGCGGGAGAGGCGAAGGTGTTGTCCACCACGACGATCAGGCCGTGCTCGTGCCCCAGCGCGGCGACCGCCTCCATGTCGGTGATCTTCATCAGCGGGTTGCTGGGCGTCTCCAGCCAGAGCATCTTCGTCTCTGGCAGTATGCCGGCACGCACCGCGTCGAGGTCGCTCATCTCCGCGGTGCTCAGGTCCAGGCCCCACGGCCTGAGGATCCTGTTCACCAGCCGGTGGGTCCCGCCGTAGACGTCGTTGCCCATCAGCACGTGGTCACCGGCGCTGAGCAGCGCGCGGAAGGTCGCGTCCTCGGCCGCAAGGCCCGAGGCGAACGAGAGCCCGCGCACGCCGCCCTCGAGGTCGGCGACGAGCTCCTGCAGCGCGTCACGCGTCGGGTTGGTGCCGCGGGTGTACTCATAGCCGCCCCGCAGACCGCCGACGTGCTCCTGCACGAAGGTCGAGGTCTGGTAGACCGGCGGGATCACCGAGCCCGTGGTCGGGTCGAAGGCCTGGCCGGTGTGGATGGCGCGGGTGGAGAATCCGGTCACGTCTGCTCCAATTCTTGGGGAAGTCTTGCACGCGCTGTGCGCATTTTGAGGGAGGTTTTGTCCGCTCGGGTCCTCACCTGGACAGGAAGGTGAGCAGGTCGGGGCGGGTCAGCACCGCGACGGGCTTGCCCCCCTCCGTCACCAGCAACGCGTCGGCGTCCGTGAAGGCTTCCCGCGCGGCGGAGACCGAGTCGTTGATGCCGATCAGCGGCAGGGGCGGCCCGGTGAGCTTGGTGAGGGCGTCGGTGAGCTGTGCCTCCCCGTGGAAGACGGCGTCCAGCAGCTCGCGCTCGGTGAGGGAGCCCTTGACCTCCCCCATGACCACAGGAGGCTCCGCACCCAGGACGACCAGCTGGCTCACGGCATACTCCGCCATGATGTCGATCGCGTCGCGGACGGTGTCCGTGGGGTGCACGTGCACCAGGTCGGGCAGCTGACCGGTCTTGGCCGACAGCACCTCGCGCACCGTCTTCTCCTCGGCGACCGCGCTGAAGCCGTAGGAGCGCATCCAGCCCTCGTTGAAGATCTTGCCCAGGTAGCCGCGACCGCCGTCGGGAAGCAGCACCACCACGGTGTGCTCAGGGCCGAGATCCTTGGCGGCCTTCAGCGCGGCGACCACCGCCATGCCCGATGAGCCACCGACCAGCAGTCCCTCCTCCAGCGCCAGGCGCGAGGTCATCGCGAAGGACTCGGCGTCGGTGACCGGGATGATCCGGTCCGGCACGGAGGTGTCGTAGGCCCCCGGCCACATGTCCTCGCCGACACCCTCCACCAGGTAGGGACGGCCGGTGCCGCCGGAGTAGACCGAGCCCTCCGGGTCGGCCCCGATGACGGTGACCGGGCCCTGCTCCTTGAGGTAGCGCCCGGTGCCGGAGATGGTGCCGCCGGTGCCGATGCCGGCCACGAAGTGGGTGACGGTGCCCTCGGTGTCGCGCCAGATCTCCGGGCCGGTCGACTCGTAGTGCGAGGCCGGGCCGTTGAGGTTCTCGTACTGGTTGGGTTTGTAGGCGCCCGGGATCTCGGCAGCGAGCCGATCGCTCACCGAGTAGTAGGACTCCGGGTGGTCCGGCGGCACCGACGTCGGCGTCACCACGACCTCGGCGCCATAGGCCTTGAGCACGTTGATCTTGTCCTCGCCGACCTTGTCCGGGCAGACGAAGATGCACTTGTAACCGCGCTGCTGCGCCACCAGGGCCAGGCCGACGCCGGTGTTGCCGCTGGTGGGCTCGACGATCGTGCCGCCCGGCTTGAGCTTGCCCTCCGCCTCGGCCGCGTCGATGATCTTGATCGCGATGCGGTCCTTGACCGAGCCGCCGGGGTTGACGTACTCGATCTTGGCCAGCACGGTCGCGCTGAGGCCCTCGGTCACGTGGTTGAGCTTGACGAGCGGCGTGTTGCCGATCGTGTCGAGGATGGTCTCGGCGACGCGCATCAGTGGTCTGCTCCCGGGTCGGTGGATGGCCACGGCCAGCGTATGGCATCAACCACACAGGTTCTGTTCACGGTCAGGTGTGACCAGCACAAGTTGAAGATCTGTGTTCCGCAGAGATCCAGAGCCCACTGTCGGTACACGACCATTACCAGCGTGTCGTGGCGGGTGTACGTTCACAACCCCCCGCCGTACACTGGCGAGCGAACCGCACAGTGGAGGTGACACCACCCGGCTATGGCTCTGGTAGCACACTCTTCTTCTACGGCGGCAGTGCCTACATGGTTCGGACCACCGGCGGATACCTGACCGGAGGGGAGTGGGTTGTCTACACGCTGAACGGTGATGTGGACCGTTCTCAAACCTACGACGCGTGTGTCGAGCCGTAATCTCGAACGTCCCAGGATCGGGGCTCTGACCGCCCTTGCCTTGAGCGTTTCAGTTGCAATGATCCTATCGTCCTGCTCGACGGACTCGACCGCACCCGGGGATGAGCACGTCGACCGGCAGGCCGAGGCGGAGGCACTTGTAGCGTTCTCGCGCGGAATGGCGGACTGTCTCACCGAGGCGGGGTTCCCGTCGACCTACCGCGAAGTCGACGGCGGTATCTCCGTGAGCGGTGGCACACCAGCGGAGCGCCGCGCCGCCATGGCGACCTGTGAGGAGACGCTAGGCGGTGCCCCGGAGTCGCCACCGTTGTCACGCGAGGAGCTGGTAGCGCTCCACGAACTGGAGGTCGAGGCCTACAAGTGCCTCGTCGACCACGGCTATGAACCTGCGCCGCCGTCGAGCAAGGAGCAGTTCGTCGCGACCTATGCCACTGGAGAGTCGTGGTATGCACACAAGTCGTCCGTCGAGGGTAGCGTGATCCCGGACACGCAGTGCCCCTACCCCGAACCGGCAGACATCGACTGGTAGCGGCTTCGCGGGAACCAAACCCGGTTCGCCCCGGCGTCAGAGGTCGTGCAGGTGGTGCGTGTCGTTGACGAAGGCGACCTGCGCCCCGCCATCGGGCCAGAACTCGAAGGCGGTGAGCGACGCGGGCGCCGTGGCGATGGACCAGGCACGGTTGCTGTCGATGCCCAGCACCTGGGAGAGCACCACCATGAGCGGCAGCCGGTGGGTCGCGACAACCACGGTGCCGCCGCGGGCGATGGCCCTGCCCAGGGCGGAGACCACGCGTCCGGTCAGCTGGGTGCGGCTCTCCCCGCCGGGGCGGGAGTATGCCGGATCCTGGCGGAGCGCGAGCAGCTCCTGCCCGGAGCGGGTCACCAGGTCGGCCATCGTCGCGCCGTCCCAGTCACCGAAGGCCTGCTCGTCCCAGTCCCGGTCGACCTCTGGGGTGACGCCCAGCGCCTCGGCGATCGCTCCCCCGGTCTGCATGGCGCGGGTCAGGGAGGAGGTCAGCACCTGGATCGGGGCGGGACCGGACCGGTCGATGAGTCGTCTGACGGCCCCCGCTGCGGCCGCGGCCTGGGCCAGGCCCTCCTCGTTGAGCGGCGGGTTGGCGCCACCCCGGCCGTCCAGCTTGTGGGCGCGGGTGAAGTCGGTGACGCCGTGGCGCACCAGGATCAGCCGGCACGATCCCTCCAGGGTCGGGTCGGTCTCGGTGCTGAAGACCTCCTCGCCGACGGGCGCCTTGACCTCGCCGAAGGTCGGCTCGGCCTTCACGGGCGGCGCCGGATCGTCGAGGTCGAACAGACTCGGAGCCGGCTCCGCCTCGCGAGCGCCCGGGCGGACGACGGACTCGACGTGGTCCCGGCGCACCGTCTCACCGTCCATGCCGTCGTTGGACAGCGCGTCCGCGGCCGAGTTCTCCGCCCGCGGGATCCAGGCGTAGGTCACGCGGCCTCCGGCGGCCTGGATCTGGCGCGCCAGGTCACGGGCCTGCAGCGCGAGGCGACGCATGTCCTCGTGCTTGATCTTCCACCGGCCGCTCATCTGCTCGACGACGAGCTTGGAGTCCATCCGCACCTCGACCGTGGCGCCGTCGGCCAGCCCGAGGTCCAGGACCGCGCGCAGCCCCTCGATCAACCCGGTGTACTCCGCGACGTTGTTGGACGCCGTGCCCAGCGGTGCCGCCCGCTCGGCGAGCAGCGTGCCGTCGGCGTCCCGCACCAGTGCTCCGTAGCCCGCCACCCCCGGGTTGCCCCGGGACCCACCGTCGGCCTCGACGACGAGGCGCCGCCCCCGGCCCGACGGCATACTCACAGACCGGACTCGGCCGTGCGCACCAGGATGCGGCGGCACTCCTCGCAGCGCAGCACCTCGTCCGCCTCGGCCGACCGGATGCGACCCAGGTCGACCTGGTTGAGCTCCAGCTGGCAGCCGCCGCAGCGGCGCTGCTGCAGGGGGGCCGCGCCGGTGCCGGACTGGGCGCGGATCTTGTCGTAGAGCGCGACCAGCTCGTCGCTGATGTCGGCCACGATCGCGTCGCGGCCGGCAGCGACCTCGGCCCGGTCGGCCTGCAGCGCCTGAGCCTTGGTGTCGCGGCTGGCGGTGACCTCGGCGATCTGCGCGGCGAGGGCGTCCCGGTCGGCCTCCGCCTTAGCGACCTCGGCGTCCAGCGCCTCGGCCCGCTCCATGACCTCCAGCTCCTCGTCCTCGAGGGTGGTCTGCCGCCGGGCGAGGGACTCCAGCTCGTGCTGGATGGCCTGCAGGTCCTTGGCGCTGCCGAGGCCGGCGTCCAGGCGCTGCTGGTCGCGGGCGGCCCGGTCCCGGACCAGCTGGACGTCCTGCTCGGCCTTGGCCAGCTCGCGCTGCACGTCGCCGCGGGCCGTGGTGGTGCGCACCACCTCGGCGTCCAGGTCGGCGGCGCGGGCGGTCAGGGTCTCGAGCTCGGCGTGCTCGGGCAGGCCCCGGAGCTGGTGGTCCAGCTGACCGAGCCGGGTGTCGAGGGCCTGCAGGTCGAGCAGCCGCTGCTGCTGCGTCGGGTCGGCTTTCACGCGTGGTCTCCTGCGTCGTCGGTGCGGGGTGCGCTCGGGGGGTTCTGCTGCGGTCCGGCCGCTCCGAGGACGAAGTCCCACGGGTCGGTCCGCACCTGCGAAACGTGGATCTCCAACCTAGCCGCAGCCGCCCCCAGCTCCGCACCCAGGCGTGCGGCGAGACCGGGCAGCCACAGCGACTCGCTCGCATAGTGCCCCGCGTCGATCAAGTATGGCGTGCCGCCGGCCAGGACCGCTTCCTCCCGGGCCTCCAGGGCCGGGTGGTGGCGCAGGTCGGCCGTCACGTAGACGTCGGCGCCGCTGGCCCGGACCGCCCCGAAGCTGGTGTCCCCTGCGCCGCCCAGGACGGCCACGCGGCGCACGGTCCCGTCGGCCGGACCGGCCACCCGGATCCCGGCGGCGGTCGCCGGCAGGTTCTCGTGCAGGCCGTGGGCGAAGTCGGCGAGCGTGGTCGGCCGGGGCAGGTCCCCGACGCGGCCGAGCTCCTGGCCCTCGGTGATCTCCAGCGCCTCGGTCTCGGTCAGACCGCACGCCTGCGCGAGCGCCTGGCCCACGCCGGGGTCTGCCACGTCGGCGTTGGTGTGGGCGCAGTAGAGCGCGATGTCGTTGACGATCAGCTCGGTCACGGCTGCCCCCTTGGCGCTCGTCGTGGCCACCGAGTGGATGCCGCGCAGCAGCAGCGGGTGGTGGGTGATGACCAGGTCAGCGCCTGCGTCCCTGGCCTCCTCGATGACCGCCAGCGTGGGGTCGACGGCCAGGTGGATGCGGCTGACCGGCTGGTCCGGGTCGCCGGCCACGAGACCGACCTGGTCCCACGACTGCGCGGTGTCCGGCGGGTAGAGCCGCTCGAGCACGGCGACCACGTCGCGCAGGGTGAGCTGCTCCTCATACTGACCTGTCTGCGTCACGTGGCCCATGGTAGGCGTCACGCCAGCGGATGGACGGCGTGGCGTGAACTGGCGTGAGTTGCTGGCACAATGGTGCGCCGCAGCGCCGCGCCGGACCGTCCGGGCCGACGCTCAGGGCCTGTAGCTCAGGTGGTAGAGCACCGCGTTTACACCGCGGTTGTCGTCGGTTCGAGCCCGGCCGGGCCCACTCCTTCCGGCAGCGGGAGACGGGCGTCCAGGTGGATGCCCGCCACCATGCAACGCACCGAGCCTCCGGCCAGCTCGATGGTCGGCACGTCCAGGGGCAGGAGCGTGCAGGTGCGCTCGATGATCGCCCGCTGCTCGGCGGTCAGGGTGGCCGCCGCCCGGGTCGACAGCGCCAGGAACCGCTCCCCGTCATGACCCTCGAGCTCGATCGCGTTGCCCGCGAAGTCGTGGATCTGCCGGGGGCTCAGGTTGATCACCGGCCGGGTGCCGCGGCGACCGCTCAACCGCTGGGCCACCACCTGGCGCCGGTGCGGGTCGGTGATCATGTCCAGTCCGATCAGCACGAAGTCCGCGGCGATGCACATCAGCACGTTGGTGTGGTAGATCGGCGTGCCGTCGGCGTCCGCGGCGTCGAAGGCCATCGGCTCATAACCGAAGGCGGTGCAGAACCGCTCCAGGACGACCGGGTCGGCGCGGCGCGACCGTGCGGCGTAGGCGATCCGCGACACGTGGTCCAGGACCATCGCCCCGGTCCCCTCCAGGAAGATGTCGTCATACTCCAGCCCGGAGTAGTCGATGACGTCCTGGACGCGGTACTGCTCCTTAAGCATCTCGATGATGTCCGGTCGGCGCTCCGTGCGGCGACTCGCGGCGTACATCGGGTAGAGCGCGACCCGGCCACCCGCGTGGGTGGAGAACCAGTTGTTCGGGAAGACGCTGTCTGGCCGGGTCGCGTCCTCGTCGTCGAAGAGGTGGACCGTGATGCCGGCGGCCTCGAGCACCTCGGCAGCCCGCGTGACCTCCTGGTAGGCGGCCTCGGCCAGCGCGACCGGGTCGCCGTGAGCCGCCACCTGGAAAGCGTTGTCGGCCGCCGTCTCGGGGTTCGGCGTGAAGCGGTGGGGACGAATCAGAACGACCGCGTGGGGAGCCTGGACGGGCATGGACACCTCTTCCCTCAGATGGTGGAAGCGCTGACTCTGGTCGGCGCTGACTGGAGTGTCCCACCCTCCGGGCGCGGAAGCGAAAGTCGCCGGGCGACGCGCTCGCGGGGGCTGCAGTCAGCACCCCCGCGCTCGGTGACCTGCAGGTCCCCCACCCGACGCGCTCGGGGACGACGGTCAGAGGTCCTTGACCGCCGCGTGGAGGACGCCGATGTCGCGCTGCTCGCCGGGGCCGTGGACCAGGGCCCACTTCACGCGCATCTGCGGGTCGACCACGAAGGTGCCGCGCACGGCCATGCCGGACCTCTCGTCGAAGACCCCGTAGGACCGCGCCACCTCGCCGTGCGGCCAGAAGTCGGACAGCAGCGGGAAGCGGTAGCCCTCGTGCGCCGCCCAGGCAGCCTGCGTGTGCCGGGCGTCGCAGGAGATGGCGTAGACGTTGACCCGGTCGTTGACGAACTCATCGACGTTGAGCTGGATCTCCAGCAGCTCACCGGTGCAGATGCTGGAGAACGCGAACGGGAAGAAGACCAGCAGCGCGTGCCGGTCCTGCACCGCCTCGGAGAGCCGCACCCGCGCCCGGTCCTGGTCACGCAGCGTGAAGTCCGGGGCCAGGTCGCCGACCGCCGGGACGGAGGCCGCGTGGACGCCCGCGATCACCGTCGGCCGACCAGGCGCTGGGCGTGCCACTCGCCGTCGTCGCCGAGCGGCACCGCGCCGCTGGCGGTCAGCCCCGCGGTGGCACAGGCCTCCTGGACGTCGTGCGCGGGCACCCGGTCGCCGCGCCCGCTGCCCGGGGTGACGAGGGCGATGAAACCGCCCTCCTCGAGCAGCGCCAGGCAGTCCACCAGCTCGTCGGTGAGGTCGCCCTCGCCGTCACGCCACCAGAGCAGCACCGCGTCCACGACACCGGTGTAGTCCTCCTCCTCGAGCGGACTCCCGACGACCTCGATGACGCGTTCGCGGAAGGTCTCGTCGACGTCGTCGTCGTAGCCGTACTCCAGCACGATCATGTCGTGGGCGAACCCGAGCCGCTCCACCGCTCCACCCTGACGGTGGTTCCCTTCGTTAGCCATAGTGCGCACAGTCCACTAGAGAACGGCGGGAGAGGCAAGACGCGACACGCGAGCGGTCCTCTGACGGGGATGCCCAGGGGGCAGTATGACGAGGTGCCGGCGGGGGTGCGCAGCGGCGAGTATGACGGGGGTCTGGTGGTCCGGCACACGACCGGTCCGCGGAGCTGGGGTGGCCCATGCGGCCACCGTACCTGGCGTGCAAGGATGGACCGGCAGGAGAGTGCTGCTCCCAGTGGAAGGAACGTCAGTGACAACCAACACGCCGGGCCCGATCGTCAACGGTCTGCCCAGTCAGATCCCCGACACCGACCCCGAGGAGACCCAGGAGTGGCTGGACTCCCTCGACGGGGCGATCGAGGCGGGCGGCCGTCGTCGTGCCCGTTACCTGATGCTGAAGATGTTGGAGCGCGCCCGCGAGTCCCAGGTCGGCATCCCGTCCCTGACCACGACGGACTACGTCAACACGATCCCGCCGGAGCGCGAGCCCTGGTTCCCCGGTGATGAGGAGGTCGAGCGTCGCTACCGCGCCTGGATCCGCTGGAACGCCGCGGTCATGGTGCACCGCGCCCAGCACCCGGACATCTCGGTCGGCGGACACATCTCCACCTACGCCTCCGCCGCCACCCTCTACGAGGTGGGCTTCAACCACTTCTGGCGCGGCCGCGACCACGAGGGCGGCGGCGACCAGATCTTCTTCCAGGGACACGCCTCCCCCGGCATGTATGCCCGGGCCTTCCTCGAGGGACGGCTCGAGGAGGAGGACCTGATGGGCTTCCGGCAGGAGAAGTCCCACATCGTCGACGGCGAGGTCCGCGCGGTCCCCTCCTACCCCCACCCGCGGAACATGCCGGACTTCTGGCAGTTCCCGACGGTGTCGATGGGGCTGGGCCCGATGAACGCCATCTACCAGGCGCAGTTCAACAAGTACCTCCACAACCGGGGCCTGAAGGACACCTCGCAGCAGCATGTGTGGGCCTTCCTCGGCGACGGTGAGATGGACGAGCCGGAGTCGCGCGGCCTGCTGCACGTGGCCGCGAACGACGAGCTGGACAACCTCACCTTCGTCATCAACTGCAACCTGCAGCGCCTCGACGGCCCGGTCCGGGGCAACGGCAAGATCATCCAGGAGCTGGAGTCCTTCTTCCGCGGCGCCGGCTGGAACGTCATCAAGGTGGTCTGGGGCCGTGGGTGGGACCAGCTGCTGGCCGCCGACCCCTCCGGTGCCCTGGTCAACCTGATGAACTCCACGCCGGACGGTGACTACCAGACCTACCGCGCCAAGGACGGCGCCTTCATCCGGGACCACTTCTTCGGCCGCGACCCACGCACCAAGGAGCTGGTCAAGGACTGGTCCGACGAGCAGGTGTGGTGGGCGCTCAAGCGCGGCGGCCACGACTACCGCAAGGTCTACGCCGCCTACAAGGAGGCGCTGGAGCACACCGGCCAGCCGACCGTCATCCTGGCCAAGACCATCAAGGGCTACAGCCTCGGGTCCAACTTCGCCGGCCGCAACGCCACGCACCAGATGAAGAAGATGACGGTGGAGGACCTGAAGGCCTTCCGCGACGGTCTGAAGATCCCGATCACCGACGAGCAGATCGAGAAGGACCCCTACGCCCCGCCGTTCTACCGCCCCGCGGACGACGACCCGACCCTGCAGTACATGCGGGAGCGTCGCACCAAGCTAGGTGGTGGCCTGCCCAAGCGGCAGCCGGAGAAGGCCAAGCCCCTGCAGCTGCCCGGTGACGACACCTACAAGGTCGGCAAGAAGGGGTCGGGCAAGCAGGCGATCGCCACGACCATGGCCTTCGTGCGCATCTTCAAGGACCTGATGCGCGACAAGGAGTTCGGCAAGCACATCGTGCCGATCATCCCGGACGAGGCGCGCACCTTCGGGATGGACTCCTTCTTCCCGACGGCCAAGATCTACAACGTCCACGGGCAGAACTACACCTCCGTGGACGCCGAGCTGATGCTGGCCTACAAGGAGTCGGAGTCCGGGCAGATCCTGCACGTCGGGATCAACGAGGCCGGCTCGGTCGCCGCCCTCACCGCCGCGGGCACGTCATACGACACGCACGCGCTGCCGATGGTGCCGTTCTATGTCTTCTACTCGATGTTCGGCTTCCAGCGCACCGGTGACGGCATCTACGCCGCTACCGACCAGCTGGCCCGCGGCTTCATGATCGCCGCGACCGCCGGGCGGACCACCCTGACCGGTGAGGGGCTGCAGCACGCCGACGGCCACAGCCTCCTGCTGGCCTCCACCAACCCGGCCGTGGTGTCCTACGACCCGGCCTACGCCTACGAGATCGCCCACATAGTGCAGGACGGCATCCGGCGGATGTATGGCGAGGACCCCGAGGACATCCTCTACTACCTCACGGTCTACAACGAGCCGGCGGTGCAGCCGGCCGAGCCCGAGGACGTGGACGCCGAGGGCATCCTCAAGGGCATGTACCGGGTCGCGGACGGCGGTGAGGGCGACAAGAACGTGCGCCTGCTCGCCTCCGGGGTCGGGGTGCCGTGGGCCCTGGAGGCCCGTGAGCTGCTCCAGGAGGACTGGGGTGTCACGGCGGAGGTATGGTCGGTGACGTCGTGGACCGAGCTGCGCCGCGAGGCGATGGCCTGCGACGAGGACCGGTTCCTGCACCCGGACAAGGAGCGGCGGGTGCCCTATGTCACCCAGCGGCTGTCCGAGGGCACCGGCCCCGTCGTGGCGACCAGCGACTGGATGCGCGCCGTGCACGACCAGATCGCCCCGTGGGTCCCGGAGGACTTCTACGCCCTCGGCGCGGACGGCTTCGGCTTCGCCGACACCCGGGCGGCGGCCCGCCGGTTCTTCCACATCGACGGCCCGTCGATGGTGGTCAAGGCCCTGCAGATGCTCGCCGACCGCGGCGAGATCGACGAGAGCGTCCCGCAGCAGGCGATCGAGAAGTACCAGCTGCACGACGTCCGCGCCGGCACCAGCGGCGTCACCGGCGGCGACTCCTAGGAGGCTGGTGTTTTCGTCGCGTGGCGGCCCCGGGGGCCGGCGGTCGTTTCGGGAGGATTGATGGATGACGTGAGGACTGACACCGAGCCAGCGTGACCTGTTCCGATCGACGACCGGGTTCTGTGAGGTCGGGTGGACACGGGCTCGATCTACGGGTTGTTACACGCCTCGTGCTTGTGGGTGGAGTAGTTGTCCAGGATCAGGTGGACCGCCAGCCCGTCGGGAACCTCCTCATCGACGGTCTCAAGGAACTTGAGGAACTCCTCTTGCCGGTGTCGGGGTAGGCACTGACCGATGACCTTGCCGGTGAGCATGTCCAGGGCGGCGAACCGGGTCGTGGTGCCGTTGCGCTTGTAGTCATGAGTCATCGTCCTGGCCCGACCCTTCTTCATCGCCTTCTCCGGTGGGTCCAGGTACAGGCCGACAACGTCGATGAGCTTCTCGGTGGTTACGAGTCGTTGCTGACCTTGAACGTGTCCACCCGGTGCGGCTGCAGACCCAGCTCGGACCAGATCCGCTGCACGCTGGCCGGGCTGACCCCGACCCGCTTCGCCATCGTGCGACACGACCAGTGCGTCTGGCCCGGCGGTGTGGTCTTCGTCGTGAGCTCGACGATCTCGGCGACCTGCTCCTCGGTGATCGTGGGCTTACGACCCCGCCCGGACCTGACCTTGCCCCAGTTGGTCAGCCCCTCATCCGCAAACGCCTTGCGCCACGCCCGCACGGTCACCGGGCTCACCCCGTGGTCGTCGGCGATCCTCTTGTTCCCGACCCCCTCGGCGGCAGCGAGCAGCACCCGGGCACGCACCACCTCCCGGGGCGCAGACGCCGAGGACCGAGCGACTCGCTCCAGCACCTCTCGTTGGGCCGGTGAGACAGCGAGCGGGGCAGCGGGTGAAGTCATACCCTGATTCTACGCCAACAGGGATTAGTTATTTGCGAGACGCACCACTTGAGGCCGTGGTTCTCGACCAGGGGGCGAGGCTTGGCAGGATATCGTTTGGCTCCTGCTCGACCAACGGCGCCGACGGCGTGACCGCGCTCGCGCAGGCGCGGCGCTCCGGCTTCACCGGCCAGGTGGTGGCCTCGACGGCGAAGACCGCGATCGCCCGGATCTTGGAGCGCTCCTCCGGCTCACCGCGACCGGATACCCTGCAGTCAGGCGGGGAGCCACTCGTCATCGTCGGGGAGCCACTCGCCGTCGTCGGAGTCATCGACGGGTCGGGAGGCCGGTGGCACTTCCTCGGCTTCGGGGCGGGGACAGGGGACTGGCGGCATGGCTCTTCCGGTTCGACGAGTGGGGCAACGATCAGAAGAAGTCTTCCTTGCCGGAGCCGTCCTCGCTATGGGGAGAAACCTCCAGAATTGTCAGAGCCAAGGAGGATTCTGGCGAACGCAGCACGGGTGGGGGCGTCCAGCTTCTGCTTAGCTGCTGCCACGTGCTTCTCGACCGTCTTGACCGAGAGGTGCAGGTCTCGGCCGATCTGAGCGTTGGTGTGGCCCACGGCGACCAGTTCCGCGACTTCGCGTTCGCGGGGGGAGAGCGCGTCGCCGTATCCCTGCCGACCGCCGCGATGCCGGCCAGGCACCGCCACCCCGAGCCGCCGCGCCAGCCGGTGGGCGCGGGCCTCGTCCCACGAGGCCCCCAGTCGGCGGTAGCCGTCCAGTGCGGCACGCAGGGCGTCACCTGCCGCGACCGGGTCCGCTGAGGTCAGCCGACCGGCGATCGCCTCCCGGCACTGGGCCGCCTCGTAGGTGCAGTCGAGAGCGGCGTACGTCTTCGCCGCCCTTTCGAGCAGGGCTGCGGCCGCGACGGGGTCGGCGGCGAGGAGGCCGTCGGCGTGCATCAGCACCGAGTCGGCCAGGGGTGCATCCAGGTCCGCCACGGCGCGTCGGACGCCGGCGACCCAGTCGCCGGCCTCCCCTGCTCGGTCGGCGGTTGCCAGGAGAGCCTCGACGAATACCGGCAACACGCGCAGGGCCGGCGCCCAGACCCCCTTCCGCTCGGCGGTCGCGAGGACGCGCACTCCGAGCTCCACCGCCGAGTCGAACTCATCGCGACTGAGCCGGAGGCGGACGAGGGCCGTAGCGGGCACCGACAGCAGGTCGTTGGCGCCCAGAGATTCCGTCCGATCCACGGCGGCCTCGAGCAGCGACTGCGCGGACTCGATCTCACCGCGCGCCAGGCTGAGGCAGGCATGGACCGACTCGACATCGACGCCAGCACGGGAGAAGTCGCTCAGGTCGTCGACCAGGCCGGCGACCCGCTCCGCGAGCCCGGTCCACCGGCCCCTGCAATAGTCCAGCAGCGCCAAGGATCGGCGCAGCCGCAACTCCAGTCGCGGACTCCCACACTCCCGTGCGCCGTCGAGGCCGACGGTGAGGTACGTCGCGGCGACGCCGTGATGGCCGGCGTAGCAGGCCTGGATCCCGATGGTGTCGTAAGCGTTGACCTCCCGGCGCAGCCGCGGGGTCCCGCCGGTGTCCACGGCCACCCCCTCGGCGAGGGCGCGCCAGGCCGGGTCACCCATGACCACCAGCACCATCGCGACCTTGCCGCGCAAGAAAACGCGGGTCACCGGATCGTCCACCCGGGGCAACTGTCCGAGGGCACCGTGGAGCCAATGCCGATGCTCCGCCGGTTCGACACCGTCGGTGTGGGGGATGCCCAGCCCGATCATCGCCCAGGCGCGTAAGGCCGGGTCGGTGAGGTCGTCCAGGGCCTCGAGGTAGAGCCTGCGCAGCGACTCGGAGTCACCACCGGTCTGCTCGAGCTGCAGGGCGAGTCGGAGCCGTAGCTCCCCCCGCCACTCCGCCTGGATCCGGGACGCGGCCACCGACGGGTCCGACATGACGTCGATCGCCTGGGCGATCAGCTGGGGAAGGTCGGAGATCTCTGGGATGACATCGTTGGCAACCCGAGCCAGTCGCAGCGCGACCCGGCTGCGGGCCTCCCCGTCCAGGGGAGCCTCCCGGAGGACGTCCGCGAGGAGGCGGCAGGCTTGCTCGTCGTCGTACAGCTCGACAGCCCGAACCGCCGCGCGCTCGGCGGCCACCGCCCACGCGGCTAGCCGGCCAGCACGGTGCAGATGGTGGGCTTCCACCCAGGGTTGGTCCTCGACCGAGCCGGCCGGCCCGGAGAGTGCGGTGGCGGCGCGGGCGTGCAGTCGCCGACGGCGTACGCCGGAGATCGACTCGTAGACCGCCTGCGCGGTGAGCAGATGGCGGAAACCGACCCGGTCACCGTCCTCGCTGAGGAGCCCAGCGGCGAGTGCCTCCTCAAGACCGTCCTCGACCGCGTCGGAGGCGGCCGAGCAGATCGCGGCGATGACCTCGACGGGCTGGGCGACCTGGAGGACCGCGGCGGCCTCGAGTGCCTCCCGAGCGGGGCGACTCAGGCGGCTCGCGCGTTCGAGCACGGCATCCCGGATGCGGTACGGCACGTCGAGCCGGTCCAGCGTGCGGCGTACCCAGCGCGATCCATGGCGGATCAGCGTGCCCCGTGCCTGCAGCAGCGCGAGCAACTCCTCGATGGCGAACGGGATCCCGGAGGCGCGTTCCCACAGGTACGTCGCGAACTCCTCTGACAGGTCGTCCACACCCAGGATGGCGGAGGCCAGGGGCCGCGTGTCGGCCGGACCGAGCGCGCCGAGCCGGAGGCGCAATGGCGGTACCGGGCCGGTGACCGCGAGCGCGCCGCGTACCCACGGCTCCACCTCGTCGTCGCGGACACTGACCACGAGCGCCAGTCCGGGCGGAGGAGCAGTGATCAGCTGGCCTACCAGTTCGACGGTCTGCGCGTCGGCGCAGTGCAGGTCCTCGATGACCAGCACGACCGGACCGAGGGCGTGCAGCAGGTCGGCGACCGCGCGGAAGACCCGGTGGCGCTCCGCCAGAGGGTCATCGAGGGGCTCGAGAGCGGGCGGAAGGATCGCGGCGAGCTCGGGCAGCAATGGTCGCAGCCCGCCGGTGACCGCTGGAAGCACGGCCTCGGCGAGGCGCTTCTGCTGCCCGCGGAGCGTTTCGACCAGTGGGCCGAGAGGAAACGGGTCGCCGAGCCGACGGCATGACCCCCGGAGCACGGGAAGCCCGCCAAGCCGGGGGTCGGCCTCGAGCTCGGCTAGCAGCCGGGTCTTGCCGGCCCCGGCCTCGCCCTCGATCACCACCACGGCCGGCGGGCTCGTGACCGCGGTGACCAGGGCGTCCAACTCACGGTCGCGTCCGACCATGTGCGTGCTCACCCGCGCGACCTGGGGTGGGGGCGCGGTCTCCGGCCCCGGTCGAGTCACCGGGCTCTGCATCGTCCTCTTCGCTACGAGATGGATCGGGGTGCCGATATCCTCTCACTC
Organism: Ornithinimicrobium sp. F0845; assembly: GCF_023015765.1. GTDB lineage: Bacteria > Actinomycetota > Actinomycetes > Actinomycetales > Dermatophilaceae > Ornithinicoccus. Next base: position 56,479 of record NZ_JALKAL010000018.1, read on the forward strand.
CGCGCCGCTGCCGGGAAAAGGAAGCCGTGGGTGAGGCTCGCCATGTCGCGGGTTCGTCACGATCCGAGGTACGCCGACAGGGCGGCCGGGTCACGCGACCCGACCGCCCCGGGGAGTATCCGGCTGCACTGCTCAGGAACAGCCGACCTCGTCGAGATCGAGGGCGACCTCGCTGGTCTTACCGGCCGACACCCTGACCGACTCGGACTCGATCGAGTAGCCATCCTTCGCCGCGAACACGGTGAGCTCGCCGTTGCGCTTGCTGTTGCGCTTCTTGTCGAGCCAGTGTGCGAACGACCCGTCGGCGTCGGTACGGAAGGTCCGTTCCATCACCGGGGAGGAGAACTGCACGGTGGCACCGTCGAGCAGTGTCGTCAACCCGTCGCACGCGACGCCGGAGACCACGCCGGCGACCTTGGACCACGACCTGGGCGGGGTCACGATCATCGAGACCTCCACTTCTGGCTGCGGGTAGGGCGTGCTCTCCAGGATCGCCAGACCCGCGGTGTAGGTCCCCGGCTGGTCGACCGTCGAGTCGGTGGTGACCAGGATCTCGGTGGTCTCGCCCACCGCGAGGGTGGCAGTGGACTTGTCCGTCGAGACCCAGCCGACGTCGGCCGAGCCGTCGCTGCACTGGTCGTAGCCAGGCAGCATCTCTGCAGCGGCGTTGGGGTTGTAGCCCTGCGGCGAGCCGCCCACCTTGTAGAGTCCGCAGGCACCCCCGCCGCGGTAGAGCACCGTGTTGGCCCCGGGCAGTCCGGTCCAGGAGTCGGCGACCGGGTCGTAGCCGAAGGCCTGGTTGGTGATCTGGCCGCGCTGGACGCCACCGACGATGACCAGCAGGTCGTTGGCGACGCTGTTGGCGCTGCCCCAGACGTCGTACGGCGCATCGGCCTTTCGCACCCAGGTGTCGGCGCCCGGGTCGTAGGCGTAGGTCCGGTTCGTGACGTCGGAGCCGATGCCGCCGCTGCAGTAGATCGTCCAGTCGATCGTGCCGCAGGCGCTGTACGCGAGCGCCATCGGATAGTCGGACATCCGCTGCCACTCGTCGGAAGCGACGTCGTAGGCCATCGCGCTGGCCGACATCGGGTTGCACTGCGCGGTGGTGCAGCCCCCGATCGCGAACAGCCGCCCGTTGACCACCGCCGCCGCGGCACCCGCGCGGCCCTCGGGGTTCGTGGCCACCGGCGCCCAGCTGTTGGCGCCGGGGTCGTAGACCCAGGTGTCGCCCTGCGTGACGTCGTTCTCGTCCCAACCACCGGTGGCCACGATGCGGCCGTCGATGACCCCGGCGGTCATACCGCTGCGCGGCGCCGGCAGGGAGGCGACCTCGGACCAGGCCAGGGTGGCCGGGTCGTAGGCCCACGCCGAGCTCAGCGCACCGCCGCTGCCGTAGCCGGCGATCGAGTAGATCTTGCCATCCAGCCGGACCACGGCGTTGTCCATCACCGCCGCCGGAGAGTCCGCAATGTCGATCCATGGGTCGACATGCGGTGCCGACTCCTGCTCGACCGAGTCACCACCGCCGGATGCGCCAGGCGCGCCCACCTCGACCGGGGCGTCCGACCAGTGCACCGGGGCACCCTCGGCCGCCGTGATCGAGTTCCGACTCGTCGTGCGCCCGTCGGCGCCCTGGAGCACGAAGCCGCGGTCGCGTTCGCCGACTCGGATATCCAACGGCGCGGTGCCGGTGTTGGTCAGGGTGATGCTCCGGGTCTCGGTGCCGCTGCCGAGCTCCTGGGTGAGTTCCACCTCTGCCGGGGTGACCGAGAGCTGCCCGGCGTTCAGAGTGGCGTCGGCGACGGCGAAGCCGTCCAGGTCGACCGGGCCGGTCCAAGTCTCGTACTTCGGCGCGGTGACAGTCAGCTGCTGCTGACCGTCGGCCGGGCTGTAGAGCCAGTACGAACCGCTCGCCGGGGTGGCCGTGGACTCGGTGCTGACGTCACCGACGCTGATCTGGGCACCGATGAGGCCCTCACCGGTGTTGGCGTCGGTCACCGTGCCGACCAGCATGGCGCCACCCTCATCGGCAGCACAGGCGAACGCCTGGTCGGAGGGGTTGGCCCAGTCGAGCGCGTTCCAGAAGATCTTCTCCGACTCGGGCAGCCAGGAGCCGGCGCCGCGCGCGTGCATCGACAGCAGCACGTGCCGGTTGTTGGCCCGCTCCTGGACGCCGATGCCCGGACCCGAGACGCCGCGGGTGGCGTCGCCGGCACCGGCGAGGACCTGGCGGCCCTCACCCTCGTAGCCGGTGAACCAGGCGGTCTGGGCGCCGCCGAGATGACCGATCCGGTCGCCTGCCTGGAAGTCGGCCAGGACCGGGTGCTCCTGGGTCACCTCGTAGAACGTGCCGGAACCGCTCGCGTTGCGACGCTCTAGGGTCATCGGATTGCCGGTCACCTTCGACAGCGCGGCGACTCCGTTCCCGAGGCCGAACGCGAAGTCGGTGAACACGATCCCGGTGCCGCTGGCATCGGTGCGGGCCAGCAGGTCCTGGAACGCCTCCGTGGTGGGCAGCGTGTAGTTCGAGGTCCACAGCACCAGGTCATAGCCCTGGATCTGGGCCAATTGCGAAGTGGTGAAGAAGGTGGCATCGATCCCGTACCCGCCCAAGTACTCCTCGTACTCGAAGCCGGGGTCGTTGGAGACGAGCGCGATCTTCGGCTGCTGCTGGTGGTATCCGGGCGCGACGCACGGGCTTTGCTGGACCGGGACTGCCAGGTCGACGGTAGTGTCACCGCTGACCTCGACGCTCCGGGTCAGCGTCTGGTAGCCCGGGTAGGCCGGCGACACCGAAAGGTCGTACGACGTCCCGGTCGGCACGTCGAGACTGAAGCTGCCGTCCCGAGGATCCGTGTGCAGGGTCAGTGCGGGTGCGCCTGCGACGCTCACCTGGGCGTACAACGGCCAGCCCTGTCCGGAGCCATCGGTGACCGTACCGGAGACGGTGGCCGTGGGCAGCGCGGTGAGGGAGAAGTCCTGGGTGGTGGTCGTGCCCTCGCTCACGGTGACCGACGCGGACTCCTCGCCGTAGCCGAAGCTGGTCGCGGTGACCTCGTAGTCGCCGACGGGCAGCTTGGTGATGAAGTGTCCCTCGTCGTCGACCGTGACCTCGCGATCGACCGCGGACTCGCCCTCGCCGCCGGTCACCTCGACGGTGGCGGCGGCCAGTGGGGTGCCCTCCTCGGCGTCGGTGACGTCACCGGCCAGGGTGCCGATCGGGCCACGGTCACCGGCCTCCACCAGCGCCAGGGCGTCCAGTCGGCCTTCGCCGTACACGTTGTTGTTCTCGGCGGTACCGCCGCACTGCAGGTCCTCGGTGTCGATGGCGGTCTCGTCGAGGATCTCGGTGGTGCCTGGCAGGTCGCCGATCAGGTCGGGCTGTGCGGACCAGAGCAGCGCCAGCGCACCGGAGGTGTGCGGCGCAGCCATCGAGGTACCGCTGAGAACCTTGTAGCCGCCGCCGGGGGCAGCGGACCGAACGTTGACGCCAGGCGCGGAGATGTGGGGCTTGATCCCGCCGTCCTGGCCCGACCCGCGGGAGGAGAACGAGCCGATCGTGTTGTTCATGTCGTAGGCCCCGACGGAGTAGTTGATCGTGCGAGAGCCCGGGGAGCCGGCCGTCTGACATTCCGGTCCGTTGTTGCCGTTGGACCAGATCGCGAAGATCCCGGAGGCCGCCCAGGCCTCGGAGATGTCCTCCATGAAGGGGTCGTTGGAGGGGATCCTTGTGCCCCAGGAGTTGTTGATGATGTGCGGGCGCTTGCTGGGATCGGCCGCCGAACCGTCCAGCTTAGTCGGTGCCAGCATCCATTGTCCTGCCTCGATCAGGTCGACGTCGGAGCAGGTGGAGCAGCCGTTGGCGGTGATCCAGGTGGCCCCGGGAGCGACGCCGATCTGGTTGTCACCGCCGTCGGAGCCGACCATGGTGCCCATCGTGTGGGTGCCGTGACCGTCGTGGTCACACGGGCCAGCGGAGCAGCTGCCGTCGGTGTCCAGCCAGTTGTAGTCGTGGGTGAAGGTGCCGTCGCCGTTGGTGCCGCGGTACTGCTCCACCAGCGCCGGGTGGTCGAACTGCACGCCGCTGTCGATGTTGGCGATCACGATGCCCTCACCGGAGTCGCCCTCGGCCCAGACCTGGTCGGCCTTGATGTTCGCCACGCCCCACTCGACGGCATCCGCCGTCGCCTGGGCGTCGTGGTTTGAGACCGGTTCGACGGACTGGTAGGTGCGCGACGGCCAGAGCCCGTCGACAGCGGGCACGACGGCGAGCTCCTCGGCCAGCGCGCGGCTGCCGTTCTCGACGTACACCGCGTCTGTGGCCCAGAACGTCTTGTACGACGCGTTGGACCGCTTCAGCGCGGTAATCACCTCGGCCTGGTGGTCGGCAGACTCCTCCTTCAGCGCCTCGACCACCTCCGCTCCGCGCTGATCCCAGTCGCCGTTCGCGGCGGCCGCGCTCAGGTCGGTGTCGTCGTCCCGTTCGAAGCGGACCCAGAAGTCCACCTTCGCTGACTTCTCGAACTTCCTCGCCAACCCCGGCTGGACCTTGTCCTCCGGTCGGGGTGACTGCTGGCGCGCGGCGTCGTACTCGACCGGACCAGCCGAGGAGTCAGGATCGCTGGCCTGGACCGCCGGTGCAGGTCCCGCAAGGGTGGCGGCTGCGAACAGAGCGGCACCGGCGGTGACACTGGCGGCCCGAGCCATCCAGTTGCGGCTCATCGCGGGTCACCGGACTCTCCGCGCGGCGGGCACCAACAGGAGACAGGCAAACAGAACGGGGGCATGGGACCTCCACCGGTAAGGGGGACGCGGACACCCTGGTGGTGCCTGCACAGTTCTTCCAAATTTTCGAGCTCCACCCGCTCCCGTCGCCATGGGGAGGTTCCCCCATTTTTGCTCAGAGGTCTGTTGCGGGCCGTCACCCAGCCGTTGATCGCCATCCCGCACGGGAGGGCGAACCGGCCGGCGACGTCCAGTGCGACGGTGTCCAGCTCGTACTGGCGATGTCTACTCCACGACGCCCGCGGCGCTCCCTCAGCAGAGGGGTATCGGAACGTGTGGATCCACTCCAGCGCCAAGGCCAGCCGCGATGCCCAGGCACGGCCCGGGCGGATCGACGCCGGCGTCGCCGCGACCGAACCCCTCGAGGGCAAGCCCGCAGGGCTACGGAGCCGGTGCAAGACCCGCGTCGCGGTCGAGCAAGCCGCGGTCAAAGCTCTCGCCGGTGCCGGGGCAGACCGGTGGGTCACCGCCTCGGTGAGCGAGACGACGCAGCCAGAGACGGCTGCTTCCCGCTCATCACCAACGACCACCTACTCAGCGACGCCGACAGGGCGCCAACCGATACCAGCCGAACCTCGAACGCCTCCACCCCCTGCTCAAGAGCGTCCAGAACGGCGCGGACGGCTTCGGCTGCGCCGACATCCGTGCGGCGGCCCGCCGGTTCTTCCACATCGACGGCCCGTCGATGGTGGTCAAGGCCCTGCAGATGCTCGCCGACCGCGGCGAGATCGACGAGAGCGTCCCGCAGCAGGCGATCGAGAAGTACCAGCTGCACGACGTCCGCGCCGGCACCAGCGGCGTCACCGGCGGCGACTCCTAGAGCGCACCCGCCCGAGCCTGCACGCCCAGGTCGGTGTGGTCGGTGAAGAAGCCGTCCACACCGGCCGCCAGGTGTGCCCGGATCTCGGTGACGACGTCCCCGGTGCCGTCCGGGCCGCGCAGGTCGGTCGGGAGGAACTCGTTCTCCTGGCGGAAGGTCCACGGATGCACCTGCAGGCCGGCTGAGTGGGCGTCCCCGACCAGCGAGGTGGGCTCCCCCAGCCCGCCGTCCGGGCGCCGACCGACCACCAGGTCCTTGTCCGGTCCGACACCGTCGACCGCCTGCGCCAGGTCGGCCAGCCCCTCCGGCGTGAGCAGGTCGACGTAGGTCCGCGGGTCGCCGGCCGAGACCAGGTCGAAGGGCGCCCCGGTCCGCTCCGCCAGGAAGATCAGCGGCACCCGGGCACCCAGCTCCTGCCGCAGCGCGACGAGGTTGCCCAGCTCGAAGGACTGCAGGAAGACCGGCGCCCCGGGCCGGTTGAGCCCGGCATCCTCCAGCGCCACCATGAGCGGCTCCTCCAGCGGCAGCGCGATCGCGCGGAAGTAGGTCGGGAACTTGGTCTCCACATAGACCCCGAGGTCCCGTCCGAGCTCCACCGACAACCGGGCGCGCAGGTCCAGGATCTCGGCCAGCGTGGGGACGGTGAACTGCCCGTCGTATGCCGTGTTGCCGGGTCGCAGGGCAGGCAGCCGTTCGCGGCAGCGCAGGGTGCGCAGCTCCTCCAGGGTCAGGTCCTCGGTGAACCACCCGGTGACCCGGTGGTCGCCGAAGACCTTGGTGGTGCGCCGGTCGGCGAACTCGGGGCGGTCGGCGATGTCGGTGGTGCCCGAGATCTCGTTCTCGTGGCGCGCCACGAGGTGCCCGTCGGCCGTCGCGACCAGGTCCGGCTCCAGGTAGTCCGCGCCCGACCGGGCCGCCAGCTCGTAGGCCGCCAGCGTGTGCTCGGGCCGCGCACCGCTGGCCCCGCGGTGCGCGATGAGGATCGGCCGGCTCACGGCCGTGCGTCGAGGCCCACGTCATACAGATGGTGCGCCAGGTCGTGCACGAGGTAGCGACCGAGGGTCAGCGCCGTGAACGAGGCCCCGTCCGAGCGCACCGCTGTCCGCTCCCACCGCCCCGTTCGTGTCGTGGTCTCGCTCCCCTCCTCCGCGCTGCCGTCGTGGGGTTCCACTCCCTGGTCAGCAGGGCCGGACGTCGCGAACGCTGCGAGGACGTGCACCAGCTCCTCGGCGCGCTCCGGGATCTCGCGGGCCACCCGCTCCAGGTCCGCCTCGGCATACTTCCCCTCCGTCGCGGCGGCGTCCTGGTCCCAGTTGGGCAGCGAGGGGTTGTCCTCGGCGAGGATGAGCTCGAAGCGACCCCGGAAGACCTCGAGCACCTCGTGGATGTGACAGGCGTACTCCAGCGGCGACCAGGTGGTCGGGACCGGACGCTGGCGCGCGTCGGCGGCGGCCAGCCGCTGCCCCCACGGTGCGGTGACGCCACGGATCACAGACGGCAGCTCGCTGGCCTGCACCTGGGAGGCGTCGAAACCGCACTCCGGGCACACGCGCTCCACGGTCCACGTCCAGTCCTTGGTGTCGGGCTCGATGGCCTCCTCGGTCATGGTGTCTCCTCGGTCCTCGCGCGGATGCTGTCGGCACGAACCTATCGCCGTGCCCGGCGGCCGGTGCCGACCGGTCACCGAGCGTTGTGTGGCTCACACAAACGGCGAGGGCTACAGTGCCCGGATGGACACCCCGCCGGGCACCTCCGCACGGGAGCCGGCCCTGCGCAACGTCGGTGCGGTCGCCACCCTGGCGGCACAGCGGATGGAGCGCGAGCACCAGTGGTACCGCGAGCTGGCGGCGGAGGACCGATCGTGGGTCGGGCTCGTCGCCCAGGCCGGCATCCACGCCTTCCTCGGGTGGTATCGCCAGCGGGACGACTCGCTGCCGGTCACGGCCGACATCTTCGGCACCGCGCCGCGCGAGCTCGCCCACCGCGTCACGCTCCGCCAGACCCTGGACCTGGTGCGCACCACGATCGACGTGGTCGAGGAGCACGTCGAGCTGCTCGCGCTGCCGGGTGAGGAGGCGGCGGTGCGCGACTCCCTGCTGCGCTACTCGCGCGAGGTGGCCTTCGCCGCCGCCCAGATCTACGCGGCCGCCGCCGAGTCGCGCGGCGCCTGGGACGCACGGCTGGAGTCCCTCGTGGTGCACGCCGTGGTGCGGGGCGAGGCCGATGACACGCTCCAGTCGCGGGCCGCAGAGCTCGGCTGGGAGCAGGTGGGGGACATCGCGGTCGTGGTCGGCACCGCACCGCAGCGCAGCAGCGCCGAGGTGGCCGAGGCGATCCGCTCAGCTGCGGCCCGGGACGGGCTGGAGGTGCTCATCGCCGTCCAGGGCAACCGCCTGATCGTCGTCCTGGGTCGGCTGTCGGACCCGATGGCCAGCGCCCAGGCGCTCGTCGGCCAGTTCGGCCCGGGGCCGGTCGTCGTCGGGCCGCGGGTGCCGCACCTGTTTGCCGCCGGACGGTCGGCCAGGTCGGCTCTTTCCGGCGCCGAGGTGGCCGCGGCCTGGCCCGACGCGCCCCGGCCGGTGGCCGCCGACGACCTCCTCGCCGAGCGGGCGCTCAACGGAGAGGGGCCGGCCCGGCGACTGCTCGTGGACCGCGTCTACCGCCCCCTCGTCGACCACGGCGGTCTGCTCGACACGGCGACTGCCTACCTCGAGTCCGGGGGCCGGCTCGAGGCCACGGGCAGGGACCTCTTCGTGCACCCCAACACGGTGCGCTACCGGCTCGGGCGGATCGCCGAGGTCATCGACCTCGACCTGACCCGTCCGCGCGAGGCGTGGGTGGTCCGCGTCGCGCTCGCCTACGGCCGGATCGCCGCGGGCACCGCAGGTCTGGGCCGTCGCTCCGACAGCGCGGCTGGTCGGCGGTGAGGTCGGCGGTGAGGTCCACGGCAGACCTGCCGCCGCGCGAGAGGCCAGCACCTGTTGTAGGTTCCCTACAAGATTCGCGAGGAGATGTCGTGGGTAACGATGTCGCCGATGGCTCGCCATCGACGGGAGAGTGGGACACGTGCTTGTGATCGTTGCGCCCGGACAGGGCTCCCAGTCCCCCGGCTTCCTCTCGCCCTGGCTCGAGCTCGACGGCTACCGCGAGCGCCTGGAGTGGCTGTCCGCCGTCGCCGGGCTCGACCTCGTCGCGCACGGCACCACCTCTGACGCCGACACGATCCGCGACACCGCCGTGGCCCAGCCGCTGCTCGTCGCCGCAGGGCTCACCTCCCTCCCGGAGCTGTTCGAGGACCGCGCAGACGCGACGGGCCTGGTCGATGCCTGGGCAGGTCACTCCGTCGGCGAGATCACGGCGGCTGCTGCGGCCGGGGTGCTGTCCCACGAGCAGGCCATGGTCTTCGTCCGCGAGCGGGGCCGGCTGATGGCCGAGGCGGCTGCGGCGACCCCGACCGGCATGAGCGCTGTCCTGGGCGGCGATCCCGACGAGGTCGGCTCCGTCCTCGAGGGTCACGGCCTGACCCCGGCCAACATGAACGGCGCCGGCCAGGTCGTCGCCGCAGGCACCACCGATCAGCTGGCCGCGCTCCAGGAGGCACCACCGCAGCGGGCCCGCGTGATCCCGCTCCAGGTGGCCGGCGCCTTCCACACCCACCACATGGGCAGCGCCGTCGACCAGCTCGGTCGCTACGCCCGGGCCATCACGACACAGGACCCCGGCACCTCCCTGGTCTCCAACGCCGACGGGCAGATCGTCACCAGTGGCGCGGAGTTCCTGGCACGGTTGGTCTCCCAGGTGAGCAACCCGGTCCGCTGGGACCTGTGCATGCAGACCTTCGCCGACCGGGGCGTGACCGGGCTCATCGAGCTCGCCCCCGCCGGCACCCTGACCGGCCTGGCCAAGCGCGCCCTGAAGGGCGTCGAGCTGCTGGCCCTGAAGACCCCGGACGACCTCGAGGCCGCCCACCGCATGATCCGCGAGCACGGCAGCGCCGCGACCGACTCCCAGGAGGACGCACAGTGACAGTCCAGCCCAAGCCCGACCAGCCCACCCTGACCGTCCCGGAGGGCCCGCGGCACGCACGCATCCACGGCCTGGGCGGCTATCGCCCCGAGCGGGTCGTCACCAACGAGGAGATCTGCCGCTACATTGACTCCAGCGACGAGTGGATCCAGCAGCGCTCGGGCATCAAGGAGCGCCGCTTCGCCCGCGAGGACGAGACGGTGATCGACATGTCCGAGGCCGCGGCGCGCGACGCGATCGCGATGGCCGGGATCACCCCCGACCAGATCTCGGTGGTGCTGATGGCGACCGTGACCCACCCCTACCAGACGCCCGCCGCCGCCCCGATCCTCGCCGAGCGCCTCGGCACCAACGGTCCCGCGGCGTTCGACATCTCGGCCGCCTGCGCGGGGTACTGCTACGGCATCTCCCTGGCCAACGACATGGTCCGTGCCGGCAGCGCGGAGTACGTCCTGGTGGTCGGCGTCGAGAAGCTCTCCGACTTCACCGACAAGCACGACCGCGGCAGCGCCTTCATCTTCGGTGACGGCGCCGGCGCGGCCGTAGTCGGCCCGTCCGACTTCCCCGGCATCGGCCCCACCGTCTGGGGCTCGGACGGGGAGAACTGGGACAAGATCATGCAGAAGCAGCCCTGGACCGGGTTGCGCGCGGACATGACCTCCGAGGAGGCGGGCGCCGTCGAGTGGCCGCACTTTGCGATGCAGGGTCAGTCGGTCTTCCGCTGGGCGGTCTACACGATCGCCCCGGTCGTCGACAAGGCACTGGCCGCCGCCGGCGTCACCTCGGACGACCTGGACGCGTTCGTCCCGCACCAGGCGAACATGCGCATCACCGACGCGATGATCAAGCACATCGGCCTGCCCGAGGACATCCCGGTGGCCCGGGACATCGCCGAGACGGGCAACACCTCGGCCGCCTCCGTCCCGCTGGCCGCGGCCCGGATGCTCAACGAGGGGGAGGCGCCGCACGGCGGCCTGGCCCTGCAGTTCGGCTTCGGGGCCGGCCTGGTGTACGCCGCGCAGGTCGTCGTCCTGCCCTGATCACAGGATCCCGAGGCCCGGCGGGTTCCCCGGGTCAGCCCAAGGAAGAGAAGAAGGAGCGCCAGATGGCAATGAATGAGCAGGAGATCCTCGCCGGACTCGCCGAGATCGTCAACGAGGAGACCGGCATCGAGGCCGACGCGGTCCAGATGGACAAGTCCTTCCAGGAGGATCTCGACATCGACTCGCTGTCGATGATGCAGGTCGTCGTCAACGCGGAGGACAAGTTCGGCGTGCGCATCCCTGATGACGAGGTCAAGAACCTGACCCACGTCAAGGACGCCGTCAACTTCATCACCAACGCCCAGGGCTGACTCGGCGCACCCGCCGGCGGGCACGCGGCATACTCCCCCGTGCCCGCCGGTGGGGCAGAGGCAGCACCACCACGCAACCACCACCCACTCACCTCACGCACCCCACCCAGGAGCAGCAGATGTCCGCGAACCCCCAGCGACGGGTCGTCGTCACCGGTCTGGGAACCACCAGCCCCGTCGGTGGCAACGTCGAGGAGACGTGGCAGGCCATCCAGGCCGGCACCTCCGGAGTCCGCACCCTCGAGCAGGACTGGGTGGCCGAGCACGAGCTGCCGGTGACCTTCGCCGCGAGCGTGCACACCTCGCCCGAGGAGGTCCTGCCCAAGGTGGAGGTGCGGCGCAACGACCCGGCGGGTCAGTACGCCCTCATCGCCTCCCGCGAGGCGTGGGCCCACGCCGGCTCACCCGAGGTCGAGCCCGAGCGGCTGGGCGTCGCGATCGGCTCCGGCATCGGCGGGGTCTGGACGCTGCTGGACCAGTGGGACAACCTGCGCACGCGCGGCCCCCGCCGGGTCTTCCCGCTGACCGTGCCGATGCTCATGCCCAACGGTCCCGCGGCCGCGGTCTCGCTCGACCTCACCGCGCGGGCCGGCGCCCACACCCCGGTGAGCGCCTGCGCCTCCGGCGCCGAGGGCATCGGCCTGGCGCTCAACATGATCCGTGCCGGACGGGCCGACGTGATGGTCGCCGGCGGCACCGAGGCCGCCGTGCACCCCCTGCCCATCGCCGCCTTCGCCGCGATGACCGCGCTGTCCAAGCGCAATGACGACCCGGCCGGAGCCTCCCGGCCCTACGACGTCTCCCGCGACGGCTTCGTGCTCGGTGAGGGCGCGGCCGTGCTGGTCCTCGAGGCCGAGGAGCACGCCAAGGCCCGGGGCGCGACGATCTACGGCGAGGTCGCGGGGGTCGGCAGCTCGGCGGACGCCTACCACATCACGGCAGGCGAGCCGGAGGGCGCCGGGGCCGCCCGGGCCATGCTCGAGGCCGTGGAGAACGCCGGCCTGAGCACCAACGACATTATCCACGTCAACGCCCACGCCACGTCCACCCCGGTCGGCGATGCCGCGGAGGCGAAGGCGATCGCGCGCGCCTTCGGGTCGCACAGCTCGGAGATGCCGGTCACCGCCACCAAGTCGATGACCGGTCACCTGCTGGGCGCCGCGGGAGCGATCGAGGCCGTGCTGACCGTCCTGACGCTGCACCACCGCTCCATCCCGGCCACGATCAACCTGACCGAGCAGGACCCGGAGATCCCGGTCGACGTCGTCACGGGCGGCAGCCGGGAGCTCCCGGCCGGCGACCTCGCGGCGCTCAGCAACAGCTTCGGGTTCGGTGGCGCGAACGTGGCGCTGACCTTCCGCAGCGCCTGACGAGGAAGTCCGCGACTGCCTCCGCCGTGAGGCGCAGACCAACCCTCGTCACGGCATACTGCTGCGACCGGGGTAGCGTCGTCCCCCTATGCACATTCTCCGGGTCGCGAACTTCGTCAGCCCCACCTCCGGCGGGATCAAGACCGCGCTCCGGCACTGGGGCGAGGTCTATCGCGACCGCGGGCACCGGGTATCGCTCATCATCCCCGCCTCCAAGGGCGAGGAGCCGGTCACCGAGGAGTCACAGGGCACGGTCTACCGGGTGCCGGCCACGCCGATCCCGAGGACCGGCTACTCCCTGATGTGGGGTCGAGCCGGGCTCCGGCGCCTGATGGAGCAGCTCGCCCCGGACACGATCGAGGTCTCCGACCGCTCGACCCTGCGGTGGCTGGGTCGCTGGGCCCGCCGTCGTGGCGTCGGCAGCATCATGATCAGCCACGAGAACATGACCGGGATCATGGTCCGGCGCACCCCCGTGCCCGACGTGCCGGCGGTGTGGGCGGCCGACTTCGTCAACACCCGCAGCGCCCACGACTACGACGAGATCGTGTGCCCGAGCCGGTTCGCGGCCGAGGAGTTCCATCGACTGGGCATCCCGGCCAGGGTGGTGGAGCTCGGCGTCGACCTGGAGGTCTTCCACCCCGACGACACCCATGAGCGCCTCACGCCGGACGGGCGGCGCCGCTCGGGCGAGACGCTGCACATCATCCACTGCGGGCGCCTGGCGCCGGAGAAGAACCCGCAGCTGTCCATCGAGACGCTGCGTGCCCTGGTGGAGCGCGGGGTCGACGCGCACCTCACCGTCCTCGGCCAGGGCCCGCTGCGCAGCGCGCTCATGGAGCGTGCGGACGACCTGCCGGTGACCTTCCACTCCTACATCCACGGCCGCACCGAGCTGGCGACCGTGATGCGCCGCGCCGACGTCGCCATCGCCCCGGGGCCGCTGGAGACGTTCGGGCTCGCGGCGCTCGAGGCGCTGGCCTGCGGAGTTCCGACCGTCTGCCCGGACGAGGGTGCCCTGGCCGAGGTGGTGCGCGACGGCGGCATCGCGGCCCCGTCGGACCCTGCGTTGTTCGCGGACGCCGTGCTCGAGCTGAGTCAGCGGGAGGGCGCGCGGGAGCGGGCGCGAGTCCAGGCCGAGACCTTCAACTGGGAGCACTCCTCGGATCGGATGCTGGCCATCCACGAGGAGGTCCGGGCGCGCGCGTCCAGGAGGTGACACGCGCACTGCTGGGCAGTATGTCGACAGGCACGGGCCGCATCAGCCGCGCCTCGGCATACTGCCGGGAGAGGTCAGGTCAGCTGACCTTGTGCAGCCACTTCACCGGAGCGCCCTCGCCGGCGTGGCGGAAGTCCTCCAGCTCGGCGTCCCAGGCCGAGCCCAGGGCACGGTCCAGCTCCGCGGTCAGCACCGCCATGTTGCCGCTGGACTCCTCCACGATGCTGCGGATCCGGTCCTCGTTGACGACGACGTCACCGTTGGCGGACAGCCGGCTGTGGTGGATGCCCAATTCGGGCGTGTGGGTCCAGCGGGCGGCGTCGCACCCGCGGCTGGCTTCCTCGACGACCTCGTAGCGCAGGCCGTCCCAGCCGCGCATGGCGCTGGCAAGGTATGCCCCGGTGCCGGCGTCGCCGGTCCAGGAGAACTCGGCCCGCATGGTGCCGGGCTGGGCCGGCTGCGGGACCCAGTCGAGGGACACCCTGGTGTCGAGGACCCCCTCGAGCGCCCAGGTGATGTGCGGGCACAACGCAGTGGGGGTGGAGTGAATGAACACCACCCCGCGCGTCACGATACGCGGCGTCACAGCAGACATCCGGAACCTCCTGTGTGGTGCGAGGGACGTCTTCCCCAACGGCCTGCACACCACACGCGATCGGGTGTCGCATCGCGTGACGCGACCCATTGTGCTCTCTTGTCACACGAGTATCAAGTGTCCCGGCGTGCCGCGGTCAGCGACACGCCGCTGGTGGCCGTCTCGCTCAGCCCAGCGGGCCACGCAGCTGGGCCACGGCGAGGGAGTTCCACAGCTCGTGCGACACCTCGTCGTCACGGACCGCGAGCACCGTGCCGCCCTGGCGGAGCACGCGCACAGCCAGCTGGGAGAGCAGGTCGTAGGCCGTGGCGCCGTCCGGGAGGAACCGCTCGCCGTCGGCCACCCGCTCCAGGGCACCGCTGACCTCGTCGATGCGCCCGTAGACGTCGACGGTGAAATTGAACAGCAGCGTGTCCACCAGTCCGCGCGTGGCGGCCTTGGAGATGTCCACCAGGTCGGTGGCGACCAGTCCGCTGGAGACCGTGTCGGCGATCCGTGCCATGCGGGTGTTCACCCGCTCGGCGAAGTGGCGGTCCAGGCCCTGGCGCACCTGGTCGTCCAGCTGGTCGGCCCCGACACGTTCGGCAGCACCCTGGACCTGGATGACCTCGCGGTCGAACCGGTCGGTGAACTGGCTGAGCAGCGGCTCGGCCGCGAAGAGGAAGAACGGAGTGTCGGCCCGGACACGACGCCGGTTCAGCTCGGTGGTGACAGCCTCGGCCACGCGGTGCGCGTACTTGTCGAGCAGGGCCTTCTTGCCCTCGTCCCCGACGAGGCCGCGGTTCTTGTCGCGGCCCCGGATCGTCTCGCGGTTGGTGGCGTCCGCGGCGTCCGTGGGGTAGTCACCCTCCAGCTCCAGCGGCGCGATCCGCGCGTCGGCGGTGGCGTGCCACAGCTGCCAGCTGTTGGCGGAGAGGGTCAGCGCGTAGGCCTCGTGCGGGTAGGTCACCGAGCGGAGCAGCTGTCCGAGGTCAAAGTGGTCGGACAGCTGCGACTGCGGCTCCAGCTTGTTGGGGAGCACGAAGACCTCGTTGACCTCCGGCGCCAGGAAGATGGCGAGCGAGGATGACAGCTTGCCCCACAGCTCGCTGTCCTCGTCGACGGCCTGCCACTGCCTGCGCAGCGACTCGATCAGGCCGTGCGTGGCACCGTCCTCCTTGAGGCGCCGCGCGGCCTCGTCGAAGGCGCTCTTGACGGTCGCCTGCGCGACGTTCCGCTCCTGTGGGCTCGGGGAGGTCGGCAGGTAGATGGAGAGGGCGTGCTCCGTCCGCGCACTCAGCAGGTCGAGGTCGTCGGATGTTGGCAGTTCGTGGTGCGTGGTCATGCGACAGTCCTTCTCTGAGATGACCGTCTGGGCCCCGCCGCAGATGTCCGAGCGGGGCCACGCGGCCAGCGGTCCGGATGATTCGTCAGCCTAGTGACCCGCGCGGCGGGTGGACCAGTCGGGGTGCGCCCGAGGTCCGGCCGGGATCGGGCACCGGCGGGCGCGCCACGAATGCGTGAACTGCGGGAGCGTTGGTGGGCCAGCAGGGGCTTGAACCCTGGACCGACGGATTATGAGTCCGTTGCTCTAACCGGCTGAGCTACTGGCCCCGTGCGCGGTCGATCCTAACGCGAGCGCGCCGCGCAGCCGGTCGAGGCTGGGCGTTAGGACTCGATTCGGTTACGGCTGCGTGTATTTGCTACGCGTCTGGGGCCCGGATAAGTAGGGTGCCTGCCATGAGCGAAGACGCCACGGGTTTCCCCGAGCCCTCCACCGAGCCTCTGGTGGTGCTCGAGAACGTCAACAAGCACTTCGGTGACCTGCACGTTCTCCAGGACATCAACCTGACGGTCCACCGCGGCGAGGTCGTTGTCGTGATCGGGCCGTCCGGCTCGGGCAAGTCGACCTTGTGCCGCACCATCAACCGCCTGGAGACCTACGAGTCAGGCTCGATCACCATCGGCGGTGAGACCCTGCCACAGGAGGGCAAGGCGCTCGCCCGGCTCCGCGCCGACGTCGGCATGGTCTTCCAGTCCTTCAACCTGTTTTCGCACAAGACGATCCTCGAGAACGTCACGATGGGCCCCACCAAGGTCCGCGGCGTCAAGAGCGCCGCCGCCAAAAAGCGAGCCATGGAGCTGCTGGAGAGAGTGGGTGTCGCCCACCAGGCCGCGAAATATCCTGCCCAGCTCTCCGGTGGTCAGCAGCAGCGCGTGGCGATCGCCAGATCACTGGCCATGGAGCCGACCGTCATGCTCTTCGACGAGCCGACCTCGGCCCTGGACCCCGAGATGATCAACGAGGTGCTCGACGTGATGGTCGAGCTGGCCAAGTCCGGCATGACGATGATCGTCGTCACCCACGAGATGGGCTTCGCCCGCAAGGCCGCAGACCGCGTTGTCTTCATGTCCGACGGCGCGATCCTCGAGGAGAACACCCCCGAGGAGTTCTTCACCAACCCCCAGACAGATCGCGCCAAGGACTTCCTCGGCAAGATCCTGACCCACTGACGCAACACCTACTAAGGAGACGACAGCATGAAGCGCAATCCCTTCCGCCTCATGGCCGTGCTTGCGGCCGGAGCCCTCATCCTCAGCGCCTGTGGCAGTGACGATGGTGGCGACGACGACGGTGGCACGACGGCCGAGGCCGGCGGTGGCGGCGACGGCCTGAAGATCGGCATCAAGTTCGACCAGCCGGGTCTGGGGCTGAAGGACGGCGACAACTACGTCGGCATGGACGTCGACGTGGCCCGCGCCGTGGCCGAGAAGATGGGCTACTCCGAGGACGACATCGAGTTCGTGGAGTCCCCGTCCGCCCAGCGCGAGACCATGCTGCAGGCCGGACAGGTCGACATGATCTTCGCCACCTACTCGATCACCGACTCCCGCAAGGAGTCCGTGCAGTTCGCGGGTCCCTACTTCGTCGCCGGTCAGGACCTCCTGGTCGCCCAGGACAGCGACATCGCCGGCCCGGACGACCTGGACGGCAAGATCCTGTGCTCGGTCACCGGCTCGACCTCCGCCGAGAACGTCAAGGAGGAGGTCCCCGGCGTGCAGTTGCAGGAGTACGGCACCTACTCCGAGTGCGTCGAGCAGCTTGCCAACGGCACGATCGACGCCGTGACCACCGACGACGTGATCCTGGCCGGCTTCGCGGCCCAGGACGCCTTCGCGGGCAAGCTCAAGGTGGTCGGTGCGCCGTTCAGCGAGGAGCTCTACGGCGTCGGCCTCAACCAGGAGGACGACCGCTGCGAGGAGGTCAACGAGGCCCTCACCGCCCTCTGGGAGGACGGCACGATGGACCAGATCATCGAGGACAACGTCGGCGCCGCCGGCTACACCCCGAACCCCGAGACCAACCCGGCCGAAGCGGGCGGGCACTGCGCCTGATCGGATGACCGACCGGCATACTCTCTCGCTCTTCTAGGGAGTATGCCGGTCGCACCGGTTCACCGACCACGTCACCTACGGGAGTCCCATGACTGAGCTGATCGAGGAGTATCAACTCCTGGCGGCGTTCTGGATGACCATCAAGCTGACCGCCTACTCCGCCGTCATCTCGTTGGTCCTCGGCACCATCCTGGCGATCATGCGGGTGTCGCCCGTGCGGATCTTCGAGTGGGTCGGCACCACCTATGTGACGCTGCTCCGCAACACGCCCCTGACCCTGATCGTGCTGTTCTGCAGCCTCGGGCTGTGGGGTCAGCTGGGCATCGAGCTCGCCTCCCGCGAGTCCGACACCTTCATCGTCGACAACGGCTTCCGGCTGGCGGTGCTCGGTCTGAGCGTCTATCACGCGGCGTTCGTCTGCGAGGCGCTGCGCAGCGGCGTCAACACCATCCCCCTCGGACAGGCCGAGGCGGCCCGTTCCATCGGACTCACCTTCAGCCAGAGCATGACCCAGGTCATCCTGCCGCAGGCCTTCCGCGGGGCGATCACCCCGCTGGGCAACGTGTTGATCGCACTGACCAAGAACACCACTGTCGTCGCGGCCATCGGCGTTGCGGAGACGGCCTACCGGATGAAGGCCATCGCCGAGTTCGAGCCGGCCCTGCTGATGCTCGGGTTCGCGGTCGTGGCGCTCGGCTTCGTCATCCTGACCCTCCCGATGGGCATGCTGACCAGCTACCTGTCCGCACGACTGGCGGTGAAGCGATGAGCGACACGACCCGCGTCCTGTTCGACGCACCAGGCCCGAAGGCGCGGATGCGGTATCGCATCATGGCCGTCATCGGGGCCCTGATCATCCTCGGCGTGCTCTATGTGGTCTACGGGCGCCTCGACGAGAAGGGCCAGCTGACCGCAGCGCGCTGGGACTGGATCCTGACGTCCAACGCGTGGACCAACTACCTGTGGCCCGGCATCTGGGACACGCTGCGGGCCGCCGCGATCTCGATCGTGCTCTCGATGGTCCTGGCACTGGCTCTGGCGATGGCCAGGATGTCCGACCTGGCACCACTGCGGTGGCTGGCCGGCATCGTCGTGGAGTTCTTCCGCGCCGTCCCGGTGCTGATCATGATGCTGTTCGCGTTCTGGTTCCTCGTGCACCGCGGATGGTTCCCCGACTCCATCAACCCGCTCATCGGTGTGGTCTTCGGCCTGACGATGTATAACTCGGCGGTCCTGTGCGAGGTGATCCGCAATGGCGTCGCCTCGCTGCCGGCGGGGCAGCGCGAGGCGGGACTGTCGATTGGCCTCTCCCCGTCCCAGGTGCGCCGGTCGATCCTGATCCCGCAGTCCCTGACGGCGATGCTCCCGACACTGGTCAGCCAGATCATCGTGATCACCAAGGACACCGCGCTGGGTTATCTCATCCTCTACCCCGAGCTGGTCACCCGTGCGCGCCAGCTGGGGTCGGCCGAGTCCGCAACCCTGCCCGCGTATGTCGTGGCGGCCGTGCTCTTCATCCTCCTCAATTACGGCCTCAGCAAGGTCGCCGAGGCTGTCGAGAACCGACAGCGCCGACGGGCGAGGTCCGCAGGAAAGGTGGGCGACGCGGACGCACCTCCCCCGGTGGCTCCGATTCCGGTTGGCCTGGGTGGCGGCGGGGGCTGACCCACACACCGGGCCACACACCGAGGACGACCCGGATCTCGCCACGAGATCCGGGTCGTCGTGGGACGCACGCTAGTGCCGCGAGCCATTAACTCGAACTAGTGCCACTTGGCCAAGTGGCGAGTTGCCACCTGGTGGTCCGCCGTGCGGCTGGCGACGGCGATGACCAGGTCGTACGCGTTGTCGTCGGGTGCCCGAAGATCGATGCCGTTGAGGCCGTAGAACACGACTACCGCGAGCCATCCCAGCCGTTTGTTGCCATCGACGAGCGGGTGGTTGACGACGATGGACTCCAGGAGCGCGCCGGCCTTGGCATCGATGTCCGGATAGGCGTCACGTCCGAAGACGCTGGCGCTGGGGCGGTGGGCAGCGGAGTCCAGCAGGCCAAGGTCCTGAATCGGCCCCACGCCCAGGTCCGCGGCCAGGGCGATCAGGTCCTCCGTGGTCAGATACTCCAAGCGTCAGCGTCCGAGACGCTCGAGCAGGTCGGCGTACCGCTCTCGCCCGCGTGCGGACAGCTCGCGGACACGGTCCTCGTGTCCGCGCCGCGCGGCCGCCTCCCGGATCGCCCGCGCGTGCGCCGCGGTGACGCGCTCGCCTCTGGTGCACTATTCGGACCCTTCAGGGGCACCGATGGACACGCGTGCGGAGGGTTCGGCAGGCGCCGGCCCCGCGCCTTGAGCCCCTGGCGTGCCCAGACGCGACCGAGAGGGGTCAGAGGCAGCTCCTCGGTCGACAGGCAACCAGCTGCGAACGATGGATAGTCGCTGCACTCGAAAGGAGAAGACCCCCAAACTTGCGTTTCCGCAGTTCAGGGGCCTTTTCACGGTGCTCCCCCGGTTGGACTCGAACCAACAACCTGCCGGTTAACAGCCGGCTGCTCTGCCAATTGAGCTACAGGGGAAGGTGCCACACCCCCAAAGGGGCAGCGAGGAGAGACTCTATCACGCACCGACCGGTGGTAAGCCACTCTGGTCGCGCAGTGTGGCGCGTGCCACGGCGACCTCATCGGCCAGCTCGGTGTCGTCCGACCGCACCCCCCTGCCGGGTACCACCTGTTCGCGGAGCTCGCGCGTCGCGAGGTCCTTGCGGATCGCGACGCGGGTCTTGCGGCCGGGCCCGAGGTCGACCTCGCGCACGAGCACGACGCTCGCCTGGACGCGGTCCCGGAATGTGTCGGTGAACAGGCGTGCTCCGCTCCCGGTGAACTTCCACCGCGCCGGCACGCCCTCCCCCACCCAGGTGACACGCAGCACGTCGGACTCGGGGTCCCAGGCGCCGGCCTCGACCGCCAGCCACGGGTTGGAGAGTATGACGTCGCCCCCCTCCGCCACGACGCTTACCTGGGTGCGAGCGGCCAGGACCCAGTCACCGGTGAGCTCGTCCCGGGCGGCGGCGACGAGGCGGTCGCCGTCGGGCACCCCGGCCTTGAGCACCGCCTCCGGTGGCCTCGCGGATGCGCGGCGTCCCCAGACCATCGACTCACTCCATCTGGGCACGCAACCGTGCCCGCTCGCGATACAGCACGGACAGCTCCTCGGCCAGCGCCCGTTCCTGGTGACTGCCCGGCTCGGCCCGCTGCAGGGCGCTCAGTGCGTCGGCGATGCGCCCGGCGACACCGGCCTCGACCACGCGGCTCACCAGGGAGTCGACATACCGCCGCGGCGGCAGCCCGCTGGCCGGCTCCAGGGTCACCGGCAGCGCGGCGACCGCCATCTCGTGGACCAGCGGCCGCGCCTCCTCGCGCGTCGCGCTGGACACGGCGGCGGCCCACCCCTGGCTGCTGAGGGTCCGCGCGGTCGCCAGCCCGCCCCCGGCTCGCACGCCCTCGAGAACCGCCCGGTGGGCCGGTGCACGGAACCCCTCCGTCGGGATCTCGGCGACGACCTGGTCGTCCAGGGTCGTGGGGTACTGCAGCACCACCTGGAGCAGCTGCCGCTCGGCGGCGACCAGCGGGTCCCGCAGGTCGGGCGCGGGCAGCACCGGCACCTGCGGTGGCGCCTCCCCCTGCGACGGTCCGGCGGAGGGCTGTGGCGGACGATGGGGGGAGCGCTGGGGTGCCCGGCCGGCCCGGGCCACCTCGGCCCCCACCCGCTCGACCGGCATCCCGAGCCATCCGGCGACCGTCCGGACATACTCGGGCCGCAGCGCCGAGTCGCGGATGCCCGCCAGGATCGGCGCGGCAGCCCGCATCGCCGAGACGCGCTCCTCTGCACGGTTCAGGTCGTAGGGAGCGATCGTGGAGCGGACCGCGAACTCGAAGAGCGGCACGGCGCCCTCGACAAGCTCGCGGACCGGCTCATCACCACCGGACAGGCGCAGGTCGTTGGGGTCCTGGCCGGCCGGGGCGACCGCGACGTAGGACTGGCTCGCCCAGCGCTGGTCCTCGGCGAAGGCCCGCATCGCGGCCTTCTGACCGGCGGCGTCACCGTCGAAGGTGAAGACCACGCGGGCCGGGGACAGGCCGGGCTCGTCGCGCAGGATGCGTCGCAGCATCTTGATGTGGTCGACGCCGAAGGCCGTCCCACACGTGGCGACAGCGGTGTCGACCCCGGCCAGGTGACAGGCCATCACATCGGTGTAGCCCTCCACCACCACCGCGCGGCGCTGCTCAGCCATCGACTTCTTGGCCAGGTCGAGCCCATAGAGGACGGAGGTCTTGCGGTAGATCGGCGTCTCTGAGGTGTTGAGGTACTTCGCCTGGATCCGGTCCTCGTCGAAGATCCGCCGTGCCCCGAAGCCGACCGTGTCGCCGGTGATGTCGCGGATCGGCCAGAGCACCCGGCCGCGGAACCGGTCATAGAGCCCCCGGCTCCCCCGCCCGGAGAGACCACTGATCACCAGCTCGTCGTCGGTGAACTCCTTGGCCCGCAGGTGCCGGGTCAGCGCCTCGCCCGACTGGGGCGCGTAGCCGACCTGGAAGATGGCCGCATCGTCCAGCCCGAACCCCTTGGCGGCCAGGAAGTCGCGGGCGGTCTGCCCCTCCGGGCTCTCGGCGAACGCGCTCGCATAGAACTCCGCGGCCGCCCGGTGTGCCTCAACCAGCCGCGCCCGTCGCCCGAGCCCACCCTCGCCGTCGCGACGACCACGCCCGCCGGTGCTCTCGTCATACCGCAGCTCCATGCCGAGCTTGCCGGCGAGCCGCTCGACCGACTCCGCGAAGGTCAGGTGGTCGATCTTCATGACGAAGGAGATGACGTCTCCGCCCTCGCCACAGCCGAAGCAGTGCCAGGCGCCGACGGCCGGCCGCACGTTGAACGACGGGGTCTTCTCGTCGTGGAACGGGCAGAGCCCCTTGAGGGACCCGGTGCCGCCGGGGCGCAGGGTGACGTGCTCGCGCACGACGTCCTCGATGGAGGTGCGCTCCTTGACGGCCTGCACGTCCTCCGGCCTGATCAGTCCGGCCACCGACCCTCCTTCCCGGTTGCCGTGAGTCTAGGCCGTCACGGTGTCACGCAGACCGGGTCTTCCCCAACCCGCTCAGACCAGGAAGCTGCGCACGTCGGCCACGAAACGCTCCGGGTGCTCCAGGTGCGGGCTGTGACCGCAGTCCTCGTAGACGATCTCGGTGAAGTCGCCCGCCGCCTCCAGGACCGAGCGCAGCTGGCTGACCATCGGCTGGGTCGGGCAGACGTCCTCGCCGGGATAGCCGGGGACCGCGCCGAGCTTGCCGAGCTGGGCGAGGTCGAACATCGAGGTGTCGGAGACGATCTGGTCGTCGGCGCCGCGGATCCACAGCACGGGCGGGGCCGGGTCCAGGTCGGCGAAGGCGCGCTGGTTGAGGTACTTGGGCGACAGGGCGTTGTTCATGCCCGTGGTGCCCGGGGCGAGTCCCGGCCAGTTCTCCGACGTCGTGCTGTCGCCGGGGTAGACGTCGTCGCCGACGGAGGTGTCCAGCATCCCGTCGAGGTAGCGCTGCTCGACCTCGGCGTCGAAGGTGAAGCCCGGCTTGACGTAAAAGGCGCGCAGGGTCGTGATCGGGCTGGTGGGCTCCTCGCCCCGGTCCCCCGCGGCGAGCCGCTGGCAGAAGTCTGGGTTGGCCGTGCCGCCACCGGAGCCGGCGAAGTCCTCCGCCGTCGGGGCCCCGTCCAGGCCGTGGGTGCCGCCGAAGCCGTAGGGCGACCCTCCGGCCTCGAGAATCAGGCTGCGGACCCGCCCGGGGTGGTCGATCGCCAACTGCAGGACGATGTTGCCGCCCGCGGACCAGCCGAGCAGGTCGACGGGTGCCGTGATCTCCAGGGCGTCCAGGAGCGCCGCGAGGTCGTCGGAGAAGTCGGCCACGCCGCGGGTCGCGTCGATCGTACGGCGCTCCGACCCGCCATAGCCGCGGTAGTCGGGGGCGATGACCCGGAAGGTGTCAGACAGCTCCTCGATAAGCGCGTCAAAGAACACCGATGAGCTCACGTTGCCGTGCACCAACACGAGGACGGGCGCCGAGGGGTCACCCGCCTCGCGCACGAAGGTGTTGAGCCGGTCCGTCTGCACCATGCGGGTGCGCACCCCAGAGGTCGTCATGGGCCGATCATGACAGACCGCAGTGACATGATCGGGGCATGGCCGCGTCGAAGTCACCCGCGATCGAGCTTGAGGTCGGCGAGCGCACCGTGCGCATCTCCAACCCCGACCGCGTCTACTTCCCCGAGGGCGGGCACACCAAGCTCGACCTGGCCAACTACTACCTGTCGGTGGGCGACGGCATCGTCAACGCCCTGCGGGAGCGCCCTTGCATGCTGCACCGCTTCCCGGAGGGCATCGAGGGTGAGAAGGTCCACCAGAAGCGGCTCCCCCACGGGGCGCCAGAGTGGGTCGAGACCGCCCACGTCACCTTCCCCCGGTGGAACCGCACCGCCAACGAGCTGTGCGTCACCGAGCTGGCCAGCGTGATCTGGGCGGTCCAGATGTCGACCGTGGAGTTCCACCCCTGGAACAGCCGCCGCGCCGACGTGGAGCGCCCGGACGAGTGGCGCATCGACCTCGACCCGGGCGAGGAGTGCGACTTCGCGACCGTCAAGCGGGTGGCGGGCGTCGCGCAGGAGGTGCTCGACGAGCTCGGGGCCACCGGCTGGCCCAAAACCACCGGCAGCAAGGGGCTGCACATCTACGTGCGGGTCCCCCCGGACCACGGCTTCCAGGACGTCCGCCGCGCCGCCCTCGCGTTCGCGCGCGAGGTCGAGCGCCGCACCGACGACGCGACGACCACCTGGTGGCGCAAGGACCGCGACCCCACGCAGGTCTTCGTCGACTACAACCAGAACGCGAGAGACCACACCATCGCCGCGGCATACTCCGTCCGCGGACGTCCCGACGCGAGGGTCAGTGCCCCGCTCACCTGGGACGAGGTGCCCGACGCCGACCCCGCGGACTTCACGATCGTGACGATGCCGGACCGCTATGCCGAGCTCGGCGACCTGCACGCGGGCATCGACGACGCGGTCTATGACATCGCCCCGCTGCTGGAGTGGGCCGATCGGGACGAGGCGCAGGGTGCCGAGCCCGTCCCGGATCCCGACGAGGACTGACCGGGAGTATGCCGAGGGGCCGGGTTCCCGCACCAGTCGCCCCCCGGGGGGTCAGTCCTGCACGCTGTCGCGGTCCGGCAGCACCAGCCGGGCCACGAGCAGGTCCTCGCCGACCAGCGTGAACTGCGCGGGGTTCAGGAGCGCCTCCGCCAGCACGGGCGAGGCCGTCTCCGCGCCGGGACACCGGGCGCCGGTCTCCACGACGGTCTCGACGCCCTCGGGAGGCACCGTGCCACCGACGGCATCCACGCCCTGGGTCCGCACGCTGACCAGGTCGCAGCCGTCGTAGGCGAGGACGAGCAAGTCGGGGAAGTCGTCCGCCCAGCGCAGGCCCAGCAGGGACGGGTCGTCCATCAGATCGGCGAGCACGCCGCCGCCGTCCACCCACTCCAGCAGCGTCCAACGGGTCGCGGCGAGCTCCTCGTTGCTCGGGGCGCGCTCCGGCCGCGAGGTGTCGACGGCGTCCGGGTCCGCCCCGACCCGGATGAAGTCGAGCCGAGCCGTGCCGACGCCGCTCACGGGAGGTGGCTGCTCGACGCCGGCCCACGAGGTGTCGACCGAGAGCAGCAGCCAGTCGTCGCCGAGCTGGTGGAGCGAGCCGCCGTGGCTGAGCACGTCGATCCAGAAGTCCTCGGCGGTCTGGGCCGGCTCGAGACAGCCCTGGTCGTCCGTGCCCAGGTCCCCCGGGGGGAAGAGCCCGGCGTCGGTGAGTGTCAGCCCCTCCTGGAACCAGCCGCCCCCGCAGTCGTCGGCGCCGAAGCCCTAGCCCTGGGCCGGGAGGTCCTGCCCGGCGAAGGAGAACGTGGTCTCCGCAGCGGAGCCGACCACCTCCACGGAGGTCTGGTCGCTCCCCCAGATCTCCTGGCGCAGCGCCCAGTCGGTCCCCACGAGATCCTCCGGGGAGGGCACGACCAGACCGTCGAGGTCCTCGGGCAGGTCCGCAGGAGCATCCGGTGCGGCCAGCACGAAGGTCGTGAACCCCGCGGGCAGCGTCGCCACCCCCACCTGTCGGGACCCGTCCGAGCCACCGAGCACCGTCTGCCACACGAGGCCGCCGACCGCCGTGAGCGCCACCACGCCCAGGGCGCTGGCACCCACCCGCGTGCGGGTCCGCCGCTGCCGTCCCCTGGCCCAGGTGTCGTCCGGCTGGAGCACCCGGCCCCGACCGCCGCCGGAGGCCTCCTCGAGCAGCACCCGCAGGTCGTCATCACGGTCGCGCATCGCCATCCCTCCTCGTCCTGGCCGACGGCCTCGCGAGCCGCCAGCTGCGAGCGCATCCGCCCACCGCCTGGTGGCAGAGGTCAAGACCGCGGTCCGGCACCGTCTCAGAGATCACCTCGTGGCGTCTGCGCCGCCACCACGAGACCCGCTGCCGGGCGAGCACCGTGCGCACGAAGGCGTCCGGGTGCTCGACCTTCTCCCATTTCTCCGCGAGGGCCACGAACGCTTCCTGGAGCAGGTCCTCGCCCTGGTCCGGGTCACCGCACAGCAGCACCGCCACGCGACGCAGGCGCGCCTGGCGCGACAGCACGAACTCGCTGTAGGCGGGGTCGGTCGTCACCACGGCCGCCCTCCTCTCGTGCCTCGCGCCGGTGCTCTTCCCCACTCTGTCGTCCCGGACACGCAAAAGGTTCAGTCTGCGTCACGACGCGCGGCAGTATGCCGTGCGCGCGCCTCCCCCGACCAGTGTCAGACGGTCCCGGGCCACCACTCGGATCCGGAGACGACGCAGCCCCCGGCGCGGTGCGCCAGGGGCTGTGCTTCGTCAGAGGGAACTGCTCAGCAGTTCTCCTCCTCCCAGGTGGTGAGGTTCTCGACCGCCGTGTTGACCGCGTCGACGTCGATGCTCGCCGGGTCCTCCTCGACCAGCCTCAGCTGCTCGATGATCACGTCGACATCGTCACGCACCTCGTCCGGCGCCTGGTCGGCGATACCCTCGAGGGCCTCCTGCATCGCGGCCGGGTCGCTGGTGTCGATGTCCTGCGGCGCGGCCTCACAGAAGTCGTCGCTGCCACCGCACGCGGTCAGGGCCGGCACCATCAAGGCAGCCGCCACGACACCAGTCATCACTCGCTTCATACTTTCCTCCCAGTCGAGCCGGTGCGGCGACGAACTGCCCCCTGGGGCACCGACTTCCGGCGAACAGCCTAGTCGAGACCTGAGGCTGCGATGGACACGGGATGGGTGTTCGCCTGCGGTGTTGGTCACGTTCGCCGCCAGAGGACCGCCGTCGAGACGAGGACGGCGCCGGTGTGGGGCAGCTGCTAGGACGCGAGGGATGCGTGCACCATGAGGGCACGCACGTCCGAGAGCGAGGCGACCTGGTCCACCACGGCGCGCAGCTCCGCAGCGTCGTCACCGCTCCGGCGGGCGGCCTCCCTGGTGTGGCGGTGCAGTGGGTCCATCGCCTCTGGCCGGTCCAGGAAGTGGCGCACGAGGTCACCCACGACCTCGCGCTGGCGGTCCATCAGGTCGATGCGCTCGTCACTGCGCATGACGTAGTGCGCGGCGACAGCCTTGAGCACCGCGGTCTCCGCCCGCACCGGATCCGGCACCACCAGGTCGGCGGCATAGCGGGTGAGCACGCCCTCACCGTGGCGCTCCCGCGTGCTCTGCTCGACCGTGCGCACGAAGCGCCCGATGAGCCGGCTCGTCATGTCCTTGAGCGCGGCGAGGTCGGCCCGGCTGCCGTCGTGGGACGCCGGGACCCATCCGGAGCCGAGGAGCCGCTGCAGCGCCTCGGTCAGCGCGTCGCCGCTGAGGTCCGGGGCGTAGGACTCCCGGGCGACGACGAGCACGGCCTCCTGCTCGACGCTCGACCGCAGCGCGGCCGGGTCGACCCGGCCGGAGGCGATGCCGTCCTCCACGTCGTGCACGCAGTACGCGACGTCGTCGGCCCAGTCCATGACCTGGGCCTCCAGGCACCGACGCCCCGGCTCGGGCGGCGCCCCCTCACGCAACCACGCGAAGACCTCGGCATCGTCGGGATACACCCCGAACTTGTGGGTGGGAGTCGGTGCGGCACCGCGGGGCCAGGGGTACTTGGTGGCCGCGTCCAGGCTGGCGCGGGTCAGGTTCAGGCCCGCCGACCGGCCGTCGGCGTGGGAGCGCTTGGCCTCCAGCCGGGTCAGCACCCGCAGCGTCTGGGCGTTGCCCTCGAACCCACCGATGTCCGCGGCGATTGCGTCCAGCGCGGTCTCGCCGTTGTGCCCGAACGGCGGGTGGCCGATGTCGTGGGCGAGGCAGGCGGTGTCGACAAGGTCGGCCGAGCACCCGAGAGCGGCCCCGAACTCCCGGCCGATCTGGGCGACCTCCAGGGAGTGGGTCAGGCGGTTGCGGACGAAGTCGTCGGAGTCCGGGGACACGACCTGGGTGGTCGCGGACAGGCGCCGGAGCCCGGCGGAGTGGATGACGCGCCCCCGGTCCCGCGCGAAGTCGTCCCGGTCGAGTCGCTTCTGCGCCGGGTCCTCGGCCACCCACCGCTGACGGTCGTGCGCCGTGTAGCCATCTCCTCCCACAGTCCGCGAGCCTAATGGCAGGGCAGCCGGTCGCTAGCCCCGCCCGCCGGTCAGGTCCCCGGGCGGACCACGCCCGACTCGTAGGCGTAGACCACGGCCTGCGCCCGGTCGCGCAGCCCCAGCTTGCCGAGCACCTTGCCGACGTGCGTCTTGACCGTCTGCTCCGCCACGAAGAGCCGCTGCCCGATCTCGGCGTTGGACAGTCCGGCGGCGACCAGCTCCAGTACCTCCCGCTCGCGCGGTGTCAGCCTGGCCAGCTCGGCAGCTGGGCGCACGTCGGAGCGGCGGCGGGTCACCTCCTCGATGAGGCGTCGCGTCACCGACGGTGCCAGCAGCGCCTCCCCCGCGGCGACCAGCCGCACGGCCCGGATCAGCTCCTCCGCCGGGGCGTCCTTGAGCATGAAGCCGCTGGCTCCGATCCGCAGTGCCTCATAGACGTAGTCGTCGATGTCGAAGGTCGTCAGCATGAGGACCCGGGGTGCGGGGTCCAGGCGGCGGCGGAAGATCTCGGCTGCCGCGTCCAGACCGTTCATCTCCGGCATCCGGACGTCCATCAGCACCACGTCGGGCTGCAGCCGCACCACCTCGCGGACCGCGGCGGCCCCGTCCGGGGCGTCACCGACCACCTGGATGTCGGGCTGCGCGGCCAGCAGGGCCCCGAACCCCTGCCGCACCATGGCCTGGTCGTCGGCGATCAGCACGCTCACCATGGAAGTCACCCTACGGCCCGGGACGGGAGGACAGCGCTGACCACCCAGCTGCCGTCGCTCGCGGGACCGGCGCTCAACCGGCCGCTCACGGACGCGGCGCGTGCCGACATACCGGGTATGCCGTGTCCCCCGCTGCCCGAGGTGTCTCTCGGGTGTCCGTGGCCGGGTCCGCTGACGATCCGCACCCGCACCTCGGCCCCATAGTCGAGGTCGACCCGCACCCACGCGCCGGGTGCGTGGCGGGAGGCGTTGGCCAGCGACTCCTGCAGCACCCGGAAGAGGACCATCGCGGTCGCCGAGCCGGGCTCGGTCTCCCCCGTGACCGACCAGGTGAGGTCCACCCCCGCCTCGCTGGTGGACCGGAGCAGGCGCAGGACGTCCTCGGTCCCCGGCTGGGGCGCCTGCTCGGGCGCGTGGTCCTCGCTGCGCAGCACACCGAGCATGGCCCGCACCTCGTTGAGGGCCTCGCGCGCCTGGCCGGCGACCGACTCGAACTCGGCTGCGACCTCGGGGGTGACCCCACCCAGGCGGTACTGCGCCGACTGGGCCTGCACGACCACCATGGACATCCGGTGGGCGACCACGTCGTGCAGGTCGCGGGCGATCCGCGTCCGCTCCTCAGCGAGGACGGCCCTGGCCTGCTCGAGTTCGGCCCGGCGGGTCTGTTCCTCGGCCCGCCGCGCCTGCTCGGCGGCCTCCCGTCGCGAACGGAACAGGCCCCGCAGCAGCAGCCCGAGCCCCAGGAAGGCGGCGGCACCGAAGACCCAGCCCGGCGTCATACCGGAGGGCAGGTGGGCCAGGAAGAGGAAGGCGGTGCCCAGGAAGGTGAGCCCGACGCGTTCCGGGGTCTCGGTCACGCCCACCGCGATGAGCAGGGCGAGCAGCACGATGAAGGAACTGATCTGCCACGGGAAGCCCCCGGCCGTCGTGCTGACGTCGTTCGCCTGCGGAACCCCGAGGTCTGGACTGACCGACTCGACGGTTGGGCCGGTGCCCGGCGGCCGGGGCGGGAAGACCAGCGGGATGATGGCAGCCGGGATCACCCAGGTGACCCAGCCCAGGAAGGGCGCGACGCGGAGCCACAGCAGCGGCAGGACACCGAGCGCCGCGACCATCGGCCACAGGCTGTCCGGGACCTCGTGGGTCAGTCCCACGGTCGGCCAGGCGATGGCCATCATGATCGCGGTGGCGAGCCACACCAGGAGAGTCCCGTGACGGGTGACGAAGTCCAGCCCGCGGGCCCCGACCCAGCGGACCGGGCGCACGACCAGCCAGTTGACCGGGCGCACCGTCACCCAGCCGAGGGCACGGCCGAATCCACGCGCCCCGCGCGCCACGCGTCGTCTCATGGCTCGACGGTATCGGCGCGGGGCCCGCCGACCTGTCATACCCAGGAGTGAGTTCCGTGCCCACCGCGAGGGTGACCACGGTCCGCCATCGGCCCGGATCGTCGGCCGCAGGTTGGCTCCGACGGGTGACCCGGCGCGGTGCTGCGGATTCCTAGCGTCGAGGCATGTTCCCCAGGACCGCTCCCCCACCGCCTCGCACCGCAACGACCCTGACCGTCGGTGCGGCGGTCGCGCTGTCGATGGTGCCGTCGCTGCTCCCCCGCCCGGCGCTCGTCCAGGGCCTGCTGACCGGTGCCCTCGTGTTGATCGCGCTCGGCATCCTCGGGGTGGCGCGGCGCGTGCGTGTCCAGGGGGCGAGGCACGATGTGGCGCGACGCGTGCGAGCAACCCCAGAGTCCGCCGACCCGGGGCGCCGCGACTGGACGGCCCTCGCCGGCAGCACGATCGCCCTCGCGCTGCTCGCCTGGCTGACCCAGGCCCACCTGACCACGCAGGCCGCCGCGCTCGGCATGCCGGCCCTTCCCACGACATACTGGCTGGTCGCTGGTGTCTGTGCGCTGGCGGTGCTCGCTGGGGGCCTGGCTGTCGGCGTCGGTGGACGGCGTCTGGCGCGGGTCACCCGGCTCCGGGGGCCGGGCCCGCTGGCTGCTGCCCTCCTGGCCGGCGTCACCGTGACGACCGCGGCCTCGGCCCCCGCCGATCTGCTGGCGCCGCTGCGCAAGACGCTCGACGCCGACCACGTGATGCTCACCTCCTCGCCGCTGGGCGCGTCGCGCTCCTTCGTGCGGGTCACCGAGGCGGCCACGCCCGAGGAGGGTGCGGACCTGGCTGTCGAGCGGATGGTCGCGGACGGCGGGCTCGAGCGCGGGGCGATCGTCGTCGCGCTGCCCACCGGGAGCGGCTGGGTCAACGATGCGGCGGTCGAGGCCTTCGAGGCCCAGCTCGGTGGCGACGTCGCGGTGGTGTCGGCGCAGTACGGCGACCTGCCCAGCTGGTGGAGCTTCCTCATCGACCAGGAGCCGGCGATGCGGTCCGCGGAGACTCTGCTATCCGGGGTGATCGAGGAGGTGGACGCGCTGCCTGAGGCGGAGCAGCCGGATGTCTACCTGTTCGGGGAGTCCCTGGGCGCGCTGGCCGGCCAGGAGGCCCTCGCTGGCGTGGACCCGCAGGCAGTATGCGGTGTGGTCTGGTCGGGCGCTCCGGGCGGGGCCCTCTCGGGTCACCCGCGCGAGCGCAGTCTCCACAACGCCGACGACCCGGTCGCCCACCTGGCCGTCCGGACCGCGTGGCAGCGCCCGCAGGACTGGCCGACCACGTGGCTCCCGGGGCTGAGCTATGCGACCACAGCGCTTGATCTGCCGGCCTCGCTCGATCCGGGTCTGGGGCATGGCCACCGCTACGGTCCGGAACAGGACTGGTCCCTGCCCGAGTGCTGAACCGACCGCGAGGAACTGAGCCGACCGTCTCGGGGCGTACACCTCGCCCGTCAGTCGGGACGGTTGGTGCCCACCTCGACGCCGGTGTCCGCCGACCGGCGCCCGGTGATGAAGGCCATCGCCTGCCGGGCTCCCGCAGCAATCACCGGCATGAGCGGCCGCGGCGGCACGTCCCTGTAGCCACCCTTCTCGAGGTCGGCGCTGCGCTCGAAGAATGAGTAGGACGCACGGTCGCCGGTGCGCAGCCACGACCAGCCCATGGACGCGACGTATAGCGGCAGGAAGGGCAGTCCCAGGCAGGCCATCCACTGCCGGCTGTGCGCCTCCTCGTGCTCGAGCAGGTGTGGGCGGCGGGCGCAGAGATCGTCGATGTCGTGCCGGGTGATCACCACGTCGCCGACCGTGAAGGCACCGCCGGCCGGGAAGCGCCAGCGGTAGTGCTCGGCGAGGTAGAGCTTGCGGGGGCCGGACCGCACGTCCGCCCCGCCAGCACGGGCGACCCCCAGCCCGAGCAGGGTCGAGAGATTGACCCAGTTGGCTATGTGTCGGACCTTCACCGCGGTGGGCAGCAGCTCCGGCGGGGTCGGGGCCAGCGGGTGGGCTTCCTCCTGCGCGGGACTCATGGCGGACACGGTACCGCCGTGGGATCGTGGGGGCATGTGCCGCAACATCCGACCGCTCAACAACTTCGCGCCGCCCGCCACCCGGGACGAGGTGCAATCCGCCGCCCTGCAGTATGTCCGCAAGGTCAGCGGAGCCACCAAGCCGTCCCAGGCCAACCAGGAGGCGTTCGACCACGCCGTCGAGCACATCGCGCAGATCACCCAGGAGCTGCTGGACGCGCTGGTGACCAGCGCGCCGCCCAAGGACCGGGAGGTCGAGGCCGCCAAGGCACGGGCCCGCGCGGCGGCGCGGTTCGCCGGCTGAGCGGCAACCTGTGCCCGGCGCTTCGGCCCGGTTCGCGAACTGACCGGCAGGTCGTAGGCTCGGGCTGTGTCCGACCTGCTGATCGATCCCGCCGAACTCGCCGACCTGCTCGCGGCTGAGGACCCCGACGAGCGTCCGGTGCTGCTCGACATCCGGTGGAGTCTGGACGCCAGTCCTGGACAGAGTCGCGCCGAGTACCTTGCCGGGCACCTCCCAGGTGCCGCCTTCATATCCATGAAGCCCGGGCTGGCGAGCCAGCAGACCGAGGACGGGCGAGGCGGGCGCCACCCCATGCCACGGCTGGCCGACGCGCAGGAGGCTTTTCAGGCTGCCGGGGTCACCGACACCCGATCGGTGGTGGTCTACGACGCGGCCAACTCCCTCGGCGCGGCCCGCGCCTGGTGGCTGCTGAGCTACTACGGCAAGGACGACGTCCGGGTGCTCGACGGCGGGTATGCCGCATGGCTGGCCGCCGGCCTGCCGACGGAGACCAGTGAGCCCCAGATCGAGCGCGGTGACATCGTGCTCACCCCGGGCGGGCGCCGGCTCCTGGACGCCGACGGGGTCGAGCACTACCTGGACCGCCACCAGGTGGTCGACTCCCGTCCGGCCGACCGGTTCCGTGGGGAGAACGAGGTCATCGACCCCGTGGCCGGACACATCCCCGGGGCGATCAGCATCCCTGCGCTGAAGAACGTCGACGAGTCGGGCCGGTTTCTGCCCGCCGACGACCTCGAGCTGCGCTTCACCGCGCGCGGGATCCAGCCGGACAAGCGGACCGCGATCTACTGCGGCTCCGGCATCCAGGCCTGCCACATGGCGCTGGCCATGGAGGTTGCCGAGGTCGGCGTCTATGACCCGGCCGTGTACATCGGCTCGTGGAGCGACTGGATCACCGACCCCGAGCGCCCGATCGCCACCGGTCCCTGAGGCCAAACCACTCGGGCACGCTCCTCACGACTGGTTTCACACGTCGAATTTCAGCGTTTCGCCTGGTCAGGGCATTGTCGGTGGTGGCGTCTAGGTTTGTCGTATGGAGCAGCAGACGACTCTGGACAGCGGCCAACTGACCGCTGCAGAGGAAGCTGCGCTGACTGAGTCCGCCGCCACCAGTGGCCGGGTGCGCTACACCCCGCTGATCGGGACCGGGCCGTTGCGCGAAAGCAACGCCGGACCGTTGGTCCCGGACCTAGACCCAGAGATGGATCCGGCCCTGGGTGGTCCGGACGACACGGCAGGTGCCGGACAGGGCGCCCAGGACCAGGGTTTGC
The DNA here is from genome assembly GCF_023015765.1 of Ornithinimicrobium sp. F0845. GTDB lineage: Bacteria > Actinomycetota > Actinomycetes > Actinomycetales > Dermatophilaceae > Ornithinicoccus. The sequence goes on from NZ_JALKAL010000018.1 coordinate 90,418, forward strand.
CGTTGACCTCCTCCGAGCATGAGGTGCCGGAGTTCCTGGCGGGGTCGGCGCACATGACTCAGATGTTGGCTGGGGAGTTCCCGTTGGCCTCGTTGCCGGAGGTCGCGTTGGGTGAGGTGGTGGGGGCGGCGCAGGCGTTGGTGCAGGCCGCGCAGTCGTTGATGACCGCGGCTACGCATGAGGCGGTCAGCCGGGGGCTGCCGGGCCAGTCCGGGCACAAGGTCGCGGACTGGATCACCACCTGGGCGCCCCGCATCGACCGTTCCGAGGCGCTGGCCACGGCCCGGGTCGCCGGGTCCTTGGATGATGAGCGGTTTGAGGCGTTGTCGGCGAAGGTGGTCGATGGGACCGCCCGGGTGGCCCGGGCGAATGTGATCGTGCGGATGACCCAGGACCTGACCCCGATCGCCACACCCGAGTCGTTGCAGGCGGTGACCGACCTGATGACCGATGTGGTGGAGAGCACCGGTGTGGCCGGGTTGTCCGAGATCGCCTCCCGCACCAAGGAGCAGCTGGTCGAGCCCGACGACGATGAGGACAATGACAACACCCAGGGGGCGCGGCGGTTGCTGCGCAAGATCGGGTCCGTCGCCGGCCTGGCCGAGTGGCAGCTGCTGCTGGACGCCGAGGGCGAGGCGATCCTGGAAGCGGCGCTGGACCCGTTGTCCAGGCCCCGGCCCGGGGCCGATGAGCACGGGGTGCGGCAGTTCGACCCGCGCACCGCGGCACAGCGCCGGGCCGATGCGCTGGTGGAGATCATCGGCCGGGGCGTGGCAGCCCCCGAGGGCACCCCGGTGACCGAGAAGGCCAAGATCCAGGTCACCATCAACCACGACGCCCTGGCCGGGAAGGTTCCCGGCGGTGGGCGGACCGGCACCGGGCAGCACCTGTCGGCCGGGACCATCCGCCGGCTGGCCTGCGACGCGCAGATCATCCCGATCGTCCTCGGCGGGCCCTCCGAGGCCCTGGACGTGGGCGCCAC
>NZ_JALKAL010000019.1 GCF_023015765.1 Ornithinimicrobium sp. F0845
GCGGCCAGGACCTGGTCGGTGGCTTCGGTGAGCATGGTGGAGTACTGGGTGTAGTCGTGGGCCTTGGTCTTGTAGATCTTGCCCAGCAGGGTCTGCCAGGTCATCTCCCGCCGGTGGTTGATGACCACGTCCAGGTACTGCTTGGTCTTCTGGTCGTGGTGGGGCGCGTGGGCCAGGGCGCCGTTGGCCTCGCAGGTGTGCCCGCCGGTGGCGTGGGCGGTGACGTGGTCGAACTGGCAGGCCGCGGCGGGCTGGGTGCAGCCCGGCGCGCGGCACATGCCGTCGGCGAAGGCGATCTGGGTCTTCATCGCGGGGGTGAACGGGTAGGACTTGGTGGAGCGTTCCAGGCACCGCCCGGTGAGCGGGTCGGTGACCAGGCGGTGCATCACCGACCCTGGGGTCAACGCCAGCCGGGCCACTTCCTGCGGGGACAGGAACGTGGACCGGCGGCCCAGGACCTCCCCGATGCCGAACACCCCGGACCCGAACCGGGCCGCAGCCGGCCCCACCGGCCGTGCGCCCGGGGCAGAGTTCTCCTGCGGGTCCGGGCCGGGCAGTGAGCAGGCACAGTCCGGCCCGTGCTCACCCGCCCCCGGGGCAGAGCCCTGCCCAGAGGCAGAGTCCCCCAGCGGATCCGTCCGCGGGGCAGAGTCGCCCGGCTGCCCCGTCTCGGGGGCAGAGTCGCCCGGCTGACCCGTCTCGGGGGCAGAGTCCTGCGGCTGCCCCGTCTCGGGGGCAGAGTCCTGCGGCTGACCCGTGGCCGGGGCAGAGTCCCCCTGCGCGTCGCTGCCGCTGTGGTCCTCTGCCTGCGTCGGGCCGTCCTGGGTGTGGTCGTCGGCGCCGCGCCCGTGGGTCGGGTCGGCAGCGGCCGAGGATGTGGCCTCGGCGCAGGTGCAGTGCCGGTCGCCAGGCTCACCGGCACCGTCTGCCTCGTCCGCCGCGTCCGCACCGGTCTGCTCGCCGTCACAGTCGGGGTCGGCGGAGCCGTCGGGGTCGGGGTTCAGGTGGTTGAGGGGGACGATGACATTCAGGACCGCCGCGGGTAGCCCGTCCAGGATCGCGGCCAGCTGTGCGCTCTGTTCGGGGGTGATCAGGTCGTCCTCCTCGGGCCAGTCGTCCAGGTGGACGGTGCCGCGCAGCAGCAACACGGTGCCGATCGCGGCACGCAGCTGGCCCAGGGTGCGGCCATCACCGTTGGCGCGGGCCCGGCGGGCCGCGCCCTCCAGCCGGTCGCTGATCGCGGCCAGCTGGGTCCCGGTGCAGGACATCCCGAAGCTCGCGGTCCCGTCCTCATCGACCTTCCCCCAGGTGTCGGCCCCCTGCAGCGACTTCTCCCGGGACTTGGCCCGCCGCTCGTCCTCGCCCAGATGCGCCTCGGCCTTGGTCACCTCCCGGTCCAGGGCCCGGTAGAACTCCTTGTGGGCCCACGGACGACCGGTGAACTCCCGCTCAGAAGTCAACCGCTCGGTGGCCGCCACCGACGCATCGGTACCGAACAGGGCCCCCGCGACCCCGGCGGCCAGGTGCGTGGGCAGGTGCCCGGCGGCATTCAGGTAGCCCCGCACCAACCGCCAGGAGGCTTCCCCCGAGGCCATCGCCGAGGCCACCGGGACCCGCACGGACGCGGCCTGGTTAGCCAACGCGACCAGGTGCCGCACCTCCCCAGCACCCCAGCCCATCTCAAACTCCAGATCCGTGCGGGCCCGCTTCTTCGCATCCGCCCGCCACGCGTCGGTCTGGGCCGGGGTCAGCTCATCCATCGAGACCACGCCCTTGTCGGCCAGCAACAACTTGCCCTGGGCCGCGGTCAGCTCCCGCGCCCCGGAGATCAACACCCGCTCCAACCGGCCCGCCGCCCGCGACAACGTGCTCACCGCACCCACCAACGACGACGCCCGACCCTTCACCACCGCCGCCTCCTCACCCGATACAGGCGCAGCATCAGCCGATCCTGGGTCGGTGGGGCCAGCGGCAGCGTCTGCCTCGGCGGGGTCAGGGTCGGCGGGACCGGTGGGGCCAGCGGCAGCGTCTGCCTCGGCGGGGTCAGGGCCGGAGGGACCGGTGGGGTGGTGGGGGCCATTGTCGGCGGCACCCGGGCCGAAGGAGTCAGGTGCCTCAGCGGCTGAAGAGCCGGTGGTGGCGATGCGGGTGAAGAACTCCTGGCCCGGTGCGGCGGCCCCGCGGCGGGACACCGACGCGCACGCCTGGGCCAGGTCGGTCAGCACCGCGCACTCGGCCGGGGCCACCCCCAGGGCCCCCAGCGCGACAATCACCGCGTCCTCGGCCAGGGACACGAACTCCACCACCACGGAGCAGTCCGGAACTGGGGCGATCTCCTCCAGCTCCACCTCCCGGACGGGCGGGTCGGCCAGCACCGCAGCCAGGCGCGCCTCCAACGCGGACACACCCCCACCGGACGCCTCGAACACCTCCGTGTGACGAGCCACCAACCCCACCTCCCCAACACCCTCGACGAACATCCACCGTTCACGACCACGACCAGTGGTCGGTTCTTCCCTACACCACACAACTTAGCACATGTGTGCGACGCTCGCTCGGCGACACACCCCCCATCTGTGGACAGACCCTGCCAGCCGGCACCGACAGCCCCCGGCGACCACACGACATACCTGTGGATGCACCACGGTCGCAGCGGCCCCACAACGTCACCTGGAGAAGGCGCAGGTGGCTGTTGCGAAGTCGTCAGGGCACGGTGGTCGCTTCGGTCACGCAGTCGTCAACCAGCCTGGGCAGGACGTCCTGCAGCAGCCCGTCGATGCGGAGAGTCGCCCACTCGTCGCCTCGCGTGGCCCAGCGGGTGACGACCGCGACCGGGATGCCCAGTGCGTGGGCGCGCTTGACGAACCGGAGGCCGCTCATCACCTGCAGGGACGACCCCAGGACGAGCAGGGCGTCGGCCGACTCCACCGCTGCGTAGGCCCGCTCGACCACCGGCTTGGCGACGGACCCGCCGAAGAACACCACGTCCGGCTTGAGTAGGTCGGACCCGCAGGTGACGCACCGCACGAGCCGGAAGTCGGCGAAGTCCTGCGCCGCGAGCACGACGTCGCCGTCGGGACGGATCTGGTCGCTCTCCGCGGTGAACCCAGGGTTGGCCTCGGCGATCCAGCCGTGCACCACGCCGCGCTCGAACCGTTCGCCACAGTTGAGGCACACGATGTCGTTGAGGTTGCCGTGCAGCTCGATGACCCCGGTCGACCCGGCGGCCTGGTGCAGGCCGTCGACGTTCTGGGTGATGAGGTCCTCGACGTGGCCGCTCCGCTGGAGGGCGGCGACCGCGGCGTGCGCCTCGTTCGGGCCGGCAGCCCGGAAGCGGGACCAGCCGACATAGCTGCGCGCCCAGTAGCGGCGGCGGTTCTCCGCGGAGGCGAGGAACTCGGCATACTGCATCGGCTGCACCCGACGGGAGCCGTCGGGGCCGCGGTAGTCGGGGATGCCCGAGGCCGTCGACATCCCCGCGCCGGTGAGGGCGGTGACACCGCCCTCCGCCACGAGCGCGCGGAGCCGCTGGTAGTCCTCCTCGGCCACCGGGCGGGACGGTGGGATCAGGGGCTCGATCGACACGTCTCGGATTCTAGGAGCGGACAAGCTCGTCGGAGGACTCGCTGAGGGTGAGTTCGCGGGCACTGGCGCACAGCGCCTTGACCGTGGCCTCCACGGCCGGCACCCGGCGCAGGTCCGGCGTGGTCACCACCTGGACGGTGCGGATGGAGCGGGGCTCCAGCGGCAGCGTGCGCACGCCCGGGTGCGAGACCGACTCCAGGATGAGGCGCGGGACCAGCGCGACCCCCAGCCCGGCGGCGACGAGCCCCAGCACGGCCACGTAGTCCTCGGTCTCGAAACTGACGTCGGGGTGGAAACCGGCCTGGTCGCACAGCTCCAGCAGGTGGCCGCGGCAGCGGGGACAGCCCGCGATCCACGGCTCGTCCCGAAGGTCGGTGAGACTGACGACCTCCTGGTCGGCCAGCGCGTGGTCCGTGGGGAGCGCGACGGTCACCGGGTCGGTGAGGATGTCGATCACCTCCAGACCCTCCAGGTCGTCCTCGCCGCGGCCGGCGTCGGTGCCGTCGTAGGTGAACGCGACCGCGAGGTCGCACAGGCCGCCCCGCAGGGCGGCCAGTGACTCCGGGGGCTCGGCCTCGGAGAAGTTCACGGTGACGCCCGGGTGCGCGGCCTTCACCGTGGCCAGGGCGCGCGGCACCAGGGTGGCCGACGAGGAGGGGAAGGCCATGAGCCGCACGCGGCCGCTCTCCAGGCCGGCGATCGCCGCCACCTCGGCCTCGGCGTTGTCCAGGGCCGCCAGCACGGAGACCGCGTGCCGGGCGAGCACCTCGCCCGCCTCGGTCAGCCGGACGCTGCGGCCCGTGCGCTCCACCAGCACGGTCCCGGTGCGCTGCTCGAGACGACGGACCATCTGGGACACGGCGGGCTGGGTATAGCCCAGGGAGCGGGCCGCGGCCGTGAAGCTGCCCTCGCTGGCGATCGCCCGCATCACTCGCAAACCGGCTACATCAAACATGGCCACAAGGATAAGCCGAACTTATGCCTCGAAAGAAGGGCGGACCGAGTATGACGGTCAGCCGGGTCCGCGGGTCGCCCCCGGGTCGGGCTGTGGCTCAGGAGGGCTGTGGTTCGTGAGGGCTGTGGCTCAGAAACCTGACGGCGGCGGCGGGGGCGGCGGCACCCGGCTGCCACCCTCGGTGCTCGACCCGGGCTGACCACCCTCGGTGCCCGGCGCCGACTGACCACCCTCGGGGGCGGCGGGGCCGGGCTGACCGGCAGCTCCGCCATACTGCCCCGGGGGAGGTGGGGACTGCCCCGGGGGAGGCGGGGTCGCTGCTTCACCGGGAGGCGGCGGTGCCTGGTAGCCGCCGGGAGGTGGCGGTGCGGCCACCGGGGTGGTGTGGAGGGCCAGACCGTGCAGGCGCCCCTCCCCGTCCTGTCGCTGGAGGGCCTCGGTGACCCGGGTGAGCTCGGCGTCATCCACCGGCTGGCCGTGCGACTGCCGCCACATGAGCAGCCCGTAGTCGCGCAGCAGTCGCTCCGCGTCGCCGCCACCACTCAGGCTGGTGGATGCCTGACTGAGCGCGGTGTCTGCCTTCGCCGCCAGATCGGTCGCGGCCGCCTTGGCCTTGTCCAGGAATCCCATGACTGGGAGCATAGCCCGGCGAGACCCCGCCGGCGCACCGTCGGAGGGATGAGATGCGGTGGCCGCGAGTGGGGTGGCCGACCGACCAGAGGGAGACAGGAAAGAGCATGGCGATACACGGCAAACTGTTCAGCGATCACGCCGAGAACCAGGCGACCGACCCCTTCGTGCAGCAGAACAAGAAGCTGCTGAAGGTGTCCATGGCCTACGGACCGGTCCTCGCGCTGAACGGCTCGATGGTGGCCTACCAGGGCAACATCACCTTCAAGAACAAGGGCTCCGGCGGGCTCAACAAGATGCTCAAGTCCGCCATGACCGGTGAGGGTGTCGACCTCATGGAGTGTGCCGGGCAGGGCGAGCTCTTCCTGGCCCATGACGCCGCCGACATCCAGATCATCTACCTGGAGAACGACTCGATCTCGGTCAACGGCAACAGCGTGCTGGCCTTCTCGGCCTCCATCGACTGGGACATCCACCGCATCCAGGCTCGTGGCGGGATGATGGCTGGCGGGATGTACAACGTCACGCTCCGGGGGACCGGATACGTGGCGATCACGACCCACGGCGAGCCCGTGGCGCTTGACGTGTCCGGGGCCCCCACCTTCGGGGACGCCCAGGCCGTGGTGCTGTGGACGGCGGGGGTCACCATGGACATCAAGGTGGACACCGGCGGGCTGGGTTCGCTGGTGCGCGGCGGCACGGGCGAGCTGGTCCAGATGGCGTTCGGCGGTCAGGGCTACGTGCTGATCCAGCCGTCCGAGGGCATCGCGACCGGCGGCCACAAGCAGGAGTCCTCGGGGTCCAGCGGCATCGGGGGCCTGTTCAACTGATAAAAGTAAGCACAAGTTATGCAATCTTGAACTATTATGGGGTTGTGTAATTGATCGCGGTCCGTCACCGTAGATCTATGACTACTGTGACGGACCGCACTGCTGCCGAGCTGGCCAAGAAGTTCTGGAAGCCCGCCCCCGGGTATCTGAACGCCGCGACGCTCGGCCTGCCGCCGCGCCCGGTCGTGGACGCGATGCAGGACGCGCTGCTCCGCTGGCAGGCCGGGGAGGCCTGTCCCGTCGAATACGGTGAGCTGGCCGAGCGTGCCCGCCGGCAGTATGCCGAGCTGGTGGGTGTGCAGACCAGCTCAGTTGCCCTCGGCTCCCAGGCGTCGGTCCTGGTGGGGACGGTCGCCACCTCCGTGCCGGACGGGGCCGAGATCCTCTGTGTCACCGGGGACTTCACCTCGGTCACCTTCCCCTTCCAGGTGCAGGAGCGGCGTGGCGCCACGGTCCGTCACGTCCCGCTGGCGGACCTGGCAGACGCGGTCACGGCGAAGACGCATCTGGTCGCCTTCAGCCTGGCCCAGAGCAGCACCGGGGACCTGGTCGACGTCCCGGCGGTGACGCAGGCGGCGGCCGAGCACGGGGCGATGACCCTCTGCGACACGACGCAGGCCACGGGCTGGATGCCGGTGGACGCCGGCCTGTTCGACCTGACGGTCTGCTCGGCCTACAAGTGGTTGTGCCAGCCGCGCGGCACGGCCTACCTCACCGTGCGACCCGAGGTGGCGGACCGGATCACGCCGAACAACGCCGGCTGGTACGCGGGGGAGTCGGTCTGGGACTCGGTCTACGGGCCGGAGATGACCCTGGCGGCGGACGCCCGACGCTTCGACGTCTCCCTCGCCTGGTTGTGCTGGGTCGGGGCGGCGGCCGCGAGCGAGGTGTTCGCCACGCTGGACCCCGAGCAGGTGCGGGAGCACGATCTCGCCCTGGCCAACGCGCTGCGCGGGCGGCTGGGCCTGGAGCCGTGCGCCCGTCCGGTGATCACGCTGGACGACCCCGCAGGTGACCTGGCGGCAGGCCTGGAGGCCGCGGGCGTCCGCTGCGCCAGCCGGGCGGGCCGGGTCCGTCTGGCCTTCCACGTGTGGAACACCGTCGCCGACGTGGACCTGGTCGCCGAGGCCCTCGACTGACCGGGTCAGCCGCCCCCACGTGAGGCCTGCGGGGCGGTTCCCGGACGCGCCTGGATATACATCTCCAGAACGTTTACACCCAGTGTGACTTAGGCAACAATGACGGTTGTGCCTATGGCTCGGGACCCGTATGCAGTGGTGGTGGAGATGGTCACCGCCGTCTCGCATGCGCCCCAGCGCCTCGAGGACCGGGTGGACGTGATCGTCGACATCCTGATCGCCGAGCTGGGTGCCACGATCGGGCTGCTCATCCGGGCCGACACGACCCATCTCGACGTCCAGGTCATCGGGGGTCGGCTGCATCAGGGACGCGAGCCGGTGGGGGTGCGAGAGCAGATCCGCGACCGGCTCGACGACCCCCTGCTCGGGCCGATCACGCGAGGGGACCTCGCCCCGACGACCGCCGCCCGCGCGCACGGCGGGCGCGCATGGCAGCGCTCCGCAGCCCGGGCCAGCTGCATGATCACCTTCGGGATCGACCAGATCGCGACGCTGCCCGTGCACGCGGGGGCGGACGCGGTCCTCTTCGTCGTGGGGCGGGCGGGCCCCGACTTCACCGACGACGATCTGGCGCTCCTGCGCGCTGTCCAGCCCGTGGTCGCCGGGCTGGGCCTGCTCCTACGGTTCCCTCTCAGCGAGCCCTCCGCCGAGCCGGCCGGGGCGGTGCCGACAGGTGACGGGACCGGCCCCAGCCTGACCGAACGCGAGGTCGAGGTGCTGGAGCTGCTGTCCCACGGCTACAAGGCGGCGGTCATCGCTCGCAAGGCTGGCTGCTCGACGCGCACGGTGCACCGGCACCTGGGCCACATCTACGACAAGCTCGGTGTGAGCGACCGGTTGAGTGCCGTGAACCAGGCTCACCAGCTTGGGGTCATCGCCTACGACACCGTTGATGTCTCGTGACGGTCTGCGCGCGCGGGGGCTCGCGTCCCACGGCAGTGCCGGGCGGTGCCTCTTCCCGGGGCCGCACCGCCCGGCACTACGGGTTCTCGCCACCAGCCGGACCTCGGTTCGCACTGGCGCCGGGTGTCGCCGCGGGATACGTTCAGGAGTGATCCTGGCCCCCGATGCCGGGACCCTCGAGCAAGGAGAGTGCACGTGCCCATCAACAGCGAACACCTTGCCAGCCTGACCGATGCCGATGTGATCGACCAGAACGGCGACAAGGTCGGTGGCGTGGGTCAGATCTACCTGGACGACGCGAACGGTCAGCCCGCCTGGGTCAGCGTGAAGAGTGGTCTGTTCGGCCTCCGCGAGTCGTTCGCGCCGCTCGGCGCCGCCGAGGTCGTCAACGGGAACATTCAGCTGCCCTACAGCAAGGACTTCATCAAGGACTCCCCGCGGATCGACGCCGAGAACCACCTCGACGACAGCCAGCAGGCGCTCCTCTACGAGTACTACGGCGTGGACCGCAGCGCTGCGCCGGCTGCCGGGGACACCGCTGACGGTGCGGACCGGACCGCGGCCTTCGGCAGTGAGCAGGTCGCCGAGGACCTGCACGACGCCCGGGTCGATGGCGAGGACGAGCGCGAGGCGGAGCGGGAGGACGATGATCGCGACGGTCAGGGCCTCCCGGAGTATGCCGACACGCAGGCCAGTGCGGATCCCGCGGCTGAGACCGGTGGTCCGGTAGCTGCGACGGCACCCGGTGGTGCCGCTGCGCCGGAGGCCGCTGCCATCGGTGCCGCCGCCTCGGCCGCCCACGGTGCGGCGCGTCCGGAGGTCTCGGACGATGTGGCTCGTTCGGAGGACGCGGAGGGGCCGATCACGGCCGAGGACGCAGCGGCGGCCGGTGGCGATGCCGACTGGGCGGAGACGCGGCAGGCGCACTATCAGCAGACGAACCCGGCCGCTCAGGCGGACTGGGCCGCGGAGGAGTCCCCCGAGGAGCCCGTGGCCACCGACTGGTCAGTCCCGTCGACCGATCCTGCGGACGAGGAGCCGACCCGGGTGAGCCGCTCCGGCTACTCACCCGACCGTCCCGCCGCGCACTCCGGCGCCTACGAAGGCCACACCGCCCCGGCGGCGGCTGCCCCGGCTGGCATCGCGGCTGACGCCGGCACCGGTGACCTGGAGACCGAGGGCATTCTGCGAGACGACCTCGCCACGGATGAGCGCGGCGTCGATGATGCCGTGACCGGCGCCACGCACCAGACCGGTACGGGCTATCCCGCAGCAGCCGAGGAAACCGGTGGTCCGACCGGCGGTGCCGCGGCGGCTGTGACCGGAGCAGCCGTTGCCGGCGCCGCAGCCGGTGGCATCGCCGCCAGCGACACCGAGACCACTGCCTACGAGGTGCCGGGCGCCGAGCAGGGCAAGCCCATCGCCGACACCGGGCCAGGTGCCGAGCTCGCGGTGGACACCGAGGACCCGGCCGACGGGGCCACCCTGCCCGCGGACGATGCCACCCTTCCCGTGGACGATGCGATCCTGCCCGCGGATGACGCGAGCCTGCCCGCGGATGCCGCGACACTGCCCGCCGGCACCGACGCTGGTGTCGACGACACGGGGGAGCCCGAGGCCTACGGGGCGCAGGGTTATCACCCCGATCGCGACGGCACCGACATGACGGACGAGGAGCGGGCTCGCCTCAACGACGCCCGAGGAGCGCTCTGACCCGCGCAGCGCCCTGACGCGCGGCGGGCAGGGCGAACTCGCACCGGGGGAGTCGTAGCGCCCTGACCACCTTGTGCGCTTACACGGAACTGCGTCAAACAGAACTGCGCCGCCCGACCTGGTGGTCGGGCGGCGCAGTCGTTGTCTCTCGGTGCCACCTGCCGGGAGGGGTGAGGACCGGCAGGCGGCACCAGCACAGGGACACAGGCGCTAACGCGCACCCATGTCAGTGAGTTCCGCCGGGCTGCTCGACCCCGATGCCCTGCGGGCACGGCGTCAGAGGCGAGGAGTTCCGGCGGTAGACGCGAGTGTCAGGTAGTTGCGTCGTCAGACGCGACGCAGGACAGCGGTGACCTTGCCCAGGACGACGGCGTCGTCGCCGTCGATCGGGTCGTAGGCATCGTTGTGCGGGAGCAACCAGAGCTTCCCGTCCGTCCGCTTGAACGTCTTGACGGTGGCCTCGTTGTCGAGCATCGCGGCCACGATGTCACCGTTGATCGCGTCCTCCTGGCGCCGGACCACCACCCAGTCACCGTCGCAGATCGCGGCGTCGATCATCGAGTCGCCGACAACCTTGAGCAGGAACAGCTCGCCGTCGCCCACGATCTGGCGCGGCAGCGGGAAGATGTCCTCCACGGCCTGCTCGGCAAGGATCGGGCCACCGGCTGCGATCCGACCCACGACCGGGACGTAGGAGGCCTCGGGCCGCGCGTCGCCCATGCCCGTCTCGTCGAAGTCAATCTCGCCCACGGACTCGGCCACGGCCGGAGCGCCGGGGCGGCGGTAGCCGGGAGCCTCGCCCTGCCCCGTGCCCGGCAGCACCACCTCGATGGCGCGCGGGCGGTTCGGGTCGCGTCGGAGATAGCCCTTGCGCTCCAGCATCCGCAGCTGGTAGGCCACCGAGGACGGCGAGGCCAGCTGCACCGCGCTGCCGATCTCGCGGAGACTCGGCGGGTAGCCGCGCTGGTCGACCGACTCCTTGATGACGTGCAGCACCTTCTCCTGGCGCGCCGTGAGATCGGCCCGCCCGTCGCGGTCCGGCATCTCGTGAATGTCGGCCATCTCCTACCCCTCTCGCTCTGGACCCTTGCCCAAGCCGTAAACCTGCAGGTCATCAGCTCTGTCAGTGGTCTCTGGTTGTCTCTGTGACGTCACCTCATCGTACGAGCATTCGAACGTGGTGGCAAACATCAGTTCGACACGGCGTGTCGACAGCGTCGGACGGATGTGCTAGACATGGAACATGCGTCCGACGCACACGCGTTCGGACCAGGCAGAGACGGAGGGACCCATGAGCGCCATCGCACTGCATGACCTGCAGGACTTCGAGACGACCCAGGCTGGGCGGGACGGCGGCCGGACTCCGGGGCGGCGCGACCACCTGCGGGTCGTCGCACCGGGGGAGCGTGCCCCCGTGGATGGCGGCCGGACCGGGCAGCTGGTCCTGACCCGACGCGGACGCCTCGCGGTCACGTTGACCGTGGCGACGGTGCTCGTCCTCGCGGTCGTGGCCGCACTGGGGATGCTCCCTGCCACGGCCTCCGCCGGCCACACGGTCACGGTTCAGCCGGGAGACACGCTGTCTCAGATCGCGGTGAGCGAGCTCCCCGAGCTCCCGATGGATCGCGCGATCGTCCAGATCCAGCTGGCCAACGACCTGAACACCCTGCACATCCAGGCAGGGATGGAGCTCGCGATACCTCAGCCCTGATGGCTCCGTCGGTGTCGGACGCCCGGTCGTCCTCGATCGCTCAGTCGGAGGTATGGGTGCTGGTGACGGCGTCCCAGACGACGGGGAGTTGTTCGCTGGGGATGTAGAAGCCGCTGATGTGCGGGTCGAACATCAGCCCCTGGATGCCGGCGTCGACGTAGCTGCCGCTGGAGTCGACCACCTCCGCCGGAGGCAGCGCGATGGCGTTGAGGTCATCGTCAGCGCCGATCATCTCCTGCTTGACGGCAAAGTCACGGGCCCGCTCGGAGGTGGTGAAGGTGAGCAGCATGAGCTGCCCGCTGATCTCGGCGGCCGCTGGCGACTCCATCCCGGGCTCGCCGACCGCAATGAACCACCAGTGGTCCAGACCCATGGTGAGCCGCCAGAGTGCCGTCATGCCGACCTGGTCCTCGGGGCCGCTGACCTGTGCCGCGAGACGGTCGGTCTCACTCGGGGGCGGGCCGTCTGCGCTGTCCGCAGGATCTGTGCTGTCCGCAGGTTCTGTGCTGTCCGCAGGATCCGGGTCCGCAGCCTCGGAAGCGTTGTCATTCACGTCGGTCATGACTCCAGTCGACCACATTCCACGCCGGACGGGATGATCACCTGTCCGGGACACCCTCGACCGGCACGCACCAAAGGCTCCTGTGGCGGTGCTCAACGAGTGCGGCCGGGGGCACACGTGAGGACGCGTTCAGGGCCGCGGCACGGCGGGGATGAGGCGCTGGCCCTGCTGGGTGTGCGCGCCGACGACCGGAATGGGCGGGAGGATCCCGTCGATACGCGGTCCCATCCCGTCCAGCGGCACCACGACCTCCTCGGCGCCGACCGTCACCAGCTGACCGCGCACCTCGACCTCGACAGGCTCGCCCTCGAGGACGCGCAGTCGCAGCTCGCTGGTGCGCACCACCACGTGCAGCCGGGAGCCGTTCCATCCGAGGCGGAAGCCGAGCTCGGGCCACGACGAGGGCATGCGGGGGTCGAAACGGAGCACCCCACCGTGGTCGCGCATCCCACCGAAGCCAGCCACCAGTCCGGCCCACACGCCGCCTGTCGAGGCTACGTGCACCCCATCGGAGGTGTTGCCGTGGCGGTCGTCGAGGTCCACGAAGAGGCCGTCGTAGAAGTAGCGCAGCGCCATCTCGTGATAGCCGACCTCCGCGGCCACGATCGACTGCACGACCGCAGACAGGGTCGAGTCACCGGTGGTGATCGGGTCGTAGTACTCGAAGTTGGCCCGCTTCTCCTCCGGGGTGAACGACTGGCCCGCGAGATACATGGCCAGCACGACGTCTGCCTGCTTGAGCACCTGGAAGCGGTAGATCACCAGCGGGTGATAGTGCAGCAGCAGGGGGCGCTTCTCGGCGGGCGTCTGCGGCAGGTCCCACACCTCGCGCTCCAGGAAGTGCAGGTCCTGCGGGTGCACCCGCAGGTGGTCGTCGAACGGGATGAACATGCCCTCGGCAGCGCGCTGCCACTCCACGACCTCCTCGTCCCGCAGACCCAGCCGGGTCACGACCCGGGCGTAGTCCCGCGGGTCGGAGGCCCGCAACTCGGTCACCGCGGCTGCGGCGTTGGTGAGGTTCTGACGGGCCATGACGTTGGTGAACAGGTTGTCGTCGACGACCGTGGTGTACTCATCCGGTCCGGTCACGCCGTGGATGTGGAAGCGGCTGTCCCCGTTGGTGGCCCAGAAGCCGAGGTCGGCCCACATGCGGGCTGTCTCGATGAGGATGTCGAGGCCCTCCCGGAGGAGGAACTTCCGGTCCCCGGTGGCGTGGACGTACTGCATCAGGGCGTGGGCGACGTCGGCGTTGATGTGATACTGCGCGGTGCCCGCGGCGAAGTATGCCGAGGCCTCCTCGCCGTTGATCGTGCGCCAGGGGAAGAGGGCCCCCTCCTGCGACATGTCCCGGGCACGTGCCCGCGCGGCGTCCAGCATGTTGTGCCGGAACCGGAGGGCGTTGCGGGCCGCCTGGGGAGCGGTGTAGGTCAGGAACGGCATCACGTAGACCTCGGTGTCCCAGAAGTAGTGGCCGCCGTAGCCCGACCCCGTGACGCCCTTGGCCGGCACCCCGCTCGTGTCCGCCCTGGCCGAGGCCTGGGCCAGCTGGAACAGGTTCCACCGGATGGCCTGCTGCACCTCGGGCTGGCCGGGGGTGGTCACGTCGGCACGCGACCAGAAGTCGTCGACCCAGGCCCGCTGCTCGGCGTGCAGGTGGTCCATCCCGTCGTTGCGCACCCGGTCCAGGGTGCGCAGGCAGCGGTCGGTCAGCTCGCGCACGGGCACCCCGCGAGAGGTGTGGTAGACGACCCACTTCTCCAGGTGGATCGGGTGGCCCGCCTTGGCCTCGATGCGGAAGACGTGCTTGGCGCTGTCGTTCTCGCAGGCACTCTCCTCGGTGTAGGCGTTCTCCGTCTCCAGGACGTGCTCGGTCGCCACCGCGAGAGTCATCCGCGACTCGTGACAGACGTAGCCGAGCAGGGCCCGGCGGCCCTTCGCCCAGTGCGCCTGAGGGTCCAGCACCCGACGGTCGAAGCCCTCGGCCTTGCGCGGGTCGAGGCCCTCGCCCATCGCGGCGGCCCGCACGTGATACTCGTCGAAGCCGTCCTGCCGGTTGAGCAGCTGGCTGGAGATCACGATCGGCGCATCGCCGTCGAGCATCTCCAGGTCCATGGTCATCAGCGCCACGTGCCGCTCGGGGAAGGAGACCATCCGGGTCGTGGTCACGCGGACCCGTTTGCCCGAGGAGGTCCTCCAGATCAGGGAGCGGCGCAGCATCCCGTCGCGGAAGTCCAGGGAGCGCTCGTAGTCCTCCAGGTCGGCCTGCGCCAACAGGAGCGGCTCGTCCTCGACATAGAGCTTGATCACCTTCGGGTCGGGCACGTTGACGATCGTCTGCCCGACCCGGGCCAGGCCGAACGCGTCCTCGGCGTGCTTGATCCGCCAGGTCTCGTGGAAGCCGTTGACGAACGTGCCGTGCGTGTGGGTGTCGCGCCCCTCCTCGACGTTGCCCCGCAGACCGAGGTAGCCGTTGCCGACCGCGAAGTTGGTCTCGGTGACGCCGAGGTCGTCACCGCTGTACTCCTTCTCGACCAGCCGCCACGGCTCGGCGGGGAAGCGGGTGCGGTCCAGCGGGTCGACCGGTGGGTCCAGCAGCGGCCGCTCGTGCTGGCCCGGGTGCTCCTCGTGGTCCGCGCTCAGGTGCGGCGTCTGCGTCATCACCGGTCCCCGATCAGCTCGGCGAGGTCCTCCACCACCAGGTCGGCGCCGTGCTCGCGCAGAGCCGCGGCACCGGCGCCCCGGTCGACACCCACGACCAGACCGAAGTCCCCGGCCGCGCCGGCCTGCACCCCGCTGATCGCATCCTCCAGGACCACAGACCGGGCGGAGGGGACGCCCAGCTGCTCCGCGGCATACTCGTAGGTGTCCGGATGGGGTTTGCCCGGAAGACCGTGGTCGTGGGCGACCGCACCGTCCACCACCACCGGGAACCGGTCGGCGATGCCGGCCGCCCGCAGCACCTCCGGCGCGTTCTTGGAGGAGGAGACCACCGCCATGGCGACCCCCACCTGCTCGAGGTGGTCGAGCAGAGCCAGCGACCCGGCATACGCCGTGATCCCCTCGCTGCGCAGCACCTGCGTGAACAGCTCGTTCTTGCGGTTGCCCAGTCCGGAGACGGTCTCCGCCGAGCCCGGGTCGTCCGGAGTGCCCTGGGGCAGCTCGATCCCGCGGGAGGCGAGCATCGTGGCGACCCCCTCATAACGCGGGCGTCCGTCGATGTGCGCGAAGTAGTCGTCCTCGGTGTAGGGCTCCTGGCCGCCGCGGGCGGTCAGGAACTCGGTGAACATCCGGGCCCAGGCGCTCATGTGCACCTCGGCCGTCGGGGTCAGGACCCCGTCGAGGTCGAACAGGGCTGCGTCGTAATTGTCCCACTGCACGCGCCCCACCCTAGGTCAGCCCGGGGTGGGGCGCGTGCGCACGGGACCGGAGATGCGGCGCCGGTGCGCCGGTGGGTCAGTCGGTGAAGTAGTTGAACGTGGCGAACGCCTGGTCCAGGGCCAGCACGTCACTGTCGTTGATCATCTGAACCACGAGCAGGGCGGTGAAGGACTCGTCGGTCGGGTTGGCCGCCAGGACGACGATCTGGTTGCCGGAGCCGTCACAGTCGCTGTACTGGTTGTAGTAGCCGGTGAACAGACCGTCGGTGTAGTCCGAGCGGCCGTCGTCCACGCAGTCCGCGCCGAAGTCCATGCCGTCGATGAGCTCGTGCAGGTCGTCGGTCGTGGAGGTCTGGGCATAGATCACGCCGGGCTCGTACCAGGTGTTGTTGAAGGCGTCGATGTCCGGTGCCGCCACGATGGCGGGCATCCCGGTCACCGACCAGCTGCCGGTCTGCCGGTCGGTCCAGTCCGTCGGCACCTCGATGACGATGGTCTCGGAGTCGTCGACGATCCGTTCGTAGGTGTAGGAGTTGCCACCGTCGGCCACCTCGTCCCCGATCTCGTCGTAGAAGGACATGACCGGCGTCATGGCGGCGTCCGCGTCGACGGGGTTGTTCAGCTCGCCGCGCAGCACCTCACCGGTGTCCCAGCGCAGCACCTCGATGGCCACGGGCGTGCCCTCTCCGGAGGTCCGCAGCACGTCGCAGTACTCGGTCATCGTGCCGGTCGGCGCCATCGGCAGACCGTTGAGCGTGGTGATGATGTCGCCGGGTACCACCTTGGCGCGCGCGGCGGGCGAGCCGGGCTTGACCCCGCTGACCCACAGCCCGGTGACCCCCAGGGCCTCGTCGACGACCGGGTGGGCGTTGATGCCGAGCGACTCGTAGTCGCCGTCGCGCAGGTGGCTCAGGACGTTCTGGGTGAGCAGGTGGTCGATGGCGAACTGCTGGCGCACCATGTCCGCCGGCAGGAAGCCGGAGAAGTGGACGCCGGTCACCCTGCCGTCGGTGGTCAGCAGCGGGCCGCCGGAGTTGCCCGGGTGGGCCGCGGCGTCGTGCTCCAGGGAGTGGTCCACGGAGGCCCAGGTGAGGTCCTCGCTGTCGGCGTTGGCCTTGGAGACGATGCCTCGGGTGAGGGTGTACTCGGGGTCGCCGAGCGGGAAGCCGGCGACGTAGATCTCCTGCCCGACGGAGACGGGCTCCTGGGCGAAGTCGAGGTAGGGCAGCGGCTCGGCCTCGCTGATGTCGATGAGGGCCAGGTCGTTGCACTCGGAGGCCCCGATGACGCGGGCGTTGTAGCTGCGGGTGGTGTCGCCGCCGATGTAGACCTCGAGGGTCGCGGCGCCGGTCACCACGTGGTTGTTGGTGATGGCCAGGCCGTCGGAGCTGATCAGGAAGCCGCTGCCGGAGCCGCCGCTGACGTAGTTGCCGAACTCCGGGTCGCGCATGCCGCCCATGGCCTGGATCTGGACGACGGCGGGCTGGGCGTCCAGGTGGCTGGTGATGGTGCTGCCGCCCGCGTCGGCGGGAGCGGCGGTGATGGGCGCCTGGTCGTCGGCGGGTGGGGGGACGGTGGCGGGCGCTGAGTCCCCGGGCGGCGCCTGCACGGTGACGGTCTCGACGGCGGGGGTGGCGTCGCCGCCGCAGGCCGTGACGACCAGGGCGAGCAGCGGGACTCCGGCTAGCAGGGGGAGGGTTTTGCGGGACACGGGTGGACTCCTGAGAGGTGGCTGGTGGACCGGCCCCCCAACGTGTGGGTCCGACCCGGCCCCGCCACACGGTGGGGCCAAGACTTGAACCTACGGAGAGCCCAGGTGACCCCGCGTCGGGCCCGAGGATGATGTCAATGGCGGGGAGGAGGTTTCCGTATCGGTCTGGAGGATGATGCTCCTCCTGCCGCGGTGCCGGGGGGTGGGCCCTGTGGACAGGGGAGATCCTCCGTCGGTGGGGGACCGTACCGTGGGGGCCATGAGGGATCAGGCGCTGCAGGCACTGAGGCGGCTCGTCGGGCGCGACGATGCCGACTTCCGGGACGGCCAGCTGGAGGCGGTCGAGGCGCTGGTCGAGCGTCGCGAGAGAGTCCTGGTGGTCCAGCGCACCGGGTGGGGCAAGTCGGCCGTCTACTTCGTGGCCACCGCCCTGCGCCGGCAGCAGGGTGCCGGGCCGACCGTCATCGTCTCGCCGCTGCTGGCCCTGATGCGCGACCAGATCGAGGCGGCCCGGCGCGCCGGGATCACCGCGGTGTCGATGAACTCCGCCAACGCCGAGGAGTGGGGTGCCGTGCGTCAGCAGCTGGCGGACGACTCCGTCGACGTGCTGCTGGTCAGCCCCGAGCGCCTCAACAACCCCCGGTTCCGGGAGGAGCAGCTGCCCGACCTCGCCGCCCGGTGCGGCCTGCTGGTCGTCGACGAGGCGCACTGCATCAGCGACTGGGGGCACGACTTCCGCCCGGACTACCGCCGCATCCGCACCCTGCTGGCCGGCCTGCCGGCCGACACTCCCGTGCTGGCGACGACGGCGACCGCCAACGAGCGGGTCGTGCACGACGTGGTCGAGCAGCTCTCCGTGGGCGCAGACGGGACCGCACGGCAGGTGAGCACCATCCGTGGACCGCTGGCCCGGGCCTCGCTGCGACTCGGCGTCCTGGAGCTGGAGACCCCCGAGCGGCGCATCGCCTGGCTGCTGGCCCACCTGGGCGACCTGCCCGGCAGCGGCATCGTCTACGCCCTGACCGTGTCGGCCGCCGAGGACCTCGCCGCCACCCTCACCCGCGCCGGGCACACGGTCGCGGCCTACACGGGGCGGACCGATCCCGCCGACCGGCTCGAGCTGGAACGACGGCTGCGGGACAACGAGGTGAAGGCTCTCGTCGCCACC
Source organism: Ornithinimicrobium sp. F0845 (assembly GCF_023015765.1). Lineage (GTDB taxonomy): Bacteria > Actinomycetota > Actinomycetes > Actinomycetales > Dermatophilaceae > Ornithinicoccus. Next base: position 18,285 of record NZ_JALKAL010000019.1, read on the forward strand.
AGCGCCCTGGGGATGGGCTTCGACAAGCCGGACCTCGGTTTCGTCGTGCACCTCGGCGCCCCGAGCTCGCCGGTGGCCTACTACCAGCAGGTGGGCCGAGCCGGTCGCGCCACCGAGCGGGCCGACGTGCTGCTGCTGCCCGGTGTCGAGGACCGCAACATCTGGGCCTACTTCGCCTCGGCCGCGATGCCTCGGCAGGAGCAGGCGGACGCCGTGATCACCGCACTGGCGGGTGCGGCACGGCCGATGTCGACGGCTGCCCTGGAGACCCAGGTCGACGTCCGTCGCACCCGGCTGGAGCTGCTGCTCAAGGTGCTCGACGTCGAGGGCGCGGTGGAGAAGGTGCAGGGCGGCTGGACGGCGACGGGTCGGCCCTGGACCTATGACGCGGAGCGCTACGAGCGGGTGGCGCAGGCCCGCGACCGCGAGCAGCAGCTGATGCTGGACTATCTCCGCACGCAGACCTGCCGGATGGCCTTCCTGCAGGAGTGTCTGGACGACGCCACCGCGGCCCCCTGCGGCCGCTGCGACGTGTGCGCCGGCCCGTGGTTCCCCACCGAGATCCCGGCCGACGCCGTCGACCTCGCGCTCGGTCAGCTGGCCCGGGTCGGGGTTCCGCTCGACCCGCGCGCCCAGTGGCCCTCCGGCATGGACCGGCTGGGTGTGCCGGTCCGGGGCAGGATCCCGGTGGAGGAGGCGATGACCGGCGGCCGCGCCCTGGCCCGGGTCTCCGACCTCGGGTGGGGGCAGCGGGTCCGCGAGCTGGTCCAGGGGCCGGACACCGACGTGCCTGACCAGATCGTCAACGCCGTGACCAAGGTCCTGGCGGACTGGGACTGGGCCCAGCGCCCGGTCGCGATCGTCTCGGTGCCCTCGCGCAGCCACCCCCAGCTCGTCGGCTCCCTGGCCCGCCGCATCAGCGAGCTCGGCCGGCTGCCCTACCTCGGGGAGCTGAGCGCCGTCAACGGCGGACCACCGGGGGAGTCGGGCGGCAACAGCGCCTTCCGCCTCGCCGGGGTGTGGGAGCAGTTCGCCGTGGGGCCCGACCTCGCCCAGCAGCTCGCCGGGACCCACGGGCCGGTGCTGCTGATCGACGATCTGGTCGACTCCCGGTGGACGATGACCGTCGCGGCCCGGGAGCTGCGTCGCGCCGGTGCCGACGCGGTGCTTCCCCTGGCGCTGGCCCAGGCGGGCTGACCCCACTTCTGTGGGTGACGCTGGTTCTGTGGGTGACCCGTGCTGACCGCGTGGGAGGATCAGCACGTGGCTGACTACCGATACAACTCGCCGCCCAACTGGCCCGCCCCTCCAGAGGGTTGGACGCCGCCGAAGGGCTGGCAGCCCGATCCGGCCTGGGGACCGGAGCCGGAGGGCTGGGAGTTCTGGGTCCGCGCGGCCGAGGAGGCCGGCGGCCGACCGAACCGGAACGCCTGGGGGCGTGCAGCGGTCGTGGCGCTGATCGTCACGGCACTGTTGTCGATCATCCCGGTCGTCGCGGGGGCCGACAACCTCGCAGAGGTGATCGGCTTCTACGTCGGACGGAGCCTGGTGGCCTACCTGGCGACGGCGCTCTGGGCGTTCTTCTCCTCCCGTCGGTGGGGGTGGACCCGCTACGCGGTGACCTTCGTGGCGATCACCCTCGTCCTGGGCCTCTTCAACACCGCCGGCAACGTCTGACCGAGCGCGTGAGGCTGCGCTCCCACCGGCACCGAGCGTGCGGTGCTTACTCCCCGGAGTAGGTGGCCACGCGCTTGCCGAGGAAGGCCGCCATCGCCTCGGTGTGGTCAGGGGCGTGGTGGGCCAGAGCCTGCATGGCGGCCGACATCTCCAGGTGTGAGGCCAGGGTCTGGTGGCCCGACTCGCGCAGCAGCTTCTTGCCCATCCGCACGGAGTGCGGCGGGTTCACGGCGATGCGGCGGGCCAGGGCCGTGGCGGCGTCGAGCAGTTCCTCCGCGGGGACGACCTGGTTCACCAGTCCCCACTCCAGCGCGGTCTGGGCGTCGACCCGGTCTCCGGTCAGTGCCATCTCGGCCGCCCGCGCCGGCCCGACCACGCGGGGGAGCAGCCACGCCCCGCCGTCCCCGGGGATGATGCCGAGCTTGACGAACGACTCGGCGAACCACGCGTTGTCCGCGGCGACGCGCAGGTCACACATCAGGGCCAGGTCGCAGCCGGCGCCCACGGCCGGGCCGTTGACGGCCGCGACCACCGGCACCTCGCAGCCGTGGAAGGCCAGCGGGATCTGCTGGATGCCGTAGCGGTAGCCGTCCCGGACCTGGTGCGGGTGACCGCCGAAGATCCCCTGCCGGTCGGCCATCTTCTTGACGTCGCCGCCGGCGGAGAAGGCCGACCCCGCACCGGTGAGCACCACGGCGCGCACGTCGCGGTCGCGGTTCACGCGGTCCACGGCCTCGACCAGAGCGCGCACGACCTCCTCGTCGGAGATCGGGTTGCGCTTCTCGGGCAGGTTGATGGTCCAGGTCTCGATGTGCTCGTCGCGCTCGACCAGCAGGGCCTCGTTGCTCATGTCCGTCCTCGGGGTGGTGGGGAGTTCGTGTGTGGGTCTGGATGGCGGTCAGCGGGTCAGGGTGGCGCGGTCAGCGGGTCAGGGTGGCGCGGTCAGCGGGTCAGGGTGTCCCAGAGGTCGCCGCCGGTCTCGGCCAGAGCCGTGGTCTCCAGCCGATCCTCCCAGTGTCTGGTGGAGCCGTGGTCCCGGCGCCAGGCGAGCAGGGAGCGCGTGTACTGCTGCAGCGGGTGCTCCAGCGCGGTGCCGATCGCGCCGTGCACCTGGTGGGCGTGCCGCACCACCCGGGTCACCGAGTGACCGGTCGCGGCCTTGGCCGCGGCCACCAGGAACCGGGCGTGCGGGTCGTGGAAGCCGTCCGTGGCCACGGCCTGGACCGCCCGCTCGACCACGGCCCGGCACAACGCCGCCTCACAGGCGACCTCGGTCACCAGCTGCTGCACCGCCTGGAACCGCCCCAGCGGTCGGCCGAACTGGGTGCGCCCGGCGGCGTGCCCCACGCACAGCCACGAGACCTTGTCCATGGCACCGGCCAGCTGCACCGCCCGCGCGAGAGCGCCCCGGTGCTCCCACTCGCGCACCACCGCTGCGTCGACGGTGACCGCGCCGGCGACCTCCGCGGCGGCAGGCAGGACCGCCCGCCCGGCCGGCTCCCCGGCGATTGTGCGGGCGGGGGTGATCGCCAGGTCGCCGACAGGCATCTCGTATGCCGTGGGGCCGGCTCCGCGAGCATCCAGCACCACGACGGTGCTCGCCGGGCCGAGCCAGGGGACGGTGACCGGGCCACCGCCGCTCACCAGCACTCCGGTCGCCAGCACTCCGGTCGCCGGCTCTCCGGTCGCCGGCACTTCGGTCGCAGGCACTTCCGTCGCCGGCTCTCCGGTCGTTGGGGCGCCCTCGCCGTGGGCCAGCCCGGCGGTGTCCCGCAGCCAGCCGGCGAGGAGGTCGTGCTCCAGCAGGGGCACGGGCACGCCGTGGGCCGCGGCCTCCCACAGCAGGACGGCGGCCTCGGGCCAGCCAGCACCCGAGCCACCGTGCTCCTCTCGGCCGGTCAACCGCGTCAGACCCAGCTCGGCCAGGGTGTGCCACAGCCCCGGGTCCAGGTCGCGCTCGACCCCCGGAGCCTGCTGCTGAGAGGTGGCGTGGTCGCCGAGCACCTCGCGGGCGAGGGCCCTCAGTTCCTCGGTCATGTTCTCGCTCATGTCTCCTCCGCTCACCGCAGGCCCAGCCCGCGGGCGATGACACCGCGCAGGATCTCGTTGGTGCCACCGCGCAGCGTGAAACCTGGGCGCTGCAGCACGGCTGCGTCGGTCAGCGCGGTCAGCGCACCGAGGTCGGCGACGCCGTCCAGCTCGCCGTCGGCCAGCATCCGCTCGACGGTGTCGGCGATGTCGCCCTCCTCGGTGGTGCCGAGCACCTTGACCAGCGCCGCAGCGGTGTCCGCCTGGTCGCCAGCCTGCAGGCACCCGGCCACCGAGATCGACAGCTGGTGCAGGGCGGTGAGACGGGCGATGTGCCGACCCAGGCCACTCGACGTGCCGGGCCGGGTCTCCCGGTGCGCGGTGAGGGCGGCGTCGAGCAGCGGGTAGGTCGAGAGGAACCGCTCCGGGCCGCTGCGCTCGAAGGCCAGCTCGGAGGTGACCTGGTGCCAGCCCTGACCGATCTCGCCGAGGACCATGTCGTCGGGGACGAAGACGTCGTCGAGCAGCACCTCGTTGAAGTGCCGGCTGCCGTTCATTGCCACGATCGGCTCGATCGTCACGCCGTCCGCGTGCAGGTCGACGGCGAACTGCGACAGGCCGGCGTGCCGGTTGCCCGGGTCCACCGGGGCTGTGCGGGCCAGCGCGAAGAACGCGTCCGCCTCGTGCGCGCCGGAGGTCCAGGTCTTGCGGCCCTGGAGCACCCAGCCCCCGTCCACCTGACGGGCCCGGGTCTGCACGCTGGCGAGGTCGGAGCCGGACTCGGGCTCCGACATACCGATGCCCCAGCACATCTCCCCGGCGACGATCCGCGGGAGGAAGGTGCGCTTCTGGTGCTCGGTGCCGAACCGGAGCAGGGACGGGGCGATCTGCCGGTCGGCCACCCACTGGGCCGCAACCGGCGCACCGACCGCGAGCAGCTCCTCCGTGACGGCGAACCGGTCGAGGAAGGTGCGGCCGTGCCCGCCGTACTCGACCGGGACGGTCATGCCGACCCAGCCGCGCTCGGCCAGCTTGCGGGTGAACGCGGCGTCCCAGCGGGTCAGCCACGTGTCGACCCACGGCGTGAACGAGCCGGCGTCGACCTCGGCGCGCAGGAAGGCACGCACCTGCAGGCGCAGCTCACGGGTCTGCTCGGACTCGGTCACGAGCGGCGGGACGAGGGTCGTGGTCATCGGGGCGGGCCGCGCTCAGTGCCGCTGCACGTAGCGGTCGAACTCGGGGGCCCGCTTCTCGGCGAAGGCGCGGGCGCCCTCCATGCCCTCCTCGGAGCTGGCGAACGAGTCGAGCGCGGTCATCGCCATGGTGGAGAAGCCGTTCTGGTGGTCAGTGTCGGCGTTGAAGGACTGCTTGCAGAACTTGATGGCGGTGGGGGACAGTGCAGCGATCTCCGCCGCCCAGGCCCGCGCCTCGGTCATCAGTTCCTCGGGGGCCACCACCTTGTTGACGAGGTTCATCTCCAGCGCCTCGGCCGCGGAGTACTGCCGGCAGAAGAACCAGATCTCACGGGCCTTCTTCTCGCCGACGACCCGGGCCAGGTAGGCGGTGCCGAAGCCGGCGTCGAAGGACCCGACGCGGGGGCCGGCCTGACCGAAGCGCGCGGTATCGCTGGCGATGGAGACGTCGCACAGCACGTGCAGGACGTGGCCCCCGCCGATCGCGACCCCGTTGACGGCTGCGATGACCGGCTTGGGAATGTTCCGGATGACCTGCTGGAGGCCCATGATCTCGAACATGCCGGACTCCGATGGGCCGTAGTCGCCGGTCTCGGCGCGCTGCTTGACGTCACCGCCGGTGCAGAACGCCTTGTCGCCGGCGCCGGTGAGGATCACGCTGCGCACGCCGTGGTCGGCCCACGCGGCGCGGAAGGCCCGGATGAGCTCCTCGACGGTCCGCGCCGTGAAGGCGTTGTAGCGGTGGGGCCGGTTGATCGTGATGACCGCGGCCTTGTTGTCCTCGACCGTGTAGGTGATGTCCTGGTAGTCCGCCATCGTGGGCCCCTTTGCTCGTAGTTTGTGCTCGGTGGATCGTCGATCGACCACGCTAGCGTCGTCTCGCGATGAACCGTCACCCGGTGGACCCGCGACAAATGCGGCGGGCCGAGCGCGTGCATCGTCGGCGCTTGCAGATCCTCGACGCCGCGCACCTGTGCCACCGGACCGGTACCGCGACGCACCAGGTGTAGCGGACGGCTGTGCCGCCAGGTGCCGTGTGGACGCCGTTCCCGTGTGGACGCCGTTCCCGTGTGGACTTCGTTCCCCCGTGTGGGTTTTGACCCCGGATATGGGGTCAGAAGCCACACGCTGGCACAGAGTCCACACACGGCATTCGTGCGCGGCGCTCGAGTGCGCGGGGGAGCGGGGAGGGGGCTCGGCGACCGTGGGCCCAGTGACGGTGGGCTCAGACGGTGGGCTCAGACGGTGGGCCAGGCGGTGGGCCCAGACGGTGTGCTAGTGATGGTGTGCTCAGTGACGGGGGGCCCAGACTGTGTGCCCAGACGGTGGGCTCAGGGACCGTGGCCGGCCGCGACGAGCACCTGTTCCCAGGTCACCTGGCGGGGGGCGCCGGCTCGGTCCGGGGTGGCCAGCGCGGCGATGGCCCGGGCTCGCTCGGTGCGCCCCAGCTCGTCACCGAAGCGGTCGACCACGAGCAGGGCACGCGGACGGGCGAGTCCGCCCATCACCTCGCGCACCGTGTCCATCAGTTCCACGGCAACAGCGTCCAGGTCCGGATCGTGCCCCACCTCGCCGCTGAGCTCGACCGCGGCCACGATCGCGCGGCCCAGCTCGGGGTCCTTGCGCCATGTGACCTCCGCGGTCGCGACGAACGGGTGCTCGGCGAGGACCTCCCGGACCTCGCGCAGGGACACCAGCTGGCCGGAGACCGAGACCACGTCGTCGGTGCGTCCCAGGAAGGAGACGGTGCCCGCACGGTCGCGGACCGCCAGGTCCCCGGTGGAGTAGGAGCCCGGGTGGCGCGTCCAGTGCGTGTCCGTCACCGCGGCCTGGGCACCCTCGACACCGACCATGGTGCCTGCCCACGGAAGGCGCAGCACGACCTCGCCAACCAGGCCGTCCGACAGCGGCAGGCCGTCCGGCGCCACGATGTCCAGCCCGCAGTCCGGCAGGGCTCCGCGGTCGGCTCGGGTGTCATTGCTCGGGTGCCGCACGTCGGTGACGCGGACAATCCCGCCGAGCTCGAGTTGCCCCCAGGCGTCCGAGACGCGCAGGTGCTGATCGGCGAAGGCCTCGCTGAGCCACTGCGCCAGCTCCTCCTCGACCGGTTCGCCGGCTGTGGTGACGCGTCGCAGCGAGGGGAGGGCTGACGCCTCGGGGAGTTCTCGTGCCCACCCCCGCACGGTGCGCACGACCGACGGGCTGGTCACCACGTGTTCGACGTCGTAACGCTTGATGATGTCCCAGGCCCGAGTCTGGCTGGGCACGTCCAACGTGCCCTCGAACATGACAGCGGTGTCACCATAGGCGAGCGGACCGTAGATCCCGTGGAACTGGGTGACGGCCCAGGCGACGTCCCCAGCACACCAGAAGACGCCGCCGGTGCGAAGCTCGCGGTGCACCGCCAGGGCGCCCGCCAGCATGGTGGCCGTCCCATGGATGACCGACACCGGCTGACCGCCCTTGGTGGCCAGCGGCACTGATGCGATCGGGTGGTCGCTGGGTAGTGCCACGGGGGCGGAGGCATCACCATCGGGGTCCGGCACCGGCTGACGGGGCCGGGTGGCGGCCACCAGGTCGTGGTACCACCGATCGCCCTCGAACCAGGCGACGTCCATCCCGGTGCGTCGCACGACGATGGTGTGCTGGACCGAGCCCCCGGCCAGCAGAGCCTCATCGGCCCGGGCCTTCAGAGGCAGCACCGTGCCGTGTCGCCAGGCGCCGTCCTGGGTGAACAGCACCTTGAGGTCCAGCATCTCCAGGCGGTCCGCCAGCGGCTCCACCGGCAGGGGTGCGGGAAGCACGGTGTGCACGGCGCCCACGCGCGCGCAGGCGAGCATCGCGACCACCGTCTCGGGCAGCCATCCCAGGTGCAGGCCGACCCGGTCCCCCGCTCCCACGCCCATGCCCCGCAGCGCTCGGGCCAGGGTGCAGACCTGCTCGTGCAGCTCGGCATACGTCAGGGACCGACGATCGCCCGGCTCGCCCTCCCACAGCACGGCCACCTGATCGCCACGGTCCGGGAGGTGCCGGTCCAGGCAGTTGACAGAGAGATTGAGGCGGCCGTCGGCGAACCAGTGGCCAGAGCGTGGGCCGGACTGCCAGAGACGGGAGTATGCCGTGTCCCAGGTGATCAGGTCGGCGACCGCTGCCCACTCCTCCGGTGGGGGAGAGGTCAGCCGGGTCTCAGACATGCCCCAGGGTCCTTCCTGCCGCATGGGCGGCGCGGGCGAGGTGACCGACGGTCCGGTTGATGATGGCCGGGTCGTCAGGTCGGTCGAGCGCGGCAGCGAGCGCCGCCACGGTGCCACCCTGTCCGTCCAGCAGCGGCACCGCAACCTCCGCCTGCAGTGTCGGATCGGCGGGGTCGTGCGCCAGGTGGTCGGCGGCTGCCCACAGCTCGCGCGCGCCGTCCTGCAGGGCGGCGATCCGGTCGAGCTCATCGGCCCCGTCCAGCGCGCGGGCCCACTCCTCGTCGCTGCTGCGGGCCGCCAGGAGTCGGCCGCCCGCGCACCCGAGGGCCGGGCCGACCCGGTGCGTGTCGCGGTACGGTCCGCGGCCGTCGCCGTCGACGCGGTCGATGTAGACGATCTCGCCGTGCACCAGGGTCTCGACGTGGATGGTCGTGCCGATCTGGTCGCGCAGCTGGCCCAGGTAGGGGCCCAACGCTCCCAGCAGGGGGAGGCGGGACAGGTAGTGGTTGGACAGCCGGGTCAGCTCCGGGCCCAAGCCGTACCGGGAGGAGCGTGGGTCCTGGACGACCAGGTCGGCCAGCACCAGCGAGCGCAGCAAGCGGTGCACCGTCGGGATCGACATCTGGGAGCGTTCGGCCAGGTCGGTGAGCTGCTGGTATGCCGGACCCTCGCCGAGCAGCTCCAGCAACCGGGCCGCGTTGCGCACCGTACCGAGCCCGCCGCGACCCCCGGCTCCGACCTCGGTGGCCCTGCCGGTCGGCTCGACCTGTCCTGCGTTCATGTCTCCCCGTGCCTCCAGGTTCCTCGTTCTGGATCAGTCAATCACATTCTGAGATAACTTTCCGGTGACGGTGCTTGCGTTTCAGATAGTGAAAACCTAGAGTCAGTTCTCGACCAGAAGACTGACTTCTCCGGAAGATCCAGCTCCCAAGGATTCAACGACGAACATCAGGAGTGGCTAGTGCTCACCAGGGCCTATCAGCATTCGCTGCGCGGCAGCCACCTCCCCGCCGGTCAACCGCTGCTCGAGGTCGACAACGTCTCCCTGCGCTTCGGTGGCGTCAAGGCGCTGAGCGACATCTCGATCACGGTGACCGAGGGCGACGTCCACGCGATCATCGGTCCCAACGGTGCCGGCAAGTCCTCGCTCCTGAACTGCATCAGCGGGCTCTACCACCCGCAGGAGGGTGAGATCCGTCTGCGCACGGCCGTGGCAGCCGGTCCCGAGGCGGCGGTCGGCGAGGCGGAGGATTCGGGCCGACCCACCGGAGAGGTGCGCACCCACACGCTGACCAAACTGCCGCCATACAAGATCGCGCGGTTGGGCGTGGCCCGCTCCTTCCAGAACATCGAGCTGTTCGCCCACATGACGGTCCTGGAGAACCTCATGCTGGGTCGCCACATCCACATGAAGAAGAGCGTGCTCGCCTCGATGCTGTGGTTCGGCCCGGCGCGCAACCAGGAGATCGAGCACCGGCACCTCGTCGAGGAGGTCATCGACCTGCTGCAGCTCCAGGCGGTGCGCAACAAGCCGGTCGGGGCCCTGGCCTACGGCATTCAGAAGCGGGTCGAGCTGGGCCGGGCGCTGTGCCTGCAGCCGGCGCTCCTGCTGCTGGACGAGCCGATGGCCGGCATGAACGCCGAGGAGAAGGAGGACATGGCGCGCTACATCCTCGACGTGCACGAGCTGGCGCACGTCTCCGTCGTCCTCATCGAGCACGACATGAACGTCGTCATGGACATCTCCGACCGGGTCAGCGTGCTGGACTTCGGGCGGCTCATCGCCGACGGGACGCCGGATGAGGTGAAGGCCGATCCTGCCGTGATCGAGGCCTACCTCGGGGCGGAGGAGGAGAGCGACCGTGGCTGAGGACCTGCAAAACCACTCGGAAATTGCGGGTGGGACCAGCAAAACCACTACAAAAATTGGGGAGACCACGTTCCCGCGCCTGCTGGCGGGGTTGGCCGCCGAGCGTCCCGACGACGTGGCGATGCAGGAGAAGCAGTACGGCATCTGGCAGCCCATCACGTGGGCGCAGTACGCCCAGCGGGTCAAGGACACCGCGCACGGGCTGGCGGCGCTCGGTGTCGAGCGCGGCGAGATCGTCGCCGTCCTGGGCGACAACCGGCCGGAGTGGCTGATCGCCGAGCTCGCCGCGCAGAGCATGGGCTGCGCGGTGGTCGGCATCTACCCGACCTCGATCGGCGAGGAGCTGCGGCACATCCTGACCATGTCCCGTGCCCGGGTCGTGGTCGCGGAGGACCAGGAGCAGGTGGACAAGCTGCTGCGCCTGCTCTCCGAGGAGCCGGCTGACGGCGAGCCGCTGCTGGTCGAGCGGATCGCCTACTACGACCCGCACGGCCTGGAGCAGTATGACGACGAAGTGCTGCTCGACTTCACCGACCTGGAGGCGATGGGTCGCGGGCGTGCGGAGTCCCATCCCACCTGGTTCGAGGAGCAGGTCGCCGCGGGGCGCCCGGACGACATCGCGGTCATCTGCACGACCTCCGGGACCACCTCCAAGCCGAAGCTCGGCGAGCTGTCCCACAGCAACCTGCTGACCATGGGCGAGCACCTGACCCAGATCGATCCGATCCGGGCCAAGGACCGCTACGTCTCGTTCCTGCCATTCGCCTGGATCGGCGAGCAGATGCTGGCGGTCGCCTGTGGGCTGTCCCAGGGCGTGACGATCTCCTTCCCGGAGGACAGCTCCACCCAGCGCAGCGACCTGCGCGAGATCGGTCCTGACGTGATGTTCTCACCCCCGCGCATCTGGGAGTCGATGCTCTCGGAGGTGCAGGTGCGCATCGACGAGGCCGGCTGGTTCAAGCGGAAGGTCTTCGGCTGGGGCTACGACGTCGGTGACAAGGTCGCTGCGATGCGGGTCACCGGCAAGAAGCCCGGTCCACTGTTGAGCCTGAGCCACACGGTGGCCGACGCGGTCGCCACCCGCCCGGTCCGCGACCAGCTGGGCCTGGCCCGGATCCGGCGCTGCTACACCGGCGGCGCTCCGCTCGGGCCCGACGTCTTCCGCTTCTTCCACGCGATCGGCGTCAACCTGAAGCAGATCTACGGGCAGACCGAGATCTGTGGCATCGCCGTCGTGCACCGCGACGACGACGTGCCGTTCAACACCGTGGGCACCCCGATCCCGGGGACCGAGATGCGCATCACCGACGACGGCGAGATCCTGCTGCGCTCTGCCTCGGTGTTCCGTGGCTACCACCGTCAGCCGGAGGAGACGGCCCGGACCGTCGACGAGCAGGGCTGGTTGCACACCGGGGACGCCGGCTACGTCGACGACAACGGACACCTGGTCGTGATCGACCGGGCCAAGGACGTGCTCACCGCGTCCGACGGCACCCGTTACTCGAGCGCGTTCATCGAGAACAAGCTGAAGTTCAGCCCGTACGTCGAGGAGGCCGTGGTCTTCGCCCCGAGCGACTCCCCGGAGGACGCCGGTGGGATGACGGCGCTGATCACCCTGGACCCGGCGACCGTCGGGTCGTGGGCCGAGCACGAGCGGCTCAGCTACACGACCTACACAGACCTGGCGGCCAAGCCGGAGGTCTATGACCTCATCGCCGAGGAGGCGACCCGGGCCAACGAGGATCTGCCCGAGACGATCCGGGTGACGCGTTTCGTCCTGCTGCACAAGCAGCTGGACCCCGACGACGACGAGATCACCCGCACCCGCAAGGTGCGGCGCAACGTGATTGCCGAACGCTACGGGCAGATCATCGCGGCGCTGCAGCGTGGAGCGGACGCCGTGAGCATCCACAGCCGGGTGACCTACCAGGACGGCTCGAGCATCGAGCGCGAGCTGACCCTGGACATCTTTGACCTGACCACCTACACGATCCCGCAGGGCCGGGGCCGTCGACCCGTCTGGAGTGGCAGGCGATGAGCGACAGCACCGGCGAGGACACGAGCGTGCGAGGACCGGAGCGGTCCACGGAGCTCTCAGGAGGGATTTGTGAGTAACTTCATCAACCAGCTGGCCTACGGGCTCGCGGACGGGTCGATCCTGGCGCTGGCGGCGCTCGGGTTCGTCCTGATCTACAAGGCGACCGGCGTGATCAACTTTGCTCAGGGCGAGTTCCTCCTGGTCGGCGCCTACATGTTCTACACCGCGTTCGTGGTGCTGCAGCTGCCGCTGGTCCTGGCCGTGGTCTTCGGAGTCGTGGTCGCCACGATCATCGGTGTGCTGGTCGAGCGGTTGATCCTGCGCCCGATGGTCGGGGAGAACCCGATCAGCATCATCATGGTCACGATCGGTCTGTCGATGTTCATGAAGGCGGTGGTCCAGGCCTTCTACGGCACGACCCCGAAGAGTCAGCCGGCCATCCTGCCGCGCAGCTCCGTGGAGTTCCTCGGCGCGACGATCCCGCTGAACCGGCTGCTGGCGATCGTCATCGCCGCAGTTGTGCTCACCGCGTTCACCATCTTCTTCCGCAGGTCCCGTCACGGCGTCGCGATGCGTGCGGTGGCCGACGACCAGCAGGCCGCGATGACGATGGGGATCTCGGTGCGCCGCATCTTCGCGATGGCCTGGGCGCTGGCCGCGGTCAGCGCCCTGATCGCCGGTGTCCTGCTCGGTGACATCTCGGCAGTCGACCAGAACATCGCCGCCTTCGGCCTGATGGTCTTCCCGGTGGTGATCCTGGGCGGGCTGGACTCGGTCCCCGGCACCATCGTCGGTGGCCTGACCATCGGACTGCTGCACCAGTTCACAGCGGCCTACTGGGACGCCGGACTGGCCGGCGTCGTCCCCTACATCGCTCTCGTCCTGATCCTGCTCGTGCGTCCGTACGGCATCTTCGGCGAGACCCGGATCGAGAGGGTGTGAGCTGACGATGGCTGCGACATCAACCGGAATCCACCACCGGAGCTACACCTCCGAGCTGCGCCTGCGGGCCACCAAGGCTGAGTACTTCCGGCTGGGACTGATGACGGTCCTGCTGCTGGTCCTGCCGTTCGTGCTGGACAACTACTGGCTCTCCATCGCCAACACCATCATGATCGCGGTGATCGGCGCGGTCGGCCTCAACATCCTGGTCGGCTACACCGGGCAGATCTCGCTGGGTCAGGGCGGCTTCATGGCCGTCGGCGCCTACTCCTCGGCGATCCTGTCCGACCGGATCGGCCTGCCGACCCCGCTGGCGATCCTGCTGGCCGTGCTGCTCACCGCCGCGGTCGGGGTCTTCTTCGGCCTGCCCGGTCTGCGCCTGAAGGGGCTCTACCTGGCGATCGCGACCCTGGCCAGCCAGGTGATCATCGAGTTCCTGGTGCGCCGTGACTACGGCGACTTCCTCACCGAGGGACTGGGCTACCTCAACGTCGACCGGTTCGAGTTCCTCGGGTTCAAGATCGGGGGCCGTGACGTCTTCGAGCAGCAGTGGTACTGGATCCTGATGATCCTGGCCGTGCTGGCAGTCGTCTCAGCGCGGAACATCTTCCGCACGGGTCTGGGCCGCTCGTTCATGGCGGTGCGCGACCAGGACATCGCGGCCGAGGCCATCGGCGTCAACCTGACCCGGGCCAAGCTGACAGCCTTTGCGGTCAGCTCCGCCTTCGTCGGCCTGGCCGGCTCGTTGACCGCGCACTACAGCGAGGTCGTCTCGTGGGAGAAGTTCACCCTTGACGTCTCGATCCTCTACCTGGCGATGATCATCGTCGGTGGTCTGGGCAGTGTCGCCGGCGCCGTCTACGGCGCGATCTTCATGACCCTGCTGCCGGAGCTGATCCGCCGACTGGCCAACGCCCTGGAGTCGACCCTGCCCTTCCTGGGTGACCAGCTCCCGGCCGTGCGCAACGCCACCTTCGGCGCGATCATCATCGCCTTCCTGATCTTCGAACCACGCGGCCTCGACCGCATCTGGCAACGGATGAAGGACTACTTCAGGTTCTGGCCCTTCCGCTACTAGACGGGCTACCGGCCCCACCCACGTGACCACGGCCGCGTGTCCCCCGCCCACCCCGACCAGTCCACCGAACCGGTCCCGACGACATACAACGCGAAGCGACACCCCACAGAAGGAGAACGAAATGTTCGGAAAGTCCCGCAACGTGGCGGTGGCTCTGGCCGCCGCCTCCGCGCTCATCCTGTCCGCGTGCGGCGGCGACGACGGGGGTGGCGGCGACGCCGGCTCCGGCGAGCCCATCAAGATCGGCATCATCGCCGACCTCAGTGGCGCGACCGGCGACGTCGGCACGCCCTACAACCAGGGGATGCTCGCCTACATCGACTGGCGCAACGCTGACGGCGGCATCGAGGGCCGCCAGATCGAGGCCGAGTCGAACGACTACGCCTACGAGGTCCCTCAGGCCGAGTCGCTCTACAAGCAGTACGTCAACGACGGTGTCGTGGCCATCCAGGGCTGGGGCACCGGTGACACCGAGGCCCTGTCGGCCAGCGTGGCCAACGACGAGCTGCCCTTCATGTCCGGCTCCTTCGCCGAGCCGCTGACCGACCCGGAGGAGGCGGCCTACAACTTCGTCGTGGCCCCGACCTACTCCGACCAGATGCGCGTCGCCCTCAACTGGATCAACGAGGACTCCGGCGGCAGCGGCGAGGTCGCGGTCTTCCACAACGACAGCCCGTTCGGCCAGGCACCGGTGCAGGACGGCCAGGACTGGATCGACGAGAAGGGCTATGACCTGGGCTACACCGCCTACGCGATGCCCGCGGGTTCGCAGAACTACGTCGGTCTGTTGTCGCAGGCCCAGTCCCAGGGCGCGAAGTACATCGTGATCCAGAACGTTGCCTCCCCGGCGGCGCTGGTGGCCAAGGACATCGCGGCCCAGGGCCTGGACATCAAGATCGTCTGCCTCAACTGGTGCGCGAACGAGCTGTTCATCGACTCCGCCGGTGCCGATGTCGCCGAGGGTCACATCCTGATCCAGCCGTTCGCCCCGCTGAGCGCCGGGAAGCCCGGCCACGAGCCGATCACCGAGTACCTCGAGGAGGAGGGCACCGACCCGGCGACCATCGGCACCTCGTGGGTGCAGGGCTGGTACGCCATGCACGCCATGGCCGAGGGCATGGAGGCCACGCTGGCCGACGGCAACGAGCTGACCGGTGCCAACATCCGCGAGGCGCTGGAGACCATGGGCCCGATCGACACCGGTGAGGTCATCGGTGGTGGCGCCCTGGAGTTCTCCGCGGACAGCCACCGCGGGACCACCTCGACCGGTATCTACCAGGCGCAGGGCGGCGAGATGGTCGAGCTCGAGGCGAGCGCGACGCCGTGACCTCCCACACCGACACCACCACCCCGGGGGCGGCAGCAGCCGCCCCCGGGGCGGGGTCCATGCTGGCCCTGAACAACGTCGAGGTCATCTACGACGACGTGATCCTGGTGCTGCGCGGGCTGTCGCTGTCGGTGCCCGAGGGCAAGATCGTGGCGCTGCTCGGCTCCAACGGGGCCGGCAAGTCCACGACGCTCAAGGCGGTCTCCGGACTGCTGCCCAGCGAGCACGGCGAGGTGACCGACGGCAGCGTCACCTTCCAGGGCCGGGACATCACGAGGGTGGACGCCGCGGAGCGCGTCAAGCTCGGGATGAGCCTGTGCATGGAGGGAAGACACGTCTTCGAGCACCTCACCATCGCCGAGAACCTGACGGCCGGCGCCTACACGCAGAAGGGCTCGGACGAGGACCTGGACCTGGTCTACTCCTACTTCCCCAAGCTGGCGGACATGCGCAGCCGGGTCGCCGGCTACCTCTCCGGTGGCGAGCAGCAGATGCTGGCGATCGGTCGCGCCCTCATGGCCCGCCCCAAGCTGCTGATGCTCGACGAGCCGTCGCTCGGCCTGGCTCCGCTCCTGGTGCAGGAGATCTTCGGCTACATCAAGCGGCTCAACGAGGAGCGCGGGCTGACTGTGCTCGTGATCGAGCAGAACGCCCGCCGCGCCCTGGAGGTCGCCGACCACGGCTACATCATGGAGCAAGGGCGGATCGTGCTCGAGGGCCCGGCCCGGGACCTGGCGGAGAACCCGGACGTCAAGGAGTTCTACCTCGGCCTCGGCGAGGAGGGCAGTCGCAAGAGCTATCGCGACGTCAAGCACTACAAGCGGCGCAAGCGCTGGCTCTGAGGAGAGAAGCCATGTCAATCGATGCTGCCCTGCAGGACCACCTGCAGGCTCGGGGGCTGGATCGGGCGGTGGCCGACCTGATGGGTCGGGCGGAGGCGGTGCCGGGGCTGGCCCGCAGGTTCGCCGCCGCCGGGGTCGACCCGGCCGCGGTGACCTCGGTCGCCGCGCTCTCCGAGCTGCCCGTCCTGCCCAAGGACGCGGTGATCGACCTCCAGCGGGAGGAGCCGCCGTTCGGTGGGCTGCTCGCGGACGGGGCCGAGGTGGTGCGGGTCTTCCAGTCGCCCGGGCCGCTCTACGAGCCGCAGCTGGCCGGTGCCGACAGCTGGCGCTGGGGCCAGGTCTTCTCCGACCTGGACATCGGCCCCGGCGACACGGTGCTCAACGCCTTCGGTTACCACCTGTCACCGGCCGGGGCGATGATGGAGGCCGGGGCGCTCGCCGTCGGCGCCCGGGTGCTGCCCGGCGGCATCGGCAACCAGGACCTGCAGGTGCAGGCGATCGCGGATCTCGGCGTGACGGCATACTCCGGCCTGCCCAGCTATCTCAAGGCCCTGGTGGAGCGGTATGACGAGGCCGGCCTCCCGCGTGAGCGGTGGCGGCTGGACCGGGCGATGGTGACCGCCGAGCCGCTCCCGGACTCGCTGCGCGCGGTGCTGACCGAGCGGGTCGGGACGGTGCGGATGGCCTACGGCACGGGGGAGACCGGGCTGCTTGCCTATGAAAACGGCGACGGCGCGGGCCTGGTGCTGGCCGACGGGGTGCTGGTGCAGGTCTGTGACATCGCGACCGGAGCGCCGATCACCGACGAGACCGAGGGTGAGGTGGTGGTGACCGTGCTGCGCCCGGACTACCCGCTCGTGCGCTTCGGCACCGGTGACCTGTCCGGGTGGATGCTCGGCCCCGACGGGTCGCTGAGGCTGCGCGGCGTGCTCGGTCGGACCGGTGCCGCAGTCAAGGTCAAGGGCATGTTTCTGCACCCGGCGCAGATCGCGCCGGTGATGGCCGGGGTGCCCGGGGTCGCCGACTACCGCTTCGTGGTGGGCCGCGTCGACCACGTCGACACCCTTCGGTGCGAGGTCGTCCCTGCCCCGGGCGTGGACGCCGCGGAGCTCGTGGCCTCCCTCGGCCCCCGGGTGCGGGAGGGCCTGCGCTTCCGCGCCGAGGTCGTCGCGGTCGAGCAGCTCAGCCCGGGCGACGGGCCGATCCTGGACACCCGCGACTGGGACTGAGCCACCGCGCGGGAAGATGGCGGCATGGCTGCGCGCGTGGATGACCTCGACCACCTGGCCCCGGACCGTGAGGAGCGGCCGGCCGGCAGGCTGCGGCGGCTGGTGCTGAGCGGGTTGTCGCTGCGGGTGCTGGGCGCCCTGGTCCTGGTGATCGTGGTGGCGGTGGGGACCCTGTGGGTCGTGGACACCATCCTGGAGACCCGGCTCTTCGCCGAGGGCTCGACGCGGGCCTCGCGCACCCCGGACGCGTTCCGCTCGGCGAACACCTTCTCGGGCCTCGTCGCGATCCTGGTCTCCCTGGTCGTGGCACTCATCCTGAGCCTGCTGATCGCCCAGCGGCTGGATCGGCTCGTCCACGGCGTCGTGGCGGCCGCGGCCAGGATCGCCTCCGGTGACTTCGCCCTACGGGTGCCGTCGCCCCGGCTCGGCCGTGACGTCGACGCACTGGTCAACGCCTTCAACGTGATGGCGGATCAGCTGCAGACCGTCGAGCTCACGCGCAAGCAGCTGCTCGGGGACCTCGCCCATGAGCTGCGCACCCCGATCGCGACCCTGGACGCCTATCTGGAGGCCGCGGAGGACGGCGTCGCCGAGTTCGACGAGCAGACGCTGACCGTCCTGCGCGCTCAGACCCAGCGGCTGGCGCGGCTGGCGGACGACATCGGCGCCGTCTCCCGGGCGGAGGAACGGGTGGACCTCAAGTTCGCGCCCGTCGCGATCGAGGACGTCGTGAACACGACGGTGGTCGCCGCCACCCCGCTCGCGCAGGAGCGCGGGGTGGACCTGCACCGGGAGATCGGCAGGGACCTGCCGGTCGTGCAGGGGGACGCCCAGCGCCTGGAGCAGGTGCTCACCAACCTGCTCGATAACGCCCTGCGGCACACCCCCGGCGGTGGGTCGGTCACCGTCCACGTCACCAGGGGCACCGACATGGTGCGGGTGGAGGTGCGGGACACCGGCCGGGGCATCGCGCCCAAGGACCTGCCCCACATCACGATGCGTTTCTACCGTGGCGACGAGGGCGCGGACGAGCGGCCCCACGGGTCGGGTGTAGGCCTGACGATCGCCACGGCCATCGTGCGTGCCCACCACGGCGACCTGCGGGTGCACAGCTCCGGACCGGGCCTGGGCACGACCGTGATGTTCTGGCTGCCCACCACCCGACGCCCAGGCGCCCCAGCGGGAAGGCGCACCGACACCTCAGCCGGAAGGGGCACCGACATCTCGGCGGACGGGCGCACCGACAGCCGGTCGCCGTCGGCTCAGGAGTCGACCGACCCGAACCGATAGCCCCGGCCGCGCACCGTGCGGATGAACCGCGGGTCGCCCGCCGGGTCCCCGAGCTTGCGGCGCAGGTGGGCGATGTGCACGTCGACGAGCCGCTCGTCGTCGACCCAGGAGTCGCCCCACACCTCGACGATGAGGTCGGGCCGGCTCAGCACCCGCCCGGGGGTGGAGGACAGCGCGTCCAGCAGGTCGAACTCGGTGCGGGTCAGCTCCACCGGCTTCCCGTCGACCGTGACCTGCCAGCTCTCCAGGTCGAGCACGAGGCCGCCCCACTCCCGCTGGCTCCCGGGAGCCTGTTCGACGGGCTCGCCCGCTGCGGCGGTGCGCTGGCGGGGCCGGCGCAGCATCGCGTCGACGCGCGCCACCAGCTCGCGCGGGCTGAACGGCTTGGTGACGTAGTCGTCGGCGCCCACGGACAGACCCCGCAGCGTGTCGACCTCCTCCACCCGCGCGGTCAGCATCACCACGTAGCAGTCGGAGAACTCCCGCAGCTCGCGGCAGACGTCCAGGCCGTCACGGCCCGGCAGGTTCAGGTCGAGGACCACCACGTCCGGGCTCAGGGCGCGGGCCAGCTGCAGGGCGCTCAGACCGTCGTGGGCCTGCGTGACGTCGTAGCCACCCCGGTGAAGATAGCGACTGACCACGTCGGCCAGCGCCTTCTCGTCATCCACCACGAGGACGCGCGCCGCGCGGGACGCGGCCGCGCCCGAGCCGGCCGCGCCCGAGCCGGTCGTGCCCGAGCCGGTCGCGCCCGAGCTGGCCGCGTCGAACCCGGCCACGTCGACACCGGTCGCATCGGAGGTCGTCATGGACGTCATACTGCCGCACCGCCCGACAGGGATTGCCCTCGCACCCCGCGGTGATCACTACGATCGAGGGTGTGAGCCACGACCACGGCGAGCACGCCACCAACCGCCGCCGGCTCGCCATCGCCTTCGCGATCACCGCCGTCATCCTGGTGACGCAGGTGGTCGGTGCGGTGGTCACCGGCAGCCTGGCGCTGCTGGTGGACGCCGGGCACATGCTCACCGACGCCGGCGGCCTGCTGATGGCTCTGGTCGCGGCCTCCCTGATGCTCCGGCCCGCGACGTCGACCCGCACCTGGGGCTACCAGCGGACCGAGGTGCTGGCGGCGGCCGCGCAGGCCGCGGTGCTGCTCGCCGTCGGGGTCTACGCGCTGATCGAGGGGGTCCGCCGCCTCACCGACCCGCCCGAGGTCGCGCATGCCGGGCTGCTGGTCTTCGGCATCATCGGCCTGGCCGGCAACATCGCCGCGCTGCTGGTGCTCGCCGGCGGGCGCTCGGCCAACCTCAACCTGCGGGCCGCCTTCCTGGAGGTGGTCAACGACGCGCTGGGCTCCGTCGCGGTCATCGTCAGCGCCGTCGTCATCGCCACCACCGGCTGGACCCGGGCCGACGCGCTGGCCGGCATGCTCATCGCGGTGCTGATCATCCCGCGCACCCTCGTGCTGCTGCGCCAGACCACGCGGATCCTGCTGGAGTCCACGCCGGCGGGCCTCGACCTGGAGCAGGTGCGCGAGCACCTGCTCGGGGTGCCGCACGTGCAGGGCGTGCACGACCTGCACGCCTCGCAGATCGCCACAGGCGTGCCGGTGCTGACCGCGCACGTCGTCGTGGACGACGAGTGCTTCCTGGACGGCCACGCGCCCCAGGTGCTGGATGCGCTGCAGGCCTGTGTCGCCGAGCACTTCCCGGTCGCCATCGACCACGCCACGTTCCAGCTGGAGCCGCCCAGCCACGCCGACCACGAGGCGCAGACGCACGACTGACCGGGCCCCGGGTCGACAGGTCTGTCCAGCGGGTGTCCATGAGGTGCCCGGGAAATGTTGATGAAACCTGACCATTTGCGGGTTGTCCGCCCTGATCCGGGCGCCTAGCGTCCGGAACTATGCCGACCCCCCGCTCGCGCAGCCGTGTCGCTGCGTCCCTCGCCCTAGCCCTCGGACTGACCCTCGCCGCCCCGCAGATCGCGCAGTCCCGCGTCGTCGACGACGTCACCGACGACCCAGCCGGCGCCAGTATGTCGTCAGCCCGGTCCGCCGCTGCCTCGCCCGAGCTCTCGCCCGGGACCGCGGACGAGCTGCTCCCGGAGTCGCCGAGCGGCGTCTACCTGGTGCGCCTCGAGGAGTCGCCGCTGGCCACCTACCAGGGTGGCACCGACGCGCTGGCGGCGACGAGCCCGGAGGCCACCGGGGAGGCCCGGCTCGACGTCGACAGCAGCGACAGCCGCGCCTACCTGGACCACCTCGCCGAGGTGCAGGAGGAGGCCGGCCTGGCGATCGAGGACCTGCTCGGACGCGACGTCGTGGTGACCGACTCCTACACCCACGCGCTCAACGGGATAGCCCTCGAGCTGAGCGCCGAGGAGGCCACCGCCCTGGTCGGGCAGCCGGGCATCGCGGCCGTCGAGCCCGACCAGGAGTGGGAGCTGGACACCGACGTCAGCAACGACATCATCAACAGCCCGGCGATCTGGGCGGGGGAGACCGGCGACGGCGTCGGGACCAAGGGGGAGGGCGTCATCGTCGGGATGCTCGACACCGGCGTGAACGCCGAGCACCCCTCCTTCGCCGCGACCGACGGTGAGGGCTACACGCACACCAACCCCAACGGGGCCGGCACCTACGTCGGGGTCTGCGCTCCGGACGCGACGCCCCACGAGGACATCTGCAACGACAAGCTGATCGGCGCCTACACCATGCTCGGCGCGGGCAGCGCCCTGGACGACAACGGCCACGGCAGCCACACCGGCTCCACCATGGCCGGCAACGCCCACACCGCCGTCTTCCAGGTCGGCGCCGACACCTACGAGCTACCGGTCTCGGGCGTCGCCCCCCGCGCCAACGTCATCTCCTACAAGGTCTGCAGCATCCTGTGCAGCTCGCTCGCCAGCGTGGCCGCCGTGGAGCAGGCGATCATCGACGGCACCGACGTGCTCAACTACTCCATCTCCGGGCCCGACAACCCGTGGGGCAACTCGGTCGACCTCGCCTTCCTGGCGGCCTACGAGTCGGGCATCTTCGTGGCCGCCTCGGCGGGCAACGACGGCCCCGGCGCATCCACGGTCGCCAAGACCGCCCCGTGGAACGCCGCGGTCGCCGCGACCAACAGCCCCCGCCTCATCGCCCACGACGTCTCGGTGACCGGGCCGACCCCGGTGCCGGAGGAGGTCACCGGCCTGGCCGGCGTCCCGGGCACGGGGCCCGGCGTGACCACGCCGGTCTCGGGCGAGCTGCGCGAGGCCTCGGTCGTCGACCCCGACAACGGCCGCGGGTGCGAGGACTTCCCGGCCGGCGTGTTCGAGGGCACCCTGGCCCTCATCGAGCGCAGCGACTGCAACTTCTCGGTCAAGGTGGACAACGCCGAGGACGCCGGCGCCATCGCCGTGATCATGGTCAACCAGTTCCCCGGGCCGCCGGTCGTGATGGGCGCGCTGGAGAGCACCGACATCCCCTCGGTGATGGTCGCCAACGGCGAGGGCACCGCGCTGCGCGAGTTCGTCGTCGCCCACCCGGGCGCCACGGTCACCCTGGACAGCTCCACGGTGCTGACCATGACCGACGAGTGGTCCACGATGGTCGCCGACTTCAGCTCGCGCGGCCCCAGCGACTTCGACCTGCTGGCCCCGACCTTCGCCGCGCCTGGCCGCAACATCCTGGCGGCCACCATGGCCAGCGACGGGCAGACGGCGCGCTACGAGTTCATGCAGGGCACCTCCATGTCCTCGCCCCACGGAGCCGGGGCCGGCGCACTGCTGCGCGCCCTGCACCCCGACTGGTCGCCCGCGGAGATCCGCTCGGCGCTGGCCTCCACCGCCGTGGCCGAGGGCATGCTCAAGGACGACGGCACCACCCCCGCCGACCCGTATGACGTGGGGTCGGGTCTGCTGGACCTCGACGCCGCGGGGCGGGTCGGGCTGGTGCTGGACGAGTCCGTGGAGGACTTCCAGGCCGCCGACCCCGACGAGGGCGGCGACCCCAAGACCCTCAACCTGCCCGCGTTCGTCGACCAGAACTGCCTCGGCACCTGCTCGTGGACCCGCGAGGTGACGAGCGTGGCCGACGTCGCGACGACATACTCCACCTCGGTCAGCGCGCCGGAGGGGGTGACCATGACGGTCGAGCCGGCCAGCTTCACCATCGAGGCCGGCGCGACGCAGACGATCACGGTCACCGCCGACATGGCCGGTCTCACCGGTGGGGAGGCGCTGTTCGGCGACGTCCGGCTGACCACTGACGGCACCCACGGCGGTGGGGCCCAGGTGGCCGACGTGCACTACCCGGTCGTGCTGGTGAAGGGCGAGGCCGAGATGGTCGTGGAGCCGACCGAGATCTCCTCCCTGCTCGGCGTGGACGAGCAGGCGACGCACACCGTCACCATCACCAACGAGGGCGGGGCGCCGATGGAGTGGACGGTCGGCCAGGACGGCGGGTGCGCCCTCCCGGCCTGGGTCGGCGTCGACCCGGCCTCCGGCTCCCTGGCGACCGGGGAGGAGCAGGAGGTGACCGTCACCTTCGACTCCGCCGACATGAGCGGCGGGCAGTATGCCGCGAGCCTCTGCCTGGCCTCCAACGACCCGCACAACCCGGTCGTCACGGTGGCGCTGGCCCTGGAGGTCGTCGAGATCCCGGTGGTCGACGTCAGCACCGGGGAGCTCGCGGTCACCCAGCCCGCCGGCACCGTGACCTCCGAGTCCCTGACCATCGGCAACGCCGGCTACGGCGTGCTCGACTGGACCTTCGAGGACCCCGAGGCAGGGCCGTCGGACGAGCGCATCCAGCAGCTGCGCGAGGGCGTGCTGCTGGTGCCCAACTCCAGCTCCAGCCACCGCGGGATCATGGCGTTCGACCGGGCGGACGGGTCGCTGATCGACGAGACGTTCATCCCCCACTACGCCTTCAGCGACAGCACGCTCTACACCCCGAACCACGTGCTGCCGAACGCCGACCACACCGGCTTCCTGGTGGCCGACCAGATCCAGCACGTGATCACCGAGTACGACCTGGACGGCAACTTCACGGGCTTCTTCGCCCCGACGAAGGAGGGCGAGGACCGCTCGATCATGCAGAACATCCGCGGGATGGCGTGGTCGCCGGAGGGCACCCTGATCGTCACGGTCGCCAACGGCGACAACGGCGACTCGCTCGTCGAGTTCGACGCCGACGGCACCTATCTCGGCCGCTTCGTCGAGCCGGGCCTGGACGGGCTTGACGGGCCGTGGTTCGTCACCTTCCGCGACGACGACGTCCTCGTCTCTGCGAACGGCAGCAGGTCGATCCACTCCTTCAGCCCGGATGGCTCGAGCGCCAACGAGGCCTTCGCGACGGACCTCAACTGGCCGGAGCAGATCGCCGAGACCCCCGAGGACACCGTCCTGGTGGCCAACTGGAGCACCCGCACCGGCACGCTGCCGCGCGGCATCCACGAGTACTCCGCGAGCGGCGAGCACCTCGGCCACTACACGGTCGAGGGCGCCACCTCGATCGCCGGCGTCCACCCGCTCGGCAACGGCAACATCCTGACCACGACCGAGGACGGCGTCTTCGAGATCGACCGCACCGGTGCCGTGGAGGAGCTGGAGCAGGAGGACGGCCGTGGGCGGTTCATCTCCGAGGTCGTCATGCCCGACCTGATGGGCTGCCAGACGCCGGAGGAGGTCCCGTGGCTGGACGTCGACCCTGCCTCGGGCCAGACGGCCCGCGGCCAGGAGTCCGGCGTGCGGGTGCTCATGGACAGCACCGGTCTCGCGGCTGGTGACTACACCGCCAACCTCTGCGTCAGCAGCGACGACCCGGCCACGCCCTACGTCCCGGTCCTGGTGACCATGACGGTGACCGGCCAGACCTGCGCGACCACGATCACCGGCACGCACTCCGGACCGGTCACCGCCACCGGCGGCCTCACCTGCCTCGCGGCCGGTGCCACGGTGCAGGGCCCGGTCACGGTCCGCGGCGGCAGCCTGTTCGCCGACGACGTCACCGTGAGCGGACCGGTCTCCGGCAACCGGGCGCAGGGCGTGGAGGTCACCGACTCGGTCATCAACGGCCCGCTGACGCTGCGGTCCGGCACGGGCGTGGTCACCGTCGACGGTAACACCGTCAACGGTCCGGTCACGCTGGACCGCAACTCCACCGGCGAGGTGCCGATCCTGATCGCGGACAACACCATCGGCGGTCCGCTCACCTGCAACCGGAACACGCCGCCGCCGACCGACGACGGTCGTCCCAACACGGTGGAGGGTCCACGCTCGGGCCAGTGCTCCGACCTTTGAGCGAGTCGATCCACGGCACGGAAGGCTGGCAGCGCGTAGCGTCACGGGCATGACCCAGTCACTCCAGACCGAGATCCTCGTCCTCGGCTGGGGCAAGGCGGGCAAGACGCTCGCCGGTGCCCTCGGCCGCGCCGGGCGCAGCGTCACCCTGGTGGAGCAGGCCGCGGACATGGTCGGCGGCACCTGCATCAACATCGGCTGCGTGCCGACCAAGGCGCTGGTCCACAGCGCTCAGGGGCGGCGGGAGGAGGATGACGCCTCGGCATACTTCCGCGCCGCGGTCGACCGCCGGGACACCCTGATCGAGAAGCTCAACGCGGCCAACCGGGCGATGCTCGAGCCGGTCGACCAGGTGCGGCTCGTCGTCGGCGGCGTCGCGGAGTTCACCGGTCCGCGTCGCGTGCGAGTCACCGGCGGCCCGGACGAGCTGGAGATCGTGGCCGAGCAGGTCATCGTCAACACCGGCGCGGTGCCGCGCCGGCTCGACGTGCCCGGCGCGGACGGCCCGCGGGTGCACGACTCCACCTCGATCCAGCACGTCGACCCGTTCCCGGCGCGGCTGGCGATCGTGGGGGCGGGGCCGGTTGCGCTGGAGTTCGCGAGCATGTTCGCCCGGTTCGGCAGCGAGGTCACGCTGCTCGAGCGCGGCGAGCGGATCCTGCGGCGCGAGGACCCGGACGTCGCCGCGTCGGTGCAGCAGGCGCTGGAGGACGAGGGCGTGCGCATCCTCACCGGTGCCGAGCCGACCGCGATCGAGGACGACGGCGGCAGTATGACGGTGCGCACCCGCGCCGGCGACGTCACCGCCGACGCGGCGCTGGTCGCCGTGGGCCGGGTGCCCGCGACCGCTGGCCTGGGCCTGGAGACGGCCGGGATCGACGTGGGCGAGCGCGGCGAGGTGGTGGTCGACGACCTGCTCCGGGCGAGCGCCGAGGGGGTCTGGGCCGTCGGTGACGTCAACGGCGGGCCGCAGCAGACCTACGTGTCGTATGACGACTACCGGATCGTGCTGTCCCAGCTCGCGGGCTCGGGCGGTCGCAGTCGTGCGGACCGGGTGGCCGTGCCGACGACCCTCTTCATGACCCCGCCGCTGGGCCGGGTCGGGCTCTCCGAGACCGAGGCCGTGGGGCAGGGCCGCCGCGTCACCGTCTATGCCAAGGAGGTCGCCACGATCGCGGTCATGCCGCGCCCCAAGACACTGGGGGAGACCCACGGCCTGATCAAGGTCGTCGTCGACGCCGACACCGACGCGGTCCTCGGTGCGGCGCTGCACACCGTCGACGCCCAGGAGCTGGTCAACCTGGTGGCGCTCGCGATGCGCACCGGCACCACGAGACAACAGCTCCTGGACGGGATCTGGACCCACCCGTCGACCACCGAGGCGCTCAACGAGGTCCTGGCGGGCGGTCGCGCGGGTCGCGGGTGACGTTCGTTGCGGTCTCCGCTGGGACACTGGGGAGGTGACCGTCGCCCGCATGCACAGCCCGGTGCTCACCGACTTCCGCACCCGTGACCCGGAGCTGGCGCGTGCCCTGGTGGCGGAGGCCTACTCCGACAGCAGGTTGCGGATCTCCGGCAGCCAGGAGGGCTTCCGGTTCCGGCAGGCCCGGCGCGACCTCGGCGAGGTGCATCTGGACACCTTCCACAACACGCTGACCACGCAGTACACGATGGATCCGCTGAAGCGCCTGGTCGTCTGCCGGGTGCTCGGCGGCACGATGGACATCGAGGTCGGTCGCGAGCACCGCCGGGTGGGCACCGGTAAGGTGGTGCTCGTCGCGCCCCCCGACAGCCCCTATCGCACCCGGGTGCACGGGGCGCACTTCGAGCTCATCGGCGTGGAGACCTCCCTCATCCACCGTCTGATCAGCCCGACGACCCGGACCCGGCGCCGGCGCGGCTACGGCGCCTGACCACCGAACCGCTCGACCCCCGGGCGGCGCGCACCTGGCAGCGGGTCGTCGACTACGTCACGCATCTGACCGACGAGGAGGACGCGGTGTCCCATCCGCTGGTGCTCGAGGAGGCCGGTCGACTGCTGGCCGCCACCCTGCTCAGCACCTTCGACCGGACCGCCGCGACTCCCGAGCCGGAGGGGCGCAGCTCCTCGGCCGTGATCACCCGACGGGCCATCGCCTACATGGAGACCAACCCCGACCTCCAGATCGGGGTGGCGGACATCGCGGGGGCGGTCATGGTCTCGGTGCGCAGCCTGCAGCTGGCCTTCCGTCGGGAGCTGGACACGACGCCGATGGCCCACCTGCGGAGGGTGCGCCTCGACCGTGTGCACGCGGAGCTCGTGCGGGGCGATTCGCAGGCGGGCGCCACCGTCACGGCCATCGCCACGCGCTGGGGCTTCCCGAACAACAGCCGGTTCGCCGCGCAGTACCGCCAGGCTTTCGGCATGCTGCCGAGCCAGACCCTGCACGGCGCCTGACCGGGAAGGACGACATTCGCTCAGGTCGGTGCGGGCCTGCGCTCAGGGGACTTGTGACACAGGCCCCTGCAGCGCAGACTATGGGCGTCACCCAACTCTCGTCAGGAGGTCTCCACGTGCAAGGACAAGAGCTGGCCGGCCTCGTGGAGAGGCTGAGCGCCGAGCCCGAGCTCGACTACACCCTGGACCAGGTGGTCGAGGTGGCCAGTGCCAACGTCCCCGGCTGTGAGCTGTGCGCGGTGTCCCTGGTGCGCCGCGGGGAGATCGAGCACGCGACCGCGACCGACCCGCTCGCCCAGGAGCTGGGCGCGCTGCAGGTGGAGCTCGAGGAGGGTCCCTCCCTCGAGGCCTCCTGGGACCACGAGATCCTGCTGATCGAGGACCTGGGGAGAGAGACCCGCTGGCCCCGGTGGGTCCGCGAGGCGAGGAGTCGGGGCATCGGCTCGTCCCTGACGCTCCTGCTGCCCGTGGACGGCCCGTCGGCCACGCTGAGCATGTACTCCCGCCGGCCGGGAGCCTTCGACCAGACCTCGATCGACCTGGCCGCGGTCTACGCGCGCCTCTCGGGCGTGGCGGTGCAGCAGGCCTACCACCAGGACGGGCTGCGCACCGCGATGCAGAGCCGGCTGGCCATCGGCGTGGCCCAGGGCATCCTCATGCAGCGCTACGGCATCTCCCTCGACCGGGCCTTCGAGGTGCTGCGCCGACGGTCCAACGAGACCAACACCAAGCTGCGGGACGTGGCGCTGGACATCGTGCACCAGACCGACCCGCGCGCCCTGGAGGGTCCGGCGCTCCAGAGCAGCTCGAACAGCCTGACCAAGAACGGCACGAACGCCTCGACTCAGGGCAGCTCGGCCGCGAAGGCGGAGCAGACGTCCTCCCCGAAGAGCACGAACCTGACCAGTTCCAGCGTCCCGGAGCTGGAGCCCAGCCAGTCGCCCACCGCGGAGACCGCCACCCTGGCGACCTCCGCGGCGTCCCAGCCGTAGACGCCTGCGGACACGGCCGGGAAGGCCACCGACCGCGCCCCCACCTGCGCCGCCACGTCCAGGCTGCGGGTGAAGCAGCTGGCCAGCAGCGCCTGGTCGGTCTGCCCGCGGTGCCGGTTGGGTCCGACGGTGTGGATCACCCACCGGGCCGGGAGCCGGCCGGCTCCGGTGGCCACCGCCTCACCGACCGGCAGCCCGTCGGGCCACGCGCCCGCCCGCAGCCTCCGGCACTCCTCGAGCAGCTCCCGCCCGGCCGCGGCGTGGATCGCCCCGTCGACCCCGCCGCCGCCGAGCAGCGAGGAGTTGGCCGCGTTGACGATCGCGTCCACCTGCTGAGCGGTGATATCTCCCTGCACGGCCTCGACGACGGTCATCACCTCATCATGCCAACGGCTAAACCGGTTGGGCCAGGCGGAGCGCCTTCCTATCGTGGGGGACTATGACGATCACCGTGCTGGACACAGACGCCGCCATGCAGGAGATCCTGGGGGCCGAGCCCGCGGACCGTCCCGAGCTGCTGCGCCGAGCGATCGAGCCGGCGGCCGGGATGTACCGCTACTTCCCGGGTGAGGTGGACCTGGTCGCGATGCACGCGATGGGCTCCGGCTTCCCGCTCGACCGCGACCAGGAGGCCTGCCGGCGGGCGCTGGAGACGTTGCGTGGCGCCGACGCCTGGACCCGGATCGAGACGGCTCTGCACGACGGCGTCGGTGCCCAGCTCGCGGCGACACCAGGCATCACGGTGCCGGACCTCACGGTGCTCTTCCTCCTCGGTGACCCCGCGGACGGCTACTTCATGGGCGCGGGCCGGGGGGTGATCGGCAACGGCAGCGTGACGGGTTATCTCGCCATCACCGTGTGGCCGACACCGGAGGTCCTGGAGCAGCTGGAGGCCATCGCCGTCCACGAGCTGCACCACAACCTGCGCTTCGCGCCCGGAGGTGTGATCTGGGACCCTGCCACGGTGACCGTGGGCGACCAATTCGTGTCCGAGGGGCTGGCCGACGCCTTCGCCCGGCAGCTCTACGGCGACGAGGTCGGGCGCAGCCTGATGGGCCGTGCGACCCGGCACGACGACGCGGCGTTCGAGAAGGTGCTGACCGGGCTGGAGATCACCGGGATGCACAACTTTGCGGCCTGGGTGCACGGGGACGAGGCAGCGGAGCGGTTCGGCGCGACGCCGGTCGGCGTGCCTGCCGGGGCCGGCTACTCTGCGGGCAACCGGTTGGTCGACGCCTACCTGGAGGCCACGGGCCAGACCGCCGACCAGGTGCTCCACGTGCCCGCTCGCGAGGTCATCGACATCGCGCTCAACGCGCAGCCTCCCACTCGGCCCGCAGCACACCCATGATGATCGCGTCGACCCGCTCGCCGTCATACTCCAGCGCCTCGCGGCGACGGCCCTCGACCACGAACCCGACCTTCTCGTAGACCCGCTGCGCCCGCGGGTTGAAGGCATAGACCTCCAGGTCGATCCGGTGCAGCGGCAAATGGGTGAAGGCGTAGTCGATGAGCAGCCGGATCGCCTCGGTCCCCAGCCCGCGGCCACGGCCGGCCGGGCCGAGCAGGGTGCGGAAGTTGCAGGTGCGACTGCCCTCGTCCCACTCGTTGAGCACGACCTCCCCGACGGTCTCCCCGGTCGCGTTGTCCACCACCATCAGGTCCAGCCGGTCGGTCTGGTCGTTGCGGGTGGAGTACCACGCCAGCAGCCTCGCCGGGTCCTCCTGCGCGGACTCCGCCTCGGCGGTGCTGTGAAAGCTCCCGGTCAGCCGGCGCAGCTCCGGATCGTGCAGTATGTCGGCCAGCACAGCGATGTCCTCGGGCGCCACCGGGCGCAGGGTGACCAGGTCGCCGGTCAGGGTCGGCTTGTCAGCGAAGGTGCGGGTGGTGCTCATCCGGCCAGCCTCACAGGCGCTCGCCCTCGGTGCCACCCGTTTCCCGGGCGAGGGTTTGCTGGCAGGGGTGTTGCGGGCGGGGGTGCTGGTTGGGCTCGCCGCCGCACACGGGCCCTCCTACCGTGAGGAGAGGAACACCCAGGTGAGCAGGCATCCCGTGACATTCACGATCCCACAGGACTGGCCAGAGGAGTCGCGCGAGGCCGCGCAGCTGGTGCTGGACGCCCACGGCGACCCGGACGAGGCGACCGACACCCGGCTGATCTGGCACGACGCCGGTGACTGGAAGCGCATCATCGCGACCAAGGCCTTCCACGAGCACCGGTTCCCCGCCCCGCACATCGACTGCGTGGAGTCGGTGCTGGACTACCACGTGCCACCCGAGAAGGCCACCGAGCTGGCGGTCTTCGACGGCAGCGTGATGATCGACCGGACGGCCGGGGAGATCTCGGCGCGCTGCCACGACGAGCAGGCCAACTTCCTGGCTCTCAACCTGGCGCACGACATCGTCACCGGATCGCGGACGCCCCGCGAGGCGCGTGACTACTACGCCGAGGAGTTCCTCAACGCCCGGCGCAAGGGTCCGACCCCCTACATGGACGGCCTGCGCTTCACCCCAAAGACCGACACCAAGGACCCCGACGAGCCGATCCTGTCCGACGCCCAGCTGGAGCGGGCCGTGGCCGAGGGCGAGCAGCAGGGCTGAGTCTGCGCGTCGTCACGCCTTTCGCTCAACGTCACCCTCGACCCTCCCTCACGCGCCTCGACGCACCCTCACCCCTCGAACGGCGCCAGGGGCTCGGTGGCCGGCCCGTTGAGCACCGTGCCGTTGATGTCGAAGCGTGAGCCGTGGCAGGGGCAGTCCCAGGAGCGCTCGGCGTCGTTGAACCGCACGACACACCCCAGGTGGGTGCAGTGCGCGGACACCTCGTGGAGCAGCCCGTCATCGTCCCGATAGCTCGCGACCGCCCGGGCCCCGACGCGACGGATCCGCCCCTCGCCGTCGGCCAGGTCGGCGGCGTCGTCGCCGGAGGCCACGGCCCGGGCCAGGCCCCCGACGAGGTGCTTGCCCACGGCGGCCTGGTCGGCGACCACGCCCGGCACCATGTCGGCCCTCACCCGCGTGGGGTTCATCAGCTCGGCCTGGGCGGGGTCGGCGTCGCCGGTGATCAGGTCGTGCAGCAGGTGCCCGGCGGCCGTGCCGTTGCTCATGCCCCACAGGTTGAATCCGGTCGCCACCCAGAGGTTCGTGCTGCCGGGAAGGTACCGCCCGACATACGGCACGCTGTCCGGCGTCGTCAGGTCGTGCGCGGACCACCGGTGGGTGACCTCCTGCAGGCCCACCGTCTCCCGCGCCCACTCCGCCAGCTCGGTGAAGACCTGGTCCTGGTCGGGCCGGGTGCCCGGCGGGTGCTGCCCCCCGCCGACGATCAGCCGGCCCGGCTCCCCGGGCGGGGTGCGCAGGGACCAGCCGTCGTCGACATCGATGAACATCCCCGCCGGCGGCGTGCCGGCGACCGGCCCGCTGACCACGAGGTCGCGGGTCTGCCCGAGCCGGGTGAAGTGCAGCCCGCGGTCCAGGATCGGGTAGTGCGTGGCGATCACCACGTGCCCCGCGGAGACGGTCCGGGTCTCGCGGGAGTCTCCCTCCCCGCGGGTCGTCTCGACCAGCAGTATGTCGTCACGCTCGTCGACGTTGAGGACCGCCTCTCCCTCGATCACCAGGCCACCGGCCGCCTCGATCTGGGCGGCCAGGTGCAGCAGCCAGCGCTGGGGGTGGAACTGCGCCTGGTCGGGCAGCCGCACGGCCGCGGCGACCTCGAACGGGAGGCCGGCGTCGTCGAGCAGCTCGGCCGGGAGCCCGGCGAGCTGCATGGCCTCGGCCTCCCGGGCCAGGTCCCGGACCCGGTCCGCGCGGGTGGTGTAGACGTAGGAGTCGCGGCGCTCGAAGTCGCAGTCCACCTCCTCCGCGGCGACCACCTCGGCGACCCAGTCCAGCGCGCGGACCTGCGCCGCGGCATACTGCCCGGCTCGGTCCCCTCCCAGTGAGTCATAGACCAGGCCGTGCTGGGCGGTGAACTTGGCCGTCGTGTTGCCGGTGACCCCGGCTCCCACCTGGCGTGCCTCCAGGACGGTGACGCTGCGGCCAGAGCGGGCCACCAGGCACGCGGTCGTCAGGCCGGCGATGCCGGCGCCGACGACCACGACGTCGCTGTCGGTCGGGACCGGGCCGCGCCGGTCAGGGGTCTGGGTGTCGCTGTGCCACAGCGAGAGCGGTGTGGGCAGGTCGAGCATGACTACCTCCTCCGGGTCTCCTCCATCATGTGGGGGCCGGTGGGGCGCGGCGAGCCGGGACGGTGGGGCTCTCGCGGGCGATCCGGTGGCGCCGGGAGGATGATGGGGTGATGCGCTACGCACTCACCGGGGCCACGGGGTTCGTCGGGGGAGAGCTCGCCCACCAGCTCCGGGCCGAGGGTCACGACGTCGTCGCCCTGGTCCGCTCACCCGGACGGGCCGCGGCCAGCACACCCAGGGCGAACCAGGTGGCGGCGAGCCACAGGGCCCAGCTCTTGCGCCGACGGACTGCCCAGAGCGAGGTGAGCCAGCCGACGATGCCGAGGACTCCGGTGCCGACCAGCCAGCCGATGATCGCGGTCCGCTCGGTGGCGACGGTGCCCGCGTCCCACTGCGGGTAGGCCTCGCGCACGTGCTGGCCCACGCTGTCGGTCGGGTCCAGCAGGGCGATGAGTGAGACGACGATCGTGAGTGCCAGGCCGATGAGCATCGGCACGGTGACACTGCGGGTGGTCATGGTGTCAGTGGTCATGGTGTCAAGGGTCATGGGCTCGGTCGTCCTGGGGTCGGTCGTCATGGTGTCAGTGGTCTTGCGCATGTCTCTTCCTTCGGGTGGTCGGTCTGTTGTACGCCGTATAACATCCATGTCCACCACGGTAGATATACGCTGTAGAACAGTCAAACCACTTTCCAGGAGGACTCATGTCGGCTGCCCGGTCCCGCGGCCAGGTCCGGTCTCCTGCGCAGGACCGGTCTCGTGCGCAGGACCGGTCTCGTGCGCAGGACCGGTCTCGCGAGCCGGTCCGGTCTCGCGGGCAGCACGCCGGACTCACCCGGGAGGCCGTGCTCGAGGCCGCCGTGCGGCTGGTCGACGAGCAGGGGCTGGCGGCGCTGTCGATGCGTCGCCTCGGCGCAGAGCTGGGGGTCGAGGCGATGGCGCTCTATCACCACGTCGGGAGCAAGGACGAGCTGCTCGACGGGCTCGTGGAGCATCTGTTCAGCCAGGCGGTGCCGGCGCCCGAGGGCGCCGAGCCACCGGCCGCCCATGCCGCCGACCCCGGCGACCCACAGCCCTGGCGAGCGGTCATGCGGCGGTTCGCGCACGACATACTGCAGACGCTCCTGGACCATCCCCATCTGGTGCCGGTCGTGCTCTCGCGACCGGCCGCGACGCCACCGGTGCACGCCCTGCTCGAGCGGGCGCTGATCCCGCTGCGCGAGGCCGGCTTCCCGCCGGGCAGGTCGCTGGACCTGATCTACGCCCTGATCGGCTTCGTGGTCGGTCATGTAGCGACGGGCGGCGGGGCCGGGGACAGTTCCGCGGCGCGCCGGGACATCCTGGCAGCGCAGGACCTGAGCGACTTCCCGCTGTTGGCGCGTGCGGTCGAGGACGCCCCGGAGTCCGGTGCCGCGTCGCCGTTCGACACCACGCTGGAGGCACTGCTCGCCTGGTTCGACCCGCCGGCCGGCTGAGGCGCTGACAGACCCCGCGCTGGACGGGCATCCACAGGTATGTCGTGTGGTCGCCGGGGGCTGTCGGTGCCGGCTGGCAGGGTCTGTCCACAGGTGGTGGGGTGTCGCCGAGCGAGTGTCGCACACATGTGCTAAGTTGTGTGGTGTAGGGAAGGAACCGACCACTGGTCGTGGTCGTGAACGGTGGATGTTCGTCGAGGGTGTTGGGGAGGTGGGGTTGGTGGCTCGTCACACGGAGGTGTTCGAGGCGTCGGGTGGGGGTGTGTCCGTGTTGGAGGCGCGCCTGGCGGCGGTGCTGGCCGACCCGCCGGTCCGGGAGGTGGAGCTGGAGGAGATCGCCCCGGTGCCGGACTGCTCCGTGGTGGTGGAGTTCGTGTCCCTGGCCGAGGACGCGGTGATTGTCGCACTGGCCGGGTTGGGGGTGGCCCCGGCCGAGTGCGCGGTGCTGACCGACCTGGCCCAGGCGTGCGCGTCGGTGACCCGTCGCGGGGCCGCCGCACCGGGCCAGGAGTTCTTCACCCGCATCGCCACCACCGGCTCTTCAGCCGCTGAGGCACCTGACTCCTTCGGCCCGGGTGCCGCCGACGATGGGCCCCACCACCCCACCGGTCCCTCCGGCCCTGGCCGCAGCGACGCTAGTGGCTCCGACCCGGCTGACCCGCCTGACTCAGTGCCGGCTGATGCTGCGCCTGTATCGGGTGAGGAGGCGGCGGTGGTGAAGGGTCGGGCGTCGTCGTTGGTGGGTGCGGTGAGCACGTTGTCGCGGGCGGCGGGCCGGTTGGAGCGGGTGTTGATCTGCGGGGCGCGGGAGCTGACCGCGGCGCAGGGCAAGTTGTTGCTGGCCGACAAGGGCGTGGTCTCGATGGATGAGCTGACCCCGGCCCAGACCGACGCGTGGCGGGCGGATGCGAAGAAGCGGGCCCGCACGGATCTGGAGTTTGAG
>NZ_JALKAL010000002.1 GCF_023015765.1 Ornithinimicrobium sp. F0845
GCCGGGAAGGTTCCCGGCGGTGGGCGGACCGGCACCGGGCAGCACCTGTCGGCCGGGACCATCCGCCGGCTGGCCTGCGACGCGCAGATCATCCCGATCGTCCTCGGCGGGCCCTCCGAGGCCCTGGACGTGGGCGCCACCCGGCGATTGTTCACCCCCGCGCAACGCAAGGCCGTCCTGCTACGAGACAAGGGATGCTCCTTCCCAGGGTGCTCCGCTCCCGCGGGGTGGACCGACATCCACCACGTCATCCACTGGATCTTCGGCGGCGCGACAGACCTGTCCAACGCCGCCGCACTCTGCCGGAGACACCACGTCATCGTCCACCGCTACGGCTACACCGCCACCGTCACCCCCACCCAGGTGATCTGGCACGCACCCACCGACCCCACCACACCCCTGGACGACACCTAACCACCACGCCCCCGACCCCGCCACCACCACACGGCAGCGGGGTCACAGGCACGTGCGGGTCTATGGCTCCTGACTCCCGGCCGGGTGGGGCGTTCAGCGCAGGTGGTCGACAGCATTCAGCGTCATGACCTGCCGGTTGTGGACGAAGTCGTCCTCACGCAGGTGGGTGATGCCACCGCTGGTGGAGCGCCTCTTCAGTCCGGGCTGGTATCCCCTCCTCAGCCCGTCACTCCAGGATGGTGTCGGGCGGGCACTGCGGTCCGTCGAGGTGACGATCCCCCTCGAGCGGCAGCAAGGCGGACGCTCGTGCCCTCCCGAGATTCCACTCGAGCCAGTCGGTGTCCCGCTCCTCCTCGGTCACCGGCACGAGCACACACCCGGCAAGGCCGTCGACGATCGCGGGAGTCGCATCGGGACCCAGTGACGCCAGATAGTCCAGGTCGATCTTGCCGGTCTCGTAGTAGCGCTCGATGTTGCGCTGTGCCACCCAGCCCTCGGGGTTCGCGATGCCGAGCACGAGCAGGAAGACCGCGCCGGAGGCCAGGGCCGCCCGTGGCAGCCACGTGCCGGAGAGCCGGATGCCCGCGACCATCACCAGCACGACGAGCAGGCCGAGCCAGAGCTCGAAGGCGTCGACGAGCACCCGGAGGACGGTGTAGCCGTAGGCCTCCTGATAGAGGGACATCCGGTAGAGCGCCGAGCCGACCACGACGAGCGTCAGCAGACAGAGCGTGCCCAGCAGGAGCCGCAGCACCCGCCGCTGACCAGGGGCCTCGCGCGGCGCCTTACGTACGGCGACGGCGATGGTCACGAGGGTGAGCAGGGTCGCGACGACCAGCTGGCCGAAGCCCTGGTGGACGTACTCGGCATACGTCAGGCCGGTGGTCTGCTGCAGGTACTCGTGTCCGCCCCACATCGCCGTCGCCTGGGCGATCAGGAATGCGGCGAAGACCGCGATGACCACCCCGACCGGCACCTGCCATTCCCATGCGCGGGCGACCGGCCGCGCCTGCCCGAGCGAGACCATCTCGACGCGCGGGGGGTTGAGTGCCAGGTAGCACGCCGCCAGCACGATGCCACCGACCACGAACCAGGTGAAAGCGCGCAGGACCAGGGTGTCGGCGATCCGGATGTCGGGCAGTATGTCGCTCACCCAGGTCCCGAAGAGCGCGTCACCCGAGGCGAAGAGCCCGACGAAGACGACGAGCAGCACCAGCGAGAGGGCCGTGGTCCTGAGCACCGGCCACAGCACGGTGTGGCGGCTCGTCGCGGTGAGCGTGCGCCCGAGGAGCGGCAGGCCGCGCAGTCCGCTCAGCACCCAAGACGCGCCGCCGGCGATCATGGCCAGCGGACGACGGGCGTCGGTGAGCGCCGTGGCGACCAGCACACCGGCCGCCATCACCGCCAGCACGGCCACCCATTCGGCGGCGCGCAGCACGACCAGTGCGCCGAGGCAGAAGCACAGCACGGCGCAGACGATCGTCCACGTCCGCGAGCGGTGGACCGACAGCCGGAGGACCAGTGCACCAGCGGCCACGAGCACGAGGAAAGTCCCGAGGCCGAACATGCGGTCGGGCAGGATCAGCGCCCCGAGCAGGCCGATGGCGAGTGAGCCGAACAGCGCAGCGGGAGCCGTGCGCAGGGTGGCCCTCTCCGGCCAGAAGCTCCCGAACATCGAGGCGATCACCGACGTCGTCGACGCGTCCACCGTGGTGGTGGTCGACCCGGGTTGCGTCGTTAAACGAGACTCGGTGGCAGCCACGTCACGCGTGGACGGCGGTGGGGTGGCGGTGGACACGGAGGCCTCCTGAGGAGTGGTGTGGATGGTCGTGTGCGGCTGGGGGTCCGTCGGCAGGACGACCCGGATGCGGGCGCCAACCGAACCCTCCGGGCCACGGATCTCACGCTCAGCGGTCGGGACAGCGGTGATCGTGCCGCCGTGGAGCTCGCACACCCAGCGGGCGATGGCCAGGCCGAGTCCGGTGCCACCGCCGGTGGAGTCACCCGTGCCGAACCGGGCGAACAGCGACTCGGCGCGGTCCGGCGGGATGCCCGGACCCTGGTCGGCCACCTCCAGGGACCACCTACCCTCATCGAGCAGGGCGGCAGCGTGCACCCTGATGACTCCGTCGACCGGGCTGTGGCGGGAGGCGTTGTCGAGCAGGTTGGCCACTACCTGGTGCAGGCGCGCCTCGTCGGCCCGGACCTCCAGCTCCGGTGGCACCACCGAGATCTCGTAGCGGACCGGACGTCCACCGACCTCGGACTCCTCAACGGCGCGGCGCAGGAGGTCGGCCACGGTGACCTCCTCCAGCTGGAGGGGCACCGCTCCCCCGTCGACCCGGCTGACATCCAGCAGGTCCTCGACCAGACCGCTGAGGCGCTCGGACTGGGTGAGCGCGGCCTGCAGGGTCGCGTCGTCCGGGGTCACGACCCCGTCGACGAGGTTCTCGAGCAGGGCGCGCTGGCCGGCCAGCGGCGTGCGCAGCTCGTGCGAGACGGTCGCCACGAGCTGGCGCCGCTGCTGGTCGGCAGTGGCGAGGTCCTGCGCCATGGTGTTGAAGGCGCGACCCAGCTGGCCGACCTCGTCGGCCGACGTGGCGGTGACGCGGGCGCGGTAGTCGCCGCGCGCCATACTGCCGGCGGCGGTGGTCATCTCGCGCAGCGGGGCGGTCATGCCACGAGCCAGCCACTGGGTGACGCCCAGCGCTGCGGCGACGGTGACCGGCAGGGTCAGCCACGCGGGCACCCCGGACCTGTTTCCCACCTGGAGCACAAGGGCAGCAGCGAGGATGCTCAGGGCGACCAGCAGCCCGATCTTGACCTTGATGGAGCCCACCGGGTCGAGCGGGCGATCCGCCGCGAGTGAGTTGCGGTCAGTAGACGGCAAAGTGCTGTCTGTCGCGAGGGAGTTGCGGTCCGGCCGCGGGACCTGATCAGCGTCTGCCATCCCTCATGCCTCCAGCGCGTAGCCGACGCCATGCACCGTGCGGACCCGCTCGGCACCGATCTTGGCGCGCAGCGACTTGACGTGGCTGTCCAGGGTGCGGGTGCCGCGGGCGTCGGCCCAGCCCCACACCCCAGACATGAGGTCCTCACGCGTCTGCACGGCGCCGGGCTCGACGGCGAGCGCCGCCAGCAGGTCGAACTCCAGCGGCGTCAGGTGCACCTCGTCGGCGCCGATCCGCACCCGACGCGCACCGCGGTCCAGGTGCAGGTCGCCGACCGTCAACAGCGCCTCCGGAGTGTTCGCGAGCTCGGCGGCTCGCTCCACCCGGCGCAGCAGTGCCTGCACGCGGGCCACCACCTCACGCATCCGGAACGGCTTGGTGACGTAGTCGTCCGCGCCGACCCCCAGGCCGACCAGGACGTCGGTCTCCTCGACCCGCGCGGTCAGCATCATGACCGGGACTGGCCGCTCCGCCTGGATCCGGCGGCAGACCTCCAGCCCGTCATAGCCGGGGAGCATGACGTCGAGCAGCACCAGGTCCGGGCGGTGCTCGGTGAAGGCCGCGACAGCCCCGGGCCCATCGAAGGCACGGACGACCGCGAAGCCCTCGGCCACCAGGCGGTCCGAGAGCGCCTGGTTGATCGTCGGGTCGTCCTCGACGACGAGCAACGTGTGCTTCGAAGCGGGAGGGTCGAGCCGCTCCCGCGCGGACGTGTCGGTCATGGGATCGAGCCTAGGATCTGGGACCTGTCGCCAGGGGGTGCGACCTGTGAGGGACTTGTGAAGATTCCACCGGGCCACCTCATCCGGGCAGGGCGTCAGCCGCCGTCGGTGACGGTGCCCTCTGCCCGCGCCACGGCCTCGCGCTGCGCCTGGTTGAGATCCTGCGACTGCAGCCACCCGTCGGGCAGCGCCACGACGCGCGAGGACCCGGCCCGGCCCCGCTGGCCCTCGGCGGCGTCACCGGGCCACGGCATACTGCCGTCGAGCCCACCGATCAGGTCGTCCAGCGCAGCCAGGGAGTCGACCAGGGCCAGCTTGTTGCGGAAGGCGCCCCCGACCGGGAAGCCCTTGAAGTACCAGGCGATGTGCTTGCGGATGTCGCGGCAGCCCTTGCCCTCGTCCTGGTGGAAGTCGACGAGATACTCAGCGTGCCGGCGCAGGGTGGCACCGACCTCGCCGAGGGTCGGGGTGATCCGCAGGTCGGATCCCGCGAAGGCTGCTGCCAGGTCGGCGAACAGCCACGGTCGCCCGAGGCACCCGCGACCGACGACGACACCGTCGCAGCCGGTCTCCTCGACCATCCGGAGAGCGTCCTCCGCCGACCAGATGTCGCCATTGCCCAGCACCGGGACGGAGGTGACCGTGCGCTTGAGCTCGGCGATCCGGGACCAGTCGGCCTGGCCGGAGTAGGCCTGGCTCGCGGTGCGGGCGTGCAGCGCGACGGCCGCGGCACCCTCGCCCTCGGCGATCCTCCCGGCCTCGAGATAGGTGATGTGGTCCGCGTCGATCCCGACCCGCATCTTCACGGTGACGGGCACGTCATACGGCGCGGCGGCGCGCACCGCGGCGGAGACGACCCCACGGAACAGCTCGGTCTTCCACGGCAGGGCCGCACCGCCGCCCTTGCGCGTGACCTTGGGGACCGGGCAGCCGAAGTTGAGGTCGATGTGGTCGGTGCGGTCCTCGGAGACCAGCATGTCGACGGCGCGGCCGACGGTGGCCGGATCCACGCCGTAGAGCTGGATGGAGCGCGGCGCCTCCTCCGGGTCGTGCTCGATGAGCTTCATCGAGACCGGGGTCCGCTCCACGAGGGCCCGGGAGGTGATCATCTCGCTGACGTAGAGGGAGGTCGCCCCGCTGGCCGGCTGGCCCGCGGCGCCTGCCTCGCGGCAGAGCCGACGGAACGCCCGGTTGGTGATCCCGGCCATCGGCGCCAGG
This sequence comes from Ornithinimicrobium sp. F0845, assembly GCF_023015765.1. Lineage (GTDB taxonomy): Bacteria > Actinomycetota > Actinomycetes > Actinomycetales > Dermatophilaceae > Ornithinicoccus. The sequence goes on from NZ_JALKAL010000002.1 coordinate 5,306, forward strand.
ACCACCGGCGAGTCGATGGTGTGGCGCCCGATCTGCAGGGGCGGCAGCACGCGCCGCCCCGGCTCGGGGGCAGCGGTCTCGGGCAGCGTCGTGGTCGAGGTGGCACTCATGTCGGCACTGATTCTCCCACCGATGCCGTGGCTGACCTGAATCCGCGCGGCAACGCCCCGGCGCCGGGAGGGCACCGGGGCGTCTCGCGTGGGTCGGGTCAGGCGGTCTGGCGCTCGTGCCGGCCCTCGCCGATCTCCTCAACCAGCTTGGCGTTGAAAGCCGGCAGATCGTCCGGGGTCCGGCTGCTGACCAGGCCCTGGTCGACCACGACCTCCTCGTCCACCCACTCGGCACCGGCGTTGCGCAGGTCCGTCTTCAGACTGGGGTATGACGTGAGCGTGCGTCCGCGGACCACGTCCGCGTCGGTGAGGATCCAGCCGCCGTGGCAGATCACACCGACCGGCTTGCCGGCCTCGAAGAACGCCCTCGTGAAGGCGACCGCATCGTCGTCCATCCGCAGCTTGTCGCCGTTGACGACTCCGCCCGGAAGCATGAGGGCGTCGAACTGGCCAGCGTCGGCGTCCGCCACCTGCTGGTCGACGCTCGCCTCGTGTCCCTTCTTGCCGGTCAACGCGCCGGACTCGGGCGACACCAGGACGGCCTCGGCGCCCGCCTGCGTCACCGCGTCCCACGGCGAGGTCAACTCACTGTCCTCGAAGCCGTTCGTGAGCAGGAACGCGACCTTCTTGCCGTCGAGCGCAGCCATGATCTCTCCTTCTGGTTCGGGGTTGCTGGGTCACCTCCCACCATAGGTCGGATGTGCCGGACGAGCACTCCCAATGCCAACGTCTCGTCGCGCGGAGGGTGGACCGAACGGGGGCGGCGGCCAAGTCTTTCGCGATAGCGTCACCCAGACTGTCACCCACGTCGGGTTACACTGGACGGCATGTCGACCCAGGTCTCTCTTCGACTCAACGACGAGCTCGTCGCGCGTATCGACGAGCTCGTCCGGTCAGGCGCTGCCCGCAGCCGGGCCGAGATCGTCGAGTCCGCGCTCGAGCGAGAGCTCCGCCGCCGTCTCTATGAACGTGATGCCGAGATCTATCGCACCAGCGACTCCGATCCCGACCTGGATGCGCTCAACGCATGGATGCAGACCCGTCGCAGCTTCCCCGGCCTCGGCTGATGCGACCGATCCACGCGGTGCGACTCGACAAGGTCCGGCCAGCGCTCGTCCTCACCCGGGCCGAGGTGCGTCAGGCGCGGACGTCAGTCACCATCGCCGCGATCACCTCCGCGCGCCGGGGCCTCTCGGTCGAGCTCCCTGTCGGCCCTGCCAACGGTCTGGACCACGAGTCCGTCGTCAACCTCGACACGATCTACACGATTTCGGTCGACGATCTCGGCCCACAGATCGGCTCCCTACGCGAGGATCAGGAGCCCGCACTGGCCGCTGCCGTCTTCCATGCCTTCGGTCTGGAATGGTGACCCTGCACCCCCAGCCCCGTCGGCAGAGCCGTCCTACGTCCGCACCCTCACGTCGGCGCGCTCGGGCGTCCGGTCGGCCCCGAACAGCACACGCTCCTGGGCGGCCCACCGGTCCCAGTGCGGGGCGAAGGTTTCCCCGTCGCGCTCGATGCCCCGCTGGTGACGCACCTGCTCGTCGGCGTCGACCCAGACCCGCAGCGCGGCATACTCCCCCGCGCGCCCCACGCTGCTGCCGCACCCCTCGAGCACCAGCAGGTCGGTCGCCGGGAGCGTGGCGGTCCTCCCCCAGTCCCCGCGGGACCAGTCCCAGACCCGGTATGTCGTGTGCTCGCCTCGGCTCAGCGGCTCCAGCACCTGGTCGGTCACCAGGTCGACCGCGGCGGCGAGGCCGTCCCACCCGGGGCAGAAGTCGTCCATGTGCAGGACCGGGCAGCTCAGGTCGTGCGCGACGGCCTCGGCGAGCGTCGTCTTCCCCGACCCGCTGGGTCCGTCGATGGCGACGACCGTCGTGGAGCCCCCGGTGCTCGCGCTCCGAGCGGCGGCCACGATGCGGCCGACCGCGTCCTCGTCCACCGGGGCGTCGTCGACGACCGGGCCCTCCCGGTGCCGGTCCTGCAGGTCGAGGGCGACCCCGACCAGGCTCGCGCAGGGCAGGGTCGCCAGGTCGGCGAGGGGCACCCAGCGGACATCGTCGGTCGAACCGTCCGTCTCGGGACGCAGGTCACCGTCCGCGACCTCGGCGGAGTAGACCAGCTGCACCAGCATCATCGGCCGGTCCGTGTCCCTGGCCCGGTCTGGCGTCGCGATCATCGTCGTGCCGGTGCCGAGAAACCCGGTAAGACGCACGGCGTACCCGCTCTCCTCCGCCACCTCGCGGACCGCAGCCTGCTCGCACGTCTCGTGCGGTTCAAGTCCCCCGCCGGGGAGCATCCAGCACGGCCGGATGTGCCGCCCGTCGGCGCGGGTGTAGCCACCCCAGTGCACCAGCAGGACGTGTTCGTCCCGCTCGATCCACGCATAGCAGCCGACCCTCGTGTCGAAGTCCACCGACCAACCGTAGGTGAGAGCGAGCGACTGTGTCAGGCGACCCCCGCGTGCCACAACACGGTCGTGCGACCCCTGCCTGCGAGCTCGGTCAGCGCAACTGGTTGCCCAGGAGCTGCTCGAAGGGCGTCAGGGAGTCCTCCGAGATGCGGTCGACCTTGCCCACCTCGTCGACCGCGGGGGCGGTGAAGCCGGGGACCGACCCGGAGGTCGACACCAGCAGTGCACCCAACTCGCTAGCCGCCCGGGCGATGCGGCGATCCAGGCCGTCCTCGCCGTCGCGGCCGCCGTTGGAACCGAAGTCCTCGGTCGCCGCGAAGACGCCGGTGGGCACCACGACGGCGCGCAAGTAGGTGAACAGCGGCCGCAGGGCGTGGTCCAGCACCAGCGAGTGGCGCGGGGTGCCCGCGGTCGCCGCGATCAATACCGGCTTGCCGGTCAGCACATCCGGGTCAAGCAGGTCGATGAAGGACTTGAACAGACCGGAGTAGGAAGTAGTGAAGACCGGGGTGACCGCGACCACGGCGTCGGCGGACGAGACGGCGCTGAGCGCCTGCCGCAGGGCCGACGGTGGCATGCCGGAGACCAGATGGTCGGCGATCTCCCGGGCCAGGCCGCGCAGCTCGACGACCTCCACCTCGAGACTCTCGCCCCGGGCGGTGACCTCTCGCTGCACGGCACCGCTGATGCGGTCGGCGAGGATGCGGGTGGAGGACGGCACACTCAGTCCGGCCGAGATGACGACGAGCTTGCGAGCCATCAGTTGCTCCCTGCCTCGACGCGGCCGCGCGGGCCCATCGCGGCGTTGGCGTGGTCGTCGCCGGCCTCGATGAGGCTGGTGTGGGTGGGCGGGTCGGACGGGACGTCAGCCGGGCGACGGGCCTCGAACTCCTTGCGGAGCACCGGCACGACCTCGGACCCGAGGATCTCGATCTGCTCCAGCACCGTCTCCACCGGCAGGCCGGCGTGGTCCATGAGGAACATCTGGCGCTGGTAGTCGCCGACCGCGTCGGCGAAGCCGAGGGTGCGCTCGATGACCTGCTGGGGGCTGCCCACGGTCAGCGGCGTGGCCCGGGTGAACTCCTCCAGGCTCGGTCCGTGACCGTAGACGGGCGCGACGTCGAAGTAGGGGCGGAACTGCTTCACGGCCTCCTGGCTGTTCTTGGCCATGAACACCTGGCCGCCGAGGCCGACGATCGCCTGGTCGGCGCGGCCGTGGCCGTAGTGCTCGTAGCGGCGGCGGTAGAGGTCCACCATCCGTGCCGTGTGGTCCATCGTCCAGAAGATGTTGTTGTGGAAGAAGCCGTCGCCGTAGTAGGCGGCCTGCTCGGCGATCTCCGGGGACCGGATCGAGCCGTGCCAGACGAACGGCGGGACGCCGTCCAGCGGACGCGGCGTGGAGGTGAAGCCCTGCAGCGGGGTGCGGAACTTGCCCTCCCAGTCCACGACGTCCTCGCGCCACAGGCGGCGCAGCAGGTGGTAGTTCTCCACCGCGAGCGCGATGCCGTTGCGAATGTCCTGCCCGAACCAGGGGTAGACCGGGCCGGTATTGCCGCGGCCCATCATCAGGTCGACGCGGCCACCGGACAGGTGCTGCAGCATCGCGTAGTCCTCGGCGATCTTCACCGGGTCGTTGGTGGTGATCAGCGTGGTCGCGGTCGAGAGCTGCAGGGTCGTGGTCTGCGCGGCGATGTAGCCCAGGAAGGTCGTCGGCGAGGAGGCGAAGAACGGCGGGTTGTGGTGCTCGCCGGTCGCGAAGACGTCGAGCCCGACCTCCTCGGTCTTGAGCGCGATCCTGACCAGGTCCTGGATCCGCTGCCCCTCGGTGGGGGCGCGGCCCGTCGTCGGGTCGGTCGTGATGTCACTGACGCTGAAGATCCCGAACTGCATGACTGCGTTCCTTCCGCTGAACCGACCCTGTGCCGGCGAATTGATTGAATGCTCAACCTTCATAACGGAGGGCGGCCTCGATCCATTCCCCGGTCCTGGCACGGTCCTGCGCTCGGGCGCAACCTGCTCGTGGCGTTCATGCCGGGCCAGCCGCGCGCCTGGTCGCACGCCGGCCCGGGCTCCTCGTCAGTCGATCTTCAGCTCGCCCATCTCGTCCCAGCCGTCACCCTCGACCTGCCGCGAGACGATCTTGGGCGTCGCTGTGAGGTACTGCGGGAAGTCCCGCTGCATCTGGGCGAAGTGCTCGGACTGCACGTGCGGGCCGGCGCCGTCGTCGTCGAAGGCCTCGACGAGGACGTACTCGTTGGGGTCCTTGAGGCTGCGCGACCACTCGAACCACTTGTTGCCAGGCTCGGCCTCGGTCGCCTCGGTGTAGGCACGGACGAGCTCCGGCCACTGCTCGGCAAACTCCGGCTTGACGGGGAACTTGACGACGATGAAGTACATGACGGTCCTCTCGGTCGGGAATCGGTCCTGCCACCATCCAAGCCGCCCCTGCACCGCGGTGCGCGCGCGGTCCGGCGCTAGGATTCGCCATGACCACCTCACTGGCGATCTCGACCGCCACGCGCGACGACCTGGATACCATGGTCGAGTGGGCGGCGGCGGAGGGCTGGAACCCTGGCCTGGACGACGCCGGCGCCTTCTTCGCCGCCGACCCGGAGGGCTTCCTGGTCGGGCGCATCGACGGTGAACCCATCGGCTGCATCTCCGTCGTCGGCTACCCGCCCGCCTTCGGCTTCCTGGGGTTCTACATCGTCACCCCCCAGCACCGTGGCCAGGGGCACGGCCTGGCGCTCTGGCGGGCCGGCATGGAGCGCCTGCGCGGGCGGATCGTCGGCCTCGACGGGGTGGTCGACCAGCAGCCCAACTACCGCAGGTCCGGCTTCGTCCTGGCGCACCGCAACATCCGGTTCGGCGGTGCGGTGCGCGTCCCCGCGCCGCAGGACGGCCGACTGCGAGATCTCACCGCGGAGCTCGTCGAGGCCGTGCTGCAGTATGACGCGGGGTTCTTCCCCGCGGACCGCTCCTCCTTCGTGCGTGGCTGGCTGACGCCGGAACGGCGTCGTGCGCTCGTGCTCGTGGAGGACGGAGAGGTCCGGGGCTACGGCGTCGTGCGGACCTGCCGTCAGGGCGCGAAGATCGGGCCCCTGTTCGCCGACACCGACGAGGGAGCCGACCTGCTCTTCCGCTCCCTGGCGGCCCGGGCACCGGGCGAGGTCTTCCTGGACTGCCCCGAACCCAACGCTGCCGCGACGAACCTCGCCACGACATACTGCCTCTCACCCGTCTTCGAGACGGCCCGGATGTATCGCGGGCCGGCCCCGGAGCTTCCGCTGTCGCGCACCTACGGCATCACGACCTTCGAGCTCGGCTGACCGGAGCCGCCCAGTTCGCCCGGCCGTTCCTGAGCCGTCGCCCCGGCCCTGGGCTCAGCAGCCCACCAGTCGCTGCGCCAGGTAGCCCTCGACCTTGTCCAGGGAGACCCGCTCCTGGCTCATCGAGTCCCGCTCCCGGACGGTCACCGCGTCGTCCTCCAGTGTGTCGAAGTCGACGGTGAGGCAGAACGGGGTGCCGATCTCGTCCTGGCGGCGGTAGCGGCGGCCGATCGCTCCGGCGTCGTCGAAGTCGACCATCCAGTTCCTGCGCAGCTGGGCGGCCAGGTCCCGGGCCTTCGGCGTCAGGTCGGCGTTGCGGGACAGCGGCAGCACCGCCGCCTTGATCGGGGACAGGCGCGGGTCCAGGCGCAGCACGGTGCGCTTGTCCACGCCCCCCTTGGTGTTGGGCGCCTCGTCCTCGGAGTAGGCGTCGACCAGGAAGGTCATCAGCGAGCGGCCCAGGCCGGCCGCCGGCTCGATGACGTAGGGGGTGTAGCGCTCGCCCGTGGTCTGGTCGAAGTAGGTCAGGTCCGCCCCCGAGTGCTCGCTGTGGGTCTTGAGGTCGAAGTCGGTGCGGTTGGCGATGCCCTCCAGCTCGCCCCACTCGGAGCCGGCGAAGTTGAAGCGGTACTCGATGTCGACGGTGCGCTCGGAGTAGTGCGAGAGCTTCTCCTGCGGGTGCTCGTAGTGCCGCAGGTTGTCCCGCTTGATGCCGAGGTCGACATACCAGTTGGTGCGCTCGTCGATCCAGTACTGGTGCCACTCCCTGGCGGTGGAGGGCTCGACGAAGAACTCCATCTCCATCTGCTCGAACTCGCGGGTGCGGAAGATGAAGTTGCCCGGGGTGATCTCGTTGCGGAAGCTCTTGCCCGTCTGAGCGATGCCGAACGGCGGCTTCTTGCGGGCGGCGCCCATCACGTTGGCGAAGTTGATGAAGATGCCCTGGGCCGTCTCCGGGCGGAGGTAGTGCAGGCCGGTCTCGTCCTCGATGACGCCCAGGTAGGTCTTGAGCATCATGTTGAACTCGCGCGGCGTGGTCCAGGCACCCTTGGTGCCACAGTTGGGGCAGTTGACGTCAGCCAGGTCGACGTCGTCGGGGTTGACCTCCTGACCCTTCTTCGCCGCCTTGTCGGCCACGGCCTCCTGCAGGTGGTCGGCACGGAAGCGCTTGTGGCAGGACTGGCACTCGGTGAGCGGGTCGGAGAACGCCCCGACGTGGCCGGAGGCCACCCAGGTCTGGGTGGGCAGGATCACCGAGGAGTCCAGGCCCACCACGTCGTCACGGGTCTGCACGACCGAGCGCCACCACTGCCGCTTGATGTTGTCCTTCAGCGCCACGCCGAGCGGCCCGTAGTCCCAGGCCGACCGGGTGCCGCCATAGATCTCGCCGCACGGGAAGACGAACCCGCGGCGCTTGCAGAGACTGACGACGGTATCGACGGTAGAGGTGGGTGCCATGGCGCCGAGTTTAGGCGGTCCGCCGGTTAGGCTCGGACCGTGTCCAACCCGATCCACTCCGCCGACCCCCACTACCACTCGACCGGCGCCCGCGCGGCGATCGAGCGAGCGAGCCTGCCGACGCTCCGCCAGCTGGCCAAGCTCCCCACCTGGCTGCCCATGCTCGTCATGGCCGCGCTCATCCTCGTGGGGGCCTTCCTCGGTGGCGTCGTAGGGGCGGTCCTGGTCGGCGTCGCACTGCTCGCCCTGCTCTGGCTGCTCTACCTGAGCTGGCCCCACCTGACCCCGTCGCTGCGGATGATGCGCATCGCGGTCCTGGTGCTGCTGCTCGCGATCGTCGTGACCCAGTTCGTCTCGCCCTGACCAATTTTCGTAGCGGTTTTGCGGTCCGTGAGCAATTTTCGTAGTGGTTTTGCCGCTGGACTGCGCGGTTCTGTCGCTGGACTGCGGGCAGACTTGACAATGATTCTCATCGCAAGTGAGAATCATTGTCATGACCCGACCGACCCTCGCCGTGAGCGGCGCGCTGGCGACCGCACTGTTGCTGACCGCGTGCGGCAGCGACGGCGCGAGCGCAGGAGACGACGGTCGCCTGTCCGTGGTGACCGGCTTCTACCCCCTGGAGTATGCCGCGGAGCGCGTCGTCGGTGATGTCCCGGGCGTGACGGTCGAGACGCTGACCTCGCCGGGCACTGACGCCCACGACCTCGAGCTGAGCCCGCGGCAGGTCGGCGCGGTCCAGGACGCCGACCTGGTGATCTTCTCCGCGGGCATGCAGGCGGCGGTTGACGCCGCCGTCGCCGAGCAGGCACCGGACCGCAGTCTCGACGTGACGTCGGTCGTGGCGCTGGCGGAGACAGGCGACGACCACGAGGACCACGGGGACCACGACCACGAGGATCACGACGGGCACGACCACGAGGGGCACGACCACGAGGGCCACGACCACGACGGGCACGACCACGGCCCGCTGGACCCACACTTCTGGCTGGACCCCGAGCGCTACGCCGCCGCCGGCGCCGCCATCGCCGAGGAGCTGGCCGCCATCGACCCGGTCAACGCGGAGGACTACCTCGCCAACGCCGAGGCCTTCAGCCAGGACCTGGACGAGCTCGACGCCGAGTTCCGCGAGGGTCTCGCATCCTGCGAGCACGACACCATGGTGACCACCCACGAGGCGTTCGGCTACCTGGCCGACCGCTACGGCCTGCACCAGGTCGGCATCACCGGCATCACTCCCGAGGCCGAGGCCTCGCCGGCCCGGATGGCCGAGATCACCCGCGAGGTCGAGGCTCTCGCCGTCCCCGCGATCTACGCCCAGAGCACCCTCGGCGGCGACCTCGCGGAGGTCATCGGCCGCGAGACCGGCACGCAGGTCCTCGTCCTCGACCCGATCGAGGGACTGACGGACGCGTCGGCCGGCAACGACTACTTTCAGGTGATGCGCGCCAATCTCGAGGCCCTGCGACAGGGCCAGGTGTGCTCGTGACCGGCCCGGCAGCGGCCAGCGCCGCCCACCCAGCGGCCGTGCGGCTCGACCACGCCTCCTTCGGTTACGCCGGCCGTCCGTTCACCGAGGGCGTCACGCTGACCATCGCCCCCGGCGAGGTGGTGGCCCTGCTCGGCCCCAACGGCTCCGGCAAGTCCACCCTGGTGCGCGGCCTGCTCGGGCTGAACGACCACGTGGCCGGCCGGGTCGAGGTGCTCGGCACTCCCCTGGCGAGCCTCGCCGACCGCAGCCGGCTCGGCTACGTGCCCCAGCGGCATACTCTCTCGGCCTCGGTGCGCTCCACGGTGCGCGAGGTGATCGCCACCGGTCAGCTGGCCGGACGCCCCTGGTGGCGGCGGTCCACGGCCGCGGACCGCGCGACGGTCGTGAGGGCCGCGGAGACGGTCGGGCTGGCCGACCGGCTCGACGCCGACGTCGCCACGCTCTCCGGGGGGCAGCAGCGGCGCGTGCTCATCGCCCGCGCCCTGGCCGCCCGCCCCGAGGTCCTGATCATGGACGAGCCGACGGCCGGGGTCGACGCCGCCAACCAGGACGTCCTCGCCGCCGTGCTGCGCCGGCTCGCCGGGATGGGCGTCACCATGCTGGTGGTCACCCACGAGCTGGCGGCGCTGCGGGGCATCGTGGACCGGATCATCGAGATGGATGCCGGGCACGTCGCCTTCGACGGCACCCCGAGGCAGTATGCCGAGCACCGAGCCGCCATCTCGCGCGCCGCTGACGCGGGGCACGGTGACCATCACGGCTATGACCACCACGGCTACGACCACGAGGACGGGTCCGAGGGGGGCCTGCTCAGCGGAGCCGGTCCGATGGACGGACCTGTGGAGGAGGCGACGCCCTGATGCTGGAGATCCTCACCTACGACTTCATGCGTTATGCCCTGCTGGCCGCGCTGCTGGTGGGTGCCGTGGCACCCCTGGTCGGCATCTTCCTCGTGCAACGCCGACTGTCCCTCATCGGGGACGGTCTCGGGCACGTGGCGCTGGCCGGCGTGGCCGTCGGCCTCCTGATGGACGGGCAGCCGATCGTCACCGCACTGATCGCGGCCGTCCTCGCCGGGGTCGCTGTCGAGGTGATCCGGGCGCGCGGCCGCACCAGCGGTGACATCGCCCTGGCCGTCATGTTCTACGGCGGCATCGCGGCCGGTGTGGTCATCATCAACCGGGTCGACGGCAGCCAGAGCTCCAACCTCACCGGGTATCTGTTCGGTGCCATCACCACCACCTCGCCCGGCGACCTGGTCGTCTTCGCCGTGCTGTCCCTGGTGATCGTCGCGGTCACGGTCGTGCTGCGCCAGCGGCTGTTCCTCGCGGCGGGAGACGAGGAGTATGCCCGGGCCAGCGGCCTGCCCGTCATGGCCCTCAACATCACCCTGTCGGTGCTCACCGCCGTGACCGTCGTGGTGTCCATGCGGGTGGTCGGCCTGCTGCTGATCAGCGCCCTGATGATCGTGCCCAACGCCGCGGCCCAGCAGGTGGCCCGCAGCTTCCGCTCGGCAACGCTGTGGGCGGTGCTGTTCGGCGTGCTGTCCTCGGTCGGCGGCGTGATCACCTCCTTCTACGCCGACACCGCCGCCGGCGGCACGATCGTGCTCCTGGCGATCGCCCTCTTCCTGGTCGTCGCTGCCGTCGGTGCCCTGATCGCCGCACTCACCGCACGCAGGCACCGCATCGCCGAGCGGCACCCGCACGAGCACGGACCGGACTGCGGTCACGAGGCCGTGCCGCACGGTGACCACGTCGACTACCTCCACGGCGGCCACCGGCACGCCCCGCACGGAGCCCACTACGACGAGCACGCCGACCCCACGACATACTCTGGGAGCAGTGATCCCGCTGACCAGGAGCAGGTGACTCGATGACCTCCCCGACCCGGCGCCGCCCGACCCGGCAGCAGGCGGCGGTGACCGCCGCCCTGGCGGACGGCCAGGACTTCAGCTCAGCCCAGGAGCTGCACGCCCGGCTCCGCGCCGCCGGGGAGACGGTCGGGCTCGCGACGGTCTACCGCACCCTGACCGGCATGGCCGAGTCCGGCGAGGTCGACGTGCTGCGCACCGACGACGGTGAGGCCGTCTACCGGATGTGCAGCACCGGTCACCACCACCACCTGGTCTGCCGCGAGTGTGGCCGGGCCGTGGAGATCGAGGGTCCTTCCGCCGTCGAGCGGTGGACCGACCAGGTGGCCGAGAAGCACGGCTTCACGCAGGTCTCGCACACCCTGGAGATCTTCGGCACCTGCGCCGACTGCGCACGAGGCTGACCGCCGACATTACGTTTCAGTAACGAGTCCTCGCACCACCCTCACAGAGGCTGCTCGGAGCACTACATTCAGCACACCTCGGCCGACCCCTGCGGCCGGTGCCGTCAAGGGAGCAACGATGCTCGGAGTGCACAACCTCGAGGTGGTCTACGAGGACGTGATGCTCGCTGTTCGGGGTGCCAGCCTGTCCGTGGGACGCGACCGCATCGTGGCTCTCCTGGGCGCCAACGGCGCCGGCAAGACCAGCCTGCTGCGTGCCATGACCGGGTTGCTCGACGTGCACCGGGGCAAGATCACCCGGGGCGAGGTCACGGTCGAGGGTCGCCCGCTCGACACCGGCAGCGCCTCCTCGGTGGTCCGTGCCGGCGTCGGCCAGGTGATGGAGGGGCGCCGGGTCTTCGTCGAGTTCACGGTCGAGGAGAACCTCCGGGTCGGTGGGCACACGGCCGGGGCCAGGGGTATGCAGGAGAAGTTCGACCGGATCTACGGCATGTTCCCGGTGCTCGCCGACCGCCGGAACACGATGGCCGGCTACCTGTCCGGCGGCGAGCAGCAGATGCTGGCCATCGGGCGAGCCATGATGTCCGACCCGGACTACCTGCTCCTGGACGAGCCCAGTCTCGGACTGGCCCCCAAGATGGTCGAGCGGATCCGCGACCTCATCGTTGAGATCAACCAGTCCGGCACGGGCATCCTGCTCATCGAGCAGAACGCCGCCATGGCCCTGTCCATCGCCCACCACGGCTACGTCATGGAGAACGGGATCACCGTGATGGATGCCCCGGCCGAGAAGCTGCGGGCGGACGAGGACATCCAGGAGTTCTACCTCGGCATCGGGGCCGAGAGCACCTCGCTGCGCGACGTGAAGCACTACAAGCGCCGCAAGAGGTGGCTGTCGTGAGCGCTCCCCTCCTGCGTGCCGAAGGCGTCAGCCTCCGGTTCGGCGGCAACGTCGCGCTTGACGACGTCAGCTTCGAGGTCCGCCCCGGCGAGCTGTTCGCCATCATCGGCCCGAACGGCGCCGGCAAGACCTCGACCTTCAACTGCATCTCCGGTGTCTACCGCCCCCAGGCCGGCGAGATCACCTTCCGGGAGGAGTCCGTGCTCGGACAGCGTCCCGACCGGATCGCCTCCCGCGGCATCGCCCGCACCTTCCAGAACATCGAGCTGTTCGACAACCTGACCGTGCTGGAGAACCTGCTGCTGGGTCGGCACCACGTGATGAGGGCACCCTGGTGGAAGGCGATGGCCTGGCTGCCGGGCACCAGCCGGGAGGAGTATGCCGCGCGCCTGGAGATCGAGTACCTCATCGAGTTCCTCGACCTCACTGCTGTCCGCCGCCACCCCGTCGGGATCCTCCCCTACGGCATCAAGAAGCGGATCGAGCTCGGCCGGGCCCTGGCGATGCAGCCGGAGCTGCTGCTGCTCGACGAGCCGGTGGCGGGCATGAACGCCGAGGAGACCGAGGACATGGCCCGGTTCATCCTCGACATCCGCAGCGAGCTCGGGCTGGCGATGATCATGGTCGAGCACGACATGCGGCTGGTGATGGATCTCGCCGACCGGGTGATGGTGATCGACTTCGGGCGGCGCATCGCCCTCGGCACGCCGCAGGAGGTCCAGCGCGACCCGGCCGTCATCGCGGCCTACCTCGGTGGTGCCACCGACGACGTCCTGGAGTCGGTCCGGGAGGAGCTGTCGTGACCGAGGTCCAGCACCTGAGCCGGCAGCTGCGCGCCGCGGCGGCCGAGTCCCCGGACGCGGTCGCGCTCCGGGAGAAGCGCTACGGGCTCTGGCGGGACATCACCTGGGCTGACTACCTGCACAACACCGAGGCCATCGCCTTCGGGCTGGCGGCCCTGGGGGTCGGCGTCGGGGACCGCGTGGCCATCCAGTCCGAGAACCGGCCGGAGTGGCTGTATGCCGACCTGGCCGCCACCATGCTGCGTGCCGTGAGCGTCGGCTTCTACCCCACCAACCCGGTCGCCGAGATCCGCTACCTGCTCAGCGACTCCGGCGCCCGCGTCCTCGTCTCCGAGGACCAGGAGCAGGTCGACAAGGCGCTGGAGCTGATCGACGAGGTCGACACCCTCGAGTGGGTCGTCTATGTCGACGGCCGCGGCCTTGCCGACTACTCCCACGAGCGGCTGCTCTCCATCGACCAGCTCATCGAGAAGGGGCAGGCGCTGCGCGACCAGGACCCGGACGTGCTGACCCGGATCGACGGGGACCGCACCCCGGAGGACCTCGTCACGGTCATCTACACCTCGGGGACGACCGGCCCGCCGAAGGGGGCCATGCTCAACGCCCGCAACGTGGACTTCGGTGCCGCGACCTTCGCCCGGGCGCCCGGCATGTTCGGTGACCAGGGCCTGCGGCAGAGCGACGTGCTGGTCTCCTACCTGCCGCTCTCGCACGTCGTGGAGCGTGCGATCAGCACGTGGGGCGGGGTGCGCAACCGCAGCCTGGTCCACTTCGCCGAGTCGATCGACACGGTCGTCAGCGACCTGGCGGAGGTGCAACCCACGGTGCTCTTCGCCGTCCCGCGCATCTGGGAGAAGATCCAGGCGACGGTGTCCATCAAGATGGCCAACGCCTCCTGGGCCAAGCGCCAGGTCTTCGCCGTCGGCAACGCGCTCGGCACCCGGGCGGCCCGGCAGCAGCTGGCGGACGGACGCCCCAACGTGTTCTCCAGGGTCCTCTTCTTCCTCTCCTGGGTCCTCGTGCACCGCAAGGTGCGCCGGCACCTGGGCCTGGCCAAGGTGCGCCACGCGCTCTCGGGGGCCGCCCCCATCTCGCCGCAGGTGCTGGAGTTCTTCCTCAGCATGGGCGTGCTCATCCACGAGGCCTACGGCATGACCGAGAACACGGCCGTCGCGACCTGCAGCTATCCGGGCCGGGTGCGCTTCGGCACGGTGGGCCAGGCCCAGCCCGACATCGAGCTCGTGCTGGCCGAGGGCACCCACGAGGTGCTGACCCGGCACCCGGGCACCTTCGTGGGCTACTGGGGCAAGCCTGAGGCGACCGCGGAGGTCGTGGACGCCGACGGCTGGCTGCACACCGGCGACGTCGGCGAGTGGGTGGACGGGGACTACCTCAAGATCGTGGACCGCATCAAGGACATCATCATCACCGCCGGAGGCAAGAACATCTCCCCCAGCGAGCTCGAGAACGCGATGAAGGCCTCCCCCTACATCCGCGAGGCGGTCGTCATCGGGGACCAGCGCCCCTACCTCACCGCACTCATCGGGATCGAGTACGACACGGTGGCCGACTGGGCCTCGCGCGAGCGCATCGAGTACACCACCTACAAGGACCTCGCCACCCGGCCCGAGACCGTCGACCTGATCTCCGGGGTGATCCGCCAGGTCAACACCCAGGTCGCCAGGGTCGAGTCGGTGCGCAAGTTCCGCATGCTCCACAAGGAGCTGGACCACGAGGACGGCGAGCTGACCGCGACCCAGAAGCTGAAGCGCACGGCCTTCGCAGCGACCGTCCCCCACCTGGTCGACGACATGTACGCCAACGCCACCGAGCACGCCGGCGCCGACCTGGGCAGGAGCGGCTGATGGGCAACCTGGTCACCGCGGTGCTGGCGGGTCTGGGCGACGGCGCCGTCTACGCACTCATCGCGGTCAGCTTCGTGATCATCTTCCGGGCGACGGGCGTCCTCAACTTCGCCCAGCCGGGTCTACTCATCCTGGGCACCTTCTTCACCTCGGTGCTGGCCGTGGACCAGGGTCTCCCGTTCTGGGTCGCGGTCGCGCTGGCGATGCTGATCGTCGCGGTCATCTCGATGGGGATCGAGCGGGTGGCCATCCGACCGATGATCGGTCGACCGGTGTTCTCCACCGCGCTGGTCACCGTCGGCCTGTTCATCATGTTGTTGATCCTGGCCTTCCGGCTGTTCGCCGCCCGCGCCCGCACCATCAACGACCCCTGGCAGCTCGACCAGTGGTGCCTGGTCCAGGGCGAGGGGTCGTGCACCGTCGCCTTCTACCAGCACCACGCGGGCAAGATCGTCGTCGTGGCCGTGGTCCTGGCGGTGCTCGGGCTCTGGCTCAGCAGGTCCCGCACGGGCCTGGCGATGCGGGCCACCTCCCTCGACCAGGAGGCCGCCCTGGCGCAGGGCATCAACGTCGGGCGGATGTTCTCGCTGGCCTGGGGCATCGGCGGGGCACTGGCGGCGCTCGCCGGCATCCTCCTGGCCGCCAACGGCTCGGTCGTGCAGGCAAACGACGCGCTCTTCGCGCTGGTGGCCCTGCCCGCCCTAATCCTCGGCGGGATCGACTCGCTCCGCGGTGCGCTGGTCGGCGGGCTGGTGATGGGCATCGTCTCCGCCCTCGCGCGGACCTACCAACCGGTCCACGCCCCCTGGCTCGGCCCCAACTTCGAGAACGTCGCGCCCTACCTGGTGATGATCCTGGTGCTCCTGATCCGGCCCTACGGCCTGTTCGGCACCAAGGAGGTGCAGCGAGTATGACGACCAGCACCCCAGAGCGCGAGACCCCCGGCACGCCAGAGCGCGAGACGCCCGGCACGCCGGCCCGCGAGACGACCGACTCGGCCACCTCCCGGCTGACGGGCCAGTCCCGGTCGCTGCTGGCCGGTCCGGACCGCGGCAGGGTCAATCGCAACGCCCTTCGTGGGCGTCCCCGGCTCTACACCAGCTATGCCGGGGACTCCGCGCTGCTGAACACCCCGGCGAAGCGGTGGTGGACGCTCGCCGTCATACTCCTCGCCCTGGTCCTGCCGTTCTGGCTCACCCGCGACCTGAGCCACCTGCTCTCGGTGGCGATGGTGATGGCCATCGCGGGGATCGGGCTCAACCTGCTGACCGGCTACGCCGGGCAGATCTCCCTGGGCCACCCGTTCTTCATGGCCCTCGGCGCCTACACCGGAGCCGTGGTGGCCGGTGAGCCGGGCTCCATCGTCATCGGCTGGGAGCTCGACCTCGGGATCGCCCTCGTCCTCGCAGCAGTGGTCCCCGGCCTGGTCGGCCTCGTCGTGGCGCCGCTGGCCACCCGGGTGCGCGGGCTCTACCTCGCCGTGCTCACGCTCGGTCTCCTCATGCTCGGGGAGCAGGTCTTCAAGCAGTGGGCGAGCGTCACGGGTGGGTCGGGGGTGGGCCGTGCCGGTGCGCTCCCGGTCCTCTTCGGCAACGACCTCGAGCAGACGTATGCCGTGGGGCCGCTGCTCATCGAGCCGCACGTCTCCCTGTACCTGCTCTGCCTCGTCCTGCTCGTCGCGCTGGCCGTCGCCGCCCGCAACCTGGCCCGCAGCCGCACCGGACGGGCGTTCGCGGCGGTCCGCGACCGCGACATCGCCGCGGAGATCATGGGCGTCAACCTGCTGCGGACCAAGACCCTGGCGTTCGTGCTCTCCAGCGCCTACGCCGGCGTCGCGGGCTGCCTCTACGCCATCCTGATCGGGCGGGTGGCACCAGAGCAGTGGAACATCCTGTTCGCCATCAACCTCCTGGCGATCGTGGTCATCGGCGGCGTGGCCACGATCAGCGGCACCCTCATCGGCGCGGCCTTCGTCGTGCTGCTGCCGCGGCTGCTGGAGTGGCTCGCGCCGTGGCTGCCGTTCGTGTCCACCGGCAGCGGTGGCCTGATCACGATCTTCCAGCTCGAGTCGATCCTGTTCGGAGCACTCATCGTGCTCTTCCTCATCCTGGAGCCGCGGGGCCTGTTCGGCCTGTGGCACCGGATCCGCACGTACTTCACAACCTGGCCCTTCAGCTATTGATCCGCCCAACCCCGCACAAAGGAGTGCTCAACATGTCCCAGCGCACCACCCCACGACGGTTGCTCGCCGCAGTCGCGGCGACCGGCCTGATCCTCAGCGCCTGCACAGCGGTCGAGGAGGACCCCGAAACCACCGAGGAGGAGGCCCCGGCCCCCGAGGAGTCCGACGAGACGGACGCCCCCGCGGGCGAGGAGGCCGACGACACCGAGGCCCCGGAGGCCGGCGGCGAGGTCCAGATCGGTGACGGTGTCACCGAGGAGGCCTGCCCGGAGGCGGTCAACCCCGACAACGGCTGCATCTACCTCGGTGTCCTCTCCGACCTCACCGAGGGTCCCTTCGCGGCGTTGGCGGTGCCGATCACCGACGCACAGCGGGCCTACTGGGCCCAGGTCAACGAGGCCGGTGGCATCGCCGGCTTCGACGTGGACATCGACACCTACACCCGCGACACCAAGTACCAGCCGGCCGAGCACGCCGCGGCCTACCAGCAGATCGAGCCCAACATCCTGGCGATCGCCCAGAGCCTGGGCACGGTCAACACCGAGTCGGTGCTGGACGACATGGACGCCAACGACATCGTCGCGGTGCCCGCGTCCTGGTGGTCCGGTTACGCCTTCTCCGCGAACGACCACGGTCTGATCATGGAGACCGGCTACTCCTACTGCATCGAGGCGATGGTGGGCCTGGACTGGTTCAGCGAGAACCACGGCGAGGTCTCCTCGGTCGCCGCCGTCGGGTACCCCGGTGACTACGGTGGCGACTCCGCCGCCGGGGCCCAGCTGTGGGCCGAGGCCAACGGCGTGGACGACGTCACCGTCATCCCGACCGGTCCGAACCAGGTGACCGGTGGGCAGGACGCCGTCGTGTCCGCCGTCATGGCGGCCGAGCCGGACGTCGTGCTGCTGGCCGTCGGACCGGCCGAGAACGCCGAGATCGTCGGCAAGCTGGCCGGCGGCGGGTTCACCGGGCGTTTCCTGGGCTCGCTGCCCACCTGGAACCCGGCCCTGCTGGACAGCGCCGCCGCACCGGCCCTGGTCGGCCTCTACAACCACCTCGCGCCGACCGAGCAGTGGGACGGCACCAGTGCCGGCACCGAGGCGATGAAGGCCTCGCTGAACGGTGAGCTGCCCCCCAACGGCGGTTACATCATCGGTTGGGTCATGAGCTACCCGATGCACGCCCTGCTGGAGAAGGCCGCCGAGGGTGGCGACCTGACCAGGGCGGGGCTGCGGGCCGCGATGGACGGGCTGGAGGTTGACTTCGACGGCATGGCTGAGGCGATCACTTACGGCGGTGAGGGCGCGGACGTGGCGGTCAGCGGTCTGATCGTGGGCACGCCCAACGCCGAGGCTCCGCTCGGCATCGAGACGAGCAACGAGTTCTTCCACGGGCCGACCTTCGACCAGGTGGACTACGCGCAGGCCTGCTCCGCCAGCAGCTGAGGCAGCGCACCCCCGTTACCTCGACACGGGACGCCCGTCACGGTCACCGGCCGTGGCGGGCGTCCGCGTGTGACGGTGCGGCCCTGGGTGCGCCGGGTCAGTGACTGGGTGCGCCGGGTGTGCGGATGTGCCGGGATGGTCAGGCTTGGGCGTCGACGGCACCGCCGTAGCGCCGGTCGCGGGAGGCGTAGGTCTCGATGGCCTGCCACAGGTGCCGCCGGTCGTAGTCGGGCCACAACGTGTCCTGGAAGACCATCTCGGCATAGGCGCTCTGCCAGAGCAGGAAGTTGGAGGTGCGCTGCTCCCCCGAGCTGCGCACGAACAGGTCCACGTCGGGCACCTCCGGGTGGTAGAGGTAGCGCCCGATGGTCCGCTCGTCGATCCCCCGCGGGGACAGCCGCCCGTCACGCACGTCCTCCCCGATGCGCCGCACCGCGTCGGCGATCTCGGCGCGACCGCCGTAGTTGACGCAGAAGTTCAGCGTGATGACGTCGTTGTCGCGGGTGCGCTCCTGGGCGTGCTGCAGCTCGGAGATCACCGACTTCCACAACCTGGGTGTGCGGCCCGACCAGACCACCCGCACCCCCCAGCTGTCCAGCTCGTCGCGGCGTCGGTGGATCACGTCGCGGTTGAAGCCCATCAGGAAGCGCACCTCGTCGGGGCTGCGGCGCCAGTTCTCCGTCGAGAAGGCGTAGGCCGAGATGCACTTCACACCGATCTCTATCCCACCGGCGATGACGTCGAGCAGGCTCGCCTCCCCCGCCTCATGCCCCTGCGTCCGCTTCAGACCACGCTGGTTGGCCCACCGGCCGTTGCCGTCCATGACCAGCGCCACGTGCCGTGGGACGAGCTCAGGCAGTATGACGGGCGGCCGGGCGCCGCTGGGATGCGGAAAGGGGGCGACGGGCTGGCGACGCCGCGCCATCAGACCCGCTCCACCAGGCGCAGCGAGCGCACGCCACGCTCCAGGTGCCAGTGCACGTGTGCCGAGGCCAGCTTGCTGGCCTCCATGCGGTGGCGGGGCTCGCTGCCGTCGGCGACCTCCCAGTCGCCGGTGAGCAGCGCCGCCATCAGCTCCA
Organism: Ornithinimicrobium sp. F0845; assembly: GCF_023015765.1. Taxonomy (GTDB): domain Bacteria; phylum Actinomycetota; class Actinomycetes; order Actinomycetales; family Dermatophilaceae; genus Ornithinicoccus. The sequence continues at coordinate 24,657 of NZ_JALKAL010000002.1, forward strand.
GGGTCTGTGGCGCCGGCGCGGCGGACCCGGGCGGACGGCATACTGGACAGACGGCCCCGCCGGTGGCGACGTCGAAGGCCCGGTGCGGGCCCTCCGCGCCGCAGCGGGCACAGTCGTGGAAGCTGGCCGCCCAGCCGGCGATGGCCATGGCGCGCAGCAGGTAGGAGTCCAGCACCAGCCCCGGCTCGTGCACGCCGCCGGCCAAGGAGCTCAGTGCCCCGGCGAGCAGCACGAACTGCTGGACCGCGGGCTCCCCCTCCTCGGTCAGGCGGTCGCAGGTCTCGAGCATCGCGTTGGCCGCCGTCCACGACCCGTAGTCGCGGGCGATCGGCTCGCCGTAGGAGGCCAGCGACTCGGCCTGGGTGATGGTGTCCAGGTTGCGGCCCTCGTAGCACTGCAGGTCCACCACCATGCCCGGCTCGAGCCGCGCGCCGAACTTGGACTTGGTGCGGCGCACCCCCTTGGCGACCGCCCGGATCTTGCCGCGCCCGCGACTGAGCAGCGTGACGATGCGATCAGCCTCGCCCAGCTTGTGGGTGCGCAGGACGATCGCGGCGTCCCGATAGAGCGGCATGCCCCCAGTCTCCCACCCGCCACCGACGAACACCCCCACCGACCGCGCCGTGTTGCGCGCCACCCCACCGAGCACGCCGTGTCGCCGCGTCTTCGAGCGCCCTGGTGTTCCTCGGGCTGGCTACAGTCGGCCCGAGGAACCGGGAGGCGCCCGAAGACGTCGGGCGGGCGGAAGCCTTGCGATAGTGCAACACCTGTTCTACTCTCGAACACATGTCCGTCGCACTCCAAGGTTCCCTCCTCGACCAGATCGACGAGATCGGCCTCCGTACGTTGCGGGGCGCCGTCCAGCGCACCGAGCTCAGCGACGGCGCCTGGCTCGACGTCCGACCCGGGTGGGTGACTGGCTCCGACGAGCTCTTCACCCGGTTGGCGCTCGGCGGCTCGGCCGGGGTCGAGTGGCGCGGCGAACGGCGCGTGATGTGGGAGCAGGAGGTCAACACCCCTCGGCTACTCCGGTTCTATGCCGAGGACGAGCAGCTGCCGGATCCGGTGCTCACGCGGGCTCGCGAGGACCTCAGCGCCTACTACCGCCCCGAGCTGGGTGAGCCGTTCCGCACCGCCGGGATGTGTCTCTACCGCGACGGCCGCGACAGCGTCGCCTGGCACGGCGACCGGTTTGGCCGGGGGAGCACGCAGGACACGATGGTCGCGATCGTCTCGATCGGGGCACCCCGTGCGCTCCTGCTGCGCCCCAACGGTGGCGGCGCCGGGCGCACGGTCCGGAGGGTGATCGGCCACGGCGACCTGCTCGTGATGGGCGGGTCGTGCCAGCGCACCTGGGAGCACGCCGTGCCCAAGACAGCCAAGCCTGTCGGCCCGCGGATCAGCATCCAGTTCCGGCCCCGTGGCGTGCGTTGAGGGCACACCACCGCGGACGGTGTGCGACGGCCATCGAGCCAGCGGGCAGACCGATCGGCCATCAGCCGGGCCTCTCACTACGAGGCAAAATACCGGACGATTCAGACGGCGCGCGGACTCCGGGCACGCACCGTGGAGGCGCGCGGGCAGATCAGGCGTGCGTCAGGTCTGCAGCAGGGCGCGCACCTCAGCGGCAGACTCGGCCCGGAGTGCCCGGGCGGCCAGGTCCTGCAGGTCGACCAGGCGTGCTCGTCGCAGGACGTCCTTGACGGCAGGCACCGCCGCCGCTGCGGCGCTGAGCTCGGAGACACCGAGCCCCACGAGCAGCAGTGCGAGGTCGGGGTCGCTGGCCGCGTCGCCGCAGAGACAGACCTGGACCCCGTCGGCCACGCCGGTGACCGTGTCGTGGATCAGCTGCAGCACCGCGGGGTCGGCCGCATCGGCCAGGTCTCCCAGCGCAGGATTGCCCCGCTCGGCGGCCAGGGTGTACTGCACCAGGTCGTTGCTGCCCACGCTCACGAAGTCCAGCAGGGTCGTCAGGGCCTCCGGCCGCAGGGCCGCCGCCGGCACCTCGATCATGATGCCGACCTCGAGGCCGTCGGGCCGTCCGTCCGGCAGGCGGCCGGCAGCCTCATCCAGCCGGGCCAACGCCCAGTCCACCTCATCGACCGTGGCCACCATCGGGAACATCACCCGCACCGGCTGCTCGCGCGCCACGCGGCAGATCGCCTCCAGCTGGTCAACCAGCGGCCGGGGGTCGTCGCGGAAGGCCCGCAGACCCCGGACTCCGAGGAAGGGGTTGGCCTCAGGCTCCTGCGGGTGGAACGGCAGCGGCTTGTCACCGCCGACGTCCCAGGTCCGGATCGTGATCGTGCCACCGGCCAGTTGCTCGGCGATGCGCTCGAAGGCGGCCACCTGCTCCGCGACGGTCGGTGCGGTGGACCGGTCTCCGAAGAGTGCCTCGGTGCGGACCAACCCGGACCCGTCCGCGCCCGAGCGGGCCGCGAGGCTCGCATCGGCCACGCTGGCGACGTTGGCCTTGACCAGCACGTGGTGCCCGTCGAGGGTGATCGCTGGCTCTCCGGCCGCAGCCATCATCCGGTCCCGGGCCTCGGCCCGTTCGGCGAGGAGGGCCTCGAACTCAGAGCGCACACCAGGGTCCGGGTCGACCACGAGCCGCCCCGATCTCACGTCGAGGGCGACCAGGGTCCCCTCCTTCACGTCCCGCGCCGGCGCGGCACCGGTGAGCACCGGCAGGCCGCGTGCCCGGGCGAGCAGCACCCCGTGCGCCGTGGCAGCACCTCCCAGCGTGATGACACCGAGCGTCTCGCTCGGGTCGAGGAGCACCGCGGTGGCCGGGTCGAGCTCCCGCACGACGAGCACACCCGGCCCGTGCGCCCCGTCAGCCTCCGCCCCGCCGAGGGCTCGTAGCAGCCGCTCCCCCACGCTGGTGACGTCCTCACCCCGCGCCCGCTGATAGCTGTCGGCCAGCCCCTCGAACTGGGCCCGCAGCTCGGTGGTCCTCGTCAGGACTGCCTGTGGAGCGGCCTGACCAGCGAGTATGCCGTCACGCACCGGGTTCTGGAAGGCCGGGTCCTCAAGGATGGCCAGGTGGGCGTCGAAGACGCCCGCCTCGCCGGGCCCGAGTCGGGCCGTCGCCCGGTCAATGAGATCGGCCAGCTCGCCCCGGGAGCGGGTGACCGCCTCGTCCAGCGCCCGGAGCTCGGCCTCCACATCCCCGGCCCGGTAGTCCACCAGGGAAGCGGTGGCGTCCCCCCGGACCACGGGGCCCATGGCGGCTTCCAGCCCGAAGGTGGGTCCCTTCTCTGGCGGCCTGGAGATCTCACGGCTCCCAGATCGCGGCCCGGCCCCGGAGGTGGTCGCGCCGGAGGTGGCCGTGCCCGAGGTGGTCGCGCCGGAGGTGGCCGCTCCCGGCTGGGCCACGGCCAGTGCTGGGTCCGCCAGGTCTCCGAAGCCCGTGCCGGCGAGAGCACTCAGCTCCTGCAACAGGTCGGCCGCAGTTGCGCCCGCGGCGGTGACCTCGATCGTGTGCCCCTCCCGCGCGTCCAGGGTGGCCAGTCCCGTGAGGCTCCGTCCGTCGACCGGCCCCGACCCGGTGTCCAGGTTGCACACGCGCACCTCCACACCGTGGTGGGCGCCGACCGTCCGCACGAACCGCGCGGCCGGTCGTGCGTGCAGCCCGTGCGGTGCGGTCACCGCCAGCTCCACCACATGCTCGTCGTGGGTTCGCTCGCCGCCCACCGACTCTGGTCGTGGTTCCGCAGGAGCGCCGTCAGCGCCTTCCTCAGGGCCGCCCTTCCCAGTGCCCCCGTCGCCATGACCCAGGTGCTGGGTCTTGGCGGTCAGGCCTTGCTCGGCCTCGGCTGCGGCGCTCCCCAGGTCCGCCCCGGCACCGGCCGCGACCGCTGCCCCCACCAGACCCTCGACCAGGGGGGCGCTGGACAGCCGCACCCGTCCGGCCAGCTCGGGGTCGAGGAACTCCAGGGCCATCTCGGCAGACAGCACCGCGCTCCCCAGGTCGAGCAGTACGAGCACCCCGTCGCCGCTGTCCGCCTCGCTGATCGCCTCGGAGACAGCCGCGGCGTCCGTGCCGAAGGTCTTATCGTCCAGCCCGGCTGCCACCTTGATGACCGGTCGGTTCTCGGGGTCGGTCATCTCCGAGGCCAGGGCCACCGCGGCATCCGCCAGGGCACTGCTGTGGCTCACCACGACGATGCCGATCATGACCAGACCTCCTCAACGCACCGGGGTGCGAACCACGACGACACTGGGTGGGAGACCTGAACGTCAGGCGAGGGTGCGGGCGGCGGACTCGAGCAGCAACGTCGAGCTCGTCGCGCCCGGGTCGATGTGCCCACGGCTGCGCTCACCCAGATAGCTCGCGCGTCCCTTACGGGCGACCAGTCCCTCGGTCTCGTCCCGACCCTTGGCGGCGGCCTCGGCGGCCGCCGCGAGCGCACCCGCCAGGTCGGAGCCGGAACCGGCGGCTGTGTCGAACGCCTCCAGCGCAGGCGCCCACGCGTCATACATCGTCTTGTCGCCGACCTCGGCCTTGCCGCGGGCGAGGATGCCCTCGACCCCGGCCCGCAGCCCCTTCCCGACCTCCTCGACGCCGGCGTCCTCCACCTCGGCGAAGGCCCCAGCCATCCGCAGGAAGAAGGTGCCGTAGAGCGGGCCACTGGCCCCGCCGACGTTGCTCACCAGGATCATCCCGACCTTCTTGAGGTAGGTGTCGATCCCGGTGAACTCCTCGGCCCCGGCCAGCTCGGCCGCTCGGGTCATGCCGCGCCTCATGTTGCTGCCGTGGTCCGCGTCGCCGATCGCACGGTCGAGGTCGGTCAGGTAGTCGGCCTGCTCGGTGACCGTCGCGGCGTAGTCCGCGATCCACGAGGTGAAGGCCTGCAGGTTCGCCACCCTCACACCCCCCAGCGCAGGCCCGGGGTGTTCACGGGGGCGTCCCACAGCCCCACGAGGTCGTCGTCCGCCTTGAGCACGGTCACCGAGCAGCCGGCCATCTCCAGACTGGTGATGTAGTTGCCGACCAGACACCGGGCCACGGTGACGCCGGACTTCTCCAGGATCGCGGCGACCTCGGCATACATCAGGTAGAGCTCGATGAGTGGGGTGCCGCCCATCCCGTTCATCATGACGATCGCGCCGGCGTCGCCGGTGAAGTCCAGGTCTGCCAGGATCGGCTCCACGAGCATCGCGGCGACGTCCTTGGCCGGCGCCAGGGGCAGCCGTTGCCGGCCGGGCTCGCCGTGGATGCCGATGCCGACCTCCATCTCGTCCTCGGCGAGGTCGAAGGTCGGCTTGCCCGCAGCGGGCACCGTGCAGGAGGTCAGCGCCATGCCCATCGACCGGCCGTTGCCGTTGACCTTGTGGGCCAGCTCGGCGCACTCGGCGAGCGAGCGGCCCTCCTCGGCGGCCGCACCGACGATCTTCTCCAGGAGCACGGTCGTCCCGACCCCGCGTCGACCCGCGGTGTAGAGGGAGTCCTGGACGGCGACGTCGTCGTCGACCACCACGGACTGCACCTCGGTGCCCGCCTCGGCGGCCGCCATCTCCGCGGCCATCTCGAAGTTCATCACGTCGCCGGTGTAGTTCTTCACGATGTGGAGCACGCCTGCGCCGCCGTCGACCTCCTTGGTCGCAGCCATCATCTGGTCCGGCACGGGCGAGGTGAAGACCTCACCGGCGCAGGCCGCGTCGAGCATGCCGAGACCGACGAGGCCACCGTGCATGGGTTCGTGCCCGGACCCGCCACCGGAGATCAGCCCGACCTTGCCCTGCCTGATCGGGTCCTTGCGGTAGACGACCTTGTGCTCGAGGTCCACCCGGAGCCGGTCGGGGTGGGCTGCGGCCATTCCACGAAGCGCCTCGACGACGACGTCGGCGGGGTCGTTGATGAGTTTCTTCATGCGCACAGCCAACCACCGAACGCGCTGGCCCACCAGAGGAAACGCCCGTGAACTACTCCGACATGCCGGCGGTCAGCGGTGTCAGGGTGTAGCTCACCTGGTCGCCGTCCACCTCGGTGGCCTCGATCCTGAAGCGGTCGATCGCCTCGGCCTCGCCGGTGATGACCACCTCGCAGATCAGGATCGCGCCCACCTCGGGCGGCAGCCCGCCCGGGCAGTCGACCGACTCCAGCTCAAAGCCCTGGATCTCGGCCTGCTCCGCGATGCTGTCCTCGATGTCACCGGCAGAGACCTCCCGGCTGCACCCGCTGGCCAGCAGCACGACCGCCCCCAGGCTCGCCAGGACCATGCCCTTCCTGACCGTGCCCATCGCACACTCCCCTCCGTCGGTGTCCCTGTGTAGGAGCCAGGATAGCCGTGCGCGGGGTTCAGAAGCCGAGCCGCTGCAGCTGCTTGGGGTCCCGCTGCCAGTCCTTGGCGACCTTGACGTGCAGGTCCAGGAAGACCTTGTGGCCGATGATCCGCTCGATGCCGACCCGCGCCTGGGCGCCGACCTCGCGCAGCCGCGACCCGCCCCTGCCGATGATGATCGCCTTCTGGCTGGGCCGTTCGACGAAGATGTGCACCCGCACGTCGGTCAGCGGTCGGTCGATCGGCCGCTCCGCACGGGGCACGACCTCGTCGACGACGACCGCGAGGGAGTGCGGCAGCTCGTCACGCACTCCCTCGAGCGCGGCCTCGCGCACGAGCTCGGCGATCATGACGACCGTCGGCTCGTCGGTCAGGACGTCGTCGGGGTACAGCTTCGGGGAGGCCGGCAGGTAGGAGGCCAGCACCTCGGCGACCTCCTCGACCTGGTCGCCCCGGGCGGCCGAGCACGGCACGATCGCGTCCCAGGTGCCGAGCTGGTCGATCGCGATGAGGTGCTCGGCGAGCCGCTGCTTGTCGACCGTGTCCGACTTGGTCGCGAGCGCGACGACCGGCACCCGCTTGGCTCGCTGCAGGTCGGCCAGGTCGCGGGCGATGAAGGCGTCGCCCGGCCCCGGTCGCTGGTCGGACGGCAGGCAGAAGCCGATGACGTCGACGTCCAGCAGCGTCTCGCGCACCAGGTCGTTGAGGCGTTGTCCGAGCAGCGTGCGGGGCCGGTGCAGCCCGGGGGTGTCCACGAGGATCAGCTGGTAGTCCTCGGTCGTGCGGATCCCCCGGATGGCGTGGCGGGTGGTCTGCGGCCTGCTGGAGGTGATGGCGACCTTGGAGCCCACGAGGGCGTTGGTCAGGGTCGACTTGCCGGCGTTGGGGCGGCCGACGACACAGGCAAACCCCGCCCGGTATGCCGAGGGGCCGGTCGGTTGGACCACCTCACCTGAGCCGGGGTCGGGCTGGGCGCCTGCGGGCTGGGTCTGGCTCACTCGTCACCCTCCGGCTCTGCCTCGGTGCCCGGTGCGACGGGCTGCGCACCGGCGTCTTCGTCCTCGACCTCACTGACCAGGACCGTGGCCACCCGCCGTCGCCGGCCGGCCATGCGCTCGGCGGTCAGACGCAGCCCGGCCACCTCGGTCGAGGACCCGACGATCGGGACCATACCGATCGTGGCGGCCAGCAGGCCACCGACGGAGTCGACGTCCTCGGTCTCGATCTCGGTGCCGAACATCTCGGCCAGGTCGTCGACGGGCATGGTGGCGGGCACCCGCACGGTGCCGTCCTCCAGCGTCTCGATCTCGACGACGTCGCGGTCGTACTCGTCGGTGATCTCACCGACGATCTCCTCCACGATGTCCTCGATGGTGATCAACCCGGCGGTCCCGCCGTACTCGTCGATGACGATCGCGATGTGGTTGCGGTCCCGCTGCATATCGCGCAGCAGCCCGTCGACGGACTTGGACTCGGGGACCCGCTGGACCGCACGCATGAGCTCGGTGACCGGCTCCTGGCTGTTGTCCGCGTTGGCGTTGACGGCCCGGGCGACGTCCTTGAAGTAGAGGATGCCCAGGACGTCGTCGGTGCCCTCGCCGATCACCGGGACCCGACTGAAGCCGGAGCGCAGGAAGAGCGACATCGCCTGGCGCAGCACCTTGTCCTGCCGGATGGAGACCATGTCGGGTCGCGGGACCATGACCTCGCGTGCGACGGTGTCGCCCAGCTCGAAGATGGAGTGGATCATCTCCCGCTCCCCGGCCTCGATGACCGCGCTCTCCCCCGCGAGGTCGAGCAGGTCGCGCAGCTCGGACTCGCTGGCGAACGGCCCCTCGGCATACCCCCGCCCCGGGGTGACGGCGTTGCCGAAGAGGACGAGGAGCTGCGCCAGGGGCCCGAGCAGGATGCGCAGCACCCGGATGATCGGGGCCGCCATCAGCGCGACCTTCTCCACGTGCTGCCGCCCGAGGGTCCGCGGCGACACCCCGACGACGACGAAGGTGATGACGGTCATGATGCCGACGGCGATGAGCGCGGTGCGCCAGTGGCTGTCCGTCTGGGTGTCCACCGCCACGGTCACCACGACGGCGGCCACCGCCTCGGCCAGGGCCTTGGTGAAAGCCGCGACGGCCAGGTAGGGCGCCGGCCCGGAGACGATCCGCAACAGCGCGTCGGAGCCGCGCAGACCCTCCTCCTGCAACTGCTCGGCACGGTGCCGCGACACCCGCAGCAGTGCGGTCTCGCTCGCCGACAGGAGGAAGGCGACAAGGGTCGCCACGATGGCGACGATGATCAGGGTGGTCACGGTTCCCTCGTGCTCAGTGCTCGCCCCGGGCGTCCGGCGCCGCGGTGGTCGTGCGGCCCCGCTGGGCCAGGTAGGTCAGCAGCAGGGTGCGCTGCAGGTCGAACATCTCCCGCTCCTCGGCCGGCTCGGCGTGGTCGAAGCCGAGCAGGTGCAGGATCCCGTGTGTGGTCAGCAGCAGGATCTCGTCCTCGACGCTGTGCCCCGCGCCGGCCGCCTGCTTGCGGGCGACCGACGGGCACAGCACGACATCACCGAGCACGCCCTCGGGGGTCTCGGAGTCCGACCCCGGCCGCAGCTCGTCCATCGGGAAGCTCATGACGTCCGTCGGCCCCGGCAGGTCCATCCACTGGACGTGCAGGGCCGCCATCGCCTCCTCGTCGACCAGGGTGATGGCCAGCTCGGTGCGCGGGTGCACCCGCAGCTGGTCGAGCACGTGCCGCGCCAGGTCGTGCAGCTCCTGCTCGGCGACGGGCGAGGGCACCTCCCCGGACTCGTTGAGGACCTCGATGCTCACTGCTCACCAGCCGGAGTATGTCGGGTGGTCGCCTCGTCCGTGTCGTCCCGTCCGCGCCCGCCGAGCCGGTCGTGGGGCGTGTTGCGGTCGTGGGAGCCGGGCCGGTCACGGCGGCGGCGCGACTCGTCGTGCTTGCCGTAGGCCTCGACGATCGAGCTGACCAGCCGGTGCCGCACGACGTCGGCGGAGGTCAGCGTCGCGAAGTAGATGTCTTCCACGCCTGCCAGGATGTCCCGCACCACCCGAAGCCCCGAGCTGGTGCCGGTGGGCAGATCCACCTGGGTGACGTCGCCGGTGACCACCATCTTGGAGCCGAAACCGAGCCGGGTGAGGAACATCTTCATCTGCTCGGCCGAGGTGTTCTGCGCCTCGTCCAAGATGATGAACGCGTCGTTCAAGGTGTTGTGCGTGACCAGGAAGTCGTCAGTGACGTAGAGCGAGTCGTCGGCGGCGACCCGGATGCACACCGTCTCCTGAATGCCCACCGGTTCGATCCGATCGACGAAGCGCATCGGCCGCCCGCCGGTTCTGGCCTCATAGGTCTCGCGCTTGTGCGCCAGTCGGAACGGGGGTACCCCGGGAGGTAGGCGGATGTCGACCACGAACGCGTCGTGGCGATAGGGCACGGGCCTACCCTTGGCGCGCCCGGGTTGGCGCCCCTCCGCTGGACGGGTCCGGCAGTATGCCGTCCCCCCGAGTGAGCGCACGAGGAACACCACGTCATCGCGAAGGCGGGGCGAGACCGTCGCGTAGTGCACGCGACACGTGCGACCTGCTTGCGTGACCGGTCCTCCATCGGTGTCCAGGAGCCCCTGGAGGACGGCAAGTCGCACCGCGAAGGAGTTCACGAGGTACTCCTCAGGTACGAACTTCGTCTGGGACCGCGTGCCAGCAAGGCCGAGGTCGCGCAGCACCTCGGTGACGGGATTGGCGACGATCACGCCTCCGCGCCCACGCCCGGCACGGTTGAGCACATAGTCGCACCCGCCCTTGTGGCGCACCTCGATCCCGTCGATGACGTCCTCCAGCGCCTCAGCCAACTCTGGGGTCGTCGTGCTGAAGGTTGGCGTCGTCGTGGCCGTGATGCACGCGTCCCCAAGGAGGAGGCCGAGTGCGTAGGGGTCCAGCGGCACCGGCCGCGGAGTCAGCTCGGGGGGACTCATCATCGGCAGCTCAAAGCGCCGGCCGTAAACAGCTCGCAGGCGACCGTCCATGTCGCTGGTCTGCACCACGCGGGTGCGGCCGCGCCGCTTGTCGGACGCGGTCTCCACCCGCCAGAGGTGCTCACCGCACGCGAGGGTCGAGGCACCGTCCTGGGTCGAGACACGGTAGACCTCGCGCGGTCCCTGCGGGTAGACCCCCAGCACCGGGGTCGGGCCTCCGTCGGAGCCGATCACCAGGTCCCCGACCCGCAGGGATCCGATATCCCGGAACCCGTCCGGAGTGAGCACCTGCGCGTCGAGGGGCTGGGCCCGACCCCGCATGTAGGCCAACGGCGCGACCTCGACGGTGCCGGAGGCCATGAGGCGCGGGATCGAGTCGGGGTCGACCATGTCGTGCAGGGCGTCGTAGAGCGGGCGCAGGTAGGGGTCGATCTTGTCGTTGAGGGTGCCGGGCAGGAAGCCGAGCCGCTCCCCGGCCTCGACGGCTGGCCGGGTCAGGATGATGCGGTTGACCTGCTTGGCCTGCAGCGCGGCGACCGCCTTGGCCATCGCCAGGTAGGTCTTGCCGGTGCCCGCCGGGCCGATGCCGAAGACGATGGTGTGCTTGTCGATCGCATCGACGTAGTGCTTCTGGTGCAGCGTCTTGGGGCGGATCGTGCGACCGCGGTTGCTGATGATGTTCATCGTCAGCACGTCGGCCGGACGCTCCGCGGACGCGCTGCGCAGCATGCCGATGGAGCGCTCGACAGCATCGCGGTTGAGCGGTTGGCCCGCGGCGACGATCACCACGAGCTCGTCGATGAGGCGCTCGATGATCGCCACGTCCCCCGACGGTCCGGCGAGCCGGAACTCGTTGCCGCGCACCATGACGTCCACGTGCGGGAAGGAGCGCTCGACGGTCCGCAGCAGCTCGTCACGCGGCCCCAGCAGGGCGGCCATCGAGGTCTCGGGCGGGATCACCACCGTGTGCATCGGCGCGCGCGCTGCCCCCTCGCGCCCGGTGGTCTCGGTCAGGTCGGTGTCCTGGGGTTCCTCGGAGGACCCCGGATGGTCAGGCTCTGTCATCAGGTGGACGAGTCTAGCCGCGCCCGGCCGCGACCGGCCCGAGGTTTTGCCCACCCAGCACGTGGACGTGCACGTGGAAGACCTCTTGTCCGGCATCCGGCCCCACGTTGCTCACTACCCGGTAGCCGCTCTCGTCGATGCCCTCGAGGCGGGCGACCTCCCCGGCCGCCGTGAACAGCTCGGCCACGCTGTCCGCGTCCTCCGCGGACATCTGGGCCAGCGTGTCCTGGTGTGCCTTGGGGATCACCAGCACGTGCACGTTCGCTCGCGGGGTGATGTCCCGGAACGCCAGGACCGTGTCGGTCTCGTGGACCGTGTCGTTGGGGATCTCCCCCGCCACGATCTTGCAGAAGAGGCAGTCGCTCGCAGTCGCCATGAGGATCACGTTAGCGGCCTCTCACCGAGCCGCGCAGGCCCGACCCTCCTATCCTGGTGGTGTGGCATGGCTCCACGTCGTCATCGACGTCCCGGCACGGCTACACGCGCCGGGTGCCCGGTTCTGGTCCGCCGCCCTCGGCTGGTCTCCCGGTCCGCCCTGGGACGGGCACCCGGAGCTGAGCAGTCTGCAACCCTCCCGCGGCGACTCCTACGTCCACCTGCAGCAGATCCACGGTGCACCACGCATCCACGTCGACGTCGCGTCGAAGGATCCTGAGGCCACTGTCACCGCCGCCGTGGCCGCGGGGTCAGAGGTCCGCAACAGGTCGCAGACCTGGGTGTTCCTGTTCTCCCCCGGTGGTCTGCCTTTCTGCGTCGTCACCTCGCGTCCTCGTCGTGCCCCCGAGCCGACCACCTGGCCGGACGGACACCGCTCCCGCCTGGTCCAGGTGTGCATCGACTCGCCTGTCGCCAGGCACGAGGACGAGGTCGCCTTCTGGCGGGGTCTGCTGGGCGGTCGCTGGGTCCCTTCCTCCAGCCAGGAGTTTGCCGGGAAGTGGCACGATGACGCGGGCTCCCCGCTGCAGCTGCTCTTCCAGCGCCTGGACGAACCCGACGGGCCGGTGCGCGCGCACCTGGACCTCGGGACCGACGGGCAGCCCGAGGAGGTCCGGCGTCTCGTGGAGTTGGGCGCTGTCGACCTCGGCGCTGGCCACGGTGGCTGGCACGTGCTCCGGGATCCGGTCGGCCTGGAGTTCTGCGTCACCACGAACGCACCGGACCAGAGCCACCACCGCCATCTGGACTGACGACTGATCCATCTCGGGCGGACGCGACCCGACCCGGCAAGGCCACCGTCATCCGACCCGACCCGGCATGGCCACCGTCATCCGGCCGGACCGCGGCTCAGGCCGGACGGGACCGGGCCGACGTGGCCACCGCCGCCGTGCCCGCCAGCACCGAGGCCACGGCCACGGCGAGGAACGCACTCTGCTGCGACCCGGCATACAGGGCGGTGAAGACGGCGCCGACGGCGGCGAGCGCCACCGCCGAGGCGAGCGCCTCGCTGACCTGCAGGGAGGATGAGTTGCGACCCAGCACCTCGGGCGGGGACAGCCGCATGGTCAGCAGGGACGTGGTGGGGTAGGCCACGCCGACACCCGTCTGGGTGATGCCCCAGATCACCAGCACCGTCCAGCCGGGCCACGCGAGGGCGATCGCGGCGCACAGCAGACCGGTGCCCACCAGGATGATGCAGCAGCCGATGACCATCACGCGCACCCGATCGACCGTGTCACGGAGGCGACCCTGCAGCCACGAGCCGCCGGCCCAGGTCACGGCGCCGACGGCCAGGGCGGCCCCCGCCTCGGCGGGGCTGTAGCCGTGCAGGTCCTGCAGCAGGAGCGGCAGGTAGGCCTCGCTGGCCATGAACGACGCGCCGATCGCCCCACGGGCCGAGATCACCGACGGCAGCCCCCGGCCGAGGGTGAACGTGCCCGGTGGCAGCAGGCGCCAGGCGGCGACGGCCAGGGCGATGGCGAACGGCACGCCGATAAGGACGTCGCGGGCCGAGATCTGCTCGCCACCGAGGTTCAGCACCCCGACGCTCAGCGCAGCGACGACGGCCCACAGGATGGTCGCCACCCCGAGGTAGGGCGCGTCCTCACTGGGCTCGGTGCGGCCGAGTGCCGGCAGGAGCACCGCCATACTGACCAGGACGAGCGGGATGACGCTGAGGAACACCCAGCGCCAGCCCGCGTGCTCGACGAGGAAGCCGGTGAGCACCGGGCCCACGAGTCCGGGCACCACCCACGCGGCGGCGAGCAGCGAGAACATCCGGGGGCGGAGCTGGTCGGGGATGCCCTGGGCGATGACGACATAGATCGCGACGATGGCCATGCCGCTGCCGAGCCCCTGCAGACCCCGGGCCGCGACGAACAGCTCCATGGTGGTGCTGAGGCCTGCGCCGAGGAGACCCACGGCGAAGATCGTGGCCCCCGCGACCAGGACCGTTCGTGGCCCGGACCGGTCCGACCACCAGCCGCCGAGGATCATCCCGATGACGCTGGCCGCGATGGTCGCGCCGAAGGCGAGGGCATAGAGCCCCAGCCCGTCCAGGGCCCGGGCGACCGTGGGCATGGCGGTGCCGACGGCGATGTACTCGACCGCGAACAGCGAGATCAGGGCCGTCGTGCCGATGGAGACCGGACGGTGCTCCGGGGAGAGCAGCGTCGGTCCGGGCAGTTCGGTGGGAGCGGCGCTCAGGCCCATCGGGACCGGCCGCTGAGCAGGGCGATCGCGGCCGCTCCGGCGGTCGAGGTGCGCAGCACGGTGCCGCCCAGCCGGACGGTGCGGGCGCCGGCCTCCACGAACGCCTCGGTCTCCTCGGGGCTGATGCCGCCCTCCGGACCCACGATCAGGAGCACCTCACCGGTCTCGGGCAGGTCGACGGAGGCCAGTGGCTCGGTGGCCTCCTCGTGCAGCACGAGGGCCAAGTCCGCAGCGCGCACCCGCTCGACCACAGCGGCCCGGCCTGCGAGCTCAGCCACGGCGGGCACCCGTGCCCGGCGGGCCTGTTTGGTGGCGGCCTGCACGGTGCGCTCCCACTTGGCGTGGCCCTTGGCGGCACGCTCACCCCGCCACACCACGACGCTACGAGCAGCCGCCCACGGGACGACCTCGTCCACGCCGAGCTCCGTGCCGACCTCGATGGCCAGCAGGTCGCGGTCGCCCTTGGCCAGGGCCTGCACGAGGGTGAACCGGGGCTCCGGCTGCGGCTCGTCGGTGACCTGCTCGATCGTCACGTCCAGTGCACCGCGGCCCACCGAGCTGACCCTGCCCCTGGCCGTCCGGCCGGAGCCGTCCGCGACCATCAGCTCTTCGCCCGTGCCGAGCCGCGTGACGGTCGCGGCGTGGCGACCCTCTGGTCCGTCGAGGCGCACCTGGTCGCCGGTCGACACGGCGGCCAGGGTTCCGGCCGCGACGAAGAACAGCGGCGCGCTCACCTCGGTGAGAAGGCTTCCTTGAGCTTGCCGAACAGACCGGAGTTGGCCGGGGCCATCCGACCCTCCGGGCGCGACTCGCCACGAGACTCCGCGAACTGCGCCAGCAGCTCGCGCTGGCTCTCGTCGAGCTTGGTCGGCACCCGCACGTCCAGGTGGACGATCAGGTCGCCTCGCCCCGTGCCGCGCAGGTGCGTGACCCCCTGGCCCGCCAGGGTGATGGTGTCCTGTGGCTGGCTCCCCGGCCGCAGGTCGACCTCGGTGGGACCGTCGAAGGTCTCGACGGTGAGCGTCGCGCCGAGCGCGGCGGCGGTCATCGGCACCTGGACCGAGCAGTGCAGGTCGTCGCCGCGTCGCCGGAACGTCTCGTGGGGTCGCACCGCGATCTCGACGTAGAGGTCGCCGGGCGCTCCGCCACCCGGGCCGACCTCGCCCTCGCCGGAGAGCTGGATGCGGGTGCCGGAGTCGACACCACCGGGCACCTTGAGGGTCAGGTCGCGACGGGCGCGCACCCGACCCTCGCCGGCGCAGTCGACGCACGGCTGCTCGATCAGCTCGCCGTAGCCGCGGCACTCGGGGCACGGACGGGTCGTCATGACCTGGCCGAGGAAGGAGCGCTGCACGGACTGGATCTCGCCGCGGCCCGTGCAGGTGGGGCAGGTGCGCGTGCCGGTGCCCGGCTGGCTGCCCGACCCCGAGCACGTCGCGCAGCGGGTGGCGGTGTCGATGACCACCGTCTCCTGGCCCCCGAAGACCGCCGTGCGCAGATCGATGTCCAGGCGCACGAGCGCGTCCTGCCCCCGCTGGGTGCGTGACCGGGGTCCCCGGCCACCACCTGCGGCGGCGCCCCCGAAGAAGGCATCCATGATGTCGGTGAAGCTGAAACCCTGGCCGAAGCTCTGGGTCGCCCCGGCATACGGGTCCTGGCCGCGGTCATAGGCCGCGCGCTTGGTCGGGTCGGAGAGGACGTCGTAGGCCTGGCTCACCTTCTTGAACTGCGCCTCGGCCTCCGGGCCCGGGTTCACGTCAGGGTGCAGCTTGCGGGCCTGCTTGTGATAGGCCCGCTTGATGTCCTGCGGGGTCGCCTCACGGGACACACCCAGGTCACCGTAGTAGTCGTTCACTCAAAACCTCTCTAGCTGTCCAGGATCTCGGACACGTAGTGCGCGACCGCCCGCACCGACGCCATCGTCGTCGGGTAGTCCATCCGCGTCGGGCCGATCACGCCCATGCCGCCGGCACTGCCGTAGGTCGTGGCGACCACCGACGTGGAACGGAGACCCTCGTAGGGGTTCTCCGCACCGATGCTCACGGCCACGGAGTCCTCATCGAGGAAACCGCTCATGCTGGACATCAACTTCAACAGCACCACATGTTCTTCCAGTGCCTCCAGCACGGGCCCGATGGAGCGGGGGAAGTCGGTGACCACACGCGCGAGGTTGGCCGTCCCGGCCAGGACCACGCGCTCCTCAGTCTGCGCCAGGAGGGCGTCCCCGAGCGAATCGACCACGGCCGCCGCGACAGCCTGGTTGTCGGGCGTCATCCGGTCCATCGCGCTGTGGAGGAGCGCGGGCACGTCGGGCAGCGGCTGACCGGTGGCCTCGGCGTTGAGCATCGCGCGCACGTCCTGGAGCACCTGCTCCCCCGCCTGGTCCGTCATGTCGCGGCCAACGTCGACCACCCGCTGCTCGACGCGACCGGTGTTGACGATGAGCACGACCATCACGCGGCTGCCGCCCACGGACACCAGCTCGATGTGGCGGACCGTGGACCTGGTCAGGGAGGGGTACTGCATGACCGCGACCTGGTTGGTCAGCGAGGCCAGCAGCCGGACGGAGCGGCCGACGACGTCGTCCAGGTCGACGGCGCCGGCGAGGAACTCCTCGATCGCCCGGCGCTCGGCCCTGGTCATCGGCTTCATCGTGGCAAGACGATCGACGAACACCCGGTAGCCGGCATCGGTCGGCACCCGGCCCGCGCTGGTGTGGGGCGCGGCGATCAGTCCCTCCTCCTCGAGCTGGGACATGTCGTTGCGCACCGTCGCGGCGGACACTCCGAGCTGGTGCCGCTCGAGGAGCGCCTTGGAACCGACCGGCTCGGAGGTGCGGACATAGTCCTGGACGATCGCGCGCAGCACGTGGAGCCGTCGCTCGTCACCGCTCATGCCCGTCACTCTCCTTCACCGGCGTGGCACTCTCTGCACTCTGGCACTCTGCTGGGTCGAGTGCCAGTCTACGTCGTGTCGCCAGCACTTCGCCTGGGCAGGATCGTGCAGGCCCCGGGCGCACGCGGTGTCGCGAGCGGTGTGAACCTCAACTCCGCACGCGGTGTCGCGAAGCGGTGTGAGGTTCGCGACACGCCGCCTCCGGAGTTGGGTCCGGAGGCGGTGGTGCCGCTACAAATGATGTGGTTGCCCCTGCCTGGTATGAGCCTGCAGGGACCCCGGCTTGTGGAGAGCCGTCACAGATGAGGTGTGGGCCCCTCGCAAAGTATGAGTTTGCGAGGGGCCCACGGTGTGTCCGGCATGATGCTCCGAACGACCAGACAAGGAGTCGATGGCTCGCGCCACTGCATCACCAGTGGTGGTCACCGGGACGAACCCGGATCGCGAATCCACGACGAAGCCTTGCGGTCAGCTCCTCGTTTCCGAGGTGCGTAGGACAGTTCTAGCCCGGTTCGGTGACGAACACAAGGGGTCCGGGCAAAAAACTTCGGAAACTTCACCCGCCCCCGGCGTGTCGCGCCACGCACTGCCAAGAAGTGTGCCTCGAAGCTCCCCGCCCAGGGCCGACTCCCGCCGGGTCGGCGGGTCTCCCCGACCGTGACGGCACTCTTTCCTACCCTTGCCCGGTGAGCGACCGATACGGCACCGACGTCCTGTCCGGCGACTGGCGCGCCCCGCGCGGGGGGCGGGCCGTCCCGACCGAGGCCGAGACCGGCCTCGTGGTCGAGGACGTGCAGACGGGCTACGTCGGGGCGGTCACCGCCGTGGAGAAGGCCGGCGGGATGCAGGTCGTGCACCTGGAGGACCGGCACGGTCGACGCAGGGGATTCCCGCTCGGCCCGGGCTTCCTGGTCGACGGGCGCCCCGTCATACTGACTCCTCCGACTGCCGCAGCGCGGCAGGCACTGGCGCAGGCGCGCGCAGCAGCGTCCCGGACCGCCAGCGGCTCGCGCGCGGTCGCCGACGCACCGGCCAGGGTGGCGGCCGGGTCCCGGATCTTCGTGGAGGGCCGGCACGATGCCGAGCTGGTCGAGAAGATCTGGGGTGCTGACCTGCGGGTCGAGGGCGTGGTCGTCGAGCTGCTCGAGGGCGTGGACGACCTCTCTGCCGTAATCCGGGACTTCGCACCGTCGAAGGATCGTCGCATGGGCGTGCTCGTCGACCACCTGGTCCCCGGGACCAAGGAGGATCGGATCGTCCGCGCCGCCGAGCGGCTGCCCCAGTCGCGGTGGGTGCGGATCCTCGGCCACCCCTACGTCGATGTGTGGCAGTCCGTGCGCCCGGCCCGGCTGGGTCTGGCCGCCTGGCCGGTCATCGAGCGGGGGCGCCCGTGGAAGCAGTCAGTGCTGGCCGAGCTCGGCTGGGCCCATCGCACCCAGGCCGATGTTGCGAGAGGATGGAAACAGATCCTGGGTTCCGTGCGTTCCTACAGTGATCTCGAACCCTCGCTGCTGGCCAGCGTGGAGGAGCTGATCGACTTCGTCACCGTCCCCCAGGAGGACTGAAATGACCGACAACCCACAGTGGCAGCCGGGTCAGCCCCCACCGCCCCCGCCGGGCGAGTCCGGGCAGCAGCACCCCGGCCAGCAGTATGGCGGCCAGCCGGTTCAGTCCGCCGGTTCCACGCCGCAGGGTGGCTGGCAGGGACAGCCGCAGGACGGCTGGCAGAGCCAGCAGGCCTACCAGAGCCAGCAGGCGTACCAGAGCCAGCAGCCTGACGGTGACGAGCGCACCTGGATGGTCCTGGCGCACCTGTCGGCGCCGATCGCGCTCATCCTGAGCGCGGGCTGGCTCTCGATGGTCGGACCACTCATTGTGTGGTTGCTGAAGAAGGACACCAGCCCACGGGTCCGCCAGGCCGCCGCGGGCGCCTTCAACTTCAACATCTCCTTTTGGCTGATGGCCGTCGTCGGCTGGATCTGCTTCTTCACCATCATCCTGATCCCGGTCGCGATCATCCTCTGGATCATCGTCTTCATCGTGGCCGCCTACTCCCACCTACGGGGCGCCTGGCTGGCCTCCAAGGGCGAGGTCTACAACTACCCGTTCCAGGTCCGCGTCCTGAGCTGACCGCCTGGGACCAGGCATCGGCCCGCCGACCCCGTGTCGGCGGGCCGTCGCCGTCAGGTCTCGAGCAACCGATGGACGACGGTGTCGGCGAGCAGCCGCCCGCGCACGGTCAGCACCGCCCTGCCGCCCAGCGCCCCGCGACCGTCGATCAGACCATCGGCGATCAACCCGGCGACGGCGGCGCGCCCACGACCGTGCACCAGGGACAGGTCGAGCCCCTCGACCAGCCGGATCCCGAGCAGGACCTCCTCGTCGTGGCGCTGCTCGGCGGTGAGCACCTCGCGGCCCGCCCCCGGTGAGACACCCGAGGCGACGCGTTCGGCATACGGCGCGGGGTGTTTGACGTTCCACCACCGCACCCCGCCCACATGGCTGTGCGCGCCGGGCCCGATCCCCCACCAGTCGGCGCCGCGCCAGTAGTTCTCGTTGTGCCGGCAGCGGCCCTCGACCTCGCGGGACCAGTTGCTGATCTCGTACCAGCCGTAGCCCGCCCCACCCAGCACCCGCTCGGCCAGCTCGTATTTTTCGGCCTCGTCGTCGTCATCCGGCATCTGCACGCTGCCGCGCCGCACCTGCGCCGCGAGCTTGGTCCCGTCCTCCACGACGAGTGCGTAGGCGGAGACGTGGTCCGGCTCCAGGTCCAGAACGGCCTCCAGGCTGGCGCGCCAGTCCTCGAGCGACTCCCCCGGGGTGCCGTAGATCAGGTCGAGGCTCACCTGCAGCCCCGCGGCCTTCACCGCCTCCACCGCCGTCCGGATGTTGGCCGGGTCGTGGGTGCGCTCCAGGGTCGCCAGCACGTGCGGCACGACCGACTGCATGCCCAGGCTGACGCGCGTGAAACCGCCCGCCGCGAGACGGGCCGCGACCCCTGGCGTGATGGTGTCCGGGTTGGCCTCGGTCGTCACCTCGGCCCCGTCGACCAGCCCGAACTGCCCCCGTATGCCGTCCAGCACCCGGACCAGGTCCTGCGGGGGGAGCATGGTCGGCGTGCCGCCGCCGACGAACACGGTCTGCACCTTCGGAGCCCGTTCTCCCAGCACCTGTCGCGCGAGGCGGATCTCGGCGAGCGCGGCATCGGCGAAGGTGTCGACCGTCGCACCGTGCCCGCCCAGCTCCGGCACCGTGTAGGTGTTGAAGTCGCAGTAGCCGCACCGCACCCGGCAGAACGGCACGTGGACATATATCCCCAGCGGCTGCTCCCCCAGGCCGGCAAGTGCCTCCTCGGGCAGCCGGCCGTCCGCGGGCACGGGCTGACCCACGGGCTGTGCAGACGGCATACTCCCAGTGTCTCAGGCCCGGCCCGCTCGACCATGCTCGTGCCTCATCTCGCCAGCGGGCCCCCCGCCAGTGGCGCTATCAACCGGACAGGGCGTAACCCGCGAGCGCGAGCGCGGCGACGACCCAGGCCAGCGCACTCCACGTCGTCCACCGACGGGCCCGCACCTGGTCGCGGCGTGCGACGAAGGACAGCGCGAAGGCCCCGACCACCGAGGTCGGCACCAGCATCATCGACCCGAAGATCAACGTGTAGCCGTGCGGATCGATCCGTGCCTCGCCGAAGAGCGACCCCAGCACGGAGACGGCCAGGAACAGGGAGAGCGCTCCGGCAACCGTGGCCACCAGGATCGCCACCACCTGCCCGACCGTAGACACCGCCCCGCGCGCTTGCGTTCTACCTGTCATGAAGCCCTCCCTCTGATCAGCGAGGCGGGGTGCCTCATCGAGCACCACGTCCTTTCCCCAACAATAGTTTTGCGAACCTCCCTGCTTCTATGGTTCACTAGTCTAGTAATGAACCAGTGAGGAGCCCGTATGTTCGAGGGTCGAGACCCGATCTACCACCAGATCGCCGAGGCGATCCGTGGTGAGGTCCTCTCCGGCGCGCTCGAGGAGGAGGACCAGGTCATGTCCACGACGCAGTACGCCACGACGTACCGGATCAACCCGGCGACAGCCGCAAAAGCATTTGCGCAGCTCGTCGATGAGGGGGTTCTCTACAAGAGGCGGGGCGTGGGGATGTTCGTCGCCCCCGGAGCCGCCGAGCGCCTCCGCGCCGAGCGCCGCCAGGCCTTCTTCGCCGAGTGGCTCGACCCGGTGATCCGCGAGGCACGACTCCTCGGTCTCAGCATCACAGACCTCACCGACTACCTGACCACGCACGCCGACAGCACACCGGCGGCGACCACCGACACGGAGGAGGGACGATGACCGGCTACGCGGTCCACACCGAGGCCCTCGGCCTCAGCTACGGCCGGACCCCGGCGCTCACCGCCATCACGCTGGACCTTGCTCCCGGACGGATCCACGGACTCCTGGGCCGCAACGGCGCAGGCAAGACCACGCTGATGTCCGTGCTCGCGTCGCTGCGACGAGCCAGCGAGGGCACGGTGCGGGTCGACGGGCAGGACCCGTTCGAGAACGAGCCGGTGATGGAGAACGTCTGCCTGATCCGGGAGAGCGGCGACCTGCTCACGGACGAGAAGCTCACCACCAACCTGAACTTCCTCGAGGGCGCTCGCCCGCGCTTCGACCGGGCCTATGCCGAGTCGCTGATGGAGGACTTCCGCCTCAACCCGAGGAAGAAGCCCCAGGCGCTCTCCCGCGGTCAGTCGTCGGCCTTCGGCGCGATCGTGGGACTGGCCAGCCGGGCACCGCTGACGATGTTCGACGAGGTCCACCTGGGCATGGACGCTCCCTCACGACAGCGCTTCTACGACGAGCTGCTCAGGGAGTTCGCCGAGCACCCGCGCACGATCGTGCTCTCCAGCCACCTGATCAGCGAGATCGAGCACATGCTCGAGACCGTGACCATCCTGCACGAGGGCCGTCTGCTGCTCTCCGGCGAGGCCGACGACCTGCACTCCCGCGGCGCGACCCTCACCGGACCGACCGCGGTGGTCGACCGGCACGTCGCAGGCCTGCAGGTGGTGGGCACCCGCGACCTCGGGCCGACCCGCCAGGCCACGGTCTTCGGCGAGCTCGACGAGAGCGCCCTGGCAGCAGCCACGAGCGAGGGACTGCAGGTGGGCGCCGTGCCCCTGCAGGACCTGTTCATCCACCTGACCGACACGCAGACCGAGGAGGTCTCATGACCACCGTCACAGCTGCTCCCGCCACCCGCAGGAGCACCCGGCAGTGGACGAGTGCGCTCAGCTACCTGCTGTCCGGCTACGTCTACATGCTGACGCTCTGGTTCTGGGCGATCGCGCTGCCCGTCGTCGCGTTGATCATGTTCATCGTCGGCCAGAACGTGGACCAGGTGACCACCTCGGGCGTGGCCTTCACCCACCACGGCGCACTCTGGTTCCCGTTCAGCATCGCGATCATCCTCTCGGTCACCTACCTGCCGATCCACGTGGCCAACGGCATGACGCGCAGCTCGTTCACCAAGGCCGCCCTCGCGGTCAACTTCATCGTCGGTCTCCTCAACGCGGCCATCGCAACCGCTGCCCTGCTGGTGGAGCGCGAGATCTATGACGCGCTCGGCTGGGTGCACGGCGGCAACGACGGGTCCGGCATCCCGGTCTTCAACGGTGGGGTGCTGACCTACGCGTTGGGCCTGGCGATCCTGTTCCTGGCGGGCCAGGTCAGCGGTTCGCTCATCGGGATCAGCTACTACCGCCTCGGTGGTTGGAAGGGCACCTTCCTCCTCCCGCTGGGCCTGCTCCCCCTGGCCGCGGTCGGGCTCCTGGGGCTGGGTCAGGGCGTCCAGTGGAACCCGTGGAGCTGGACGGCCGACATCGCCCCCTGGGGCACGGTCGCCGCCGTCCTCACCCTCATCGCAGCGGGCGTGGCCTTCCACGTCCTCGTCCGCGACATCCCTATCGACAGCAAGGACTGATCATGAGCACCACACCCACCGCCAGTATGCCGTCAGTCACCGACTCCTCCCCCGCCACAGAACCGGTGGTCCGGGTGAGCGGCCTGCGCAAGACCTACGGCGACAAGGTCGCCGTCCAGGACGTCTCCTTCGAGGTGCGCCCCGGCGAGATCCTGGGCGTCCTCGGCCAGAACGGCGCCGGCAAGACCACCACGGTCGAGGCCGTCGCCGGCCTGCGGACGGCCGCTGCCGGCACCGTCTCGGTGCTGGGGCTCGACCCGCAGCGCGACCCCGCCCCCGTCCGTGAGGTCCTGGGCGTGCAGCTCCAGGAGTCCCGCCTGCCGGGCAAGCTGCGCGTCGAGGAGGCCCTGCGCCTCTACGCCTCGTTCTACGCCGACCCCCGGGACCCCGACGAGCTGATCACCCTCCTGGGCCTCCAGGAGAAGCGGCACACGGCCTACGACAAGCTCTCCGGTGGCCAGAAGCAACGTCTGTCGATCGCGCTGGCCCTGGTCGGCAATCCCCGGGTCGCGATCCTGGACGAGCTGACCACCGGGCTGGACCCGCAGGCCCGCCGGGAGACCTGGGACCTGATCGAGGCGGTCCGTGACAGCGGCGTCACGATCCTGCTGGTCACCCACTTCATGGACGAGGCCGAGAGGCTCTGCGACCGGGTGATCATCATCGACCAGGGAAGGATCGTCGCGGAGGGCACGCCGGCCGAGCTGGCCCGTCAGGGCCGCACGGGGGTGACCTTCCAGGTGAGCCTGGGCGACGCACTGGAGGATGTCGAGGTCCTCCGCCGCCTGCCGAGCGTCACGAGCGTGACCAGCACCGACGCCACCACCACGATCACGCCCGCGCAGCGCCGGACCGACTCGGGCACCCTGCTCGAGATCACCGGCGGCCCGACTGTGCTGCCCGACGTCATCATCGCGCTGCACTCCCAGGGCATCGTGCCCGACGAGGTGCAGACCATCAGCCCCAGCCTGGAGGACGCTTTCGTCGCCCTCGTGGGCCACCCGTCCGAGGAGGACCCGACATGACCACCGCCACCCTGACCCCACCACGAAGCCGCACCGGGACCCGCGGCCTCTCGGCACTCATCGGCGCCGAGGCCAAGCTCTTCCTGCGCGACCCCGGCAACCTGTTCTTCGTCGTGTTCTTCCCGACCGTCCTGCTCATCGGCATGGGCTACGCCATTCCCGGGATGCGCGAGCCGATCACCGACCTGCCCGAGCCCTGGCTCGGCCTGCGGGCGATCGACCTCTTCGCGCCCCTGATGCTCTGCGTGGCGGCCGCGACCGGAGGCCTGACCACCGTGGCGGCCTACCTGGCCGGCTACCGCGAGACCGGGGTTCTGCGCCGCATGGCCACGACCCCGATGCGACCACAGGGCGTCCTGTTCGCGCAGATTCTCGTGCAATTCGCCGGGGTCGCGGTCGGTGGCGCGCTCGCCCTGCTCATCGCCTCTGTCGTCTTCGGGACTCCCATGCCGCAGAACTCGCTGTTGGCCCTGGTGGTCTTCCTGCTGGCGGTCGCCGCGATGTTCAGCATCGGCGTGCTCATCGGTGGCCTGGCCCCCAAGGGCTCGACCGCCTCCGGCATCGGGATGCTGATCTACTTCCCGATGCTCTTCGTGGCCGGGCTGTGGACTCCCGGCCCGCTGATGCCGGACGCGGTCGAGAAGGTCGCCACCTACACCCCGCTCGGCGCCGCCTCGCAGGCGATGAACGACGCCTGGTTCGGACTCGGTATGCCGTGGCTCCAGCTGGTCGTCATGGCCGTCTGGGCCGTGGTGATGTTCGTCCTGGCGGCCCGCACGTTCACCTGGGAGACCTGACCCCACCCTGCACGTTTCGTCAAACCTGCGATGCGCCCACCCCGCACGTTTCGTCAAACCTGCGATGCGCTTGGCGTTCCGACGGTCCTGCCTCAGGGCCCACGCATCGCAGGTTGGGCGAAACGACGGGACTGAAGTCTCGAGCTGAACTGCCGGCCGAGCGCACGGGTGCCGGCTCCCAGAGCGCACGGGGTGGGACGGGTCCTACAGCAGGCCCCGTGCGCGCGCCAGGGCCCGCGCACGGGGTGGGGACGGGTCCTACAACAAGCCCCGTGCGCGCGCCAGGGCCGCGGCCTCGGTGCGGCCGGTCGCGCCGAGCTTGGCCAGGATGTTGCTCACGTGGACGCTGACGGTCTTGGTGCTGATGAACAGCTGCTTGCCGATCTGCCCGTTGGTCCGGCCCTGGGCTACCAGAGTGAGCACCTCCCGCTCGCGGGGCGTCAGGTCCGGCTCGCCGGCGACGGTCTCGGCGGGGGCGGCCGCGGACGGGTCGAGCTGCGAGAGCTCGGCCAGCAGCGGCAGGGCACCCAGATCCGTGGCTGTGCCGCGGGCGAGGGCGACCATCTCGTGGGCGGCCGCGGTGTCGCGCTGCGCACGCAGGACCGCCGCCAACCGAGCCCGTGAGCGGGCAATCTCGAACTCGTGGCCCAGAACGACGAAGGAGTCGATCGCCCGCTCCCACGCCGCCCGCAGCTCCCCTTCGTCAGGGGCGTCGATCCCGGTGAGCCAGCGCAGCCGGAGGAGCTCGGCCTGCACCCGGTGGTGCCAGGCCTGTCCCTCCGGACCCATCGGGCGCTGGGCATCCGCGCGCGAGGCCACCGTCTCGTCGGCGTCCGCACGGATCCGGTCGGCCCGCGCCACCAGTGCCTCCCGATCAGCCTGGGGCACCGAGGCGATGTTGGTGCCCATCTGCCCCAGCAGCAGGCCGGCCAGTCGCACCTGGCCGAAGAAGCGCGGCACGTTCCAGAGCGCACTGACGATGGACACGACCTCGTCGTAGACCTCGGCCGCGCGGTCCAGCTGGCCATCGTCACCATAGGCGTCGATCCCCGCACCGGCGGCCATGATGGCCACGAACCCCTCCTCAGACCACGAGGTGCGGGAGTGCTCGACGAGGTTGATGGTCGCCGGGTCCCCCCGGCCCGCAGCGACCATCAACCGCAGGGCGGCGAGCACCAGGCGGTGGGCCGGTGGCACCGTCTGCCCCTTGGTGCTGGCGGTGCGCTCGGCGCCCACCCAGTCGCCCAGCATGTAGGCCGTGATGCCGGCCAGCACCCGGGCGTCGAACCCGTAGGGCGCCCAGGCACGGCTTGTGCTCCGGGCCAGCGCGGTGGCCTCCTCGTAGGCGGCTCGGGCTGCGGTGACGTTGCCGACCTCCAGCTGCGCACCGCCGAGCTGGTGCAGCCCCCGCAGCAGCGCCGCGGGCTCGCCGCCCTCGCGGGCCTGCGCCACGATCTCGGTGAGCGCCTCGACCGAGGCCTCCGGGTCGCCGAGGAACTCCTGCAACCTGGCCAGGGTGGTCGCCGCGTCTACGGCGGTGCCCGGCAGGTTGAGCTCGTCGGCCAGGTCGAGGGCAGCCTGCGCGAACCGGACCGCGTCCGCGAACCGGTCCTTGCCGATGTGCGATCGTGCGTGCTGGGCCAACGCCGTGGCCCGGATCGCCCGGGTCTCGGGCCCGACGAGGTCGAGAGCCTCGGTGGTGGCGGCCACCGCGGTCTCAGGATCCTCCTCGCTCATCATCGCCGCGCGCGCGAAGCCGAGCAGCAGGGCGACGCGGTCGTCCCCACCGGCGGGTGCGTCAGCCCGTGCCAGGGCGGAGCGCAGGAGCGCCGTAGAGCGCTCGGTGTGACCCGACTCCAGCAGGGCCTCGCCGGTGCGCACGGTCAGGTGCACCCGGTCGACGTCGACCTGTGCGGCGACGGCCGGGTCCTCAAGCAGCTGCAGCGCCAGCTCGTAGTGCTCAGCCGCCTCGTCCGGCCCACCGACCTGCATCGCGTCGTCCCCCGCCTCGATGCTGGCGGTGACGGCGGTCGCCAGGTCGTGCGCCGCCCGGGCATGACGAGCCAGCTCGGCCGAGGAGCCGAGACCGTTGCCCGACCTGAGGGCAGCCACGTAGGCCCGGTGCAGGCGGCTGCGCTCCCCCGGCAGGAGGTCGTCATAGACGGCCTCGGCCAGCAGGGCGTGCCGGAATGCGTAGTGCGACCCGTCCGGCACCAGGACGTTCGCCTCGACCGCGGCCCGCAGTGCGGCGTCAAGCTCGCTGTCGGTCTGGTCGACGACGGCGGCCAGCAGGTCGTGGCCGACCCGGCGGCCGGCGACCGCTGCCGCTCGCACCATCGTCTGGGCCGCGTCGTCGAGCCGGTCGAGCCGCAGCAGCAGGAGATCGGCCAGATCGGCCGGCAAGGTTTCACGGTCCAGCTCGCTGGCGTCGAGCAGTTCCTCGGCGAAGAAGGCGTTGCCCTCGGCGCGTCGCACGATCTCACGCACCCGCTCCTCGGGCAGGTCCGTGCCCGTGGTCAGCGCCTCGTGCACGGACCTCACCAACCGGCGCACGTCGGCATCAGCGAGCGCATCCAGGTGGAGGCGCTCCACCCCCGGGATGCGTCCCCACTCGGTGACGGCACCGCGCAGCGGGTGTCGCCGGTGCAGGTCATCGCTGCGATAGGACACGACCACGCTCACCGGACTGCGGAACCCACGTCCGAACAGGAAGGAGATCATGTCGCGGGTCGAGCGGTCCGCCCAGTGCGCGTCCTCGACGACCACGAGTAGCGGAGCGTCGTCCCCGAGCTCCTCCAGCGTGCCGTGGACCGCCTCGAAGAGCTCTCCGCGCGCCATCCCCTCGTCCGGCTCGTCCCCGACCGGGCCCATGCCGCGCCCGGCCAGCCCTGGACCGCCCCCGACCGGCACCGCACCCCCGGCCGACCCCGCGCCGCCCCCGGCGGCCGAGCCGCCCCGTTCCCCCGGCATACTGCCGCTGCGCATGCGCCGGCCCGGCTGCAACCGGTTGATGGCCGGTCGTGACTCGGCCAGCACCGCGGAGCGCTCCGGGGCCGCGCTGGCCAGGCGCCCGAAGAGCTCGGTGAACGGCAGGTAGGGCAGGGAGCTGTCGCCGAAGTCCAGGCAGTGCCCCACGAGGACCGTCCACCCCGCCCGCTCCGCCCGCGCCCCCAGCTCGGAGAGCAGTCGCGTCTTGCCGACCCCGGCGTCCCCGCCGAGCACGACAGCAGCCGACACCGGGTCGCTCCCGATGCCGGCTGCCGCCGTCAGGTGGTCGATCTCGCGCGCTCGTCCGACGAGCGGGGTCTGCGTACGTGGGGTGGACACGTCCTCCATCATCGCTGGCCCCGGGGGTCAGCGCGCGATCGCCACGCGTGTGCTGCCCGGCGTGGTGGGCCGGACGACCTTGTGGCGCGGCCGCGCGGGCCGGCCCCAGGCACGCCGCAGCTCCTCGCGGCGGTACTCGATCTCGCTGCTCAGGTAGGGCGAGTGGGTGGTAAACATGGTGTTGCTCCGATCTGGTCAGGGGTCCAGGTGAACCCGATGTATCCAGAGTCGGTTGCTGAGGTAGGCCAGCACATCGGAGGAACTCCGTATCTCCACCGGCGCCACTACCTCAGACGGGGTGTTCGTGCAGGTCCCGGCTACCTCAGAGGGCCCTCAGAGGCGCCGATAGGCCAGATCGGTGATGCTCCGCCCGACGGCGGCCCCCTTGCGCTCGAACCGGGTGACCGGTCGCAGCGGTGCGCGCTCGGTGGAGACCAGCTCAAAGCCCTCGTGAGCGTCGAGCACCTTCCGCATGTGGGTGGCGTAGCCGTCGATGTCGGTCGCCAGCCGCCACAGCCCGCCGACCCGGAGCACGCGGCGCACCGTGTCGGCGAACTCGGGGCCGACGATCCGGCGGTGCTGCTGCTTGCGCTTGGGCCACGGGTCCGGGAAGTAGGTCCAGACCTCCTCGACCGAGCCCGGCATCAGCATGGTGGCCAGCGCGACCTCGGCGTCCGCCTCGACGAACCGGACGTTGGGCAGCGGATCCTCGATCATCCGGGACAGGCACTGGCCGATCCCGGGGCGCCACACCTCCAGCGCCAGGAAGTCGGTGTCCGGCCGTGCCCTCGCCCCCGCGATCAGCGCGTCGCCGGACCCGGGGCCGACCTCGACGACCAGCGGCGCCACCCGCCCGAAGGCGACGGCGGGGTCCAGGCAGTATGCCGGGGCAACAGTCGTCGAACCCCCCTCCCGGGGGACGTCGATCACGTAGCGCGGGGCGAGCTGGTCGTAGGCCTGCTGGTGCCGCGGGGGCATCCGCCCGCCGCGGCGGGTGAACGACCGGGTCCGGGACAGGTAGCCGGCGGGGGCGCCGCCCTCGGGTCCAGACGCCTCCCGGTCCGACCCGTCGGTCACTGCGCTCACTTCTTGGCCTTCTCGCCGGCACCGCCGTCCTGGGACAGGGCGGCGATGAACGCCTCCTGGGGCACCTCCACCGAGCCGACCATCTTCATCCGCTTCTTGCCCTCCTTCTGCTTCTCCAGCAGCTTGCGCTTGCGGCTGATGTCACCGCCGTAGCACTTGGCGAGCACGTCCTTGCGGATGGCGCGGATGTTCTCGCGCGCGATGATGCGGGCACCGATCGCGGCCTGGATCGGCACCTCGAACTGCTGGCGCGGGATCAGCTCCTTGAGCTTGCCGGCCATCATCACGCCGTAGGCGTAGGCCTTGTCGCGGTGCACGATCGCGCTGAACGCGTCGACCGCGTCGCCCTGCAGGAGGATGTCGACCTTGACCAGGTCGGCCTCCTGCTCGCCGTCGGGCTCGTAGTCCAGGGACGCGTAGCCCTTGGTGCGGGACTTCAGGGCGTCGAAGAAGTCGAAGACGATCTCGGCCAGGGGGAGGGTGTAGCGCATCTCGACGCGCTCCGGTGACAGGTAGTCCATCCCGCGCAGCGTGCCGCGCCGGCTCTGGCAGAGCTCCATGATGCTGCCGATGTACTCGCTGGGTGCCAGGATCGTGGCCCGCACGACCGGCTCGGTGATGGTGGCCACCTTGCCGCCGGGGAACTCGCTGGGGTTGGTCACCTCGATCTGCTTGCCGTCCTCCATGGTCACCTCGTAGACCACGTTGGGCAGGGTGGAGATGAGGTCCAGGTCGTTCTCCCGCTCCAGCCGCTCCCGGACGATCTCCAGGTGCAGCATCCCCAGGAAGCCGACCCGGAAACCGAAACCCAGGGCCGCCGAGGTCTCCGGCTCGTATACCAGCGCCGCATCGTTGAGCTTCAGCTTGTCCAGGGCGTCGCGCAGGATCGGATAGTCCGAGCCGTCGATCGGGTAGAGCCCCGAGAAGACCATCGGCTTCGGGTCCTTGTAGCCGCCCAGTGGCTCGGTCGCCGGCTTGACCGCGTTGGTGACGGTGTCACCCACGCGGGACTGGCGCACGTCCTTCACCCCGGTGATCAGGTAGCCCACTTCCCCGACCCCCAGGCCCTTGGAGGGCGCCGGCTCCGGAGAGCTGACGCCGATCTCGAGCAGCTCGTGGGCCGCCCGCGTCGACATCATCGAGATCTTCTCGCGCGGGGTGAGATTGCCGTCGACGACCCGGACGTAGGTCACCACGCCGCGGTAGGTGTCATAGACCGAGTCGAAGATCATCGCCCGAGCGGGGGCGTCGGCGTCCCCGACCGGCGGAGGCAGTTGCCGCACGATGGTGTCGAGCAGCTCGGTGACGCCCATGCCCGTCTTGCCCGACACCCGCAGGACGTCCTCGGGCTCGCACCCGATCAGCCCGGCCAGCTCCTCGGCATACTTCTCCGGCTGGGCCGCCGGCAGGTCGATCTTGTTGAGCACCGGGATGATCGTCAGGTCGTTCTCCATGGCCAGGTAGAGGTTGGCCAGGGTCTGCGCCTCGATGCCCTGCGCGGCGTCGACCAGCAGGACCGCGCCCTCGCACGCGGCCAGCGAGCGGCTCACCTCGTAGGTGAAGTCGACGTGGCCCGGGGTGTCGATCATGTTGAGGATGTGCGCCGTCTCGCGACCGTGCTCGTCGGTCACCGCCCAGGGCAGCCGCACGGCCTGGGACTTGATGGTGATGCCGCGCTCGCGCTCGATGTCCATCCGGTCGAGGTACTGCGCGCGCATCAGGCGCTGCTCGACGACGCCGGTCTCCTGGAGCATCCGGTCGGCCAGGGTCGACTTGCCGTGGTCGATGTGCGCGATGATGCAGAAGTTGCGGATCAGCTCCGGCGGCGTCGCATGAGGCTGCGGCGCGGAGTGGGCGATCGGTGACACGCTGGGAGAACCTCGGGGTCGTCGGGACAGTTGTCCTAGTCTCCCACGCTCGGGCACAGACCTTGGACTCCCGCAGGGCTGGCGGGCCTCCCGCGTGGTGTGGGACCTTCGTGGTCATGGGCGCGGCGTTGGAGTTGTGTCGGCGGTTCTACGGCGAGGTGGTGCGTGCACGGGTCGACGTGCCGCACAGTGCCGGTCTGCTGGGGCGGGGCTCGGAGGTGCTCGGTTATGACGACGCGATGTCCGCAGACCACAACTGTGAGGCGCGCGTGCTGGTGTTCGTGCCGCCGGGTGTGACGCTCGAGCCGGTCGTTCCAGACCGGTTCGAGGGACGGCCGACCCTGGTCGAGGTGCACACCATCGCGGAGTTCTTCGGCTCGCGGCTCGGGTTCGACCCTGAGGCGGAGCTCACGGTCGCGGACTGGCTCACCTTCCCGGAGGCCGGACTGCTGATGATGACCGCGGGCGACGTCTTCCACGACGACCTCGGACTGGTGGACGTCCGCGCGAGGTTGGCGTACTACCCCGACGACGTCTGGCGCTACCTGATGATCGCGGCCTGGTGGCGCGTGCACCCGGAGATGAACCTCGCCGGGCGGGCCGGCTACGTCGGGGACGAACTCGGCTCGTCGGTGATCGGCGCGCAGCTGGTGCAGGACCTGATGCAGCTGTGCTTCCTGATCGAGCGACGGTATGCGCCCTACTCCAAGTGGCTCGGGACGGCGTTCCACCAGCTGCCCTGCGGGCCGGCCCTGACCCCGTTGTTCGAGGAGGTCCTGGCCGCGTCGACCTGGCAGCAGCGCGAGGTGAAGCTGATCGAGGCCTACCGTGCCGTGGGAGAGCTGCACAACCAGCGGCGGATCACGGCGCACGTCGAGCTCGAGGTGGAGCAGCTGTGGGGCCGTCCGTTCCGGGTCCTCTGGGGAGACTTCCCCGGGGCGCTCGCCGCGACGATCCAGGACCCCGAGGTCCGGCGGATCGTGGACCGCTGGCCGGTCGGCGGGGTCGACCGGGTCCGCGACGTGCTGCATCGTGCGTCCGACCGGCGACTCCTGGTGCAGCTGCTTGACCTCCGGCTGGGCAAGGACGCCGCGAACTAGGGTGGGCGCATGCCGTCGATGCAGCGCTTCCTGGAGTCCGTGCTCAAGACCCTCCGCTCGGCCACCAGGACCGCGCAGCGGCGCACCACCGGGCGGACGCAGCAGTCGTCGCGGACAGGTGGGGATCGCTATGCCGGCGACTTCGAGGGGACTCCGCGGATCAGCTACGAGCCCGTGCAGGACGACCTGCCCGACCCGGGTGAGATCGTGTGGGCGTGGGTGCCCTACGAGGAGGACCACTCCCAGGGCAAGGACCGACCGGTCCTGGTGATCGGACGTGACGGCGACCTGCTGCTCGCGCTGCAGCTCAGCAGCCAGGACCACGACAAGGACGCCGCGGACGAGGCGCGGTGGGGGCGCTACTGGGTGGACGTCGGGGCGGGCGCGTGGGACCGGGAGCGGCGCCCCAGCGAGGCGCGCGTCGACCGCATCCTGCGGATCGACCCGGCGGCGGTGCGCCGCATCGGCGCCGTGCTGGACCGCGAGCGCTTCGATGAGGTGGCCGCGGGCGTGCGCCAGCACACCTGAGGCACACGACTGCGGGAGGTGAGTGGACTGGTCCTGAACCGGCGCACCAGCCTTGTCCCGGGTCTTGGCTCGGCCATCGTGTGCATGCTCTGGTTGCCGGCATGCACGGCCGTTTCATCCCCCGGCGATGCCGCGCCGACGGTTGCTGCGGAGTCAGTCGGCGCGACGGCCGCCGCTCAGGACACGGTCGTCTGGCAGGACGAACTGGATCGTCTGGCGGACCGCCTGGGTTTGGATCGTGCCTATCCCGTATCCGTGGTCCGAGAGGTCACTCCGGCCGAGAGTCGGGAGGCGCTGCTGGCGTGCCTCGGCGAGCGTGGCTGGGTTGCGGACGCAACCGGGGGCATATCGATCGCCCCTGGTCAGGAGGACTCGTATGCGACCGCGACCTACGAGTGCACAGCGGCCTATCCGGTCCAGGAGCGCTATCTCCGACCGTTGGCGCCGCAGGCCTGGGTCCTGATCTACGACCACTTCACCAGTGTGGCGGTTCCATGTCTTGAGGACGAGGGGCTGCCGGTCCCCGGGCTGCCCAGCCGTGAGGTCTTTCTCGCCGACCCAGAGACTCACTGGGCCGAGGCTGCCCCGCAGCGAGCCAACCTGAACGCTGCCATCGCTGCCACCGGCGACGATCCCGACGAGTTCCTCGCACGGGTCTGCCCGCTCACTCCTCCGGCAGAGTCGCTGTACCCAGAAGTGCCGGAGCCTGACTGACTGCCGTCCGCGGCTCCAGCTGCTCCTGGCACCAATCCGGCAGCAGCTCCTGCCGTCTCACGCCGAGCGCGCCGTCCGTCGCAGCCGGTCGACCCTGCCGGTCCAGTAGCCGACCCACACACTGCCGGCCAACCCGAGCACGCCGGCGACCAGGCAGGCCGCGGCAAGAGGCACGACGACAAGTAGTCCCGCCAGCCCCACGGGTCCACCCGTGACCCCGAGATCACCGGCGAAGCGCCACGCGCCGAGGAACTGGGCACGACCCAGCCGCGGCGAGGCGTCCGCCCCGAGCGTCATCACGATCCCCGCGCCGAGCCCGTTGCCCAGCGCCATCAGCAGGGCGACAGCAGTCACCCCGACGATGCCACCGGTGAGCGGCAGCAGCAGGGTCCCGAGCGCGACGGCCAGCACCACGGGCACCGCCACGAACTGCCGGCCACGATGATCCATCAACCATCCGGCCGGATAGAAGAGCACCATGTCCAGGGCCGCTGCGATGCCAAAGACCAAGGACGTCTCGGCCGGTGTCATGTGCACGTGCTCGGCCCACAACGGCAGCAGGGTGGTGCGCACGGCCCGGGAGGCTGAGATGACCACGACCACGCTGCCGAGGGTGACCAGCACCCGACGGTGCTCCTTCATCACCGACCACACCGACAGGTGGCCGCTGGCCGCTTGCTCGTGCCGGCTCGCAGCACCCGGGTCCGGCATCACCAGAGCGATGCCGGCCGCGACCACGGCGGCGAGCGCGGCCAGCCAGAAGACCCCGCGAATCCCCCACTGGTGCACGGCGAGAGCGCCGAGCAGCGGTCCGATGAACAGTCCCACCCGGTGCGATCCTCCAAGCATCGACAGCGCCCGCGCCCGGTAGTAGTCGGGCACCACCTCGATCATGAACTGCTGCCTGGCCAGCAGGAAGACGGTAAACATCATGCCGCTGGCCAGGACCGCGACACTCAGCCAGAGCACCGAACCGGACAGTCCGGCACCCACCATGGCGACGGCGTCCAGCAGGCCCGCCCCCACGAGCGCCCAGCGCTCACCGACCCGCGCGACCAGGGCACCGGCGGGCAGCGAGGCGATCAGCTGGCCGATCCCCAGCAGCGCCACCACGAACGCGGCGGTCCCCAGGTCCGCACCGAGCTCCCGGGCGCGCAGCGCAAGCATCGGCAGCACGGCGCCGTGCCCGATCGCGCTGACCACCGTCGGCCCGTAGGCCGTCAGGGCCACCTCGCGCAGCCGGAACTCGGGGGTGCTCACCGCCGCATCCTGTCACCCGTCTGTCACGATGAGGGCATGGCCACGGACAGGGAGACCCTCGAGCGCTGGGCGGACTTCGGTGGAGTATGGCGGGTGCTCGCCGCGGACGACCACGTCGCCACGGTCTCGATGTGCCGGTGCGACGGTGGCGAGGAGGTCCAACGGCTCACCACCCAGGACCCCGAACTGGTGGCCTGGCTCACCGAGCACCTCTCGTCGGAGCCCCCTGGCACCGCGCGGGCGTAACCGCTGGCCAACTCTCAGCGGTGGCGGTGCACCTCACGTTCTGTCCCCCGTCCGCGTCTACGGTGTGATGAGCATGCAGCAGCCCTTCGAGCACACCGTCACCGAGCACGGCCCCACGGTCCTGCGGGTCGTCCGGGCGGTCCTCGGGCCCGGCCCAGACGCCGACGACGCGTGGTCCGAGACGTTCCTGGCGGCGCTGCGTGCGTGGCCGGACCTGCCCGCCGACACCAACGTGCAGGCCTGGCTGGTCCGCGTCGCGCACCGCAAGGCGATCGACGTCACCCGTGGGGCGCGCCGCAGGGCGCAACCCACCGACATACTGCCCGAGCGACCGGCGACGACGGGGCTCCCCGAGACGTCCGCGCCGGACCTGTGGGCCGCGGTCGCGGCCCTTCCCGAGCGGCAGCGGCTGTCGCTCGCCTACCACTACCTCGGCGGGCTGCGGCACACCGAGACGGCGGAGCTGATCGGCGGCTCCCCCGAGGCGGTCAGACGGGCCGCCGCCGACGGCATCCGCGCACTGCGCCGCACCTACACCCCGGAAGGAGCACCCCGATGAACGACACCCCCGAGAACAACGTCCCCACGGACCGTGTCGGCACGGACGCCGTCGGCACCAAGAGCGTCGCCACGGACAGTGTTGGCATGGACAGTGGGGGCAGGGACGATGCGCTGCTTGAGCGGCTGGCACCGGCGACCGACGTGGCGGGCCTGCACCGCCTCCTCGAGCTGCGTGCGGAGCAGGACGGCCTGCTGGATGTCAGCTATCGCACCGTCGACTCCCCCGTCGGCGCGCTGCTGCTGGCGACAACGCCTGTCGGACTGGTCCGGGTGGCCTTCGACCGCGAGGGTTTCGACGCGGTGCTGGAGGCGCTGGCGACCCGTCTCGGGCCGCGCGTGCTCCGGGCGCCGGCGAAGCTGGACGAGGCGGCGCGACAGCTGGAGGAGTACTTCGCCGGCACCCGCACGGCCTTCGACCTGCCGCTGGACCGCGCGCTGAGCACCGGGTTCCGTGGGCAGGTGCACGTCTATCTCCCGCAGATCAGCTACGGCCACACCGCGTCGTACGGCGAGGTCGCCGCAGCCGTCGGCAGTCCTCGAGCCGTGCGGGCGGTCGGTTCGGCCTGCGCGACCAACCCGCTCCCGGTCGTGGTGCCGTGCCACCGGGTGCTGCGCAGCGACGGCTCCCTGGGTGGCTATCTCGGTGGCGCACAGGCGAAGAACGCGCTGCTCGCCCTGGAGCACGCGGCGTGACCGGGCACTGTCGGTGGCGGCTGCCACAATCGCGGGCATGATGACCACCGACTCCCCCGTGGTGCTGGGTGAGGACGGTCTGGCGCGCCCGCCGTGGGCCGCCGCCGACCCCCTGCTCCGGGACTACTACGACACCGAGTGGGGTCTGCCGATCCGGGACGAGCGGGGACTGTTCGAGCGGCTGAGCCTGGAGGCCTTCCAGTCCGGGCTGTCGTGGGCGACCATCCTGCGCAAGCGGCCGGCCTTCCGGGCGGCCTTCGACAACTTCGACCCCGACGTGGTGGCGGCCTACGGCGAGTCCGACGTCCAGCGGCTCATGGGTGATGCGGGGATCGTGCGCAACCTGGCCAAGATCCGCGCCACCATCACCAACGCGGCCGCCACCGTGCGGCTGCGTGAGCAGGGCGGCCTCGCGGAGTTCATCTGGTCCTTCCAGCCGGACCGCACGCCCGAGCCGCGCACCCCTGACGAGATCCCCACGACCTCCCCGGAGTCACTCGCGCTGGCCAAGGCACTGCGCCGGGAGGGCTTCGCCTTCGTCGGGCCCACCACGATGTTCGCGCTCATGGAGGCGGTCGGCATCGTGGACACCCACCTGGTCGGTTCTCACCGACGAGGCACCTCCGGCGTCTGGGCGTCCTGAGGCCGGCAGCGCGGCCAGGCGTCGGTGCGAGCAACACGCCGTCGGTGCGAGGTCCATGACGTCACACCGGTGCGGATTGGCTCGCACCGATCACGGATACTGCTGCAGCGGCAGCTCGCGCACCTAGTGCTTCTCGCCGGGCAGGGCGCTGGCCTGCTTGATCCAGGAGGTCAGCTGCTCCTCGTCGACCGGGTCGTCCTCGTGCAGATCCAGGTGACGCTGTTCCGGGTGCTTGGAGGCCTCGGGTGGCTCCGGGTCCAGTGACGTGCCCCGGAAGAAGGTGACCTTCACATACTTCGTGAAGCAGCGGAAGGTCAGGAACCAGCTGTCCGGGCCGTCGCCGTAGAACGGCTGGTTCCACTTCACCGCCTTGTGCACGTCGGGGACGGTGTCGACGATGAGTCGGTCCAGGCGCTCACCCAGCCCCCGCTTCCACCCGGGCATCGCGGCGATGTAGGCCTGCACGGGTTCGTCCCCGTCGCCCTTGGGGATCTGCGGGTTGCCTCCCGACAGCAGCTTCGGCTCGGTCGTTCGTGACTTCTTCGTGTTCGTCGTGTTCATGCCATACCTCCTCCAATGGCACCTTCGAGCATGTCACCGACCGCCGTGCGGTGCGACCAGGACGGGTGGGGCAACGATCAGGATCCGAGAAGCGTGATCACGTGGCCGAATCTAGGCTCAAGGCCATGGCTTCCATCGAATTCCTGACTATCGAGGCGGACGACCCGACGGCCGCCCAGCCCCTCTACACCGCCCTCGGCCTCGATCAGCACGTGCAGCTACGTGCGACAACCGAGCCGACCAGCGGCTTCCGGGGCTGGACCCTCTCGCTCGTCGCGGCCCAGCCGGCGAACGTCAACGCCCTGATGGTCTCCGCGACCGACGCCGGAGCCACCGTCCTCAAGCCGGCGACGAAGTCGCTGTGGGGTTATGGCGGCGCGCTCCGGGCCGCTGACGGGACCATCGTGACGCTGGCGTCCTCGTCCAAGAAGGACACCGGCCCCGCGACCCTGGAGTTCGACGAGGTCGTGCTGCAGCTGGGCGTCACGGACGTGGCGGCGACGAAGGCGTTCTACGTCGAGCATGGGCTGGAGGTGGGCAAGAGCTTCGGGCGCAAGTATGTCGAGTTCGCGATGTCCGGCCCCATCGCGTTGTCCCTCACCAAGCGTGGCGCCCTCGCCAAGGTCGCCGGCGTCGACCCGGACGGCACAGGCTCGCACCGGCTGGCCGTCGCCAGCGACGTGGGGCCGTTCACCGACCCCGACGGCATCGTCTGGGGGAGGCCTGACCGAGCCTCCGACGCAGGCTGACGCGGCGCGAGGTGTGGCCGGGCGGAGGGTAACCCGGCGCAGGTTGTGGCCGGGCACGACGAAGGCCCGGGTCGTCTGACCCGGGCCCTCGGTCCTGCTCGGTGGAGCTGAGGGGACTCGAACCCCTGACCCCCTCCATGCCATGGAGGTGCGCTACCAGCTGCGCCACAGCCCCTTGCGGAACCCCAGAAGTTTACCCATATCGCCCCCCGTTCCACCAAATCCGTCGGGCCGTTGCCGGTGCTCCCTGGACCGGGCTCAGCGGTCGCTGGTCGAGACCACCGAGTCGGTCACGCCGACGTTCCAGGTGAGCATCCGCCAGCCGGTCCGGTGCTCGGCCAGCTCCGCCCAGTGGCAGTTGCGCAGCCCGCCCATCGACAGCCAGGCCTGGTGCTGCGGCAGACCGATCAGGGCCGCGACCAGGGCCCGACCAGCCACGCCGTGGGTGGTCACCACGAGGGCGCCGTCGTCCGGCAGTGCCTCCAGCGCGTCCTGGGCACCAGCCATCACTCGCTCGGCCACGTGGGCCACGGACTCGCCGTGGTCGCCGCGCACGATGTCCTCGCCCCGGGACAGGGCGTCCACGGCCTCGGGGTACCGCTCGGCGACGTCGCCCTGGCTCATCCCCTGCCAGGTGCCGACGTGGATCTCCCGGAAGCGCACGTCATACTCCACGGGCAGTCCGGTCACCCCACCCAGCGCCGCCGCGGTGTGCGAGGCCCGGCGCAGGTCGCTGGAGACGATGCGGGTCGGGCCGAGGGCGGCGAGCGCGGTGGCCGCCGCCCTGGCCTGCTCGACCCCTCGGGACGACAGGTCGGTGTCGAGCTGGCCCTGCCAGATCCCGCTGGCGTTGTGCTCGGTCTCCCCGTGCCGCCAGACGACCAGGCGCCGCACCGGATCAGGCCTCGGGCAGGGTGACGACCGGGCAGTCCTTCCACAACCGCTCGAGGTCGTAGAACTCGCGCTCCTCGGTGTGCATGACGTGGACGACGATGTCACCGAAGTCCATCAGCACCCACCGGCCCTCGCGCTGCCCCTCCCTGCGCACCGTCTTGGCGCCCAGCTCCAGGAGGCGTTCCTCGATCGCGTCCACGATCGCGGCGACCTGGCGCTCGCCCGGGGCGGAGGCGATCACGAAGATGTCCGTGAGGGCCAACTGATCGCTGACGTCGAGGCCGATCACCTCCTCGGCCAGCTTGTCCTGCGCGGCGTGGGCCGCGGCACGTGCGAGATCCAGGGCGCGTTGTGTCGCGGCCACTCACTGCTCCTTGTAGAGGTGGTACTTGCCGATGTACTGCACGACGCCGTCGGGCACCAGGTACCAGACCGGCTCACCCTGCTCGGTGCGCTGGCGGCAGTCGGTCGAGCTGATCGCCATCGCGGGCACGTTGAGCAAGGTCACCCGGTCCACCGGCAGCCCGTCGTCGCTGAGCTCGTGCCCGGGCCGGGTGACGCCCACGAAGTGCGCCAACTCGAACATCTTGTCCGCGTCCTTCCAGGACAGGATCTCGGCCAGGGCGTCAGCGCCGGTGATGAAGAAGAGGTCGTCCTCGGGCCGTAGTGCCCGCAGGTCCCGGAGGGTGTCGTAGGTGTAGGTCGGACCCTGCCGGTCGATGTCGACGCGGGAGACGGTGAAGCGCGGGTTGGAGGCGGTCGCGATGACCGTCATGAGGTAGCGGTGCTCGGCCGGGCTGACCCTGCGGTCGTCCTTGCGATAGGGCTGCCCGGTCGGCACGAAGACGACCTCGTCGAGGTCGAGGAGGGCGGCCGCCTCGCTGGCGGCGACCAGGTGGCCGTGGTGGATGGGGTCGAACGTGCCACCCATCACGCCCAGACGCATCAGTGGTGGCTGCCGGGGCGCCCGTCAGGGGCGCCGGTGTCGAGGTCGTTGTGGTGGTGCTCGACCGGGTCGAGCGCGAGGCTGTTGCGGAAGGACCACAGGATCCCGAGGAGAGCCAGCGCGATCCCCAACGTGATCACGCCGTACCAGAACGGGTCGAACGGCAGTTCCTTACCGTGGTGACCGGACTCGACGGCCTGGAGCAGCACATGCGTCATGGGGTCAGACTACCGTGCCGCCTAGAGTTACCCCATGCACCCGGAGCTGACCGTTGTCATCCCCATGTATGACGAGGAGCAGGTCCTCCCCCTCCTCGTGTCCCGCCTGCGGCCGGTGCTCGAAGGTCTCCACACGTCATACGAGGTCATCGCCGTCGACGACGGCTCCCGGGACCAGACCCCCGTGCTGCTCCAGCGCTATCGCCGGGACTGGGACGAGCTGCGGGTGGTGCGGCTGCGGGCGAACGCCGGGCACCAGGCAGCCATCTCCGCCGGGCTCATGGCGGCCCGCGGGAGCTGGGTGGTCACCCTCGACGCCGACCTGCAGGACCCGCCGGAGGTGATCGCCGAGATGATGTCGGTGGCCCGGGAGGGCGACGTCGACGTCGTCTACGGGGTGCGCACCGACCGGCGCAGCGACTCGGTCTTCAAGCGTCTGACAGCCCGGCTGTTCTACTCCGGCATGCGTGCGGCGGGGGCCAAGGACCTGCCGGACAACGCCGGCGACTACCGCCTGATGTCGCGCGCCACCGTGGATGCCGTCAACGCCCTCCCCGAGCACCACCGGGTGCTGCGCCTCGTGATCCCCTCCCTCGGGTTCCCTTCCGCCAGCTTGGGATACACCCGCGAGGTGCGGGCCGCGGGTCGCTCGAAGTACCCCATCGCCAAGATGCTGAGGTTGTCCGTCGACAGCCTCACGGGCTTCTCCCTCACCCCCCTGCGGCTGGCCACCTGGTTCGGCCTCGGGGGCTTCCTGGCGGCCGTCGGGTTGCTGCTCTACGCACTGGTGGCCAAGATCACCGGCCTGACCGTCGCCGGTTGGACCTCCACCGTGGTCATCGTCGCCGCGGTGGGGGCGGTGCAGCTGCTCTGCCTGGGGATCATGGGCGAGTATGTCGGGCGGATCTACACGACGCTGCAGCGGCGCCCCACCTACTACGTGGCCTACGACTCCCTCACCGGCGCCGACGCGCCGTCACGAACAGGGACACACCCGGGGCGCGACTGACCGGCAGGTGCCGCTCCAGCCGGACGACCGAGGTCAGGGCGGCGTTGGTCAGCGGGTGCGGCCTGGTCAGGTCGCTGCCCTGGGAGCGCCGGCGGTGCCAGGCCACGGCTGGCCGCAGCAGCACCATCCACGAGCGTGCCTCCAGGACCTCCAGTCCCGCACCCTGCAGCAGCGCCATGAAGTCAGCGGCCGCGTAGCGGCGCTGGTGGCCCACCGCGACGTCGTGCTCTGACCACAGACGCTGGTCGACCGGGACCGCGGCGACCAGGATGCCTCCCGGACGCAGCACCCGGTGGATCTCGGCGGCAGCACCCTCGTCGTCGGGCAGGTGCTCCAGGACGTCGAGGGCCGTGATCAGGTCAAGGCTCTGGTCGTGCACGGGGAGACTCTGGGCATCGGCGCGGACCACCTGCAGGCCACGCTCCCGGGCGACCTCGGCACCCTCCGCCGTGAACTCCAGCGCCAGCACGTCCCAGCCGAGGGACTGCAGGACCCGGGTGTTCCCGCCGCCCGCGGCACCGATGTCCAGCGCCTGCCCCGGCGCCAGGTCGCGGACCCGCTGGCGCAGCAGGTGCCGACGCTCGCGATACCACCAGTGGTCGTCCTCGAGCGTCACCAGCTTGCGGATCTCGGTTCCCTCCATGCGCGCATCCTGCCAGGACGGGCGCACCCCGAACGAAGCCGACCCCTCGATCGTGAGCTCACGTGGTGCGCGACCAGTCCGTGCCGAACCGCGCCACGTAGTGCCACACCAGCTTGAGCAGCTGAGGAGGATGACGCCCCTGCCTGCGCGCCGCACCCAGCACCGCGGGGTCGAGCCAGCCGTCCGACGCGAGCCGGGCGGCCAGGCTCACGACCTGCGCGTCACGGAAGTCGGGGTGGTCGGCGATGGTGTCGACGTGGACCCGGAAACCCGGATGCCACTCCACGGGCACCCCGAGACGATGGGCCGCCCCCTCGGTGGCACTCCCCCGGTAGGCCGGGTCGAGGACCAGCGCCTCGACGTCGGAGTCGAGGTCGAGACCGCCGTGGACGTGCGCCTCGACATAGTCGTCGAGCAACCCGCCCTCGGCGCGCTCCGCAGCGTCGTCCCGCTCGACCGCCTCGAAGGCAGCCACCAGGGGCCAGAGCCCGAAACGCCGGGCCGTGGCGACCGCCGTCGGCTCGAAGACCGAGTCCGGGAAGCAGAACGTCGCGCGGTCGAGCACCGCCTCCGTCAGCCGCAGGTGCGCCGAGCCGAACCGCGGTGCCCCGCCCACGACCCGCCGTCGGTGGTTCAGCGCGCCGTACCGCGGCCGTGCGCTGACCGACGCCTCGTCATACTGCCCACGAAAGAGCCGGTGCTCCCACCGCCACCGATCGCCACCAGGTTGCGCGGTGAGCCCGCCGTTGCTGGTGCCGGTCTCGAACTGCGTGCGGTAGGTACGGTCCTGCGCCAGGTGCTCCAGGACCGTCCGTCCAGCAGCGATCGAGTCCGGGTGGAAGTGGACGTCGATGCGCAACGTCCGGTCGAGCGGTGGCCCCGAGACCCCTTCCTCGACCAGGTCGACGGCGCGCGGACGGTTCACCCGCCCACCGTAGAGCCCGCCGGGTCAGCCGCGGCGGGACCCGTGCTTGGCCTCGTGCTGCCGGTCCAGCTCGGAGAGCTCCTCCAGCGCGGCGGTCACCGTCGTGACATCACCGGACTCCAGCCGGTCGACGAGCTGGGAGATCCGCTGCGGGGAGATGCCCGCCCGCGCCGCGGCCCGCAGGTTGGCTCGGCTGTCCAGGTCCATGGCCAGCACGGCGTCGGCCTCGGCCTGCACCCGGGCGGTGAGGCTGGGGCGAGCCCCAGTCGGCACGGCCGCGGTGGACGCGGTGCCACTGCCCGGCCAGAACACCTCGGCATAGCCGATGTTCCCGGCCCGGTTCGGGTGGAAGGACTCCACGATCGGCCAGCTGAGCCCGTTGACCCACTCCACGTCATCGCAGACGGCATGGTTATCGAAGGCGGCCCGCGGGTCCACGAAGGTGTGTCCGGCACCAGTCGTCTTCTGCTGCACCAGCCTGTCCAACTCGTGCGTGGCCGCGTTGAGCCGGGACATCTCCGAGCCGCTGAAGAAGGTGAGGAGGTTGCAGTCCTCCCCGTTGAACAGCAGCGGGTAGCCGCCGATGCGCACGTCCGCATTGGGCGCGCCCGCGTCGATGGCCCCCAGCACCGCGTCATACCGCGCCGG
Source organism: Ornithinimicrobium sp. F0845 (assembly GCF_023015765.1). Classification (GTDB taxonomy): domain Bacteria; phylum Actinomycetota; class Actinomycetes; order Actinomycetales; family Dermatophilaceae; genus Ornithinicoccus. Next base: position 67,950 of record NZ_JALKAL010000002.1, read on the forward strand.
CAGCTGGTTGCGCAGCACGGACAGCCCGCCGTTGATGGCCCCGGTGCAGTTGGACAGCCACCCCGGCAGGGCGCACTCGGTGATGACGTCGGCGAACCCGAGGTCGTTGCCGCCGATCGTCATGGTGACGAGGTCGGTCTCCGGGCTGAGGGTGCCCACCTGGTGGTTGAGCACGTCGGCGGTCGTGGCCCCGCTGCACGCCTGGTAGTCCAGGTCCAGCCCCTGTGCCCCCGCGATGAGTGCCGGGTAGCCGTAGGGCGAGCGGTAGCAGTCGTCGGTCGAGGCACGCGTGCCGGTGCCGGCCGAGAAGGAGTCCCCCAGCGCGACGTATGTCGTGTCGTCGGCCTGGGCGGACAGCCCGCCGGCCTGCGCGGGGAGGGTGGTCAGGGCCAGGGCGAGACCCCCGGAGGCGGCGACGAGAGCGGTGCGGGAGGTGCGGCGTGGTGTGTTCACCCTCGTGAGCATGGCGGGGCCGTGGCGCAGATCACAACCGGTGGGTAACAAAGTTGGGCCGTCCCCGATCAACTCTTTACCCGGAGCAGACTTTGGCCGGGCGACGCGATGCAGGACGGTGGCCCCCGAGGCGGACATGCGGTTTCGGGCACGACGGAGCCGCCCACGAGGTGCTCACCAACAGTGCTCACCAACAACTGCGGCTCCCTGCGCCCTCGAATGGGTGCGCCGGACCTCCTCAGCCGGTGAAGGGCACCGCCTGGCGCGCGCTCTCGCCCACGCTGCTGGCGGCCTCACGGACGCTGCGGCCGGCGTTCTTGGCGACGGCCTTCGTGCCCGACAGGAACGACTGGGTCGCCAGTGTGAGACCGGCGCCGACCAGCCAGACGTCCTTGGCGAGCGAGGTGCCGTCCTGCGTGGGGCGGATCCCGTCCTCACGCGTCATGCCCGGCGTCCGCAGATACATCCCGACGAGGCCGGCGCCGAAGCCGGCCAGGGCCGTCCCGGCAACGGCCGACGGCACCATCGGGGCGAGCAGTGCGCCACCGAGCGCGATCTCGCCGTAGGCCAGCAGCGCGGTGAAGCTCTTGGGGTCCAGGTCGCTGAGGAAGGGATACGCACCCGATGCCATCCCGTGCAGACCCTCGGCGGTCTGCTCGTCGGCGCCGAGCTTGCTCAGGCCGGAGTTGAGGATGTAGGCACCGGTCACGGCGCGGAGGGGCAGATGTGTGGGGTGCATGCCTTGATCATGCGTCCGTGACTGCCGGACTGCCACCCGAGGACACCCCCGGGCGTGGTCAGCGGGTCTGACCGTCACCCTCCACGACCCACTTGGTGGTGGTCAGTTCCGGCAGGGCCATCGGGCCGCGGGCGTGCAGCTTCTGGGTGGAGATGCCGATCTCGGCGCCGAAGCCGAACTCCCCGCCGTCGGTGAACCGGGTCGAGGCGTTGACCATGACCGCGGCCGCGTCGACCTCGTTGACCCAGCGCCGGGCCGCCGCCCGGTCCTCGGTGACGATGGCCTCGGTGTGACCGGAGGTGTACTGCTGGACGTGGGCCAGGGCACCGTCCAGGTCGTCGACCACGGCCACGCTCATCTCCAGGGCGAGGAACTCGGTGGCGAAGTGCTCCTGCGTGACCGTGTCGTGCGCGACCCCGGCCGCCTCGGCATACTGCCCCGCCCGCTCGTCGGTGTGCAGCACCACGCCGGCCCCGGCCAGCTCGGCCAGCGCCTTGGGCAGGAAGTCGGCGGCGACGTCCTGGTGGACCAGGAGCGACTCCGCGGCGTTGCACACGCTCGGCCGGTGGGTCTTGGAGTTGATGGTGATCGCCAGCGCCGTGCCCAGCTCGGCGCCCGCGTCGACATAGACGTGGCAGTTGCCGACCCCGGTCTCGATGACGGGGACCGTCGACTCGGTGACCACGGTCTGGATGAGGCTCGCACCGCCCCGCGGGATGACGAGGTCGACCAGCCCGCGGGCGGTCATCAGGGCGCGCCCGGCGTCTCGTCCGCCCTCGCTGAGCAGGTTGATCGCGTCGGCCGGGAGCCCCTGTGCCACCAGGGCGTCACGCAGGATGCCGACCAGCGTCTCGTTGGTGCGACCTGCCGCGGAGCCTCCCCGCAGGATGACGGCGTTGCCGGACTTCAACCCGAGGCCAGCAGCGTCCACCGTGACATTGGGACGGGCCTCGTAGATCATCCCGACCACGCCCATCGGCACCCGCACCTGCCGGATGGTGAGACCGTTGGCCAGCGTGGATCCGCGGACCACCTCGCCGACCGGGTCGGGCAGCGCGGCCACGTCCCGCAACGCCTGGGCCACGGCCCGGACCCGCTCGGGCGTGAGCGTCAGCCGGTCCAGGAGGCCCTCGGCCATCCCTCCGGCGCGCTCCCGGTCCAGGTCCTCCTGGTTGGCGGCCACCACCTGCGGCGCGGCCGCCTCCAGCGCCTCGGCCAGCGCGGTGAGAGCGGCGTCCTTCTGGGCGCGGGTCAGCAGCGCGAGCTCGCGCGAGGCGACCCGGGCGCGGCGGGCGATGTCGTGGACGTAGTCCACGACCTGGGTGTCGATGGCGGTCATGCTGCTCTCCTACCATTCCTGGGGAAGTTTTGTTCGGCCTGCGCTCAACGTTGGGGAGATTTGGTACGTCCCTACAGGACGACCAGATCGTCGCGACGGATCACGGTGCGGGGGGCCGGAGCCGACCCTCCTCGACTCCGGGCACTGGCCGTGGCGGCGTCGAGCCGACGGCCGACGACCCGGGCGAGCTCGGTCGAGTCGTAGCCCACGAGGCCACGGGCGACCACCTTGCCCTCGGGGTCGCACAGGTCGACCGTGTCCCCGGTGCGGAAGATCCCCTCCACGCTGGTGACGCCCACCGGCAGCAGCGACGTCTGTCGTTGGACGACGGCCTCGACCGCACCGGCGTCGAGCACCAGGCGACCGTTGACGTTGCTGGCGTGGGCCAGCCACCGGCTGCGCGCCCGGCGCTTGCGGCCCGTCGGGGTGAAGACCGTGCCGACGTCCTCCCCGGCGAGGGCCTGACCGACCTGCTCGGCCGAGGTGAGGAGCACCGTGATGCCCTCGGCCGTCGCCAGCTGGGCAGCGGCGACCTTCGTGACCATTCCTCCGGTGCCGACCGCCGAGCCGGTGGCCGAGATGTCCACCCCGGCGATCTGGTCCATCGAGGAGACCACCGGGATCCGGGACGTGCCCGGCTGACGGGGGTGCCCGTCATACAGCGCGTCGATGTCGGTGAGCAGGATCAGGGCGTCGGCGTCGACCAGGTGCGCCACCAGGGCTGCGAGCCGGTCGTTGTCGCCGAACCGGATCTCGTCGGTCGCGACCGTGTCGTTCTCGTTGATCAGCGGGACGATCTCGAGCTCGAGGAGCTTCTCCAGCGTGCGGCTGGCGTTGACGTAGTGCGAGCGCCGGTGCATGTCGTCGGCGGTCAGCAGGACCTGCCCGGTGTGCAGGCCGTGCAGCTGGAAGGCGTTGGTGTAGGCCGCGACGAGACCGCCCTGACCCGCGCTGGCAGCGGCCTGCTGGGTGGCCAGGTCCTTGGGCCGCCGGGTGAGCCCGAGCGGTGTCATGCCGGCGGCGATGGCGCCGGAGGAGACGAGGAGCACCTGGTCGCCCGCGAGCCAGCGCTTGGCGATGACTCCGGTCAGCGCCTGCAGGCGGTAGAAGTCGACGCCGCCCTGGGGCGCGGTGATGGACGACGAGCCGATCTTGACCACGATGCGCCGCGCACTCCTGATCGCGAGGCGGGACTCATCCATGACGGCATACTAATCCATCACACTGCATGTTCATGCAATCCCCTGGTCAGCGGCCGCCTACCGGCCGGGTCGACCCTGGTCAGGCCCACCGACCGGCCGGGACGGACCAACTATTCGTCGTCCGGGTCGGTCCAGACCCCGGCGCGCCGGTCGTCCTCGAGCTCTGCACGAGCTGCCGCGGCCGCGTCCATCTTGCCGTGGAAGGCCTCCCGCTTCTCGCTGCGCGTCGGGCGGGACCGGTCCTCCAGCCGGATGTCGGTGCCGCGCTGGCCGAGCAGCTCGGCACCGGCGGAGATGGTCGGCTGCCAGTCGAAGACGACGGCGTCGTCCTCCGGACCGATGAGGACCGTGGACCCGGCGACGGCGCCGGCCTTGAGTAGCTCGTCCTCGACCCCGAGCCGGTTGAGCCGCTCGGCGAGGTAGCCGACCGCCTCATCATTGCTGAAGTCGGTCTGCCGCACCCAGCGCGTGGGGCGGTCCCCGATGACCCGGAAGACCTCACCCTCGGGGGTGTTCTCGCGACGCACGAGGAACTCGCTGTCGTCGATCGCCTTGGGGCGCACCACGACCCGGGTCGGCTCGATGACGATCTGCCCCGAGCGGGCCTTGCTGACAGCCGCGGCCAGGGCGTAGGTCAGCTCCTTGAGCCCGGTGTGCGCCACGGCGGAGATGATGTGCACGTCCAGGCCGCGGGCCTCCAGGTCGGGCTTAACCATCTCGGCGAGCTCACGCGCCTCGGGGACGTCCGCCTTGTTGAGCACGACGATCCGGACGCGGTCGGCCAACGGGATGCCACCGAGGGAGGCGTCGGGGACGTACTCGGCCAGCTCGCGCTCGATGACGTCGAGGTCGGTCAGCGGGTCACGCCCCGGCTCGAGCGTCGCGCAGTCGATGACGTGCACCAGCACGTGGCAGCGCTCGACGTGCCGCAGGAAGCGTAGGCCCAGGCCCTTCCCCTCGGACGCGCCGGGGATCAGGCCCGGCACGTCAGCGACGGTGAACCGCTCTCCCCCGGCCGTCACCACGCCCAGGTTGGGGACCAGCGTCGTGAAGGGATAGTCGGCGATCTTGGGGCGCGCCGCGGACAGCACGGACACCAGGCTGGACTTGCCCGCCGACGGGAAGCCGATGAGGGCGACGTCGGCCAGCGTCTTCAGCTCCAGGACGACCTCCCGGCTCCCACCCGGCTCGCCCAGCAGCGCGAAGCCCGGCGCCTTGCGCCGTTTGCTCGCCAGCGCCTTGTTGCCGAGGCCGCCGCGCCCGCCCCGCGCCGCGACATACTCGGCACCAGCGCCGACCAGGTCGGCCAGCACCTCACCGTCGCGCGTGCTCACGACGGTCCCGTCGGGCACCGGGAGGATCAGGTCGGAGCCCTGGGCCCCGTTGCGCTCATCACCCTCGCCCGGCTTGCCGTTCGTCGCCTTCCGGTAGGGGCCGTGGTGGTACTCCAGCAACGTGGTGACCTGCGGGTCGACGCGCAGGATGATGTCGCCGCCGCGTCCCCCGTTGCCGCCGTCCGGCCCGCCCAACGGCTTGAACTTCTCGCGATGGACCGACGCCACGCCGTGCCCGCCGTTGCCGGCCTGCAGCTGCAGGACGACGCGATCGACGAAGGTAGCCATGCTTGATCCTCTCAGGTCCGGATGATCGGCCCAGGTGGCCGGAGTCCGGATAAGACAGAACGCCGGTGGTTGCCCTCAGGCAACGCACCGGCGTCCGGAGTATGTCGTGTGCTCGCCTCAGGCGGGCAGGTCGGCGGTCTGCTCCGCGGCGACGATGTTGACCACGCGACGGCCACCCTTGGCGCCGAACTCGACGGTGCCGGGGGTCAGCGCGAACAGCGTGTCGTCCTTGCCGCGGCCGACGCCCACGCCCGGGTGGAAGTGGGTGCCGCGCTGGCGGACGATGATCTCGCCGGCGCCGACGACCTGGCCGCCGAAGCGCTTGACGCCGAGGAACTGTGCGTTGGAGTCACGACCGTTGCGGGTCGAGGACGCACCCTTCTTGTGTGCCATGGCTGCTGCCTACCTTCTGCTTCTGTCTCGGTCCGGGCTCAGGCGTCGATCGCGGTGATCTTGACCTGGGTCAGCGGCTGGCGGTGGCCCTGTCGCTTCTTGTAGCCGGTCTTGTTCTTGTACTTCTGGATGACGATCTTGGGACCCTTGGCGGCCTTGACCACCTCAGCGGTCACCTTGACCTTGGCCAGGGCGTCACCATCGGTGGTCACCGTGGTGCCGTCGACAACCATCAGCGGAGTGAGCTCGACGGCATCGCCGGCCTCGCCGCTCACCTTGTCGATGATGAGGACGTCGCCGACGGAGACCTTCTCCTGGCGGCCGCCAGCGCGGACGATCGCGTACACGTTCAACTCACTTCCTGCAGATCTTGGCTGGGTCGGACCATTCCGGACCCGGGAGCGGGGTGACGCACCCCGATGGCGCCGACGCGGCGCACCGAGGAGTTAGCGTACCTCGTTCCCGGCCCCGGAGACAAACTCGCGGAGCCGGTCACCGGCTCTCGGGGCCGGACGGTGCGACCGCGGTCGGTTCGCTGCCCGTCGCGCCGCCGGGAGGACCTGCCGGGGCCACGACACGGCCGCGCCGACGACGCGGGCGGGCAGCCGGCAGCGGCTCCGCCACGACCGGCGGCGTCGAGGGCTCCGCCGCCCCGTCCTCGCCCGTCACAGCTTGGACCGGCTTCGTCACGGCTGGGTCCGGAGTCACAGCGACGTCCGGGGTCTCAGTGGCCTCCGTGGTGACAGGGGCGCCCGGGGTGGCAGCGACGTCTGTGGTCGCAGCGACGTCCGGGGTCGCACCGGACTCGGCGGCGGGCGCCTCCGGTGTCGTCCCCGAGGTGTCTGGGACCTCGTCCGTCGACGCGGTCTGCGCGGCGCCGGCGATCGCCGCAGCGTGCGCCGCCGCCGCGATCTGCGCGGGCGTCGGCCCGCCGGGCGCCGGCGTCGGCCGGGTCTGCGTCGGGGTGTCGCCGCCGGAGCCACCAGAACGTCCCCGGCCCCGGCGTCCACCCGAGCCGGAGCGGCCGTGGTCGTGCCCGTTGCCGTCGGACTTCTCGATCGGCTCGGCGTGGACCACGATGCCGCGACCGCTGCAGTGGACGCAGGGCTCGGAGAAGACCTCGATGAGGCCGGCCCCGACCCGCTTGCGCGTCATCTGCACCAGCCCGAGCGAGGTGACCTCGGCCACCTGGTGCTTGGTGCGGTCGCGACCCAGGCACTCCAGGAGTCGCCGGACCACCAGGTCACGGTTGCCCTCCAGCACCATGTCGATGAAGTCGATCACGATGATCCCGCCGATGTCGCGCAGGCGGAGCTGGCGGACGATCTCCTCGGCGGCCTCGATGTTGTTCTTGGTGACCGTCTCCTCCAGGTTGCCGCCGGAGCCGACGAACTTGCCGGTGTTGACGTCCACGACCGTCATGGCCTCGGTCCGGTCGATGACCAGGGACCCGCCGGAGGGGAGCCACACCTTGCGGTCCATCGCCTTGGCGAGCGCCTCGGTGACCCGGTAGTGGGTGAACACGTCCTGCGTCCCGGTCCACTTCTCGAGCCGGTCGGCCAGGTCCGGGGCGACCCCGTCGATGTAGTCGCTGACCTCGCTCCAGGCGCGCTCGCCGGAGACCACGACCTTGGCGAAGTCCTCGTTGAAGACGTCGCGGATCACCCGCACCGTCATGTCCGGCTCACCGTGCAGCAGGGCGGGGGCGTTGGCGCTCTTCTGCTTGCCCTCGATCCGCTGCCACATCCCCGTCAGCCGCTCGACATCGGCACGCAGCTCGGCCTCGCTGGCCCCCTCGGCGGCGGTGCGCACGATGACGCCGGCCCCCTCGGGGACGACCTCCTTGAGGATCTTCTTCAGCCGGGTGCGCTCGGTGTCGGGGAGCTTGCGGGAGATGCCGGTCATCGAGTTGCCCGGCACGAGCACCAGGTAGCGCCCGGGCAGGGAGACCTGGGACGTCAACCGGGCACCCTTGTGCCCGATGGGGTCCTTGGTGACCTGCACCAGGACGGAGTCGCCGGACTTCAGCGCGTTCTCGATGCGCTTGGGGGAGTTGCCGTCCAGCCCCGCCGCGTCCCAGTTGACCTCACCGGCGTACAGGACCGCGTTGCGGCCCTTGCCGATGTCGACGAACGCCGCCTCCATGCTGGGCAGCACGTTCTGGACACGGCCGAGATAGACATTGCCGACCATGGTCGTCTGGGTCTCGCGGGAGACGTAGTGCTCGACCAGGACGCCGTCCTCCAGGACGCCGATCTGGGTGCGGTCCTCCAGCCCGCGCACGACCATGGTGCGCTCGACGCTCTCCCGGCGGGCCAGGAACTCGGCCTCGGTGATGATCGTGCGCCGGCGCCCGGCCTCCCGGCCCTCGCGGCGCCGCTGGCGCTTGGCCTCGAGCCGGGTCGACCCGCGCACGCCGGTGACCTCCTCGCGGGCGCGCCGGGACTCACGTGCCTCGCCGTCCTCGCCCCGACGGTTGCTGCGGCGGCGCCGACGCACCGTGCCTCCCGTGCCGTCGCCGTCGCCGTCGTCCCCGGAGGTGCCGGGCTCGCCGGCGTCGTCCGGGCCGCGCTCGGCCGGGCTGCTCTCGTCGCTGGTGTCGCCGGCGTCTGCCCCGCGACCGCGGCGGCCCTTCCCCCCGCGCCGACGGCGGCGACGGCCCTGCCCGTCACCGTCATCCTCACCCGAGGCATCCTCACCCGAGGCGTCGGGGCCACCCTGGCGGGCGTCGTCCTTGACCCGGTCCTCCGAGCCCTCCCCCTGCCGGGCCCGCGCCGGTCCTCCGTCAGGACCCGACCCGCTGCGACCGGACCGCCGTCCACGCTGGCCACGCCCCGACTGGTCGGTGCTGTCCTGCTCGCCGGTCTCCTGATCGCCGGCCCCGTGTGCCGCGTTCTCCCCCTCGGCGTCGCCGGTCCGACCGGCACCCCTCTGCGACCCGCCGGCCCGCTCCGCGCCTGCCTCGTCGGACCCGGTCCTGCCGCGCCGGGCCGGGCGGGCCGGCACCGCGCTGAGGTCGGGCGCCTGGAAGATGAGACCGAACGGCGATGCCGCCTGGGGCGCAGCCTCCTCGGTCTCTTCCGCGTCATCCGTGGGGGCGTTGCTCTCGCTGGTGGGGTCCTGGGCACCGGTCGTCGTGTCAGCCGTGGCGGTCGCCGCGTCCTCCTGCGCAGCGGTCTGCTCGGTCTCGGTGCTGTCGGGGTCCACGTCGCCGGTGGACGACGAGGTGCTCCTGGCGGACTTGGCGGGCACGGACTTCTTGGTCGCGGACTTCTTGGCGGTCGTCTTCTTCGCGGTCGCCTTCTTGGCCGTGGTCTTCTTGGCGGTCGTCTTCCTGGCCGCCGGCTTCACGGGAGCCTCATCACCCTCCCCCGCGGTCGGAGAGGTCTCGTCGGCCTGCTCGTCGACCTGCTCGGCGGACTTCTTCGGCGTGCGCTTGGTGGGGGTCCTCTTCGCGGCCTTCGGCGGCGGCCCGGCGGGCACGCTCTCCTCGGCGTGGGAGAACAGCATCCCGTAGGCGGTCGCGCCGCCGGCGTTGTCGCCTGTTCCTGTGTTGTCGCCTGTTGCGGTCTCCGAGGGTGCGTCGGAGTTCGGGTCCATGGTGGCCATGGTGTCCTCTCGTGGCTCGCGAGGAGTCCACACCGAACCCTGAGGTCCACTCCCGCGAGGCGCGGGTTGCGTCGTCGGGCCGGCAGGCTGCCGGCCGGACGGAAGTCGTCCTGGTTACGCCGGGCGGCTCGCGCACTTCGCGCGTCACCGTGGCGGCGCCGTCCAGACCCGTGCACGGCCCTGGTCTCTTGCCCTGGTCGTGCACTCGCGTGCCGGCTCCGTGAGCCGCACAGCGGAAGTCTGTCGGGTTGGGCGGCTGGTGTGGCCGGTCGCACAACCACGGCCACTATCTCACAGGTGGGGCCCAACTCGGCCCATCCGGCTCGCCTACAGCAGCGGGTCGAGCACCGTGTGGCCCTCACCCAGCAGTCCCTGGGCCAGCCGGGCACTGGCGGGGCGGGGCAGGTCCTCGCCGCTGACCTCGCGCAGGGCCTCCCACAGCTCGGCCGGGCGCACCGTGGGGGTCGTATGCCGGACGGTCAGCAGGAGGACGGCCGCCGGTGCCGCGGTCGCTGTGCCGGCGAGGGGGCGGTCAGTCACCTCGGCCGCCAGGACCGGCTCGCGGACGTCGATGGCGCGGGGACCCTGCTTCATCATCCGGGTGACTTCGACGGTCGTCGTCCCGAGGAACGCGCTCACTGCGCGCTGCAGGTCGTTGACGGCCACGCCAGCGAAGACCAGCTGCCAGCGGCTGGCCACGAGCCGGTCGGCCAGTGCGCCCCCCGCCGCCTCGACAACGCGGACGATCTCCAGTCCGTCCGGCAGCGCCGCGCCCAGCGAGGAGGCGAGCTGCGGGGGGTCCACGCGGCGGGTCACCGACAGCTCGACATACTCCGCCTCCGAGGCGACACCCGTCGGGGCAGCGTTGGCATAGCTGATCTTCGGGTGCGGGTGGAACCCCGCGGAGTAGGCCATCGGGACCTGCGCCAGCCGGAGTGCCCGCTCGAGCGCGCGCTGGAAGTCGCGGCTGGAGGTGAACCGCATCCGGCCACGCTTGGCGTACTGGACGCGCAGCTTCTGCACTGGTGGGTCGGGAGTCGGTCCCTCCGGGACGCGCCGTGCTGACATGGCAGGCAGACTAACCAGAGTCCCCGCGCGGCCAGGTGTGGCGAACTCCATAGGGGAACATCTTGGGCACCTGGGGCGCATAGTCGTACAGTCGGCCGCAACACTATGTTGCTGCAGGCCGCACTCAACGAGGCGTTGCGACCGTTCCGCGACTGACCCCACCCACACGGAGGCCCCTCAGTGCGTGTCCACAACTTCGCCGCCGGTCCCGCCGCGCTGCCGCTCGAGGTGCTAGAGCGCGCGCAGGCCGAGCTCACCGACTTCAACGGTCTCGGAATGTCCGTCATGGAGATCAGCCACCGCAGCAAGGACTTCGTGCGTGTGGCGTCCGAGTCCGAGGCACTGCTGCGGGACCTCCTGGGTGTGCCGGACGGCTACACCGTGCTCTTCCTGCAGGGCGGGGCGACGGGCCAGTTCGCTGCCATCCCGCTCAACCTCACCGCCCCCGGCGCGCGGGTCGACTACGTCAACACCGGCTCCTGGTCCAAGAAGGCACTCACCGAGGCACGAAAGTATGCCGAGGTGACCGTCATCGCCGACGAGGCTGACTCCAACTACTCGACGGTGCCGGCGGAGGGGACGCTGCAGGTCAGTGACGGGGCGGCCTACCTGCACTACACCGCCAACGAGACCATCGGTGGTGTCGAGTTCGGCTACGTGCCGGAGGTCGACGTGCCCTTGGTCGCGGACTTCTCCTCCACGATCATGTCGCGCCCGATCGACGTCTCCCGGTTCGGCCTCATCTACGCCGGTGCCCAGAAGAACCTGGGACCCTCCGGCCTCACCGTGGTCATCGTCCGCGACGACCTGGTCGGCCACGCCCGGCCGGAGACCCCCTCGGTGCTCGACTACGCCGCCATGGCCGGTGCGGACTCGATGCTCAACACGCCGCCGACCTTCGGGTGGTATCTCCTGGGCCTGAACCTCGAGTGGATCCGCGACAACGGCGGGCTGCCCGGGATGGCCGAGCGCAACGAGCGCAAGGCCAGCACCCTCTACGGCGCGATCGACGGCTCGGACTTCTACTCCAACCCGGTCGACCCCGCCGCGCGTTCCTGGATGAACGTGCCGTTCCTGCTGGCCGACCCTGCCCTGGAGCAGGAGTTCCTGACCCAGGCAGAGGCCGCCCACCTGACCAACCTGACCGGACACCGCTCGGTCGGCGGCATGCGGGCCAGCATCTACAACGCCACCTCCCAGGAGTCGGTCCAGGCCCTGGTTGACTTCCTCAAGGAGTTCGAGCGCACCCATGGCTGAGACCTTCCGCATCCAGACCCTCAACGCGATCTCGCCGCTGGGGCTGCAGCGCCTGGACCGCGAGCGGTTCGACATCGGCACCGAGTTCACCGACCCGCGCGCGATCCTGCTGCGCTCGGCCGACCTGCACTCCTACGAGGTTCCTCCGAGCCTCTACGCGGTGGCGCGCGCGGGCGCTGGCACGAACAACATCCCGGTCGACGCGCTGGCGGCCCGGGGCATCCCGGTCTTCAACACCCCCGGCGCCAACGCCAACGCCGTCAAGGAGCTGGTGATCGCCGGGCTCCTGCTGGCCGCCCGCAACCTCTATCACGCGGCCGACTACACCAAGGACCTCGTGGCTGAGCACCAGCTCTCCGGCAAGGAGCTGGACAAGCAGGTTGAGGCGGGCAAGAAGCAGTTTGCCGGCTTCGAGCTGCCCGGTCGCACCCTGGGTGTGATCGGGCTCGGCGCCATCGGCGTCCTGGTCGCCAACGCCGCGCAGGCCATGGGCATGAGGGTCCTGGGCTACGACCCGGCTATCACGATCGAGCGGGCCTGGCAGCTCTCGCCCTCGGTCGAGCAGGTCACCAGCGTCGAGGAGCTGTTCGCCCGGTCCGACTTCATCACCCTCCACGTGCCGCTGATCGACGGCACCCGCGGCCTGGTCAACGCGGCGCGCATCGCCTCCATGCCGCAGGGTTCGGTCGTCCTGAACTTCGCGCGCGGCGGTGTCGTGGACGAGGACGCCGTGATCGCGGCGCTGGACTCGGGCCACCTGCACGCCTACGTCAACGACTTCCCGACTGAGGCGGGTGCGGTGCACCCGAAGGTGATCACCCTGCCCCACCTGGGCGCCTCCACCTCCGAGGCCGAGGACAACTGCGCCGTCATGGCGGTCGACCAGCTCTCCGACTTCCTGCTCCACGGCAACATCCGCAACTCGGTCAACTTCCCCGAGGTCGTGATGGCACGCTCCCCCGGCACCACCCGGCTCGGCATCTTCAACGAGAACAAGCCGAACATGATCGGACAGATCACCGGCGTCCTCGGCGACGCCGGCCTCAACGTCACCGAGTTCACCAACAAGGCCCGCGGCGACTACGCCTACACCCTGGTGGACGTCGAGGGCGACGTGGCTCCAGAGCTCAAGGAGCAGATCCTGGCGATCGACGGCATTGTCCGAGCTCGCAGGATCGAAGGCTGACAACCGGGCCCCGTCATGGCCCGGAGCGCCAATGGACGAGGACATTGAGCTCACCCCGTGGGTGACTGTCGGCGCGATAGCCTTGCCCCCATGACATTCCCCAGCGGCGAGGGTTGAGTCCCGCCTGAGCACAGCAGCATCCCGAGGCGCCACCGTGCCTTCGAGCGTCGGGTGCTGTTGTATCGCGCGTCGCGCGAGGCGATCCCGCTCTTCGCGCTCTACGCGCTGCTGTTCGCCGACCACGGCCTGACCACCTCCCAGATCGGCACGCTCCTGGCGGCCTGGTCGGTCAGCGCCTTCCTCCTGGAGGTTCCCTCCGGGGCGTGGGCGGACCTCATCGACCGGCGGCTGCTGCTGATCGCCTCCGGGCTGGTGTATGTCGTGGCGTTCGCCACGTGGTTGCTGTGGCCGTCGTACTGGGGATTTCTCGCCGGCTTTGTCCTGTGGTCACTCTCCGAGGCACTGCGGTCCGGGACCTACGAGGCCTACCTGTTCGACGAGCTGACGGCTGCCGGGCGGGCGGACCGGTACGGCCCGGTGAAGGCCCGTGCCGAGAGCCTCACGGTGATCGTGATGGCTGCAGCCATCGGGGTGGCCGGACCGCTGCACTCCCTGGGCGGCTACCCCCTGGTGGGCTGGGTGTCCGTCGGCGTCGCGCTGCTGCACACCCTCCTGGCGGTCGCCCTGCCGCGGGTCACACCGGTCGCCGACATCGAGGAGACGCCGGACCCCGAACCGGCCTCGATCGGTGCCTGGGCCACCACTGTCCGGGCCGGCGTGCGTGAGGCGGCCCGCAGCGGGGCCATCCGCAAGGTGCTGATGGCTTACGGCACCGTCGTCGCGCTCGTCGGGCTCGACGAGTTCTTCTCGCTGATCCTGGTCGAGGGTGGGACGTCCGTGGGCCTGATCGCCTGGATCCTGGCCGGCGTCACGCTGCTCGAGGCCGCGGCGACCTGGGCCGGCGCCGCTGTGGCACGGCTGGCCGGCATCCCCCACGCAGCGATCGTGGCCGGCGGGGGGCTGCTCCTGGCGGTCGGCGCATGGCTCACCGGGCCATGGTCCTACCTCGCGATCGCCGTGGGCTACGCCCTGGCCACGGCGTCCTACGTCAGCGGCGACATCCGGCTGCAGCACACCATCGCCGGCACCGCACGAGCCACCATCACCTCGGTCGCCGGGGTGGTCGCCGAGGTCGGCTTCCTGGTCACCCTCGGCCTCATCAGCCTGGCCACACTGCGCTTCGACCTGGCTCCGGTGGCGGCCGCCGTCGCGCTCATCCTCACCGTCCCTGCCACGGTGGCGGCCCACCGGGCACCTGCCGCCCGCAGCGTCCCTCGATGAGCGGCACCGGCTGGTCATCCAGACGCGGGAGAGTCCGCTGACCGGTCAGACCACCGTCAGCGGCAACAGCTTCTTGCCGGTCGGGCCGACCTGGATCTGGGTGTTCATCTGCGGGCAGACCCCGCAGTCGAAGCACGGGGTCCACCGGCAGTCGTCGACCTCACGGCCGTCAAGAGCGTCCTGCCAGTCGTCCCACAGCCACTCCTTATCGAGCCCGGAGTCGATGTGGTCCCAGGGCAGCACCTCGGTCTCACCACGCTCCCGGGTGGTGAACCAGGGGACATCCAGCCCGTGCGCCGCCAGCGCCGACTCCCCCGCGGCCATCCAGCGCTCGTAGGAGAAGTGCTCGCTCCAGCCGTCGAAGCGGCCACCGTCGCGCCATACCTGCTCGATGACCGCCCCGACCCGCCGGTCGCCGCGGGAGAGCAGTCCCTCGACGATGCCCGGCTGACCGTCGTGATAGCGAAAGCCGATGGCCGAGCCGTAGCGGCGGTCCGCCCGGATCGCCTCGCGCAGCTTGGCCAGCCGGGCGTCGGTCTCCTCGGCGCCGAGCTGGGCGGCCCACTGGAACGGTGTGTGCGGCTTGGGCACGAAGCCGCCGATCGAGACGGTGCAGCGGATGTCCTTGCGGCCACTGACCCGGCGCCCGGTGTCGATGACCTTCTTGGCCAGCTCGGCGATCTCGAGCACGTCCTCGTCGGTCTCGGTCGGCAGCCCGCACATGAAGTAGAGCTTCACCTGGCGCCACCCGGCGCCGTAGGCCGCGGCGACGGTGCGGATGAGGTCCTCCTCGCTGACCATCTTGTTGATCACCCTGCGCATCCGCTCGCTGCCACCCTCCGGGGCGAAGGTGAGGCCGGAGCGCCGGCCGTTGCGGGTCAGCTCGTTGGCCAGCTCGATGTTGAAGGCGTCGACCCGGGTCGACGGCAGCGACAGCGAGGTGTTGGTGCCCTCGTAGCGGTCGGCCAGCCCCTTGGCCACGTCGGCGATCTCGCTGTGGTCGGCCGAGGAGAGCGAGAGCAGACCCACCTCCTCGTAGCCGGTCGAGGCCAGTCCCTGCTGCACCATCGCACCGATCCCCTCGATGGAGCGCTCCCGCACCGGGCGGGTGATCATGCCGGCCTGGCAGAAGCGGCAGCCGCGGGTGCAGCCGCGGAAGATCTCCACGCTCATCCGCTCGTGCACCGACTCGGTCACGGGGACCAGCGGCGTCTTCGGGTAGGGCCAGGAGTCCAGGTCCATCACGGTGTGCTTGGAGACCCGCCACGGGATGCCCGGCCGGTTCGGCACCACCCGCTGGATCCGTCCGTCCGGGAGGTAGTCCACGTCGTAGAACGCCGGGACGTAGACCCCACCGGTCCGCGCCAGGCGCAGGAGCAGCTCCTCCCTGCCGCCCGGGCTGCCCTCGGACTTCCAGCCACCGATGAGCGCGGTCGCCGCCAGCACCGCCTCCTCGCCGTCGCCGACGATGGCGGCGTCCAGGAAGTCCGCGATCGGCTCGGGGTTGAACGCCGCGTGCCCGCCGGCGATCACGATCGGGTGCTCGTTGGTGCGGTCCGCGGCGTGCAGCGGGATGCCCGCCAGGTCCAGCGCCGTGAGCATGTTGGTGTAGCCCAGCTCGGTGGAGAAGGAGAGCCCGAGGACATCGAAGTCACCGACCGCCCGGTGACCGTCCACGGTGAACTGCGGGACCCCCTCGGCGCGCATCAGCTGCTCCAGGTCGGGCCACACCGAGTAGGTGCGCTCGGCCAGCGCCGCCGGCTGCTCGTTGAGGACCTCGTAGAGGATCATGACGCCCTGGTTGGGCAGGCCGATCTCGTAGGCGTCGGGATACATCAGCGCCCACCGGACGGTGAGCTCCTGGCCCTCCGGCCCGAACCCGGCCACGTGCCAGTCCTTGACCTGGGAGTTCAGCTCTCCCCCGACATACTGCACCGGCTTGCCGACCTGCTCGAGCAGCGGCTCGAGCGCCGGGAAGATGCTGTCGCCGCGCGGGTGCCCAGAGCGGGACACGCGGGTGTGGTCGGTGGCAGTCATGACCCCAGAGTATGCCGGGTGGCCCGGTCAACCGGTCGGCTCGTCAGGGCGTGGGTCGCCAGCCGGCCGCGGCGGCCGACTGCTGCGCGGCCCGGAACCGGTGCCCGCCCGTGGCGTGGTCGTGCAGCTGCATCGCCGCGGCCGCCACCTCCTGGAAGGACGGGATGTCCGACGGGCGGGCGTAGGTCAGGTCGTTGGTGGCCCAGCTGAACATCCGGTCCATCAGCGGCGCCTTGCCCTGCGGGAGCCTGGCGCTCGCCTCCGGGCGCAGGTCGAAGCGCAGGATCTCCGAGCGACCCAGGCCGGCCCCGCGGGTGAGCACGCTGAGGTCCTGCACGTCCGTCCACGGCACCCACAGGTGCTGGCCCTTGTGCAGCACGCGGAACTGCTGCCGCTGCAGCACCAGCGCAGGCTCGGCCTGCAGGTAGGTGCCGCGCTGCCACACGATGCTGAGCCCACCGAGGACGACGACCAGCACCGCGCCGATCGCCGCACCGATGCGGTAGCCCGGGTCCTCGGCCGCCACCGCGACCACGAGGCAGACGACGGCCACCAGACCGAGCGCCACCCCCGTGAACAGGAACCGGCGCTGATAGCGGGCGGTGTCCGGCCGGGTGACGATCTCGTCGGGCAGGGCGAGGGCAGGGTGCGGCGCAGCAGGCGGTGAAGGATTCCCCATGCCGCCCATTATCCACGGTTTCGGCCCCGGCAGGTCCTACGCTGCGTCCATGACCCTCGCCCGGGCGTGGCACCTGCTGACCCTGCTCACCGTGTCCGCTGCCCTCATCCTGCAGACCGTCCTGGTGATCAACGGGTCAGCGGTCCTCGACGAGACGGCCGTGGCTCCCCTCGGCACCCGCCTGTTCCAGATGTTCTGCTACTTCACCATCCAGTCCAACCTGCTGGTCCTGGTGATGGCGGCAGGACTGGTGGCCGATCCGCACCGCGACGGGCCGGTATGGCGGGTGGTCCAGACCGATGCCGTGCTCGGCATCACCCTCACCGGTGTGGTCCACTTCGTGCTGCTCCGGCCGCTGCTGGAGCTCACCGGGTGGTCGGCCGTCGCCGACACCCTGCTGCACCTCGTCGTGCCGGCGCTGGTCGTCCTCGGGTGGGTGCTGTTCGGGCCCCGCCGGCGGGTCGACGGGCGCACGGCCCGGTGGTCGCTGGCCTGGCCGATCGCCTGGCTGGTGGTCACGCTCGCGCTGGGCGAGCTCCGGGACTGGTATCCGTATCCCTTCCTGGACGTGGCCGAGCACGGCTACGCCCAGGTGCTGCTGACCAGCCTCGGCGTGACCGTGCTCTTCCTGGTGCTGGTCACCGCCCTGCGGCTGGCCGAACGGACCCTGCCCACCGCGCCCAGATCGAGGGAGCGGTCGGCCTAGAGCGCGTCGGGGCAGACCGGGTCAGTCGGTGTAGAGCGCGTCCAGCTGGTCGGAGTACTTCTTGGTGACGACCCGCCGCTTGAGCTTCATGCTGGGCGTGAGGTCTCCCTCCTCGATGGTCAGGTCGTGGTCGAGGATCACGAACTGCTTGACCTGCTCCCACCGGTTGAGCTGCACATTGAGCTCGTCGATGTAGCCCTGGACCATCTCCCGGCAGGCCGGGGAGCTGACGATCTCGGCATACTCCTTGCCGCCCAGGCCGTTCTGCTCGGCCCAGCCCGCGATGGCGTCGGGGTCGAGGGTGACCAGGGCGGAGACGAACTTGCGCCCGTCTCCCTCGATGACCAGCTGGCTGGCGTAGGGACAGATGCCCTTGAACATCGACTCGATCGCCGAGGGGGCGACATACTTGCCACCTGAGGTCTTGAAGAGGTCCTTCTTGCGGTCGGTGATGCTCAGGAAGCCGCGGTCGTCGATCTCGCCGATGTCTCCGGTGTGGAACCACCCGTCGGCCCCGAGGGCCTCCGCGGTGGCCTCCTCGTTCTGGTGGTAGCCGCTGGTCACACCCGGTCCGCGCACGAGGATCTCGCCGTCCTCGGCGATCCTGGCCTCGGTGCCGGGCAGCGCCCAGCCGACGCTGCCGAACTTGTAGCCGCCCGCGTGCGGGCGGTTGACGAAGGACGCCGCACTGGTCTCGGTCAGGCCGTAGCCCTCGATGATCCGCAGCCCGACCGCGTCGAACCACTCGGCGACGTCGCGGTTGAGCGCTGCGGAGCCGGAGATGAAGAAGCGCACCCGCCCCCCGAAGCGGGCCTGCACCTTCTTGAGCACCAGCTTGTCCGCCAGTCCGTGCTGCACCGCCAGGAGACCGGTGGGCTCCTTGCCCTGCTGGCGCAGCTCGCTGACCTTGCGGCCGACCCCGGTGGCCCAGTGGAAGAGCTTCTCCTTGATGCCGCCCTCCTCGGCCATCATCATGGTGATCCGGCCGTAGGCCTTCTCGAAGATGCGCGGCGCTGCTCCCATGAAGGTCGGCTGGACGATGGCGACGTTCTCGACGATCTTGTCGACGCGGCCGTCGACGGCCGTGGGGAAGCCGATCTGCAGGGGCAGCACCAGCAGCACCTTGCCGAAGACGTGTGCCAGCGGGAGCCAGAGGTACTGCAGGTCTGCCCCGGACAGGATGTTGACCGAGTCCACCGCCGCGGCCTCGTAGGTCCAGGCCGAGTGCGGCAGCCGGACCCCCTTGGGCCGGCCGGTGGTGCCGGAGGTGTAGATGATCGTGGCGAGGTGCTCGGGGGTGAGCTGGTCGATGCGCTCATCGACCACGCCGGGCTCGTTGGCCAGTCGCGCCTGGCCGCGCTCCTCCAGGTCGGACAGCGTGATCACCCAGTCGCCGTCGCCCTCCCCGTCGATCACCACGACGTGGCTGACCTCGGGGATCTCCGAACGGTGCGCCGCGAGCTTGGCGACCTGGGAGGCATCCTCGGCGATGACGACCTTGCTGCCCGAGTCGGCGACGATGTAGGCGACGTCACCGGAGAGCGTCGTCGGGTAGATCGTCGTCGTCGCGGCGCCCGCCGACATCACGGCGAGGTCGGACAGGACCCACTCCAGCCGCGTGGACGCACACAGCGCGACCCGCTCCTCGGGCCCCACCCCGAGGTCGACCAGACCGGCCGCCAGGGCGTTGGCGCGGGCGGCCGTCTCTGCCCAGGTGAGCGACTCCCAGGACTCGCCGACCGGGTAGCGGAAGGCCTCATCGGTCGGGGACGTGGCCACCCGTTCGCGGAACATGTGGCCGACACTCGTGGCCGGGTTGTCGATGGTGGCCTGGTCGAATTGTTCTTCACGGGCAGACAGCGCCATTACTCGTCCTTCGTTGGGCGGGTGTTGGGCCTGATCTTCTCAGGTCGGGGGGCGCTTTGGTAGTGCGACCCCGCAGATTCCCCAGAATGTTACCTGCCGGTACTCCAGGATGTTCCGGGCGTGGGTGCGCGGTCCGGCCGTTGGCAGGCCGCGACGAGTCCGATGGCCAGCCAGCAGGCAAACATCGAGGACCCGCCGTAGGACACGAAGGGCAGCGGCAGACCGGTCACCGGCATCAGACCGAGGTTCATGCCGACGTTCTCGAAGGTCTGGAAGAGCAGCCACCCGGCGACCCCCACCGCGACGAGCCGCGCGAACGGGTCGTCCGTGCGGACCGCCACCCAGAGCGCGCGGACGACCAGGAAGACCAGCAGTCCCACGATGCCCAGGGCACCGATGAGCCCGAGCTCCTCCCCCGCGATCGAGAAGACGAAGTCGGTGTGCTGGAAGGGGATGAACCCGCCCTGCGTCTGCGGCCCCTGCCCGAGCCCGGCACCGTCCCACCCCCCGGAGCCGATGGCCAGTCGGGCCTGCCGGGTCTGGTAGCCGATGCCCTGCGGGTCCCGGGACGGATCGACGAACGCGAGCAACCGGTCGAGCTGGTAGTCGTCCAGGAGCGGCACCCGGATGGCGGCGACGATCGCTGCGGCCGCGGCGACCACGGCCGCGACGGTCCACCGCACGGCGGCACCGGAGGCGGCGACCACACCCACCGTCATCGCCCCGAGCACCAGTGCGGTCCCCAGATCCGGCTGGAGCAGGATCAACCCGATCGGTATGCCGGCCAGCACCCAGGCGGTGAGCACCTCTCGCCAGGTGGGTGGACGGGTGGTCTCACGCCCCTCAGCGAGGATCATCGCCAGACCGATGCACAGGGCGATCTTGGACAGCTCGGCCGGCTGCAGGGAGAACCCTCCGGGCAGGTGGATCCACGACCGGGATCCGTTGACGGTGACCCCGAGCGGGCTGAGCACCAGCAGCAGACCCACCAGTCCGGCCAGGTAGACCCAGGGGGCGGCCGCCCGGACCCACCGCACGTCCAGTCGCAGCAGGAGCACCGCCATCGTCACGCCGATCCCGGTGTTGATGAGGTGGCGCACGGCCAGGGCCGGCCCCACCTGGTCGTGGGTGCCCGACCAGATGAGCAGCGCGCCGATCAGGCTCAGCCCGAGCGCCGCGACATACAGCCCCCAGTCGATGCGCAGCCAGGCCACCGGTCAGCCGAACAGGAGGGACCGGCTGACGTCGACGTCCTGACCGATCTGGGTGAGCATCTCCTCGATGGAGTCGAAGCGGACGTTGCCGCGCAGGTGCTGCACGAAGTCGACGCCGACCTGCTCGTGGTAGAGGTCGAGGTCCAGGCGGTCGAGCACGTGCGCCTCGACGACCCGGACCGGGACGTCGTCGAAGGTCGGGTTGGTCCCCACCGAGATCGCGGCGGGCAACCTGCGCTCCGGGTCCCCGTCCGGCAGATCCAGTCGCTCCAGCCAGCCGGCATAGACGCCGTCCGCGGGCACGAGGCCGGTCATGTCCGGCCCCAGGTTGGCGGTCGGGAAGCCGAGCTCGCGGCCGCGGTGGTGCCCGTGCACGACTTCGCCGCTGACCCGGTGGGGCCGTCCCAGGATGTCTGCCGCCTCCGCGACCCTCCCCTCCGCCAGGAGGAGACGCAGGTGGGTCGAGGACCACGTGCGGGCGCCCGCGGCCGTCTCCCCCACGGGAGCGAGCTCGACCACCGCGAAACCGTGACGCTGGCCCAGCTCGCGCATGGTGTCGATGTTGCCGGAGTTGTTGACGCCGAAGCGCGAGTCCGAGCCGAGCACGACCCCGCAGGCACCCAGCGACTCGACGAACACCTCCCGCACGAACTCCTCCGGCGTCATCGCCGCCAGCTCGCGGGTGAACTCCAGGACCAGGACCCCGTCCAGCCCGGTGCCGGCCATCAGCTCGATCCGGTGCCCCAGGCCGGCCAGCTGCACCGGGGCGCGCTCCGGGTGCAGCACCGCCAGCGGCGGGGGGTCGAAGGTGACGGCGATCGCCGACGCCCGGCGGTCCCGTGCTGTGCGGACCACGGCGTCCAGCAGGGCGCGGTGCCCGCGGTGCACCCCGTCGAAGTTGCCGAGGGTCACCACGCTGGGACCGAATCCGGACGGGATCTCCTCCAGGGCGTTCCAGCGCAGCACGGGGACCACTCTAGGGTGCCGGGAAGACGACATGGCTGCGCGCCACCTCCCCGGTCTCGTCGAGCATCGCCACCAACCGGCCGTCCGGTCCGATCGCCGCCACGGGGTCCGGTCGTCCGGACACCGCGGCGGGAAGGCGCTTACCGTGGCCGAGGTCCGTGGCCTCCTGCGCGCTGAGGTGTCGCACCGGGAAGGTGGCGGCGGCCGCCTCGGCGAGCGGGACAAGGTGCGCGGCCGCGCCGTCGGCCTCCAACTGCTCCAGCGTGGTGGCCGACGCCAGGTCCACGTCGCCCACCCGGGTGCGGCGCAGCGCCGTCAGGTGCCCGCCCACCCCCAGCTCGGCGCCCAGGTCCCGGGCGAGCGCGCGCACATACGTGCCGGAGCTGACCTCCACGACGACGTCCAGGTCGACGTGGGGCAGGACGCCGTTCCCGCCCGCGGGGCCGGACCCACCGGTCGCAGCGTCACCGCCGGCGGACCAGCGGGCCTCCAGCACGTCGAAGCGCCTCACGGTGACGGGGCGGGCGGCGAGCTCGACATCTTCGCCCGCCCGGACCCTGGCGTAGGAGCGCTTGCCGCCGACCTTGATCGCACTGACCGCGCTGGGCACCTGCTGGATGACTCCGGTCAGCCCGGAGACCGCCTCCGCGATCTGCTCCCGGGTCAGCGTCGAGACGTCGCGGGTGTCGGTGACCTCGCCCTCGGCGTCGTCGGTGACGGTGCTGACCCCGAGCCGGATCGTGGCGGAGTAGGCCTTGTCGGCCCCGACGAGGAAGGTCAGCAGCTTGGTGGCCCGGTTCACGCCGAGCACCAGCACGCCGGTGGCCATCGGGTCCAGCGTGCCGGCGTGCCCGACGCGTCGGGTCGCGCACAGCCGGCGGCAACGGCCGACCACGTCATGGCTGGTCCATCCGGCGGGCTTGTCGATCACGAGCAACCCGTCGCCCACCGGCTCGAGGCCGGTCTGCTGCGGCCGCGGTGGCTGCGGCTCAGTCCCGCCCGTCGGCATACTCACCCGTCGGGTCGTCGTCGTCCGGCTCGTCACCCAACGGAGCCGCCTCCCGCGGCTTGCGGTAGGGGTCCGCCTCGCCGGCGTAGCCCCCCGCAGCCCGGCCGGCCGCGAGCTCCGCGTCCCGTTCGTGGACCTGTCGGAAGATGTCCTCGAGGTGGGCGGCGTCCTCCGGGAGGGCATCCGGGACGAACTCCAGGGTCGGTGTGAGCCGGATACCCAGTCCCCTGCCCATGTGCGAGCGCAGGCGCCCGCGGTAGGTCTGCAGCACCTCGGCGGCGTCGGCGCGCTCCTGGTCACCGCCCAGGACCGTGTAGAAGACCGTGGCCTGCTGCAGGTCGCCGGTGACCCGGACGTCGGTGATCGTGACGAACCCCAGCCTGGGGTCCTTGACCAGCGTGTCGAGCCCCTGCGCCATCAGGACCTTGATGCGCTCGGCGACCTTGCGCGCGCGTGCGGGATCAGCCATGTCTCCTCCTCGGTCGGTGCGACACGCCAGTCTAGGTCGCCCGCGGCGGCCCCGATGACAGCGCGCTCGTCCAGCACCGGGTCGAGCACAGACCGCACCCCCCGAAACCTTCCCGACAGGCCGAGGGGCCGGCCCCACCCGCAGGTGGAGCCGGCCCCTCGACATACTGCCGGTCAGCTGCGCGGGATCTCGCGCATCTCGTAGGTGGTGATGAGGTCGTCCACCTGGACGTCGTTGAACGAGCCCAGGCTGATGCCGCACTCGAAGCCCTCACGGACCTCGGTGACGTCATCCTTGAAGCGCCGCAGGCCGGCGATCTCCAGACCCTCGGTGATGACCACGCCGTCGCGGGTGATCCGCGCCTTGGCGCCGCGGCGGATCTCTCCGCTGCGGACCAGGGAACCTGCCACGTTGCCGAACTTGGAGGAGCGGAAGATCTCGCGGATCTCCGCGGTACCGGTCTCGATCTCCTCGTACTCCGGCTTGAGCATGCCCTTCAGGGCGTTCTCAATGTCCTCGATGGCCTGGTAGATCACGCCGTAGTAGCGGATCTCCACGCCCTCGCGCTCGGCGACCTCGGCGTTCTGACCCTCGGCCCGGACGTTGTAGCCCAGGATGATGGCATCCGAGGCAGCCGCCAGGTTGATGTTGTTGAGAGTGATCGCGCCGACGCCCCGGTCGATGATCCGCAGGTCGACCTCGTCGCCGACATCGATCTGCAGGAGGGCGTCCTCCAGCGCCTCGACGGAACCGGACACGTCGCCCTTGAGGATCAGGTTGAGCGTGTCGACCTTGCCCGCCGCGAGGGCCTCGTTGAGGTCCTCCAGGCTGATCCGCTTGCGCGCCTTGGCCAGCGAAGCCTGCCGGTCGGCCGCCTCGCGCTTCTCGGCGATCTGCCGGGCGGTGCGGTCGTCGGGGGCCACCACGAAGGTGTCACCCGCCCGCGGGACCGACGCCAGGCCGAGCACCTGCACCGGACGCGACGGCGTCGCCGCCTCCACGTTGTTGCCGTGCTCGTCGAGCATGGCCCGCACGCGGCCGTGCGAGGACCCTGCGACGATCGCGTCACCGACCTTCAGCGTGCCCTGCTGCACCAGCACGGTGGCCACCGGGCCGCGGCCACGGTCGAGGTTGGCCTCGATCGCCACGCCGCGGGCGTCCTTGTCGGGGTTGGCCCGCAGGTCGAGGGCGGCGTCCGCCGTGAGCAGCACCGCCTCGAGCAGCGCGTCGATGTTCTGGTTGTTGCGTGCCGACACGTCGACGAACATCGTCTCGCCGCCGTACTCCTCGGCGATCAGGTTGTACTCGGTCAGCTGCTGCCGCACCTTGGCCGGGTTGGCACCGTCGACGTCGATCTTGTTGACCGCGACCACCACCGGCACGTCCGCCGCCTGGGCGTGGTTGAGCGCCTCGATGGTCTGGGGCATCACGCCGTCGTCGGCCGCGACCACGAGGATCGCGATGTCCGTCGACTTGGCACCACGGGCACGCATGGCGGTGAACGCCTCGTGACCCGGGGTGTCGATAAAGGTGATCGGACGGTCATCGCCCTCGTGGTCGGTGTGCACCTGGTAGGCACCGATGTGCTGGGTGATGCCACCGGTCTCGCTGGCGCCGACGTCGGCCTGACGGATGGCGTCGAGCAGCCGCGTCTTGCCGTGGTCGACGTGTCCCATGACGGTCACGACCGGCGGGCGGGGCAGCAGGTCCTCGTCGCTCTCGGCCTCGGCCTCGGCCTCCAGGTCGAGCCCGAAGGACTCGAACAGGGCCTTCTCCTCCTCCTCGGGGGAGACGACACGGATGTCGTAGCCCAGCTCGGACCCGAGCACCCCGAAGGTGTCCTCGTCCAGGGACTGGGTCGCCGTGGCCATCTCACCGAGGTGGAACAGCACGGTCACCAGCGATGCCGGGTCGACGTTGATCTTGTCGGCGAAGTCGGTGAGGGAGGCCCCCCGACGCACGGTGATGGTCTGGCCGTTGCCGCGCGGGATGCTGACGCCACCGATGGTGGGTGCCTGCATCTGCTCGAACTCGGCGCGCTTGGCCCTCTTGGACTTGCGTCCGCGAACCTTTCCACCGCCACGACCGAAGGCACCCTGGGTGCCGCCGCGGCCACGGGGACCGCCGCCGGGGCGACCGCCGGGACCACCGCGGAAACCTCCCGGACCGCCGCCGGGACCGCCACCGGGGCCACCACCGGGAGCGCCGGGACGACCACGGCCACCGGGGCCGCGCGCGGGGCGCTCACCCGGACGGGGCACGGCGGCCCGGTCCGGCATCATGCCCGGGTTGGGGCGGGGACCGCCGGGACGGGGACCACCCGGGCGCGGTCCACCGGCGCCGGCCTGGCCGCCGCGGGTCCCACCGGGACGCGGCATGCCCTGCGACGACGCGAACGGGTTGTTGCCCGGACGGGGCGTGCCCGTCCGCTCACCGCCACGGTCAGGCCGGGGGCGTTCCCGGCCCATGCCCTGGGACGGCGCGAACGGGTTGTTGCCGGGTCGCGGCCCGGGCTTGCCGCCCGGACGCGGGCCGGCGCCACCCTCGCGACCGCCGGTCGCCGGACGCTCCGGACCCGGACGCGGGCCGGGGCGGGCAGCGGGGCTCGCCTTCGCCGCCGGGGCGGCGGGGTCCGCGGTGCCGGGGGTCGGCTTCTCGGCCGGGGTAGCCGCCTGGTCGGCGGTCGTCTCAGCCGTCTCGGCGGCCGCCGCGGGGGCCGCCTCAGCAGCGGGCTCCTCGGTCGGCTTCGCCGGGCCGGGCTTCGCACCGGGCTTGGCGGCCGGCTTGGGAGCCGCGGTCTTGGCCGCCGCAGTCTTGCTGGCGGTCTTCTTGGCCGCAGCCGTCTTAGTGCCCTTGGGGGCGTCGTCGGTGGCCGCAGCGGTCTTCGCCGCGGCCGGGGGGTTCTCTCGAATCTTGCGGACCACGGGAGGCTCGATGGTCGACGATGCCGACCGGACGAACTCTCCCTGCTCCTTCAGGTGGGCGAGAAGCTCCTTGCTCTCGACCCCGAGCTCCTTTGCGAGCTCATAGACCCGAACCTTAGCCACAGTTCTCCTTCGTTGGGCGTCTCGGTCCGAGCCTTGTGCGGCGCGCGACCGGGACTATTGCTGGTGGGTGCTCATTGCTGAGTACTCATCGGGTGCTCATCAGCGTCAAACCCGCTTCCGGTTCCTCGATGACAGGGCCTCGCGGCCCCGCCTGGTGGCGGACGGACCCGGTGGTCCGCCCGTCTGGCGCCCGACCCGTCGTGGATCGGACGGTCCCGTTGTGCCGGGTCAGTCGTCCTGGCCCAGCAACGCCTCCAACGCCGTCGTGTCCGGTCGGCCGGCCCTCCTCAGGGCCCGCCCGAACGCGCCGCGCGTCGTGGCAGCCGTCACGCACTCCGGTGCGGGGTGCACGTAGGCACCTCGTCCCGGTCGGCGTCGCCGTGGGTCCGGGACCACGCTCCATCCCGGCACGGGATCGGTGTGGTCGCTGGCGACGACGCGCAACAGTGCAGTCTGCTCCGCCCTGCGCCGACAGCCCAGGCAGGTGCGCACCGGAGTGCGTCCCGACTGACCGCCGGACGGCGGAACAACCTGCACCACTCTACAGGGTCAGGCGCTGGGGGCCGCGCCCGACGGGGCCGCACCAGGGGCCTGACCGTCCGCGGTGTCGGGGCGGATGTCGATGCGCCAGCCGGTCAGCTTGTGAGCGAGCCGGGCGTTCTGGCCCTCGCGGCCGATGGCGAGGGACAGCTGGTAGTCCGGCACGACCACGCGCGCCTGACGAGCCCGGTCGTCGACGATCGTGACGGACTGCACCCGGGAGGGCGACAGCGCCGAGGCCACGAACTCCGCCGGGTCGTCGCTGTAGTCGACGATGTCGATCTTCTCGCCCTGCAGCTCGGTCATCACGGCGCGCACCCGCTGCCCCATCGGACCGATGCAGGCGCCCTTGGCATTGACGCCCGGCACCGTGGCGTGCACGGCGATCTTGGTGCGGTGACCGGCCTCCCGGGCCAGCGCCTCGATCCGGACCGTGCCGTCGGCGATCTCGGGCACCTCGAGGGCGAAGAGCCGACGCACCAGGTTGGGGTGGGTCCGCGACAGGGTGATCTGCGGGCCCCGCGGACCGCGCCTGACGCTGACCACGAAGCAGCGCAGCCGCTGCCCGTGCTCGTAGGTCTCGCCGGGGACCTGCTCGGACGTCGGCAGCTCGCCCTCGACCGTGCCGAAGTCGACCAGCACGTGCCGGGGGTCGTTGGACTGCTGGATGACCCCCGAGACGATGTCGCCCTCGCGCGCCCGGAAGTCACCCAGGATCGCGTCGTCCTCCAGCTCGCGCATCCGCTGCACGATCACCTGGCGGGCGGTGGCCGCCGCCACCCGCCCGAAGCCCTCCGGAGTGTCGACGAACTCTGGGCCTGGCTCGCCGCGCAGCCCGGTCTCCTCGTCCACCGGGCCGGCCTCGCGCGCCCAGACCGTCACGTGACCGGTCTTGCGGTCCAGCTCGACCCGGGCGTTGGGAAAGTGTCCCTCGACCCTCTCGTAAGCCATCAGCAGCGCCTGCTCGATGGCCTGCACGATGGTCTCGAACGGGATCTCGCGCTCCCGCTCCAGCTGCCGCAGCACGGCGATGTCGATGTCCATCAGTCGTCCTTCCCACCCGGTCGGGTGAACTCCACCTGCACCGTGGCCGCGGCGACGCGGTCGTAGGGCAGCAGATCGTCGGGAGCATCGGCCAGCCGTATGCCGTCCGGACCGGCCTCCAGGAGGCGCGCCTCGGTCTGCGCCCCGACCGACGGCTCGCCCTCCCGCGGTCCAGCGTCCCCGGGGGCCGTGTCTCTCAGTCGCAGGCGCAGCAGCCGCCCGACGTTGCGCCGGAACTGGGCGGGCGTGGTCAGCGGGTGGTCGACCCCGAGCGAGCTGACCTCCAGGGTGTAGGGGGCGTTGCCCATCGGCTCGGTGTCGTCCATCGCCGCACCCACGGCGCGACTGGCCTCCGCCACCTCGTCCAGGCTGAGCGGCTCCACCGGGCTGGTCAGGTCATCGGTGAGCAGGTCCGAGACGTCGCGCGCGACGCCGACACGGACCAGCCGCCGTTTGCCCGCCGGGTGAACGGCGACGTCCTCCACCACGACACCAGTGCCCACGAGTGCGGCGGCAGCCACCTCGCGGACCTGCTCGGCCTGTCCCATCCCGGGCGCCTCCCTCTTCTGATGTCGCGATCCTGCTCTGATCGTGCCGGTTTCGAGCCGGAACGACCACTCTAGCCGTTCCGGTGTGTCAGGATCGCCGTCATGGCCGCTGCGATCTCCCGTCGTTCCGCGCTGGCCGTCATGGGGGTGGGGCTCGGCGCCGTGCTCGTCGCCTGCGACGGGGCACCGGCGCCTGAGGACAACAGCACCGCGACACCCGGGCCCAACCTGCCCCCAGAGGCCACGCCGACCCCCTCGCAGGCGGCCGACTCGGGCGTGCTCCTGCTGGCACTGGCCCGGGCCCAGCACCTCGCGGCCAGCAGCAGGGCCATCACGGGAGCCGACGGGTGGCGGCGCAGTGCCCACCAGCAGATTCAGACCTCCCTCGACGAGCAGGTCCGGGTCCTGGAGGAGGTGCTGCGCGCAGGTGGCGTGCCGGTGCCCACCCTGAGCCCGACGACCGAGCCCGGGGGCACCACCACGACAGGCCCCACGGACGGCGACCTCACGACCGCCTCCCCGGCTCCGTCCGGCGACTCGGTCGGCGCGACAGGCTCGGACACCGCCGGCGACGGTGCCGCCACGAGCTCGGCGCCGGGCGATGCTGTCCAGAGCACGGGGGACGCGGCCGAGAACACGGCCGATGCGGCTGCGGCCCGGGCCGTCGCCCAGCTGCGTGACCTGGCCCAGGACTGCCTCCAGGACGTCAGCACAGAGGCGCTGACGGGACTGACCGAGGTCTCTGCCGCGAACCTGCCGATGCTCATCGCCATCGCAGGTCAGCGCGGCGCCACAGCCCGGATTCTCGGCGCGGACCTGGTGTGGGAGCCGCTGACGGGCCCCAGCGATGCCGCGGCCGCCGAGCTGCTGGACGCGTACCGCCCCGCGGTCTACGGCTTCGAGGTGCTGGCCGCACGGTCCCACGGGGACGAGCGGACGGCATACGAGCGGGTCCTGTCCCCGCTCCGACAGGTGACCCGGCAGCTCACCCAGCTCGCAGGGGAGGCCGCACCGCCGGCTCCGCTGGGCTACGGGCTGCCCGAGGCGCTCGACGGGCAGGCCTCGCGGGAGCGTCTGGCCGGCTCACTCATGGCGGCCCTGCCCCCGACGATCATGGCCCCGACGAAGGGCTTCGTCGGCGATGTGGCCGCCGTGACCGGGTCGGTGCACCTGCTGGCGGAGGCTGTGCGTCTCGGTCGTCCGTGGAACCCGATGACCGGCTTCCCCGGCATGCAGGTCCCCGGTGACTGAGGCCGGCGCAGCAGCCCTGCCCCGGGCCGTCACCGACCTGGTCCCGCAGGGTCTGCTCGACCACCTGTTCCGACACGTCCCGGCCCCGGGGCACGTCACCGGCCCGGAGTGGGTGACGACGGTCCCCCGGCTGGTGCGCGAGCTGTGCGACGCCTGGGCGTTGGTGGTGACAGGACCGGCCAGCCACGGCTATGCCGCTCTCGTCCTGCCGGTCGACGGGCCGGAGGGGCCGGCGGTGCTCAAGGTCGCCTGGCCGCACCCCGAGGCTCGGGACGAGCACCGGACGCTCGGGGTCTGGGGTGGGCACGGAGCGGTCCGGTTGCTGGCCGCGGACCCGGCCCGCTGGGCCGTGCTACTGGAACGGCTCGACCCGCGGGACCTGAACGGGCCCCCGGTCGGGGTCCTGGAGTCGTGCGAGGAGATCGGGCGGTTGGCCAGGCTCCTGGACCGCCCGGCGCCGCCGTGGACGAGCCTGCGTGCCAGCGACCACCTGGCCACGCTGGTCGCGGACGTCGACGCCGTGCGCGCGGGTGAGCACGCCGGTGCCCTCCCGCGACGGCTGCTGGAACGTGGCCGGGCGCTGGCCCAGGACCTGGCGGCCGAGCCCGGGGTCGACGCCCGACTGGTGCACGGCGACCTGCACCAGGAGAACGTCCTGTGGCGGCCCGACCCGGGCGAGTGGGTGGCTATCGATCCGCAGGCCATTGCGGCCGACCTGGCCTGGGTGGTCGCCCCGGCCCTGTGGAACCGGTGGCCCGAGGCCGTCGCGGCGCACGACACGAGGCTGCACCTGAACCTGCGCCTGGAGGTCCTCTGTGAGGCGGCGGGGCTCGATCCCGACCGTGCCCGGGCGTTCGCCGAGGTGCGGATGCTCCGCAACGCGATCTGGGACGTCCAGGAGCAGCCGGCCGACCTGGAGACCTCCCTGACCCGGCTCGTGACGATCATCAAGGCCCTGCAGCCGGCGTGAACACACCACCACCCCCCGTTGTGGGCCCGGGTGGGGTTACCTCGTCTCTGCCATGGTCGAGTAGCGCGCCCGGGCGAAGGAGTACAGCCCGTAGGTGGCCAGCCCCGCGGCGACGAGCAGCAGGAGGACCACCCCGAACGGTTGGTCCCGCAGGGTCTTCAGCGCCGCGTCCATCCCGGTCTGCTGGTCCGGGTCGGCCTGCAGCGCGGCGAGCCCGATCAGGAGACCCACGATCCCCAGCGCCGCGCCCTTGGCGACGTAGCCGGTCGTCCCGAGGATGGTGACCGCCCGGGTGACCTCACGGCCCCCGGTGCCCTGGAGGTCCTCGAGGAACTTCCGGGTGAGTCCCTTGTAGACGTGGTAGGCCCCCACGCCCAGCACGACCAGACCGAGCACCCCGACCAGGACCCGACCGGCCGGTGCCGTCATCAGCGTCGAGGTGGCCTCGGTCGAGGACTCCCCGCTGTCGGCTCCCTGTCCGGTGACCACACGGAAGGCGGTCCAGCCCAGTGCCCCGTAGACCACGGCCTTGCCCACGGCCTTGCCGCGGCCGAGCAGCTGGTCTTTCGCTGACTCGTGTCGGGGCAGCAGGGCCTCGACGAGGTGCCACACGGCCAGCGCCGCGAAGGCCCCCGCGATCCCCCAGAGCAGCACCCCGCCCACGGGAGTTCCCTTGAGCTGCTGCAGCGCACCGGTCTCGTCGGCCTCCCCCGAGCCGCCCAGCGCCACCTGGCCCGCGATCCAGGCGATCAGCAGGTGCACCAGGCCACTTCCGGCATACCCGATGCGGGCGAGGAGCTCCAGGGAGTCGCTGCGTCGGGCCCGCGCGGCCACGTGCTGGACATCGTCGGTCACCCCTCGATCCCACCAGATACGGGACCTCCCGGCGAACCGGGAGCCCCCCGCGTCAGTGAGATGGCGGAGACATCGACTGCCGCGTTGCATATTTGCAACATTCCCTTAAATTGGTCGCATGGACCTCGCAGAGCGCGTCTCGACCCTGCGTCGGGTGAATGCGCTGAGTGCCCGTCAACTCGCGGCGCTGGTCGACGTCGCCCCGACGACCGTCACTCGGATCGAGGGCGGCCAGGTCAGCCCGTCCTTTGATCTGGCACAGGAGATCCTGGCCGTCCTGGGTGAACCGATCGGGTTCACCGGGGCAGCGGATGTCAGCGCGATTGCCGCTGCGCGACTGGCAGTCCACCCTGCGCTCGACATTGCGATGACGCCTGGCGCGGAGGTCTGGCAGCAGCGGTGGGCGCGCATCGGACTGATCGACGCGCGGAGTCAGGTGGTGGCAGGTAAGGACGCCGACCTGCTGTTCCGGGCCGGCAGGGTTGCCCGTCTCACCCGACGTCCGGGTGCCGTCGAGTTCAAGGCAGGTCCGACGGCGTATGACGTCGCAGACGCACTCAGCAAGGCAAGCATCGACTACGCGGTGACCGGTGACACCGGCGTCAACCTCTACCGATCCAGCGCAGGTGAGGCATGGCCAGTCCTCTATGTCGAAGATGCCGAGCGAGCGGCTCAGGTCGCGGGCCTCATCCGCAAGGAACCCGGCTCGTTCGGAATGCGGGTCACGCTGATCCCGTTTGACGGCGTCAGCGAGGTAGGGCGGACGAGCATCAAAGGTGTTGCTGTGGCTGCCCGGGATCAGGTCGTCATCGATGCCTACGGCGGCATCGACCGCATGGCCGAGCAAGCCGACATCCTGGTGGGGCGGCGAGTCACATGACGGAGTTCGCCCCACCACGCACCGAGATCGAGCGGAGCCGCCGGGCCATCGTCAACGTGGTCGATGTGTTGGCGGCCCACGCCGAGTCGCTGACGTTGGTCGGCGCTCACGCCGTCTTGTTGCGGACGATGGATCTCGACGTGCCGAGGATGCCGACTGGCGACGGCGACCTCGGTGTCACGCCCGGCTTGGTCGGCGATCTGCCGAGCATCGAGACACTGCTCGCCGATGCCGGCTACGAGCACCGCACCACGGCACGACCGGGGTTGTGGGGGCGCGAGCCATTCGACGAGGTCGACGGCACGCGGTCGTACCGGGAGAAGATCGACCTCCTGGCACCACACGGGCTCTCGGGAACGGAGAGTCGCACCAAGCGGAGTGTTCCCGCGTTGCAGGCAGCGCACGGCAAGCTCGCTGTCGGCAACGCCCTTGGTCTAGAGCTCGCTGCCTTCAACCGATCAGTGCTGACAGTCACCGACTTCGCCGACCCACGCCTATCGACGGAGGTCTTCGTAGCCGAGATCCCCGCGTTGATCCTTGCGAAGGGGTCTAAGGTCGGGGAGCGGTCCCGACGTTCGCCAGAGTGCCGAGTGGACGGCTGGCGTCCTTCGGGATCCGGTGAGCGTGGAACGCGCCAGGGTGGCCTTCGACACCTTCGTCGACCCCGCCGAGATCGACCGCGTCTTCGACCTCTGGCGTGACGTGCTGTCCTGGGCTTCCGGTGAGTTTTCGAGGTGGCACCCGAGTCCCTCCTAGGGTGGACGAGTGGGGAGTCGCCGCCTGACCCCCCGAAACATGCCTCGTGGATTACTTGGGTCCCAACGACGCACGTGCTTGTGAGGAGTCAGAGAAATGGCCAACGGTCTCACCAATGCGACAAGCCCGTACCTGCTCCAACACGCGGAGAACCCGGTCGACTGGTGGGAGTGGGGCGACGAGGCGTTCGCGGAGGCACGCGCGACGAACCGGCCGGTGTTCCTGTCGGTCGGCTATGCGGCCTGCCACTGGTGCCACGTCATGGCGCACGAGTCGTTCGAGGACCGGGGTGTGGCCGACGTGCTCAACGCGGGATTCGTCCCGGTGAAGGTGGACCGTGAGGAGCGGCCCGACGTCGACGCCGTCTACATGGACGCCACGGTGGCGATGACGGGTCAGGGCGGGTGGCCGATGACCTGCCTGCTGACGCCCGAGGGAGACCCGTTCTGGTGCGGGACCTACCTCCCGCGGCCACAGCTGCTCCAGCTGCTGCAGGCCATCAGCACCGCCTGGGGCGATCGGGAGGCCGAGGTGCGGGCGAGCGGCGCGGCGGTCGTGGATGCGCTGACCCGGGCCCAGTCCGCGCCCGGAGGGTCGCTCCCGCTCGACACCGACCTACTCGGTGACGCCGTCGCCTCCCTGACCCGGTCCTTCGACCAGGAGCACGGCGGTTTCGGCACGGCGCCGAAGTTCCCACCGAGCATGGTCCTGGAGTTCCTGCTGCGACACCACGCACGCACGGGCAGCACGTCCGCCTGGCGCATGTTGAAGGAGACCGCGGTGGCCATGGCCAGAGGCGGCCTCTACGACCAGCTCGGGGGCGGGTTCGCACGGTATGCCGTGGATCGCGCCTGGGTGGTCCCCCACTTCGAGAAGATGCTCTACGACAACGCCCAGCTCCTGCGGGTCTATGCCCACGTATGGCAGGCGGCGGGCCAGCGCGCGTCCGCCGGCCACGACGGGGACACCGGCGAGGCCACGGCTCTGCGCGCCCTCGCCGAGCGCGTCGTGCGCGAGACCGCGCAGTTCCTGCTGACGGACCTGCGGACGACCGAGGGCGGCTTCGCCTCCTCCCTCGACGCCGACACCGACGGCGTCGAGGGCGCGACCTATGTCTGGACGCCCGAGCAACTGGTCGAGGTGCTGGGCCCGGATGACGGCGCACGGGCGGCCGACCTGCTCGCGGTGACGCCCGGGGGCACCTTCGAGCACGGCACGTCCACCCTGCAGCTGCTGAGCGACCCGGACGATCCGCAGTGGTGGGCCGGTGCCCGCAGCCACCTGCGGGCGGCACGGGCCGCGCGACCGCAACCGGACCTGGACGACAAGGTGGTCACGGCGTGGAACGGGCTGGCGATCGCGGCCCTGGCCGAGGCGGGCTGGCTGCTGGAGGAGCCGGACTGGGTCCGGGCGGCGACGCACGCCGCGACCCTCGTCGTCGGTACCCACCTCGTCGACGGGCGGCTGAGGCGCAGCTCGCGGGCCGGACGGGTCGGCTCCGCCGAGGCGGTCGCCGAGGACCACGGCGACCTCATCGAGGGGCTCGTCGTGCTGCACGCCGTCACCGCGGACCCCCAGTGGCTGCACGTCGCCGGCACCCTGCTCGACGACGCGGTCGCCCGGTTCGGCGACGACGCGACCCCGGCACCGGGTGAGGCCCTCGTCATCCACGACACGGCCTCCAACGCCGAGCGGCTGGTGCTGCGACCGCGGGCCCGCGGGGACAACGCCGAGCCGTGCGGCCAGTCGGCCATCGCGAGTGCGCTCCTGTCCTACGGCGCCGCGGCCGGCTCGGGCCGGCATCTGGAGCTCGGACGCCAGGCACTGGCTCCGATGGGCACCATCGCCGCCCGGGACCCGCGCTTCGCCGGGTGGGCGCTCGCTGCGGCCGAGGCCGCGACGGCCGGTCCGCTCCAGGTCGCGATCAGCGACGGCACGGGCCAGGAGGAGCTGCAGGCGGTCGCCCGCGAGGCAGCCCCCGCGGGCTCCCTCGTCGTCGCCGGTCGCGCCGGTCAGGTGCCGCTGCTGGAGGACCGGCCGGACGTGGACGGCCTCGCCGCCGCCTACGTCTGTCGAGGCACGGTCTGCGACCTTCCCGTGACGACCGCGGCGGCCCTGCGCGAGGCGCTGCGCCCCTGAGCCTGGACCGAGCCGCCGGTCGCGGCCGGGCCGGTGCGCCCAGACCGGCCGCGCTGGCACGGTAGACGCGACCACTCGCCATACAGTGAACCCATGCGTTCCCGTGCCCGCACCCCGCTTACCCGTGCCGTGGCGGCCTCCGCGGTCGTCCCGCTCCTGCTACTCACCGCGTGCGGCGGCGACGAGCCGGGGCTGACCCCGCCACCGGCCACCACCGCGAAGGCGACCCCCGACGCTGGCCAGGACGACGCCGCCGCCGGGACCAGCACCGGCGGCAACCCGGTGCAGGACGGGTTCAACTCAGCGGGCGGCGGCACGGATGCTGCCAGCGAAACCACGACCGAGCCGGAGGGGCCCAAGGAGATCACCATCGGCGCGGCCGGCGACCTCCTCCTGCACGCGCCGGTGATCCGCAACGCCGAGGCCAACGCGGGCGGTGAGGGCTACGACTTCACGCCGATGTTCAGCGACGTCACCGAGCTGCTCAGCGACAACGATCTCACCATCTGCCACATGGAGACCCCGGTGTCGGCGGACAACACCAACCTGACGGTGCCGCGGGTGCTCATCTTCAACAGCCCCCACGAGATCGTCGACGCCGTCGTGGACGCGGGCTTCGACGGGTGCGACTTCGCCTCCAACCACACCTGGGACCAGGGCCTCGACGGCCTGGCCGAGACCCGGCAGGTGATCGAGGACGCCGGGCTGCAGTATGCCGGGCCGGTCGCCGAGGAGGGCGAGGCGGGGCACTACGCGACCTACGAGGTCGACGACGTCACGGTCGCGCAGCTCGGCTACACCTACACGATCTACAACTCCGGCCAGCCGACCACGGACATACCGCCGGAGGCCCCGTGGCTAGGTGACTACCTGTGGCCGGTGATCGGCGCCGAGGGCATCATCGCCGACGCCGAGGCGGCCAGGGCCGAGGGCGCCGACTTCGTGGTGGTGAGCATGCACTGGGGCAACGAGTACTGGACCGACCCCACCGACCAGCAGCGCGAGCTCGCCGCCGAGCTGCTGGAGTCCGACGCGGTCGACCTGATCCTCGGCACACACGTCCACGTCATCCAGCCCTGCGAGAAGATCAACGACAAGTACGTCATCTACGGGCTCGGCAACTTCCTGTCCAACCAGTCACCGGACACCACCCGGGGCGGACTGCGCAAGGAGACCCAGGAGGGCATGATCGCCCGCTTCCACCTCGTGAAGGACCCGGACGGCACGGTGACCTCGCAGATGGAGTTCCAGCCCACCCGGGTGCAGATCGACAACCACGTGATCCGCCTGGCGACGCCCGAACAGAACGCCGAGACCTATGACCGGGTCGTCGAGACCATGGACCGGCTCGGGGAGAACGCCTGCGACGCCGAGCCGATGAGCTGACGGCCGAGGGTGCTGGCTCAGCCCTCCCTCAGCGCGTGGATCAGCCGGCGAACTGTGCCCAGGTGTCGTAACCGATCTTCACGATGAAGACCACCAACAGGATGACGAACACGGTCCGGACGAAGCCACTCCCCCGCGCCACTGCCGTGCGCGCGCCGAGGTAACCGCCCAGCATGTTGCACACCCCCATCAGCAGCCCGACCTTCCACATCACGGCGCCCATCGGGATGA
The DNA here is from genome assembly GCF_023015765.1 of Ornithinimicrobium sp. F0845. Classification (GTDB taxonomy): domain Bacteria; phylum Actinomycetota; class Actinomycetes; order Actinomycetales; family Dermatophilaceae; genus Ornithinicoccus. The sequence continues at coordinate 104,752 of NZ_JALKAL010000002.1, forward strand.
AGACGCACAGCGCCGCCAGGTTGGTGGCCCAGTTGGCGATCTTGGCCTTGGCGCTGGCCTGCAGGAAGCCGTAGCCGAGCAGACCGACCATCGCGAAGACGAAGAAGGAGCCGGTCCCCGGGCCCAGCGCCCCGTCATACGTCCCGATGCCCAGACCGATGAGGGCGGCGACCACGTGGTGGGTGCGGCCGGAGAAGCGCAGCTGGGACAACTGCCCCATGCTCGGCTTGGCCAGGGTGTAGGCACCGACGGCGACCAGCACCACCAGGATGATCGGGTTGAACGCCTCCTTGGGGATCCGGCTGCCGATGAACGCCCCGCCGAGGGATCCCAGGAACGCGAAGCCAGCCAGCGGCAGGGCGGTGGACAGGTCGGGGCGCACCCGGCGCAGGTAGGTCAACGAGCTGGTCGTGGTGCCACAGATGGAGCCGAGCTTGTTGGTGGCCAGGATCTGCACGGGGCTGGCGCCAGGGAAGCCGAGCAGCAGCGCCGGCAGCTGGATCAGACCGCCGCCCCCGACCACCGCGTCGATCCAGCCGGCGGTGAGTCCGGCGAGGGCCATGAGCACCAGGACCCAGACGCTGGGGTCATCCACCGCCGTGCCGGTTCCACCCGTGGACGATCCCGGCGACCTCGGCCAGGGAGTGCGCGACCGCGTCCGGCTGTGCGTCGACCTCGACCCGTTGCGCGAGCGGGATGTCGCTGTGCGGCACCAGCACGGCCCGCATCCCGACCTGCTGGGGCCCGTGCACGTCCTCGAAGAGCCGGTCCCCGACGTAGACGCAGTCGGCCGGGTCGGTGTCGACGGCCACCGCCGCGGCCCGGAACGCCTCGGGGTGCGGCTTGGTCCACGGGATCTCGCTGCTGTAGACGTCGCCGTCGATCAGCGGGAGCACCCCGTCGCGGTCGAAGATCGCCCGGTGGTGCTCCCTCGACCAGATCGTGTTGGAGAGCACACCGACCCGGATCCCCTGCTGGCGCAGCGACTCCCACAACGGTCGCACGTGCGGGTCGGTGAGCGTGTGCGGCTCCCAGAACCGGTCATAGGCGCTGCGCGCCCGGGAGTATGCCGGGTGCCCGGCCCCGTAGCCCAGTTCCTCGAGCAGGTCCTCGACGCGGGCGCTGAGGTGGTCGGCGCGGGCCCGCTGCCAGGCCCGCTCCTCAGCGTCCAGGATGCGCTCGGACAACTCGGCCGCCTCCTGCTCCGAGGCGGTCACCTCGGCCGCGAAGGCGAGCCACTGGGCGGCGTAGTCGAACTGGTGCCAGGGCGTCAGGGTCCCGCCCCAGTCGAAGATGACCGCACGGACGGGCATCAGCACGGCTCCATCAGCACTGCTCCATCAGCACGGCTCCATCAGCCCGCGGCGCCCGGACGCACCTCGGCGACGATCTCGCGGGCCGCGTCGGCGACGGCGACGTCGCGACGCTCGCCGGTGCGCCGGTCCTTGACCTCGACGGTGCCCTGCTCCAGGCCCTTGCCGACCACCACGATCGTCGGCACGCCGATCAGCTCGGCGTCCTTGAACTTCACGCCCGGGGACACCTTGACCCGGTCGTCGTAGAGCACGGTCAGGCCCTGGGCCTCGAGCTCGGCGACCAGACCCTCGGCGTGGTCGAACACCGCCTGGTCCTTGCCGGTGGCGACCAGGTGGACGTCGGCCGGGCTGAGCTCGCGGGGCCAGCACAGGCCGATCTCATCCAGCGTGCCCTCGGCCACCGCCGCCACGGCGCGGCTGACGCCGATGCCGTAGGAGCCCATCGTCACCGTGGCGAGCTTGCCGGACTCGTCGAGGACCTGCAGACCCAGCGCCTCGGCATACAGGCGTCCCAGCTGGAAGATGTGCCCCATCTCGATGCCGCGGGCCAGGGTCAGCGTGCCGTTGCCGTCCGGGCTGGGGTCGCCCTCGCGGATGTCGGCCGCGTGGATCACGCCGTCGGCGGTGAAGTCGCGCCCGTGCACCAGGTTGAACACGTGCTTGCCGTGCTCGTCGGCACCGGTCACCCAGGCCGTGCCCTCCCCGATGGAGGCGTCGAGCAGGTAGCGAATGCCGGAGGGCTTGTCCGTGCCCAGGACGCCGGGGCCGATGTAGCCCTTGGCCAGCGCCGGGAACGCGGCGAAGTCCTTGTCCTCGAACGGGCCGGGCTCGGCGGGCGAGACCTGCGCCTCGAGCCGCTTGGCGTCGACCTCGCGGTCTCCGGGCACACCGACGGCCAGCGGCTCGCGGGTGCCGTCGGGGTGGGTGAGCATGACCAGCACGTTCTTGAGGGTGTCGGCGGCGGTCCACTCCCGGCCGTCCTCGCGCGGGTGGTTGGCGTTGGCCGAGGCGACCAGCGTCTCGATGGTGGGCGTGTCCGGGGTGTCGTGGACCCGGGCCGCGGGCACCCCGGACGCGTCCACGGGGGCCGGGGTGGGCACCTGCACCGCCTCGACGTTCGCGGCATACTCCCCCGTCGTGCTGCGCACGAACGTGTCCTCGCCGTGCGGGCTGACCGCGAGGAACTCCTCGCTGGCCGACCCACCCATCGCGCCGGAGTCGGCGTAGACGATGACGTAGTCGAAGCCGAGCCGGTCGAAGATCCTGACATAGGCCTCGCGGTGCCGCTGGTAGGCCGCCTCCAGCCCCTCGTCGTGCACGTCGAAGGAGTAGGAGTCCTTCATGATGAACTCGCGGCCGCGCAGCAGCCCCGCGCGCGGACGCGCCTCGTCGCGGTACTTGGTCTGGATCTGGTAGAGGCTGACCGGCAGATCCTTGTAGGAGGAGAACAGGTCCTTGACCGTGAGGGTGAACATCTCCTCGTGGGTCGGCCCGAGCAGCATGTCGTTGCCCTTGCGGTCCTGCAGCCGGAAGATGTTGGGACCGTACTCCTCCCACCGGTTGGTGGCCTGGTAGGGCTCCTTGGGCAGCAGCGCGGGGAAGCTCAGCTCCTGGGCGCCCATGGCGTCCATCTCCTCGCGGATGACCGCCTCGACCTTGCGCAGCACGCGCAGCCCCAGCGGCAGCCAGGAGTAGATCCCCGGGGCCGCACGACGGATGTAGCCCGCGCGGACCAGCAGCTTGTGGCCCGGCAGCTCAGCGTCCGCCGGGTCCTCGCGCAGGGTCCGCAGGAACAGGGTCGACATCCGCAGTGCCACGTGGGCTCCTTCATCTCGGGGAGGCCGACCGCCGGCTCGGGCGGTCGGGGTCACCGACCGAGGATATCTCCACCGGGCGCGTGGTCCTGCGCCCCCAGACCGACAGGGGCCGCCGGATCCTGCGTCCCGCAGGCTGACCGAGCCCAGCGCGCGGCGGCGGGTAGCCTCCGAGCGTGACCGTGACTCGACCTTCCCGGCCCGGACGGCTGCGCCGCTATCCCCGGCGCCGCCACGTCGTCGGCGACCTGCGCTACTGGCGCAACGTGCGCCTGCCCGGGCTCGACCGCCGCAGCGACATCTACGTGTGGCTCCCGCCCGGTTACCGGCGTGGCAGGGAGCGCTACCCGGTCGTCTACCTGCACGACGGTGGCAACCTCTTCGATGCCCGCACCTCCTTCGCGGGAGCGACCTGGCGGGCGGACGAGGCGTTCACCTGGCTGCACTCCCAGGGTGTCGACGCCATCGCCGTGGGGGTGCCGTGCTCGCCGGACCGCCGCATCGAGGAGTACACGCCCTACCTCGGTCAGGAGGTCCTCGCCGCACAGCCCGATCTCGGTGCGGCGGACGCTGACTCCTACGTCACCTTCCTCACCGACCACCTCAAACCGTGGGTCGACGCCACCGTGCGCACCCGCCCGGAGCGCGAGCACACGTTGACCGCTGGCTCCTCGATGGGCGGCGTCGTCAGCATGCACGCCTGGGTCCGCCGCCCCGACGTCTTCGGCGGGATCGGTGCCTTCTCGACCGCATTCTGGGTGCCTGGCGAGCAGCACCTGCTCGAGGTCGAGCAGGCGATCGCCGCGCCGCACCCGCCCACCAGGTTCTATCTGGACGTCGGCGGGCGGGAGACCCCGGACGACCCGACGCGGCAGCTCGCCTACCGCCACGACACAGAACGTGTCGTGGCGGCGCTGCAGGCCGCCGACGTCCCGGTGCGCTACACCTACGACTCGGCGGCCTACCACTTCGAGACCGCCTGGGCCGCACGACTGCCGGGCGCCCTGCGGTGGCTCCTGCAGGAGTATGCCGTGCGCCCGCCGGGGGCGGGATAGGTCCGGTCCGCGCAGGTCCGGCAGGGATCAGACGCCCAGGTAGGCCTGCACCACGCGCTCGTCGGCGAGCAGGTCGGCGGCGGGACCCTCGTGGGCGATCTCGCCGCTGGCCAGCACGTATCCGTGGTCTGCGGCCCGTAGGGCGCGGCGCGCGTTCTGCTCGATCAGGACGACCGTGGTGCCCGACGCGCGGATCTCCTCGATGACGCCGAAGACCTCGTCGACGATCTTGGGCGCCAGCCCCATGGACGGCTCGTCCAGCAGGATCAGCCGCGGACGCGCCACGAGGGCGCGACCGATGGCCAGCATCTGCTGCTCACCGCCGGACAGCGCCCCCGCCGGCAGGTCACGTCGCTCGGCGAGCACCGGGAACCGCTCGTAGACCTCCGTGATGGCCGCCGAGTCGTTGGTGTGCCAGCCGCCCAGCTGGAGGTTCTCGTGGATGGTCAGTGTGCCCAGGACCTGACGCCCCTCCGGGACCTGCACCAGGCCCTCACCGACCAGGCTGTGCGCCGGGGTCCTGGTGATGTCGCGACCCTCGAAGGTGATCGTGCCGGACCTGGGCCGCACGATGCCGGAGATGGCGTTGATGATGGAGGACTTGCCCGCGCCGTTGGCCCCGACCAGGGTGACCAGCGAGCCCTGGAGCACCTCGAAGGACACACCGCGCACCGCCTCGACCCGACCGTAGGTGACGACCAGGTCCTCGACCCGCAGGATCGGCTCCGCCGCAGGAGCGGTTGTCGCGTGGGTCTCGGTCATGATGCGTCCTCCGACTCGGAGCTGCCGAGATAGGCCTCGACCACAGCGGGGTTGTTGGCGATCTCCTCGGGCGTGCCGGTGGCGATGACCTCACCGAAGTTGAGCACCACGATGCGGCTGCAGGTCTTCATGACCATGCCGACGTTGTGCTCGATCAGCAGGATGGTCAGACCGTCCTGCGCCAGCGACCCGATGAGGTCGGAGAGGGCGTCGGCCTCGACGTGGTTCATGCCCGCCGCCGGCTCGTCCAGGATCAGCAGTGAGGGGTCCGAGGCCAGGGCCCGGGCGATCTCCAGGCGGCGCTGATCGCCGTAGGACAGCGCGGATGCCTTCACGCCCTCCTTGTCCGCGAGGCCGACCCGGTTGAGGCAGTGAGCGGCGTGGACCGCCAGCCGCCGCTCGTCGCGCCGTGCTGACGGCAGCCACAGCATCCGGCGCAGGAAGGTCGGCTTGCTCACCAGGTGCCCGCCGACCATGACGTTCTCCAGCGCCGAGAGCCGGGCAAAGAGCTTGGAGTGCTGGAAGGTGCGGCTCACGCCCGCAGCGGCGACCTTGTGCACCGCGACCCCGCCGGGGTCAAGACCCAGCACCTCGGCGGTGCCGGAGGTGGGCTTCGTCATGCCGCTGATCATGTTGACCAGGGTGGTCTTGCCCGCCCCGTTCGGTCCGATGAGACCGATGATCTCGCCGCCGGTGATATGCAGGTCGATGTCCCGGTTGGCGTGGACGCCGCCGTAGTCCTTGCCCAGGCCCTGCAGCTTGACCACGGTCTGTCCGTCGGTGGGATGGACCCGCTGGGAGAGTCTGCTCTCGACCTCGGCCCGCTCGTCGGCGCTGCCGGTGACCAGCCGGGCCGCACGGCGAGGCAGGAGACTGGCCAGGCCACCGGGCAGGAACAGGATCACCAGGAGCAGCAGCAGGCTGGCCAGGAACGGCCGGATCCAGCCGGCCTCGATCCCGATCGCGCGCTGCACCTCGGGCACCATCGTCAGGAAGACACTGCCCAGCAGCGGGCCGACGAAGGCGGTGGAGCCGCCGACCACGGCGGTGACCAGTCCGTCGATCGCCTGCGCGAAGCCGAAGTCCTCCGGGGCGATCAGCCGGACGTAGAAGGCCCACAGCACGCCGTAGAGACCGGCGATGGCGCCGGCCGCGATGAAGGCGGAGAGGCGGTGGTTGCCCACGTCGATGCCCATCGCCCGGGCGGCCAGCTCGTCCTCGCGGATGGCCTCGAGCGCGCGGCCGTAGCGCGTGGGGCCCTGCCGCCAGAACCAGTAGGCGACCAGCGCCAAGACGACCCAGGCCATCCACGGCTCCAGGATCTTGGGCACCGACATGCCCTGGGCACCACCGGTCCACTCCATGTTGATGATCAGGATGCGGACCGCCTCGGCGAAGGCCAGCGTGGCGATCGCCAGGAAGACGCCACGCAGCCGCATCGTCGGCAGCCCCAGGATGAGCGCGGCGGCGGCGCCCACCGCCATGCCGATGACGATGGCGATCAGCAGGGCGGGGAGGTCACCGACATCGCCCGGGTCGGGCGCCAGGCTGGCCGCGGTGAAGGCCGCCAGGGAGGCGAAGCCGGCCTGGCCCAGACTCAGCTGGCCCGCGACGAGGACGGCGTAGAAGGAGTAGGCGAAGATCGCGGTCAGCGCGATGAAGACGAAGGTCGACTCGGTGAACACTCAGACCTCACGCACCTTGCGAGCACCGAACAGACCCTGCGGACGCACCAGCAGGATCAGGAACAACAAGCCGAAGGCGACCATGTCGCGCCAGCTCGACCCGACATACTGCACCGCGAAGACCTCGGCGAGCCCGAGCAGGAGGCCACCCACGAGGGCACCGGGCAGCGAGCCCATGCCCCCCACGATGATGACCGCCAGGCCCTTGAGCTCGATCGCCGTGCCCATCCCGAGCTGGGCGCTGTTGACGTTCATCGCGAACAACGCTCCGGCGACCGCACCCAGGGCGGAGGAGATCGCGAAGGTCGTCATGGTCACCCGGTCGACGTTGATGCCGAGCACCCGCGCCGCCGTCGGGTTCTCGGCGATGGCACGCATCCCGCGTCCGAGCCTGGACCGTGCGACGAGCAGGCTGAGCCCGACCATGAGCAGCACTGAGATCACCAGGATGGCGACCTGCAGGAGCGTCACATGGGCGCCGAACACCGTGAACGTCGTGCTCGGGAAGGAGTCCACCGGGAAGCGCCGGGTGTTCGGCCCGTAGCGCCACTGCAGCAGCGCGATGAACATCCCGGCCAGCGCTATCGATGAGATCAACCCCGCGAAGTGGGCGTCGGGTCTGTCCTTCAGTGGTCGGAACGCGACGCGTTCGATGATCACACCGAGGAGACTGCCGACCACGAACACGATCGGCAGGGTGAGCCAGATCGACAGACCGGCGACCTCCACGAGCTCGATCCCGACGAAGGCGGACACGGCGAAGACCGCCGGGTGGGCCAGGTTCAGCCGGTCCAGCACTCCGAAGACCAGCGTGAAGCCGATCGCGAAGAGTGCGTAGATGGACCCGGTGAACAGTCCGTTGAGCAGTTGTTGCATGTCCGCCTCCGTCAGGGGTCAGGGCGTGGGAGCGCGATCAGTCGTCAGCGGCAACGCCTCAGGGCAGGACGGTGAAGCTGCCGCCCTCGACGACCTGGACGACCGCGTCGTGCTCGGCGTCCCGGTCCGCGTTGATGCTGATCGAGCCCAGCACGGTCGGCATGTCGGAGATGCCACCCAGGCCCTCCTTGATCGCGTCGCGCTCCGCGGAGCAGCCGCTGCGCACCGCCGCGTCGATGATGTGCAGGGCGGCGTAGGCCTGTGCGGCGAACTGGTCGGGCTGGCTGCCGAACTTCTCCTCGTAGTCCGCCAGGAACGCGGTGTTCTCGGCGTTGTCGGAGGCGGAGTTCCAGGCGGCACCGACCACGACGCCCTCGGCGGCCTCGCCCGCGTCGGCCATCAGCTGCGGGTTGTTGAAGCCGTTGCCGCCGATGATCGGCACCTCGATGCCGAGCTCGCGGGCCTGGGTGACCAGCGGGATGGCCGCCTCGATGAGACCGGAGACGAAGATGGCGTCCGGGTTGGCGTTCTTGGCCTCGGTCAGCAGCGCCCGGAAGTCCGTGTCGGACTTGGAGAAGGTCAGCGTGTCCGCGACGGTCACGTCGGACTCCTCGAGCGAGGAGGCCATGACCTCATAGCCCGACTCGGTGAAGGCGTCGTCGTTGGAGTACATGACGATGACACTCTGCAGGTCGTAGGTCTCGATGGCCTTGGCCACGGTCTGCGGGATGACCTGTGCCTCGGTCAGGCTGTTGCGGAAGATGTAGTCACCCTGCTCGGTGATGCCGGCGGCGGTGTTGGAGATCGCCAGCACCGGCACGCTCCCCTCCTGGGCGATGGGCTGGGCCTGGAACGCGGTGTTGGACAGCGTGGGGCCGATGATGATGCTGGTGCCGTCGTCGACGAAGCCCTCGAACACGCTGATCGCCTGACGGGGGTCGGTCTGGTCGTCCTCGATGGTCAGGGTGTAGGTGACGCCCTCCTTCTCGTTCAGGTCCTCGGCCGCGAGCTCCAGACCGTTCTTCTGCGACTCCCCGTAGGACGCCGCGGCGCCGGTGAGGGACAGCGCGGCACCGACGGCCACCTCGCCGTCGATGACGCAGTCGTCGCCGGTGCCCTCGCCGGCCAGGGCGCCGTCGGTCTCGCCGCCGCCGTCGTCGGATCCGCACGCGGTGAGCGCGAGGGCCAGCACGCCGGCCGCCGCGGTGAGCTTGAACAGGTTGGTGCGCATAGAACTTCCTCCAGGTTGAACGTCAGGGACTAGGGGTGGTGCGGGGACGTGGCGGCGCCGGCCGGGTGCAGCACGGCGTGGCCGGGGGTGAGTTGGTCGAGTGAGGTGACGCCGAGCAGCCGCATGGTTCGGTGGACCTGGGAGATGAGTATGTCGAGCGCCCGGGTGACGCCTGCCTCTCCCCCGGCCATCAGGCCGTAGAGGTAGGCGCGGCCGACCATCACGGCATCGGCACCGTTGGCGACGGCGGCCACGATGTCGCCGCCGTGCATGACGCCGGTGTCCAGGAGCACCGGGACCCGGCCCGCTGCCGCCCTGACGACCTCCGGCAGGACCTCCAGGGGCGTGACCGAGCGGTCCAGCTGACGGCCACCGTGGTTGGAGACCACCAGCCCGTCGGCTCCCAGGTCGATGAACTCCCGGGCGTCCTCGACGTTCTGGATGCCCTTGAGCACGATGGCCCCGGACCAGTTCTCCCGCAGCCACACCAGGTCGTTGGTGTTGAGGGTCGGGTCGAACATCCGGTTGACCAGCTGCTCGACGGTGCCGCCGGACTCACGCAGCGAGGCGAACTCCAGCGGCTCGGTGGTCAGCAGGTTCGCCCACCAGCGTGGGTGCAGTGCCATGTCGGCCAGCGTCCTGGGCGTCAGCTGCGGTGGGATGGTCATTCCGTTGCGGACGTCGCGGAGCCGCTGCCCCGCGATGGCGGTGTCCACCGTCAGCACGAGCGTGCCGAAGCCGGCCGCCTGAGCCCGGGCCATGAGCTCCAGCGAGGCGTCCCGGTCCTGCCAGAGATAGAGCTGGAACCAGCGCTGCAGGTCCGGCACCTCGGCCGCGAGGTCCTCGACCGAGACCGTGCCCATCGTGGACAGGGTGTAGGGCACCCCTGCGCGCGCGGCGGCCCGACCCACCGCACGCTCCCCCTCGTGCTGCATCATCCGGGTGAAGCCGGTGGGGGCCAGGACCAGCGGGATCGGGCTGGTCACGTCGAGGATCCGGACCGCACTCTCCACACGCGAGACGTCGCGCAGCACCCGGGGCCGGAACTCGACCCGGCCGAAGGCCGCGCGTGCCCGGGTCAGGCTCAGCTCGCTCTCGGCAGCTCCGTCGACGTAGTCGAAGGCCGAGCGCGGGGTCCGACGTCGACCGATCTGACGCAGGTCCTCGATCGTGGTGGCCCGTTCCACCGCGCGGCGGGTGCGATGCAGCGTGGGTCGCTCGACCTTGACGAGCGGACGCAACTCCTCGACCCTGGGGAGTCGACGGTGAACCCGTGCCATCGTGGGGCGGCCCTGCGCTTCCTGTGTGGCTGCATATCCATGCAGGCCTCTGAATAAGTCTTTGGGATCTTAGCCCTCGACGTCGGGCGATCCGAAGCGACCTGGCGGACTGTGGCCAGATCGTGACACGCACCGGCCCTGCGGCGCCTCACAGCCTCACCCACACCGCCAAGCGGCAGTTCGGCACCCGGGCACCGACGACGGCGTCGAGGGCGACCGAGGCGCTCAGAGCAGGACGGTCGCGAAGGTCCCCGTCTGCACGAAGCCCACGTGACGGTAGGTGGCGAGGGCCGGGGCGTTGAAGTCGTTGACGTAGAGCGTGGCCGTGGGCGCGATGTGTGCCAGGACATGCTCGACGACCGCGGCCATCGCGGGCACCGCCAACCCCCGTCCGCGCCACCGCGGGCTGACCCACACCCCCTGGATCTGCGCGACGTCGAGGGCAACGCTGCCCACATCGGCCTTGAAGATGACCTCCCCGCCCTCGATCCGCACCAGTGAGCGCCCGGAACGGACGAGAGACCCGACGGACAACCGGTAGGCACGATCCGATCCGCGGTACGGCGGGTAGCCGATCTCCTCGGTGAACATCGCCGCCGCCGCGGGGACGACCAGGTCGAGCTCCTCGACGGTGGCCGGCCGGACGGTGGGGTCACAGGGGATCCCTAGCTGGCTGGGCGGGGTGCGGGTCGTCATCACCGGCTGGTTGCGGCGGACCTCCCGAGCCGGCCCCCACGGCGAGGCCAGCAGGTCCCAGAGCGGGAGCACCTGGTCGACGGGCCCGAACAGGGAGGAGGCCCAGGCACGTCGCTTGACCACCTTGGCGGCGAGCGGCTCCACCATGTCGTCGTCCACCTCGACCGGCACGACGTTGGCCGAGGTCCAGCACAGGCCGGCCCGACCCCCGCGCTCGAACCCCAGGACCGAGTTGCGGCCGCCAGCCATGCCGCCCTCGAGGATCCGCGCCGCGACGAAGACGTTGGAGACCGGGTCGCGTCCGCAGATCTCCAGGGCCCGGGGCGCGTCGGAGAGCCCCAGCCCCCGAACCGGTGCCGGCATGCGCAGCATCCACCCAGCCTACCGACTCCTCGTGCGGCACCGTCGTGGCTGCCCGGTTGCGGAGCTCCGTCTGGGGGCGCGAAGATCAGAGCACGACCGTCACCGCTACGTCAGGAGACCCCGTGCAGCCACGCCCGTTGACCCCGCAGACCAGGCAGGCCGCGCTGGACGCGCTCGCCGACAGTGGCCGCGACGGCGGCGCCGAGATCGACGTCCTGGTGATCGGCGGTGGCGTGACGGGGGCAGGCACGGCCCTGGATGCCGCCACCCGCGGGTTGTCCACCGTGGTCGTGGAGGCCCAGGACTGGGCCTCGGGGACCTCCTCCCGGTCGACCAAGCTGGTCCACGGCGGGCTGCGCTACCTGCAGATGCTGGACTTCAAACTGGTCCACGAGGCCCTGACCGAACGGGGCCTGCTGCTGAGCAAGATCGCCCCGCACCTGGTCAAACCGATGTCCTTCCTGATCCCGCTGGAGCACCGGGTCTGGCAGCGTGCCTACTACGGCGCCGGGGTCACCCTGTATGACGTGCTGGCCAACCTGATGCCGGGGCGCCGGGCCCTGCCGATCCACCAGCACACCACGCGCAAGGGTCTGCACCAGCAGTTCCCGGACCTCAAGCACGAGACCGCGATCGGCGCGGTCAAGTACTGGGACGCCACGGTGGACGATGCCCGCCTGGTGGCCACCCTGATCCGCACCGCCACGACCTACGGTGCCCACGCGGCCAGTCGCACGCAGGTCGTCAAGCTCACCAAGGACGACCGGGGACGGGTGAACGGGGCCGTGCTGCGCGACCTGGAGACCGGCACCGAGATCACCGCCCGGGCCACGCACGTCATCAACGCCACCGGGGTGTGGACCGAGGACACCGAAATGCTCGCCGACACCAGCGGGGGTCTGCGGGTGCTGGCGTCCAAGGGCATCCACCTGACCATCCCCCGGGAGCGGATCAAGGGCACCTCCGGCCTGTTCCTGCAGACCGAGAAGTCCGTGCTGTTCTTCATCCCCTGGTCGCGCTACTGGATCCTCGGCACGACCGACACGCCGTGGCAGCTGGACCCCCAGCACCCGGTCCCCACCAGCCAGGACATCGACTACGTGCTGGACCACGCCAACGAGGTGCTCACCACCAAGCTCACCCGGGAGGACGTGATCGGGGCCTACGCCGGACTGCGCCCCCTGCTGCAGCCGGGCACCAAGGAGGGCACCGACTCGGCGAAGGTCAGCCGGGAGCACACCGTGGCCAGCCCCGTGCCGGGCCTGACGATCGTCGCCGGAGGCAAGCTCACGACATACCGGGTGATGGCCAAGGACGCAGTGGACTTCGCCCTCGGCGGCCAGGCCGTCGAGACCCCGAGCATCACCCACGAGATACCTCTGGTCGGTGCGGTCGGCGAGCAGGCGGTGCGCCGGCAGGCGGCGCACTGGCGGCAGGAGTTCGGGTGGACCGAGCAGATGGTCGACCACCTGCTGCACCGCTACGGCTCCTTGCTGACCGAGCTGGTCGAGATGATCCGCGAGGACGAGTCGCTCGGTCGTCCGCTGGAGGGTGCGCCGGCCTACCTGCGCGCCGAGATCGCCTATGCCGCCAGCCACGAGGGGGCGCTGCACCTGGAGGACATCATGTACCTCCGCACCCGGCTCAACTACGAGGTCGCCGACCGTGGCCTGGCAGCTGCCGAGGAGATCGCCGAGGTGGCTGGTGGGGTGCTCGGCTGGGACGACCAGCGACGCGAGCGGGAGCTGGCCTCCTACCGCGCCCAGGCCGCGGCCGAGGAGGCGGCGGCGCTGGCCCCGGACGACGAGTCGGCCGAGGCTGCCCGGGACCGCGCGCCCGACATCACCCCGATGATCCCGTTGGGGACGGCCGAGAACTGAATCGACCAGTGTGCCTGCACCGCGACGTGACCGAGGTCTGGCACTCTTTGCACGCATAGTTCCTACACACAGAATGGAGAGCCCCGAATGGGTGACATCTTCCTGTACGAGATCATGGGCACCGGCCTGCTCACCCTGCTTGGTTGCGGTGTGGTCGCCAACGTCGTGCTGCCCAAGACCAAGGGCAACAACGGCGGCTGGCTGCTCATCAACTTCGGCTGGGGCCTGGCGGTCTTCGCCGGTGTCTACGCCGCCTACAAGACCGGCGCCCACCTCAACCCCGCCGTCACCTTCGGCATCATGGCCAGTGGTGCGGAGTTCTACGACGGCGCCAACGCCGCCATCCCGGTGAACTTCGCCAACACGGTCGGATACCTGGCGGCCGAGATGATCGGTGCCTTCCTCGGTGCGGTCATCATGTGGGTCGCCTACAAGCAGCACTTCGACCAGGACGCCGAGCCGGCCACCAAGCTGGCGGTCTTCTCGACCGGGGCCGAGATCCGCAACCCGATGTGGAACACCCTGACCGAGATCGTCGGCACCTTCGTGCTGGTCTTCGTCATCCTCATGTTCGGCGCCACCCCGTCAGGCCTGGGCCCGTTGGCAGTGGCCCTCCTGGTGGTTGGTATCGGTAACAGCCTCGGTGGCCCCACCGGGTATGCCATCAACCCGGCCCGTGACCTCGGCCCCCGCATCGCGCACGCCGTCCTGCCCATCAGGGGCAAGGGCGGCAGCGACTGGGGTTACTCCTGGATCCCGGTCGTCGGCCCGATCATCGGAGGCGTGATCGCCGGCCTGGTCTACATGGGCCTCTACGCCTGACCCCTCCCGCAGTATGCCGGGTGCCCGCCACCCACGGCGCGCACCCGGCATACTGCCCCGCCACCTCACAACCCATCCCGTCCACAACGAAGTGAAGGAGTTCAGCAATGGCTGACTACGTACTCGCGATCGACCAGGGCACGACGAGCACCCGGGCGATCGTGTTCACCAAGTCCGGTGAGATCCACTCGGTGGGTCAGAAGGAGCACGAGCAGATCTTCCCGAAGGCGGGGTGGGTCGAGCACAACCCCACGGAGATCTGGGACAACACCCGCGAGGTGATCGGTCAGGCGATGGGCAAGTCGAACCTGGCCAACAGCGACCTGGCCGCCATCGGCATCACCAACCAGCGCGAGACGGCGGTGGTGTGGGACAAGAACACGGGCGAGCCGGTCTACAACGCGATCGTGTGGCAGGACACCCGCACCGACAAGATCGTCGCCGAGCTCGGCGGCGAGGAGGGCGCGGACAAGTACAAGTCGATCTGCGGCCTGCCGCTGGCGACCTACTTCTCCGGCCCCAAGATCAAGTGGATCCTGGACAACGTCCAGGGTGCCCGCGAGAAGGCCGAGGCCGGTGACCTGATCTTCGGCAACACCGACACCTGGACCCTGTGGAACCTCACCGGTGGCCCCGAGGGCGGGGTGCACGTCACCGACGTCACCAACGCCTCGCGCACCATGCTGATGGACCTGAAGACCCTCGCCTGGGACGAGGGCATCGCCGCTGACATGGGCATCCCGATGTCCATGCTGCCGGAGATCCGGTCCTCCTCGGAGGTCTACGGCGAGAGCACCAAGCTCGGGGTGCCGATCGCCGGCATCCTCGGCGACCAGCAGGCCGCGACCTTCGGGCAGGCCTGCTTTGAGAAGGGCATGTCCAAGAACACCTACGGCACGGGCAACTTCATGCTGCTCAACACCGGCACCGAGATCGTCCCCTCGGAGAACGGCCTGCTGACCACCGTCTGTTACAAGATCGGCGAGCAGGACGCGGTCTACGCCCTGGAGGGCTCGATCGCCGTCACCGGCTCCCTGGTGCAGTGGCTGCGCGACAACCTGGGGCTGATCAAGGACGCCCCGGAGGTCGAGACGCTGGCCAAGAAGGTCGACGACAACGGTGGCTGCTACATCGTGCCGGCCTTCTCCGGCCTGTTCGCCCCGTACTGGAAGGACGACGCCCGCGGCGCCATCGTGGGTCTGACCCGCTATGTCAACAAGAACCACATCGCGCGGGCGTCCTTGGAGGCCACGGCCTTCCAGACCCGCGAGGTGCTGGACGCCATGAACGCCGACTCCGGTGTGGACCTGTCCGAGCTCCGTGTGGACGGCGGCATGATCGCCAACGAGACCCTCATGCAGTTCCAGGCCGACATCCTCGGCGTCGACGTCGTGCGCCCGAAGGTTGCGGAGACCACCGCGCTCGGTGCCGCCTACGCCGCCGGCATCGCGGTCGGCTTCTGGTCCGGCGAGCAGGACGTCATCGACAACTGGGCCGAGGGTGCCCGCTGGAGCCCGAAGATGGCTGACGCGGAGCGCGATCGCCTCTACCGCCAGTGGAAGAAGGCCGTCACCAAGACCTTCGACTGGGTCGACGAGGACGCGGAGGCTGCCGAGGATGCCGTCGAGGAGGCGCAGGGCTAACCCATTTTCCGAGTGGTCTTGCACGTCCCTCCCGCATTTTCCGAGTGGTCTTGCACGTCCCCAACCATCCGAGTGGTCTTGCAGGCCCTCCACCAGTAGTAGGGAGGACCCGCCAGACCTAAGCCGACGAGAGGGAGATTCGGTCCGCACCGAGCGGCCGGGTCTCCCTCTCGTCGTGAGGAGGGGCCCGCACCCTCCCGCACCAGCCAGCCACGCGCCGCCGGCCACGTCCCCGCACGCCCGCCTCACGGCATACTGCCGGGGAGGGAGAACCTCAGGTCACGGCAGGTCGAGCCACTGGGGGTCCTCGGGATCGGGGTCGATGAGGACCGGGCGCTGCAGGTCAGCGTTGTCCAGGATCCACGTCGGTGGGTGCAGCCGCGCCTGCTGCAGATAGAGCCGCTGCCCACCGACGTACCGGGCATTCACCGGGTCGGCCGGGTCGTCGTGGCCCGCCAGGTGCGCCGAGCGCGCATTGCCCCGCGGCACGGAGACCGACAACGGGACCAACAGCATCAGCGTCGCATCCCAGACCGCCGCCAGCTCCGGCCTGCGCAGGAAGATGCCGTCGACGAGCAGCACCGCGTCCTCGGCCAGCTCGACCGGGTCCGGATACACGGCCTCGTCCGCCTCCGCGTCGTGCACCGCCGGCACGATCTCGCGGCCCGCCCGGAACGGCCGGACCACCCCCGCGAGGAAGGCCTCGTAGTCGAAGGAGTCCCGATAGAACGTCTCGGGTCCACTCCCCCGCGCATGTCGGAGTGCCCGAGGGTGGTGGAACCCGTCGATCGATACGCGGTGCACCTCACGGCCAGCAACGTGCGGCGCGAGAGCCACCAGCTCGCTGGCCAGCCGGGTCTTGCCCGCCCCGTCCACCCCGTCGATCGCGATGAGTGCCCGCTCACCGGGCCGGATCGCGAGCATCATCGCCAGCAGGTCGACCAGGACGAGCTGGCGCACGGGCAGGAATCCGGCAGTCACCCGAGCAGTATGCCGGGGCGCCGGCTCATCCTGGTCCCGTCACCACGCGTTCGGTCCCCCAGAACAGCGCAACTCGACGCGTCCGGTCGGAGGTTTGGGCTCTGCTCCGCACGTCCGGTCGGGGGGTTGGGCGCAACTCCGCACGCTCGGTTGGGGGTTTGGGCGCAGCTCCGCGCGTCCGGTCGGTGGGGGGCTCGTCAGCCGACGGTCACCGACGGTGTGCCGCCGGCCTGTCCATCCACGGGCTCGCCCATCTCCTCGGCGATCCGCATGGCCTCCTCGATGAGGGTCTCGACGATCTGGCTCTCGGGGACGGTCTTGATGACCTCGCCCTTGACGAAGATCTGGCCCTTGCCGTTGCCGGAGGCGACGCCGAGGTCCGCCTCACGGGCCTCACCCGGTCCGTTGACGACGCAGCCCATGACGGCGACGCGGAGCGGGACCTCCAGGCCCTCCAGCCCGGCGGTCACCTCGTCGGCCAGGGTGTAGACGTCGACCTGCGCGCGGCCGCACGACGGGCAGGAGACGATCTCCAGCTTCCGGGGCCGCAGGTTGAGGCTCTGCAGGATCTGGTTGCCGACCTTGACCTCCTCCACCGGGGGCGCCGACAGGGAGACCCGGATGGTGTCCCCGATGCCCTGGGAGAGCAGCGCACCGAAGGCCGTGGCGGACTTGATGGTGCCCTGGAAGGCCGGGCCCGCCTCGGTCACGCCGAGGTGCAGCGGCCAGTCGCCCCGCTCGGAGAGCAGCTCGTAGGCACGCACCATCACGACCGGGTCGTTGTGCTTGACGGAGATCTTGAAGTCGTGGAAGTCGTGCTCCTCGAACAGCGAGGCCTCCCAGACCGCGGACTCCACGAGCGCCTCGGGGGTGGCCTTGCCGTACTTCTCCATCACCCGCTTGTCCAGGGACCCCGCGTTGACACCGATCCGGATCGAGACGCCCGCGTCCTTGGCCGCCCTGGCGATCTCCTTGACCTGGTCGTCGAACTTGCGGATGTTGCCCGGGTTGACCCGCACGGCGGCGCACCCCGCGTCGATGGCGGCGAAGACGTACTTCGGCTGGAAGTGGATGTCGGCGATCACCGGGATCTGCGACTTGCGCGCGATGGCAGGTAGCGCCTCCGCGTCGTCCTGGCTCGGGCAGGCGACCCGCACGATGTCGCACCCGGTCGCGGTCAGCTCGGCGATCTGCTGCAGGGTCGAGTTGATGTCGGTCGTCGGTGTCGTCGTCATGGACTGCACCGAGATCGGCGCGTCACCGCCCACCTCGACCTTGCCGACCCGGATCTTGCGGGTCGGGCGTCGGGGGGCCAGGACCGGTGGGGGTGCGGCGGGCATGCCGAGGGCGATCGGGGTGCCTGTCATGTGTTCAGTATCTCCTTGGTCAAGCCGGACAGCATCATCCGGCGAGCCGGACGGGGTTGACGAGGTCGGCGTAGACGAGCAGCAGGGTCATGCCGATCAGGGCGACCGCGACGGTGTAGGCCACCGGCAGCGCCTTGGCGATGTCGACGGGGTGGGGCTCGGGCAGACCGCGCAGGCGCGCCCAGGTCTTCTTGACACCCTCCCACAGGGCCCCAGCGATGTGACCGCCGTCCAACGGCAGCAGCGGCACCATGTTGAAGACGAACAGGGCGATGTTCAGCGAGGCGAGCAGCGAGAGCAACATCACCGCCTTGCCCTCGACCGAGTCGGTCAGCACACCCAGCGACCCGTCGGTCACCTCACCGGCGACGCGGCCCACCCCGACCACGGACATGGGGCTCTCCACGTCCCGCTCCTGGTCGCCGAAGGCGGCGTTGTAGACGCCGACCAGCTTCTCCGGGAGCTTGAGGAAGATCCGGGCGGTGTCGACGACGGCACCACCGACGAAGGCGGGGGCCTCGGTGATCGGCTGCGCGACATACTCGACGGAGCCGCTGGCCCCGAAGAACCGGCGTGGCTCCAGGACCGGCTCCCCGGCGGCGTCCAGCTGCACGCTGCCGTCCGCGTTGAACACCGGCCGGTCCCGCTCCACCAGCGTCGCGGACAGCGGGACCTCCTGCCCGTCGCGGACGACCGTGAACTGGGCCTGCTCGGGCGAGTTCTGGATCTGGTAGGTCGCTTCGCTCCAGGTGGCGACGGGCACCCCGTTGACCTCGGTGATGACGTCCCCGACCTGCAGGCCGGCTGCCACGGCAGGGGAGGCCGGCTCGCCCGTGCAGTCGGTGACCGTCACGTCGGTGGGCGCGCACTCGCTGACCGCGGAGATCTTGGCCGTGCCGGTGGGCAGGCCCGCGATGACGAGTATGCCGGTGAGCAGCACCGCGGCGATCACCAGGTTCATCAGGGGGCCGCCGAACATGACGACGATGCGCTTCCACACCGGCAGCTTGTAGAAGACGCGGTTCTCGTCGCCGGGGCCGATCTCCTCCATCGACTCGGCACGCGCCTGGTCGGCCATCTGGCTGAACCGGCCCGTCGAGGAGGCGCGGAGCTTGCCCTCGTCCTGGGGACGCGGGGGGAACATGCCGATCATCCGGACGTAGCCGCCCAGGGGGATTGCCTTCAGGCCGTACTCGGTCTCCCCGCGGCGCCGGGACCAGACGGTGGGTCCGAAGCCGACCATGTACTGGGTCACCTTGACGCCGAACTTCTTGGCGGGCACGAGGTGGCCGATCTCGTGCAGCGCGATGGACAGAGCGACGCCCAGAGCCATCAGCAGCACCCCGAGCAGGTACATCATGGCTGGCTCACTTCCTCAGGCAACTGGTCGATCATCTCGCGCGCACGCGCTCTGGCCCACTGGTCGGCGGCCAACACGTCATCAACCGACAACACCGGGGATTCGTTCCCCTGGGCTCCTGATTCTACCGCCGCTCGACCCCTGGAACTGTCTCCGGCGCCGGAGTCGGCACCGTGCTGCGGCCCCTCCCCCGCCTCGTGGGCGCGCACCACGCGTGCCACCGTGTCCACGATGTCGAGGAACCCGATGGTGCCGTCGTGGAAGGCATCGACGCAGATCTCATTGGCCGCGTTGTAGACGGCGGGGTGGGTGCCGCCGGCCTCACCGACCGCACGGGCCAGACGCACCGCCGGGAACGCCTCATCGTCCAGCGGGTGGAACTCCCAGGTGCTGGTCGTGCTCCAGTCGCAGGGGGCGTCCACGTCGGCCAACCGGTCCGGCCAGGAGAGCCCCAGCGCGATGGGGACCAGCATCCGAGGGGGCCCGGCCTGGGCGATCGTGGAGCCGTCGTGGAACTCCACCATCGAGTGGATCTGCTGCTGCGGGTGGACCACGACCTCGATGCCCTCGAAGGGTATGCCGAAGAGCAGGTGAGCCTCGATAACCTCCAGTCCCTTGTTGACCAGGGTGGCCGAGTTGGTGGTCACGACCCTGCCCATGGCGAAGTTGGGGTGCTTGAGCGCCTGGGCGGGAGTGACCTCAGCCAGTTCTGCCCGCTGGCGGCCGCGAAACGGACCGCCGCTGGCCGTGAGCACCAGGCGTCGGACCTCCTCGGACCTCCCGGAGCGCAGGCACTGGGCGATCGCGCTGTGCTCGGAGTCGACAGGGACGATCTGCCCGGGTGCGGCCGCCGCGGTGACCACCGGCCCTCCGACGATGAGCGACTCCTTGTTGGCCAGCGCGAGGGTGCTGCCCGCGGCCAGCGCGGCGAGCGTGGGGCGCAGGCCGATGCTCCCGGTGATGCCGTTGAGCACCACGTCGGCACCGTTCCCGGCGACCTCCACGGCGGCCCCGGGGCCGGTGAGGATCTCCGGGACGCGCCCGCCGGGACCGACCAGGTCGACGATCGTCGACCGGAGTGTGTCCGCCACCTCGTCGCGGGCGATCGCCACCTGCTCGACCCCCAGCGCCACGGCCTGCCGGGCCAGCTGGGTCGGGTCGGTCCCCCCGGCGCTGATCGCGCGGACCGTGAACGCCCCCGGGTTGGCCAGGACGACCTGCTCGGCCTGGGTGCCGATCGAGCCGGTGGATCCGAGCAGGGTCAGGGTGCGGGGCGGGCTCACGCCCCCATTGTGGCCCGTCAGCCGCGGTCGATCTCACCCTGCCCCGCGTGCCGCCGGCCGCTGTAGACGCCACGGAGCCGGAAGCGCATGCCCGGTTCCTGCAGCTCTTCGATCGCGTGCGCCGCCCACCCGGCGGTGCGGGCGCAGGCGAACAGCACCGGCCCGGCGTGGCGCGGCACCCGGTGGGCCCGGACCAGTAGCGCGAGGGCGAGGTCGACGTTGAGCACCCACCCACGGCGCACGAGGAGCTCCTCCTCGACCAGTCGGAGCGCCGCCAGCTCCTGCGGTGGGACGTCCTCCCCGAGACGGTCCAGCAGCAACTGGGCCCGCGGGTCCTGGTCGGTGTAGACCAGGTGGCCGAAGCCCGGCGGGGGTTGCTCGCCCGCCAGGGCCACGTCGAGGGTCTCCTGCGGAGCGTGCACCGCCCGCTCCAGCCAGTCGACCGCACGCACCGGTGCCACCATGTGCTGCGGGCTGTCGGCGGCGGCCAGCCCGGCGAGCAGGGCGCTGTAGGCATCGGCCCCGGACGACACAGCCACCCGGACGGCGGTCGTCGACACCGCCAGGTCATGGTCGGCGAGCACCACGAGCACGGCATCCAGGAGTCCGGCCGGGCAGGGCTGCAGCGCCGTCGCGAGGGTGGCCGCCAGGGTAGGTGCGGCCTCCGGCGCGATCCGAGCACCGGGCAGCGTGAGCGCCATCAGCCAGGCCGAGCGGCGGCCGGCGTGCGCCACTGCGGACGGGCTCCGGTCGTGCCGGCCGACATCCGTCGCCGCACCGACCAGGACCGCGTGCTTGAACCTGTCGAGGGGGGCCGTCCCCACCGGGAGAGCGCCGACGAGACCCCGCAGCGCGTCCTGCTCCTCTGCGGTCGGGACCCCGTCACTACCAGCCTGGCCCGTGAGCAGCACCCGGACCTGCTCGAACGAGGCCGTCTCCGCCAGATCCAGCACGTCGTGACCCCGGTAGGCCAGGCCACCGGCGGACACCTCGGTGATCGTGGTGCGGACGTCGTCGCTCACCGTGGGCCTGCGCCGCCGCCCGGAGCGGCCGGAGCCGACCAGTGACTGGACGTCCTCGAGACGGAACAGGCTCCCGGTCCCGGCCTCTCGCCGGACCGGCGCGAGTACGCCGCGGCTGACGTAGGCATACACCGTCTGGATCTTGACGCCCAGGTAGTCCGCCACCGCAGCGGTGGTCAGTTCACCGGTCATCGCTCCCTACCTTGACGGAATCAACGTTGACACGCTGATCAATCCTAGGTCACGCTCGCAGCATGATCCAGACCCAGCAGACCATCGCCCCCGCGGGCCTGAAGGGCGTCGTGGTAGCAGACACCCGCACAGGCGACGTGCGCGGCCAGGAAGGCTTCTACCACTTCAGGGAGTACTCGGCCATCGAGCTCGCGCGCACCCGCACCTTCGAGGACGTCACCCACCTGATGCTGGAGGGCACCCTCCCCTCGCCGGAGCAGTCCGCAGCGCTGCAGCAGGACCTGGCTCGCGCCTCGGTGCTGCCGGACGAGCTCGTCGACGTCCTGCCCACCATCGCCCGCTCCGGTGCGGACCGGGCGGCCCTGACCCGCCTGCGCACCGCCATCTCCCACTTGGGGGCGCTGGAGGGGTTCGGCCCCGTCTACGCCGCCTCCCGCGCACAGGTGCGCGGCGACGTCGTGCGGCTGGTCGGGGCGCTGCCCGTCATCCAGGCGGCGTTGCACCGCCTCCGCTCCGGTGCCGACCCGGTGCCGGGCCGTCCGGAGCTGGGCGCGGCCGGGAACTGGCTGTGGATGGTGACCGGACGCGAGCCGGCACCCGAGCACCGGGCCGCTCTCGCGACATACCTCACCTCGACCATCGATCACGGGTTCAGCGCCTCGACCTTCGCGGCACGCGTGGTCACCTCTGCCGGCTCGGACGTCGCGTCCGCGTGCTGCGCCGCGATCGGCACCTTTGCCGGGCCGCTGCACGGCGGTGCCCCGGACCGGGCGCTGGACTCACTGGACGAGATCGGGTCGGCTGACCGGGCACGCGAGTGGGTCCGGGAGAAGGTCGCGCGCAGCGAGCGGATCATGGGGTTCGGCCACGCGGTCTACCGCACGATGGACCCGCGGGCAGCCATGCTGCGCGAGATCGCCCAGGATCTCGGCGGGCCGCTCGTCGACCTCGCCGTCCTGGTCGAGCAGGAGGTGATCGCCGCCCTGGCCGAGCTCAAGCCGGGCCGGGAACTGCACACCAACGTGGAGTACTACGCGGGCGTGGTCATGGAGCAGTGCGGTGTGCCGCGGGAGATGTTCACCCCGACCTTCGCCACCGCCCGGGTGGTCGGCTGGGGTGCCCACATCCTGGAGCAGTCGGGCGAGACCAGGATCTTCCGGCCGGCGGCCCGTTACGTCGGCCCTCCCGCCCCGGCGCCGCTGCCCTGAGGTGTCCATGGGCGGCCCGGCTCCCCCGCCAGGGCCCGCGCGAGCAGCTCGCTGATGGCCCGGTCGGGGTCGATCGGGTGGTAGGTGCGCGAGTCCTCCGACCAGAATGTGCCGCTCGGCCCCAGGGCGAGCATCAGCTGGACCGGATCCTGTTCCGAGGGCCCGCCGAA
Source organism: Ornithinimicrobium sp. F0845 (assembly GCF_023015765.1). Lineage (GTDB taxonomy): Bacteria > Actinomycetota > Actinomycetes > Actinomycetales > Dermatophilaceae > Ornithinicoccus. The sequence goes on from NZ_JALKAL010000002.1 coordinate 127,758, forward strand.
CCAGGCACGGAGGAGAGCGACCTCGACGAGCACCGTGGGGTGCCCCAACTCGGCGAGCAGCCCGAGGACCGAGCCGCCCCCGAGCCCGTCAGCCGCAGCCTGGTCGCTCAGGGTGCGCACCCCGCCAGATCCCGCCACCGCGTCCTTCGGCCGGATGAAGTCGGCCACCGCCTCGGCGTAGCGGTCCGGAAAGACGGTCAGCAGGCCGTGCATCCCGTCCGGGGTCACGTCCTCGATCACCGCCACCTCGGCGTGCAGGTGCAGGTAGCGGACCGCGAGGGTTGACTCAGGCGGGCGGCCCGGCTGCTGCTCGGACTCCAGGGGTCCCAGGACGCGCTGGAGAACCACGACCACGGGCGCGAGAGCCCGCAGGCTGAGCGAGAGGCCCAGCGGCTCGGTGGCGTCCCAGGGGATGCCCTCACCGTCCTGGTCCACACCGGCCGACCCAGGACCGTGCGACCCCGGACCGGACGGCACGACGGGAGACCGCTGTCCGGAGTCGCCAGGAGTGATCAGCCCCCGGGCCATCAGGGTGCGGGTCGCCACCGTGCGCACCAGCTCCGCAGCGCCCTGGTCGGTCGGCACCTCGATACGGGAGGGCACGGCGCCGAGCTCGCCGTCGGTCAGGACGAGCAGTTCCTCCTCGGTCAGGACGAGCAGGGGCCGCAGCGGTGGCACCTCCGGATCGTGCTGGTGGTGGCCGGCGGCGCCTGGACCGCCCGCACGGTCGAGCTTGGTCGCCCCCTCGTCGTCGCTCACCGGAAGAGCCTGATCAGACGGGGCAGGACGATGCCCGCACCGACGACGCCGAGGGAGGGGGGCGGGATGGCGGGCAGCCGCGGACCCGCCTCGATGGGCGCCTGGACCAGCGGCATGAAGTGACCCCAGGGCGGCAGGTAGCGGGAGAGCTCCTCCAGCCGGGGCAGGTCCGAGAGCAGGTCGCGCGCGTTCGGCAGCAACGGGTACATCGGTCCCAGCGGCCCGAGCGGAAAGGCCTCGGTGGGCTGCAGGACCTTCCGTGCGACACGGATGATCTCGTGGCGACGCTCATAGACCTCCAGGCCGACCCGTGTCAGCAGCAGGCGGTGGTCGTAGAACGCGTAGCCGCCCTTCACGAGGTAGTACGCCCCGACAGTGACCGCCCCGATGCCGGCAACGACCGGGTGCGGGAGCACCATGGCCACGCTCCCCGGGATCGCCAACGCGGCGGTGACCCGCAGGGTGAAGCCGCGCCACCCCTCGTACCCACCGCCGTCGCGCACGTCGGGCCACGCGTCATGAATCACGACGAGGGGAACCACGAAACGGTAGGGCAGGCGCGTGAGCAGGAAGAAGATGGGAGTCTTGCGCACCACGGTCAGCAGCTTGGCGAGACGGGCCTCCAGGGCGAACCGGGCGAACGGGTCCAGGTCCCTGGCCAGTCTGACCGAGGCCAGCAGGACCCGGGTCCCGACAACGACCAGTCCACCGCCACGCCACACCGGAGCCACCTCGGAACCGGCACCGATCAGGTCTCCCAGCTCGTCCACCCCGACACCGAGCCAGGAGTCACGCAGCACCCGGTCCACGATGCGCCGGCCCTGCTCGAGACGCTCCTCGGCCCAGGCGATCGCGTCGTCGGCACGGCGGATCACACTCTCCAGAGCCATGATCCGCGCGCGGATCGCCGCCACCTCCCCGGGGTCGGTCACCACGTTGAGCAGCCCGATCTGGCGGAGCCGCTCGGCCGTGGCCTCGGCACGTTCGCGTTGTGCCGCGTGGACGATCGCGCGCTCCCGGTCCGCCTGCCCCGCGAGAGTGTCCAGCGCGGCCGCCGAGTCCCCCACGGGACCGCAGCGGTCGCGGACGGCCGCCACCACCCGCTGGGTGGCCATGCGGTGGCCCAGCGCCGCTGCCCCCTGCCAGGTGGTGGCGGTGACCGTGTCAGCGGTGACCAGCCGCGTCGCGAGCTCGCCCATCTCCTCCCGCGCGACCTGCAGCCTGCGCGCCGCGACCCGCAGGTCCTCGGGACGGGTCGCCAGGGCGGTCACGGGTGCACCACCGGGATGAACCGGCCACGGGCGGAGAACTCGACCAGGTCATACAGCAACGCAGCCTGCTCGGTGGCGCGGGACAGGGCCGCCCCCGCCTCGGCATACTGCTCCAAACCACCCGACCACATCCGCGCCGCCGCGGCTCCGCTGGACTCGAGCGCGGCGGAGCCTGCTGCGCTCCCCGCCAGGTGCAGCGCCCCACCGACCTGGTGCGCGAGGTGCCGCAGCTCCTCCGCGGTGGACCGGAACGTCGTGGCCGCGGTGTCAAGCGCCCGCGGGTCGACCTCGAACGTGCTCATCGCCCTCCCCTTGTCGTTGCCGTGCGGCACACGGTAGGTCGGAGGGCGTGCTCCGCGCCGGAGTTGTCCACAACCCCTCTGCGCGGCGCGCGGAGGTTACTCGGTCTGGCTCGTCTCCGGCCAGGTCGAGATGGCGCTCATGGGGGCCGTCACATCACGGCTGTGCGGGCCGAAGTTCACGGCATACGGCCGGCCGCGGGCGAAGTCGAGGTGCAGACGGCCCTCGGCCTCGTCATACAGCCGGCCCAGGAGCCGGTCATACTCTCGGGTGAATCCCTCCGAGCCTCCGGGCAGCGGCGTGATCTCGCCGAGCATCACCCCGTCGGGCACCTGATAGAGGTCGGCCCGCACGAACGGGACGGGCACCGCGGCGGAGAGCACCCGCGCCACATCGACCATGTGCGCCAGGTCCTTGGGCACCGCGATGTCCGGATCGTACTGGTGCTTCTGACGGACCTGCCCGAGGTCGGCGCCCTCGGCGTCCAGGAAGCGGAAGGACAGCGAGCTGATCTTTGCGTGCTCGGTGACCCGGCGGAGCATGACGAGAGCGACCTCGCCGTAGAAGGCGTAGATCTTGATGTCGTCGGGCAGGACCGCACCGGTGCCCGGCAGCACCTCCTCGACGAAGAAGGGGGCGCGCACGTTCGCGGTCGTCGCGTAGTGCTCGACGATCTCCTCGGAGGAGATCTCCCGCTCTGAGTCCAGGAACGCGAAGGTGTCGCCCTGCCGGCGCAGCGGCAGGACGCCCTTGCTGTTGTAGCCCCGGTTGCTCTTGATCACGAACCGCTCGGGCAGGTCCTCCCACGGGACGTCTGCGACGCTGGCCCACGAGCCGATGACCCTGGGGGTGGCCACGCCGTAGCTACGGGCCAACTCATAGTTGTGCAGCTTCTCGAGAAGCCGCCGGCGCGGGATCTCGGCCTGCCGGTCGGCGGGTGCTGTGAACCGGCCGACCCTGGCCTGCTCCATGATCCGCACGTGCCAGGACGGTTCCTTCGGTGAGTACTTCGGCGCGGGCTGACCGGGGCGCTGGGCGACGGCCTCACGGAGCTCGCGCGCCTCCTCCTCAAGGCGTCCCACCTCGCTGCGCAACGCCTGATTACGGTCGCGCAACTCCAACAGCCGGGCGTCCCTCCAGGCGATCGGGGGCAGGCGTCGCACGCTCGCGCGCAGTCCCATGTCTCTCCTCCATCGTGCCTCGCGGACCATCTCCCGATCCGCAGGTGGCTGGCCTGATGATCCTAAGGTGCCCGCGAGGGGATTCGAGCGCTTCCGCTCAGCGCGCCGCCCCGAAACCGGCGGTATCGATGGGCGCGCTCAGGTCACGGCTGTGCGGGCCGAAGACCATCGCGTGTGGCCGGCCACGCGCGAAGTCGAGGTTGAGCCGGGACTCGGCCTCGTCATACAACCTGCCCAGCAGACGGTCGTGCTCGACCGTGTAGGTCTCCGACGAACCCGGCAGGAAGGTCAGCTCGCCGAGCACCATGCCGTCCGGGACCTGATACAGGTCCACCCGGAGACACGGCACGGGCACCGCCGTGGAGAGCACCCGCGACACCTCGACCATCTGTCCAAGGTCCCGCGGCACCTCGATGCCTGGGTCGTGCCGGAGTCTCTCCTTGACCTGACCACGGTCCGTGCCTTCGGCGTCCAGGAACCGGTAGGAGAAGGAGGCTAGGTCAGCGTGCTTGGCGACCCGCCGGACCATCACGTCGGCCACCTCGCCGTAGAAGGCGAAGATCTTGATGTCGTCGGGCAGCACCGCGCCGGTGCCGGGGAGCAGCTCCTCCACGAAATAGGGACCGGTCACGTGCCGGGCCTGCCGGAAGCGGCTGACGATCTCGTCGACGCTGAGCTCGTCCTCGGAGTCGATCAGCCGGAACCGGTCCCCGTGCCGGCGCAGCGGCAGCACGCCGGTGCCGCTGTAGCCGCGGTCGCTCTTGACCACGAAGCTCTCGGGCAGCTCCTGCCAGGCCACCTCCTCGATCCGCGGCCAGGATCCGATCACCCGCGGGGTGGGGACGCCGTAGCTGCGGGCGAGCTCGTAGTTGTGCAGCTTCTCCTCCAGCCGGAACCGGGGATACTCCCGCTCGGTGTCCCTCCGGGCGGTGTAGCGCCCGACGCGGGTCTGCTCCGCGACACGCGTGTGCCAGGACGGCTCCCTCGGCGTGTACTTGGGATCGCGCAGTATGGCCTGCGCCCGGTCGCGCTCCCCGACCACCGTGGCAAGCTGGAGCTGGGCGCGCTTCAGCTCCAGGGCGAGGTCCCGACTGTCGCGCGACGCGCCATCCTGGAGCTCACGCAGCTGGCTGCGAAGGCTCCGCTCGCTCTGGCGCAGCTCCGCGAGACGGGCGTCCCGCCAGGCGATGGGCGGCAGTCGTCGGAACTGTCGGCGCAGCCCCATGTCCCTCCTCGGGTCGTTCGTCCCCACGCCCGGAGCGGGGCCGGGTCGGCTGACTGGCGAGCGTAACAAGTCCGGCGCAGCAGTCTCCCCCGGGCTAGGGTCGGAGCCATGCCCGAGTCTGCCGAGCACCGCAGCCGTGAGCACGACCGCGATCGGGAGGTGTCCTACTCCCGGCCGATGCGGACACCGATGCCGGGCCTCATCCATGAGATCGGGGACCTCGAGACGCTGGAGACCCTTCTCGAGGCCGGCGCGTCGCTGCAGGGCTCACGGTTGCAGGGTCTGGACCTGACGCAGGTCGAGGACGATCTGCTGGCCCGCGACGATCTGACCGGTCTCGTGGTCCTGGGCGGCGTGCTGACCCCTGCGCTCGACCGTCACTTGCGCACCGGGGGTGCCGTCATCTTCCCGGCCGATCCCGCAGCACCCGTGCGGCCCTATCGGGGCACGCTCTACACCGCGGCCGAGCTGTACGACGGGTTGGCCGAGCACGGCTACGAGCAGACCACGGACGCACGCGCCTATGCCTGGCTGCAGGACTCGACGATCCGCCACGACGCCTACGTCACGGTGCTCCGCGCGATCCACGACGACGCGATGACCGATGCCCTCGTGGACGCGGTCTCCGAGCGCCGGGTGGTCGGGGTGATGGGTGGGCACGCGCTGGCCCGCGGGACGGTGCCGTTCGCCGAGGCGGCGCACCTCGGCTTCGTCCTGGCGGAGGCCGGGTATGTCGTGGCGACCGGGGGTGGGCCAGGAGCCATGGAAGCCGCGAACCTGGGCGCGTGGTGCCGTGAGGAGGCTCAGCTCGCGCCTGCCCTGGCATCCCTCGGCACGGTGCCGCACTTTGCCGACGGGATCGGGCCGTGGGCCCAGGCCGCGATGGACGTGGTGATGCAGGCCCACGGGACGCTGCCGGCGCCCCGCCCGCTGCGGAGTCTGGGCATCCCGACCTGGCACTACGGCCACGAGCCGCCGAACGCCTTCGGCGACCTGATCGCCAAGTTCTTCAGCAACGCGCTCCGCGAGGACCTGCTGCTGCACCACAGCACCGAGGGACTGGTGGTGCTGCCGGGCGCGGCAGGGACCGTGCAGGAGGTCTTCCAGATGGCGACGCGGCAGTACTACGAGGTGGACGGCCGAGTGCCTCCCGTCGTGCTGGTCGGTCGGGAGCACTGGACCGACCATCTGCCGGTCTTCCCCCTGCTCCGGGCCCTGGCCGAGGGTCGCACCATGGCCGAGCGGGTGCACCTCGTCGACACCGTGGACGAGGCGGCGGCGGTGCTCCTCGGCTGACCGCCATTGCGCACCCGGGTGGGCGCGGAGCGCAACGCCGTCCTCGGCGGGGTGTGGAAGCGCAGCCGCCGCGCGCTCGGTCGACGCGGGCCGGGTCAGACGGTCGCGGCGAGCTGCCCGCACGCCCCGTCGATCTCGGAGCCCCGGGTGTCCCGGACCGTCGTCGGGATCCCGTGGGCGAGCAGCCGCTCGACGAACTGCTGCTCCACGCCGGGGCGTGAGGCCGTCCACTTCGAGCCGGGCGTCGGGTTGAGCGGGATCGGGTTGACGTGCACCCACCCGCGGCCCCTGGCGTTGAGCTTCTCCCCCAGCAGGTCCGCACGCCAGGCGTGGTCGTTGATGTCCCGGATCAGTGCGTACTCGATGCTGACCCGGCGGCCGGTCGTCTGGTAGTAGCGGAAGGCTGCGTCGAGCGCCTCGTCCACCTTCCAGCGGGTGTTGATCGGGACCAGCTCGTCACGCAGCTCGTCATCGGGCGCGTGCAACGACAGCGCCAGGGTGACCGGGATGCCCTCCCGGGCCAGCTTGTCGATCGCGGGCACCAGGCCGACGGTCGACATCGTGACGCCGCGCGCTGACATGCCCAGCCCCTCGGGCGAGGGGTCCACCAGCCGACGGATCGCGTCGACAGCCTTGCGGTAGTTGGCCAGCGCCTCGCCCATGCCCATGAAGACGACGTTGCTGACCCGCAGGGCCTCCTGGGTGGACCCGGCTCCGTCGTTGCCCCCCGCCAGGTCCCCGTGACGCAGGTAACGCGCCGCCGCCACCACCTGCTCGACGATCTCGGCCGTCGACAGGTTGCGCGTCAGCCCGGCCTGGCCGGTCGCGCAGAACGGGCAGTTCATCCCGCACCCGGCCTGGCTCGAGATGCACATCGTCACCCGACCGGGGTACCGCATCAGCACCGACTCGACCATCGCACCATCGTGCAGCCGGTGGACCTGCTTGACCGTCGCCCCGTCGTCGGTCGTCAGGGTGCGGACCGGCGTGAACAGCGTCGGCAGCACACTCGTGACGAACTCGGCGCGTCCCTCGGCGGGCAGGTCGGTCATCTGCTCCGGGTCGGCGACCAGGCGCTCGAAGTAGTGCCGGGAGAGCTGGTCGGCCCGGAACGGCTTGTGCCCGAGCTCGGCGAGCCAGGCACGCCGGCCGGCCATGTCGAGGTCGGCCAGGTGCGTCGGCGCCTTGCCGCGCCGCGGGGCGCTGAAGGTCAGCGTGCCAGGTGCCGGACGGGTGCTGGGCGTGGGCAGTTCGGTGGTCATCGCCCCCCAGTCTCCCAGCCCGGGCGCCGAAAGCCCACTTCGTGACGGTCAGGTCCGCCGGGCCAGCGGCACCAGCGTGAGCGAGACCAGGCCGAGTATGCCGTAGACCGCGGCGGCGTAGACGGCGCGGTCGGCCGGTGCCGCCATGATCCAGGCGAGGGCGGAGGCGGTGAGCGTCCCGGCCAGCGCGGTGGCGATCACCTCGGCCATCACGAGGGCCTGGGCCGCCTGGCTGGTGCCGATCCCGTCGGGCACCACCGGGGTGTCCAGTCCGCGGTTGAGGGTGTCCACGTAGCACAGCCCCATACCAACACCGCTGAGCGTCCACCCGGCGACGAGCAACGTCCAGGCCCCTGGGACACCGGGGAGGACGGCCGCCGCCATCAGGGCGGTGCCGCCGGCCAGCACCAGCGCGCCCAGCGTCACCCGGTTGACGTACCCGCCGGTGGTGCGGGCGGGCCACCGCCCGCAGATCATCCCGAGCACGGCCCAGCCGACCCCGCCGGCACCGAGCAGGACGGCCAGGGAGCCGGCGTCTCGGCCCAGCAGGTCGTGGGCGGTGATTGCCACGACGGCGTGGGCCCCGAAGTAGGCACCGCACAGCACCCCGATGAGCAGGATCAGCCGGCGCCGACCTCGCGCCAGGGTTAGGGTGCCCGTGGGCAGGATCCGGGTGGCCGCGGCCAGGACCACGACCACTCCCACGCCGGCCACCAGATTGCGCCCCCAGGTGGTCCCCGCGAGGGAGACCGCCGTGATCCCGGCGGCCAGCAGCGCCGCGGGCACCAGGGCCAGCCGCTCCCGGTCCCCCTGCTCGGCGCGATCCATCTCACGCAGCCGCAGGATGACCACGGCCCGCGCTGCCAGGAAGAGTGGCAGGTAGGCGACCAGCGCCCACCGCCAGCCGATCACGGCACTGGCCCACCCGGCATACACCGGCCCGACCAGGGAGGCGACCAGCCAGACGAGCGCGTAGCCCGCCAGGGTCATCCGTCGCCACGCCGGGGGCAGTGCGGTCGCCAGGGCCGACAGCGAGACGGTCATTAGGGCACCCGCGGCCAGTGCCGCCAGCACCCGCCCCGCGAGGAAGATCGTGAAGTCGGGAGCCACGGCGCTGATGGCACCCCCGAGCACGACGACGGGGGTGAGCCAGGCCAGCATCCGGGCTGCGGGCCAGCGCGACAACAGGGCGGCACCCAGCGGCATGGTCAGGAACATCGCGGCCTGGGTCACGGCCACCAGCAGTCCGTAGCCCTCCCGGGCGTCCAGGTCCTGCGCCATCAGCGGGGTGATCGTCGCCGTCAGGTAGGACTGGCAGGCCGCCACCAGCTCGACGAGCAGCAGTGCCACGGCCAGGACCGCGGCGGAGCGCTCGTGCGTGGACCGCGCTGTCGTCGTCGGCACGGGTACTGTCATGCCGCAATGCTAGCAAACTACTCGTGCGCAGTCGCTCGTCCCGCCCTCACCGAAACCCCTCGGGCTAGGCCACGGGGACGAGCACCCCCAGCAGCAGCCAGAGCAGCGGTGCGGTGATGAGCAAGGAGTCGAGCCGGTCCATCACGCCACCGTGGCCGGGCAGCAGGTTGCCCATGTCCTTGATGCCCAGGTCGCGCTTGATCGTGGACTCGGCGAGGTCGCCGACCGTGGCGAAGACCGCCACCGGGAGCCCGAGCAGGGCCCCGGCCCACCAGTGCCCACCGAGCAGCAGCGGGACGCTGATCGCGCCGGCCACCACGCTGAACAGGACCGATCCCCCAAACCCCTCCCACGACTTCTTCGGGCTGATCGAGGGCGCCATGGGGTGCTTGCCCTTCAGCACACCCATCGCGTAGCCGCCGGTGTCACTCATCGTGGTCACCAGGGCGAAGACGATGATCCGCTGACCACCGTCGGGCGCGGCGATCATCAGGGCGGCGAACGCAGCCAGCAGCGGGACGTAGGTGACGATCAGAACGCCGCCCGCGATGTCGCGGATCGCTCGCTCCGGCCCCTCGACCGCCCGCCACAGCAGGATCGCCAGGCAGACCAGGCCGTAGCCGAGGATCAGCATCGAGCTGCCATAGGCGTAGGCGACGGGCACGAGCGCGGCGCCGGCGATCACCGGCACCACGGGGACGTTGAATCGCCCGGCCCGCAGCGCGGTGACCATCTCCAGGGAGGCCAGCACGATGGCGACGGTCACCAGCGCGACGAACGACGGAGCCCACAGGAGCGCGGTCGCGATGACTGCACCGCCCAGGACCACCCCCACGCCGATGGCCGCGGGGAGGTTGCGGCCGGCCCGCGACGGCTTCTTTGCCGGGGGCGGCGCACCGGATCGCTGCAGCGCCCGGTAGGCGCGGCGCGACGAGGCCTCCATGTCCCTCCTCGGGGTGCGGGGTCTCGCTCAGACCTCCAGTAGCTCGGCTTCCTTGAGCTTCAGCGCCTCATCGATCTGGTCGACGAACTTCTTGGTGAGCCCCTCGATCTCCTTCTCGGACCGGGTGCCCTCGTCCTCGCCGATGTCGCCGTCCTTGACCGCCCTGGCGACGGTGTCCATGGTCGCCCGGCGGATGTTGCGCACGGAGACCTTGGCGTCCTCACCCTTGGTCCGGGCGAGCTTGATGTACTCCCGCCGCCGCTCCTCGGTGAGCTGCGGCATGACGATCCGGATCGCGTTGCCGTCGTTGCTGGGGTTGAGGCCCAGGTCGCCCTCCCGCAGGACCTTCTCGATGCTGGTCATCGCGCCCTTGTCGAACGGGGTGATCAGCACGGTGCGGGCGTCCTGGATGTGGAAGGACGCGAGCTGCTGCATCGGCGTCGGTGCGCCGTAGTAGTCGACGTTCAGCTTGCTGAACATGCTCGGGTGCGCCCGGCCGGTCCGGATCGAGGCCAGGTCGTCGCGGGCAACCTCGAGGGCCTTGCCCATCTTGTCCTCGGCCTCCATGACGGCCATCTCGATCATCTCGGACATCTGCGTGGTGCTCCTTCGTCGTGCGCCGGGGGGCGCGTGGCTGATCTCGTCTGGGCGGTCGGCGCCGTCAGCCGGCGGTGACCAGTGTTCCGATCTTCTCACCACGCAGGGCACGGGTGATGCTGTCCTCGCCGCCCATGCCGAAAACGAGCATGTCGAGGCCGTTCTCCATGCAGAGGCTGAAGGCTGCCGCATCCACGACCTTGAGGTTGCTGGTCAGCGCCTGGCTGTAGGTCAGTGTGTCGAGCTTGACCGCGTCAGGATCGGTGCGCGGGTCCGCGGTGTAGACGCCGTCCACACCGTGCTTGCTCATGAGCACCACGTCGCAGTGGATCTCCAGCGCCCGCTGCGCCGAGACGGTGTCCGTGGAGAAGTACGGCATCCCCGCGCCGGCGCCGAAGATCACCACGCGGCCCTTCTCCATGTGACGGATGGCGCGGCGCGGGATGTAGGGCTCGGCGACCTGGCCCATCGCGATCGCCGTCTGCACGCGGGTCGGCACGCCCTCCTTCTCCAGGAAGTCCTGCAGAGCCAGGCAGTTCATCACGGTGCCGAGCATGCCCATGTAGTCGGCGCGCGCCCGGTCCATGCCCCGCTGCTGCAGCTGGGCACCGCGGAAGAAGTTGCCACCACCGATGACGCAGGCGATCTGCACGCCCTCGCGGGCAGCGCGGGCGATCTGGTGGGCGATCCCCCGGACGACGTCGGGGTCGAGGCCGACGCTGCCCCCGCCGAACGCCTCGCCGGACAGCTTGAGCAGCACGCGTCGAGCCGGATCGGCCCCCTCGGGCGCGGTCACCGCCAGCGGCTCGGGGTCGGTCGACGGGAGCACTTCGTGGGTGGTGGTCAGGCTGTCTGGCACGAAGCCTCCTGCAGTTCCGGCGATGTCTGCGGTCGCTCGATCCTGCCACATCCGGGCGGGCACGGCCCATTCCGCCGCATCGACCGGCATCCGTGACAGGTGACCTCTGGACAGCAGTATGCCGTGAGGCCGGCTCCCGGAAGGGGAACCGGCCTCACGGCATACGAACCGCAGGGTGTGCTCAGACGCCGACCTTGAAGCGGGCGAAGGAGGTGACCTCCGCACCGCCCTCCGTGGCGACCTGCGCGACGGACTTCTTGGGGTCCTTGGCGAACGGCTGGTCCAGCAGCACGTTCTCCTTGAAGTAGCCGTTGACGCGACCCTCGACGATCTTGGGCAGCGCCTGCTCCGGCTTGCCCTCCTCCCGAGCGGTCTCCTCGGCGATGCGGCGCTCGTTGGCGACGGTCTCCTCGGCGACGTCCTCACGGGTCAGCACGGTCGGGCTGAAGGCCGCGACGTGCATCGCGATGTCGCGGGCGACCTGGGCGTCGCCGCCCTCGGTGGCCACCAGGACACCGATCTGCGCGGGCAGGTCGGGGCTGGTCTTGTGCAGGTAGGACACGACCTGGGCGCCCTCGAGACGGGCGACACGACGGATCTCGATCTTCTCGCCGATGGTGGCGTTGGCCTCGTCCAGGACGGCCTGGACGGTCTGGCCGTCCAGGTCGCTGGCCAGCAGCGCCTCGGCGTCGGCCGCGCCGGTGGCGACGGCCTGGGCCAGCACCCGCTCGGCCAGCTCGCCGAACTTCTCGCCCTTGGCGACGAAGTCGGTCTCGCAGTTGATCTCGACCAGGGTGCCGACGTTGCCGTCGACGTGAGCGGCGACCAAGCCGTTGGAGGCCGACCGGCCCTCACGCTTGGTGACGCCCTTCAGGCCCTTGACCCGCAGGATCTCGGTCGCCTTGGTGGTGTCGCCCTCGGCCTCGTCCAGGGCCTTCTTGACGTCCATCATGCCGGCGCCCGTCGCCTCGCGCAGGGCCTTGATGTCAGCGGCGGTGTAGTTCGCCATGGATCGGGTTCGCTCCTTCGTCAGGGAACTTCGGTGGATGTTCTGGGTATGCCGGGTGCTCAGGCCTGCTCGGCCGGCGCGGCCTGGTCCTCGGTCGACTCGGCGGCCGGAGTCTCGGCGGGGGTCTCGGTGACAGCCTCGGCCGGAGCCTCGGCGGGGGCCGCAGCCGGAGCCTCGGTCGCAGCCTCGGCGGGCGCCTCGGTCGCAGCCGCTGCCGGTGCCTCGGTCGCCTCGGTGCCGGCGAGGAGCTCGCGCTCCCACTCGGCCATCGGCTCAGCCTCGCCAGCGCCCTCCTCGGAGGAGCCGCCACCGGCACGGGCCATCAGGCCGTCGGCGACGGCGTCGGCGACCACGCGGGTCAGCAGGGTGACCGAGCGGATGGCGTCGTCGTTGCCCGGGACCTTGTAGTCGACCTCATCCGGGTCGCAGTTCGTGTCCAGGATCGCGATGACCGGGACGCCGAGCTTGCGCGCCTCGGTGACGGCCAGGTGCTCCTTCTTGGTGTCGACGACCCAGACCGCGGAGGGGACCTTGCCCATGTCGCGGATGCCGCCGAGCGCGCGCTCGAGCTTCTCGTGCTCGCGGCGCATCATCAGGAGCTCCTTCTTCGTGTGACCGGAACCGGCCACGTTGTCGAAGTCGATCTCCTCAAGCTCCTTGAGGCGGCTCAGCCGCTTGGAGACGGTCTGGAAGTTGGTGAGCATGCCGCCCAGCCAGCGGTGGTTCACGTAGGGCATGCCGACGCGGGTGGCCTGCTCGGCGATGGCCTCCTGGGCCTGCTTCTTGGTGCCGACGAACAGGATGGTGCCGCCGTGCGCGACGGTCTGCTTGACGAAGTCGTAGGCCTCGTTGAGGTAGGTCAGCGACTGCTGCAGGTCGATGATGTAGATGCCGTTGCGCTCGGTCATGATGAAGCGCTTCATCTTGGGGTTCCAACGACGGGTCTGGTGCCCGAAGTGGACGCCGCTCTCCAGGAGCTGGCGCATGGTGACGACGGCCATGCCGTGGTCTCGCTTTCTTCTAGGGTGCAGTTAGGTCCTGGCACGGGCGACGACCTCCACCCGGCCCCCGTTGAGGGGACGGGACCGCGGAGGTGCGTCCCGGCATACCTGGCCGTCGACCGAGAGGTCGGGGTGGTCCGCCGGTGGGCTCGTGCGCGAATTCGCGCGGCGCACCCGGCTCCGGGCACACCACACGTGCTGACCATCTTACGGCTACCGTGCAGGACATGCGAAATCCACTCGTCACGCGGATGACCGGCTTCGGGACCACCATCTTCGCCGAGATGACGCAGGCCGCCCTGCGCTATGACGCGGTGAACCTGGGGCAGGGCTTCCCGGACACCGACGGGCCGCAGGAACTGCTCGACATCGCGCGGGAGGCGATCGACTCCGGGCTCAACCAGTATCCGCCCGCCATCGGCCTGCCCGTGCTGCGCGGGGCGGTGGCGGAGCACCAGCGGCGGTTCTACGGGATGGACGTCGACCCCGACACCGAGGTGCTGGTCACCGTAGGTGCGACCGAGGCGATCGCGGCGGCGATCCTGGCGCTGGTCGAGCCGGGTGAGGAGGTGGTGACCTTCGAGCCGTTCTACGACTCGTATGCAGCCTCGATCGCGCTGGCCGGCGGGGTCCGCCGCACGGTGCCGCTGCACTTCCCGGACCTGGCGGTCGACGAGGCCGCTCTCCGCGCCGCGTTCGGGCCAAGGACCCGGGCGGTCCTGCTCAACACGCCGCACAACCCGACCGGCAAGGTGTTCACCCGGGCTGAGCTGGAGCTGGTGGCCGAGCTGGCCCAGGAGCACGACGCGGTGGTCGTCTCCGACGAGGTCTACGAGCACCTCACCTTCGACGGCACCGCGCACATCCCGATCGCCACGCTGCCGGGCATGGCCGAGCGGACCCTGACGATCAGCTCCGGCGGCAAGACGTTCTCACTGACCGGCTGGAAGGTGGGCTGGGTCCACGGCCCGGCCGAGCTGGTGGGCGCCGTGCGCGCGGTGAAGCAGTTCCTGACCTTCGTCGGCTCCGGTCCGTTCCAGCCGGCGATCGCCCACGGGTTGGGTCTGCCCGAGGAGTTCTTCACCGGGTTCGCGGCCGAGATGCAGGGCAAACGGGACATCCTGGTCGAGGCGCTGACCGGTGCGGGACTGCCGGTGATGCCCTGTCAGGGCACCTACTTCGTCATCGCGGACGCCGCTCCCCTGGGCGTCACCGACGCCGTCGAGTTCTGCCGTCGGATGCCGGAGGAGGTGGGTGTCGTGGGGGTGCCGGTCTCGGCCTTCTGTGACGACGTCGAGCCGGTGGCATCGCTCGTGCGCTTCGCCTTCTGCAAGCAGGAGGACGTGCTGCGCGAAGGGGCGCGGCGCCTCGCCGGCCTGCGCACACGATGACGAGATGGACGCGGTGACCGTCCTGGGGATCCCCGTGGCCTGCGACGACATCGAGCGCTGGCTGGGCTTCTATGCACCCGGGCGGCAGTCCTTCCGCACAAGAGGCCTGCCGGCTTCGGTTGTCGACTCGCTCCCGGACACCAGCTCCGAGTCCGTGACCGACGAGTTGAGGGACACCTTCTTCATGTATGGCGCAGGCCCCTGGGCATGGCTCTCCGAGGACGAGTTCGCCGAGCTCGAACCTGACGCCCGGGCGGCCCTGGTCACAGAGCGACGTGACCGCGTCCGTCCCAAGCCCGCCCCTGCCTGGCCCACGGACCCGATGATCGTCCCCAAGCTGGTCCGGTGGGTCGAAGCAGGCACCAGACCCAGCCTCCACGAGCTCGCGCGCGAGCAGCTGGGGCGTGCCTCGAGAGGGTCGCTGCCACGGGCTGGCGAGCTGGCCGGCAGGTTCCCCTCCGGGTCCGGCCCCAACTGCTTCGGCACCGTCATGGCGGCCGCGGGCGAGCCGGTGGAGAAGGACTGGGTTCAGCTCGACCAGTTTCAGCTCTGGCTCGACGCCCACACCACCCCCGCTGCGTCCCGCGACGATCCGCGGGACGCGGGCCAGGTCCTGGTGTGGCGCCATGACGGGGAGCTGGCTCACGCGGCTGTCACGATCGGTGAGGGGTGGGTTCTGCAGAAAGCATCCCAGTCCTGGTCGAGCCCGGTCGGGGTGTGGCTCACGGAAGAGGTCATCAACCAGTGGCGGACCCCCGGGGTGCGGCTGTCACGTCACAGGCTCGCGTGACACACCACGGCTGCGTCCCGCGAGCTCGACTGGTGGCCGTGCCGGAGGGGACCCTGGTCCGGTGCTCAGGTCAGGCGCGGGGGTGCGCCTGCCGGTAGGCGGCGCGCAGCCGGTCGACGGACACATGCGTGTAGATCTGAGTGGTGGCCAGGCTGGAGTGACCAAGGAGTTCCTGCACGGTCCGCAAGTCGGCGCCGCCCTCGAGCAGGTGGGTGGCCGCGCTGTGCCGGAGCCCGTGCGGACCGAGGTCCGCGGCGGCAGGCAGGTGCGACAGGAGATCATGGACGACCGTGCGCACCTGTCGTTGGTCGACGCGCTTGCCGCGACGCCCGAGGAAGAGTGCCGGCCCCGACTCGGCGGTCGCCAGGAGCGGTCTCCCCTGTCCCAACCACACCTCGAGTGACTCGGCCGCCGGGGCGCCGAACGGCACGGTGCGCTCCTTGGCGCCCTTGCCGAGCACCCTGGCGACCCGACCCGCCAGGTCCACGTCGTCAACGTCCAGCCCGGTGAGCTCACCCACCCGCATGCCGCTGGCGTAGAGCAGTTCGAGGATGGCCCGGTTGCGGAGGTGGATCGGGTCGGCGTCGTCGGCCCCCACCGCGGCGATATCCATCAGCTGGTCGGCCTCGGCCTGCTTGAGCACTCCGGGCAGGGAACGGCCTTTGCGCGGGGCACCCAGCCGCAGTGCGGGGTCAGTCTCGATCCTGCCCGTGCGTTTGGCCCACCGCAGGAAGGTCCGGGCGGCAGCCGATCGTCGGGCGATGGTCGAGGGCGCCGCTCCTGCAGCGGCCTGCTCTCCCAGCCAGGCACGCAGGTCGGCCAGCGTGATGTCCGCCAGGCTCGAGACCCCGGCGCCCGCGAGCGCATCGGCCATCGCGGTGATGTCGCCCACGTAGGCCCGGACCGTGTGCTCAGACCGGTTGCGCTCGGCCGCGAGGTGACGCCGGAACGACTCGAGCACGTCACCGGGCACGACCTGCGCCCGACTGGGCACGGCTCCCTCCGCGTGCTCGGCTGGCTGCTCCACCCCACTACGGTGCCACGCCACCGACGCCCACTCGGGGCGGCGCGCTGATCCGGGGCTCGGTTGAGGTAGGCGCGCTGATCACCGGGTTCGGCGGGGCCGCCTCTGAACCGGGGCTCGGGGCAAGACCCTGATCACCGGGGTTCGAGACACGCCGCCGGATGCCCAGTTCGCAGCGCAGCTATTCACTCCCCGTGCGGGAGGAGAGTGAGCTGCCACGACAGGAGGAACAACAACGGGTCGAGATAGTCCTCACCGCGCACCGCGCCCAGGTGCAGGCAGGCCCGGATCAGGCAGTGGCTGCCCCAGACGCCCAACAGGCCGAGTTGGTCACCGGCACGCACCTGCTCGCCCTCGTCGACCCGGTCGGTCACCGGTTGGTAGGTGCTCCGGACCCCGTCCGGGTGGGTGACCGAGACGATGCCCACCCCGGCGATGCTGCCGCTGTAGGTCACGGTGCCGTCGGCCACGGCGAGGACCGGCGAGTAGGTCTGCCCGACCAGGTCGATCCCGCGGTGTCCCGGGAGCCACCGCTCCTCGGGAGGATCGAAGGGCCGCACCACCTCAGGGCGTCCAGGGAGTGGCCACTGCCAACGCGCGCGGGGCTGAGGCTGCGCCGTCACGGTCGAGACTCCCTCCGCCAGTACAGACGCGACGGCAGTAAGGACCGCAGCGTCGTCGTCACGCTCGTCCTTCAGGGGCGCGCCCTCGCGGCTATCGGTGCGCAGCGACGGGGACCCAACCGGGACGGATGTCACCGGCCTCTGCCCGACCAGGTCGGATGTCACCGGCCTCTGCCCGACCAGGCCGGGTGCGACGATCGCGTGTCCGGCCTGGCCCGGAGTGACCATCACCTGCCCGCCCAGACCGGTCAGGGTCGTGAGCAGGGCGAGTAGACCAGCGCAGACCGCGCGCATCAGACCCTCCCCCAGCCGTCGAGCCGCAGCTCGGCCAGGCCCCGCCCCTGGAGCTCTCCCAGGGCGCCGAGCACCTCGGCAGCGGCCAACCCCGCCTGGACGGTGATCTCCTCGACCGTCTTGGAGCGGAACGGCGCGAGGGTCGACCACACGCGCAGCGGCAGGTCGTCCAGCTGGTCCTGCACCCGCTCCGGCCCGCGTTTGGCGGGGGCCAGGTCATCTCCTCCGATGTCGCCCAGCAGGTCGACCACCTCGGCGGCATCCGTCACGAGGACGGCACCCTCCTCCCGGACAGCCCGGTGACACCCGGCAGAGACCATCGAGGTCACCGGTCCGGGGACGACCGCCACCGGCCGGCCGATCGCCGCCGCCGCTCGGAGCGTGTTCAGGGAGCCAGAGCGCAGGCCCGCCTCGACGACCACCGTGCCCGTCGCGAGCGCGGCGATGATCCGGTTGCGGGCCAGGAACCGCGGCCGGGTCGGCGCCGACCCTGGCGGCACCTCGGTCAGCACACCGCCCGCGCGCGACACGGCAGCGATCAGGTCGGCGTGGGCGGCGGGATAGACCCGGTCCACGCCGCACGCGAGCACCGCGACGGTCGGCGCCTCGACCGAGAGCGCCCCGCGGTGGGCGGCCGCGTCGATCCCGAACGCTGCCCCGGAGACCACGGTGAACCCGCGGGCCCCGGTGCCGGCTCCGATCTCCGCGGCGACGTGGTTGCCGTAGGCCGTGCTCGTCCGCGCCCCCACGACAGCGACGCTGCGAGACGGCACCGCGGCAAGATCGACAGGTCCGCGCACCCACAGACACCACGGGGGGACCGCCAGGTCGTCCAACGCGGTCGGCCACTCGGGATCGCCGGGCAGGAGCTGGCGGGCCCCCAGGCGCTCGCAGATCTCCCGGTCGCGGTCGAGGTGCAGATCCTTCAGGCGGGCCGTGAAGCGGTCGACGACCTTGCCGTTCGGTGCGGTGCCGCCGCGCGCCGCGATGTGGAAGGCGTCGTGGAACCCGAACCGCTCGATGAGGGCGACCGCCACCGAGTCGGCGGGCTCGGAGAGCCGTGCCCAGGCCAGCCGTGCGCTGGCTTCGTCGGTGACTCCGTAGTTCATGCCGACACCTCCGAACTGGTGCGCAGCGCCAGGGCCCGCCACAGGTGCTGGGCGCCAGGCCGCTCGGCCCCGGCCAGATCGGCGAGGGTCCAGGCCACGCGCACACACCGGTCGTATCCGCGCAGGGTCAGCTCTCCGCGGTCCATCGCGGTCTCCAGCGGGGCGGTGACCTGCCTCGGCAGGCGCCACGCATCGCTGCGCAGGAGGCTGCCGGGCACCTCCGCGTTGACCACCCACGGTGTCCCCGACCACCGCGAGCGCTGACGCTCGCGGGCCGCCCGCACCCGCTCGGCCACCTCCACGGTCGGCTCGCCGGGCGGTCCGGCCAGGGCGCTGCGGTTGACGGGGAACAGGCTCACCCGCACGTCGATCCGGTCCAGCAGCGGGCCGCTCAGCTTGCCGAAGTAGGTGCGGCGGGCCAACGGCGTGCACTCGCACCGCTCACCCTTGCCGATCCCTTGCCCGCACGGGCACGGGTTGGCGGCGGCGACCAGCTGGAAGCGCGCGGGCAACCTGGTCTGCCGGTCGGCGCGGGCGATGACGACCTCACCGCTCTCCAACGGCTGTCGCAGCCCGTCGAGGACGTCTCGTCGAAACTCTGGGGTCTCGTCCAGGAAGAGCACGCCGCGGTGGGCGCGCGAGACCGCGCCCGGACGAACCCTGGTGCTGCCGCCGCCGATGACGGCGGCCATGGACGCTCCGTGGTGCGGCGCCACGAACGGGGCACGGTCCACCAGTGACCGGGTGTCATCGAGCGCTCCCAGGACGGAGTGCACCGCGGTGACCTCGAGCGCCTCGGTGCGCTCCAGGGGCGGCAGCAGGCCGGGGAGCCGCTCGGCGAGCATCGTCTTCCCGGCGCCTGGCGCACCCACCATGAGCATGTGGTGACGCCCGGCCGCCGCGACCTCCAGCGCCGCCCGTGCCTCCGGTTGTCCCACCACATCCTGCAGGTCCGGCACCGGGTCCCCGGGCGGGACGGGCTCGGGCAGGGTCAGGGCGGCGGGTGCGGCACCCCGGTGGACGGCCAGGTGAAGCTCGATGAGCTCACGCAGGGAGGCCACCCCGTAGACCCGGATGCCGGGCACCAGAGACGCCTCCTCCGCGTTGGCCCGTGGCACGATCACGGTGCCCATCCCCGCGGCGGCAGCGGCAGCCACCATCGGCAGCACGCCCGTGACCGGCCGCACGGCCCCGTCCAGCCCCAGCTCCCCGATGTGCACCACCGACTCCGCGACACGAGGGGGCAGCACCTTCGTCACGACCAGCTGGGCGACGGCAATGCCGACGTCGAACCCGCTGCCCGTCTTGGGCAGCCACGCCGGGGTCAGATTGATCGTCCACCGCCGCTGCGGGATGGTCAGCCCGCAGTCCTCCACAGCAGCCCGGATCCGGTTGGGAGCCCGGGAGCAGGCGGCGTCAGGCAGACCGCTCATCGTCATCGCCGGCAGTCCCTGCGCCATGTGCGCCTCGACCTGCACCAGGTGCCCCTCGACCCCGCTCAGCGCCACCGCGTAGGTGGACCCCAGCCCCATCAGGCCACGCCCTGCAGGTGCTCGATCTGCGCCGGACCACTGGCCGGGCGCAGCACCCCGATCACATCGACGCGCAGGTCCGGAGAGCGCAGCGCGTGCTCCCGCAGCCAGCTGACCGCGAGCTGGCGCAGCCTGGCGGCCTTGACCGGCGTGACCGCCTCCACCGGTGACCCGAAGGCCGTGCTGCGCCGCGTCTTCACCTCGCAGAAGACCAGGCAGGCCCCGTCCCGGGCCACGATGTCGAGCTCACCCTGATCACACCGCCAGTTGCGGTCCAGGACCTCGTAGCCGAGCCCGGTGAGGTACTCGCAGGCCAGCCGTTCGCCATACTCCCCGATCGCACTCGCGACCCGGTGGGACATCCCCATCTCCACCACCTCCGCGACCCACCATCGGGGTCAGCGGCCGTGACCGGGCAGCGCTCGTCAGGACCTGTGGGTGACGAGGTACCCCCGGGGGGTAGCTGTGGACCGCGGCAAGGTCAGTCTCGGTCGAGCTTGGTCAGGTCGAGGTCGCTCTTGGCCAGCTCCTCGACATTGACATCCTTGAAGGTGATGACCCGCACCTTCTTGACAAAGCGCGCCGGTCGGTAGACGTCCCACACCCAGGCGTCGTTCATCGTCACCTCGAACCAGGTCTCCCCGCCCCCGGTGCGCACCTGGACGTCCACCTCGTTGGCCAGGTAGAAGCGCCGCTCGGTCTCCACGACGTGGCTGAACAGGCTCACCACGTCGCGGTACTCGCGGTAGAGCTGCAGCTCCATGTCGGTCTCGTACTTCTCGAGGTCCTCGGCGCTCATGCTCGGTTCATCTCCCTCGCCTCGGGCGGGATGATGTCATCCCGCAGGGTGTTGCCGGTGATGTTCCAGCTCCGGCGGTGGTGGACGCACGGGCCCAGGGTGCGCAGGGCCTCCTGGTGCTCGGGCGCCGCATAGCCCTTGTTCAGCTCCCACGAGTATGCCGGGTGCTCGGGGGCGAGCTGGATCATGTGGGCGTCGCGGGTCACCTTGGCCAGGACGCTGGCCGCCGCCACGGACGAGCAGGTCATGTCGGCCTTGATCAGGGTGCGGACCGGGACCTGCGGCGGCGCGGACGGGTCGACCAGGGCCAGGAGCCCCTCCCGCGCGGGGTCGGAGAGCCAGTCGTGGTTGCCGTCGAGGACGACCAGGTCGGGCAGGACCGCGACCTGGGCCAGGGCACGCTGCCCCGCCAGTCGCAGCGCCGCCATGATGCCGATCGCGTCGATCTCCTCCGGCCAGGCGTGGCCGACCCCCCACCCCAGGGCCCACCGCTGGATCCGGGGCACGAGCCTTTCGCGCGCCTGCTGGGTGAGCAGCTTGGAGTCCTTGACGCCCTGCGGGGCCGTGCGGCAGGTCTCGTCGATCGCGACGACTCCGACCGACACCGGACCGGCCAGGGCGCCGCGCCCCACCTCGTCCATCCCGATCAGGACCCGGTGCCCCTCGCGGAACAGCGATCGCTCCAGCCGCAGGCTCGGTCGGGTGCTCCGCGGCGGTGTCCGCCGAGGACTCCCGGTCCGCGCAGCCGGGGTCACGGCGACTCCTCGTCGGGCACCGACCCGAAGACGTCGCCTGGGTTGGTGAACACCTCGAAGCGGTCCAGCGGCCACACCAGGGCGAACGCCTGGCCCACGACCCGGTCCGCCGGGATGGAGCCGGCCGTGCCCGAGCCGTCGTCGTGGGCGCGGGAGTCGCGGGAGTAGGACCGGTGGTCGCCCATCATCCAGTAGTGGTCCTCCGGCACGACGATGTCGAAGTTCTCCAGGCTCGGCTCGTCGCCGGCGTACAGGTAGGTCTCCTCCAGCGGCTCCCCGTTGACCGTGATGCGCATGTTGTCATCGCAGCACACCACGTGGTCCCCGCCCACCCCGATGACGCGCTTGATCAGGTGGTTGCTCTCTCCCTCGGGCGCCACGCCGACGAACTTGGCGACGCTCAGCAGCGTCTCCATGACCGGCCCACGGTCGCTCTCCGGCCCGTGCGGCAGCCAGCCGCCCGGGTCCTCGAAGACGATGATGTCGCCGCGCTCCACGGACATCGGGCCGGCCTGGATCTTGCTGACCAGCACCCGGTCGCCGTAGACGAGGGTCGACTCCATCGACCCGGACGGGATCCAGAACGCCTGCACGAGGAAGGTCTTGATCAGGAAGGAGATCACCAGGGCGGTGACACCGATGAGCAGCACCTCGCGGACGAAGTGCACCACGGGGTGCCGCTGCTTGGCGGACCTGCGCGCACGCACGGCCGTGGCCCCGGCTGGCTGCCCGGTCGCCTGCTCGCGCGCGGCCTGGCGGGCGGCGGTGCGCTCGCCGACCGACTCCTCGTCCACCGGGCTGCCCGGATCGGTCGGGGTGTCCCCCACGCGGTCCCAGTCGGGTCGCGGGTCTTGCGTCACAGGTGTTCCTTCTCTGCCGGGTGGGTCCTGCCGCTGGTGAGCGCAGTGCGGGCTCTCGCTCGCACCCTAGTACGCGGGGCTGGGCGCTCTGGTTCCCACACGCGGCGGGTGACCGGCACAGGCCCAGGTGAGTTCCGTCATACGAAAGCCGCCCCGGGCCGATGGGCTCGGGGCGGCTGCGGAGAGTATGCCGGGACGCGCCTCAGGCGGTCGGGGTCGTCTCGCGCTTCTCGCGGATCTTGGCGGCCTTGCCGCGCAGGTCGCGCAGGTAGTAGAGCTTGGCGCGACGGACGTCACCGCGGGTGACGACCTCGACCTTCTCGACGTTCGGGGAGTGCACCGGGAAGGTGCGCTCGACGCCGACGCCGAAGCTGATCTTGCGGACGGTGTAGGTCTCGCCGATGCCACCACCGTGGCGGCGGATGACCACGCCCTGGAAGATCTGGACACGGCTGCGCGTGCCCTCGATGACCTTCACGTGGACCTTGATGGTGTCGCCGGCGCGGAAGTCGGGGATGTCGTCGCGCAGGCTGCCTGCGTCCAGGTCGTCGAGCTTGTGCATGGTGCGTCGCTTTCTCGTCGGTGCCACAGGTCACCCACGGCGGTGTGCCGTCCTGGGTGGACGGTCGTGGTCAAGGGGTGTGTCTGCCCGTCCTGACCGCACTCTTCCCCCTGTGGCAGGGGCGCGGTGTCGCCGTCCGGGCGGACGCAGGGATCAAGTTTGCCACACCGGGACCCTCTCGAGCCAATCGACGGGGACGCGCGGGGAGACCCGGCCCCACGGCATACGAACCGTCAGTCGGAGAGCAGGTCCGGGCGACGCGCCGCGGTGCGCTGGAGGCGCTGCTCGTGACGCCACTCGGCAATCGCCCCGTGGTTGCCGGACAGCAGGATCTCGGGCACCTCGCGGCCGCGCCAGGTGGCTGGCTTGGTGTAGACGGGATACTCCAGCAGGCCGTCCTCGTGGGACTCCTCGACGAGTGACTGCTCGTTGCCGATCACGCCGGGGATGAGCCGGGCGATCGCCTCGACCATGGCCAGGACCGCGACCTCTCCCCCGTTGAGGACGTAGTCGCCGAGCGAGATCACCGAGACCGGCATCCGCGCGGCGGCCTCCTCGTAGACCCGCTCGTCGATCCCCTCATAGCGTCCGCAGGCGAAGGCCAGCCACGGCTCGGTGGCCAGGTCGCGGGCGGTCTGCTGGGTGAACGGGATGCCACCGGGGCCGGGGATGATCAGGTGCGGCACCTGGCCCTCAGCGCCGTTGCCGACCAACTCGTCGAGCGCCTCGCCCCACGGCTCGGGCTTCATCACCATGCCTGCGCCGCCGCCGTAGGGCGTGTCGTCCACGGTGCGGTGCCGGTCGTGGGCGTGCTCGCGCAGGTCGTGCACGTGCAGGTCGATCAGGCCGTCGCGCCGGGCCTTGCCGATGAGCGAGAGGTCCAGCGGCGCCAGGTAGTCCGGGAAGATCGTGATGACGTCCAGGCGCATGTCAGTCCCCCAGCTCCAGCAGGCCGGCCGGTGGGTCGATGGTGACTCTGCCGGTCTCGTCGTCGACCTCGGGCACGATCTCCTCCACGAAGGGCACGAGCAGTTCGCGTCCGTCGGCGCGGCGCACCTCGAGCAGGTCCTGGACCTCGCGAGTATGCAGTGCGCTCACCTCGCCCACGACGGTCCCGTCGGTGAGCACGACCGTGAGCCCGAGCAGGTCCTCCTCGCGCCAGGCATCGTCCTCCTCGGCCTCCTCCTCGTCGGCGAGCAGCAGCCTGGTGTTGCGCAGTGCCTCGGCCGCGGTGCGGTCGGTGATGCCCTCGAAGCCCAGCAGGTAGACCTGCTGGTGCACCCGCACCGTGCGCAGCGTCAACGGCCCGCGGTCGGGCTCGGTCGCGAACTCGGTGCCGACGGCAAAGCGCTCGTCCGGCGCGTCGGTGTGGACCTGGACGGTGACCTCACCGCGCAGGCCGTGCGGCTTGCCGATGCGGGCGACGACGAACATGCGGGCTCCTGTCCTGACGGTGTCACTCGATGGGGCTGGCCCGGCGGACCAACGGGTGAGAAACGAGACGGGAGGGGCATGACGGGCTGGTGCCGCGTCATACCCCTCCCGGGTCGTGCGTGGTCGGGCTCAGCGAGCCCGGTCGGTGTCGACGATGTCGACGCGGACCTTGTCGCCACCGGCCAGGGCACCCATGACGGTGCGCAGCGCGCTGGCGGTCCGGCCGCGGCGGCCGATCACCCGGCCGAGGTCCTCGGGGTGGACGCGCACCTCGAGGACCTCGCCGTGGCGGAGGTTCTTGGTGCGCACGGTCACGTCGCCGTCGTGGTCGACGATCCCCTTGACGAGGTGCTCCAGGGCCTCTTCGAGCATCCGGCTCAGCCCTCAGCCTTCTCGGCGTCGGCGGTCTCGGTGTCGGCGACGTCGGTGGCCTCAGCGACCTCGGTCGAGGGGCTCTCGGCGCCCTCGGCCTCGGCGGCGTTGCCGGCAGCGGGCGCCTCGGCGTCCGCGACAGCCTCGGCCGGGGACTCGGCGGCGACCTCAGCCTCGGCGGCGTCGGCTGCCTTCTCCTGGGCCTTCTTCTCGGCCTTGGCCTCGTCACTCTTGGAGGCGTCGGCCTTCTCCGCCTTGGCATCGGCCTTGGCGTCGGCCTTCTCCGCCTTGGCATCGGCCTTGGCGTCGGACTTCTTGGACCGCGCCGGCGTGTCGGCCGTGCTGGCCTCCTTGCCGTCGGCGGCGGCGAGCGCGGCCTCGTAGAGCGACTTCTTGTCCGGACGCGGCTCGGCGACCTTGAGGGTGCCCTCGGCGCCCTCCTCGCCCTTGAACTTCTGCCAGTCGCCGGTGACCTTCAACAGCGCGGCGACCTGCTCGGTCGGCTGGGCGCCGACGGACAGCCAGTACTGGGCACGATCGGAGTTGATCTCGATGACCGACGGCTCCTCGGAGGGCACGTAGCGACCGATCTCCTCGATCGCACGACCATCGCGCTTCTTGCGGCCGTCCATGACGACGACGCGGTAGAACGGTGCACGGATCTTGCCCATGCGCTTCAAGCGAATCTTGACAGCCACGAGTGGGGTGTCTCCTCATTCTTGGTCAGGGTGAGCAGCCGCTGGCCCACGTGGGGAAACACGCGCGGGGCGGACGCTCGGGAACACGCTGGAGTCGGAGAGAGGGGCCGACCCGCAGACGGGTACCGGCCTATTGTGCCAGATCCCGCGCCCCCCGACGAACCACGGCTACTCCACCCCAGCCACGCCCCACCTCCCACGCCGCACCCCCGCCACACGCCAGCCCCGCACCCCAGCCACGCCTGCCCCCGCACCATCACCACGCCCCCGCACCATCGCCACGATCGGTGCGAGCAACTCGCCGTTGGTGCGAGCCCTATGACATCGCATCGACGGCGAGTCGCTCGCATCAGTCGGAACGGCTCTTGAAATTCGGCCCAGGTGCGACCCCGACTGCAGGCTTCAGGCAGCCGCGAGCGCGAAGCCCTGCATGACCTTGGCGTGCACGAGCACTGGCTTGGCCAGGTCGGCCCAGGTGATCCGCACGACCGAGTAGCCCAACGCCCGGAGCGCATCCTCTCGCGCCTTCTCGCGGATCAGGTCCGACCGCTCGGCATACTTGGCGAGGCCGTCGAACTCCACGACGGTGTGCTGATCCTTGAAGAGGAAGTCGACGCGCCCCACGAACTCTCCGTCAGCATTGCGAATCTCTGCTTGTGGCACTGGTTCTGGGAGGCCAAGCAGGCTGAAGACCCACCGGGCCCGTGACTCACCCGCAGACTCGGACCGCCCATCGGCGAAGTCCTTGACGACGCGCACGGTCAGCGCGCCGCGGCCATAGCCACCCGCCGTTGCGGCATCGATCAGTTCATCATCGGTCGCGCCGGCTCGTAGGCACGCGTCGACGCTCACCACTCCTGACTCGACACCGCACAGCGCCGCGACCTGGAACGCCGCTCGCATCGGCGCAACTACACGGATGCCATCCACCGATTGCACCCACCTCGACGAGATCGCTGCGTGCGAGCAGACGAGGGCGTCAGAGCTGCTCCGCCGTCCGTCAGTGCGCACGAGGTGCACGCGGTCGTCAACACCGAAGAAGGGGATGCCATGGAGTGCAAGTGCGCTGTGGTGACTCAGCGCGACTGTGCTCTCGGGGGCACCAAGGGGGCCGTGCATGAGGCCTCGGGCGCGCAGGAGGTGGCGATCCCAGGAGGCCGCGTTCTGCCAGCGCTCCGCATCGATCAGCACACCTCGAGGGAGCCGCAGCACCTCCTCGCGGTTGATCGCAGCCTTCAGCGCCTGACGGGTCACCCCTGCGTGGTCGAGCTGCCGCACGTTGGCCACCCCGTCCTGGCGGTCCAGGAGTGCTTTGAGTGATGGTTCCATGGGCGCACTCTGCCGGGTGAGCCTGGGGTGGCGCAGGAGTTATCCACAGTGATGTTCGACTCCACAGTGATGTTCGACTCCACAGTGCCGTTCGACTCGACGGTGCCGTGCGACTCCACGGTGGCGATCGCGACGGTGGCGATCGTGTCGGGGTCGTGCTGCATGGCGGTCACATCGGTGGCCGGTGCCGCCGGGCGGGAGGTACCCGGACCGGCGTCCGCAGGATCCGTCGGTGCGAGCGACTCGCCGTCGGTGCGAGCCCCCTGACGTCACATCGACGGCGATTCGCTCGCACCGACCTGCGACGGCTCCCGGGAAGGTAGCGCTCGGCGGTGTCGGGCCGCACACTGCATTCACTGAGCGTGAGGCCGCGGCCCCCAATTCAGTGAGCGTGGTGGTGGCGGCCCTGGGACTCGTGCGCGTGGCCACGCAGGATGACACGGTGTGGGTCGGCCATCGTCCGCAGGTCATCACGGGGATCGTCGCGATAGACGACCAGGTCGGCCGACTCGCCCTCGGCGATGCCCGGACGGCCCAGCCACTCCCGCGCGGCCCAGGTCGCCGCACCGATCGCCTCGGGATTGCTCATCCCGGTCTTCGTGAGCGCCTCAACCTCGCGCGCCACGAGCCCGTGGGGCAGTTGACCGCCTGCGTCCGTGCCGACGTAGACCGGCACACCCGCCTCGTGGGCCTTGGCCACCGTGTCATAGCGCCGCTCGTAGAGATCCATCATGTGGTCGGCATAGTTGGGGAACTTGCCCCGCCCGGCCTCGGCGAACGACGGGAAGTTGGCGATGTTGACCAGCGTCGGCACGATCGCGATCTGCTGCTCGGCGAAAGCGTCGATGGTCTCGTCCACCAGACCGGTCGCGTGCTCGATGCAGTCGGTCCCGGCCGCGGCGAAGTCACGCAGCGACTGCTCGGCGAAGCAGTGAGCGGTCACCCGGGCACCCTCCTCGTGCGCGGCCGCGATCGCCTCGGTCAACACCTCGACCGGCCAGCAGACGTTGAGGTCACCGGTCTCCCGGTCGATCCAGTCCCCCACCAGCTTGACCCAGCCGTCGCCCCGCCGAGCCTCCTGACGGACGAACTCGACAAGGTCCTCGGGCTCGATCTCGTGCGCGAAGTTGCGGATGTAGCGCCTGGTCCGCGCGATGTGCCGACCCGCCCGGATCAGCCGCGGCAGGTCCTCCCGGTCGTGGATCCACGACGTGTCCAGGGGGCTGCCCGCGTCGCGCAGCAGCAGGGCGCCCGCGTCACGGTCGGCGAGCGCGTGCTCCTCAGCCCGCTCCGGCGGCACCCCGCCGGTGGCCTCCAGCCCCACGTGGCAGTGCGCATCGACCAGCCCCGGCAGCACCCAGCCCTCGATGGTCTCGACCTGACCGGCCTGCCCGGACGGTGGCGTCATACTGATGCGGCCGTCCACGACCCAGACCTCGTTGAGAGTCTCCTCGGGCCCGACCAGGACCTGACCGCGGACGTGCAGCACGGGCTTGCTCATGGACTCGGGCCTCCTGTCGACGTGGTGACCGCAGGCTACCGGCCCGGCTGTCCGCGTGCCTGCCGACTCCTAGACTCGGGCGCATGGCGCAGGACGCTCTCCCACCGGCACGACGGGACCTCGCGGCAACCCTGCGCGCGGCGGCAGCGGGAACGTTCCCCGCGGTCGACGGAGGCTACTCCCGTGCGCTGCCCTGGCGCGAAGGTGTGGAGGCGGCCCTGGCGTTCACCGGCCACGCCGTCCTGGCCGTCGGCGAGGACGTGACGGACGAGCGACTCCGTGACCTCGGGGTGCACGGTTTCGGTGGTGCCCACGACCCGCGCACCACCCTCGCTCTGGCCGGCGAGGGCGAGATCGGGATCCTTGATGTCTTGCTGGCCGGCCGGGGCACGGGTCCTCCCAGCGCGTTGGTCGAGCGCCCCGACCTGGCGCAGTCCGCGCGGGCGCGGCACGCCGACCACTGGCGTGACGACGTGGTCGTCCTCGGACTGCCTCAGCGGTCGCAGACCTCCCTGGCCACCCTGGGCCGGGGCATCGGCGGGCTGCCGGAGATCGGGCTCGAGGCCGAGGACGGCTCCGCCGACGCCCTGCTGGAGGGACTCCTGCGGCGCCTCCCGGCCGGAGAGGTCGTGCTCGCCTCGGTCACCCCGGGCAACGCCCGCTCGCTGCGCTTCTTCCTGCGGCACGGGTTCGCCCCGATCGCGAGCGTGCAGCAGTGGCGCCCGGAGCGGGACCTCAGCCGATGACGCCCGCAGCGCGCGCCGGCTCGGCGTAGGCCACCGCCAGCGAGGCGACCGTCTCGTGCGCGTTCAGCCCGCTCGGGTTGGGGACCACCCACAGCCTTGCCCCCTCGAGCCCGTCGATCTGCTCCCCCACTCGCGCACCGCGGACCCCGAACGCACTCCGGTATGCCGTGATGCCGGCGATCGCGACCACCTCCGGTCGGGTGTCCCTCACCGTGGCGAGCAAGCGTTCGCCGCCCTCCCGCAGCTCGGTCGCCGTCAGCTCGTCGGCCCGCGCCGTGGCGCGGCGCACCAGGTTGGTGATCCCGATCCCGCGAGCCCTCAGGTGGTCGCGGTCGTCGTCGGTCATGCCCGCGGACGGGTCGATCCGTCGCTGCACGATCCCGGCCTGCAGCAGGGCCGGGTAGAACCGGTTGCCAGGGTGGGCGAAGTGCGTCTGCGTGGCAGCGGTCCACAGGCCCGGGTTGATCCCGACGAACAGCAACCGCAGGTCCTGTCCGGGCGAGGGCAGCAGGTCCGGCACCTCGGCGTCCCGGAACGACTCCAGCTCGGCGCGGGTGAAACGTCGCTGGGGTGGGTTCGTCGACACGCCAGTACCGTAAGCCCATGAGACTTGACGCCGTCGTCATCGGGGCCGGTCACAACGGCCTGACCGCAGCCGCCTACCTGGCCAGGGCCGGCCGGTCGGTGCTGATCCTGGAGCGCTCGGACCACATCGGCGGGGCCGCCCGCTCGGACCGGGTGTTCCCCGCCCACGAGGCCCGCCTCTCGGCATACTCCTATCTGGTCAGCCTGCTGCCCGACCAGATCATCGAGGAGCTGGACCTGGACCTGCAGCTGATCCGGCGCCGGATCAGCTCCTACACCCCGGTCGGCGACGGCGGGATCCTCGTCGACAACGGCGACCCCGCCCGCACCGCCGCCGACCTCGGGGCCGACGCGCAGGCCTGGGACGACTTCTACGGGATGACCGGCGAGATCGCGCAGAAGCTCTTCCCCACCGTGACCGAGCCGCTGCGCTCGCGCGAGGACGTCCGCTCCCTGGTGGGTGAGGAAGCGTGGCGGGACGTCTTCGAGCGGCCACTGGGTGAGGCGATAGAGCGTCGTTTCACCTCCGACGTGGTCCGCGGCATCGTGCTGACGGACGGCCTGATCGGCACCTTCGGCCGACCCGGTGACGCCGAGCGCCTGGTCAACCGCTGCTTCCTCTATCACGTGATCGGCCGCGGGACCGGCGACTGGGACGTGCCGGTCGGCGGCATGGGCGCGGTCACCGACGGTCTGCTCCGCACCGCGCAGCAGTATGGCGCGCAGCTGCGGACCTCCGCCACCGTCACCTCGGTCTCCACGGACGGGAGCGAGGCCGTGGTCCGGACCGTGGACGGGCTGGAGGTCCGCGCCGGGCAGGTCTTCGCCAACCTCGCGCCGACCCTGCTCGACCAGTTGCTGGGTGAGGCGCCGAGCCGGCCCGAGCCCGAGGGCGCGCAGCTCAAGATCAACATGCTGCTCTCCCGGCTGCCGGCGCTGAAGGACGCCTCGACGACGCCGGAGCAGGCCTTCGCCGGGACCTTCCACATCAACGAGGGCTATGACCAGATCGACGCGGCCTACGCCCAGGCCGCGGCCGGTCGCATCCCCGACGTGCCGCCCTGCGAGGTCTACTGCCACAGCCTGTCGGACCCCTCGATCCTCGGTCCCGACCTGGTGGCAGCCGGGGCCCAGACGCTCACGCTGTTCGGGCTGCACATGCCGGCCCGGCTCTTCCGCGAGGACCCGGAGGGCGCCCGGGAGCGCGCGCTGGAGCTGACGCTGGCCTCGATCAACTCCGTGCTGGCCGAGCCCATCGAGGACTGCCTGCTCGCCCCGGACACCATCGACGTCCGGAGCCCGTTGGACATCGAGGCCTCGGTCGGGATGCCCGGTGGGCACATCTTCCACGGCGACCTGCAGTGGCCGTTCGCCGAGTCAGACGACGAGGTCGGCACGTGGGGCACCGAGACGCGGCACGCCAACATCTTCCTGTGCGGGTCCGGGGCGCGTCGCGGTGGTGCGGTGAGCGGCATCCCCGGGCGCGCGGCGGTTGCGGCGGCGCTCGGTGAGCAGGCGCTGTCGTGACCGGCTCTCCGTGGGACGGTGCCGACCTGTCCGGCCAGGTCATCCGGGAGGTCGACCTGTCCGGCGCCGACGTGCGCGGCGCGATGCTCGCCAACACCTCCATCGATGCCTACATCGTCGGGTTGCGCCTCAACGGCGTTGAGGTGGCTCCACTGGTCGAGGCCGAGCTGAACCGCCTCCACCCGGAGCGGGTCGAGCTGCGACCCACGGACGCCGACGGAGTGCGCCGGGCGGTCGAGGTCGTCGAGGAGATGTGGGCCCCGACCCTCACGCGGGCGCACGCTCTGGGCGAGCCGGCGGTGCACGAGTCGGTCGACGGCGAGTGGTCGTTCGCCCAGACCCTGCGGCACCTGGTGTTCGTCACCGACGGCTGGTTCGGCCACGCCGTGGCCCAGGACGCGGCCCCCTTCCACCCGCTCGGGCTGCCTGCCACCTTCGACACAGGCGCGGCGTCATACGGCATCGACGAGCAGGCGACCCCGTCGTATGCCGAGGTGCTCGACGCTCGCGACTCCCGACTGGACCGGTTGAGGAAGTTCGCCGCCGACCTGACCGACGAAGACCTCGGTCGCGAGTGCGGACCGAACGAGGCTCCCGGCTACCCGCCCGCGGCGGTGCGGACGGTCGGCTCGTGCCTGACGGTCGTCTTCGGCGAGGAGTGGGCGCACCACCAGTTCGCGGTGCGCGACCTGACGATCCTCGAGTCGGCTCGCGCAGCCCGGCCTGTGGACAGGGACTGAAGCACAGTCGCGATCCGTGCCACAGTCGACGCCATGGACAGGAGGGGGCACCATGGGACTCATGCCGACCCTGCCGCGGAGCGGACCACTGACCCTCGAGGATTTCGAGGCGATCCGTGAGGTCGATGACGGGCACCGCTACGAACTCATCGACGGGTCCCTCGTCGTGACGCCGTCGCCGGTCCCGCGGCACCAGACAGCGGTGGGTGAGCTGGCATTCCTCTTGCGCNCGACGTGCTCGTCGTGCCCAGCACCGCCGTCGGCGAGCGACGCATCGAGGGAGGCCCGTGCTGGCCGTCGAGGTCCTCTCCCCCAGCACCCGACACATCGACCTCGGGCTCAAACTCTCCCGCTACGAGGCCGCCAGCACCCCGGCCTACTGGGTCATCGACCCCGACGAACCCTCACTGCGCGCCTGGGAGCTGCGCGAGGGTCGCTATGAGCAGGTCGCCCGTGTCAGCGGTGAGACGGCAGCCACGCTGTCGTTCTCGTGGCCGTTGCGGATCGTGCCGGATCATCTGATCCGTCCTGACGACCGCCCCTCTGTGGACAGCTCCTGAGCGCCACACCCACGTTGTGGTTGCCCGTAGTGCCTCAAATGCAAGTGCCCGCGAACTGCCTGGACCGCATGATCGAGAGGGGGCACCATGGGACCCATGCCGACCATGCCACGGAGCCGGGCACTGACCCTCGAGGATTTCGAGGCGATCCGTGAGGTCGATGACGGGCACCGCTACGAACTCATCGACGGGTCCCTCGTCGTGACGCCGTCGCCGGTCCCGCGGCACCAGACAGCGGTGGGTGAGCTGGCATTCCTCTTGCGCCGGACCATCCCGCGCGGCCTCCGGGTCTTCGTGGCCCCGTTGGACATCCGCTTCGGGAAGGACACCGTGCTCCAACCCGACGTGCTCGTCGTGCCCAGCACCGCCGTCGGCGAGCGACGCATCGAGGGAGGCCCCGTGCTGGCCGTCGAGGTCCTCTCCCCCAGCACCCGACACATCGACCTCGGGCTCAAACTCTCCCGCTACGAGGCCGCCAGCACCCCGGCCTACTGGGTCATCGACCCCGACGAACCCTCGCTGCGCGCCTGGGAGCTGCGCGAGGGTCGCTACGAACAGACCGCTCACGTCGTCGGCGATCAGATAGCCAGGCTCAACCTGCCGTGGGCGGTCGAGATCGTGCCGAGCCACCTGGTCGACGACCTGCGCTGAGATCGGTGCGAGCAACTCGCCGTCGGTGTGAGCCACTCGCGCCGTCGGTGCGAGCAACTCGCCGTCGGTGTGAGCCATATGACCGCGCATCGAGGCCAAACTGCTCGCACCGATTCCTGCGACGCGGCGGTCGCGGTGAGTGATGAGGGACAGCGCTACTGGTCCTTGAGGAACTTGTCGAAGCCCGCGGGCAGCTTGAGGTTGGACAGGTCCTTCTCCGAGGGCTCCTCTGCACCGCTCGGCAGGCCGAAGACACTGCCCATCGCATTGCCCCGGGACTCCTCGGCCTTCTGCGCGGCGAGTCGCTCCTGCTCGGCCCGCTTGGCGGGGTTGCCGCTCTTGCCCTTCTTGCGCTGCTGCTTCCCTCTGCCCTTGGCTGACCCGGCGCCACCGCCCATGCCGGGCATCCCCGGCATCCCGGGCATGCCGCCACCACGCTTCATCTGGCGCATCATCTTCTGCGCCTGACCGAACCGCTCGAGCAGCTGGTTGACCTCGGACGTCGAGACACCCGATCCCTTGGCGATGCGGGCCCGGCGGGAGCCGTTGATCTGCTTGGGGTGGGAGCGCTCGAACGGGGTCATCGAGCGGACCATCGCCTCGACGCGGTCGAACTCCTTGTCGTCCAGGGCGTCGAGCTGGGCCCGCATCTGCTGCATCCCGGGCATCATGCCGAGCATCTGCTTCAGGGAACCCATCTTCTTGATGGCCTGCATCTGCTCGAGGAAGTCGGTGAAGGTGAAGTCCTCCTCCGAGAGGAACTTGCGCGCCATCTCGCGCTGCTGAGCCTGGTCGAAGGCCTTCTCGGCCTGCTCGATCAGGGTCAGCACGTCACCCATGTCCAGGATGCGGCTGGCCATCCGGTCCGGGTGGAAGGTCTCGAAGTCGGTGACCTTCTCACCGGTGGAGGCGAACAGGATCGGCTCGCCGGTGACCGTCGCGACGGACAGCGCGGCACCACCGCGGGCGTCACCGTCGAGCTTGGTCAGCACGGTGCCGGTGATGCCCACGCCGTCGGCGAACGCCTTGGCAGTCTCCACCGCGGCCTGACCGATCATCGCGTCGATGACGAACAGCACCTCGTCGGCGTTGGTCTCCATCCGGATGTCGTGCGCCTGGCGCATCAGGTCGACGTCGACGGCGAGCCGGCCGGCGGTGTCGATGATGACGACGTCATGTCCCTTGTTCCGGGCGTGGGCGACACCGTCCACCGCCACGTCGATCGGGTCGCCGAAGGACCTGGTGCCCTCACCGGACTCCAGCGCCGCGTCGTGTCCGAACACGTTGCCCCGCTCGGGCGCGAACACCGGCACCCCCGCCCGATCGCCGACCACCTCGAGCTGGGTGACGGCGTTGGGTCGCTGGAGGTCGGCCGCGACCAGCACCGGGGTGTGACCCTGGTCCTTGAGCCAGTGGCCGAGCTTGCCGGCCAGCGTGGTCTTACCCGAGCCCTGCAGACCCGCCAGCATGATCACGGTCGGCGGGTTCTTGGCCAGGTTGAGTCGCCTGGTCTGCCCGCCGAGGATGCTGACGAGCTCCTCGTTGACGATCTTGACGACCTGCTGGCCGGGGTTGAGGGCCTTGGACACCTCGGCCCCGAGCGCACGCTCGCGGATGCTGCTGGTGAACTGCTTCACGACCGGCAGCGCGACATCGGCATCGAGCAGGGCCATCCGGATGTCGCGGACGGTCTTGTTGACGTCGGTCTCGGACAGGGACCCCTTGCGCTTGAGGTTGCGGAAGGTGTCTGTCAGGCGGTCGGAAAGGCTGTTGAACACCCCCACAGGTTAACCGCTGGCCAGCGCCCGACCGTCCCCGACGGGAAAGCGGCGCAACAACCCTGCCTAGGCTGCATGATGGTCGTATGCCGATCCGTCGCCGACTGTCGTCTGCCCTCCGTGCGCGGGTGGCCGGGCCGGACGCCGACGAGCGTGCGGCCCGGATCTGGCTCGCGCCGGGCGAGCGTCGGTTCGCCCCGACCGACCCGATCTGCCGGGTGCACAACCACGCCGGGATGTATGCCGGAGGGTTGCGTGCCCTGCTCCTCCAGTCACTGCACCCGCTGGCCATGGCGGGGGTCGGCGAGCACTCCGGCTACCGCGGCGACCCGTGGGGCCGCCTGCAGCGCACCAGCGAGTTCATAGCGATGACCACGTTCGGTCCGGTCGAGGACGCCCAGCGGATGGTCGACCACATCAACCGGGTGCACGGGACCGTCTCCGGGACCGCTCCGGACGGGCGGGCGTACGACGCGCGGGACCCCCACCTGCTGACCTGGGTCCACGTCGGTGAGATCGACTCCTTCCTCACCGCCTACCAGCGCTACGCCAGGACCCCGCTGACGCCGGCCGAGGCCGACACCTACGTCGCCCAGACCGGCTGGGCGGCTGAGGAGCTCGGCGTGCCCGACCCGCCGCGGACGGTGACAGACCTGCAGAGCCGCCTGGCGGCATACTGGCCCGAGCTGGAGGTGACCGACGGTGCCCGGGACGCGGCCAGCTTCCTGCTGCGCGAACCTCCGCTGCCGTGGGCCGCCCGCCCGGGGTACTGGATGCTCGCCGCCGGGGCGGTCTCCATGCTGCCGGACCGTGCGCGGGACCTGCTGGGGCTGCGTCTGCCCGGCGTCATGGGCCCGGCCGCGGACCGGCTGGTGCTGGGGCCGCTGGGCAGGCTCGGCACGACCGCCGTCGCCTGGGCGCTCTCGGAGCCGACAGATCCGCGCAACTCCCTCGAGAGCTCGGCCGTCGACGCGTAGGTCAGCCGATGATCGCGTCGACGAAGGCCCCGGGATCGAACGGCGCCAGGTCGTCCGGCCCCTCGCCGAGACCGACCAGCTTGACCGGCACGCCGAGGCGGCGCTGCACGTTGACGACGATCCCGCCCTTGGCCGTGCCGTCCAACTTGCTCAGCACGATGCCGGTGATCTTGACGGCTTCACCGAAGACTTCTGCCTGACGCATGCCGTTCTGACCGGTGGTCGCGTCCAGGACGAGCAGCACCTCGTCGATCGGGCTCTGCTTCTCGATGACCCGCTTGACCTTGGACAGCTCGTCCATCAGCCCGGCCTTGTTGTGCAGGCGACCGGCGGTGTCGACGATCACGACGTCCGCTTCGTACTCCGTGGCGGACTTCACGGCGTCGAAGGCGACGGCGGCCGGGTCGGCGCCCTCCCGCGGGGAGCGGACGGTGGGCACACCCACCCGCTCGCCCCAGGTCTGCAGCTGGTCCGCCGCCGCGGCCCGGAAGGTGTCTGCCGCGCCGAGCACGACGTCCTTGTCCTCGGCCACGAGCACGCGCGCCAGCTTGCCGACCGTCGTGGTCTTGCCCGTGCCGTTGACCCCGACGACCAGGATCACGGCGGGACGGTCCCCCACCCGACTGGCCGCCACGCGGCGGTCCATGCTCGGGTCGACGAGCGCGAGAAGCTCCTCCCGGAGCCACCCCTTGACGACCTCGGGATCAGTCGCGCCGTCGACCTTGACCCGGGTGCGCAGGTTGGTGACCAGCTCGTCGGTGGCCTCGACCCCGAGGTCGGCCTGCAGGAGCGTGTCCTCGACGTCCTCCCAGGACTGCTCGTCCAGGCCGCCGCTGGACAGGAGCGACAGCAGCGCGTTGCCGATGGCGTTGTTGGAGCGTGCCAGGCGCGCGCGCAGCCGCGCCAGCCGGCCACGTGCCGAGGCAGGCTTCTCGATGGTCGGGGCGCTCGGCTCCGGCTCGACCTCGACGGCGACGCCACCACCGGTGTCCTCGACACCCTCCCCGGTCGGCCGCTCAGCAGGGTCACGTTCCTCGTCGACCTCGATCGGCGGCGCCGTCGGCGGCCGCTCGATGGTCTTGGTGCCGCCCTTGCCGCCACCGCGCACGAGGCCGACGATGACGCCCAGGCCCACCAGGGCGACGACGGTCGCTACTGCCAGGATCTCCCACAGACTGTCCACGCCGGACATTCTCACAGACGCCGGATGGTCACCCGGTCACCGCCGGGCCCAGCAGGAGCCGTTGGCACTGAGACCCGTGAACGATCAGCGGTTTTGGTCGCGTAGAAGACGTCGCATGCGACCAGATCTGCGCGACCATTTCCGCCCAGCGGACCCCCGCCTCGCCCCGACCGCCGCGTCGCCCCGACCGCCGCGTCGCCCCGACCGCCGCCCGGCTGACGCGTGGGTGCCGCCCTGCATGGTGCGCCCGGCGCGGTGGGCGCCCTGCGCGGGTGCGCCCGGCGCGGCAGACTCGCTCTACCTGCGGACGGCCTGGACCGTCTTGCGCGCCACCTGCTCGCCACGGTCCACCAGCGCCTCCTGCCGTCGGCGGGCACTGGCCAGGAGCTCCTCGCCCTCCGGCGTGAGGATCTCGCGCCCGTCACGGCGCGCCTGGACGGCGACATAGCCCACGACGAGTCCCCCCAGCGCCACGCACACGAGCATGGTCAGCACAAGTGCAATCATGGTCACAATCGTGCAACGATATGGACTCCTCGCCAAATCACCGCGCCGTCCGCCGGTGTGACTACTGTGACGGAAGTGACGACTCTCACGCTGGGACAGGCTCACCGGTGCATGATGGAGGGCGGGCTGACCGGGCGCGACGATGTGAGTCGCAACAGACCACGCAGGCTCCGCAGAGGAGGTGCATCGCCTAGGCCTCCGGCAGCATCAGCTCGCGAGAGGTGACTCGACCAGGTCAGGCAGACTGCGGCTGCACGTCGCGCAACCGCTGCGAGACAACGGTCGTTACACCGTCGCCCTTCATGGACACGCCGTACAGCGCGTCGGCGACCTCCATGGTCCGTTTCTGGTGGGTGATGACGATGAGCTGGCTGGAGTCCCGCAGCTCCTCGAAGAGTGTGATCAGCCGCCCGAGGTTGGTGTCGTCCAGGGCCGCCTCGACCTCGTCCATGATGTAGAACGGGCTCGGCCTCGCCTTGAAGATGGAGACCAGCAGCGCCACGGCGGTCAGCGATCGCTCCCCGCCGGAGAGCAGCGAGAGCCGCTTGATCTTCTTGCCCGGCGGGCGGGCCTCGACCTCGATGCCGGTGGTCAGCATGTCCTCGGGGTTGGTCAGCGTCAGCCGTCCCTCGCCGCCGGGGAAGAGCCGGGAGAAGACGCCAGCGAACTGCTCGGCCGTGTCCTCGAAGGCCTCCGCGAAGACGCGCTCGACCCGTTCGTCGACCTCCTTGACGATGTCGAGCAGGTCCTGCTTGGAGCGACGCAGGTCCTCGACCTGCTCGGTGAGGAACTTGTGCCGCTCCTCCAGCGCCGCGAACTCCTCGAGCGCCAGCGGGTTGACCTTGCCGAGCGCCGAGAGCTTGCGCTCGGCGCTGCGCAACCGCTTGTCCTGCGCCTCGCGCACGAACGGCGTGGGGTCGGGCAGGTCGTCCGGGTCGTCATCGGGTCCCGGGACGGCCGGGATGAGCTGGTGCGGGCCGAACTCCTCGACGAGGGCGTCGGGGTCGATGCCGAGCTCCTCGACGGCGCGCGTCTGCAGGGCCTCGATCCGCAGCCGCTGCTCCGCCCGGGCCACCTCGTCACGGTGCACCGAGTCGGTGAGGTCACGCAGCTCGTCGCCCAGGGTGCTGACCCTCCCCCGTGCCTCGGCCAACCTAGTGTCCCGCTCCGCTGCCTGGGCACGGGCCTGGTCGCGCACGGTGGCTGCCTCACCCACGAGCGCCCGCACCTCCTCCAGCACGTATGCCGATCCCTCGGCGACGGCGGTCGCGACCCGGGCGGCGTGGGCTCGCCGTTCGCGACGGGCCGCGGCGCGCTCCCGTGCCGCGATCTCCGACCGCGCGGCGGCCTCCAGCGACTCCGCGCGCCCCTGCAGCGCGCGGGCCCGCTCCTCCTGGGTGCGCAGCTGCAGGCGGACCTCGGTCTCCTTGGTCCGCCCCGCAGCGGCCACGGCGGCCAGGCGGTCCCGCTCGTCGGTGTTGGGCTCCTCCTCGCCGGGCTCGGCCTCAGCTTCAGCCAGGCGCTGTTCCAGCGTCGCCAGCTCCAGGCGCCCCGCCTCCAGCGCCTCCTCGGCGGCGGCCACCGACGCGGTGGTGCGCTCGTGCTCGGCCCGGGCGCCACGCACCGCGGAGCCGAGCTGCCCGAGCTTCTCGGCGACGGCAGCCATCTTGGCGTCGGAGTCGTGGAGCTCATCCATCGCCTGCTCCGCCGCGGCACTGTGCCGGTCCAGCTCCTGACGGGCCGCAGCCAGCGCAAAGGTGGCCTGCTCCCCCCTGGCGGTCGTGTCCGCTAGACCGGCCTGCGCCTCGTCCAGAGCGCTCTGGATCTCCAGCAGGCTCGGCGCCGCCGAGCTGCCTCCGCGGACCCAGCCCGCGGCATACACATCGCCGTCCCTGGTCACTGCGATGAGCTGGTGGGCGGCGATCAGCTCGGCGGCCACCGCATCGTCCTCGACGACCGCGACGCGGTGCAGCAGGGCCTCGACGGCCGGCGCGGCGCTGTCGGCGACCGTGACGACGTCACTCGCCCAGACCGCACCGCCGGTGAGCGCCGGCCACCCCGTCGTGTCGGTGGCGGGAGCGGTCTGCGGGACCAGCAGCGCGGCCCGGCCCTCGTCGTCGGCCCGCAGCGCGGCCACGGCACCCCGGGCGTGGTCCAGAGACTCCAGGACCAGCCCGTCACCGGCCCACCCGAGCGCCGCGGCGATGGCGGCCTCGTAGCCGCTGGTCACGGTGACCAGGCTGGTCACCGTCCCGATCACCCCACGGCCTTCCGGCGCGGCGAGCAGCGCGGCGGCGCCGTCCTTGCGGCGCAGGCTCAGCTGGAGCGCCTCGCACCGGGCGGTCAGGCTGGCCCTCTGCGAGTCGGCGCCGCGGACCTCCTCGGTGAGCCGCTCGACCTCGGCGGCAGCAGCGACCCGGGCGGCCTCGGCGGCCTCGTAGGCCTGGTCCAGGCCCTCCTCGCCCTCCTCGACGTCCAGGACGCGGCCCTCGAGCGCGGCGAACTCCTGCTCGGCGGTGGTGGCGCGCCCGGCGATGGACTCCAACGCGGACCGGAGCCGGCCGATCTCGGCCT
The DNA here is from genome assembly GCF_023015765.1 of Ornithinimicrobium sp. F0845. Taxonomy (GTDB): domain Bacteria; phylum Actinomycetota; class Actinomycetes; order Actinomycetales; family Dermatophilaceae; genus Ornithinicoccus. Next base: position 167,778 of record NZ_JALKAL010000002.1, read on the forward strand.
CCCGGGCCTCCTGACGACTGCGCGCGGCGGCAACCTTGCCGGAGAGCCGGGCCAGGCCCTCGCGCCGGTCGGCGGCGGCGCGTGCCAGGCGGGTGAGGCGCTGCTGCTCCTCGTGGTGGGCGGCCTCGGCCTGCCGCCGGGACTCCTCGGCGACCTTCAGTGCCTCGCCGATGCCCGCGATCTCCTGCTCCAGCTGCTGCTCCTGCTCGCGCAGCGTCGCGGCCTGGGAGCGGAGCTTGTCGGGGTCCCGTCCCTCGCCGGACCCGCCGGGACCCTCCTCCTCGCTCTCGCTCGCCAGCAGCCGCACCCGCTCCCGGGCGAGGTCGGCGGTGGCGGAGGTGCGCTCGACGAGGGAGGACAGGGAGTACCACTGGTCCTGCGCGGCGGTGAGCGCCGGCGCAGCCTCAGCGGCCTCGGCCTCCAGCGCGGCCACGCTGGACTGCGCCGCCGTGAGCGCCTGCTCCACGGCGGTGCGCCGGTTGATCATCGCGGTCTCGTCGGCCAGCTCCTGCTCCAGGGTGCTGGTCAGCTGCACCAGGTCATCAGCCAGGATCCGCAGCCGGGCGTCGCGCACCTCGGCCTGGATCGACGCGGCGCGGCGCGCGGTCTCGGCCTGGCGACCCAGTGGGCCGAGCTGGCGCCGGATCTCGGAGGTCAGGTCGCCGAGCCGGGTGAGGTTGCCCTCCATCGTCTCCAGCTTGCGCAGCGCCTTCTCCTTGCGCTTGCGGTGCTTGAGGACCCCGGCGGCCTCCTCGATGAAGCCGCGTCGCTCCTCGGGCGTGGCGCGCAGGACCGCGTCGAGCTGCCCCTGCCCGACGATCACGTGCATCTCCCGGCCGATGCCAGAGTCGGAGAGCAGCTCCTGGATGTCCAGCAGCCGGCAGGACGTGCCGTTGATGGCGTAGTCGGAACCACCGTTGCGGAACATGGTCCGCGAGATCGTCACCTCGGAGTAGTCGATCGGGAGCGCACCGTCGGTGTTGTCGATGGTCATGGTGACCTCGGCCCGGCCCAGCGGAGCGCGCCCGGAGGTCCCGGCGAAGATGACGTCCTCCATCTTGCCGCCCCGCAGGCTCTTGGCGCCCTGCTCGCCCATCACCCACGCCAGGGCGTCGACCACGTTGGACTTGCCGGAACCGTTGGGGCCGACGATGCACGTGATGCCCGGCTCCAGCCGCAGCTTGGTCGCCGAGGCGAAAGACTTGAACCCCTTGAGGGTCAGGCTCTTGACATACACGCGGTGGCGGCTCCTGGTGCGGCGGACTTCCGGTCACTGTACCGGCGGGGAGCACCGATCCCCCGCACCTCGGGGCAGTATGCCGAAAGCCGGCGCCGCTCCCGCGCCCGGGCCTGCGACGCGACAGACGTCGGGAGCCCTCGCGCCCGGTCAGCGCTCCCGGAACCCGCCCAGGTCCAGGGCTGGCTCATGCCACTGGACGGTGACACCGGAGACGTGCCCCGGACGGCTCCGGGTCGAGACGTCCTCGCCGAGCAGGTCGATCAGGGCACGGACCGCATCCTCGGACCCCTGAGCGTTGACCTCCACCCGACCATCTGGCAGGTTGCGGGCGTGCCCCACGAGGCCGAGCTCGAGAGCGCGGGCCCGTGTCCACCACCGGAACCCGACCCCCTGCACCCGGCCTCGCACGAAGATCAGCGCCCGCACCATGACGTCAGTGTATTGAGGAAACCGACACCCGACCGTCTCAGCCTGCGAGGTAGGCCACGGGGCAACCGATCCACGGGCACCCCGTCGCGGACCTCCTTGGGACCACCACCCGCCCACCGGCATAGATGGTTGTGCGCACGGCTTCAAGATGCTATTTCGGCGGGCTCAGCCGTGGCGCGGGATCCTCGGCCGTGGCTGACAGCGCGGGCAGTAGTGCGAGGACCTGTTCATGAACGCCTCGCGCCGGATCGGCGTGCCGCAGCGGTCGCACGGCTCCCCCTCACGGCCGTAGGCGTGCAGCGACCGGTCGAAGTAGCCGCTCGCGCCGTTGACGTTGACATAGAGCGCATCGAAGCTCGTGCCGCCCTGGGCCAGTGCCTCGGTCATCACCATGGCGGCGTGGTCAAGCACCCGCCCCAGCACCGGCTTGGTCAGGGCCGAGGTCTCCCGCAGCGGGTGCACCCGCGCCCGCCACAACGCCTCGTCGGCATAGATGTTGCCGATGCCGCTGACCTTCGCCTGGTCGAGCAGTGCCCGTTTGACGGCAGTATGCCGTTGCTTCAGGGTGCGGACCAGCGCCTGGTGGTCGTAGGCCGGCTCGAGCGGGTCGGGGGCGATGTGGGACACCGGGACCGGCACCCCGTGCGCGTGGGCACCGCCCGGATGCGGGTCCGGCACGAGCGCGGTGAGCGCCAGGCCCCCGAAGGTGCGTTGGTCGACGAAGCGGAGTTGGGGCCCGTCGTCGACGAAGTCGAAGGAGGCGTGCAGGTGCTTCTCGCGAGGTGCGTCCGCCGGCTCCACGAGCAGCTGCCCGCTCATCCCGAGATGGATGACCAGGGCGTGCGGGTCGTCGCCGGGAGTCTGGACGACCAGCCAGAGGTACTTGCCGCGCCGGTCGGCGGCGAGGACCTCACCCTCGGTGAGGCGGTGGGCCAGGTCCAGTGGTCCGGCGTCGTGGCGACGGGCAACCCTCGTGCCGGTGATGGTGGCGTGGGAGATGCGGCGGCCGACGACGTGCTCGGCGAGTCCCCGGCGGACGACCTCGACCTCAGGCAGCTCCGGCACGGCTGGTCAGGCGGGCCCGGACGGGTCGGCCTCGGCGTCCTCGACGGCGGTGGCCCGTTCGGTGAGCACCTTCCAGGCCGCCTCGGCAGCCTTCTGCTCGGCCGCCTTCTTGCTGCGTCCCACGCCGGTGCCGAGGACCTCGTCCTCGATGATTGCGCTGGCGGTGAAGACCTTGTCGTGGTCGGGGCCGTCCTCGCTGATCTGGTAGCTCGGGCTCACCGGCGCGTCGACCGAGGCCAGCTCCTGCAGGCTGGTCTTCCAGTCCAGGGCGGCGCCGAGGTTGGCGGTGTGCGCCATCAGCGGGTCGAGCAGGTGGTGGACGAAGGTGCCCGCGGCCTCGAGGCCGACCGAGACGTAGACGCAGCCGATGACGGCCTCGGTGGTGTCCGCCAGGATCGAGGCCTTGTCACGGCCCCCCGTCGCCTCCTCGCCGCGCCCGAGCAGGACGTAGTCCCCGAGCCCGATCGTGCGCGCGACCTCGGCCAGCGCCCGGGAGTTGACGACCGCGGCGCGCAGCTTGGCCAGCTGCCCCTCGGGCAGGTCCGGGTTCCTCCGGTAGAGCGTGTCGGTGATCACCAGCCCCAGCACCGAGTCCCCCAGGAACTCCAGGCGCTCGTTGTGCGGCACGTTGCCGTTCTCGTAGGCGTAGGAACGGTGCGTGACGGCACGCCGGAGCAGCGCCTCGTCGCAGACCCCTCCGACCACCTCGGCGAGGTAGTCGGAGAGGTCCGAGAGGGGACGCTGCTCGGTGGTGGCGGAGCCAGCGCCGGCGGACCCTGGGTCAGCAGACCCAGCGGTCGCCGGACCGGTGCCGGCGCGGGAGCCGGAGCCCGACGTCATACTGACGAGGAACTCAGCCCTGGTGCTCGGTGCGCTCTGCGGCGTCGTAGTGACGACCCGCGTAGGTGCCGCAGGAGGGGCACGCCATGTGCGGCTGCTTGAGCGCCTTGCACTGCGGGCAGGTGCTCACGGCAACCGGCGAAGCCTTCCAGTTGGCGCGGCGGGAGCGGGTGTTGGAGCGGGACATCTTCCGCTTCGGGACAGCCACGTCAGTTCCTCTTCTTCTCGTCGTCGGTGCCCTGCTGGGCGAGGTCGGCGAGCGCCGACCACCGGGGGTCAATCACGTCATGGTGGTGGTCCGGATCGTCCGCCAGGCGCGCCCCGCACTCGGAGCACAGTCCCGGACAGTCGTCCCGGCACACCGGTTGGAACGGCAGGGCGGTCACCACTGCGTCCCGGATCAGCTCCTCGAGGTCCATCTGGTCGTCCTCGAGGACATAACCCTCGTCCTGCTCGTCCTCGTCGGCCGCCACCTCGTGGTGGTGGGCCGCGCGGTCGGGATAGGCGAACAGCTCCTGGAAGCGCACCTCGACCGGCAGGTCGAGGTCGTCCAGGCACCGCACGCACACCCCGGTCGCGGTGGCCCGGACCGATCCAGACGCCAGGACACCCTCCATCACGGACTCCATCCGCAGGTCGAGGTCGACGGTGTCGCCGGCCTTGACCGCGATGACGTCCGTGCCGATCTGGTCCGGAGCCGTCACGGTGCGCGAGGTCTCGGTCATGGCACCCGGCCGTCGGACGAGCTCCCGGGTGTCGAAGACCCAGGGGCTCGCGGCGTCCTGCGTTGCCATGTCGTCCCTCGCGTATCGTGTGGATCGGCCTGGACCCACAGGGACACAGACCGACACACTAGGTTAGCCGAGGGGTTGGCGGCCCAACAAATCAGCGGGACGTGCGCTCGGGCAAGCCGCCGGACGTCGTCAGGGCCGGGCCGGTAGGTTGGCCGCATGAGTCGCTGCCTCTGTCCCGGATCCTACGACCCGGTCACCAACGGCCACCTGGACATCATCGTCCGCGCTGCCGCACTGTATGACGAGGTGGTCGTCGGGGTGCTGCACAACCCGGCCAAGCGTGGGCGGTTTCCCGTGGAGCAACGCCTCGAGTTCATCACCCGGTCGCTGCCGGCGGACCTGCCTGTCCGCGTCGAGGCGTTCGGCGGCCGGCTGCTGGTCGACATCGCCAAGGAGCTCGGGGCCACCGCGATCGTCAAGGGGTTGCGGGGCGGCACCGACTTCGCCTACGAGCTGCCGATGGCCCTGATGAACCGGCACCTGACCGGCGTGGAGACCGTCTTCCTCCCGGGCGACCCTGCCCTGGAGCACGTGTCCAGCTCGCTGGTCACCGAGGTCTCGCAGTATGGCGGGGACGTCACGGGCCTCGTCCCCGACGTCGTGCGGGACGCCCTCGTTGCCCGCCGTGACTGACGCTGCCAGCGTGCGTGAGGCTGCCCCCATGGCTGGGGCTGCTGTGGCGGCCGGGCCGGCACCGATCACCGCCGTCCTCTTCGACCTGCACCAGACCCTGGTCCACGGCGGGGACGCCGCGGCCTGGCTGGCTGCCGGCTGGAGCCGGACGGGCCGGGCCGGCACCCCCGTCACCGCCCTGGGCGAGGCCGGCGCGGCCGCCGTGACCGACTTCCTGGACCGGATCTGGGAGCACGCACGCCCGATCGACCCCGACAGCACCCGGGATGAGAGCCAGGCGCGGCACCGGGAGGTGTTCCGCGGCACCGTCAAGCTGTGCCCCGGCATCGACCCGCCGCTGGCCGAGGCGCTCTATGAGGTGATGCCCGACCGGTGGGAGGCCTTCGAGGACAGCGTGCCGGTCCTGACCGCGCTGCGTGAGCGCGGCGTGCGGACGGCCGTCATCTCCAACATCGGCTTCGACCCCCGCCCCCTCCTGCATCGCACCGGCATCGTCACGGACGCCGTGGTGCTGTCCTACGAGGTGGGCAGCGTCAAGCCGGCGGCCAGCATCTTCAACCAAGCTCTCGACCTGCTCGGAGCCGACCCAGAGGAGTCCCTGATGGTCGGGGACAGCTGGCTGGACGACGCCGGCGCCGCGGCCCTCGGGATCCGCACGCTGCTGCTACCCCGGACCGACGGTCCGGTCCACGGCCTGGAGCTCGTGCTGCGGCTGGTCGGCTGAGCCAGCACGGCATGCTGACCCATCGCACAGCACTGCGTGGGATTGAGTCCCCCTGGTGGAAGGATTCCCACGCAGTGACAGCGCAGCAGCCGAGCCAGGCGTGTCCTGCACCGTCGACTCAGGGGTCGACACTCTCGTCCGGGGTCTCCCGTGCCACCACCTCGGCCAAGTGGACGGCCGTCTCGCCGTAGGTCCGCGACCGCAGCGGCGCGAGCCCGGCCGGCCAGGTCGGCTCCGGCGACCGGGCGGAGCGCTCCACCACCACCAGCGCGTCGGGGCCGAGCCACCCGCCGGTCACCAGCAGACCGAGGCTGGCGGTCAGCTCCGCCTCGCCGAGGGGGTAGGGCGGGTCCAGCAGGACGAGGTCGAACGCCTCGCCACCCGGCCCGCGCTGGAGGACGCGGTCCACCTTCTCCGCCTGGACCTGAGCGCGGTTCCGCACCCCCAGCGTCGCCACATTGGCCTCGACCACCCGCGCGGTCCGGCGGTCTGCCTCGACGAGCGCGACGAACCCGGCTCCACGGCTCAGCGCCTCCAGCCCAAGGGCGCCGGACCCGGCATACAGGTCCAGCACCCGCGCGCCGGCCAGCTCCATCAGCGACTCGATCCGGGAGAAGACCGCCTCGCGAACGCGGTCCGTGGTCGGCCTCGTGTCGGCTCCGTTCGGTGTGGCCAGGGTGCGCCCGCCGAACTCCCCGGCGATGATCCGGGTCATCAGCCACGCTCCAGGAAGGCGGCCCGCTCGGCGTCCAGCCGGGTCAGCTCGGCCCGCAGCTCAGGGTGCTCGGTCAGGTCGGGGTCGTCGCCGACCACCTGCCACGCCGCGTCGTGCGCGGCGGTGATCAGGTCCTCGTCCCGGGTCAGCCGCAGCAGGCGCAGGCTGCTGCGCGCACCGGACTGGGTCGCCCCCAGGACATCGCCCTCGCGACGCTGCGCCAGGTCGAGGCGGGCGAGCTCGAACCCGTCGGTCGTGGAGGCCACCGCGTCGAGCCGCTCCAGGCTCTGGCTCTCAGCCTCCTGGCTCATCAGCAGGCACAGCCCGGGCTTGGTCCCGCGACCGATCCGGCCGCGCAGCTGGTGCAGCTGGGAGATCCCGAACCGGTCGGCGTCGATCACCACCATCTGCGTCGCGTTGGGGACGTCGACCCCGACCTCGATCACGGTCGTGGCGACCAGCACGTCGACCTCGCCGACCGCGAAGGCACGCATGACGGCGTCCTTCTCCTCGGTCGGTTGCCGACCATGGAGTATGCCGAGGCGCAGGCCCGCGGTCGCCGGCAGCTCGCGCAGGGCTCGCTCGACCTGGAGCACGCCGTGCATCTGCGCCCTGCTCGCCCCCTCGTCGTCGGCGTCCCGAGCCCCCGCCGCACGGTGCCCATCGGTCTCGGCCACGATCGGGCCGCCCGGGCCGGTGCTCGCCCCGTCCGGCAGGTCGGGGTCGTCCTCCTGCCCGATCCGGGGGCACACGACATACACCTGGCCGCCCTGGGCGACCTCCTCGGCCACCCGCTCCCAGGTCCGCTTGACCCAGGTGGGCTGGTCTCCGCGGACCACGTGGGTGGTGATCGGTTGCCGGCCGCGGGGCACCTCGGTCATCGTCGATGTCTCCATGTCGCCGAAGACGGTCATGGCCACCGTGCGCGGGATCGGGGTCGCGGTCATCACCAGGGTGTGGGGCGAGGCACCGTCCACCTTGGCGCGCAGGGCGTCGCGCTGCTCCACACCGAAGCGGTGCTGCTCGTCCACCACGACGAGCCCGAGCTCGGCGAACTGCACGTGCTCCTGGATCAGGGCGTGCGTGCCGACGACGATGCCGGCCTCGCCACTGGCGGCCAGCAGGAGATTCTTCTTGCGCTCGGCCGCCGACTGGCTGCCGGTCAGCAGGGCCACCCGGGTGCCGTCGGCCGAACCACCGAGCAGCCCGGCCTCGGCCAGCGGACCGAGCATGGCGCTGATCGAGCGGTGGTGCTGCACGGCGAGGACCTCGGTCGGGGCCAGCAGCGCCGCCTGCGCCCCCGCGTCGATGACCGTGAGCATCGCCAGCAGGGCAACGACCGTCTTGCCGGAGCCGACCTCGCCCTGGAGCAGACGGTGCATCGGCAGCGTGCGGTCCAGGTCTCCGGTGATCTCGGCGAGCACCTGCTGCTGGCCCTCGGTCAGGTCGAACGGCAGCCGCTCGCGGAACTGATCGGCGAGCCCGCCCGGGACGGAGGACCGCCGCACGGCAGGCACGGCGTCCGAGGAGCGCCGCATCACGGCCAGCGCCGCCTGCAGGACGAAGGCCTCCTGGAACTTCATCCGCCACCGGGCTCTGCGCTGCTCCTGGGTGCTCCGTGGCTGGTGCATCATCGTGTAGGCGTTGCTCAGCGGGGGCAGCCCGTGCTTGGCCCGGACCTCCACCGGGATCGGGTCGGGGATCTCCTCCACCGCGTGGAGCACGAGGTCGACGGCCGCCGCGACCTTCATCGAGTTCATCTTCGGCACCTGGCCGTAGACCGGGATGGGCCCCTCCCCGAAGGTGCTGCTGGCCTGGGCCCCGGCGCCGAGCAGCTCATACTCCGGGTGGGTCAGCTGTCGCCGATCGCCGTAGTAGCTGACCGTCCCGCTCACCAGGACGCGCCGACCGGGCACCAGGGCGCTCTCGTGGCCCCACGCCGAGAAGAAGGTGAGTTCCAGCTCGTTGCCGGCCCCGTCCTTGATGGTTGCGATGAGCATGCTGCCGCGACGCTGCCGCATCTTGCGGGTCACAGCCGTGTGCACCTCGGTGAGCACCACGACATACTCCCCGTCGTGCAGCGTCGAGAAGTCGGTCGGACGGGTGGGGTCGAGGTAGGTGCGCGGCCAGAACTCCAGCAGGTCACGGGCCGTGACCAGCTCCTTCTTGGCCAGGTTGGTCGCCGCCTTGCCCACGAGCGTGCGCAGGTTGGTGTCCAGGCTCGGGCGTTCGCCGGCCATCACTCAGCACCCAGCAGCCAGGGGTAGGCCGGCTGCCCGCCCTCGACCCGGACCACCTCGACGCCCGGGTGGGCCTGCTCGATCGCGGCCACCACCTGCTCCATCCCGGCCCGCTGCGCCGGGTCCACCCCGGCACCGCTCACCACGGTGAGCAGCTCGGTCTGGTCGGTGACCAGCCGTGCCAGCAGCCTGGTGGCCGCCCGGGTCGCGTCGTCGTCGACCACCACGATCTGGCCGTCCAGCAGCCCGAGGGACTGCCCGGCGCGGCACGGACCGGCACTGGTCTGCGCGTCCCGGGAGGCGACGGTCAGTTCTGCGTGGACGGTCGCACCGGCCGCCTCCGCCATCGCTGGGACCGATTCCTCCAGAGGGGCCTGCGGGTCGAAGACGGCCAGCGCGGCCAGCCCCTGCACCGCGGCACGGCTGGGCACCACCTCCACGACCAGGCCCTCCTCGCGGGCGGCTGCGGCCGCTGCCTCGGCCGCCATCAGCACGTCCCCGTCGTTGGGCAGCACGACGACACTGCGGGCGGGCACCGCCCAGATCGCGTTGAGCAGCTGGCCGGTGGAGGCCCGTGCGCCGGCGGCGGAGCGCACCACCGTCGCGCCGGCCTGCTCGAACAGCTCGAGCAGGCCGTCTCCCCCGGCGCAGGCGACGATGCCCACTGCAACTCGTGGCTGCTCGACGGCGGTCGGTGCCGGACCGCCCGATCGGACCAGCTCCTCGATCCGGACCTGGTCGACGTGGCCGGCCATCGCGCCGGCCTCGACCGCGACCTGGGGCTCGTCGAGGTGCACGTGGACCCGCCAGTCCTCGGGGCCACCCACCACGAGGACCGAGTGCCCGACCTGTTCCAGGTGTGCGCGCAGGTGGGCGATCCGGAAGTCATCGGAGTCGCTCAGCACGTACATCACCTCGTAGGCACCCTCGCCGTCGTCGGCGCACTCCACGGGCGGCAGCACCGCACCGCCGCGGAACCAGGGGCTGTCACCGGCCTCGGCCTCGACGCGCCCGTCGGTGAGCACGCGCTGGAGCGCCTCGAGGACGATCACCAGACCGGCCCCGCCCGCGTCCACGACCCCCGCTCGGCGCAGCGCGGGCAGCTGGGACGGGGTGTGCTCCAGGGCCGTCCTCGCTGCGGTCAGAGCGGCCCCGCTGACGGTCGCGGGCGTGGCCCCCTCGGTCGCGGCGGCCTCGCGGGCAGCGGCCGCAGCCGCCCGGGACACGGACAGGATGGTGCCCTCGACCGGGGAGGACACGCCGGCCCAGGCCAGGTGGTCGGCGCGGCTGAAGGCCTCGGCCAGGATCTGGGCGTCGAGCTCGACCAACGACGCGCCGGCCCCGGCCTCGGCGGCGGCCTCGTGGAGGCCACGCGCCAGCTGGCTGAGGATCACACCGGAGTTGCCGCGCGCCGACAGCAGCATGCCGCGTGCCAGCAGCGCCAGCCCCTGGACGAGGCTGATCGGGGCGCCGTCGACCGTGTGGTGACCGCGCAGCACGTCCAGGGCACCGTCGAAGGTCAGGAACATGTTCGTGCCGGTGTCGCCGTCCGGGACCGGGAAGACGTTGAGCGCGTCGATCTGACTCCGCGCCTCCGCCAGTCCCGCGCGGGCCGCGAGGGCCCAGCGTCGGGCAGCCGCCAGGTCCAGGGGGACCGCTGTCCAGGTCGTCACCGGCTCACCTGCCTTGGTCTCGGGGTGCACCCGCACACTAGCGCCCGAGAAGGACACAGCCGGTGACCCGCTGTGGACAGTGCCTGCGGATGCGGGCGTCGAGCTCCGGTGACACGGTGAGGAGATGAGCGAGCAGAGTCCCGATGACACCGCCGGCCAGGAGCGCGACCCGGAGCCGAGGCAGGACTCCGAGCAGGCCTACGATCCCGAGCAGGATCCCGACGCCGACCCGCAGATGCTGACCTCCAAGCACCCGGCTCAGCAGGGTGAGAACGAGCGGGACCCGGCCGAGGGCCCGGACGACGAGTCAGCCACCGACGGCTGAGCACGGCGACTCCTCCCCCACAGCTGGCGGAGTGGGAGCGGCTTGCCCAGGCGTGAACGCGTGAGTTTGGCGCGGCACGGCGCGGTCGGCTACTCTTGACCGGTTCCCCGATGGAGTTTGTGGTCGCCCCCTGCGCTGCCACGGACGATCGGGGCCGCACCCAGATTCACCCATTCGACCTCAGGAGACACCGTGGCTGCCACTTGCGACGTCTGCGGCAAGGGACCGAGCTTCGGTCACAGCATCTCGCACTCCCACCGCCGCACCAAGCGCCGTTGGAACCCGAACATCCAGCGCGTGCGGGCCCTCGTCGGTCCCAAGGGCGTGACCCCCAAGCGCGTCAACGTGTGCACGTCGTGCCTCAAGGCCGGCAAGATCACCACTCGCTGACGCGCGGTCACCGACCGCACCCGACAGGCCGGACTCCCACTGGGAGGCCGGCCTTTGTCATGCCTGAGTTCGGTGAATTGACTCCATGACCCGGGCCACGAGGGCCTGGCGGCGTTCCTGACGTGCCTGGGGATCTCATGGGGAAGGCCAGGGTTGCCATCGTGCCCCCGGTCGACCCACGAGACTGCGGGATAGACAAGAAGCCACGGTGCAGGAGGAGCGGGATTCGACCTCGCCATGGCGGACTGCGCGCTAGCCGCCGAAGTGGTCCCAGCCGCCACCGGTTGCGCGCTCACCGCGCCACCACACCCCGGGACCCGCGGTGCCCGCCGCCACGGTCCGCCCGACGACCGTCCACCCGTCGGGGACCGCACCCGCCGGGAAGGTGGCCAGCAGTGAGTGCTCCTCCCCGCCGGCGAGCACACACTCCAGCGCCATCCGACCGCCGAGCACGGGCTCGTACGCAGCGGCCAACCGGGCCACCACCTGCTCGTCCAGCTCGAGGCGCACCCCGCTGGCAGCGGCGATCCGACCACCGTCGCGGACCAGCCCGTCGGAGACGTCGAGCATCGCGGTCGCTCCGCCCTCGGCCGCGCGCGGCCCCTGGGTCAGGTCCGGGTCGGGTCGGCAGTGGTAGGCCACCCAGCCCGCGGCCGTCCCGGCGTGCTCCGTGGAGGGCCACCATCCCACGTCACCCCGACGCAGGATCTCCAGCCCGGCGGCCGAGCGACCGAGCGAGCCGGAGACGGCCACCTCCTGTCCCGGCGCCGCACCGGACCGCAGCACCGGTGCACCGCCGGGCAGCGCACCGAGGGCCGTCACGGAGACGACCACGGCGCCGTCGGAGGAGGACAGGTCGCCACCGATCACCGGCACCCCGGTCGCCGCCGACACCTCCGCGATGCCTGCGGTGAGCTCGCGCGCCCACTGCGCAGGCAGGGATCCGGGAGCGACGAGCGTCACGAGCAGGCCGGTCCCGACCCCGCCCATCGCGGCGAGGTCGGCCAGGTTCTGCACGACCACCTTGGCGCCAACGTCGTGCGCCGAGGACCACTCGTCCAGCCAGTCGCGGCCGCGCACCATCGTGTCCGTGGTCGCCAGCACCGGACCCGAGGTGGCCAGCAGTGCGGTGTCGTCCCCGGGCCCCACGAGGACCGCGTCCGTGGTGGTGAGCGTGGCGAAGATGTCGCCGAGGATCCCTGCCTCGCCCAGGTCTCCCAGGGTCTGCTGACCCCCGGCACCGGTGTGTGCGGCACCCGACATGCCAGGCCTCCTCCCGCGTCGCGTTCCTGCACGGTAGCGTCTGGGCCAGGCGGTCCACACCACGGCCCGCACCAGAGCCACAGGAGGCGACATGGTCCAGGCGTACATCCTCATCCAGACCGAGGTCGGCAAGTCCGGTGTCGTCTCCCGGGCGGTGGGGGAGCTGGAGGGTGTGGTCACGTCCGAGGACGTCACCGGACCCTACGACGTCATCGCGCGGGTCGAGGCGCCCAGCGTGGACGACCTCGGGCGCCAGGTGATCTCGCAGATCCAGGAGGTGCCGCACATCACCCGGACCACGACCTGCACGGTGGTCCACCTCTGACCCGGCACGCCACGCTCTCCCGCCCCTCGCGGCCCGGCACCGGCCCACGGTCCCCGCGCGCCGGCATACTCGCCCTGCGCACGGCCATCCTCGCCCTGCTCGTGGGGCTCCTCGCGTCCTGCTCCTCCGCGGTGAAGGTGGCTCCGTTCGACGGCGCCGAGACCCCCGAGTGCCACGCCGTCGGCGCCCGCTGGCCGACGTCGGTGGGCTCGGCGCAGTGGCGCGAGACAGCCGTGGACTCCGTGACGGTGGCGGCGTGGGGCGACCCCGCGATCATCGCTCGTTGCGGCGCCGTCCCGCCGGGGCCGACCGAGGACGCCTGCCTGGACATCGGCGGCGTGGACTGGATCATGCGCGAGCTCGACGACGGGGTCGCGTTCACCACCTACGGCCGCAGCCCGGCGATCGAGGTGCTGGTCCCGGACGCCTATGCCACGCCCCCGCTGCTGCTGCCAGCCTTCGGGCCGGCCGCCGAGGTGGTGGAGCAGGGGCCCAACCGCTGTTCGTGAGTATGCCGGGGGCCGGGTCAGCGCAGACCGGTGCGGCGCTCCAGGGCGAGGGAGATGAGCTCGTCGATCAGCTCGGGGTAGCTGATGCCGGTCGCGGCCCAGACCTGGGGATACATCGAGAACGGGGTGAAGCCGGGCATCGTGTTGATCTCGTTGATCAGCACGTCGCCGGACTCGGTGAGGAAGCAGTCGACCCGGGAGATGCCCTCGCACCCGGCCGCCTCGAAGGCGACCCCGGCGATCCGCTGGATCTCCTCGCGCACCGCGTCGGGCACGTCGGCCGGGCAGGACAGGGCGACGTTGGCCTCGTCGAGGTACTTGGCCTCGAAGTCGTAGAAGACGTGCTCTCCCCCGACCACGATCTCGCCGATCTCGCTGACCCGCGGGGCGTCGGTGCCGTGGCCGCCCAGCACGCCGCACTCGAGCTCCCGCCCGGTGATGCCGGCCTCGACGACCACCTTGGGGTCGTGCCGCCGGGCCTCCTCGATGGCGGCCTCCAGCTGCGCGGGGTCCTCGACCCGGCTGATGCCCACCGAGGAGCCCGCGCGGGCCGGCTTGACGAAGACCGGGAAGCTGAGGGCGTGGACGGCGTCCATCGCGGCTGCCCGGTCTCGCCGCCACTGCAGATCGGTGATCACCGTGTAGGGCCCGACCGGCAGCCCGGCGTTGGCGAACAGCACTTTCATCACGTGCTTGTCCATCATCGCGGCCGAGGCCAGCACCCCGCAGCCCACGTAGCGGATGTTGGCCAGCTCCAGCAGTCCCTGGATGGTGCCGTCCTCCCCGAACGGGCCGTGGAGCAGGGGGAACACCACGTCCACCTCGGTGAGGGCGCGCGGCACCTGGCCGGGCTCGGTCACCGTGACCATGTTGCTGCCCGTGCCCAGCGGGAGCACGACGGTGCTCGTGCTCTCGGGCACCTCCGGCAGGCGTCCCTCGGTGATCTCCAACGGGGCCGGGTCGTCGGCCACCTGCACCCACCGACCGTCCCGGGTGATGCCGATCGGCACGACGTCGTAGCGGTCCCGGTCGATCGCCCGCAGCACGCTCGCCGCGGTGGCGCAGGAGATGGCGTGCTCCTCCGAGCGGCCACCGAAGACCAGGGCGACGGTCGTGCGCCGGGAGCTGGGCTGGGGTGCGTCGTGGGTGTCCATCGCCGGTGAGCCTAATCGCTGCGGGCCGTGGTGCGGTGGAGCGGCACCGTCAGTGTCGCTCGTGCTTGTGCGGCCGGGACATCAGCTGGTCACCCAGCTCACGCACGTCCATCGCGTGCTCGACCACGGCCGTCACGCCTGCACAGATCGGCATGTCGACCCCGTGCCGCGCCGCCAGGTCGACGATCGACCGGCAGGACTTCACCCCCTCGGCGGTCTGGCTGGTGATCGCCACCACCTCCTCGACCGACATCCCCCGGCCGAGGTTGAGACCGAAGGAGTGGTTGCGCGACAGCGGCGACATGCACGTGGCGATGAGGTCGCCGACGCCCGCCAGCCCCATCAGGGTGGCCGGGTCGGCCCCGAGTGCGGCGCCCAGCCGCGCTGTCTCGGCGAGCCCGCGGGTGATGACCGTCGCCTTGGTGTTGTCGCCGTAGCCGAGCCCCTCGGCCATGCCGACGGCCAGGGCGATGACGTTCTTGACCGCGCCACCCAGCTCGGCCCCGACCACGTCGGTCTGGGTATAGGGGCGGAAGTAGGCCGTCGCGCAGGCCCGGGCCACCTGCCCGGCGGTGGAGATGTCGCTGCTGGCCACGACCGCCGCCGCGGGCTGCTTCTCGGCGATCTCGCGCGAGAGGTTGGGCCCGGAGACGACCACCACCTGGTCGGTCGCGACGCCTCCGGCCTCGTGGATCACCTCGCTCATCCGCTGACCGGTGCCCAGCTCGATCCCCTTCATCAGGGACACGACCGGGACCCCGGCCGGAAGGTGCTGCCCCCACTCCCCCAGGTTGGTGCGCAGGGTCTGGGAGGGGATCGCGAGGACGACGAGGTCGGCCCCGGCCGCGGCAACGGCGGGGTCGTGCGTGGCGCTCACCGAGTCGGGCAGGTGCAGATCGGGCAGGTAGCCGGCGTTGACGTGGTCGGCGTTGATCGCCTCGGCCACCTCCCGGCGCCGGGCGTGCAGGGTGACCTCGCCGCCCGCGTCCGCCAGGATCGACGCGAAGGCGGTGCCCCAGGACCCGCTGCCGAAGACCGCCGCCCGGGTCACTTCCCCGACCTCTTCTTCTTGTCGCGCTTCCCGTCCCAGACGAAGGCCTCGGCCGGTGGCTCCTCCCCCCGGATCTCGGCGAGCAGCCCGGTCAGGTCCTTCATGATCCGGGCGGTGGCCTCGGCCGCGGCCGCCGAGTCCTCACGGCCGGCCAGGTCGGACAGATCGGTGGCGGGACCCGCCTTGACGTGCATGACGTGCCGCGAGAAGAGACCGGTGGGTCGACGGGCATACGGCGCCAGCAGGTTCTGGACCCCCCACTGGGCGATCGGGATCACCGGCGCCCCGGTCATCAGCGCGAGCCGCCCCACCCCGCTCTTTGCCTTCATCGGCCACAGCCGCGGGTCACGGGTCAGGGTGCCCTCGGGCATGATCACGACGCAGTCGCCGTTCTCGACCGCGGCAGCCGCGTCCCGGAGCGAGTCGGAGGCCTGGCGGGTCCCGCGATAGACCGGCACCTGCCCCAGACTGTGCAGTGCCCTGCCCAGGACCGGGATGTCGAAGAGGCCGGACTTGGCCAGGAACCGGGGCGCCCACCCGTGGTTGACCAGGTAGTGAGCGACCATGAACGGGTCGATCTCGGAGATGTGGTTGCCCGCGACGATGAAGCCGCCCGAGGTGGGCAGGTGCTCGCCCCCGCTCCACTCCTGGCGGGTCAGCCGCGCCAGCGGCGGCCGGAGGGTGGCGATCACCCCGCGGTAGGCCAGGGGGGTCTTCGTGCGAAGCGGCTTCGGTTCCACGCCCACATCTTGTCACCTGCGCGGCGTCCCGTGTGGCGGCCGCGGGCCGCCCGGCATACTGGAGCGGTGTCCGAGTCGTTCCGCTGGTCCCTGGTCGTCCCGGTCAAGCAGGCCCAGCAGGCCAAGACCCGACTGCGCGCACCGGCTCCCCTGTCCCGACCCGCCCTCGCCAGGGCGATCGCCCTGGACACCCTGGAGGCAGTATGTCGGGCGCTCCCGCCGGGCGATGTCGTCACCGTCACCTCGGACGAGGTGGTGGGTCCCGCGGCCGCTGCGCTGGGCGCCCGGGTGATCCCGGACCCCGGCGCGGGGCTCAACGCCGCGATCACGGCGGGGATCCAGGAGGCGGTTACCGCATCGCCCAACTCGTGGCCGACGGCATCGCGTTCGCACGCGCCGACCGCGGGTCCGGAGGCCCGGGGGATCGCCGTCCTCCTGGGGGACCTGCCCGCCCTGCGACCCGAGGACCTGGTCGCGGCGCTGCAGGACTGCGCCGACCACCGCCGCGCCGTCGTCCCGGACCACAGCGGGAGCGGCACGGTCCTGCTGACGGCGGCGCCCGGCATACTGCCTGAGCCCGGTTTCGGACCCGGGTCCGCGGCGCGCCACGGGGAGTCGGCCACCGTGCTGACGCCGGACCTGCCCAGGCTCCGGCGGGACGTGGACGACCTGGCCGACCTGCAGGCCGTGATCGAGCTGGGTGTCGGGCGGCACACTGCTGAGCTGCTCGCGATGGACGCCCGTCCCACGGCGACGGCGCACTAGGCTGATCGTCATGCAGGCCAGCCTCCACACCTTCGACCCGGGGACGACCGCCGGAAGCGTCATCCTGGACACCGGCAAGGTGGTGCCCTTCGCTGCGGAGGCCTTCGACGCCAGCGGCCTGCGGCACCTCCGGGTGGGACAGCGACTGAGCATCGAGC
Organism: Ornithinimicrobium sp. F0845; assembly: GCF_023015765.1. GTDB lineage: Bacteria > Actinomycetota > Actinomycetes > Actinomycetales > Dermatophilaceae > Ornithinicoccus. The sequence goes on from NZ_JALKAL010000002.1 coordinate 184,811, forward strand.
TCACCGGTGACCCGGAGGTCGAGGGCACCAGCGTTTCGCGGCTGTGGATCGTCGGCATCGGCGCCGACCAGACGATCCGCTGACCGGGGCTGCTGCGGCGACCGGGTCGTGCCCCTGCTCGCCCGTGTTGCGCGAGTTCCCGTGTCCCGTAATGTGAATCTGGTCCTGACCGTAGCGACGGATCGGAGCACCGGTGAACAAGGCAGAGTTGATCGATCGACTAAGCACCCGGTTGGGAAGTCGCCGGGAAGCCACCCTCGCCATCGAGGCCCTGGTGGATGTCGTGATTCGCGAGGTGGCCGCTGGCGGCACCGTCGGGATCACCGGCTTCGGCACGTTTGAGCGTGCTGAGCGAGCCCCCCGCACGGGGCGCAATCCGCGGACCGGGCAGAGCGTCCCGATCGCGGGGACCCGAACCCCGCGGTTCCGGCCGGGCACCTACTTCAAGGCGGTGGTCTCGGACCCCGACGAGTTGCCTCGTGAGGGGCTGGCCGGGGGCCGGGCGCCGGCCAGCGGCTCGACGCGCTCCCAGGAGCGCGGCGCCGGATAGGCGGCCGCACGGGCTGCCGCCCACGGATGCGAAACGGCCCCCACCTGCGATGCAGGTGGGGGCCGTTCTCACGTAGCCCCGACGGGATTCGAACCCGCGCTACCGCCTTGAGAGGGCGGCGTGCTAGGCCGCTACACAACGGGGCCGTGGGTGGTGGCTGCCAGGCAGCCGAGGAGAAACCTTACCAAAGGGCGGGGTTTCTGCCGAATCGTCCGAGAGGGACGAACAGCGCTGGGGTACCAGGACTCGAACCTAGACTAACTGAACCAGAATCAGTCGTGCTGCCAATTACACCATACCCCAAGGGGGTACCACCTGAGGGCTCCGGGAAGGAGTTCCTGGGGGTGGACCGAGCGCCTACCTTACCGGTGTGACGAGGGACTTCCCAAATCGTCCGCCCACGCAACAGGCGCCGGCCCCGGATCAGCCCGCACCAGCCGCCAGCTCGTCGCGGAGCCGGGTGAGGCGCGCCATGGTGGAGGCCTTGCCGAGCACCTCCATCGACTCGAACAGCGGCGGGGAGACGCGCTGCCCGGACACCGCGGTGCGCAGGGGCCCGAAGGCGAACCGGGGCTTGATCCCGAGCCCCTCGACCAGTGCCTCGCGGAGCGCCTGTTCGATCCGCTCGGTCCGCCACTCGGGCGTAGCGCCGAGGGTGTCGGGGATCGCGCCGTCGATCGGCTCCAGCGCTGCCAGCGCCGCCTCGAGCACGGCCCCGGCGTCGTCCTTGAGCTGGGCGCGGGCGTCGTCGGCGATCGGCAGATCCTCATCCGAGGTGTAGAACGGCGCGATCAGGGGTGCGGCGTCGGTGAGGGTGACGATGCGGGTCTGCACAAGGTCGGCGAGGGACTGCAGCCGGCCCAGCTCGGGGAGCGTCGGCTGGTCCGACAGGACGCCCGCGCTCTGCAGGTAGGGCAGCAGCCGACTAGCCAGCTCCCCTACCTCGAGCTGACGGATGTAGTGCCCGTTGAGGGAGTTGAGCTTGTCCAGGTTGAAGATCGGACCGACGGTGTTGACCTTGGTCCAGTCGAAGCCGGCGCTGAACTCGTCGAAGGTGAAGATCTCCCGCTCGGTGCCGTCCTCCTCGATGATCGGGGGGTAGCCGAGCAGCGCGAGGAAGTTGAGCAGTGCCTCGGGGACGTAGCCCTGCTCCTGAAACCAGGTGAGCCTGGCCCACGGGCTCTTCCGCTTGGAGATCTTGGCCTTCTTCTCGTCGCGCAGCAGCGGCATGTGGGCGAACTGCGGGACGGGCAGGTCCAGCCACTGGTAGAGCAGGACGTGCTTGGGGGTGCTGGAGATCCACTCCTCGCCGCGGACGACGTGGGTGATCCCCATCTCGTGGTCGTCGACGACGACGGCCAGGTGGTAGGTCGGGAAGCCGTCGGCCTTGACGATCACCTGGTCGTCGGGTCGCGGGGCGGACACCTCTCCCCGCACCAGGTCGGTGAACGTGAGTGGGGCGTCCTCCGGGATGAGCATCCGCACGACCGGGGTCTCACTGAACCCGGGGAGCTCGGCCCGCTCCTCACGCGTCCTGCCGTAGCAGAGCCGGTCGTAGCCGGTGGGCTGCTTGAGCTTCTGCTGCTTCTCGCGCATCTGCGCGAGCCGCTCGCCCGAGCACCAGCAGAGGTAGGCGTTGCCCTGCTCGAGGAGGCGGTCGGCATACGGCCGGTAGGTGTCCAGCCGCTCGGACTGCCGGTAGGGCTCGCACGGCCCGCCCTTGTCCGGCCCCTCGTCCCAGGTCAGCCCGAGCCAGGAGAGCGTGTCGTAGATCTGCTGCTCGCTGTCGGCCTGGAAGCGGGCCCGGTCGGTGTCCTCGATGCGCAGCAGGAAGCGACCTCCCTGCTGCCGAGCGAAGGCCAGGTCGAACATCGACATGTAGGCCGTGCCGACGTGCGGGTCGCCCGTGGGTGACGGCGCGACGCGCAGCCGGACAGCGCCGGGGAGCCCGTCGGCCGGGTCGCTCGTCGGCGCCCCGGCGGGATCGGTCGGCGGCTTTGTGCTCAAGGGCTCGGTGCTGGGACTGGATGCCTGGTCACTCACGGTGCAGAGCCTAGCCGCACGTCAGTGTCATCAGGTCGCAGGCGGAACCACCCGGTCGTCCGTTGCCGGCCCGCCTCGGTCGACCGGATGCAGCTGCAGCTCGGGTATCCACTCGAAGTCCCGTGGGTTGCAGGTGAACAGGGGCAGCCCGTGCGCGATGGCGGTCGCGGCGATCAGTGCGTCATAGGCCCGCGCGGCGGGTTTGCGCCCGGCACTCCGGAGGGCCGAGGCCACGCGTCCGAACGCCCGTGCCGCCGCCGCGTCGAACGGGAGGGCGTCGAAGTCGGCCTCAGCCTGCTGCAGATGCGTCTGGCGGGCGGCTCGCACCTGCTCGCTCTGAGCCACATGGGGGCCGACGGACAGCTCGGCCAGGGTGATCGCGGTGATCAGGGGCTCGGCCGGCAGCTGTGCCGCGCTCAGGTCGCCCAGCTCCAAGAGTGTGGAGGTGTCCAGCACGCCCCGCTCGACCGGGTGGTTCACAGCGCGGGGTCCAGCACGGCGTCGAGATCGGCACGCAGCGCCGTCGCGTCGACGGGAGGCAGGTTCCGGCGACGGTCGATCAGCTGCTGCACGCCGACGGGGCGACGCGGGACAGGCCGGACCGTCGCGACCGGCTCACCATCTCTAGTCACGAGTAACGACTCGCCGAGCGCCACGCGCGCCAGGACGTCGGCACTGCGGTTGCGCAGGTCTCTCACCGGGATCACGTCCACGACGCTAGTGTATCACCGGTGATACATCCGGTGGTGGTTGTCCACATGCCTCCTGTCCCTGCGGCTCACCGCAGCATGGCTGAGGTGAGCGACTCCTGCACCCAGGTCAGGAAGTCGTAGTAGGCCATCTGCTGGGCGGTGGCCGGGTCCATCTCGCCCTCTCCCTCGAGCGCGCGGGCGAACTCCGCGTGCAGACGCTCGGAGTCCTCCTCCGTGCGCATCCCCAGCCGCTCCCCCAGGATCAGCCGGATGTCGGTGAGGGCCATGGTGAGCGCCCTGGCCTGGTCCGCGTCGAGGGACAGCTTCACCGGTTCGTCGGGCTCGTGGTCACCACCCTCCGGCAGCGCCTCGCCGAGCGCCGCGATCGCGGTCGCCAGATTGGCCGCCTTGCGGGAGCGCAGCGTGTGCTCGGTGAGCCGCCGGAACTCCGCCGCCTGCTCGGCGTCGGTGCGGTGGGCCGCGGGCAGCAGCCTGCGCAGCGCCGGGTCGCTCGGCTCCTGCGGGTCGGGCTGGTCCCCGAGACCCGCGACCAGGTCCAGGAATGGGTCACCGGTCTCGTCACGCTCGGGCGCCACGAAGTCCCGGGTCAGGCGGAGCAGGTGGAGGACGACGGCGACCTCACCGGTGTCCCAGGTCGCGGTGAGGCGTCCCTTGCGGGAGCGGAAGGCGGTGGCCACTCAGTCGTCCTGCTGGAAGGTCGCCCACAGCCCGTAGCCGTGCATTGCCTCGGTGTCGGCCTCCATCTTCTCCCGCGTCCCGGAGGAGACCACGGCCCGACCCTCCTCGTGCACCTGCATCATCAGACGGTTGGCCTTTTCCTTGGGGTAGCCGAAGTGGGTCTGGAAGACCCAGGAGACATAGGACATGAGGTTGACCGGGTCGTTCCACACGAGGGTGATCCACGGGCGGGCGGTCTCCGGACGGTCCAGGACAGCGACCTGCCCTGCCTCCTGCGGGCCGGGCGCAGCCGGTCCGGTCGGCGAGGCGGACGAGGAGATGGACACGGCGCCACTCTACGGCGAGCGAGCTGGGCTCCGTGGAGAGACCCGGGGACGCCTCACGCGACCAGACTGCGCACCAGCAGGGTCATCGCCGACGCGGCACACACGATGAGCATCGCGGACCGGACCCTGACCGCAGACACTCGTCGACCGACTCGCCGGGACAGCCAGAGCCCGGCCAGCAGGAAGGGCACGAACAGCCCCGCCAGCCAGACCTCGCGGGCCTGCAACTCACCGCTGACCCCCAGCCCGATCAGGCTGAACACGGCGCCGAGGACGAAGTAGACCGCCAGCGTGCTCCGGATCTGCACCGGGGACCGGTGCTGATAGAGGATCGCGATCGGCGGGCCCCCGATCGAGGTGGCCGTGGACGTGATGCCGGAGATCACCCCCGCCCCCACCAGCGTGCTGGGGTCGATCGGCACCGTCACGGTGTGCCAGGTGAGCAGGACGGCGGCGAGCACCATCACCCCGACGGCCACGGACAGCTGGCGCTCGGTGAAAGCCGCGACGAGCCACACGCCGATCACCGTCCCCGGGATGCGTGCCGGCAGCGCCCAGGCCAGACCACGCCAGTCGATCTCCTCCCGGTGGGTGGCGAGCTGCAGCAGGGGCAGCAGGACCGCCGTGCTCAGCAGCAGGCCGGGCATCAGCTCGGGAGGGACCAGGGTGGCGATCGGGGCACCCACCAGACCGAGCCCCAAACCGACCAGTCCCTGGACCATCGTCCCCACCAGGAGCGCGAGTGCGATCACCGCCAACGCCCACAGCGGCACCCCGAGAATCACCGCCTCACCCTAGAGTGCTGCGGGTGACCGCACTGAACCGCCCACGCACATCGCTGCTGACCGACCACTACGAGCTGACCATGGTGCAGGCCGCGCTGGCCGGCGGCCACGCCGAACGCCGGTGCGTCTTCGAGGCCTTCGCCCGGCGGCTGCCCGAGGGCCGGCGCTACGGCGTCGTCGCCGGCACGGGTCGCTTCCTGGAGTCGCTGGCCGACTTCACCTTCGAGGAGGAGGAGATCACCTTCCTGCGCGACACCGGCGTGGTCAACGAGCAGACCCTCGAGTGGCTCGCGAGCTACCGCTTCACCGGCGACATCTGGGGGTACGCCGAGGGCGAGTGCTACTTCCCCGGCTCACCGCTGCTGATCGTGGAGTCAACTTTCGCCGAGGGCGTGATCCTGGAGACGCTGGCGCTCTCGATCCTCAACTACGACTCCGCGGTGGCGGCCGCGGCGTCCCGGATGACCGCGACCGCCGGTGAGCGGCCCTGCATCGAGATGGGCTCTCGGCGCACCCACGAGGGGTCAGCGGTGGCCGCCGCCCGCGCCGCCTACATCGCGGGCTTCGGCTCGACCTCCAACCTCGAAGCGGGCCGCACCCACGGGATCCCCACCCTGGGGACGGCCGCGCACTCCTTCACGCTGCTGCACGACTCCGAGCGCGAGGCCTTCGCCGCGCAGCTGACCGGGCTGGGACTGAACACCACCCTGCTGGTCGACACCTACGACGTGACCGCCGCCGTGGAGCTCGCCGTGGAGCTCGCGGGCCCCGAGCTGGGCGGGGTGCGGCTCGACTCAGGTGACCTGGTCTCGCAGGCGCACGAGGTCCGCGCGCAACTGGACGCCCTGGGCGCGACGGACACCAAGATCGTGGTCACCTCCGACCTGGACGAGTTCGCGATCGCCGCGCTCCAGGCGGCCCCGGTCGATGCGTATGGCGTGGGGACCCGGGTCGTGACCGGGTCCGGTGCCCCGGCGGCCGGCCTGGTCTACAAGCTGGTCGCGCGCGAGGGGGCGGACGGTGAGCTGGTGGGTGTGGCCAAGGAGAGCCAGGACAAGGGCTCGGTCGGTGGCCGCAAGCACGCGCTGCGCCGCCGCAATATCACCGGGGTCGCCCACGAGGAGCGGATCGGGATCGGCGTGGCCCCGCAGGACGACGGCGACGACCGCGACCTCCTCGTGCAGCTGGTCCGCGCCGGCGAGGTGATCGTGCCGACCGACGCGCGCACGGCCCGGGAGCACCACGTGCGGTCACGGACCGAGCTGCCGACCAAGGGCCTGCGACTGTCCCACGGCGACCCCGCGGTCCGCACCGTCTTCGAGGACGAGCAGAGCCGCACCGAGGTCGAGGAGGACTGAGGACCGGGCCGCAGTACCGTGGAGACATGGCCCGGGCACTTATCATCGTGGACGTCCAGCTCGACTTCTGTGAGGGCGGCTCGCTGGCCGTCGAGGGTGGCTCAGCCGTGGCCGCCGGGATCAGTGAACTCGTGGCGAGGCAGGGTCAGCAATATGCCGCGATCGTCGCCACCGCGGACTGGCACGTCGACCCGGGCGACCACTGGTCGGAGGAGCCGGACTTCGTGAACAGCTGGCCGGTCCACTGCGAGGCCGGGACCGCAGGGGCCGAGTTCCGGCCCGAGCTGGCCGGCGCCCTGGACCACGTGCAGGCCGTCTTCCGCAAGGGGCAGTATGCCGCGGCATACTCCGGCTTCGAGGGCAGCACCGAGCTGCACGGCGAGCAGGTCACGCTGGCCGACTGGCTGCGGGAGCGCGACGTCACCGAGGTCGACGTCGTCGGCATCGCCACCGACCACTGCGTGCGCGCGACCGCCCTCGATGCCCAGGCGCACGACCTGGACACCACCGTGCTGCTGGAGCTGACCGCCGGTGTCGCTCATGGATCGACCGAGTCGGCCATCGAGGAGATGCGAGCCGCCGGCGTCACGGTGCGAGAGACAGTCTGAGGTCCGTCGCAGCACCACTCAGCTGGGCTGCGGAGCGTCGCGCCTCATCGGCTCGAGGTCCACGAGGGACCCGCAGAGCTGCTGACCATGCTCGATCACAGCGGGGAGCAGGCCCATCTCCCGGGCCGCCGACAGGACGCGGACCGGGTCGCTCCGGTCAGCTCTCGCGCTTGAAGAGGGCGTAGAACGCGTAGAGGACCACCACCAGGATCACGATGAAGATGATGGAGTCGATCAGCGTGTTTCCCATGGCGTCCCTGTTCTCTGCGTGCGGTCCGGACCGTCCCCGATCCTAACCGCTGGTCAGGGACGCTTCTTCACCACGTTGGTCTTGGCGATCTTGTCGTTCAGGGACTGCTTGTACTTGTCCCACAACGGCCAGAGACCGTTGAGGATCCCGAACAGACCGGCGATAAAAGCCAGGGACTGGAAGCCGGACAGCAGGTTCGGGCCCTGCCAGACCACGGCCCGCACGGCGGCGGTCCCCCAGGAGAGGGGACCGTCCTGCTCCCGGAGGCGCACCCGCAGTCCCATGGCCAACTTGCCCAGGGTCGCGCTGAGCGTCTTGAGCAGCACTGTCTCGTAGACGAGGCCGAGCACGGCCAGCATCAGACCGAACTTCAGGAAGTCGCTGGCCAGCTCATCCGGCATGACGGTCGCGCGGCCCGCGGCGGCATCCTCGATGAAATGCATGTAGTTGGACATCAGGTCAGGCGTCACGAACTGGGCCAGGACCAGCCCGACCACGCCCACCAGGATGCCGTCGATGATCCGGGCCACGAAGCGTCGACCCCACCCGGCGAGCGGCTGACCGTCCGGCGTCGTCGGCCCGGCCATCGTCCCGGTGTAGCCGCCGCCCGGCATCGGCTGACCCCAGCCGCCCTGCTGCTGTCCGTACGGGTTGGTCTGCTGGCCCTGTGGCGCGCCGTACTGCCCAGGGGCGCCGTACTGACCCGGCTGCTGGCCCTGCTGGCCGTAGCCTGGCTGCCCCGGCGCGCCGTAGCCCTGCCCCGGCTGCCCATAGCCCTGGCCCTGCTGTCCGTAACCCTGCTGGCCGTAACCCTGCTGGCCCTGACCAGCATCCCCCGGCGCCCCGCCATACTGCCCCTGCTGTCCGGCACCGCCCGCCCCGGCCTGGTCCAGCCCCGGCTTCTGCTTCGGGCTGGTGTGCTCGGTCCAGGTCACGCCGTCCCAGTAACGCAGAAGGTTGGCGTCCTGCGGGTCGTCGTACCAGCCTGCCTCGCGAGTATTCATGCCCCTAGCCTGCCACGACCGAGGCTTGAGGAAGTCGCGCTGGCCGGAGTGTCCTTGGTGGACATTCAGCGACCGGCAGCGCAGTCAGCCCCGTGGCCCTGTGGACAACCCCGAGGGTCGGAGGCCGTGACGCGGCCTAGTAGCGGGCCACACCCGAGGCGACGCTCAGTCGCACAACGCACGCGACACTGTTGGCGGCCTACGCCGAAAGGGGGCAGCATGGAGGTCATGACCGACCTGATCCAGATGCCGCACGGCCGGGTGTTCACCGCTGCGGACCTGGAGGCGATGCCCGATGACGGCAACCGCTACGAGATCATCGACGGGGCACTCATCGTGACCCCATCTCCCGCCGTGCCGCACCAGCGCGTGGTCGGCAACATGTACCTGGCGCTGCGGTCTGCCGTACCGGACGACCTTGAGGTCATGCTCGCCCCGCTCGACGTGACGGTTAGCGACCTGACCGTCCTGCAGCCTGACCTGCTGGTGGCCACCCGCGAGGCACTCTCCGGCCGGACGATGGTGGGACTGCCCGTGCTCGCGATCGAGGTGCTCTCCCCCAGCACCCGGCTGATCGACCTCAACCTCAAGAAGGCTGCCTTCGCCGAGGCAGGGGTCGCCCACTACTGGGTCATCGACCCCGAGCACCCGTCATTGACTGCGTGGTGCCTGAGCGCCGCCGAGTTCACCGAAGTCGGCACGGCGACCGGGACACAGGAGTTCGCGGTCGACGAGCCGTTCCGGGTGCGGGTCTCCCCTGCCAGCCTGCTGCGGTAGGTCTCCACTGGTCAGCGGCGGCCGACGAACCACCGCCGGATCGTCTCGATCCGCGTGGTGACCTGGTCGCTGCTGGCCGTGGCGAGCTCCGGGCCGCCACAGGTGCGGCGCAGCTCGGCGTGCACGATCGCGTGGGCCTGACCCGACTTCTGCGCGTAGGCGGAGACGAGCTTGTTGAGCTCCTTGCGGTGCTCGGCGAGTGCACGGTGGGCGGACACCTGCTCGGCGGCCTTGCGGCCACCGCCGTTGCTGACCTGCTTGCGCTGCCGGTCCCGCAGCACGTGGGCCACCTGGTCCGGCTCCAGCAGTCCGGGCAGCCCGAGGTACTCCTCTTCCTCCTGGCTGCCCGGCACCGCACCCAGGCCGAACTGCTCGGCGTCGAAGAGCACGTGGTCGAAGAGGGCGTCGGACTCCAGCGCCTCGAAGGAGCCCTCCGAGTCCAGCACCGGCTCCTCGGCGTTGGCCTGCGCGAGCAGGTCCTCCTCCGGGCTCCAGTCCAGGTCGTCCTCGTCGGACCGCTTCTTGTTCAGCGCGTGGTCGCGCTGCAGCTCCATGGAGCCGGCGTGCTCCAGGATCAGCTGCACGCTCGGCAGGAACACGGAGGCGGTCTCTCCCCGACGACGCGCCCGGACGAAGCGCCCGATGGCCTGGGCGAAGTAGAGCGGGGTGGAGGTCGAGGTCGCGTAGACCCCGACGCAGAGGCGGGGCACGTCCACGCCCTCGGAGACCATCCGCACCGCCACCATCCAGCGCGAGTCCCCCTCGGCGAACTCCTCGATGCGCGCGGAGGCCCCGGTGTCGTCGGACAGGACGACGGTGGGCTTCTCGCCGGTGAGCTCGCCCAGCTGCTTGGCGTAGGCGCGCGCGGACCGCTGGTCGCTGGCGATCACCAGACCCCCGGCGTCGGGCACGCCACGGCGCACCTCGGTGAGCCGCTTGTCCGCGGCGGCCAGGACGGTGGGGATCCACTCCCCCGAGGGGTCCAGGGCAGTCCTCCAGGCCTGCTTGGTCAGGTCCTTGGTCAGCGCCTCCCCGAGCTGCGCGGAGATCTCGTCCCCTGCCCGGGTGCGCCACCGCATACTCCCGCCGTAGGCGAGGAAGAGAACCGGCCGGACGACACCGTCCCGCAGCGCCTCGGCGTAGCCGTAGGTGTAGTCGGCCTCCGAGCGCAGCACCCCGTCGCCGTCCATGGCGTAGCGCACGAACGGGATCGCGGCCGTGTCCGACCGGAACGGCGTGCCGGTCAGCGACAACCGCCGGGTCGCCGGCTCGAACGCGTCGCGGATCGCCTCGCCCCAGCTCAGGGCGTCGCCGCCGTGGTGGATCTCGTCGAGGATCACCAGCGTCGGGGCGGCCTCGGTCCGGGCGCGGTGCAGCAACGGCTTGCTCGCCACGCCGGCATAGGTGACCGCGACCCCGTCGAAGTCCCCGGCGTGCCGCCCGTGCGCGTTGGCGAAGCGCGGATCGATGTTGATGCCGACGCGCGCCGCGGCCTCCGCCCACTGCGTCTTGAGGTGCTCGGTCGGCGCGACGATGGTGACCCGCCTGATCACGCCGGCGTCGAGCAGCTCCGTGGCCACCTTGAGCGCGAAGGTCGTCTTGCCCGCACCCGGGGTCGCCACCGCGAGGTAGTCACGGGGCTCCTCGGCGAGGTAGCGGTCGAGCGCGGCCTGCTGCCAGGCACGCAGTTTGCTGGCGGTCCCCCAGGCCGCGCGTTCGGGATAGGCGGGAGAGAGATGGGAGGCGGCTGAGGTGGACATCGCGGATCAGGATACGAGTTGCCGGGGACAGTTCCCGCCCGCCCGGCAAAGGCGCTGGTCGTCCGGCGCGGTTCGGCTACTCGCCGCCGTCCTGGGGTGCCTTGAGACCCTCGTAGATCTCCTTGCACGTGGGGCAGACCGGGAACCTGTTGGGGTCGCGACCGGGCACCCAGATCTTGCCGCAGAGCGCGACGACGGGCTCGCCCGACAGGGCGCTCTCCATGATCTTCTCCTTGCGCACATAGTGCGCGAAGCGCTCGTGGTCGCCCGGCTCGCTCAGCCGGGGGTCGGTGCTGGTGTCCTCGCGCTCCAGCACGGCGGTCTGGGTGGAGGGCCCGCTGGGTGCCTCGGGGGCGTTCAGCGGCTCCTGCGACATGGTGAACGGGCGGCGCAACGACATGGCACGAAGTCTACTGCGCTGCCTGCCGCGCTCAGTTCTGTTCCGGGTGGGTGGTGTAGTTGGCCAGCATGGAGAGCGAGTTGCGCTGCCGCACCAGGACGTCGCGCCACAGGTCGGCAGACTCGTGGAACGGGTCCCTGGGCTCCCGCTCCACGACATACCAGGCACCCTCGATCAGCTCTGCCTCAAGCTGCCCGGCGCCCCACCCGGCATACCCCACGAAGATGCGGAGGCCGGCCAGCTCGGGCACCACCACCGGGGGCGGCGCGTCCAGGTCGACCAGCGCCAGGCCGCCGAACAGCATCGCGATGCCCAGCGCCTCGGTCTGCACGGCCTCACCGCCGGGCACGCTCACCAGACCCATCGCGGAGTCCGTCTGCACGGGCCCGCCCTGGAAGAGCACCCCGGGCGCGGTCACGTGCGGCTGCCACTCGGGCAGGACCGCGGAGACCTGTGCGCTCATCGGCTTGTTGAGGGTGATGCCGGTCGCGCCGTCCTCGTCGTGGTGCAGGATCAGCACCACCGAGCGGTGGAAGAACTCCCCCGTCACAGGCGTCGCGACCAGCAGTTGTCCGGCGAGGGAACCCGGGCCCTCGGGGCCGTTCACCGCCACACCCCGGCGTCGGCGGGCTCGCGCTCGGGCGACCGCTCCGGGACTCGACGGATCAGCGCGACGGCCAGCACCGCGAGCGCTATCCCGACCAGGTCGGCCACCGTGTCCCACACGTCCATCGAGCGGGTGGTGGTGAACACCTGCTGCAACGGCTCGCTGAGCAGGGCGTGCAGGAGTATGCCGAGCGCCACCCGTCGGGCGCGGAGCAGCAGGGCCAGCGCGAACGGGGCACCGAAGAGAAGGACGTGACCCACCTTGTCCTGGTGCGCGAAGTAGGGCTCCCCCTCCCCCGGCACCAGGAGGTAGAGCACCCACACCTGGGCGACCAGCATGACAACCAGCAGGAGCCAGCCCAGCCCCCGCCTCAGCTTCGGCACACCCTCAGGATCTTGCGTCAGCACGCTCTCGGGCGACCTTCTCGACGGCTTGCGCCACCGCCTTGCTGACCTTGGGGTTGAAGACGCTGGGGATGATGTAGGTGGGGTTTCGCTCCTCGGCACCGACGACGTCCGACAGGGCGAGCGCGGCCGCCAGCAGCATCTCGTCGTTGATGTGGTCCGTCTGCGCGTCCATCAGGCCGCGGAAGACCCCAGGGAAGACCAGCACGTTGTTGATCTGGTTGGCGAAGTCGCTCCGTCCGGTCGCGACCACCGTGGCGTGCTCGGCCGCATCGGCCGGATCCACCTCCGGCTGCGGGTTCGCCATGGCGAAGACGATCGCGTCCTGCGCCATCGTCGCGATGTCCGCGCCCGTGAGGATGCCGCCGGCCGAGACGCCGATGAACACGTCTGCGCCGGCGAGGGCGTCCTGCACGGTCCCCCGCAGACCGCCTCGGTTGGTCTGCGAGGCGATCCAGGCCATGTTGGCGTTGTCGCCGCGGGCGATGTCCGTGCGCTCCGCGTGCAGTATGCCGTGCACGTCGGAGACGACGACGTCTGTCGCGCCCGCCATCAGGAGCAGGCGCAGGATCGCTGAGCCGGCCGCGCCGGCCCCGGACAGCACGATCTTCACGGTGGCCAGTTCCTTGTCGACCACGCGCAGCGCGTTGTTGAGCGCGGCGAGCACGACGATGGCCGTGCCGTGCTGGTCATCGTGGAACACAGGAATGTCCAGCTCCTCGCGGAGCCGCCGCTCGATGTAGAAGCACCGGGGTGCGGAGATGTCCTCGAGGTTGATGCCGGCGAAGCCGGGTGAGATCGCCTTGACGATCCGCACGATCTCGTCGGCGTCCTTGGTGTCGAGCACGATCGGGAAGGCGTCGACATCGGCGAACCGCTTGAACAGGGCCGCCTTGCCCTCCATCACCGGCATCGCGGCGAGCGGGCCGATGTCCCCCATCCCCAGGACCGCCGTGCCGTCGGTGACGACGGCGACCGTGTTGCGCTTGATCGTCAGCCGCCTGGCGTCCTCGGGGTTGTCCACGATCGCCTGGCACACCCGGGCCACACCAGGGGTGTAGACCATGGACAGGTCGTCCCGGTTGCGGATCGGGTTCTTCGGCTCAACACTCAGCTTGCCGCCCAGGTGCATCAGGAAGGTGCGGTCGCTGACCTTGCCGATCTCCACCCCGCGCACCTTGCGCATGGCGTCCACGATCTGCTCGGCGTGCGCCTCGCCCCAGGTGGCGATCGTCAGGTCGGTCCGCAGCCGCTCCGCCCCGGACTCGGCGATGTCGACCGCAGTCACCATCCCGCCCTCCTTCTCGACGGCGGTGGTCAGCTCACCCACGGCGGTCGCCCTGGCGGGCAGCTCGAGACGAACGGTGATCGAGTTGGAGACCGAGGGTGCATATGCCATGGCCGCCATTGTTCCGCATCCCGAGCCGGGCGTGTCCGCAGGTCTGGCCTCCCGTGTCGCCCGTCCGGTGTGTGTCCCGGATGATCCGCGGAAACGGCTACGGGAATCAGTCCGACAGGTTCGACGTTGATCCCGGCATGAGCACCACGGAACTGACTCGCGAGAACCTGGACCAGACGCTGTCCGACAACGAGATCGTGCTGATCGACTGGTGGGCGGAGTGGTGCGGCCCGTGCCGCGCCTTCGCACCGGTCTATGAGCAGGTCTCCGAGAAGCACGACGACGTCGTCTTCGGCAAGGTCGACACCGACGCCCAGCAGGAGCTGGCCGCCGGGGCCCAGATCACCTCGATCCCGACGGTGATGGGTTTCCGCGACGGCATCCTGCTCTTCGCTCAGCCCGGCGTGCTGCCGGCCGCGGGCCTGGAGAGCCTGATCAGCCAGCTCAAGGGGCTGGACATGGACGACGTGCGAGCCAAGCTGGCGGCCGCCGAGTCGGAGATGGCCGGGGAGCCGGCACAGGGCTGACCCGGGGGACGCTCCGGCTGACAGTCATAGACTGAGCCGGAGACGTGAGCGAGGTGACCGTGGACGCGGACACGACCCGCATCAGCCCGGGCACCACAGGGAACTATCCCCCGCTGCTCACGCGCCGGCTCATCGCCCGCGCCATCGACTCCGCCATCGCCTTCGCGCTGGCCTGCGTCGTCGTGCTGCCCTTCACCGTGAACCAAGCGACCGACGCCCTCCTGGTCGGCGGCTTCGACTCCTTCAGCGAGTTCCTCACCGATTGGGACCCTGGCACCGTTCCCGGCGGCTCGGTCGGGGCCGCCCTGGAGCAGCTCCAACCGGTGGTCCTGAGCACCATCTACCTCCAGGCGCTCGTCATCTGGGCCTATGAGTGGGTCAGCCTCACGGTGACCAGCAGCAGCATCGGCAAGATGATCACCCGGGTGCGGGTGACCCGGCACCGCAACAGCTTCGAACCGACCGTCTCGCGCGAGCTTCGGTCCCGCGGGTCGTGGCTCGAGCGATTGCTGCGCATGGGTTTGCGCGCCGGTCTCGTCGTCGGGCCGCCGACCCTGGCGGCCGGGATGCTGCTCGCCGCGGCGTTCTCGGTGCCCGGCGCCGTCGACCTGGCGGAGCTGTTCATCGCGCTGACGATCGTCCTGCTCGTCGTGTGGCTGGCAGGCGGGGTGGGCCTTCACGGACTGGCCACCGGCACCCGTGTCGTCGGGTTCGAGTGGCAGGAGCTCAAGCAGGGGGTCGAGCACCAGCTTGAGTACCACACCGGTCACGCCGACGAGTATCTCCACAGGTTGCAGGAGGCGGCCCGAGCCCCCGGCGTCCAGCGGGCGGCGCGCGCGGCCGAGCAAGACCCGCGCGTCCGCTCCGTCATGGCGCAGGGGCGGACCGTGGCCCAGCAGGCTGAGCAGGCCCAGGAGCGTGGCCGCCGTGACTGGGACTCGATGATCGAGGGCTTGCGCTCCCGGAAGGACGCCAAGGACGCCACCACGGCGGCCGCCCGCCATCTCGGGGAGGTCTACCGCGAGGGCGGGCTGCGCGGCGTGCTGCAGTCGTTCACGCGGCGCTCTCAAGGCCCAGACGGGCAGTGACCGGGCTGGCAGACGTCGGCCTGGTCGGCCGCACGGCCCCCCTCCCGCGCGGTTGCGGCGTCACGCCCTGGGGCGCACGCTCGGGAGAGGCACAGAAGCGCTTGAGAGGAGGTCGCCATGAATGCGACCAATGACCCAGACCCGCAACGCCGCGACGACGCGGACGACCCGGACCGCGAAGAGAGCACACCCAAGAGTCCTGGGCCGCCACCCCATCACCCCGACCGTGACAACGAGTCGGCCGACTCCCCCGATGACCCGCCCAAGAGCCCTGGGCCACCTCCGGGCTCGGTGCCCGGGAACCGCTGATCACCGCGACGGGGTCAACTACTCGTCGATCGCGGGGTCTTCATCGGGATCTTCGGCCTGGCGCCGGTCCGCTCCCCGTCGGCTGGCGCCTTCTCTGCATCGCGTCCGGGTCGGTGCCAGGATCCTTGCGCGGGTCATAAGGTTGCCCGGACGCTACGTCCTGATCGGACGCTGGGATGAGCCGGTCGTCGCTGCCGTTCGGTGCGGAGTCTGAATCCGGATCAGGGTGCTCGGTCATAGCGCTCCTTCATCCACGATGGCGCCGACCCCCGCCGCCTGCGCGCTGACCGACGGGGTTGCTCAGGCGCTCACAAATTGGTGACCACCGGCGCTTCACCAGGAGGATCGTTTGTTCGTGCCGCCGACCCCCAACAACAACGGGCGAAGTCGTAACCTCACGACCACGGCATGTCTCGAGCCCGCCCAGACACACGAAACCCCAGATCCCTGGCAGGGCAGGCGTCTGGGGTGTCGTACGACAATGTGCGCACACGTGTGACGTGCCCACCGCGAGTGGTGGAGGTGGCGGGAATCGAACCCGCGTCCGCTGCCGGAAGACCAGGACTTCTCCGGGTGCAGTGCGCTGTGGAGTTTCTCGGCCCCAGGGCTCGCGCGCACACGTTCCCTGACAGGCCCAGTTGAGTAGAAGTCCCACGTGATCCCCCAACATGATCACGCAGCAAGTTTCCTAGCTGATGCCAGGCACTGAGGCGGAAACTAACTCAGGCTGACAGACTTCGGGCTCGCTCAGGCGGCGAGGGCGAAGTCGGTGCGCTTGGAATCGGCACCTATTGGTTTGCAAGGGACATTAACGAGTTGACCTTGCGTTCTCGACCCGCTTCTCCTGGAGTTGCGTACAACGTCGAAACCGATCACCCCCATGATGCGGGGGCACGTCACACTGTGCAGTTGTCAATGCCGATCACTTGCCACTGTCGGCAACTGTCCGGCGCTCCGCTCGCGCGGAAGGTCTAGCGTACCTTCCAACACCACGCCGGGCCACGGGATTCCCGGACGCCGCGGCAGGAGCCGCGGGCCGGCCGGGCCTGCTCGGCGGAGCCTACCCCCACGGGTAGAGTCCACGCCCGTGAAGCCCTCCAACGAACTTATGTCCATGCACATCCTCAGCGGTGCGTTCATCGGCGCAATCGCCATCATCGCCGTGGTCATGGTGCTCGTGGCGCCGGAGACCGTGGTGCCCGAACCGTGGGTCATCGCGGTGCTGCTGGGACTTGTGGCTACCAGCGCCCTGTTCTCGCTGATGCTCGTGCAGCAGATCCCGGCCGCGCAGCCGGGGAGCACGCTGTCGGACATGCTGGCTAAGGTCCGGGTGACCCACATGCTGCGGCTGGCGCTCGCCGAGGCACCGGTCATCCTCGCGATCGTGCTCATGTTTCTGGCCAGCGAGCCGTCGTGGGTCACCGTGGCCATCGCAGCCGTCCCGACCGTCATCGTCATGCTGCTGCTGATCTTCCCCACCGAGGGGGTGCTGCGGCGCTATCAGAAGTCGCTGGATGCGGCCGGAGTCAACACCCGGTTCGCAGACCGCATGCTGGGCCGCGCCTGACGCCCAGCACGCCCGGCCCGGCCATCAGTCCCGCCATAGGCCATCGTGACGACGTGGTGGATCTCGTCTGCACCGGCAGCGCACTGGACCCCGAGGCGCCTCAACTGTGCTGGCGCAGGTGCGCCGACAGCGCCTTCTGCACCTCGCGGGCGTCCTGCTTCTCCCGCAGGGCCTGCCGCTTGTCGTGCTCCTTCTTGCCCTTGGCCAGGGCGATCTCGACCTTGACCCGGCCGTCCTTGAAGTAGAGCGACAGCGGCACGATCGTGTGACCCGACTGGTTGGCCTTGGCGACCAGCTTGTCCAGCTCGTGCCGGTGCAGCAGCAGCTTGCGGCGCCGCCGGGCGGCATGGTTGGTCCAGTTGCCCTGGAGGTACTCCGGGATGTGCACGCCCTCCAGCCACAGCTCACCGTTGTAGTCGGTGGCGTAGCCGTCGACCAGGGACGCCCGCCCCATCCGCAGCGACTTGACCTCGGTGCCGGTCAGGACGAGACCCGCCTCGACCGTGTCCTCGATGAGGAAGTCGTGCCGGGCCTTCTTGTTGCTGGCGATGAGCTTGCGCCCGCTCTCCTTGGCCATGGCCGTGCCACCTCCTGCTGCGTGCTGTGAGTATGTCGTGCGGTCCGGTGCCGCACGACCTCCCAGGTTACCTGGTGGGCACCGCGGGACCGAGTGGTTAACCGGGCGCGCTCAGAGCCAGTTGCGTGGATTGACCGGGACGCCGTTCTCCCGGGTCTCGAAGTGCAGGTGGCAGCCCGTCGAGGTGCCTGTGGTGCCGACGTAGGCGATGACGTCACCTCGCGAGACCGACCCGCCGGTGCGCTCGAAGCCCGACAGGTGCAGGTAGCGCGTCGTCAGGTTGACGCCGTTCAGGACCCCGTGGTCGATGGTGATGATGTTGCCGCCGCCACGGCTGTAGCTCGTCCCGATGATGGTCCCTGCGGCGGGCGCCCGGACGGGCGTGCCGCAGGCGGCGCCGTAGTCCAGCCCGGCGTGGAGCCGGGCGTAGCCGAGCACCGGGTGCATCCGATAGCCGAACTCGCTGGTTGTCGGGGCATTGACCGGGTGGCTCAGCACCCCGTTGGACGGAGGTGCCGGGGGCTCCGGGGCCGGGGGCGGCGGTTCGGGCGCTGGCGCAGGGGCTGGTGCCGGCTCGGGCGCGGGGCGGGTGCCCCCATCCCGGCTGCCCGCGTCACGCTCCCGCTCCTCGGCGGCCGCACGGCGGGCCCTCTCGGCCGCCTCCTCCTTGCGTTTCGCCTCGGCTGCGGCCTCCGCGCGCGCCCTCTCCTCGGCCAGCCGCTTCTGGCGAGCCAGCTCGGCGAGCCGGGCCTCCTCGGCCTTCTCATCCTGCTTCAGGCCGTACTTCTCCTGGGCCAGCGTGGCCAGCTCCTGCTCGAGCTCCTCCGCCTCGGCCTGCTCCTGCGCCAGGTGCTTCTCCAGCTTGGCGACCTCGACCTCGAGAGCCGCCTTGTCCTCGGCCTGCTGGGCCTCGAGCGCCTCCAGCTCCTTCTTCAGCTGTTCGGCAGCGTCGCGCGCCTCACCCTTGCGGATCGTGGTGGCCTCGGCCTCGGCCAGCAGCAGCGCGATGTCTCGTCGCACCCCGACGAGCCGGTCCTCCTCCGCGGTCTCCTCCGCGAGCTGTGTGCTGAGCCGCTCGATGGTGTTGTCCTGCACGCGCATCACGGTGCGTGCCATCGACATCTCCTGGACGGCACCGACCTCTCCGACGAGGACCTCGAGGGTGAGAGTGAGCGTCCCCAGCCCCCCGGACTTGTAGGACTCGCGCGCGATGGTGCCGACCGCGCTGCGGGTCTCCTCCTGGGCCGCGGCGTTCTCGGCCAGGCTCGCCTCGATCTTCGCCTCGTTGGCGTAGGCGACCTCCAGCTCTCCCGCGATCCGCTCCTCCTCGGCCTCCGCCGCCGCCAGCTCGTCCTCGGCGATGGTGAGGTCGATCCTGGCCTGCTCCACCTTGGCGGTGGTCTCGCGCAGCTTCTTCTCGGCGGCCTGCAGCTCGGCGCTGGTCTCGTCCAGGTCGTGAGCCAGCTCGGCGGCACGCTCCTGCGAGGCCTGCTGGTCGGCCTCCTTCTGCTCCTCCTGCCGCTCGACCTCACGGATCCGGTCCCGGATGTCATCCAGACCGGCGAAGGCCGGGGCCGCGACGAGCACGGCAGCGGTGGTCAGGGCGACCACCCCACCCCAACGGCGTCGATGGGTCGATGTCGTCATCTCGGACTGCCTCTCAGACACGGACGTGTCGTCGTAGTGCCAACCAGGACGTGATCACGGCGAGCAGGACCGCGCCGCCGAGCAGGATAGGGATGATGGCCCACAGGTCGCGAGTCCCGATCAGGCCGATCATGCCGGTCTGACCAGCCAGCAGGTCGGTGAGGAACCCGCTGATGCCGTACTCGACCATGCCCCAGAGGAGGCCGATCGCCAGGGCGGCCCCCACGAGGGTGGCCAGCACGGTCTCCACCAGGAACGGGACGTGGATGGTGAACGCGGACGCCCCGACCAGCCGCATGATGTTGGTCTCCCGGCGCCGGCTCCAGGCGGTCAGCCGGATCGTCGTGCCGATCAGCAGCACGGCGCAGGCGACCATCGTCGCGGCCAGCCCCACCGCGGCGAGACTGACGGCGTTGAGGAAGGTGAACAGCTTGTCGACGACCTCGCGCTGGTCCTCCACGCTCTCCACCCCGGGCGCCCCCTCGAAGGCGCTCGCGACGACCTCGTACTTCGTCGGGTCGGCCAGCTGCACGCGGAAACTCTCCGGGATCGCCTCCTGCGGGATGGAGTCCAGCACCGGTGAGTTGCGGAACTGTTCCCGGAACCGTTCGTAGGCCTCCTCGTTCGACTCGAACCAGTACTCCTCCACCAGTCCGTCGAGCCGGTCGAGGTCACTGCGCAGCTGGTCGCGCTGCGCGTCGGTCACCCCGCCGCCGGCGCACGAGGCGACATCGGTGGCATCGGGCGTGCACAGGAAGATCGAGACCTGGACCTTGTCGTACCAGTACCCCTTGAGGGTGTCGACCTGGCGCTGGGCCAGCAGACCGCTGCCCAGGAAGAAGAGGGAGACCATCGTGACCAGCACGACGGCGACCACCATCGAGGTGTTGCGGCGCAGGCCGTTCCAGACCTCGCCGAGCAGGAAGCCCACCCTCATGCGAGCCCCTCCTCGACGGCGTCGTACTCGCCCTCGTCCTGGTCGCGCACGATCACGCCGTCGCGCAACTGGACCACGCGCTTGCGGAAGCGGTTGACGATGGTGGTGTCGTGCGTGGCCATCACCACGGTGGTCCCGGTCCGGTTGATCCGGTCCAGGATCGCCACGATCTCCTGGCTGGTGTCCGGGTCCAGGTTGCCCGTCGGCTCGTCGGCCAGCAGGATCGGAGGCTTGTTGACCATCGCGCGGGCGATCGCCACGCGCTGCTGCTCCCCGCCGGACAGCTCGTGCGGCAGCCGCTTGCCCTTGTCCTCCAGCCCGACCAGCTCCAAGGTCTCCGGGACGAGTTGCCTGATGGTGTGCCGCTTGGCTCCCAGGACTTGCAGGACGTAGGCGATGTTCTGGTTGACGGTCTTGCCCGAGAGCAACCGGAAGTCCTGGAAGACCGTGCCCACCTGGCGGCGGAGCGAGGGCACCTTGCGGCTCGGCAGCCGGGACAGGTCCTGCCCAGCCACCAGCACCCGGCCCTGGGTGGCGTGGTGCTCGAGGATGATGAGGCGCATCATCGTCGACTTGCCCGAGCCCGAGGCCCCGACGACGAAGACGAAGTCGCCCCGACCGATCTCGACATCGACGTCCGACAGCGCGGGCGCGTCGCCCTTGGCATAGCGCATCGTGACGTTCTCGAACGTGATCATGACGTGGGTACCGCGCCCTTCGCCGTGCGGGACCGACCGGCGATCTGGGCCACTGCCGGACGGCCTCCCGCGACACGGGGCTGTCGCGGGTACTTGCCACGTTACGGGTGTGACTGGTGTGATTGTGGTAACTCGCCCAGCCGGGCGTGGTGTGTCACGTCACACTCGTGCAACCTTGAGCGAGCCCTCACGCGTCAGGCTCACAAAGGGGAGCCGCTTCGGGGAAGGGAGTCGGGCCGTGAACCGACCGCACAGGAACTCAGGGAGCGCGCCGTCGCGCCCGCTCCGTCCGCCGTCGCGCCGCACCGTGGTGCGAGGTGCGGCCGCCACGCTCGCGGGCGGGGCCTTGACCCTGCTCGGAGCGCAGGGCAGTCAGGCCGCCTGGCCCACCTTCACGGTCGGGTCCTCAGGCGAGCACGTCACGGGGCTGCAACGCCTGCTCGCCGCGCGCGGGTACTGGTGCGGCAGGGCCGACGGCTACTTCGGCGAGCTGACGCAACAGGCTGTCTACGCGATCCAGAAGGCGGGCGGCCTGACCCGTGACGCGGTCGTGGGTCGCAACACCCTCAAGGCGCTGGCGGCCTGGGTGCTGCCCCCCGTCGTGGCGGAGGGCAGCGGGACGCGCGTGGCGATCGACCTGGAGCGGCAGCTCCTGACGGTCGCGCAGGACGGGGTGCTGCGACTCACGCTGAACACCTCGACCGGCAACGGCGAGCCCTATGACTGGTACGGCCGGACGCTCAACGCCCGCACCCCGCCCGGGGAGTTCGAGGTCTACTCCACCTACTCCACGGGCTGGCAGACCGGCCCCCTGGGCGAGCTCTACCGTCCGCAGTACTTCAACGGCGGCATCGCCGTGCACGGCTCGGAGTACATCCCGCCCTGGCCCGACTCGCACGGGTGCGCGCGGGTGTCGGTCGCCGCGATGGACATGCTGTGGGACGGCGTGATGTCAACCGGCACCCCGGTGCTCGTCGTCTAACCACTTCTTGGGGAAGTTTTGTGCGCCCCCCGCGCAACTTTGGGGAGGTTTTGTACGCCTCCGCGTGTCTCTGGGGGAGTTCGGTAAGCCCGGGCGCATCCGGGGAGGACGGCTACCCGCGCCTCAGGCGTTGGCCGCGTCCCGCTCCTGGCTGCGCTTCCAGCGGATCCCGGCCTCGATGAACGCGTCGAGGTCGCCGTCCAGGACCGCGGAGGTCGAGCCCACCTCGTGCTCGGTGCGCAGGTCCTTGACCATCTGGTAGGGGTGCAGGACATACGAGCGCATCTGGTCACCCCAGCTCGCCTTGATGTCCCCCGCCAGCTCCTTCTTGGCGGCGTCCTCCTCCTGCTTCTTCAGCAGGAGCAGCCGGGACTGCAGCACCCGCAGGGCGGCCGCGCGGTTCTGGATCTGGCTCTTCTCGTTCTGCATCGAGACGACCGTGCCGGTCGGGAGGTGCGTCATGCGGACCGCGGAGTCGGTGGTGTTGACCGACTGACCCCCCGGTCCGGAGGAACGGAAGACGTCGACCTTGAGCTCTGACTCGGGGATCTCGATGGTGTCGGTGGACTCGATCAGCGGGACGACCTCGACCGCCGCGAAGCTGGTCTGACGACGACCCTGGTTGTCGAACGGGCTGATTCGGACCAGGCGGTGGGTGCCCGCCTCGACGGCGAGCGTGCCGAAGGCGTAGGGCACCTTCACCTCGAAGGTGGCCGACTTCAGCCCGGCCTCCTCGGCGTAGGAGGTGTCCAGCACGGTGGTGGGATAGCCGTGCCGCTCGGCCCAGCGCAGGTACATCCGCATCAGCATCTCGGCGAAGTCCGCGGCGTCCACGCCCCCGGCGCCGGCGCGGATGGTCACGACCGCCTCGCGCTCGTCATACTCCCCGTTGAGCAGGGTGCGCACCTCGAGCTCCCCCACCGCCTTCTTCAAGGCGGTCAGCTCGGTCTCGGCCTCGGCCAGCGTGTCGGCGTCAGACTCCTCCTGCCCCAGCTCGACGAGAGCCTCGAGGTCGTCGATGCGTGCCTCCATGCCGGTGACCCGGTCGTGCTCGGCCTTCACCCGGGACAGCTGGCTGGTGACCTGCTGGGCATGCTCGACGTCGTCCCAGAGGTCGGGGGCGGAGGCCTGCGTCTCAAGGTCGGTGATCTGCGCCTCGAGCCTGTCGACGTCGCTCACCTCCCGGACCGACTTCACGGTCGTCCGGAGTGCCTTGATCTCGCTGTCGAAGTCCAGTGCCACAAAGAGACAGACTACGCGAGGCGCCGACCCGGAACCTCCGCCCCGTCGATCAGGTCCTGCACGGCGGACCGGAAGTTGGGGCAGGTGGTGATGTCGTGAGCCTGACACTCCAGCGCGTGCCGGGTCATCGCCCGGGACTGCTCCATGTCGCGCATCCGTCGCTCCAGGTCTGCCAGGTGCTCTTCCAGGACGGTATGCCGACCGGCCGCCTCGGAGTCCAGCAGCACCCTGATCTGGCCCAGGCTCATCCCGGCCGCCTTGTTGCGCACGATGATCGCGACCCGGGCGAGATCCTCGGACCCGTAGCGACGGCGCCCGCCACCGTCCCGGTCCGGCGTCAGCAGACCCTCGTCCTCCCAATAGCGCAGCACGTGGGTCGCCAGGCCGAAGCGCTCCGCCAGCTCCCCCACCGACCACACCGGGACCGCCGTCCCGTCCGCACGACTTGACTTCATGTCTACATGAACTCACATGCTGGCGACATCAGCAACCAACACCGTTCCACCAGAGAAAGCGAGAGCACCATGAGCATCTCACCCGCACCCCGCACCACCACCGGTCACCGTCCGGCGCCGGTCGACGTCGTCATCATCGGAGGGGGTCCGGCGGGCCTGCAGGCGGCCCTGACCCTGGGCCGGATGCACCGCCAGGTGCTCCTGCTCGACTCCGGCGACTACCGCAACGCCGCAGCGGGGCACCTGCACAACTTCGTCACCCTCGACGGGGTCCCTCCCGCGGAGTTCCGAGCCCGCGCCCGAGCCGACCTCGCGGTCTACGAGACCGTCACGATCCGCTCGGGTCGGGTCACCCGGATCGAGGGGACTGTCGGACAGTGGTCTGTTCGGACCGAGGACGAGTATGTCGTGCACGCGGCGGCCATCGTCCTGGCCACCGGGCTCCGCGACACCCTGCCGAGCACCCCCGGTCTGGCGTCGCTGTGGGGCGACGTCGTCGCCCACTGCCCCTACTGCCACGGTCACGAGTTCGCCGGCCAGCCGGTCGGGCTCCTCGGGGTCGGCCCCTCCACACTGCACCTGGTTGACCTCATGACGCCCATCGCCTCATCCCTGGTCGTCCTCGCCGATGGCGAGACCCCGGAGGAGGAGGTGCTCGAGCGGCTCCGGACGCGGGGCGTCGAGGTGCGCCGGGAGGCCGTCACCGGGGTCAGCCCCGGCAGGCTTGGCGCGGAGGTCTCGCTCGAGCAGGGCGGTTCCGTCGAGGTGGGTGGGCTGTTCGTCACCACGTCCCTGAGCCAGTCGGCGCCCTTCGCCGAGGATCTCGGTCTCACCGTGCTGCCCTCGGGTTGCATCGAGGTGGACGAGTTCGGTCGGACCAGTCGCGTGGGCGTCTACGCCGCGGGCGACCTGGCACACCGGGCGAGCCTGCCGATGCCCATGGCCTCGGTCCTGGGGGCGGCCAGCGCCGGGCAAGTCACCGCGGCGGGTCTCAACGTCGACCTGGCCACCGGTGCACTGGCGACCATCACCCCCGCCACCGGGCGACGGGCCGGCTGAGGCCAGTCGGCACGGAGGCCGACGACCCCGGAGACCGCTGGCACCCTCAGGCGACCTGGATCTGCAGACCCGCCGGCACCCTCAGGCGAACTGGATCTGCAGACCCGCCGGCACGCTCAGGCGAACTGGACCCGGCGAATCCGCGCGGACGGAACCCGGGCGATGAGCCACTCGACGGCCTGTCGCGCAGACCACCCCTCGACATACTCGAGGATGAGCTCGCGGGCGCCCGCGAGGTCCTGGCCGAGGGTGACCAGCCGCGTCTCGGCATACCCGTCCTTGCGCTCCTGGCCGAGGCCGATGTTGGCCATCAGCCCGTTGCACAGGCACTTGCGCCCCTCCGTGGCCGCCTCCTCACCGCCCTTCTTGAGATACATGTGCACGGGCTCGGACGCGCACCGGTAGCCGATCTCGCCGTCCTCCCGCTCGTAGGGCTGGCGCAGGTAGGACAGGTCACAGAGGCGGGGGCGGGCCTGGTAGGTCTCCTCCTCGCTGGCCGTGTCGGTCAGCGAGGCGACCTTGAACGGGAAACCGGTGGGGCTCGCTCGCGGGTCGTTGCGCACCTGCAGCGTGCCGTCGCGCAGCCGCTGGAGCAGGGAGCTGCGGGTGGCGGTGGTGATGCCGCTGTCGAGGGAGAGGGCGAAGAGGGTCCCGACCTGCACGCCCGCGGCACCGGCCGCCAGGGCCTCCTCGACCCGCTCGGGGCTGCCGTAGGCGCCGGCCAGCCAGAACGGGAGGCCGAGCTCGACCATCTTGGCCAGGTTGGCGTCGTCGCGCGGACCGTAGACGGGCTCACCGCTCTCGTCGAGCTGCATCTTGCCGCGGGGCGGGGCGCTGTGGCCGCCGGCGACCGGGCCCTCGACGACGAACCCGTCCGGGCGGATCTCGGGGTCGCGGTAGAGGTAGTTGGCCAGCGCGTCGACGGAGATAATGGCCAGGAAGTCGGGTCGGGTCATCGGCGGGAGGGAGTCGCCGAGCAGGTCCACCGGGTCGACCTCGATGTGCCGCGTGATGCGCCCCCCGAGCACGTCGGCGGTGATGCGACCGGGACGACCCGCCGAGATCTCGGTGAGCAGCCGCGGAATCTCGCGCGGGATGCCCGCGCCCATGAGGACGTAGTCGACGCCGGCGAGGACCGCTCCGAACAGGGCGGTCGGCGTGGCCATCTGGACCTTCTCGAGGCAGTTGATCCCGACGGCCCCGTCATGGCCCTCCTTGGCCAGCCACACCTCCGCGAAGTTGGCGACGACCGCCAGCTCCTGACCGGCTCGCGCCGTCTGGAGGGTCAGCTTGGGGATCGGCTTGTACGGGGTCCCGGGCCTGCGTCCGCCGGGCAGGAAGAACTTGTCCATGATGCGGGCCGCCATGTCGGCATCGGGGAAGGCCGCCATCGCACGGCGCATGTGGCCGCCCGGGTCCCCGTCCTGGAGGCGACGCGAGAGCACCGCGTCCATGGCGGTGCCGGACACCACGCCCATCTGGCCGGACATGGCCACCTCGCGGGCGAGCTGCCAGGAGGAGACGGCCACGCCCATGCCCCCCTGGATGACGACGGGCAGGGCAGTGGGAGCCATGAACGGCCTCCTGACGTGTGTGCGTCGAGACCTACGAGGACGTAGGTTTCGCTTGCGTAACCTACGGTAGCGTAGGAACGACCGGCGGCACCAGTCGAGCACCCGACACGGAGCGCACCGCGTTGAGACCGACGACCCCGCCGGAGCGCGTGGCGTGGCGACCCAACGCCCCACCCAGGCAGGTGGTGTCGCCGACCTACCCGCTCCGTCGCTCCCGGCACACGGCCAGGACGGCCATCTCCACGGCATACTCCGGGTCGCGGGCGACAGCCGTGCCGGTCCGCAACCCGCCCTTGACCTCCACGTCGGCCGCGGCCACCGCCTGGATCGCCCGTCCGAGTCGCACGCCGTCCCACCCCTGCGCGGTGCGGCGCGCCTGGTCGACCTGCCAGGGGGCCATCCCGAGATCCCTGGCCAGGGTTGCCGAACTCGCCCGACCGGCGCTGGCCACCTTGCCGACCTGACGCAGCTGCATGGCGAGGACGGCGACGATCGGCACGGGGTCGAGGCCGCCGGCGAGTGCGTGGCGCAGCAACCGGAGGGCCTCGGCCGTGTCCCCGCGCAGCGCCGCATCGGCCACCTTGAAGCCGGTGGTCTCGACCTTGTCGCCGTAGTAGGTCTCCACGTCGGTCGTGCTCACCCGTCCCGTGGTGTCGCGCACCAGCTGCGCGCACGCCGTCGCCAGCTCCGCGACGTCCCGCCCGACCGCCTGGACGAGCGCGGTGACTGCCGGCTCCTCGATCTGTCGTCTGGCGTCCCGGAACTCCTGCTGCACGAACGCGGCCTTGTCGCGGTCGGACTTCACCGCCGGGGCCGAGATCACCCGGCCGCTCTTCTTGAGGACGTCGAGCACGCGCTTACCGCGGTTGCCGCTCTTGTGCCGGACGATCAGGGTCACGCCCTCCGGCCGGTCCTGGGCCAGCGCGTGAGCGTCCTCGACGAGCGCGTCGTCGGCCTCGTCGAAGTCCTCGACCACGATGGCCGTCCAGCCACCGAACAGCGACGGGCTGGCGTGCACCCCCAGGGCGCCAGGCTCGTAGTCCGCGGCGGACAGCCGGACCACGTCGAGCTCGGGGTCGTGGGTGCGCAGGGCCACGAGCACGCCGTCCACCGCACGCTGGGCCAGGATCTGCTCGGGGCCGGAGACGAGGACCAGGTCCGGGACGTCGGGATCGCTCACAGGTCAAGCCTGCCATCGCCGACGAGCTGGAGGTCCAACTGGTTGAGTCGCGCGGTCACGGCATCCGGCGGCAGCTGGAGGTGGTCGGCCAGTTCGGTCAGCTCGATGCCCGCGTCGACAGCATCGCGCAGCTCCTCGTCCTGCTCCTCGGTCCAGGCGTGGCCTCCGGTGACGGCGGTGCGGGCACTGCGCGCGACCGGTGGTGGGTCGGCGACCGGACCGCGAGCGGCGACGGAGCCAGGTCCGCCACCCCTGGCCGCGCCAGACCCGGCGGCAGCGCCACCCGTGCCCCGCAGCACCGGATCGGCCACCGGCAACGGTTCGGGAGCGGTCTGGTCGAGCCGGCGCAGGGCGTCCAGCACCATCGCCCGGTTGGTCGTCGGCCAGAAGGGCGGCAGCGACTTCTGCAGGAAGCCGGCGTAGCGGGCCGAGACCATCCGGGAGTCCAGGAAGGCGACAACCCCTCGGTCCTGGCCGCGGCGGATGAGTCGGCCGGCGCCCTGCGCGAGCTTGAGCGCCGCGTGGGTGGCCGACACCTGCATGAAGCCGTTGCCGCCCATCCGGATGATCGCCTCCGAGCGCGCCGAGGCGAGCGGGTCGTCCGGCCGCGGGAACGGGATGCGGTCGATGATCACCAGCTGACAGGCCGAGCCAGGGACGTCGACCCCTTGCCACAGGGACATCGTGCCGAACAGACAGGTCGGCGCGTCACCGGCGAACTGCCGCACCAGCGTCGGGGTCTGGTCATCGCCCTGACAGAGCACCGTGATGTCGGTGTCAGCCAGCCTGGACCGCAGCTCCTCGGTGGCGGCCTCCGCCGCCCGGCGCGAGCTGAACAGCCCCAGCGTCCGCCCGCCGGCCGCGCGCACGAGGGCCTCGATCTCGTCGAAGATCTTGTCCGAGGTGCCGTCCCGTGCGGGAGGCGGCAGTGCCTTGGCGACATAGGCGATCGCCTGCTGCTTGTAGTCGAACGGGCTGCCGACGTCCAGCCCGTTCCAGGCCGGGCCGCCGCGCCCCGTCAGCCCGAGGGTCCCGGCCACGGAGTCGAAGGTGCCACCGAGCTCCAGCGTGGCGGACGTCAGCACGACGGTCCGCTCGGAGAAGAGCTTCTCCCGCAGCAGCATCGCCACACTCATCGGGGCCACCCGCAGGACAGCTCCGCGCATCCGGTCCTGGGTGATCCACGCGACGTCGAGCTCGCGCTCCTCCAGGACCCGCTCGGCGGTGTCGAAGATCTCCTCGACCGCGGCCCGCGCGACCTGGCGCGCCCCGTCGGCCTCCTCCTTGCCCGCGGGCTTGAGCTCGGTCTGCAGGGCACGTGCCGCGTCACGCACCGAGCCCAGCGCGAGCACGAGCCGGTCCGGCAACCCGGTCATCCGCCCCTCCGGCAGCGCGTCGAGGACCGCCTGCATCGCCGTCGCCGCCTCGGTGAGGTCACCGGTCTCCCCCATCCGTGCCGCTCGCTTAGCCGCCGCCGCGACCGTGCCCGAGGTCAGCTCGTCGGTGATCGTGGAGGTGACCCGGTCGGTCAGCTCGTGCGCCTCGTCGATGATCAGCAGGTCGTGGTCGGGCAGCATCTGCCGACCCTCGAACGCGTCGATCGCCATGAACGAGTGGTTGGTCACGATGACGTCGACCTGGTGCGCCGCGGCACGGGACAGCTCGACGAAGCACTCCCCCACCTGGGGGCAGCTCTGCCCCAGGCACTCCCGCGCCGAGACCGAGACCTGCCGCCAGGCCCGGTTGGTCACGCCGGGCACCAGCTCGTCGCGGTCGCCCGACTCGGTGATCTCGGCCCACTCGCGCAGCCGCAGCACCTCGTCCGCCAGCCGGGACCGCTCCCGGTCGACCTGCCCCATCGCCAGCAGCGCGTCCTCGTCGTCGTCGGGGAACCCGCCCTGCAGCTTGTGCTGGCACAGATAGTTGGACCGCCCCTTGACCAGGGCGAACGTCGGTCGCCGACCCAGCAACGGCTGCAGCGCATCGGCGATCCGAGGCAGGTCCCGGTCGATGATCTGGGCCTGCAGCGCCAGGGTGGCCGTGGCGATCACGACCGGCTTGCCCGTTGCCATGGCATGGGCGATCGCCGGCACGAGATAGGCCAGGGACTTGCCGGTGCCGGTCCCCGCCTGCACGAGGAGGTGCTCCTCGTGCTCGACCGCGGAGCGCACGGCGTGCGCCATCTGCACCTGCCCGGGTCGCTCGGTCCCGCCCACTCCGGTAACCGCCGCCTGCAGGAGGGCATCGAGATCGGCAGGCATGGCCCCAGAGTATGCCGAGGTGCCGACACATCTGGTTGGCCGTCGGTCAGGCTGTGGACAGGACGGCAAGCGATGGCCCATGGGGCTCGCTGCTCCTCGGACGTCGCGCCTCGGTCCGAGCGCAGGGAGGCGGCCAGGTCTGCGAGAAGCCAGCAGCACCACGCCGGGGGACTGCCTTGCGGGCCCACGGCCAGCGACCTGCTGGCCGATGGCCATGCCTTGGACCGGCACTCCGCCCAGCTTGACGCAGCAAACAGGCGTCCGGGCAGGCCCCACGGTCGTGACATACCGGATCTGCCGATGAGCGTGCGCGGCTTCCGGTCTTATGAGACTCGCGCGGACGCCAGACGTCCCGTTCGGCCGCCCGATGCTGTCAGCCAGCGATGTGGCCGACGACTTCGGGAATCTCGAAGAGGTTGCCGGTGTCGCCAGTGTGCAGGAAGGCGACGTTGCTGCCGGTTGGGATGCGGCCAGTGCAGGCGTGGTCCAGGAGGCCGGCTAGGCCTTTGCCGGTGTAGACGGGGCCGACGAAGACGCCCTCGGTGCGTGCGAGCTCGCGGATAGCGGCGGTGCTCTCGGGTGACGCGACGGCGTAGTCCTCGCCGATGAAGCGCTGGTCGATATCGAGTTCGGCACGGATGTCAGCCTCGTCGGGGACGGGTGCGCTGAGGCGTTTCAGGACGGCCTGGGTGCGTTCCACGATCATGGTGGGGTTGGACCAACTGTCCTCGTCGTACTCGGTGATGGAGATCGAGCGAAACTTGACCGGATGGTCGAGGCTGAGCTTGGCGGCGAGCATCCCTGGGAGCGCGGTGCCCGCGCCAATGGTGTGGTAGATGAAGTCGAGCTCGATTCCTGCCTCTGCGGATTGGGTGAGCATCTCAAGGAAGGTCTGAGCGTGGGCGACGAATCCGGCGGGGTGCGCGCCGCCGGACTCCACGACCACGACGGTGTGCCCTTGCTCCTCGAGGGCGGCTTTGCGCTCGGCGATGATGTCCCCGACACGGGTCGCGGCAGCCGCATCGGTCCAGATGTCGCCCTTCACGTCGATGACGCGGGTCTCCACACCCATCGTCTGGTTGAGCAGGTAGTTTCCGCGTGCCTCACCCATCCGGCCGTGCCGGGGCACGTTGCGGGTGAGAACAAGGATCGGGGTGATCCGGCGCTGAGGCAGGCCGCGGCGAACTGCAGCCCGGAGTTGGTCAGGTAGGCGCCCTTGGTGATCAGGTGGGGGGCGCCTTGTTCGAGTGCTCGGCCCAGGATGAACTCGGCCAGCCGGGTCTTGCTCCCGCTGACGGCGCTCGGGCCGGCGAGGTCCTCGCGCTTCATGAACAGGTTGATGCCGAGCTCGCGCGAGAGGTTCGGGAGCGCGTGGAATGGCGTCGGGTAGAAGCCCACCCGGTGCCGCGGCAGCCGGTCGAGGGCCACTCCCAGCGCCTCGGAAGTACTCAGGGGCGCCGGTGTGCTTGGTGCGGCAAGGTTGTCGGAGGTCATGTAACCAGCGTGGCGCCAGGCTCGCATCAGTGCAAGCGATGGTTTCTTATCAAATGATTAGTTAGACTCATGTCGTGAAGTGGCCGTTCGATCCCCGCCATCTGCGCACACTGGAGGCCGTCTCTCGGCTGCGGTCGTTCGCCGCGGCCGGCGAGGAGCTCGGGTTCACCCAGTCTGCGGTCTCCCAGCAGATCGCCGAGCTCGAGCGCCGTGTGGGCACCCCGGTCGTCACGCGTCGACCGGTCCGGCTGACCGAGGCCGGACAGGTGCTGCTCACCACGGAGACAGCCATAACTGTGTCCATGAGCGCGGCCGCGACTGAACTCGCCGCCCTGGCCGACGGGTCAGTCGGGCTGCTGCGACTCGGTGCCTTCATCTCAGCGGCGACCAGCCTCGTGCCACCTGCCCTGGCGCAGGTCCGGGCTGCCCACCCGGGTGTACGGCTGGTGCTGCGCGAGATGGAGCAGGGTGAGACGCACGCCGCATTGCTGCGCGGCGATCTCGACCTCGCCATCACCTTCGACTACACCCACGCCGTCCGCACCCCGCCCCGCGGGATTCGCGAGGATCACCTCATCGACGACCCGATCCTCATCGTCCTTCCCGAGGACCACCCACTCGCCACGCGCCACGAAGTCGGCCTTCACGACGTTCCGTCGCAGGAGTGGATCACCACCAACGTGAGCCTCGACCTCGGAGTGGCAGACCTTGACGTCCACGCCGAGCAGCCGGTCATCCCAGCAGCTCTCGACTTCGAGGGCCAGGACTTCCGCACCGCCCTCAGCCTGGTGGCCACCGGGCTCGGAGTCGCGCTGCTCCCGCGCTTGGCGCTGCACCACGCACCGCCCGGCGTCACTGCCCGCCCAGTCGCGCCGATCCCCATGGTTCGACGCATTCACACCGCACGACTTGATACCCGCAGGACACCGCGAGCCGTGCAGCACCTGCGAACGGCGCTGCAACAGGCGGCCTCCGCACTCGGGTAGAGATCCCACGACGCATCCAGATCTGCCGCGAGTCGCTCGGTCGTTGACCGGCTGGCGATGCGTCATTCCGCCGCGATCGGGCCACGGTCTTCGCGATGTGCACGCGGCTAAGGTCTCCTCATGGAGGCCATCCCGCTGACCTGTCTGCTGCCTGAGGGCTTCGATCCGACGCAGTACAAGGTTCACTTCGCCGTCTGGAACCGGATCAAGCATCCGATTGACGTTCTAGCGGCCAACCACGAGGAGTGGCAGGAGTGGAACTCGTGGCGAAGCGTCAAGAACGACTTCAATCGCGAGTTCATCTTCTCGATGGCTCAGGACAAGCACGACTCGACCCTCTGGCTCTTCGGCGGGATCTGGGAGGTCCTGGAGCGCAGGCCTGAGCAGCAGGCGCATTCGTACACGGTGGCGCTCCGTGAGGAGCTGATGGGCCCGTTCATCCGCCGCCTCTGGGTCCGCCACAAGAGGTCCGGTCGGAACATTCGTCAGAAGATGGAGTCGGTCCTACCCGCGATGACGGTCTCGTCGATCCTCGAGGAACCGTTCGCGGGTGACCCCTTCCCGGGGCACGATCGGATCAATCACAGCCTCGCCGATCTTCAGGCGGTGGTCAGCCAGGCTCGGGCTGACTGGCGGATCGCGTTGGAGAGCATGAAGGGCGTGTACGTCATCCACGACAAGGAGACGGGGCAGCGGTATGTCGGCTCCGCGTACGGCGACACAGGCATCTGGCAACGCTGGACGACCTATGCGACCACGCTGCACGGTGGCAACGCCGGGCTGAAGGCGCACCTCGAGGAGGTGGGCGATGAGTACTACCGGACCAACATGCGGTTCGCACTCCTCGAGTCCTGGTCGATGCGTACCGATGACGACCACATCCTGCAACGCGAGTCGTACTGGAAGGACGTGCTCCATGCGCGATCGTTAGGACACAACAGAAACTGACTGGCTGCTCACTCGGCACGACTCGAGTGACCTGACTCGGGTCTATGGACCAGTCAACCGAGCGACCCGCGTCAATCCGCCGCGAGTCGGGCGTCGTGGGTGGGGTGGTCCACATAGACCCATTAGCTAGTTGCGACCCGGCAGCGCGGCCTCGATGATGCGGGCGGCGGCGGCCGCGCCGTCTTCGCGCTCGTACTGCTCGCGCACCCTGGTCGCCGCGTTGCGGTAGGCCGGGTCGTCGAGGATCCGCCGCACGGCGGTCAGGAATGCCGGCTTCGACACGTGCTTGGGTGAGAATACGATCGCGTTGCCCTGTCGCTGGCAAACGCGCACGTTCCATGTCTGTTCAGGTTGCAGGCCCATCCCGACGAACGGGATGCCCGTCGCGCACGCGGTCTGCACGGTTCCCTGCCCACCGTGAAGCACGGCCGCGTCGACCAGTCCGCCGAGCAGGTGCGCGGGCAGCAGGTCGGTCACGTGGATGTTGGGTGGCACCACGTCGCCGGGCTCCAGATAGTGCCGGATGGGCGCGAGGACATTGATCGGCAGAGCCCCCAACTGGGTCGCGGCGGCCAGCGCCACCTCGCGCCGGGCCGACGAGCCCAGACCCAGGTAGACCAGCGGCTCGGGGGCGGCTGCCAGCGCGCGCACGAGTCCGGGCACCTCACCGCCGAGGTGCGCGAAGATCGGCCCCACGCGCTGGTAGTTCTCGGGTAGCGCGAAGTCGTCGAGCTCCCACGGCATGACCGTGACGAGGTTGACGTCGGCCTCCAGCAGCGAGGCGACCGTCCGCAGCGGCGCGACACCGTTGGTGTGAGCCACCGCCGACAGCGCGCGCGGCGCGAGTGGGGCCCGGGTGTAGACCCACCGGAACGCGGCGGTCGCGATGCGGTCAGCAGCGCCGGCGATCGGACCCTCACCAGCCACGAACCGGAATCGGCGCACCTGGCGGACCTGCGGGCCGGTCAGCGCGAACGGCACGGGGTAGTACAGCGGCACACCCTCGGCACGCGCCGAGATCATGGAAGTGACGTTGCTGCCGATCACGACCGCCGCAGCCCGGTGCTGGCGGATCATCCGTCTCTCGACCGCGACGCGCGCGGCGACCAGCTCGCGCGTGAAGGGACTGCGGATCGCCTTTCCCTGGTCGAAGTCAATCGCTCGCTGGCGCTCCTGTGCCGACCACGAGGGTGAGCACGGGTGGTACTCGAAGCCAGCGTCGCTGATCAAGTGCACGAAGTCGTCCTCGTAGCCCATGAACACCGCCCGATGGGCGGGGTCGAGTGCCCGGGCGACCTCGATCATGCGCGTGGTCTCCGCGAGGTTGAAGGTAACCGGGCAGAACAGCACACTGGCCACAGTTCCAGTCTATCAGGCTCCGGAAGCCGATGGACGCACCCCCGGGATGGGAGCAGCACGTGCTCGCCCAAGACCCCGGCGTGCGACGGCACGTGACGGGCAGCACGAAGCCGGGCCGGGGCCACCCGACAGGGGTCGACGGAAGCCTCTATACACCGCCCCAAGGACGAGGACCGGCTTTGCGTGCTTGACCCTGACCGGAGAACTGGCCCCGTGACCCCTTCCGCCGCGAGCGGACGCGGAGTCGGGCGGCGTAGCGTCGCTGGGGTCAGTGCCGCCTCGCGCTGGCGGCGGGCGTCGACAGTGGCCCTTCGAGGTCGCCGCCCCCCATGCTGAGAGGATCAGCGAATGAGCAGACTCGACCCCGAAGACATCTTTGCGGCAGTTCGCGCCATCCCGGCGGGCACGGTAATCACGTACGGCGACCTTGCCCAGCGTGTGGGCCTCACCCGTAATCACGCGCGCGCGGTCGGCAACGTGCTCGGGAACCGGCCCGACAATGACGCCTGGATGACCACCCCTGCCGAGGACCATGACATTCCTTGGTGGCGAGTCGTGAAGGCTGATGGCACGATGCTGGCCGATCAGGCCGACAACAGTCACCGGTGGGTTGAGTGGGCCAGGGCCGTGCTGGTCAGCGAGGGCGTGGCCTTCACCGACGACGGGCGGGTGGCCAGCCTCGCGACTACTCGCCGCCACCCGGGGGGCAGTGGTACGCGCAGTTCACAGTCGAAGCCGTACCGCGAGCCGGCGCCGTGCTGGAGGCACGAGACGATTCAGCACTCATGCCGTGATTGCGCGGCGAGCCGCTAACCCAGATTCGGGTAGGACACTCGGCCATACGCTTGGGCTCATGCTGGAACCAGTGCGGATCTTGGACCGACCTGCCGGGGACAAGAGGGTTGCCCCCGGCTGGGTCGCTGGGCTTCGTGCGGTCGACCCTGGGATCGACTTCAAGGTCGACGACTGCCTTGAGAGGGTGACCGCTGCCGGCCCATATTTGCCGGTCGAGGATGAGCCGAACTCGGTCCTCTGGCGCGCTTTCGAGTTGCCGCTCAGTCAGGTGCGCGTGCTGATCCTGGGACAGGATCCCTACCCAAGTGCAGCGCGCGCGATGGGGTTGAGCTTCTCCACTGGCCCAGCCGGCGACGTCCCGGACTCCTTGGCCAACATGTACGAGGAACTCCCGGCCCACTACCCGACGCCGGGAGTGGGTGACCTTTCTGCATGGACCGCGCAGGGCGTCATGTTGCTGAACCGCGCTCTGACCCTTCCCCGCGACAGGCATGCGCGGCCCAAACGGCATATTCGGTGGTGGCCGCCACTCGCGGTGGCCGCGATGAAAGCAATCCGAGGAGAAGCGGAAGCTCGGCCGATTGCTGCGTTGCTTTGGGGAGTCCCCTCCCACGGCATGCGTAAGTATCTGGAGCCAGAGGTGGCGGTCTTCGCCTCCAGCCACCCATCGCCGAGGTCTGTTCAGCGGACAGCAGGCACCGAACGCCCATTCCGCGGCTCGAACCCCTTCGGCGAGGTCAACCGCTGGTTCGAGAGCCGTTCCGTCAAGCCCATCGACTGGACAATCGTCAACTGACCTCATAACAACAACCCTGCCCCTACTGAAGCCATGCTCGGCGCCTTCGCGGCGTCGCGTTACGGGCGCGTGCGTAACGCGCACCCTGGACACGGTCTTTGGACATCCTGGGCGGACTTCCGCGCGCACCTGGCTGCCGCGCTGCGGTCCTACGACAACATGGACGAGTCCACGTTCAAGGGCGTCGCCTGGTTGGCGATGACGTTGGTTGGGACTGCTGCACCGGTAGGTGACATCGGATCTGTTGAGCTGCACCCTGCGTCCTTCCACCGCAACTGGGTGTCAGGTCGACCCTTCAGTCATGCGCGTCGACGACCCCATCATCGACGGGGGGCAGGCATCGATTGAGCCCGTGTCGAGGTCGCCACACGTGAGGACAGATTCATCACGACAAGCCCCCTTCGGTCTGCCACTGAGAACGTCTGCGTGGGTCACAGGTAGCAGTACCAGAGCGTCGTGTGGAACAACGATGCTGGCATCACCAGGGCCCACCACGACACGGTGTAGACCAGAGAGCCGCCCGCCTGACCACGACAGCGGGAGGTCGTGCCACGAAGGGCGCCGTCGCAGACCGAACTGCTCGGTACCTACCATGGATAATCGGATCAACCGACACGGGGTCAGGATGACTGCGAGCTCTTTGGTCAGGCCACGGCTGGGCGTCACCGTGTGCATCGCGGCAGCCGCCCTCGGACTGGCCGGCTGCGTCCAGAGCGCGGCACCGGATGTCGAGGTGCCCTCGACCGTGGTCACCGCGACGCCCCAGCCCACCGGGTCCGAGGAGACCGCCACCGCCTCGACCGGGCCCGACCCGGGCGCGACACCCGATCCGGGCGCGACAGCCGACCCGGCGTCGTCGCTGGCGGGCTCACTCGCGTTCGACCCGTGGCTGTCGCTCGGAGCACCCGGGGTCGGCTACATCTTCGGGCCCGAGTGGCTCATGGTCAGCTGGACGCTCAACAGCACGGCCGAGGAGCCCGTGCTGGTCGCCCGGGGCGTCCCGCGCCGCCCACAGTTCGAGGGCGTCGACCCCCACTCCATGGTGCTGCCGGATCAGCGTGACCAGGCGGTCTGGGCGTTCGGCACCCCGGAGGGCCGGGTTCGGCTCAGCCAGCAGACCTTCCCGGTGCTCGACGACGCGGACGGCGGCTCGTACGCAGTGGCCGCCACCGTCCTCGACCCGGGCCGCGGCCTGGGCGGCGGCGGTCAGGCGATCCTGCCGCTGGAGGCGGCCATCCCGGACCGCACGCTCTTCGCGGTCCCGGGCCCGGCTGACCTGCCGGAGCAGGCGACCGAGTGGGAGTTCTGCCTGCAGGTCGCGCCGCTCCCGGACGACTTCGACCCGGCGGCCCCCGTCATCACGCCAGACACTCCAGGCGCCGAGCTGCTCTGCTCCGAGCCCGCCAGTCTCCCCGCCGACTGGGCCACCCGGCCCGCGAACACTGCGCCGCCCACGGCACCCTCGTCGGGCAGCTGATGACCCCGGGCCACACCCTCAGCGGTTGGTGATGCCCTCCGGTGCACAGATGAAGTGCGCGACCATCGCGGTCCACCCGGTCTGGTGCGAGGCGCCGAGTCCGGTGCCGTCGTCGCCGTTGAAGTACTCGCTGAAGGTCGGGTGCTCGTCCCACAGCGGACCGCTCGGGTGGTGGATCGGGGTGCTCGGCCGCCGGCCGTCCGGACCGGGCCGGAACAACGAGACCAACCGCTGCTCCAGCTCGGTCGCGACCTGCGTCAGTGACCGCTCCTGACCCGACCCGGTCGGGAACTCCACCCGCAGGTCGACCCCGGCTCCCCGGCCGTAGATCCGCAGGGCATCGGTGAGCAGCGAGTTGACCGGGAACCAGATCGGCCCGCGCCAGTTGGAGTTGCCGCCGAACATCCCCGACCGGGACTCGGCCGGCTCATAGCTCAGTCCGAGCTCGTCCCCACCGACCCGCACCCTCAACCCGTCCCGGTGGGCCGCCGACAGCGACCGGATCCCGTGCGGCGCCAGGAACTCGTCCTCATCCACGAGATATCCCACCAGCGACGCGAGCTGCTCCTGGCTGACCATCGACAGGGTGCGGACCGAGTAGCCGCGGAAGTTGGTGTGCAGCAACGCATCCTGCAGCTCCGGTCGCCGCTCGGTCCATCCCCGCAGGAAGTCGGTGAGGTCGGGCAGCTCCTGCGCCACCCAGTTCGGCAGGATGGAGACCCCGGTCAGGGGGAGGAGACCGACCATCGAGCGGACCGGCATCCGGTGGGCCGTCCCATCGGCCTCCACCAGGACGTCCTGGAAGAAGCTCACCTCCGGGTCCCACAGCGAGGTGTCGTCGGTGCCGGTGTCCTCCATGACCTCGGCGATGGCCAGGAAGTGGACCAGGAACTTGGTGGCGACCTCGTCCCACGCGCGGTCCTCGCGGGCGAGCTCCACCGCCATCCGCAGCATCCGCAGGCAGAACATCCCCATCCAGGCCGTGGCGTCCGCCTGCTCCAGCCGGCCCCCACCGGGCAGCTCCTCGGAGCGATCGAAGAGCCCGACGTTGTCCATCCCGAGGAAGCCGCCCTCGAAGACGTTGGACCCGTCGGCGTCCTTGCGGTTCACCCACCACGGGAAGTTGAGCAGCATCTTGAGCACGATCCGCTGCAGGAAGTCCCGGTCCCGGTTGCCGTCGATGCTGTAGACCTGCCACGCCGCCCACGGGTGCACCGGCGGGTTGACGTCGGAGAAGTTCCACTCGTAGGCCGGCAGCTGACCATTGGGGTGCATCGCCCACTCGCGGCACATCAGCAGCAGCTGGAACTTGGCGAACGCCGGGTCGACGTGGGCCAGCGGCACGCAGTGGAAGGCCAGGTCCCAGGTCGCGAACCAGGGATACTCCCACTCGTCCGGCATCGAGATGACCTCGGCCAGGTTGACGTGCTGCCAGTGGGCGTTGCGGCCAGTATGCCGATCCGCCCGTCCGGGGGGTGGCGGCGGCTGGGCGGGGTCCCCGGCGAGCCAACGGGGCACGTCATACAGATAGAGCTGCTTGCCCCACTGCAGCCCGGCGAACGCCCGGCGCGCGATGTGGCGGTCCTCCTCGGCCGTGTCCTGCGGGATCACCGCGTCGTAGAAGGCGTCAGCCTCCAGGCCGCGCTGCGTGAGCACCTCCTCGGCTTCTCCCTTGGGCTCCCCGCCAGAGAGCTGGGTCAGGCGCACCCGCACCGTGACGCTCTCCCCCGGCGGCACGGCCTCGAAGCTCCACCACAGGGCGGCCTTGGTGCCGACGCGGTCCGGGTTGGTGGCCTCCTCGCCGTGGACGACGGTCTGGTTGATCGCGTCCTTGGGGTATGCCGTGTGGTCCGGCGGCGCCGCGTCCTCGCCGTAGAGGGAGGCCAGGTTGGTCTCGTTGTCGCAGAAGAGCACCCGCGGCGAACCGTCAGCGCTCAGGCGGACCCGGCCCAGCTCGTGGTGGCGTGCCTCCAGGACCACCTGCTCCCGGTGCGGGTCGCCGCTTCCCTGCTCCCCGGCATACTCCCCCGGCGCGGTGGCGACCACGATCTCCGGGCGACGGTCGTCCAGCCCCCAGGACCAGGTGTTGCGGAACCAGAGGTGCGGCAGCAGGTGCAGCGGCGCGGCGTCCGGCCCGTGGTTGGTCGCGGTGACCTCCGTGACGAGGTCGGTCGGCGACGCCTTGGCGTGCGTGACGACCACGTCGAAGAAGCGGTCCTGCTGCAGCACCCCGGTGTCGGTCAGCTCGAACTCGTCGTCCGCGAAGCCGCGGGCGGCGTTGCGCTCGACCAGCTCCCGGTAGGGAAAGGCGGCCTGCGGGTAGCGGTAGAGCCACCGGGCGTAGCTGTGCGTGGGCGTGCCGTCGAGCGCCCACCAGTACTCCTTGGCGTCCTCACCGTGGTTGCCCTGCGGGTTGGTGAGGCCGAAGAGCCGCTCCTTGAGCCGGTCGTCGCGCCCGTTCCACAGCGCCAGGCCGAGGTTGAGGTAGCCGTCGAGGTCGCAGATGCCCGCGAGCCCGTCCTCGCCCCAGCGGTAGGTGCGCTGGTGGGCGTGGTCGAAGGGAAAGTAGTCCCACGCGTTGCCGTCCGCGGAGTAGTCCTCCCGCACCGTGCCCCACTGGCGGGCCGAGACGTAGGGCCCCCAGGTCCGCCAGGGCGCGCGGGGGTCGTCGGACTCCTCGAGGCGTTGCTGCTCGGCGTTCACGCCACCGACCCTCCCACAATTTTGGTAGTGGTTCTGTCGGTCCGCCCCGCATTTTCGTAGTGGTTTTGTCGGTCCGGCCCGCCTTTTTTCAGGGCTTTCGTCGATCCCTCGCGCTCCGTTGGCGTTTCGGGAGTCCGCTCGGATCCGCTGGCGCGCACGTCCTGCCGCTCGAGCCCCGCGCCTCAGGCGGTGCGCCGGGCGGGCGGCGCCAGGTGCGAGTTGTGCCGCTCGGTGACGTCGGGGTGGGCGCGGACCCGGCTCTTGAGGGCGTTCGCGCCGTAGACACCGACGATCGGGTTGCTCTCGTCGAGCGTCACCCCGGGAGCCCGGGCGGCCAGCTCCGGGGGCAGCGTCAGCTTCGGGAAGACGGCGTCGAGGGCGGGGTTGTGGAAGTAGGGCACCGAGATGCGGTCGGTGCCCGGCTCGGGAGCCAGGACCCGGTGGTTGGTCGCCTTGAGGTAGCCGTCGGTGGCCCACTCGAGCATCTCGCCGATGTTGACGATGAGGGCACCCTCGATCGGCGGCGCGTCCAGCGGCACGCCGTTCCGCTCCACCTGGAGGCCCGCCTTGCCGGGCTCCACGAGCAGCAGGGTGAGCACGCCGGAGTCGTTGTGCCAGCCGACGCCCTGCGTGGTCCCGCCCTCGACGCGACCCGGGTAGCGCACGACCTTGGTGAGCGTGGCCGGCGTGTCCCTGAAGGTCTCGTCGAACACGTCGCGCGGCTGCCCGAGCGACTCGGCCCACTCGGCCAACAGCCTCGTGGACACCTCCGACAGGGTCTGGTTCCACGTCTCGACGACCTCGCGGACCCGCGGCAGGGCGCTGGGCCAGAGGTTCGGGCCCTGCAGGACCCAGTAGTCGGGGACGTCCGGTCCAGCGGGCACGGCCTCGCGCTCTGGCCCGATGTCGATCTGCTCGCGCCAGTCGACCTTCCCCTGGGTGCGCTCGCCACCGACGCGGGTGTAGCCGCGGTAGTGCGGGCTGAGGACGTTCTCGATTTCCAGCTTGTCGGCCTCGGGCAGGGCGAAGAACTCGCGGGAGACGCTGATGATCTCGCGGGTCAGGTCAGGGTCGATGCCGTGGCCGACGAGGTAGAAGAAGCCGTAGTCGTGCGTCGCCTCGCGCAGCTGCTCGCGGAACTGCGCGGCGGTGGCAGGGTCGTTGGCGAGGGACAGGTCGAGGACGGGCAGGTGGTCAGTCATGGGTCGGGTTCCTTCGGGGTATGTCGGTGGTCGGGTGCGGGGGGTCGGCTCACCGGCGACAGAGGTCGCTGGCCGTGCACCCGAGGTCGACGTGCAGGCGCCGCACGAGCATGACTAACACGCGCTTACTGTAAGCATCACTTGTGGTTCTCCCCCAATTTCGCAGGGGTTTTGCTGCTTCACCCCGCCCTTTCTCAGGGGTTTCGCTGGCGCACCCGCCGCGTCTCGTGGTTTTGCTGTCAGTGCCGCGCTCAGCTCGGGTCGCCCCAGGGCGGGGGCACCAGGCTGGGCTCGTCGCCGAAGTAGCTGCGCGGGACCTCGAAGACGTCGACCGTGAACGGCGACCACGCACACTCGATCCCCTCACGCTCTGGCGGGACGAGCGGGTCGAACCACACGGAGGAGCCGTCGCTCCACACGGTCCCTCGCTCCTGGCAGGCGTGGTAGCCACCCACGACGAGGACGCTCTCCTCGAGATCGACGCCGGCGAGGGCAGTCCGGTCGGGGCCGAGCGGTTCACTCGCCAGAAGCTGCTCCATCTCCGTCTCGGTGGTGACAAGCCAGGAACCCAGCCGGAACTCGGGGTTGTCCCGCAAGTCCGGGACGCTCCCCTCGTCCCAGGAGGCCAGCAGGGTGCCGATCCGGGCGGCCGGAGGGCCAGGGTCCAATGGCGGCGGCTCCCCAGAGGTGCAGCCGCCAAACCCGGCCATCCCGAGGACCATCGCGAGCAGCAATCCCAGCACCTGCGTCATACCTCTGTCCTCCCGGCACGGATGACGCGGTCGGCCACCCTCGATGCGGGTGGGACGCGACGGCGATCGCGCAGGTTCCGGGGTACGAAGCAGCTCCGAGGCGTGGCGGGACCAACAAAACCGCTACGAAAACCCGTGGGGGACCGACAAAACCCCTATATTTTTGGGGGTCAGACGGCGTACGAGCCCAGGACGCCGTGGAGGTCCTCGGAGACCTTGGCGGTGACCCGCGTGCCCTCGGCGGTGTGCTCCTCGGTGAGGACGTCGCCCTCGGCGTGCAGACGGCTGACCAGGTCGCCCCGGTCGTAGGGCACCAGCACGTCGACCTCGATCTCCGGCCGCGGCAGCGCGGCCTCGACCCGCGCGATCAGCGCCTCGACGCCCTGACCGGTGCGGGCCGAGACGATCGCGACGTCGGGGTAGGCGCGCTCCAGCCGGTCCAGCACCTCCGGGTCGGCCAGGTCGGCCTTGTTGACCGCGATGATCTCCCGGACATCGCCGGCGTCGACGTCGGCGAGCACCTCGTGCACCGCGACGATCTGGCCCTCCGGGTCCGGGTGCGCGCCGTCCACGACGTGGAGCAGCAGGTCGGCGTCGGCGGCCTCCTCAAGGGTGGACCGGAACGCCTCCACCAGCTGGTGCGGCAGCGCCCGCACGAAGCCGACGGTGTCGGTGAGGGTGTAGGGCCGTCCCTCGGACGTCTCCGCCCGGCGCACCGTGGTGTCCAGCGTCGCGAACAGCTGGTCCTGGACGAGGACACCGGCACCGGTGAGCCGGTTCAACAGCGAGGACTTGCCGGCGTTGGTGTAGCCGACGATCGCCACCGACGGGATGTGGTTGACCTTGCGCGAGGCGCGCTTGGTGTCGCGCGTGGTCTTCATGCTCATGATGTCACGGCGCAGCTTGGCGATCCGCTGGTTGATCCGTCGCCGGTCCAGCTCGATCTTGGTCTCACCGGGGCCGCGGGAGCCGATGCCCTCACCGCCGGCCACGCGTCCACCGGCCTGCCGGGACATCGACTCACCCCAACCACGCAGGCGCGGCAGGAGGTACTGCAGCTGGGCCAGCTCGACCTGCGCGCGGCCCTCCTTGGACTTGGCGTGCTGGGCGAAGATGTCCAGGATCAGCGCGGTCCGGTCGATCACCTTGACCTTGACCACGTCCTCGAGGGCACGGCGCTGCGACGGGCCGAGCTCACCGTCGACGACGACGGTGTCCGCCCCCTCGGCGATGACGATGTCGCGCAGCTCCTCCGCCTTGCCGGAGCCCAGGTAGGTCGCCGGGTCCGGGTTGGTGCGCCGCTGGATCAGTCCCTCAAGGACGGTCGAGCCCGCGGTCTCGGCGAGCGCGGCGAGCTCGCGCAGCGAGTTCTCGGCGTCGGTCTGCGTCCCGTCGGTCCAGATGCCGGCGAGGACGACCCGCTCGAGCCGCAGCTGGCGGTACTCGACCTCGGTGACGTCCTCGAGCTCGGTGGACAGCCCGGCGACGCGACGGAGCGCCTCGCGCTCCTCGCGGTCGAGCTGTTCGCCGTCGAAGGACTCCAGTCCCTCGTCGTATGTCGGATCCTCGGTCTCCCTGTGCAGCGCGGCGGCGCGCTGGTCGAGCAGGCCGGGTCGGTCGGGGTGCTGGGTGCGTGCGTCTGTCATGTTCTCCTCAGGATCTCACCGTTCAACGCGCGGAGCCACCGGTTTCGTCCCGTCTACACTTCCCGGGATGCCGCAGGACCACTATTTCTCCGCCGAACCCGCCTCGCCCGCCGAGCTGCGGGAGCGTGACGTGGTGCTCGCGGGCCGTCCCGTGACGGTGCAGACGGCGGCCGGGATCTTCTCCCCCGACGGCATCGACAAGGGCACCGCCGTGCTGCTCAAGCACGCCCCGGAGCCACCGGCGACCGGCACCTTCCTCGACCTGGGCAGCGGCTGGGGACCCATGGCGCTCACCCTGGCCCTGCACTCCCCCGCGGCGACCGTCCACGCGGTCGACGTCAACCAGCGGGCCCTCGACCTGGTGCGTCGCAACGCCGCCGTCCTCGGCTGCGCCGTCACCGCCCTGGCACCGGAGGACGTGCCCGAGCACACGGCATACGACCTGATCTGGTCCAACCCGCCGATCCGGGTCGGCAAGGCCGTGCTGCACGGGATGATGCGGACCTGGCTGCCCCGGCTGGCGGCCGGCGGTGAGGCCTGGCTGGTGGTCCAGAAGAACCTCGGGGCCGACTCGCTGCTGAGGTGGCTGACCACCGAGTTCCCCGACCTGGTCGTCGACCGGCCCGCCACGAGCGGCGGCTTCCGGCTCATCCGCGTGGCACGTCCCTGACCTGCCGCGACGTCAGCCACAGCCCGACCAGCGCCAGCAGCGCGCCGGCCCCCTCGACCACC
This sequence comes from Ornithinimicrobium sp. F0845, assembly GCF_023015765.1. GTDB lineage: Bacteria > Actinomycetota > Actinomycetes > Actinomycetales > Dermatophilaceae > Ornithinicoccus. The sequence goes on from NZ_JALKAL010000002.1 coordinate 229,466, forward strand.
GCGCTGAGGGTCTTCTCGGGATACCAGAGCGGGTCATACATCGGCGGGATCGGACCGATCGCGGGCAGGTCGACGAAGGCATAGGTCATCACCGCGCCGAAGACCGAGATCAGGACGACCGCCGCGACGAGGTAGGCGAGCCGGCTCCCCTTCCACAGCAGGTACACCGCGGCGAGCAGGGCCACGACCGCCTGGATCCGGAACAACCAGCCGCCACCGATCCCGCCCGGCGCCGCGAGCTGCATCTGGGGTGCGAGCCGCAGGTGGATCACCGCGTCGACGACGAGGGCCAGCACCACCAGGCCCCGGACCACCCGCTCGGCCACCGGACTCACCCCACCGTCAGGACCGACACCATCGCCGGGTGCGGGATGCAGTGGTAGGGGTAGTCCCCCGGCTCGTCCGGCGCGGTGAAGGTGACCGTCTCACCCGGGCCGACCGCGACGTCGAAGATGCCCTCCTCGTCTGAGGTCACGGTGTGCCCGACGCTGTCCTCGTTGGTCACCGTGATCGTCGCGCCGGGCTCGACGGCGCCGGTCAGGGTGTACTCGAAGTCGGTGATCGTGATCAGGGCTGCGCCGTCCTCGACGGTGGCGGCGGGCGACTCCGGCTCCTCCTCGCCGGAGCAGCCGGACAGCACGGCCGGGAGTATGCCGAGGGCCAGGATCGCGGTCGCCGCGCGGCGGGCGCTGGGCCGGCTCGGGCGACGGCTGCCGGTCGGGAGGGTGCTCGAGGTGTGGGTCCACAGGCTCATGCCGGATTGTACGGCGCCGCTCCGTCGGGGGATTGGACCAGGCCTCGTCCATGCCGTGGCGCCGCAGCTGGTCGCGCGGGGGGTCAGCGGGTCGAGGCTGCGCTCAGGACCGCCGCGAGGGCGCGCTCCACCAGGTCGCCCGCGTCGTGCTCGAGCCACGTGATGCGCGGGTCGGGTCGGAACCACGCCTCCTGGCGGCGCACCAGGCGGCGGGTGGCGGTGACCGTGGCCTCCCGCGCCGCCTGCTCGGTGACCTCACCGTCGAAGAACGCCAGGACCTGGGCGTAGCCGATCGCTCGGGAGGCGGTGCGCCCCTCCCGCAGACCCGCCTGCTCCAGGGCGCGCACCTCCGCCACCAGGTCCTGCTGCCACATCCGGTCCACCCGGCGTGCGATCCGCTCGTCCAGCACCGGACGCTCGGCGGTCAGGCCGAGCTGCACCGTCGGCACGGCATACTCCCGCCGCGGCAGCGTGGCGCTGAACGGGCGACCGGTCAGCTCGATCACCTCCAGCGCCCGGACGATCCGGCGACCGTTGCGCGGCTCGATGCGCTCGGCCGCCTCCGGGTCGACCCGGACCAGGTGCGCGTAGAGGGCGTCGACCCCCATCGCCTCCAGCTCGGTCTCCCACCGCTCCCGCACGACAGGATCGGTCGGGGGGATCTCCAGCAGGTCGAGCAGGGCTCGCACGTAGAGCCCGGAGCCGCCGACGACCACCGGGACGTGGCCACGCGCGCGGATCGCATCCAGATCGACCCGCGCGGCGGTCTGGTAGGCCGCGACGCTGGCCTCCCGCCTCACGTCGAGGACGTCCAGCTGGTGGTGAGTGACCCCCTGGCGCTCCGCAGTGGTCAGCTTGGCCGTGCCGATGTCCATGCCGCGGTAGAGCTGGGAGGCGTCGGCGTTGATGATCTCGCCGCCCAGCGCCTGGGCCAGGGCGACTCCCAGATCGGACTTGCCCGTGGCGGTCGCCCCGACGACGGCGACCACGGGCAGCTCGCTGGTCTCGATTCCGGCCACTGCGGCAGTCTGGCACGCGGGCAAGACCTCCCCCAAGGAGGCGCGAGAGGCGTTCAAAACCTCCCCAAAGAGACGCGAGAGGCGTGCAAAACCTCCCCAAAGAGGCGCGAGAGGCGTGCAGAACCTCCCCAAGAATTAGGGGCGACATACTGGGGCCCATGAATGGGCCGCCGCTGGAACTGCACGTCATCGCCGACTCGACCGGTGACACCGCTGCGCGCGTGGCGCGCGCCTCTGCGGCGCAGTATGCCGCCTACGACGTGCGGATCATCCGGCACCCGCGGATCACCTCGGCGGCCGGACTGCGGGCGGTGATCCGCACGCTGGACCCGGCCGAGCACCGCATGGCGGTCTTCTCCACCGTCGTCGACGACGAGCTGCGGGCGCTGGTCGCCGAGCTCTGCGCGGAGCGCGGCATCCCGCACGCCGACCTGCTGGAGCCCGCGCTGAGCGCCCTGCAGTCCGCGACCGGCGCCGCCCCCGAGCGCGTCATCCGGCCGGTCGGCGTGGGCGAGGACTACTTCAAGCGGATCCAGGCGATGGAGTTCGCCATCGCCAACGACGACGGGCACCTGACCAACCCGCTGACCCAGGCCGACATCGTGCTGATCGGGGTGTCGCGCTCGGGCAAGACGCCGCTGTCGATGTATCTGGGGTACCTGGGCTACCGCACCTCCAACATCCCGCTGGTGCGGGGGATCGCGCCGCCGGATGAGCTCTTCTCGGTCGACCGCTGGAAGATCGTGGGGCTGACCCTGGACCCCGAGCGGCTCAAGGAGATCCGGCAGAAGCGGGTCCGGGCGCTCGGCAGCCTGCGGCAGGGCGACGGCTACACCGAGCTGATACGGATCTATGAGGAGCTGGACGAGGTCGGCGCGATCCAGCGCCGGCTCGGCTGCCCCGTCATCGACACCACGGCCCTGGCCCTGGAGGAGGCCGCCGGCCGGGTGATCGAGATCGTGGAGCGGCGCCGCGAGGCCGCGACCGGCAGCTGACCGCGACGGGCAGCTGACCGCGGTCGCTGTCGTCAATCTCACGCGGCCGCCGACCCAGGGCGCCGTCGGGTGCCAGTAGTCTGCGCACATGGAGACGGTGCGGGCCGTCCCCCGAGCACACGACGTCACCGAGGAGACCCGATGAGCGACGACGCCCAGACCACCCGATACCTCTACGACCTGGCCGACGGCGATGCGTCGATGAAGGGACTGCTCGGCGGGAAGGGGGCCAACGTCGCGGAGATGATGCGCCTGGGCGTCCCGGTGCCGGACGGCTTCACCATCACCACGACCGCCTCCATCGACTCGATGAACGCCGGCGGTGAGTGGCCGAGCACCCTGTGGGCAGAGACGCAGGAGGCGCTCGAGCGGCTCGAGCAGCGCACCGGGCGCGTCCTCGGCTCGGCCGAGCGGCCGCTCCTGGTCTCGGTCCGCTCCGGCGCCGTCGTGTCGATGCCCGGCATGATGGACACGATCCTCAACCTCGGGATCGGGGACGACACCGTGGACGCACTCGGGGCGGAGGCGGACAACCCGCGCTTCGCGTGGGACTCCTACCGGCGGTTCATCCAGATGTACGGCGAGGTCGTCGAGGGTGTCCCGGCCCACGCCTTCGAGGACGAGCTGACCGCGCTCAAGCGGACCCGAGGGGCCGAGCAGGACACCGACCTGTCGGTCGAGGACCTCCAGGAACTCGTCGAGAAGTTCAAGGGCGTGGCCCGGGAGCACATGGGCGCCGAGTTCCCCGCCGACCCGCGCGAGCAGTTGCAGCGGGCCGTCGACGCGGTCTTCCGGTCCTGGATGAACCCGCGGGCCGGCGTCTACCGCAAGGCCCACGGCATCTCCGACTCCCTGGGCACCGCCGTCAACGTGATGCAGATGGTCTTCGGCAACCGCGGCGACACCTCGGCCACCGGCGTGTGCTTCACCCGCAACCCCTCCACCGGCGCCCAGGAGCTCTATGGCGAGTTCCTCGTCAACGCCCAGGGAGAGGACGTGGTCGCCGGCATCCGCACCCCACGCCCGCTCGCCGAGATGGAGTCGGTGCTGCCCGAGGCCTACGGCCAGCTGCTCGACACGATGAAGCGTCTGGAGGGCCACTACGGCGACATGCAGGACATCGAGTTCACCGTCGAGGAGGGCAAGCTCTACCTCCTGCAGACCCGCAACGGCAAGCGCACCGCCCCGGCCGCCTTCAAGGTGGCCCGCGACCTCGTCGAGGAGGGCACGATCACCCGCGAGCAGGCGCTGCGCCGCATCGAGGCCGCCCAGCTCGACCAGCTGCTGCACCCGGCCATCGACCCCGACCACGGCCAGAAGCCGATCACCAAGGGGCTCAACGCCTCCCCGGGCGCCGCCGTCGGTGAGATCGTCTTCGACTCCGACACTGCCGAGAGTCGCGGCAAGGCCGGCGACCAGGTCATCCTGGTGCGCTGGGAGACCACGCCGGACGACATCGCCGGCACCATCGCCGCCCAGGGTGTGCTCACGGCACACGGCGGCATGACCTCGCACGCAGCCGTCGTCGCCCGCGGCATGGGCAAGCCCTGCGTCGCCGGCGCGTCGGCCGCCAAGATCGACGCCGCCGCCAAGCAGGTCACCATCGGGGACACGGTCCTGCACGAGGGCGACACCATCACCCTGGACGGGTCCACCGGTGAGGTCTATGTCGGCGCTCTGGAGCTGGTCCCCCCGCAGATCAACGAGGACTTCTCGGCAGTGGTCGGCTGGGCCGACGAGGTGCGGCGCATGGACGTGCGCGCCAACGCCGACAACGGCGAGGACGCGGCACGGGCCCGCGAGTTCGGGGCCCAGGGCATCGGTTTGTGCCGCACCGAGCACATGTTCATGGCCGAGGACCGCCTCCCGGCCGTGCGCGAGATGATCCTGGCCGGCGACGAGGACGCCCGGGCCGCCGCCCTGGAGAAGATCCTGCCCATGCAGCAGGCCGACTTCGAGGCGATCTTCGAGGCGATGAGCGGCCTGCCGGTCACCATCCGGCTGCTCGACCCGCCCCTGCACGAGTTCCTCCCGGACCTGGTCGAGCAGGCGCTGCTCGTGCAGCGGCTCGAGCTGCAGGGCGGCTCCGAGGACGAGCTGCGTGCGGCCCGGGTGCTGCTCGCCCAGGTCAAGAAGCTCACCGAGATGAACCCCATGCTCGGCACCCGCGGCGTGCGCCTGGCGCTGCTCTACCCCGAGATCCCGGCCATGCAGGTCCGTGCCATCGCGCGAGCCGCCTTCGCGGTCCGCGAGCGCGGCGGCGAGCCCGTCGTGGAGATCATGGTCCCGCTGGTCGCCTTCGCCGAGGAGCTCAAGCGCATGCGCGAGCTGATCGAGGAGACCCTGGCCGAGGAGTTCGAGGCCAGCGGTCAGCAGTTCGACTACACGGTCGGCACGATGATCGAGCTGCCGCGCGCCGCCGTGGTCGCCGACCAGATCGCCGAGCACGCCGACTTCTTCTCCTTCGGCACCAACGACCTGACGCAGACCGGCATCGGCATCTCCCGCGACGACGCGGAGGGGTCATTCCTGGCGCCCTACGTCGACTCGGACATCGTCCCGGAGAACCCGTTCGCCTCGATCGACGTCGACGGCGTCGGCGGGCTGGTGCGGCTCGGCTCGGAGGGCGGTCGCCGGACCAAGGCCGACCTCAAGCTCGGGGTCTGCGGCGAGCACGGTGGCGATCCCGCCTCCATCGCGCTGTTCGAGTCCATCGGTCTCAACTACGTGTCCTGCTCACCGTTCCGGGTGCCGATCGCCCGTTTCTCCGCCGCCCGGGCGGTGCTGGACGCCCAGGACCAGCAGGACTGACGCGACGGCTCCTGCACTGACGTGACGGCTCGCACTGACGTGACGGCTCGCACTGACGTGACGGCTCCCGCACTGACGTGACGGCTCCGGACCGGGGGCCCGACGGCATACTCACCCCCGCGCAGCGCGCCGCCGAGCTCACCGAGCTCGGCGGCTTCGCCGTGTTCCAGGTCGGCACCGACGGACTGCTCAGCCTGTCGACGGCGCTGGACGCCGAGCACCTCGCCGAGCGCTTCGCCGCCACGCACGCCGGTCTGGCGGCAGGCACAGGCTTGCGGCGGGAGCAGGTGATGCCCAGGACCGCGGTCTCGGCCGCCCAGGTGGGCCTCGTGTCGCGGTTCTGGTCGATCGCCCTGGCCTCCGTGGCGCTGCACGACTGGGTCCCCGCGCTGACGACCGACCTGGTGCGTGTGGCCCCCGGCCACCGCAACCCCTCCCCCATCGCCCTCGGCGACCCCGACGCCGGCCAGAGGGTGGAGGAACTGAGCGAGACGGTCACGACCCTCGAGACCCTCGTTGTCCACGGCGCGGTCGCCGCCGTGACGCGGGCGTGCCAGGAGCATGGCCGCACCTCGGCCACCGTCCTGGTGAGCAACGCGGCCTCCAGCCTGGTCGCGGCCGCGCGGGTCGTGGGCGGCAAGGTGCCCGGGCGGGCCGGGTTCCTCGATGCGGTGACCCGCCACCTGCTGCAACGGCCCTGGCTGGCCGCGGGAGGCTCCTACCGGAGGGCCGAGGACGACGCCGGGGCTGGTGAGGCGTTCAAGCGCTCTGGCTGCTGCCTCTACTACCGCCTCCCCGGCCACGGCCTGTGCCCCGACTGCGTGCTCGTGCGCCCGGGACATCCTGCTGACGAGCACCACTGAGATGGTTCCGCTGGGACAAGGAGCGCCCGGGCACCCGGCCAGGCTCAGCTCTCGAGCGCACTGTTAGGTCAACCTAACCTGATGTTCTACGCTGCTTCCGTGCCGAAGAAGGACAAGAAGCGGGCGACACAGGCCGCGGGCCGCACGCCGAAGAAGAAGTGCTGCGCCAGCAAGCCCAAGTGCTCCCGCTGCCCCTTGCGGATGCTCGCGGAGGGCACACTCCCGGACGGCTACACCGTCAGGAAGCGCAAGCTCGTCAAGCTCGACGGCGCAAAGCAGAAGAAGGGCGCAGGACCGAAGAAGAAGAAGGACAAGCGCCCCACCGCCGCCTGAGCCACCGGCCGGCACCTGGGGGGCGGCCCAGGAGTCAGCCGTGGTCGGCCATCACCACCATCGACATCACGCAGTTGCCCTTGCCCTTGGGCCGATCGTAGGTGAAGCCGAGCCGCTCATACATGGTCCGGGTGCTGTTGTAGAGGAAGGACGCGGACGTCTTCCTGCCCTCGGGCAGGTCGTGCGGGTAGGACTCCACCGTGCCGCCACCGGCCCGCGCGATGAGCTCGAGGGCACCGCGCACCGCCACGGCGGCGACCCCGTCCCTGCGGACGTCGCGGTCCACGAACAGGCAGGTCAGTCGATAGTCGGGCACCCTCGTCACGCCCTTCTCCCACTCCTTGCGGTGGTGGATGTTGGGCAGCTCGGCCACCGTGCCGAACTGGCACCAGGCGATCGCCCGCTCACCGTCCAGCACCACGGCAGCGTGGGTGCGGCCCTCCCGGACGAACTTCTCCTTCAGCGCCCGGCCGCCGAGGGCACGCTCCTGCGGGTCCAGCGGCTGATGGAACCACAGGCACCAGCAGCCGCCCCAGACCCCGTTGTGCTTCTCGGCGAGGTCGGCGTAGGCCGGCCAGGTCTGGGGCGTCAGCGGCTCGATCCGGTAACCGTCGATGGTGATCGGTGTGCTCATGGCCTGAAGTTAGTGGTGGTTGCGGACGATCCGCGACCGCGAGCTGCCTGAGGTGATCAGCCTCTGCGCACCCCGTCGTGTCTCAGCGGGGCAGCACGACGCCCCTGCGCTCCTGCTCGTCATAGGTGTAGACCTCGCGGCCGTCGATCCAGACGCGCAGGGCACGGGACTGCAGGTCGAGCGGGTCCCCGGACCAGAGCACCAGGTCGGCGTCCTTCCCGACCGCGAGCGAGCCGACCCGGTCGGCGACGCCCATGACGGTGGCCGGGTTGATCGTCACCGAGCGCAGCGCGGCATCGCGGTCCATGCCTTCCTTCACCGCGAGCGCCACCTGGGTGATCAGGTGCTCGATCGGGACGACCGGGTGGTCGGTGATGATCGAGACCTGCACGCCGGCCCTGTCCAGTATGCCGGGGGCCGAGGGAGTGCGCTCGCGCACCTCCACCTTGGAGCGGCTGACGATGAGGGGGCCGTAAAGCACCGGCACGCCCTTCGCTGCCACCAGGTCGGCGATCAGGTAGCTCTCGGTCCCGTGGTCGAGGACCAGCTGGTAGCCGAACTCCTCGGCGATCCGGATCGCGGTGGCGATGTCGTCGGCGCGGTGGCAGTGCTGCCGCCACGGGATCTCCCGGTTGAGGACCTGAACGAGAGCCTGGTTGACCAGGTGACCCTCGGCATACTCCCCGTCCTTGGTGGCCTTGCTCGACTTCTCGGCGTAGTTGCGGGCCTCGGTGAAGGCCTTGCGCAGGATCAGCGCCACGCCGAGGCGGGTGGACGGCGTCTTTTTCTGGTCGCCGTAGACGCGCTTGGGGTTCTCGCCCAGCGCCGCCTTGAGGCCGGAGGGGCTACGCAGCACCATCTCGTCGACATAGCGGCCGTAGGTCTTCAGCGCGACGGTGAGGCCGCCGATCGGGTTGCCCGAGCCCGGGTTGACGTTGACCGAGGTGATGCCGCCCCCGAGGGCGTCGTCGAAGCCCTGCTCGCGCGGGTTGATCCCGTCGAGCGCCCGGGCGGCCGCCATCACCGGGTCGGTCATCTCGTTGGTGTCCTGGCCGGCCCAGCCCTCACCCTCCTCCCACACGCCGAGGTGCACGTGGGCGTCGATCAGTCCCGGCAGGACCCACTGGCCCGCGGCGTCCACGACCTCCGCACCGTCCGGCAGCGCGACGTCCGCGCCGAGTGCGGTGATCCGGCCGTCCTCCACGAGCACCGTCCCGTCGAAGGATTCACCCTCGACGGGCACGACGTGGGCATTGACGAGAGCAAGGGTCATGAGGGGTCCTCCACGTGGTCGGGGACACCACCGTGCGGCGGCACGGATGGTGGACACCCAGGGGTGTCGCTGCCCAGCCTAGAACGCGGCCTGCTTGCCTCTCGGGCCATGTGACCCATCCCTCAGTGTTTCGGAGAGGTTTCTCGGCGTTATCTCTTGTGTGCGGTTCAACTACCTGTGAGGATAGGAACGCTGTGCTCAGCGGCCCCGCTGGCGCAACACGAATGAGCAGTGCACAACGTAGTGCCCTGATGCGTGTGAGCGGCAAGCCCGATGATGGACTAGCGCCGACAATCACGCTACACCAGACATCGGGCGACGCGAAGTTGGGTCACCCGCACCACACCCGGGCCCTTCGCGAGGCGCGAACCCGGGGGAATGAACGAGGAGCACATAGATGGATTGGCGCAGTCGCGCTGCCTGCCTGGACGAGGACCCGGAGCTGTTCTTTCCGATCGGCAACACGGGTCCCGCCCTGCAGCAGATCGAGGAGGCCAAGGCCGTCTGCCGACGCTGCCCAGTGATGGACACCTGCCTGAAGTGGGCGCTTGAGACCGGCCAGGACGCAGGGGTCTGGGGCGGTCTCTCCGAGGACGAGCGCCGGGCGCTGAAGCGCCGCAAGGCACGCGCCCGCCGAGCGGGCTAACACATCGCAGACGCCTGTCACGCCTCGGCTGACAGCCCCCGGAGCCGCACGACGAACCGCACGACGGTTCCGTGCGGCTCCCGCGTTTCCCAGGTGATCTCCCCGCGCAGATCGCTGATGAGGGCCTGGACGATCTGCATTCCCAGCCCGGTGCCGGGCTGATGGTCCTCGGGCAGACCGCTCCCGTCATCGGTCACGGTCACCGTCAGCAGGTCCCCAGTGTCGTCATCGGCCTCTGCCCCGGTGGCCGAACCCCGCTGAGCCTCGATCACGACCGAGCCGACCGGCTCACCGTCCACCGTGGGGCGGCTGGTGTCGAAGGCGTGCTCCACCGCGTTGTGCACCAGCTCGGCGAGGATCATCGCCAGGGGTGTGGCGTCCTCGGCGCGCACGCGTCCGAACGACCCCCGGTGCCCTGCGCTGACCCGCGCGCTCCCCTGTGACGCCACCTCCACGGTGGCGCGGGCGATCCGCACTGCGATCTCGTCGAACAGCACGGTCTCGTCGAAGCCGTGGCTGAGTGTGTCGTGCACGAGGGCGACCGTGGAGACCCGTCGTCCCGCCTCCTGCAGCGCCTGCTTGGCACCCGGGTCGTCGAGCCGGCGGGACTGCAGCCGCAGCAGCGCCGAGACCGTCTGCAGGTTGTTCTTGACCCGGTGGTGGATCTCCCGGATGGTGGCGTCCTTGGTGAGCAGCTCCCGCTCGCGCCGACGCAGCTCGCTGACGTCCCGCACCAGCAGCATGGCGCCGTAGCGCGTGCCACCGTCGAGCAACGGGACGGCGCGCATCGTCAGGTTGATCCGTGTTGTCTCGATCTCCGTGCCCCACGGTGCTCGACCGGTCAGCACCAGGGGCATGGTCTCATCGAGCGTGGCGCCCGTCGGCAGGCGGCTGGTCACGATCTCCGAGAGATCTGTGCCGGTCACCTGGTCGGTGTAGCCCAGCCGGCGCAGCGCCGAGATCGCGTTGGGGCTGGCGTAGTCGATGTGTCCCTCCCCGTCGAGCCGCAGCACCCCGTCCCCCACGCGCGGGGTGCCGCGACCGATCCCCGTCGGCGCCAGCTCGCTGGGGAAGCTCCCCTGGCCCACCATCCGCAGCAACGCCTGGGCCAGTTGCAGGTAGTTGACCTCGAGGCCACCCTGCTGACGCATACTGTGCAGGTCAGTGTGCCGGACCAGGACGCCGACCGCACGACGGGCCCGGACCACGGGGACATACTGCTCCCGGATCGACTCCATCTCCGGTGGGTCGACAGAGCGGATCGTGCGCAGCACGTGCTCCAGCACCTCACGACGCTCTGTCTCGGCGGTCAACCCGACCACGTCGTCGTTGTAGAAGTTGGGCCCGGTGGTGGGCCGAGCGTGGGCCACGAGCACCCAGCCGTCCTCACCGTCGGCCGTGGGCACCCACAGCGTCAGGTCCGAGAAGGACAGGTCCGCCACCATCTGCCAGTCGCCCACGAGTCGCCGCAGCCAGTCGGCATCCGCCCGGGACAGGGATGCCCGGCCGATGACGTCGCGCAGGGTCGGCACCTCCGCAGACTAACGCGCCAGCGCGTGGGTCAGTTGCTCGCGCCCTGGCGCACCAGGCCGCGCAGCGCACGCAGCGCCACGGACAACGGCCCCATACCCGGGGTCTCCAGCCGGTTGACGTTGTTCAGCACCTGGCTCACGCGGGTGATCGCCTCGGCGTTGCTCTCGGCCCACTGCTCGAGCTGCGCGCGTTCGTCGGCACCTGAGTCCGCGGTGCTGCCGAGGACCGTGCGCGTCAGCGCCTTGAGCACGCCGTAGAGGTCGTCGCGCATCGCGCCCCGGGCCAGGGAGTCCCAGCGGTCGTGCCGGGGCAGCTCGGCCACACGGTTGAGCAGCGTGTCGATCCGGAAGCGTTCGGACACCCCGAAGTAGAGGGCCGCGGTCTCCTCGAGTGGGCGGTCGGTCTCCTGGGCCAGCTCGACGATGTCGAGGACGGAGAAGGAGTCCAGCAGACCCGCGTAGGTGATCGCCAGGTCTTCGGGAACCCCGCCACTGCGGGCCTCCTGCGCCTGCTGCTCGAAACGCTCCCGCTCCTCTGCCTGGAGGAACTGGGCCAGCAACGGACGCAGGGTGCTCACCGGGCCGGTGAACCGTTCGATCTCGCGGTCCATCTCCCCGGTCAGCGACTGGTTGTTGAGGAACCACCGGACGCTGCGGTCCATCAGGCGCCGGAACTCGAGGTAGAGCTTGGTCTGCAGCTGGGTAGGCACCACGTTGTCCAGTGCCTCGACCCGCTCCATGAAGCCGGCCATGTCGAAGACCTCCCGGCACACCACGAAGGCGCGGGCGATCTGGGGCATCGTCGCCCCGGTCTCCTCGACGCACCGGAAGGCGAAGGTGACCCCACCCCGGTTGACCATCGCGTTGGCCAGGTCGTTGACGATGATCTGCCGACGCAGGGGGTGATCGCCGAGACGGTCACCCAGCCTTTCCTGGAGGGGTTCTGGGAAGTAGCCCCGCAGTGCGTGCTCGAAGTACGGGGAGTCGGGCAGGTCGGACTCGCCGAGCTCCTCCTTCAGGTTCAGCTTGGAGTAGGCGACCAGCACGGAGAACTCCGGGGAGGTCAGTCCGGTGCCGTTCTCCTCGTGCTCGTGCATCGCACGGTCGTCCGGCAGGAACTCCAGCTCCCGGTCCAGCCCGGCCTGCGCGGAGAGGTGGTCCATGAGCCTGCGGTGCACGGGTGCCATGACCCCGCCCTGGTCACGCGAGTTGCCGATCAGGACGTTCTGCTCGTAGTTGGTCCGCAGGACCCGGTGGGCCACGTCGTCGGTCATCGAGGCCAGCAGCTCGTCGCGCTGTTCGAGGGACATCTCGCCGTCGGCGACGACCGGGGCCAGCGCGATCTTGATGTTGACCTCGTGGTCGGAGGTGTCGACACCGGCCGAGTTGTCGATCGCGTCGGTGTTGATGTGGATCCCGGCCCGGGCGGCCTCGATGCGACCGCGCTGGCTGAAGCCCAGGTTGCCGCCCTCGCCGACCACCTTGACCCGCAGGTCACCACCGTTGATGCGGATCGCGTCGTTGGCACGGTCACCGATGTCGCTGTCCGACTCCTGAGCGGACTTCACGTAGGTGCCGATGCCGCCGTTCCACAGCAGGTCGACCGGGGCCTTGAGCACCGCGGTGAGCAGCTCGTTGGGCGTCATCTTCGTCGTGCCCTCGTCGAGGCCGAGGACCTCGCGCACCTGGGGTGTGATGTCGATGGACTTGGCAGACCTCGGATAGACACCGCCGCCCTCGCTGATGAGCGACTCGTCGTAGTCGGCCCAGCTGGAGCCGGCCAGGTCGAACAGCCGCTGCCGCTCCGCGAAGGAGGTCGCCGCGTCCGGGTCGGGGTCGAGGAACACGTGCCGGTGGTCGAACGCGCCGACCAGCCGGATGTGCTCGGACAACAGCATGCCGTTGCCGAAGACGTCGCCGCTCATGTCACCGATGCCGACGGCCGTGAAGTCCTCGGACTGCGTGTCATGGCCGAGCTCGCGGAAGTGCCGCTTCACCGACTCCCAGGCGCCGCGGGCCGTGATGCCCATGCCCTTGTGGTCGTAGCCGGCCGACCCACCCGAGGCGAAGGCGTCGTCCAGCCAGAAGCCGTACTCACGCGAGACGCTGTTGGCGATGTCGCTGAACTTGGCGGTGCCCTTGTCCGCGGCCACGACCAGGTAGCTGTCGTCGCCGTCGCGCCGGACCACGTTCTCCGGGGGCACGATCTCCCCGCCCACCCGGTTGTCGGTGACGTCCAGCAGACCCTTGATGAAGATCCGATAGCACCCGATGCCCTCGTTGAGCCAGGCGTCCCGGTCACTGGGCGGCGGCAGCTGCTTGGCCACGAAGCCGCCCTTGGAACCGGTCGGCACGATCACAGCGTTCTTGACCATCTGCGCCTTGACCAGGCCCAGCACCTCGGTGCGGAAGTCCTCCCGACGGTCGCTCCACCGCAGTCCGCCGCGGGCGACAGGACCGAAGCGCAGGTGCACACCCTCGATGCGGGGCGCATAGACCCAGATCTCATAGGCCGGCCGAGGCTCGGGCAGCCCCTCGATGTCGCGTGGGCTGAGCTTGAGCGAGACGTGCGGCTTGGCTCGCCCATCCTCGTCCAACTGGTAGAAGTTGGTCCGCAGCGTGCCCTCCACGACCGAGATCAGCTGCCGGATGATCCGGTCCTGGTCCAGGCTGGCCACGTCGTTCAGTGCCTCGTGGATCTGCCCGATCACCGTGGCCGCGGCCTCATCACGCTGGTCGTTCCCGGCGCCGGTCGAGGGATCGAAGCGCGCGGCGAACAGGTCCACCACGAGCCGGGCGATGTGCGGGTTGGCGACCAGCGCCGACTCGAGGTACTCCAGGCTGAAGGACCCCACCTGGCGGACATACCGGACCAGGGTCCGCAGGATGACGACGTCGCGCCAGGACAGGTCCGCACCGAGCACGAGCGCGTTGAGGCTGTCGCTCTCACCCTGACGGCTCCACGCGACGGCGAAGGCTTCCTCGAACTCGGCGGCGACCTCCTCCTCGGAGCGCAGGTCGTTGCCCTCCCAGACCGTGGGGTCCTTGGCACGCAGACCGAAGTCGTAGATCCGCATGGCGATGTCGTCGGCGTCCTCCCCGACGACGTAGGGCCGCTCGTCGGTCACCTCCACGCCGAGGTGGCTGAAGATCGGCATCGCCTCGGTGAGCGTCATCGCCTCCTGGCGGTAGAGCTTGAGCCGGCGCTCCCCCTCGGGTGCACCCTCCTCGGCATAGAGGCGCAGCCGCATGTTGCGCTTCGGGTCGGAGACGACGGAGCGGATGCGCGCCAGGTCGGTGTAGCCCGTCGCCGGCTCGAAGTCCTCCTTGTACCCCTCGGGGAACGCCGCCGAGAAACTCGCGGCGGTGTCACCGACCGTCTCGTCCTCCTCGTGCTCCTGGATGACGTCGGTGAGCTTCTCCTGCCAGGTGCGCATCGCGTCCTGGACCCGCTCCTCCAGCGCAGTGGTGTCCACGTCCGGGATGTTCCCCCCCGGCTGCATCCGCAGCACGTAGTGGACCTGCGCCAGCGCTGCCTCCCCGACGCGTGTGGTGTAGTCAACCGTCTCTGCCCCGTAGGCCTCACGGAGGATCTGTTCGATCCGCACCCGCACCGCCGTGTTGAACCGGTCCCTGGGCATGAACACCAGGATGGAGACGAAGCGCCCGAACTCGTCCTTGCGCGCGAGCAACCGCGAGCCCCGCCGCTCCTGCAGGTGCAGCACCTCGTTGGCGCTGTCCGCCAGCCAGTCCGTGTCCGCCTGGAAGAGCTCGTCGCGGGGGTAGTTCTCCAGCACCCCCATGAGGTCCTTGCCGGAGTGGCTGTCGGGGGCGTAGCCGCTGCGCGCCAGGATGGTGCGCACCTTCTCCCCGATCACCGGCAACCGGGTGACCGACTCCGCATAGGCACTCTGGGTGAACAGGCCGAGGAAGCGCCGCTCACCGATCACGGCGCCGTCGGCATCGAACTTCCGGACACCGATGTAGTCGAGGTAGACCGGCCGGTGCACGGTCGCCCGCGAGTTGGCCTTGGTGATCGTCAGGAGCCGGGGCTCGCGGGCCGTGGCAGCGGCCTCGGGACGCAGGCGGCTGACCGACGGCGCCTGGCCCTCCGGCACGCGCAGCAGACCCAGGCCGGTCCCGGGCTTGGAGCGCAGCGCGTCGCTGCCGTCCTCCTGGACGAGTTCGTACTCGCGGTAGCCGAGGAAGGTGAAGTGGTTGTCCTCCAGCCAGGTGAGGAACTCGATCGTCGGTCCCACCGAGTCCTGGTCGACCGTGTCCGGCACCCCCTCCTCGAGCTCGAAGATCAGGTCGCGCGCCTGCTTGCGCATCGCCCGCCAGTCTGAGCAGGCCCGGCGCACGTCCTCGAGCACCTCGAGGAGCCGGGACTGGAGCGCCTCACGCGAGGACTCCTGGGGGATCCGGTCGATCTCCACGTGGATCCAGGACTCGACCCGGTCGTCGTGGCCGGCCTCACTGGTGTCGACGTCGACGACCTCGTGGGTCTCGGCGGAGCCGCGCACCACGATCTGCGGGTGCAGGAGCAGGTGCACGGACAGTCCGCGGGTGCTCAGCTCGCCCAGGACCGAGTCGACCAGGAACGGCATGTTGTCGGTGACGACCTGCACGACAGTATGCCGTGAGGTCCAGCCTTCCTGGGCGCGCGAGGGATTGAGCACCCGGACCTGGGTGGTGCCGGGTTCGCGCCGGCTCGACAGCTCCGCGACCTGCCCTGCGATGGCCTCACGGACGTCCGGTCCGCGCTCCAGCAGGTCCGTGTGGGAAGCGTGCCGGTAGAACCGGTCGAGCAGGGTGTCGTCGGACGACATGATCAGGCGTTCTCCTGTAGACGTGCCACGGCGGCGCACCCGGTCGTGCGCCGCCCCGAGCCTATCGCTCGCCACGGTGACCGGCAGGTCGGGCGGTGGTGGACAACCCCGGCCGAGTGTCCCCGCTCGACCGTAGGGTGTGCGACATGTCCGGGAACCCCTCATCGCTGCCGCTGCTCGGCCTGGCCGAGGAGCTCAGTGCCTGCGAGGTCCCCGTGGGTGACCCCGTGACCGAGGACGCGCTGCGGGCGATCCTCGACCGCGTCGTGGACGCCGTGGTCGACGTCAGTCTGGGCAGGTCCACACTCTCCCGCCCCCACCCGCCCGGCGCCGGGGTCGCACCTGGCTCCACCGCACCGACCGCCCAGCTCGACCCGGTCGCCTGTTCTGCGCTCGCCGCCCGCTGCCACCGCGCGGCTGCCCTGCTGACCGAGGTGGAGGACCAGCGGCTCGCGGGCGTCGTGGCCTCGTGCCTGACCACGATCGCGGACGGCCTGCAGCGGTTGACCCAGGACGCGAGCGACGCTCGCGTCCATCCACCAGCGGCCCAGCAACGGCTGCGGCGGAGCCTGGTCCGGGCCGGGGCGCTGTTGGACGCCGCAGCACCCTAAAGTGACCCCATGAGGATCCACGAGACCGTCGAGCACGCGGCGTCGCCGCAACAGGTGTTCGAGATGATCTGCTCCCCCGACTACCAGGAGCTGAAGTGCTCGCGCAGCGGCGCTATCGAGCACGAGGTCGCGATCGAGGTCGAGGAGGACGCACGCACGATCGTGACCCGCCGTCGGCTACCCACTGACGGTTTCCCTGACTTCGCCCGGAAGTTCGTCGGGGACTCCGTGGACGTCATCGAGACCACCGTGTGGGGCATGACCCCTGACGAGGACGGCGGCTACTCCGCCTCGCTCCACCTAGAGATCCCGCGGACGCCTGTCAGCATGTCCGGCAGCGTCGTGCTCGAGGCCACCGAGGCTGGCGGGACGCAGCACACGGTCGAGGGCGAGCTCAGGGCCAACGTCCCGTTCCTCGGGAGCAAGGTCGAGGCCGCCGTGGCCCCGGTGCTGGCCAAGGCGCTCCGGCTGGAGGGCCGGCTCTCCAGCGAGTGGTTCGAGGAGAACCCGGCCTGACTCCCTCTCAGCCCATGTGCGGATAGCGCCACTCGGTCGGCGCCACGAAGGTCTCCTTGATAGACCGGGCGCTGGTCCACCGCAGCAGGTTCTGCAGGGAGCCCGCCTTGTCGTTGGTGCCGGAGGCCCGCGCACCGCCGAACGGCTGCTGTCCCACGACGGCGCCGGTGGGCTTGTCGTTGATGTAGAAGTTGCCCGCTGCGAACCGCAGCTTCTCCGTGGCCAGGGCGATGGCTGCCCGGTCGCGGGCGATGATCGCGCCGGTCAGCGCGTAGTGGGCCACCGACTCCATCTGGGTGAGCGTCTGCTCGAACTGGTCGTCCGGGTAGACGTGCACGGCCAGGATCGGCCCGAAGTACTCGGTCGTGAACGAGTCGTGGGTCGGGTCGGTCACCTCCAGGACGGTCGGGCGCACGAAGTATCCGATCGAGTCGTCGTACGTGCCGCCCGCCACGACCGTGACCGCGTCGTCGGCCTTGGCGCGGTCCAGGACGTCCTTGTGCTTGGCGAAGGCCCGGTCGTCGATCACCGCGCCCATGAAGTTGCTGAAGTCGCGGACGTCACCGACCGGCAGTGCGTCGGTGATCGAGGCCAGGTCGTCGCGGATCTGGCTCCACAACGAGGCCGGGACGTAGGCGCGGGAGGCTGCCGAGCACTTCTGTCCCTGGAACTCGAAGGCACCGCGCACCATGGCGGTCCGCAGCACGTCCGGATCGGCCGACGGGTGGGCGACGATGAAGTCCTTGCCGCCGGTCTCGCCCACGATCCGCGGGTAGGAGCGGTAGTCAGCGATGTTGGCGCCGATCTTGCTCCAGAGCAGCTGGAAGACCCGGGTCGACCCGGTGAAGTGAATGCCCGCGAGGTCCGGGTGCTCGAGGGCGACGTCGGACACCTCGATGCCGTGCCCGGTGACCATGTTGATGACCCCGTCGGGCAGGCCCGCCTCCTGCAGGATCTCCATCACGACCGAGGCGGCCCGCTGCTGGGTGGTCGCCGGCTTCCACACGACGGTGTTGCCCATCAGGGCCGGTGCGGTAGGCAGGTTGCCGGAGATGGCGGTGAAGTTGAAGGGGGTGACCGCGTAGACGAAGCCCTCGAGCGGGCGCTGGTCGGTGCGGTTCCACACACCGGTGGCGTTTCGTATCGGCTGGTCGGCAAGGATCTGCCGACCGAAGTAGGCATTGAACCGCCAGAAGTCGATCAGCTCGCAGGCAGAGTCGATCTCGGCCTGGTAGGGAGTCTTCGACTGCCCCAGCATGGTCGCCGCGTTCAGTCGTGCGCGCCAGGGGCCGGAGAGCAGCTCGGCCGCCCGCAGCAGGATCGCGGCCCGGTCGTCGAAGTCCATCGCGGCCCAGCCCGGCGCGGCCTCGCGCGCCGCGTTGATCGCCGCCTCCGCATCAGCCGCCTGGGCGTTGCGCAGCGTCCCGAGGACCTCGGCGTGGGCGTGGGGCTGGACGACCTCGATCTCCTCGCCGCCGCCGGTCACCCGCTGGCCACCGATGACGTGGGGCAGGTCGACAGGGGTGTTGGCCATCTCGGCGATGGCTACCTCCAGCTCGGCCCTCTCGGGGCTGCCGGGTGCGTAGTCCCGCACCGGCTCGTTGATCGGCTCGGGAACACTCGTCACGGCATCCATCGGTCTGTTCCTCCAGTCGTTGGGGTGGTCTCGGCATTGAGCCCGGTCGTCATGGTCACAGCAACGCCCGCACGTCGGCAAGCTCGGTGGCGTCGTACCAGGAGAGCTCGATCACGTGCTCATCGTCCGAGACGGACGACACCTCACCCACTAGGTCGTCACCGGCGTGCAGGGAGGCGATCCTCGGGAGGGTGACGGATCCGCGGAGCAGGACCCGCGAACCGGTCGGGCCACTGTCATCGATGGTATCGCGGGCGACGTCAGCGGCCGCCACGAGCACCGGCTGCCCCTCCTGCAGGCAGTAGGCCGCTGCGTCCTGGAGCGCGGCGTACTCCCACGACTCCTCGTCACCGGAGGGGTCGGACCGGCGCACCGACTCGGTGACGACGAACGCGACCAGGTCACCCGGCATACTCCCGGTCTCGTGCAGGGTCTGCGCCAGGTCGGCGGTGAGGGGGAGGTAGCAGCGGACCTGTGGGGGGATGGGGGCCATCGTCTCTCCTGTCTCAGTCGTCACCGGCGACCAGCTCCGCGAGCGCCGAGTCGATGCACTCGGCGAGCACTTCCAGGTCGGTCATGGCGTCCCGGTCGGCGTTGAGGCCGAGGTGGACCTGACCGTCGTAGGACGTCAGACCGACCGCGAGAGCCTGGCCCTGGGCCAGGGGGATCACCGGGTAGCTCGCGATCAGGCGTGCGGGGCCGGCATACCTCGCCTCCTGGGGGCCCGGGACGTTGCTGATCACGAGGTTGAACATGCGACGGGACATCGCGCTCGCGGCCCGGGCCGCCATGGAGTGGAGCGTGGGCGCAGCAAAGCCGGCGAGCCCGGCCAGCCCCGCGGCGCCGATCGCCCGACCGTCGCTGAGCTGCTTGACCATCCGGAAGCTCACCTGCTGCAGGCGCATGGCCGGACTCGGCTCGCCGATGGGCAGGTCGACGAACGCCGCCACGACCGGTCCGCCGACGTGGGAGTCACCCGCGGCGTCCTCGACCGACAACGGCACCATGGCGCGCAGCGTGCTCGCCGCGCTGATCGGCTCGCCCCGGGTCATCAACCACTCGCGCAGCGCCCCCGTGAGCGTGGCCAGCACCACGTCGTTGACCGTGACGTGGCCGAGGTCCCCCGCCCCGAACTTGCGGCGGCGCACCGCCCGGAAGTCCTCCAGGTCGAGGTCGATCAGGCGGACCCGGCGGGCCGAGCCGACGAGCGCGTTGAGGGGGGTGTGCGGTGCGGGACTGGCGGCCGTGCGGACCAGGGCGGTGCCGGCCTGACGGCCGACCTCGGCCACCTTCGCGCCGGTGTGCCGCAGGTCGGTGAAGCCGCCCCGGACCCCGTCCCAGAGCCGACGCGGGGAGGTGACCGTGCTGATCGCCGAACGGGTGAGCAGCTCGACGTCGCTGGGCTCGGGTGCCGGTGTCCACGTCTGCACGATGGGGGCCACGTCCGTCGGGGAGGCGTCGAGGATGACCTGGCCCATGTCCAGCCCGTGGACACCGTCCACCATCGCCTGGTGGGTCTTGGTCACGATGGCGAACCGGTCGTCCTGCAGCCCCTCGACGAGGTAGACCTCCCAGAGCGGGCGCTCACGATCGAGCAACCTGGACTGGATGCGGGCGACGAACTCCGAGAGCTGCTCCATGGTGCCCGGCCGGGGCAGCCCGGACCGGCGCACGTGATAGGTCAGGTCGAAGTCAGCGTCGTCGACCCACACCGGACCCCCCAGCCCGGCGGGCACCTGGCGCACCCGCTGCCGGTAGCGGTGCACGTAGGCCATCCGGTTGGACACGAGGTCCAGCAGGGTCTCGTAGTCGAAGCCCTCCTCCGGGGTATCGAACACCAGCACCGAACCGACGTGCATGGCCGTGACCGGACCCTCGAGGTAGAGGAACGAGGAGTCCACCGGCGTCAGACGATCTAGCACGCCCCCATCGTGTCAGACCCGGGCGGTGGCCCGCCGCGTGCGCCCTCGACCACGTGGCGGGGCCAGCGTGCGACCGCCCACCCGGCCCGCCAGTTCCCGGATGCCGGTGCGTGCCGCGCTCCCGGGACGCGCCTCCCGCAGGGTGCGTCCCTCGAGTACTGCCGCGTCCACCGAAGCCTGGTCCTCCGTGACGAGGACGACGTCGTCGAGGCCGGCGAACCGGCGCAGCGCCCCGCGGACCCTGCTCCCCGGGTCCTTGCCCACGGCACCGGGCCGGACCCTGTTGACCGCAACCGTCAGGGGAGCCTCGGTCACCTCGCGCAGCTGGTCCAGGCCCCTGACCAGGCGCTGCAGCGCGACCGGGTCCGCGGAACCCACCACGAGCACATCGTCGGCGGCCTCCAGCGCGGCCAGCGCCGCACCGTTGCGTCGCGGGGCTGTGGTGTCGAAGCTCAGCTCCTCGTCCGACTCCAGACAGAACCCGACGTCCACGACGGTCACCGGCACCAGGGCGGAACACTCGGCCAGGATGTCCTGGACGGCGTGCTCGCGCAGCTCGGTCCAGCGGTCCGGTCGCGGCATGCCGGTCAGGACCCGCAATCCCGGGGTGACCTCCGGTGCCAGACGCAGGAGGGTCGCACGATCGAGGTTGCCCTGGTCCGCGGCCCGCGCCGCCGCCGCCACCCCGGGGGCCTCGTCGAGCACCGCCAGGACCTGGGCCACGGACGCACCGTAGGTGTCCAGGTCAGCCAGGATCACGGGCGTGTCGACCTCAGCCAGCTCGGCCGCGACGTTCACGGCCACGGTCGTGCGACCCGGTGACCCCACAGGCCCCCAGACCACGACGACCCTGCCCCTGTCAGGAGGGACGGACACCGCGTCACCGGACTCCTCGGGATCGACCGTTGCGTGTGCGCCACGGTGTCCCACGGAGCCGTCTGCGTCAGCAGTCTCTTCGGCCCCAGGCCCGGGCTTGTCAGCCGATGCCGACGGGGCCGTCGTCGGGTCCTGCCTGCTGGTCAGCTCAGCGAGTGCCGCGTCGAGCGTGGGCTGGTCCGCGTCTGCGGGCACCACGACGGCGACGCCCCACCGGCGCAGCATCCGTTCCCCCGCCTCGTCCCCCGGTCGGTGCACGCCGAGCACGAGCACTCCGTGGTCGAGGAGCTCGCGGATCGCTGCACCGTCGAGCCCGCGCAGGTCGGCCGAGACCACGGCGACGCGCCCGATCCCGGCCGCCACCGCTCCGAGCAGCTCGGCAAGGTCGGGGCAGCGTCGCACCACGTGGACCGCACCGCTCGTGCCGAGCTTGGTGGTCAGCCCGGCTTCGTACTGCGGGGTGACCGCGGTGAGCAGCGGCAGACTCACGAGGTCGATCCCGCCCCACCGGGCGAGGGCACCAGGGTGAGCTTGGCCCCCTGGTCGACGCTGGAGATCACCGCGCCGACCCGGTCGGCCGGGACCACGACCTGCACCGCGGCGCGGCCGATCCCCATCCCGAGGCCGTTGGAGCTCGTCGGGGTCGCGGCGACCACCGCCCGGCTCAACAGCAGCTCGGGATCCAGGTAGGCGGTCCCGACCTGGTCGGGATCCCGGCGGCTGACCCACATGTCGACGACGGTGCCGACCGTGAAGGTCTGCGCCGCTGCCGGGTCGATGGGGACGGTCACCGTCTTGTCGCGGGCCTGGCTGGCCGTGCCCAGCGAGCCGGCGGGCACCAGCTCACCCTCGGCGACCTGCCGTAGCGCGACGGTGCCCGGGGCCAGTGGTTGGGTGCCGTCCAGGTAGTGCGCCATCGGCGCATCCATCCGGACCCGCACCGGGACCAGGTCCTGCGCCTCGACCTCCTGACCCGGCAGGATCTCCCGTGCCGCGGCATACACGGGGGTGGTCTCGTCCAGGGATGAGGCGAGCCGGACACCACCCGCGACCGAGAGCATCACGAGGAGCAGCCCGACCAGCAGTCGGGTGTCGCGCCAGCCCGGAGCCCGCAACCGTCGGGCTCGTGGCGCCGTCGTCCGCTCCTCCCGCGTGATTGTGCTGCTGATGATGTCCCCCTCGGGTGGCTGTCGGTCGGCGGTCGCCATCGACCGTCGGTCGCTGCGTGCTGCGGCGGCCCCACGGTAGCGGTCCCGCCGGGCCGCGAACATCTTGTCCACAGGCCCGTCCGCCGGACCACCCGCGAGAAGTAAAATCCCCGTCAAGGTTCGCCACCCGGCGTCCCGGACACCGTAGGAGTTCCCCGTTGGAGAAGCGGTTCCTGACCCTGGCCGACGTCGCCGAGACCCTCAACATCACCATGGCCCAGACCAAGGCCCTGGTGCGCAGCGGGTCGCTGCCCGCTGTCAAGATCGGAGGACGCGGCATCTGGCGGGTCGAGGTCAGCATGCTCGAGGACTACATCGAGCGGATGTATGCCGAGACCCGGGAGACCATCGCCCGTCTGACCGACGAGGTGGACGGGTCCACGAGCAGCACGGGCGGGTCGAGCGACGAGTCCGGGTCAGCTGCGGACGACACAGACTAGCGACGCGTAGGGGATGGTCACCACGGAGTGGACGTCCCGGTTGCGCCGCGGGAGGTCGTCCGGGTGGGTGCTGAGGTCCAGGTGGTCGGCTCCGACCCGGTCGATGGTGCCCACGCTCCCGCCACCTTCGACGTCTCGGACCCGCACCAGCGCCCGGTCGCGGCTCAGCGCCCGCAGGGCGTGACGGAGATCGAGCGACCGCTGCACGCGGCTGCGCCGGCCCGGGTCTGACCGACCCGAGAGGCCCTGCACCGTCAGCAGGCTCGCCAGGACCACGAATGCCTCGCGCCCATGCTGCGCGTCGCCCTCTCGGATGAGCAGCCAGTCCTGCGCCACCTCATCGATCGTGCCCTCGACCGTGACACCGCCGCGCAGGCCCAGGCGGATCATTGCTCCGGTGTCGGCGATGAGGCGCTCGGTCAGACGCACCCGGCCCAGGCTCGCGCGGGTGTGCTCGGCCACCTCCCCCTGCAGCTCTGCCGCCTCCTGCGCAGCCAGTTGGGCCTCAAGGTCGTCGAAGAGATCGCTCCAGGGCATGAGCCCGATTGTGCCCGACCCGCGCCCGGCGGTGCCCTCATCCACAGGACGATCCACCCCTTGCCCCACGTCGGGTCGATGCGCTCTAATGGTCGAGAACACACGCAACTGAACGCAAGTGAACGCATCACGGACTGTGGAGGGGCCATGGACACACAGCGACTCGGCACGGGGCGAGGGGTTCGCCCACCCATGTCTGAGGCGGCGGTCGGCCTGGGCGCCGCAGTCCTGGGGGTGGCCGCCGCCGCGACCCTGTCGGTGCTGGCTCTGGCCTGTGGGCGCCACCTGCGACGGCAGTGGGAGACCGGGCTCCTCGACGACCCCCTGGTGGTCAGTCACGGTCTCGAGACGATCGCCGTCGCCGGCGCGGGGCTGGTTGCCGGCTGGTTGGCCGCGCTCCTGCTCGTCGGTGCGGTCGCGAGTCTCCCCGGGCGCTCCACAGCACCACTGCGATCCGGGGCGGCTCACCTGGCACCACGGCTCGCCCCGAGGGTGTCCGCCGTCCTGATCGCGGTTGCGGCAACGGCGCTCCCGGTGGGGTCCGCCCACGCGCAGCCGTCCGACTCCTCCCACGGGCCGAGGGTCGAGTTCGGCCACGTGCAGCCGTCCGACCCCTCCCACGGGCAGACCGTCGGGTCCGGCCAGCCGGGGGGCGCGCCCGCACCGGCACCTGATCCCGCACCCCGTGCGCCTGAGCCGGGCTGGCGCCCCACGACACCACCAGCCTCACCCGATCCGTCGGCGATCACCCTGGTCAGCCGAGGTGGCGCACAGCCCGACTCGGTCGTGGTGCGGGCCGGTGACACGCTGTGGGACATCGCGGCGCGCCACCTCGGTGACGACGCGGACGCCGGGGCTGTCGCCGCGGCCTGGCCCAGGTGGTATGCCGCCAACCGCGCGACGATCGGCGACGATCCGGACCACATCCTGCCCGGGACGCACCTGGTCCCCCCGGACCCTGCCGAGGTGACCCCGTGAGCGCGCAGCCAGCGGTGTGCTCAGCGCCCCGACCGGGCCGGGAAGGCACACGCCCCGGTCACCTGACGGTCCTGCCCATCCCCGACAACGAGCCGCCGCCGATCCCCCACGGTCACGTCCAGACGGCGCCCGACCCCCGCTTCATCCAGGGCGCCCTTGCAGTGGACTTCCGGCGGGAGGGTCACGACCAACTCTTCGGCCCGCAGTCGACGGGGCGCCGGGACCTCCCGGACCCGGAGGTCTGGGCACGTCGGTTGATCACCGCGATCATCGAGGCCATGGACGGCCTGCGACCGAGCAACCAGTTGAACCGCTGGGTCGATCCCGCCATCCGCGACCGCATCATGCGCTGCGGCATCCAGGCCCGCCAGCGCAACCAGCGCCCGGGTGGGGCGCTGGTCGTGCGAGCCATGCGGGTGTGCGAGCCGGTCGACGGCGTCGCCGAGGTCGCTGCGGTCATCGGCTACCGCTCCCGCGTGCGGGCACTGGCCCTGCGGATGAGCGGCGTCGACGGCCGCTGGCTGATCACCGCACTCGAGATCGGCTGACCGGCTGATCGGCTGGCTGATCGGCTGACCGGCTGATCGGCTGGCTGATCGGCTGACCGGCTGATCGGCTGGCTGATCGGCTGACCGGCTGATCGGCTCAGCCGATCACCTGCCCTTGCGGGCCTTGCGGCGCTCGGCGCGGTTGCCGGACTGCCCCTTCTTGGTCTCCGCGCGGGTCATCGTCGCGCCGTCCGCGGAGACCCTCCGTTGCTCCACGGACCCGTCCTCCGAGGGTGCACTGTAGGTCAGGGCCGCGGCGGGAGTCGGCTTGGCATCGACCAGTCCGGCCAAGGCAGCAGGGACGCTTAGCCCGCCGGAGGCGTCCGCCTCCTGCGACTCGGGCTTCTTGACCTCGAGGCGGAAAAGCGAGCTGACCGCGTCCTCCTTGATGGCCTCCATCATGGCCTGGAAGAGCTGGTAGCCCTCGCGCTGGTACTCCACGATGGGCTCACGCTGGGCCATCGAACGCAGCCCGATGCCTTCCTTGAGGTAGTCCATCTCATAGAGGTGCTCGCGCCACTTGCGGTCCAGCACCTGCATCACCACACGACGCTCGACATCTCGCATCTGCTCGGGCCCGACCAGCG
This sequence comes from Ornithinimicrobium sp. F0845, assembly GCF_023015765.1. Classification (GTDB taxonomy): domain Bacteria; phylum Actinomycetota; class Actinomycetes; order Actinomycetales; family Dermatophilaceae; genus Ornithinicoccus. The sequence goes on from NZ_JALKAL010000002.1 coordinate 255,014, forward strand.
CCTCCTTCTCGTCGTAGGCGTGCTGGGCGTCGGAGGTCAGCTGCTCGGCCAGCAGGTCGGGGGTCAGACCGCCGATGCCCCCCGCCATCTGCACGAGCTCCTCGGCGTCCAGGCTCACCGGGTAGACATTCCGGAGGTCCGTCAGCACCTGCTCCAGGCCCCGACCCTCCTTCTCAACCTCGTCTCCGACCAGCGACTGGGCGTAGTCGTCCACCACCTCGTTGACGAAGTCGCGAATCTGGTCCTCCATGTCCTGCCCCTCCAGGACCCGACGCCGCTCGTCATAGATCACGACGCGCTGGCGGTTCATCACGTCGTCGTACTTGAGCACGTTCTTGCGGGTCTCGAAGTGCTGCGCCTCGACCTGAGCCTGAGCGCTCTGGATCGACCGGCTGACCACCTTGGACTCGATCGGCACACTGTCGTCCATGCCGGTCGTCTGCATGACCCGATCGACGATGGCGGCGTTGAACATCCGCATCAGGTCGTCCTCCAGCGACAGGTAGAACCGGCTCTCGCCGGGGTCGCCCTGACGGCCGGAGCGTCCGCGCAACTGGTTGTCGATACGACGTGACTCGTGTCGCTCGGTGCCCAGGACATACAGGCCTCCGAGGTCGTGGACCTCCTGGTACTCCGACTGGACCGCGTCCTCGGCAGCCTTCAGCGTCTCGTCCCAGGCCGCTTCGTACTCCTCCGGCGTCTCCTCGGGGTCCAGACCCTGACGCTTGAGGTAGGCGACGGCCCGGAACTCCGGGTTGCCGCCGAGCATGATGTCGGTGCCTCGGCCAGCCATGTTGGTGGCCACGGTGACCGCTCCCTTGCGACCGGCCTCGGCGACGATGGAGGCTTCACGGGCGTGCTGCTTGGCGTTGAGCACCTCGTGCGGGATACCGCGCCGTCGGAGCTGCTCGGACAGCAGTTCGGACTTCTCCACCGAGGTGGTGCCGACCAGGACCGGCTGGCCCTTCTCGTGGCGTCCAGCGATGTCCTCCACCACGGCGTCGAACTTTGCCTTCTCGGTGCGGTAGATGAGGTCGGACTGGTCCTTGCGGATCATCGGCCGGTTCGTCGGGATCGAGACGACGCCGACCCCGTAGATCTGGTGCAACTCAGCGGCTTCGGTCTGGGCCGTGCCGGTCATGCCGGAGAGCTTGTCGTACATGCGGAAGTAGTTCTGCAGGGTCACCGTGGCCAGGGTCTGGTTCTCGTTCTTGATCTCGACCCCCTCCTTGGCCTCGATCGCCTGGTGCATACCCTCGTTGTAACGACGCCCGGCCAGCATGCGACCGGTGTGCTCGTCGACGATCATGATCTGACCATCGACGTTGACGTAGTCCTTGTCCCGCTTGAACAGCTCCTTCGCCTTGATCGCATTGTTCAGGTAGCCGATCAGGGGGGTGTTGGCGCTCTCATAGAGGTTGTCGATGCCGAGGTAGTCCTCGACCTTCTCGATGCCAGACTCCAGCACGCCGACGGTCCGCTTCTTCTCGTCGACCTCGTAGTCGCCCGTGCCGTCCGTCCCGCGCGTGAGGCGCTGGACCATCGTCGCGAACTCGGTGTACCAGCGGGCTGACCCGCCGGCCGGCCCGGAGATGATCAGCGGGGTGCGGGCTTCGTCGATGAGGATCGAGTCGACCTCGTCGACGATGGCAAAGTGGTGGCCGCGCTGGACGAGGTCCTTGGTGGCCCACGCCATGTTGTCGCGCAGGTAGTCGAAGCCGAACTCGTTGTTCGTGCCGTAGGTGATGTCCTTGGCGTACTCCGCACGCCGCTCGTCCGGGGTCATCTTCGAGAGGATGACCCCGACCTCGAGACCGAGGGTCCGGTGCACACGGCCCATGAGCTCGGCCTGGTACTCGGCCAGGTAGTCGTTGACGGTGACCACGTGGACGCCCTCGCCGGTCAGGGCGTTCAGGTAGGACGGGAGGGTGGCTACGAGGGTCTTTCCCTCACCGGTCTTCATCTCGGCCACGTTGCCCTGGTGCAGTGCCGCCCCACCCATCAGCTGCACGTCGAAATGGCGCTTGCCGATGGTGCGGACCGAGGCCTCCCGCACCGCCGCGAAGGCCTCCGGAAGCAGCTGGTCGAGCGTCTCGCCGTCCTTGAGGCGGGCGCGGAACTTGTCGGTCTCCTCGCGGAGCTCAGCGTCGGTCAACCCCTTGAAGTCCTCTTCGAGGGCATTCACCTGCTGCGCGATGACCTCCAGACGGCGCAGGGTCTTGCCCTCGCCTGCACGCAGCAACTTCTCGAAAAACTTGGGCACGGAGTCTCCTGACACGTCGTCGTGGCCACGTGAAACCGCACGCGGACCTCAAGGACAGGCTAATCGCCGACGGGGTTCCTTCGGAAACCGAGGTGGGGCGCCACCGGCTCAGCCGGTGACGCCCCACCCTCTAGGTCCTGCGCCTGCTACGGGAGGAACAGTGCCTCGATGGCGGTCTGGACCGCCTCCGCGATCGCCACCGTGCCACCGAACAGAGTCACCGTGCTGGGCTCGCGCTCCACCAGGGCGGTGCCCGTGACCTGCGGCAGCTCGTCCTGCTTGGTGAGCAGCAGCGGGCTTGACTCCAGCCCGGCCAGTGCCGCCCCGGAGAGCGCATCCGGGAAGACCTGGCCCGAGGCGACGAACACGGTCTCGGACGGAGCGATGCGCGAGGCGACTGCTGCGGCGGTGCCGTAGCGATCCTCGCCGTGGACCCGCTCGACGGTCGTGGCGTGACCCTCCAGCTCCGTCACGACATCGTCACTGATCGCGCCCGACCCACCCAGGACCACGATGTGGTCCGGGTTGAGCGCCTCGATCGCGGCGATCGTGGCGTTCGGCAGGTCACCTGGCTTGGTGAGAACGATCGGATCGTCCTCGAGACCGGCGAGCGGCCCTGCGGCCAGCGAGTCCGCGAACTCCAGGCCGGAGGCGACGTAGACAGTGTCGACGTCCGCTGCGGTGAAGCGCGCCTGAGCCAGTGCCGACGCCGTGGCGTACCGGTCCACCCCGGAGATCCGAACCACGGCGGCACCGGTGAGTGCCGCCGTCTCATCCAGCACGTCGTCGCTGACCGCCGCCTCCCCGCCGAGCACGAAGACCTGCTCCGGCTGGAGGGACTCCAGGGCCGCCGTGGCTGCGTTGGGCAGCCCGTTGGCCCTGGTGAGCAGCACCGGCGCTCCGTCACGGACCGCAGGAGCGGTGCCGGTCAGTGCGTCCGGGAACTGCTGACCGCTGGCCAGGTAGACCGTGCCGACGTCACCGAACTCAGCGGCGATGTTCGCCGAGGTCGCATAGCGATCGGCGCCCGCGAGGCGGTCCACGACCACCGGGTCAACCGTCCCGGCCAGGGCCAGCCCCACGAGGACCGGATCGTGGTCGGAGGACCGGAAGGCGTTCTCCTCGAACAGTGCGTCCTGCTCGTCGGGCTTGAACGTCATGTCGTAGTCCAGGACGCTCGGCTCGTCGGCGTTGATCTTCCACGCCTCCGTGCTGGTCACCTTGTCGGACAGCGCCTCGTTGGCCATTGCGTAGTCCAGGTAGCCCAACTGCCCGTCGAACACGTAGGAGTACTCGAGCTCGCCCTGGTGGTCCAGGAGCAGATCGGAGTAGCCCGCCTCCAGGAAGACGTTGATCGGGTCCTCCTTGTCGTAGGAGTTCAGGTCACCGATGATCAGCGTGTTCTCGGCACCGGTGCCGGTCGGGTCACCGGCCAGCCAGTCGACCATCGCCTCCGCGGCGTCGGTGCGCACCCCGTTGCAGTTGCCCGCCCACGGGTCCGTCGGGTCTCCCACGTCGAGGCAGTCTGAGCCCTTGGACTTCAGGTGGTTGACCGCCACCGTCACCTGCTCGCCGGTGGCGTTCTCCTCGAACGTCTGCGCCAGGGTCGGACGGTTCTTGTCGTCCAGGAAGCGCGGGTCGTCCACGGTCGTCAGGGTGGCGAAGTCGCCGACCGGGGTGACCGTGGACGGCTTGAAGATGAGGGCCGTCGTGATCTCGTCCGTCCCGATGGTCCCGGTCTCCAGGTAGTCGTAGGTGTCCGTGCCGATTGCCTCGTTGAGCGCGGCGGTCAGGGTCTGCACCGCGAGGTCGTTGTTGTTCTCGATCTCGATGAGACCCACGACGTCGGCGTCCAGCTCGGCCAGGGCGGCCACGATCTTGACCTCCTGACGATCAAACTCTGCCTGATCGTTCGCCCCACGGCTGTTGAACGTGGTGAAGTAGTTCAGCACGTTGAACGAGGCCACCGTCATGGTGCTGTCGCCCGTGTCCGGCACCGCCGTCGGGCGGGGATTGGCCTCGGTGAAGACGGCGTCCTCGGTGGGCTGAATACGGTAGAGATCGAACCGGTAGTCCATCACTCCGGTCAGGTCGGTGATGGTGTCACCGCCACGGAAGGTGTGCTCCAGGGTGAACTGTCCACCGGCGGGGTGGCGCAGGAAGGGCGGGTTCTGCGAGCTCAACCCGTCATCGATCGTGATCCCGTGTGTCGCGTTGTGGTCGCGGATCGCAATGGCCTCGGCGGAGGCCGGCGGGGCCAGCGCGGTGGGCTGGAACTGACGCGCAGTGTCCAACCCGGTGCCAACAACAACCTCGCCGAAGCGACCGTAGTTGAAGTACTCCAGGATCGACAGGTCAGCTGGGAAGGTGACGTACATGCCCTCGACGGCCTCCTTGTCGGCGTCCGTCATCGGGAACTCAAGGACGGTCGGCTCGGGGAGCTCGGCACCCACGGCGCAGACCTGGATCGTGGGCGACCCGCTGATCTGGGTCTGCCCCTCGAACTCGCCGGCGGTGCTGGTGACGCGGACCTGGTCGCCCACCGCGACGCCAGCGGCGCCGGGGGCGAAGACGAAGACGCCGTCGGAGGTCGCCGGGTTGCCGTCGCCACCGTCCTGCACGTAGAAGCCGTTGAACCCGCCGTCCTGGAAGTCACCCACGACAATGCCCTCGATGGTGACCGGCCCCGGCATCGGAGTGGCGTCACCCTCACCCTGGACCTCACCGATCAGCGTGGCGGGGTCGCCGCACTCACCGCCCGGCGGCAGGGGCTCCTCCTCGTAGACCTCGTTGGGCTCACCTGGGGTGTTCCAGGCCTGCCCCGGGACCGGCGTGCCCTCCCCGCCGATGCCCGCGAGGTTGAAGTCGTTGCGGACCCAGTCGGCAGTGGTGTCGGTGTCGGCACCGTCCGGGATGCGTGACGCACCGCCCGGGGCGAAGGCGGCCCCGTCGTAGGAGACTCCGAGGACCGTCTCGGAGTAGGTGGCGTCGCCCGCATCCCCGTCGTGCACTGAGACGGAGTCCAGCACAGTCAGCCCGGTGTCGTCGTCGAGGACACCGTCGTTGTCTGCGTCAAGATCTACCTGATCCGCGAAACCCTCAACCAGCAGCAGGGTCACGGTGCCGTTCTCGACCCGGTCTGACGGGAGGTTGAGAGACCAGAAACCTTGCGAATTGGTCGAACCCAACGGGTCAACGGTGTCGACGTTACCCAGCGCTGAACTGCTGTCCCCTTCCACCTGCAGGATGGCCAGGTGCGAGTAGTCGGTCTCCGGCTCGCCGTAGACCTCGTAGAACTCAACATCCACGCCAGTTGTGCTGATTGAGAACTCGTTGATGACCGGCGCCTGCGGCTCGACCGCCCCGCACTCCGCGTAGTGCAACCCGAGCCCGTTGAAGGTGTCCTGGGGGAACCCGGCCCACTCGACCGCCGGGTCGAAGTCATCATCGGTGATGGTGTCCCCGGTGCAGATCGTGGGGAGTCGACGGAGGGTTGCATCAACCGTAATCGTGGGCGGGGTCCCCCAGGACGAGCCTGGATCGAACTCGACCTCACCGAACGAGTCGACCACTGTGGCGGGTTCGCCCTTCACGAGCACGTACGTGTCGTCGCCATTGTGCGACAGGGCGCCCGAGGTCTGGTTGATCACCATGACCGGGATGAGAGTCTGGCCGGTGTTAGCGATGACGTGAACCCCACCGGCCTCGATGGTCCCGGTGAGGGGTATGGAGGTGAAGCTGGAGTTGCCGTTGGAGTAGAGCCGGAGGACATAGCCCCCGGCTTGCAGGTCGACGGCGGCATTCGTGCCGTTATAGATCTCGATGGCTTTGTTGTTGCTGGACCCCTCGACATACTCGCTGATGAACAGGTCCTCGGCGGCTGCGGGAGCAGCGGCCGCTGGGGTGGGGGCAGCAGGGACCCGAGTGGCCCCCGGAGTCAGCGCGGTGGCAGCGCCTGGGGCGAGCGCCCCGGCAATGGCGACGGACGCCGTCGCGGCAAGCACCGCGCGGGTCCGTCTGGTCAGTCGTGACATGTGTTGTCCTTCGCAGTTCCGACACGGGAAGAGCCACCGGATGATGGGGCCTGAGGCGGACCCTAGCCGCCAGCAGTGACACCTGGGAAGACCTTGAGCCGTGTCGTCGGTGAACGGTGGGTGCCCTCACGGTGGCGCACGGCCGGGCCACGGGGTGGGTCGTGGGTTCCCGCTCAGGCACGCTCGACGCGGTCCAGACCCAGCCAGGTCGCCAACTGACCCAGCTCCTCCCTCAGCTCGGCTTCCGCCCTCGGCGGCGCCCCGGACTCCAGGTGCGTCCGCCGGACCAGCAGCCGGCCGGCAGCCCGGTCAGCCTTGACGTCCACCCTCGCCACGAGTTCCTCCCCCAGCAGGAACGGCAGCACGTAGTAGCCGAAGACCCGCTTCGGCTCCGGCACATAGATCTCGATCCGGTAGTGGAAGTCGAAGAGCCGCTCGGTGCGGGCCCGCTCCCAGACCAGCGAGTCGAACGGACTCAGCAGGGCCCGCGCGCGGACCGACCGGGGCCGCCGCGCCGCGGCGTCGAGGTAGGCCGGTCGGTCCCAGCCCCGGACGGTCACCTCCTCTACCTCCCCCAGCCGGACCAGCTCCGCCAGGGCCGGACCGGCCATCGACTGCTTCACCCGGAAGTAGTCGCGCAGGTCCGCTGCGGTGCCGATGCCGTGCGCCCGGACCGAGCGTCGCAGCAGCTCGACACCAGACTCGAACTCGTCCGGCGCCCCCGGCTGCCCGGGAGCGCGAAGCAGCACGTCTGGGGGAAGGACCCAGGAGGGATCGGCATACCGCCGCTCGAACTGGCTGTTGCGCCCCGAGCTGACGATCTGGCCCCCCCAGAACAGGTGCTCCAGGCACTCCTTGACCAGCGACCAGTTCCAGCCCCAGTTCTCACGGGTGCGGACCTCGCCGTGCTCCACGAGGGCGTCCACCTCTCGGGCCGTCAGGGGTCCCTGCTCACGGACCACCTCGCGCACCGTCTCCAGGACCCCCGGGTGCTCCCGCGCCACGCGTCGGCTCCAGGAGTTGTCGTCCGCGGTGGCCATGCGGAACCCCAGGTAGGGCCAGGTCTCCGGCGGGACCAGGCTCGCGACGTGCGCCCACGTCTCGACCAGCCGGCGTGGAGCGCGCGAGCGCGGGCCGGTGCCGTCCCGCGCACGGTCCAGCAGCGCCGTGTCGTAGGGCCCGAGCCGAGAGAAGAAGGGGAGGTACTGGCTGCGCGTCACGACGTTGACGCTGTCGATCTGGATCACCTGCAGCCGGTCGATGACGCGCTGCACGTGCCGCATGGTGGGGACTGCGGGCCGCGGAACGGTGAAGCCCTGGGCCGCCAGGGCGATCCGTCGAGCCTGTCCGGCCGTCAGCTCAGCTCGCATACGCCGAACATAGACGAGGGCCCCGACACAGTCGGGACCCTCGCCTACACGTCAGTGCCGCAGGTCACCCCACAGCGGCGGTCTGCGCTTCCGCGGGCTCCTGCTCGGTGTCGGTGGACGGCGCCAGCCGCAGCACACCGTAGGACCAGCCGCGTCGGCGGTAGACGACGCTCGGCTGGTCGGTGTCGGCATCGTGGAAGAGGTAGAAGTCGTGGCCCACGAGCTCCATCTCGTTGAGGGCCTGTCCGGTGGACATCGGCTCGGAGGCATGCACCTTCTCGCGCAGCTCGATCGGGCTGTTCCCCTCGGTGCCCAGAGCCTGGGCCACTGCCTCCTCCGGGTCGTCGGGCACGCCGTTGACGGAGTCCTCGGACGGCAGGCTGGTGGGCAGCGGGTCGGTCGGGAGCCCGAACGTCGCCTCGGCGACGGAGGGCTTGCGGTGCTTGCCGGTGTGACTGATCCGGCGACGGTCGTTGGACCGGCGGAGGCGCTCCAGGAGTCGGGTCATCGCCAGGTCGAGGGCGGCATAGTCCTCGTCGGCGCAGGCCTCGGCGCGGACCACGGTCCGCTTGATGTAGCAGGTGATCTCCACGCGCTCGCTCTCCTTGGACTGCCGCGGGTTGCTCTCGTGCGTGAGCACCACATCGGTCCGGGAGACCCGCGGCGCGAGCTGCGGGATCTTGTCGAGCTTTTCCTCCAGGTGGCGGCGGAAGCGGTCGGACACCGTCTTCTTCCGGCCGGTCACGGTGATTTCCATAGGATCCTCCTCGAGCTGCTAAACAGTGCTGAACCGTGGGCTGTCTCGGCCCTCTACCCGTCCGGCACCACCTCCTCGCGGCGGCTCCCCAGTCGCCTCTCACAACGCTTGTGGTCACCTCGTGCGGTGACCGTCAGGCGCTGGGGGCTTCCCATAAACAGACACTAGCCCGGTTCCCTGCGGAAAGTAAGTCGGGGCTCCGTGTCGCCACCACCCAGCGGCGCGAACGTGGCCACACGCTGCTCCGGGCCGGTCAACGGGAACGGGGGAACACTGCCGAGACGATGGTCCTCGGCAGTCGCCACGACGGGAGAGGCGGGGCCAGTATGTCGTTGCGTCGCTGCCACCGTCGCCGCCAGGACGCCGGTGGCCCCCGCCGCGGACAGCGCGCGGGCAGCCTCCGTCAGGGTGGCCCCGGTGGTGATCACGTCGTCGACGACGACACAGCACCCGCCGCGAACCTGCTGGACGAACCGGGGCGCCACCGTCATCGCGCCCGCCAGGTTCCGTGCCCGGTCCTGGCTGTCCAGCCCGGCCTGGTCGGCCACCCGCCGCGCGAGGCGCAGGGCGGGCACGACCCGCGGCCGGTCCGCCGGCGGGAGGGCAGCAAGCGCCCGGCGGATCAGGGACTGCAGCGGGCGGTCGCCGCGCCGGCGGACGTTGGACCGGGCCGACGGGGTCGGGACGAGGACCACTGGCCTCCCGTCCGGGCACGCCAGCAGAGCCGCGAGCAGCGCCTCGGTCAGCGGCGGTGCCAGCACCCGCGCCAGGTCCCGGCGGCCGTTGTCTTTCCAGTTGACCAGGCCCGCCCGCACGGCACCCTGGTAGGCCAGGGCCGTCCACACCACGGGCAGCCCGGGTGGCGCCGGCGTGGGCATCCACCGGTGCGGGGCAGGCGCGCCCGCCAGCGCGCGCCCGCAGTCCGCGCACCAGGGCATTCCCTGCCGGTCGCACCCGCCGCAACGGGTGGGCAGCACCAGGTCGCCCGCCGCAGCGAGCAGTCCGTCACGCAGGCCGTTGAGAAGTCCACCTGGCATCCGTCCAGTCTCGCGGCGCGGGCCACCGCGTACGGTCTTCTCCCCCGAGCCTGTGGACGGCCACGCCCGCAGCGCACGGGCGGTGGACGGAGCTGACCGGCCACTCCGGAGAGGACGGGCGAGGCGCAATCGGCGCCAGCGAGCGAGCGCTCAGGTGCCGGGGAAAGGCGCTCGCGCAGCGCGCGTCTTCGAGCGCCCTCGCGTTCTTCGAGCCGACTGCAGTCGGCTCGGGGATACGGGGCACGCTCGAAGACGACCGCGAGGGGTCAGAATGCGCCCGAGCGCTCAGGTGCCGGGGATGATGACGTCGTCACCATTGCGTCCGATGCCCCAGTCGTTGCGGTCCTGGGTGTAGATGCGTCCCCGCTCGCTCAGCACGATCCGGGCGGCACCCTCGTCAGAGGGCACGGCGCGCACCTCGGTCGCCTGCGCGACCAGCCGCAGGGGCTGGAGCCACCCGCCGATGTGCACGACGAATGGCCGGTCCGAGGTGTCCGAGGCCTGCGTCCCGAGCACGAACAGCTCGGTCTGGGAGGACCAGACCGCCGAGCTGACGCTGGTCAGGGTCGGCGCGACCCAGTACGGCTCGGTCAGCGCCGTGGCCCTGCCGTCCTGGTCCCGCACGATGCCGGTGATGCCGATCTGCACCTCCTCGGTGTCCATGTCCTCCAGCACGATCAGGGCCCGGCGGTCGTCGGCTGCGGGGCGGAACTCGGTCACCTGCTGGTCCGGGTCCAACCACGGCGCCTCGAGCGGCCGGGCCACCGCCTGGCTCAGGCTCTCGCTGCGGGAGATCACCCAGACCCGGGGGCCGGTCGTGGACCGCCCCGCCACCCACAACCCGTCGGAGCGGTCGAAGGAGGGCGTGGTCAGCCCGGTGCCGACCCCCTCCATCTCGACGTCGACGTCGTTGCGCCACCGCCACAGCGTCTCGCGGTCCACCGACACTCCGGCGAACTCCTCGACGTTCTCGTCGGTCGCCAGCTGCTGCCAACGGATCGGCACGTCCGGCAGGTCATCCTCGATGCTGAGGTTGTCCTGCAGCTGGTAGTGGTGGGGCATGACCGGTGTGAGCTCCACGGAGATGCGCAGCAGTCCGTAGGGCACCGACCACTCCGCCGCCTCGAACCCGGTCGACGCCACGTCAGAGAGCGGGTTCTCCACGCCCTCGACCTCCAGCGGCCGCCCCGAGCTGCGCACCAGCACGTTGTTCACTCCCGGGGCCTGCCGCAGGGTCTGCGTGAACTGGGCCAGCAGCTCACGCTGCTGCATGGGCGAGCTGCCGATGGCCAGACCCCGGAGGTCGACCGTCGCCGTCTGTGTGGCCGGGTCGACCGGGACGGCGCTGGCGACCAGCTGCAGGTTCTCGGAGATCCCGGTGGTCGCGGCACCGTCCAGGTACTCCGGGACTCGGCCGATCTGGGCCGTGGCCAGGCTGGTGGCCAGCCCGTCGCCGCGGGGGAACCACCGCACGTCGGGGACGAACACGCCGGTGTCCGGCGTCACGTAGTTGATCGAGGCAGAGGTGTACTGCTGCTCGAACGCCGTCTCCGACAGCCACACCCCGTCGCCACCCTCGGGGAAGCCCGCGATGCGCCACTCGCCAGCCACCTGCTGCATGGTGAACCGGTGGGTCTGCTCCGTGCCGCGGGGCACCTCGACGAGGTAGCCGTCCTGGTCGACCGACCCACGCACGCTGACCTGGGCCGCCACGGTCTCGTCCTCCTCCGTGGCGGTCAGCTCCGGCTCCCCGTCGTAGATCAGCACGCTGCTCGTGGGACGCCACTGGCGCGCCAGATCACCGGTGAGGAAGGACCGCGCCACCTCGTGGTCGTCGGCGAAGCTGCTGCTGGCCCGGAGGAAGCTGTCCACGATCTGCTCGGGCGAGGCATCGGCCTCCGGTCCGACCGGGAGGGCCTGCACGTTCTGGACAGGGGCACCCTGGACGGGCAGGCCGGGGCGCACGGTGTCGCTGGTGGGCAGACCGGCACAGGCCGACAGCGCGAGCAGCACCGGCAGTATGACGACGAGCAGGCGGGTGCGTAGCGGCCGGCGGGCGCTCCTCTGGCGGGTCATCGACTGGCGGGTCATCGACTGGCGGGTCATCGACTGGCGGGTGATCAGCTGGCGGGCGCTCATGTCGAGGACTCCTTTCCGGCGCGGCCGCGTGCCGTCGCGGCCTTCTCCAGCGGTTCGGTGCGGGTCGCGGCCGCGTCGGTCCCGGCCGGGCCCGAGTCGGTGGGGCCCGAGTCGGTGGGGCCCGAGTCGGTGGGGCCCGAGTCGGTGAGGCCCGAGTCGGTGAGGCCCGAGTCGGTGAGGCCCGAGTCGGTGGGGACCGGGTCGGTCGGGAACGGGACCGGGCCGGGCTCGTCCGCGATGGGCGTGTCCTGTCTCCGGGGCAGCACGAGCCGGAAGGCGGCTCCCTCGCCCGGGGCCCCGGCCACCTGCAGGTAGCCTCCGTGCAGCTTGGCGTCCTCGAGCGAGATCGCTAGCCCCAGCCCGGTGCCGCCGGTCGTCCGGTTGCGCGCCGGGTCACTGCGCCAGAACCGGTCGAAGACCATGGCAGCCTCCTCCGCGGTGAGTCCGACGCCGTGGTCCCGGATGGTGACCGCCACCGAGTGCTCCCGTTCCTCCAGGATGACGTCCACCGGCTTGCCCTCCCCGTGGTCGAGCGCGTTGGCCATCACGTTGCGCAGGATGCGGCTGACCCGCCGCTGGTCCATCTCCACGAGGACGGGCTCGTCCGGCACCCGGACCCGCACCTCGGAGCCGGTGTGCGCGGACAGCGCCGTCAGCGCCTCGAGCACCTGGGTGACGACCCCGGCCAGGTCGACCCGGTCGATCTCCAGGTCGGCCGCGCCAGAGTCGTAGCGGCTGATCTCGAGCAGCTCGGTCAGCAGGTCCTCGAACCGGTCCAGCTCCTCGTAGAGGAGCTCGGCGGACCGGGCGACCGGGCTGGAGAAGTCATCCCGTGCGGAGTAGAGAACCTCCCCGGCCATCTGGATCGTGGTCAGCGGGGTGCGCAGCTCGTGGGACACGTCGGAGACGAACCGCTGCTGCAGCATCGACAGGGTCTCCAGCTGCCGGATCTGGCTCTGGATGCTGTCGGCCATCGTGTTGAACGCCATCGCGAGCTGGTCCAGCTCGTCCGAGCCGCGGACCGGGAGCCGTTCGTCCAGATGTCCTCGGGCCATCTGCTGGCTGACCCGGGCGGCCTGTCCGACGGGGCTGGCGACCATGCTGGAGGCGACCCACCCGACGGCTCCCATGAGGATCAGCAGAGCCAGTCCGCCAACGGCGAACCACTGCCGGATCAGGTCGAGTGTGGCCTGCTCCCGCTCCATCGGGTAGATCAGGTAAAGGTTGTGCGGCCCCGCCCGGGAGATGTCCACCCGGGCACCGACGATCACCGAGGCGACTGCCTGGTCGCTGGTGCTGAACTCGACATCGGTCACCATCACCTGCTGGTTGCGGGGGTCCTCCTCGAGCGCGCCGACCAGCTGCTCCGGGATCTCATCGGGCTCGACGTCGTCGGAGGCCAGGGTCGCGATCCGCGCGTCGCGGTCATTGCCGAGACTGCGGGTGAGCACGCTGCGGCGCTGCGCCTGGTCCGCCGAGGCGACCTGGCCCTTGATGATGTCGTTCGCCGTGGCGTTCAGGCTGCTGTCGTCACTGCGGCTCATCGCGTCGAACGACGCCTGGACGCTGCGGACCTCCTGCGCGGCGTCGGCCGTCGCGGCCGTCACGGCCTGCCGGACCAGCCCCTCGGCGACCTGTCCGAACAGAGCGGTGCCGACGAGGACCGTCACGACGGTGCCGAGCAGCATCGTGGTGATGATCACCCGCAGCCGGAGGGAGGAGCGCCACCAGGCGACCACTCCCCCGGCGCCCTGCGCGGGGGTGCTCATGTCCTCAGGCCGGCCCGGCCTTGTAACCGACCCCACGGACGGTCAGCACGATCTGGGGATTCTCCGGGTCCTTCTCGATCTTGGCCCGGAGCCGCTGGACGTGGACGTTGACCAGACGGGTGTCCCCGGCGTGGCGGTAGCCCCAGACCTTCTCCAGCAGCGACTCGCGGTCGAAGACGTGGTTGGGTCGGCTGGCCAGCGCGACGAGGAGGTCGAACTCGAGCGGCGTCAGCGGCAGCTCCACGCCCTCCCGCTTGACGGTGTGGCCCGCGACGTCGACGACCAGGTCGCCGACGCTGAGCTGGGACGGCTCGCGCCGGTCACTGCGCCGCAGGCGGGCCCGGATCCGGGCCAGCAGCTCCTGCGGCTTGAACGGCTTGACGACATAGTCGTCGGCTCCGGCCTCCAGGCCGGCGACGACGTCCTTGGTGTCGGTGCGTGCGGTGAGCATCACGATCGGGACGCCGGACTCCGCCCTCAGGTGACGGCATACTTCCACGCCGTTGAGAGTGGGCAGCATGACGTCGAGCAGGACCAGGTCGGGCCGGAACTCGCGGAAGAGCGCGACGGCCCGCCCACCGTCGGCGCAGTGCGCCACCTCGAGACCCTCCTTGCGGAGCACGATCCCGAGCATCTCGGCGAGGGCCTGGTCGTCATCGACCACCAAAACGCGTGCGTTCAACTTCTCACCTCAGTAGCGGTAGTGCTCCGGCTTGAACGGGCCGGAGACGTCCAGGCCGAGGTACTCAGCCTGCTTCTTGGTCAGCTCGGTCAGGTCCGCCCCCAGCGCGCCCAGGTGCAGGCGTGCCACCTCCTCGTCCAGCCGCTTGGGCAGGACGTGGACGCCCACGGGGTACTCATCGGGGCGGGTGAACAGCTCGATCTGGGCGAGCGTCTGGTTGGCGAAGGAGTTGGACATCACGAAGCTGGGGTGGCCCGTGGCGTTGCCCAGGTTGAGCAGGCGGCCCTCGGACAGCACGATGATCGACCGCTCGGCACGGGCCGGGGTCTCCCCGTCGGCCTCCTGCGCCGGGAGGGTCCACTCGTGCACCTGTGCCTTGATCTCGGTCTTGCGCACGCCCGGCACCCGGGACAGACCCACGAGGTCGATCTCGTTGTCGAAGTGGCCGATGTTGCCGACGATCGCCTTGTCCTTCATCGCGAGCATGTGCTCGGGGCGGATGACGTCGCAGCACCCGGTCGTGGTGACGAAGAAGTCGCCGATGCCGACGACGTCCTCCAGCTGGGCGACCTGATAGCCCTCCATGGCCGCCTGCAACGCACAGATCGGGTCGATCTCGGTGACGATGACCCGTGCGCCCTGGCCGGCCAGCGCCTCGGCGCAGCCCTTGCCGACGTCGCCGAAGCCGCAGACCACGGCAACCTTGCCGCCGATCAGCGTGTCGGTTGCGCGGTTGATGCCGTCGATGAGGCTGTGTCGGCAGCCGTACTTGTTGTCGAACTTGGACTTGGTGACCGAGTCGTTGACGTTGATCGCCGGGAACAGCAGGTCGCCGGTCTCGTGCAGCTGGTAGAGCCGGTGGACACCGGTGGTGGTCTCCTCCGTGACACCACGGATCCCCTCGGCGATCGTGGTCCACCGGGTCGGCTGGGACTCCAGCGTCGCCCGCACCGTGTTCAGGATGACGGCATACTCCTCGCTGTCCTCCTCGGTCGCCGTGGGTACGGCGCCGGCCCGCTCCCACTGGCGGCCCTTGAGGACCAGCAGCGTCGCGTCGCCGCCGTCGTCCAGGATCATGTTGGGGCCCTCGTCACCGGGCCAGTCGAGGATCTGGGTGGTGCACCACCAGTACTCCTCCAGCGTCTCGCCCTTCCAGGCGAACACCGGGACTCCCTGCGGGTCCTCCGGGGTGCCGGTCCCCACGACGACGGCCGCCGCGGCCTCGTCCTGCGTGGAGAAGATGTTGCAGGAGGCCCAGCGGACCTTGGCCCCGAGCGCGACGAGGGTCTCGATGAGCACCGCCGTCTGCACCGTCATGTGCAGCGACCCGGCGATCCGAGCACCGGCCAGCGGCTGGGTCGAGGCATAGCGCTCGCGCAGGGCCATCAGCCCGGGCATCTCGTGCTCCGCCAGACGGATCTGGTGCCGCCCCGCGGTCGCGAGGGACAGGTCCTTGACCTGAAAGTCGAACGTCATCGTCGGGTGCTCCGTCGGTCGGGGTCCGCGGCGCGGTCTGCCGCGTGGCTGGTCAACGGGGCCGGTCACGTTCCGGTTCCCCGCCTGCCCATCCTACGTTCTCTTGCGCCACAGACCGCTTTGTGCGCACCCAGGCTGCTCTCCCAGGCTTCTCGCCCCGGCACCCGGAGCAGCCACACATCGCACCTGAGCCCGTCTCACAACCCGAGCAGCGCGTTCTCCACGACCTCCGCGAGGGCCGGATGGATCCAGAACTGGTCCCGGGCCACCTCATGGGCCGGCTGCTCAAAGGCCATCGCGTGGATGACCGTCTGGATGAGGGTCGAGGCGTGCGGGCCCATGAAGTGTGCCCCCAGCACCAGACCCGTCGAGGCGTCCCCGATCAGCTTGACGACACCGGTCGTGTCCTCCATCGCCCAGCCGTAGGCGGTGTCCCCGTAGCGCTGCACCTTGACGGTGACGTCGTGGCCGGCCTCCCGGGCCTGCTCCTCGGTCAGGCCGACGGTGGCCACCTGCGGGTGGGTGAAGACGGCGGCCGGCACATTGGTGTGCACGAAGCTGCGCAGGTCCTCGGGGTGCACCAGGTTGTGGGCCACCACCCGCGCCTCGTGGTTGGCCAGGTGCTTGAGCTGCACCGGCGCGCTCACATCACCGAGCGCCCACACTCCAGGGGCGCTGGTCCGACCGTGCTCATCGGCGACCACCCGGCCGTCGGGGTGCAGAGTCACCCCTGCCACGTCCAGCCCCATGCCGTCGCTGTTGGGGACCCGGCCCGTGGCGACCAGGAGCACGTCGACGTCGAGCGGGCCGCCCTGGTTCAGCTCCAGGCGCACGCCGGAGTCGGTGCGGGTCGCTCCGGTCACCTCGGTGTTCAGCCGCAGGTCCCAGTGCTGCCGAGCCTGCTCGGTGAACAGGAGGCTGATCTCACGGTCCAGGCGGTGGTGCAGCAGCCGCTCGCTGCGCTGCAGGTGAGTGACCCGCACGCCGAGCGCGGAGAACACGTGCGCGAACTCGGCCCCGATCACGCCCCCGCCGACGATCGCCATGGACTCCGGCAGCTCCTCCATCCGCATGACCGTGTCAGAGGTGTGGAAGGGCACGCCGGACTCCTCGATCACCCCGGGGACCGTCGCCCTGCTGCCGGTTGCGATGACAACCTGCTCCCCGGTGATCCGGTGGCGCTCGCCGACGGTGTGCTTCCCGCCCGGCTGGGTGATCTCGACCTCGAGCTCGCGGTCGCCCACGAAGGTGGCGTGGCCCAGGTACGCGTCAGTGTTGGGGCCGTTGACCCGGTAGTCCCGGCCGCTGTCGGAGATCGGATCGATCCGACCGAAGACCCTGTCCCTGATGTCGGCCCAGCGGACGCCGTCCAGCGTGGCGTCCACGCCGTAACGATGCGCCTCGCGGATCGTCGTGGCGACCTCCGCCGCGTAGACGAACATCTTGGTGGGGATGCACCCCACGTTCAGACAGGTGCCACCGAAAACACCGCGCTCGACGACGGCCACCTTCTTGTCCGCGAAGTCCTCGGTGACCAGGGAGTTGCCGGAGCCGGTGCCGATGATGATGAGGTCATAGTCCGCCACGCCCACAGACTACGGTCCCGTCCCACCCAACCGTGCGCACGGTGAGGACCCACCAGCGCCACCCAGCGCGTGGCTGAGACGCGGAGCCGTGTGGACTCCGTGCCAGCCACGAACCCGAGCCCCCTCTGTCGACTCCGTGCCCGCGTGTGCACGAACCCGAGCTCCCTGTGTGGACTCCGTGCCCGCGTGTGGCCTTTGGTCCCTCTACGGGGTCAAAACCCACACACGGGAACAGAAGCCACACACAGGACCGTGCGCAGGCACGAACCCGAGCCTCCTGTGTGGACTCCGTGCCTGCGTGTGGCTTTTAGTCCCTCTACGGGGTCAAAACCCACACACGGGAACAGAAGCCACACACCGGACCGGCGGGGAACGACCTCGGGTCATGCGTCCGGCGCCAGGGCCCGCGCCCGGCGTCAGGTCATGCGTCCGGCGTCAGGGCAGCGTCTGGGGGTCAGGTCACGTTCCGGACTCAGGTCAGCTGCTGCCGGATCGCCTCCAGCCCGGTTGCCACCTCGGCAAAGCTCGTCGACAACGGAGCGAGCCCCAGCCGGAGTCCGTCGGGCGCGCGGAAGTCCGGGATGACACCCTCCTGCCACAGCCGCCCGTTGACCTCGCGGAAGTCAGGTCGTCGGATCGTGATGTGCCCGCCCCGCCGCTCGTGCTCCCGCGGCGAGGCGATGGTCACCCCGAGCGCAGCCGGCCAGGACTCGACGATCCGCCAGGCGAGGTCGGTCAGCGCGAGCGACTTGGTGCGCACGGCTCCGATGCCGGCCTCGGCCAGCTGCTCCACGGACAGTCGTAGCGGGACCATGCTGACCACCGGCGGGGTGCCGCTGACCAGGGAGCGGACGCCCGCCGCCGGCTGGTAGCCCGGCCCCATGAGGAACGGGTCGCGCCGGCCCATCCAGCCCTGGATCGGCTGCTGGAGTATGCCGTGGTGCCGGCTGGCCAGGTAGGCGAAGGCCGGCGACCCGGGACCGCCGTTGAGGTACTTGTAGGTGCAGCCGACCGCGCTGTCCACCTCCCACGCATCCAGCTCGATCGGCACCGAGCCGGCCGAGTGGCACAGGTCCCACAGGACCAGGCCGCCGCTCTCGTGCACGAGCCGGGTGATCGCCCGTGCATCGGCGAGGTAGCCCGAGCGATAGGCGACGTGGCTCAGCAGCACGACCGCGGTCCGCTCCCCCACCACCTCGGCCACCTGCTCGACGGTCACCCCGGAGGCCGGGTCCGACTCGATCCACACCAGCTCCAGGCCACGCTCGGCGGCCACTCCCTCGGCGACGTAGCGGTCGGTCGGGAAGTTGTCGGTGTCCACCACGATCTGGGTCCGCGCCGGATCGGCCGCTACCTGGCCGTCGGCGAGCGCCCGCAGCATCTTGTAGAGCATGACGGTGGTGGAGTCCGCCACGACGGTCTGCCCGGCGGCAGCCCCGAGAGCCGCTGCCGCCACCAGGTCACCGGTCTGCTCCGGCCACCGCATCCAGGCCTCGTCCCAGCCGCGGATCAGTCGGGTCCCCCATTCCTGCTCCACGAAGCGCGCCAGCTCCTGCGCGGTGCCGCGCACCGGACGCCCGAGGCTGTTGCCGTCGAAGTAGGCCCGCAGCCCCTCGGCCGGTTCGAAGCGCTCGGCGAAGGGGGCGAGCGGGTCCTGCGCGTCGAGGTCGGCGGCGACCGCGGACCAGTCCTCGGTCGTCACGGCACGCTCACTCATGGTGGTATCCCTCCGGGGTGACGTCCTGGATGCGGGACCGCACGGCATACAGCTCGGGAAAGAAGGTGAGGTCCAGCGCCCGCCGCAGGAAGGGCACCCCCGATGAGCCACCCGTCCCCCGTTTGGACCCGATGATCCGCTCCACCGTCTTCAGGTGCCGGAAGCGCCAGAACTGGAAGTTGTCCTCGACGTCGATGAGCTCCTCGCACAGCTCGTAGACGCCCCAGTGCTGCTCGGGGTCGGCGTAGATCTGCCCCAGCAGCTCGACGAGCCCCTCGTTCTGCTCGTGCGGCCGCGACCAGTCCCGGTCGAGGAGCTCGGCCGGCACGGCGTAGCCCTGCCGGGACAGCCAGGCCAGCACCTCGTCATACAGGCTGGGCTCGTGCAGCAGGGCCGACAGCTCGGCGTGCACCGCAGCGTCGTGCTCGAAGACGCGCAGCATCTCGGCGTTCTTGTTGCCGAGGATGAATTCGACGCAGCGGTACTGCCAGGACTGGAAGCCCGAACCGGTGGCCAGGAACGAACGGAACTGGGCGTACTCGCTGGGCGTCAGCGTCGCCAGCACGGTCCACTGCTCGGTCAGCACCGTCTGGATGTCCTTGACCCGGGCCAGTCGCTTCAGCGCCGGCCGCGGGTCGTCGGCCCGGATCAGGTCGCGGGCGGAGCGCAGCTCGTGGAGCATCAGCTTCAACCACAGCTCGGAGGTCTGGTGCTGGATGATGAACAGCATCTCGTCGTGCCGGGTGGGCACCGAGCGCGGGTGCTGCGCGGACAGCACCTTGCCCAGGTCGAGGTACTCCCCGTAGGAGAGGTTGCGGGCGAAGTCGCGCTCGATCCCCTCCTCGAGATCCCGCTGGGCAGTATGCCGTGGCTCCGGTTGGTCGGGGACCGTCCGGTCTGACCCGGGTTGGCCGGGCGCACTCTGGTGGGACACGCAAACCTCCTCGTCGGCGCGGGGTCCCAACGGTATCCTTCCCGGCCGGCTCCGCGCACGGGGCCTACAGTGACCAGCGTGAGCGATGGTCTGCAGCGGGCTGACGGTGGTGGCCGAGGACCTGCTGGCCATGGTCGAGCAGGTCGACCAGGAGACCCAGGACACGCACCGCCGGATCGCCCGCACCACGCTGGTGGCCCGAGTGCTCGCGGTGGCGGCGACCCTCATGGTGCTGGCCCTCCAGCAGGTGCTCTCCGGCTCCCTGGACCAGACCGCCACCTGGATCCCGCTGATCGACAGCACCATCGACACGGTAGTCTTCATCGGCATCGCGGTGCTCTTCCTGTGGGCCTTCCCGGAGCGCCGTGAGCGCAAGGGACTGCTGGCTCTCCTGCACGAGCTGCGGTCCCTGGCCCACGTGCTGGACATGCACCAGCTCACCAAGGAGCCGGGCCGGCTGCGGCCGGACTACACCCCGACGGCGCGGAGCCTGCCCAGCGACCTCACCGCGGGCCAGATGCAGGACTACCTGAGCTACTGCAACGAGCTGCTGTCGCTCATCGCCAAGACCGCTGCACTGTGCGCCGAGCGCACCTCGGACGGCACCGTGCTGGACACGGTCAGTGACGTCGAGACCCTCACCAGCGAGATCGCCACGAGGATCCACCAGAAGGTGGCGCTGCTGCAACCTCGGTCGTAGGCCCCGCCGCCCGCACCAGACCAGGGTCGCACCGCGCCCGACCACACATCAGGCCCGTGGTCCGACGCGCCGGGGGTCCGCTCTGCCGGACGCTAGAAGCATGCACTCATCTCCCTTCCCGTCACCCCTTCCCCCGTCGTCGGTCGGCTCGCCGTCCGTGCTCCCGTGGTCGGTCGGCTCGTCGTCCGCGAACCCGTCGGCCGTGCTCACCGCGCAGTCGGTGACGAAGTCGTACGGGCCGACCGTGGCCCTGGCCGGGGTGGCCCTCCAGATCGGGGCCGCCGAGTCGGTCGCCGTCATGGGCGCCTCGGGCTCGGGCAAGACCACCCTGCTGCACTGCCTCGCCGGGATCATCGCTCCCGATGCGGGCGCCATCACGCTGCTCGGCCCGGACGGTCCGCAACGGGTGGACACCCTCGGACCCGAGGGCCGCTCCCGGCTGCGCCGCCAGCACTACGGCTTCGTCTTCCAGCAAGGGCTGCTCCTGCCCGAGCTCACCGCGGTCGAGAACGTGGCCCTGCCGCTGCTGCTCGACGGCACGGACCGCCGCCGGGCGGAGGCCGAGGCCGCGCACTGGCTGGCCGTGCTCGGGCTCGCCGGCCTGGAGGCCCGCAGACCCGGACAGCTTTCCGGTGGCCAGCAACAGCGGGTCGCCGTGGCCCGCGCACAGGTCGGTGCACCGTCGGTCGTCTTCGCCGACGAGCCGACCGGCGCCCTGGACTCACGCACCTCCGAGCAGGTCATGACGGCCCTGCTGGAGACCACGACCGGGGCTGGCCGCAGCCTCGTCGTGGTCACGCACGACGAGCGGGTCGCCGCGTCGTGCGACCGCATCCTGGAACTGCGCGACGGGCTGGTCGTCCACGAGCGAGCCACCCTCCCCCAGCAGGATGCCCACGGCCAACAGGTGCTCGTCCGCGGGCAGCAGGTGGCCCGATGAGGACGGCGACCCGGCTGTCTTTCCTGCTGCTCCGGCGCGGCGGGGACGCGAGCCGGATGTCGCTGGCGCTGCCCGTCGTCGCCTTCGCGGTCGTGACCGCGCTGGCGCTGACCGTGCTGGGTGGGGCGCGGTTCTTCTTCACGATCGAGGGCATGGACGCCCCCATCTACCAGGCGCTCGCCGCGCTCGCGGTGACGCTCCTGCTCATCCCGCTGCTGACCCTGTGCGGGTCGGCGGCCCGGCTCTCCGCCCGGCGGCGTGACCAGCACCTGTCCACGCTGCGACTGCTCGGGGCGCCGACCCGGACGATCACCTCGATGACGGTCCTGGAGTCCACCGTGCTGGCTGCGGTCGGCACCGGCCTGGGGATCGTGGGTCATGTGGCCCTGGCTCCCCTCCTGGGGCTGCTCACCTTCCACGGCGAGCAACTCGGGGCCGGCAACATCCTGCTCGGGGTGGGCGGCACCCTGGCGTGCGCCGTCGGACTGCTCGTGATGGCCGCCGCCAGCGCGGTGATCGGGCTCCGCGGTGTGGTGGTATCCCCGCTCGGAGTACGCACCCGCTCCGAGGCCCCGCGCATGAGCTGGGCGCGCGCCGTGGCGGTCGTCGTGGCGCTGGGCGCCGGACTGCTGGCCTCGCAGGCGCTGCGCATCGACCAGGGCACCGTCGCCCTCGTGTCCGGGATCGTGGTGGCCTTCGGGCTCACCATGGCCGTCCTCAACCTCGTGGGGCCGTGGGTGCTCGGTCTGGTCGCGCGCGTCCAGGTCCGTCGGGCGGGAGGCCGGCTGGTGGCCGAGCGCCTGCTGGCCGCACGGACCGTGCTCGACGCGCCGAAGGCCGCCTGGCGGCAGGTCAGCGGCGTGGCCCTGACCTCCTTCGTCGCCGTCTTCGCCGGCGTCGGCGTGGCCGTCACGAACGTCATGGCCGCCGGTGCGGCGTCCACCGAGGAGGACCTCCTGCTGGTCGACCTGCGGACCGGCATCGTGCTGACCCTGGTCATCTCCTTCGTCACGGTGGCGGCCTCGGTCGCCGTCAACCAGGCCTCCGACATCCTGGACCGGCGCGAGCTGTTCACCAGTCTGGAGCGGATGGGCATGTCGCTGGAGAGCATGGACCGGGCGCGCCGCCGTGCCGTGCTCTCGCCACTGCGGGTGGTCGCGGTCGGCAGCGCCGCTGCCGCGGGCCTGCTAGTCCTGCCCCTGACCGGCATGGTCCTGCTCACGGACCCGCTGTCACTGGTCATCATCGTCGCGCTGCTCGCGGCCGGGATCGGTGTCGTGTGGCTCGCCCTGCGGGCCACCTCGCCGCTCCTGACGAGGGTGGCCTCCCGGGTCTGACCTGGCACACGGCATACTCACCCGTGTGGGGAAGGACGACCGGACCGACGGACCGGCGACCGATGCCGACGTGCCGGCGTGGGTCGCCGGCCTCGGGCTGCCCGGTCTGGCCGACATCCACGTGCACTTCCTGCCCCAGCCGGTGATGGACAAGGTCTGGGCCTATTTCGACGCGCACGGCTGGTCGGAGGGGGGCGACTGGACGATCCACTACCGCCTGCCCGAGGACGAGCGTCTGGCCGTCGTCCGGCACCTGGGCCTGCGCGCCGTCCCGGCCCTGACCTACGCCCACAAGCCCGGCATGGCCGCCTGGCTGAACGAGTGGTGCGCCGACTTCGCGCGCCGGGTCCCCGACGCGGTGCCCTGCGGGACCTTCTTCCCGGAACCGGAGGCGGCCCACTACGTGCCGGAGGCGCTGGAGCGGGGCGTCCGGCTGTTCAAGACGCACGTCACCGTCGGGGACTTCGACCCCACCGACCCGCTCCTGGACCCCGCGTGGGCGGCGGTGCAGGAGGCCGGGGTCCCGGTGGTACTCCACGCCGGCTCGGGGCCGCACCCCGGCCGGCACACCGGCCCAGCACCGGTGGCCGCGCTGCTGCGGCGCTTCCCACGGCTGGTGCTGGTCATCGCGCACCTGGGCATGCCCGAGCACCATGAGTTCGCCGACCTCGCCGAGCAGTATGCCGGGGTGCACCTGGACACCACCATGGCCGGGACCGACTACGTGCAGGCCCGTTCCCCCCTGCCGCCGGACTACCTGCCCAGGTTGCGGCACCTGCAGGACAAGGTGGTGCTCGGCGCGGACTTCCCCAACATCCCCTATCCCTACGCACACCAGCTGCAGGCGCTGGCGCGGTGGGACCTCGGCGACGACTGGTTGCGAGACGTGCTGTGGCACAACGGTGCCCGCCTGATGCGCCTGCCGCAGACTCGCCCGGAGCCCGCCCCTGCGCCAGCCCCTGACCCGGCACCAGGACCCGACCCGGCGGAAGGCGGCCGGTGAGGCGCTGGGGCGGCTGGATGGCCGGGGTCCTGCTGCTGCTCTCGCTCGGCCTGCCGTGGGTCCCCGCGCGCGGGCAGTACATCCCGGGCAGCGGACCGTCCTGCATCGCGGACCTGTCCGGCAGCGGCGGACTGATCTGCGACTACATCGGCACCGCGGCCATCAACACCCTGACCCCGGTGGCCAGCGGTGCCGACACGCCCTCCCGGTTCTTCCTCGTGCTGGCGCTAGTCCTGCTGGCCTGGCACCTGGCGTCGGGCCGGACGGCGCCCGCGCTGGCGTCCGCCGGCGCAGCCGTCGCCGGGGTGGCCCTGTCCCTGCCGCTGGTCCTCAGCGGTCAGGCCACCACCCTGCTGGCGGCGGTCCTGCTGGTCACGGTCGCACGGCCACCAGGTTCATCACCCGCTGGGACAGCACCACCTCGTCGTCCTGGTTCAGCAGCTCGCAGACCGTGACCACCAGACCGCGGTCGGGCTTGGAGCGGGACAATCTGGTCTCCAGAGTCTGGGCGTGCAGCCGCAGGGCGTCTCCCGGGCGCACCGGCCTCGGCCACCGGACCTCATCGACCCCCGGGGAGGCCAGCGACCCGCACCTGGTCAGGTAGTGGTCGGCGTACAGCCGCATGAAGACCCCGATGGTCTGGATCCCGCTCGCGATCAGCCCGGTAAACGGTCCGGTAGCCGCCCACTCCGGGTCGGTGTGCAGGCGTTGCGGATCATAGGTGCGGGCGAAGTCGACGATCTCCTCCTCGCTGAGCGTGATCGTGCCGTACTCACGCACGTCACCGACGGTGTAGTCCTCGAACCAGCGGTCGGTGCCCGGCGTCGGGAAGTCCTCACGCAGTGACCGGGTGGTGCTCCAGGAATCTGTCGACATGCCCCCATCCTTGCCGACACCTCGGGTCCGGTCCGACGGGACCACTCAGCGGGTGCGGTCGTTGAGATCGGCCACGTGCGGGGAGACCGACGGGTCGAGGCCCAGCCCCAGCGCCAGGTAGGTCGCCGTGAAGTCAGCGGTGGCGACGAGTTCCGCCAGCCTGGTCAGTGGCCGTCCCGGTTGGGCGATGACGTCCATCACCCGCACGCCGGCCTCCCGTGCCGTCACGAGCACCGCATCGGTCAGCGCCTCGACCTGCACCGACTCCTGCGTCGGCGGGTCGACCGGCGCGTCCCGCAGGGTCAGCAGACCGAGCTGCGGCAGGGACGGGCCGTCCAGGAAGGGGTCGGCGAAGATGTCCCGTCCACCCTCCCCGCGCGGGATCTCCGCGAGGTCGCCCTCCGGCTCGTCGAACAGGTGCGGCTCCCAGCCGCTGGTGTCGATGTCGCCGAGCTTGATCCGGCCCGCGTCATAGGTGCCGGGGCGCCGGCCCCCGATCGTCGTGTAGGGGCCGTCGAAGCAGGCCACGATCTGGCTCGCCGCGTCCGGGAGCTCCCCCCACGGAGCGGGGATGCGTGCGGTGCGCGCGAGCATCGAGGAGGCCCGGGCGGCCGCGACCCCGCTCAGCGGTGAGTCGCCCAGCACCATCGGCACGGTCTCGGCCAGCTGCAGCGCGAGGAGCTTGGCCGGGTTGACGAACGACTCTGATGCCGGGCGGTAGGCCTCGGCCGCCTCGTCCAGCCGCTCGGCGACCTCACTCATCCCCTCCGCTGGGGCGTCGACGAGACCGACGGCGTCCGCGCCGAGTAGCACCGGCACCAGGAGGCTCCACAGTGCGGTCCGGGAACTGGTCCGCGAGCGGCCCACGCCGATGTGCACCCCCCGGGCGCGTCGGCATACGTCCGCCAGTGGTGAGTCGTCGGCACCGACGGTGAGGAGGGAGGACCCCCGCCGGGCCGCCTCCGCCGCGATCGCCAGCGGTCCCGGGGCCCGGCCCGAGAGGGAGACAGCCACCACGAGATCGAGCGGGCCGACCCACCCGGGCAGCGGCAGGTTGCGGCGGGCCTGCACCGGCACCGGTGAGCCCGGCTCGGCCAGCAGCTCGAGGACGTCCGCGACCAGGGCCGAGCCCCCAAGTGCGGCGACCAGGACCGACCTGGGCCGGTCGAGCCGCGCCAGTCGGTCGATGCCGGCCTCCTGGGCCAGCGTGACCGACTCGCGGACCTGGGCACCCGCTGTCGCCAAGGCGCGCAGCGTCTGCCGACTGTCCTTGCGCAGCAGCTCCTCGGAGTCGTCGAGCAGTGCGTCGTCGATGTGCGGTGCCATGTGGGCTCCTCAGCGCGTGACGGTCGCGGCGTCGCTCTCGAGGAGGACGGGGATGCCGTCGGTGATGGGGTACTGACGGCGCTGTCCGGGTCCCCCACAGTCCTCGGCGCACTCCAGGACTGGATCCCCCGCCTCGTTGGTCGCGTCGACCAGCTCGTGGCGCCCGACCGGGCAGCGCAGGATCTCCCGCACCCAGGGCT
Source organism: Ornithinimicrobium sp. F0845 (assembly GCF_023015765.1). Lineage (GTDB taxonomy): Bacteria > Actinomycetota > Actinomycetes > Actinomycetales > Dermatophilaceae > Ornithinicoccus. The sequence continues at coordinate 281,160 of NZ_JALKAL010000002.1, forward strand.
CGATCGCGTCGGTCATGCTCGCACCATCCTCAGGACTTCGTCACGGACCTTGCTCATGGTCGCCTCGTCGGAGGCCTCCACGTTGAGCCGCAGCAGCGGCTCGGTGTTGCTGGGCCGAAGCGAGACGGCCCAGTAGGCCCCGTCGGGACCGCTCGACATACTCAACCCGTCGAGCAGGTCGACAGTAGCGCCCCGCTCATCCCCCCACGCACGCACTCTCGCGGTCGCTGCTGCCACGTCCTCGACGCGGCTGTTGATCTCGCCCGAGCCGGTGTAGCGCTCGTAGGGTGCGACCAACTCGGAGAGCGGGCCGGTCTGCTCCCCGAGCGCGGCCAGCACGTGCATCGCGGCCAGCATGCCGGTGTCGGCGAACCAGAAGTCGCGGAAGTAGTAGTGCGCCGAGTGCTCCCCGCCGAAGACCGCGGCGTGCTCGGCCATCTGCGCCTTGATGAAGGAGTGTCCGACGCGGGTGCGCACCGGGCGGGCCCCCGCCTCCAGGATCGTCTCCGGCACGGCGCGGGAGCAGATGACGTTGTGGACCACGGCGACGTCGCCGGGGTCGACCCCGGCCGCCACCTCGCGGGCGATCTCTCGGGCGGCGACCAACGCCGTGATGGCGCTGGGGGTCACCGGGGTGCCTCGTTCGTCGACGACGAAGCAGCGGTCGGCGTCACCGTCGAAGGCGAGGCCAAGGTCGGCGTCGTGGGCCAGGACGGCCGCCTGCAGGTCGCGCAGGTTCTCCGGCTCCAGCGGGTTGGCCTCGTGGTTGGGGAAGGTGCCGTCCAGCTCGAAGTAGAGCGGGACCACCTCCAGCGGCAGGGCCGTGCGCTGCAGGACGGCCGGCACGGTGTGCCCGGCCATGCCGTTGCCCGCATCGACGACCACCGTGAGGGGACGTCCCCGGGAGAGGTCGACGAGGGAGTGCAGGAAGTCGGCGTAGTCCACGAGCAGGTCGGCCTCGGCGATGCTGCCAGTCCGACTGCCTGACGGGAGGTCGTGGTGCGCGCCCCGGTCCAGGAGCCACTGGGCCAGGTCCCGCACCTCGGCCAGGCCGCTGTCCAGGCCGACCGGCCGGGCGCCCGAACGGCACAGCTTGATGCCGTTGTAGCCCGCGGGGTTATGACTGGCGGTGAACATCGCCCCCGGCACGCCACGAGCGCCGCTGGCGTAGTAGAGGCCGTCGGTGGAGCAGAGCCCGATCATCGTCACGTCCACGCCGTGAGCCGCGGCTCCGGCGGCGAAGGCCCGGGACAGCTCGGGAGAGGAGGGCCGCATGTCGTGGCCGATGACCAGGTCGGTTGCACCCCCGGGGATCACGACGACCTGGGCGAAGGCGGAGCCGAGCGCGCTCGCGACGGCCGCGTTGAGCTGCTGCGGCACGAGTCCACGCACGTCGTAGGCCTTGATGAAGTCCTGGAGGCGCGGTGCGGTCACGCGGGTGAGCCTATCGGTCGCGCAGCAGGCGCAGGTGACCGCGGCGACCGATCTCGGTCACGCTGGCCTCCGCCGGACGCAGCGGTGCCGCACCGGCGTCATCCCCCCGGACGGCCTTGTGCTCCCGCACCGCCTCGGCCAGGGCCACCAGGTCATCCGGCGGCTCCTCCCCCATGGCCAGGCGCACGACGTCCCAGCCACGCGGGGCCGTCAGCCGGCGCGCGTGGTTGTCGCAGAGGTCGTAGGAGTGCGGCTCGGCGTAGGTGGCCAGGGGACCCAGGACCGCGGTCTGCTCCGCATAGACATAGGTCAGCGTGGCGAGTGCCTGGTGGGCACACGCGGTCTTGGAGCACTGCCGGGAGATAGCCACGATCCAAGACTGTATGCCGTTCCTCGCCTCCCGCGTCGCAACCACGCCGAGACGGGACGCGCCCGCTCCCTGCCGGGTGTCCCGCCCCCCGGCCTGAGGGTGTTGGATGGAGTCCATGCCAGGACCGCAGGGAGTGCCGCGACGTCCCCGCCGGCGCGACCGGCGCGGCAGGGGCCCGCGCGGCCCGCTCGCCTGGCCGCCCGTCCCGGTCATGACCAGCCGGTCTGCCCGCTTCGACGACCTGGTGCTCGACGCCGTGCAGCTGATCGAGCAGCGTCTGGGACGCGAGCTGACCGGGCTTGAGGTGGCAGTGGAGGATGTGCCACCGACCGATCCGGCTCCCTGGGAGTCCGGGATCGCGCTGGGCCGGCTCTTCCCCGCCGAGGGTGCCCTGCCCGCGCGGGTCGTGGTCTACCGGCGGCCCGTGGAGTCACGAGCACGGGATGACGAGCTGGCCACACTCGTGCACGAGGTCCTCGTCGAGCAGGTCGCTTCGATGCTGGGAATGGACCCCGAAGACCTCCTCTGACACCGGTCGGGGCCTTCGAGTCACGGCAACCACGGGGCGACGGGTCCTCGCGTCCCGGCAACCAGGGGGCGACGGGTCCCCGCGTCACGGCAACCAGGCGGCGACGGGCCAGCGCGTCACGGCAACCAGGGGGCGACGGAGCGGACCTGGTGCGTGACGGGCGCCTCGGGCAGCACCGTCCCGGCGACCAGGACGCCCAGGTCGTCCTCCGCGGCCGTGAGCAGCGCAGAGGCCGCGGAGCCCTCGACGGCCCGGACCCAGACGCTCTCGGTGGCCGGGTCCAACTCGATGGTGACGCTCCCGGCGGCGGGGACCTCCTCGGTGCGCACCTCGGTGCTGCCCTGGACGAGCGTGACGACCTCGACTCGGGCCCCTTCGGTGGAGGCCACGGACAGTTCCCGCGGCAACGGGTCAGCGTCGCGGTGCGCCAGGGGCAGGCCGACCAGACCGGTCGAGGGCGTGACCGCGGGGACCCAGGCGAACTCGCCCACCCCGTCCGCCTCCGCACGGAGGACGATCTGTGCCGCGGCCACGACGGGGGCGTCGGCCACGACCTCGATCGCGTGCGTCCCCTCGGGCAGGTCGGACACGTCGATGTCGGCGACCGCGCCGGCGTCGACGGTGGTCACCGCGTTGGCGACCCGCACCGGCCCCTCCGCCGTCAGCGCGCGCACCTGCACCACGGCCTGCTCGGTGCCGGGGACCCCCACCCGCACGGAGGATGAGTCGGCCGACTCGGCCCCGGGTCCGGGCACCGCCGGGATCACCTGGGCCGTGGCGGGTGCAGCAGTGGCGGTGGTGAGCTCGGTGCCCCGGTCGAGCGTCCCCTCGAGCCACCTGTCACCGACCGCGGCGAGCACCGGACCGCCGGTGGTCGTCAGGTGGATGACGGGACGCTGCTCCCCGGGAGCCAGCGCATCGACGAGGACCACGTGGCGCCCTCCCGGAGCGATGACGATCCCGCGGCCGCCCACGACCGCGACCGGTCCACCCGCACCCAGCACCTCGACGTCGGCGGTCACGGGGTTGCCCGTGGGATTGGCCAGGATGAGCCGCTCGGCTCGGCCCGGTTCGGCCCCACCCGCGATGTACCAGGCCTCGTCCATCGCCTGCGTGCACGGCGCCATGCTGAGGCCGCGCTGCTGTTCCTCCTGGTCGAGCGCGAGCTGTGAGCCGGCGAAGCCTGCTGCGAGTGAGCCGGTGGCGGTGCCGCGGACCCAGTTGGCGCCGGACACCTGCAGTCGTGCCACGTCGCTGCGCGCGGCCGACCGTTCCGTCGCACCGTCCGGGGTCACGGCCAGCTGGAGCTGTCCGGTGCCCGTGGGGTCGATCCCCTCTCCGAGTGCCTCCATGGGCGCACTGCCCGCCGAGACCGACACTGTCTGGTCGGGCTCGGTCACCGTGGGGTCGTCGAGACCGACGAGGTCGGGGCCCACGCAGCCGATCGAGCTCTCGGTGACCACCGCGAGTCCGGCCTGCTGCCCATCCGGGACGGACGCGGACGCGCTTCGGTCCAGCGCGGCGGCCAGGTCCACACCGCTGATCCGACCCGAGCCAGCACCGTAGACCAGGGCGCCCGCGATCCCGACGAGAGCCACTGCCCTCGCCCACCGCCCGACGGCGGCGCGCCGACCGCGGCCCGTGCCACCGGTCGACGCCGGCCCGCCGTCGTCGCCCCCCGAGTCGTCGCCCTCCCAACCCTCGGGGCTCGAGGCCTCCGCGTCCCTGTCGCCGTCACTGTCCGGTGCCGCGTCATCGCTGCTCGCGAGGTCCGCACCGTCCCTGTCCGGCGCCGCGCCGTCACCACCCGGCGCCGCGCCGTCACCACCCGGCGACGCGTCGTCGCTGGTCCCTGAGTCCACGTCGACGGTCGCCGAGTCGGCGCTGGCGGAGGCTGTCGCCTCGGCACCTGCGGCCTGCCCATCCGGGCGGCCGTCGTCCTCCGGCACGCTGGCCGTCAACGGCGTCTGATCGGACTCCGGGTCCGGGTTGTCGTAGAAGAGGTCGTCGACGCGCGGCCGGTCCGGGCCGGAGCGCCTGGTGTAGTCCGCCATCAGGTCACCCTCCTGCGTCGTGAGCCGAACGGGAGCGCGAGGAAGAGCACCAGCACGGCGACCGCCACGGTGATCAGGCGCCAGGTCCCGTCCTGTCGGGGTAGCTCGATCTGGAGCTGGTCCGCCGCGCCCTGGGACACCTCGTAGCGCAGCGGCCACTCGCCGTCGACGGACTCGAGGAGCTCGCCGCTGGCCCGGACCTGCGCGACGGTGGCCCACCCCGCCTCCTCCGAGATCACCAGGGCCGCGGTGTCCGCGGGTGGGTCGGTGCTGGCGCGCAGCGTGCTGCGTGGACCGTCGACGGGCACCACCGTCAGGGGCACGCCTGCCTCGTCGACGAGGCGGACCCGGGCGGGCGGGACCAGTGCGTCGTCAGGGCCGGCGCCCCCGACACGCCACAGCAGCAGGTCGTCGGTGGAGTTCACCCGCGACAGCGACGCCGTGGCGTCGAGCGTCGCTACGAGCGGGTCACCCTCCGGCGCCCGGAGACCGACGTAGCCGACGGCGAGATCGAGGAGTGCGTCGTGCTCCGCGGTGGAGTCACTGGCGTCTCCGGCGTCAGTGAGGTCAGCCACCGCGTCAGCCAGCGCCTCGCGCCCTGGCTCGGCGGTCGCTTCGTCCTCGCCCCTGCGGTCCCGGTCGCTCTGCGTCACGACCTCGGCGACCTGGTCCCGGACCCACAGGCCCGGCTCGCGCCCGGCGAGTCGGTAGGTGACGGTGTCGTCCTCGACGGTGAGGTCCAGGATGCGCAGGGCCTCGGGGCCCTGCGCCTGCGCCGTGACCACGGCCGGGTAGGCCCGGGAGGCCTGGCTGATCTGCGGGCCCACGCCGGACCAGACGCTCCAGGCCAGGGTGCCCAGGCCCGCCACGGCGACCACCCCGGTGAGCACGGCGACCAGGGGCCGGTGCCAGGGCGCCCGCCCCCGGGCGGGCGGGAGCTCGATCGTCTGCGCGGCGGCCAGGAGCAGGCAGGCCGCGGCGACGCTCACGAAGAGCCCGGGCCAGGGGGTGACCACCGCACCGGCCTCACTGTGTCCGGTGGGCACGACGCCGACGTGCAGGAGCGGCGCCGCGAGCGCAGCCGCGAGGCCGAGCAGGGCGCCCACGAGCAGCGCGGAGGCGCGCCGCCCCCGGTGCCCCCTGGGCACAGCCGCCCCCACCGCGAGAACGAGCAGCGGCAGGGTCCACCAGAGCGTCGGGGACAGCCCTCCGCCGGGATGCAGCAACAGGGTCTGCCAGGACTCGACCTGCGCGGGACCCGCGGCCGCGGCCCCCGCTCCGCCGAGCAGCACCCGGGGGTCCTCGACGACCGTCCGCAGCAAGGGACCGAGCAGCACCCAGGGCAGGACCACCAGGAGCAGCCCGCGCAGCCGGCCCCATCCCGGTGCACAGAGCAGCACGAGCACACCGGCGATGCTGCCCAGGATCAGGAGGGCAGGCGTGAACAGCCCGACGAGCACGAGCAGCAGCACCGTCGCGAAGGTCGCCGAGGTGCGCTGGGCACCCTGCCTGCGCGACCCGGCCACGACCACCCCTGCCACGAGGAGCGGCATGGCCACGTGTGCGACCACCGGCCCCAGCCGGCCCTCGTCGACCGCCGCCGACAGGGGCGCCAGACCCGCCCAGATCAGGCCGGCGACAGCGCGCACCCAGCGGGACCGCACTCCCACGCGCGTCGCGACGTAGCCGGTCAGCACCGACAACGGGATCGCCGCGAAGAGGATCCAGGTGAGCGTGACGGCCGCGGGCGAGCGGGACGCATCGACCCACGGCAACTGCTCCACGACCCAGGTGAACCCGGTCATCGGGAGCAGCCACGGGGCCGGGTCGTCGCCGCTGCCCAGGCCGCCCCCGGTCCACGGATCCGCCCACGAGTGCCACAGGTCGGACCATCCGGCCAGCACGGGATACACCGCGCCACCACGCACGCCGTAGCCGCTGCCGGACAGACTCGGCAGCAGCTCCCGCCAGCGCACCAGTGCGGCCACGATCGCCACGAGCAGGGTGATCACCAGGGGCCAGCTCCACAGCGACCGGATCCGGCTGGGCGCTGACTCCAGGGACTCGGCATCCTCCGAGACCGGTCCGGTCTCCAGTGCCGCGGCCCCACCTCCGGCGCCGGGCTCGGCGAGCGTGCCGGGCACGGTGTCGGTGGTGCCGTGCCAGGTGCTGGCCGTCGCGGCGAAGAGACCGGACAGGTCACGACGGCGCACCCGGGTCCGGCCGCGGAACCGCCAGCGGGCGCCCAGCCCGCGCCAGGGCGCCAGGACCGCCGTCAGGTCGGCGAACTCCGCCGCGGCCTGACCCGGTCGTTTCACCAGCAGCAGGCCGAGACCGGCCAGCACCGAGGTCAGCAGTATGCCGATCGCGCGCCAGGGCGCCGACCACAGGGACCCGCGGGCGAGGGCCAGCTGGCGGACCCTGCGGCGGGTGGTCAGCGAAGGGGCCGGGTGGCCGACCCCTCCCTGGCGCACCACGGCGTCGGTCGCGACGACGACCCGGTGACCCGCCAGATGACTGCGCCAGCTGAGGTCGAGCCCCTCGGCGCCGTGGTCGAAGGCACGCTCCACGCCCCCGATCTCGGCCAGGACGTCGCTGCGCACGAGCATTCCCGGGAGCGGGACCCCGATCACATCGAGCCGCTCGTCGTGCTGGCCCTGGTCCAGCTCCCGCGCCACCCCGGCGTCGGCCACCCGCCCACCGCGGGTGAGCTGGTGCCCGACCGAGATCAGGCGCCGTGGGTCGTCGACGCGGACCAGCTTCGGGCCGACGACACCGACCCCGCTCGAGCGCTGGGTGGCCTCGATCAGCTCGGCGAGCGCGTCGGGCTCGGGCACGGAGTCGTCGTGAAGGACCCAGATCCAGTGCCGGGGCCGCGGGGGCAGGTCGGCTCGTGCGTCCTCGACCACACGCCATACCGGCGGCTCGCCATCCGGGTCCGGCAGGCGTTCGCGGACCACCAGATCAACCCCCCGGTCGGCGATCAGGGTGTGCGCGCGGGCGTCACGGACCTCCGCGTCCTGGGCGTCGAGACCGGTCACCACGATGCGGTCGGGCAGTCGCTCCTGCTGGAGGAGGGCGTCGAGTGACTGCAGGACGACCGGGCCGCCGGGGTGCGTCAGGAGGAGGACCGTCAGGTCCTCCACCGGAACGCGCGGTCGATCGCGCACCCGGCTCGCGGGTGTGGCGGGCACGATGAGGGCGGCCGCCTAGACGGCGCGCTTCTTCAACTTGCGCCGCTCCCGCTCGGACAGGCCGCCCCAGATGCCGAAGCGCTCGTCGTGTGCCAGGGCATACTCCAGGCACTCGGCGCGCACCTCGCACCCGACGCAGACCTTCTTGGCCTCGCGGGTCGAGCCACCCTTCTCCGGAAAAAAGGCCTCGGGGTCAGTCTGTGCGCACAACGCACGCTCCTGCCACGAGGCCTCCTCCGAGTCCGTGTCGGTGCTCGTCAGAAATGTCATGATCTCCAGCTCGTGCACGGTTCCTCCAACCCTCACCCAGCACAAGTAACAACAAGAGAATTACACGCGTGTCATCCTCTCACGTCAAGCCCTGATCTGCTATCGGGCGCTGACCTCCCACGTTGCGGCGCCCGTGGGAGCCTCCACCGTCGGACCGCAAGCAGCTCTGGCCGGTGACCGGAGTCGGGCCCGGCACCCTCCGGGTGCGAGGATCAACGCATGAGGACGAGGACATGAGGATCGCAGCGCTGGCCGGCGGTGTCGGCGGGGCACGTTTCGTGCGAGGACTGCTGCACGAGCTCCGCGAGGTGCGCGGTGACCGCGACACCGAGGTCACGGTGATCGGCAACACCGGCGACGACATCACGCTCTTCGGGCTGCGGATCTGCCCGGACCTCGACACGCTGCTCTACACCCTCGGCGGTGGGGTCAACGAGAGCCAGGGGTGGGGCCGCGCGGACGACACGCACACGGTGCAGGGTGAGCTCGCTGCACTGGGTGCGGTGCCGCAGTGGTTCGGGCTCGGCGACGCCGACTTCGCCACCCACATCGCCCGGAGCCAGTGGCTCGGACAGGGCCAGACGCTGAGCCAGGTGACCGCGCGACTCGCCGAACGCTGGGGCCTGCCCGACCAGGGCGTCCGGCTGCTCCCCGCCACCGACACCCCGATCGAGACGCACGTCGTCCTCGACGACGGCGAGGCCGGCGAGCGTGCCGTCCACTTCCAGCAGTGGTGGGTCCAGCTGCAGGCGGCGGTGCCGGCCCGGAGGTTCACCGTCGCCGGTCTGGCGCAGGCGGTGCCGGCGCCCGGCGTCCTCGACGCCCTCCGCGGCGCCGACGTGATCCTGCTCCCCCCGAGTAACCCGGTCGTGTCCATCGGCATCATCCTCGGGGTGCCCGGCGTGCGCGACGCCCTGCGCGGGTCCCGCGCCCCCGTGGTCGGGGTGAGCCCGATCATCGGCGGCGCCCCGGTGCGGGGACACGCCGACGCCTGCCTGGCCACCCTTGACGTCGAGGTCAGCGCGGCCGGGGTCGCCGGGCTGTACGCCGACTTCCTGGACGGGTGGCTCGTCGACGATGCGGACGCGGCCGGCACCCGGGGTTCACGCCCGCGGGTGCGCTCCCTCGACCTGCGGATGCGGGACGTCGCGGGCGCGGCGCGCATCGCCGGCGCCGCGCTCGACCTCGCGGCGGACCTCGCCACCCGGCCCGGCGCCGACGTCGCACCGGGAACCACCGCATGACGGGAGCACCTCCTGACGGCACGGTCACGGTCCACCCGTTGCCCGGCATACCCGAGGTTGTCGCCGGTGACCACCTCGGCAGGCTGCTGCGTGATGCGCTGACCCGCGCCGGGCTGACCCTCGCGGACGGCGACGTGCTCGCGGTCTCCAGCAAGATCGTCTCGAAAGCGCGCGGCCTGCGGGAGGTGGCCGACGGGCGCGGCGAGTCGGTGCTCCGGCAGAGCCGGCGGATCGTCGCGGAGCGGCGCACGCCCACCGGCACGACCCGGGTCGTCGAGGCGGTGGCCGGGCCCGTGATGGCCGGGGCCGGGATCGACGGGTCCAACACCGGTGCCGACAACCGGCTGCTGATCCTGCCCGGTGACCCCGACGCAGCCGCGCGGGAGCTCTATGCCGAGCTGCTGATGGCCTACGCCCCGCAGCCGCTCCCGCGCCTGGGGATCGTGGTCACCGACACGGCGGGCCGTCCGTGGCGTGCGGGACAGACCGACTTCGCCCTGGGCGCCTGTGGCGTCGCTGTCCTGGAGGACCTGCGCGGCGCCGAGGACGCCGACGGCCGGCTCCTGGCCGTCACCGCACGCGCCGTCGCGGACGAGATCGCCGCGGCCGCGGACCTGGTCAAGGGCAAGGCGGCCGGGGTCCCCGCGGCCCTGGTCCGAGGGCTCCCCGGCGGCACGGTCACCGACCCCGGCGCGGCAGGCGCCCGGACGCTGGTCCGCACCGGGCCGGGCGACTGGTTCGCGCTGGGCGCCACCGAGGCGGTGCGCGCCGCGCTGGGGGCTGCCCCGGGGTCGCCGGCCGCCGATCGCGTGGGCGTCGCCTCCGTCGTGCCCGAGGAGTATGCCGACCGCCTGGCTCGCGCGGTCCGGCTCGCCCTGCTCGGGGAGGACGGGGCCGAGGTCATGGAGGGAGCGGGCGGTCACCTCCTGGTCAACGCCGGGACACCGTTCGTGGCGGGGCGGGTCTGCGCGCGGCTGGAGGTCGCGCTGGCGAGCGAGGCGATCGCGGACGTCACCGTCAGGTGGACCGGCGACGACTGACGAGTCCCCGGCCCGCCCGATGAGCACCGGGAGGCGAACGAGACCACTACAGACGTTGCGTGGGGAGGTGACGGCGCGGGGCCATCCGCGGTCCTCGTCGGGGTCGCATCATGCCCGCCAGTTCCAGGAGTCGCTGCACCCGGTAGCGGTGGCCGCGGTAGGGCTCGAGCAGCTCGGCCAGCCCGTCGTCGTCGACCTCCTCCCCCGTCAGCGCCCACCCGATGTTCTTCGCCACGTGGTAGTCGCCGAAGCTCACCGCGTCGGCGTCTCCCAGGGCTCGCTGGGCCGTCTCCGCCGCCGTCCAGACACCGACCCCCGGCACCGCGCGCAGCCGCCGGTGCGCCTGGGCCAGCGGCAGGTCGACCACGTCCGCCAACCGGTCGGCGACCCGCACCACGCGCATCACCGTGTCGGCGCGCTGTGGGCTCACCCCCATCCGCAGCCACTCCCAGGACGCCACCCGGCGCAGCTGCTCCGGCGCCGGCGGGACGGACAGTCCCAGCTCGGCCCCGGGCCCGGGAGCGGTCTGGCCGAGGCGGCGCACGAGGCGGCGGTAGCCGGCAAAGGCCTCCTGGCCCGTCACCTTCTGCTCGATGATCGCCGGCACGAGTGACTCCAGCACGAGACCGGTCCGCGGCACGCGCCAGCCGGCACCGCGGTGCTCCAGGGCCGCCGCCACCGGCGGGTGGTGCGCGACAAAACCTGACGGGTCGTCGTCCTCGCCGAGCATCGACGGGAGGCGGTCCAGCAGCCAGGTCGCGGCGTCGGCAGCGCCCCAGGCGTGGCCGACGACCCGAGCCTCCGAGTGCCGTGTGGACACCCGCAGGGTCACCGCACCGAGCGGTGTGAGCACGCCGCGCCACAGCACCCCGCCGGAAGACTTCCACGTGGGGTCACCGGCACCGCGACGCAGCGTCCCCCACGTCGCGGCGACGTTCACCGGTCGTCCCGGGGCCCACGACCGGACGAGCGGTCGAGGAACGGTGATGGTCACGGGACACAGGATGACATCACCAGCAGGACGGCACCCGTGCGCCCCCGGACCGCGCCGTCCGGGACTTCGCGACCCGTCCGTCATTCCCGTGGACCGGCCCTCTCGGCTAGCGTGACCCCGTGCTCACCCCCCACCAGGCGCTCACCGACCTCGTGCACGACGACGCGACGCGGCCCGCCATCACGTTCTACGACGACACACCCGGCCCGACCCAGGGCGAGCGCATCGAGATCTCCCGGCGCGTGCTGGACAACTGGGTCGCCAAGGCCGCCAACGCCCTCCAGGAGGGACTGGACGTGCAGCGCGGATCCGTCGTCCTGCTGGACCTGCCGTCCCCGCACTGGCGCACCTGCTACTGGGCGCTCGCCGTGTGGGCGGTCGGCGCGACGTTGACCCTGGATGCCCACGAGGGCGCGGACGTGCTGGTCACCACCGACCCCGACTCCGGCACCGCCGAGGATGCCGACGAGGTTGTCGCGGTCACCCTCGCCGCGCTGGCCAGGGAGTATGCCGGGGACCTCCGGTCCGGCGTCATGGACGAGGCCAAGGAGATGTCGAGCTTCGGCGACGGGTTCACACCCTGGGACGAGCCGGAGGAGGACGACGACGCCCTGGTCCACGACGGCGACCGGACCACCTACGGCGAGCTGTTCGGTGGACCAGCGTCCGACGACCCCGGGTGGCCGGCCGGCTCACGGGTCCTGGTGACCAGCGACACGGCATACGACCTGATCCGGCACCTGCTCCGGGCCCTGGCGACCGGCTCGTCGCTGGTCCTGGTCCGGGGGTCGGGGCCCGCCGACGAGGACCGACTGGCGAGCGAGGGTGTGACCCTGCGCACATAGGTGTGCCCGGCCACCGCGGCGTCGTGGGCCGCAGGTAGGGTCTCGCCCATGGACAAGGTCGTGAGCAGCGCAGCAGAAGCCGTCGAGGGCATCGAGGACGGCATGACCCTCGCCGTGGGCGGGTTCGGGATCTCCGGCATCCCCAGCGTCCTCATCGACGCCGTGCTCGCCAAGGGCAGCACCAACCTGGAGGTCGTCTCCAACAACTGCGGCGTGGACGGTGCTGGCCTCGGTGTGCTCCTCGCAGCGCACCGCGTCGGCCGGGTCATCGCCTCCTACGTCGGTGAGAACAAGGAGTTCGCCCGCCAGTACCTCTCGGGCGAGCTCGAGGTCGAGCTCACGCCGCAGGGCACCCTCGCCGAGAAGCTCCGCTCCGCCGGTGCCGGCATCCCGGCGTTCTGGACGCCCACGGGGGTCGGCTCGCTGGTCAGCGAGGGTGGGATGCCGTGGCGCTACGACTCCGAGGGCAACGTCATCAAGGCCTCCCCGGCGAAGGAGAAGCGCGAGTACACCGTGCGCGGACACACCCGCGAGTACGTCCTGGAGAGCTCGATCTTCGCCGACTTCGGTCTGGTCCGCGCCGCCAAGGCCGACCGGCACGGCAACCTGGTCTTCAACAAGTCGGCCCGCAACTTCAACCCGCTCTGCGCGATGTCCGCCGGCGTGGCCGTCGCCGAGGTCGAGGAGCTCGTCGAGCCCGGTGAGATCCGCCCCGACGAGGTGCACCTACCGGGCATCTACGTCCAGCGCGTCCTGGTGCTGACCCCCGAGCAGGTGGCCGCCAAGGACATCGAGAAGAGGACCACCCGTCCCCGACCGGATGCCACCACCACCATCACCACCGACGAGGAGGCCTGAGCCATGGCACTGACCCGCGAGCAGATGGCGGCCCGCGCCGCGCAGGAGCTGCAGGACGGCGACTACGTCAACCTCGGCATCGGGATGCCCACCCTGGTGCCCAACTACGTGCCCGACGATGTCGAGCTGGTGCTGCAGTCCGAGAACGGCATCCTCGGTGTGGGCCCCTACCCCTACGAGGGTGAGGAGGATCCCGACCTGATCAACGCCGGCAAGGAGACGGTGACCCTGCGGGCCGGCGCCTCGATCTTCGACTCGGCCACCAGCTTCGGCATGATCCGGGGCGGCAAGGTCGACGCGGCCATCCTCGGCGCGATGCAGGTGTCCGCCGCCGGCGACATCGCCAACTGGATGATCCCGGGCAAGATGATCAAGGGGATGGGTGGCGCGATGGACCTGGTCCTGGGCGCCAAGAAGGTCATTGTGCTGATGGACCACGTGGCCAAGGACGGCACCCACAAGATCGTGCAGGAGTGTTCGCTGCCGATCACCGGTCTGGCCGTCGTGGAGCGCATCATCACCGACATCGCGGTGATCGACGTGACTCCCGAGGGCCTCGTGCTCCGCGAGGTCGTCGAGGGCGTCACGCCCGAGGAGGTCCAGGACAAGACCGGCGCGCAGCTCGTCGTCGACCTGATCTGAGCTGACCTGGCCGGTCTGGCCCGGCACGTAGCCCCGGCCGGCACCTACTCCCCGTCGACACCGCGGAGGAAGCCGGCACCCCACGACAGGTGCATGGTCGTCAGGACGGCCGGCATCCGGGCCGCGACCCGCGCGCCGTGCTTGGCCCCGATCGCGAGGCCACCGACGGTGACCAGCGCGGCATACCCCAGCGGCAGCGCGAGCAGGGGGCGCCAGGCCAGACCGCCGACCGCGCCGCCGGCCACGAGCAGCAGCGCCGTCGGGGGCGCGAGATACCGCGCGCTCACCGACTCAGGGTGCTGCTGCACGAGTCGGCGCCGCCACCGGCCGGTCCGGAAGTACTGTCGCGCCAGTGCCTGCAGGTCGGGCCGGGGGCGATAGGTGACGGTCAGCTCCGGTGTGAACCAGACCGTCCCGCCCTCCTGCCGGATCCGCCAGTTCATCTCCCAGTCCTGCGCGCGGGCGTAGGTCGGGTCGTAGCCGCCCACCCGCCGCAGCCAGTCGCGCTGGAAGACCCCCAGGAAGACCGTCTTGCTCGGGCCCGGCTGACCGCCGACGTGGAAGCGGGCGGCCCCCAGGCCCAGGCGTGAGCCCATCGCGACCGCCACGGCCCGCTCGAAGTCGGTCTGCCCCTCGGCCAGCATGACGCCGCCGACGTTGGCGGCACCGGTCTCCTGCAGCACCCGGACGGCGGTGTCGATGTAGCCCGCCGACAGCTCCCCGTGACCGTCCATGCGCACGATGACCTCGTGGCGTGCCGCGGCCAGCGCGGCGTTGAGCCCGTCCGGGGTCCGTCCCGAGGGATTGTCGACCAGGGTGACCCGGGAGTCGGCGGCCGCCAGCTCCTCGGCCACCTCCTGCGTGCGGTCCCTGCTCGGGCCGATGGCGACCACGACCTCCAGCTCCCCGGCATACTCCTGGGCCAGGACCGAGCGGACCGCCTCACCCAGGTGCCGTTCCTCGTTGAGGATGGGCATGATCACGGACACGGGAGGGCGGTCGTCGGTCACGACGACGAGGCTACCTTCCCCAATCGACCGGCGTGGGCGCAGCGTTCCCCCAGCCTCACCGCCTACCCTGGCGGGCGTGCCAACCCACTCCGAGGACGACTGGACCCGCCCGATGCCGCGCACCCCCGGCACCGGTGGGCGCTCGCGCAGGTCCCGTGACGACGACTACGACCCGCACTCCTCCGGAGAGCAGTTCACCGACGACACGGCCTACGACGACACGGCCTATGACGACGGGTTCTACGACGACCGGACCCGGGAGCTGCCGGTCGGCCGGCGGGCGACCGCGGCCGACTACGGCTACGACGAGGACGAGTTCTCCGACGAGCGCTGGGTCGAGCAGGAGTATGCCGAGGAGCCGTCCCCGCGGCCGGGTCCCCCCAGGCGTCCGCCGGGCGGGCCGGGTGGCCGGCCGCCGCGCCGCCGGCCACGCCGTCGCTACACGCTGCGTCGCGTCCTGGCCGTCCTCCTGCTGCTCGTCCTGGCCTACGTCGGCTCGATGATCTGGGCCGTGACCAGCATCTGGAACTCCATCGACCGGGTGGACGCCACCCCCACGAGCAGCACGCGGCCGGCTGCCGGCTCGGGCACCAACTTCCTGCTGGTGGGGACGGACAGCCGGGAGAACCTGAGCCGGGAGGAGCGCAACGACCTGGTGACCGGGCACGCGGAGGGGTCGCGGGCCGACACGATCATGTTGCTCCACCTGCCCGACTCCGGTGGGCCGACCCTGATATCGATCCCCCGCGACTCCTACGTGGAGATCCCGGGCTACGGCGCCAACAAGATCAACGCCGCCTACGCCAACGGCGGCCCGGCACTGCTGGCCGACACGGTGGAGCAGTCCACGGGTCTGCGCGTCGAGGGCTACCTCGAGATCGGGTTCGGCGGCTTCGTCGAGGTCGTGGCGACCGTCGGCGGTGTCGAGATGTGCCTGGACGAGCCCGTCCAGGACGAGAAGACGCGCCTCGACCTCCCGGCAGGCTGTCAGGTGCTCGAGGGCGCCGAGGCCCTCAACTACGTGCGGATGCGCTACGGCGATCCGCGCGGCGACCTGGGCCGCGTGGAGCGCCAGCGGGAGTTCCTGGCGGCGCTCACCCACGAGATGGCCACCCCAGGCACGGTGCTGGTCCCCTGGCGGCTGCACGACGTCGGGACGGCCGCCGGATCGGCGATGGCGATCGGCGAGGACACCTCCATGTGGGAGACCGTCCGGATGGCGCTCGGCATGCGGTCGATCTCCAACGGCGAGGGCCAGTCCCTCACCGTCCCGGTCGCCGACGCCAACTACGTGACCAACGCCGGCTCCAGCGTCCTGTGGGACGAGGAGAAGGCGGGCGCCATGTTCGAGGCGTTGCGCAACGGCGAGCCGCTGTCGATCGAGCCGTGACCCCTCGCGTGCTGGACCGCTGGTGGCTCAAGGCCGCGGCCCAGGGGGTGCTCGCCGCGGCACCCGGCGCCGCCGTCCTTGACGACCGGCTCCGCCGACGGGTGCGGGCACCGCGGCTGACGACCAGTTACTTCCGGTCCAAGTGGCAGCACGTCGAGGCGCACCTGCGGGCCACCGGCCGCGAGGCGGGCACCGGGCTGCCCGACAGCCGGGTCGTGGAGCTGGGGACCGGATGGTTCCCGATCGTGCCGCTCGGGCTGGCGCTGCACGGCGCCACGGTGGTCACCATCGACCGGACTGCGCACCTGGACCCGGCCCGGGTGCGCCTCACGATGCAGGTCCTCAGCGATCTCGAGGCCTCCGGGCAGATCCGCTGCGCAGCACCCGAGCGGCTGGCCCAACTCCGAGAGCTGCTCGGCGACCCCGGCGCCAGAACCGCCAGACAGCTGCTCGAGCCACTGGCCGTCACCCCGGTGGTCGCGGACGCACAGGCTCTCTCCGGCGTGCCCGAGACCCACGGCGCCGACCTCTTCGTCTCCAACAACACCCTCGAGCACATCCCGGCCGACGTCCTGGGCCGCATCTTCGCCGAGTTTCTGCGCATCGGCTCGCCTCGCGCGCGGATGAGCCACTACATCGACCTGGCCGACCACTACGCCGGCTTCGACCCCCGGATCAACGAGTTCCACTTCCTCACCCTGACCCCGGCCCGGTGGCGACTGGCCAACAACCGGCTCGGCTACCAGAACCGTCTGCGGCTCAGCGACTACCACCGCCTGCTGCGGGAGGCCGGCTGGCGGGTGTCCGGCCAGCGGCTCACCTCGCGCAGTGTCCGCCAGCTCGAGGGCCTGGAGCTGGTCTCCCCGTTCGACGCGATGTCGGCCGAGGACCTCCTGGTCGTCAAGGCCCACGTCGTCACCGACCGCCGGGCCTGATCCACCTGACCGGCCGTGGACCATCTTTGGGTGGTCACGGAGGCGTGTGTCCGACAGGATGGGTCAAGGTCGAGCACGAGGAGTCGAGATGAATGACCTGGATGCCCGCCCGGTGGTCGTCGGCTTCGACGGCTCCGAGCGCGCGGGCACGGCGGTCACCTGGGCGGCGCACGTGGCGGCGAGCCAGGAGGCACCCCTCGCGGTGCTGCACGCGGCGGAACGCCTGCGCTACGTCCAGGACGCCGGGACGGCGATCTGGGACCCCGAGGAGGTCCACCGGGACGCCACGGCGGTTGCGGAGCGGGGCGCCGACCTGGCCCGGGCGGTGCAGCCCGAGGTCAGGGTCACCACCCGCTCCTCGCTCGCCAGCGGCGCAGCGGCCCTCGAGGAGGTCTCTCCGAGCGCACGACTGATCGTGGTGGGCAACAGCGGGCGAGGCCGGGTCACCGGCATCCTGCTCGGCTCCACGGCCTTTCACGTAGCCAGCCGCGCCCGCTGCCCGGTGGTGGTCGTGCCGCGGGGCGAGCTCCCCGTGCCGGGCCCGGACCACGCGGTGTGTGTCGCCACCGATGGCTCTCCGAGCGGCGAGAAGGCGGTGCAGCGGGCGGCTGACATCGCCAGCCGCTTCGGCGCGCCCCTGGAGATCGTCACCGCCTGGGAGCGACCACCGCAGGACCGGTATGTCGCGGCCCCGCCCGCCGGTCAGGGTTCCTTCGCGGACCTGGAAGCCGCGCTCAGGGGCGCCGTCGAGAACATCGCCGGCGACGCCGGGCGGGCAGCCCTCGACAGACACCCGGGGCTGCGCGTGTCGACCGTGACGCCCGAGGGCCGTCCCCACGATGTGATTGCCCGCACGGCTGCGGACGCCGCCCTCGTGGTCGTGGGTGCCCGAGGTCGCGGCGATCTCACGAGCCTGCTCCTCGGATCGACCAGCCGCGCCGTGCTGCACCTGGCCACGTGTCCCGTGCAGATCGTCCGGTGAACGACCCGCGGAGGCGGATCCCGCGGACAGACCAGCTCCTGGCCGACCCCCGCCTGACTCGCGCGGGCCGTGGGCTGCGACGCGACGCCATACTGCCGGCCATCCACCAGGCGCAGGAACGGGCCCGGGCCGGCCTCATCGCGCCGGAGGACGTCCTGGAGGAGGCGATCTCTGCTCTCCCCGACGTCAGCACCGTGCGGGCGGTCCTCAACGCCACCGGGGTCGTGGTGCACACCAATCTCGGCCGGGCACCCCTGTCGGACAGCGCGATCGCGGCCGTCGTGCGTGCCGCGGCCTACACGGACCTGGAGTTCGACGTGGACACCGGGCGACGGGGTCCACGTGGCGCTGGGGTGATCGGCGCCCTGCTCGACCAGCTCCCCGAGGGCACCGACGCGATGGTGGTCAACAACGGTGCCGCGGCCCTGCTGCTGGCCATCACCGCCCTGGCCGGCGGCGGCGACGAGGTCGTGGTCAGCCGGGGGGAGCTGGTGGAGATCGGTGACGGCTTCCGGCTGCCTGACCTGATGGTGTCGACGGGCGCCCGGTTGCGCGAGGTGGGCACGACCAACCGCACCCGCCGGGCCGACTACACCGCGGCGATCGGCCCGCGGACGGCCGCGATCGTCAAGATCCATCCGAGCAACTTCCGGGTGGAGGGGTTCACCGGGGGCGTCAGCGTGCCCGACCTGACGGATCTGGGGGTGCCCGTCGTCGTGGACATCGGCTCGGGCCTGCTGGCTCCCGACCCCGCGCTGCCCGACGAGCCTGACGCCGCCAGCGCGCTGCGGGCCGGGGCCGCGCTCGTGACCGCGAGCGGCGACAAGCTGCTCGGCGGGCCCCAGGCCGGTCTCCTGCTCGGAGAACCGCCGCTGGTGCAGCGGCTCCGACGGCACCCGATGGCCCGGGCGTTGCGGGTCGACAAGCTGACCCTGGCGGCCCTCGGGGCCACGCTGCGCGGTGGGTCGACCCCGGTCACCACCTACCGCGGTGCCGACCCGGAGGCCCTGCGGCGCCGGACCGAGGTCCTTGCAGAGCAGGTCGGCGGCCGGGTGCGCCGCCACGACGGGGTGGTTGGAGGTGGCGGGGCACCCGGTGTCCGGCTGCCCGGGTGGGCAGTCGCGCTCCCCGAGGGGCTGGCCCGGCCGCTGCGGACCGGCACGCCGTGTGTGGTGGGGCACGTCGAGGGGGGCGAGCTGTTGCTGGACCTGCGGTGCGTCCCGGAGGAAGCCGACGTCGAGCTGGCCGCTGCCGTGCTGGCCGCCATCGCCGCAGGGGGGCCCTGACCTCGCGCCGCCCGGGGTCGACGGTCAGCCGAGCTCGGCGACGGCCAGGAAGGTCCCCCTGTCGTCGCCCTCGCTGACCTCGTCCGAGGTGACCAGGGCGACGCGACGCGTCTCCGACTGGTCTCCCCACAGCAGGTCCGAGGACTCCACGTCATCGCGCTCGACCAGGGCGGCGCTGACCACGTCGAGCTCAAGGGTGACCCCGTCGCCGAAGACCACGACGACCCGGTCACCCTCAGTGAGCGAGGTGACCCCGGCGAACGGTGTCGGGTCCCCGTCCGCGTCGGCCGTGCTGCCGACGATGACGGCCGTCCCGAGCTCACCGGGGGTCACCCGGTCGTGCCCGGTGTACCACACCGCCTCTCCGGCGGGCGGATCGATCACACCGCGTCCGTCGACCCCCGCGGGCGACAGGTGCACGGCGCTGCCGCCGACCGGCACGGCCAGCCTGACCGGGTCGTCGGCGGCCAGGGCCACGGGAGCAGGGGTGGCCTCGGCGGGTGTCGCGAGCTGGGAGATGAACGCGGTCACGGCCTGGACGGCCAGGACCAGTAGCACGGTCAGGACCAGCACCAGGACCGCAGCCACGATCCGCCGGCGGCGATAGACGGCGCGCTGACGCGCAGAGACGGGGCGACGCACCGGGGTCGGCTCGGTCACCGCTTGCGCCAGGGAGGGCTCGGTCACCGGTTGCGCCGGGGACGGCTCCTCCGTCCGCAAGACCTGCCCCACGGGCTCGCCAAGGGACTCCTCGACGAGCGGTGTCTCGGGCAGAGCCGACAAGTCCCGGTCCCTCCAGTCTCATTGATCACTCTGGTCACACGTGCAGTGACCAGCATGGGCAACGAATCCCCGAAAGGGAACCGTCTGGACCGGTGTGTCGGCAGATGCCTTGGCGCGGCCGCGCCGGCCAGCCCTACCTGTCCGCGGCCTCGACGAGCATCTCCAGCACGTCCGGGAGCCCAGGAACGTCCTCCCAGTCAACATTCGCCAACAGCACCAGCGTGGTGTCGGTGGCGGGATTGAACCGTGCGAACGCCGCGACGCCGGGGTCCCCACCGTCCTTGCAGAACACCCCGTCGTCCCGCACCTCCAGGCCGTAACCGGGAGCCCACCGATCCTCGGCCGGCATGCGCGGGGTGAGGACGTCCTCGGGGGTGACGCCACGCCATACTCCCCCGCGGTGCACGGCGCGCAGGAAGACGTCGAGGTCGCCCGCCGTGGTGACCGCTCCCCCGTCCCCGCCCCCGACGGCCGGGACCGAGAAGATGTTGGTGCGCCACGGGCCGCCGGGCGTGAGCGGCGGCAGGTAGCCGGTGGCCACGTCGGGGTGGACCTCGTCCATCGCCGGGTAGCCGCTGGCCGACATCCCGGCCGGGGCGAACACGCGGGTCTCGACCGCCTCGGTGAACGGGAGCCCGGACACGTGGGCGAGGAGGATGCCGAGCAGCACGTAGCCCGCGTTGCTGTAGTGGTGGGCGGTCCCCGGCGGGCAGACGGGAGGGAGATCGGCGAAGAGCGGCAGCAACGTGGCGTAGTCACGGACCGTGTAGGTCGGAAGACTCTCCCAGAGTGCGCCGTAGTCCTCCCGGTAGCCGGGCAGGTCCTCGTCCTCCTCGAAGTAGTCGGCGATCCCGGACGTGTGCGACAGCAGGTGGTGCACGGTCACGTCGTCCCGCAGCGTCGAGGGTCGCCGGTCGGGCGGGAGGACGTCGACGACCGCGTCGGGCAGGCCGACCTCGCCCCGACCCACCGCGTCGAGCACCCCCACCGCCGTGAACATCTTGCTCAGCGAGGCGGTGGCGAAACGGGTGGTCGGGCGCACCGGTATGCCGTCAGCCCGGTTGGCCATGCCGTGGCAGGACTCGAACAGCACACGGTCCCCCCGGGTGAGTCGCAGAATCCCCGAAAAGTTCTCCTCGGCCTCGAGTTGGGCGGCACGGTCCGCCAGGGATGTCCAGTCAGTTTCGTCCATGCGCCGAGGATGTCATCTCGTGGGCGCGGGGCACCTCCCGTTTTTCCGGACCTCAGCCCTTCAGGAGCTGCCGCGCCATGACGATGCGCTGGACCTGGTTGGTGCCCTCGTAGATCTGGGTGATCTTGGCGTCGCGCATCATCCGCTCGACCGGGAAGTCCTTGGTGTAGCCGTAGCCACCGAGCAACTGGACAGCATCGGTGGTGATCTCCATCGCCACATCGGAGGCGAAGCACTTGGCGGCCGCACCGAAGAACGGCAGATCAGGGTCATTGCGCTCGGACTTGGCCGCCGCGACGTAGACCATCTGGCGCGCGGCCTCGAGCTTCATGCCCATGTCGGCCAGCATGAACTGCAGGCCCTGGAAATCGGCGATGCGCTTGCCGAACTGCTGCCGCTCCTTCACATAGCCGAGTGCGAAGTCCAGAGCGCCCTGCGCGATGCCGACGGCCTGGGCGCCGATCGTGACGCGGGTGTGGTCGAGAGTGCGCAGGGCGATCTTCAGACCCTCACCCGGTGCACCCACCATCCGGTCGCCGGGGATCGAGCAGTTCTCGAAGAGCAGCTCCCGCGTCGGGGATCCCTTGATGCCGAGCTTCTTCTCCGGCTCGCCGAAGGTGAACCCCTCGTCCGACTTCTCCACGACGAAGGCCGTGACGTTGCGGCCCCGCTCCCCCTCTGGGTCGGTGACCGCGAGGACGGTGTAGAACTCCGAGACCCCGGCGTTGGTGATCCACGACTTCTGGCCGTTGAGCAGGAAGGTGCCGTCGGGCTGCTCGATGGCCTTGCACTTCATGCCGGCGGTGTCGCTCCCGGCGCCGGCCTCGGACAGTCCGTAGGAGAACATCGCCTCACCGCGGGCGACCGGGGGGAGGTACCTGCTCTTGATCTCGTCGCTGGCACCGAGGATGAGCGGCATCGTGCCCAGCTTGTTGACCGCCGGGATCAGTGAGGACGAGGCGCAGACCCGGGCGACCTCCTCGATGACGATGCAGGTGGCGAGCGCATCGGCGCCCACCCCGTCATACTCCTCGGCGATGTGCGGTGCGTGGAAGTCGGTCGACGTCAGGGCGTCGAGCGCCTCCTGCGGGAACCTGCTCTCCTCGTCGACCGCCGCGGCGTGGGGTGCGATCTTGTTGTCGCACACCTCCCGCACGGCCTCACGCAGTGCCTCGTGGTCCTCGGAGATGCGGAAGAGGTCGAAGTCGCTCATGGGCGAAGACTACCCACCCGCAGGTTGTGGACAGGAACCGCCGGGTCCAGCCAGTTCCGGAGATGGTTGCGGGCATGTCTCGGAGGGGGAAGCATGATGAGTATGCCGACGCTCACCGACCGCGCACACGAGCACCGGGTGTCCCGGGCCGAGTTCGAGGCCTTCCGCGAGGAGCGCGAGAAGCGTCAGGACGGCGCGCGCTACGAGCTGCTCGACGGTGAGATCCTGATGACTCCCTCACCGGGCGGCCTCCACCAATTGATCGCCACCCGGTTGGTGCTCCTGATCAGCGCTGCACTGCCCGCTGGTCGGGAGGTCGTGACTGCTCCGCTGGACGTCGAGCTGCAGGCGGGTAAGGGTGACACGACGCTCCAGCCCGATGTCCTGGTGACGGACCGGGCTGACCTCACCGGAGGCGGTCTCCAGGCGACGCCGGTTCTCGTGATCGAGATCCTGTCTCCCTCGACGTGGCGACGGGACCTCGGGGTCAAGCGGGACGCCTACGCCACGGCCGGGGTCGAGCACTACTGGGTGGTGGCACCCGACACGCCCTCCATCACCGCCTACCGGCTCGGTCCCGACGGCGCCTACCGCGAGGAGTGCCACGTCACCGGCGAGGAGCAGTGGACCGCCGCCGCCCCCGTCGAGATCACTCTCTGCCCGGCTGAACTGACACGCTGACCCGGGCGGCCCGCTGACCAGCGAGATCTGGCGCGTCCTGAACGCCCTGGAGCCCGAGCAGCGACCCTCGCTCATGACGTCACCGGAGTGCGGGGATGACCTGCTGCTCGAACAGCTCGACGCCCGAGGTGTCCCAGGCGGTCTCGGCGAAGTAGTGGATGGCGTAGCCCAGCCCGGCGTCCCGCAGCGCGCCCATCTTCTCGATGACCTGCTCGGGGGTGCCGACGGCCGGCTGCCGGCGCATGCTGACGATCGCGTTGTCTGCCTTGTCCTCGCTGTGCCCGGTCTTCACCAGGTGTCCGCGCAGCCACTGCAGGCGCTCCTCCACCTCGGCCTCATCCCGGCCGACCACCGTGTTGAAGTTGGAGCTCCGCACGATGCTGTCGAAGTCACGGCCGATGTCCTTGCAGTGCCCGGCGAGCACCTCGGACTTGTGCTTGAAGCCCTCGAGGTCGCCGAAGAAGTTGGTGTAGTCGGCATACTCCGCCGCGATCCGCAGCGTCTTCTGCTCACCGCCGCCGGCGACCCACATCGGGATGCCGTTGGCCTCCGAGCCCGGCAGGCTTGTCCCCTGAAGCGGTCGGGGATGCACCAGCGCACCATCCACCTGGTAGTGCTTGCCGTCCAGCGTGGCACTGCCGGTGGTCCACGCCTGGCGGAGGATCTCCACGCCCTCACGCAGCATGGCCAGACGCACGCCCGCCCGCGGGAAGCCGTAGCCGTAGGCCCGCCACTCGTGCTCGTACCACCCCGCGCCGATACCCATCTCGACCCGACCGCCGGAGACGACGTCCACGGTCGCTGCGACCTTCGCCAGGTAGGCCGGGTTGCGGTAGCTCATGCACGTGCACATCTGACCGAGCCGCACCCGGGAGGTGGCGGCGGCGAAGGCGGCCATGAGGGTCCAGGCCTCGTGGGTCGGGTCCTCCGTGGGCTCGGGGGTGGTGTGGAAGTGGTCGTAGACCCAGAGTGACTCCCACTCCTCGTGCTGGTCGGCACGGACCGCCAGGTCCCGCATCACCCGCCACTGGTCCGCGGTGTCGATGCCGTGCAGATCCATTCGCCAGCCCTGGGGCACAAAGATTCCGAAGCGCATGGGGTCAAACGTATGTCGTGTCCTCCGGTCGGCGCACACCGCACCCGCACGGGCTGGCGCACAGTCCTCAGCAGGAGGCGCGATAATGGTGCCCATGACCGAGACACGTCGCCTGCACCGCAATGACGACACCGTCATCACCCGGCTGCTGCACACGACGGCCACCTGGGCGGTCGTGGGTCTGTCGGCCAACACCTCGCGCAGCGCCTACGGCGTCGCCCGGTTCCTCCAGGAGACCCTCGGGCACCAGGTGATCCCCGTGCACCCGCGCGCGGAGCACACCCTGGGGGAGGCTGGCTACGCCTCCCTGAGTGCCATCCCGGACGGCACCACCGTCGACGTCGTCGACTGCTTCGTCAACTCCGCGCGCGTCGGCGCGGTCGTCGATGAGGCCATCGACCAGGCCGAGCGGCTCGGGATCAAGGCGATCTGGCTGCAGCTCGGTGTCGTCGACCAGGACGCCGCGCAGCGCGCCAAGGAGGCCGGCCTGAGCGTGGTGATGGACACCTGCCCCAAGATCGAGTACAGCACCCCCAGCGGGTTCTGACTCGTCTTCTCAGGTGCCTGCCGGTTCGTCGCCGCGCCGGATGCCGAGGGTGGCCAGCATGTCCTCGTGGAGCTGGATCCACACAATGTTGATGGAGGCCACCTCCGGAGCGTCGACCCACTGACGCTCGCCGTTCAGCGCCCGCTCAAGGGCCGTGGTGAGCCTCGGCTGGTGGACTCCGAACCGCGGCAGGGCGGACTCCAGACCGTGCGTGACCTCCCCCAGTTGGTCGACCAGGCGTGCGAGCTCACGCAGGATCCGGTCGTCATACCTCAGGTCTGTGTGGTCGTTGAAGGCCAGCGCGTCGTCGGGGGTCGGCCTCAGCTGCCAGCGGGTCATCAGCGGACCCAGCCGTCGGTTCAGCGGCAGGAAGCTCCGGTGCAGGGCACTGATCTCCTCGCGCACACCCAGGACGTCGAGTTCTGCGGCCAGCAGCTCCTCCTCATGGTGGCGGCCCAGCTCGGTCATCGACCAGTTGCTGCCCGGCAGATAGGCCTCGCGTCTGACCTGACCGCGCGCCTCCGCGTCCAGGAGGTGCTCCTCGACCGGTGCGTGGTCGAGCCCATAGAGTGCAGCGACGGCCCGGCTGGTGGCGTGGCCCAGCACGCGCACGCCGTGCAGCGCCAGGAGAGCGGAGTCGGTCACGAGGTCAGGGTATGCGCGGGGTGACGAGCGAGGGCGTCCACCCGGCCGGGTGGACGCCCTCGCGTCAGGTCCTGCGGTGCCTCAGAGGGAGGCAGCCTTCTTGGCCATCGCCGACTTCTTGTTGGCGGCCTGGTTCTTGTGGATGACGCCCTTGGAGACGGCCTTGTCCAACTTTTTGGAGGCGGTCTGCAGCGCGGCCTGGGTGGCCTCGGCGTCGCCGGAGGCAGCAGCCTCGCGGAACTTGCGGATCCAGGTGCGCAGCTCGGCCTTGTGAGCGCGGTTGCGCTCGGTCGCCTTGGCGTTGGTCTTGACGCGCTTGATCTGGGACTTGATGTTTGCCACGAAAGTCTTCCTGCTTGGTCGGATTGTGTCGTTGAGGGCGACACACGAGCCTCGGGACCGGGCGTGGGGCACCCTTGCTTGAGCCTCGTGAGGGTTGTGCTGCATGCGCGCACGACCTGTAGCGCGCACGCAAGGAGCAAATCTACCAGCCTGACGACACCACCGACAAACCGCTGGCGCCGGCCACGGACGGATCAGCCCAGGTCGGACCGCGCCCTGGACTCCACGGTGATGGAGACACCACCGCCTAAGGACTCCAGGACGCGGCTCACCACCGGGATCGTCGCCCGACCCTGGAGCCGGACCACGGCAGTGCGCGCGTCAGGGGTGCCCGTGCCTGCGGCGATGCCCCAGCCAGCGATGCGATCGGGCACTGGCTGTTGCGCCAGGTGCTCGCTGGCTGCGGACCACACCCCCTCGGAGGTCAGCGGGATGCCCTCACCCAGCCCCACGTCATACACCGCGTCCTCGTCCACCGTGTCGGCTGCGGCGAGTGCTGCGGCGTCCGCCGCGTCGAGAAGGTGGATCCGGCTGAGCTGGACCGACGTGGCACCGACGACGCCGAGGATGAGCAGGAGGACGAGCGCGACCATGCCGACGAGCAGGATGCTGATCTGCCCGCTCTCGGGGTCGCCGCACCGCCCCTGCTCACTGCTCACGGTAGGCCTCCACGGGTGAGACGTGGCTGGAGGTGAGTGTCACCGAGGTGGGCACGACACCGGACATGAAGTCCGGGATGAGCGGAAGCGCCACCTGGAGTGTGGCGTTGATGCGCACGGTGCTCCCGGGCGTGAGGCAGGGATCGGCGGTGCACACCAGGGCCACCCCGCCGTCGTCGGAACCGAAGCCGTGAGCGTCCATCACCAGCCAGGCCGCTGTGGTCGCCGCCGCCTGGCCGGACGCCTCGTCCGGGCTCGCCACGAAGGTCCGGCCGGCCTCACGTGCGGCGGCAGACACCGCATAGGCCCCTGCCTGCAGCCGGCCGAGCGTGCCCACCAGGTAGAACAGGGGAAGCATGACGAGGACGAGGAGGAACACAGCCTCGATCAGCATCGACCCCCGCTCCCCATCCGAGGCCCGCAACCTGCGCCATATGGTCACTGGTCCTCCGCGTAGGCCTGGCCGGTCACCGTCATGGTTCCCGGGATGCCGAGCGGTCCGACGACCGGGAGCGGGATGTCCGCGGACACGCGGACGACTTCGACGCCACCCGCCGAGACCCGTTCGCCGGTGACCGTGGTTCCGTAGCTGCCGGGCACAGTCGTCGCGAGGAGCTCGGTGGCCCGGGCCACACCATCCGCCGGCGTGTTGTCCGCGCGGGCTCCGATGCGGGCACCTTCGATCACGTGGGCGGTGGCGGTGTTGCGGACGTGGAGGGCATAGCCGACCTGGATGGCAGCCAGGAACACCAGGACGACCAGTGCCGAGATCAGGGTGAACTCAACGGTCGCCGCTCCCCGGTCAACGGTCGCCGCTCCGCGGTCAGGGTGGCGCAGGAGAGCTGGACGGCCAGGGGCCGCCGCGCTGCTCCAGGGTCGGCCGCGTGCGAGGACGGGCCGGGGACGGGTCACGGCCCGCTGACGCCCGAGACCGCCGACACGAAGAGGTCGGAGAGCAGCGGCTCGGCCACGAGCCAGAGCGCCGCCACCAGCCCAGCGGTCATGATGGTGATCAGGACCCAGCCGGGCACGTCGCCGCGCTCGGGCTGCCGGCGCCAGTCAGCCAGGCGAGCCGCGTAGCGTGCGGTGGCGGCGCCAAGTCGGCTCCGGAGGCGGAGTAGTTCCTGCATGGTGTTCTCCTCTGTCGGTTCTTCCTGAATGGTGCGGTGCGTGGTCAGACGGTGATGCGGAGCAACGAGACGCCTGGGTAGACGGCGAACAGGACGGTCACGGGAAGGACGAGGAAGACCACCGGCACCATCATGAGAATCTCCCTGCGCCCGCCCTCCTCGATGAGCTCCTGTCGCGCGGACTCGCGGGCATCCTGGGCCTGGGCCCGCAGGACCTCACCCAGCGGGGTGCCCCGTTCGATCGCGACGACCAGGCCGTCCACGAAGCGGATGATGGGGCCGAGCCCCGTGCGGGTGCCCATGCCCTCGAGTGCCTCCGCCATCGTCGCTCCGGTCCGGGCCTGCGCCAGGCACACTTCCAGCTCGGCGGCGAGTTCCCCCTTTGACAGGCGGGCCACCCGGTCAAGCGCCTGTGTGGTGCCCTGCCCCGCCGTGACCGAGAGCGCAAGCAACTCGGCGACCGCCGGGAACTCAGCCATGATCCGGCGCTCGCGCCTGGTCGCGGCACGACTGAGCAGCTGGTCCCGGAGCAGCATCCCGCCGAGAGCTGCCGACAGGGCCACCACGACGAGCGCCGGCAGACTCACGCCGCGGGTCCACATCGCCAGGGAGCCCAGGAGTGAGACGACGACCACGGCGGTGGCACCCCACAGGACCTGCTGGATGCGGAAGCCTTCGACGTCCGCGGCCAGCCCGGCCCGCTGCAGGCGAGAGGCGACCGACTCCGTGCCGCCCAGCCAGCGGTCCACGGCACGCCCGGCGCGCCTCACCAACCGGTGAACCGTATCGGTGAGGCTCCACGGCTCGCTGGTCCGTGACCGTGGTGCGGCGTGGCCCGGAACCCTGTCCAGGTAGGGCTCGATGCGGGCCACGAGATCGGTCTGACCAGGCCACGGGATCGCCACGAGGACCAGCCAGACGCCCACCGCGAGGGCACCGCCGAGCAGTCCTCCGAGCAGAACGGGCACCGTCACCGCAGCACCCGCTGTTCCTCGGGCAGGCGGCCGATCCGCACCATCACCTGGTAGGCGAGGACGGACAGCACGGCGCCCACGATCAAGATGACGACGCCGGTCGGCTCCCGGTAGGCCTGCAGGGCCGTGCCCCGGGTTGCCATGAGGAGCAGCACGATCCACGGTGCGACCATCGCCAGGCGGGCCGCGTTGACCGTCCACGACTGTCGAGCCTCAAGCTCGGCACGGGACCGTGCGTCCTCGCGCAGGAAGGTGGAGAGTGCGCGCAGCACGCGACCCAAGTCGCTGCCGCCGACCTCGCGCGCCAGTCGCACAGCCTCCACGAGCCGGTCGCCCACCGGGTCTGCCAGGCGCTCCTTCAGCCGGTCCAGAGAGTCGGTGAACCGACCGCTGGCGCGGTAGTCGTGCCCGAATGCCTCGAAGGCTGGTCGCAGCTCGACGGGTCCACGATGGCCGAGCTGGATCAGCGCCTCGGGCAACGACAGACCGGCACGGACGCCGGAGGCGATGTGGTCCACCGCGTCGGGCCACACGTCCCGGAGCCGCGAGCGCTGCCTCCTGGCGCGTGACCGCACGACGGCCAGGGGCGACCAGGCCGCCATGACCGCGAAGGCCAGGCTGACGGCGGGCACGCGGGTGAGCGCCAGCGCGAGCACCAGGACGACCGACCCCGCGACGAGGCAGCTGGCCAGCAGTCCCGGCCAGCGGAAGGACTTCACACCCGCGAGGACGAGGTCGTCGTCGAGTTGGGTGAGGAAGGCGTTGGCCCGCCGCGGCTGCTCGCGCTCGGGCTGCGGCCAGAAGGACCACCAGATGCAGGCCAGACCGAGCCCGAGGCCAAGCCCGAGCAACGCGCCGTTCATCTCGGTCCACCCACGGCGAGCAGCGAGGCGAGGTTGTGCCCGGCCCGTTCGAAACGCTCGGCGTGCGGCGGGAAACCCTCGGCACGCACGAGCTCACCGTGGCGCGTGACGAAGATGTCCGCGATCTCCACGACGTCCGCCTCCACGCGCCCGGGGAGGCCAACAATCTCCTGCACCCGACGCCTGCCGTCAGCGTGGAGGGCCAGGTGGACCACCAGATCGATGGAGCTTGCCACGGTCGGCACGACGAAGCCACTCGCCACATTGGTGCCGGCCAGCAGGGGCAGCGTGCACATCTTGGTCACTGCCTCGCGGGCACTGTTCGCGTGCACGGTACACATTCCCGGAAGACCGCTGTTGAGTGCGATCAGCAGGTCCAGGCTCTCCTCCTGCCGCACCTCCCCGACCAGGATCCGGGAGGGCCTCATCCGGAGCGCCTCCTTGACGAGGCGCCGGAGCGGGACCTCTCCGGTCCCCTCCAGGCTCGCCTGCCGGCACTGGAGCGATGCGACGTCACGCAGCGGCACCTTGAGCTCGAAGACCTCTTCGCAGGTCACGACGCGCTCCGTCGGCGGGATCGCCGCGGCCAGACAGTTCAGCATCGTGGTCTTGCCTGCCTGCGTCCCCCCGGCGACCAGGATGTTCAGCCCGCTCTCGACCGCGGCGGCCAGGAACGTTGCCGCGGCAGAGGTCACGGTGTCCAGCCGCACGAGGTCTCCCAGCTCGTCGGCGGCCACGACGAACTTGCGGATATTGACCGCCCAGTGCCGCCGCGTGATGTCAGGAATGACGACGTGGAGCCGTGAGCCGTCCGGGAGCGCGGCGTCCACGAACGGGCTGCTCAGGTCGACCCGTCGCCCCGAGCTGCGCAGCATCCGCTCGACGAGGTCCCGAACCTGCTGCTCTGTGAGCAGGGTCGGGGTCAGCTCCGACCGGCCGCGACGCGCCACGAACACCTTGCCAGGTTCGTTGATCCAGATCTCCTCCACGTGCGGGTCGTCGAGGTACTGCTGAAGCGGCCCCAGACCGGCCACCGACTCCAGCACGAGCCGCCCGGCCTCCTCCGGGTCGGTCAGCGGCCGGATCCCGCCGTTCAGTGCGCGCTCGTCAAACTCCTCCACGACCTCCCGCACCAGGGTGCGCAGCGCCACGTCGTCGGTGGCAGGGTCCAGACGGCGGGCCCTGATCAGCTCCCTGACCTCGTGTTCCAGGGACTGCAACGTCGTGGCGTGCACGGGTCCCCCACTTTCCGCTGTGCGTCGGCATGATGACCGGCCCGTGTCCGGGCATTTACCGGACCCGAGTCCGGGACCAGATAACCTGCTGGCGACAAAGAGGTAAACACATTTGACAGAACCTTTACGGGGCTCAGATCAAATCTGTGGATAACTCCCGGGCACTCCGCCCGGGCCTCGTGCGCGACCCGCCTGTGGATAAGGAGCCCGCGCCGGGTGCGCCTTCCTGCACCATGGGTCCGGTGCTCCTGCGACTGTCCTACTCCGACGGGCACCGGCTGCGCACCGTCAGCATCCGGGCTCCACGTCATACGTCGTGGGCCGCTGTCGCCGCACGGCTCGGCATGCCGTCGACCACAGGGTTCGCTGCGGAGTATGCCGGGACAACCGTCCCGCTGACGCCTCACCTGGTCCTGGGGTCACCACCCCTGGTGCACGGAGCCGTCGTCGCCCGCGGGGCAGCGGGTTCGAGCCCCGAGCTCCGCGCCCCGGTCTCGCTCCGCGTGACCTCCGGGCCGGATGTCGGCGGGTGCTACGCCCTCCGGCCCGGCCACCGTCTCATCGTCGGCCGCGGCCAGTGGTGCGATGTCGTCATCGACGACGCCGGCCTGTCCCGTCACCATCTGAGAATCACGACCACGCGGGACGGGATCGTGGTCGAGGATGCCTCGTCGACGAACGGGACGATGCTCGGTGGGTCGACCATCGATGGGCCGACCGTGTGGCCGCCAGGTGTCCCGCTGCGGGCCGGTGGCACTACCCTCGATCTCGCCCCGGACGCGGGACACCTCGGGCGTGGCCGACCGGACGGCAGCGGCGGGATCGTGGTGGTCCCCAGACAGCGCCCGCCGACCGCCGTGGAGCCGCTGGCACTGCCCCTGCCAGAACCCTCGACGCCCTCGGCCCCGGTGCCACCGTCCGTGCTGGGGTGGTTGCTCCCGCTCGTGGTCTCCGTCGTGCTGGCCGTCATCCTGTCTATGCCTGCGCTGATGCTCTTCGGACTGATGGCTCCGGCGATGTCGCTGGGCGGCTACGCCGGGGAACGACGTCGCTTCCGTCGTGCCAGCGCCGAGGCGACGCGAAGCCATCGCGAGGCGGTGACCGCCACGCGGGCCGCGGCTCAGGAGGCCGTCGCCCAGGAGGTGCGGCGTCGCCACGACCGGGCTCCGGACCTGGCGCACCTCATCCAGGACGCGCAGACAACTGGCGAGCTGCTGTGGAGCCGGGCGGGTGAGGCGCCGATCGCCCGCCTCGGGCTCGGCCGCGTGACCACGGCCGTCGCGGTCGACGGCGTCGCCGAGACGGTCGACCGTGCACCGATCGAGATCGACCTCACCGGCGGGCTCGTCGTGGCCGGGCCACCGGACCTGGCCAGGGCGGTCGCGCGCAGCGTGCTTCTCCAGGTGGCGGTCCTGCACCCCCCGGGCGAGCTCGGGATCACCCTGGCGGGATCCGCTCACGGACAGGACTCCTCGGCCGCCCCGGTGGGTCCGGCCTCACCGTGGGACTGGCTGGCGTGGCTTCCGCACGCTGCGGCAGGGGACGTCATCCGAGCGGATTCGGTGCTGATGGTGCACGACCTGACCGACGACTCCGCGGCGGCGCGCGACCTGACCGACCACTCGATGACGGCCCACGGCCTGCGCCCCGACTCCGCCAGTCCCCACGCGCCCGCTGCAGGCCTCACCCCGGACGTCGGAGGAGCCGGCAGGACCGAGCGGGCGACCACCCCGATTCCGGTCATCCTGTGCCGGAGCCTGTCGCAGGCCCCGGACGTCGGGACCACGGTGATCCTCCGGGGCGCGGTCGCCGAGGTCCGGACCCAGGGTCATGGCCAGGTGGTCGTCCCCGACCGCCTGTCCGTCCACCGGGCGAGCCGCGTGGCCCGTGCCATGGCACCGCTCCGGGACGGCGGCGGACACAGCGACAGCGCGTCCCTGCCGGAGTCGGTCAGCTATGCCTCGATCAGCCCGGTCGCGCTCGAGGCCCACGCCCTGGCCAGGAGCTGGCGCGACAGGCCACGGAGCACCGGGTTCGTCCTCGGCCGCGGCACGGGCGGAGACCTGCGGCTCGACCTGGCGACGGACGGACCGCACGCCCTGGTCGCCGGCACCACAGGGTCGGGCAAGTCCGAGCTGCTCCGGACGCTGGTCACCTCCCTCGCGCTCGGCAACCGACCGGACGAGCTCGTGATGGTGCTGGTCGACTACAAGGGTGGCTCTGCCTTCGCCGAGGCCGCGGCGCTGCCCCACGTGGTTGGGCTCATCACCGACCTCGACCCTCATCTGGCCGACCGGGCGCTGACCTCCCTGACGGCCGAGCTCAAGCGTCGCGAGCGGGTCCTGGCCGACGCCGGCGTCCCCGACCTTCCTGCGCACCAGGGACTCACCGGCCGCGCACCCCTGCCACGGCTCGTCATCGTCATCGACGAGTTCCGGGCCCTCGCCGAGGAACTGCCGGGCTTCCTGGACGGGCTGGTGCGCATCGCCGCACTGGGCCGGTCCCTCGGCGTCCACCTGGTGCTGGCGACCCAGCGCCCCGGAGGCGTGGTCTCCGCCGACGTCCGGGCCAACGTCAACCTCCGGATCGCGCTGCGGGTCAGGGACGGCTCGGACTCCTACGACGTGATCGACTCCCCGGCGGCCGCAGACCTCCCCGAGGGGCTCCCGGGCCGTGCGCTGATCCGCACCGGCGCCTCCCCGCCGCGCGAGGTGCAGGTCGCCACGACCTCGACGAGCCACGCCACCGGAGGGGAGGGGTCCGCGGACGGGCTCAGCATCGTGACCGTGACCGACCTGTGGGGGCCGGACACTCACGGGGCACAGCCGCACGACACCGCTGACAGCGGACAGGAGTCCACCCTCGCCCGGGCCGTGGCCGCGGCCACGGGGGCCGCGGAGCTCGTTGGTGCCGTGCCACCAGCCTCACCGTGGCTCCCCGCCCTGCCGCGCCTCGTCCCGCTGGCCGGCCTGCCGGAGCCCGACGAAGCCACTCCCGAGGACACCATCGGCGAGCCGACGACCGTCGAGTGGACAACGACCGAGCCGACGACCGAGCGGACGAAGACACCGGGCACAGCGACGACGTTGACGACGGCCCCGGGTGAGCGCACGGCATACTCCGTGCCGCTCCTGCTCACCGACCTGCCCGCGCAGCAGTGCCAGCCCGTCCACCATTGGCGACCGCTCAGCGAGGGCCACCTCGGCGTGGTCGGTGCGGGCCGGACTGGGCGGAGCACCGTGGCCCGCACGGTCCTGGCCGGGCTGCTCTCCGGGCACCCGGACGACGTGCACTGCTATGTCTTCGACCTCGCGGGCGGGGTGGGCCCGGTCGGCGACGCGCCCCACGTCGGAGCGGTGCTGGGCGCGGCCGACGTCGCGCTGGGGTGTCGCGTCATCGCGCACCTCGTGCGGCTGGTGGCGGACCGGCAGCGCGAGCTCGCCGCCGCCGGGCACACCTCGCTCGCCGAGCAGCGCGCGACCGGCGAGCGCCCGTGGCCCCTCGTGGTCCTGGTGATCGACGGATGGCCGCGGTTCGTCGAGCTCTTCGGCGAGGCCGATCGCGGTCGCCCGCTCGAGCAGGTCCTGCAGGTCCTGCGCGAGGGTGTCGGCGCCGGCGTGGTGGCGGTCGTCACCGGCGACCGGTCGCTCCTGAGCGGGAGGATCGCGTCGCTGCTCCCCGAGATGTGGTCGCTGCGCCTCACCGACCCCTCGGACCTGCTGATGGCCGGGCTGACCAGGGCCCAGGTCCCGGTGAGTATGCCGCCGGGCCGGGTCATCCGGCTGCGCGACGGCGTGGTGGGCCAGGTCGCGGTGGTGGGGGCCTCCGGTGAGGGCGCCGCACAGATCAGCGCGCTGACCGAGGTGGTCCGCGCCAGCACCCGCAGGGAGTCGGCGAACGGTCACCCGACCGACGGTCACCCGACCGACGGTCACCCGACCGACGGTCCACCGACGGACGGCCCAGCCGTGTTCACCCGGCTGCCCCGGACCGTCGCCCTCGGCCGGGTGACCGCTCCGCCGAGCGGGCTCCTGCTCGGCCTGGGCGGCGACTCGGCCAGCCCGGTCGCGCTGCCCCTAGATCCGCACGGGGTGACGGTGGCCGGCGTCCTGGGGCCACCGGGCAGCGGACGGTCGACGACGCTGCGCACCCTGGCGGTCTCGGCCCGCTCCCAGGGGTGGTCCGTGCTGCACGTCACCGCGGAACACCTCCGGGACGCTTCCTGCCTCGACCCGGTGCTGGCGGACCGCTCGGCCACGGGCGTGCTGGTCACCGTCGACGGGCTCGACCAGGTCGCCCAGACGTCGGTCGAGGACGCGCTGCTCGGCTGGCTCGACGAGGCGGCGCGGGCCAGCGGGTCCGGACCGCGCGTGCTCATCGTGGCGGGCGCGCCGGAGGACTTCGGGGGCTTCCGTGGGCTCGGGGCACGGGTCCAGCGCGAGCGCACCGGCATCGTGCTGCAGCCGACCAGCCCCGCCGACGGCAGCGGGCTCGGCGTCGCCGTCCCGACCGGAGACGAACCGCTTCCCGGACGGGGAGTGCTCGTCCTGCGCGGCGCCTGCACCGCGGTGCAGGTCGCGCATGCGGACGAGCGGCCTGAGTGACGTCTGTCGCTCAGGCCGCTCGTCGCGATGGCGCTACTCCAGGGTGCGGAGCTGGTCCGCTACCGCCTCGGAGACGACCCCGGCGCCACCCATCACGAACACGGTCTCGGGGTCGAGCCGGTCCAGCTCGTCCCAGGTCACGTTGGGCACCTGGTTCTGCTTGACCAGCAGCAGCGGGGCCTCCCAGCGCCCGGCCAGAGCCGATGCGGTGACCGCGTCCGGCCAGGCCATCCCGTTGGCGACGAACGCGTGCTGCGCGGTCGGGTAGTCGCCGGAGATGAGCGCGGCGGTCGCGTACCGGTCGGCACCCACGATGCGCTCCACGGTGCCGTAGGCGCCGAGCGCGGCGACCACGTCGTCCGAGATGGCTGTGTCACCGCCCAGCACCCGAATCGTGGTGGGCGCCAGCCGCTGCAGCTCACCGATCGTCGCGCTCGGCACCGAGCCGTGGCGGACCAGCAGCACCGGGGCGTCCAGGGCACCGGCCCTGGCCGATCCGGCGAGGGCGTCCGGGAAGCCCTGACCCGTCGCGACGTACACCACGTCGGCGCTCGCAAAGTGCCCGGAGACCACCGCGGCGGTGCGGTAGCGGTCGCTTCCCGACCATCTCTCGACGGTGGCGCCGGTGGCGACCTGCACCTCCTGCAGCACGTCGCCGGAGATCGCGCTCGACCCGCCGAGCACCACGACCCGCGACGGCCGCAGCCTGCGCAGCTCGGCCTCGGTGGCCTGCGGCAGCCGATCCGGCTTGGTCAGCAGGACCGGGGACTCCAGGCTGCCGGCCACCGCGGACCCGGTCAGGGCGTCCGGGAAGGCCGCGCCGGTGGCCAGGAAGACCGTGTCCAGCCCCGGCTCGTAGTGCGAGGACACCGCGACCGCTGTCTGGTAGCGGTCCGCGCCGGAGAGTCGCAGCACGTCCGGGTGGACCGGAACCGGTCCCCCGCACTCCGCGTCGAGGAGGTCGAAGTCCTGCACGGTGACCAGGCCCCGCGGGATCGACCTGACCACGGACTCCGGGAAGAAGCCCGCCAGGAAGGCGGTGATCTCCAGCTCCCCGACCCGCGTGTCGATCCACCGGGCGTACTGGCCGTCCCCGTCGGTCGTCAGGTACCACCTCGACTCCCCGCCGTCGGTGGGCACCAGGGTGACCGCTGCCCCCGGCAGGGGGCTGGGCACACCCTCGCAGGACTCCCCGCTGACCGTGCCCATGATCTTGCCCCAGGCGTTCGGCGGGAGGACCTCCATCGTCACCGGGACCACCGGGTCGGTGCCCGGCAGGCCGCCGACGACGCTGATGCCGGCGGTGTAGGTGCCCGGCTGCGGCACCGCACCGTCGGTGGTGACCTGGACGGTCCAGGACTCACCGGGGTCGAGGACCGTCATGGTCTCCGACAGGGACAGCCAGTCGACGTCCGCACCGTCAGCGCCGCAGTCGTCGAAGCCGGGCAGGTACTCCACCGCGTCCGTCGGCGCCCAGCCGCCCAGATCGCCACCGATCCGGACGAAGCCGCAGGCGGCCGCGCCACGATAGGTCGGGGTATTCGGGTTGGGCAGGTCGGTCCAGCTGTCGGTGCTCGGGTCATAGCCCAGTGCCTCGTTGGAGACCTCACCGTTGATGATGCCTCCGGTGACCACCAGCATCCCGTTCGCCACGGCATACGAGCTGCCCCACCAGGGTGCTGGCGCCTCCGCCACCTCGGACCAGGAGTCGGTGGCCGGGTCGTAGGAGTAGGTCGCCGACACATCGGCGGACTCGCCGGTGCCGCCGGTGCACACGACCTGCCCGTCGAGCGCGCCACAGGACGCGAACGCGGCCGCGACCGGGTAGTCCGCCAGCTCCAGCCACTGGTCGGCAGCGGCGTCGTAGGCCGTCACGGCCGAGCTCATCGGCACGCAGTCGCCCGTGGAGCAGCCGCCGATCGAGTAGAGCAGCCCGTCGGCCACCGCCTGACCAGCCGCCGAGACGGCGCTCGGGTTGTCCGCGACCTGTGACCAGGAGTCGGCAGCGGGGTCGTAGGCGTAGGTCGCTCCGCTGGTGTTGCCGTCGGGCCGCCAGCCGCCGCTGACGACGATCTGCCCGCCGACCACACCCGCGGTCGTCGCCCAGGCGGCCTCCGGCAGCGCTGCCACGGTGCCCCACGACATACTCTCTGCGTCGTAACGGAAGACGTCAGCAAAGCCCTCGAAGCCGTCCGTGCCGCCGATCGAGTACCACTCTCCGTCGAGGTTGACGGCCCGGTTGTCGATCACCGGCAGGGGCAGGGACGTCAGGTCGGTCCACGGTTCCTCCGCGGGGCCGGCGGGCTGGCGCTCCGCGGGTTCTGCTGCCGTCTCGGCCGCTCCGGACAGGGCGCTGGTGGAGGCCTCGACCTCGACGGTCCGCAACGGGGCACCGGCACCGAGCCGGCTGGTGTCGAGCCGGGTCCCGTCGGCCCGGAGCATCTCGAATCCGCCGCGGACCTCCCGGAGCTCCACCTCCGCGGCCGCGTCGCCGCTGTTGGTGACGGTCAGGTCGACGGTGGCCTCCTCGCCCAGCACGACCTCGGTGCCGATCTGCTCCGGGTCCACCTCCAGCAACCCGCTGCCGAGCTCGAAGTCGGCCCGCACGGCGCCACTGTCCGGGACGTCCACGTCCTGGGTCTCGGTGCTCATCCGCCGTGCGGTCGCCTCGAACGGGGTGGTGCCGGTGAGCGTGCTGAACAGCCAGTAGAACCCGTCGTCCAGGTTCTCGTCCGCGGGGGTGTCCACGCTGATCGCCCGGTCCTGCGGAGCGTTCACGCTGGTCACGATCGCACCGCGCACAGGGTCGCCGGTCGTGCTGGAGTAGACGTTGCCCACGACGTAACCGCCCGGCTGGTCGGGCAGGCAGCTGTACTCACCGACGAAGACGTCATCCACCTGCCACAGGAGTGCCCAGAAGGCGTCGTAGTAGTGGAACCGGACCCGCACGTCCGACATGTCGTCGGCCACCGGGACCTCCAGGATCTCCTGCACACCCTCGGCCTGACCCGCGGTGAGGATCGTCTGCCAGGTCGCGCCGCCGTCGTGGCTGACGTCCACGTCGGCCCGTTCACCGAACGGCAGGTAGAAGTGGCGGAAGCTCAGGGTCGGGTTGGCCACGCCGGTCAGGTCGACGGACGGGCTCACCAGTGAGGTGTCCTGCTGACCCTCCGGCCCGTAGTTGTCGCTGTCGACGACGGCGAAGCCGCCCTCGCCGCCGGTCTGGTTGCCCCAGAGACCGAGGTCCTCGAAGACCCAGACCTGGCCGTTGCCGAGGTTGTCCTCGACGGTCCAGCCCGGTGGCGCGGTCGGCCCGTCAAAAGTCTCTGTCAGACCCACGGTGTGCTGTGTGTAGCCATTGGCGACGCAGGACAGGACGTCGACCTCCAGGGCGAAGTCCTCGACGCTGTCCCCGCTGAGCTGGACCTCCCGGAAGCCCTGGGTGTACCCCGGGTACTGCGCATCCACGATGATCTGGGCATAGGTGTCCAACGGGAGGTCGAGGCTGTAGGTGCCGTCGACGGGGTCGGTGTAGGTGAACAGGGTCGTCCCCGCCACGCTCACCCGGGCGTACAGCGGGAAGCCGTGGCCGGACCCGTCGGTCACCGTGCCGGACAGCGTGCCCGTGGGGGCGGCGTCCAGCCCGATGTCCAGCACCACCGTGCCCTCGACGGGCACGGTCACGGTCGTCGTCTCGGTGATCCAGCCGAACTTGCTCGCGGTCACGGTGAAGTCGCCGGCCAGCAGCCGGGCCCGGAACGCGCCGTCGGCGCCGGAGGTCAGGGTGCGGCTCTGCGGACCCGTCAGCGTCAGCCGCACCCCGGGGATCGGGTCGCCGGTCGCCGCGTCGGTGACGGTGCCCTCGAGCGTCCCGACGTCACCGACGGGCGCCGCCAGCACCAGCTCGTAGGCGTCCAGCCGGCCCTCACCGTAGACGTTGTTGTCATCGTCGGTGCCCCCGCACTGCAGGTCGGGGGCATCGGACGCGGTCTCGTCCAGCAGGTCCTTGGTGCCCGCGACGTCACCGATCATCGCCGGCGAGGCCGACCACATCAGCGCGATCGCGCCCGTCAGGTGCGGAGCGGCCATCGAGGTGCCGTCGAAGACGGCATAGTCGTTGCCCGGCACGGACGACCGGACGCCCTCGCCGGGGGCGGCGATGTTGGGCTTGGTCTCCCCGTTCTCCCCGGGGCCGCGGCTGGAGAAGGAGCTGATCTCCCGAGCCGCGTCGTAGGCACCCGTGGCGTAGGTCGTCTGCATCCGGGGCGGGGTCCGCAGGGTCTCACACGTCGGACCCTCGTTCCCAGCGGCCCAGACGCCGAACATGCCCGAGGCCTCCCAGGCCGCCAGGATGTCCGGCATGAACGGGTCGGTGCTGTCCGGCACGCCCCAGGAGTTGTTGATGATGTGCGGACGCATCGCCGGGTCCGGGTTCCCACCCGACAGGTCGGTCGGGGCCAGGAACCACTCGCCCGCGGCGAACAGGGACGCGTCGCTCCAGTCGGTGCCGGCCGCGATCCACCGCGCGCCGGGGGCGACTCCGATCTGGTTGTTCCCGCCGTCGTCGCCAGCCATCGTGCCGGCGGTGTGGGTCCCGTGCCCGTCGTAGTCGGCCGGCTCGTCCGGCGAGAACGCGGCACCGTCGAACCAGTTGTAGTCGTGGGTGAACGTGCCGTCCCCGTTGTTGCCGCGGTAGCTGTTGACCAGGGCGGGGTGGTCGAACTGGACACCGGTGTCGAGGTTGGCCACCACGATGTCCTCCCCCAGCACGCCGATCTCGGACCACACCTGATCGGCACGGATGTCCGTGACGCCCCACTCCACGGCCAGCGGTCCGACCGCGGTCAGCTCACCGGGTCGGTGGTCCGGCGGCTCGTAGTCGCGGGTTGGGTAGATGCCCTCGACCCCCGGCAGCGCGGCAGCGCTGTGCAGGGAGGCCTCGTCACCGGCGTGGACCAGGACCGCGTTGGTGATCACGTATGACGTGTAACGCGTCCCGGCCGCGTCGAGGTCGGCACGCAGTTGCGCCTGGCTCTCCTCGGCGGTGCTGGCGAGCGCGTCGTAGACCGCCTGACCCCGCTGGTCCCAGTCGCTGATCTGCTGCATCGGGGACAGGTCCGGGCGCTCCGCGAAGCGGACCCAGTAGTCGGCCCGCCCCCGCTCCTCGAGGTCAGCCAGCACGTCCGCGCTGACCACCGTCTCGTCCGGTGGCGGTGTGGGGGCGGCCGGCAGTCCGCCGCTCGCTCCTGCCGCGCCACTACCCATGGTGGTGACCAGCAGCGCGAACCCCGCGGCTGCGGCCGACCACCCCCTGACGACCGTCGACCTGACCATGATGGCTCCTCTCCCCAACCCGAGCCAGACAGCCCGGATGAGCCGCAACCTAGGCCCGGTCGGACACCCCCCGCAACGAGTTCACTGGGGCAGTTGTGGGGCAGTTGCGGGCGTGCTCCACCCGGACCCTGTCGCGACCCGCAGCCCCCGGCCCCGGACCGACTCGATCTGCAGGTCGGCACCGGCCGCGAGCAGTTTGCGACGGAGCCGCTTGAGCACCGCACGGACCTGGCTGCCGTCGCCGACGAAGGAGGTCCCCCAGACCCTTTCGCTGAGAGCCAGCAGGCTCCACACCGAGCCGGGCGGCGAGAGCAGGCACTGCAACATGGCGTGCTCGAGCGGGGTGAGGCTGACCTCCGTCTCGGCCACCAGCGCACCGTCCGGCAGCAGACGCATCCCCGTCGCCGACTCGATCCCGAGCGGGCCGTTCGACGACTGCAGCAGGCCGAGGGCCTGCTCACCGGTGGCGGCCAGGTGCACTGCGACACCAGCGGGAAGGCAGCGCCTCAGACGCTCGCGTTCCCCGGGATGCGGGGAGACGATGAGCACGACCGTCTCCGACACGGCGGGAGACCGCGGTTGGGAGTCCACGACACGATTCTGGCGGTCGCGGACGCCTGGGTCCAGAGCTAGTCGAGACGACCCATCAGGAAGGTCGACGCGATCGTGGCCACGGCACCCACGAGCACCGCTCCGGCCAGCCAGGGTGAGGCGAACTGGAACATCGCGATCCCCAGGGGCACGAGCAGGAAGTTGAACGCGATCGCCGGCGCCTGGGCCCGTGGGTGGCGGTGCCAGAGCCCGACCGTGGCATAACCCAGCCCGACGACAAAGACCACCATCGTCAGCACCGACGTGAGCACGATCATCGGGTCGCTGCCCTCGCCGAGGATGAGCTCGACCAGGTAGAAGAGCGCGAACCCGGCGATCGCCAGCACCTCAAGACCGAGGAGTGCGGCGGCGACCCGGCCGAGCAGCAGTTCCCGGTCGGTGGGCGGTGCGGTAGGTGCCGGCATGGGCGCAAGGGTAATGCTGATGCACCTGCCTCGCCGCGTCGCCCGTCCGGACTGGTGAGAGGACTCGCAGGAACCCGCCCTTCAGCTGGTGGCCAGCAGGCGGATGACGGCGCGCTCCAGCTTGGCGCGCACGCGCGGGCGGTCCAGGTTGTCTGACCCGACACGGTCGATGGCCGCCCCGATGGTCCGCCCCTTCTCCTGGGCGGTCACCACGCGCGGGTCGACGTAGGACCCGCGCGCCACGGCCGGGGTGTTGCCCAGGTCGTCGGCGACCCGGCTCATCACCTCGCGCAGGATGCGGCGCCGCTCGGTGTCGCTGGCCGACTCCTGCGCTCCCGCGAGGTAGAGGGCGGCGCGCACGGTGGCCTGCCAGGTGCGCAGGTCCTTGACCGAGCACTCCTCCCCCGCGAGCTCCTTGAAGCGTGCGTTGATGTCCTCCGCGTGCACCTCACGCCAGTCCCCGCCCGCGGCCGGTCGGTAGCAGAACAGCCGGTCCGAGCCGGTGCGGGCCCGCCGGAGGGCCTTGACCAGCTCTGACAGGTCCTTGTCGTGCAGGGTGACGTCTCGCTCGAGACCACCCTTGGCCACGAAGGTGAACCTGACCGCCTGCTTGCGCACCGCCACGTGGCTGCGCAGCAGGGTGGCGACGCCGTGGGTCTCGTGCTCCTCGGCATACTCCTCGCCGCCGGTGCGGAACGCGCCGCTGTCCAGCATCCGCAGCGCCCCGGCCAGCACCCGGTCGGAGGTGAGCCCGTCGGCACGCAGGTCCTTGGTGATCTGGGCCCGCACCTTGGGCAGGCGGCGGGCCATCGCCACGACACGGTCGTGCTTGGCGTCGGCCTGCTGCTGCGACCACTGGGAGTGGTAGAGGTACTGCCGCCGGCCAGCGTCGTCGGTGCCGATCGCCTGGATGTGCCCCAGCTCGTCCGGGCAGATCCAGACGTCCTGCCACGCGGGCGGGATCACCAGCTTCTCAACCCGCTCCCGGTCCGCAGCGCTGATCCTGCGTCCCGTGGGTCCGGTATAGCTGAAACCCCGGCCACGCCGGCGCCGGGTGATGCCAGGGGCATCGGGGTCGGCGCGTCGCAGCCGGGGCACCGTCCTGGCCGCTCTAGAAGACGGGTTTTCCGCCGGTCACGCCCAGCACCGTCCCCGAGACATAGCTCGCGTCCTTGGGCGAGGCCAGGAAGACGAAGGCTGGGGCGACCTCGGAGGGCTGCCCGGCCCGACCCAGCGGGGTGTCCGCGCCGAAGCTCTCGATGCTCTCCGCGGGCTTGGTGGCCGGCTGCAGGGGCGTCCAGATCGGGCCGGGGGCCACCGCATTGACGCGGATCCCGCGCTTCCCCACCTCGGAGGCCAGGTTGACGGTGAAGTTGTTGATCGCCGCCTTGGTCGCCGCGTAGTCCAGCAGGGTCGGTGACGGCTCGTAGGCCTGGATCGAGCTGACGTTGATGATGCTCGCCCCCTTGCCCAGGTGCGGCAGCGCCGCCCTGGTCAGCCAGAGCAGGGCATAGAGGTTGGTCTTGAAGGTGCGGTCGATGCGTTCGGAGCTCATCTCCTCCAGGCCGTCGTCCCGGGCCCCCTGGACCCCCGCGTTGTTGACCAGGATGTCCAGCCCGCCGAGCTCCCTGACCGCGGCGTCGATCACCTCCTGGCAGACCTGCTCCTGGGTGATGTCACCAGGACACAGCACGGCGGTGCGGCCGGCCTTGCGGACCCACTCGGCGGTGTCCTCGGCGTCCTCCTGCTCCTCCTCCATGTAGGACAGGACCACGTCTGCGCCCTCCCGGGCGAAGGCGATGGCGACGGCCCGGCCGATCCCGGAGTCGCCACCGGTGACCACCGCCCGGAGCCCCTCGAGCTTGCCGTTGCCCTCGTAGGTGTCCTCGCCGTGGTCGGGCACCGGGTCCATCGCTGTCGTGCTGCCCGGGAGCTCCTGCCGCTGCGCGGGGAAGCCACCCTTCTCGGCCGTGGGCATCTGCGCCGCCTGCTGGGCCACGGGTGCTTCGGTCATGATCCTGCCCTCCTCGTGCCGGGTCGGTCGGTTCGCTGTCCACGCTAGGTGCGGCGTCCTGGTCGCGCACGCCCGGAGCACCCCTGTCCCGCTTGACTCTCCA
Source organism: Ornithinimicrobium sp. F0845 (assembly GCF_023015765.1). Classification (GTDB taxonomy): domain Bacteria; phylum Actinomycetota; class Actinomycetes; order Actinomycetales; family Dermatophilaceae; genus Ornithinicoccus. The sequence goes on from NZ_JALKAL010000002.1 coordinate 324,668, forward strand.
CCAGGGTGAGGGCTCACAGTGGTCGAGTGACCGACGACCACCGCCTCCTGCCCATCGGCGAGCTCTCCCGCGCCAGCGGCCTGACCGTGAGCGCCCTGCGGTTCTACGACCGTCAGGGGGTGCTGACGCCCGCCGCCGTCGATCCGGCGACCGGCTACCGCCGCTACTCCCCCGCGCACGTGCACGACGCGCGCCTGATCGCGGGGATGCGCAGGATCGGGTTGCCCCTGGCCGAGATGACCGCGGTGCAGGAGTCGCTGCCGGACACGGCCGCCGCCGAGGACCTGCTCACCGCCCACCTGCGCCGGCTCGAGGACGGTCTGTCCGACGCTCGGCGCGAGGTGGCCCGGCTGACCGGGCTGCTGGCCGGCCCGCGCCACGCGCCGGTCGAGATCCGCGTCGGGGCGGCCGCGCTGGCAAGGGCTCTCGACGGCGTCCGGTATGCCGCGTCCTCCGACCCCGACTACCCGATGCTCTGCGCGGTCCTGCTCGAGCCGCACCCCGACGGCGTTCGGCTGGTGGCCACGGACCGCTACCGCCTGGCGGTCGCCGAGGTCGAGGGCGCCCCGGGCGGTCACGACGAGGGCAGTATGTCGCTGCTCCCGACCGCGCTGGCCGACCAGGTCCGCAGGGCACTCTGGGAGACGCCACGGACGACCGGGGAAGAACGCACGGTGCACGTGACCCTGCGGATCTCCCCCGCGCGGTTCTCGGCGACCCTCCCCGGCGGCGCCGTGGTCGACGGAGACTGCCTGGACTTGGACTTCCCCGACTACCGCAGGTTGCTGCACGACCCGGGCTCCACCCGGGTGACGTCCACGCAGGTCCCGGTGGCCGACATACTGGCTGGTCTGTCCGGACGTGCGGAGCGGCACGTGCACCTGGACCGCACGGGGGTGACCGACGCGACGGGCCTGCTGCTCGACCGTGCCTTCCTCTGGGAGGCGGCCAGCACGCTCGGGGAGGGGTATGCCGTGCTGCCGGCGGAGGGCGAGATCGCCCCGCTGGCGCTGCGCGACCTCGACGGCCAGCTCGTGTCCCTCCTCATGCCGGTCCAGCCGGACGTCGCACCGTGAGCGTCCTGCTGCACGTCTGCCGCACCTGCCGGCACCGTGAGGTGTCCCACCAGGGCGGGGACCGCGGCTACTCCGCCTGCCCCTGCTGCCGCGGTGCGGGCGACATCGACCCCGAGCCGCTGCTGGTCCCCACGTGGGCGTTCCCACGCTGGGAGGCCGAGCCGCTCTACCGGCCGGGGAGCCAGTGGAACGCCGGGACCACCCACCGGCTCGAGCTCTGCGCCTGCGCCCGCTGCTTCGAGCGCTATCGCCTGGGAGACGACACCGGACTTGCCGACGCGTCTTCGAGCGCCCAAGCGTTCCTCGGGCCGACTGCAACCGGCTCGATGAACAGCGAGGCGCTCGAAGACGGGTCCGAGACCCGCTGACCCCCCCTTTGTTGGCTGACCACCACCCTTGTGGAGCGGTTTCGTCCGCCCAAGACAGTCAAACCTGTTGGCCACTGCACCCGCTCCTGCCAGGCTGGGTCGGGATGAGAGTTGTCACCTGGGGTGCTCCGCCGCACGAGGCCCGCGCCGTCCGCCGCCCCGACGGTCAGTGGTCCCTGCGGCTGCCGGAGGATCCTGCGACATGGGCCAGCCTGGTCGCCACGCTGCCCGACGGTGTCGCCCCGGCGCTGCTCTCCCTCGACGAGGGGCCTGCTGGTGCACTCCTGTCGGGACTGGGCTTCGAGGCGCACCGCACCGAGCAGTTGTGGGAGGTCCCGGTCGGTGGTCTGCGCAGCACTATCCGGAGCGCCCACCACGACCTGGTGCCGGTCACGGAGTGCGACCTGGCCAGGGTCACGGCGCTGGACAACGCCATCCGAGCCCAGATCCCCGGCACGGGGGCGTGGTGGGGCACGGTGACCGAGCTGCGGGACTCCCTGGACGACGACGAGTTCGACCCCGAGCTCTACCTCGTCGCAGTGGACGGCGGCACCGGTTCCTACGACGGGTTGATCCGGGTGTGGAACCGCCGGCCTCTGCCGAGGCTCGGCTGCGTCGGCGTGCGACCGGAGTGGCGCCGGACCCGACTCGGACCAGCGCTGCTGGGAGCCGCGGCGACGACGCTGGCTCAGCGTGGCGTGACCCACGTGGTGACCGAGACCGACGTGACCAATCGTGACTCGCATCCGCTCGCTGCCCGCCACGGGGCGGTGCCGCGCGGCCGGACGGTGGAGTGGGTCCTCCGCGCTCATCCGGGCCAGGCGGGAGCCGACAGCCTGGACTGATGCGCCTCGCGCAACAGGCTCACCAGCGCCTCGACGCCGACCCGGCGCTGGACCCGGTGGCCGACGTCGTTGACCTGGACCGCCCCGCGGGCCTGCTCCTCCGGGCCGATCACGGCGAACAGGGCGTCCCGCCTGATGCGGGAGGCACGGATCCGCCCACCCAGGGTCCCCTCGTGGTCGACCCGCACGCGCAGGCCGGCAACCCTCGCCCGATCCGCCAGGTCGCGGGCGGCCCCGTCCTGGCCCGGGCCGAGCGGCAGGACGGCGAGCTGGACCGGGGCCAGCCAGAACGGCAGCCGTCCCTGGTGGTGCTCCAGCAGCGCGGCGACGACCCGCTCCATCGACCCGACGGTGCCACGGTGGATCATCACGACACGCACCTGGCTCCCGTCGCTGGTGGCATAGGTCAGGTCGAAGCGCTCGGGCAGGGTGAAGTCGAGCTGGACGGTGGCGATGGTCTCCTCGTGGCCTCGCCCGTCACGGACCTGCAGGTCGAGCTTGGGGCCGTAGAACGCGGCCTCGCCAACGCCGATCTCCAGCGCGAGGCCCTCGCTCAACACCTCCTCGGCCGCACCACGCAGCGCCCGCTCCGCGGCGGCCCACTGCTCGGCCCCGCCCAGCCAGCCCGGACCGTCGTCCCGCACGGAGAGCCGCACGTAGTCGATGTCGAGCCCCAGGGTGCGCTGGGCACGGATGGCCGACCGCAGGGCCCGGGACACCTCCTCGGCCACCTGGTCCGGACGACAGAAGACGTGGGTGTCGTCAAGGTTGATCTGCCGCACCCTGCTCAGCCCGGACAGCACACCGGAGCGCTCGGCCCGGAACATCGGCGCCAGCTCGTTGAGCCGGAGCGGGAGCTCGCGGTAGGACCGCTGGGTGCTGGCATAGATGAGCGCATGGTGCGGACAGTTCGCCGGCCGCAGCACGAGCCCGTCCTCCCCCACGTCCATCACGGGGAACATGTCGTCGGCGAACTTCGCCAGGTGCCCGGAGCGCTCGAACAGCTCCGGTTTGGCCAGCACCGGGCTGTGCACGTCGACGCACCCGTCCGCGTGCGCGATGTCCTTGGCCAGGCGGTGCAGCTCGTCGCGGATCGCGGCACCGTTCGGGAGCCAGAGCGGCAGCCCGGACCCGATCATCGGATCGGTGGCGAAGATCTGCAGGTCTGCGTTGAGGTCACGGTGATCGAGGTTCACGGTCAGCTCCTTCGGGGAGGGGAGCCGCTTCGGGAGACATAAAAGCCCCGGAGCGTGCTCCGGGGCTTGTGTAACGGTGACAGCGGTCAGGCCATCGCGGCGCCGGAGGGATCCGGCGTCGTGGTGACCTGGGGCATCTGATGCACAGTTCGACGGTAGCACCGCGAGCCAGCCGCCCACCAGGCAAAGTTGCCCGGGCGGCGACGATCACGACGTCCCGCGCCTCGGGCAGCGACGATGACGACGTCCCGCGCCTCGGGCAGCGATCACGACGTCCCGCGCCCAGACCGCTCCTCCGGTGAGCGCCGGACCGGCACGAAGTCCCGGGTGTGGAAGTGGTGGTGGGTCGTGTAGCCCAGTGAGCGGTAGAGCCCGATCGCAGCGAGGTTGTCGCTGAACACGCCGAGGGTGCAGACACCGTGCTGTCGCAGCGCCGCCCTGGTCAGGTCGACCGTGAGCAACCGGCCGAGGCCACGCCCGCGTTGATCCTGGTGGACGACCAGACCCGAGAGGTGGGGCAGCCCGGTGTCCAGCTCGTGCAGCGCTCCGATGGCCAGCAGGTCTCCCTGTGCGTCGACGACCGTGCGCCACCGCAGACTGAAGCCGTGCCCCGGAAAGCCCTCGAAGCCGTCGTTGTGAGTCGTGCCGAAGGCCTGCAGACGTTCCGCGTCCGTGGCGTCGTCGAGGGTCACCAGATCCAGACCCTCGGGCAGCGGGAGCGGCGACGGGGCCGTCCTCGTGCTGAGGAAGTCCCAACGGCCCGCCCCGGTGGGCTCGAACCCGGCGGGCAGGCGCAGGTCCCGCCCCTCAGCGGTGGAGAACCACTCGAGCGGGAAGTCCGGTGCGGTCTCCAGCAGCGCCGCCAGGGCCGTGGACTCGGCGTCATCCGGCGCCCCCGGACGGACCACGGCGAGACCGCCCCAGTGGCCCGTGGGGCGCCACCGGTGCATCGCGGCCCACCCGTGCTCTCCCACCACCCCGACGGTCACCGGACCGCACGTCATCCTCACGTACGGGTCGTCCCCGGAGATCCGCACCAGCTCCGCGTGGCCGACCTCGCGCCAGGTCACGATCGATCGCCTCCCTGCCGGCACCTCGCCATCGAGCGACGCTAACACCACCCTGGCAGGACGAGTTGTGGCCGGCTTGTCACAGCAGGACCCCGCGCGGCGTCCCATGGGTATCCGACGAGAACCCACAGGAGGAAACGACATGAGCACCACGAGGATCCCGCCGGCAGAGGTCACGGGCATGTTCGGACGTTTTGTCAAGATCATGACCCAGCGGATGTTCGGCACGACGCCGGAATCCATCGGCGTGATGTGGCACCACAAGCAGGTCTTCAAGGACGGGATGGGCTTCGGCCGCAAGGTCGAGGCCTGGGACAAGCTGGACCCCAACCTGGCGACCTACGCCTCGATGGCAGCCTCAGCCGCGGTCGGCTGCAGCTTCTGCCTCGACCTGGGCTACTACATGTCCCACCACAAGGGGCTGGACGAGGTCAAGGCGCGCGAGGTGCCGCAGTGGCGTGAGTCCACCGTGTTCACCCCGCTCGAGCGGCGGGTCATGGAGTATGCCGAGGCCATGTGCACGGCCCCGGTCACCGTCACCGACGAGCTGGCCGCGGCGCTCCTGGACGACCTCGGGCCGGCGGGACTGGTCGAGCTGACCGCTCGGGCCGGGTTCGCGAACTACAGCGCCCGCAGCAACATCGCCCTGGGGATCCGCTCGGAGGAGTTCGCCGAGGCCTGCGGCCTGCCCCCGCTGTCCGGACGCCCCGCCGAGGCGACCCCGGTACCGTCCAGCGCATGAGCGCTGACACCAGCGTCGACCCGTTCGCCGACCACCGCAACCTGCTCTTCACCGTCGCCTATGAGCTGCTCGGCTCTGCCGCCGACGCCGAGGACGTCGTGCAGGACGCCTGGCTGAAGTGGGACGCGGTCGACCAGGAGGAGGTCCACAACCCGCGCGCCTACCTGGTGCGGATCGTCACCCGGACGGCGCTGGACCACCTCCGGTCAGTCAGCCGCAGACGCGAGGAGTATGTCGGGCCGTGGCTGCCCGAGCCGCTGGTCACCACCCGCGACGTCGCGGAGGATGTCGAGCTCGCCGAGAGCGTCTCGATGGCCATGCTCCTCGTGCTCGAGACGCTCTCTCCGACCGAACGGGCGGTCTTCGTGCTGCGTGAGGTGTTCGGCCTGGAGTATGACGAGCTCGCCGTCGCAGTGGACAAGAGCCAGGACGCGGTGCGCCAGATCGCGCACAGGGCACGCTCGCACGTCACCTCGCGCCGACCCCGCGCCGACGTCTCCCGCGCCGAGGCGGAGGACGCCGTCGTGGCCTTCCGCCGCGCGCTGGAGACCGGGGACCTGCAGGCTCTGGCCGACACCCTCGCTCCCGACGTCGTCGCGCTCGCCGACGGCGGCGGCATCAAGCAGGCCCTGCCGCAACCGGTCCAGGGAGCGGACAAGGTGGCCAAGCTCTACCTTGCCGGGCTGACCCGGTTCGGCGACCGGCTCACCTTCGAGACGTTGGAGCTCAACGGGTGGCCGGCGCTCCTCGCCCGGCTCGACGGCGAGGTCGACAGCGTGCTGGCCTTCGCCGTGCTGGACGGCCGGATCACCGGGCTCTACGGGGTCCGCAACCCCGAGAAGCTGTCCAGGCTCACCGGGGAGACTTCGCTCAGCCGGTGAGCGTCCGGATCAGGAGACTGCGCGGGGAGCGTCAGGAGACCGCGCGGGGAGCGTCAGGAGACCGCGCATGGAGCGGAGGCGATCTGCGGCGTCGCGGGCTTCCCGATGCCGGGGATCCCGAGGCTGACGGCGGGACGACCCGAGCCGGGCTTGTCCTGCAGTGCCTCCCAGGCGTCGCCGCCCCGGGTGCGGCGCACGGCATACTGCCCGCCCTGGACACCGGAGTCGGCGACCAGGTGGTGGGGCGCGCCGTAGGTGACCGCCACGGTCACCATGTCGCCGGGGCGAGGCACCTCGGCACCCTCCGGCACGGCGAAGTGGACGAGCCGGTTGTCGCGGGCACGACCGGACAGACGCTGGGTCTCGGCGTCCTTGCGGCCCTCGCCCGGCGCGACGAGGACCTCGACCTCGCGACCCTCGATCTCACGGTTGCCGGCCCAGGAGACCTCCTCCTGCACCGCGATCAGCCGGTCGAACCGGTCCTGCACAACGGCCTTGGGCACCTGTCCGTCCATCTCGGCGGCGGGGGTCCCGGGGCGGATGGAGTACTGGAAGGTGAAGGCCGAGGAGAAGCGAGAGGCGCGGACCATCCGCAGGGTCTCCTGGAAGTCCTCCTCGGTCTCGCCGGGGAAGCCGATGATCAGGTCGGTCGTGATGGCAGCGTCCGGGACCTGCTCCCGCACCCGGTCCAGGATGCCCAGGAACCTGGTGCTGCGGTAGGAGCGCCGCATGTCCTTGAGGACCTTGTCCGAGCCGGACTGCAGCGGCATGTGCAGGCTGGGCATGACGTTCGGCGTCTGCGCCATGGCGGTGATCACGTCGTCGGTGAACGCCGCCGGGTGCGGGCTGGTGAAGCGGACCCGCTCCAGGCCCTCGATCTCACCGCAGGCGCGCAGCAGCTTGCCGAACGCGAGCCGGTCGCCGAACTCCACCCCGTAGGTGTTGACGTTCTGCCCGAGCAGGGTCACCTCGACGACACCCTGGGCGACCAGGGCCTTGATCTCGGCGAGCACCTCGCCCGGGCGACGGTCCTTCTCCTTGCCGCGCAGGCTGGGGACGATGCAGAAGGTGCAGGTGTTGTTGCAGCCGACCGAGATGGACACCCAGGCTGAGTATGCCGAGTCACGCCGGGTGGGCAGGGTCGAGGGGAAGGTCTCGAGGGACTCGAGGATCTCGACCTCCGCCTCCTTGTTGTGCCGGGCCCGGTCCAGCAGGGCCGGCAGCGACCCGATGTTGTGGGTGCCGAAGACGACGTCCACCCAGGGTGCCTTCTCCACGATGGTGCTGCGGTCCTTCTGCGCCAGGCACCCGCCGACGGCGATCTGCATGTCGGGGTTCCTGAGCTTGGCGGGGCGCAGCTGCCCCAGGTTGCCGTAGAGCTTGTTGGCGGCGTTCTCCCGCACGGCGCAGGTGTTGAAGACGACGACGTCGGCGACGTCGGGGCGCTGCTCGGCGGGCAGGCTCTCCAGCTCGACATAGCCGGCGGTCTCCAGCAGGCCGGAGAGGCGCTCGGAGTCGTGCACGTTCATCTGGCACCCGTGGGTGCGCACGTCGTAGGTCTTCACAGCGGTGTCCATGGCACTGAACAGGGTAACCGGGAAGCCGCTCGGATCAGGCCCCGGCGACGACGACCATCACGAGCGCATCGCCGTCGCCAGGAATACCTGGTAGGACGCGCCCTCCTTGAAGATCGTGGTGCAGTCCTCGACGCGGACCTCAGCGAAACCCGCAGCGCGCAGCGCCTCGCTCAAGTCTGTGCGGTCGAAGCCGTGGTGCCCGTCGAAGTCATGCTGGTGGAAGGAGCCGTCCTCCCGGTCGAGGTCGGCGATGCACAGGTGCCCGCCCGGGCGCAGCAGGGCCGCGAACCCGCTCAGGACGGTCGGCAGGTCACGGACGTGGTGCAGCACCAGCGCGGTGACCACGAGGTCGAACTGCTCGTCCGGGACGGGGTGGCGCTCCAGGTCGAGGTTCCACACGACTGCGTCAGGGAGGAGCCCCGCGGCGATCTTCTCCTCGATGACCTGCCGCATCCCCGCCGAGTTGTCCGCCAGCACCACCTGGCCCACGCGGTCGCGGAGAGCCTGGGTCACCAGCCCCGTGCCCGCGCCATACTCCAGCAGCCTGGTCCCAGGAGCCAGGGGCACGGACTCGGCGACCGCCGCCCCGATCTCCTGCGCCCTGCTGACCTTGGCCGGGTCCTTGTCCCAGTCGGCGGCCTTGCTGTCGAAGTGCTCTGTGCCCATGGAAGGCAGACTGCCATGCCCGGGTCTAGGCTCGTCAGGAACGGAAGGAGTGACCGCATGAGTGATCAGCCCAATCGGGAGAACCTCGACGGTGAGTACGGCACCTACAGCCTGGACGACGAGGACCAGCTCCAGCCGGAAGACACCCTGGTCGGTGACCGCGACCCGCTCGACGTCGGCTACCAGACGCCCGACCGGCTGCACGGCTCCCTCGCCTTCGGCACGACGGCCGAGGAGCAGCAGTCGGAGGAGACGATCGACCAGCGCATCATGCAGGAGGTGCCGGACCCGCACTCCGCCTACGGCGCCCCGGACAACGAGAGCGGCCTGGACGCCGACCCGCGGGTCGGCGGCGACGACCCGGACTCGATCGATGCGGAGCGGGACTGGTATGGCGAGTCCAGCGAGCGTGCGGATCGCCTCGTGGCCCCGGACGAGGGTCAGGGCCAGGACACCGAGAAGGACATGGTCGCTCGGTCCACCGGCAACCCGGATGGCTCTCCGGAGGGGTCCGCGATGCACTACGTCTCTGACGACGAGGACCTCGAGGACTGACGCCTCGCTGGGCCCGATGGTCGGCCGGGGCCGGTGGTCCATCGGTCCCGGTTGGTCAGCCGGGCCTGGTGGTCAGCCGGACCCGCCGGACCGCTCCCCGGACCACCCGCTGAGCGCCACGACGCGCAGGACCAGCAGGTGCGAGAACGGCCGGTCGTGATACTGCACGTAGCTGGCGGCGAGCAGTTCCTCAAGCCTCTGTGTGACCCTGTCGGGGGGATCTGACTCCCGGTGCAGGGAGGCCCTCACCCACCACAGGGCGGACCAGTCCGCCGGGTCCCAGTGCTCGATGAGCAGCGTGGCGCGCGGGTCGGCTTGCAGGTTGCGCTCACGCTGCAGGGTCGTGCCGGTCTTGGGCTTCACCCGGTCGACGGGGATCCCGACCAGATCCTCGTCCACGGCGTAGATCACCGGCACGGCGTCCACACCGCGCTCGGGGTGCACGGTGGCGAGGACCCCGTGGTCGTGGGTGACCAGGAGCGCACGGGCCCTCTCAGGTGTGATCCGCATTACACTACGATGCCGCCATGTCCGTGACCGTGCACCTTCTCCTGACGATCGTCACGCCGCTGATGAAAGTCAGCCTCGGCGCTCGCGGCGCGGGCCGATGAACGTCGCGACGTGGCTGGACCGCAACGCCCGCCAGCTCCCCGACCACGCGGCGATCGCCGACGGGGCGCGGGTCCACGCGACCTGGCGTGACTGGGCCGCCCGCTCGGCTGCGCTGTCCACCGGGCTGCGCGAGCTGCTGGGCCTGTCGACCGGCGACCGGGTCGCGATCATCATGCGCAACCGGCCGGAGTATCTGGAGGCGCAGTTCGCGATCTGGCGGGCAGGGCTGGTGGCGGTGCCGGTCAACGCGCGTCTCCACCGGGACGAGATCGCCTTCGTGCTCAGCCACAGCGGGACATCGGTGGTGGTGGCCGACGAGGAGCACGCCGAGGACATCTCCTCCCTGGTCGGGGAGGTCCCCTCGCTCCGCACCGTGGTCGTCGCCCCCGGCGAGGACTGGCAGCGGCTGCTGGCCTCCGCCGCTGGCCCGCTCGTCGACCGCGCACCCGGCGACGCGGCCTGGCTGTTCTACACCAGCGGCACGACGGGCCGGCCCAAAGGGGCCACACTCACCTTCCGCAACCTGCTGATGGCCTCGCTGAGCTACTTCGCCGACGTCGACAGCGTGACCCCGCGGGACAGCATCCTGCAGTCCGCGCCCCTGTCGCACGGCGCCGGCCTGTACGGGCTGCCCCACGTCGCCAAGGGCGCGACCAGCGTCATCCCGATCTCCGGTGGTGTCGACGGTGAGGAGATCGCGTGGCTGCTTGACAGGTGGTCCGGGATGTCCCTCTTCGCGGCGCCCACCATGGTGCGCCGCCTGGCCACCGACCCCCACGTGGTCAACGCGAACCTGGATCATGCGCGCACGATCATCTACGGCGGCGCGCCGATGTACCTCGCCGACCTGCAGTACGCCCTGGACGTGATCGGCCCCAAGTTCGCGCAGATCTACGGGCAGGGCGAGGCGCCCATGACCATCACCGGGCTGTCCAAGGCCGACCACGCCGCCCGGGACCATCCCCGCTTCGAGCAGCACCTGCAGAGCGTCGGTGTGCCCCGCACCGACGTGGAGGTCCGCGTGGTGGACGAGCAGGACGTCGACGTGCCGGTCGGCGAGCTCGGGGAGGTGCTGGTCCGGGGCGAGGTGGTGATGCCCGGCTACTGGGAGGAGCCGGAAGCGACCGCGGAGACGCTGCGGGGCGGCTGGCTGCACACCGGCGACATCGGCGCCTTCGACGAGGACGGCTACCTGACCCTGCACGACCGGTCCAAGGACCTGGTGATCAGCGGGGGCATGAACATCTATCCCCGCGAGGTGGAGGAGGCGCTGCTGCACCACCCTGCGGTGGAGGCGGTCGCCGTCACGGGCCGCCCGGACGCGGAGTGGGGGGAGGCGCTGGTCGCCTTCGTCGTCCCCAGCGACGGGACCAAGCCACCCAGCCCGGCGGAGCTCGACGCAGCGTGCCTGGACCGCCTCGCCCGCTACAAGCGGCCCAAGGAGTACCGCTTCCTCGACGCCCTGCCCACCAACAACTACGGCAAGGTCGTCAAGCGCGAGCTTCGCGACCAGCTGCAGGCTGAGGCCCACACCGGGTCGGCCCCAGGCACTACGCAGGAGCCGCCCGTCTAGTCCGCACCACCCGTGATACCCCAACCCCACAAGGAGACCCGCAATGAAGCTCGCTCTCTACCTGCCCAACTTCCGTGACAAGGTGACCGTCCAGGAACTGGAGGACCTGACCAACCTCGCCGAGGAGCTGGACTTCGACTCGGTCTGGACCCTGGACCGCATCGTCGTCCCGGAGGCCTCCGACCGGGGTGAGCTGCAGTACGCCTTCGGCATGATGGAAGGTTTCCCGACGCAGCTGCCGGTCTCCTCCCGTGGCGAGTGGCTGCAGGGCTGGCCCCTCCTGCCGTGGCTTGCGGCGAAGACGACCAAGCTGCGGATCGGGATGAGCATCACCGACACCCCCTACCGGGCACCCGGTGTCCTGGCCACCGAGCTCGCCACGATCGACCAGCTCTCCGGCGGCCGGCTCAACGTCGGCGTCGGCTCGGGGTGGATGCCGGAGGAGTTCGCCGCGGCCAGCGCCTCCCACCTGTTCCCCCGGCGCCACGCCCACGTGCGCGAGACGCTGGAGATCATGCAGGGCATCTGGACCAACGACGTGTTCGAGTACCACGGCGAGTTCGCCGACTTCGACCGGTGCGGGTTCGGCGCCAAGCCGGTGCAGAAGCCGTACCCGCCGATCTTCTTCAGCGGGCTGAAGGACCCGGCCCGGTCCGCCAAGCGGGTCGCGAAGTATGACCTCTCCGGCTGGATCGGGATCCAGGACTCACCGGAGGCCATGGGGACGTGGCGCGCTGCCATCGCCGAGGAGCTGGACAAGCTCGACACCGAGCGGTCGGTGGACGACCTGGAGATGTCCAGCATGATCTGGTTCGTGATCACGGACGAGGACGTGGACCAGTCCGACCAGGGCAAGCTCAGCAACCTGCTGGTCGGCAGCGCCCGGCAGATCACCGACCAGCTCAAGAGGTACAAGGAGGCCGGCATGACCATGCCGATGCTGTGGCCGCCGTTCCAGGACGTGCCGGTCTCCAAGACCCTCGACGACCTCAAGCAGCTGAAAAACGAGATCATGCCGCAGGTCGATGACATGTGACGAGCGCGGCGCGGGACCGTGCCCGCACGGAACGCTGACCCCGACCCGGGGCCGTCGCGCACGGCCCCGGGTCAGTCGCGCTGGTGCTCGGGCAGCTCGTCGAGTGCCTCGCGGATCACCCGGTAGGCGACGCTGCTGTCGTAGCCCTTGCGGGCCAGGAAACCGGCCAGCCGTCGAGTCTGGACCTGCCGATCGAGACCACGCATGGTGCGCAGGCGCTTCTCGACCAGTTGGCGTGCCCGGTCGGCGTCGTCGTCGGGGTCTACGTCGGCCAGAGCGTCCTCGATGACCTCGTCGGCGACCCCCTTGCGGCGCAGCTCCTGGGTCAAGGCCCGGGGTGCCAGGCCGCGCGTCTCCTGCCTGCTCCGCACGAGCATCCGCGCGTAGGCCTCGTCGTCGACGAGGCCGACCTCGGTCAGACGGTCGAGGACGGACCGGGCCACGCCGTCGTCGCAGCCGCGCTGCCTGAGCTTGTCCTCGAGCTGCTTCCGGCTGCGAGGGGCCAGCTCGAGCTGGCGCAGCGCGATCTTCCGCGCCACGTCGTGGGGGTCGGGCTCGTCGTCCGACCGTGCCTGCTCCCGCACGTCCCGGTCGCGGGCCGCCGCATCGGCCCCGACCAGCGTCGTGCCGGCCTCGGCCGACTCCAGTGCCTGGCGGGCCCGGGCCAAGCGCTCGCTCGCCCCGGACCTGCCTGCTGGACCGTCCGTCATACTGATCAGAAGTTGACCGAGACCTCGCCGGTCCGCGGGTCGACCCCGGCCGGGACGTCGCGGTCACCGCCCACGGCCGACAGCTCGGCGTCGATGGCGTCCTCACCCTCGGGCCGCGGACCCACGCCCAGCTTGGCCTTGACCTTGCGCTCGATCTCGTCGGCCAGGTCAGGGTTGTCCTTGAGGAACTGGCGGGCGTTCTCCTTGCCCTGACCGAGCTGGTCGCCCTCGTAGGTGTACCAGGCGCCCGACTTGCGCACGAAGCCGTGCTCCACGCCCATGTCGATGAGGCCTCCCTCACGGGAGATCCCCTGGCCGTAGAGGATGTCGAACTCGGCCTGCTTGAACGGCGGGCTGACCTTGTTCTTCACGACCTTGACGCGGGTCCGGTTGCCGACAGCGTCGGTGCCGTCCTTGAGCGTCTCGATGCGCCGGACGTCCAGCCGGACGGAGGCGTAGAACTTCAGCGCCTTGCCTCCCGTGGTCGTCTCAGGACTTCCGAACATGACCCCGATTTTTTCACGGAGCTGGTTAATAAATATCGCCGTCGTGCCGGTCGTGCTCAGCGCACCGGTGATCTTGCGCAGCGCCTGTGACATCAGGCGGGCCTGAAGGCCGACGTGGCTGTCGCCCATCTCTCCCTCGATCTCGGCCCGCGGGACCAGAGCCGCCACCGAGTCGATAACGATGATGTCCAGCGCGCCGGAGCGGATCAGCATGTCCGCGATCTCCAGCGCCTGCTCGCCGGTGTCGGGCTGGCTGACGAGCAACGCGTCGGTGTCGACCCCGAGCTTCTTCGCATACTCCGGGTCGAGCGCGTGCTCGGCGTCGATGAAGGCGGCGATCCCGCCGGCCTTCTGGGCGTTGGCGACCGCGTGCAGCGCCACGGTTGTCTTTCCACTGCTCTCCGGTCCGTACACCTCCACCACGCGGCCGCGCGGGAGGCCGCCGACCCCGAGCGCCACATCAAGGGCGATGGAGCCGGTCGGGATGACCTTGATCGGCGGGCGGATGTCGTCGCCCAGGCGCATCACGGCGCCCTTGCCATACTGCTTCTCCACCTGCGCGAGGACCGAGTCAAGCGCCTTGTTCTTGTCCCCCTGGATCTGCTGCACCGTCGTGTTGGGCCTGCTGGGTCGTGCTGCCATGTCCTGCTCCTTCGCACTCGTGGGTGGGCGCGCCTACCGGCGACCGACCGCGGCGTGCCCGACCCCACTGGGTCGCGTGCTCATCCGTGTCCTGTCAGACGCTAGATGCCCCCACCGACACTCCCCCGACCCAGGACGAGCCTGTGGACGGACGAGGTGTCCTGCAGGCACCTGTGGACCACAATAATCGAAAGTGTGTGCGACTCGCGGCGACACGCCCGGGCAGGCCGGGGATTCTGAGCTGAGGTGGTGTGCCGTGTGCTCGGTGGGTGGGGGGACTCAGCCCACCGTCTCCAGCAGGTAGTCCTTGTCGATGTCGCTCCAGTCGAGGGTGATGACGCCTTCTGTGGCGGCCGCCCGGCTGAACTGCAGGAACGAGCGGTAACCCAGCTTCTTCTCCGAGAAGCCTGGCTCCTTGCGGCGGAGCTGGTCCTTCAACCCGGACAGGGGCACGCTCTCCTGCCCCTTGGAGAGCTCGTCGACCACCGAGCGCAGCAGTGCGAAGGCCTCCTCCTTGTCCCCGGCCTCGGGCAGCAGGATCTCGGGGTCACCCTTGGCGGGACCCTCCGAGAGCTCGATGACGTTGCGGTCCGCCAGGTGACGCAACAGCTCGCCAAAGGCCCGGAAGCCGTAGTCGGCCTCGCTGAACGTGGGGTCCTTGCGCACCAGCGTCCTCTTCAGGACGGACGCGGTGACCTCGCCCGCCAGACTGCTCTGCAGGCCGCTGACCGTCTGGGCGACGAGCACCGCGAGGTCCGGGGCCGCGGACTCGTCCGTGGCCTCGTCCGTGGCGTCGCCAGGGTCAGCTGTCTCCGCCGCTGTCTCCGCCGGTGCCTCCGCCGGTGGCGAGGTCCGGGACCCCTCCTCCGCGGTGCTCTTGCGTGACCTTCCGGACTTCTTGCCCGGGCCGTTCGCGGCCGACTCCTTGGTCGGCACGGGCTCGACGCCCTCGAGGTTGTCGTAATAGAGGAACTCGTCACAGGCCGGCGGCAGCATCTTCGAGGTCGAGTCGCGCACGCCGAAGCCGATGACGCGCTTGTCCAGCTCGCGCAGCTTCAGCACCAGCGGCGTGAAGTCGCTGTCCCCAGTGCAGATCACGAAGGTCGAGATGTAGTCCTTGGAGAAGGCCATCTCGATGGCGTCCACCGCCATCTTGATGTCTGCGGCGTTCTTGCGCGAGGCACCCATCCGCTGGGTCATCTCGATCAGCTCCACCTGGGCGCGGGTCAGCATCCGCCGGTCCTCGTCGAAGTAGGACCAGTCGGCATACGCCCGGCGCACGACGACGCGTCCCCGTTCGGCCAGGGCATCCATCACCGGCTTCAGCTCGAAGTCACCCCCCAGGTGGTCTCGCGCGCCCAGCGCGAGGTTCTCGTAGTCCAGAAACAGGGCGATGCGCTCTTCGTTGGCCACGTCCCCCAACCTACTGGTCAGGCCACGCGGCGAGCGCAACAACCGGCAACCTCACGGCCTCCAGTCGTCCAGTCGTAGACTGACCTGCACTGACGACGGTGTCAGCCCCTCGTCATACTCTCTGCCCACGGAAGTTCCCCTATGGCTCTGCTCGTCCAAAAGTTCGGCGGCTCATCGGTCTCCGACGTCGATGCGATCCGTCGCGTCGCCCAGCGGGTCGTCGCCGCCCGCCGGGCCGGCGACGACGTCGCCGTCGTCGTGTCCGCGATGGGCGACACCACCGACGACCTGCTCGACCTGGCCACCCAGGTCAGCCCCAAGGGCCCGCCGGAGCGCGAGCTCGACATGCTGCTCACCGCCGGCGAGCGCATCTCCATGGCCCTGCTCGCCATGGCGATCCAAGACCTCGGCACCCCGGCCCGCTCGTTCACCGGGCAGCAGGCAGGCATGCGCACCGACAGCTCCCACGGACGGGCCAGGCTGCTGGACGTCACCCCGTCGCGCGTGGCCGCCACCCTCGCTCGCGGCGAGGTCGCGATCGTCGCGGGCTTCCAGGGCGTGTCGGAGGACGAGGACGTCACCACGCTCGGCCGCGGGGGCTCGGACACCACAGCCGTGGCGCTGGCCGCGGCGCTCAACGCCGACGTGTGCGAGATCTACACCGACGTCGACGGCCTCTACACCGCCGACCCACGCATCGTGCCCTCCGCCAGCCGCGTCACCCGGATCACCATCGAGGAGACCCTGGAGATGGCGGCGCACGGCGCCAAGATCCTGCACCTGCGGGCCGTGGAGTACGCCCGCCGCTTCGGCGTCCCGCTGCACGTCCGCTCCAGCTTCTCCGACCAGGAGGGCACCTGGATCCTGGTCGACCGACCGCTGACCGGCACCCTCCATCCCGACGGGACCGCCCGTCATACTGCCCCCTCCCCCACGAGCGAGGACCCCATGGAAGACCCCCTGATCTCCGGCATCGCCCACGACAAGTCGCTGGCCAAGATCACCGTCGTCGGCGTGCCCGACCGGCCCGGCGCCGCCGCCAAGGTGATCGGCGCCGTGTCCACCGCGGGCGTGAGCATCGACATGATCGTGCAGAACGTCTCGACCTCCCCCGACGGCCTGTCCGACATCTCCTTCACCCTCCCGGAGGTCGACGGGACGGTGGCGGTGGCCGCGGTGCGCGAGCTGCAGCACGAGCTCGGGATCGCCGACGTCCTCTACACGAGCCATGTCGGCAAGCTCTCGCTCATCGGTGCGGGCCTGCGCTCCAACCCGGCCGTGGCCCAGCGCATGTTCGGTGCCCTGGCCGAGGCCGGCATCAACATCGAGATGATCTCGACCTCCGAGATCCGGATCTCCGTGATCACCGACCAGGAGGCGCTCGAGGCGGCGGTCCGAGCGGTGCACAGCGCGTTCCGGCTGGATGCCGAGGCCGAGGCCGTGGTCTACGGCGGGACGGGACGGTGAGCAGTATGCCGACAGCTCAGTCAGGGGTGAACCTCGCCCTGGTGGGTGCGACCGGACAGGTGGGTGCCGTGCTGCGGCGGCTGCTCGCCGAGCGCGGCTTCCCCGTGGCCACCGTCCGCTACTTCGCCTCCGCCCGGTCCGCCGGTCGTGAGCTGCCCTGGGAGGGCTGGTGGGCCGGTGCGCCCGCCGACACCCGGCAGATCGTCGTCGAGGACGTCGCCACGGCCGACCTGTCCGGCATCGACATCGCACTGTTCTCCGCCGGCGGTGGTGCCTCGAAGGAGCACGCCCCGCGTTTCGCCGGGGCCGGTGCCGTGGTTATCGACAACTCCTCCGCGTGGCGGATGGACGACGGTGTACCGCTGGTCGTCAGCGAGGTCAACCCCGAGGCGTTGGACGCCGCCGTCGCGGACGGCGGACGGCGGATCGTGGCCAACCCGAACTGCACGACCATGGCCGCGATGCCGGTGCTGAAGGCGCTGCACGACGCCGCCGACCTGCAGCGTCTGGTGGCCACGACCTACCAGGCCGTCTCCGGCAGCGGGGTCGCCGGCGTCGCCGAGCTGGCCGGTCAGGTCCGCGCTGGGGCCGATCAGGAGCTGGAGGGCCTGGCCCTGGACGGCACCGCGGTCGACCTGCCCGAGCCGGCCACTTATGTGGCACCGATCGCCTTCAATGTGGTGCCCCTGGCGGGTGACATCGTCGATGACGGCTCCGGTGAGACCAACGAGGAGCAGAAGCTGCGCAACGAGTCGCGCAAGATCCTCGGCATCCCCGACCTGCCGGTCGCGGGCACCTGCGTGCGGGTGCCGGTCTTCACCGGGCACTCGCTGGCCATCCACGCGGAGTTCGGTCGCCCGATCACGCCGGAGGAGGCCCACGAGGTCCTCGCGACCGCGCCCGGCGTGGCCCTGGCGGACGTGCCGACCCCGTTGGCCGCGGCCGGCCGGGACGCGTCCTACGTCGGCCGGATCCGCACGGACCAGTCGGTGCCCGACGGTCGGGGGCTGGTGCTCTTCGTCAGCAACGACAACCTGCGCAAGGGCGCGGCGCTTAACACGGTCCAGCTCGCCGAGGTCGTGCTCGCGCGCGGTCTGGTCTAGCGGTTCGAGCGCACTGGGTGGGTGCTGCGCACTCAGGTGCGGGGCTCCCGGCCGACCGGCTGCCGTGGCTCCGGCAGCATCGGCTCCGGGTCCCGCAGCGTCACCGTCACCGGGGCGTCCGCCCGCAACTCGTACCGCTCCCCGTCCACCAGCACCGGCAGCGGACCCGGGCCGTCCAGGAGGGTGAGGATCGTCCCCTCGCGGGTGGTCTCCACCTCGAGGAGGCACCCACGCCACCGCAGCCGGTAGGCCGTGCGGGTGAGCGCGGCCGGCAGCGCCGGGGCGATCTCCAGGTCCTCGTGGTCCAGGCGCACGCCACCCAGCCCCGCCACGAGCGCCAACCAGGACCCGGCCGCCGCGGCCATGTGCAGTCCGTCCACGGTGTCGCCCTGCACGTCTCGCAGGTCCACGAGCGCGCTCTCCCTGAGGTAGCGCAGGGCCAGATCCAGGTGGCCCGCCTGCGCGCACACCACCGCCTGGACCGCTGCGGACAGGGACGAGTCGCGCACCGTCCTGGCCTCGTAGTAATCCAGGTCCCGGGCCACCTGCTCGGGGGTGAAGTCGTCACGGCACCACCACAGGGCCTGGACGAGGTCCGCCTGCTTGAGCACCTGCCGGCGATAGATCTTGGCGTAGTGGTGGTGCTCCTGGATGGGGTAGTCGTCCTGACGCTCCTCGAAGCGCCACTCCCGGTAGCCGGTGAAGTTGTCGTTCATCGGGTGCACGCCCAACGTCTCGTCGAACGGCACGCAGGCCGAGTCAGCGGCGGCCTCCCACGACTCGACCTCCTCGTCCGTGACCCCAAGTTGCGCAGCCCGGTCCGGCGCGACCCGGACCATCGCGGCCGCCCGCCGCAAGTTGCCCCGGGCCATCAGGTTGGTGAAGACGTTGTCGTCCACGACGCCCGTGTACTCATCGGGGCCGGTCATCCCATACAGGTGCCACGTGCCCTGATGGTCCTGCCGACCCACCGACATCCACAGGCGGGCGGTCTCGACCATGACCGGGAGGGAGCCGACCCCGTCCGGCGGTTCGCCGGTCACGTTGCCGTAGAGCCAGAAGGCCAAGGCGATGTCGGCGTTGACGTGCATCGCGGCGGTGCTCGCCGGCCAGTACGGGGAGCACTCGTGCCCGTCGATGGTGCGCCAGGCAAAACTCGCTCCTTGCAGGCCGAGGACGCCTGCCCGGTGACGTGCCTCGTCGAGCGTCGAGGAACGCCAGTGCAGCAGCCGCGCGGCCGCCTCGGGCCGCAGCAGCGTCAGCACCGGCAGCACGAAGCCCTCGATGTCCCAGAAGGTGTGGCCGTCGTAGCCGAGACCGGTCAACCCCTTGGCGCCCACCGGGGCGTCCGAGATGCACGCCGCGGCGCAGAACACCTGGAACAGGTCGTAGCGCAACGCCTGCTGAAGCTCCGGATCACCCTCCACCTCGACATCGGCGTCGTGCCAGAACCCGTCCAGCACCTCACGCTGCGCGTCGGCCAGACCGTCCCAGCCCCGGTCCTGGGCGGACTGCACCGCGGCGCTCGCCAGCCCCAGCAGGGACTCGGCGGAGGACTCTCGCGCCCACGCGTAGCCGACCACCTTCGTCACGGTCAGCGACTGCCCCTCAGCCAGTTCCGCGACGATGGTCGTGGACACCGTGTGCCCACCGCCGTCGGAGGTCATGCTCGCCGCGCCCTCGACCTCGTGTCCGACCGCGGCCGCCACCCCGATGCCGGACTGGCGGGTCCGGCAGGACAGGACGCCACCTGAGTCAGTATGCCGTCGCACCAGGACCTCGAGCGGGTCACCGAGGGCATCAGCCACCCTGGGATCACCCTTCTCGACCGTGGGTCGGCCGACGACCGCCGCCAGGTCGGATCGGACGACGACGTGCGCGCGCCCGTCCACTGCCCGAACCGTGTAGCGCACCGCCAGCACCCCGCGCTCTGCCAGGGAGACGAGTCGAGCGCTTCTGACCTCCAGGATGGTCCCGGAGGGTGCCCGCCAGCGGACCTGGCGCTCGAGGACCCCGGCGCGCAGATCCAGGGTTCGCTGATGCAGCTGTGTCCCGGCAGCCCGGATGTCCAACGACGCTCCGTCGACGAGTAGCTGGATCTGGGTCCCGTCGGGCACCGACACCATCGCCTGGCCGTGGGACGGGTCTCCGTAGCCCGCCTCGGGATAGGACAGCGGATAGTGCTCGAAGACGCCCGACAGGAACGTGCCGTGGACCTCGCACGGCTCCGCCTCATCGAGCGTGCCGCGAACGCCCAGGAACCCGTTGGACAGGCTGAACACCGTCTCGGACACCGGGATGGCGGCTGGATCCACCGACGGCTCGTGCACCAGCCACGGATCGACCTGGAAGCGCGGCGCAGTCATGGGCCCTGTCCTACCCGGTCCGGACGGCGCACGCGACCGGGACGATCACCCCGGTGCGGTGCCCCCGGTGACGGAAACCGACTCGCCGGGAGTTATCCACAGTCGGCGATTCGGGGCTCGGCGTGTCGCCGCCCGGACGCTTATCGTGAAGCCCATGTCCCCCGCAGACCTCGAGCGCAAGGTGCGTCAGCACGACAACGACATCTCCGCGATCTATGCGCTGATCGGCGACGTCCAGAACACGCAGGTTCGTCACACAACCCGGTTCGACGAGCTCACTCAGGATGTCGCCGGTCTGGGCGAGCGCCTCGGGTCCGTGGAGACGCGGATGACTTCGCTGGAAGGCAAGGTCGACCACCTCGACACCAAGGTCGACCACATCGCGGCTACCGTCGATGACCTTCAGGGCTCGGTCAACCAGGTTCTGGACCTGCTGCAGCAAGGGCGAGACGGGTGAAGTTTCGACCTGCTCAGCGCGTGCGGCGTGGCCTGACCTCCTGGGGCAACCACCGCTCCTCGGGCACCCCCATGTGGCGACAGAACTCGACCCAGACCTGCTTGACCGGCATGCCTGCCTCGATGGCCTCGACGGGCGTGCGCTCCCCGAGGGCGCTCAGCACCTGGCTGGCGGCCTGGTGCCGACCGTAGGGTCCGCCGAACTCGTCCTCCACGGCCCGCCAGAACTCACTCACGCGCATGCGTCGCTGCTGCTTCCTGTCCTCATGTGCGCACAGGGTATGCGGTGCGCCTGACAGTCCTCGCGTGCGGGTGGGCACCGGGACACTCCTGCGTCCAGGCGACGCGGTGACGCTCCGACCCTTGAGCGCACGAGACCGGGCGAGATGAGATGATGAGCCCAGGAACGGCTTGACCCACGCGAGACGGAGGACCCGGTGGCACGACCTGAGCAGACCTTTGCGTGGTGGCAGAAGTTGCTGATCAAGGCCAAGCTCTGGCAGCCGCCACACCTCACGATGCACCACGTGGTGCGCGACATGGAGCGCCCCGTCCCGCCGCCGGTGACCGGTGCCTACGGCAACGAGGTCGTGACCGCGACCCGGCCGCGCCTGGTCCCCCAGCGCGGCGATCAGAAGCAGGGCTGAGCCCACGGCCGAGTGCCTTTGCGGTCGGCTCTCCACGGTGTTGCTCCCGCACAGCCGGCACAGGTTGTCTGAGTGTCGGTCCGTCCTCCCTGAGTGTCAGTCCGGCGTGACAGGCTGACCGCGATGAGCGCTTCCCCGACCGCGGACGTGCTGGACCAGTTCTCCCCGGCGACCCGGGAGTGGTTCCGCGCGTCGTTCGCCGCGCCCACGCAGGCCCAGGAGGGCGCCTGGAGCGCGATCAGCCGCGGGCAGCACACGCTCGTCGTGGCGCCCACCGGGTCGGGCAAGACCTTGTCTGCCTTCCTGTGGGCTCTCGACCGGATCTCGGCATCTCCCCGGGATCCCGAGCGAGCCAGGTGCCGGGTCCTCTACATCTCCCCGCTGAAGGCGCTGGCCGTCGACGTCGAGCGCAACCTGCGCTCGCCGCTGGTCGGCATCGGGCATGCCGCGGCCCGGCTGGGTCTCCCCGCGCCCGAGGTCACTGTCGCCGTCCGCTCCGGCGACACCCCTGCGGCCGACCGGCGGCGCTTCGCCCGCGCCGGTGCCGACGTCCTCATCACCACGCCAGAGTCGCTCTTCCTGCTGATGACCTCTGCCGCCCGTGCGGCCCTGTCCGGCGTCGAGACCGTGATCGTCGACGAGGTCCACGCCGTCTTCGGCACCAAGCGGGGGGCTCACCTGGCGGTGACCCTGGACCGCCTCGATGCGCTGCTGCCCCAGCCGGCGCAGCGGATCGGGCTGTCCGCCACGGTGCGGCCGGTCGAGGAGGTCGCGCGGTTCCTCACCGGCGGGCGGCCGGTGACCACGGTCCAACCGCCCTCGACCAAGCAGTGGGACCTGCGCGTCGTCGTGCCCGTGCCGGATATGACCGACCCCGGGGCAACGGCCGGCACCGAACCAGCCGCCCCCGACCAACCCGCAACCGACCAGGACGCCGCCACCGACCAGCAAGCCGCCACCGACCAGGACGCCGCCCCGGCCCCGGGCACCGGCAGTGTGCCGGATCCCTGGGACACGGGTCCGCGCGTCGACCCCACGGCAGGCGGTGACCGTGCCGACGACCTGCCTGACCTTGAGGACATCGACTGGGTGATGCCGGCGCAGGACCCGACCGAGCGTGCCTCGGTGTGGCCGCACATCGAGCGCCGGGTCGTCGATCTGGTGGCCCGCCAGACCTCGACCCTGGTCTTCGCCAACTCCCGCCGCCTCGCCGAGCGGCTCACGAGTCGGCTCAACGAGATCTGGGACGAGCAGGACGACTCCCCGCGCGAGGGGGGCAACGGTGGCGCCCCCGGGACCGGCGACGGAGACGCGCCACGTCGACCGCCGGCCCAGGTCATGGCACAGTCCGGCAGCTCCGCCGGAGCGCCTCCCGTGCTCGCGCGTGCCCACCACGGGTCGGTGAGCCGGGAGCAACGGGCCGACATCGAGGACTCCCTCAAGACGGGTCGTCTGCCTGCGGTCGTCGCGACCAGCTCGCTCGAGCTCGGCATCGACATGGGCGCGGTGGACCTCGTCGTGCAGGTGGAGAGCCCGCCGAGCGTGGCCAGCGGGCTGCAACGGGTCGGCCGCGCCGGTCACCAGGTCGGGGCCGTCTCGCACGGGGTCCTGTTCCCCAAGCACCGCGGCGACCTGCTGCAGACCGCGGTCGTCGTCGACCGGATGCGCCAGGGGCTGATCGAGGCGCAGCGGGTGCCGGCCAACCCGCTCGACGTGCTCGCCCAGCAGGTCGTGGCCATGGTCGCCATGGACGAGTGGGGCGTCGACGACCTGTTCGATCTGGTCCGCCGCAGCGCCCCGTTCGCCTCGCTCCCGCGCGGGCTGTTCGAGGCGACGCTGGACATGCTGGCCGGTCGCTACCCCAGCGAGGACTTCGTCGACCTGCGCCCGCGAATCGTGTGGGACCGCATCGGCAAGACGCTCAGTCCGCGACGCGGCGCCCAGCACCTGGCGGTCATGAGCGGCGGCACCATCCCCGACCGGGGGCTGTATGCCGTGATGCTGGCCACCGGCGACGGTCCCGGACGCAGGGTGGGCGAGCTCGACGAGGAGATGGTCTACGAGTCCCGCGTCGGTGACGTCTTCACCCTGGGTACGACGTCGTGGCGGATCGAGGACATCACCCACGACCGGGTGCTCGTGACTCCCGCTCCGGGCCAGCTCGGGCGGCTCCCGTTCTGGAAGGGCGACGCCCTCGGCCGCCCCGCCGAGCTCGGTGCAGCGGTCGGCTCCTTCGTCCGTGACGTGGTCAGCTCCCCCGACCACGCCCGGTCCCGACTGACCGACCTCGGGCTCGATGAGTATGCCGTGGGCAACCTCCTCGACCACGTCACCGGACAGGTCGAGGCGACCGGACAGGTGCCCGACGACCGCACCGTGCTGGTGGAACGATTCCGGGACGAGATCGGCGACTGGCGCGTGATCATCCACAGCCCGTTCGGCACCCCGCTCCATGCTCCGTGGGCGCTGTGCATCGGAGCGCGGATGCGAGAGCGCTACGGCGCCGACGTGCAGGCAATGGCGGCCGACGACGGGATCGTGCTGCGGCTGCCCGAGCTGGCCGACGTCGAGCAGCTCGACCGGGATCTGGCCGACGTGCTCGTGCTCGACCCCGACGAGGTGCACGACCTGGTCACCGCGGAGATCGGCGGGTCGGCACTGTTCGCCGCCCGGTTCCGGGAGTGCGCCGCCCGTGCCCTGCTGCTCCCGCGGCGGCGACCCGACCGGCGCCAACCCTTGTGGCAGCAACGGCAGAGGTCGGCGCAACTGCTCGAGGTGGCCGCACAGTTCCCCTCCTTCCCGATCGTGCTGGAGGCCGTGCGGGAGTGCGTCCAGGACGTCTACGACGTCGAAGCACTCGTCGGCCTGATGCGCGATGTCGCGGCCCGCCGCGTCCGGGTCGTGACCGTCGAGACACGCGAGGCCTCGCCCTTTGCCCGCTCCCTGCTGATGGGCTACGTCGCACAGTTCCTCTACGAGGGCGACTCCCCCCTGGCGGAGCGGCGGGCGGCCGCTCTGTCCCTGGACCCCACGCTCCTGGCCGAGCTCCTCGGCCGCGGCGAGGGCGCAGCCCTGCGGGACCTGCTCGACCCGGAGGTCGTGGCGCGGACCGAGGCCGAGCTGCAGCGACTGACCCCCGAGCGTCACGCACGGGACGCCGAGGACGTCCTCGACCTCCTGCGCACCCTGGGTCCGCAGTCGCTCGAGGAGATCAGACAGCGGACGGTCGAGGAGGCCCGCGACCAGGTCGCGCCCTGGCTGGAGGGCCTTGCGACGCAGCGCCAGGTGATCGCGGCCCGGATCGCCGGCGACGACCGCTGGGCCGACGCACAGGACGCGGCCCGGCTACGCGACGCCCTCGGTGTCGCCGTGCCCCCGGGTCTGCCTGCCACCTTCCTGGACCCGGTCCCCGACCCGCTGGGCGACCTGGTCGTGCGCTGGTCACGCACCCACACGCCATACCGCCTCGCCGACCTGGCCCACCGCCTGGGTCTGGGGCGGGCGGTGCTCGCCGACTCCGTCCGGCGGCTCGTGGCCGACGGGCGACTCGTGGAGGGGGCACTCCGGCCGCTGACCACGAGCTCGGAGCCACCCGATGACCACCCCGACCTCTGCGACGCCGACGTGCTCCGGCTGCTGCGGCGGCGGTCCCTGGCCGCCCTGCGCCAAGAGGTCGAGCCGGTCACCCAGGAGACCTACACGCGGTTCCTGCCGGTCTGGCAGTCCGTGGGCCAGCTGCGCGGTGTGGACGGCGTGCACCGGGTGGTCGAGCAGCTCGCGGGGGCGCGGCTGCCCGCCAGCGGACTGGAGTCGCTGGTCCTGCCGGCGAGGGTGCGCGACTATGCCCCCGCGATGCTCGATGAGCTGATGTCGAGCGGTGAGGTGCTCTGGCAGGGGCACGGTCCGCTGCCCGGCGACGACGGGTGGATCTCACTGCACCTGGCGGACGGCGCGCACCTGACGATGGCCCCGCCCGACGAGAGCGACGCGAACAGCACAGGGGACCTGCTTGCCCTGATGGGGCAGGGCGGTGCCTTCTTCTTCCGGGCGCTCGCGGACAATCTCGGACGCACCGACGACGCCCTGCTGCTCGAGGAGCTGTGGGGCCAGGTCTGGTCGGGCCGGGTCACCGGCGACACCCTCGCTCCGGTCCGGGCCCTGGTCTCCGGCGGCCGTGGGGCCCACCGGAGCAGGCCGTCCGGTGCGCGGTCGACGCGCTGGTCTCGGGGCACCGCCCTAACCTCTCGCGCCGGTCGTCCTGCCGCCCCCACCCGATCCGGACCTGCCACCGGCGTGGGTCGCTGGTCGGTCCTGCCCAGCGTCGAGACCGACCCGACCGCCCGGGCCATCGCGACGGCCGAGCAGCTGCTCGACCGCTACGGCGTGCTCACCCGGGGCAGCGTGGTGGCGGAGTCCGTGCCAGGTGGGTTCGCCGGCGTCTACCGGGTGCTGGCCACCGCCGAGGAGGCAGGGCGGGTGCGTCGGGGCTACTTCGTGGAGCATCTGGGCGCCTCGCAGTTCGGCTCCACGGGTGCGGTTGACCGACTGCGCGCCCAGGACGGGGGTGACGGCACCGCCCTGGTGCTGGCCGCGACCGACCCTGCCAGCCCATTCGGCGCGGCGGTCCCGTGGCCGGAGCGGCCAAGCGCCGAGGTCGTGGGTCCCGCGCTCGCGGCAGCGCGGGGAGACGCACGCACCGAAGAGTCTCCGCACACCGCCGGGGACAGCCTCACGGCCCGTCACCGGCCGGGGCGCAAGGCCGGCTCGCTCGTGGTGACGGTCGACGGCGAGCTCGTGGTCTATCTCGAGCGGGGTGGACGCACGGCGCTGACCTACACCGACGACCCGGAGTCCGCGGCCGCGACAGCGGCCGCCCTGGCGGCCCGGGTGCGCAGCGGCCATCTCGGCGCCCTGACTGTGGCCAGGATCGACGGCGTCAACGCGCTGGGCTCGCCGCACCCGCTCGCTGCCGCCCTGCAGCAGGCCGGTTTCCACACCGCCCCGCAGGGTCTGCGGCTGCGCCGGTGAAACCGGTCGGAGGGAGAGGCCGCTGTGCCCGAGGGTGACGCCGTCTGGCGCACCGCCCGGAGACTGCACGAGGCGCTGGCCGGCCAGGTGCTCGTCGGCTCCGACCTGCGCGTCCCGGCACTGGCCACGAGCGACCTGGCCAGACGGCATACCCTCGAGGTCGTCCCGCGCGGCAAGCACCTGCTGCACCGGCTCGAGGACGGAGTCACGCTGCACAGCCACCTGCGCATGGACGGGTCCTGGCACGTCCTGCGTCGGACGACGACCGCGGGTGACCGTCCCCGCTCGCCGCGCACCGAACGGCACACCGTCCGGGCCCTGGTGTGGACCGAGTCGGTCGTGGCCGTCGGCGACAGCCTGGGGATGCTCGACCTGGTGGAGACAGCCCACGAGGCACGGGTCGTCGGGCACCTCGGGCCGGACCTGCTCGACCGCGACTTCGACCGCGGTCTGGCGCTGGCCAACCTCATGCGCGATCCGATTGTCGAGGTAGGCCACGCGCTGCTCGACCAGCGCAACCTCGCCGGGATCGGCACGATCTACGCCACCGAGCCGCTGTTCGAACACCGGGTCAGCCCGTGGACGCCGGTCGGCCGCCTCTCGCAGGAGGCACTCGGGGCCGTGGTCGACACGGCACGCCTGTGGATGGTCCGATCGTGCCGGCTCGGCCCGGTGCCCCCAGCGGCAGGGCGCGGTGCGTCGCTCCGCTCGCTCCCGTCCGACGGCTGGCTGCCCTGGGCCTATCGGATCTTCGGTCGGGAGGGGCGGCCGTGTCCGCGGTGCGGCACCACCCTGCGCGCCGACTCCATCGGACAACAGCCCCGCGCACGCCAGATCACCCACTGTCCCCGGTGCCAGATCCGTCCGTCACCCGCCGCCCCGTAGGTGATCCTGTCCCCGGCAGCGGAGCCGGCTCACCGGTTGTCCCGCGGCAGGTCGGACCGCAGACTCGAGGGATGGCAGCCTTCGATCGCAGCACCGTCCGACCGCTCCTCGCCGGAGTCCTGACCGCCAACAGCCTCGGGCACCTGGCCACGGCCGCCGCAGGCAAGGAACACCTCACACCCCTGGCCGGAAGACACTCCGGGCCGATCGTGAACGCCGTCTGGGGCGGGGCCAACCTGCTCGGCGGACTCGTGCTGGCCCGGGCGGCCGCCTCGCCCGGGCGCCGGTGGGGTCGGGAGATCAACGCCTTCGCGGCAGGGGCCACAGGTTTCGCCGCGTGGATGTTTCTGAGTGAGCTGGCCTGGCCCGTGAACACCGGCGAGCAGGCCGCGGCGGTCACCATCGACCCCGAGTGACCCGGGGCCGCGGGTCACGACCGGGGCGCCAGCACCTCGACCCGGTTGCCGAACCCGTCGCGGCAGTGGAAGCGCTCATAGCCCTCGAACGTGAACCGTTCGTCCCAGGACACGTCAAAGCCGTGCTGCGAAATCTGCTGCGCCAGCGCCTCCAGCTCGGTCGTGTCGTCGACGACGACGGCCGGGTGAGCCTTGCGCGCGGGCACGAAGGGGTCCTCGACGCCGACGTGGATCTCGACGGTCACCAGATCGCCCTCGTAGGCCCGGAACCAGCAGCCCCCGCGGCCAGCGAGGTCCGGCGGCTTAGGCACCTCGGTCAGACCGAGCGCGTCGCCGTAGAAGGCGCGGGCTCCGGCCTCCTGACCGCGCGGCATCGAGATCTGGACGTGATGCAGTCGCATGCAACCTCCTCGTTTATCTTGATGTCAAGATAATACCCGTCTCTTGCGCTACCGACCGGCCGGACGCGGACACCCTCATCGCAGTCCCCGACGACTGGCCCGCGCAGCAGGTGGTGGACATCGTCGGCGCAACACTGGCGATGAACGGCATCGACGAGATCCCGCACTGAACCGCGCCAGCGTGAACTGCTGCGAGCGCCACACCATGGGCCCGGTCGGAGGTGGGACGCCCGGTCAGATGCTGAGGGGTGCTGCGGTGGTGCCCGCTGCTCAGGCCGCGGAGCTGATCAGGCGGCGCTTGGTCGACACGACGGTGTCGGGGTGCCGGATCGGCTTGGCCAGACCCTCGGCCAGCATGGAGGTGAGCTGCTGCTCGGCCGTCTCGGCCAGGCTCACCCGGTCTGCGACGTCGGTCAGCATCCGGGACATCGGCAGGTCGAGGGCCTTGCAGATGGAGGCCAGCAGCTCGCTGGAGGCCTCCTTCTCGCCGCGCTCGACCTCACTCAGGTAGCCGAGGGAGACCGAGGCCGAGGCCGAGACCTCACGCAGGGTCCGGCCCTGGTGCTGACGCTCCTCCCGGAGCACGTCGCCCAACTCGCGTCGCAAGAGAACCATGGCCAAACCTCCTCATCCGTCTCCGTCGCTACCTCAACCGTACAACGCCGGGCCGACAGAATACCTCTCGGAGGCGAACCGCCCCCTCACTCCGGTCCCGACAGGGCCTCGATCACCAGCTCCAGGGCGCTCTCCACGGCCTGGCGCCGGACCTGCTCACGCGACCCGTGGAAGGTGAACACCCGGACCAGCCGCACAGATTCCCGGGTCACGGCCACGAAGACCTCTCCGACCGGCTTGCCCTCCGTCGGATCCGGCCCGGCGACCCCCGTGGTCGCCACCCCGACGTCCGCCCCGGCCACCCGGCGCGCCCCGTCGGCCATGTGCAGGGCGGTCTGCTCGGCCACCGTCCCGTGCTCGGCGATCACGTCGGCGGGCACACCCAGGACGCGGATCTTGAGGTCGCTGGAGTATGACGCGATGCCGCCGAACACGACCGAGCTGGCTCCCGGCACCGACGTGAGGGCCGCGCAGACCAGCCCGCCGGTCAGCGACTCGGCGGTGGCGATCGAGGCACCGGCCCTCCGCAGCTCCTCGACGGCCCGTGCCGCACGGGGGTCCACCCGGGCGGCATCCGGCGCGTCCAGCTCGGTCGGGTCCGGCGCACGACCCACGCACGGGTCCTGGCCACCCTGGGCCGTCACGACCCACCACCGGTGGCCCGGCGCAGGCGCAACGCCTGGAAGACGTAGTCGATGCCGGTCACGACGGTGACGACGACGGCGGCGTACATGATCCACAGGCCCAGCGAGTGCAACAACCCGGTCAGCGGCAGGATCAGCAGCAGCAGACCGATCGCCTGGAGCATCGTCTTGAGCTTGCCGCCCTTGCTCGCGGCGATCACGCCCCGACGGATGACCCAGAAGCGCAGCCCGGTGATGCCCAGCTCGCGGACGAGGATGACGACGGTCACCCACCAGGGGAGCTCGCCGAGCGAGGAGAGCCCGATGAGGGCGGACCCCATGAGCGCCTTGTCGGCGATCGGGTCGGCGACCTTGCCGAAGTTGGTGACCAGCTCCCTGCGGCGGGCGAGCTCTCCGTCGAGCCAGTCCGTGAGACTGGCGACCGCGAAGACCACCGCGGCCCACCACCGGTGCGGCTCGGAGTCGCCGGACTGGGTGAGCAGCAGCCACAGGAACAGCGGGACCATGATGATCCGCAGCACGGTCAGGCCGTTGGGCACGTTCCATGCGCTGGCGGTGGGGGCGACCGGCGACGCTGCCGGGTCCGGGCTGGTCACGGTGTCAGACCTCCACCCGTGCGATCAGGTCGACACCCTCGGTGCCCACGACCTCGGCCCGGACGATGTCACCGACGCGCGGGGCCCGGCCGGCGGGCCACCCCACCAGCACGGTCGAGCCGTCGACGTCTGGCCCCTGCTGCTCGGCGCGGCCGGTGACGACGACGTCGGCGTCATCTCCCTCGGGCTCGTCGATCTCCTCGACGAGCACACTGACCCGCTCCCCCACGCGATCCAGCGCCCGCTGGGCGGTCAGCTGCTCGACCAGCCCGGTCACCAGGGCCACCCGCTCGTTGATGACCTCAGGGGCCAACTTGCCGTCATAGGTCTCGGCCTCGGTGCCGTCCTCGTCGCTGTAGCCGAAGACCCCGACCACGTCGAGCTCGGCCTCCTCCAGGAAGGAGGTCAGCTCGGCCAGGTCTTCCTCGGTCTCGCCGGGAAAGCCGACGATGACGTTGGAGCGGATGCCGGCCTGCGGCAGGCGTTGCCGGACCGTCCGGAGCAGGGACAGGAAGGACTGCCGGTCGCCGAACCGGCGCATCCGGCGCAGCAGTGGCCCGGAGGCGTGCTGGAAGGAGATGTCGAAGTATGGCGTCACGCCAGGGGTCTGTGCCATCACCTCGAGCAGCTCGGGCCGGATCTCGGCCGGTTGCAGGTAGGAGACCCGGACCCGGTCGATGCCCTCGACCGCAGCGAGCTCGGGCAGCAGCTGCTCCAGGAGCCGGAGGTCGCCCAGGTCCTTGCCGTAGGACGTGGTGTTCTCACTGACCAGGAAGACCTCGCGGACCCCGCGCTCGCCCAGCCAGCGAGCCTCGTCGAGGATCTCGTGCGGGCGGCGGGAGACGAACGAGCCGCGGAACATCGGGATCGCGCAGAAGGCGCAGCGGCGGTCACAGCCCGAGGCGATCTTCAGTGGTGCCCACGGTCGACCGTCCAGGCGCGCCCGCACCACGGGTGGTCCGGACGGGGTGGCCAGGGCGTCCGTGCCCTGGGAGTTGGTGCTGATGAAGTCGGTCGGAGCGATCTGCTGGTGTCCGGGCAGAGCGACACCGGCGCTGCCGTCCTGGCGCGCGGCGGGAGCGATCGGCAGCAGGGTGCGCCGGTCCCGCGGGGTGTGGGAGACCGGCTTGTGACCATCCAGGATGGCCTGCAGCTGGCTCGACATGTCCCGGTAGGAGTCGAACCCGAGCACGGCGTCGGCCTCGGGCAGCTGGTCGGCCAGCTGCTCGCCGTAGCGCTCGGCCAGGCACCCCACCGCCACGACGGCCCGGGTGCGGCCGGTCTGCTTGAGATCACCCGCCTCGAGCAGCGCGTCGATGGAGTCCTTCTTGGCCTGCGCGACGAAGCCGCAGGTGTTGACGACGGCCACGTCCGCCTCGGCGGCGTCCTCGACGAGGGACCAGCCGCCGGCGGTGAGCCGACCGGCCAGCTCCTCGGAGTCGACCTCGTTGCGCGAGCAGCCCAGGGTCACCATCGCCACCGTCCGGTGCGGCGAGGCCTGGTGGGGAGACGGGTCGCCCGTGCCCCGGGTGGCCACGCCGCTCACGCTCATGAACCCAACCTTATGCGAGGGCGGATCCGCGGCTGCTCCACCACGCCTTGCCTGCCGGCATCGGCACGCCGCCCGCGGCCTCACCAGTGCCCGGTGAGCCGCATCAGCAGCAGGCTGCTCACCGCCACCAGCACCCAGAGGAGCCCACCGAGCGCGAGGGGCCGCCAGCCCGCCTCGCGCACGGCACGCACCGGCGTGCCCAGTCCGATCGCCGTCAGGGCGACCGTGGTCAGGTAGGCAGCGAGCTGTCGCACCGGGTCGCTCCACCCCTCGGGGACCAGCCCCGCGGAGTTGACCGCCGCGGCGACGAGGAAGAGGACCAGGAACGGGGGGATGAGCTGTGTCCATCGCGGGCGCCCGTGCGTCGAGCCCTCCCGCCGGGCACGCGCGACCGAGTGCCCCACCGCGATCGGGATGATCATGAGGGTCCGGGTGAGCTTGACGACCACGGCGGTCGAGGTCGCCACGGCACCGTAGACCGTGGCTGCCGCGACCACCGAGGAGGTGTCGTTGATCGCCGTGCCGGCCCAGAGCCCGAAGCCTTCCTGGGACAGCCCCAACGCGTGACCGGCCAGCGGGAAGATGAGCACCGCGAGGGCGTTGTAGGCGAAGATCACGGCGACCGACACGGCCACGGCCACCCCTGTGGCGCCGGTGACCGCGCTGACCGTCGCGATCGCCGATGCCCCGCAGATGCCGGTGCCGACGGTGACCAGCGTGCGGATCTGCTCGGGCACGCCCAGCCACCGCCCGATGACTGCCCCCGCGATGAGCGCCAGGGCCAGGGTGCCGAGCATCACCGGCAGCGTCTCCCACCCGATCCTGGCGACCTGCCCGAGGGAGAGCCGGAGACCGAGCAGCACCACCGCGGCCTGCAGCACCTTCTTGGCCGCGAAGGCGGTGCCGGGGGCCAGGGCGGGCCGCTCGCCGAGGGCGGCGCCCGCCACGACGCCGAGGAGTATGCCGAACACCGGGCCGCCCACGACCGGCACCTGGGCACCGAGCAGGTGGGCGATGAGGCCGAGACCGGCCGCGACCGACAGGCCGGGGACGAGACCTGCCCTCCTCACCGGTCCACGGAGCCGGCCGGGCGGCCGGGTCACTTGCGGAACTTGACCAGGGTCAGGCCCAGCAGGCGTGCCACGACCAGCGCGATGTAGTTGAGCCCGGCCAGCATCTGGAGCATCAGCACCGAGCGCGCCTGGTTGGCCTCCGGCCCCGGGGTGATGTCGGACAGTCCGGTGTTGGTCAGCGTGGTGAAGGAGAGGAACAGCAGGTCCATCCAGCTCAGCGGACCGTCGTGGCCCGCGTGGAGGTAGGAGTCGGGCCAGATGATCTGCACCACACCGTGGGTGTAGGCGAAGGCCCAGGCCAGCACCGTGAAGCAGGCCCCGGTGGCAAACAGCTCGTCGCGGCTGACCCAGGCGTCGGCGAACATGTAGCGCAGGAGCGAGACCGCTGTGTAGAAGTAGAAGATCGCGTGGAAGATGTAGCTGATCAGATGGATCGTGGTGTTGTCGGGGAAGATCGCCTCGAGCACGGTGAGCACGAAGACGGGTGCACCCAGGGCGATCGCGACCCTCCTGGTGCTGGGGGTCCGGTTGACGGCAGCGACGGCGATCGCCAGGATCACCAGGCCGAAGGCCGACAGCAACGTCCGCCCCAGTCCCCCGGCGTCGGTGAACGGGAAGAGCAGCACGCCGAGCAGCTGCGCGGCGAGCAGCACGCCGGAGGGGTGCTCACGCAGCGCCGTGAGCCAGCGCTGCCACCTGGTCTGGCCCGCGGCCCCTGCGTAGGTGAACACGAGCGGTGACTCTACTCCCGCCCGGTCAGCGCCCAGGCGTCCTCGGAGTCTTCCTCAGCGAGGTCGTAGTCCGCGTCGTCGTCGTCCTCAGCGAGCGGGTCGGCATACTGCTGGCCCCGTGGCGCGGCGGGTGCCCCACCCTCATCCTGGCCGTCCTCGTCGTAGCCGGGGTCCTCGGCATACTCCCGCGGGTCGTCCTCCGCAGACTCCTCGACCTGCTCCGGGGGCTCCTGCCCCTGGAGCAGCGCCAGGGTGACCTCGAGGTCCTCGGGCCTGACGAGGACCTCGCGGGCCTTGCTGCCCTCCGACGGCCCGACGATGCCGCGCGACTCCATCAGGTCCATCAGCCGGCCGGCCTTGGCGAAGCCGACGCGCAGCTTGCGCTGCAGCATCGAGGTCGAGCCGAACTGCGTCGTGATGACCTGCTCGGCGGCCTGGAGCAGCAGATCGAGGTCGTCGCCGATGTCCTCATCGACCTGCTTCTTGGCGGGGGCGGCGGCCACGTCCTCGCGGTAGACGGGCTTGAGCTGTCCGGTGACGTGCTTGACCACGCCCTCGATCTCGGACTCGGCGACCCAGGCGCCCTGCACGCGCATCGGCTTGGACGCCCCCATCGGCAGGAACAGCGCGTCACCCTGGCCGATGAGCTTCTCGGCACCGGGCTGGTCCAGCACCACCCGGCTGTCGGTGACCGAGGAGGTGGCGAAGGCCATGCGGGAGGGCACGTTGGCCTTGATCAGGCCGGTGACCACGTCGACAGAGGGGCGCTGGGTGGCCAGCACCAGGTGGATGCCCGCGGCCCGGGCCAGCTGGGTGATCCGGACGACCGACTCCTCGACGTCCCGGGGGGCGACCATCATCAGGTCGGCCAGTTCGTCGACGACGACCAGCAGGTAGGGGTAGGGCTGCAGCACCCGCTCCGAGCCGGGCGGCGGAGTGGCCTTGCCAGCGCGGACCGCCTTGTTGAAGTCGTCGACGTGCTTGAACCCGAAGGCCGACAGGTCGTCGTAGCGGGTGTCCATCTCCTTGACCACCCAGGCCAGCGCCTCGGCGGCCTTCTTCGGGTTGGTGATGATCGGGGTGATCAGGTGCGGGATGCCCTCGTAGGCCGTGAGCTCGACCCGCTTGGGGTCGACCAGGACCATGCGCACCTCATCGGGGGTGGCGCGCATCAGGACCGAGGTGATCATCGAGTTGATGAAGCTGGACTTGCCCGAGCCCGTGGCACCGGCCACGAGCATGTGCGGCATCTTCGCCAGGTTGGCGATGACGTAGCCGCCCTCGACGTCCTTGCCGACGCCCATCACCATGGGGTGGGTGTTGTTGCGGGCCGCGTTCGAGCGGAGCACGTCACCGAGCGAGACGTTCTCGCGGTCGGTGTTGGGGATCTCGACACCGACCGCGGACTTGCCGGGGATCGGGGAGAGGATGCGCACGTCGGCGGACGCCACGGCGTAGGCGATGTTCTTGGACAGCGCGGTGATCCGCTCGACCTTCACGCCGGGGCCGAGCTCGACCTCGTAGCGGGTCACCGTCGGGCCCCGCATGAAACCGGTGACCTGGGCGTCGACGCCGAAGTCGTCCAGCACCCCGGTGAGGGAGTCGACCACCTGGTCGTTGGCCGCCGACCGTGACTTGTGCGGTGCACCCTCGGTCAGCAGGCCGTTGTCCGGAAGGGTGTAGGTGACGTCACCGGCCAGCATCAGCTGCTCCACCCGCTGGGGCAGCGGCGTGGTCGGCGGGGCCTCCAGGGTCTCCTTGTGCGGGACCGTGCCGGGCTCCGGCCGCTTCTGGCCCGGCCGCAGGATCGGCTGTGTTTCGTTGGGATCGCCGGTCCCCTTCGGAGTTCGGTCCGCGGACCGGCCCGAGGATCCCTTGTCCGTCGCGCCGGCGTCCGCCTCCTCACGCTGCTTGCGTGCGTAGGCCCGGGCGCGCAGGGACTTGGCCGAACCGGGCTGCACCTCGGCGGCCTGCTCGAAGGCCTCGTCCCCCTCCCGGTCCCCCGGCACCTCGCCGCGGCGGCGGCGAGCAGGGCGCGGCCCGGTCTGGTCTGCGTCCTCCTCCTGGTGGGTCTCGAACAGGGCGGCCTCGAAGGCCCGGAGCCGCTGCGGGATCCGGTGCACGGGAGTGGCCGTGATGACGAGCACGCCGAAGAATGCGAGCAGGCTCAGCAGGGCGATGGTGCCGTAGCTGGTGAGAGCGGCGGTGATGGGGCTGGCCACGATGAAGCCGACGATGCCGCCGGCGTTCTGCAGGGCCTCCTGGCCCTCGCTGTAGTCGGGTGCCCCGAGCGCCACGTGGGTCAGGCCGGTGGCCGCCAGGCCCAGGGCCAGGGTGCCGACGGCCATCCGGTTGTTGGACGCGGTGCTCGCCGGGGCCCGCAGCAGTCGGATCGCAAAGAGGAACAGCACGATCGGCAGGGCCAGACCCACCCGCCCGAAGGTGCCGGCCACGACCGCGTGGATCACGTCGCCGAGGGTGCCCTGCAGGTTCCACCACTCACGGATGGCCACGATCACGGCCAGGGCCAGGAGCAGGAAACCCATGCCGTCGCGCCGGTGGCCCTGGTCGGTGTCCTCAGTGCTGGAGCCCATGCTGCGTACCGCTCCTCCGGTCATCGTCGCCATCCCCATCCAGGTCCCTCGAGCCATCCGCCAGGGCAACGGTGGCTGCCCGCTCCGGGGCTTGCGGGTCGAGTTCCTCGAGGCACTCCCGGCCCTGGATCGGCCGGAGCCACCCGTGCCGGCCCGGCCCCGCCCTGGGCTGTTCCGCCCAGCGCTGCCACTGCGACCAGAGGCCTTGGACCCCGAGCGGCCGGCCCCGGCGGACCGGGCGGTCGTGGTGCGCGGACGCGATGAGGACCGCGCACCGGCGGCCTTGCCACCGGATGAGCGTCGGGTCGTCGCACTAGTCGCCACCCTGGCACGGTACTTGACTTTCCCTTGCGTATCACGCGTCACACGCGATGAGGAGCAGATCTTCGTGGTGACCGGTGCGTTCAGCGCAGACGTGCCCACACCGCCCGGTGATCGCTGCCCGTGAGGTCGGCCACCCCGGCATCCTGCACCGCGAAGCCGCGCGCCAGCACGTGGTCCAGCTGGATGAACGGGGGCACGGGCGAGCCCATCGGCCAGGTCCGCACCCAGCCCGCACCCGCCTCCCGGTGCGCGTCGACCATCCCGTCGGACAGTGCGCGGAAAGCGGGGTGCCCCTGGGACGCGTTGAAGTCCCCGGCCAGGACCAGGCGGCCCTCGCGGTGCCCCTCGACCCACGCCTGGAGCGCGGCCAGGTCGTCCCGCCAGCGGTCGGAGGTCGTCAGGAGAGGAGGGGCGGGGTGGACTGCCACCAGTGTCCAGTCCGCGTCCCCGCCGGCACCCTGGACCCGGACCGCGACCTGGGTGAACGTGCCCGCGGGCGGGTCCGGCAGCTCGACGTGCGGTTCTGCGGTCAGCACCAGCGTGCCGCCCGCGTCCTCGCGGACCTGCCCGGAGACGTGCGGGAGCAGGTCGCTCAGCGACCCGTGCGCCACCTGGTCCCCGGTGCGAGCCGTGGCCTCGAGGAGGACGAGGGCGTCGACGTCATACTGCCTGACGAGGGCGACGATCTCGGCCATGCTGCCCTGGCCGTACTCCAGGTTGGCCGCGAGCACGACCGTGTCGGCGGCCGACGGGGGCGGGACCTGCCGCGGCCACAGCCAGGGGAGCGCCCACGCGGCACCGATGACCACGATGGCACCCGAGACCACGGCCAGCACGGGACGTCTGCCCAGGAGGCTGAGCGCGAGGAGCAGGGTCAGGCTCCCCACCGCCAGCGGCAGGACCGACTGCACCGCCGGGACCGGACCGGTCAGGTCGAGGAAGCGCAGGATGATGAGCGCCACGACACTCCCGCACCAGGCCCAGCCGACGACCCCCGCCCACGCGCGCACGCCGCCAGCCTAGTCGTCTACGTCATCAGTTGATCTGGCCTAGTAGCAAGATAATGGATTGCTTTTTGTCCATATCAAGAGAATGGCTTGCTCCCTTGCGCATCTCCCCTAGACTTGACCCATGACCCACCCGGCGGGCGACCGACCGCTCGCGGCACTGCTCGGCGACGTGATCGGCTCCCGCACGGCCGAGGACCGCAAGGCACTGCACGACGCACTCACCACCGCCCTGACGACCGTGAGCGCCGAGGTCACCTCGGTGGATGACCTTCAGGTCACCGCGGGAGACGAGTTCCAGGGCACCTTCGCGACAGTGGGTGAGGCGTTGTATGCCGCGCTCCTGCTCCGGCTGCGCCTCGATCCCGACATCGACATCCGGGTCGGCGTCGGCTGGGGAGGGGTGACCGTGCTGGATGCCGACAACGGCACGCAGGACGGCCCGGCGTGGTGGGCCGCCCGGGCCGCGATCGAGTGG
Source organism: Ornithinimicrobium sp. F0845 (assembly GCF_023015765.1). GTDB lineage: Bacteria > Actinomycetota > Actinomycetes > Actinomycetales > Dermatophilaceae > Ornithinicoccus. The sequence continues at coordinate 362,519 of NZ_JALKAL010000002.1, forward strand.
GTTGAGCAGAAGCAGTCGACGACGGGGTTCGAGAGCGTGCGCACGGCCTACCGCCCGGCCCAGGCGACCCCCGACGCCCCCTCGCCTGATGCCTCCGGCCCGACCCCCGGCCCGTCGGCCGAGGCTGTCAACGCCGCGCTGCTCTGTCAGGACCACCTGCTTGGCTTGTTGGATACGCGGTCGAGGCACATCCTGGAGGGGCTCATGCACGGACGGACGCAGGCGAAGCTGGCGGAGGAGCTGGGGCTGACCCGGCAGGCGGTGAACCAGCGCCGCAAGCACGACGGGCTCGCCATCGCCGTCACCTCGGCGGAGAGCCTCCGGAAGGTCACGTGAGCGCCCTCGCGCTCCTGCTCATCGCCGTCGGCCTGGCCGACCTGCTCTCCGCCCGTGACTGGGCCGACACCGGGCTCGGGCAGCGCGTGGGCACGACCCTGGGACTAGCCTCGATCGCTGCCCTGGCCATCCTGGCCGACCTGGACACCTGGGGTGACCTGCTCCTGCTGGCCATCGCCGGCGCCACCACCGGGACCTGGGTCGTGCTGACCCGACGTGCAGTCGAGACCGATCGTGGGGAGGGACTGGCGCTGGGTGCCCTCTCGCTCGGCGTCGCGCTGACGCTCCTGCTCAGCGGGTGGTCCTCGGAGGCTGGTGGGGCGCTCTCCCGGTGGCTGGACTGGACCGGTCTGGGCCCGCTCACGACGGCCGACCCGACCCGGTTCCTGCTCCTGGCCGGGCTCGTGCTGATCCAGCTGTCGACCGGCAACATCGTGGTCCGGCTGGTGCTCGCCCACACCGGCGCGCTGAACCCGCTGGGCGAGCCACAGCCCTCCGACCGGCTCCGCGGGGGGCGACTCCTCGGGCCGATGGAGCGGGTGTTCATCCTCGGTCTGGGGCTCGCCGGTCAGGTGACGGCCGCCAGCATCGTCATCGCCGCCAAGGGCCTGATCCGTTGGCCCGAGCTGCAGCGCGCGAGTCGTGACAGCGAGCGCTGGGAGGCCGCGCACAGCGACACCACGGGCCGGGAGACGACGGGCAGCGACACCGCGGGCCGGGAGACGACGGGCAGCGCGCAGGATCCCGCCACGCAGCGGGCGGCACGCATCGACCAGGTGACCGAGTACTTCCTCATCGGCAGTTTCGTGAGCTGGCTGATCGCGCTCGCCGCGCTGGCCGTGTCCCGCCTCGCCTGAGCAGGGAGACAGGACCGGCCCCACGGCATACCGGAACCAGGCCGGTGGTGCGGGGGTCGGACCGGGCGAGATCAGATCAGGCGTCGATGACGATCGGGATGATCATCGGGCGGCGGCGTAGCTTGCTACCGACGAACGACCCGACGGTGCGGCGGATGACCTGCTGGAGCTGGTGGGTGTCGGTCACCCCGTTCTGGCGGGCCTCCTCCAGGGCCGTCTCGAGGCGCGGCCGGACCTTGTCGAAGACCGCGGCGTCCTCGGCGAACCCGCGGGTCTGGATCTCCGGGCCGGCGGCGACCTTGCCCGTGGAGGCGTCGCGCACCACGATGATCGTCACGAAGCCCTCGTCGCGCAGGATCCGGCGGTCCTTCAGCAGACCCTCCGTGGTGCCGCCGACCGAGGAGCCGTCGACGTAGATGTAGCCGACGTCCACGGCCCCGGCGATGCGCGCTCGCCCGTCGACCAGGTCGACCACGACGCCGTCCTCGGCGAGGATCACGTTCTCGGCAGGCACCCCCGTCGCCACCGCCAGGTCACCGTTGGCCACCAGGTGACGCCACTCGCCGTGCACCGGCATGACGTTCTTGGGGCGGACGATGTTGTAGCAGTAGAGCAGCTCCCCCGCACTCGCGTGCCCGGACACGTGGACCAGTGCGTTGCCCTTGTGCACGACATTGGCGCCGAGCCGGGTCAGGCCGTTGATCACCCGGTAGACGGCGTTCTCGTTGCCGGGGATCAGGGAGGAGGCCATCAGGACGGTGTCCCCGCCGCCGACCTCGATCTTGTGGTCCCGGTTGGCCATCCGGGACAGGGCCGCCATCGGCTCACCCTGCGACCCGGTGCAGATCAGGACCTGCTGGTGATCGGGCAGCTGGGCCAGCCGCCCCAGGTCGACCAGCACCCCGTCCGGCACGCGCAGATAGCCCAGCTCGGCGGCGATGCCCATGTTGCGCAGCATCGAGCGGCCCACCATCGCCACCTTGCGACCGGCCTCCTCGGCGGCGTCGAGGACCTGCTGCACCCGGTGCACGTGGGAGGAGAAGCAGGCCACGATGATGCGGCGCTCGGCGTGGTTGAAGACCCGCTGGATCGCCGGGGTGATGTTGCGCTCCGGGGTGGTGAAGCCCGGCACGTCCGCGTTCGTGGAGTCGGTAAGGAACAGGTCGACTCCCTCCTCGCCGAGCCTTGCGAAGGCGCGCAGGTCGGTGATCCGGTTGTCCAGCGGGACCTGGTCCATCTTGAAGTCACCGGTGTGCAGCAGGTTGCCGCCGGAGGTGCGCACGAAGACCGCGAGCGCGTCGGGGATGGAGTGGTTGACGGCGATGAACTCGCAGTCGAACGGACCGAGGACCTCCCGGTCCCCCTCGCGCACGCCCAGGGTGTAGGGCGTGATCCGGTGTTCCTTGAGCTTGGCCTCGACGAGCGCGAGGGTGAGTTGTGAGCCGACCAGCGGGATGTCCTGCCGGCGCCGCAGCAGGAAGGGCACGGCACCGATGTGGTCCTCGTGGCCGTGGGTCAGCACGATGGCGACGATGTCGTCCCAGCGGTCCTCGAGATACTCGAAGTCGGGGAGGATCAGGTCGACACCCGGGTGCTCGTCCTCGGGGAAGAGCACGCCGCAGTCGATGATCAGCAGCTTGCCGGCGTGCTCCACCACCGCCATGTTGCGGCCGATCTCACCGAGTCCGCCGAGGGCGACGACTCGCACGCCGTTCGCGGGCAGCGGTCCGGGAGAGGCGAGGTCAGGATGCGGGTGGCTCATGCGGCAAGGTTACGGCCCCACGGTTTGGGCCGCTTGGCCCGCCTCGCACTCCCCCCGTGGAGGTGATCGCGCCGCCACCCGCTCGGGGGGTCCGGGTAGCGGCGCGATCGGTGACTACTCTGGCCCAGACCGATTGAAGAAACCATACCGGTGGGCTGTGATTTGGGTCACCCCGTCGGTCACCTGCCCGTTCGTCCGCCCTTTGCTCTGGCCCGCATGGCGCTCCTCGCCCCTGACGGTGTCCGCAACTAGAGTTCGGCTCATGCGCCAGTACCTCGACCTCCTGCACCGCGTCCGCACCGACGGCGTCCGCAAGGAGGATCGCACCGGCACGGGCACGCTGTCGGTGTTCGGGCACCAGATGCGCTTCGACCTGTCCGCGGGCTTCCCGGTGCTGACCACCAAGAAGCTTCATCTCCGGTCCATCACGGGCGAGCTGCTGTGGTTCCTGCGTGGCGACACCAACGTCAGGTGGCTCCACGAGCGCAAGATCAGCATCTGGGACGAGTGGGCCGACGAGAACGGCGACCTCGGGCCGGTCTACGGTCACCAGTGGCGCTCCTGGCCCACGCCGAGCGGTGAGACGGTGGACCAGATCGCCCGGGTCATCGAGTCGATCCGCACCAACCCCGACTCGCGCCGGCACATCGTCTCGGCGTGGAACGTCGCCGATGTCGACGAGATGGCGCTCCCGCCGTGCCACACCATGTTCCAGTTCTATGTCGCACCCGGCGTGGACGGTGGCCGGGGCCGGCTCTCCTGCCAGCTCTACCAGCGCAGCGCCGACATCTTCCTCGGCGTGCCGTTCAACATCGCCAGCTATGCCCTGCTGACCCACATGGTCGCCCAGGTCACCGACCTCGAGGTCGGCGAGTTCGTGCACACCCTCGGCGACGCTCATCTCTACGCCAACCACCTCGAGCAGGCCGACGAGCAGCTGACCCGCGAGCCGGGGCCGCTGCCGACGCTCTGGCTCAACCCCGACATCCGGGGGATCGACGAGTTCGAGCTCGAGGACATCGAGGTGTGCGACTACGTCGCGGCACCCACCATCAAGGCACCGATCGCGGTCTGATCGCCCCTGAGCTGCGGTCCACACCGATGACCCGCTTCTCCGTCGTCCCGGCGGCCTACCTCGTACTGACCCGCCAGGGACCCTCCGGCCCCGAGGTGCTGCTGCAACTGCGTGGTGCCACCGGCTACATGGAGGGCTGGTGGGCCTGTGCGGCCGCCGGTCACGTGGAGGCGGGCGAGCCCGCCGACCGGGCAGTATGCCGCGAGGCCGCCGAGGAGATCGGCCTCACCATCGAGCCGGGACAGGTCTCCCTGGCCGCCGTGCTGCAGCGCGGTTGCGTGCTCGGCGGCCCGGTCGAGCAGCGGATCGACCTCTTCTTCACCGCCTCCGACGTCACGGGAGATCCCACCATCACCGAGCCAGACAAGGCGCTGGACCTGCGCTGGTGGCCGCTGGCCGACCTGCCGCAGCGCGTCGTCCCGCACGAGCGCCAGGTGCTCGAGCACCTCCGCAACCAGGGCGGCGACCTGGGTGACCCGGCCACCGGGGACACGGCATACTCCCCCGCACGCCGGCCCAGCCTCCTCACCCGGGGCTTCGACCAGACGCTCACCCTGGTCGCTGCCGTCGGCCGCAACGGCGTGATCGGCGACGGCGCCTCGATGCCGTGGCACCTGCCGGAGGACCTCGCGTTCTTCAAGCGCACCACCATCGGCGGAGTCTTGGTGATGGGTCGCGGCACCTGGGACTCGATCGGGCGAGCGCTCCCGGGCCGGCGCACCATCGTGGTCACCCGCGACCGGACCTGGACGGCGCCCGGCGCGGAGGTCGCGCACTCGCTGCCGGAGGCTCTGCTGATGGCCGGCGACACGGAGGTTTTCATCGCCGGTGGCGGCCAAGTCTACGAACAGACCATCGGGGCGGCCTCTCGGTTGGTCATCACCCATGTCGAGCAGGAGCCCCAGGGCTCGGTCACCTTCCCCGCCATCGACCCGGCCCTGTGGGGCGAGGACAGCCGCGACGTGCAGGACGGCTTTACCTGGGTGGAGTATCTCCGCCGCTGACCACGGTGAGCCGGGCCACCGGGGACAGCCGCTGAGACCGTACGGACAGGCGCGGCGGTCACCCCCTGCGCTTCAGGCGTCGTAGTCGAGCACGACCTCGTCGGTGACCGGATGCGACTGGCAGGTCAGCACAATGCCGGCGTCGACCTCCTCCGGCTCCAGGGCGTAGTTGCGGTCCATCCGGACCTCGCCCTCCACCACCCGCGCCCGACAGGTGCCGCAGACGCCGTTGGTGCAGCTGAACGGGGCGTCCGGACGCTCGCGGAGGGTTGCCGCGAGGATCGACTCGGCCTGGCTCTTGACCGGCACGTTCGTCGTGCGGCCGTCCAGCGTCACGGTGACCATGGCCAGCGGCTTCGCGTCCGGCGGGGGCGGCGGCGCGACGGGCGCCGCACCCTCGACGTGGAAGATCTCGTGGTGCACGTGGTGGCCGTCGACGCCGTGGTCCGCGAGCGCCTCCTGGGCCGTCTCCACCAGGCCGAGCGGGCCGCACAGGTACCACTCGTCGACGTCGTCGACCGGGACGAACGCCTCGAAGAACCTCTCGAGCCGGTCCCTGTCCAGCCTGCCGCTGAACAGCTCGACGTCCTGGGCCTCGCGGGAGAGCACGTGGAACAGGGTGAACCGGTCGGGGAACCGGTTCTTCAGGTCCATCAGCTCCTCCAGGAACATGATCGTGTCGGTGCGACGGTTGGCGAAGATCAGCGTGGCCCGGGACTCCGGCTCCTCCTCCAGCGCCGTGGTGAGCAGCGAGATCACGGGGGTGATGCCGGAGCCGCCGGCGATCGCGACGTGGTGGCGGGCCGCGGACGGGTCGGTCGCGCAGGTGAACCCGCCGATCGGGGTCATCACCTGGAGCTGCTCACCGGTCTCGGCGTTCTCGTGCAACCAGGTGGACATCAGGCCTCCTGGCACGACTGCTGTGGCGACGCGCAGCTCACCCGTGGCCAGTGCTCGACGCCGGGACACACAGATGGAGTAGGAGCGCCGGATGTCCTCCCCGCCGACGGTGGCGCGCAGCGTCAGGTGCTGGCCGGGCTCGAAGGAGTACTCATCACGCAGGGTGGGCGGCACCGTGAAGCTGATCGCGATGGCCTCGTCGGTGAGCTGCTCGACCGTGCTGATGGTGAGGGTGTGGAAGACGGCACGGTGCCGCACGGGCTTGGTCGTGGTCAGGTGCATCAGATGGCCTTGAACTCCTCGAACGGCTCACGGCAGGAGCGGCAGCGCCGCAGCGCCTTGCACGCCGTCGACCCGAAACGGGAGAGCTCCTCGGTGTCGTCCGACCCGCACGAGGGGCAGCTCACCTGCCGCACGGAGAGCCCCACCGGCACCGGCCCCGCCTCGCGCACCGGGCCGGCACCGCTCGGCGGGGCGATCCCGAAGCGGCGCAGGGACTCCCGCCCGCGCTCGCTCATCCAGTCGGTGGTCCAGGCCGGCGACAGCGTGGTGACCACCTCGGCCCGCAGCCCGTGCTGCCGCACGGTCCAGTCGATCTGGTCGGTGATCGCCTGCACCGCAGGACAGCCGGAGTAGGTCGGGGTGATGGTCACGCGGACCACCTCACCCTCGACCTCGATCGAGCGCACGATGCCGAGGTCGTCGATCGAGATGACCGGGATCTCCGGGTCGGGGATGTCGCGGATGGTCTGTGCCAGCTCGGCAGCCTGCACCGCGGTCAGCGCCGTCATCACGCTCACCACGTCGCCCCGGGGTGGCTGCGGTGGATGTGTTGCATCTCGGCCAGCAGGTAGCCCATCGCCTCGGAGTGGACCCCCTCGCGACCGCCGCGGGACCGCCAACGGGGCTCGTCCGGCATACTCAGCGTCGCCTGGGCGACCACCGCCCGGACGTGCGCCGCCGTGCCCTCGACCAGGGCCGACGGCAGGATGCCGACACCCGCCTCGGCCGCGGCGACGCTCGCCCGGTCATCGTCCCCCAGCTCCGCGACGTAGGGCGCCACGGCCGCCAGCCCCGCCTGCATCCGGTCGTGGGATACCTCGGTGCCGTCGCCCAGCCGCACCACCCACTGGCCGGCATGGTCGCGGTGGTAGGCAACCTCCTTGATGGCCTTGGCAGCGACCGCGGCGAGCACCTGGTCGGTGGAGTCGAGCAGCGCGGAGTAGAGCTCGTGCTGGTAGGAGGCGAACCACAGCATCCGGGCCATCTCGTGGCCGAAGTCCCCGCGCGGCTGCTCGACCAGGTGGACGTTGCGGAACTCGCGCTCGTCACGCAGGTAGGCCAGGTCGTCCTCGTCGCGGCCCGCGCCCTCGAGCTCGCCGGCGCGGGTCAGCAGGGACCGTGCCTGACCGAGCAGATCCAGCCCCACGTTGCCCAGCGCCATGTCCTCCTCGATCTGGGGCGCGCGGGTGAGCCACTCCCCCAGCCGATGGGCATAGATCAGGGCGTCGTCGGCCAGCCCCAGGAGGTATGCCGTGTAGTCGCCGGTCGGCGCGTTCGATGGGACCTCGGTCGTGGTGGGGTCGCTCACAGGTACTCCACGTCCTCGGGCACCTCGTAGAACGAGGCGTGCCGGTAGACCTTGTCCCCCGCCGGGTCGAAGAAGCTGTCGCGCTCGTCCGGGCTGCTCGCCGTGATGTCCTCGGACCGGATCACCCAGATGGACACGCCCTCCTGGCGGCGGGTGTAGAGGTCGCGCGCGTTGCGTAGCGCCAGGGTGGCGTCAGGGGCGTGCAGCGACCCGGAGTGCACGTGGGACAGACCGCGCTTGGCGCGGACGAAGACCTCCCACAGCGGCCAGTTGTCGCGCGAGGTCGAGGGGCCGGCGTCGGTCATGCGACCTCCTGCACGGTGTTGTTGTGGGGGGCGTGCTTGGCGGCGTAGGCGTTGGCGGCCTCGCGCACCCACGCGCCCTCCTCGTGGGCGCGGCGGCGGTGGGTGATCCGCTGCTCGTTGCACGGCCCGTCGCCCTTGAGCACCCGCCAGAACTCGTCCCAGTCGATCTCACCGAAGTCCCAGTGGCCGCGCTCCTCGTTCCACCGCAGGTCGGGGTCGGGCAGGGTGAGCCCGAGCTTCTGCGCCTGCGGCACGGTCATGTCGACGAACTTCTGGCGCAGGTCGTCGTTGCTGAACCGCTTGATGCCCCAGGCCATGTTCTGCGCGGTGTGGCCACCCTGGGCCGCCTCGCCGGTGTCGGGCGGGCCGAACATCATCAGCGAGGGCCACCACCACCGGTTGGCCGCGTCCTGCGCCATCGCCTGCTGCTCCGGTGTGCCCTGGCTCAGCGTCCACAGGATCTCGAAGCCCTGACGCTGGTGGAAGGACTCCTCCTTGCACACACGGATCATCGCGCGGGCGTAGGGGCCGTAGGAGCAGCGGCACAGCGGCACCTGGTTCATGATCGCGGCACCGTCGACGAGCCAGCCGATCGCGCCGGCATCGGCCCAGGTCAGCGTCGGGTAGTTGAAGATCGAGGAGTACTTCTGCTGACCGTTGTGCAGCTTGTCGAGCAGCTCCTCGCGGTCCACCCCGAGCGTCTCGGCCGCGGAGTAGAGGTAAAGACCGTGGCCGGCCTCGTCCTGCACCTTGGCCATCAGGATCGCCTTGCGGCGCAGGCTCGGCGCGCGGGTGATCCAGTTGCCCTCCGGCTGCATCCCGATGATCTCGGAGTGCGCGTGCTGGGCGATCTGCCGGATCAGCGTCTTGCGGTAGCCCTCGGGCATGGCGTCGCGCGGCTCGATCCGCTTGTCCGCGTCGATCAGCCCGTCGAAGTACTCCTGGACCGCGTCGGCGTAGTCGGCCGTCTCCGCCGCGTTCAGTGGCTCACCGAAGTCGTTGCCATACATGCTTCCAGTATGCCGCAAGACCGGGGACTTTGTGACAGTCGCCTCGTCGTTCGGCGGGCAGAGTGTCATATCGGTGCCCGGCCTGCGCCTGAGCTGCGGGGCCGAGGGTCACGCCTACGTCCCCGGGTTGACGTGCCCGTCGCGGATATGGGCAGAACTACCCATTTCGCCGGGCCACCCGCGGCTCTAGCGTCGAAGTGTGCCGCACCCGGACTCCGGCACGCCACATCGCACGACAGGCACTGAGACAGAGGGACTGACATGGACGACACCAGCAACACAGGAAAGGCCGCCGGCACCGCGGGCGGCTCGGACAAGGACGAGTTCCGCGCTCCCGCGCGCAACAAGTCCGTGCACACCGCCCTGATCTCGGGCAACACCTTCCGCGCCAAGGCCGTGCAGTACACCGTGATCGATGGCGACGCGATCTTCGAGGGCGACATCCTGCTCGGCACCCACGAGGAGGTTCAGCACAGCAGCGCCCAGCTGGCCGCCGAGGCCCGCGGCGACCTCGGGACGGCGGGTGTGCTGATCAGCGGTGACCAGTTCCGCTGGCCGAACTGCGTCGTGCCCTACGACATCGACGCCGACCTGCCCGACCAGCAGCGGGTCACCGACGCCATCAACCACTGGCAGCGCAACACCCGCTTCACCTTCGTGCTGCGCACCACGGCCAACGCGGGCGACTACCCGGACTGGGTGCGCTTCCAGCCCGGCGGCGGGTGCTCGGCGCACGTCGGGCGTCGCGGCGGCATGCAGAACGTCAACCTGGCAGCCGGGTGCACCCTCGGCAACACGATCCACGAGATCGGGCACGCCGTCGGCTTCTGGCACGAGCAGTCCCGCGAGGACCGCGACGCGTTCGTGACGATCAACTGGGCGAACATCCAGGCCGGCACGGAGCACAACTTCAACCAGCACATCTCCGACGGTGAGGACGTCGGTGCCTACGACTACGGCTCGATCATGCACTACCCGCGCAACGCGTTCGGCCGGAGCGGCGCCGAGACCATCACGCCGACAGACCCCACAGCGGTGATCGGTCAGCGCAACGGCCTGAGCGCCGGCGACATCGCCGCGGCCAACTCGATGTGCCCGGACCCCGGCACCGGGGTCGAGACCGTCAAGGAGCAGATCGAGACCATCAAGGAGCAGTCCCCGGAGACCATCAAGGAGCAGTCGCCGGAGACGATCAAGGAGCGCTACCCCGAGACCGTGAAGGAGCACTTCCCGGAGACCATCAAGGAGCGCTACCCCGAAACGGTCAAGGAACAGTCGCCGGAGACCATCAAGGAGCGCTACCCCGAGACCATCAAGGAACGCATCCCCGAGACGATCAAGGAGCGCATCGAGACCATCGTCGAGGGCATCGGCCTCCCCGGCCCCGGGCCTGTCGTCCAACCCGGCCTCCAGCCGCGGGCGGGCGACCAGGTGCCGTTCGCCGTGGCCACGCCCCACGCGGGAGCAGCTGGCGCCCAGCCCGGCTGGTCGGGCGAGGAGGACCTGGCCGCCCGCGTCGCCCAGCTCGAGGCCATCGTCAGCGAGCTGGTGGCCGCCCACGACGCGGGTGCGCAGGGCATGTCGTGATCGTCGTCATCTCCCACCCCGCGGACCTGCACGCGCAGCGCGTCACCGACGCGCTGCGTGCGCGGGGTCGGGAGAACTTCCTGCTCGACCTGGCCGACCTGCCCGCCTCGGCGACCCTGAGCATCGACCCGGCGGGGCCGGGGAAGGTGACCCTCCGTCATACGAGCGGGGTGGTCGACCTGTCCTCGGCCACCGCCGTCTGGTGGCGCCGGCCCCAGCACGTGGTGCTCGACGCCATCGGCGACGCGGACGCGCGCGGGTTCGCCTACGGCGAGTGGCACGAGGCGATCCACGGTGCCTACCAGCTGATGCCGTGCCCGTGGATGAACCCGCTGCACGCCGACGAGATCGCCTCGCACAAGGCGCTGCAGCTCACCGTCGCACCCCAGGTGGGGCTCCGGGTGCCCGAGACGCTGATGACCTCCGACGCGGACGCGGCACGGGAGTTCATCGCGCGGCAGGAGGCGCAGGGGCGCCGAGCCGTCTACAAGATCTTCGCCGCCACCCACCAGGTCTGGCGGGAGACCCGGCTGGTGGGTGCGGCCGACCTGGCGCACCTGCCGAGCCTGCACCTGGCACCGGTGATCTTCCAGGAGTATGTGCCGGCCGTCGCGGACATCAGGGTCACCCTCGTCGGGGAGCGGGTCTTCGCGATGTCGATCTCCGGCGGACCCGAGGTCGACTTCCGGCTGGGCCTCGGGCAGGCACGGACCGGCCCGTTCGACCTGCCCGAGCCGGTGGTCGCGGCTCTGCGGGCGCTGATGACGCGCTTCGGCCTGGTCTACGGCGCGGTCGACCTGCGGCTCACCGCCGAGGGCGAGCTGGTCTTCCTCGAGGTCAACCCGGCCGGGGAGTTCCTCTTCGTGGAGTCGGGCGCGGGTCATCCGGTGACCGACGCCGTGGCGGACTGGCTCAGCGACCCGGTGACGGCAGCTCTCGGCACGCGGGCGGGCGAGGGCCTCGCCGCACGCGTCCCGGCGGCTGGCTCCGTCGGCTGACCGGGCCGGTCAGACCGGCACGACCTCGACCAGCACCGTCTCCGACTGCAGCGGGTAGGCCTGGACCGTGATCCAGTCGCCGGCGGTGACGTGCTCATGGTCACCGGTCGCCACCCGCGCCCAGACGGTCAGCCCGCGCGGGTCGACATCGTCGGGCACGGTGAGGTCGACCGAGGCGATGACCTGGCGACCCGGGACGTCCCCTTGTGTCGCAGGCGCTGTCCCCGAGCCGGTCACCGTCCTCGCCGTGGAGACGGTTGTGGAGGCCACATCCAGCAGCGAGGTGTCCCGGATCTCCACGACGACGGGGGTGCCGGCCGGGGGCTCGTCCGGACCGGCGGCGGCGACCAGCACGTTCACGTCCATGACCCGACGATAAACCTGTGGGCCGGGCCGTGGAGGCCGGGCGGGCACGGCTCCCCGGTTGGCCATGTTGGACACTGGGGTGGTGACCACACACCACCACGAGCCCGGACCCCTCGCCGACGCCAGTGTCCGCACCGGACGCGTCAGCGACGCGCCGGCGGTGGGTCTCGTGCAGGCGACCGTCTGGCGCGACGCCTTTGCGGACGCCGTCCCGCCCGAGGTCCTCGAGACCTTCGAGGGACCTGCCTTCGCCTCGGTCTGGCGGCGGTCGCTGCAGGACCCGCCGACCCCGTTGCACCGGCTGCTGGTCGCGTGCGCAGGGCCTCAGGTCGTCGGCTTCGCCGCGATCGGCCCGGCCGAGGTCACCGACGAGTCCGTGACGGCCACCGACGGCGAGCTCTTCGTGCTCGCGGTGCACCCCGACGCGCGCCGCGACGGACACGGGTCGCGACTGCTCAACGCCGCCGCAGACACGCTCCGGGCGGGAGACCGCTCCGGGCTGCTCACCTGGCTCCCGGCAGGCGACGAGGACTCGCGGGCCTTCACCGACGCCGCCGGCCTGGCACCGGACGGCGCCTGGCGCGAGCGCGTGGTCGGCCCGGGGGGCGAGACGGTCCGCGAGATCCGCGTGCGGGCCGACCTGTGACGGGAGAGCCGACGCACCACACCGACCCGGACCCTGCGCGCCACGCGGCGGGCCGCATCCCCGGGGACACGGCCGTCATCCGCAAGTCCCTCGGGGTGGCCGTCGCCACCGGTCTCTACGGGGTGACCGCGGGCGCGCTCGCCGTGGCCGCAGGACTGTCCGTGCTCCAGGCCATGGCGCTGTCCCTGCTGCTGTTCAGCGGCGGCTCCCAGTTCGCCTTCTTCGGTGTGATCGGCGCCGGCGGGAGCCCCGTCGCCGCCGTGGCCAGCTCGACGCTGCTCGGCGTCCGCAACGGCTTCTACGGGCTGCAGGTCTCCCAGCTCCTTGACGTGCACCGATGGGCCCGACCGGTGGCCGCGCACTTCACGATCGACGAGAGCACCGCGGTGGCGATCACCCAGGTCAAGCCGCGACAGCAGCGGATCGGCTTCTGGCTGACCGGGATCGGGATCTTCGTGATCTGGAACCTGATGACCCTCCTCGGCGCCGTCGCGGGCGAGGCCATGGGCGACCCCAGGACCTACGGCCTGGACGCCGCCGCTGCGGCGGCGTTCGTCGGCCTCCTGTGGCCCCGGCTGCGAGGCCGCGACCCGCTCGCCGTGGCCGCCCTGGCCGTCATCATCACGGTCGTGACGGCCCCGCTCGTGCCGGCGGGAGTCCCCGTGCTGGCCGCGGTCCTGGCGGCCCTCCTCGTGGGGCTGCCCCGCCGTCGCACGAGCCCGGAGGAGGTGGCCGCCCCGTGACCATGTGGCTCGCCGTCCTCGCGGCGTGCGCCCTGGCCTACGCGCTCAAGCTCGCGGGATACCTGGTGCCCCAGCACGTCCTCGACATCCCGTGGGTGCACCGGGTGACACCGCTGCTGCCGGTCGCCCTGCTCTCGGCCCTCATCGTGACCCAGGCGGTACTCACGGACGAGGGGCGCCTCGTCGTGGACGCTCGCGCCGCGGGGGTCGGCGTGGCCGTCCTGCTGCTCATCCTGCGCGCACCCTTCCTCGTCGTCGTCGCGGCGGCCGCGGTGACGGCGGCCCTGGTCCGCGCCCTGGTCTGAGCCGCCTCCGCGGCAGACGGGCCAGCCCGTGCGAGGATCGGTGCCCGTGGGACGCATCGTCGGCATCGACCTGGCCCGGTGCCTGGCGCTGCTCGGCATGATCACCGCGCACCTCGTGCAGGGCAGCGACGGTCCCGGCGGCGTCGGGACCGTCTTCCAGGTAGTGGCCGGACGCTCGGCCGCACTCTTCGCGGTGCTGGCCGGTGTCTCCATCGCCCTCACGACCCGCGCCAGGCCCGACCGGACGACCGCCGACAGCCGACGGGGTCTGGCGGCACGCGCCATACTCATCGCGCTGATGGGGCTGTTCCTGGGCGTGCTCGACTCGGGACTGGCCGTCATCCTCACCTTCTACGGCGCCCTGTTCCTCCTGGCCATCCCGGTCATCACCTGGTCGGCCCGGCGGCTGACCATCCTCGCCCTCTGCTGGGGCCTACTCTCCCCCGTGGTCAGTCTCGCGGTGCGGCCTCACCTGCCCGGTCCAGGGTTCGTGGTGCCGCAACCAGGTGACCTCACCGACCCCGTCATGCTGCTGACCGAGCTCACGATCACCGGCTACTACCCCGTCCTGACGTGGGGCACCTACCTCTTCGCCGGGATGGCGATCGGTCGGCTCGACCTGCGTTCTGCCACGGTCCGCCGGTGGCTGGTCGTCCTCGGCGCCTGGCTGGCAGTGCTCGCCCTGGCGATGGCCCGCCTGATGACCAGCAGTGACGCGGCGAGGGAGGAGCTGGTGAGCACCTACGACCGGTTCGGCGGCGTGGAGAGCTGGGCCGAACTGGACCACAGCCTGCGCATCGGCCTCTACGGCACCACGCCGACCGGCTCGTGGTCGTGGTTGTGGGTGTGGTCGCCACACAGCGGATCGATCGTCGACCTGGCGCACACGGTCGGCACCTCGATGGTGGTGATCGGCCTGTCACTGATCGCGGTGCAGGTCGCGGGCCGCGGCGAGCGGTGGGTCCGCGTGGCCGCGGGCGCCGGTGCGATGACCTTGACCCTGTATGCCGTGCACGTCGCCGTCGTCGCCGCCGGGCGCAGCGACGCGCTGTCGGCGGAGGCCCCGTGGGTCCTGGACGTGCGACTGCACCTCATCGGCGTCCTCGTCGTCGGTGCCGCGTTCGCGCTGGCCCGGACGCGGGGGCCACTCGAACGGCTCGTGTCCGAGGTGAGTGGAGCCGTGCGCGACTCTCCGGGCGTCCGTCGCTAGGGCTGGTCCTCCGTGTCCTCGCAGTCCAGGTCGATCGGCCGATCAAACGGGTCGATGGCGTCGGACAGCGCCTGGGCAGACTGCTGGCGGGCCGCGGCCTCCTCGTCGTGATGCGCCTGCAGGTGCTCCTGGACCGCCTGGGTCAGGGCCTCGGTCCCGCACGCGGTCAGGTCGAACCGATAGCGGGTCGTCCCGTTGTAGGTGCGCATCCTCCGCCGATGGTCCTGCTCGTGCGGCCCGAGCACCTCGCGCAGGAAGGTCCTGACCCGACGCTGCTGGCACTCCGAGAGGCCGCCGGGCATGTCCGGCATGGTGATCTGCACATCCACCCGGTAGCGGATCCTCAGGGTCCCGGTCGCGCGCAGACACGGAGTCTCGTCAGGGCAGTCGCAGTCCTTGGCCCGGCGCACCCGCCGCCCGACCACGTCACTCGTGCCACCGTCATAGGTGCCGTTGGTCTCCCCGTGCAGGACGATGCTGCCTGCGTGCCCGTTGGCGGCCTGCGACGGTGCGACCCGGGCGGTCCCCGGGGTGCGGTTCCCGCCCCAGGTGGCTATCAGGGCCGAGACGGCCCGGTTGCCGGCGAGCCGTTGCAGAGCCTGGACCCGGGTCGCGAGCGTCCCGGCCGTGGTGTCCCCGAGACCCTCCGGCGGCCGGGTCCTGACACGCCCTCGCCCCAGGGAGGGAGCGCGCGCGAGGGTCGTCACCACGGGGCAACCCCGGCAACCCACACGTCCCTGCCGTGACGTCCGCGCATGACCTCCTCCACCGCTCGGCGGACTTCCACCCTCGCAGGCGGCAGCAGCTCCTGGAGGGCACGAATGTGCGGCCGCCCGGGCAGATGACGTTGCACGGAAGGGCATGCCTACGGTGCCCGTCCAGGCATGAGGTGAGCCGCTCAGCCGGGCGCGCTCCCCGAGCCGGGCGGCTGACGTCTTCTCCTTCATGACGACTTGGGATAGTGTGGGTGAACAGAAGGTAAACGAAAGGTAACGTCCATGGTTAGGGTGCATCACATCCCCCGAAGAGGTCAGCACCGCTCGTGACATGGGTTCCCGTGACGGACGTCAACGGCCGCACCCACCTGGAGATGCGGTGGCACGTCGGCGGGGCGAGCCTCCCCAACACGGCTCGCCGCACCCCGCGCAGCGCCGCCTGACCTCCCCCACTCACCTCAGGCCGCCCCACCCTGGGGCGGCCTGAGGTTGTCGTTGGCACATTGTTGCCGTTGACACATCGATATTCGATAGGTATGTTTATCGATAACATCGTTTGTCGATAAGGGGAGTCTCAAATGTCCACACGCCTGCGTCGGATCTCCGGGTGGGACCGGCCAAGTCAACTGATCCTCGAGGGCCTGCTGCTGGCGGTCATGGTGGTCGCTGCAGGACTCACCGCGTTCGGCCTCGTCGACCTGGTGTCCGACCGTGAGGTCGTGGTGGCCGTCAGCCTCGACGAGCAGTCAGTGGCGTCGGCGCCGGGAGCCAGCCTGGTCACGACGCACGGCGAGCTCACCCTCACCGAGGCCACCACCGGCCAGCTCCTCCTGGTGGCTGCCCCGCTGGTGCTCGGCGCTGCGGTGGTGATCGGCGCGGCCTACTTCCTCCTCCAGGTCGTCCGATCCCTGCGGACCGGCACGCCCTTCCACCGTCGCAACGCACGACGGCTCTTGGCTGCGGCGCTGATCGTGCTGTTCGGGGGTGCCGTGACGGGCATGACCGACGCCCTGGCCACCATGGCGCTGGCGATGAACGGTCAGGAGATTCTCGGGGAGGGCAGTCCCCTCGTCCCCCGCGGGATATTCCCACTCGCCTTCATCGGCATCGGGCTGCTGCTGTTGTGCCTGGCCGAGTTCTTCCGCCGGGGCGCCCTCCTGGCCGAGGACGTCGAGGGGCTGGTCTGATGCCTCCGGCCGACATCGAGAACGCCGACGGCCACCGGATCGTCTCGCACCTGGATGAGCTCCTCGCCGACCGGGGGATGACGCTGACCGAGCTGGCCGAGCGGGTGGGCGTGACGATCGTGAATCTGTCGGTCCTGAAGAACAACCGCGCCAAGGCGGTGCGCTTCTCGACGCTCACGGCGATCTGCGACGTGCTCGAGTGCGAGCCGGGTGACGTGCTTGGGCTGCGGCCCCACTGACTGCGGGCGCACCGCCGGGCCGGTGACTCGTGGGTCAACCCAGAGCCCTCCAGCGACCCTCGGCTTCCCCACGAGACCCAGGACCTGCGGAGGGGGTCGGCGACTGGCACGAACACCAGTGGCCGGGACCCCGAGGGGACCCGGCCACTGGTGTGTGCGGGGAGGCGGTCAGACCCTGCGAGGGTCAGCCCGCCAGCGGATCACTCCTCGGAGTTGCCCGCGTCGTTGCCACCGGAGTCGTTGCCGCCGCGACCACGGCCACCGCGACGGCGGCGGTTGCGACGCGGCCGGTCCCGACCCTCGGAGTCATCCTCGCCAGCCTCAGCGGCACCGCCGTCGGCGGGAGCCTCAGCGCCCTCGGGGGCGGCCGGCACGTGCGCCGGAGCCTCCGGGGTGGTCACGGCCTCGTCGATGGCAGGAGCCTCGGCGGCAACGGTGTCGCCGCCGTCGCCTGCCGCGTCGTCACCGTTGTCGGCGACGACCGCAGCCAGGGAGAGCTTGCCGCGCGGGTCGATCTCCTTGAGCTCGACCTGGACCTTCTGGCCGACACCCAGCACGTCCTCGACAGCGTCGATGCGCTTGCCGCCGACGAGCTTGCGGATCTCGGAGATGTGCAGCAGCCCGTCCTTGCCCGGGAGCAGGGAGATGAACGCACCGAAGGTCGTCGTCTTCACGACCGTGCCCAGGAAGCGCTCACCGATCTCCGGCATCTGCGGGTTGGCGATCGCGTTGACCGCCGCGCGGGCCGCCTCGGCCGACGGGCCGTCGGTCGCACCGATGTAGACGGTGCCGTCGTCCTCGATCGAGATGTCGGCTCCGGTGTCCTCCTGGATCTGGTTGATCATCTTGCCCTTCGGGCCGATGACCTCACCGATCTTGTCCACCGGGACCTTGACCGCGATGACGCGAGGAGCGTAGGGGCTCATCTCGTCGGGAGCGTCGATCGCCTCGTTCATCACGTCCAGGATGTGCAGCCGGGCATCGTGGGCCTGCGTCAGCGCACCGGCCAGCACCGAGGCGGGAATGCCGTCCAGCTTGGTGTCCAGCTGGATCGCGGTGACGAACTCGCGGGTGCCGGCGACCTTGAAGTCCATGTCACCGAAGGCGTCCTCGGCCCCGAGGATGTCGGTCAGCGCGGCATACTGCGTCTCACCATCCACGTCCACCGAGACCAGACCCATCGCGATGCCCGCGACCGGCGCACGCAGCGGCACACCCGCGTTGAGCAGCGACATGGTGGACGCGCAGACCGAGCCCATCGAGGTCGAGCCGTTGGAGCCCAGCGCCTCGGAGACCTGGCGGATCGCGTAGGGGAACTCCTCGCGGGTCGGCAGCACCGGCATGAGCGCACGCTCGGCGAGCGCACCGTGGCCGATCTCGCGACGCTTCGGGGAGCCCACGCGACCGGTCTCACCGGTGCTGTAGGGCGGGAAGTTGTAGTTGTGCATGTAGCGCTTGCGGGTCACCGGCGAGAGGGTGTCCAGCTGCTGCTCCATGCGCAGCATGTTGAGCGTGGTGACGCCCATGATCTGGGTCTCGCCACGCTCGAAGATTGCCGAGCCGTGGGCGCGCGGGATGACCTCGACCTCGGCGCTCAGCGCGCGGATGTCGGCCAGGCCACGGCCGTCGATGCGGACCTTGTCCTTGATGATCCGCTCGCGGATCAGCTTCTTCTGCACGGCGCGGTAGGCCGCGTCGAGCTCCTTGTCGCGGCCCGCGAACGGGGCGTCCGCCTCGACGTCGGAGTCACCGGCAGCGTCCCAGTGCAGACCGAGCAGCGCACCCTTCATCGCCGTCTTGATCTCGGAGATGCGGTCCTCGCGCTCCTGCTTGCCGGCGATCTGCAGCGCGGAGGTCAGGTCGGTGAGGACCTCTCCCTCGACGGCGGCGTAGGCATCGTCCTCAAAGTCGAGGAAGCGCGGAAACTCCTGCACCTCCTTGGCCGCGTTGGCGGCCAGCTCGGACTGCGCCTGGCACAGCGTGGCGATGAAGCCCTTGGCGGCCTCCAGGCCCTGGGCGACGATCTCCTCGGTCGGAGCGGTCTTGTTCAGGGTCTTGACCAGGTCCCAGGTGGCCTCGGTGGACTCGGCCTCGACCATCATGATCGCGACGTCGTCGCCCACGACACGACCGGCGACAACCATGTCGAAGGTCGAGCGCGCGGCGTCGCTGAAGTTGGGGAAGGCGACCCACTGGTCGTCGATCAGGGAGACACGGACACCACCGATCGGGCCGCCGAACGGCAGGCCCGAGATCTGGGTGGACAGCGACGCGGCGTTGATCGCCAGGACGTCGTACTGGTGGTCCGGGTTCAGGGACAGCACGGTGATGACGACCTGGACCTCGTTGCGCAGGCCCTTGGCGAAGGTCGGGCGCAGCGGCCGGTCGATGAGCCGGCAGGTCAGGATGGCGTCGGTCGAGGGGCGGCCCTCGCGGCGGAAGAAGCTGCCCGGGATCTTGCCCGCGGCATACATCCTCTCCTCGACGTCCACGGTGAGGGGGAAGAAGTCGAAGTGATCCTTCGGGTGCTTGCTGGCCGTGGTGGTGGACAGCAGCATGGTGTCGTCATCGAGGTATGCGGTGACGGATCCGCCGGCCTGCTTGGCCAGACGCCCGGTCTCGAACCGGACGGTGCGGGTGCCGAACGAGCCGTTGTCGATAACGGCCTCGGCGAAGGTGATCTCTGGACCCTCCATCGGGTCCTCCTTTTCTCTCATCCAGCAGCACGGGGCATCGTCGTTGTGCCCGGCTGTTTCGTGCGCGGCGGGAGCGGTGCCCCCACCGGCGGTGGGACGGACCCACCTGACGGGACGTGCCCGTCATACGCAAAAGAGCGGCTCCCGGGGTCCGGGAGCCGCTCCCCTGCGAAACTTCAGCGGCGCAGGCCGAGGCGCTTGATCAGCGCGCGGTAGCGCTCGACGTCGGTGTCCTCGAGGTAGCGCAGCAGGCGCTTGCGACGGCCGACGAGCAGCAGCAGGCCACGACGGCTGTGGTGGTCGTGCTTGTGCTGCCGCGAGTGCTCGGTGAGGTCCTTGATGCGCTGCGTGAGCATCGCGACCTGCACCTCGGGGGACCCGGTGTCACCCTCGACGGTGGCGTACTCCTCCATGATCTGCTTCTTCACAGCAGTGTCCAGCCCCATGGGCGACTCCTTTTGATCGTTGCGCGGCGCACCTGGGCTTGTCCACCAGGGCTCTCTGGATCCGCGGCCGGTCTGACGGCAACGACAAGAGTATCAGCGCGCCGACCTCCGGCGTTAATCGCCGAGTGCTGCGGTCGGGGCGGGCGCCCCGCTCAGTCCATGCCCAGGACGATCAGCAGCGCAGCTTCGACGGCACGAAGCTCGGCGGCGTCCAGCCTGCCGGCATACTCCCCCAAACGGACCTCCGGGTCGATCACCGTGAGTTGCTCGACCAGAACCCGCGTGCGCCGGCCGTCGATCTCGATCTCGGGCCGGAAGCTGGCCTCGCGCCTGCCGGTGGACGTGGGAGCAATGAGCCACGTCGACAGTGGAAGGTCGTCAGACTGCAACACGACTGCGAAGCGCTCGCCAGCCTGCTCGTGGCCTCGGGGTCCCTTCGGCGCTCGGAGCCTGTAGAGGTCACCACGCACGGATGGCGTCCATCTCCTCTGCCAGCTGACGCGAGGCCGCCACGTCCTCAGGATCGTTGCGTAGCGACTCCGCCTCGGCACGGAGCCGTGCCCGGCGCTGGGCCCGGGCGGCCTCGAGGATCGCGGTCCGGGCGACCTCGGACCGCGACCTGCCCTCGCTGGTCAGTGACGTCAGCGCGCGTTCCACGTCCGGGTCCGTGCGAATTGTCAGCGTACTCATACCACGAAGTGTATTACAAGCTGTCGTGCTGACGACTGAGATCTCCCCGCCGGGCACCTCGGCACGACATGCGACAGACTCCAGGTATGACGCTCGCCGAGTTCCCCGATGACTGGCAGTCCGCGCTGTGCGTGGTCGCTCACCCCGACGACCTGGAGTACGGCACCGCCGCGGCCGTGGCCGGGTGGACCGCCTCCGGGAAGTCGGTCAGCTATCTGCTGGCCACGCGCGGTGAGGCCGGGATCGACGGCATGCCACCCGAGGAGGCGGCGCCGGCCCGCGCCCAGGAGGAGCGGGACGGCGCGGCCGAGGTCGGCGTCGACCGGGTCGACTTCCTCGACTTCACCGACGGCGTCGTGGAGTACGGCCTGCCCCTCCGCAAGGCCATCGCGACCCACATCCGTCGCGTCCGCCCCGAGTTGCTGGTGACGGCCACGTTCGAGGAGTTCTTCCCCGGCGGGTTCGTGAACCAGGCCGACCACCGCGCCGTCGGTCTGGCGGCCCTGGACGCGGTGGCCGACGCGGGCAACCGCTGGATCTTCCGTGAGCTCCTCGATGAGGGGCTCGAACCGTGGGCGGGGATCCGCTACGTGGCAATCGCGGCCTCGACCCAGCCGACGCACTTCATCGACGTCACGGCGACCTTCGAGGCGGGCGTGGCCTCCCTCGAGGCGCACCATCTCTACAACGAGGGTCTTGGCCCGGACTTCCCCCCGCCCCGCGAGCTGCTGAACCAGATCCTGGGGATGGAGCACCTCCGGGACTACGGCGAGAAGGTCTGGGCCGCACAGGTGATCGACCGTCGCTGACCCATTCTTGGGAAGATAGGTACGCCCTGCGCGCATTCTTGGGAACGTTGTGCACGCCGGAGCCGATCACGTGCGGCGCTGGCAGTTGCCGCACCAGAACATGTTCCGACCGGCCACGACGCTGTGCCGCACCCGTGACCCGCACCGCAGGCACGGCTCACCCGTGCGCTGATAGACCGAGAAGTCACGCGGCACGTCCAGGGTCCGGGGCGCCTCGCCCGCAGCCACCGCGTCCGCAACGTCCTGCAGCACCTCGTCGCGCGTGATGATCCGCCCGGTGCGCACGCCCCACGGCATGAGCGCCGAGAGGTCCTCCCAGATGGTCTGCCACGTCGCCCGCTTGACCCGCACGCCAGGCGTGGACGGCTTGATCCGGTGCCGCCACAGCACCTCGCAGCGATAGATGTTGCCCACGCCGGCCAGCACGGTCTGGTCCATGAGCAGCTCGGCGATAGACCGGCGGGAGGCATGGATCTTGGCCCACGCCCGGTCCGGGTCCGACTCGGGCCGCAGCGGGTCCGGCCCCTGGCGCTCCACCAGTGCGGCGGCCTCCTCGGGGGTCAGCACCTCGCATGCCATCGGGCCACGGAGATCGGCGACGGTCCGCTCGTCCAGCAGCCGCAGCCGCACGACGCCGGTGACGGGCGGGTCCGGCTGACCCTCCACCGAGGACAGGACGAACGTGCCGATCAGCCCCAGGTGGAC
Source organism: Ornithinimicrobium sp. F0845 (assembly GCF_023015765.1). Taxonomy (GTDB): domain Bacteria; phylum Actinomycetota; class Actinomycetes; order Actinomycetales; family Dermatophilaceae; genus Ornithinicoccus. Next base: position 384,702 of record NZ_JALKAL010000002.1, read on the forward strand.
ATAGAGGATCCGCTCCCCCTCGAAGTGCAGGAACAGCAGCTTGCCCCACGCGGACCCGCGCTCCACCACCCGGCCGTCCAGCAGCGCGGCACCCTCGGCAAAGCGCCCCTGGGGGCTGGTCACCGACGGCGACCCCCCGGCATACGCCTCCTGCAGGTCACCGGCCAGCCGGTGCAGTGTGTGTCCCTCGGGCATGACGACATCGTCACAGATGGCGTGGGCTGCGCGATCGGCGGTGCCCCTGAGGGATACTGCCGCCCATGACGACCACGGAGGCGACGCACGCCGACGCCCCGACGGCCGAGCAGACGCCGTGGCTCCTGCGCGACCCGATCCGCACCGGGTTCCTGGCGATCCTGCTGCTGATGGTCGCCGTCCGTTACAACATCCTGCGCGACAGCTTCTTCATCACCGACGACTTCATGCTGCAGAGCCGGGCGATGGAGCACCCGCTCGGCTGGGACTACCTCACCCGGGTGCACACCGGCCACTTCGAGCCCGTCGGCTTCGGCTTCATGTGGGTCCTCACCCACCTGGCGCCGTGGAACTGGAGCGCCGCCGTGCTCTGCATGCTGGTCGCCCAGGTGCTCGTCGCTGTTCTCGTATGGCGAATGCTCACCGAGCTCTTCACCCGGCGGGCGCTGATCCTGGTCCCGTTCGCGTTCTACTGCCTGACGCCCCTGACCATGCCCGCCTTCACCTGGCTGTCGGCGGCGATCATCTGGCTGCCGCTGACCGCGGCGCTGGCCGGCGCGGTCGCCAACCACGTCGTCTACCTGCGGTCGGGGAGGTGGGAGGACGCGGTCTGGGCGATCTTCTGGTACTGCTTCGGCCTGGCCAGCTTCGAGAAGATCGTCATCTACCTGCCGTTCATCGCGGTGCTGTCGCTGGCCGTCTCGCCCACCGTGCGGCTGACCGTGCGCGACATCTGGTCGCTGGCGCGCAGGACCTGGCTGGTCTGGGCCGGCTACGCGCTGGCCAGCGTCGTCTACCTGATCATCTACCTGGACGGGTCCTCCCGTGCCGAGGCGACGGCCGACCTCGTCGTCCCCACCGCCGAGCAGGTCACCGACTTCGTCTACCTCAGTGTCTTCCGGACGATGATCCCCGGCGCGCTGGGCGGTCCGTGGGACTGGCAGCCGGTCAGCTACGCCGGCGCGATGGTCGACTCACCCCGGTTCTTCGACTGGGCCTGCTGGATCATCGCCGCGGCCATCGTGGTGGTCTCACTCCTGACCAGGCGTCGGATCGGCAGGGCGTGGATGGCGCTCCTGGTCTATCTCGGGGGCTCGATCGCGGCCCTGGCGCTGGGCCGGGTCGCGATGAGCGGCTCGATGGCCGCGCTGGAGACCCGCTACCTCGCGGACACCGTGGTGCCCCTGGTGATCGTGATCGGCATGTGCCTGATGGCCCTGGACGAGGAGAAGGACGCCTGGCTGCCGCAGGGGCGGGTGTGGCTGGCTGCGATCCCCCGGCAGACCCGGCTCTGGGCCAGCGGCGTGGCCTGCGCGATCTGGCTCGCCCTGGCGCTGCACAGCGCCAACGGCTACGCCATCTTCAGCGCCGCCAACCCCTACCAGAGCTTCGTCGAGACGACCGAGGAGTCGGTGCGCGATCTGCCCGAGGGCACGCAGGTCTTCGACACCCAGCTCCCGGTCAGCATCCTCGGTCCGATCTTCGGGGAGTACAACCTGGTCAGCCGGTTCATCGCGCCGATCGCCCCGCCCGAGCTGCGCCAGGACATGGCGACGCGCGAGGCCTTCACGAACCCGGTGATCCTGGGCACCGACGGCACCTTCGTCCCGATGGGCATCGAGGGCTTCGCCTCTCCCCCACCCCTGGAAGGACTCTGCGGCTGGCAACCGGTCGACGGTCGGATCGCGGTCCCGCTGACCGACACGGCCTTCCCCTGGGACTGGGCCGTGCGGATCGGCTACCTCTCCGGCGGTGAGACCACCGGCACCCTGCGCCTGGGCAACGCCGCCCAGGAGGTCGAGTTCCACAAGGGCCTCGGCGAGGTGGTCGTGCACCTGGTCGGCGGCGGCTCGGAGATCGTCGTCGACGGCCTCGACCCTGGCGTCAACGTCTGCATCGGCGACGCCCAGGTCGGCAACCCTGTGCCCAAGCCGGCCGCGACGGAGTAGGGAAGCGCGGTCGACCCACGCGGCACGACCGACTCCACAGCTCCACGCCGTGATCCTCTTGACAGTGCGCCCGGCCGGGATGAACAGTGAACCGTGGCCCAGAGAGTCTTCCCCATCATCAACTGTGCCGACCTGCCGCGGACGCGACAGTGGTACGAGCGCGTCCTGTCCGGTGTCGTCGAGTACCAGTTCCCCGAGTCCGGGGAGCCGCAGTACCTCACGCTCCGCATCGGCGACGGACAGGTCGCACTCGGCAACGGCACCGCGCCGGCCCTGTACGGCGAGACTCCCCTGCCCGCGAGCGGTCACGCCGTCGACATCTGTGTCTACGTGCCCGACCTCGACGCGGTGACGTCGGAAGCGGACGCCGACGTGGTCATCCCTCCGGCCGACATGCCCTGGGGAGAACGCGTCAGCTATCTCCGGGACCCCGAGGGCACGATGCTGCTCGTGATCCAGGAGACGGACAGCAGCTCCTGACCACGGGGGACACGTCGGTCAGCCGGTGTTGCGTAGTCCGGCCGCGACGCCGTTGACGGTGATCAGCAGCGCCCGCTGCAGCTGGTCCTCCTCCTCGCTGCCCGCCTCGGGCTCGCGCAGCCGCCGCAGCAGCTCGACCTGCAGGTAGGAGATCGGGTCGAGGTACTGGTCCCGCACCGCCAGCGACCGCTTGAGCACCGGCTGGTCGTCGAGCAGGTCCTCCTCCCCCGTCAGCGCCCGCAGTTCGGTCACCGTCAGCTCGAACTCCTCCCGGATCGCGTCGAAGAGGTGGCGCAGCTCCTGCGGGACGAGCGTCTCGACATACAGCGCGGCGATGTCCAGGTCGGTCTTGGCGATGGTCATCTCGACGTTGGAGACCACGGCACGGAAGAAGTGCCAGTGCTCCATCATCTCCCGCAGCGTCTCCCCGTGCCCCGCCTCCCGCGCGGCCCGCAGACCCGACCCCACGCCATACCACCCGGGGATGATCTGCCGGGTCTGCGTCCAGCCGAAGACCCACGGGATCGCCCGCAGGCCGTCCAGTCCCTTGCCCGCATCGGGTCGCTTGCTGGGCCGGGACCCGATGTTCAGCGCCCCGAGCTGGTCGACGGGAGTGGCCGCCACGAAGTATGCCGGGAGGTCGGGGTGGTCGGTCAGCCGCCGGTAGGTCTGGTAGGCCGCCTCGGAGGCGTGGTCCATCACCGCACCCCATCGCTGCAGCTGGTCGGCGGTCGAGCGGGCGTCCCGGTGCAGGGCCGACGCGCGCAGCACCGCGGCCACGGAGAGCTCGAGGTTCTCCTTGGCCAGGGCCGGCAGAGAGTACTTGTCCGAGATGACCTCGCCCTGCTCGGTGAACTTGATCTCGCCCTCGAGCACCCCGCGGGGCTGGGCCAGGATCGCCTCGTAGGTCGGGCCGCCGCCCCGGCCGACCGACCCGCCGCGTCCGTGGAACAGCCGCAACCGGACATCGTGTTTGGCGGCCACGTCCCGCAGCGCACGCTGCGCCTGGTGGATGCTCCACTGGCTGGTCAGCACGCCGGCCTGCTTGTTGGAGTCGGAGTAGCCGAGCATCACCTCCTGCACGTCACCGCGCAGCCGGACCAGTTGCCGGTAGGCCGGGGCGCTGAGCAGGGCGTCGACCAGGCCGGCGGCGCCGCGGAGCTCGTCGACGGTCTCCAACAGCGGCGCGAAGCCGATGTGCGCGAAGGCGTCCTGCCCCTCGGAGGCGCCGTGCACGTCCAGCAGGCCGGCCTCCCTGGCCAGCACGGCCGCCGCGAGGATGTCGTCCGGTCCCTGGGTCATCGAGACGATGTAGGTCTCGATGACCTCCGGGCCGTAGGTCGCGACGGCGGTGCGGATCTCGTCGAAGACGGCCAGGGTCTTCGGTCGCGGCGCTGCCGGCGTGAGGAGGGGACGCGGGGAGGCCAGCTCAGCGGCGAGAATGGCCAGGCGCTCACCCTGGCCCAGCTCGGCATACGGCTTGTACAGCCCGCCCACCGCGTCCAGCATCTCCCCCACGGCCGCGTGGTGGTGCTCGGCGTGCTCCCGGACGTCGAGGGTCGCCAGGTGCAGACCGGTGCCGGCCAGGGTCTGGCTCACCCGGGCCAGGGCGCCGTCGGCCACGAGCCCGCCGCCGTGCTGCCGCAGGGAGTCCGCGACCAGGTCGAGGTCGTCGAGCAGCTCGCTGGTGCGGGCGTAGTCGCGGCCCGGCTCGTGCGGCGTCCCTCCGAGCACACGCCGCTGCGTGTTGAGCAGCTTGGCCTTGATGCAGGTGAGCTTGAGCCGGTAGGGCTCGGCCGCGTTGAGCTCCTTGACCCGCGGGTCCAGACCGGGCAGGTTGTCCAGGTCCTTGGCCAGGGAGGCCTCCAGCTCCGGCTCGACGTCCACGATCACCGTCGAGCTGGACAGCCGCGAGACGAGCACGTCGACCATGCCCAGCGCCAGCTTGATCGCGTGCTGGTGCTGGAGCCGGAGCACCTCGGCCGTGGTCTGCGGCGTGACATAGGGGTTGCCGTCCCGGTCCCCGCCGATCCAGGACCCGAAGCGCACGGGTGGCCGGCGGCGGTCGACCGGGACCTCGTGCTGGGCGAGGAGGTCGCCGAGGTCGCCGAGCAGGTCGGGGACGGTCTCGGCGAGCACCTCGTCCAGGTAGTACATCGCGTTGCGCGCCTCGTCCATCGGCGTCGGCCGGTTCTGCCGCAGCTCGTCGGTCTGCCAGATCAGGTCGACCAGCTCGGCCAGCCGCCGGTCCTGTCGGCGCCGCGCGACGGTCTCCGGCTCGGTCGTGGCGGCCAGTTCGTCGCTGAGCCGGCGGATCTTGGTGAGCACCGAGCGACGGCTCGCCTCGGTCGGGTGCGCGGTGAACACGGGTCGGACGTCGAGCTCCCCCATGGTGTCTCGGAGCAACTCGGCGCCACCGGCCGCCGCGATGTCGGCGACCGCCGTCTCCAGCCAGCCCTCCCCCTCGGGGCGGTCCGTCAGCGAGCGCACCCGGTGCACCTGCTCGGCGGCGTTGGCCAGATGGAAGTATGCGGCGAACGCGCGCACCAGATCCGTCGCCACGTCCAGGGGCAGGCTGCCGAGCAGGTCCCGGACCTCGGCCGCCGCCCCGGGATCGCCGGCCTGGCCGGCCTTGGTCTGCAGCCGCACCTGCTCCACGCGGTCCAGCAGCTCCTGCCCGTGGTGTCGCACCAGCGACTGGCCGAGCAGGGTGGAGACACGGCGCACGTCCGCGCGCAGTTCAGGGCTGATCGGGTCCTGGCTCACACGCCGAGCCTAACGACCCGAGGTTTCAGGCCGAATAAGCGCACGACCATGAGAGATCTTTCATGAGAATGCCTCTCACTTTGGCCTGCCACGATGCTGCCATGAGGAACTCACAGCGACTGACCATGACCACCGCTCTGGCCCTCACCATGACCCTCGGTCTGGTGGCTTGCGGCGAGAGCGAGCCCGACACCGAGACCCCCGGGGACGCACCCTCGGCCAGCGCGCCGGCAGAGACCGGCGCCGAGGACACGACCACGGATGACGCGGCCGGCGACACCAGCGCCGACGACGCGTCCGGCGCCACCGACGATGCCGCGGACGCGACGGGTGGCACCACCGGTGACCTGACCGCCACGGGGCTCGCCGCGATCGACACGGCCGAGGCAGAGACCGGCGGCACGGCATACGAGATCGACGACCTGGACGACGACGGCACCTGGGAGGTCGATGTGCGCGTCGACGACCACTCCGTCGAGGTCAAGGTCAGCGCGGACGGCGCCGAGGTCCTCCAGACCGAGCAGGACGACCTGGACGATGACGACCGCGCGGCGCTCGAGGCAGCGACGATCACCCTGCAGGACGCCATTGAGCTGGCCGTCTCCGAGGTCGGCGGCGTGCTCGACGACGCCGAGCTCGAGGGCGAGGGCAACGGCAACCCCCACCACTGGGAGGTGAGCGTCGACACCGACGAGCGTGACGACATCGAGGTGCTGATCAGCGTGACCGGCGAGGTCCTCGGCACCGACGGCTGAGCCGGCGCCCCACCAGCGACCGCGCGAGCCGCTCCAGCGCGAGGGCGCTATGTCCGGCAGTTCCAGGGTTCTGACCCTGCCACTGCCGGACATAGTGCACCGTGGCGGGTTCAGTCCTCGTGGGAGCGCGCGAAGGTCAGCGTCTCGCCCCGGGCCCCGCCCATCCACACGTCCTGGCAGGCGGCGGCCATCTCCGCCAGCCCTTCAGTGATCTCGCCGAAGACGTTGCCCGGCACCCACCCCTGGTCGCCGTTGATCAGCAGGTTGTTGCGGCCATAGAAGATCGCGAGGTCGATGATGCCGGTGGCGGCCCGGTGCTCCTCCTCGGTCTCATAGCCGTAGGCCGGGTTGCCCAGGTCGTCCCCGGAGAAGGTGAACCAGCAGACATCACCGGGGATCGGGGTGATGGTGGTGTTCTCCCGGCCCGGGTCGCGCTCGGCGAACGGCTCGTAGAGCCCGTAGATCTCGTTGCGCGCGTACTTGCCGTGGAAGACCGGCGCCGACAGCGGCAGCGCGTCCCAGACCGCCGACGCGGTCCGCGGAGCGGCCTCGTCCAGCAGCCGCGCCGTGCAGCTCACGCCGCGCTGCTCGAGGGTGATGGTGATGTAGCGGGCCATGGGAACCTCCGTGAGTGGGTGTGGCTACGTGCGAGGCTGGGGGCGGGTGGGGGGCGCCGGGGCGGTGAGCGCCGGCATCCGGCGGTATGCCGTCACGCCAGCAGGGTGGGCACCTCGCGGTGCCAGTGGGTCGCCCGTTCGTAGGCCCGACCGGCCCGCAGCGTCAGGGCGTCGGCGTGCCGTGGCCCGACGATCTGCAGCCCGATGGGTCTGCGGTCGGACGTGAGACCGCAGGGCAGCGACAGCGCGGGCTGCTGGGTCATGTTGAACGGGTAGGTGTAGGGCGTCCACGAGGTCCACAGCGTCGAGGGCCAGCCGTCCGGGGCGTCCTGACCCACCGGGAACGCCACGATCGGCATGGTCGGGGTCAGCAACAGGTCGAACTCCTCGTGGAAGGCGCCCATGCGCACGCCCAGGTCCATGCGCACCGCGGTCGCGTCCAGGTAGTCCGAGGCCGACACGTCGGTCCCCAGCTCGAGGATGGCCTGCCGCAGGCGGGGGTCGATCTGCTCGAGGGCGCCCTCACCGTAGTGCTCGACGACCTTGGCCGCACCGGTGAACCACAGCACGTGGAAGGCGTCCACACAGTCGGTGATCCCGGGGTCGACGTGCTCGACGTGGGCGCCCAGCTCGGCGAAGAGCTGCACGGCGGCACCGACCGCCGCCTCGACCTCCGGGTCGTTCGTGCCGTAGCCCAGCGTCGGCGAGTACGCGATGCGCAGCCCCGCGACGCCGTCCTCGATGCCGGCCAGGTAGGAGCCGGTCGGGCGGTCCAGTGCCGCCCAGTCCCGGGAGTCCGGCTGGGCGATGACGTCGAGCAGGAGCGCGGCATCGCGCACCGTGCGGGCCATCGGGCCCGCGTGGGAGAGCGTGCCGTAGGGACTGGGCGGGAAGAGCGGGATCCGCCCGAAGGTCGGCTTCAGGGCGACGGTGCCGGTGAACGAGGCGGGGATCCGGACCGACCCACCGCCGTCGGTGCCGACCGACCAGGCGCCCATGCCCAGCCCGACCGCCGTGGCGGCCCCGCCGCTGGAGCCCCCGCCGGTCAGCCCGGCGCCCCACGGGTTGCCCGTGGCCCCCTCGCGGATCGAGTCGGTGACACCCTTCCAGCCGAACTCCGGCGTGGTGTTCTTGCCCAGCAGGACGGCACCGGCCTCGCGCAGCCGCGCGACGCAGGGCGCGTCGGCGTGCCAGGGACCGTCCTGGTCGGTGAGGGTGCTGCCGCGCAGCGTCGGCCACCCCCGGGTCGGCAGCAGGTCCTTGATGGTCGTGGGCACGCCGTCGCTCGCGCTCTGCGGCGTGCCCTGCGCCCACCGCCGGGTCGACTCCCGCGCCGCAGCCAAGGCACCGTGCTCGTCGACCAGGACCATCGCGTTGACCGCGTCGTTGTGGGTCGCGATCGCGGCGAGCGCCGCACGGGTCGCGTCCTCCGGGGTGAAGTCACCGGCTCGGTACCCGGTGACCAGCTCCTCGGCCGAGGCCAGGGACAGGTCCCGACCCTCCGGCATACTGACCGCTCCGTTCACGAGGCACCTCCTGGCACGTAGCCCAACTGCTTGTCCACGACGTTCTCCAGCGGCTCGCCGGCCAGCCAGCGCTCGGCGTTGGCGACGAACTGGCGGGCTAGCGTGTCGCGCCAGCCGACGACGTCCCCGGACATGTGCGCGCTGATCACGCAGCCCGGCGCGTCCCACAGCGGGGAGTCCTGGGGCAGCGGCTCGGTCTCGAAGACGTCCAGCGACGCCCCCGCGATGAGGCCTCCGGCGAGCGCGGCGGCCAGGTCGGACTCGACGACGCTCGCGCCGCGGCCGATGTTGACCAGGTGCGCGGTCGGCCGCATCGCGCGCAGGACTGCGGCGTCGACGAGGCCGGTGGTGGCGGGGGTCAGCGGTGCGGCGTTGACCAGGTGGTCGCACCAGCCCACCTCGGCCGCCAGGGCGCCGCTGGCCACGACGGTCCCGAAGTCCGGGTCCCCCTCGCGGGCGGTGCGGCCGGCGCCCCGGACCTCCATCCCGACCGCGCGCAGCAGGCGGGCGATCTCGCGCCCGATGGCACCGGTCCCGACGACCAGGGCGCGCGAGCCGACCAGGGTGTGTGTCTCGCGGTGCCGCCAGAGCCGCTGCTGCTGCAGGCGGTGGCTCTCGTGGACGAGCTTGGCGTGGGCCAGGATGCTGGCCAGGACGAACTCGGCGATGGGGCGGTCGAAGGTGCCACGCGCGTTGGTGACCGTCACGTCCGAGTCGCGCAGCTCGTCGAAGAGAAGGCTGTCCACCCCGGCGGCCGCGACGTGGATCCACTCCAGGTCCTCGCAGTGCTCCCAGGCGCTGCGGACGGCGGTAGAGAAGAAGTCCCAGAGGAAGAGCCCCCGTGCCCCGCGCACCGCCCCGGCGAGGCCGTCGGCGTCGGTGAACCGGAGGTCGACCCGGCCCTCGAGGGGCTCCAGGTGGGGCGGACGGTCGTTGGCGTGCTCCCCCAGGACGACGATGAGCGGACGGGACCCTGACACGCGGCCAATGTAGCCGAAAAGCGTGTCCGATTGTCAACAATGTGCACTAGCGTGCACCATGTGGACATGAGCACGATGGCAGGTGGCCCCGGAGAGGGCCTGGAGGCGGCGCCAGTGGGCACCGTCGGCGTGGGGGTGATCGTCCCCTACGACTTCGCCCTGGACCGGGAGCTGTGGCGCTGGGTCCCGGACAACGTGACCCTGCGCCTGACCCGGACCCCCCATGCCCCGCTGCCGGTCTCGCTCGAGCAGGCCACCGTCGTGGGCGACCCCGAGGTCGTAGCCCGGTGCACCCAGGACCTGCTCGCGGTGCAGCCGGACGTCGTGGCCTACGCCTGCACGTCCGGCAGCTTCATCAACCTGCACGCCGGCGAGCGCGCCCTGGTCGCCGCCATGGAGGTGGCCGGCGCCTCGCAGGCCGTGACCACGAGCGGATCGCTGGTCCGGGCCCTGCAGCAGCTGGGCGTCTCACGCGTCGCCCTGGCCACGCCCTATGACGCCGCCATCAGCCAGGGCCTGAGCGCCTTCCTGGAGGAGGCCGGGGTCACGGTCACCGCGATGCGTCACCTGGGGCTCGTCGGGCGGATCTGGACGGTGCCCTACGAGGTGACCGCGGACATCGCGCGGCGCTGCTTCACGCCCGACTGCGACGCGGTCTTCATCTCCTGCACCAACCTGCCGACCTACGACATCATCGCCGACCTGGAGGCGGAGCTGGGCGTCCCCGTCCTGACCGCCAACCAGGTGACGTTGTGGGCCGCGCTGCACTCCGTCGGGATCGCGGCCGTGGGTCCCGGTCAGCGGCTGCTCGAGCCACCGTCCCACGGGGCCGGGGTGAGCAGCCCGGGACCGTCACTGCTGGGGGGCCGAGCGTGACCACGACGAGCAGACGCCCGCCGGCCCGGCGCAACCCGACGGTCCCGCCGGAGATCATCCGCCCCTTCACGCTGCGCGAGTTCAAGGACCGCCTGCAGCGGGTGCAGGCGGTGATGGCCGAGCGGGACTACGAGGCGCTGGTGGTGGCCGACCCGGCCAACCTCTACTACCTGACCGGCTACAACGCGTGGTCCTTCTACACGCCGCAGGTCCTCGTCGTCCCGGTGCAGGGGGTGCCGCACCTGTTCGCGCGGGCGATGGACGCCCAGGGGGCTCACTACACGGCAGCGTTGGGGCCGCACCACATCCACGGCTATCCCGAACAGCTGGTCCACCGTCCCGACGCGCACCCGATGGAGTGGGTGACCAAGGAGGCCATCGGTGTCGGGGTGCTGCCGTCGGGGCCAGGTGTGCGCATCGCCGCCGAGCTCGACTCGCACTTCTTCTCCGCACGCGGCTACCTGGCCCTGCGCGACGGGCTGGGCGGAGCGGAGATCGTCGACAGCCAGGAGCTGGTCAACTGGGTCCGGCTGGTCAAGTCCCCGGCCGAGCAGGAGTGCCTGCAGTATGCCGGGCAGATCGCCGAGCACGTCATGCTCACCGCCCTCGGGGCGATCGAGCCGGGTCGTCGGCAGTGCGACATCGTCGCCGACATCCAGCACGCCCAGACCGCGGGCCTGGACCGGCTGGGCGGCGACTACCCGGCCATCGTGCCGATGCTGCCCACCGGAGCGACCGCGGGGACCCCACACCTGACCTGGAGCGACCGGGTGATGCGCTACGGCGAGGCCGCCACGATCGAGCTCGCCGGGGTGCACCAGCGCTACCACGCGCCGCTGGCGCGCACGGTGAGCCTGGGCAAGCCCCCGCAGTACCTGGCCGACTGCGCCTCCGCCGTGAGCGAGGGCTGGCTGGCGCTGGCTGAGGAGCTGCGCCCGGGTCGCACCAGCCACGACGTGCACAGCGCCTTCACCCGGGCCATCGCCAAGCACGGCCTGACCAAGGAGTCGCGGATCGGCTACTCGATCGGCATCGGCTATCCCCCGGACTGGGGCGAGCGGACGGTCAGCCTGCGCGAGGGGTCCGAGACCGTGCTCCAGGCCGGCATGGCCTTCCACGTCATCCTCGGCATGTGGATGGGAGGCTGGGGCTATGAGACCTCAGAGCCGGTCCTGATCACCGAGCAGGGCGTGCACCGACTGACCAGCGTCCCCGGAGGGCTGACCATCAAGACCTGACACACACCACGAGCTCCCTGGCGTGGCCCGAGCCTGCCCCGGGAGTGGCCAGAGCGCGGGCAGAACTTCCCCAAGAATGCGTGGAGCCCGTGCAGAACCTCCCCAAGAATTGGGGTGAGAACGGACGGAAGGCGACATGACTACCCAGCCCCAGACCCTGCCCCTCGCGGAGCGGGCCACCGGCCTCGTCGGATCGGTGATCGACTCCAGCACCTCGCTGCTCGCGAGCCAGACCCACGACATCGTCCGGTTCGCGATGGGCAGTCCGGCCGCCGAGGCCATCCCGACGCAGGTGCTGGCCGAGATCGGCACCGAGGCCATCGGACCGACGGCGGCCGACGCCTTCGACTACGCCGCAACCGAGGGCGACCCGGCGCTGCGCGAGGCGCTCCTGGGCATCCTGGACGGCACCGGGGACGCCACGACCGCCGACCGGCTGACCATCACCTCGGGCGGGATGCAGGGTCTGGACCTGGCCTGCAAGCTCTTCGTCGATCCCGGTGACCTGGTCGTCGTGGAGTCGCCGACCTACACCAACGGCAGCGCCACGGCACTGTCCTACCAGGCCGAGCTCCTCGAGATCCCGGTGGATCACGAGGGCATGAGCATCGACGCCCTGCAGGAGGGTGTCGAGCGCGCAGGGCGCGCCCCGAAGGCCATCTACACCGTCCCCACCTTCCAGAACCCCTCCGGGGCCTCGATGACACTGGAGCGCCGGCACCGTCTGCTCGACCTGGCGCGCGGCTGGGGCAGCGTGGTCATCGACGACGACCCCTACGGGATGCTGCGCTTCGCTGGCCAGCCGCTGCCCTCGCTGCGGGAGCTCGGTGCCGGTGACCCGCTGGTCTTCTCGGTGCGGACCTTCTCCAAGATCGTCGCCCCCGGGCTGCGGGTCGGCTGGGTCGACGCCGCGCCCGAGCTCCAGCAACTCTTGATCAACGCCAAGCAGGCGATGGACACGTGCACCAACCTGCCGGCCCAGCGACTGGTCGCCGGGTTCCTGGCCGGCGGGCACCTCACCGAGCACCTGGAGGTGCAGCGGGCGGAGTACCGGCGTCGCAAGGTGGCCATGCAGGAGGCGCTCACCGAGCACTTCGGGGACATCGCGCACTGGACCGATCCCGAGGGCGGCTTCTTCCTGTGGGTCAGCTTCGACCGGCCGGTCGTCACCGAGGACCTCTTCCCGGTGGCCCTGGCCGAGGGCGTGGCCTACATCCCCGGCAACGCCTTCTCCCCCAGCCAGGCCTTCCCGCACGACCTGCGCCTGTGCTTCGCCTCGACGCCACCGGACCGGATCCGCGAGGGAGTCGCCCGGCTCCGCCGCGCCGTGGACCGCCTCGCCGCGACCACGTGACCACCACGGAGACCGAGCGCCGCGTGCTCGAGCTCATCGACGCGGCAGCGGTCGTCACGCTGACGCAGGATCTCGTCCGGGCACGGGGCCACAACCCCCCGGGTGAGGAGGCCGCGACCGCCGAGGTGCTCGGCGCCGCCTGCCGGGACCGCGGCCTGGACGTGACCGTCGACGACGTGGCGCCCGGCCGTCCCAACGTCTCGGCCACCCTGCCGGGCGGGACAGGACCCGGCCTCCTGCTGCTCGGTCACACCGACGTGGTCCCGCCCGGTGACGGGTGGACTGCCGACCCCTTCGAGGGTGGCCTGCGCGACGGACGCGTCTACGGCCGCGGCACAGCGGACATGAAGGGCGGTCTGGCCGCCTGCGTCGTGGCGATGGATGCGCTGCGCCGCGCCGGGGTGACGCTCTCCGGGCCGGTCGAGCTGGCGGCGCTGGTCGACGAGGAGGAGACCGGACTCGGCATCCGCCACTACATGCGTCAGGACCGGAGCCGGTTCCTCGGGTGCGTCGTGGCGGAGCCGACCGACCTGCAGACGATCATCGCCGCCCGCGGCGACTCCTACGTCGAGATCTCGGTGCACGGGGTGGCCGCCCACTCCGGGCGTCCCGACGACGGCCGCAACGCCATCTACGGCGCCGCCCGCGTCATCGAGGAGGTGCGCCGCTGGCACGGCGAGCTGGCCGCGGACGCCCACCCGCTCGTCGGCCCGTCGACCTGGAGCGTCGGGCTGATCGACGGCGGGCAGGGCACCTCGACGGTGCCGGCGCACGCGCACCTCAGTGCCGACCGGCGCCTGCTGCCCGGTGAGGACGCCGACGCGGTGCTCGCGGCCGTCCGCGCGCGGATCGAGTGCCTCGACCTCGCCGCGGACGACCTTAGCGTCGACGTGAGCATGCCGATGTCGATGCCCGGTTTCGAGACACCCGCCGACCACCCGTTCGTCGTGCTGACCGACGCGGCGCTGCAGCAGTCCGGCGGACCGGGCAGAGAGCTGGCCGGGTGGACGGCCGCCTGCGACGGTGGATTCGTCGCCCGGGACGCGGGCGTGCCCACCCTCGTCCTGGGGCCCGGCTCGGTCAACGACCAGGCGCACCGGCCGGACGAGTCGGTCTCGGTCGAGGAGCTGCTCGTCGCCTCCCGCACCTACGCCCTGGTGGCCCTGCGCATGCTCGGTTGATCTGGCGACGCTAGGTTCGGGCCCATGACCGCGACGGGTGTCGGCCGGGAGCAGGCGGTGGAGGCCCTGAGACGTGCCGTGGGCCGCAGCCGCACCGCGCGCGTCCGGTTCTTCGCCGGGTCGCTGCTCCTCGTGGCTGTGCTCCACGTCGGGTGGATCGTCCTCGACGGCCTCACTCCCGCCCGGCTGGTCGGGGCGGCCGTCTGGCTGGCACTCTTCGGGGCGACCTTTCTCTGGTGGTCCACCCCGCACAGCGAGTACGCCCGACGCCCACGACCCGGCACTCCTGGAACGGACCCTGGCCGGGCACAGCCTCAGCGCCGGCGAGGTGGTCAGGGTCGGGTCCGGGCACCGGCTGACCGTCCGCACCGAGGAGTTCGGCGAGCTGGTCTGGACCACCACACCCGAGGTGGCCGCGGTGCGGGAGGGCGACCATGTGTGGCTCAGCACGCCCGCCCGGCGGGGGCAGAACATCATCGCGATCGCCTCGCGTCCCGGGTCAGCGCCGGTCGTGCTCTGGCCGCTGGGCGCGGCGTGGACCCCGGGACGCTGGGACTGAGAACACCCCGACCCGTCCCGCTGCCGGGCCCGCCGGCTACAGCCCCTCGGCCAGCAGCTCGGCGAGGTGCCGGGCGCGGCGCGGGGTGCCCTGGGCGATCTGGGTGCGGCAGCTGAAGCCGTCGGCGAGGATCTGCGTGTCCGGCCCCGCCTCCCGGACGGCCGGCAGGATCGTGCGCTCCCCCACGGCCTGGGACAGCTCATAGTGCCCCTGCTCGAAGCCGAAGTTGCCGGCCAGTCCGCAGCACCCCTGCTCCGGCTCCACGACGGCGACGCCGGCCGCCCGCATCAGGGCCCGCTCGGCGTCGAACCCCATCACGGCATGCTGGTGGCAGTGCACCTGCACCAGTGCCTCGCCGCCGATCTGCGGCGGCACCCAGTCCGGGGCCCGCTCGGCCAGCACCTCGGCCAGGGTCCGCACCGCTGACGGCAGCCGGTCCACCAGGGGGTGGCCGTGCAGCAGGTGCGCGGCGTCGTGCCGCAGCATCGCGGTGCAGCTCGGCTCCAGCCCCACGACCGGAGTGCCCGCCCCGACCTCCGGCGCGATCACCTCCAGCGAGCGGCGCAGCACCCGCCGGGCCGTCGGCAGCTGCCCCGTCGAGGCCCAGGTGAGCCCGCAGCACACCGGCCCCTCGGGCAGCACGACCTCGAAGCCCGCCACCTCCAGCACGGCCATCGCGGAGGTCCCCACCCCGGGGGTCAGGTAGTTGGTGAATGTGTCCGGCCAGAGCAGCACGCGGCCGCGTGAGCTGGCCTCCACGCCCCGGACCTTGCCGGTGCCGGTGGCAGTATGCCGTGCGCCCAGCTGGCGGCGCAGGCTGCGGGGGGCGAACTGGGGGAGGTCGCGCTCGGGTGCGATGCCGCCGATGCGCTTGATCACCGGGGCGAGCCGGGAGCCCAGCACCGCGTTGGCCACCGTCGGCAGGGCGGTCGCGGCGCGGGCCGACAGCGGCAACCACCCCATCGACCAGTGCGAGCGCGGCCGGGCCCAGGGCCGGCGTCGGTAGTGCTGGTAGGTGAACTCGGTCTTGTAGGTCGCCATGTCGACGTTGACCGGGCAGTCGGTGAGGCAGCCCTTGCAGGACAGGCACAGGTCGAGCGCGTCGCGGACCTCCTCCGAGCGCCACCCATCGGTGATCACGTCGCCCTCGAGCATCTCCCACAGCAGGTGGGCGCGACCGCGCGTCGAGTCCTTCTCCTCGCCCGTCGCGCGATAGCTCGGGCACATGACTCCGCCGGTGGACTGCAGGCACTTGCCGACGCCGACGCAGCGCCGCTGGGCACCGACGAAGCCGTCGCCGTCCTGCGGGAAGGCGGTCAGCGTCAGGACGGTGCGACCGGCCGCCGCGCCGGCGTGGCGCAGGTCGCGGTCCACCGGGAGCGGGTCGACGATCACGTGGGGGTTGAGGGCCCCGCCTGGGTCCCAGGCCCGCTTGACCTGCGTGAACAGGGCATGTGCCTCGGGACCGTACATGCGTCGGACCAGCTCGGAGCGGGCCCTCCCGTCGCCGTGCTCCCCGGAGACAGAGCCACCGAGCGAGACGACCAGGTCGGTGGCCTGCTCGACGAACGCGCGGTACGCCGCGATGCCCTCGGTCGAGACGAGGTCGAAGTCGATCCGGATGTGCATGCAGCCCTCGCCGAAGTGGCCGTAGGAGGAGCCGGAGTAGCCGAAGCGGGCCAGTAGGACGTCGAGCTCGCGCAGGTAGGTCCCCAGCTGGGCGGGCGGCACCGCCGCGTCCTCCCAGCCACCCCAGGCCTCCGCTCCGTCGGCACGGCGGGTCGCCAGGCCGGTGCCGTCGCGACGACACCGCCACAGGACGGCCTGGGCGGCAGGGTCCACGACGACCGAGGCGGTGGCCCCGAGGCCGGCGTCACGCACCAGCACCCCGACCTCCTCGGCCGAGCGGCTGGCTGTCTGCAGGTCCTCGCCGCCGATCTCGACCAGCAGCCACACCCGCCCCTCCGGCAGACCCGCGCCCACCGCCGCCCGGCGCACCTCCTCAGGGAGCCGGTCGACCAGCGTCGCGTTGATCGACTCCATCGTCAGCGGGCCGTAGGGACGCAGGTGCGGGACGCTGTCCGCGGCCGAGGCGCTGTCCGGGAACCCCAGCGCGAGCAGGACCCGCGCCGCGGGTGGCCGCACCAGGGCGACGGTGGCGCGCAGCGTCGTGGCCAGTGTGCCCTCGCTCCCGGACAGCAGGCGCGCCAGGTCGATCCCCTGGTCGGGCAGCAGCCGCTGCAGGGCGTAGCCCGAGATCTGCCGGGTGAAGGTGCCGAACTGCCGCTCGATCAGCCGCTGGTGCTCCCGGCCGAGCGCGCCCAGGGCGCGGTGCAGGTCGCCGGCGACTCCCGGCATACTGCCGATCTCGGTGTCGCGGGACTCCGGTGACCAGCCGGGCGCAGGCGTGCTCAGCTCCAGGCGATCGCCCGCGCCGGTGACCACCTCCAGCGCCCGCACGTTGTCGGCGGTGGTGCCCCAGGCCAGGGAGTGGGCGCCGCAGGCGTTGTTGGCGATCATCCCGCCGAGCGTGGCGCGGCTGGCCGAGGACGGGTCGGCCCCGAAGGTCAGGCCGTGCGGCGCGGCGGCCGCCATGAGGTCGGTGAGCACCACCCCGGGCTGGACCAGCGCGGTCCCGCTGGCCGGATCGAGGTCCAGGATGGCGTTCAGGTGCCGGGCGACGTCCACCACGACGGTCCCGATGGCATTGCCCGCCATGGAGGTGCCGGCCCCGCGCAGGGTCACCGGCGCACCGGCCTCTCGGCACAGGGCGAGGGTCGCCTCCAGGTCGTCCTCGGTGCGGGGCCGCACCACCGCATCGGGCACGACCCGGTAGTTCGAGGCGTCCGCGGCGTAGAGGGCCCGTGCCTGGGGGCCGGTGAGGACCTCCCCCTCCAGCCCGGCACGGAGCCCGGCCACCAGCGCGGAATCGGGTTCCGGCATGGGCGAGAGTCTAATAGTATTGTCGACAATCGCACGACTGCTCGCGAAGGAGGGGACATGCCCACGATCGGCCTGCTCTATCCGGGCCACAGCGCGGAGGATGACTACCCCGCGCTGGAGGTCCGCCTCGACTCCGACCTGCGGCTGCCGCTGGTGCACACCTCGGTGGGCGAGGACGCGCACCGGGTCGACGCCCTGCTCGATCTCGGCGGGGCAGCACGGCTGGCCGAGGGCGCCCGGGCGCTGGTCGAGGCGCACTCCCCCGACTCCGTGATGTGGGCCTGCACCTCGGGGTCCTTCGTCTTCGGCTGGGACGGGGCCCACGAGCAGGTCGCACAGCTGCAGGAGGTCACCGGCCTGCCGACCTCGTCGACGTCGCTGGCGTTCGTGGCGGCCTGCCGCGCACTGGGTCTGACCAGGGTCAGCGTGGCCGCGTCCTACCCGCAGGACGTCGCCGAGCACTTCGTCGCCTTCCTCGGGGCCGGCGGCATCGAGGTGACCGCGATGGGCAGCCACGGCATCGTCACCGCCGCCGAGGTGGGCACGCTGGGTGAGCCGGAGGTGGAGGCCATCGTGCGCGGGGCCGACCTCAGCGGGGGCGCACAGGCCGTGCTGGTGCCGGACACGGCGATGCACACCCTGCAGTGGATATCATCCCTGGAGCGGGCGGCCGGAGTGCCGGTCCTGACCGCCAACCAGGTGACGATCTGGCAGGGGCTGAACCTCCTCGGTGAGGTCCCCGAGATCCAGGACCTGGGCACCCTCTTCACCAGGAGCGGAGACTGATCCGATGGCCACGAAGGCAGCAGAGCGTCGGCTCGCGCCCCGGCATGACACCGCCCGTGGCGCCATGGAGCCGCTGGTGCAGGAGTCGACCCCCAGCATGATCGCCGGGCGGGTGCGCGAGGCCATCGCCTCGGGCCTGATCCCACCCGGGTCCCAGCTGGGCGAGGCCAACCTGGCCCGTGAGCTCGGGGTCAGCCGGGGCCCGCTGCGCGAGGGCCTGCAGCGGCTGACCGCGGAGGGCCTGCTGATCTCGATCCGCAACCGTGGACTGTTCGTCATCGAGATGACCCCCGAGAGGGTGCGGGACATGTACCTCGCGCGGCAGGCCGTCGAGCGGGCCGCCGCCGAGCAGATCCACCAGCGCGACCCGGTCTCTGCCGGCGCGGCGCTGGCCAAGGTCATCGACGTCATGGCCTCGGCCCGCGACCAGCACGCCGAGAGCGCCGCGGACGTGTCCTTCCACGAGCTGCTCGTGTCACTGGCGGCCAGCCCGCGGCTGTCCCGGATGCACGAGATCCTGATCACCGAGACCCGGATGTGCATCCACGCGCTGTCCGACCTGTACCTCCCCGGTGAGGCGGTGCGCGTCGAGGAGCACCGGGCCATCGCCCAGTCGTTCACCGGCAGCGATCCGGCCCTGACCGACGAGCTCCTGGTGGCGCACATGTCCGACGCGGTGCGGCGCCTCACCGACGGGCGGCTCGAGCCCGCCTGACCCGTCACCCGTCGGGTCGACGGTGCTGAGACGGGCTCAGCTCTCAGCGCGACCTGTGCGCCAGTAGCCCATAAACGACACGGACCCGCGGTCGACGCCGAGCTCGCCGACCAGGTGACGGCGCAGCGTCCTGATGACGCCGGCCTCGCCGGCGAACCAGGCGTAGAGCTCCCCGGTGGTCGACTCCCCCGGCACCTCCCAGAGGATCTCCTCGTCCACGTCGACGTCCTCGAGCTCGACGGCCGCGGGCGCGACCCCGCGGGTCTGCGCGGTCAGGGAGCTCGCAGCACCCTGCACCGCCGGCACGAGCAGGGCGCCGTGCGGTTGGGTGCCGCGCGCCAGCCAGGTGACGGTGACCCCGGCCGGGGCCACCAGGTCAAGCCGGTCCGCCTCGTCGGGCACCTCCAGGAAGGCCGCGCCGGTGGAGGATGCCGGGAGCTGGCTCAGGATGACCGCGATGGCCGGCGCCGCGGTCTCGTCGCCGGCGAGCAGCACCGGACGGTCGGCGGCGGGAAGTCGGAACTCCACCCCGCCGTGCGGCCCGTCCGCGACCGCGTTGGGGCCCATGAGCACGGCGGCGTCGCCGACCTGCACGCGGTTGGCCCAGCGCGAGGCCGGTCCGGCGTCGCCGTGCAGCACCACGTCCACGTCGACCTCGCTCACCTCGGGACGCACCGCCCGCGTGGTGTAGGTCCGGATCGGGTTGCGGTGCTCCTCCGGGAGTCCGCGCCACTGCTGGAACCAGTCCTCGCCGCGCGGCAGGTGGGCGTGGCCGCCCTCGGGCGACGGCAGCACCAGCTTCATCCGGGCGTCCAGGCCCAGGTCGGCATACTCGTGCAGGTCCTCCCCGGTGAAGGTCACGCGCAGGAAACTGGGGCTCAGCTGCTCCAGTCGCGCCACGGTGACGTCGAAGAAGCGCCAGGTGGCGACGGCGGTGGCCACGGTCATAGGTGGGTTCCTCCTCAGGTGTCGCTGCCGCGGCTGCGCCACAGCAGGTAGATGAAGTACGGCGTGCCCAGCAGCGCGGTGCCCACGCCCGCCGGGATCTGGATGGGGGCCAGCGCGAACCGGCCGATGGTGTCGGCACCGGAGACGAGGATCGCCCCGAGCAGGATCGCGACCGGGATGACCCTGGTGTGCCGGGCACCGACCAGCGCGCGGGCCGCGTGCGGAGCCACCAGGCCGACGAAGGCGACCACGCCGACCGCGCATACCGCGGCAGCGGTCAGCAGCGCGGCCGCCCCGAGCAGCACCACCCGGGACCGGTCCAGGGCGATGCCCAGGATGCGCGGGGTGTCCTCGTCGAGGGACACCACGTCCAGGTCGCGGCGCAGGGTCACCGCGAGGGGGGTGATGAGCAGCAGGGCGATCGTCACCGGCACCAGGTGGTCCACGGTCCGTCCGTAGGTGGACCCGGCCAGCCAGGTGAGCGCCAGGTTCACGTCCCAGGGCGCGACGACCACGATGACCAGCGTGATGAGGGCGAAGAGACCGGTCTGCACCCCGACCCCGATGAGCACCAGGCGGGTGGAGCTGAGACCGCCACGGTGGGCCAGCAGGAAGACCAGCGCGGTGACCGCGATGGCCCCGGCGAACGCGGCCCCCGACATCGCCCAGACGCCCACGCCCGGCACGAGCAGGATCATGACCACGGCACCCAGGCCGGCACCGGCGGTGACCCCCAGCAACCCCGGCTCGGCGAGCGGGTTACGGCATACTGCCTGGACGATCGTGCCCGCCAGCGCGAGTGCGGCGCCGGCCAGCAACGCGGCCAGCACGCGGGGCATCCGGCGGCCCATCTCCAGGGTGACCTCCCGGCCGGAGACCCCGTTCAGCCAGTTCGCGACGTCCCCCATCAGGATCAGCCGGTCGCCGAGCAGCACGGCCAGGACCGTGGCGCCGACCAGGACCAGGGACGCCACGGCGAGGACGGAGACGACGACGCGCCGGGTCCGGGGGCGGCCCAGGTGCTCGCTCGTGGTCGACAGGGCCGGGCCGGTGTCGGGCAGGCGGCGGGCGAACCACACGAGCAGGGCGGCGCCGAGCACCGAGGTGACCACGCCCGTCGGCACCGCGGCCGTCATCGTGGGCGGGACCAGGCTGCGCAGCAGGACGTCCGCGCCGAGGGTGACGACCACGCCCATCAGGCCGGCGAACGGGAGCAGCACGACGTGCTTGCCGAGCCCGGGGACCCTGCGGGCCAGGAGCCGCGCGAGCAGGGGTGCGGCGAGGCCGACGAAGCCGATGGGACCGGCGACAGCGACCGCGACCGCGGCCAGCAGGACCGCCACCAGGACCGCCGTGACGCGGCTGCTGCGCACCGACACCCCGAGGACCGCGGCGGCGTCGTCACCGAGTGCCAGCAGGTCCATGCGGCGTGCCATGAGCACCGCCGCCAGCATGCCGAGCAGCACCACCGGCAGGGCCAGGGCGACGGTGCGGTTGCCGGACTGGGTGATCGAGCCGGCGCCCCAGGCGAACAGCCCCATCGACTCCTGCTCGTTGAGGATCAGCAACAGGGTGACCACGGAGTTCAGCGCCATGGAGATAGCGGCACCGGCCAGGATCAGCCGGCTCGGCCCGGCGGCGCCACCCCGGGCCAGGGCGAGCACGAGCGCCGCTGCCACCAGCCCGCCGACGAAGGTCAGGCCGATCTGACCGTAGAACGGCGCGGCGATCCCGAGCACCGCCACCAGGACCACGGTGAGGTAGGCGCCGGCGTTGACGGCGAGGGTGTCCGGTGAGGCCAGCGGGTTCCGGGCGATCGACTGCAGCAGGGTCCCGGAGAAGCCGAGGGCCACACCCACCAGGACGCCGGCCAGCAGGCGCGGCACCCGGGAGGCGATCAGGACGGCCGCGGTCTGGTCCATCCCCTCCCCGCCCGTCGCCCAGTGCCACAGCTCGGCGGCGCCGACCGGGGAGGTCCCCTGGGTCAGGTGGACGGCCGCGATCAGCAGGCCGAGCAGGGTGACGGCCAGGAAGGCGCCGGCGATGCTCGCCGGAGCTGACCGGGTGCCTGGGGCGCCGCCCCCCTCTGCGCGGCGCCCCAGGGACCGGCCCGCCCGGCGTGCGGGCCTCTCCGGGGTGCGCGCACCGCCCCGACCTGCCTCCAGGACGGGGTCGGCGCTCGCGCGGGTGTGCGTGTCGGTCACCTCACTGCGTCAGCGCGTCGACGGCCGCGTCGATGAAGGCCGCGCCGGACTCCGGGCCACCGAACATCCAGATACCGTCCGGGAGACGGTGCACGGTGCCGGAGGTGACAAACGGGAGCTGCTCCCAGATCGCGTTGCCCTCCACGCCCGCGGTGAACGGGTCGTCCTCGCCCGATGCGTCGTTCGCGACGTACATGAACTGCACGTCCTCCAGCGCGGTGAGTCCCTCGATGTCGGTCTGCGCCAGGCCATAGTCCGGGTCGCCGCCCTCCGGCCAGGCGTTGACCATGCCGAGCTCCTCGCCGATGGCGCCGAAGTAGGAGCCTGGGGTGTACATCCGGACGGACACCACGCCGTTGACGATCCAGCCGTCGGCCATGGTGAACTCCGCACCGTCCAGGCCCGCCTCGGCGATCGCGGCCCGCCCCTCGGCCAGCTTCTCGTCGAAGGTGTTGAGCGCCTCCTCGGCCTCGGCCTCCCGGCCCGTGGCGGCGCCCAGCAGCTCGACCGTCTCACGCATGTAGCCCAGCGGGTCCTCGGCGTCCGAGCCCCGCACGGTCAGCACCGGCGCGATGTCCTCGAGCTGGGCGATGACGTTCTCCGGGATGTCCGTGGTCGTGACGATGAGGTCGGGGTCCAGGGCGGTGATGTCGCTCATGCTGGGCTCACCACGGGTGCCGACGTCGGTGGTGGCCTCGGGGTCCAGCGGCACCACGGTCGCCCAGGTGTTGTAGCCCTCGACGTCGGCCTGCCCGACCGGCACGATCCCCAGGGTCAGCAAGTTCTCGGTCAGGCCCCACTCGAGTGACACCACATCCTCGACGCGACCATCGAGCGTGTGCTCCCCGCGCTCGTCGGTCAGGGTCACCGGCCCTCCGCCCCCCGCGTCCTGGGTGTCGCCGTCGTCGGTCGCGGCGTCCTCGGTGGTGCCGCAGGCGGTGAGGGTGAGTGCCGCAGCGACGGCAAGGCTCGCGACGTGGACTGGGCGGGGCAGATGCATGCTGGGGTGCCTTCCTGAGTATGCCGTCCACCGGGCTCGGTGGACGTGCTGCGGTGCGTTCCGTGGTGGGACGCGTGGTGGGTCGGGCGTCAGCCGGCGGCCAGAGCGCCGACGGGATCGACGGTCGCGACCTGGGCGCCCTGCGCCGACGACGCGGCCGGGCTCGCGTGCCGGCTACGCGGCTCGCAGACGGGGCGCCCGTTCAGCGGGTGCAGGTGGACGTCGACGTGGAGGCCGTAGACCTCGCTGAGCAGCTGGGAGGTGAGCACGTCACCGGGCTCACCGCTCGCGCGGACCTCGCCGTGGTGCAGCAGCACGACGGTGTCGGCCACCAGCGCGGCCTGGTTGAGGTCGTGCAGGACGACGCCGACGGCGACACCGTGCTCGGTGGCCAGGTCACGCACCAGGTCGAGCAGCTCCACCTGATAGCGCAGGTCGAGGTGGTTGGTCGGCTCGTCCAGGAGCAGGACGCCGGTGTCCTGGGCCAGACAGGTGGCCAGCCAGACCCGCTGCAGCTCACCGCCGGACAGCTCGTCGACCCCACGCTCGGACATCTCGTCGACTCCGGTGAGGGCCATGGCCCGCTCGACCGCGGCGTTGCCGTCGGGGTCGTTGGCGCGGAACCGCCCGCGGTAGGGGTGTCGCCCGAACCCGACGACGTCCCGGACCGTGACGCCGCCCGGGGTGGGCCGGCTCTGCGAGAGCATCGTGACACGCCGCGCGAAGTCCTTGGCGTGGAGCGCCTGGATGTCTGCCACATCGGACAGGGACACCGTGCCCCCGTCCGGGCGGTGCAGCCGGGCGAGCGAGCGCAGCACCGTCGACTTGCCTGACCCGTTGGGGCCGATCAACGCGGTCACGTGACCGTGCCGCAGCCGTAGGTCGGCGCCGTGGACCACCTCGTGGCCGCTGTAGGACAGCCGCAGGCCAGCACCAGCCAGGGCGTGAGGGACGGTGTCGCCGGAAATCATTAGGTAAGGCTAACCGAACCTAGATACGTCCCGCCACCTTGCCGTTAATAGCCCACCAATTTTCGTAGTGGTTTCGCTGCTCGACCCCGCATTCTTGCAGGGCTTTTGCAGGCGGCCCCACCTGCATGACCGCTACCAAAATGCGGGCGGCAGCAGCAAAACCCCTGAGAAAATGGGGTCAGGCGAGGGCGATGCCGATGTACTTGGTCTCCAGGAACTCCTCGATGCCGGTGTCGCCGCCCTCGCGGCCCAGGCCGGACTCCTTGACTCCCCCGAACGGCGCCGCCGGGTTGGAGACCACGCCCTGGTTGAGGCCGACCATGCCGGTCTCCAGCGCCTCGGCCACCCGCAGCGAGCGGCGCAGGTCGTTGGTGAAGACATAGGCGACCAGACCGTATGGCGTGTCGTTGGCGGCGGCGATGACCTCCTCCTCGGTGGAGAACGGCGTGATCGCCGCGACCGGTCCGAAGATCTCCTCGCTTCCCATCCGTGCCTCCCGCGAGACGTCGGTGAGCACCGTGGGGGTGAAGAAGTAGCCCTCGCCCTCCGGGGCGGACCCGCCGGTGACCACCCGCGCCCCGCGGTCCACTGCGTCGGCGACCAGCTCGGTGACCTTGTCCTGGGCCGCCTGGTCGATGAGCGGGCCGACCCGGACGCCGTCCTCGGTGCCGCGACCCACCGGCATACCGCCCATCTGCTCGGCCAGCTTCTGGCCGAACTCCTCGGCGACCGACTCGTGGACGTAGATCCGGTTGGCCGCGGTGCAGGCCTCACCCATGTTGCGCATCTTGGCGGCGAGCGCACCGGAGACCGCCTCGTCCAGGTCGGCGTCCTCGAAGACGATGAAGGGTGCGTTGCCGCCCAGCTCCATCGAGGTGCGCAGCACCTTGTCCGCGCACTGCTCCAGCAGGATCTTGCCCACCTTGGTCGAGCCGGTGAAGGAGAGCTTGCGGGCGCGGCCGGAGCGGATCAGCGGCTCCATCACCTCGCCGGAGCGCTGGGCGGTCACGATGTTGACCACGCCCTCGGGAAGCCCCGCCTCGATGAGGATCTGGCCGAGGGCCAGCATGGACAGCGGCGTCTGGTGGGCGGGCTTGATGACGCTGGTGCAGCCCGCCGCGATCGCCGGGCCGATCTTGCGGGTGCCCATCGCCATGGGGAAGTTCCAGGGCGTGATGAGCAGGCAGGGGCCGACCGGCTGCTTGGCGATGAGGAAGCGGGCGCCGCCGGCGGGGGCGGTCTGGTAGCCACCGCTGATCCGGGTCGCCTCCCCGGCGAAGTGCCGGAAGAACTCCGCGGCGTAGGTGATCTCGCCCTTGGCCTCGGCGAGCGGCTTGCCCATCTCGAGGGTCATCAGCAGGGCGAGGTCGTCAATCCGCTCGTGCAGCAGCTCGAACGCCCGGGTGAGGATGTCGGAGCGCTCCCGGGGCGGCATGGCGGCGAAGTCGGCCTGGGCGGCGACCGCCGCGTCGAGTGCCGCGACACCGTCGGCGGGGCTGGCGTCGGCCACCGTGCACAGGACCCGGCCGGTGGACGGGTCGATCACCTCGAACGTGGCCCCGGCCTCGGCGTCGCGCCACTCACCGCCGACGAGCAGCTGGGTGGGCACCGCCTCCAGCACCGCTGCCTCCCGATCCACCTCGTGGGCACTCATCCAGGACTCCTTCCGGGGGGTGTGACTGGGCGACTCCCAGGCTACGGGGGCCTGGTCCCAGGCATGCGATACGCTGATTGTCGACAATCTAACACGCTCTCCCGGTCCCGCTCGGCGCCGTGGAGGAGCAATCCGAGGAGGACTCATGGCTGAACTGTCACCTGTGCTCAAGCAGGCCACGCCCGTCGTCGCGACGCGGGGCGAGGGCGTCTACCTGTATGACGCGGACGATCGCCGATACCTTGACTTCACCGCTGGCATCGGGGTCACAAGCACCGGCCACTGCCACCCCAAGGTCGTCGCCGCCGCGCAGGAGCAGGTCGGAAAACTGATCCACGGGCAGTACACCACCGTCATGCACGAGCCGCTCCTCAAGCTGGTCGACCGCTTAGGTGAGGTCCTCCCCGAGGGGCTGGACCGGATGTTCTTCGCCAACTCCGGCTCCGAGGCCGTCGAGGCAGCGCTCCGCCTGGCCCGGCAGGCGACCGGCCGACCCAACATCGTCGTCTTCCACGGTGGCTTCCACGGCCGTACGGTGGCCGCAGCCTCCCTGACCACGTCAGGCACCAAGTTCCGCTCCGGGTTCTCCCCCCTGATGGCCGGCGTCCAGGTCTCCCCTTTCCCCGACCCCGGCCACTTCGGCTGGTCCCAGGAGGAGACCACGGAGTTCGCCCTGAAGCAGCTCGACTACACGCTGCAGACCCTCACCTCCCCCCAGGACACGGCCGCCTTCCTCGTCGAGCCGGTGCTCGGCGAGGGCGGCTACGTCCCGGCCAACACCGAGTTCTTCGCGGGCCTGCGGGAGCGCGCGGACAAGCACGGCATCCTGCTCGTCGTCGACGAGGTGCAGACCGGATGGGGCCGGACCGGCAAGTTCTGGGGCGGCGACCACTTCGATGCCCGCGCCGACATCCTGATCACCGCCAAGGGGCTGGCCTCCGGGTTCCCGCTCTCGGGGATCGCCGCCTCCAACGTCCTGATGGAGAAGGCCTGGCCGGGCTCCCAGGGTGGGACCTACGGCGCCAACGCCGTCGCCTGCGCCGCGGCCCTGGCCACCCTGGACGTCATCCAGGAGGAGGGCCTGGTCGAGAACAGCGCTACGCGCGGCAAGCAGCTCAGGGCCGCACTGGACGAGGTCGCGGCGCGGCACCCCCAGATCACCGACGTGCGGGGGCTCGGTCTTATGATCGCCAACGAGTTTCGGGACGAGCACGGCGCACCCGACGGCGCGACCTCCGCTGCTGTGCAGCAGGAGGCCGCCAAGCGCGGACTCCTCCTGCTCAACAACGGTGCCTGGGGCCAGTGCGTGCGCTTCATCCCGGCCCTCGTGGTCGGCGAGCAGGACGTCGCAGAGGCCGCGGGCATCTGGGGCGAGGCCGTCGCGGCCGTGCTTGACGGCCGCTGACCCCGCAGCTGCCTCCCCGTGTTCGCAGCCTGACGGGCGTGATGTGCCCTACTGCCCCGCGATGGCGTCCCAGATCCGCCGGGCCGCAGGCGCGGCGATGTCCCCGCCGATCCCGCCCTGCTCGATGACCACCACCACGGCATACTGCGGGTCGGTGGTCGGGCCGTAAGAGGCATACCAGGCCGTCGACCGCTCCCCGAACGACTCGGCAGAGCCCGTCTTGCCGGCCACCGGGTAGGCCTCCAGGTCGAAGGTCGCGAAGGCCGGCACACCGGTGCCGTTGGTGTTGACCCCCGCGAGGCCGGATCGCACGATCTCCAGGACCTCCGGCTCCAGCCCGACCTCGCCGGAGGCCACGGGGGCGAGGTCATCCACCAGCTCACCGGCCGGCGTGCGGACCTCGTCCACCACCTGGGGCTCCCAGAGGGTGCCGCCGTTGGCGATCGCGGCGTAGACCACGGCCAGCTGCAGCGGTGTGACGGCCACGTCCCCCTGGCCGATCGAGAAGTTCACCGCGTCCCCCGGGCGGTACTGCCAGCCGTCGGCGCAGTTCTCGCGGGCCAGCTGCTCGAGGAACTCCCGTCGTTCCTGGTCGGTCTCCTCGGGGTAGCCGGTCTCGGCACGGGCACAGCTGTCCTCGCGCGTCGCCTCCCAGTAGGCACGCTTCCACTCGCGACCGGGCACCACCCCGGAGGTCTCCCCCGGCAGGTCCACCCCGGTGCGCTGCCCCAGCCCGAACTGCTCGGAGGTGATCACCCAGGGATCGGTGAGGTCGCTCTCCTGGGCCAGCCCGCCCTGGGCCCGCCACTCGTCGTAGGCCCATCCGTAGAACACCGTGTCGCAGGAGACCTCCATGATCCGTTGCAGGCTGAGCGGCCCGTGCGCCCGCGACTCGTAGTTCGTGAAGCGTCGGCCCCCGATGTCCACCGCGCCGGGGCAGGCGTACTCCTGGTCCGGGTCGACCCCTGTGGCCAGGGCGGCGGGCAGCGAGATCACCTTGAACGTCGAGGCGGGCGGGAAGGTCTCCGACACGACCCGGTTGACCAGCGGCTGCCCGGAGGCGTCGCTGGTGAGGGCGTCATACTGCGCCTGGGTCACCCCGGTGGTCCAGATCGAGGGATCGTATGTCGGGTGGCTGGCGGCGGCGACCACCCCACCGGTGCGCACGTCGAGCACCACCGCGGCGGCGGACTCCGCCGGCCATCCCTGGGCCCGGGAGATGCGCACCGTGCCGGCCAGGGTCCGCTCCACCTCGGCCTGCAGGTCGGCGTCGAGGTGGGTCACCAGGTCGTGACCGCTCACCGGGTCGGAGTGGTCCAGCTGACCGGTGACGACGCCGCGCGGGTCGATGGTGACGGTGGTCCGGCCGGAGGTGCCGCGCAGCTGGGCGTCGTAGGTCGCCTCGAGCCCGGCCCGACCGAGCAGGTCCTCCGCTGCGAGGTCGTCCCGGGCACTGACCTCCTCCTGGGTGGGCCGCCCGAGGTAGCCCAGCAGGTGGGCGGCGTTCACCGAGGTCTCGGGGTACGTGCGCACCGGCCGGGTGTCGATGGCGATGCCGGGGAAACGCTCGGGGCGCTCCAGGACGGCCAGGGCCGCCACCGGGTCGACGTCGAAGGCGATCGGGATCGGCTGGTAGGGCGAGCCGGAGAAGCAGGACGGGACAGGCGGGGCACCCTCCGTCCCGCAGAGCCGGGTCCGTCCCCACAGCGACTCGACCGGGAGGTCGAGCTCGAGGGCCACCTGCTCGATGAGGGCACGGCCCTCGTCGTCGGACTCCAGCAGGACACGCGGGTCGACGGTCACGACCGTCGTCGGTGCGTTGGCCACCAGCAGGGTGCCGTCGGCGGCGAGGATCCGCCCGCGCAGCGCCGGCTCGGTCACCACGCGGGTGCTCACGTCGGCCGCCTGGACGGCGAGCTGCTCGTGGTTGACCACCTGCAGGTCGAACAGCCGCCCGGCCAGCACCGTGCCCAGCAGCAGCGCGACGGCCAGCAGCCCCCACAGCGGGCGCACGGACCGGTGCCGCCGGGCCGCCGGCGGGCTGGTCTGCGGGCGCGGCACCCGGACCTGGGTCCGCCCGGTGCGCCGACTCATGCGCACCGACCGACCCGGCTCACGCCCACCCGCCCGACCCGGCTCATGCCCACCCGGCCGACCCGGCTCATGCCCATCCCCGGCTCAGCAGGAAGCGCTCGACGCCGATCAGCACGGGGAGCACCAGCAGCGCGAAGAGGGCGGTGGCCGCGACCGACCAGAGGAGGTCGACGGGGTGCGCGACACCGACGCCCGCCGCCGCGGTGAGGCCGCGCACCAGCTGGATCACCACGGCCCCGCCCACGGCGGCGATCCACGGCACCAGCGGTGAGGCAGGTGCCCACCTCCGGGCGGCACCCACGAGCGCCCCGGCGAGCGCGTAGCTCAGGGCCCCTGCACCCAGCGGTTCGCCACCGGGCGGGACCAGGTCGACCAGCCAGCCACCGGCCAGCCCGACCAGGGCACCGGTCACGGGTCCGTGCATCAGGGCGGCCGCCGCCACGACGAGCACGACCAGGTCCGGGCGGCCGGGCATCCCGCTGGGGAACAGGGTCGGGGCGAGCACGGCCACGAGCAGCAGCACCGTGCGGGCGCCGATCACGGGGAGCGTGGCGATCATCGGACCTCCTCCCCGAGCAGGACCACCGCGACGAGGTCGAGGGAGTCCCCGTCCACGAACGGCTCGACGACGGCGGTCCTGCCCAACTGGCCCCGGTCGGGGTCGACGGAGGTGACGGTCCCGAGCGGGATCCCGGCGACATAGGGGATGGAGTCCGGGCTGCCGAGCGTGGTGACGGGGTCTCCCACCGAGATCATGCTGTCGCCCACGGCCGTCAGGGTGAGCTGGCCGGAGGCGCGGGCCGGGAGCCCCGGAGCGGGTCGACCGTCGACGGAGCCGAGGGCTCCCTCGTCGCCGAAGCGCACCCCGACGACCACGTCCGAGCCCCCGAGCAGCACCACGTCGGCGCTGGTGGGCGCGGTGCGGACCACCCGCCCGACCAGACCGTCGGAGCTGACCACCGTCTGGTCAGTCCGGACGCCGTCGAGCTCACCGGCGTCGATCGTGACGGTGCGGCCACCGACCGGTGTGCTGCCGGAGGAGAAGCCGACCACGCGGGCCGGGAGCAGCTCGTGACCGCCCCAGCCCGCCGCGGCCCGCTCCAGCTCGGTGAGCTGCCCGGACGTGCGCAGCTCGGCCTCCAGCTCCTTAACCCGGGCGTCGAGCGCGTCCCGCTCGCGGGTGACCTCGGTGAGCCGGTCGTCGGTCCACCCGGTCATCGCGGCCTGGACCGGGGCGAACACCGTGGCTGCGCTCCGGCGCACCGGTGCGGTCACGGCCGGGCGGGCCAGGTCCACCAGGAGCACACAGACAGTGAGCCCGACGAGAGCGGTGAGGAGGACCTGCGTGGCCCGCGCGCCGCTGAGTCGCGGCAGGAGGCGGCGGCGCGTCATCGGCTCAGGCCCGACGCGGGGTGACCAGGACCCGCTCGAGGGCGGTGAAGTCGTCGACGCAGGCCCCCGCTCCGCGGATGACCGCACGGGCCGGCTCGTCGGCGACCAGGACCTTCACACCGAGCTCACGGTGCAACCGCTCGTCGACGCCGCGGAGCAGCGCGCCCCCGCCAGCGAGCACGACGCCGTGGTCGAGCACGTCGCCGGACAGCTCCGGCGGGCAGACGTCGAGCACGGCCTTGACCACGTCGACGATCTGCAGCACCGCCGGCTCGATCATCCGCCGGACCTCGGTGGAGGTCAGCGTCACCGTCCTGGGCAGGCCGGTGGTGACGTCCCGGCCGCGGACCCGCTTCTCCAGCTCCTCGGACAACGGGTACGCCGAGCCGATGCTCACCTTGATGTCCTGCGCCGAGCGCTCCCCCAGGAGCAGATCGTGGGCCTCGCGGACGCCGGTGACGATCGCCTCGTCCACCTGGTCGCCCCCGACCCGCAGGCTGCGGGCGTTGACGATGCCGCCGAGGCTGATCACGGCGACCTCTGTCGTCCCGGCGCCGATGTCGACGATCATGCTGGCCGTCGCGTCGTGCACGGGCAGGCCGGCGCCGATCGCGGCGGCCATCGACTCCTCGAGCACGAACACCCGGCGGGCCCCGGAGTGCAGGGCCGCGTCCTCCAGCGCACGGCGCTCCACGGGCGTGACGTTGCTCGGCACGCAGACGACCACGCGTGGTCGCACCAGGCGGGAGATCCGCAGCTGCTGCAGGAAGTGGCCCAGCATCGACTCGGTGAGGTCGCCATCAGTCACCACGCCATCGACGACGGGCCGCACCGTGACCACCTTCGCGGGTGTGCGGCCGAGCATCTCGACGGCGTCCTGCCCCGCGGCGACCAGGCTGCCGGACGCCGAGTCCACCGCGACCAGCGAGGCCTCGTCGAGCACGACGCCCCTGCCCTGCTGGTGGATCAGGGTGGTGCTCGAGCCGAGGTCGAGGGCCAGATCACGCCCCAGCAGACCCCGACCCATGCTCACACGACCGATCCTACGCAGGGAGTCAGGAGATTCCGGGGCGACTGGGCGCACCGTGTTGTGTTCTCAGACCCAGCGAGCGCTAGGGGCGTCGCTCCCGGGGCCACCGAGCGCTCGGGGCGTCGCTCCCGGGGCCGCCGAGCCCTCGGAGTGTCGCTCCAGTGCCGGTGACCGGCTCCACGCGTCGGGCTCCCGCCGCACGGTGTTGTCGGGACGTGGTGTGTGGAGAAAGTTCCAGCGTGTGGCTTTTGAGCCCCCTGGAGGACCAAAAGCCACACGCAGGCACAAAGTCCACACATCGGCGCGGGTGCCTTGCCGCACGTGATCGACATGCTCGACGACCACAGGCTGCCTCGCGTCGACGGCCTCCCATGGCGGGACGCCCGCGGGCAGCTGCACCTGGACCACCATGAGCGCTCCGAGATTCAGGAGCCGGAGGCCCGCGGTCGGGAGACTCAGGAGCCGGAAGTCCGCGGTCGCGAGGCTCAGGAGCCGGAGGCCCGCGGTCGGGAGACTCAGGACCGAGAGGCTCGCGCGTGCGAGGCCCGGGCGCGGGATCCCAGCGCAGGCCGGCCCCAACGATCAGTAGAGGAACATCGGCTTCCCGCGCACGTGGCGCACGGTCGGCCGGTAGTTCGGCGCGTCATACAGCTCGTCGACGTCCACGCGCTTGACACCCTCGCCGGTGACCGAGATCGGCACGCTGCTGTAGGAGCCGTTGCGCAGTGCGACCATCCGGCCCGTCGAGCCGTCGAGGGCCAGGTCGGCCGCCATCACCGCATAGTTCGTGGCCACCATCAGGTCCAGCGAGTCGGGCGAGCCGGACCGCATCAGGTAGCCCACCTGCTGGTAGACGATGCCCTCGCCGGTCCGCTCCTTGATCAGCTCCCCGGTGAGCTGACCGATGCCGCCGAGCTTGCGGTGACCGTAGGCGTCGGCCTCGCCCGAGAGCATCATCTCCCCGCCGGCCAGGGTCGCCCCCTCCGAGATCGTCACCATCGCGTAGTTCGACGGGTTCTTGGCCTTGTCCGCCATGAGCAGCTCGCAGACCCGGTCGATGTCGAAGGGCACCTCGGGGATCAGCGCCCGGTCCACCCCCGCCAGGTAGGCCGTGATCAGCGACGTCTCCCCCGAGTAGCGGCCGAACAGCTCGACGACCGCGATCCGCTCGTGCGACCCGGTGGAGGTGCGCAGGTTGTGGATGAACTGCACGCCGCGCGTCACCGCCGTGGAGAACCCGATGCAGTAGTCGGTGCCGTTGACGTCGTTGTCCATCGTCTTGGGGATGGCGATCGTCGGCACGCCCTCCTGGTGCATGCGCAGCCCGTAGGAGAGCGTGTCGTCGCCGCCGATCGGGATCAGCACGTCGATGCCCGCGTGCTCGATCACCCTGAGCGCGTGCGCGGTGAGGTCGTGCGGCCCGTCGCCGCTGACCGAGTCGGCCAGGAAGTCCGGCACGTCGGAGGCCTTGACCTTGCCGGGGTTGGTGCGCGAGCTGTGCAGGAAGGTGCCGCCGCTGCGGTCCACCGTGCGCACCGTCACCGGGTCCAGCGGCAGCAGGTTGCGGGCCACGGACTCGGGGTCGTCGGGGTTGGTGCCGAGCAGGCCGCCCCAGCCGCGACGGATGCCGACGACCTCGTGGCCCTCCTCGTGAACCCGGTTGACGACCGCCTTGATGCACGGGTTCAGTCCGGGGACGTCTCCCCCGCCGGTGAGTATGCCGATCCGCACGGTGCTCTGCCTCCTGGCCTTGCGTGGGTGGCCGAGTCGGCCCTGTCACAGCGAGCCTAGCCAGCGAGGGGCTGCGTGAGCCACGCGTGCTCCCACAAACCTCTTGCGCAGAAACGCACGGTCGTGCTTTTATGGGTGTCGTGAGCAAGGGTGAGCAGACGCGCGAGCTGGCGCTGCGCGAGGCGCTGGCGCAGTCCAGCAACGTCGGGCTGCAGGGCATCACCATCGGGGCCCTCGCCGACTCGCTCGGCATGTCCAAGAGCGGACTGTTCGCCCACTTCCGGTCCAAGGAACAGCTGCAGCTCGACGTGCTCGACTTCGCCGGCCGGATGTTCGTCGCCCGCGTGTTCACCCCTGCCCTGGACGTGTCCAGTGGCGAACCACGCCTGACGTTCATCGTCGACCGCTGGCTCGGCTGGGCCGGCTTCGCCGACTACGCGCTGCCGGGCGGCTGCGTCTTCGTCACCGCGGCCCGCGAGTTCGACGACGAGCCGGACGGGCCGGTGCGCGACCTGCTCGTCACCCAGCAGCAGGAGTGGCTCGACACCCTGGCCCAGGTGGTCCGCGGAGGGGTCCGCGAGGGCCACTTCCGCGAGGACGCCGACGTCGACCAGGTCGCCTACGACATCCTCGCGCTGATGCTCGGCTACCACTTCGCGGTGCGCCTGCTCCGGGACGAGCGCGCCGACTCGCGGACCCGGCGCGCCTTCGAGCGACTGCTCGACGACCTGCGCCCGACCAGCTGAACCCCGAAGCACATCGAAGGAGCACTCAATGGCTACCCATAAAAGCACGATCGTTCGTGCTGAACTCCACGCGGCCGTCCCTCCCGGGACACCCACGCCCCGGCCTCCGCGGGCTCCCGCGCTGGTCCGGGCCTTCTTGCGGGTCACCGACCCGGTGGCGCCCGGCCTGTCGGCCCGGGTCGCCGAGGCCCTGTGGTTCCGGCTGTCGCCGACTCCGCGCGGGATCCGGCACCTCGGCACACCTGCGGGCGGGACGCCCTTCACCACCCGGGGCGACGGGCTCGCCGTGCACGGCCGCACCTACGGACCGGAGGGTGCGCCCACGGCCTACCTCGTCCACGGCTGGGCCGGCTGGTGGCAGCAGCTCGCCGCACTGGTCCAGCCGCTCGTGGACGCCGGCTTCCGGGTCGTGGCCTACGACGCACCCAGCCACGGCGACTCCGCCGCCGGCGCCTACGGCCCTCGGTCCAGCCGGGTGATGGAGATGGCCGACGCGTACGCCCTCGTGGTGCGCGACCATGGCCCCGCCGATCTGGTGGTGGCCCACTCCATCGGGGCGATGGCCACCATGTGGGCCGCCGCCCGCGGCACGGGGGCCGGTGCCTACGCCTTCGTGGCCGCGGCCGCCTCGGTGGAGCCGATGCTCCACACGTTCGGCCACACCCTCCACCTGGGTCACCGGACGCGCCGCCGGATGGCCGCCCGCATCGAGCGACGGATCGGCCACCCCTTCGCGGCCTTCGACGTGCCGGACCTGGCGCGGTCTGTCGCCGGCGCCCAGGCTGCACCCAGGCTCCTGGCGGTGCACGACCGGGACGACCGCATGACCCCGGTCAGCGGCTCGGTCGCCATCACGAGGGCCTGGCCAGGTAGCGAGCTGCGGCTCACCGACGGTCTCGGTCACCGCCGGATCCTGAGCCATCCCGAGACCATCGCGCGGGTCGCCTCGTTCGGGTCACACCGGCCGCAGCGGACAGGTGCCCGGACCGGAACGGGCACCCCACTCTCACCGTCGACGGCGCCAGAGCAGCCCCGCCACGCCGAGCCCTGTCGCGCCCAGGACCGCTAGGCGGGCCCAGCGCCGAGAACCGTCCTCCGGGTGCACGTGCGCGACGCCTGGCTCCTGCACGGCGCCGACCGGCGGCAGGTCGAGCTCCACATCGGCGACCAGGGTCAGGTGCGGATCGTCCCCGGCGCCCGGCACGACGCGACCGGCCAGCCAGACGGCGCGCAGGTCCTCACCCTCGATGTCCAGCACGGCGACGTTGTTGTCGAACCACGGTCCTGCCAGGCCGTGCCAGCGCAGGGACGGGTCGGGCACCCGCACCGACCGGGCGAGCAGTGCGCCGACCGGGCGGGCGACGCCGTGCGCGAAGACGGCGAAGACGGCACGCAGCAACCGCGGCATCGGGTTGCGGATCGGCGAGCAGACCAGCTGCAGGATGCGTGAGGCTCCCACCCGCTCGACCTCGGTGACGTAGGAGTGGTGCACGTCGCCGGAGAGGAAGAGCACCGACGCCGGCGCGGCGCCACGCCGCCCGTCGGCCACCTCGGTGACCATCGCCGCGACCCGCTCAAAGGAGTCGTTGAAAGCAGCCCAGTGCTCCAGGTCGAACTCCTGCCGCAGCCACTCCCCGGGTCGCCGCCACCGGGATCCCCAGGCGCCGGCCACCACGGCCTCGTTCCACGCCTCGAGGTGGTGGATCCCGGGCGGTAGCAGGTAGGGCAGGGAGGTCGCCACCACCAGGTGCTCCACGTCGCCGGTGAGCTGCTCGTCGAGCCAGGCCATCTCGGAGGTGTCGAGCATCGCGCGGCGTCCCGGGTCGAGCTGGCGCGCGGCGCGCGAGTCGACGACCACGAGTCGCGAGGCGCCCAGTGGGTGGGTGTAGGACCAGCGGTAGGACAGCGGGTCCCGGTCCGCCCGGTCCGCGAAGTCGTCGACCGCGTCGGTGAGGTCCACCTCCTCCTGCGGCCGCGAAGCCCGACGCCGCTGCAGCTCGACCCAGAGCGGGTCCCGGGCACGAGCCTGCACGGAGAGGTTGCCCAGGTGCTGGTAGACCCAGTAGGACCCCAGCCCGGCGACCACGCGCCCGTGCCACCAGCTCGTCCGGGCCATCTCCTCACGCCAGGCCAACGAGGTATTCCAGTCGTCCCGGATGTCGTGGTCGTCGAAGATCATCAGGCTCGGCAGCCAGGAGAACAGCCAGCGCAGGGCCGGCTCGCTCCAGGCCAGTCGATACAGATGGGCATACTCCTCGAAGTCCGCCAGCTCCTCGCCCGGCCCCTCCTCGAGGCTGCGTCGTGAGGCGATGAACTCGCGCATCGCCGCGCTCGTGGCGTCCGCGTAGACCTGGTCACCCAGGAGCACCAGCAGGTCCGGGGGCACACCGGGAGGCCCGGGGTCCCCGGCCGCGAGCGCCAGACCGTAGGTGCGCAGCGCGTCCACCCCGTGGGTCAGGTGGTGGACCGTGTCGTGCGGCACGCTGGTGCGGCAGGAGCCGAACGCGACCCGCAGCGGCCCCGCGGGCGGCGTGGTCGCCAGCACCGGCGGCGGGAAGGGATCGTCCTCCACCGGCCAGACCACCACGTCGTCGACCAACACCTCGTATGACGCGCGCTCACCCGGCCGCAGGCCGGTCACCTCGACCAGGGCGTAGTGGTGACCGTGGACGCAGAAGGTGGGCGCACGCCATACTGCCTGGCCGTCCCGCCCCGGCAGCCGGACGGCCACCTCGCCGGCCCGGGCGGTCTCCACCCACAGCGCGGCACTGGTCGCCTCGACGTGCCGCACCATCGGCCCCAGGATGAGGGAGGGCTCCACGGGCCCCAGTCTGGTGGGCGAGACCGGTCAGGGCCAACCCCGCTGCCGATAGGATGCGTGCGCCCAGGCCCGGGAGGGAGCATGATGACCGCACCCACGGTATACACCATGACCGCCGAGCACCGCCGGGTCTTCATCGGCCTGATGCTCGGCATGTTCGTCGCCTCGATCAGCCAGACGATCGTCGGGCCCGCAATGCCCCGCATCGTGGCCGAGCTCGGCGGGATGGCCCACTACGCCTGGGTCGCGACCGCGGCCATGTTGGTCTCGGCCATCGTGGTGCCGATCGTCGGCAAGCTCTCCGACATGTTCGGGCGGCGCGAGTTCTATCTGGGCGGCCTGGTCATCTTCATGATCGGCTCGGTCATCTCCGGACTGGCGCCCAACTTCTGGACGCTCGTCGCCGGGCGGGCCGTGCAGGGACTCGGGATGGGCACCCTGATGCCGTTGTCGCAGACGATCATCGGCGACATCATCCCGGCGCGACAGCGCGGCAAGTACCAGGGCCTGATGGGCGCGGTCTTCGGCGTCACCTCCGTGGCCGGGCCGATCGCCGGCGGCTTCATCACCGACGCGTGGGGCTGGCGGTGGCTGTTCTTCGCGGCGCTGCCGCTCGGCGTCGTCGCGGTCTTCATCATCGGGCGGTTCCTTCAGCTCGACCACGAGCCGACCCGGGGCCGCATCGACGTGCTGGGCATCGTGACCCTCACGCCCGCCCTGGTCGCGGTCCTGCTGGCGACCTCGTGGGGCGGCTCGACCTACCCGTGGGGCTCACCGGTCATCGTCGGCCTGCTGGCGGTCGGCGCGGTCCTGCTGGTGGCCTTCGCAGTGGTCGAGACGCGGGCGGAGAACCCCCTGCTTCCGCTGGGCATGTTCCGCAACAGCATCGTCACCTGGTCCAACATCGCGGCGTTCGGCCTGGCGATGGTCATGTTCGGCTCCATCATCTACGTGCCGGTCTTCGCGCAGGGCGTGCTGGGGGTCAATGCCACCGAGTCCGGCCTGATCCTGATGCCGATGATGCTGGGCCTCATCGTCTTCGGCATCGTGGCGGGCTTCCTGATCACCAAAACCGGCCGCTACAAGGAGTTCATGCTGCTCGGCACGGGGCTCGTCGCGGTCGGGCTGTGGATGCTGACCCGGCTGGGGGTCGAGTCCTCGGAGTGGGAGCTGACCGCGGCCATCGCGGTCATGGGCGTCGGCCTCGGCCTGGCCATGCAGCAGTACACCCTGGTCGTGCAGAACGCCGTGCCCCGCGCGGCCCTCGGGGTCACCACGGCGACCCTGCAGTTCTTCCGCAACGTGGGCAACACGGTCGGCATCGCCATCTTCGGGTCGGTGATGACCGCCGGGCTGGCCGGAGCGATCGCCTCGCACCTGCCCGCCGACGTCGTCGACGACCTGGGCGGCGAGCTCGAGGGCATCGACGCCGGGGCCGCGCTGGACCCCGCCGCCACGGCTGGCCTGCCGCCGGAGGTGCTCGCCGCGATCCGCGCGGGCCTGTCCGACCAGCTGCACGACGTCTTCCTGCTGGGGCTGCCGATCATGGTGGTGGTCTTCCTGGCCACCCTCGGCATCCGGCCGATCCCGCTGCGGGACACCGTGCACACCGTGGAGGAGGCCCAGCGGGAGTACCTCGACACCATGGCGCACGGCGCCCCGGCCGAGACCTATGTGCCCGGGCTGCGCCACGAGGACGTCGGGGCCCGGACGCGCGAGCGGGTGCTCGGGATCGAGCTCGCACTGCTGTCCCGGCAGGCCGGGCAGGAGGACCGTCCGTTCCTGACCAGGGCGGTCGCCGAGCTGGGTGAGGGTGATCTGGAGCGCGGTCGCCAGATGCTGCACCGCGCGGCGCTGATGCTCACCAGCGACGACGAGCAGGAGGCCGCCCGGGCCGAGCAGTTCGCGGTCGAGCTGTGCCGCCGGGCAGCCGCCTCAGGAGGTCTGCTGAGCCCGGAGCTTCGCCAGGACCTGGCCGTGCGGGCCGCCGAGCGCAGCCGCGAGGAGGTGCTCTCGATGATCGAGCCCACCGTGGCCGAACGGCACACTGCCGTCGACATCGCCCAGGTGCGTCAGGCCGCCAGCGAACTGGCGACCGCACTCCTGGTCGATCTGGCGCCGGAGCCCGAGGACTGACCGGTCTTTCCGTCAGGCCAGCTCGGGGAACCAGATGCCGATCTCGCGTGTGGCGGACTCCGCGGAGTCCGAGCCGTGCACGATGTTCTGCTGGACCTTCAGGCCCCAGTCGCGCCCCAGGTCGCCACGGATCGTGCCGGGCAGCGCGGCGGTCGGGTCGGTGGCACCGGCCAGCGCCCGGAACCCGGCGATGCAGCCGTGACCCTCGATGACTGCCGCGGTCACGGGGCCGGAGGACATGAACTCGACCAGCGGCTCGTAGAACGGCTTGCCCTCGTGCTCGGCATAGTGGGTCGCCAGCTGCTCGGCTGTCGGGGTGGTCACCGCCAGCGCGACCAGGGTGTAGCCCTTGGCCTCGATCCGGCGCAGCACCTCCCCGCTGAGACCGCGACGGTAGCCGTCGGGCTTGACCAGGACCAGGGACCGTTCGATCTGCTCGCTCACGGCGCCCACCCTACCTATCCATCTCCGCTGACCGGGCGCGCGGTCTCGCGTTCACCAGCGGCACCGGGGGCACGGCGGGGCGACCACCGGCCCCACTGGACGCGCGTCGTGTGGCAGGACCGCCCGGCACACTGCCTGAGCACGCGCCTGGTCAGGCCACGAGCACACCGGTGCCCAGCAGCGCGAACAGCACGAGCGCGAGCACGATGCGGTAGATCACGAACGGCGTGAAGTTGTGCGTGCTGATGTAGCGCATGAACCAGGCGATGATCGCCAGCGCGACGACGAAGGCGATGGCCGTCGCGACCCAGGTGGGCCCCCACGCCGTCTTCACGCCCTCCTCGGACAGCTTGGCCACCTGGAACAGCCCCGACCCGATGACCGCTGGGATGGCGAGCAGAAAGCTGTAGCGCGCCGCGGTCTCCCGCTTGTAGCCCATGAACAGACCGGCCGCGATCGTCCCGCCGGAGCGGGAGACGCCCGGGACCAGGGCCAGGGACTGCGCGAGCCCATACAGTATGCCGTCGCGCCAGCTGATCTCCCGCAGCCCCTTGGGGTGCTTCACCCGGGCCGCGACCCGGTCGGCGGCGTAGATCACCAGGGCGAAGACCAGCAGCATCGTCGCGGTGAGCCACAGGCTGCGCAGGTCGGTCTCGATGTAGTCCTGCAGGGTGTAGCCGAGGACCCCGATCGGGATCGAGCCGATGATGACCAGCCAGCCCATCCGGGCGTCGGGGTCGTCCCGGGGCACGCGGCCGACCAGGGACTGGGCCCAGTGGCTGATGATCCGCACGATGTCGCGCCAGAAGAAGACGAGGACGGCGGCCTCGGTGCCCAGCTGGCTGATCGCCGTGAAGCCCGCGCCCGGATCGCCCCACCCGAAGAGCTGGCCGACGATCGAGATGTGCGCGCTGGAGCTGATCGGTAGGAACTCGGTGAGCCCCTGGACCAGCCCGAGGACGATCGCCTCGAGATATCCCATCAGGTGGTGTCCTCACGGTCGGTGCGCTCGGTGGGGTGGGGGTCGCGGTCGTCGGGGTGCACGTCGCCGTGCTCGGCGATCCAGTCCCGGGTCATCTGCTCCATACTGGGGCCCTGCACCAGCGCGAGCAGCCACAACGCGCCGAAGAGGACCGCCACGATCGCCATCGGGGTCAACCAGATGGTGCTCAGTGCGGTGAGGCCCAGCACGACCCAGCCGAGGGTCAGTCCCCACGGACGGCGCAGGGAGCCGGCCGCGACGACGGCCAGCAGCGACAGCACGATGCCGCCCACGAACAGCCAGTTGGCCCGGGTCGGGTCACCGCCGTGCGCGAGCTCGAGCTGGCGCCCGACGAGCCCGCCGAAGAACAGGGCGAGCGCCAGCCCGCCGAGGACGATCGAGGCCAGGCGCCGGGTCGCCTGGCCGGCGACGCCGGAGAACCGGAGGTGTCGCAGCCAGCTCACGACGGCCGGTCACCCCGTTGGTCGGCGCCCAGCAGCATCCGGACGTCGGCGACGGTGGTGATCGAACCGGTGGCCAGGACCGCCCCGGACACCCCGCCCTCGTCCGCGAGGCCGGCGGCGAGGTCGAGCGCGTCGGGCAGGTTCGGCACGACCGTGACCCGGTCCTCACCGAACAGCTCGACCGCCATCTCGCCCAGCCGCTCCGGTCGGATCGAGCGCGGAGAGGTGCTGCGGGAGACCACGATGTGGTCCAGCAGGGGCTCCAGGACCTCGAGCATCGATGAGGCGTCCTTCTCCTGGAGCACGGCGACGACGCCGACCAGCCGGTGGAAGGTGAACGATTCGCGGATGGCGTCGGCCATCGCCGCCACCCCGGCCGGGTTGTGCGCGGCGTCGACGATGACCGTGGGGCTGCGCCGCACGATCTCCAGCCGGCCCGGCGAGGTGACGTCGGCGAACGCCGCACGCACCACGTCGGCGTCCAGCGGCTGCTCCCCTCCCCCGACGAACGCCTCGACCGCGGCGACCGCCATCGCCGCGTTGTGCACCTGGTGGGCGCCGAACAGCGGCAGGAAGACGTCGGTGTAGTCACCGGCCAGCCCGCGCAACGACACCAGCTGGCCGCCGACCGCGACCTCGCGCTCCAGCACGCCGTAAGCCAGCCCCTCGACCTGCGCGGCGGCCCCCACCTCGTCGCAGCGCTCCAGCAGCAGCTGCATGACCTCGTCCTCCTGGACGCCGAGCACGGCGATCGCGTCGGACTTGATGATGCCGGCCTTCTCGGTGGCGATGTCGATGATGTTGTCACCGAGCAACCGGGTGTGGTCGATGGCGACCGGCGCGACCACGGCCACCTGACCGTCGGCGACGTTGGTCGCGTCCCACACGCCACCCAGGCCGACCTCGACGACGGCCACGTCGACGGGGGCGTCGGAGAACACGGCGTAGGCCACGATCACCAGCAGCTCGAAGTAGGTGATCCGCGGACCACCCGCGGCCAGGGAGGCCTCGTCGACCATCTGGACGTAGGGCAGCACGTCGTCGTAGGCCGCCAGGAAGCGCTCCTCGTCGATCGGCTCACCGCCGATCGCGATCCGCTCCCGCAGGTCGTGCAGGTGCGGGCTCGTGAACCGGCCGGTCGTCAGCCCCAGCTCGCGCAGCAGGCGCTCGACCATCCGGGTCGTGGAGGTCTTGCCGTTGGTGCCGGTGATGTGCACGAGCCCGAAGGTGTGCTGCGGCTGGCCGAGCAGGTCCATCACCTGAGCGACCCGGTCGAGCGTCGGCTCGACGACGTTCTCCGGCGACCGGGACAGGATCTCCTCGGTCACATGCGCCATCCGCGCCGCGACCTCCGGGTCCACCGCGCGCTTCTTGCTCATCGGGCGTCCACCTTGGTGATGAGCAGCTCGACCTTCCGGCCGCCGTCCAGCTCGGCCGCCGTCGCGTATGACGTGATGCGGGGTTGCGTGCCGCCGTCCGGGTCGGTGCCACCACCGAGGTTGTGTTTCGGCCCCTTGGGCAGCGGCGTGCCCGCCCCGGCCGCGCCGAACTGCACGGCGAGGGTCTCGTCCATCACCAGCTTCTGGTGCTGGGTCGCCGCCTCCCACACGTCGTCGTCGCCGACGACCGTCAGGCTGATCCGGTCGGTGATCTGCAGTCCGGCGTCCTTGCGGGCGCCCTGCACCGCACGCACCAGGTCACGGGCCAGACCCTCGCGGGCCAGGTCCTCGGTCACCTCGGTGTTGAGCACCACGAAGCCACCACCCTGACCGCGCAGCATCGCCGTCGACTGCGACGTGCCGTCGGGAGCCTGCGCGACCACGGTCTCCAGGGAGTACTCCCCCTCGACCAGCTCCAGGCCACCGGCGGTCACCGTGCCGTCCTCGGCCACCGACCAGTCACCGGACTTGGAGCCCTTGATCGCGGTCTGCACGTCCCGGCCCAGGCGCGGCCCTGCCGCGCGCGCGTTGACGGTCAGCTTCTGCTCCACACCGAAGTCTGCCGCCGACGCCTCCGCCAGGTCCAGCACCACCACCTCTCGCACGTTGACCTCGTCACGCACGATGTCAGTCAGTACCGACAGTCCCTGGGGGTGCGCGGTCGCGACGGTCAGCGTGGACAGCGGCAACCGCACCCGCAGGCTCTCGGCCTTGCGCAGACCCAGCGTCACCGAGCACACCTCGCGCGCGGTGTCCATGGCGGCGACCAGGTCGTCGTCGGCGGGCAGGTCCGCGACGTCGGGCCAGTCGGTCAGGTGCACCGACTCACCGCCGGTGAGCCCACGCCATACCTCCTCGGTGGTCAGCGGCAGCAGCGGCGCGGCGACCCGGCAGGTCACCTCGAGCACCGTGTAGAGGGTGTTGAACGCGCCCTGGTCCTCGGCCCAGAAGCGGTTGCGGGAGCCGCGGATGTACCAGTTGGTGAGCACGTCCACGAAGGAGCGCACCGCCTCGCACGCGGTGGCGATGTGGAAGGCGTCCTGGGCCTCCTGCACCTCGGTCACGAAGTCGCGGGTCTTGGCCAGGATGTAACGGTCCATCTCGTGCGTCGACGCCGTCGACCACGTCGCCTCGCGGCCCGCGGCGTTGGCGTAGAGCCCGAAGAAGTAGTAGGCGTTCCACAGCGGGATCAGC
The DNA here is from genome assembly GCF_023015765.1 of Ornithinimicrobium sp. F0845. Taxonomy (GTDB): domain Bacteria; phylum Actinomycetota; class Actinomycetes; order Actinomycetales; family Dermatophilaceae; genus Ornithinicoccus. The sequence continues at coordinate 428,277 of NZ_JALKAL010000002.1, forward strand.
ACCTGGCGCACCCCGTCGCGGATGCCCTGCTCGGTGACGATCAGGTTGCCGCCGCGCAGGATCGGGCTGGCCATCAGGAACCAGCGCATCGCGTCGGCACCGTCGCGGTTGAAGACCTCCCGCACGTCCGGGTAGTTCTTCAGCGACTTGGACATCTTCTGCCCGTCGCTGCCCAGGACGATGCCGTGGCTGATGCACGTCTCGAAGGCCGGGCGGTCGAACAGCGCGGCGGCCAGGATGTGCATGGTGTAGAACCAGCCGCGGGTCTGCCCGATATACTCCACGATGAAGTCCGCCGGGTAGTGCTGCTCGAACCACTCCGTGTTGTCGAACGGGAAGTGCCACTGCGCGAAGGGCATCGACCCGGAGTCGAACCAGACGTCCAGCACGTCCTCCACGCGGCGCATCGTCGACCGGCCGGTCGGGTCATCGGGGTTGGGCCGGGTCAGCTCGTCGACGAACGGCCGGTGCAGGTCGACGTCGCCCTCGCGGTTGCGCGGCAGCTCGCCGAAGTCGGCCTCGATCTCGGCGAGCGAGCCGTAGACGTCGATCCGTGGGTAGGCCTCGTTGTCCGACTTCCAGACCGGGATCGGGCTGCCCCAGAAGCGGTTGCGCGAGATCGACCAGTCGCGGGCGTTGGCCAGCCACTTGCCGAACTGGCCGTGCTTGACGTGGTCGGGCACCCAGGTGATGTCCTCGTTGGTGCGCAGCATCGTGTCCTTGAACTTCGTCACCTCGACGAACCAGGAGGACACGCCCTTGTAGATCAGGGGTTCGCGGCAGCGCCAGCAGTGCGGGTAGGAGTGGTCGTAGGCCTCGCGCCGCAGCAGCACCGTGCCCTCGGTGACCGAGCCGGTGTCCAGGTCCTCGCCGGCACGGGCCGGGTCCTGCACCCGGGTGGCAGCCTTCAGGTGGTCGATGATCGGCGCGTTGGCGTCGAAGACCAGCATCCCGGCATACTCGTTGACCGGCGCGGTGAAGGCGCCGTCCGCGCCGACCGGCATGACCGCCTCGATGCCCTCGCGGTCGGTGACCACCTTGTCGTCCTCACCGAAGGCACCGGCGGTGTGCACCAGGCCGGAGCCGTCTGTCGTGGTGACGAACTCGGCGACGACCAACCGGTGCGCCCGCTCCCAGCCCACGTAGTAACTGAACGGCGGCGCGTAGGAGCGCCCCGCCAGCTCGGCGCCGGTGTAATGAGCAAGGACCGTCGGGTCTGTGCCTTCGCGCCCCAGCTCGTTCTTGTATGCCGTGAGGCGGGCCTCGGCGAGCAGGTACCGCTCGGTGCGGCCCGTGTGGTCGCTCTCCACCACCACGTAGTCGATGTCCTCGCCGACCATGATCGCCAGGTTGGAGGGCAGCGTCCACGGGGTCGTCGTCCAGACCAGCGCCAGCGCGCCGGTGAGGACGTCGTCGCCCCCGCCCGACGACATACTGCCCTCGCTGGTCTCCTCGGGCAGGATGCGCAGGCCCACCGTCACAGCCGGGTCGCGGCGGACCTGGTAGACCTCCTCGTCCATCCGCAGCTCGTGGTTGGACAGCGGCGTCTGGTCGTTCCAGCAGTAGGGCAGCACGCGGAAACCCTCATAGGCCAGCCCCTTGTCGTAGAGCTGCTTGAACGCCCAGATCACCGACTCCATGTACTCGGTGTTGAGGGTCTTGTAGTCGTTCTCGAAGTCGACCCAGCGAGCCTGACGGGTGACGTACTCGCGCCACTCGTCGGTGTACTGCAGCACCGAGGCACGGCAGGCGGCGTTGAACGTCTCGATGCCGAGCTCGAGGATCTCGTCCTTGGTCTTGATGCCCAGCTGGCTCATAGCCTCCAGCTCGGCCGGCAGCCCGTGGGTGTCCCAGCCGAAGCGGCGCTCGACCCGGCGGCCCCGCATCGTCTGGTAGCGCGGGACGACGTCCTTGACGTAGCCGGTGAGCAGGTGGCCGTAGTGCGGCAGCCCGTTGGCGAAGGGCGGGCCGTCGTTGAAGACGAACTCGTTGGCGCCGTCCTCCCCCGCGTCCCGCTGCTCGACGCTCTTGACGAAGGTGTCGTTCTCCTCCCAGTACGCCAGCACGGCCTGCTCGAGGCTGGGGAAGTCTGGGGCAGGGGTCAGCCCCTGCTTGGCGGTGTCGACCTTGGGGTAGGTCATCTCGGGCGGCTCCTGCTCGGTCGTCAACTCGGCTCCTGCACGAGGACGACGATTGCGCGCCGCGGTACCACCTCGCTTGCCGCGTGCATGCACGCGACCGCTCTGGTCCAGGCTGTGTCGGGCCCACCCGTCCGGTTCTAGTGAGGCACCACGGGGGTATGCCGTGGGGCCTGTTCTTCCGGAGGCTCGCCGGTGATGACGGCTCAGACGCCACCGTCCATGCTAGCCCCATTCTTGGGGAGGTTTTGCACGCCCGAAACCCATTTTCGGGGAGATTCTGCACGCGCGGCTCCCCAGCAGCCAGGGACACCTTCAGGCTGGACGGGAAAGGTACCCGAATACCATGTCCGGTACCATGGGTAGATGGCGATCAACATCAAGAACCCGCACGTGGTCGAGCTGGTGCGCCGCGCCGCACACGCCAGCGGCCGGTCCCAGGTGTCGGTCCTGGAGGAGGCGCTGGAGCGCTATCTGCGCGACCTGGAGCCTCGGGCGAGCAGATCCCCAGACAGGATCGGTGAGATCCTGGCCACCCTCGATGCCGCCATCACCCCGGCCGATGCCGAGGCGATTCGGCTGACCATTGACAGCCTCTACGACGACGAGGGCCTGCCCGCATGATCGTCGACTCCTCCGCCATCGTGGCCGTGTTGCTCGACGAGCCGGAGCGCGGCGCGTTCCTGGAAGCGATCCGCTCAGCACCTCAGGCCGCCATGTCGGCCGTGTCGTGCACAGAGGTCGGTGTGGTGCTCGACGGTCGCCGCAACGGAGTGCTCTCGCGGCAGTATGACGTCCTGCTGGAGGAGCTCGGGGTCACCGTCCTCGATGTCACCGCCGGGCAGGCCCGGGTCGCACGCGAGGCCTACCGCGACTTCGGGCGGGGGTCGGGCCACCCCGCGCGCCTGAACTTCGGCGACTGCTTCAGCTATGCCCTTGCGGCCGAGCGAGACGAGCCGCTCCTGTTCAAGGGCGACGACTTCGGTCACACCGACGTGCGGCGCGCGGTCTGACCCGACGCGGCCTCCGTGGCACAGTGGCCGTATGCCGTCACTCCCCGCGCGCCTGACCGACCGGCTGGTCGCCGACCCGGACGTGGCCCGCACCTACGGCGTCGACCACAGCCCGGGCGCTGTGGCGCCGGAGGACTTCACCGTGGTCCGGGCGCGGGACCGCGCCGACGTCGTCGAGGTGCTGCGGTATGCCGCAGCGCACCGGATCCCCGTCGTGCCCCAGGGTGCGCGGACCGCCACGACCGGGGCCGCCATGGCGATCCAGGGCGGGATCGCACTCAACACCGAGGCCATCGACCACGTCGAGATCGACTCGGTCGAGCGGATCGCGGTGGTGGGCCCGGGAGTGGTGAACGCCGACCTCAAGACCCAGCTCACGGCATACTCCCTGGCCTATCCCCCCGACCCGGCGAGCTCGGACTCCTGCACGATCGGCGGCAACATCGCCACCAACGCGGGCGGGCTGTGCTGCGTGAAGTACGGCGTGACCGCCGACTATGTCCGCGGCCTGGAGGTGGTGCTGCCCGGCGGCGAGGTGATGCGGACGGGTCGCCGGACCGCCAAGGGGGTCACCGGCTATGACCTGACCGGGCTGTTTGTCGGCTCGGAGGGGACGCTCGGCGTGGTGACCGAGGCGGTGCTGCGGCTGATCCCCGCCCCCGACCCGGCGCTGACCGTGCTCGCCGTCTTCGACACCCTCGAGGCGACGATGGCGGGCGTCGCGGCGCTGCGCGAGCAGCGGCACACGCCCAGCCTGGTCGAGCTCCTGGACGGGCCGAGCATCGCCGCGATCCAGGAGTTCGGCGACTACGGCTTCCCCGCCGATGCCGGGGGTGTCCTGCTGGTCCAGTCCGACCGGATCGGTCACGCCCACGACGACGTCCTGCAGTATGCCGAGGCGCTGGCCTCCGCGGGTGCGTCCGACGTCGCGGTGGCTGACGACGCGGTCGAGGCGGACCTGCTGCTGCAGGGGCGGCGCGCGCTGAACCCGGCCCTGGAAGCGCGAGGGTCCAGGGTGATCGAGGACGTGTGTGTCCCGGTCGGGCGGCTCGGCGACCTGGTGCGCAGGGTGCACGAGATCGCCGACCACCACGGGCTCGAGGCCGTCTGCAGCGGCCACGCCGGCGACGGCAATCTGCACCCGTGCTTCTTCTTCGACAAGGACGACCCGGCTCAGGTTGCGGGCGCCCAGGCAGCGTTCGGTGAGACGGTCGAGGCGGCGTGGGCCCTGGGCGGCACGCTCACCGGTGAGCACGGCGTCGGCACGCTGAAGGCTCCCTGGCTGGAGGGCGAGCTCGGCGCGGCGGAGGTCGCCCGGCAGCGTGCCGTCAAGGCGCTGTTCGACCCGCTGGGGATCATGAACCCCGGACGCATCTTCGCCTGAGCACCCATGTAGCACGGTGCTACCCTAGATTCATGACGAGGACTAGCCAGCCCACGCGCCTCCCCGCCGATGTGTATGAGTCAGCGGTCGCGGCGGCAGCCGTCTCCTCGCGCACGGTGCCTCAACAGATCGCGCACTGGGCTCGCATCGGCCGCCAGCTGGAGATGTCTCCGGGGACCAACCAGCGAGCGATCGCCCAGGTCCTTGCGGGAGCAGCGTCCTATGACGCGCTGGACGAGGAGGAACAGGCTGTCGTCCGCCAGGCGTGGACCGATCGCATGACGGCACTGCGGGAGGCGTTGAACTACAAGGACCAGTTCGTCGCCGCCGGCGAGTCCTACTCCGAGGCGGATGAGGACGGCAACGTCATCATCCACCCAGCGCGCCACTGATGCCGCAGCTGCACCTCCTGGCCGGACCGAACGGCGCAGGCAAGTCGAGTTATGTCCGCGACGTTCTCGCACCGGCGACAGGTTTACCGTTCGTCAACGCCGATGAGATCGCGGCCGCTCGGTGGGCCGGCGCCCAGGCGGAGCACTCCTACGAAGCCGCCAGGATCGCCGAGGCGCAGCGCCGGGAGCACATCGCCGGGGGGACTTCGTTCATATCCGAGACGGTGTTCTCGCACCCGAGCAAGGTCCAACTCGTGGCGGACGCCATCGAGGCCGGCTATCTGGTGCACCTGCACGTGATCATCATTCCCGTCGAGCTCGCAGTACAGCGTGTCCTCGAACGAGAGCGACGGGGCGGCCACTCAGTGCCGGAACGCAAGATCCGTGAGCGACACGAGCGCTTGTGGGCGCACGTCGACGCCGCGATCCAGCTCGCCGACCTCACCGACGTCTTCGACAACAGCAGCGCACGCACACCCTTTCGACGGTGCGCGACGTTCGCACAAGGCACCCTCATCGGCACTCCAGCATGGCCCCGATGGACGCCTGCTGTCCTGCGGCAGGGCCCATCGGGCAGGCACCAGACCGACGACTGATCAGCTGTCTCATTCATGAACTGCCTGTGTCGGTCGATCCCGGCCGTCCTCGTGCGTCACGTGGTGAGGTCGCGACCGCGGCCGCCACATCCCGAGAGGACCCAGATGAGCCGCTACCTGATCCTGCTGCCCGCGCCCGAGGCCGAGTGGGCAGAGCTCCCGGCCGAGGCCCACGAGCACGGGCAGGCCTCCCACGGGCAGTTCCACCAGGACCCGCCCGCCGGCGGGCACGAGATTCTGGTCACCGGCCCGCTCGAGCCCTCGGCCGACGCCACCTCGATGCGACCGGACGGCAGCGGCGGCACCCTGGTCACCGACGGTCCGTTCACCGAGTCGGTCGAGCAGATCGTCGGCGTCTATCTCATCAAGAGCGACGACGAGGCCGACCTGCGCGACATCTGCGCGCGCTCCTCCTCGCGGGGCGAGCTCATCGAGTTCCGCAAGATGGCCGAGTAAGAGCCCAGCGCGGCCCGCCCACCAGCAGGCCGTGGCGACCACACGGCATACGGAGAAACCTGGTTCGGTCCCACCCTGCCGGGATGGGAGAATGCCGCCCATGACCACTGACGCCATACGCACCACGAACCTCACCCCGGTGTCCCTGCCGGAGAAGCCGTCCGTCGACGGGCTGGAGGAGAAGTGGGCGGCCGTATGGCAGGAGCAGGACACCTACGCGTTCGACCGGGAGGCCGCGCTGGCCGCCGACCGCAGCCAGATCTTCGCGATCGACACTCCCCCGCCGACCGCGAGCGGCAGCCTGCACGTCGGTCACGTCTTCGGCTACACCCAGGCCGACTGCCTGGCCCGCTACCACCGGATGACCGGCAAGCACGTCTTCTACCCGATCGGCTGGGACGACAACGGCCTGCCCACCGAGCGTCGCGTGCAGAACTACTACGGCGTCCGGGGCGACGCGACGCTGCCCCACGACCCCGACTTCACCCCGCCGCAGCAGGGCGGTGACACCAAGTCCAGCAAGGCGGCCAACCAGGTGCCGATCGGGCGCGCCAACTTCATCGAGCTCTGCGAGGAGCTCACCGTCCTGGACGAGAAGACCTTCGAGGAGACCTTCCGCCGGCTCGGGCTGAGCATCGACTGGAACGTGCAGTACCGCACCATTGACGACCGCTCCCGGGCCGTCGCCCAACAGGCCTTCCTGCGCAATCTGGCCCGCGGCGAGGCCTACCAGTCCGAGGCCCCCGGCCTGTGGGACATCACCTTCCAGACCGCGGTCGCCCAGGCCGAGCTCGAGGCCCGCGACTACCCGGGGCACTACCACCGGGTCGCGTTCCACGGAGCTGACGGACCGACATACATCGAGACCACCCGACCCGAGCTGATCCCCTCGGTGGTCGCGCTCATCGCCCACCCCGACGACGAGCGCTACCAACACCTCTTCGGCAGCAGCGTCACCTCGCCCCTGTTCGGGGTCGAGGTGCCGGTGCTGGCCCACCCGCTGGCCGAGATCGACAAGGGCTCGGGCATCCTCATGTGCTGCACCTTCGGCGACCTCACCGACGTCATCTGGTGGCGCGAGCTCTCGCTGCCGACCCGCTCGGTCATCACCCGCAACGGCCGGCTCCAGGGTGAGACTCCCGAGTGGGTGGTCGGCGGCCCCGGCGAGCAGCTGTATGCCGAGGAGCTGGCTGGCAAGACCACGTTCAGTGCGCGCAAGGCAGTGGTCGAGGCCCTGCAGGCCTCGGGTGACCTGGACGGTGAGCCGAAGGCCACCCAGCGCAAGGCCAACTTCTTCGAGAAGGGCGACAAGCCGCTGGAGATCGTCACCAGCCGGCAGTGGTACATCCGCAACGGCGGCAAGGACGCCGGCCTGCGCGCCGACCTCATCGGGCGCGGCGAGCAGATCGACTTCCACCCGGCGTTCATGCGCTCGCGCTACCGGAACTGGGTCGAGGGTCTCAACGGGGACTGGCTGATCAGCCGGCAGCGCTTCTTCGGCGTGCAGTTCCCGGTCTGGTACGCCGTGGACGCGGACGGCGAGACCGACTACGACACGGTGCTGACCCCGGACGAGGCTCGGCTGCCGATCGACCCGACGTCCGACGTGCCGGAGGGCTACACCGAGGACCAGCGCGACCAGCCCGGCGGCTTCACCGGCGACCCGGACGTCATGGACACCTGGGCGACCTCATCGCTGTCCCCGCAGATCGCGGCCGGGTGGCCGCTGGCCGGTCGCGCCGACGGTGAGCTGGGCAACGACAGCGCGCTGTTCGCCAAGATCTTCCCGTTCGACATGCGTCCGCAGGGACACGACATCATCCGCACCTGGCTCTTCGCGACGGCGGTCAGGGCGCACTTCGAGCACGACTCCGTGCCCTGGACCAACGCCTACATCAACGGGTGGATCCTCGACCCCGACCGCAAGAAGATGTCCAAGTCCAAGGGCAACGCCACGACACCGTTGGGCACCCTGGAGCAGAACGGCACCGACGCGGTCCGCTACTGGGCCGCCGCCGCCCGCCCGGGTGTCGACACCGTCGACGACGCCTCGCAGATGAAGGTCGGGCGCCGCCTGGCGATCAAGATCCTCAACGCCAGCAAGTTCGCCCTGGGAATGGGTCTGCACGAGGTGCCCGAGGGCGCGCAGCCGCCGCTGCCGGATGACCTGCCAACACTGGTGGGGCGCGTCACCGTCCCGCTGGACCGCGCCATGCTCGCTGGACTGCTGCACGTGGTCAGGCAGGCGACCGAGGCCTACCAGAACTACGACTACTCCAAGGCCCTGGATGTCACCGAGTCCTTCTTCTGGACGTTCTGCGACGACTACCTGGAGCTGGTCAAGGAGCGGGCCTACGGCTCGGACGCCACCCTCGACCGGGCCGCCGTGGAGTCGGCCCGCGCCGCGCTGCAGGTCGCGCTGGACGTGTTGCTGCGGCTGCTGGCCCCGGTCATCTCCTTCGCGACGGAGGAGGTCTGGTCCTGGTGGCACGCCGACTCGGTGCACACCCAGCCGTGGCCCACGGTCGAGGAGATCGCCGGCGGCGCCGAGGGCGCTGACCCGCGGATGCTCGAGGTCGTCCGGCAGGCCCTGGCCGGGGTCCGTCGGGCCAAGTCCGAGGCCAGGGTGGGCATGCGCACGGAGGTCTCGGCGACCACCGTCAGCGGCACCGACGCCGACCTGGACCTGGTGCGAGCTGCCGAGTCCGACCTGCGGGCAGCCGGCAAGGTGGTGGGTGAGGTGTCCTACGCCTCTGCCGAGGTGCTCACCGTCTCCGGCACCGAGCTCATCACTGCCTGAGCCCGCACACCCCACCTCGACATTCCCCGTCCCACGCCCCCGACGCGGTCAGCACGCCTCGTGGGTCAACCCAGTGCGCCCTGACGACCACCGGTTTCCCCACTGAGAGCCGCCCGGGGACTGAACCGGCCGACCGTGTCGAGGTTCGGTGATCGAACGGCAGCACACGTAAGGTCGGGGCATGCACAGGGGCAAGGTGATCGCGGCGGCCGCCGTCGCCGCGGTCGTGCTGATCCTGCTCACCTGGGGCAGCGGTTCGGGCACCTCGGTCCTGTCCCCGCCCTCCGGTGAGGTCGGGATCGACACGCCGACCCAGGAGGCCCCGCAGAACGACGATGTGCAGATCACGACCACCGCCCCCGAGCTGCCGGTCGAGGGGACCGCGCCCGCGCTCGACTGGCTCATGGTGTTCTTCGCCCTCGTCATCCTGGCCATCGCGGTCAAGTTCCTCCAGTGGCTGCTGCGCCGCGACTGGGACCGGGACGAGCCACCGGTCGACGAGCTTGACGACGACCTGGGTCTGCTGCTGACGGCGACCTCGGAGGAGGCACGCCGGGCCGCCCTGGCCGAGGGCGAGCCGCGCAACGTCGTCGTGCGGTGCTGGGTCGCGCTCGAGGACGCCGCCTCCGCCTCCGGCCTGGCCCGCGACCCGGCAGAGACCGCCGCCGAGTTCACCCGCCGCTTCCTGGGGGTCTGGGACGTCGACGAGGCCTCCACCCAGGAGCTCGCCGAGCTCTACCGGGAGGCCCGGTTCTCCCGGCACCCGGTCGCCCAGGCCACCGGCGATCGCGCCGTCACCCTGGTCGGGAGCATCCACGACCAACTCGCCGCAACCAAGGCACGCGCGGCCGCGGAGGACACCCGCACCCCGGCCGCGGAGGACGCCACCACTACCACGGACGGTGGGCACCCGTGATTCCCGCGGGAGGTGGCCAGGGCACCCGACTCGTCGCCCGCAGGTCCAGCACGCGGCGGGACCGGTTCACGCGGGCGATCGCGTCGTTCCTGGCGACAGCAGTCGTTGGCGCCGTCCTCTGGTACATCAACGTCCTCCGCTTCGACCTCACCGTCGCAGTGGTCATCGCGCTCCTGGTCGGCGCGGTCGTGACCCTGCTGAGCTGGGTGATGTCCGAGGAGTCGGTGCGCCTCAAGCCGGCCTACTGGTTCGCCTCGATGCGCGAGGAGTCGGTCCGGCCCGCGGCGCTGGACTACCGGATGCTGCGGCTGCGCCGCGACCTGCGGGACGCGACGGAGCGCAGCGACCGCACCGACGAGATCTACTCGGTCATCAGGTCACTGGCCGCCGAGCGGCTGATGGCCAACCACGGCATCGACCTCGACGCGGACCCGGACGGCGCGGCCGCGATGATGCACGCCGACCTGATCAAGTACCTGTCCAAGCCCCCGACCGGCACCGCCAAGCGCAGCAAGCGCGACATCGCCCGAGCACTCGACCGAATCGAGGAACTGTGACCACCCAGCCCACCCCCTCCCTGATCATCGCCCAGGTCTCCGACCGGGTCGCCAGCGTGCTCGACCAGGTCGAGACGGCCGTCGTCGGCAAGCGGGCGGCCCTCACCCTGGTGCTGTGCGGCATACTCGCCCGGGGTCACGTGCTGCTGGAGGACTTCCCCGGGCTGGGCAAGACGCTGGCCGCCCGCTCCTTCGCGCAGAGCCTCGGACTAGAGTTCACCCGCGCCCAGTTCACCCCGGACCTGCTGCCCGCCGACCTGACCGGTGCGTTCGTCTACGACCAGAAGGCCGGCGAGTTCGAGTTCCGCAAGGGACCCCTGTTCACCGGGCTGCTGCTGGCCGACGAGATCAACCGCACACCACCCAAGACCCAGTCCGCGCTGCTCGAGGCGATGCAAGAGCACCAGGTCACCGTCGAGGGTGAGACCTTCCCGCTGGCCCAGCCCTTCCACGTGCTCGCCACCGCCAACCCGGTCGAGTACGAAGGCACCTACCCCCTCCCGGAGGCCCAGCTGGACCGGTTCCTGCTGCGGATCTCCTTCGGCTACCCCACCGAGGAGGAGGAGTATGACGTGCTGCGGCGCCGCGTCGCCCGTCAGCAGGAGGACCAGCACCTGGCGCCGGTCACCGACGCGGCCGGGCTGCTGCAGATGCAGCAGGTCATCGAGACGGTCCCGGTCGAGGAGGACATCGCGCGCTACTGCGTGGCGCTGGCATCCGCGACCCGGCAGCACCGGGCGGTGCAGGTCGGCGCCTCACCCCGCGGCTCGCTGGCGCTGATGCTGACCGCGCGGGCGCACGCCGTGGTCGACGGTCGCGACTACATCACGCCCGAGGACGTCAAGGCGGTCGCCCACGCGGTGCTGGACCACCGGATCTCGATCAAGCCCGAGCTGTGGATGTCCGACCTGGGCGGCGCCGGGGTGGTGGAGGCCGTGCTCGCCGACGTCCCGGTGCCCTCGGCCCGCCAGTCGACCGGGGCCACCCAGAGCGTCTGAGGCAGACCGCATGAGTTTGGGCACCCCGTCCGCGCGGACCCACCCGGACAACCGGTGGGCGGTCACGCACGCCCACGCCCGGGCCGTCCTGGTCTTCGCGCTCGCCGCCCTGGGCGCGGTGCTGACCCAGCGCCCCGACATACTCCTGCTCGGTGCCCCCCTGGGGATGGTGGCCCTCTGGTCGGCGATGACCCGGCCACGCACGGTCCCGGAGACGCGCCTGGTCATCCCGGCTTCCCACCTGCGGGAGGGCCAGTGGAACCGTGCCGTGGTCGGCGTCACCACGACCGATCATGCTGAGCTGACGTCGTCGTCGCTGATCGGTGGCCCGCACGTCGAGCTGGACCCGGACCGAGGTGCGCGGACGCACCAGGTCACGGCCGCCGACCGCGAGCGCGGGGAGGTGCACCTGATCTCCCGGGTCCGGGCCGACCGCTGGGGGCTGCGCCGGATCGGTCCGGCCCTGGTCGGCGCGACCAGCCCGTGGGGCGCCTTCCGGTGGGGGCCGGTGCCGCTGGAGCACCAGGTCATCAAGGTCCTGCCGGACCCTGCGGTGTTCGACACGGCCGCGCCCGCCCCGCACCCGCAGGGTCTCGTCGGGCAGCACCGGTCGCGGCGTCCCGGGGACGGCAGCGAGTTCAACACGATCCGGCCCTTCCAGTGGGGCGACCGCCTGAAGCGCATCCACTGGTCCCGGTCGCTGCGCACCAACGAGCTGCACGTCACCTCCAGCTACGCCGACCAGGACACGCACGTGGCGATCCTGGTCGACGCGCACTACGACCTGGGCCGTTCGGTCGCCAAGGAGGGTGCCTCGAGCTCGCTGGACTACTCGGTGCGTGCCGCCGCCGCGGTCGCCGAGCACTTCCTCCACCAGGGCGACCGGGTGAGCCTGCAGGTCCTCTCCGCGCGCACGCCGCTCACGCTTCCCCCCGGCACCGGGCGCCGGCACAGCCAGCGGGTGCTGGAGACCCTCTCGCTCGTGCAGGCCCAACCCCAGGACCAGATCGACCCGCGCCGGATCCGGCGGGGCATCGGACCCGGCTCCCTGGTGGTGATGATCTCCGCGCTCGTCGCGCCCGCCCCCCTGGCCCAGGCCGCGCTGCTCAGCCGCAGCGGCCTGCAGGTCGTGGTCATCGACGCCCTCGTCGACGATGTGCAACCACCCGGGGAGCAGGACGACATCGCCCGGCTCGGCTGGCGGATCCGCCTCCTGGAGCGCGAGGCCGAGCTGCGGCGCGTCCAGGCCAGCGGGGTCCCGGTCGTGCCGTGGCGCGGGCCGGGCAGCCTCGACCAGGTCCTGCGCAGCCTGGCCCGCCACCGGCAGGGGGCCGCCCGATGAACCCGATGAAGGACCTCATCGAGGACCTGCGCTCCCTCAGCCCCCAACAGGTGCTGCTGCGCTTCGTCATCATGGCCTCGCTGCTGGGCTTCACCACGGTGCTGCTGATCGCCGGTGAGTCCTCGATGTATGCCCTCATCGTGCTCGGACTCCTCGGCGCGCTCTGCGTGCTCAACCCGCACACCGTGCTTCCCGGCGCCGTCCTGGTCTACTGCCTGGCCGTGTGGTGGGCCGGCGTCCCCGAGCCGATGGTCCCGTTGGCCGCCCCCGCCGGCGTGTGCCTGCTCCTGCTCCACACGGCGTGTGCCCTGAGCGCCGCGGCCCCCGCGCAGGCCCAGCTCCCGGCGACCTGGTTCGGGCAGTATGCCGTGCGCCTCGCCTGGGTCGTCGGCGCCACCCTCGCCCTCTCGCTGGTCGCCTACGCCCACGAGGCGTGGGGTTACGGCGGCGGCCTGACCGCCGTGATCGCCGCGCTGCTGGCGCTCGGGCTGGGGATCGGCGTGCACTACTGGGTCGTCACGACCAAGCAGGACACCCCGAGCTCCTGATCACCGGGCGTCCCCGTGCCCGGCGGCACCGCGTTGCGAGAGCCGCGGAGCACCCGGCTCGGGTCAGGCGGACTCCTTGCGGGCGGCGCGCTTGCGGCTGGTGGGCTGCTTGCGGACGATCGTGGGGTTGACGTTGTCCAGGACGACCTCGCGGGTGACCTCGACGCGGGTGATCTCGTCGTCGCTGGGGACGTCGAACATCACCGGCATCAGCACCTCCTCGAGGATCGCCCGCAGGCCGCGCGCGCCGGTGGCCCGCAGCAGGGCCTGCTCGGCGACCGCGTCGATGGCGTCGTCGGTGAACTCCAGCTCGACACCGTCGATCTCGAACATCCGCTTGTACTGCTTGATGAGGGCGTTGCGCGGCTCGGTGAGGATGTTGGACAGGGCGGCGCCGTCCAGCGGGGAGACGGTGGTGATGACCGGGAGCCGGCCGATGAACTCCGGGATCAGCCCGAACTTCATGAGGTCCTCGGGGAGCACGTCCTCGTAGCGCTCGCCGGAGTCCTTGGCCGAGTGCAGCTCGGCACCGAAACCGAGGCCCTGCTTGCCGGCGCGGGCCTCGATGATCTTCTCGAGCCCGGCGAAGGCCCCACCGACGATGAACAGCACGTTGGAGGTGTCGATCTGGATGAACTCCTGGTGCGGGTGCTTGCGGCCGCCCTGCGGGGGCACCGAGGCCGTGGTGCCCTCCAGGATCTTCAGCAGCGCCTGCTGCACGCCCTCGCCGGAGACGTCACGGGTGATCGAGGGGTTCTCGGACTTGCGGGAGATCTTGTCGATCTCGTCGATGTAGATGATGCCGCTCTCGGCCTTCTTCACGTCGAAGTCGGCGGCCTGGATGAGCTTGAGCAGGATGTTCTCGACGTCCTCGCCGACGTAGCCGGCCTCGGTCAGGGCCGTGGCGTCGGCGATCGCGAACGGGACGTTGAGCATCCGCGCCAGGGTCTGGGCCAGATAGGTCTTGCCGCACCCGGTCGGACCGATCAGCAGGATGTTGGACTTGGCGATCTCGACGGCGTCCTCGCCCTTGCGCCCCTGCCCGGCCTGGACCCGCTTGTAGTGGTTGTACACGGCCACGGACAGGGCGCGCTTGGCGGTGTCCTGGCCCACGACATACTGCTCGAGGAAGTCGAAAATCTCACGCGGCTTGGGCAGCGTCCCCAGCCCGAGGTCGCCGGACTCGGCCAGCTCCTCCTCCATGATCTCGTTGCACAGGTCGATGCACTCGTCACAGATATAGACCCCCGGGCCCGCGATCAGCTTGATGACCTGCTTCTGGCTCTTCCCGCAGAAAGAACACTTCAGCACGTCGCTGCTCTCTCCCATGCGAGCCACAGCGCTTCCCTTCGGTCGACTACCAGCACCCGGGGCGGTGCCTTGTGACGACGCTACCCCGATCCCTCCCCGGAGCGCAGTTCATATCGCGACGGTGGGCGTGTTTCGCGGGACTGTCCGCTGATAGCGCAACCCCGGCCGGTGGGATCCGGCCGGGGTTGTCGCAGGCGTTGAGAGCAGTCCGAAGACCTCAGATCACCGCCTGCAGGAACTTCTGGGTGCGCTCGTGGTCGGGGTCGGAGAAGATCTTGTCCGGGTGCCCCTCCTCGATGATGTGCCCGCTGTCGAACATCATCACCCGGTCCGAGACGTCCCGGGCGAACTGCATCTCGTGGGTGACGATCAGCATCGTGATGTCGGTGCTGGCCGCCACGTCCTTGAGCACGGCCAGCACGTCGCCGACCAGCTCGGGGTCGAGCGCCGAGGTGACCTCGTCGAGCAGCAGGATCTCGGGGTCCATCGCCATGGCCCGGGCGATCGCCACCCGCTGCTGCTGCCCGCCGGACAGCTGCGAGGGGTGGGCGTCGACCCGGTGGCTCAGCCCGACCTTGTCCAGCAGCGACAGGGCGTTCTCCCTGGCCTGCTCCTTGCTCTGGCCGAGCACGTGGATCGGCGCCTCGATGACGTTGTCCACGACGGTCATGTTGGGGAACAGGTTGAACTGCTGGAAGACCATGCCGATGCGCTTGCGCACCTGGGCGATCTGCTTGGACCTCAGCTCGACCCGCTTGCCGTCCTGCCGCGCGTGGGTGAGCGGGTCCCCGTCGACCCAGATGTAGCCGTCGGTGAGGTGCTCCAGGGTCATCAGCAACCGCAGGATCGTGGTCTTGCCCGAGCCGGAGGGCCCGATGAGAGTCACCCGCTCGCCGTGGCCCACCGTGAAGTTGAGGTTGTCCAGCACCGTGGTGCTGCCGAACCGCTTGACGACGTCCTCGAACTGGACGCGCGGGACGCCACCGTTGCCCTGGGCGGGCGTGTCTGGGGTCTGGTCAGTAGGCAAGTTTCTTCTCCAGCTTTCGCATCAGGACGGCGGTGGGATAACTGGCCACCAGGAACAGCACACCGGCGACGGTCATCGACTCGACGTAGGAGAAGTTCTGACCGCCGAACTCGCGGGCCTTGGTGACCATCTCCGGCACCGAGATGAAGATCAGGAAGGGGGTGTCCTTGAACATGGCGATGGCCCAGTTGCCCAGGGAGGGCAGGGTGTTGCGGATCGCCTGCGGCAGTATGACGGCGCGCCAGGTCCTGCTCGCCGGCAGGGAGAGCGCTGTGGCGGCCTCCCACTGGCCCTTGCGGATCGACTCGATACCGGCCCGGTAGGACTCGGCCATGTAGGTCGAGTAGTGCACGCCGAAGACCAGCACCCCGACGGTCATCGCGCTGAGGTTGTTGAACGCGTAGTAGATCACGAGGAGGTGCACCGGTAGCGGGGTCATCCGGATGAAGTCGAGGACGAACCGCAGCGGTGCGGCGGCCCACCCGGGCAGCTCCCGCAGCCCGATCGCCCAGACCAGGCCGAGGAGTGCCGCCAGGATGGACGACAGCACCGTGACCACGAGGGTGATCTTGAGGAACGCCTCGAGCAGGATCGGGATGGACTCCAGGAAGAGCTGGTTGTCCCACATCAGGAATCACCCTCCCCTGACGCTGACGCCGACCCTGAACCTGAACCTGACCCCGAGCCGGACCCGGACCCTGACCCTGACCCGCCGGAGGCGACAGCACCGGAGAGCGCCTGGTCGGCGTCCTTGCGTGCCTGGGCGATCTCGAAGTCGCCGAGGCCCAGCTTGCGCTGGGCGCGGCGCTCCATGACCCGCATGATCGTGGAGACCGCCAGGGCGATGACGTAGTAGATGAGCATGGCGCCGATGAAGGCGGGCCAGGTGCCCACCTGACGGCGCAGCTGCTCCGCCTCGAACGTCAGGTCCGCGAGCAGGACCAGCCCCACGACCGCGGTGCCCTTGACAAGCATGACCATGAGGTTGTTGAAGCCGGGCAGCATCAGGGCCCAGGCCTGGGGCCAGATCACCCGCCGCATCTTCGTCATCCACGGCATGGACAGCGCCGTGGTGGTCTCCCACTGGCCGGAGGGCACCGCGTTGAGGGAGCCGCGGACCACCTCGGCGCCGTAGGCCCCGTAGTTCAGCCCGAGGGCCACGATCGCGGTCCAGGTGGACCCGAGGTCAAAGCCGGTGAAGGTGGGGATGACGTAGAAGATGAAGAAGAGTTGAACGACCAGCGAGGTTCCGCGGAAGAGCTCCACGATGAACCGCGCGATCACCTGCAGCCAGCCTGGCCCCTGGTGCTCGGCCAGGCCGAGCAGGACCGCGACGATGACCATCAGCACGGCCCCACCCACGAAGGCCACGAGGGTGGCCGTGAGGCCATCCTGGACCAGTCGGAGCAGGACCGTGCCGAGGTCGCTGAAGAACTCGGTCACCGGGTCGCGATCAGTTGCCGGCCTGGTCCGCGGCCTCGTTGGCCGCCTCCAGGTCGCCGTCGCAGAGCATCTGGGCGGTCAGGCCCTCCGGGGGACGCTCGGCGTCGGTGAACCCGAACTCGCCGACGAGCTCGAGGAACCGGTCCTCGTCGCCGACGATCTTGGCCAGCTCCTCGTTGTAGGCGGCGAGCAGGTCGGTGTCGCCATCGCGGAAGACGGTCGAACCGGCGCTGATCTGGGCGAGGTCGTCGACCACGGCCACGAAGCCTCCGGTGGTCTCCACCCCGGCATCGGGGTTCTCCTCGGCCATGATCCCCAGCGTGATGTTCGTCAGGGCGAACGCGTCGGCCCGGCCGTTGACGACGGCATCCATGCCGTCCTGGGCCGAGTTCACGGTCATCGTGTTCTCCAGGCCGAGGTCGTCGGCGTAGCCCTGCTCGATCGCGCCGGACTGCACGGCCAGGGTCAGGTCGGATCCCTCGAAGCTGCTGAAGTCGGCCAGCCCCTCGGGGTTGCCCTCCGGCACCATGAGCGTGCTGGTGTACATGAGGGTGGGCTCAGCGAAGGCAGCCTTCTCGCACCGGTCCGGCAGGATCGACATACCGGAGGAGACCGCGTCGTACTCACCCTTGTTCAGGCCGGGGATCTGGGCGTCCCACTCGACGAGCTGGCCCTCGACGTTGTCGATGCCGAGCTCGGCGAAGATCGCCTTGTCGATGGCGTAGGCAGCACCCGTGAGCTCACCGCTGTCGTCCTGGTAGCTGTAGGGGATCTCGCCGGCGTAGGCGATCTTGATGGTGCCCTCTTCCTGCGCCCGCTCGAGGGTGTTGCCCTCTTCGGAGTCGCTACCGCAGGCGGTCAGCACCAGAGCGCCGACGGTCAGGGTCACGGCCAGCGCGCTCCTGCGGGTCTGTGACGTGGTCATAGATGGTCCTTTCGGTTGGACGAGGCTGTCGCCTTCGCTGCCGCGTGCGTGGCTGCACGGTGAGACGTCGCCCCTCGGGGACTATGAATCGCAGTCCAACGTAGGGAAGGGTTCACGGGACCACAACCGGGCGCGCCCAGCCGCAGTCGCTCTCAGGGCGTGGATTCGGCGCGACGACGCGCCGTTGACCTGCGGAAACGTCACGGCGTTGGGCCGGCGTCGGATTGTAAACAATTGGTCAATTGTTATCGAGCCGCAACCTGCACGGTGTCGCCGGTCACACCCGAGCCGGCTGCAGCTCAGACCAGGAGCAGCCCGAGACCAGCACTGACGACCCCGATCGTGAGGCTCAGGGCGCCCAGCCAGACCAGTCCGACAACGCGGTTGGGGCGCTGCGGCTCGCGACCGATGACCGACAGGAAGAAGCCTGCGGGCATCAGGATCGCGGCGAGCAGGATGCCGTTCGTGAGGGTCGACCAGGGACTCGCCACCCCCGCGAGGTCGACGTAGAGGGTCGCGACGAGGCCCAGGATCACCAGCACCCCGGCATGGGCGTGGCCGGCCCGGAAGAAGGACTTCTGCAGGTCGTTGCTGGGCACCCCGCCCGTGACGACCCGGAGCAGGAAGGTGCCGCCGAAGGCGATCGCGACGACGGTCAGCAGGACGATGCCACCGGTCTGGGCAGTGCTGGCGCTCAACATGGTGCGTCTCCTCGGTAGGGCACGGTGTGCCTGCCGCTGCGGAGGAGCAGTCGGTGGCACGAGACGTGACCCTGAGTCTTGGCACTGAATCTTTCCACTGGAAAGACTACTCGCCTCCGCCGGAAATTGCCAGCGGTAAGATGACCGGGTGCACTATCACCATGGAGACCTCCGTCGGGCCATGCTCGAGGCCGCGACCACCGCCATCGCCAGCGACGGCGTGGACCGGCTGAGCATCCGCGGCCTGGCCCGGGCCACCGAGGTCAGCCACACCGCCTTTCGCCATCACTTCGGCGATCGGCGGGGGCTGCTGTCCGCCCTGGCTGCGGAGGGGTATGCCGGGATGGCGCTGGCTCTGGGGGCGGTCGACCGCACCGGGCCGGAGGGCTTCCTGGAGACGGGCGTCGCCTACATCGAGTGGGCTCTGGAGCACCCCGCGCACTTCCAGGTGATGTTCCGTCCCGAGCTCGTGGACATGGCTGACCCGTCACTCCGGCAGGCCCTGGACGGCCTCGGTGCCGCCCTGATGATCGGTGCGGCAGACTTCGCCGGCCGCGACCAGGCCGGCGACCCGCGCACCAACCCGCTGGCGCTGGCCGCATGGAGCCTGACCCACGGCTTCGCCGCGCTCGCCCTGGCCGGCAACCTGCCGACCGACGGCCGGCCGGTCGGGGACCTGGCCCGGGACGTGCTGCGCCACCTCGCTCTCCCCACATCGCCTGGGCACGGCTAGCGGCCCAACTTCGGGAGGGCACTCAGGTCTCAGCGGGCGTCGCGGCCGAGCCTGGCGAGCACCCGGACCTGTCGGGACTCGTCGTCGGCCACCTCGACGGGCTGGGCGCAGATGCCAGGACCGTAGAGCTGCTCCCCGAAGCCCGGAATCGCGGCCTCGATCTCGTCCAGCTCGCCAGGGCTCAGCTCCTCGTCCGCCCCGAGGGCCCGGGCCAGGTCCCAGCGATGCACGATCAGGTCCCAGCCGTAGAAGCCCGCCATGGTGGCACCGATCGTCGTCCGGCCGAAGTGGCCGTCATACTCACGGGGTCCGATGTCCGGGTCCTCGAGGAGGTCGATGACGGCCTCCACGTGCTGTCGCCAGAGCTCGCGGGGGCTCTGGTCGGTCGCCCGGTCGATCGTCAGGTCCCGCGCCGTCAGGAAGCTGCGCTGCGTGTCGATGAGGTGGTCGACCAGGTCGCGCACCGCCCACCCCTCGCACGGGGTGGGGCGGTCCCAGTCCCCCTCGGTCGCAGGGTCGAGCAGTGCGGAGATCGCGGCGGCCTTGGTGCGGTAGTCGGCCGCAGGCCCGGTGGCCAGACGGTCGTGTGTCTGCTGTGCGTTCATGACACCAGCCTCGTCCATCGACGGGCCGGGGTCTTGCGATAATCCGACAGATGTCAGCAGCGCATCCCATCGACCGGGCGCGACTGACCGAGCGCGCCGACGCGGCACCACCGGTGCACCGCTACGGCCCGCCCGCCGAGCTACGGGAGGTCGTGCGTCACTACTGGGTGCCGGTGTGGGATCTCGGGGCCGGCATCACCCGCACCGAGCAGGTCCTGCAGTACCCGACCTGCCTGATCGTGGTCTCCGGGACCTACGCGCGGTTCTACGGCGTGGCACGTGGCCTGTCCACCGTTGAGCTCGCGGAGTCCGGGTGGGCAGTCGGTGTCATGCTGCAACCGGGGGCCGGTCAGGCCGTGGCCGGCCAGGCGGTCTCCCATCTCGTGGACACCTACGCCGACCTGGGCGAGTTCCCCCGGTTGGCCGCCTTGGTGCCGCGCGTCCGGGAGGTCATGGCGCCCGACCCCTCAGATACTGAGGCTCACGTCGCCGCGATCCGTCAGGTGGAGACGAGGCTGGTGCGGAGCGTGGGCGCCGAGGGCCTCCGGCTCAACGCGGTCGTCGAGGCCGTGGAGTCCGATCCCGACCTGCTGACGGTTGGCCACCTGGCCCAACGGGTCGGGCTGGGTGACCGGGCGCTGCAGCGTCTCACCGTCGGCCTGCTGGGGCTGACCCCCAAGTGGCTCATCCAGCGGCGTCGCCTCCACGACGCCGCGGACCAGCTCAAGCACGGGCAGGTCAGCCTGGCCGACCTCGCCTCGGATCTCGGCTACACCGACCAGGCCCACTTCACTCGGGACTTCCGCGCCGTGACCGGCTACACGCCCGGGGAGTTCGCCCGGGTGCTGGGACGCGACGCCCGCCGGTGACGGGCCCGGCGGAGACACGACAGAGCGGGCCAGTCCCGGTGGACTGACCCGCTCCGGACCTGCCGTCCGTGTGTGCAGGTAACGCGCCTGCCGTCCGTGTGTGCAGGTAACGGGCGAACCCGCGCACCGCGCCTGGCCTCAGAGGGCGGTGGACGCCTTGCGGGACTCCAGCACCTCATCGACCAGGCCGTAGGCCTTGGCCTCGGCCGCGGTCAGGATCTTGTCGCGCTCAATGTCCTTCTTGACCTGCTCGGGGCTCTTGCCCGAGTGCTTGGCCCAGGTCTCCTCCAGCCAGGTGCGCATCCGCAGCACCTCGTTGGCCTGGATCTCGATGTCCGAGGCCTGGCCGTAGTCACCACCGGCGAGCGCCGGCTGGTGGATGAGGACCCGGGCGTTGGGCAGCGCGAAGCGCTTGCCCGGCGCACCGGCCGCCAGCAGCACGGCGGCCGCCGAGGCCGCCTGGCCGATGACGAACGTCTGCACGTCGGGCTTGATGTACTGCATCGTGTCGTAGATCGCGGTCAGCGCGGTGAACGAGCCGCCCGGGGAGTTGATGTACATCAGGATGTCTCGGTCGGGGTCCTGGCTCTCCAGCACGATCAGCTGGGCGATGATGTCGTCCGCGGACGCGTCGTCCACCTGGACCCCCAGGAAGATGATGCGGTCCTCGAACAGCTTGGTGTAGGGGTCCTGACGCTTGGTGCCGTAGGAGGTGCGCTCCTCGAACTGCGGCAGGATGTAGCGGCTGGAGGGACCTGCCCAGGCGGCCCCGGCATAGGGGCCCTGCGGCGTCCCGGCGAACTGGTGCGAAGTCATGTCTGCTCTTCTCTCTCGTCGGGTCAGGCCTTGGCGCCCGCGTCGTCGGAGTGCTCGTAGACGTGGTCGACGAAGCCGTACTCCTTGGCCTCCTGGGCGGTGAACCAGCGGTCGCGGTCGGAGTCCGCCTCGATCTGCTCGACCGTCTGCCCGGTGTGCTGGGCGATCAGCGCCGCCATCTCCCGCTTGGTGTGCAGCATCTGCTCCGCCTGGATCTTGATGTCGCTGGCCGTGCCGCCGATGCCGCCGGACGGCTGGTGCATCATCACCTTGGCGTGCGGGGTCGCGTAGCGCTTGCCCGGCGCACCGGCCGAGAGCAGGAACTGGCCCATAGAGGCCGCCAGGCCCATCGCAACAGTCGCCACGTCGTTGGGCACCCACTGCATGGTGTCGTAGATCGCCATCCCGGCGCTGACCGAGCCGCCCGGGGAGTTGATGTAGAGCCAGATGTCCTTCTCGGCGTCCTCAGCGGCCAGGAGCAGCAGCTGGGCACAGATCGCGTTGGCGTTGTCATCGCGCACGTCCGAGCCGAGGAAGATGATCCGCTCCTTCAGGAGGCGGTTGTAGATCTGGTCGTCCAGTCCGGCCACCGGTCGTTCGCTGGCCGCGACGGTCTCGCTGTTGCTCACCATCTGCTCCATCTCATCGCTGGGGGGTCGCGGCGG
The DNA here is from genome assembly GCF_023015765.1 of Ornithinimicrobium sp. F0845. GTDB lineage: Bacteria > Actinomycetota > Actinomycetes > Actinomycetales > Dermatophilaceae > Ornithinicoccus. Next base: position 450,512 of record NZ_JALKAL010000002.1, read on the forward strand.
GCCGCGCCCTTCGTCAGTGACCCTAACGCCAGGATTCGCTGGGGCACTCCCGCATTCGGTCCGTGTTCGCCCTGAGCGCAGCCACCCCTCCCCGACAGGGTGGTGAGATTCTGCCCACCGGACGCGTGGTCCTGCGGGAATAGCCCTCGACCACCGATGGTTTTACGACCTCGATCTTCGACGTGAGGGGACCCGTGACCAGCGACGAGCAGGCCCTGGACAACGCGATCCGCGACGAGCAGACCTATCTCGACGGGCTCTACTCCCGGGTCGATGAGCTGCGCGGGGAGGTGGACCGAGACCTGACCACGGTCCCCGTCGGTCACGGCGGCAGCGCACAGGACCTGGTCGACCGGGACGCCCGGATGGCAGCGCTGGCCGCGCGGCGCTCCGACCTGGAGCGGGCCGAGAACGGCCTCTACTTCGGGCGCCTCGACCGCACCGACGGTGAGCGCCTGCACATCGGCCGGATGGGTCTGCGCGACGCAGACCTGACGCCGCTGCTCGTGGACTGGCGCGCCCCCGCCGCGGCCACCTTCTACACCGCGACCGCCGGCTCCGGGTCGGGCATCCGGCGCCGCCGGCACATCCGCACCGAGCGCCGCGTCGTGACCGGGGTCAACGACGAGCTGCTCGACCTCGCGCACCCTGGCGCACGCGGTGCGGTGGATACCTTCGTCGGCGAGGGTGCGCTCATGGAGGCACTCACGGCGCACCGCACGGGTCGCATGAGCGACATCGTGGCGACCCTCCAGGGCGAGCAGGACCGCATCATCCGCTCGGCCGCCGAAGGCATTCTCGTGGTCCAGGGCGGGCCGGGCACGGGCAAGACCGCGGTGGCCCTGCACCGGGCCGCCTACCTGCTGTACACCTATCCGCGGATCGCCGAGAGCGGGGTGCTGGTGGTCGGGCCCAACGCGGCCTTCCTGTCCTACATCGAGCAGGTCCTCCCCTCACTCGGTGAGACCCAGGCCGTGCTGATGACGCCTGGCACGCTGCTCCCGGGGATCGAGCCGACGCGTTCCGAGCCACCTGAGGTGGCGGCCCTCAAGGGACAGTCGGCGATGGCCGCGGTGATCGCGGCAGCGGTCGCCCAACGGCAGGCGCCCGCACGGGCCGCCGAGATCGTCTTCGACGGCGACACCTTCCGTCTCGACTCCACGGTCATCAACGCCGCCCGGGAGCGCGCGAGCCACGGGCGCCCCGGCCACAACCGGGCCGGCAGGGCGTTCCGCGAGGAGATGTGGAGCCTTCTCACCGACCTGGTCGTGGCCCACGGCGAGCAGCTGCTCACCGACGTCGAGCGCGGCTTCGAGGCGGAGGTCCGGCGGTTGGACGCCTCGTTCGATCGGGACACCGACCAGCTGCCCGGCCACGTGGGGGGCTCCGGCACCGAGGTCAGCGGCACGGTGGCCGCCCACGAACACGAACGGCTGCGCGCCGAGCTCGCGGCCGATCCGACTGTGCGGGCCACCATCGAGGACCTCTGGCCGGTGCTCACACCCGAGCAGTTCCTCGATGACCTGCTGTCCGACCGGGACCGCCTGCAGGCTGCTCTGGCCGCATCCGGTGCGGACCTCGGCCGGGAGACCGGCGACGCCGCAGACCTGTTGCACCGCTCCCGCGGCAGCGGCTGGGGCCTGGCGGACATCGCCCTGCTCGACGAGGCCGCCGAGTTGCTCGGCGTCGACGACTCGGACGCGACGGCCGCTGCCCGCGCCGCTCGCGAGCGCGACCTGGCCTACGCCCGACGGGTCCTGGCCGGGAGCGGCACCCGCGGCGTCTCCGCCGAGGCGATGGCCGACCGGTTCGCCGAGAGCGACACTCGCGTGCTGGCCGAGCGGGCGGCGGCGGACCGCACGTGGGCCTACGGCCACGCGGTCGTCGACGAGGCCCAGGAACTGAGCGCGATGCAGTGGCGGATGCTGCTGCGCCGCGTGCCCTCCGGGTCGCTGACCGTCGTCGGCGACATCAACCAGACCTCCTCTGCCGGGGGCAGCACCTCCTGGAGCTCGCTCGCGGCGCAGCACCCGCGTCGGCGCTGGACGGTGGTCGAGCTGACCGTCAACTACCGCACGCCCCAGGAGGTGATGGACGCCGCGCTCCCGGTGCTGCGGGTGCTCAACCCCGCGGCGACCGAGCCCGTCTCCGCGCGAACCGGCCCCCACCGGCCCTGGCGGCTGGAGGTCGCCGACGACCTGGTCGCGGTGACCGCGCGGCTGGCCGCACAGGAGCACGCCGCCCTCGAGGGTGGCCACCTGGCGGTCATCGCACCACCGGCCCTCGTGCCGGCCCTCGCCTCCGCCGTCGCCGCGGCGGTGCCGGGCGCCTCGTCCGGGGCGGACCTCGACCTCGGCTCACGGTGCGTGGTGATCGATCCGACCCAGGCCAAGGGGCTGGAGTTCGACGGGGTCCTGGTCGCCGACGTGGAAGGTCTCCTGGCGGCACCGCGCGGCCACAGCGACCTCTACGTCGCGATGACGCGGACCACCTCCAGGTTGGGGCTGCTGCACACGGGGCCGGCGCCGGCGGCCATCACGCAGGTGCCCACCCGGCCGGCGAGCTGACCCCCGACCCGGGAGCGCACGGCAAACTGCCCACCGCCACGACCCGGGAGCACACGACATACTGCCCACCGTCCCGGGTCGCCCGGACGCGGCTCCCCAGGAGACGACGACGCGGGCCGGTGGATCGCTCCGGCAGTCCGCGTCGGGGTGGTGTGCGGGGGTCGGTCAGGCCTTCTCGGACGCCTCGTCGGCGGCCTCGACATCAGCCAGCGCGGCCTCGACGTCGGAGACCTCGTCGGCCTCCTCGTCCGGGCTGTCGACGGAATCCACGCTGTCCACCGAGTCGGGACTGTCCACCGAGTCAACGCTGTCCACCGAGTCAACGCTGTCTACTGAGTCGGGGCTGTCCACCGAGTCCACGCTGTCGACGGGGTCAACGCTGTCGGCCGAGTCCCCGGCCCCGGCGCTTTCCTCGTCCTCGTCACCGGGGTCGATCTCGTTGAGGTCGACGACGTTGCCGTCGGTGTCCTTGACCGTGACGCTCTCCAGGACCGCGGCCAGGGCCTTGCGGCGTCCGACCTCGGCGACCATGCCGGGCACCTGGTTCTGGTTGTCGAGCTGCTGGGCGAACTCGTTGGGGTTCATGCCGTACTGCTGCGCGGTCATGATGAGGTACTCGACCAGCTCGTTCTGGCCGACCTCGATCTCGTCCCGCTCGACGAGGGCGTCCAGCAGGAGCTGGGTGCGGACGGCCTTGGTCGTGCTTTCGGTGACCTCGGCGCGGTGCACGTCGTCCTCGAGACGGCCCTCGTTCTCCAGGTGGCTGTGCACCTCGGCCTCGACGACCGAGTCGGGCACGGGGATCTCGACGATCTCGAGCATCTGCTCCAGGACCTTGTCGCGGGCCTGGACGCCCTGCTCGAACTTCGCACCCTGCTCGGACTGCTTGCGCAGGTCCTCCATGAGCTCCTCGAAGGTGTCGAACTCGGAGGCGAGCTGGGCGAAGTCGTCATCCGCGTCAGGCAGCTGACGCTCCTTGACCGACTGCAGGACCAGGGTGATGTCGGCGTCCTGGCCGGCCTTGTCGCCACCGGCCAGCGGTGCCGTGAACTCGATGGTCTCGCCGGCGGTGTGGCCGATCAGCGCCTCGTCCATGCCGGCGAGCATGGTGCCGGAGCCGATCTCGTAGGAGATGCCCTCGGCGGTGTCGACCTCCTCGCCGCCGGCGGTCGCCGTGATGTCGACGGAGGTGAAGTCACCATCCTGGGCGGCGCGGTCCACGCCGACGAGGGTGCCGAAGCGGGCGCGGAGGTTGTCCAGGCGGGTCTGCACGTCGTCCTCGTCGGCAGTGACCGGGTCGACCTCGACGGTGATGGTGCTGAAGTCGGGCAGCTCGAACTCGGGCACGACGTCGACCTCGGCCTCGAACTTCAGCTCCTGGCCGTCCTCCAGCGGCAACTCGGTCATGTTGACCTCGGGCTGCCCCAGCGGCTTGACGTTGTGCTCGGCCAGCGCCTGGGCGTAGTACTCGCCCATCGCGTCGTTGACGGCCTCCTGCACGACGGCACCGCGGCCGAAGCGCTGGTCGATGATGCGGTTGGGCACCTTGCCACGCCGGAAGCCCGGGATGTTGACCTGCTGCGCGATGGTCTTGTAGGCCGCATCCATCCGCGGCTGCAGCTCGGTGGAGGTGACCTCCACGCTCAGCTTCACCCGGGTCGGGCTCAGGGTCTCGACGGCACTCTTCACTCTGCGGCACTCCAGAATCTGGTCGTTGATGTTCGGGATCTGGGGATGCACCCACCCGACCGCGGCGACGCACCGGACCTCCCGGCATACTCCTCGCGGCCGGGCGCCGGCAACAGGGCAGCCGGACACCCACAGATCACCCCATGGTAATGGGTCGGGGTAGCCGGATTCGAACCGGCGGCCTTCCGCTCCCAAAGCGGACGCGCTACCAAGCTGCGCCATACCCCGCGCTCACCCTGTGCCGAGGGCGTTTCGGACCCGGCGCAGATGGGCAGTACAGTAGTCCCTCGCTGGCCGGCTCCGTGCCGACAGCACGCGGGTGTAGCTCAATGGTAGAGCCCCAGTCTTCCAAACTGGCTACGCGAGTTCGATTCTCGTCACCCGCTCCACTCAGCTCCACCGCACCCGCACCCGGTCGCGCCAGGTGTCCAGGAACCCCGCCGGGTCCTCGACCGCGTCAGCGACCGTGCGGTTCCACAGCGCCAGGTAGAGGCCGACCGGCGACCCTGACAACCGCACCTCCTCGACGTCGCCGCCCCCTGTCGCGGTCAGGGCTCGGTCTGCGCCGTCGTCATCCGCACCCGCCTCCGTGCCCACCCGCGTGGTGACCGCCGCACCGTCCCTGACCAGCACGGACCACCCCTGGTCGTGCCCAGTCGGTCTCACCCGCACCCGGACCGGGCCGACGTCGCTGAAGCGCGAGCTCCCGCGCGTGATGAAGCCGGTCAGCACCTCGTCGATGCCGTCCAGCGCGACCGCGTCAGCGATCTGCGTGTCCTCCGGCAGCGGGGGGCGTCCGAGCCGCGCCGCACGGGCGTCGACCGCGTGGATCGTCGTCTCGTGGCACTGCCGGCGCGCCCAGAACAGCCGCGGCGGTGGCGCATCCTTGAGGAAGACCATCGCCTTGACGTCGTCCGGGACCTCCTCGAGGGTGGACACGAGCGCCTCGGCACCCTCGACCAACCACCCCACGGGGTCGGCAACCGCCTGACCCTCAGCGTTCCAGGTCGGTGGGTGGCTGGACTCCCCGCGGAGGTTGGCCCTGGCCCAGCGGTGCACCATCCCCTGGTGGGCGAGCAGCTTGCGCACGGTCCAGGCCGGGGCGGTCGGGACCTTGGCCTCGAGCCCGGCTCCTGCCGCGTCCGCCCCGAATGCGTCCACGGCGGCACGCAGCCCCGCCACGTGCGGCTCGACCGACCTGTGCTCCATCTGATCAGCATGCCAGTGAGCTCCGACACTGCTCGCTCGCGCTGGTCTCGGAGAACGCGTCGGCGGTCGACCGACAGGCTGCTCAGGCGACCAGCAGCAACGACAGCGCTGCGGTGTCGACGTCCCCCTGGAGGTCCACCCCCGACCTGGTCTCCAGCCGGGTGACGGTGCCCTCCATGTCCGCCTCGGCCCAGGCCGCACGGTGGTCCAGCCCGAGGTCGGGCACGCCAGGGAGCAGAATGCAGCCGGAGGCCGTGTCGTACTCCGGGACCGAGTGGAGCGTGCTGCCGGGCGGGTGGAGAACGGCCAGACCGGGCGGGGTGTGCTCGGCGAAGCGGCCCGGCGTCAGCGGGTTCTCCCCGACGAGCTGGCCCTCGGCGAGCACCAGACCGACCGCCTCGGTCGGTCCCTCGTCGGGCACCTCCTCCACGACCCGGAAGACGGTGCTGCCCCGGGGCAACATGCCGGGCACCGCCGCCATCTGCACGGCCAGGACCAGGAAACGGGCCCACTCGACCGGGTCCTCCGGCCAGCGGCCCAACAGCAGGAAACCGGAGAGGTAGCCACCGCGGTGCAGCGGCGCGACCTCGACCGGCGGGAGCTGACGATGCGTCATGGCGTCCTCCTGACCGTGCCCGACAGGACCGCGACGGACCGGGTCCGTCCCTCTCACCATGCCACGTCGGCGCCCGTTCGTGGATGACATTCGCACAACGATTGCGGCACGGCCCGGACACGACAACAGGCGACGACGAGCCCGTGCGGCCGGGTGCGGCTCGGCATACGATCTGGGAATGGCGAACCCCGGCACGCACGGCACGGACACGATCGAGGTCACCGGGCACGGTCAGGCGGTCGGCACGCCCGACCTCGTTGTCCTGGACCTGCGGCTGCAGGCCGAGGCGGACACTGTCGCGGCGTCCCTGGCGGCAGTCGCCGAGGCGACGCGGTCGGTGCTGGAGCGCACCGCCGAGCACCGCACCAACGACGTCCCGGGACCCCGGACCCGGGGGCTCAACCTGCACACCCGCACCGACCGCGAGGGCCGGCAGGTGCTGGGCTACACCGCCTCCCAGCAGTTGCGGCTCACCGTGGCGGGCACCGACCTGGCCGGTGAGGTGGTGACCGCCGTGTCCGGGGCCGCCGGCGATGCGCTGCGCATCGACGGGCTGTCGCTGACCGTGGCCGACCCGGCGGACCTCCAGGTCAGGGCCCGGGACGCGGCCTTCGACGACGCCCGCGAGCGTGCCGAGCAGTATGCCGAGCTGGCCGGGCGCAGCCTGGGTGCGGTGCGCACCGTGGTCGACGCGCCTTCGGGCCACGTCCCGATGCCGAAGCTGGCCCGGGCGGCCGCGTTCTCCGACGCCGCGATGCCCATCGAGGGCGGTGAGCACAGCGTGTCGGCGAGCGTGACCGTCACGTGGGATCTTGCGTGATCGCTGCGAGCGAGCAGACGCGGTAGGACACGCAGACGCCCTGCCCTCTGCGGTCGACAGGTCACCCAGGGAGTGTTTCGGTGGAGTTGCCAGGCCGAGCACTCGGCATACGAACACGGGAAGGCTGGTGTCATGGGGTTCATGGACAAGGTGACCGGCGCTGCGGATGAGCACAAGGACAAGGTGTCCGACGCGGTCGACCAGCACGGTGACAAGATCGACGGTGGCATCGAGAAGGCCGGCGACTACGCCGACGAAAGGACAGGCGGCAAGTACGCCGACCAGGTCGACCAGGGCCAGGACCGGCTCCGGGAGGGCGTGGACGGCCTCGGCAGCGGCGAGGGTGAGGACGACCCGCAGGGCTGAGTCCTCCCCGGGCCAGCGTGCGCGAATCGGTCACGGAGAGTTCGACATCGCCGCCGCAGGGGTCGACAAGGTGCCCTGCGGTGTGCGAAGTTGACTCCTGACCGGCCGGCAACCGATACCGGCTCGATGCACGGAAGGATCCGTATATGGGGATCATGGACAAGATCACGGGCGCCTTCGACCAGAACAAGGACAAGGTCTCCGACGCCGTGGACCAGCACGCCGACAAGATCGAAGAGGGCGTGGAGAAGGCCGGCGACTTCATCGACGACAAGACCGGTGGCAAGTACGCCGACCAGGTCGACCAGGGACAGGAGAAGGTCAAGGAGGGGCTGGACAGCCTCGACGGGCAGAAGGACGACTTCGGCCAGGCCTGATCCGTCACATCTCACGACGGAGCCCCGGCACCTGCCGGGGCTTCGTGGTGTCCAGGGCGCAAGCCGATAGCCGCAAGGGCGCTGCGCGAGGCCGGACGGTCACCTCGTTCGCCCAGGGTCCGGCCAGCTAGGCCATCCACCTCACGACGTCCGCCCAGTGCGGCTGCGCCGGGTCGATGAGCGTCAGGTGGTCGACCCCGGGCAGGAGCAGCTCGGTCACCGAGTCGCCCGCCGCCCGGGCGCGCGCCACGTAGTCCGCGCTGTGCGCCGGCGGCACCCGGGTGTCGGCGTCGCCGTGGACCACCAGGACCGGCCGCCCCACCGGCAGCCGGGCGATCGGCGAGCCGGCGGTATACGGCTCGGGACGCTCCTCCGGCGGCTCGGGGATGAACTCCTGCACCGCGTCCTCCCCCAGTCTCTCGGCCCTGGTCCGGGCCAGGTCGGTGACCGGCGCCAGCGCCACCACGGCGTCGACCGGCTGGGCGGCCAGCAGGGCCAGCTGCCCGCCGACCGAGTGACCGACGGAGACGAGTCGTCCGGGCCAGCCCCGCTCCACCCGCAGCCGGGCAACGAGCGCGAGCCCCGCGGCCACGTCCTGTGGTGTCTGCGGCCACCCACCGCCGGTGCCGACCCTGCGGTACTCCACGTTGGCCACCACCCAGCCGCGCCCCGCCAGGTCGGCGGCCAGCGGCTCCATCAGGTCGCGGGTGAAGCGCGCCCGCCAGTAGCCGCCGTGCACCAGGAAGGCGACCCCCGCCGCGGGGCCGACGGGCTCGGTGAGGTCGACCACCTGGTCGGGGTGATCGCCATACTCCAGGACGCGCCGCACGAGCCCATCCTGCACCCCGGCATGATGGACCCATGATCGGACACGACGCCTTCCTGATCGATGCCGTGCGCACCCCCTTCGGCAAGCTGCGCGGCGGACTGTCGCACGTGCGCACCGACGACCTCGGCGCGGTGCCGATCCGCTCGCTCCTGGCGCGGCACCCTGGGCTGGATCCGGCCACGATCGAGGACGTCGTCTACGGCAACACCAACGGCGCCGGTGAGGAGAACCGCAACGTCGCCCGCATGTCCGCGCTCCTCGCGGGGCTCCCGGTGACCGTGCCCGGCTCGACCGTGAACCGGCTGTGCGCCTCGGGCTCGGAGGCGCTGGTGCAGGCCTCCCGCGCGGTGGCGGTCGGCGACGCCCGCCTGGTCATCGCCGGCGGGGTGGAGGGCATGAGCCGGGCGCCCTACGTCCTGCCCAAGCCCGAGGAGGCGCTGCCCCGCCAGATGGAGCTGCACCAGACCACGGTGGGCTGGCGGATGGTCAACCCCACCTTCCCGGACGAGTGGACGATGTCGCTGGGGGCCAGCGCCCAGGCTGTTGCTGCTGCGCGCGGCATCGGCCGGGACGAGCAGGACGAGTATGCCGTGCGCTCCCATCAGCTGGTCCACGCCGCCTACGAGCGGGGCGCCCACGAGGGGTTCGTGGTCCCGCTCGAGGGCGTGGAGCGGGACGAGTCGTTGCGCCCGGAGGCTTCTGCGGAGAGCCTGGGTGCGCTGCGGCCGGCCTTTACGCCGGACGGCGCGGTGACGGCCGGCAACTCATCCCCGATCAACGACGGTGCGCTCGCGGCGCTGGTCGGCACGGCCGAGGCGGCTGCTGAGCTGGGCGTGGAGCCGATCGCCCGGATCGTCGGGTCACGCACCGTCGCCGTGTCACCGGAACTGTTCGCGGTGGCGCCCGTCCCGGCCATCCGGCAGCTGCTCGAGCGCGAGGGCCTGGGCTTCGACGACATCGACCTGTGGGAGATCAACGAGGCCTTCGCGGCGATGGTCCTCTCGGTCCTGCACGACCTGCCGGAGCTCGACCCGTCGAAGGTGAACGTCAACGGCGGCGCCATCGCGATCGGGCACCCGCTCGGCGCCAGTGCCCCGAGGGTCGTCGTGGACCTGGCCCGGGAGTTGGCCCGCCGCGGCGGCGGCCTCGGCATCGCCGCTGCCTGCATCGGCGTCGGTCAGGGCACCGCCGTGCTCATCGAGGTGCCACGCGTCGACGCCTGAGGCGAGTCCATCCGCCCGCACCTCCCGGAGACGTGACATCGGTGTCCCACCTGCACCAGCCCAGGACTGGTGCGCGTGCTGCTCCAGTGACAACGCTGGCGCACCTGCCACCCCAGTGACAACGCTGGCGCACCTGCCACCCCAGTGACAACGCTGGTGCACCTGCCGCTCCAGTGACAACAGTGGCGCACCTGCCACCCCAGTGACAACAGTGGTGCGGGAGGTGCACCAGTGTTCCTTTGGTGTGTGCCGTGCACCGATGTCACGTCTCCCGACAGCGGGCACCGCCACCGGGCGAGCCGCACCACCGGACAGGCCACACCCTGGGCACGGGCACGCCAGAGCCCGGCACGACGAGCGCCCTGAGCAGTCTCAGGCGCCGGCGCGCCTCAGAAGTCGGCGGAGGGTCGCCAGCTGCCGAGCTCGTCGCGCAGCACCGCGACGACCTCGCCGAGCGTGGCGTAGGCCTTGACCGCCTCGATCGTGGCGGGCATCACCGACCGGCCCGCAGCCACGTCCTCGGCGAGTCGTGCCAGGGCCGCGTCGACCGCGGCCTGGTCGCGGGTCTCCCGCAGCCGTCGCACCGAGTCGGCCTGATCCTGCTCGGTGCCGGGGTCGATCTCGAAGACCTCCAGCGGCTCGGTCTCGGCGGGGAACCGGTTCACCCCGACCACGACCCGCTCCCCCGACTCGACCGCCTGCGAGTGGCGGTAGGCGGCCTCGGCCAGGTCCCGGGCGAAACGCCCGGAGTTGATCGCCTCCAGCGCCCCGCCGCGCTGCTCGATGTCCTCCATCAGCGACCAGATCGAGGACTCGAGCTCGTCGGTCAGCTGCTCCACGGCATACGACCCGGCGAACGGATCGAGGGTCTGGGTGAGCCCGGTCTCGAAGGCGACCACCTGCTGGGTCCGCAGCGCCAGGGTCGCGGCGGCGGCCGTGGGCACGCCCAGGGCCTCGTCGTAGGCGGAGACGTGGAGGGTCTGGACCCCGGCGAGCGCCGCGACGGTGGCCTCGATGGAGGTCCGGGCGACGTTGTTCATCGGCTGCTGCGCGGTCAGGGTCGAGCCGGCGGTGAAGGCGAAGATCCGCAGCTGCTGGCTGCGCGGGTCCTGTGCGCCGTAGGTCTCCTTGAGCAGCCTGGCCCAGACGCGGCGCGCGGCGCGGAACTTGGCGACCTCGGGCAGCACGTCGGTAGTGATGGCCAGGAAGGTGAACAGCGTCGGGGCGACCTGGTCGACGTCGACGCCGCGCCGCACGCACTCGTCGAGATAGGCGCGGGCGTTGGCGAAGGTGAACGCGATCTCCTGCGTGGCCGAGGCCCCGGACTCGCGGATGTGGTAGCCGCTCATCGCCAGCGGGGTCCAGCGCGGCGTCTCGCGGGCGACGTGCTCGATGCAGTCGACGGCCAGCCGCAGCGACGCCTCCGGCGGGAAGATCTGGGTGCCGCGGGCGATGAACTCCTTGAGCACGTCGTTCTGGATGAACATGCCGAACTCGTTGGGGTGCACGCCCCGCTTCTCCGCGAGCGCCACGAACAGCGCGGCCCACAGGTAGCCGATCGAGTTGGCGGTGGTGCGCACCTGGGACAGCTCCTCCAGCGGGATGCCGTCCATCAGCACCTCGATGTCGGCGAGGGAGTCGATCGCGACGCCGACCCGCCCGACCTCCCCGACCGCCCGCGGGTCGTCAGAGTCGATGCCCATCTGGCTGGGCAGGTCCATCGCCACCGAGAAGCCGGTCACGCCCGCGTCGAGCAGGGCACGGAAGCGCTCGTTGGACTCCCGCGCGGTGCCGAACCCGGCATACTGCCCCATGATCCACACCCTGGGCTCGTCGCTGACCCCGCGGGTGTAGGGGTAGTCGCCCGGGTGCTCGGCCTCCGGCGGCGCGTAGTCGGTGCGCAGCGTCGGGTCCTCCCAGCTCACGACGTCGCTCCTTCCGCCGGCTCCTCCAGCTGGGCGCGGAGGACCTTCTTGGCGATCTTGCCGGTCGAGTTGAGCGGGAACTCGCCCACCACCCGCACCTCCTTGGGCTTCTTGTATGACGCCAGGCGGGTCGCGCAGAAGTCGCGGACCTGGTCCTCGGTCACCTGGGCACCGGCCCGGGCGGTGACCAGGGCGACGACGCGCTGCCCCCAGTCGGGGTCGGCGACCCCGACCACCGCGACCTCGTCGATGCCGGGGGCCTCGGCGATGACCTCCTCGACCTCGCGGGGGTAGATGTTGTAGCCGCCCGAGATGATCATGTCGCCCTTGCGGTCGATCAACCACAGGTGGCCGTCCTCGGACAGGCGCCCGAGGTCGCCGGTGTGCAGCCACCCGTCGACGACCGCCTTGGACAGGTCAGTGCGCTGCGCGGCGTTGTAGTAGCCGGCCATCACGTGGTCGCCGCGCGTGACGACCTCGCCGACCTCACCTGGGCGCAGCGGCTGGCCGTCCTCGTCGACGACGCCCAGCTCGACCCCGAGGGCGGGGCGGCCGGCGCTGGTGAGCAGCTCGGGCTCACCGGCCAGGCCGCGGGCGTGGTCGGCGGCGTCAAGCACGGTGACCGGGGGGATGGCCTCGACGAGCCCGTAGTACTGCACCAGGTGCGGAGTCAGCTCGTCGTGGGCGCGGCGCATCTGCTCCGGGGGCATCGGGGCGCCGGCGTAGCCGAGCATCTTCAGGCCGGCCAGGTCCTCGCGGGCTGCGCCGCTGGAGAGCAGGCGGGCGACCATCGTCGGGACGAGTGCGGTGTGCGTGGCGCCGCGCTCGGCGACGGACTCCAGGAAGGTCTGCGGGTCCCACGTCGGCAGCACCAGCTGCCGGGCGCCGGCCACCAGGAACGGCAGGACGAACAGGCCGGAGGTGTGCGTGACCGGCCCGGCGTGGACGTAGCAGTCGTCCGGGCCCGGCGGCCCGCCGAGCACGTCGAAGGTCATGTTGACGACCGAGGCCACCCAGTTGCGGTGGGTGCGCTGAGCGCCCTTGGGGTGGCCGGTCGTGCCGGAGGAGTAGTGCAGCCCGCACAGGTCGTCGGGGTCGCGCGGCGGCAGGAGACCCGGCGTGGCACCCGCGACGAGCTGCTCGAGCGAAGTCTCAGGACCGTCGCCGACCACCACGACGTGCTCGATCTGCTCACGCACGGGAGCGACGTCGGCGCCGAAGCGCTCGTGGTAGATCAGGCCGCGCGCGGCGCAGTCGCCGGCGATCCGCTGCCAGTCGGTGGGGTGGAGCCGGTAGTTCAGGGCGACCCGCACCAGCCCGGCGGCGCGGATCGCCAGGTCCGTCTCGAGGTATGCCGTGCTGTTGCTCTGCAGGTCCAGCACCCGATCACCCGGGTTGAGCCCGAGGGACAGCAGGCCGGCAGCGATCCTGGTGACCCGGTCGGCGAGCTCGGCGAAGGTGCGCCGGTCGGCGGTGTCCGATCCCTCCACCGCGACGCGGTCCCCGAAGCGGTGGCCGGCCCGGGTGACGAGCGTGCCGATGTCCATCTGGTCAGTCTCCTGTCTGGGTCACGGCGAGCGCGGCATCGAGGATCCGGCAGCCCTGTCCCTCGGTCAGCACGGTGACCGGGTTGAGGTCGAGCTCAGCACCGGCGGGCAGCTCGGCCGCCAGGTCGGCGATGCCGACGATGGCCGCGACCAGGGCGGCCCGGTCGCCCGGGTCCTGTCCCCGGACCCCGGCGAGCAGCCGCCCGAGCTGGGTCTCGTCGAGCATCTCCTCGACGTCGTCCCGGTCGACCGGCAGCAGCCGCAGCGCGACGTCGGCCACGATCTCGGTGAGGACGCCACCGACACCGACGCTGAGGACACGACCGAGCGGGGTGTCGGTGCTGCCGACCAGTGCCTCGACTCCGCCGGGCACCATCTCCTCGACGAGGACCTCCCCACCCATCGCCGCGAGACCGTCGAAGACCTCGCTCGCGCGGTCCGGCGTCACGTCCAGCACGACACCGCCGGCGTCGGACTTGTGCAGCAGCCCGGGCACGACGGCCTTGGCCACGGCCCGGCCCCCGGCCTCCTCGACGGCGGCGACGGCGTCCTGTCGGTCGGCGGCCTTGCGCCCGACCGGCACCGGCAGCCCGCGTCGGGCCAAGAGGTCCTTGAGCCCCTGCTCATCGAGCGCGGCCCAGTCCTGGTCGCCCTCGGGGACCGGTCGCGCCTCGGGGCGAGGTCTCCGCGGCCTCGCGAACTCGGCGAGCGCCGCCAGTGCCCGCACCGCCCGTGCCGGGGTCTGGTAGACCGGCAGCCCCGCGGCACGCATCGCCGCCGAGGCCTGCGGGGCCAGGTGGTCCGCGCCGGTGCGCACGGCGATGACCGGCACGCCGGTCTGCTGACGCACCCGGGAGAGCGCAGTGACGACCTGGTCCACGTCGGAGCCGGTCAGCACGCAGAAGCACGCGACGATGGCGTCGACCCCCTCGTCGCCGGCGATCGCGGCGAGCGCGTCGTTGAACAGCGCGGGGTTGCTCATCACCGAAGCGGTCACGTCGACCGGGTTGGCGGTCGAGCCGTAGGCCGGGACGATCTCCTCCAGGGTGGCCAGCGTCTGCTCCGACAACTGCGCCAGGGTCATCCCCCGCGCCTCGATCGCGTCGGCGGCCAGGATGCCCGACCCGCCCGAGGTGGTGACCACGGCGACCCGCCGGATCGAGCCGCCGCGGACCGCATCGACCAGGCCCATCACGTCACCGACGTCCAGCAGCTCATCGACGTCGTCGACGCGGACCACCCCGGCCTGGCGCAGCGCAGCGTCGACCACCCTGTCCTGCGCGGCGAGCGCCCCGGTGTGTGAGGCCGCGGCCTGGGCACCGGCCTCCGAGCGCCCCGCCTTGAGCAGGGCGACCGGCGTCCCCCCGGCCACCACCCGGGCGAGGCTGGGCAGGTCACCGAGGGACTCGGCATACGCCAGCAGTCCGGCACAGCCGGGCTCGGTCGCCAGCTCGGTCATCACCTCGGTGGCGGTCAGGTCGGCCTCGTTGCCGGTGTTGACCACCCAGCCGAGACCGAGCCCCCGTTCGAAGGCGAGCGAGACCGCGCCGTAGCCCAGCGCGCCGCTCTGGCTGACGAAGCCGAGGTGGCCCGGCACGAGCTCGGTGCGCTCCCCCGAGAACAGCGGGCTGAACGAGCTGACCTGACCGGTCGCGGTGCCGACCGTGCCGATGCAGTTGGGCCCGAGGACCCGCACCCCGAGCTCGCGGGCCGTGGTGACCAGCTCGTCCTGCAGCGCGGCGCCGGCCCCGCCGGTCTCGGCGAAGCCGCTGGAGCAGACCACGACCACCGGCACCCCCGCCGCGGCACAGTCGCGGACCGCGTCGATCACCTTGTCGGCCACGACCATCACCATGGCGAGGTCGACCTGGCCGGGCACCTCGGCGACCGAGGAGTATGACGTGAGGCCGGCGACCGCGGCACCGTCCGGGCGGATCGGGTAGATGCCGCCGGCGTAGCCGTAGCGCTGCATGAACTGCACCGGCAGCCGGCCGATGGCACCGGCCCGGTCGCTGGCGCCGATCACGGCGACGCCGCGCGCCGCCCAGAGGGGTCGCAGGTCGCTGCTCACGCCTCGACCCCCGCGGGCGCGTGGTCCGGCACGCGCCCGGGGTCTGCGGGGGCTGCGCCCGGGGCCGACCGCGGCCTCCAGCGGGCGTGCCTGGTGCCCTGCTCCCCCTCGCGCACCAGCTGCAGCCGCGGCTTGGGCTCCTCGCTCCGGCCGCCCTGCGTCTTGCGCCGCCCGGCCCGCCACGGCATCGGCCAGACCGCTCCCGGCCCGTCGTAGTCCTGCTCGACCGCCGCGTGCAGCGTCCAGTTCGGGTCGTAGAGGTGGGCTCGCCCGACGGCGCACAGGTCGGCCCGGCCCGCGAGCACGATGGAGTTCACGTCGTCCCAGGAGGAGATGATCCCGACCGCGATGGTGGGGATGCCGACCCGGTTGCGGATCGCGTCGGCGAACGGGGTCTGGTAGGACCGGCCGAACGCCGGCGTCTCCTGCGGCGTCACCTGTCCGGTCGACACGTCGATGGCAGCGGCCCCGGCCTGCTGGAAGGCTCGGGCGATCTCCACCGCGTCGTCGACGTCGATGCCGCCCTCGACCCAGTCCGTGGCGGAGATCCGCACGGTCATCGGCCGCTCGGCGGGCCACACCTCGCGCATCGCGGCGAACACCTCGAGGGGATAGCGCAGCCGCCCTACCAGTGGGCCGCCGTACTCATCGGTGCGCCGGTTGGTCACCGGGGAGATGAAGGAGGAGAGCAGGTAGCCGTGGCCGGCGTGCAGCTCCAGGACGTCGAAGCCCGCGCCCGCGCCGAGCCGGGCGGCGTGGACGAACTCGCCCTTGACCCGCTCCAGGTCCTCGAGAGTCATCTCTCGCGGCACCTGGTTGACGCCGGGCTGGTAGGCCAGCGGCGAGGGCCCCATCACGGGCCAGTTGCCGTCCTCGAGCGGCTCGTCCATGCCCTCCCACATGAGCTTGGTGGAGCCCTTGCGCCCCGAGTGCCCGACCTGGAGCCCGATCTTGGCCGCGCTCAGCCCGTGGACCGCGTCCACGATGCGCCCCCACTCCTCGGCCTGCTCCTGGGTCCAGATCCCGGCGCAGCCGGGCGTGATCCGGCCCTCCTCCGAGACGCACACCATCTCGGTCATCACCAGGCCCGCGCCGCCCATCGCCTTGCCGCCGAGGTGGATCATCCTGAAGTCGGTGGGCATGCCGTCGTCGTCGGAGACATACATGTCCATCGGGGAGACGACGACCCGGTTGGCCAGCTCGAGCTCCCCGAGACGGAAGGGCTGGAACATCGGCGGGGTGTCCTGACGTCCGCCGGGGGTGGCCCGGGTGAACCACTGGTCGATGCGCTCGACGAACTCGGGGTCGCGGACCCTGAGGTTGTCGTGGGTCACCCGCCGGCTGCGGGTCATGATGTTGAACGCGAACTGCTCGGGATCCTGGTGGCGGTACTGCCCGAGGTTCTCGAACCACTCCAGGGAGGCCTGCGCCGCGCGCTGGGTGGACTGCACGACCGGCTTGCGCTCCTCCTCGTACGCCGTGAGCGCGGCATCGAGGTCGGCGTGCTCGTGCAGGCAGGCGGCGAGCGCCAGCGAGTCCTCCATCGCCAGCTTGGTGCCCGACCCGATGGAGAAGTGCGCGGTGTGCGCGGCATCACCCAGGATGACGACGTTGCCGCGCTCCCCCGCCCGCCAGGACTCGTTGCGCACCGTGGTGAAGGAGATCCACCGCGAGTTGTTGGCCATCACCTCGTGGTCCTCGAAGATGTCGGCGCACAGCTCCCGCACCCTGGCGATCGACTCCTCGTCGCTCTCCCCCGGGACCCACTGCCGACCTTCGGTGGCGTCGAACCCGGCCGCACGCCATACGTCCTCGTGCATCTCCAGGATGAAGGTGGAGCCGGTGGCGTCGTAGGGGTAACCGTGCACCTGCATGACCCCGTGGGGGGTGTCCAGGATGTAGAACTTGAAGGCGTCGAAGACCTTGGAGGTGCCCAGCCACATGTACTTGCAGGCCCGCACGTCCAGGGTCGGCCGCAGGGTGTCGGCATAGCGGCGGCGGATGGCCGAGTTGAGGCCGTCGGCCGCCAGCACCAGGTCGTGCGAGGCAGCCAGCTCCTCGACGTCCGGCGCCTCGGTGCGGAAGTGCATGGTGACCCCGAGCTCGCGGCACCGCTGCTGCAGGATCTCCAGCAGCCGCTTGCGGGTCATCGCGGCGAAGCCGTGCCCGCCGGAGGTGAGCACCTGGCCGCCGACGTGCACGTCGATGTCGTCCCACCGGGCGAACTCGCGCTGCATCGTCTGAAAGACCCACGGGTCCGCGTGCTCGATGCCGCCGAGCGTCTCGTCGGAGAAGACCACCCCGAAGCCGAAGGTGTCGTCGGGCGCGTTCCGCTCCCACACGGTGATCTCGTGGGAGGGGTCGAGCGCCTTGGTCAGTGCCGCGAAGTAGAGCCCGCCCGGGCCTCCCCCGATGACCGCGATCCGCATCCGCCGACTCCTTCGCCGTTGTCGTTGCCAGCCGCCTCAGACTATGTTGACTCTGAGACGGTCGTCAACAAGACGGAATGAGGGTGTGCCATGGTCACGCAGGACCGGTCCGGTGGTCGCTTCGCGGGGAAGGTCGCCGTCGTCACCGGCGGCGCCGGCGGGATCGGGCGGGCGGTCTGCGAGGGCTTCGCCGCGGCCGGTGCGAGCGTCGCGGTCGTCGACGTGCAGGGGACGCAGGCGGTGGCGGACGAGTTCGAGGCGAGCCACGGCATACGGGCCCGCGGTTATCAGCTCGACGTCGCCGACCGGGACGCTGTCGGCGCGGTGATGGACGCGGTGGTCGCCGACCTCGGCGGCCTCGACGTGCTCGTCACCCTGGCCGGCGGCTCGCTCGGGACGCCCAAGGCGCTGGAGGAGATCGAGGCCGAGCACGTCGACCTAGTCGTGGACGTCAACGTCAAGGGCACCTTCTACTGCGCCCAGGCGGCCCTGGCGCGGATGCCGGAGGACGGCTCGGTGGTCACCGTGTCCTCGATCGGTGGCCGCCAGCCCTCACCCGTGACCGGCGTGCCGTATGCCGCGTCCAAGGCCGCCGTCCTCGGGCTCACCCGGCGTCTGGCCCGCGAGGTCGGGGCGAAGGGGCAGCGGGTCAACGCGGTCGCCCCCGGCCTGTTCCTCACCGGGCGCCTGCAGCAGATGTATGACGAGATGCCCGCGGCCGAGCGCGACGAGGTGCTCAGCGCGATCCCGCTCGCCCGCTTCCCCGAGCTGCGCGAGATCGTCGACCCGGTGCTCTTCCTCGCCGGGCCCGAGGCGTCCTACATCACCGGCGTCGTCCTCGACGTCAACGGCGGCCGCTTCATGCCCCTCTGACCCCCCAATTTTCGTAGTGGTTTCGCTCGCGGACCCCGCATTTTGATAGTGGTTTCGCTGGCCCAGGGCTCTCACCTCCGGTCCTCCACCGCCGGATACAGCGATTCTGCCGGAGCCGTCAGGGGGCAGACGCGCAGCCAGCTTCCACAGCCCACCCAGTGCTACTATGTAGCACATTGGAGGTGGAGCACGATGGCCAGCGTCGGCATCAGGGACCTGAAGCAGAATGCGTCCGCGGTCGTGGCCCGGGCGGCCGCCGGGGAGACCATCACGATCACCGATCGGGGGCGGCCAGTGGCGCAGATCGGGCCGAGGACGACGCACGGCCTCCGTGCGCTGCGCGAACAGGGGCTCCTGCGCGAGCCCCGTCGACCGATGGCCGATGTGCCGCTCCCGGAGGCGCTCCCGCCCGGTGCCCGGCCCCTGAGCGATCTCCTGGCGGAGGACCGCGAGGACCGGCTGTGAGCGCGCTCTATCTGGACTCCTCCGCCCTGTGCAAGCTGGTGGTGGAAGAGGCTCAGACGCCTGCCCTGCACGCCCTGCTGGTCTCGCACGACGGCGACCTGGTCTCCAGCGATCTCGCCCGCACCGAGGTGCTGCGGATGGCCGGGCGGTTGGACCCACCGCGGCGGGCGGAGGCGCGCGTGGTCCTCGAGGCGCTCGTCCTGGTGCCGCTCCTGACCCGCATCGCCGAGGCAGCGGGCGTCATCGCACCTCCCCGCGTGCGCAGCCTCGACGCACTACACCTGGCGACTGCGCTGGAGCTCGGCGACGACCTCGCTGGTCTCGTGACCTACGACGAGCGTCAGGCCGACGCAGCACGACAGCTCGGCCTGACGGTCCTCGGGCCTTGAGCAAGTCAGACTGCGCGTCCCCAGTGGCCCGCCCCGCACCCTTGTGCCCGTCCGTGCCGACCAATACGGTCAGGCCATGTCCCTCCTCTCAGACCTGACCACCGCCCTGTCCTCCGGGAGCATCGAGGTCGTTGACCTCACCGCACCCCTGAGCGACGAGACGCCCCTGCTCGAGTTGCCTCCGGAGTTCGGGCAGACCGCCCAGTTCCAGTTGGAGGAGATCAGCCGCTACGACAACCGCGGACCGGCCTGGTACTGGAACAACTTCCGCACCGGCGAGCACACCGGCACGCACTTCGACGCGCCCAACCACTGGGTCAGCGGCCAGGACCTGGACGACATCGGCTCGGTCCCACCCCGGGCGTTCGTGGCACCGGCGATCGTGCTGGACGTGACCGAGCAGGTCGCCGCCGACCCGAACTTCCTCATCGAGCGCGAGCACGTCGAGGCCTTCGCGGCCGAGCACGGCGGACTGCCCGAGGGCGGCTGGCTACTCTGCCGCACCGGCTGGTCCTCCCGGGTCACGCAGGAGGAGATGATCAACAACACCGAGACCGGCCCGACCAGCCCCGGCATGTCCGCCGACTGCGCCCGCTGGGTCGCCGAGGAGTCGCCGCTGCAGGGCATCGGCGTCGAGACCGTCGGCACCGACGCCGGCGCCGCGCACTCCTTCGACCCCGCCTTCCCGTGCCACTCCTTCCTCATGGGCAACAACAAGTACGGCCTGGCCCAGCTGCAGAACCTCGACCAGCTCCCGCCGACCGGCGCGGTCGTCATCGCCTCCCCGCTGAAGATCGTCGGCGGCTCCGGCTCACCGGCGCGGGTCATCGCCCTCGTCGAGCGCTGACCGGCCGCTCCCGTGCTGGTCGCCGAGGCCGTCGGCCGCACCCTGGTCGCCGCGGGCGTCGACCACGTCTTCGGCGTGGTCGGCTCCGGCAATTTCCACGTCACCAACGCGATGGTCGCGTCCGGCGCCTGGTTCGTCGCCGCCCGGCACGAGGGCGGCGGCGCGACGATGGCCGACGCCTACGCCCGCACCGCCGGTCGCCCGGCCGCGCTCTCGGTCCACCAGGGCTGCGGGCTGACCAACGCGATGACCGGCATCGGCGAGGCCGCCAAGTCGCGCACCCCGCTGGTCGTGCTGGCCGCCGAGGCGACCAACCGTGCGTCCAACTTCTTCGTGGACCAGGACGCGCTGGCCCGGTCGGTGGGCGCCGTCCCGATGCGCATCACCGATCCGCAGTATGCCGTCGCGCAGGCCCGCGAGGCCGTCGCCACCGCGGTGCACCGGCGCCGCACGGTGGTGCTCAACCTGCCGCTGGAGGTGCAGGGCGCCGAGGTTCCGGAAAGGCCATCCCCCGGCGGCGTGCCGTCGCAGGTCCAGGACCTGGCCGACTTCGTCCCGCCGGAGCCACCCAGGCCCCTGGCGCCCTCCAGCGCGGACGTCGAGCGCCTGGTGTCGGCGCTCCGGTTGGCGCAGCGGCCTGTGTTCGTGGCCGGACGCGGGGCGCGCAGTCCCGCGGCGCGCGACGCCCTGGTCGCCCTCGCCGACGAGACCGGCGCCCTGCTGGCCACCTCCGCCGTCGCCAAGGGCCTCTTCCACGACAGCCCATGGAGTCTCGACGTCTCCGGCGGGTTCTCCTCGCCGCTGGCGGCCGAGCTGATCCGCGAGGCCGACCTCATCGTCGGGTGGGGCTGCGTCCTCAACATGTGGACCATGCGGCACGGCGCCCTGATCGGACCGGACACCACCGTCGTGCAGGTCGACGACACCGAGGCGGCCCTCGGCGCCCAGCGGGAGCTGACCTTCGGCGTCCTCGGCGACGTGACGACCACCGCGGGCGCCACGCTGACCGCCCTCACCCGCTCGACCACGGACGCCCCCGGCGGGGACGCCGCCGGCGGGCACACGGCATACTCCTGGCGCAGTGACGACCTGCGCGAGCGGCTGGCCCGCGAGCTGGCCTGGCGCACGGTGCCCTTCGAGGACACCTCGGGCGGCGGGCGAATCGACCCGCGCACGCTGACCATCGCGCTGGACGACCTGCTGCCGCGCGAGCGCGTGGTGGGGGTCGACTCTGGCAACTTCATGGGCTATCCGAGCATGTTCCTCTCGGTGCCCGACGAGCAGGGGTTCTGCTTCACCCAGGCGTTCCAGGCGATCGGGCTCGGGCTGGCCACGACAATCGGGGCGGCCCTGGCCCAGCCGGACCGGCTGCCCGTCGCGGCGCTCGGCGACGGCGGCGCGCTGATGGGCGCGGCCGAGCTGGACACGGTGCGGCGGCTGGGTCTGCCGATGGTGGTCGTGGTCTACAACGACGACGCCTACGGCGCCGAGGTGCACCACTTCGCCTCCGGCGACCACCCGATGGACACAGTGACCTTCCCCGACACCGACATCGCGGCCATCGCGCGGGGCTACGGCTTCACCGGCGTCACCGTCCGCGATATCGACGACCTGGCACCGGTGCGCGCCTGGCTCGACGGGCCGCGCGAAACGCCCTTGCTGATCGACGCCAAGGTCGTCGCCGACGAGCCGTCGTGGTGGCTGGAGGAGGCTTTCCGCGGGCACTGAGCAGCCCGACCCCGGCAGCCGCCGCGTGCGCACTGGCCATGCGACATTTTGTGCGCCGCGCGCAGAGACCGCACACGGCGCACGATGTGTCGCATGGCGGTGCCGCAGGCGCTCACTCTCCCGAGGTTTGCGCCTCTGCGAGCCGCTGCCGTACCTCCTCGGGCCAGGGCGCGGCCGGCGATCCCTCGCCGGAGGCCGGCCCGACCCGGGCGGCGACGTTGACGCAGACCATGCGCCCGCGGGCCGCCGGTCCGCGCGGACCGGCCACCTCGAAGCCGTAGACCAGCGAGGTCCGGCCGACGGACTCCACCCACAGCTCGGTCACGACCTCGTCGCGGAACCAGAGCCGGTCCAGGTAGTCCACCTCGTAGCGCACGCGCGGCACGGTGCCGAACAGGTCGAGCAGCCCGAGCTCGACGTGCAGCGCGTTCTCGGCCGCCTCCACCCAACGGATCACGCTGGAGTGGTGGTAGTGCCCGGCGGCGTCCGTGTCGCCCCAGTCGACGCTGCGGGCCACCGACACCCGGTGCGGCACGGCGGTCAGGGCCGGTCCTCGCCGGCCGCGTCCTCCCGGAGCCGGAAGCGCTGCACCTTGCCGGTCGAGGTCCGCGGGAGCGCGTCGGTGAACTCGATCAGCCTCGGGTACTTGTAGGGGGCGATCTGGTCCTTCACGTGGTTCTGGAGCGCTGTCCGCAGAGCGGCCTCGCCCTCTTCGCCACCCAGGCGTTCGCACCCGCCGACCGGGACGACATACGCCTTGACGACGTGGCCGCGCTCCTCACTGGGCGCGGCGACGACGGCGACCTCCATCACGTCCGGGTGGGCGGAGAGCACCTCCTCGACCTCGGTGCCGGAGATGTTGTAGCCCGAGGTGATGATCATGTCGTCGGAGCGCGCCTGATACCAGAAGTAGCCGTCCTCGTCGCGGATGAAGGTGTCACCGGTGATGTTCCACCCGTCCTGGACGTAGACGGTCTGCCGCTCGTCGGCCAGGTAACGGCAACCGGTAGGCCCCTGCACCGCCAGTCGTCCGGCCACGCCGTCCGGCGCGTCCTGGCCGGCCTTGTCGACGATCTTGGCGCGGTAGCCCGGGATCGGGCGGCCGGTCGACCCGGGCCGGATGTCCTCGTCCGCGGCCGAGATGAAGATGTGCAGCATCTCGGTCGACCCGATGCCGTCGATGAGGGCGATCCCGGTGGCGTCCCGGAAGGCCTCCCAGGTCGCCTTGGGCAGGTGCTCACCGGCCGAGACCGCGCGCCGCAGGCTGGTCAGCGCCTCTGCGCGGCCACCGGACAGCATGGCCTTGTATGCCGTGGGGGCGGTGAAGCAGATCGTCGCACCATGGTCCCGGATCAGGTCCGCGAGCTGGTCGGGTGTCGCCTTCTCGACCAGGACGGTCGAGGCGCCGACCCGCAGCGGGAAGACCACCAGGCCACCCAGCCCGAAGGTGAACGCGATGGGTGGGGTGCCGATGAAGACGTCGTCCGGCTCCGGTCGCAGGACGTAGCGGGAGAAGGTGTCGGCGTTGGCCAGGATGTCGCGGTGGAAGTGCATCGTGGCCTTGGGTCGACCCGTGGTGCCAGAGGTGAAGGCCAGCATCGAGACGTCGTCGGCGGCGGTAGCCACGTCCTCGAAGTCGGTGTCCTTGCCCTCGGCGAGCGCCAGGACGTCCTCGAGCCCGTCCACCGCGCCGCCGTAGGTCAGCGTCCGCAGTTCGGGGATCTCGGCGCGCAGCAGGTCCTCGGTGAACCGGTGGTCGCACACCGCGAGCGTGAAGCGACCGATCTCGGCGATCGTGCCCAGCTCGCGGGGTCGCAGCATCGGCATCGTCGGCACCACGACTCCGCCGGCTTTGAGGACGGCGAACCAGAGGGCGACCAACCACGGGTTGTTGGGGCCCCGGAGCAGGACCCGGTTGCCGGGGACCAGGCCGAGGTCGTCGACGAAGACGTGCGCCAGGCGGTTGGCGTGGGCTCGCAGCTGTCCGTAGGTCCAGGTGGTGCCGTCGGGCGCCCGCACGCAGGCACGGTCGGCGCCTCCGGAGTCGATGACGTCATCGAGCAGGACGGTCGCGGCGTTGAGCCGCTCGGGGTAGTGCACCTCGGGGACCTCGTAGATGAAGTCCGGCCACAACGCGCGGGGCGGCAGGTTGTCACGGCAGTAGGTGTCGACGTGCGCACTCGGGGAGAGCTCGGTCTCCGGCATCACTGGGCCTCTCGTCACAGTGGCGCCCGGCGTCGGTGCCAGGCCCTCCCAGTATGTTAGTCAGATGACGACAGTCAAGGCGACGCCATCCCGCGCCGGCACGGACTCGGGCCTGCGGGCCTTCATCGTGACGATCTACGGCCTCTATGCGCGTGAGGTCGGCGGGTGGCTGGGCATCTCGACGCTGATCCAGCTGATGACCCAGCTCGAGGTCGACGAGCCCGCGGTCCGCTCCTCCATCTCCCGGCTGAAGCGCCGGGGCATCCTGGAGTCCGAGCGGGTCGACGGGCGCGCCGGCTACGGACTGTCGGACCAGGCCCGCGTCATCCTGGACGAGGGTGACCGCCGCATCTTCCGCAGGCGTCAGGGCACCGTCGAGGAGGGCTGGGTCCTGGCCGTCTTCAGCGTGCCGGAGGCCGAGCGGCAACGCCGCCACACGCTGCGGTCACGCCTGTCCTGGCTCGGCTTCGGGTCGGTCGGTGCCGGCGTGTGGATCGCGCCGGCCCACCTGCAGGCCGAGGCGCGCGACGTGCTCCAGCGTGAGGAGCTCGCGGACTACGTCGACCTGTTCGAGTCCCGCTACCTGGGGTTCGCGGCCGTCGAGAACGAGGTCGCGCAGTGGTGGGACCTGGCCGGCCTCGACCGGCTCTACCAGCAGTTCCACGACGACCACGCACCCATGCTGCAGCGGTGGGAGTCAGGTGCGGGCCGGGACCACGAGGGGCGGGCCTTCGCCGACTACATCCGGGTGCTGACCGCGTGGCGCCGGCTGCCCTACCTCGACCCTGGCCTAGCTCCCGAACTGCTCCCCGGCGACTGGTCCGGCAAGCGGGCGGCGGACCTGTTCTTCGCGCTGCAGCGACGGCTGGAGGCACCGGCGCACCGGTTCGTCGACAGCGTGCGCTGAGCCACCCGCAGGCCCCGCCGCCGGCAGTATGGCGCGCGGCGACTCTGGTGCGGCCCCCCGGCGTGGACTAGCGTCGACCGGGACGAGGAGGAGGACACATGCAGCACCTGACCGTCCTGGGCACCGGGGTGCTCGGCTCCCAGATCGCCCTCCAGGCGGCCTACCACGGCAAGGACGTGGTGGTCTACGACATCAGCGACGAGGTGCTGGCCACCCTCCCTGACCGCTGGGACTATCTGCGGCGGCTCTACCTGCAGGACGTGGCGGACGCGACGCCGGAGACGGTGGACGCGGCCATCACCCGCATCCGGCCGACCAGCGACCTGGCCGAGGCCGTGGGCGACGCGGACCTCATCATCGAGGCGGTCCCCGAGGTGCTGGAGATCAAGCAGGAGACCTGGGCCAGGGTCGGTGAGCTGGCGCCCGAGCGCACGATCTTCACGACCAACTCCTCCACGCTGCTGCCGAGCGACATCGCGCCGTCCAGCGGCCGACCGCAGAAGTTCCTGGCCCTGCACTTCGCCAACGAGATCTGGCGGCTCAACGTGGGCGAGGTCATGGGCCACGCGGGCACCGACCCCGCGGCCTACGAGGCGGTGGCGGGCTTCGCCGAGGAGATCGGGATGATCCCCATCCGCGTCCTGAAGGAGCAGCCGGGCTACGTCCTGAACTCCCTGCTCGTGCCCTTCCTCAACGCCGCGGCGGTCCTCTTCGTCCGCGGTGTCGCCGACGTGGAGACCATCGATCTGACGTGGCGTCGGTCCACCGGGGCACCGCTGGGTCCGTTCCAGATCTACGACGTGGTGGGCATGGAGACTCCCTACCACCTGGCTCGGCGCAACCCGGACCCCGAGATGCAGCGGTTCGCCGAGATCCTCAAGCGGGACTACATCGACCAGGGACGCATGGGTCGCGCGGCGGGCAAGGGGTTCTACGACTACGGCTGAGCCGAAAAGGCCGGAGCCGAATGCGCCCGAGCGGCTCGCCCCGGACGGCGGCGTCCGCCCCCGTGTCGGATGCCGCCCCCGTGTCAGATGCCGAGCAGCTGCTCCGCGCGGGTCCGGTTGCGGCGGAACTCCTCGACCGACGCGTCCCAGTGGACGGACCCCTTCTGCATGACGACGACCCGGTCGGCCACAGAGAGGGCGAGCCGCAGGTTCTGCTCGACGACGAGGGCGGACACCCCTGCGGCGCACACCTCACGCACGACCTCGCCCACCTGCTGGACGACCGCCGGCGCGAGACCGTCGGACGGCTCGTCGAGCAGGAGCACTGTGGGGTTGGTCAGCAGGGCCCGGGCGATCGCCAGCATCTGCTGCTCCCCGCCGGAGAGCTGGTCGCCGCGGTGGCCGAGCCGCTCCCCCAGCCGGGGCAGCAGGCCGATGACCCGATCCCGCGTCCACTCGCCCTTGCGCCCGAGCCGGTCGGCGATCTCCAGGTGCTCCGCGACCGTCAGCGGCGCGAAGACCCTCCGCCCCTGCGGGACCAGGCCGACCCCCAGCCGGGCGATGGCGTCGGGCCGTGAGCCGGCAACCTCCTGGCCCGCCACCCGCACCGAGCCCGCCATCGGACGGACCAGGCCGGCGATCGTGTTGACCAGCGTGGACTTGCCGACACCGTTGCGCCCCAGCAGTGCCAGGACCCCACCCTCGGGCACCGCGACGTCGACGTCGTGCAGCACGCGGGAGCCGTCATAGCCGGAGACCAGACCCCGGGTGGACAGGATCGCGTCGTCCGTCATGACCCCTCCTCCAGGAACAGGTCCGAGGTGTCCTCGGCCCCCAGATAGGCGCTCTGCACGGCCTCGCTGGCACGCACCTGCTCCGGATCACCCGTGATCAGGTGCTCCCCGAGGTGCAGGACCGTGACCGTGTCCGCCAGGCCGAAGACCAGGTCGAGGTCGTGCTCGACGAGCAGCACGGTGACCTCCTGCGGCAGCCCGAGGACGATCTGCTGGAACGCCTGCGTGTCGGCCGGAGACATCCCCGCGGCCGGCTCGTCGAGCAGCAGCACGGACGGTGCCGTGGCCAGCGCGACGGCGACCTCGAGCTGACGCCGCTCGCCGTGGGACAGCGCACCTGCGGCCGCTCCTGCCCGATCGAGCAGACCCAGCTGGGCCAGGACCTCGTCGGCCTCCTCGAGCAGGGCACGACGGCGCGTGACCGAGCGCCACGGCGAGGCCTGGACCCCGTGGCGGCGCTGCACCGCGAGCAGGACGTTCTCCCGAGCCGTCGCCGAGAGGAAGAGGGAGGAGTGCTGGAAGGTGCGGACGAGGCCGCGGTTGGCCCGCGCGTACTCGGCCATCGACGTCACGTCATCACCGTGCAGGCGCACCCGCCCCGACGTCGCCGGCAGGGCACCGGCGATGAGGGCGAACAGGGTCGACTTGCCGGCACCGTTGGGGCCGATGACCGCGTGCCTGCTGCCGGCCCGCACCTCGAAGGTCACCTCCTGGACGGCCCTGAGGCTGCCGAAGTGCCTGGACAGCCCCTCGACGCCGAGCGCGGGGACGCCGTCGGCGCTGCCACGACCGCCGGGCACGACGTGCTGCGAGGCGTTCACCGGACCTCCGCCGTCGGGTGCTCGGCATGACTCCTGGGGAAGAGCGTGCGCCACTGCGCCCGGCCGCCCGCGATGCCCTTGGGCAACAGGTAGACGGCGAGCACGAACAGGGTGCCGAGGAGCAGTGGTGCGTGACCGGAGACGATCTGCCCGAAGTAGTCACGGGTGAAGACGACGAGCGCCGCCCCGAGGCAGGCGCCCCACATGGAGCCCACCCCACCCACGATGACCGCCAGCAGGGCGAGCGCGGCGATCTCAAAACCCATGTCCCCGGGGGCGACGAACCGCTGCGACGAGGCCCACAGGGACCCGGCCAGGGCAGCCAGCCCTCCGGCATACACAAAGGCACCCAGCGCGTAGGCGTCGGTGCGGTAGCCGACCGCCCGCAGCCTGGCCTCGTTGTCCCGCAGACCGCGCAGCGTCAGCCCGAACGGCGAGCGCAGCAGCATCCCGACCCCGAGGTAGGCCAGGACCGCCACCACCAGCACGTAGTAGTAGATGAGCCCCTCGTTGACCAGTCCCTCCCCGCCGGGCAGGACAACCACAGGCAGTATGCCGCTCAGCCCGTCGGTCCCGCCGGTCACCGCATCGAGTCGGCCGGCGGCGCTGTAGCCGATCTCCCCGATCGCCAGCGTGATCATGAGGAAGGCCACGCCACGGCCCCGGATGGCCAGCGGGCCGGTCAGCACCGCGGCCACGACGCCCGCCAGGGTGGCCACGAGCAGCTGGACGATGCCGAGCTCGGACCAGTGGATCGAGACCAGTGCGCCGGTGTAGGCACCGACCCCGAAGTATGCCGCCTGGCCGAGGGTGGGCAGGCCCGCGACCCCGGTGAGCAGGTTGACCGCCATCGCGAGGACGGCGAAGACCAGGGCGCGGGTGAAGGTGCTGACGGTGAAGGCGCCGAACACCCACGGCACCATCAACAAGGCGAAGGCGACGAGACCGACCAGCAGCGTCCGCCGGACCTGGAGGCTGTTCATGCGCGCCCCGGCGCGAAGAGGCCCTGCGGGCGCAGCGCGAGCACGAGCAGCATCGCGCCGAACAGCAGGAACGGGGCGTAGGAGGGCACCAGCGCGACACCGAGCGTCTGCACCTGACCGATGAGCAGGGCACCGAGGAGCGCACCGCGCACAGACCCGAGGCCGCCGATCACGACGACCACGAGGGAGAGCACCAGCACGCGCTCGTCGATGCCCGGTCCGGGCGCGATGATCGGCGCACCGAGCACCCCGCCGACGGCGGCGAGCGCCGCGCCGAACCCGAACACGCCGAAGAGCACCTTGCGGGTATCCACCCCCATGGTCCGCACCATGTCGCGGTCCGCCACCGTCGCCCTGACCAGGGCGCCGACCGAGGACCGCTCGAAGGCGAGGTAGACCAGGGCCGCGAGCAGCGTGGCGATCCCGATGAAGGCCAGGCGGTAGACGGGGTAGGTGTGCCCCAGGACCGACACCGACCCGCTCAGCGCGGAGGGCGGCGCCGTCGGCAGCACCTCGGCACCGAACAGCATCACCATCACCTCGGCGGCGATCAGCGAGATGCCGAGCGTCAGGGCCGCCTGGTCGAGATGGCCTCTGCCCTGCAGCGGGGCGACCGCCGCCGCGAGCAGCCCGCCGCCGAGCAGCCCGACCACCAGCCCGACGACCAGGGCGATGAGCAACCCGAGCCAGCTGCCGTCCGACAGGGCGTAGGCGGTGTAGGCACCGGCCAGGTAGAGCGTGCCGTGCGCCAGGTTCAGGACGTCCATCATCCCGAAGACCAGCGACAGCCCCACCGCGAGGGTGAAGAGCAGCAGCCCGTAGGCCACCCCGTCGACCATGCTGACGAAGTGGGCGTTGAACCACCCGCTCATGACGTCCTGTGGGTCACAGTTCCCCGAGCTCCTGGATGACGACGTTGGCGAGCGTGCCGTCGACCTCCTGGACCTCGCGGAGGTACCACGTCTGGACGGGGGTGCCGATCTCGGACCAGGTCCAGGTGCCGCGCGGGGACTCGACCTTCTCGATCTCTCCGATGGCGGTGTTGATCGACTCGCTGTCGGCGTCCTCGCCGCCAGCGGCCTCGATGGCCAGGTCCAGCACGTGGGCCGCGTCGTAGGAGGCCATCGCGTAGGTCGTGGGCTTCAGACCGGTCTTGGCCTCGTAGGCCTCGACGAAGGAGGCGTTCAGCTCGTTCTCGAGGTCGAAGTTGTAGTTCATCGCGGTGAACGTCCCGAGTGCCGACTCGCCCTGGGCGTCCAGGACGCCGCCCTCGGTGAGGAAGCCGGCGGAGTAGTGGTCGATCTGGCCCTTCAGCCCGAACTGGTCGTACTGCTTGACGAACTCGACGGCGGCGCCGCCCGCGTAGAAGCTGAACAACGCCTCCGCGCCGGAGGAGTTCGCGTTGGCCAGGAACGGCTGGAAGTTCGTCGTGCCGGGGAAGGGTGTGTAGACCTCGTCGGCGGTCTCACCGCCCGCCGCGTCGAAGCTGCGCTTGAACCCGGTCACCTCGTCGAGCCCGGCCTGGTAGTCGGCGGCCAGGAAGTAGACACTCCCGTCGACCTGCTCCGCGACATAGGCGCCGAGCGCCTCACCCGGCTGGTCGTTGACGTAGGAGGTGCGCCAGATGTAGGTGGCGTCGGTGAGCGTGGTCGGCGAGGCGTTGGAGCCGACCAGCGGGATCTTGCTGGTCTCGAACAGGTCGACCACGCCGTTCATGACGGCGGAGCTGACCACACCGGTCACCACGGTGACCTCGTCCTGCTTGACCAGCTTGTCGGCGGCCGCCTTGCCGGAGTCTGCGGTCTCGCCCTCGTCGGCCAGGATGACCTCGACCTCGACACCGCCGAGCATGTTGTCGTGCTCTTCGAGGTAGACCTCGAAGCCGGCCTTCATGTCATCGCCCAGGCTCTTGTAGACACCGGACTGGGGGACCAGCAGCCCGATCTTGATCGGCCCTCCCGAGCCGGCCTCCTCCTCGTCACCGCCTCCGAGCGTGCCTCCGCCGCAGGCGCTCAACGTGAGCGCGGTGGCAGCGGCCACGGCGATCAGGATCGGGGTGCGTCGTGCTCTCATACGGGGCCTCCTCTGGCGACGACGCATCCTTGCGCCGATCTGTCGGACACCATATGCCGGATTTGTAGCGCTCGTCTATTAATCGTCACAATCCTGTGACAATCCGGGACGTGGGCTCACTCCGGGAGGATCGCCACCCCTTGGACCTCCACCAGCGCCTCGACGTCCCACAGCCGGTTGACCCCGATCCCGGCCAGGGCGGGGTAGTGCCGGCCGATGAGCCGCTTCCACACCGCACCGATGTCACGGGAGCGTGCCTTGTAGTCGTCCATGTCCACGATGTAGATGGTCAGCGAGGCCAGGTCCTCCGGGGTGCCGCCCGCCGCCCGCAGCGCGGTCAGCAGGTTGGACAGCGCCTGCTCGAACTGCTCGACGACGGTGTTACCGACGATGCGGCCCTCCGAGTTGAGCGCCGTCTGCCCCGCCAGCAGCACCATCCGGCCGGTGCCGACCATCGCGTGGCTGAACCCTCGGGGGGTGCCCAGCTCGGGCGGGTTGACCGGCTCGATCATGACTGCACCGCTCCTCCGTCGACGTTGATGCCCTGCCCGGTGATCCCACCGTTGCGCACGCACGCGAGGACAGCCTCGACCACCTCGTCGACGGTGATGAGGCGCTGGATGGGCTGCTTGGCCTCCAGGATGCGTCGGGCCTCCTCCGCCGTGCGTCCGGTCTTGTCCACGATGCCCTGCACCGTGGCGTCCGTCATCGGGGTGTCGACGTAGCCGGGGCACACGGCGTTGACGGTGACGCCCGACCGGGCCAGCTCGACGGCGGCGGAGCGCACCAGGCCCAGCAGGCCGTGCTTGCTGGCCGTGTAGGCGGAGATGTAGGGCTCACCGATCTTGGCGGCGACCGAGGCGACCACCACGATGCGGCCGTTGCCCGCCTGCTTCATCGCCGGGATGGTGGCGCGCAGGAGCCGGAAGGGCGCCGTGAGGTTGAGGTCGAGCATCTGCTGCCACTGCTCGTCGCTGGTCTTCTCGACCGACGCCGAGACGCCGGCGCCCGCGTTGGCCACGACGACCTCGGGGGCGGCCCACTCCTGCTCCACGCGAGCCACGAGCTCGTCGACCGCCCCGGGGGCGACCATGTCGGCCGGCAGCACCAGCGTCGGGCCGGGGCAGGCGGCGGCCACCTCCTCCAGCTGCTCGACGCTGCGGGAGGTGAGGGCCACGGCATACCCCTCCTCGCTGAGGGCGACGGCAACTCCCCGACCGATGCCGCGACCCGCCCCGGTGACCAGGGCGACCGGCTGAGTCTCTCGTCCAGACATGCTGCGACCCTAGACCGGCAGGTCCGGCAGCTGACCGTCCACCTCGTAGACGGACATCATGTCGATCCGCCGCTGGTGCCGCTCGCCCCCGCTGAACGGGGTCCGCAGGAAGACCGTCACCATCTCCTTGGCCTCCTCGACGGTGTTCATCCGGGCACCGATCGAGAGCACCCGGGCGTCGTTGTGCTCCCGCGCGAGCTCGGCCAGCTCGGCGTTGTAGGCCAGCGCCGCCCGGATCCCGGTCACCTTGTTGGCCGCCATCTGCTCGCCGTTGCCGGAGCCGCCGAGCACGATCCCCAGCGACCCCGCGTCGTCGGCCACCGCCTCGGCGGCCCGCAGCACGAACACCGGGTAGTCGTCCAGCTCGTCGTAGGTGGCCGGCCCGTGGTCGACGACGTCATGGCCCTCCTCGCCCAGCCACCGCACGAGCTCGCGCTGCAGGTCGTATGACGCGTGGTCCCCGCCGATGTGAATGCGCACCTGATCGCTCCTCAGCTGAAGTCCGGGTCGGCGTCGCGGGTCCGCTTGAGCTCGTAGAAGCCGGGCGTGCCCGCCACCAGGACACAACCGTCCCACAGCCGGCCGGCGGCCTCACCCTTGGGCGCCGGCGTGATGACGGGGCCGAAGAAGCTGACGCCGTTGACGGAGACGACGGGGGTGCCGACGTCGTCGCCCACCAGGCCGATGGCCCGCTCGTGGCTGGCGCGCACGTCGGGGTCCTGCTCGTCGCTGTCGGCATGGCGCGCCAGCTCGGCGGGCAGGCCCGCCTCCTCCAGCGCCTCGGCGATGATCGTGGACAGGTCCTCACTGCCGCGTCCCTCGTTGTGGATCCGGCGACCGAGCGCGTCGTACAGCGCCTTGCGGGTGGAGTTGCCCTCGTCGTCCCCGGGGTGCTCCTTGGCCGCGGCGATCAGGACCCGGACCGGGCCCCACGCACGGTCCATCAGGGCCCGGTAGCCCTCGTCCAGGTCACGCCCCTGGTTGAGGACGGACAGGCTCATCACGGACCAGGTGATGTCCAGGTCACGGACCTGCTGGGCCTCCATCAGCCAGCGCGAGGTCATCCAGGCCCAGGGACAGACCGGGTCGAACCACATCTCGGCGCTGGTGCGCTCCTGCGCCGGCGAAGTCTTTGAAGTCGGGGTGCTCATGGCACCATCGTTGCACCGAACACGTCGCCGTCCCCACGCGACCCTCGCCATCGACGCAGAGCACAGGAGCCCTCGCATGCCCGGACAGAACCTCACCCGTGACGAGGCAGCCGCGCGGTCGGCGGTCATCACCACCGACTCGTATGCCGTGGCGCTGGACCTCACGACCGGCCCGGAGACCTTCGGCACGGTGACCACGGTCGAGTTCGGCGCCCAGGAGGGCACGGAGTCCTTCATCGACCTGGTCGCCCCGTCGGTGAGCTCGATCGTCCTGAACGGTGAGTCCCTCGACCCGGCCGAGCACTTCGCCGACTCCCGGATCCGCCTGCCGCGACTGGCCGAGCGCAACACCCTCACGGTCGAGGCGACCGGTGCCTACATGAACACCGGCGAAGGTCTGCACCGCTTCGTGGACCCGGCCGACGGCGAGGTCTACCTCTACACCCAGTTCGAGGTCCCGGACTCCCGCCGCGTCTTCGCGGTCTTCGAGCAGCCCGACCTCAAGGCCACCTTCCAGTTCACCGTCACCGCCCCCGCGCACTGGCAGGTCATCTCCAACCAGCCGACGCCCGAGCCGGTCGCCGCGGGCAGCAGGCCCGGTGCGGGACAGACCGACCCGGCCGACGCCGACGCGCAACCCGGCGACATCGCGACCTGGACCTTCGAGGCCACACCCAGCATCTCGTCATACATCACCGCGCTGGTCGCCGGTCCCTATGACGTGGTGCGGGACGAGGTGGAGACCCGTGCCGGGACCATCCCCCTGGGGGTGTTCTGCCGCAGGTCGATGCGTCAGTACCTCGACGCCGAGAACGTCATGGACTGCACCAAGGCGGGCTTCGGCTTCTTCGAGGCGGAGTTCGACCAGCCCTACCCGTTCGCCAAGTACGACCAGATCTTCACGCCGGAGTACAACATGGGCGCGATGGAGAACGCCGGGTGCGTGACCATCGTCGAGCAGTACATCTTCCGCGGCAAGGTCACCGAGTCGATCATCGAGCGCCGTGCGCTGACGATCCTGCACGAGCTGGCGCACATGTGGTTCGGCGACCTGGTGACGATGAAGTGGTGGGACGACCTGTGGCTCAATGAGTCCTTCGCCGAGTGGGCCTCCACCACCTGCCAGGCCGAGGCCACCGAGTGGAAGGACGCGTGGACGACCTTCGCGACCGCGGAGAAGGGCTGGGCCTACCGCCAGGACCAGCTCTCCTCGACGCACCCGATCGCCGCGGACATGGTCGACCTGGCCGCCGTCGAGGTCAACTTCGACGGCATCACCTACGCCAAGGGCGCCTCGGTGCTCAAGCAGCTGGTCGCGTATGTCGGGCGCGAGCCGTTCCGGGACGGGCTGCGGGCCTACTTCGCCAAGCACGCCTGGGGCAACACGACGCTGGCCGACCTGCTGACCGAGTTGGAGGCCACCTCCGGCCGTGACCTGACCTCGTGGAGCAGGCTCTGGCTGGAGACGGCCGGGGTCAACACCCTGACGCCGGTCCTGGAGGTGGCCGACGGCGTGATCACCGCTGCGTCGATCAGCCAGACCGCGCCGGAGGAGTGGCCGACGCTGCGGCCGCACCGACTGGCCGTCGGGTGCTACGACCTGGTGGACGGTGCGTTCGTGCGCACCCACCGCATCGAGCTCGACGTCGACGGTGCCTCCACGGAGGTGCCGGACCTGGTGGGTCGCCCGATGCCGGCCCTGCTCCTGGTCAACGACGACGACCTGGCCTACGCCAAGATCCGGCTCGACGAGATCTCGTTGGCCACCGCGCTGGCGCAGCCGCGGGCGCTGGTGGAGTCCCTCCCCCGCTCGCTGGTGCTCGCCGCCGCGTGGGACATGACCCGGGACGCCGAGATGTCAGCGACCGACTACGTCCGCCTCGGCCTGCAGGCGATCGCCTTCGAGACCGAGTCGACCCTGCTGCGCGTCCTGATCCAGCAGGTGTCGACC
The DNA here is from genome assembly GCF_023015765.1 of Ornithinimicrobium sp. F0845. Classification (GTDB taxonomy): domain Bacteria; phylum Actinomycetota; class Actinomycetes; order Actinomycetales; family Dermatophilaceae; genus Ornithinicoccus. The sequence continues at coordinate 485,590 of NZ_JALKAL010000002.1, forward strand.
GCTGCCCTCACCTACACCGCACCGGCCGGGCGTGCCGAGGTGCTGGCCGAGGTGGAGTCCTCGCTGCTGGCCTCGACCCGCGCCGCAGAGCCGGGCTCCGACGCCCAGCTGCAGCTGGTCACCGCGTGGGCCTCCTTCGCCCGGTCCGAGGAGTCCGTCGCCCTGTTGCGGGCGCTGCTGTCGGGTGAGCAGACCCTGTCGGGCCTCACGGTCGACCAGGACATCCGCTGGACGCTGGTCACCGCCCTGGCCACCGCCGGCGCCGCCGACGAGGCCGCGATCGCCGCCGAGCGGGAGCGGGACAACACCGCCACCGGCCGCGAGAAGGCCGCGCGAGCACTGGCCGCGCGCCCGACCGCCGAGGCCAAGGCCGAGGCGTGGCACGCTGCCGTCGAGGGCGACGAGCTGCCCAACGCGGTGCTCGCCGCCACTGCTCTGGGCTTCGGCAGGGTCCACGACACCGCGCTGCTGGTGCCCTTCGTGGAGCGCTACCACGAGCAGATCGCCTCGGTCTGGGATGCACGGACGCACCACATCGCCGAGTCCATCGCCGTTGGCTTCTATCCGATGGCGCTGGCCGACCAGCGCCTGCTGGACGCGACCTCGACGTGGCTCGACGCCAACCCCGACGCCCCTTCGGGCCTGCGCCGCACCGTCGCCGAGAACCGCGACACCGTCGCGCGCGCGCTCGAAGCTCAGGTGCGCGACGCCTAACGTGAGGCCACCGGACGCGCATGGAGATCACGACTGGTGGGGGAGCCGGACCATACTCCTCCGTCGAGGAGTTTGAGGCGGTCTGCCCGCCCACGCCCGGCTTGGACGTCCTCTACGGAGAGGACTGACCGGCGGCCGCGCACTCACGCCTCGCGCGACACCGTCCGCGCGAGCCGCCGGGCCGACCGCCACGTGAACAGCTCCTCGAGCATCACCGGTCGACCCTCGGGGCCGGCGAGCGGGATCCGCCAGTTCGGGTACTCCTCATCGGTCCCGGGCTGGTTGATGACACGCGTGTCCTGAGCCAGGTCACTCACGGACACCCCGACCAGCTTGGCGCTGCTGAACGACAGGAACCGGTGCAGCGCCTCGACCTGCTCGGCGACCCCGGCGTCCTCCCGCAACAGCCCGCGCCGGCGCAGGTCGGCCAGCACCTGCTCGCGGTCCGCCTCGTCGACGGCCTTCTCCTCCTCCAGCGACCGGTCCAGCAGGCCCAGCGAGTGCCGCAGGTCGATGTGCACCCCCTGCAGGTAGCCCGCGGTCGGCGGCAGGTCATGCGTCGTCACCGTCGCCAGGCACAGCTCCCGATAACCCTCCGGCGGCAGCAGCCCGCCGTCCCCGTCATAGTCCTTCTCGAACCACAGGATCGAGGTGCCCAGGATGCCGGCCTCGGTCAGGTAGTCGCGCACCCACGGCTCGACCGTCCCCAGGTCCTCGCCCACCACCACCGCGCCGGCCCGGTGGGCCTCCAGCATGAGTATGCCGACCATCGCCTCGTGGTCGTACCTCACGTAGGTGCCCTCCCGCGGCTCCACACCCTCCGGGATCCACCACAGCCGGAACAACCCGATGACATGGTCGACCCGCAGCCCGCCCGCGTCGCGCAGCACGGCGCGGATCATGTCCCGGTATGGCGCGTAGCCGAGCTCGGCGAGCTTGTCCGGCCGCCAGGGTGGCTGGGACCAGTTCTGGCCGAGCTGGTTGTACTGGTCCGCCGGGGCGCCGACGGTCACCTCGCGCGCCAGCGCGTCCCCCAGTGCCCAGGTGTCCGCGCCGTGCGGGTGCACCCCCACGGCCAGGTCGTGCATCACGCCCAGCCGCATCCCCGCCTCGACGGCATCCCGCTGCACGGCTCCCAGCTGCTCGGCCAGCACCCACTGCATCCAGCACTGGAACTCGACCTGCTCGGCATACTCCTCGCGGAAGGCAGTGACAGCAGGGTCTTGGGGGTCGCGCAGCTCGGCCGGCCACTCCCGCCAGTCGGGGCCGTGGATGCCGAAGATCACCGCCCACGTCGCGAAGTCGACCAGCCCCTGACCCTCTCGCTCGAAAAAATCGTGCAGGGCGCGCTGCCGCCGCATCGACCGACCCTGCCGGAAGACCAGGCGCAGGGCGGCCTCCTTGGCGCCGAACACCGCGTCCCGCTCCAGCCGGTCGACATCGAGGTAGCGCTGGGCGTCGTCGGCGAACCACTCGACCAGCTGGCGCTCGGCCGCGGACAGGTAGGCGACCTCCGGCACGTCCTCGACCCGGATGTAGATCGGGTTGACGAACCGGCGGGTGGTCGGCAGATAGGGCGAGGGCTCCATGGGCGGCGTCGGCTCGGCGGCGTGCAGCGGGTTGACCAGCACGAAGTCCGCGCCGAGCCCGGCGGACCAGGCGGCCAGGTCGGCGAGGTCCGCGAGGTCGCCGGTGCCCCACGACTCCGCCGATCGCATCGCGTAGAGCTGGGTCATCGTCCCCCAGGCCCGCTCGCCCTCGGCCTGCAGGAACTCCGGCAGCTCCAGCCGCTGCGGGGCGAGGACCAACGGCATCGTGTGGGTTGCGGTATCTCCGCTGCCGTTGCGCTCACCGGTCGTCACCACGAGCTCCAGCTGGTGCCAGCCCAGCGGCAGCGAGCCGGGCACCAGCACCTCGGACTGGCTCACCGTGGCGCCGTCGACCTCCCGGTTGACCGTCCCGCGCGCGTGCTCCAGGTCCAGGACGCCGGCGTCCTCCAGCCGCACCCGGGCGGTGAACTCGACGTCGACCGGCAGGTGCACCGGGATGCGGTGGACGCGGCCCGCCCGGACCACCGCGACCGGCGGCAGCACCCGTCGCCACTCCGCCTCGCGCAGGTCCGCCAGACTCTGCCGCACCTGCGCCTCGTCCCCGGCGGCCACCCCGAGCGCCCCGAGCACCGCCCGGACCGTCGACTCCTCCACCTGCCGGTGGTTGCCCTGCCAGTCCCAGAACTCCGTGGCGACGCCGTGTCCCCCGGCAAGCTCGACCAGGGGTGTGGGCAGGGCTGGTGTCACGGTGGGCCTCTCGGGTCGGGGTGCGCTCGTCGGTGCGGCGCGGGTTTGCGTGGTGTCCGGCCAGTCTGCCAGCCGCACGGGGGTGCTGAGTGACAATGGGCCGTATGCCGTTCAGCACCTGGTCCGAGTTCGGCACCTGGCTCCTGGGTGCACCCCTGCTCATCGTCCTGACGATCCTCCTCGCGCTGATCATCCGCTGGCTGGCGCACCGGGCCATCCGCACGGTCGTCGACAACGCGGTGCGGCGGGCCGAGACCAACGAGGCCAGCGGCGCCGAGCGGCTGCTCGGGTTCGACACCCGTCGGCGGCAGCGGGCGCTGACGCTGGGGTCTCTGCTGCGGAGCATCGCGACCTTCATCATCGCGACCATCGCGGTCCTCACGATCATGGCGCTCGTCGGCCTCCCCCTCGCACCGCTGCTGGCCAGCGCGGGTGTCGGCGGCATCGCACTGGGCTTCGGCGCACAGTCCCTGGTCAAGGACTTCCTGTCCGGCGTCTTCATGATCATCGAGGACCAGTACGGCGTGGGCGACGTCATCGACGCCGGCGAGGCCACCGGCACGGTGGAGGAGGTCACGCTGCGCGTCACCCGGCTCAGGGACAGTGATGGCGTCGTGTGGTTCATCCGCAACGGGGAGATCATCCGGGTCGGCAACAAGAGCCAGGGCTGGGCCCTGGCGACGATCGACCTGCAGGTCGCGGCGTCCGAGGACCCAGCGCGGGTGATCAACCTGGTCAAGGGCGTGCTCGCCGAGTTCGCGGAGGAGGCCGAGTGGTCGCCCAAGCTCGTGGAGCCCCCGACCGTGGCCGGCGTGGAGTCGATCACCGGCGGCACGATGACGATCCGAGTGTTCGCCAAGAGTCTCCCGGGCGAGCAGTTCGCCCTGGCCCGCGAGATCCGCGAGCGCGAGAAGGCGATGTTCGACGCCGAGGACGTCAGCCTCCCCCCACTCCCCTATGGCATGCCCTAGACGACCGAGCGGACCGCGTGTGCCCCACCGACGCCGCGCCGTGGGTCATCCTTGTACGCCCCAGTGACCTCAGACGTCCCCACGAGGCTGACTGACGTCCGGGGACGCGCTAGGTCTAATGATTCGAAAGACTTCTTGCGCAAGAGTTCTTTAGGATGCATCATGGAGTCATGCCACACCCCGACCAGCGCATCTCCGACCCCGAACGCATCCGCGCCCTGGCGCATCCGGTCCGCCTCGAGCTGCTCGACTTCCTCGGCACCGTCGAGGACGCCACGGCGACACAGTGCGCGGAGCACACCGGGGAGTCCGTGGCCAGCTGCTCCTTCCACCTGCGGATGCTCGCCAAGTACGGCTACATCGAGCGGGCCGAGTCCCGCGGCCGCGAGAAGCCGTGGCGGGTCGTCGCCGGTGGTTATGACCTGCGGCCCGGGGCTGACCAGCCGGGCTCGGTCACGGCCGTCGCCGAGGTGGCAGCTCTGCACGTGTTGCGCGAGACCGAGCGGGTGCGGGCCTATCTCGCAGACCTCTCGAGCGAGACCCTTGACTGGATGAATGCCTCGACGGTGACGTCCGGCTCGTTCTGGGCCACGGCCGAGGAGACGGCGCAGTACAGCGAGGACCTGCGCAGGCTCAACGAGCGCTTCGCCGGCCGCAGCGACGACCCGGCCCTGCGCCCCGAGGGCGCCCGCCAGGTGCGCATGTTCGCCGCCGTCAACCCCGACCCAACCGCGCCCGACCCGAAGGGCCAGTGATGAGCGCACCGGACACCGCACCCGCCGCCCGTCGCGGATCCGCCGTCCGTCGCGGACCCGCCGCACTGCAGGACCCAGGCTTCCGCCGGCTGACCACCGCCTGGGTCTTCACCAACATCGCCGACAGCGCCCTTTACCTGATGCTCGCGGTCTGGATCAAGGACCTCACCGGCTCCGACAGCGCGGCCGCCCTGACCTTCGCGATGCTCGGCCTCCCCGCGCTCCTGGCCCCGTTCCTCGGCCAGATCGCCGACCGCTACTCCCGCAAGCGGCTCCTGGTCATCGCCAACCTGTTGGTCGCGGGCGTCGTGACGACCCTGCTCGTGGTGGACTCGGCCGATCAGATCGCCTGGATCTACGCCGTCGTCCTCGTCTACGCCGCGGTCGCCTATCTCACCGCGTCGGCCCAGACCGGCCTGGTGCGTGACCTGCTCCCCGACGAGCAGCTCGCCTCCGGCAACGGGCTCCTGTCGAGCATCGACCAGGCCCTCCGTCTGATCTCTCCACTCGTCGGCACCGCTTTGTATGCCGTGTGGGGACCGCACGCGGTCGTCATTCTGACCACCGTGGCGTTCCTCATCGCCGCCGGTCTGCTGGCCACCATGAAGGTCACCGAGTCCGAGCCGGAGACTTCCGAACAGCGTGGCACCTACTGGACCGAGCTCACCGCCGGCTTCCGCCACCTCGCGGCCATCCCGGTGCTGGGCCGCCTGACGATCGTGGTGGCGATCGCGTTCGGCGCCACCGGCCTGGTCAACGTCGCCGTCTTCCCCGCGATCGAGCAGGGCCTGGGCCTGCCGGCCGAGGCGCTCGGCCCGCTCATCAGCGTCCAGGGCGTCGGCGCGGTCCTCGGCGGTCTCACCGCGGCAGCCCTCATCGGCCGCTGGGGTGAGGTCCGCGTCTTCGGCATCGGCGTCCTGCTCCTGGCGTTGGCCCTGCTGCCCCTCGCCACCAGCAGCCTCGTCCTGGTCGTCGCGGGCCTGGCCGTCGGCGGGTTCGGCGTGACCTGGTCGGTCGTCTCGTTCATCACCCTGCGCCAGCGGCTCACCCCACCACGCCTGCAGGGACGCACCGGCTCGGCCACGGCCATCGCGATCAACCTGCCCCAGACCCTGGTCACCCTCGCCGGAGCGGCCGTCCTCGGCATCATCGACTACCGGCTGCTCGTCGTCGCCACGGGCGTGGTCGTCATCCTCTCCCTGGTGCTCCTGCCCAGGCAAGCAGCCGCGCAGGCGAGCGCGGCACCGGAGCCGGCCCCGCCGCATACTGTCGACGGCTGAGGGGCGGGGCGCTGCCTGCGCACGTCGAGACGGCGGTGAGCAGGTCAGATGCCCCGCAGGACACCTGCCTTCATGGCCGGTCCTGGCTCGCCTGATCAGGCGGATGGCTCTCCCGGAGGCCAGGCCTGAGACACTGGAGGCGTGAGTCAGGCAGAGTTGGAGCAGCAGGAGACCTACTACGACCGCGTCGGCGGCCACGAGACCTTCGTCAAGCTGGTCCACGAGTTCTACCAGGGCGTCGCGCAGGACCCGCCGCTGCGGGAGATGTACCCGGAGGAGGACCTCGGCCCCGCCGAGGACAGGCTCCGCCTCTTCCTCGAGCAGTACTGGGGCGGCCCGAAGACCTACTCCGAGACCCGCGGCCACCCCCGCCTGCGGATGCGCCACGCGCCCTACAAGGTCACGCCGACCCAGCGGGACCGGTGGCTCAAGCACATGTTCGCGGCGATCGACACCCTCGACCTCGACCCGATGGACGACGAGCTGATGCGCGGCTACATGTCGCACGCCGCCAACTTCATGATCAACGCCGAGGACGAGGACTGATCGGCAGTATGCCGTGGGGCAGGCCCGCGGCCGCCTCACCCTACTCATCGGTCGGGTCATGACGCAGGCACGTGCCCGGGAACTACTCACGATGTCGTTCGGCGATGAGTAGAAGCCGTGCACATGCCGGGGGCACGGACAAAGGGTCGGGGTTGGCGGCGGAGGACCCCCGCTACGAGCCGTATGTCCGGCCGCTCCCCCGGCCGGTGCGCCGGGTCCGCTCGACGTGGCGGTGGCGTGACCGCGACGGTCGTGGGGAGTGGCTCCTGAACGTCGAACACGTCGGCGACGACGACGCACGGGTCCGGATGATCCTGGTGCACGGCGCGGGCGGCAACGCCGCGGCGATGTGGCCCTTCGCAGCACACCTCAGCCTGCTGGGCACGCTTGTCACGGTGCTCGACCTGCCCGGATACGGCCGCAGCAGTCAGGTCGCCGGCCCGCGCGGTTGTGTCCGCTATCCCCACTGGCAGCAGGTGCTCGAGGACCTGGTCAAGCGGGAGCACGACGACCGTCCGCTCGTCCTGGTCGGTGCCAGCATGGGCGGGATGCTTGCCCTCGACGCCGCCCTCTCCACCGGCCTGGCCGACCGGGTGGTCGTGACCTGCCTGCTGGACGTGAGCCGCCCGGAGGTCCGGGCGGAGATCGTGCGCTGGCCCTGGCTGGCCACCGTCGGACTCCCGCTGCTGCGCCTGGCCCAAGGCCCGCTGGCCAACGTCCTCCTGCCGATCCGGTGGCTGACACCGATGGCGACCATCTCGAACTCCCCCGCGCTGTCCGCCGAGGTGCTGCGCGACCGTCACGGCGGCCGGGGCGCGATGCCCCTGGGCTGGTACCGCACGTTCCTGGACTCCCGACCCGCCCTGTCCCCCATGGCCACCGACCACGCCACCGCAATCGGCCGCGCCACGGGACCCGGCCGGGTCGCCCAGCCTCCCGTCATACTGCTGCATCCCGGCGAGGACCGGTGGACTGCGCCCGAGTTCAGCGAGAGCTTCCTCGCCCGGCTCGCTGGGCCCACCCGGTCCGTGCGGCTCGAGGGCTGCGGCCACTTCCCCGTCGAGGAGCCCGGTTTCCAACAACTGCTCGACGAGGTGGCGGCCGAGGTGTCCAGCATCCGGCGCGACGCCTGAGGCAACCTTGTGCCGAGCCACCGGGTCGGGTAGGCAAGGGAGGCGAGGATGAGCAGACGCAGCAGGACCAGCCCGAAGCCGGTCGCACCACCAGGATTCACCGAGTTCGTGATGGGGCGCAGCTCCTCGCTGTTCCGGACCGCGGTCCTGCTGACCCGCGACCCTCACTCCGCCCAGGACCTGCTCCAGACCGCGCTCACCAGGGTATGGCGCAGCTGGGACCGCATCGAGGGCGAGCCGGATGCCTACACCCGCAAGGTGATCCTCAACCAGTTCCTGACCGACCGGTCGCGCCGGTGGACCGGGGAGCACCCGACCGAGCAGCTGCCGGAGCAGCCGGTGCACGACCGCCTGCGCAGCGCGCCGACTGACCCGGCGCGCCTGGTCACCGACCGGGAGACGCTGGGGCACGCGATCGACGCCCTGCCACCGCGACAGCGCGCCGTGGTCGTCCTGCGCTACTTCCACGACCTGACCGAGGCGCAGATCGCCGAGGCCATGGGCACCAGCGCAGGCACCGTGAAGTCCCAGCACAGCAAGGCCCTGGCGACCCTGCGCATCAGCGAGCACCTGGACGAGACCGCGCCTCCGTCCACCACACCGACCGGGAGGGATCGGTCATGAACACGATCACCGACCTGCGCGAGTCCCTCGAGCAGACCGCGCACCGCTACGACGCACCCGACCCGCACGAGCTGCTGCGGGGCGTCCAGGACGACATCGCCACCGGGAGGGACCGGGGCAGCCGCACTCCCCGCCTGGTCGCGGCAGCCGCCGCGGTCGCGCTGGTCGCCGCCGGAGGCTGGGCGCTGAGCCAGGGCCTGGGCGAGGAGGAGACCGGCACCATGCACCCGGCCAACACCTGGGAACTGGTGGACGGCAACCCACCGGAGTATGCCGCGGGGCTGGCTTTGGTGGAGACCGTCGAACTGGGTGCCAGTGAGGATGGTGTCGTCATCCTCGACCCCGAGCCGCTCGTCGGGCCCAGCTACGCGGTCGCGTGGTGCACCGGCGCCTCGGAGGGCGCGCCTTCTCTCGTCGTCGGGGTGGGACCGGCGGACGAGCCGGACAGTGGCGTGCCCATCGGCTGCCTCACCCCGCAGGCTCCGGAGGTCATGACCCCCATGCCGCTGCCCGAGCTGTCGGGCGACATCGGGATCAACCGACTGCCGGAGGATGCCGCCCAGGATGCGGCCGGCCCCGGCACGGCGACGACGGTGGTCGTGGGCCTCTACCGCGAGGCGAGCACCTCCGAGTTCCCCTACCCCGACCAGACCGAGCCCACGGAACCGCCGACCGCGGACGTGGTCCTCGACGCCGGGACCCCGGCGACCACCGAGGTGCACCTCGACCACCTGGGCGAGGCGGCCGAGGGCTACCTGATGCCCGCGGTGTCGGTGCCGACTCGCGAGGGGACCGTGCTGACCACCTGGGCCGGTGAGCCCGGTCGGCTGCTCGTGGCGGTGAACGGCATGGTGATCACCAACGACGGTGAGGGTCTTGCGCAGCCGGCCAGCGCCGGGCCGTGGCAGCACGCCGACCCGGACCTGAGGGGCGGCTACTGGCTCACGTGGACCGCGAGCGCGAGCACCCGGGAGTTCGACCTGAGCCCCTCGGGACTGGCAGCCCACGGCATCCAGGTCAGCGAGGGCGAGACCGTCACGGTGGCCGCCCGGGCCGCCTTCCCCCGCGACGCCTGGCAGGTCGGCATCGACCAGCCCGCAGGCGGCCCGGACGCCGGAGGCACCTCGGGACCGGCCCCTGTCGAACCGACCGAGGCGCTGCCGGCCCTCGCCTACGGCTATGAGCAGGTGACCGCGGTCAGCGTCCCCGCCAGCGGCTCGACCTTCGAGATCGAGCTGGGCGACGTGGACCCCGACCATCTCATCTGGGTGACGGAGTGCAGCGCCGAGGCGGCGCTGGTCGACGTCCGGATCGGCTCCACCCCGGTCCAGTGCAGCCCAGGCATGGAGTGGCTGAACGTGGCAAGGGTCCCTGGTCTGGTCGAGGGCCAGCCGGTGGACGTGACGGTCGGCGTGGGCCCGGAGCCGGTCACGCTGGCGGCCTACACCCCCCGCGTGTGGGAGGACTACCCGTTCGAGGAGTCCGCGGACCCGATCGGCACCAGCGACTCGGCTGAGGCCGTCCTGCCCCGCCCTGTCGATGGCGAGCGGCCGAGCGAGCTGACCCGCATGCCCGGCCCTGCCGTGGTCTACCGCGAGGTGGCCACGGTGAGCACCAGCGACCTGGACGCCGATGGCCGCGCCGAGGTGACGGTGCCCTCCAGCACCGATCTCAGCATCTGGATCGAGTCCACCGGGGTCTCCCGGATGCGGCTGGCCCTGGACGGCACACCCGTCGAGCAGTTGGTCCCGGACCCGGACGAGTCGGTGATCACCGGCATCCTGCCGGCCCACCAGCTGCTGCTGCGCGACGGCTGGTTCTCGACGTGGACCGCCGAGTCCCGGGGTCAGCAGGTGCGCTTCGACCACGCCGACGGGCGCACCGGCCACGGGGAGCGAGACGAGCCCACGGTGACCATCGAGGTCGAGACCGTGGACGGAGCCGAGGTCGAGCTGACCTTCTTCGAGCTGGTGCCCGAGGACAACGGCTGATCCCCTCACCAGGTCGCCGTGCCCTCCTCAACCGATGGCACGGCGACCGGGACCGGTCCGTCGGTAGAGTGCGGCCGATGGACCGAAGCACCGACCGTGACCAGCCGCTGAGCCTGCGGCTGGCTGGACCCGAGGACACCGCAGCAGCTCAGGCTGCCTACCGGCGGATCATCGAGCACCTCGGGGCAACCGTCGACTACCCGCACTGGCACTCCGAGAACCACCCGACGCCCGCCGAGGTCGAGCGGTGGGTCGTGGCCGGCGACCTCTATCTGGCGGTCACGGGGGCACCTGCCGACGAGCCGGACGCCCCCGACCAGCACGAGCGGATCGCGGGCGTGATGGTCCTGGACCACCACGCCCCAGCGGCCTATCAGGGCGCCGCCTGGCGGGTCGAGGCCGGGGCCGACGAGGCCCTCATCATCCACGCGCTGGGCGTCCACCCGGACTTCCTGCGCCAAGGTGTCGCCCGATTCCTGGTCGACGCCTCCCTGCAGGTGGGACGGGACAAGGGCTGCCGCGCCGTCCGACTGGACACCTATGTCGAGAACCTCCCCGCCAGACGCCTCTACTCCCGCCACGGCTTCACCGACCTGGGCGTGCACACGCTGCGCTACGAGGGCTCCGACCTGAGCCAGTTCCACCTCTTCGAGCGCGTGCTCTGACCTGACATCCTCCGACGGGTGTCTCGCCACCGTCCTGCCAGGCACATGGTTGTGCCGCGGCGCACCGCGTAGGCGCGGAAGGCGTCCCGGGGTGGCGCGGTCATCGTCTCCTGGGGCTCTCGGCGGGGACCTCGTCTGTTGGGTCGAGTCCGCGGGCAGCAACTCACTGGGGGACGGTGTTCTCGTCGCGACAAACGGCGACCGGTCCTCTCGGTCCGGGCGTCAGCGCTGACGGTCCTCGTCGTGTGGAGCATCCCGTCAGGACCAGCAGGGCAGCCAGGACTGTCGCGACGGCGCTGAGGGCCCCCTGGCCATCGGACCTCCCTCAGGCACAGTGAGATCGGGTGATGCGCAGGAACTGGGCTACGTCTTCGGGTCGTAGTGGGGCTAGGTTGGCAGGCACGGTGTGTCCGAGTGCGGTGATGTCTGAGATCGAGGCGCTCGTGGTCGGTGGCACGGGTGGTGCGCCGGGGTGGTGGAACCCGGACTCGGGTGGCCGTGCGCGGGCCAGGCCCAGTGTGGGGAGCAGCGGCGGCGCGTGCGACTGGTAGGTGTGGCCTGTTGGTGTCCTCACCTGGACGGTGTGGAGCCCTTTGCGTGACTCGACCGTCTCGTGGCGCCACCCTGGTGCTTCCTTGTCGTAGTTGCACGCCTGGCACGTGCCCTCGCCGTTGTGCTCGGTGGTCGCGCCACCGCGGGCGAAGGCCAGGACGTGGTCGGCGTGCCGGACGGGTGCATCGCACCACGGGGTGCGGCAGACCTGGTCCCGGGCCACGAGGAAGCGACGCAGGGGTCCGGAGAAGAGTCGTCGGCGTTGGTCCTGACCGGTGAGGACCCCGGTGACCGCATCGGCGTACAACCGGCGGAGCCAGACGCGGGCTGTGCGCGCGAGCTTGCCGGCCTCGGCGCCCTCCGTGCCGGCGGACTTCGTGCCGGTGGAGTCCGGGGCGGTGGACTTCGTGCCGGTGGAGTCCGGGTCGGTGGACTTCGTGCCGGTGGAGTCCAGGTCGGTGTCCTTCGTGCTGGTGGAGTGCGGGTCGGTGCCCTCGGGGTCGGCTGAGGTGGCACCGGTGGTGTCGCTGGTGTTGGTCGTGGCGCAGGCGCCGCCGTTGCCCGGGCCGCGGACCACGTCGCGGGCCAGGGGAGCTGGGATGGGGCCGAAGCCGTGTAGCCGTGCGGCCGTCTCGTCCAGGCCCAGGAGAGCCTTGTCCGTCATCACCAGACCGAGCTCGATGCTGCAGTCGTCAGCGGCGCGCTGACCGGTGAGCCGCTCCATGAAGAGGTCGGCGCGGAGCTGGTCGAGGCTGCGCTCGTCGCCCGCGGCCTTCAGAGACCGGGCCGACTCATCGAGCGCCTTGTAGCAGGCGACGCCCTGGGCCACGGGAAGGTAACCAGACACGATCGACATGACCTCCGGTGCCGGCCGGACGGTCACCCGACGGTCCTTGGCGGCCTTGCGTCCACGGTTGGTGAAGGCGTAGGGATCGAGTTCGTAGGCCAGGGCCCGGGCCGCGGCCACGAGCGCCTTCTGTGAGTCGACCCGGAGGCGATCCGCGAGACGGGCATCGACGATGGAGCGCTGCTGGCTGGTCAGGCAGGCAGTCTCTCGCACGAGCTCCATCGCGGCCCACTCGGTCAGCCGGCCCTCGGTCATCGCCGCGTGGGTGTTGGGCATCTCGTGCACCACGGCCCGGGCAAAGCCGATGTGGCGAGACCCGGCATGGGGTGACTCCCGGCGTGCCAGGCCCACCTGCTTGCGCAGTCCCTTGTCCGCCCGCCTACGCGGGACACCGTCCGCGACGGCCTGCTCACGCAGCTTGGTGACGACGGTGTCGGTCACCCGGGCCTGCGCGGCGGCCGCGGCGTTCTTCACGCCCTCCAGGCCGGTGATGACGTCGCAGAGATCCGCTGCGGGGACGTCGACCAACTCCTTCAGGCCCGCTCCACCGGCGAGCCGACGGGTGAACGCAGTCAGCTCCGCAGCGGTCACCGGGGCACCCACACGCGCCGAGGCAGCGCCTCGACCCGCGCTTCGACCCGCGCTTGGACCCGCGTTTTGTGCGGTCGCGGTCGTCACAGTCGCCATGTCGCTGCCCCCAACCGCTGAGTCGGTTCTCTACCTGAGACACCAAAGCTAGAACAGACGTCCGACAGTGCCTCGTGATCATACACATGAGAGCCAACACTGCAGGTCAGAACGCTGCGCGGAACTAGGGCTCAGCGATAGGGAAGGTCGGACCGACTCCGCGGACCAACGGCTCCGATGGCTGGCGGTAACGTCGGGATCACGGGCTGGCAAGGGGCCGATGAGTCCGTTTGCGCAGAACGCGACCGCGGGTCGACTGTTGACGCTGAGACCGCCCACGAGCAATGGTGGGCCGCGAGGTCTCTTGACTTACTCTCCAGGGCTGCGACACTGAGCGCCGACCCACCTCCTGGATCTGGCCCGATGCCACGCATGCACCGACAGAGCGAGCGGCAGAGTCCTCGCCAACCGACCCACAAACCTCTTCGTGTTGCTCGCCGACGTGCGCAGGCCGACGCCCGCCTGCAGCGCGACAGCAACTTATCCACAGGACCGGATCCGGTTGTCGGCCGTTCGTGCCACCGTGGGGTCTGCGTCGCCGAGGGGGCGGGGCACCACGAGGGAGGAGAGAGTATGTCGTCGGCCACCGCCGGAGCGCACCGCGCCGGAGATGGGGTGCACCGCGCCGGAGATCTGGGAGCCCTGGGAGGTTTGATCGAGCGGGTGTGGGCCAGGGGGTGGGAGCCGATGGACCTGCACCGCGCCGTCCGCGACCACGGGCCGCTCGCGCTGGACCTGCTGGGCGATGTGATGGCAGCGGACCTGGCTCGCTACTCGGCGGTGACGGTGGATGATCGATGGCACGCCCAGCTGGAGGAGATCGGGGCGTCCGTGTGGTGGCGCCGAGACGAGGACCCGGTGACGGCCCGAGCCGCTCGCGCGAAGGGCGGTTGGCCGGCAGTGGCCAAGGCTGCTGCCGCGCTGGAGGTGACTCTCCAGGTCCTACCAGCGATCGAGCAGCTCAGCCCCCGCCCTGGCCAAGCCACCGCACGGTCGACGCCTGGGCCAGAGGTCGACCAGCGCCTGCTGAGCAAGGTGCGGATGATGCTGGCCAAGGCCGAGTCGACGCCCTATGCCGCGGAGGCCGAGACCTTCACCGCGGCGGCGCAGAAGCTGATGACCCGGCACAGCATCGACCGTGCCCTGCTTGACCGAGAGGGCGGCGGCAGTGACGGTCCGGCAGCGATCCGGGTCGGCATCGACCGTCCCTACGAGTCGGCCCGCTTCCACCTGGTCGCCGCGATCGCCGAGGCCAACCGGTGCAAGGCGGTGTGGCAGAAGGGTCTCGGCTCCAGCACGGTCGTCGGCTTCCCCACCGACCTGCGTGCCGTCGAGCTGCTGTTCACCTCACTGATGGTCCAGGCCACCGCGGCCATGACCGCCGAGGGGTCGCGGCAGCACTGGACCGGACAGAGCCGCACCCGGTCCTTCCGCAACAGCTTCCTGACCGCCTTCGCGGTGCGGATCGGCGAGCGCCTGCACACGGCTGCCCAGGAGGCGCAGGACGAGACCGGCTGTGAGAGCCAGGACGAGACCGGCGAGGAGAGCCCGCGCAAGACCGCTCACGCTGGGCACCTGGACGCCGGGGCCACGCGGGACGGCGATGCGCGCACCCGGCAGCAGCTGGACCGCACGGCGCTCGTGCGGGTGCTGGCCGAGCGCGACCATGCCGTTGAGGAGGCCGTCGCCGAGCGCTTCCCCCGGCTGCAGAAGTCGCGCAGCAGGGCCTCCTTCGATGCGGAGGGCTGGGTGTCCGGCACGTCCGCGGCCGACCGCGCCGACCTGGGTGCGCCGGGGCGGATCGAGCGGCCTGGAGCCTAGTCGCGCTTGCGGGCGGCCTGCCGGGCGGCGAGCCCCTCGATCAGCAGCTCCAGCCCGAACTCATACTCCATGTCCACGCCCGACTCTTCCTCGAGCACCGGCCCACCGGCGTAGTTGCCGGCCAGGAAGAAGGGTGCCGCGTAGGGCAGTCGCTCGGCCGTGATCACCTCACCGAGCTCAGCCATCGCCTCCGGCCCGAACTCCAGGTCCTCCTGCTCGGCGAGGTCGCGCTCCAGGCCGGAGAAGCTGCCGACGTAGGAGCTGACGACCAGCACGAGGCTGATGATCTCCTGCTCACTCAGCTCCAACGCGCGCACCGCCTCCATGCCGCGGTCGACGACCTCCATGGTTCCGGGGAGGAGCACCGACACCGGCCCTCGCTGGACCTCGAGCAGCCAGGGGTGCTGGCGATACATGCTCCGGAGCTCGGCGACCCAGTGGCGCAGGTTCTCGCGCCAGTCGTCCCCGCTCTCCTCCCGGGGCGGCAGCAGCCAGTCCGCCCCGCACATGAGCAGGAGCAGCTCCTCCTTGTTCGCGACATACCGATACAGCGACATCGTGGTGAAGCCCAGGGACTCGGCCACGCGCTGCATGGTCACCGCGCCCAACCCGTGCTCGTCGGCGATCTCGATGGCCCGTCTCACGATCTTCTCGTGACTCAGCCCCCGGCTGGGTCCGCGCTGGGGCACCGCGTGCGCGCCCCAGGCGATGGCCACCACTCTCGGCACACCGCTGTCAGTCTTCTCACCAGCCATAAGACCAGTCTAGTCAAATAACTGTGTACGTCCCACGCTGTGTATGTCATACTCAGTTTATGTCATACACAGACAACACCATCACACACCCGCCGGTGATCGAGGTGGCCGGCGTCCGCAAGTCCTACGGGAGGACGGAGGTGCTGTGCGGACTCGACCTGTCGCTCGGGCCCGGGGTCCACGCGCTGCTCGGGCCCAACGGCGCCGGCAAGACCACGCTCGTCAACATCCTGACCACGCTGGTCCCCCACGACGAGGGACGCGTCAGGGTGCTGGGCCTGGACACCCGCGGCGAGGCCCGGCAGATCCGGCACCGGATCAGCGTCACCGGTCAGTTCGCCGCCGTCGACGACGTCCTCAACGGGCGCGAGAACCTGGTGATGATGGCGCGCCTCCTCGGGCTCGGCCGCCGCGACGCGCGGCACCGCGCGGACGAGCTGCTCGCCAGGTTCGACCTTGAGGCGGCCGCCAGCCGTGCGGTCCGCACCTACTCCGGGGGCATGCGACGTCGCCTCGACCTCGCCGTCAGCCTGATCTGGCCGCCGGAGGTGCTCTTCCTGGACGAGCCCACCACCGGCCTCGACACCCGCAGCCGTCTGACCCTGTGGGAGCAGATCCGCTCCCTGGCCAGCGAGGGCACTAACGTCTTCCTCACCACGCAGTATCTCGAGGAGGCCGACCAGCTGGCCGACCAGATCGCGGTCCTGGACCAGGGTCGCATCGTGGCCATGGGCAGCGCCGCACACCTCAAGGGGATGGTCGGCAGCGAGTGGGTGCGCGCGCTCGACGGCGCCGGCACGGTGGTGCGCGAGGTGCCCACCGACGGCACCGCGGCCGACCTGGCGCGGGTCAGCGCCGAACTGGCCGCGGCCGACCCGGCACTGCGCCTCGAGCTGCACCGACCCACACTGGACGACGCCTTCCTGCAGCTCACCGGCCACGCCCCGCAGGGCGGCCCGGCCGGTAACACCACCGAGGAGACCGACAAGATCCTGGAGACCACCCTATGACCGCGCAGCCCCTGCCCACCCGACCCACGCCCACCGCGACCCGCGCACCCAGCCCGGGCTCCGGCATACTCACCGCCTCCTCGGTCTTCGTCGGACGCGCCACCCGGCACAGCCTGCGCGACGTGGAGGCACTGCTCATGGCGGTGGTGCTGCCGGTGATGCTCATGCTGATGTTCACCTACGTCTTCGGCGGTGCGATCAGCACCGGCCGGGACTACCTGGACTACGTCGTGCCGGGGATCGTGCTGACCTGCGCCGGGTTCGGCGCCGCCTCGACGGCCGTGGGGGTCAGCCAGGACATGACGACCGGCACGATCAACCGCCTCCGCACCATGCCCGTGCCCAGCGCCACCGTGCTCGTCGGGCACGTCGCCGCCAGCCTGGCCCGCAACCTGCTGGCCACCGGAGTGGTGCTGCTGGTCGCGGTCCTCATCGGCTTCCGCCCGGACGCCGGAGCCCTGCACTGGGCGGGCGCGGTCGGTCTGCTGGCCCTCTACATCCTGACCATCACCGCGGTCTTCGCCATGCTCGGGCTGGTCGCCCACTCCCCCGAGGCGGCCAACGGCTACGGCTTCGTGCTGCTGTTCCTGCCCTACGTCTCCAGCGCGTTCGTGCCCGTCGCGACGATGCCGGGCTGGCTGCAGGGCTTCGCGGCGCACCAGCCGATCACCCCGGTGATCGAGGCGACGCGCGCGCTCTTCGCCGGCACCTCCCCCGGCACGGACGCGCTGGTCGCCATCGCCTGGTGCGTCGGCATCATCGCGGTGGCCGCGGTGCTCACGGCCTACCTGTTCCCCCGGCGCGTCGCGCGCTGAGGCCGGCGCCGGACACGGAAGTATGCCGGGCGCCCCGGCCGGCGTCCGCCGGCGCCGGACACGGCAGGTATGCCGGCCGGCGTCCGCGGGATCCGTCATTGGTGCGAGCGACTCGCCGTTGGTGCGAGCCCCATGACGTCACATCGACGGCGATTCGCTCGCACCGACCTGCGACAGCACTCGGACCGACCATCAGCGAAGTCCTTCACGACGGGCAGTGGACCGTCCGCGTCCGTGGCGACGAAGACGGCACGCCCGCCGGATGCCGGGGCGCCCGGACGGCGGATTTCCCACGGCGGTCATGGGTCACCCACAATGGTGTCCCGTGACCTCCCCCCAGCCGCCCGCCGCAACGCACCCTCACCACCCCGCCGAGTCCCACGACGCACCCTGGTGGCGCCACGCGGTGATCTACCAGATCTACCCCCGGTCCTGGGCCGACGGAAACGGTGACGGGATCGGGGACCTGCCCGGCATCACCGCCCGCCTGCCCTACCTTGCCGATCTGGGAATCGATGCGGTGTGGCTCTCCCCGTTCTACGTCTCACCGATGTGCGACGCGGGCTATGACGTGGCCGACTACCGCGACATCGACCCGATCTTCGGGACCCTCGCGGACGCCGACGCGCTCATCCACACGGCCCACGACCTCGGCCTGCGGGTGATCGTCGACCTGGTGCCCAACCACACCTCCAGCGAGCACGAGTGGTTCCAGGCCGCGCTGGCCGCCGCGCCGGGCTCGCCGGAGCGCAGGCGCTACATGTTCGCCGAGGGCAGCGGCAGCGACGGCTCGGAGCCACCCAACAACTGGCAGTCCGTCTTCGGCGGCACGGCCTGGACGCGGGTGCAGGAGGCCGGCGGCACCCCCGGCCAGTGGTACCTGCACCTCTTCGACCCCGGCCAGCCGGACTTGAACTGGGAGAACCCGGAGGTCCGGGAGATGTTCCTGGACGTGCTGCGGTTCTGGCTGGACCGAGGCGTCGACGGCTTCCGGGTCGACGTCGCCCACGGCCTGGTCAAGGCCGAGGGGCTGCCGGACTGGCACGAGCGGACCGGGATGCTCGGCAGCCACGAGGAGGAGCACGAGGGCGACAGCCACCAGGCCACCCGGGCACCGATGTGGGACCAGGACGGCGTCCACGAGATCTATCGCGAGTGGCGCAAGGTGCTGGACAGCTACAACCCCGAGGGCGACCCTGCCCGCGACCGGATCCTGTGCGCCGAGGCGTGGGTCGAGCCGGTCGAGCGGGCGGTGGCCTACACCCGGCCCGACGAGATGCACCAGGCGTTCAACTTCGGATTCCTGGAGGCCCCGTGGCGGGCGGCGGACCTGCGCACCGTCATCACCGACTCCCTCGACGCCGCCGACATGGTCGGCGCGCCCAGCACCTGGGTGCTGTCCAACCACGACGTCGTGCGGCACACCAGCCGGCTCGGCCTGGAGGTGGGCACCCAACGCCCCAACGGCATCGGCATCGGTGACGTCCAGCCCAACGCGATCCTGGGTGCGCGCCGGGCTCGTGCCGCCACGGCGCTGATGCTCGCACTGCCGGGGTCGGCCTACGTCTACCAGGGTGAGGAGCTGGGCCTCCCGGATCACACCGCCCTGCCCGACGACGTGCGCCAGGACCCCACGTGGGAGCGCTCCGACCACGCCGAGCGCGGCCGGGACGGCTGCCGGGTCCCGATCCCCTGGGAGGCCGACCGGACCGCCTACGGCTTCGGCGCCACCTGGGACACCTGGCTGCCGCAGCCCGAGATCTACGGCCCCCTGGCCATCGACCGGCAGCAGGGAGTGGCCGGGTCGTCGCTGGAGCTCTACCGCACGCTGCTGGCGATCCGCCGCGAGCTCGACCTCGGGGTCGGTGAGCTGGTCTGGGACGAGTCGTTCGGCGCGCAGACCGTGGCCTTCCGCATCACCGACCAGGACGGTGCGGGCGTGCTCGTGGTCGCCAACCTGGGCACCGACCCGGTGCCGCTGCCCGAAGGCGCTGACGTGCTGGTGAGCAGCGGACACCTGGTCGACGGTGGGGTGCCGACCGACACGACCGTCTGGCTGCGCCTGGCCTGAGCGGTGCCGGCAGCACCGATGCGACCTGCGGCACGCCGCGCGCCCCGACCGGCTCGAGGCCTGCTGCGTCGGAGGCTGAGCCAGGTCACTCCGCCGGCTTGCCCGGGCCGATCGAGGTGACCAGCACCCGCTCGATGCGCATGCCGTCCATGGACAGCACCTCCAGGCGCAGCCCCTCGTGCTCGACGGTGTCACCGACCTCGGCGAGTCGCCCGAGCCGCTCGAGGACCAGGCCGCCAACGGTGTCGTAGTTCTCGCTGCTCGACTCCACCCCGGTGAGCTCCTCGAACTCCTCGATGTTCAGGGACCCGTCGACGTCGAGGGACTCCCCGCGACGCAGGGTCGTGTCCTCGGGATCGGTGCCGGCGTCATACTCGTCGTAGATCTCGCCGACCACCTCCTCCACGAGGTCCTCCATGGTGACGATGCCGTCGGTGCCGCCGTACTCGTCGACGACCAGGGCGATCTGCTGCTTCTCCGCACGCAGCCGGTTCATCGCCGGCAGCACGTGCAGGCTGCCCGGCAGGGCCACAATCGGGCGCGTGATGTCTGCGATCCGACGAGTGGGCCAGTCCCCGACCGGCACGGCCAGCACGTCCCGGATGTGCACGAACCCGAGGATGTCGTCGACCGAGCGCCCCGTCACCGGGAACCGCGAGTGACTGGAGCTCATCAGGGTGTCGTGCAGGTCCTCCACGGTCTGGTCGCCGGCCAGGAACTGGACGTCGGTGCGGGGCCGCATCACCCGGTCGACGTTGCGCTCGTGCGCGCGGAAGACGTCGGTGAGGATGCGCCGGCTGTAGGGGCGCAGTCCCTGGTGTCCCTCGATGATCTCCCGGACCTCGTCGGTGCTCATCTCCTCGCTCGCGGCGTCCGGGTCGCCCCCGACCAGCCGCACGACGAAGTTGGTGGAGACCGACAGCAGCCAGATCACCGGTCGCACCAGCCGGGCGAAGAGGTTGAGCGGCGGGCCGAGGATCCGGGTGAACGCCACGGCCTGCTGCATCGCCAGCCGCTTGGGCACCAACTCCCCCAGGACCAGGGACATGTAGGCGATCAGCAGCGTCATCAGCACCAGTGCCAATGTGTCGGCCATCCCCTCGGGCACCCCCCAGCCGGTCAGCACCGGCACCAGGTCCGGGGCGATCGTCGAGCCGCCGTAGGCCGAGGAGAAGAAGCCCGCGACGGTCACTCCGATCTGCACCGCGGACAGGAACTGGTTGGGGTTGCGCACCAGCGCGCCGATCCGCTCACCCCGCGGGCCGCCCGCCTCGATCTTGCGGACCTGGCCGTCGCGCAGCGACACGATCGCCATCTCGGTGCCGGCGAAGACGCCGCCGATCAGCACGAAGACGAGGACCAGACCGAGGTTGACCAGTGTTTGAGAGTCCACGGGACGACGCTAGCCGCTGGGAGTCCGCCAGCGCTGCCCACGCGCCGACGGTCAACCGGTCCGCGCCGGGTCAGGAGTGATTGGCAGCACCCAATCGGGGAGCCGGATCAGTACACTGACACGCATGACCGGCGACGACGCCCAGCTGGCCGACCTTTCGGACGGCGCGGCAGCGCCCCCCAGCGAGCCCTCGGGAGTCGACCCCGGACGGCTCGAGCGACGTGAGGCCACCGACGCCGAGGCACGCGCCCTGGCCTCCAGCCTGCGGCTGCGGATCCTGCGGCTGACGCTGGACGAGGCGCTGACCAACAAGGAGATCGCCCGCGCCCTGGATCGCAACCCCGCCTCGGTCCTGCACCACGTGCGGACACTGGTCGACACCGGGTTCCTCACCGCGGAGCCGGAGCGCCGCGGGGTGCGCGGTGCCCGCGAGATTCCCTACCGGGCCACCGGCAAGGCCTGGTATCTCGACGCTCCCGGTGTGCTGGCCGGCTCGATCGTCGAGGCGTTCGTCTCCGAGATCGCCGGCGTGACGCCGGAGCAGCGCGACTTCGTCCGGCTGCGGATCAACGGCGGCGACGTCCAGGAGTTCCAGAAGCGCCTGTATGAGGTGGTCGCAGACTTCCGCCAGCGCCCCCGCGACCCGCAGTCACCGCCGCACTCGGTCTTCATCGCGATGCACCCGGACACCTCGGTGGTGCGGCGCGACGACGCCCCCTGACCTCACCGGGTCAGGATGTGACCGATTGGCGTGCTGGCCCGGGTCCACGGCCCCGCCCGGAACACGCTCACCTCGGTGCCGGGGCGGGCAAACCCCAGGCCGTATGCCGCCAGGCCGGCTCCGGCGGTCAGGGTCCCGTCCCCGACGGGTCGCCCCCAGACCCGCTCTCGCAGTGCGGCCACGGCGAGGGCGCCGGAGCCCTCGGGTGCGCCCTCGGCGATCTCGGTGATGCCGGAGCGCGCCGCCTCCAGCAGCTCGTCGGCCGCGACCGTGCCCACCGGCTCCCACCCCGAACGGGCCGGGGTGAGGGCGGTCCACGGCTCGGAGTTCTCCATCGGCGGGACCGGCAGGCGCGTGCCGAGGTCGCCGGTGCTCGACCGGCGGGCCAGCCGGTCACTCACCGCGGCCAGCGGCACCGTGACGTCCAGCGCCGCGGCGCCGTGCAGTCCGGCCAGCGGCATGGTGCGCAGCCCCAGGACGACCCCCTGCCCGATGAGGCCACGCCCCGGCAGCACGCAGACCCAGGCGGCCAACACGGCGCCGGTGACCTGGAGTCGCACCGACCCCTGGTCCATCAGGGTCCGCGCCCGGCCGACCAGGATCCCCAGGTCCTGCAGGCTCTCGACGTCAGGGAACTCCAGCGCGACGCCACCGTTGCCCGGGGGTCCGTTACCCGGGGTCCCGTTCACCGGGGACCCGTTGCCCGGCGTCCCGTCAGTGCTCACGGCGACGCTCCTTGTGGGATCGCAGCAGCAGCGGCTCGCCGAGCACGCTCTCCATAGCCTGCCGCTCGTGGTCGACGATCCGACGCGGCCGCGCCGCGGTGAGGTCATAGGTGACCAGTGTCGACTCGGCCTGCGCGTAGGTGACGTCGGTGCCGACCTGCCCCACGACATACGAGATGTCGAAACTGGCGCCACTGATGGCCGAGCACCACAGCCTGACCAGGGCGGGCTGGTAGTTAAAGGTCATCGGGGCCAGGTAGTCGATCTCGGTGCGGGCGACCAGCACACCGTCCTCCAGCAGGGAGCGCTCCTGCCCGAACCAGAGATGGAAGGCATAGACGCGAGCCTCCTCCAGGTAGCGGAGGTACTGCACGTTGTTGACGTGGCCGTAGGCGTCCATGTCCGACCACCGCATGGCCACCTCGATGGTGGCGGCTCCGGGCGGCACGACGATCGCGGGAGGGGGCATGGGGACATCCTCTCAGGCGCGGTGTGGACTAGAGTTCCCGCGTGAGTCCCACGCCCGGAGCCCAGCTGAACGACCTGCTCGACGTGCTCGACCTGACCTTCGAGGGCCGGACGACGGCACGGGTCTCGTCGCTGGAGGGCTCGGTGGAGAACCTGCACGACAGCGAGGGCGAGGTCTTCCTCGGTCGCAGCCAGCCGATGCCGCACGGCCGCGTCTTCGGCGGACAGGTGCTCGCCCAGTGCGTCGTCGCGGCCAGCCGCACAGTGGACGTCGATGACGGGGACGGCCCACGACACATCCATTCGCTGCACGGCTACTTCCTGCGCCCGGGTGATGCCAACGAGCCGATTCGATTCCTGGTCGACCGGATGCGCGACGGCGGGTCGTTCTCGGCACGGCGGGTGCACGCCGTCCAGAACGGGAAGATCCTGCTGTCGATGATCACGTCCTTCCAGGAGCTCAACGACGGCTTGGACCACCAGATCGAGATGCCCGACGTGCCCCACCCGGACGAGCTCCGTCCGGACGCCGAGGTGCTGTCCAAGATCGACCACCCCGTCGCCCAGCACGCGGCCAGCCGGGCCGTGGAGCTGCGCCACGTCGAGCGACAGCTCATTCCCGGCAGCGACGTGGAGCCCCAGGAGCGCCAGTCGGTCTGGATGCGGCTGCCCGGTGAGGTGCCCGACGACCCGCAGCTGCACGCCGCCGTGCTGGCCTACGCCTCCGACTACAGCCTGCTCGAGCCGGTGTTGCGCAAGCACGGCATCATGTGGGGCGACCCCCGCCTGCGGATCGCGAGCCTGGACCACGGCATGTGGTTCCACCGTCCGGCTCGCACCGACCAGTGGGTGCTCTACACCCAGCTCGCCCCCTCCGCCCAGAGTGGCCGCGGCCTCGGCCTCGGCCACATGTTCAGCGAGGACGGCACGTTGCTGGCGACCGTCGGCCAGGAGGGCATGGTCCGGATCAAGGAGTCCTGACCTCAGAGATCCGCTGCCTGCTCCACCAGCTCGGCCACCAGCTCGTAGGCGGCCGGGTCGGTGTCGTTGGCCATCCCGAGGATCACGGTGTCGGTGCCGATCTCGGCGAGCGCGCCGAGCTTGTCGACGGCCTGGGCCACGCTGAGCGAGGTCTCCCCCGACGCCATCGTCTCCCCGCCGTCCCGGGTCAGCGCGACCCGCGAGAGCACGGTGTGCTCGATCTGCGCCGGGTCCCGACCGAGGTCGGCGCAGTGCCGGGCGAGCACGTCGAACTTGCCCTGCAGCACCCCGGGCCCGGTGTAGTCGAACAGGTTGCAGGCGTCCGCGTACTGTGCCACCAGCCGCAGCGTCTTGCGCTCCCCGCCCCCGCCGATCAGCACCGGCGGTCGTCGCACGGGTTGCGGAGAGTTCAGCGGCCGTTCCAGGTGGTGGTGGGTGCCGACATACTCACCCTCGTCGCCGTCCCACATCCGGTTGACGATCTGCAGGGTCTCCTCCAGGTGCTCGAAGCGCTCGGCGACCGGTGGGAAGGGCACGCCCAGCGCACGGTGCTCATCATCGAACCACCCCGCCCCGAGGCCCAACCAGGCGCGGCCGCCCGAGAGCACGTCGAGCGTGGTCACCGTCTTGGCGAGTATGCCGGGGTGCCGGTAGGTCACGCCCGTCACCATCGCGCCCAGCTGGATCCGCGAGGTCACCCCGGCGGCGAAGCCCAGCGTCGTGTAGGCCTCGAGCATCTCGCTCTCGGGCGGGCCGATCGCCGGGATCTGGAAGAAGTGGTCCATCACCCACAGGCTGACCAGCCCCGCCTGCTCCGCGTCCCGCGCCAGGCGGGTGAACGTCGGGCCGATCGAGGCCGGCGCGTCGGGCCAGGACCAGTAGGACACCTGCATGCCGAGTTTCATGACTCCAGTCTGCTGGATCGTTCTGCTTGCGGGTACGGTGACCCGCGAGCGCGGGCCTACCTGTCGCCCAGCACGCAGAACTCGTTGCCACTGGGGTCGCGCATCACCACCCACGAGTGGCCCTGCGCCCAGTCCTCGGTCGCCCGGGTCGCCCCGAGGGACAGTGCGAGGTCGACCAGACCCGCCTGGTCAGGACCGCCGGGCTCGGGCCGGACGTCCAGGTGGGTGCGGTTCTGCCGGACCTTGGGCTCCGGCTCCGGGCACAGCTCCAACAGCGGACCGCGCCCGCTTGGGTGGCGCAGCGAGACCAGCCCGACACCCTCCGTGCGCACCCAGCCGCTCAGCGCCGCATAGAACGCCCCGTCGCGCTCGGGGTCGGCACTGTCCAGCGGCAACGCCGCGATCGGTCCGGTGTCGTGATAGGCGGGGCGCTCCTCCATCACGCAGAACGCGTTGCCGTCGGGGTCGGCGAGCACGACCCACGGCACGTCGCCCTGCCCGATGTCCGCACGCGTTGCCCCCAGGGCGAGGAGCCGCTCGACGACGGCCGCCTGCTCCCCGGGATCGCCGCCGAGCAGGTCCAGGTGCAGCCGCCAGCCCGGTGCTGGCGGGTCGGTCACCGGATCGATGCAGAGGTCGAGCCACCAGCCCCCCAGATCGAGTCGCCCCTCGAACTCCCCGTCGTCGGTCAGGCCCGCGTCGACCAGCCCCAGCGCTCCCGTCCAGAACCGGCCGGTCGTCTCCGGGTCACGTGCCTGCATGTTGATGTTCTCCAGTCCCATCCCGTCAATGTAGGCACCGGCACCGACAGCCACCCGTTGCACGCACACCCCCGGGTGCGGTAGGCCTGCTGTCACGTGAGCGGCCCTTTCCCGAGAGGCCCAGAAAGGATGAGCCGATGTCGTCCCACACCCACGGTGTCCACTCCGAGGTCGGCCGGCTCCGCAAGGTGCTGGTGTGCCGTCCGGGGCTGAGCCACGAACGGCTCACCCCGAGCAACAACGACGACCTGCTCTTCGACGACGTGCTCTGGGTCGAGAGCGCGCAGCGCGACCACCAGGAGTTCGTCGACAACCTGCGCTCCCGCGACGTCGAGGTGGTGGAGCTGCACGAGCTGCTGATCGAGACCCTGGCCGTCCCGGGGGCCAGAGCATGGCTGATGGACCGCAAGCTGGACGTCAACGACGTCGGGATCGGCCTGGTCGACGACACCCGGGCCTACCTGGACACCCTGGACGCCCCGACGCTGACCGAGTTCCTCATCGGCGGGCTCTCGACCCGGGAGATGCCGGCAGAGTTCCGGTCCGCCCATCTCGCGCTCGCCCGGCACTCCGAGGGTGTCACGGAGTACCTCATGCCGCCGCTGCCCAACACCATCTACACCCGGGACACCACGTGCTGGATCTACGGCGGGCTCACCCTCAACCCGCTCTACTGGCCCGCGCGGCACGACGAGACGCTGCTGATGAAGGCGATCTATGAGTTCCACCCTGACTACACCGGCAGCACGGTGTGGTGGGGCGACCCGGAGCAGGACTGGGGCCAGTCCACGATCGAGGGCGGTGACGTCATGCCGATCGGCCACGGGGCCGTCCTCATCGGGATGAGCGAGCGCACCTCACGGCAGGCGATCACCCAGGTCGCCGCCAAGCTGTTCGAGGCCGAGGCGGCCACCCGGGTCGTCGTCGCCGGGATGCCGAAGCTGCGCGCAGCCATGCACCTGGACACGGTCTTCACCTTCGCCGACCGCGACGTGGTCACCTACTACCCCGACATCGTCGACGGCATCCGGACGGTGTCGCTGCGCCCGGCCGACGACGGTGGCCTGGAGGTGACCGAGGAGTCCGATTCCTTCATCGACGTCGTCGCCGACGCGCTCGGGCTGCCCGCGCTGCGGGCCGTGGAGCCCGGTGGCGGCTGGTATGCCGGGGAGCGGCAGCAGTGGGACAGCGGCAACAACGCGGTGGCCGTCGAGCCGGGGGTGGTCTTCACCTACGACCGCAACACCTACACCAACCAGCTCCTGCGGGACGCAGGCATCGAGGTGATCCCTATCAGGGGTGCCGAGCTCGGCCGCGGACGCGGTGGCGGCCACTGCATGACCTGTCCGATCTCCCGGGACCCGGTCGACTACTGACCTGACAGCGTTCTCGTCGGGACCTGTCCACCGGAAGGCGCGGACAGCTTCGGCGTCACACGTCCGCGGACAGCCGACGCCGCGTCACGAACCGGTGCCGATCGCCGGTGACCGGGTCGGTGAACGCCAGCTCGCTGGCCAGCAGCTGCAGCGGCGCGCCGAAGTCGTCGGCAGCCACCTCCCTGACCCGCGGATAGAGGGGGTCACCCACGATCGGGGCACGGAGCGCCGCCAGGTGCACCCGCAGCTGGTGGGTGCGCCCGGTCTCCGGCCGCAGCCGGACGAGCGCACGGTCGCCGGACCGCTGCAGCACCTGGATCCGGGTCACCGCGTTCGCCTCGCCGGGCACCTCCACAGCCTGGAGCTGCCCGCGCGGCTTCTCGATCCGCGACCGCACCTCCCCGGGCAGGTCGGCACCTGCCGGCAGCGCCACCACCGCGAGGTAGGTCTTGTCCACCAGGCGCGCCGCGAACAGCTCCTGGTAGTCCCTGCGCACCGCCGGGTCCTTGGTGAGCAGCAGCAACCCGGCCGTCAGCCGGTCCAGCCGGTGCGCGGGCTGCACCTGCTCCCACCCGGTCTGCCGCCGCAGCCGCACCAGCACCGTCTCGCGCACGTGCCGGCCCCGCGGGGTGGTCGCCAGGAAGTGCGGCTTGTCGACCACGAGCAGCCGCTCGTCCTCGTGCAGCACGGAGAGCTCGCCGGGCACCGGGGCCTCCTCCGGCAGGTCCCGGTGCAGATAGACCCAACCGCCCGGGGAGTATGCCGTGCGCCGGGTCACCACGGTGCCGTCACCCAGGCGGACCTCGCCTGCGTCGAGCCGCCGCACCACCTCGGTGGCGCCGTTGGTCCGGTCCAGGAGGAACTCGGCGACGGTCCCCCACGCCCCGCCGATCGGCATACTGAACCGGGCGGGCGGGACCCCGTCGCGAGGTGGGAGCGGCGCGCTCACCTCGGCTCCCTGCCCGTCGCCGTCGGCACCCGGGGGTTGGCTCAGTCGCGGGTGAGCTTGCGGTACGTGACGCGGTGCGGGCGGGCCGCCTCGGCGCCCAGCCGCTCCACCTTGTTCTCCTCGTAGGCGCCGTAGTTGCCCTCGAACCAGTGCCAGTTGGCCGGCTCCTCGTCGGTGCCCTCGTAGGCCAGGATGTGCGTGGCGACCCGGTCCAGGAACCACCGGTCGTGAGAGATGACCACGGCGCAGCCCGGGAAGTTGAGCAGCGCGTTCTCCAGGGAGCCGAGGGTCTCGACGTCCAGGTCGTTGGTGGGCTCGTCCAGGAGCAGCAGGTTGCCGCCCTCCTTGAGGGTCAGCGCCAGGTTCAGGCGGTTGCGCTCACCGCCGGAGAGGATGCCGGCCTTCTTCTGCTGATCCGGCCCCTTGAAGCCGAACTGGCTGACGTAGGCGCGTGAGGGGATCTCGACGTTGCCGACCTGGATGAAGTCGTTGCCGTCGGAGACCACCTCCCACAGGGACTTCTCCGGGTCGATGCCGCCGCGTGACTGGTCGACGTAGGAGATCTTGACCGTCTCGCCGACCTTCACCGTGCCCGCGTCGGGCTCCTCCAGGCCCACGATGGTCTTGAACAGCGTGGTCTTGCCGACACCGTTGGGGCCGATCACACCCACGATGCCGTTGCGCGGCAGCGTGAAGGAAAGGTCGTCGATGAGGATGCGGTCGCCGAAGCCCTTGCGCAGGTCGTTGACCTCGATGACCTGGGCACCCAGCCGGGGACCCGGCGGGATCTGGATCTCCTCGAAGTCGAGCTTCCTGGTGCGCTCGGCCTCGGTCGCCATCTCCTCGTAGCGCGCCAGACGGGCCTTGCTCTTGGTCTGCTTGGCCTTGGGGTTGGAGCGCACCCACTCCAGCTCCTTCTCCAAACGCTTGGCCAGCTTGGCGTCCTTCTTGCCCTGGACCTCCAGACGCTCGCGCTTCTTCTCCAGGTAGGTCGAGTAGTTGCCCTCGTAGCCCAGCAGGCGGCCACGGTCGACCTCGGCGATCCACTGGGCCACGTTGTCCAGGAAGTACCGGTCGTGGGTGACGGCGAGGACGGCGCCGGCGTACTCCTTGAGGTGCTGCTCCAGCCACTGGACGGACTCGGCGTCGAGGTGGTTGGTGGGCTCATCGAGCAGCAGCAGGTCGGGCTTGCTCAGCAGCAGCTTGCACAGTGCCACGCGGCGGCGCTCACCACCAGAGAGGACGGTCACGTCGGCGTCCGGCGGAGGGCAGCGCAGGGCGTCCATCGCCTGCTCGAGCTGGGCGTCGAGGTCCCAGGCGTCGGCGTGGTCGATCTCCTCCTGCAGCTGGCCCATCTCGGCCATCAGCGCGTCGAAGTCGGCGTCCGGGTTGGCCATCTCCTCGGAGATCGCGTTGTAGCGGTCGAGCTTGGCCTTGATCTCACCGACACCCTCCTCGACGTTGCCGAGGACGGTCTTCTCCTCGTTCAGCGGCGGCTCCTGCAGCAGGATGCCGACGCTGTAGCCCGGGGTCAGTCGCGCCTCGCCGTTGGAGGGCTGGTCCATCCCGGCCATGATCTTCAGGATCGTGGACTTGCCGGCGCCGTTGGGACCGACCACGCCGATCTTGGCGCCCGGGTAGAAGGACATCGTGACGTCGTCGAGGATCAGCTTGTCGCCGACCGCCTTGCGGGCACGCGTCATGGTGTAGATGAATTCGGCCATGGTGCTCAGGCTATCCGGCGGAGGCGGTCCGGCCCGAATCGGTGGGCCACCTCCGCCGTCCGCCTCAGGCACCGATCGCCACGGGCTCCTCCGGAACGGGCTCCTGGTCGTAGTCGTCCCCGGCGGGCGGCTCTTGGCCGGCCGGGAGCTCACCGTCGTGCTCCTGGGCGAAGGCTGCCTGCACGTTCTCATCGGCCGACGGGTCGTTGCCGGTGAAGTGCGGTCGTCGCACGGCGGTGAAGTCGGCCTGTCCGAAGCTCAGGTTCGGGCCGACCGCGACCGCGGTGATCTGCACCTCGGTGCCCTGCTTCTCGCCGTTCTCCCACTCGTTGACCCGCAGCTTGCCGTGGACCACGACCGGCGTGCCCTTGTGCAGGGACTCGAAGACGTTGACCGCCAGGGCACGGAAGGTCGAGACCTTGTAGAAGCTGGCGCCCGTCTCGAGCCACACGCCCTTCTCGCGGTCGAAGTAGCCGTGGTTGACGGCCACGCGGAAGTTGGCGAAGACGTCGCCGCCCTTGGTGTTGCCAATCGTGGGGTCGGCGGTCAGGTTGCCGGCCACCGTCACGTATGAATCTGTCATCTGACTCCCCTTCTGCTCGGTCCCACGGGTCCGTGGGTGAGCACCACCGTGCCGAGCGAGTATGTCGGGGCGCAGGTGGGCGGGAGGATCTGTGGACAGGCGGTGGCTGAGCGGGGTGGTTGTGGACAGTGCGTACGGAGCCACGACGAGAATGCGCGGGGGACGTACGGAACCACTACAGGAATGCGTGGGGCCGCCAAGCCTCGACAGACTGGTCAGCGCGCGGCGGCCTGCAGCTGCTGGCGCGTCTGCTTGTGTCGCTCCAGCACCTCGGACACGGGGGTGCTCACGTGCTCGTGGGCCACGTCGGCGACCGAGCCGCCCAGCCGGTCCTCGATCGCCTGGCGCCGGCGGCGGGCACCGACCCGCGCGAGGGCGCGCGCCGTCAGGGCGATCAGCACCCCCAGCAGCAAGCCGCCGGCGAGCATCAGGACCGGGATCGGGAAGGGACCCCACGTCGGCACGTCCAGCGGCATCTGCATGAACCCGAAGAGACCCAGGACCACGAGCCACACCAGACCGCCGATCGCGACCAGGGCGAGCAGCCACTGCAGCACGTTGACCATCTGCCACCACATCGGGTTACGCGCCCGCAGCGGGGTGCTCATGACGGCCTGGTCGAGGGAGTCGGCCAGCTCGCCGGTGTGCGGGGTCGCGGCGTGCGCCACCGCGTCCGCCCAGCGCGGGGGCAGGCCCGCACCGGCCGCCTCGCCCACCTGGCGCGTGGCCAGGTCGACGGCGGACCGGGCCGCCGGGCTGGCCGGTGGCAGCGAGGAGCGTCCGAGAGCCGTCTTGACGTCGACCGGCGTGATCGCGGCGGGGTTGTCGCCCAGACGCAGTCGCTTGAGCGGCTCGGGGCGCAGCGCCGAGACCCACCGGGTGAACGGCCAGCCCACGTGGTTGGCGGCCTGACGCAGGTAGTCACGGTGCACCGCGTCCAGCACGACCGGCACACCGGCCGCCTGCTTCAGCGCCACCACGAGCTTGCGGTCCGCCTCCGGGTCGAGCCGGGGCTCGTCGTCGCCCACGTCCTGCAGCAGGTCCCGCGCCGTGCCCTTGACGTCGCCCACCAGCCGCTGCTCGGCGGCGTTGCGGCGGGCCACGACCTCACCAATCGCGCCCTTGAGGTCATCCAGCCCGTCGTGCAGCCGCGCCGAGGTGCCGATCACCTCGAAGTCGCCGGCGCCGTCGGCCGCCACCAGCTTGCGCAGGTCGGCCTTGATCCGGTCGGCGCCGTCCTCGTCCTGGATCCGGTCGATCTGGTTGAGGACGACGAGCATCACCGTCTCGTGGTCCTGCAGGGGCGCGAGGTACTCGTTGTGCAGGCGCGCGTCGGCATACTTCTGCGGGTCGGTCACCCACACGAAGACGTCGGAGCGCGCGAGGATCCGGTCGGCCTCGACGCGGTGCGCCTCCTCGGTGGAGTCGAAGTCGGGCAGGTCGACCAGGATCAGGCCGTCCAGCGCGCCCTTGCCCGACCCGGGCGACTCGGCGACGTGGTGCCGGGCCTCGATCCCCAGCCAGGACAGCAGCTCGCTCGGGTCCTCACCGCCGCCCCAGATGGCCGCAGTGGCCTTGGAGGTGGTCGGCCGCCGAGCCCCGATCCGGGAGACCTCCTCGCCGACGAGGGCGTTGAACAGAGTGGACTTGCCCGAGCCCGTGGCACCCGCCAGGGCGACGACCGTGCGCCCGCCCTTGAGCGCCCACCGCTCCCGCACCTTGGTGACCAGCTCGGTGGCCGCCTCGGAGCGCTCCGGGTCGAGCTCGGCGCCACCGCTCTCCAGTGCGTCGTCGAGCTGGTCGGTGCGCCAGACCAGTGTCGCACCGCGGCTTCCCGACTCGCGGGGACTCATCGGGACTCCTCCACCTGCTGGGCCGCCTCGGACAACTCCTGGACCGCCTCGCCTGACAGGCGCACCTCGTCCAGGACGGTCTCGTAGCGAGCCAGCTCCTCGTCATACAGTCCGGACACCTTGGCGAGCAGCGCCTTGCGGGCCTTGGCGGCCAGCTCGCGCACCGCCTGGTCACCGAAGATCGCCTCGAGCAGCCGCTGGGCCAGCACTGCCGATCCACCCGCGATGCCCACCTCGACACCGGTCAACCCGGCCGTGGAGGCGAAGACCACCAGCATCAGCATGACGGCGAGCGCGTTGACGCCGAAGGCGAGGTAGCGGGCCGTGGCGCGCTTCTGCCCCGCCTCGTTGCGGACCATGTCGAGGACCTCGCCCTGCCAGTCGCGGATCAGCCGCTCGACGCGCTCCTCGATGCCGGGGCTGGCCTTGGCGAGCTCGGGATGCCGCTGCACCAACTCGGCGCCCCCGCCGGCGCCCTTCCAGTTGCGGGTGGCGGCGGCCGCGGCCACCTGGGCGTGGGAGGTGACGAGCGCGGCCGCACCGGACTGGATGGCCTCACCCAGGTGCTCGGTCGAGACGCTCTTGCCGGTGAAGAACGAGGTCAGTCGGTCGCGCAGGCGGCTGATGCCGGCCTCGACCTGCCGCAGGAACTCGCCCGTCCCGACCAGCTCCTGCCAGCGGGCGAGCACCTCGCCGCGCAGCAGCGTGCCGTCCTCCATCCCGTCCTCGACGCCCTGGGAGGCCTCGGAGTATGCCGTGCGCGCGGCCTGGCGCAGCGCGTCCCGGGCCGCGATCTGAGCCGAGCCGGCCTCGCCGAGCTCGGCGGAGCGGTCCGCAAGGGAGCCCAGCGCACCCTCCAGGGTGCGTCGGATGACCACGGAGCGGGCCTTGGCGTCGCCGGCCAGCGTGTGCAGCCAGCCGCGGAGCCGCTCGGTGTCCTTGGCCGGGAGCATCCCGTCCTCGCCCAGCCGCGACTCGGGGATCGTGAAGATCGGGGACTTGGCCAGCCCCTGCTCGCGGAGCATCTCGGAGAGGTGGACACGGATGTCCTCCATCGCCTCTGGTGGCACGCGGTCCAGGATGATGGCCACGCTCGTGCCGCGCTCGGCGGCCTCGCGCAGCAGCGACCACGGCACGGCGTCGGCGTAGCGCGCGGCGGTGGTGACGAACAGCCACAGGTCGGAGGCGGCCAGCAGCTGGCGGGCGAGGTCACGGTTGGAGGTGACGACCGAGTCGATGTCGGGGGCGTCCAGCAGGCCCAGACCGGCGGGCAGCATCGTGGAGGGGGTGAGCCGCACGGAGCCGGGGTCGTCCTCGTCGGTGACCGAGCCGGTCACCCGCGCCAGCCCGGGCAGGATCCGGTCCCCGGTGAACCACTTCTTGTCGTCCGGGTGGTGCACCAGGACCGAGGCCCGGGTGGTGGGACGCAGCACACCCGCCCGGGTCACGGTCTCCCCCACGAGCGAGTTGACGAGGGTGGACTTCCCGGCTCCCGTCGAGCCGCCCACGACGCAGAGCAGTGGCGCGTCCAGCGAGCGCAGACGTGGCAGCACGTAGTCGTCGAGCTGCTTGACCAGGTCGTCCTGCCGGACCCGTGCCTGGTCGACCCCGGGCAGGTCGAGGGTCAGCTCGACACGCTCTGCCGCGCCGCGCAGTCGCTCGACGGCGCGCAGCAGGGCTGCTCCGGAATCGGTCTTTGTCACGACCCAAGATTGCCGTGTGCAGGGCGTTCGGCCAAACCTGACCCGCCGTAGGGTGCCGAGTTTGTGTCCGCGCACGCTGGTTGGGCCCCTGCGCGCACTGCTGACCCCGGTCGGCGCGCACTGCTGACCCCGGTCGGCGCGCACTGCTGACCCCGGTCGGCGCGCACTGCTGACCCCGGTCGGC
This sequence comes from Ornithinimicrobium sp. F0845, assembly GCF_023015765.1. GTDB lineage: Bacteria > Actinomycetota > Actinomycetes > Actinomycetales > Dermatophilaceae > Ornithinicoccus. The sequence continues at coordinate 519,450 of NZ_JALKAL010000002.1, forward strand.
GCGCGCACCGCTGACGCGTGGGTGGGCGCGCCCCCGGCAGGACTCGAACCTGCAACCTACGGATTAGAAGGCCGTTGCTCTATCCATTGAGCTACGGGGGCAGCGGCTCCGCTGTGGCGGGCCGGTCGCCCAGTCTAGTTGCGTCGGCCGGACCGACCGTTGCCGCCGCGCCCCGCGCGACTACGCTCGACCCTCATGGAGCACCCCGACCCCTCAGTCGGCCCGTCAGTCAGCGCCGAGGCGCCGCTCGCCGACCTGCGCGACCAGATCGACGCGGTCGACAAGCAGGTCATGGACCTGCTGGCCACCCGGCTGGAGCTGGTGGCCGAGGTGGGCGAGCTCAAGGGGCAGCACGGTCTGCCGATCTACGCCCCCGACCGGGAGCGCACCATGATCGCGGCGCGTCGCGCGGAGGCCGAGCGGCGCGGCCTGCCGCCGGACCTCATCGAGGACGTGCTGCGACGGTGCATGCGGGAGGCCTACGCGCACGAGAAGAACCTCGGCTTCACCCGCCAGGCGCCGCACCTGGGCCCGGCGGTGATCGTCGGCGGCGCCGGCCAGATGGGTCAGTTGTTCGGCCGGATGCTCCGCCTGTCGGGCTACGAGGTGCGTGAGCTGGACCGTGACGACTGGGACCGTGCCGAGGAGCTGCTCGAGGGTGCCGGCCTGGTGCTGGTCAGCGTGCCGATCCACGACACGGTCGAGGTCCTGCACCGGCTCCCGCCGCTGCCCGCGGACTGCCTCCTGGTCGACCTCACCTCCACCAAGGGCGCCCCCGTGGCGGCGATGCTCGAGGTCCACCCCGGTCCGGTGCTGGGGCTGCACCCGATGTTCGGGCCCGACGTCGACAACCTCGCCAAGCAGGTCGTCGCCTACGTGCCGGGCCGCTTCCCGGACGCCAGCACCTGGCTGCTGGAGCAGATCCGCCTCTGGGGCGCCCGGCTGCACGAGGTGTCCGCCGAGGACCACGATCACGCCATGGGCCTCATCCAGGCCCAGCGCCACTTCGCCACCTTCGCCGACGGGCTGCACCTGGTCCGCGAGGACCGCTCCCTCGACGAACTGCTGGCGCTCTCCTCCCCGATCTACCGCCTCGAGCTCATCATGATCGGCCGGCTGTTCGCCCAGAACCCCGAGCTCTACGCCGACATCATCATGGCCTCGCCGGACAACCTCGCTCTCATCGAGCGCTATCACGACCGCTTCGCCGAGGCCCTGGAGATCCTGCGCGCCGGCGACCGCGAGGCGTTCATCGAGCGGTTCCGCGAGATCGGCGCCTGGTTCGGCCCGCACGCCGAGCGGTTCATGACCGAGAGCCACTCGCTCCTGGCGCATGCCGACACTCAGCGCTGAGTGCGCACCGATCCTCCCCGAGAACGCGCTCCCGGCGTACCGATCTTCCCCAGAATGGGGTGGTCAGAGCTTGTGGGGCACCGGCACGATCCGCTGCGCGGCGGCGTAGGGCTGCGGGGTCTGCAGGGGGGCGGCGAAGGTCGCGCGTCTGGCCTGGACGGTGTGCAGCAGCGCCCGCTCGCGGTGCCGCCACACGGGGTCGGGGTCGCCGCGCTCGAGGTGGTGCCGCGCGATCGCCAGCTCGCTCGACTCGTCCTGGAAGGCTTCCATCGCCTGCTCCGCGCGGGTGCCCCCGACGCCCTTGGCCCAGGCGCGGGCCCGGCGGCGCTCGCGTGGCGAGATGAGCATCGCGACCTCCGCCGGGGTGAACCAGCCGTTGAGGCCGTAGCCTGTCAGGTGCTCACGAAGCATCCTCGACTCCTGCCGTCGGGAGTAGAACAGCAGCAGCACGAAGCCGATGAACAGCGGCACCTGAACGAGGACGTAGGCGAGCAGGAACCCGTCGATCGTGCTGAGCGCCGCGAAGTTCCACAGGAAGTGCAGGAAGACCGCCGCCACGAAGCCGATGAGCGGGATGAAGGCGTAGCGCCACCGCCGCCGGTGGGTGATCATCCCCAGCGCGATGCCGAAGCAGATGGTGAACATCGGGTGCGCGAACGGGCTCACCAGTACCCGCATGACGAAGATCCCCAGCAGTCCGGGCGCACCCAGCTCGTTGTAGGCACCGCCCAGATAGATGATGTTCTCGATGAAGGCGAAGCCGACCGCCACCATGCCGGCGTAGACGATGCCGTCGACGACGCCGTTGAACTCACGGCGGGCGACCAGGAAGATCACGAGCACGCCGAGGCACTTCAGGGCCTCCTCGACCACGGGCGCCACGAGCACCGCCCCGGTGAACACCGGGTCGAGGTGGAGACCGGCGAAGAAGGCCATGCCGATGTCGTTGAGGAGCAGGGCTCCCGCCGTGCTGACCAGCGCCCCCCACAGGAAGGCGAACCACATGGTGCGCGCGGGCTCGGCCTCCAGCCGGTCGACCCACAGCAGCACCGGCACGACGATGCCCAGGGCAATCGAGGCGGTGAGCAACCCGAGCAGCGCGGCCGTGGCTCCGGTGCTCTCGGTGACCAGGACCGACATGAACAGCCCGCACAGGCCGAACAGGGTGACCGCACCGCTCCACACCATGAACCGACGCAGCGTGCGCCGGGGCGTGGCGTTGGCGGGCTCACCCAGGAACCCGGCATACGGCCCGTGGGCGACGCCGGGAGGCGGGGCGGGCGGGGCCAGCTGCGGCTGCGCAGGCCCCCACTGGTATCCGACGGGTTGCGGTGGAACCGGTCCCCCGTGCGGCGCGACGTGCGGTCCTCCCTGGTAGCCGGCAGGCGGCTGCTGAGGCTGGTGCGACATGGGCGTCACGCTACCGCCACCGCTGAGTAGGGTGGGGCCCGTGACGGAGACCATCACCAGGGCCCAGGCTGACCGCATCGTGTGGATCGACTGCGAGATGACGGGGCTTGACATCGTCAACGACGCGCTCATCGAGGTCGCCACCCTGGTCACCGACTTCGAGCTCAACGTCCTCGGCGAGGGGGTTGACCTGGTGATCCGTCCGCCGGAGGCCGCCCTGGCGATCATGGGCGACTTCGTCCGGCAGATGCACACCGACAGCGGCCTGCTCGACAAGCTGGCCGAGGGCACCACGATCGAGGATGCGCAGACCCAGGTCCTGGACTACGTGCGCCACTGGGTGCCGGAGTCCCGCAAGGCACCGCTCGGTGGCAACACGGTCAGCACCGACCGCGCCTTCCTGGCCCGCGACATGCCCGAGCTCGAGGCGCACCTGCACTACCGGATCATCGACGTCTCCTCGATCAAGGAGCTGTCCCGCCGCTGGTTCCCCCGTGCCTACTTCGCCGCGCCGGCCAAGACCGGCGGCCACCGCGCGCTGGGCGACATCCGCGACTCGATCACCGAGCTGCGCTACTACCGCCAGGCGGTCTTCCAGGCCCAGCCCGGCCTGGAGACCGCCGCCCTGAAGGACCTGGCCAGCCAGGTGGCCGCCGAGCACGACAGCTGACGGGAGCGCACGACATACTGCCTGCTCAGACAGTATGTCGTGGGCCTGGGACAGCCGTTTTCGGAACCACCCCGCGGAGCAGGTAAGATAGCCGCCGTTGCCTGAACGCCCCCGGTGTCACAGGTCAACATGGTGGGTGTAGCTCAGCTGGTAGAGCGCCGCGTTGTGGTCGCGGATGTCGCGGGTTCAAGTCCCGTCACTCACCCTGGTGTGGCGAGGTTCAGACTTTCGACCAGAGGAACCGCTCTGGTCGGGGTTTGAAACTCGCCGCTCTTCTTGGCCTCAGCCGCCCGGGTCAGCGCGTTGCCCCGCACCAGGAGTTCGCCGTCCTCATCGATGGAGGTGGCGGTGCCGCAGCGAACCCATCATGGTGGGCGGGGAGCCGGTTCGTGATCGCTTCCAGTTCGGCGCTGATCCGGTCCTGGTCCCTTCCTGAGCAAGTCCAACGGGACCGCGCCGCCTTAGTGAGCCTGGAGCAGCTTGCCTCACTCGTCGTCCAGCCCGTCACCGTCCTTGGTGAGTCGAGTGAGTGCCTTGGCCTCCGACACCATCAGCCGGTCGACCTCCGCATCGGCGGACGAGTTCACGAAGCAGTTGGCTGGTGGCCCATTGACCGGAGACGAACACCTGAGATGCCCAGGTCACCAACTCGGCCCGGTCGGGGGCCGACCTGGTGGACGATGCACTAGTTGATCTGGTGTTCGGTGACCTCCGGGATCATCCGCATCAGCTCGGGAACTGTCGACCTTGCCTCTGACTTCCCCCATCCACGAACTCGGGCCGTGTGATGGCAGCGAGGCAGGGACGAGGCTTCGACCGGGCGCGGCTCGAGGTTGACAAGTCCGCGGATCGCATCGAAGGCGCCGGCCGTCAGCAGCACGATGCCTGCGAACCAGCCCTCTCAGACCCTCCAAGAGGTCGCCGTGTCACTCGATGCGGGCACCTCTCTTGGTCTCGTCGGCCCCAGTGCACCCGTTCGAAGGGAATCGGTTCAGCGGGCGCAGCGAAAGCCGATGTGCGTCGTCGCGGTGTCCTCCGCTTGCGGCGAGCGGGCGGCAGGCCGGAAGCGAAGGCAATAGTCCGGTGAGCAGAGGTAGGAGCCTCCCTTCAGCGTGCGTCGCGGGGTCGACGAGCCGGGCTCGCTGTTGAGGGCAGACAGAAGGTTGGCGCGCGGTCCGGCCTCGATCCCGGTACTGCCCGGGACAACATGGCGGCTGGTGTAGAAGTCGCTCGTCCATTCCCACACGTTCCCGATCAGGTCGAAGAGCCCGTACTCGTTGGCCGGGTACGATCCGACGGGCGAGGTGTTGGCGCCGAATCGGCCACGATTGTCGTAAGGGAAGCGACCGAGCCACGTGTTCGCACGCGCTCGCCCGTCCGGGTACGGGACGGCTCCCCAAGCGTAGGGTAGGCCATCGTACCCACCACGAGCCGCATACTCGTACTCGGCCTCGGTCGGCAGACGCTTGCCGGCCCATGCGGCGTAGGTCGCGGCATCCTCAAACGCGATCTGGACGACAGGATGCTGCATGCGGTGCTCGATGGAGGAGCCGGGTCCCTCCGGGGCGTACCAGCAAGCGCCCGCCACCCAGCGCCACCACTGCCGCCATTCGCTCAGGTCGACGGGCCCCTGGGTCGGCGTAAAGACGAGCGCTCCAGGCGCGAAACTCGACAGGTATACGTCCGGGAAGCCGGCGGGATCGAGGGGTCGCTCGGCGACCGTGACGTACCCTGTGGCTGCCACGAACGCCGCGAAGCCGGCGTTCGTCACCGCGTATCGATCGAGCGCGAAGTCCGCGACCACGCGGTCGTGCACTGGTCGCTCGTCGGGGTAAAACTCCTCCGATCCCATCCGGAACGAGCCGCCGCGGATATCGACCATGTCGTGGTCGACTACTGTCGGCGACCCGTCCCCCTCCCCATCCATAGCCAGCCCTCCGGTCCCTCCGGGACTTCTCTAAGTGCCGACACTGCGGCGAGGTTCGTGCGGAACAGGCACCCATCGGTGAGGATTCCCCCCGACGACGGAGTTCATGGCGTCTGGTCTCCGTGGGTAGGCGTGATACGGGTGCCGATGCCCACCGTATCGCCGCCCTCCTAGGGTTCGATTCACACAGATCGCGTGATGTCACCATGTGCGGCCGCCGGGTTCGAGAACTGGGCGCGGACCGTGCCCGGCAAGGGCTGGTTCGTCCTGTTCCGCCTCACGGCCTGCCCGACTCATGGTTCGACGGGACCTGGACGCCCGGTGACATCCACCTCGCCTGATTCTCGGTCCGGCTGTCGTCGGCGTTGATAGGCAGCAGGAGACCGCTCTAGAATTCGGACGTGCGGGAGTCGACCCCATCGGCCGCTCCGGAGACGCGGAGTCTGAGCGGCATCTTCCTCGACGGCAAAACAGCGGTGCGCCCGCCTCGGCCCGGGGCGGTGACCCGGCGGCCGCTGATTGATCGTGCGCGGTCGACAGGTACTCGCGTTGTCGGGGTGACGGCCCCGGCAGGCTACGGCAAGTCGACGATGCTCGCAGAATGGGCATCGAGAGACCGCCGGACCGTCGCGTGGGCATCGCTTGACCGGTTCGACGACGACCCCGCCACGCTGCTGACGCTGTTGGCTACGGCCTGTGCGCCCCTGTCGCCGCGCGCGGCGGAGATCATCGCCGAGATGCGTGGGGTCGGGGTCTCGGCGCTCGGGCGCTCAGCCCCGATGCTCGCGGCCGTGCTCGCCCAGGTGCCCGACCCCTTCGTGCTGTTCCTGGACGACGTCCACGCGGCGGGATCGCTAGAGTGCCAGGACGTTCTTGAGGTCGTGCTCACGGGTGTGCCGGAGGGCTCGCAGGTGGTCCTCGCCAGCCGGCACGAACAGCCCTACTTCGCTCGTCTGCGCGCCGCAGGAGCAGTGCTCGAGATCGGGGTCCACGAGTTGCGCATCGACCGCGAGGGCGCGCGCACGATCTTCGGTGATGCGGCGGTCGAGGTCTCGGAGGACGACCTCGCCGTTGCCGTCGAGCGCTGCGAGGGGTGGCCGACGGGGGTCTTCCTGTGCGCACTCGCTGCTGGTGCCGGCACCGACGTGCTCTCGATGGCTGGGGATGAGCGGTTCGTCGCCGACTATCTCTATCACGAATGCGTCGCCGGGCAGCCCGCCGACGTGCGATGGTTCCTTTACCGGACCGCGGTGTTCGATCAACTGTCAGGGGCCCTTTGCGACGCCGTCCTCGGGACCGAGGACTCCCGGGCGATTCTTCGTCGCCTTGAGACACTGGGCCTCTTCCTGGTACCTCTCGACGGGCGCCGGCAGTGGTTCCGATACCACTCCCTGTTCCGCGAGTTCCTGCTCGCCGAGCTGGAGCGCGTCGACGGCGACATCGTGCCGGAGCTTCATCGGCGTGCGGCAGCGTGGTTCGAAGAGCATGATGCGCCCGAGCGCGCAGTCGAACACCTACTCGCCGCAGGAGACCTGGAGCTTGCGGGTGCGCTCATCGCCGACCTGTCGTTGCCCACGTACCAGCGTGGGGAGATCGCAGTGGTGGAGCGGTGGTTTGCGCAAGTCGGCGAGAAGGTGGTCGAAGCATCCCCGTGGTTGTCTGTGATGGCCGCGTGGACCGCGATCCTGCAGGGCAAGTCCCCGGCCTCGGAGCGGTGGGCCGCGGTGCTGGAGCGCATGGTGCCGGAGGGCTCCGCGGACGAGCAGGTGGCCTTCGAGTCGGCTCGTGCGATGGTCCGGGCCGCGATGTGTGTCGACGGCCCCGAGCGCGTCCTCGTCGATGCTCAGTACGCAGTGGCGAACGAGCCGGACTGGAGTCCATGGCGGGATCAGGCTCTCCACCTGCTCGGTTCCGCCTGGCTGCTCGTCGGTGACACCGCGGCGGCTCGTGAGGCCTTCGCCGCCTCCTCTGCGTATGCGCTGGAGATGGGCAACACCGACTCGGTCTTGCTCAGCGAGGCCGAGCTGGCGATCCTCGCCATCGACGAGGGAAGGTGGGTGGATGCCGAGTCGCATGCCCACATTGCGGTCCGTGCGATCGACGATAAGCATATGGAGGGATACCCCACAACCGCGCTCGCCCTCGCGGTCAGCGCACGGATCGCGTTGCGACGGGGAGACACGACTGCGGGGGAGCGGTTCCTCGCAAGGGCGATGCGAGCGCGCGTGCACTGCACGCACGTGCTGCCCTATCTCGCGATGCGCGTGCGTCTCCAGCTCGCCAAGGCGTTCGGGGGACTGGATGACCGCGCCGCCGCCCAGCACCTGCTGCGTGAGATCGACGAACTGCGGGCACGGCGCCCGCACATCGGCGTGCTCGCCGAGGAGATCGATCGGTTCCGCGCCAAGCTCGGCGAGAAGGCGGGGGGCGTGGCGAGCGTTCCGCTCACGCCCGCGGAGCTGCGACTCCTGCCCTACCTGCAGACGCATCTGACGATCGCCGAAATCGGGCAACGGCTCTATATCTCACGGAACACCGTGAGCACCGAGGTCGGGTCGATCTATCGCAAGCTCGGTGTCACCACGCGCGGTGCAGCGGTCGACCGGGCGATCGAGTGCGGCCTGCTCGGCGAGTGACCGGGCTGTCGCGGTCAAGGCTCGTCACTCAGCAGATCCAGATCCTCCCCAAGGGCGAGAGCGACCTTTGGTGCGGCCGTAACCACTCGGGGTCGACCGACGATGGGCATGATCGCGTCGAGCACGCTCACGATCGCGCTCGCTTCGGCGCCCGCGCTCACCGCGCCGTCGATCTCGCGGCGGATCGACGGGGCAGCAGCGGAGACCGCGATCAGGGCTCCCAGCCGCACGAGACATCGTGTCTTTGCGTCGAGGGCCGACAGCTCGGGGAGATCCTGCTGCTCGTCGAGAAGGCGTTCGTCATCGATGCTCAAACGCCGCAGATGCTCCGAATAGTCCAAGAGGGCACCCCCACTACTGGCGATCGGTGAGCGGTGGACCGCCCGGCGGACCGCCTGCACTGCTCACGACAAGTAAATCCTCTCGAACGCCAATCCGGTTCACATTATCTGCATGATGCGGGTCGTTCGAGCACGCCCCTAGCCTCGCTCTCGAGGGCGCCGTGCCCGGCCCCGTCCGATCGATTCGAAATGAGGTGCACCCATGGGTTTTCTTGATTTCATGCTGTGGTTCCTCTGGGTCTGGTTCGCCATCGTCTGCATCTGGGCGTACATCTGGATCGTCATCGACGTGTTCCGCGACCACACGCTGAACGGCTGGGCGAAGGCGGGATGGCTGATCCTCTTGGTGCTTCTCCCGTTCCTGGGTGCGCTCATCTACCTGATCGCGCGGGGCGGTTCAATCGCATCGCGCCAGGCGCGCGACGTGAGTGAGGCACAGCAGGCCCACGCGGAATACATCCGAAGCGTGGTCGGCACTGCGTCGCCGGGAACTGAGATCGAGCGCGCGCAGTCGCTGCTCACTTCCGGCGCGATCACACAGGCGGAGTTCGACTCGCTCAAGGCAAGAGCGCTCGCGTGAACCGGGCCGATACTGAGCAGGAGATGGAAGACCTCGAGTACGGGCCGGTGGAGCTTGTCCTCACCGCCTTCGCGGGCGAGGAGCCGAGCCTAGGCGTCCTGGATGCGCTGGCGGATCTCGCCGATGCCGCAACGATCCGGTTGATCGACCTGGTTCACGTCGCGCGCGATCACGACGGCACCGTCACATTCGCGGAGATCGACGACCGCGGGATCGAGGTCTGTGCGATCGATCTGGTCGCCGCGGGGCTCGCATCGGACGATGATGTGCACGAACTGGCGTCGCGGCTGCCTCCGGGCACCTCAGCGCTCCTGCTTTGTCGTGGAACTGCTGTGGGCGAAGAAGCTGGCCTCGCGGCTCATGGAGGCCGACGGCTTCGTCGTCGACTCGGTCCGAATTCCCGCCCCCGTGGTCAACTTCGTGGCCGTCGAGGCGGCCGAGATCGAGATGGAAGTGAGCTGACATGCCACTGAGGAGAAGGGGCCGGCCCGGACTGGTCGGAACGGCGGCGCGCACCGCAGTGGTCGCCGGCACCGCGACGACCGTGAGCGACAACGTTGCTCGGCGACAACAGAATCGCGCCGAGGAGAAGCGCGCCGAGGAGAAGTACGTGCAGCACGAGGACCCGGTGCAGCAGCAGGCTGCCGGGATGGCAGCGACTCCCACCCCAGTTCCCGCGGCGGCGGCCGCTCCCGCGCCCGACATGGTCACCCAGTTGCAGCAGCTCGCTGACCTGAAGGCGCAGGGGGTGCTCACCGAGGTGGAGTTCGAGAACGCGAAAGCCAAGCTGCTGAACCGACTGTGAAACCGGAATTACTGAACCCGTTCCAGGGATACCGAGGAGAGAATCGTGAACGACGCCCACACGGTGATCGGATCGCCCTTGCCGCCGGCGAGGACGCTGCCCTTCCCGCCGAAGTCCTCCGGTAGCATCGCTGGGCGGACGATCCAGGAGTCCGTCTACTCACCGAAACCCGCCGACGATCATTTGCCGGACGACGCGCCGAACGTGCTCGTCATCCTCATCGACGATGCCGGTCCCGCGCTGCCGTCGACGTTCGGCGGTGCGATCCGCACCGCGACGCTCGACCGGGTGCGAGCGGGCGGCGTGGGGTTCAATCGGTTCCACACGACCGCGATGTGCTCGCCCACCCGGGCGTCGCTGCTGACCGGTCGCAATCATCACCGCGTTGGGAACGGCCAGATCGCGGAACTCGCGAACGACTGGGACGGCTACTCCGGGCACATCCCCAAGAGCAGCGCCACGATGGCCGAGGTGCTCCGGCACTACGGATACGCCACCGCGGCCTGGGGCAAGTGGCACAACACCCCCGCCGAGGAGACTACGAAGGCGGGGCCCTTCGACCGCTGGCCCACGGGCTACGGATTCGAGTACTTCTATGGCTTCCTCGCGGGCGAGGCGTCCCAATACGAGCCCAACCTCGTGCGCAACACCACTTCCGTGCTCCCGCCGAAGACCCCCGAAGAGGGCTACCACCTCAGCGAGGACCTTGCCGACGACGCAATCGCGTGGTTGCGCGACCACAAGGCGCTCGCTCCGGATCAACCGTTCCTCATGTATTGGGCGACCGGCGCGATCCACGGACCGCACCACATCATGAAGGAGTGGGCCGACAGATACACGGGCGCGTTCGACGACGGCTGGGACGTCTACCGCGAGCGGTCGTTCGAAGGGGCAAAGGCCGCAGGATGGATCCCCCCGGATGCCGAGCTCACGCCGCGGGACGAGAAACTGGCAGCGTGGAACGACATCCCCGAGCACCACAAGCCGTTCCAGCGCCGGCTCATGGAGATCGCCGCGGGTTTCGCCGAGCACGCCGACGCTCAGGCCGGACGCGTCCTCGACGAGATCGAACGTCTCGGGTACAACGAGAACACGATCATCTTTTACATCTGGGGCGACAACGGATCGTCGGGCGAGGGCCAGAACGGCACCATCAGCGAGTTGCTCGCGCAGAACGGCATCCCGACCACCGTCGACCAGCACCTCGCGGCGCTCGATGAGCTCGGCGGCCTCGACGCACTCGGCACGCCGGCGACCGACAACCAGTACCACGCGGCGTGGGCGTGGGCCGGCTCGTCCCCCTACAAGGGCATGAAGCTGCTCGCCTCTCACCTGGGCGGCACGCGGAATCCGATGGTCATCCAGTGGCCGGGGCATATCGAGCCCGACCCGACGCCGCGGACACAGTTCCACCACGTCATCGACATCGTGCCCACGGTCTACGAGATCCTGGGGATCTCGCACCCCGAGACGGTAGGTGGCGCCCCGCAGGACCCGATCGACGGTGTCAGCCTCGCCTACGCGATCGAGGATCCGCATGCTGCAGGCAGGCGACGTGCGCAGTACTTCGAGATTATGGGCAGCCGGGCGATCTACGCCGACGGATGGATGGCTTCCGCGACCGGACCTCGACTGCCGTGGGTCCCCGGACTCCCGCCGGGCATCACGACGTGGACCCCCGATCAGGACACGTGGGAGCTCTACGACCTCGACAACGACTGGAGCCAGGCGCGCGACCTCGGGGCGGAACAGCCGGAGAAGCTCGCGGAGCTCAAGGAGCTGTTCGCGATCGAGGCCGCGCGCAACGACGCGCTTCCCATCGGGGGCGGCCTCTGGGTGCCCGTGATGCACCCGGAGGACCGCATCAGCCCGCCCTTCACCGAATGGGAGATGGGCGGCGATACCGTCCGCGTGCCGGAGTTCTGCGCGCCCGCGCTGGGGAATCGGCCGAACACGGTCACAATCGAGTGCACCGTGCCCGACGGCGCGAACGGCGTTCTCTACAAGCTCGGGGGCGCCGGCGGCGGCCTCACCTGCTACCTGATCGACGGGGTGCTGACGTACGAGTACAACCTGTTCCTCGTGCAGCGCACGATGATCGCCGCGCCTGCACCGCTTGCCGCGGGCGACCACACGGTGGAGATTGAAACGCGCTACGTCGAGGCTCGTCCAGGAGGGTCTCTGCACGTATCGTTGCGCGTGGATGGCACCGAGGTGGTATCGGGAGAGGTTCCGATCAGCGCCCCCCTGCTGTTCTCGGCGAACGACTGTCTCGACATCGGTCGCGCCTACGGCGGCGCGGTCTCACGCGCGTACGCCGACCGGATGCCGTTCGCTTTCGAGGGGCGGATAGATCGCGTGCACATCGCGTACGCACTGCCGCAGCAGGCTTGACGGGGCATGTCGGAGGGCCTCACTCCGTGGTGCGTGGTTCGTGGCGTCGAAGTGGGGCAGCCATTGTCCCTACAGTTCTGCGTTCGCAGAGAAGGGCGAATCGCGGTTCACGCCCGAGTCCGGCCTCTGCAAGGCCCGGTGCAGCTCCCCGGTCCAGACGCGAGTTTGGTCCGGGGCGCTTTGTCGTTGTGGTCACTCTCGGACCGTGGCGCCCCACACCGACTGGGCACCGGAGTCCCCGACGCGGTAGACCTGCACCCCGGCTGCAAGGGCGGCGACCACGCTGAGCACGGCGACGACCGTCACGAGCCCGCGGCCCGCCGGCGCGCCGCTGACGGCCAAGGCCGCGGTGCGTCCTTCCTCCGTGGCGGAGTCACGCTCGGCCCTGCGGGACAGGAACACGAGGACGACGAGGAGGATCAGCAGTGGCACAGCAAACCAGATGAGCTGCTCGCCGAGGTCCTCGTGGTCGCCCGGGGAGCCCACCCGGTCCTCCAGTGCGTCGCCGCTGGAGGTCGCGACCGGGATCAGGAGCGTGGCGATCGCGGCGATCCCCACGACGACCGGGCCGTAGGTCCTGCGCCACGCGGGCCGCACCGCGATGGCGATCGTGCCCAGGACCGCCAGCGGCAGCAGGACGACGACCCCGTGGACGACGAGCGGGTGGAGCGGCAAGCCGTTGATGGTGTCGAACACGAGGGGCTCCTTCGGTTGTGGTGGAGCAACTTTCGCACCCCATGACCCCTGCCGTGCGGATCGCCCCGCCGACGATTTCTCGGCGTCCGTCCCCGCTGGCCCGCCGACCGAAGCACCACTTCCCGTTGACCCGCCGACTGAACCACCCCGGAAATGGTGCTATTATTTTGATATCATTTTTAAGAGAGAGGACACAGCGATGAGCGAGGCACAGGACGAGTCGGTGGGCGGCGCACCGGCAGGCACACCCGTCGGGCACGAGGGCACGCGCGTCGACGCGACGGAGCGCAGGGCGTGGTCGATCGACGGTTTCGCCGGTCTCGTCATCTTCCTCGCGGTGCTCGGTGTCGGGGTGTGGCTCATCATCATCGGGACGATCGCCGCCGCGGAGGGCGAGGGTGGCATCGGCCAGCTGGTCGGCGGCTCGCTGCTGGTGGTCCTCGCCTGCGTCATGCTGGCCTCGCTGACCGTGATCGCGCCGGGGCACACCAAGGTCGTGCAGTTCTTCGGGCGCTACATCGGCACCGTGCGCAAGCCCGGCCTGCGGATGACCGTGCCGCTGGCCACGCGCAAGAATGTCTCGGTCCGGGTGCACAACTTCGAGACCAGCGACCTCAAGGTCAACGACTTCGACGGCAACCCGATCAACATCGCGGCGATCGTGGTGTGGCAGGTCGCCGACACCGCTCGGGCCACCTTCAGCGTGGAGGACTACGAGGACTTCGTGGCCGTGCAGGCCGAGTCCGCGCTGCGCCACGTGGCGATGAGCCACCCCTATGACAACGACGCCCGCGAGGTGACGCTGCGCGGTGACACCGACGTGATCAACGCCGAGCTCGCGCGCGAGGTCGCGGAGCGGATCACCCTCGCCGGCCTCGAGGTCATCGAGGTCCGCATCTCGAGCCTGGCCTACTCCCCCGAGATCGCCCAGGCGATGCTGCAGCGCCAGCAGGCCTCGGCCATCATCGCGGCCCGCGAGAAGATCGTCGACGGTGCCGTCGGCATGGTCGAGGGCGCGTTGACCCGCCTGGAGGGCCAGGGCATCGTGGACCTCGACGACGAGCGCCGCGCCTCGATGGTCTCCAACCTGCTCGTCGTGCTGTGCTCCGAACGAGGCACCACCCCCGTCGTCAACGCGGGGTCGCTCTACTCCTGACCGGGTGAGCCCTATGGACGATCAGAATCCGACGTCCGACCGGCGTCGAGCCGCAGCAGCCCGCAAGCAGGTGCTGCTGCGGCTCGACCCTGCCGTCCACGAGGCGCTGCAGCGCTGGGCGGCCGACGAGCTGCGCAGCGTCAACGCGCAGATCGAGGTCGTGCTGCGTGACGCGCTCAAGAAGGCCGGACGCGCGCCCCGCGGCGCTGCCCCCATCCGCCGGCCCGGCCGGCCACCGAAGTCATAGGCGCGTCGTCACCCGACTCACTCGCGGGCATCGACAACCCACTCGAGGCCCAGACCGAGAAGGGCCTGGTCAGAGGTGAGCAGAGCGAGCCCCTCGGAGGAGGCCTGCGCCAGGAGCATCCGGTCGAACGGGTCCTGCCTGGCGAGCTCCGGGAACTCGGCCAGCGCCGCCGCATGCGGCGCGCGGAACGGCAGCTCCACCAGTCCGGCCGCCTGCGCAGCCTCGGTCACCGGCTCCGGGACCCGCAGCCGCCCGAACATCTCCTTGATGGTGACCTCCAGGACGCACACCGACGAGGCATAGACAGGAGACGACCCCGTCACCAGCAGGCGCGAGCGCTGGCCGAGTCGCTCGTCGCCAGTGAGCAGCCAGAGGAACACATTCGTGTCGAGCACGACACCTCTCACGTGTCGGACTCCTCGTAGAAGGGGGCTGAAACCTCGGCATCGGCACCGTCAAAGACCGCTGGGTCGACCTGAAACCCCTCCCACGACTCCAACCCGATCACGACCTGCCGACCCTGGTGCGCCACCAGGTCCACGACGGGCTTGCCGGCCCGAGCGATCGTCACCGACTCTCCTGCCAGGACCGCTTCGATCAGCCGGGACAGCTGGGACTTCGCCTCGTGCACATTGACCTGGACTATGCACGACTGTAGAGGCCTATGGCTAAGTTTGGCTAAGTCTTGTCGGCAGCCCGAGGTCCTTCGACGTGGGACACCGTCCAGCTCAGCGGGAGGAGTAGACGAAGACCTCGGTCGCGTGCCTCAGGTCCAGCACCTCACGCTCGGATGTCTCGGGCGACTCGTCGAGGATCTGCTCGAGCTCGGCCACCATCGCCGCCCGTCGGTCCGGCTCGGCAGCTAGGAAGCTGCTCACGGTCAGCCAGCGGCGCAGGTAGAGGTCCCGGGTGATCCGCTCGGTCCAGCGCACCACCTCCTGCTCAACGAGCTCGAAGCCCGGCACGTCAGGCTCGGCCGCCGCCTCGTCGTCCGCCAGCCCGGGGTGCGCCACGTCGTAGCAGGCCCGGTCCCACGCGCAGTCCGGGTCGGGAGTGTTCCAGAGCAGACCCAGACGGCCACCGGCCACGAGCACCCGGGCGATCTCGGCGCAGGCGGGCTCGCGGTCGAACCAGTGGAAGGCCTGCGCAACTGTGACGACATCGGCGCTCGCGTCGGGCAACGGGATGGCCTCGGCACCTCCGACCAGCGCCCGCACGGCCGGGAGCTTGTGGCGCAGGACCGCGAGCATCTGCTCGGACGGCTCGACGGCCACGACCCGGTCTGCGCGCCCGATGAGGCGCTCGGTGAACTTGCCGGTGCCGGCCCCGAGATCGACAGCAGTGCCCACGTGCTGAGGCACGATCAGGTCGGCGGCGCGCTCCGGGAAGCCGGGGCGGTAGGTGTCGTAGTCCTGACCGATCTCCCGGAAGGTGCCGCCCAGCATCGCGCGGGTCGCGGACGCGGACGGCCGAGGCTGGACCGGCGGCACGTCCTCGGTCACGGCCGGTCCTCCGGCTCACTCACCGTCGTCGTTCCCGCGGCTCGCCTCGATACGGATCCGTCGGTTCTCCTCGACGATCTCCTGCTGCTTCTCGGCCTTCTTGATCTGCGCGCTGTTGTCACGCGGCGGCAGCTGGAGGTGCTCCTCCGCCGGCAGCCCCGCCCGCAGCTGGCGCCCGCGCTCGAACTCTGCGTCGAACTCGGCACCGAGCAGGAGGGCGAGGTTGACGATCCACAGGAGCAGGAGCAGCAGGATCGCACCGGCCATCACGCCGTAGGTGGCCGAGTAGTTGCCGAAGTTGGCGATGTAGAAGCCGTAGCCGGCCATGGTCACGACCAGCACGACGATGGCCAGCAGCGCGCCGGGGCTGAACCAGCGGAACTTGCGCTTCAGGTTGGGCGTGGCCCAGTAGAGCAGGGCGATGACGCCCACGACCATGAGGAACATGAAGGGCCACTTGGCGATGTTCCACACCATCGTGGCCTGGTCGCTGAGCCCGACCACGCCGAAGACCGCGCCGGCGATGCCACCGGTCAGGACGAGCGACAGCCCGACGACGACGACCAGGAGCAGCACGACCAGGGTGATCAGCAACATCAGGGGACGCAGCTTCCAGAACGGGCGGCCCTCCTTGACGTCGTAGATCGAGTTCATGGCCCGGGAGAAGGCGTTGACATAGTTCGAGGACGCCCACAGCGCGGCGCCGAGTCCGATGACCAGCGCGATCCCCGCCCCACCGGTGCCCTGGAGGTTGTCGACGAAGCTCTCGATCGGCTCCAGCTGCTGCTCCGAGACGCCCAGGTCGATCAGCACGTCCAGCAGCGCCCGGGTGGTCTCCTTGCCCTGTCCGAACACGCCGAGGAGCGAGGTCAGCGCGAGGATCGCCGGGAAGAGCGACAGGACGCTGTAATACGTCAGCGCGGCGGCCATGTCCGTCGCCTTGTCGTTCAGAAACTGGGTCACGGTGCGCTTGAAGACCGTCACGACGTTGGGCATCGGCTGCTGCTCCTGTCGCTCGGCACTCACTGGACCGTCCCCTCGGGTCGACGTCGCGTCCAGCGGCCAGTCTGTCAAAGGTTCACCCGGCGCGCCGTGCGAACGGGGAGTATGCCGGGACCGCCGCTCGGCGGACCCCGCACCAGGGCGGGGGTCCCGGACACAGCACTGGAGGCGAGGCGCACGGCATACAAAAAGTCCCCGCCCGGACACTTCCGGACGGGGACTGGGAGTGCGCCCACAGGGACTCGAACCCCGAACCCGCTGATTAAGAGTCAGCTGCTCTGCCAATTGAGCTATAGGCGCGCGACGCAGAACTTTAGCATCGGCAGACTGCCTGACAGAAATCGAGACCGGTAGGTCAAGATGGACCCCATGCGCGCACTGGTCAAGACCGCAGCCGGCCCGGGTCTGGAGCTGATCGACATCCCCGAGCCGGTGCCGGGACCGGGCGAGGTGAAGGTCCGCGTGCTGCGCGCGGGGCTCTGCGGGACCGACCTGCACATCGAGTCCTGGGACGACTGGGCCGCCGGCATGCTGAAGCCGCCGCTGACCGTCGGGCATGAGTTCTACGGCGAGATCGTCGAGCTCGGCGAGGGCGTGGCCAGCGGCGGGGGCAAGTACGACCTTCAGGTCGGCCTGCGGGTCTCCGCGGAGGGCCACGTGATCTGCGGGCGCTGCCGCAACTGCCGCGCCGGACGCCAGCACATGTGCGTGCAGACCTCCAACCTCGGGGTCAACCGCGACGGCGCGTTCGCCGACTACGTCGTCCTGCCGGCCACCAACGTGTGGGTGCAGCCGGACGACATCGACGCCGACCTGGGCGCCGTCTTCGACCCGCTCGGCAACGCGGTCCACACGGCGCTGAGCTTCCCGATGTCCGGCGACGACGTGCTGATCACCGGGGCCGGCCCGATCGGCGTGATGGCAACCGCCATCGCCCGGCACATCGGCGCCCGCTACATCGTGGTCACCGACGTCTCCGACCACCGGCTCGGGCTGGCGCAGGCCGCCGGTGCCGACCGCGTGGTCAACGTCGCGCGGGACCGGATCCGGCCGGTGCAGGAGGAGCTGGGCATGGCCGAGGGCTTCGACGTGGGCCTGGAGATGTCCGGCTTTCCCACCGCGCTCGCGGAGATGATCGAGAACGCCACGCACGGCGCCAAGATCGCGATGCTGGGCCTACCCAAGGAGCCGTTCGCGATCGACTGGGGTCACGTCATCACCCGGATGATCACGATCAAGGGCATCTACGGCCGCGAGATGTACGACACCTGGTACCGGATGACGTTCATGCTGCAGACCTCGCAGGTCCTGCGCGAGCGCATCCGGTCGGTCATCACCCACCGCTTCCCCGCCGAGCAGTGGGCGGACGCGTTCGCCGCCGCCCGTTCGGGTGAGGTCGGCAAGGTCATTATGGATTGGAGCTCATGACAGGGGTCGGAGGACACGAGCTTGCGAGGCCCGGACGACCCCGCGGAATGAGCACAGTAGATTGGAGCTAACAGATGTATGCCGTGAAGCAGGCTCTCGCAGACGAGCTGCAGGAGATCCGGGACGCGGGTCTGTTCAAGGTGGAGCGCGAGCTCACCTCACCGCAGTCCTCGCACGTCACCACCAAGACCGCGGACGACCTGAAGGCCGAGGCGCTGAACTTCTGCGCCAACAACTACCTCGGGCTGGCCGACCACCCCGACGTCGTCGCGGCGGCGCACGCCGCGCTGGACGAGTGGGGCTTCGGGATGGCGTCGGTCCGGTTCATCTGCGGCACCCAGGCCCAGCACCGCGACCTGGAGCGGACCATTGCCGACTTCGTCGGGACCGATGACGCCATCCTGTTCCCGTCGTGCTTCGACGCCAACGGCGGCATCTTCGAGGTGCTCTTCGGCCCGGAGGACGCGATCATCTCCGACGAGCTCAACCACGCCTCGATCATCGACGGCGTGCGCCTGTCCAAGGCCCAGCGCTTCCGCTACAAGAACCGCGACATGGCCGACCTGCGTGCCCAGCTCGAGGCGGCCAAGAACACCCGCCGCCGGGTCATCGTCACCGACGGCGCGTTCTCGATGGACGGCTACCTGGCGCCGCTGGAGGAGATCTGCGACCTGGCCGAGGAGTTCGGCGCGATGGTGATGGTCGACGACAGCCACGCCACCGGTTTCGTCGGCGAGGGCGGCCGCGGGTCGCACGAGCACTGCGGCGTCTTCGACGGAGTCGACAACCGTGTCGATATTCTGACCGGCACGCTCGGCAAGGCGCTCGGTGGCGGATCGGGCGGCTACGTCGCCGCGCACCAGGAGATCGTCGACCTGCTCAAGCAGCGCGCCCGCCCCTACCTGTTCTCCAACGCGGTGGCCCCCTCGGTGGTGGCCGGCTCGGCCAAGGCCCTGGAGATTGCCCGCGACTCCGATGAGCCGCGTGCCCAGCTGCGCGCCAACGCCGAGCTCTTCCGGTCCCTGATGACCGAGGCCGGATTCGACCTGCTGCCCGGCGAGCACCCGATCGTGCCGGTGATGTTCCCCGGCGAGGACGGAGCGCGCCGAGCGACCGAGATCGCCGACGCGATGCTGCACCGGGGCGTCTACGTCATCGCCTTCTCCTACCCGGTCGTGCCGAAGGGCAAGGCCCGCATCCGCGTGCAGCTGTCCGCCGCGCACTCCGAGGATGACGTCCGCGCCTGCGTCGCCGCCTTCGTGGCCGCTCGGGACCAGGTCGCCTAACAACCTGGACATCCAGACAACGAGCCTGCGGGGTGGCGAGATCCCGTCTCGACGCGGGCACCACGGTCCCACTGGTCAGGCGAGTCGCTCGGCCAACCTGACCGTCGCAGTCACCTCGTCACCGGGCTCGATGCCGGCAGCTCGACGCACTGCGTCCCGCAGCGGCAGCAGATAGCGCCCGTCCTTGGGGAACAGTGCAGTGCTGAACGCCGTGTCGCGGATGGAGACCTCCACTGCGACCTGGCCCCAGTACTCCAGGCCGCGGGCGGCTTCCTTGATGTCCTCGCTCTCCTCAGGTCCGATCGCGAGGAACCAGAAGGGCGCCGGACCACGCCACTCGATGACCGGGCCGGTGCACATGAACTCCACCGGTCAGTCCTAACCCGCGGATGGTGCCGCTGTCCACCGCAAGCGAATCGCCGAACCGTGCGCTCGGACTGGCAGAGGGCTACGCTGGTTGGACATGAGGCCCTCAGCCCGGACAACGGTGTCACTCGCGGCCGCGGCCGTCCTTCTGCTCCCCGTGGCCATCACCGCGACGGCAGCACCCCGGACCTTCACCTACGACGCGATCGGCGACTCCTACGCCGCGGGCTCTGGCGCACCCGACGGCGCCGCCTACCCCGAGGTGCTGGACGGCCGGATGCGGATCAGCCTCGAGGACTTCGCCGCCGTGCCGGGCGCCCACGCCGAGCCGGGCGGGAACGGCCTTGACGCCCAGCTCGGAGGCCTCGACGCGGACACCGATCTGGTCACCCTGACGATCGGGGGCAACGACATCCCCTGGTCGACAACCGTGACCCAGTGCCTGCTCCTGGACGACGCGTTCTGCCTCCAACAGATCGGTGCGGTCGAGCAGGAGATCCGAGACGATCTGCCCGCCATCCTTGACGAGGCATACAGCGGCGTGGCCGACGCGGCGCCCAACGCGCACATCGCCGTCACCGGCTACGCCCACCTGTTCTCACCGCGGTTCGGAGACTACGAGGTCCCGCTCAACCCGGACTTCACGATGGTGATGTCGGTCGCCGAGCAGGAGGCCGCCAACGACGCGGCCGACCTGCTCAACCAGGTGATCGCAGGAGTCGCGGAGGACCACGGCTTCGAGTTCGTGGACGTCACCAAGCGCTTCGACGGCCACGGAGCCAACTCCGACGAGCCCTTCCTCCACGGCGTCCTCCCCGCCGATGTCGGCAGCTCGTTCCACCCCAATGCCGACGGCTACCGGGCCTACGCCGCAGCCCTGACCGCGGCCATCAACCCCAACGAGCTGCGCGGCTAGGCGAGGCGCGTCCCCGCAGGCGCCTCCAGCCCGACGTCGGTCCACACCTCGGTCAGGTCCACGATCAACCCGTCACGGAGCGTGACGAAGGAGGCCACCGCGAAGCGCTGCGGCCGTCCGTCGCTGGTCCCCGTCACCGAGGCCCGGCCGACCGCCCGCTCCCCCTCGCTGACGCAGTCCTCGAGCACCATGCGCTCGAACCCCGGGTAGTCCGCGTTGAACCGCACCCACTCCTCCTTGCCGAACATCTCCCCGGTGTGCACCAGGTGACACCGGAAGTCCTCGTGGAGCAGTCGGGCCAACCCCTCCCAGTCGTGGTCGTCGATCACCGTCACGAACCGCTGCATCATCTCCGCACCCGTCATGCCGAGGATGCTGCCAGCCGCCACCGACAGTGCGGGCGGGGCGAGGCGGCGTCACGCAACTACCCTGGAACGATGGCCGACTACTTCGCCGGGGACGACCGGAGCAACTACGAGCGCATGGTCGCCGGCGACCTCTACATCGCCGACGACCCCCGCATCGCCGCGGAGGGTCGCCGGGCCGTCGAGCTCGCCGCCGACTACGCCCGGGCCTACCTCGAGGACCCCGACGCCGCCCGGGAGATCCTCGCCGGCCTCCTCGGAGACCTGGGCGAGGGCGCCGAGATCAAGCCGCCGCTCTACGTCGACTACGGCAGCAACATCGCCGTCGGCGAGGGCACCTTCGTCAACTACGGCCTGACCGCGCTCGACGTCGCGCCGATCACCATCGGACGCCACTGCCAGATCGCCACGCACGTGCAGCTGCTCACCCCGTGGCACCCACTGGAGCCCGGCCCGCGCCGCGACGGCGTCGAGTCCGCCTCGCCCATCACCCTGGGTGACAACGTGTGGCTCGGCGGCGGCGCGATCGTGCTGCCCGGCGTCACCATCGGCGACAACTCTGTCGTGGGCGCGGGAGCTGTGGTCACCAAGGACGTGCCCGCCAACGTGGTCGTGGTGGGCAACCCCGCCCGCATCGTCAAGCACCTCGATGCGGAGTGACGCCACCCGCTGAGCCCACACGCCGCGCCGCGCGACCGCTCGGCGCCGCTTTCGTCCTGCTCGCCACGGCCCTCATCGCGATCAACCTGCGCCCCGTCGCCTCGTCGGTCGGACCGGTGCTGGAGGAGGTCACACAGGGGCTCGGCATGAGCACCGCCGTCGCCGGGTTCGTCACGGCTCTCCCAGGGCTCTGCTTCGGTCTGATCGGCGCGCTCGCGGTCGGCCTCGCCCGCCGGGTCGGTATGACGACCGGCATCGTCCTCGGGCTCCTCGCCGTGGGCGTGGGTCTCCTCGCCCGGGCCGCCATCGACAGCACCGCCCTGTTCCTGCTGCTCACGGCCCTGGCGCTGGGCGGGGCCGCCATCGGCAACGTGCTCGTGCCCGCCTGGATCAAGCGGCAGCCCCGCGACGTCCGTCTGATGACCATCTACAGCGCCGGCCTCACCCTGGGCGGTGCCATGGCGGCGGCGCTGGTCGCCCCGATCAGCGCCGCCTCCGACCTGGGGTGGCGTGCGGCGCTGGGAGTATGGGGTCTGGTCGCCCTGGTCGCCGTCCTCCCCTGGGCGCTCATCGCCTCGCGTGAACGACGCACCCCCGGCGGGCGCGGGTCGCCCGCCGCGGCGAAGCCCACCGGGCGGATCTGGCACTCATCCACGGCCATCGCCCTGACCGTCGTCTTCGGCATCCAGTCGATGAACGCCTACGTCCAGTTCGGCTGGCTCCCCCAGATCTACCGCGACGCGGGACTCTCAGCCGGGCACGCCGGTATCCTCATGTCCCTGCTCACCGCCCTCACCCTGATCGGCGCCCTGATGATGCCGACGGTCATCGCGCGCTCGCCCTCGCTGCAGCCGTGGATGTATGCCTTCGGCGCGCTGCTCGTCATCGGCAACGCCGGGTTGCTGCTTGCTCCGGCGACGGTGCCCTGGTTGTGGGCGATCATCCTGGGCACGTCCGGCTTCGCGTTCCCGACCGCCATCGCGCTGATCACGGCCCGCACCCGCGACCCACAGGTGACCGCGCGGCTGTCGGGGTTCGTGCAGCCGATGGGCTACATGCTCGCCGCGGTCGGGCCGTTCGTGGTCGGTGTGATCTATCAGGCCACGGGGACCTGGACCATCGTGCTGATCCTGCTGATGCTCAGCGGCGTCGTGCTGACCCTGGCTGGTCTGCGGGTCTCCCGTCACACCTGGGTGGACGACGAGCTGGCTGCCTGATCAGCGCTCCAAGATCTCCAGGACGCGATCCAACTTGCCCTCGACGCTCTCGAACCGGGCATCGTGCGCATCGAGCTTGCCCTCGATCGCCTCAAACCGGGCATCGTGCGCGTCGAGCTTGCCCTCGACCGCCTCGAATCGGGCATCGTGCGCGTCGAACCGAGCATCGTGCGCAGCCACACTGGACTTGATGGCGGCGATGTCCTCGGTGATCTCAGCCAGGCGAGTGGTGTGTTGATCCTGCGTCGTGCTGATCTTGCCGATCATGTCGTAGATGGCGTGGACGTCGTTGTCCAATTGGCGGACCTTCTGCTCGATGCCTGGCGACGTCATGCCCACGACTGTAGGCGAACGACGCGACCCCGACCAGAGCCCGCGGTCAATCTGTGGACAACGGTCCCTGCGTGGACTCGATGAGGCTCGAGCTCAGCACGGCGAGCAGGCGGGTGAGCTCTGTCCGGTCCTCCGAGGAGAGACCCTCCAGCATGACCTCGTCCGAGGCGAAGATGGCGCCGGCGAACTCGTCGGTGATCCGCTGGCCCTCCTCGGTGAGCTGCACATCGACCCGTCGCCCGGGACGTGGCTCGCGCCGGACCCAGCCGCGCTGCTCAGCCCTCGTGAGCCGCTGGGAGATCGCCGCGGGCGAGACCACGGAGGCCTCGGCCAGCTCCCGCGAGCTCAAGCGGTAGGGCTCACCACTGCGGCGCAGCGTGCCGAGCAGGTCCATGAGCGCGCTGTCGATGCCGAGGCTGGTCAGCAGCTCGCGCCGGTTGGCGCTGAAGACCTTGCCCAGGTGCCAGACCCTGGTGATCACCCCGATGGATGAAGGATCCAGGTCGGGACGCTCGCGGCGCCACTGCGCCTCGATCATCGCGGCCCGGTCGGCCACCTGTTCGCCATCCCTGTCGCGCCGACCAGCCCCGTCGCGCACATCATGCCGGCTCATCCCCTCACTCTACGTTAAGCACTTAATGCAGCATGTTAAGGTCTAAACACTGAGAGGAAAGATGCGCATGATCGTTGTGACAGGAGGGGCGACCGGCCTCGGCCGGGAAGTCGCCCAGAAGTTCATCAGGCACGGCGCACACGTCGTGATCACCGGGCGACGGCGGGAGCCGCTGCTGCGCACCGCCGACGAGATCGGCGCGCAGGCGGTGCCGTGCGACAACGCGAGTGCCGAGGACCTGGCCGGCCTCACGGACGCCTGCGCCGACGGGGTGGAGGTGCTGGTCAACAACGCCGGAGGCAACGCTGCGCCACCCGTCGCCAACGGAGACCTGACAGCCACCGCGGAAGCGTGGCAGGCGAACTTCACCGCCAACGTGCTGACCGACGTGCTCACCACAACGGCGCTGGAACCGCTGCTGGTTGACGACGGCCGGGTGATCAACGTCGGGTCGATCGCGGCCGACAGCGGGTCCGGCTCCTACGGGCCGGCGAAGGCAGCCGTCCAGAGCTGGACGGTCGACCTGGCCAGACGGCTAGGGCCGCGCCGGGTCACCGTCAACTCCATCACCCCCGGTTACATCTCCGAGACGGAGTTCTTCGGGGACGGCCCGAGCGAGGCGAAGTACGCCAGCCTGCTCGCGGCCACCATGACCAAGCGGGTCGGGGTGCCCTCGGACATCGCCGAGTTGGTCTTCTTCCTGGCCTCGGACGCAGCCGGGCACGTCACCGGTCAGACCCTGCACGTCAACGGCGGCGCACAGACCACCCGCTGATCACGGGCGGCGGGCGCGCACCAGCCAGCCGCGGCCCGGGGCATAGGGCAGGTCGCCGAGCACGACGTCCTCGAAGCCCGCGGCCGCCAGCGAGGTCTCCAGTTCCTCGGCCGAGCGAAAGCGCAGGGTCGAGGTGGACACCACGTCCTGCCCGTCCGGGAACTCGTTGTGTGCGGTGAAGCTCACCAGCAGCGGGTCCTCTCGCACGTCGGTGACCTCCATCCACTCGGTCAGCGGCCCGAGGCCGGGCACGTCGGTGGTGGCCCGGGTCCGCTCCGGTGTCCAGCGCTCCCATCCGCGGTCCGCGGGCACCCGGGTCTCGAACGCCAGGTGCCCACCCGGCCGCAGCGCGGCGTGGATCGCCGAAAGCGTCCGCGCCCAGGCCTCGTCGGTCAGGAAGACCTGCGCGACGTTGGCAGTCATCGTGGCCAGGTCGACCTGCAGCGGCGGCAGCGTCGTGGCGTCGCCGTGCACCCAGGCGACCTGCTCGGCACCCTCCTTGCCCCGGGCCACGTCCAGGCTGGCGCCGGCCGGATCCAGCCCGGTCACCTCGATCCCCCGCTGCGCGAGCAGTATGGCGAACGTGCCGGTCCCGCAACCGACGTCCAGGACCGATCGGGCACCGATCTCCTCCGCCACGGCGAGGTAGGTGTCCAGGTCGCTGCGGTCGGGGTCGAGGATGTCGTAGAGCGGGGCCAGGCGGGGGTCGTCGAACTCGGCGTCGGGCATGCCGGGGAGGTTAGTCCCCACGCGCCCGAGGCACGATCGGTTTATGCCCCGCGACGGCGGGACCGGCTAGTAGTCGCGGGGTGGAGGCGGTGGAGGCGGGTTGCCCTGCTGGTAGCCACCCTGCTGATAGCCAGCCTGCTGGTCACCGCCCTGCTGATAGCCCCCGGGCTGGTAACCACCCTGATAGCCGCCCTGGGGGTAGCCGTAGCCGCCGGGCCCCGCGGCCATCGCCCGCTTGCTCTCGCCGCGACCGATGAACCACAGGATCGCCCCCACGATGACGAGCAGGCCACCCAGCATCATGCCGCCGATGCCCGCGAGGACCCCGAGGAAGCCACCCACGGCTCCCGCGATGTCCAGGGCCGGGCCGACGAGGGTCCGGGGACCCTCGCAGACGATGTGGTGGTCGCCGGACTCCGCCGCGGTGAAGTTGCCCACGTTGACGTAGGTGGTGTCCCCACTCGTCCCGCTGATGTCGGCGCCGCGGTTGATCGACAGCTCCTGCCCGTCGGGCCCGGTCACCGTGCAGGTGGCCTGCTCGGCGCCCTCCTCGACCTGATAGATCGTGCGCTCGTCGCCGGCCTGCAGGGACACGGTGATGTCACCGTTGGTGGGCTGGGCGTCCTGAACGGCCTCGGTGATGGCCCTGAAGGACGTCATCCCGAGGACGATGGCCAGCGCGAGGGACACGAGCCCGATGGCGATCCCGATCCAGAACGTGATCGCCCCACCCTTGCGCTTGCCATGACCGGGGAGGGGACCAGTGACGTTGGACATGGGGTCAACCGTAGCGGGGCTACTCGGGCGGACGGACCAACTCGGCTGGCACCACCTCGAACGCGAAGGGCAGCTCCATCCGTGCCGTGGCGTCACCGGTGACCCTCGTCGTGCTGGCATAGACCCCGTCGACCAGGTCGAGCGCCTCGAAGCTCGGCTCGACCGGATCGACCAACCAGTAGGAGGCGACGCCGGCCTCCTCATACCGCGAGCGCTTCAGCACGCGGTCCTTCCGGCTGGTCGAGGGCGACAGGACTTCGACTGCCAGCACCATCGCGGCCCCGATGTCCCCCTCGCGCACCTCCTCGTTGCGCACGACCAGGACGTCGGGCTGCAGCGAGGTGAGCCGGTCCGGGCGCCAGTCGAGAGGGGCGAAGAACACCTCAAAGCCGGGCGGGCACGCATCGCGGAGACGTACGAAGATGTTGCCGGTCGCCCGTTGGTGCCACATGGTCGGCGCCGGGGTCACGAGCAGCACCCCGTCCAGCAGCTCGTACTGCAGGCCGTCGTCGGGCAGCCGGTCGACGTCATCGACCGTCCACTCCCCGACCACCCGCGGCAGCGCTGTCATGACACCCATGGTGCTCCTCTCGTCCGAGCCTGTCGATCCCCACCCACCCAGCGTGCCCCGAGACGCCGGATGGGTGACCGAGTTATCCACAGGTGCCCGCCCGTCCCAGCCCGGGGGCCAGCCGGGCCGGCACATCTCAGGCCTCCGCGCCCTGCGCCAGCGGCGTCTTGAAGCGGATCATGTTGCCGGCCGGGTCACGGAAGGCACAGTCGCGCACGCCGTAGAACTGGTCGGTGGGCTCCTGGATCACCTCGGCCCCACTGGCCGACACCTTCTCGAAGAGCGCGTCGACGTCAGGCACCTCGAAGACCAGCGAGGACAGGATGCCCTTGGCCATCAGGTCGGCCACGGCCTGCTGGTCAGCCTCGCTCATCGGGATGCCGAACGCCTTGTAGTCCTGGATGACGATCTCGATGTCGGGCTGCCCCGGCGGCGTGAAGGTGAGCCAGCGGAAGTCGCCCTGCGAGACGTCCTGGCGCACCTCGAGGCCGACGGCGTCCCGGTAGAAGGCCAGCGTGGCGTCGACGTCGTCGACGATCACGAAGCAGTTGTTCAGGGTCGGTGCGGTGGGGTTTGCGTTCATGCCCGCAACGCTATGACGCCCCACCGTCATCGCGCTTCTCCGATCCTGACCGGGTCCGGTCCGCAGCGCCCCGGGTCGGACGCGTCGCGTGCTTGACGTAGCAGCCCGGGATGCCGACGAGCTGGCCGTGGTCGCTCGCGCGGTACTCACTCGGCGTCTGCCCCACCAGCTCGGTGAACCGGGCGCTGAACGAGCCGAGCGAGGTGAAGCCCACGGCCATGCACACGTCGGTGACGCTCTGGTCGCCGAACCGCAGCAGCGCCATCGCCCGCTCCACCCGCCGCGTCATCAGCCAGGAATAGGGCGTCTCCCCGAACGCCTCCTTGAACGAGCGCTGGAAGTGCCCCACCGACATGAGCGCCTCCCGGGCGAGGCGCGGGACGTCCAGCGGCTCGGCATACTCCCGGTCGATCAGGTCTCGCACCCGGCGCAGCCTGATGAGGTCCTCGCGATCCACCCAGCCAGTATGCCGGGCGCGCAAGGCGGCGCGCCGGTCACCTTAGGCTGTGGCCCATGTCGCTGCAGGGTCACCTCTCCCCGCTGGTCTCGTCCGCGATCGAGCGCGCCCTCGGTCCCGAGCACGCAGGTGTTGACCCGGTGCTGCGACCCAGCCAGTTCGCCGACATGCAAGCCAACGCGGCCCTCGCGCTGGCCAAGCGGGTCGGGATGCCGCCCCGCGACCTGGCCGCCCGGATCGTCGAGCACCTGGAGGCCGACGGCGTCCTGGCCCGGGTCGAGATCAGCGGCCCCGGCTTCGTCAACCTCACCCTGGACGACGACTGGATCGGCGACCGGGTGAGCGCCCTCGCGGCCGACGACCGGCTCGGCGTGCCGCGGCAGGAGCCCCAGCGGATCCCGATCGACTACTCCGCCCCCAACGTCGCCAAGGAGATGCACGTCGGGCACCTGCGCACCACCGTGGTCGGGGACGCGCTGGCCCGGACCCTGGAGCACCTCGGGCACCACGTCATACGGCAGAACCACATCGGCGACTGGGGCACGCCCTTCGGCATGCTGATCGAGCACCTGCTCGAGGTCGGGGAGGACAGCGCGGAGGCGAGGCTGCTGGAGAGCGACCCCAACGCCTTCTACCAGGCGGCGCGCGCCCGCTTCGAGACCGACGAGGACTTCGCCACCCGCTCCCGCGCCCGTGTGGTGACGCTCCAGGGCGGGGACCCCGAGACCCTGCGCCTGTGGACCGAGCTCGTGGAGCTGTCCACGCACTACTTCAACCGGATCTACGGCACGCTCGGGGTGACGCTCACCGACGCGGACCTGGCCGGTGAGTCGACCTACAACGACGACCTGCAGGCGATCTGCGAGGAGCTGGAGTCCGCGGGGATCGCCACGATGAGCGACGGCGCGCTGTGCGTCTTCCTCGAGGGTTACACCGGTCGCGAGGGCAGGCCGGTGCCGCTGATCATCCGCAAGTCCGACGGCGGCTACGGCTACGGCACGACTGACCTGGCCACCGTGCGCCACCGGGTGCGCGATCTGGGGGCCGACCGCATCCTCTACGTCATCGGCGCGCCCCAGGCGCTGCATCTCAACATGGTCTGGGACACCGCGCGGCTGGCCGGCTGGCTCCCCGAGGCGGTGGAGGTCGTGCACGTCCAGATCGGCAACGTGCTGGGTGAGGACCGCAAGATCCTGCGCACCCGCTCGGGCGCACCGCTGCGGCTCATGGCGCTGCTGGACGAGGCGGTCGCCACGGCGCGCACTGTCATCGACGAGGCGCGGCCGGACCTGCCCGAGCAGACCCGCGCGGCCATCGCCCCGCAGATCGGGGTCGGTGCCGTGAAGTATGCCGACCTGTCCGTCGCGCACGAAAGCGAGTACGTCTTCGACCTGTCCCGGATGGTCTCCCTCACCGGCAACACCGGCCCCTACCTGCAGTATGCCGCGGCGCGGGTCCGGTCGATCTTCCGCACCGCAGGCCTCGGTCCGGAGGGGGCGCGCGGCCAGATCGTGGTCACCGAGCCGGCGGAGCGGGAGCTGGCGCTGCAGCTCATCGAGTTCGGCGAGGTCGTGGCCCAGGTGGGCGACACCCTCGAGCCGCACCGGCTCTGCGGCTACCTCTTCCAGGTCGCGCAGGCGTTCTCCGCGTTCTACGAGACCTGCCCCGTGCTCAAGGCCGACGACCCGGCCAGCCGGGCGTCCCGTCTGGCGCTGTGCGCCCTCACGCTGGACGTGCTGGTCACCGGGCTCGGCCTGCTGGGCATCGAGTCGCCCGAGGCGATGTGAGGCCTGCCCTCAGAACCCGCCCTCTCAACCGGCCCTCAGAGCCAGCCGGAGCGCTTGAACGCCCGGTAGAGCAACCCACAGATCAGCGCCATCAGCGCGAGCACGAGGGGATAGCCGAAGTCCCAGTGAAGTTCCGGCATCTCGTCGAAGTTCATGCCGTAGATGCCCGCGACCATGGTCGGCACCGCCGCGATGGCCACCCAGGCCGAGATCTTGCGCATGTCGTTGTTCTGCTGGATCGAGATCTGCGCCAGGTGGGCGTTGAAGATGTCGGTGAGCAGCCGCTCGTAGGTCTCGATGTGGTCGGTGACGCGCAGCAGGTGGTCACTGACGTCCCGGAAGCGCAGCCGCAGCTCGGTGGAGGTGATGGGGCCGGTCTCGCCGGCCAGCCAGGACACCGGCTGGCCGAGCGGTGCGGCGGCCCGGCGGAACTCCAGCACCTCGCGCTTGAGGCGATAGATCGAGCCGGAGTGCGCGGTGTCGTTGCTGCCGAAGACCGCCTCCTCGATGTCGTCGAGGTCCGCAGCCACCTCGAGGTCGATCTCGAGGTAGGTGTCGACCACCGTGTCCAGGATCTTGTGCAGCACCCCGGCGGGACCGTCCTCGGCCAGGCGCTCCGGGTCGGCCTCCATGATCTTGCGGACCGGCCCCAGCGGGGCGACGTCACCGCGCCGCACGGTCACCACGAACCTTTCACCGACGAAGATCATGATCTCGCCGGTCTCGATGTCGGAGGTCTCATCGAGGTAGGCCAGGGTCTTCAGGGCGGCAAAGATCGTCGACCCGTACCGCTCCACCTTGACCCGCTGGCGCCCTGAGACGGCGTCCTCGACAGCCAGCGGGTGCAGCCCCAGCTCGTCGTTGACCTCAGCGAACTCTTTGTCGGTCGGGTCCTTGAGCCCGATCCACAGGAAGTCGTTGCCCGGGGCACTGCGCAGCGCGACGAGGTCGCCGCCGAGGTCACCGCACTCGTGGCGGACGCCGTCGCGATAGACGGCCCGGTCGACGATCAGGGCGTCACCCCTTGTGGAAGACCCGCCGGGCCAGGCCCAGCACGATCGCCACACCGGCCACCGCGATCAGGGTCGTGGCGAGACGGTCATAGCGCGGCTCACCGGTGGCGGTGAACGCCGCCCGGTTGGCGCTGGCCTTCAGCGACGCCACCTGCCGGCGTTTGATCTCTCCCGGAGACACCCGGAAGGTGAGCTCGTCGACGGTGCGGGCCAGGCGCTCTCGAGTCGCGACGATCTCCGCCTCGATCTCCTTCTGAGAGCGGGTCGGTGCTGCCTTCTTGTCGGCCATCTGGGCACGCCTTTCCCTGTTGTCAACGTCGCCTGAGACGATAACGCAGAACGCCGCCCCAGACCTCAGGAGATGACATGTCCCGCCTCGAACCCGGCCAGCCGGCACCCGACTGGACCCTGCCCGACGCCGACGGGTCGCAGGTGTCCCTCGGCGACTTCGCGGGGCGCAAGCTCATCATCTACTTCTACCCCGCCGCCATGACACCGGGCTGCACGAAGCAGGCCTGCGACTTCCGCGACAACCTCGCCGTGCTCCAGGGACAGGGCTACTCGGTGGTCGGCATCTCCCCCGACTCCCCGGCCAAGCTCGCGAAGTTCACCGACAAGGAGTCGCTGACCTTCCCGGTGCTGGCCGACGAGGACAAGGCGGTGATGAACGCCTACGGCGCCTTCGGCGAGAAGAAGCTCTACGGCAAGACCGTCACCGGCGTCATCCGCTCGACCATCGTGGTGGACGAGGAGGGCCGGGTCGAGCTCGCGAAGTACAACGTCAAGGCCACCGGCCACGTGGCCATGCTCGCCAAGGCCCTCGGCGTCAGCCTGGCGTGAGGTCGGGTCGATCCTGCCGCGGTGCGGCGGGGCCGTTGAGCACCTGGCGGATCTCCGTTGCTCAGTCGTCCAGGTCGGCGCAGGCCGCCCGTGCACCGGCCATGGCTTCGTCGAACTCGGGGCCCTCGGTCACGAACATCTGGGCCGCGACGTGCCGCGGGCGTTCCATCGCCTCGCGGAAACCCTCCATGCCAGGGTCCTGCGCCTCCGCGGTCCAGGCCAGCATCCCCGCCGTGCTGAGCCGGTTCACCTGGATGAACCGTTCGTCATCACTCAGGCCCTCGAAGCCGTTGAGCTCCGCCTCGGCGAACACCTGGCAGCTCAGCTCGGCCGAGTCCTCGGCGGTGTCGGTCACCGTGTCGTCGTCCCCGTCCGGCCACAGCAGCACAGCCAGCAGGATCATCGACAGGATCGCGAAGCCGATGGCCAGGATCGGCCAGAGCCGACCGACCGCGTTGAGCGGTGGCTTGGGCGTCTGGGGCGGCTCCGCCCCTGGGAACGTGTCTGCTTGTTGACTCACTGCTGTCCTCCCCTTCGGCCGGTCCCGGTCGATAGTAGTGGCAGGTGACGGAGCGACAACGCATACCATCGGTCACGCACGCGTCCGTGGTGGAACTGGCAGACACGCAGGATTTAGGTTCCTGTGCCTCCGGGTGTGCGGGTTCGAGTCCCGCCGGACGCACCACTGCAGT
The DNA here is from genome assembly GCF_023015765.1 of Ornithinimicrobium sp. F0845. Classification (GTDB taxonomy): domain Bacteria; phylum Actinomycetota; class Actinomycetes; order Actinomycetales; family Dermatophilaceae; genus Ornithinicoccus. The sequence goes on from NZ_JALKAL010000002.1 coordinate 551,577, forward strand.
GCGGCAGCTCAGCGCACCAGCGTCGTCGGCTCGTGCTCCACCGGGAAGTTGACGGACGAGGCGATGAAGCACGCCTGGCTCGCCTCGTGGTGCAGCTGCGGGACCAGGTCCACGTGCGCCGGGTCGGTCACCGTGACGGTCGGCCGGAGTAGGACCCGGGTGAAGTGGCCGCCGATGCCCTCCTGGACCATCGTCCCGACCGGGGTATCCGCATAGTCCACCACGGTCACGCCGTGACTGACGGCCACGTGGAGGAAGGACAGCAGATGGCACTCGCTCAGCGCGGCGACCAGCAGCTGCTCGGGGTTCCACTTCGTTGGGTCGCCCCGGAACGGCTTGTCCGCCGAGAGCTCCAGGACCGGGCGGCCCGAGCTCCCGACGCGCACCGACCGGTCGTAGTCTCGGTAGCCGGACGTCCCGCTCCCCCGGTCACCGGTCCAGGTGACCTGCAGCTCGTAGGTGTGCTCCGTCATACTGCCTCCTCGATCTTGGCGACCATCGCGGCCAGGCCGTCCCGGGCGGAGCGCTCGGCGGCCCGCACCCGCTCCTGCATCGCCTGCGCGGCCTCCAGGTTGGCCACCGCCCGCTGCTCCGCGGCACGGCTGGCCTCGACCCCGCGCGTCCGCTCGTGCTCGGCAGCCTCCCGGTCGCTGCGGTAGCCCTGCACCTCCCCCGCCGCGAGCTCGGCCGCCCGGTCGAGCAGGAAGCGGTAGGCGGCGCGCAGCTTCTTCGGGGTGGTCTTGCGCTCGAGGCCGTCGACCTCCTCCTTCATGGAGGCGCGCATGAAGACGAGCGGGTCGGACTGGTAGCGGCGGGCCCCCTCGGCCCGCACCGCGGCCGCCAGCTGCTCCCGGGCCTCGGCCAGCTCCCGCTCGGCCTCCCGCACCGCCGACGCGGCCGCCTCGAGGTGATCGGCGAAGCGCGTCTCCAGCCCGTAGACCAGCTGCTCGCGCTCACCGGGCTCCAGCCCCTCCCCTGCCGCCTGTCCGCCCGTGCCCGACCCGTCGCGTTGCGCCATTCCTGCACCTCACCTTGCCTGTTCCTGAGGCACCACTGTCTCATCCGTGGCGGCCCTCGACCGAGCACGGCATACTCGACCCCAGCAGACTCGGCCTCCGGAGGATTGTGTGGAGCTGCACCCGAGTGGATACCCCTGGTCAGAGCCGGTGCGCACCGGCCTGCTCGGCGACCGCGGGTTCGACCAGGGCTCGCCGGGAGACCTCGACGGGCGGGTGCCGGTGGTCGCGGTCGGGTCGAACGCCTCGCCCGTGGTCCTGGCCGGCAAGCTGGCCAGGCTGCTCGGGCCGGGTCTGCCCGTGGCGGCGGCGGAGGTCCACGGGCTGGCGGTCGGCCACTCGGCCCACATCAGCGCACGGGGCTATGTCGCGGCGGCGCCGGTGCAGGGCGACGGGGTCCGGTCGCTGACGGTCTGCTGGTTCGACGAGGCGCAGCTCGCCACCCTGGACGCGACCGAGCCGAACTATCGCCGGGTCCAGCTGCCCGGGAGTATGCCGTGCCTCGTCGCCGGCGCACCCCTCACGGGCGCGGAGGTGTATGAGTCGGTGCACGGCGTCCTCGGTGAGGACGGGACCCCGCTCGAGCTGCTCGACCAGGCCGGCGTCCTCGCCTGGCTGACCGAACGGCTGCCGGCCCTCGGCGGGCTCGACCACGACCGGCTGGTGGACGAGGACCTGCGCGAGCAGGTACGGCGGGCGCTCCTCGAGGCGGAGCTGGTGCTGCCGTCGGGCCTGTGAACCCCCGGGCGCTACCCTCCGAGGGACGTCAGGAGGAGCCCGATGACCGCCACGCCCGCCCCGCTCTGGGAGCCGTCCGAGGAGACGGTCGCCCACCCCCGCGTCACTGCCTTCACCGCCCTCGCCGAGCGGGTCAGCGGCCGGCGACTGACGGCATACTCCGATCTGTGGGCCTGGTCCACGACGGACCTGGACGGTTTCTGGGGAGCGGTGTGGGACTTCTTCGGGCTGCCGGAGGTCTTCGGTGCGCACGGCCCGGTGCTCGCGCGGGAGGCGATGCCGGGGTCGGTCTGGTTCCCGGAGGTGCGGCTCAACTATGCCGAGTTCGTGCTGACCGGGCGGCCCGAGGACGAGGTGGCGATCGTGGGGGTCGGTGAGGACGACGCGCCGACCGAGCTGACCTGGGGTGAGCTGCGGCGGCAGGTCGGGTCGCTGGCGGCGTGGCTGCGCGAGCGGGGGGTGGGGCGCGGTGACCGGGTCGTGGGCTACCTGCCGAACATCCCCGAGGCGGTCGTGGCGATGCTGGCCACCGCCGGGGTCGGGGCCGTCTGGTCCAGTGTCGGGCAGGACTACGCGCCCGCCGCCGCTGGTGATCGGCTCGGGCCGCTGGAGGCCAGGGTGCTGATCACGGCGGACAGCTACCGGTATGCCGGCACGCGCCACGACCGCCGCGCTGCGGTCCGCGAGGTGCTGGGTCTGCTGCCGACGGTGACCGACGTGGTGATGGTCGCCCGGGGCGAGGGACCTGCAAAACCCCTGACAAAAGACGGGATGGACCAGCAAAACCCCTATCAAAATTGGGGGTGGGGGGAGGTCGTCACGTCGGATGCTGCGCAGATCGCCTGGGAGCGGGTCGGGTTCGACGACCCGCTGTGGGTGCTGTTCTCCTCCGGCACGACCGGCCGCCCCAAGGGGATGGTGCAGTCGCACGGCGGGATCCTGCTCGAGCAGCTCAAGCTGCTCGGTCTGCACCTCGACCTCGGCCCGGGCGACCGGCTCTTCTGGTTCACCTCACCGTCGTGGGTGATGTGGAACATCCAGGCGTCCGCGCTGGCCGTAGGGGCCTCGATCCTCTGCTACGACGGCGCCCCCACCGCCCCGGACGCGCGCAGGCTCTGGCACCTGGTGACCGAGCACCGGGTGACCGTGTTCGGGTCCAGCCCCGGCTACCTCGAGGCCTCCCGCGCCACCGGCCTGGACCCGGCCCAGGACCTCGACCTGTCCGCGCTGCGGGCGCTGGCCACGACCGGGTCACCGATCAGTCCCTCCACCCACGAGTGGGCCGTCACCGGCTCGGGCGGGCTGCCGGTCTACTCCATCAGCGGCGGCACCGACATCTGCTCCGGGTTCTGCGGTGGGGTGCCGACCGTGCCGATCTGGCCCGGCGAGCTGTCGGTGCGCAACCTCGGCGTCGCGATGGACGCCTGGGACCCCGAGGGCCGGCCCCTGCGCGGCGAGGTGGGCGAGCTGGTGATGACCCGTCCGCTGCCCTCGATGCCCATCGGCTTCTGGGACGACGAGGACGGGGCGCGCTACCGCGAGTCCTACTTCGAGGTCTACCCCGACGTGTGGCGGCACGGCGACTGGATCACGATCACCGACCGCGACAGCGTCGTCATCCACGGCCGCTCGGACTCCACCCTCAACCGGCACGGGGTGCGGATGGGCAGCGCCGACATCTACAACGTCGTCGAGGACGTCCCGGAGGTCGCCGAGTCCCTCGTGCTGGGCATCGAGGAGCCCGACGGCGGCTACTGGATGCCGCTCTTCGTGGTCCTGACCGACGCCGATCGCGAGCTCGATGACGACCTGCGTGACGACATACTGACCGCGATCCGGACCAAGGCCTCGCCCAGGCACGTCCCTGACGAGATCCACCAGGTCGTGGCGCTGCCGCACACCCGCACCGGCAAGCGTCTGGAGGTGCCGCTCAAACGGATGATGCAGGGCGCCGACCCCGACACCGTCGTGCAGCGCACCGCCCTGGACGACCCCTCGCTGCTCGAGCCGTTCCTGGCCCTGGCCCGCGAGCGCCGCTCCCCCTCCTGACACCACTCTCGTTCGGCTGCGCGACGGGCCGGCTCGCGAAGTCCGACCCGTCACGCACCAGGCCCGACCCGGAGGGTCGCGGGCCTTCCCGATGGTGATCAGGAGTCCTCCCGCGGAGGTGAGGACACAAGGAGTATGCCGTGCGGTCCCCTCCTGTTGCACGTTTCCGTGATTGTTCTCACGCCCGTGGACCGGCCCGTCCGGTGTGCGTGCGTGGACCTCCCGCGGGGCCGGTTCGGTCGCATCGCTGGGCGCCGGAAGGTCACAGGTTTTCCAAGTTCTGCCAGCCAGCACCGCACGTGTGGCACAGTGAAACCGACCACACGGGGACCGGGCAGCGATGCCGAACCACGCGATGCCGAACCACGCAAGGGGTGCCATGTCAGACGACGGAGTGAAGGTCGGCCACGGCGACCGGGTGGACGACGACTCAGGGACGCCAGCGCGCTGGAAGATCGTCGGCCCCGGCCTGGTCGTGGCGGCCACCGGTGTGGGCGCCGCGGACATGGTGGCCACCCTGACGGCGGGGTCGCGCTACGGCTACGCCCTGTTGTGGGCGGTCATCCTCGGCGTGATCCTGAAGATCATCCTCGTGGAGGGCGCGGGCCGCTACACCCTCGCGACCGGCTACACGATCTTCGAGGGCTGGCGCAGCCTGGGCCGGTGGACGACCTGGTACTTCGGGCCCTACATCATCATCTGGGGCTTCGTCTACGGCGCCTCGGCGATGAGCTCGACCGCCCTGCCGCTCGCCGCGCTGTTCCCCGGCATCGACCTGAAGATCTGGGCGATCCTGATGGGGCTGGCGGGCTTCGTCATGGTGTGGCTCAACCACTACGCGACGTTCGAGAAGATCACCGCGACCCTGGTCGGGCTGATGTTCATCACCATCGTGCTGCTCGCCGTGATCGCCGCGCCCAACTTCCCCGCGATGGTCAAGGGCCTGGTGCCGATGATCCCCGAGGGCGGGCTGCTCTACACCCTGGCCCTGGCCGGCGGCGTCGGTGGCACCATCACCCTGGCGGCCTACGGCTACTGGCTGCGGGAGAAGGGCTGGTACACCCCGAAGTGGATGCGGGTGATGCGCATCGACAACACCATGGCCTACGTCCTCACCGGCATCTTCGTGCTCTCCATGCTGATCGTCGGCGTCGAGGTCGTGCAGGCCGCCGGCGTCGCCCTGAGCGCCGGCGACGAGGGGCTCGTGGAGCTGGCCGACGTGCTGAAGGACCGCTACGGCGACTTCATCGGCACCGCCTTCCTCGTCGGGTTCTGGGCCGCGGCGTTCTCCTCGATCATTGGTGTGTGGAACGGCGTCTCGCTGATGTTCGCCGACTTCTGGGGCAACATGCGCGGACTCGGGTCAGACCACCCGGACACCCGCATCGGCGGCAAGTACGTCAAGTGGTACCTCATCTGGCTGACCTTCCCGCCGATGGTCATGCTCTTCCTGGACCGCCCGATCGCGCTGATCCTGGCCTACGGCGTGCTCGGGTCGTTGTTCATGCCGTTCCTGGCGGTCACCCTGCTCGGCCTGCTCAACGGTCGCCGGGTGCCGAAGGCGTGGGCCAACCGGCTGCACACCAACATCGCGCTGGCGCTCACGGCGCTCATCTTCATCGTGCTGGGCGTCAACCAGCTCTGGAACGCCATCAGCGACGTCGTCGGCTGATTCCGCAGCGCCACCGCACCCGGCCGCCCTGGCGGGCCACGACCGAGCGCCCGCCCCGGCTCGCTTCAACGACTGTCGAACCGATGCCGCGAATGTCCTACTCCTCGCGGTGACTCCCTCCGTCTCCCTCGACATACGTTCACACGAACGGAAGTCCGGACCACGCCGACGTGGGCCGCGGCACCCCCGCCGGGAAGAGCGGGGTGACCCGACAGACAGGGAGTAGGTGGCAGCCATGCACTGCGAGAAGGCTGAGCGCAGGGGGCAGCGGTGAGCGCCTCGACCCGCACCGAACCCGACCCCGCCACGACGCCGCGGACGACGCCGCGGGCCTCGAGATCGCCCAGGAGCTGAGAGCCGCGGGGCCACGCACACCCGAGCTGATCGTGGCCGCTCTGCGGGCTCACGCGAGGGACAGGATGAGCCCGGCACTCGGCATACTGCTCGAGGATTGCCGGCAGAAGCTGAGCGGGCTGCTCGAGCAACCGCGGCGCTCCCCCGAGGACTGGGCGATTGACTGGTCAGGGTGCGGGTGCGAGTTGTGCGCCAGGTTCAGCGATTTCCTCGGTGCGGGGACCACCCAGACCCTGGAGTGGCCTCTGGCCACCGACGGGAGGCGGCACGTCCACCACCAGATCGACGTGAACGGCCTGCCGGTCCGGCACACCACGCGGCGCACGGGCCCGCCCTACACGCTGGTTCTGCGCAAGACCGACGAGCTGTTCGCCCGGGAGGCTGAGGCGAGGCGCGCCGCGGCCACCGATCTGGAGTGGTTGGCGGTTCAGGGCCACCGATGAGTCCTGCGCACGCCGCGATCTCCGACTGTACGGTGACCTTCGCCGACCCCGTGTGCGCTGATCGCGAGGTCTTTTGGCGCCGGATCACGGGACCGCTCACGCAGGTACCCCCGGACGGGGAGACCCCGGGTCCTTGCCGTTGCAAGAACCCGGGGTCTCCCGGAGCAGTGTTCAGTCGGCGCGGACCCACTGCTCCGCGTTCCACGGGACGCCGGTCTGGCTGGCGTTGTGGATCACGTTGTCGATCGTCGCGTCGTAGGCGATGACGCCCGGGTGCGCGAAGATCGGGATGCTGTGCAGGGTGTTCCACGCCTCGGTCTCGACGATGGCGAGCTGCTCGGCGTGCACCTCCTCGTCCAGGCTGGTGGAGATGGTCTCCCACGCGGCGTCGGCGGCCTCGTTGACCCAGCCACCCATATTTCCACCGCCACCGGTCTCGTACCAGAAGGCCGAGCCGGTCACCGTGCCGGAACCGGCCCAGGCGAACAGCGCGATCTCCCAGTCGCCGGAGGCCAGGACGTCGCCCAGGCCCGGGGCGCTGGCGTCGACGATGTTGAAGCCGACCTGGTCGC